>OZ241364.1:0-3816546 GCA_965200635.1 Solirubrobacterales bacterium | reverse complement strand
GGTGGGGGTGAGCTACCGGCGGCACCTGGCGGCCGGACCGGGCGGCAGCGGCGAGTCGCCGGCGCGCCGGGCCGAGGGCGCGCCTTCGCCCGCCGAGCCCCGCGTCGCCATCGGCGCCGGGCTCCTTGCCACCGCCGCGGCGGTCGTCCTCGTCCTCGCCCTGCGGCAGCCCGCTCTCGCGGTGCTCGCGGTCGGGGTCGTCGCCACGCTGGTCGAGCTCGCCCGCCGGCGCATCTCCCCCGCCGACGCCTGGCGCGTCGTCGGCCTGCCGAGCCTCACCGCGGCCTTCGTCCTCACCGTCGCCCTCGGCACCCTCGCCCGGCACTGGGACGGCCCCGCGCAATTGATCGACGGCGCCACCGGTCCCGAGACCGCCGGGCTCGCGGCGATCTCCACGGTCTTCGTCAACAACCTCCCCTCGGCGGCGCTCTACTCCGCCCATGCCGTCGACCACTCGCGGATGCTGCTGCTGGGCCTCAACGTGGGACCGAACTTGGCGGTGACCGGGGCGCTCTCGGCGCTGCTCTGGTTCCGCGCCGCCCGTGAGGTCGACGCGCGCCCCTCGCTGGTGGAATTCTCGCGGCGGGGGGTACCGCTGTCGCTGGCCGCGATGGCCGCGGCAATCGTGGTAGGCATGCTGACCTGAGCGCGCGGCGCGCTAATCTACTTAAACCTGATCGGAATTAAGGAAGAGGAGCCAGAATGGCATTGAGACTGGGCGACGAAGCCCCGAACTTCGAGGCTGACACCACTGAGGGACACATCAACTTCCACGAGTGGCTGGGCGATTCGTGGGGCGTCTTGTTCTCCCACCCGAAGGCCTTCACGCCGGTCTGCACGACCGAGCTCGGCTACATGGCCTCGATCGAGCCGGAGTTCGCGAAGCGCAACACGAAGGTCATCGGCCTGTCGGTGGACCCGCTCGAGAGCAACGAGGACTGGGCGAAGGACATCGAGGAGACCCAGGGGACGGCGCCGAACTACCCGCTGATCTCCGATGCCGATTTCGAGATCTCGAAGGCCTACGGGATGCTGCCGGCCGACGTCTCCGGCGATGCTGGCGATCGCACCCCCGCCGACAACCAGACGGTCCGCAACGTCTTCGTCGTCGGTCCCGACAAGAAAGTGAAACTGATCCTCGTCTATCCGATGACGACCGGTCGCAACTTCGACGAGGTGCTCCGCGTCATCGACTCCCTGCAGCTGACCGCCAACAACAAAGTGGCGACCCCGGCGCAGTGGAAAAGCGGCGACGACGTGATCATCTCCGGCTCGGTCAAAGAGGACGAGGCCAAAGAGCTCTTCGGCTCCTGGGAGTCCCCCAAGCCCTACATCCGGATCGTCCCGGACCCCTCCAAGTCCTAGCGCTGCCGGGGCTGCCCCGGCAGCCCTAGAGGCGATGCCCAGGACGTGAGGGTCTCGTGAACAAGTGCAGCCGTTCGTTGTTTCACCCCCATACGGGGGACAAACGACGAACGGCTGTCGACGCAGGCGTCTGAAGGGACTCGGAACGTCAACGGCCCCTAACCCGGCTCGGCGATCTTCGTGGTCGCCGCGGCATCGATCAGGGATCGGGCGGCGTCGGGGTCCTCGCCGGAGGCCTGGAGGAGGTCGAAGGCGAGGGCTCGGGTCTGGCCGAAGATCATCGTCGGCCAGAGGGAGTTGTGGACGTCTGCCGCGCCCGCCAGTTCGACCGCGCGGGAGGCGCGTTCGCGGACGTCGGCGCGGGCGCCGCGGTGGCCGTGGTCGGCGGCGTCGAGGGCGCGGGTGGTCGCCGCCAGCTCGGCCACGGCTTCGCCGAGGCGCGGGTCGAGGTTGGCCTTGCGGCGGATCGCGGTGGTGGTGGCACGGGCGAGGACGCGGGCGTCGCGGACGGCGTAGTCGATCTGCGGTGCCTCGCCGGCCTGCGGGTCGAGTTCCTCCAGCAGCGCCCGGCGGCGGGGGGAGAAGGCGGCGACCTCGCCGGCTTCGGTCACCGCCTCGTAGAGGACGTCGACGCCGCGGTCGAGGTTGCGGGCGCCGGTGAGAGCCGCTTCGGCGGCCGGCAGCTCGCGGGAGGAGAGGGCGCCGGCGATCGACTCCAGCGTCGCCGCCAGGTCGGCGAGCGCGTCCCGGCGGGCTTCCTCGACCGCCGCGAAAGGCTCGTGGAAGGAAAAGATCAGGCCGAAGGCGATCGCCACCGCGCCGCCGACGCAGGCGTCGAGGAAGCGGTCGATCTCGGCGCCCTGGCCGGGCAGGGTCATGATCAGGAGCGCCGAGACGGCGGCCTGGTTGATCAGCACCTGGCTGCCGTTGAGGAGCAGCGAGACCGCCATCACCAAGGCGACGAGGACGGCGACCTGGATCGGGCCGACGCCGATCAGGTAGACGATCCCGGCGGCGATCCCGATCCCGACCGCGACGCCGACCGAGAGCTCGATCGCGCGCCGCCGCGGCTGCCCGCGCGAGAGCCCCAGCGAGATCACCGCCGCCGCGGGGGCGAAGAACGGCTCCGGCTGTCCGACGAGGAGCTTGGCGATCGCCCAGGCGACCCCCGCGGCCACCGCCGACTGCACGATCGCCGCCCAGGAGCCCCGCAGCGCCCTGACGCGCACCCGCGCCGCGCCGCGCACACGTTGCTCCAGGGCCCAGTCCCCGTGAGGACACGGGCCGAGCGTACCCGCCCGCTCACACCCGGGTGACCCGGTCTCAGCCCCGGGGTGCCTTGCGCGCCGCGCGGGTAGGCGATTCGGTGTCGGAACCTATGAACGCACCCGATGGGAGGAAGTCAAACGATGCTCCAGAAGCTGAAGGGCCGGGCACCGTCGCCGGCGATGATCGTCGCCTTGGTGGGCCCTGGTCGCCGCACTCGGCGGCACCGCCTACGCCGCCGGCCAGATCAACGGCAACTCGATCGTGAAGCAGTCGATCGGAGGCGGAAAGCTGAAGAAGCAGACGCTGACCGGCTACCAGATCAACGTGGCCAAGCTGGGCGAAGTGCCGCGGGCCGGGCGCGCCACCCACACCTACTGGGCGGCCGTCCACAACCCGGGCGGGGCGGGCAAACGCCACCCTGACCCGTGCCTCCGACGCGGGCATCGGCGTCACCGAGGCGAACGGCGCCGTCGCCGTGGTCTTCCCGGGGAACGTCTCCGAATGCGCCAACGTCGCGGGCCGCAACAACGACGGCACCTCGGCGCCGCAGCCGGGCTACGCGCAGACGAACGTCGCGCCGACCAACCTGAACGCGATCGAAGTACACACCCGCAACGCCAAAGGCGACAACGAGGACAGCGACTTCCAGCTGATCGTCGTCTGCCCCTAGGGTGCTCGACGTTGACGGGCCGAAAACCGCTCTATATCAGCGTTTTTCGGCCCGTCAACCGGGGAGTTGGGCGCGGCGGCGGAGGAGCTCGGCGCGCTCGACCTCGTTGGCGCTGAGCTCCGCCGCGCGCTCGTAGGCGCGGGCGGCGCCCTCGGTGTCGCCGGCGCGGCGCAGGAGGTCGGCGTGGGTCGCGTGCAGGGGCGGGTAGCGCTCGAGCTTCGGGTCGGCGAGCAGCGGCTCGAGCAGCACCAGTCCCCGCTCCGGCCCCGCCGCGAAGCCCACCGCGGCGGCGTGGTTGAGGGCGACGACCGGGGACGGGTCGAGCTCCGCCAGCCGCGCGTAGAGCGCCGCGACCTGCGGCCAGTCGGTCTCCTCGGGATCGGGTGCTTCGACGTGGAGCGCGGTGATCGCCGCCTGCAGCGCGTAGGGGCCGGCGGGGCGGAGGCGGATCGCGCGGGCGAGCGCCTCGTGCCCGCGGGCGAGCGCCGCCGCGTCCCAGCGCGAGCGGTCCTGCTCGCCGAGCGCGACGAACCGCCCCGCCGCGTCGGTCCGCGCCGCCCGCCGCGCGTCGTGGAGGAGCAGCAGGGCGAGCAGTCCCCAGACCTCGGCCTCGTCGGGCATCAGCTCGCTCAGCAGCGTCGCCAGGCGGATCGCCTCGGCGCAGAGGTCGGCCCGCACGAGCTCCTCGCCGCCGGTCCGCACGTAGCCCTCGTTGAAGATCAGGTAGACGACCCGCAGCACCCCGCGCAGGCGCTCGGGCAGCTCCTCGTCGGGCGGCACGCGGTAGGGGATCGCGGCGTCGGCGATCTTCGCCTTCGCCCGCGAGAGGCGCTTGCGCATCGTCGGCTCCTCGACCAGGAAGGCGCGGGCGATCTCTGCAGCGCCGAGGCCGCCGAGCGCGCGCAGGGTCAACGCCTCGCGGGCCTCGAGGCCGAGCGCCGGGTGGCAGCAGGTGAAGATCAGCCGCAGCCGGTCGTCGGCGATCGCGGTGGGTGAGTCCATCTCGGGTTCCTCCGCATCCGCGCCCTCCTCGAGGCGCATCAGCTCGGCGAGGCGCTCGGCCCGGCCCTCGGTGGCACGGGCGCGGCGTAGGCGGTCGATCGCCTTGCGCCGCGCCGCCGTCGTCAGCCAGGCGCCCGGCCGGGCCGGGACGCCGTCGCGCCGCCAGGCCGCGAGCGCCGCCTCGAAGGCGTCCTGCACCGCGTCTTCGGCCAGGGCGAAGTCGCCGACCTGGCGGATCAGCGCCGCGAGGACGGCGCCGCGCTCCTCGCGGAAGGCGGCCTGGACGGCGGCGTCCGCAGGGGCGCCACCGTCCGTGCCCTCGGCCGTTCGACGGGCAGCGCTCACGCTCCCGCCGCGGCCTCCGAGGTGTCGCGGTAGCGCAGCATGTCCTCGGCGGGCATCAGCGGCCGCACCTCGACCGAGCCGAAGCGGGCCACCGGCAGCTTCTCCGCCGCCGCGGTCGCCGCGTCGAGGTCCTCGCAGTCGAGGATGAAGTAGCCGCCGAGGATCTCCTTGGTCACCGCGAAGGGGCCGTCGGTCAGCTCGGTCTCGTGGTCACGGACCCTGATCGTGGTCGCGGTCTCGACCGGGAGCAGCCGGCCCGAGCCGACGAACGACCCGTTCGCCTCGAGCTCCTCGATCACCCGTTTCCACTCGGGCAGGTCCGCGTCCCGCTCGGCGATCTGCGCCGCGTCGGCCGGCTCGGTCGAGTAGAGGAGCAGCATGTAGTTGGGCATCGCCCACCTCCTGTGTCGTGGTCGCCGCCGCCTTTCGTGCGGGGCCTTTGAAGATACGACGCAGGAGGTGGGCGGTTTGGGACATCCCCGCCCAACTTCGGAGATCAGCCGCCGTGGCCGGCGAACTTGATCGTCTTGCTGCCCTTCTTGACCTCCTGCGCGAACAGGCCTTCTTCGACCAGCGCTTCCGGCAGTTCGTAGTGAGCCGTGACGGACTTCCAGCCCGGCAGCGGGTTGCCGCCGAGGATGCTGGCGAGGACCTTGGTCACTTCGCCGCAGGTGGCGCCACCCGAGACTTCGACCGCCTTCACCGGATAGGGGAAAGGCTTGCCGCCTTCCTGCGGGATCTTGACGGTCTTGTTGGAGCACTTGGTGGCGGCGAGCGCCGGTGAGACCGGGGCGACGACGATCGCCGTGCCGGCGAGGGAGGCGGTGCAGGCGAGGATCGCCGCGCCGCGACCGAGATGGAGCTTCTTCATCGACTTCCTTTCAGGGGGTTTGACGCAAGCGCCCATCATTCTCCGCGCGGGTCCTCCTGCCTAGGACGAGAAACGTCGCAGTGCGTAGTTTTCACGTAGCGGGCCGCTTATTAATGCGGTTTTCTGGGTGACCTCCTCGGTCTCGGCTACCTTCGGGGACCTTGTCGAGCACCATCGAGCCCCTTTCCTACCGCCGCCCGAAGCAGCCTCCGCGACGTCCCCGGCGCCTCTGGCTGCTGCCGCTGATCGCGGTCGTGGTCCTTGTCGCGCTGGTCGCCGCGGCGCTGGTCCGGGCGGAGACGAAGACGACTCCCAACCTGGTCGTCCACCGTGTCGTGCCGAAGACCGTGGCGCTGCCGGGCAAGCCGTTCAAGCCCGACTGGCCGAGCGAAGGCGAGGCGACGGTGGGGGTCGAGGGGGTCGGCAACCTCGGCTCGACCGGCGGCCAGGACCCGGTGCCGATCGCCAGCGTCGCCAAGGTGATGACCGCCTACCTGACGCTGAAGCAGTTCCCATTGGCGCCCGACGAAGAAGGGTTCCACGTGCGGATCACCCAGGCGCAGGTCGACGAATGGCACGAACGACTGGCGCTCGACCAGTCGACGGTCGCGGTGCGCAAGGGGGAGACGCTGTCGGAGCGCCAGTTGCTGGAGGCGCTGATGCTGCCCTCGGCGAACAACATCGCGGCGCTGCTCGCGGTCCACGCGGCCGGCTCGGGCGAAGCCTTCGTCGCCCAGATGAACGCGACCGCCAACGAACTGGGGATGTCCCAGACCCATTACACGGACCCGAGCGGCTTCGAAGAGACGACGGTCTCCACCGCGCGCGACCAGGTGAAGCTGGCACGGGCGGCGATGGCGGACCCGACCTTCGCCGAGATCGTCGCGATGCCGCAGGCGACGCTGCCGGTGGCCGGGCGGGTCCCCAACTACAACGAACTCGTCGGGCACGACGGCTACGTCGGGATCAAGACCGGCTCCGACGAAGCCGCGGGCGGCTGCCTGCTCTTCGCCAAGCGGATGACGGTCGGCGGCAAGACCTTCACCGTCCTGGGCGCGATCTTCGGCCAGCGCGAAGGCGAACTGGTGAGCGCGGCGCTGGCGGGTGCCGACGCCCTGGCGGGCTCGGTCGCCGACGCGGTGAAGGACCGCGTCGTCGTCCCGGCCGGAACCACCGTGATGACCCTCGAAAACGCCGACGGCGACAAGGTCAAGGTGAAGACGGTGAAGCCGCTGCGCGAGGTCGGCTGGCCGGGTAAGAAGACCGCGGTCCACCTCAACATCGCCAAGGCCCGCCGCAGCGCCGGGGCGGGCGAACGGCTCGGGACCCTGACGCTGCGGGGGCCGACCGGGAAGGCGCGGACGCCGGTGGTCGCGGCCGGGGCGCTGGGCGAACCGTCGCTCGGCTGGCGCCTGCAGCACCTGCTCTAGTCGGTCTTCTCCGCCTCCGTGGGGGCCGGGGTCGGGGCCTCTTGCTTCCCCTCGATCGAGTCTTTGAACTGTCGGATGCCGGAGCCGAGGGCGCGTCCCGCGTCGGGAAGCTTCTTCGGACCGAGGACGAGGACGGCGATCACCAGGACTACCAGTAGGTGCATGGGGCTCTCCAGGCCACTGAACATGCGCGCCTCCTCTATGTCGTTTTGTGCGAGCCGGAATGCCGGCCGCTGAATCCTACGGGCGCCGGGGCCCCGGTGGATCAGTCTTCGGGTTCGCGGCTCGGCGTGCCGTTGCCGTGCGCCGACTTGTGCAGCCCCGCGGTCGGCTTGCTGGTCACGATCTTGGCGCAGTCCTGCGGCCGGGGGTCGATCGTGTCGACGATCGCGATCCCTTCCGGCCGGCCCTTTTCGCCGCACTGGATGTACCAGTCCTTGACGCTGTCGACGGCGACGATCACGTCTTTGCCGCCGCGGCCGAAGTAGCTGTCGACGCCGGGCTGGCCGATCAGCACGTTGTCGCGCGAGTCGCCGATCAGGACGTCGTTGTCGAAGGAGCCCTCGAGGTCCTCGTCGGAGCGGGGGAGGCGGACTTTGTCGCAGCCTTTGATCGCGTTGATCCAGGCCCAGCCCTGGGCGAGGGAGATGTAGAGCGTGCCGGGGTGGGCCTGGGTCTCGGCGAAGGAGGCGTCGTCTTCGCCGGGGCCGCCGTCGAGGGTGCCGCCCGCGCAGCCGCCGCCCGCCGCGAGGAGGTCGCCGCCGCCTTCGCCGTAGAGGTAGGTCGGGCCGGGGAGGCCGCCGATCAGGCCGTCGGACCCGTCGCCGCCGTAGACGTGGTCGGAGCCGGGCCCCGACTGCAGCAGGTCTTCCTCGGGGCCGCCTTTGATCATGTCGTTCCCGTCACCGCCGTTGACGCGGACGAAGTCGACCTTCTCCAGCGTGCCTTCGACCGTGAGGCTGTCGTTGCCGGGGCCGAGGTCGGCCATCAGCCAGCGGCCCGGGCCGAGCGCGGGGCAGGTGACCTGCTTCGGGTTCCCGGGAGTCTGGGCGCAGTCTTCGCCCGCGGCGAGCGCCGCCTGGGCGGTCACGGTGAAGGTGCCCGCGTCGATCATTTCCGGCGCCGGCTTCGGCACTTCGACTTCTTCTTCGGCGTAGGAGACGGTGAACTTGTCGGGGCCCGTGCCGCCGACGATCTGCAGGCCGCCGCCGCCCGCCGCATCGGGGTCGAGCGTGACGTAGGCGGAGCCCTTCGGCGGCGCTTCGGGGCCGCAGGAGATCCGGATCGGCCCGCCCTGGCAGTGGTCGGTGCCCTGGCCGCCGTTCAGCGTGTCGCGCCCGCCGCCGCCCCTGATCGTGTCGTTCCCCGGCCCGCCGAGGATTTCGTTCGGGTGGCCATCCCCGATCAGGGTGTCGTGGAAGGCCGAGCCTTCGATCGACTCGAAGCGGAAGAGGCGGTCGTGCCCGTCCCCGAGCGCCTTGTGCCGGGGGAGGGAGACCCAGACGCCGGCGCCCTTCAGGCCCGCGACCGAGGTCGAGAAGGACGCGATGTCGCCTTTGCCAGGCCCGCCGTCCATGCGGTCGTAGCCGTAGTCGCCGCGGACCAGGTCTTCGTCGCCGGGGCCGCCGCTGACGGTGTCGATGCCGAGGCCGCCGCTGACTTCGTCCTGGGCCCCCGCGCCGCCGCCGACGTGGTCGTCGCCGAGGTCGCCGAAGAGGCGGTCGGTGCCCCCTTCGCCGAGCAGCCAGTCGTTGCCGCGGCCGCCGTGGATCAGGTCGTCTCCCGCGCCGCCGCAGATGATGTCGTTGCCGAGGCCGCCATAGATCGTGTCGTCGCCGGGGCCCGCCCAGATCACGTCGGCTTTGTCGGTGCCGAGGATGGTGTCGTCGCCGTCGGTGCCGACGATCGTCGCTCGCTGCCCGTGGCACATCGGCGCCGCGCTTTCGGCACCGGAGGCGGCGACGGCGATCGCGGCGACCAAGGCGCATGCCAGCGCGAAGATGGTGGCGAGTCGTCCCCTCACGGCGGGGATTCTGCCGGGTCGGGCGGCGTCGCGGCGGCCCGGTACGGCAATGACTAGCGTGGATCTGATGGCGACGACGTCCGACACCAGCGCCGGCGCGCCTCCGGGTCAGGCGCCTGGAGGTGGCATCCGCGGCAACCCGGCGGTGGCGGTCGCCATGGTCGCCGGCTCGATCTCCTCGGTCCAGTGCGGGGCGGCGCTGGCGACGACGCTCTTCGACCGGGTCGGGCCGGCGGGCGCGGTCTTCCTGCGCGGATTCTTCGCCGCACTGATCCTGCTGGCGATCGCCCACCGCGACGCCTTCCGGGTGCGCCGCTCCGAGCTGCGTGACATCGCCCTCTTCGGCGTCACCCTGGCGGCGATGAACCTCGGCTTCTACGAGGCGATCGCCCGGCTGCCGCTCGGCATCGCGGTCACGCTCGAGTTCACCGGGCCGCTGGCGGTCGCGGTCTTCGGCTCGCGGCGACGGCGCGACCTGATCTGGGTCGGGCTCGCGGCGCTCGGCATCGTGCTCTTGGCGGGGGACTTCGGCGGCTCCTCGATCGACCTGCTCGGCGCCGTCCTGGCGCTCGCCGCGGGAGCCTGCTGGGGCGTCTACATCCTGCTCAGCTCGCGGGTCGGCGGGCGCTCGGAGGGCCTCGGCGGGCTGGCGGTCGCGATGGTCATCTCGGCGCTGATGCTGGCGCCCTCGGGGATCGCCGCGGGCGGCGGCGAGATGCTCTCCGCCGAGGTGCTGATACGTGGCCTCGGCGTCGGCCTGCTCAGCTCGGCGCTGCCCTACGCGCTGGAGCTCGAGGCGCTGCGGCGCCTGCCGAACGCGGTCTTCGGCGTGATGATGAGCCTCGAGCCCGCGGTCGCCGCCCTGGTCGGATTCATCGCGCTCGGGCAGGGACTGGAACCGATCGAAGCGGTCGCGATCGCGCTCGTCGTCGCGGCCAGCGCCGGCGCGCTGCGCTCCGCCGCGACTCCCGCGCCGCGAGACGGGTAGAGGCCGACCATGGCCGGCGGCGGTAAAGCGAAGGGGAAGGGCGTCCGGGCGACGGTGCGCGGGGGCGTCCAGGGCGTCGGCTTCCGCTACGCGACGGTGGAGCGGGCGAACGAGCTCGGCGTCCTCGGCTGGGCGCGAAACGAAGACGACGGCACCGTGGTGGTCCAAGCCGAGGGTTCCGACGAGGCGGTCGACGCGCTGGTCGAGTGGCTCGGCGAGGGGCCGCCCGGCGCGGCGGTCGAGGATGTGGAGGTCGCGGCGACGAAGGTCGAAGGCCACGAGCAGTTCGCGATCCGCGGCGTCAGCGCCGGCGTCTTCGTCGTCCAGGAGCACCAAGCGACCGCCCACCACTGGGACCTGCGGCTGGAGGTCGACGGCACCATGCGCTCCTGGGCGGTGCCGAAAGGCCCCTCGATGGACCCGGCGCAGAAACGACTGGCGGTGCAGGTCGAGGATCACGAGAAGTCCCACAACGACTTCGAGGGGCCCGCCGGGAGCGGTGGCGTGATCATCTGGGACCGTGGGACCTACGAGCAGGGCGGCCGGGTCCCGTGGCCGGAGGCGATCGAACGCGGCCACGCCGTCTTCGTCCTGCACGGCGAGAAGCTCCAGGGCGGGTTCGCCCTCCAACGGACGCGACCGGGGGAGAAGCCCCAATGGCTCCTGATCAAGCGCAAGGACGACGCCGCGCGCCCCGGCTCCGACGTGGTGGCCGAGTCCCCGCAGTCGGTGGTCAGCGGCAAGACTCTCGGTGAGGTTCTGGCTGGGGGTTAGCCCTGGACGCTGTGCCGGGGGGGCAGTCCTAGGAGCGGTGCCCTGGACGTGAGGGTTTCGTCGGGAAGTGCGGGGGTTCGTCACGCTTCCGCCCGGAACTCCACACCCCCGGCACGCTTCTGTCGCACCTGGAACTAGCCCTTCGCTGTTTCACCCCCATACGGCGGGTAAACAGCGAAGTGCTGTCGCCGGAGACGTCGGAACGGGGTGGAAGACGCACGGAAGTGTGGAGTTCGTGCCGTCTCCCGCACGTCTCCCTCAACGGCGTCGCACTTTCTCCTCACCTTTCATCCCCCGGCCGTCTCGGGCACGGTCACAGCCAGCCAGGACCGTGACCGAGACGGCCGTGCTCGCCGCAACGCCTTGCGTCCCTTTCCCCGGGCGCCAGCCTCCCCCCACACCCGCTGCATCGCACTCCGCCGCGCCCTCCCCGTCTGCATTTTTCCTTGCAAATGCGGCTAATTCTCCACAATGACCCTGGAATCACCCCGGAAACGCGGTTTCCCGCCGGGGGCGATGGAACAATCGAACATATGTTCGTAGAGACTCATGACATAGACGCAATTGGGCCTCGCGACAACGTCGCGGAGGTGAAACGGAGCGAGCGGCCGGTGCTGCGACTCGTTCATGACGCCGATCGGGAGCGGGAGGCACAGGCCATCATCCTGCGGCTCGTCCTCACCGAACGGCCCTCGGAACTGCGCATCGAGGCGGTCATCGCGCGGATCGGCGATATCGACCTCGCGGTGCGGGCGATCACCAACCTGGTCGAAGGCGGCCTGCTGCTGAAGATCGACGAATACGTGATGGCGACCGCCGCGGCGGTCAGCTTTCACGAAGTCGGCCTCGCTGCCTGACGAGAGCGGGGCGCTTGAGCCCACGCTCAGGCGCGGTCGCTACCGTTTCGGGATGGCTCCACGCGTGAAATCGGCCGTCCTGGCCTCGACCGCCTGTGCGTTGGCGATCGCCCCGCTGGCCGTGATGGCGTACTCCTGGAACGCGTTCCAGCACGTCGACCTGCGCGGATTCATCCACCTGCGCCACGAAGAAGGGCCGATCCACGCGTTCGCTGCGGTCTTCGTCAACCTCGGCGACCTTGCCGCGCTGCTGGTCTTCCTCGCGGCCGCCGGCGCGATCGGGCTGCGCTACGGGCGCCGCCGCGAGGTCATCGCCGCGATCGTCGTCCTCTGCGGCGCCAACCTCACCACCCAGCTGCTGAAGACGACGCTCGAACACGCCCGCCATAAGGCCTTCGAGCACGGCGTCGAACTCCCCTGGCCGAACTCCTTCCCCAGCGGCCACACCACCGCCGCCGCCTCGATCGGCGTCGCACTGCTCCTGGTTGCGCCCGCCACCCATCGCCTCGCCGCCGCCGCCGTCGGCCTCGGGATCACCGCCGCCGTCGGATTCTCGGTCATCGTCCTCGGCTGGCACTACCCCAGCGACGTGCTCGGCGGCCTCCTCGTGGTCGGCACCTGGAGCTTCGGCGCGCTCGCCTGGCTGCGCTTCCGCCGCGGTCCCGACCGCGCTCCGAGCACCCAGGAGCACCGCCGCCCCCGGCACCTGGCCGTCTCCACCGACTAGTCCGCTCTACAGTTCCCACGCGGTCCCGCGCCGGAGTGGCGGAATTGGCATACGCGATCGACTCAAAATCGATTGCCCTTGCGGGCTTGAGGGTTCGAGTCCCTCCTCCGGCATCGAAGCCCCGCGCCAGCTGTTCCTTATGGCGTCCCGGGCGCCATAAGGAACAGCCAACGAGCCCGCGTGCCCCCGCCAGCTGTTCTTTATGGACCTGTGGCGTCCAAAAGGAACAGCGGAGCGGCCGCGACTAGGCGGGCTGGGGGGCGGTGCCCCCGGAGGAGCCGGCGCCGTAGTTCTCGCCGTTGCCGATCGGGCGCTCCTCCTCGACGTTCCAGGCCTGGCTGAAGCCATAGAGAGCGACGACGATCACCGCCAGCTGCATCACCGCGAGGACGATCACCAGCACGCCGACCAGCGAGGAGGAGAGGGCCGCTTCGGCGAAGCCCGACTTGTCGCGGGCGAACCAGCTGTCGGCGCCGACCGCGCAGAAGATCGCCAGGATCATCGACAGCGCCGCGGCCAGCGGCAGGATCCCGCGGCGCCACCGCGCCACCAGGAAGGCGAAGCAGAAGTAGAGGATCGCGTAGATGGCGCAGACGATCCCCATGCTGCCGCCGCCCTCGAGCACGCTCCAGCCGCCGATCGTGATCAGCGCCGCCAGACCCGCGGTCAGCAGCAATAACAGCACGGCCAGCCACTTGGTGGTCACCGACGCGGGCTTCTCCCGATTCGGCCGCCACAGCTCGTAGCCCGGTCTTACCTCCCCTACAGGCACGCCAGGATCATAGAATCTCCCCACGACACGGCAATTGGCCGCTCGTTAAGCCGGTTGAGGTGCCACGCGGGCGTGGCGGAATTGGTATACGCGCCAGGTTTAGGTCCTGGTGGCCGAAAGGCCGTGGGGGTTCAAGTCCCTCCGCCCGCATCGCGGCCCTTTACGTTCGCGCGATGTGCCCGGTCAACCCGGCCGCCGTCCTTCGGCCGACTAACTCGCCCGTCTCCACGGCCTTGAGTCACTCTGTACCGCCGCCTCGCGAGCTAGATTCCAAACGTGTCGAAACAGAAACGTCGCTCACCTTCCATGAAAACGCGGGTGTCCGACTTCTACAAAATAGGCCTCAAGCAGCCATCTCTTGAGTTTGTAGATGTCACGCTGGAGAAGGACGCGAAAATATTCGTGGACCCTCGGGCGTTTGCTGCGCTCGGGTCGAAATGGGGCGACGAATGCGTTTCCCTGATTCGCGGATTCTTCAGTCAAGTCTTGAAGGCAATCCGAGACAAAGATGAGAGACGTGCGCGGGAGCTGCTCTCTGGGCTACACGAGCCGAACGAAACCCGTCTCGGCATGTCCAAAGACCGAGTTCGTCAGGAGCGCCAACTCGGACCGCCGAACGACTAGGCCTCCGCCCGAAGGGCAAGGGGTCGGTCCGTTCAGACCCAGGGACTACGGCATGGCGCGGTCATATTTTTTGCCGTCGGTGCGATCCAAGACCATTCCATTGGCCGCACCAGCCAACTTCGGCGGAGTCTGGGGGACCGGCCAGAGAGATGACTACTGGCTCATCGCATTCCGCCTGGTCGAGTCGGCGAGCTTGAGGAGCTTCCGTCTCAGCTCTTCGAGCCGGGACACCTGTCCACCTGGTTAGGAAGTGCTCACGCCAGGCGCACTTTGTCCGGCAGCGTGCCCGTCCCGCGGCGTCGGTGCCGGGCGGCAGGGGGTGCCGAAGCCGGACTTATGGCCGCTTTCCGAGCCGAGCAGCCGCCCTTCGGAATCGAACGCCAGGATCCGTATGCCCTGGGGAAGCGAGCATCCGGGAAACACGACGGCGAACCTCCCGAACGGCTCGCTCTGCCCGAGCGAGCCGAGCAGTTCGCCGTCGACCTGGCCGACGGTGGCATCGGCCTCCCGGGTCGGCTTCCCATTGTTGCGGTGGTAGCGGACTTCGACCCGCGCCACTTCCGGCGTCACCCAACCGCCTATCGCCGTGTAGGCGGGACCGGGGCCGGCTCCCCATGCCCAGTTCGTGCCGGTCGCGAGGACGCCGTCGCGGGCGAGCCGCGACTCGCCGAAGGCCGCGCCGCATTCGCCACTTCCGAAGCCTACCCCGAGGAAGGCGGTGCAGAGCGTGTGGTCGACGCTGGTGTAGGCAGCGATCTCGAAGGGGCCGGCGACGCCCTTGCCGCAGGCGACGACGAGCTCGGGGCCCGCCGGCTTCGCCAACAGGCGAGGCCCATCTTCGATCGACGGTGGGCTCCCGACGCTGCACCGCCGATCGGAGGAGTGGGCCTGCGAGGACGTCGGGGCGACGATGACCGCGAGGCAGCTCACCGCGAACAGCAACGCGGTCGCGCGGAACGGCATGCTGAGCCTCATCTCCTCATCTCCTGTCGGGACGGTAGCGCGGCAGCGAGGAAGTTGCTCAGCTTTCGAGTGCGGGGCGCAGGACGGTGTCGCACCACTCGCGCAGCGTGGTCGGGCCGACGGCGCGAGCGGCTGCCAGGTCCCGGTCGTAGAAGCCTTCGTTCTGGGCGATGGCCATCGCGGTGAGCCCGGCGGACCAGGCGTCGGAGAGGCCGAAGCCGCGGAGCATCTCGCCATAGTCGGCCGGGGCGATCTGGCGGTAGGCGATCCCACGGCCGAGCGAATCGGAGAGCTCGGCGGCGATGCCGATCGGGGTGAGCGCGTCGGGGCTGGACACGGGGATGCGATCGGCGCCGGTCCAGTCGCGCGCCGCGAGGAGGTCGGCCGCCCGCGCGGCGAGGTCGGCGGTGCCGACCACCGGCAGGGTGAGGTCGGGGTCGGAGGGAAGCGCGAGGATGCCGTCGCGCAGCGCGTCCACCTGCCCCAGCAGGTTCTCCATGAAGAAGGGTGCCGCGACGGCGCGGTAGGCGGCGCCGGACTCCCCGAGCAGGGCGTCTACCGCGAGGGCGGCCGAGAGCTGGCCGGCGCCGTCGATGCCGCCGCCCATGGTCGAGATCCCGACGACGTGGCCGACGCCCGCCCGCTCGGCCGCCGCGCGCGCCTTCTGGGCGTAGTCGAGGTAGTAGTCATCGACCGACTCCGCCCCGCGGTTCGGCGGCACCACGAGGAAGAGTGCATCGGCGCCGGCGAGCGCCGCGTCGAGGACCGCGGGATCCGAGTGGGAGCCGGCGATCACGTCGCCATGCTCATGGGCGGCGGCGGAGAGGCGGGACGGGTCGCGGGCGATGACGCGGACGGGCTCGTCACGGTCGAGCAGCAGCTCGACGACGCGGTGGCCGATGTGGCCGGTGGGGGTGGTGACGACGATCATGGGGTCCTTCCTGAGGCGATGTGCGTGCGGGAGGGAGGTTGCTCCGGGCCGCCGCGAAACTGAAGGACCGATCCGGTCCGTCACTATTACCTTGTGGTTATCAATCAGATCGAGTCGCGGCCGCTGCGCTACTTCGTCGCGGTCGCCGAAGAGCTCAACTTCACCCGCGCCGCCGAGCGCCTCGGGATCGCCTCGCCGGCGCTCTCGCGGGCGATCGCGGGCCTGGAGGCGCAGCTCGGCGTCCGCCTCCTCGAACGCTCCACCCGCCGGGTCGAGCTGACCGAGGCGGGTCGGGTCCTGCTCGAGCAGTCGCGCCTGGCGCTGGATGCGCTCGACGCCGCCGCTCGCCGCGCCCAGCGCGCCGTCGGCCCGGGCCGGAGCCTCGTCCTCACCCTGAAGGCGGACCTCGAAGGGAACCTGCTGGAGCCGATCGTCACCGCCTATCGCGAGCAGCCCGAGGCGCTGCCGCTCGAAGTCTCCTTCTCCGACATGAACCAGGGAGCGCCGTTGCTACGCGAAGGCCGCGCCGACGTCGCCCTGATCTTCACGGAGTTCGATCCCGACGGCCTCGACTTCGAGGTGCTGCTGGAGGAGCCGCTGCTGGTCGCCCTGGCCGCCTCCAACCCGCTCGCCGCTCAGGAGGAGATTTCGCCGACCGACCTCGCCGCCGCGCACGTCTCGAAAGCGGCGGGCCGGCTCTGGTGGCCCGCGACCTCCCTCGAGCCGCCGCCGCCCGACGGCCTCAGCCAGATGATCCAGCTGATCGAGCTCGGCGAGCTGGTCGCCTTCCTGCCGGTCTCGGTCGCGGCCCGCTACCCGCGCCCGGGACTGGTGACCCGGCCGCTCGCCGACGTGCCGCCGGGCCGGCTGGTCGTTGCCTGGCCGCGAGCCGCCACCTCGCCGGCGACGGCGGACTTCGTCCGCGCCGCGACCGATGTCGCCGGCTTGCGTTCGGCTGATCCCGGCTTAGTGTCGTAGGCGCGAAGGGCACGCGATCTAGGAGGGGTCGAATGACGCAGATGAAGCTTGAGGTTGTCCTGTTGCCGGTGTCCGATGTGGATCGGGCCAAGGCTTTCTATGAAACGCTCGGGTGGCGGACGGACATCGATTACGTGGGGGACGAGGAGGGGTTTCGGATCGTGCAGTTCACGCCGACCGGGTCGGAATGCTCGATCATCTTCGGCGAAGGGCTGACGGCGGCGGAGCCGGGGTCGTACGAGGGGTTGCAGTTGACGGTGGCGGATATCGCGGCGGCGCGGGAGGATCTGGTCGGACGCGGGGTGGAGGTGTCGGAGGTGTTTCATGACGCCGGGGGGATCTTTCATCACATCGGCACCGCCAACCGGGTGATCGGGGCGGCGCCGGCTAACGCCGATTACGGGTCGTTCGCTTCGTTCTCCGACCCGGACGGGAACGGCTGGCTGCTGCAGGAAATCAACACGCGGGCGCCCGGCCGCTGAGCGGCGGGTACCGAGAGGAGCGATGGAGATGGCGACGACCTATGAGTCCGCGCCGGAGCTGGCGGAGGCGCTGCGGCGCGCCGCCGCCGCGCACGGCGAGCACGAGAAGCGGATCGGCGAAGAGGACGCGAACTGGCCCGACTGGTACGCCGAGTACATGGTGCGCGAGGCGGCCGGCGAGGAGCTGCCGCGGTGAGTGAGCACGACTTCGACGTCATCGTCCTCGGCGGCGGCTCGCCCGGCGAGCACTGCGCGGGCGCGCTGAAGGCGGGCGGCCTGCGGGTCGCGGTCGTCGAGCGCGAGCTGATCGGCGGGGAGTGCTCCTACTGGGCCTGCATCCCGTCGAAGTCCCTGCTGCGGCCCGGCGAGGCGGTCGCGGGCGCCCGTCAGGCCGCCGCGAGCGCCGAGGTCGACGTCGAGGCGGCGCTCGCCTGGCGCGACTACATGGTCAGCGACTGGACGGACGGCGGCCAGGAGAAGTGGCTCGCCGACAACGACATCGCGCTGATCCGCGGGGACGGGCGGCTTGCCGGGACCGGGGCGGTCGAGGTCGACGGCAAGACCTACACCGCTGGGCACGTGGTGCTGGCCAACGGCGCGGCGCCGTTCGTGCCGCCGGTGCCCGGCCTGCGGGAGCTCGACGGCGTCTGGGGCACGCGTGAGGCGACCAGCATGAAGGCGGTGCCGAAGCACCTGCTGGTGCTCGGCGGCGGCCCGGCCGGGGTCGAGCTGTCCCAGGTCGTGAACCGGCTCGGCGGGTCAGCCACGGTGATCGACGGTTCCCCGCACCTGCTCGGTCGCGAACCGGCACCGCTCGGCGAAGCGCTCGGCGAGGAACTGCGCGGCGAGGGGATCGAGCTCGTGCTCGGCGCCAAAGTCACCGCCGCGCGGCGCGACGGCGAGGACTACGTGCTGGCGCTGGACGACGGGCGCGAGCTGCGCGGCGACCGCATCCTCGTCGCCACCGGCCGCCGGCCGCGGGTCGAGGGCATCGGCCTGGAGACCGTCGGCATCGAGGCCGACCCGCACGGCGTCAAGGTCGACGAGCACCTGCGGGCGACCGAGCGCCTCTGGGCGATCGGCGACGTCAACGGGGCCTGGCCGCTCACCCACGTCGGCAAGTACGAGGGCGAGGTCGTCGCCTCGAACATCCTCGGCGAGGATCGGCGGGTCAACTACGACGCGGTCCCCCGCGTCACCTACACCGATCCGCAGGCGGCCGCGGTCGGCGCGAACGAGGCCGAGTTCGAAGGCACCACGAAGCTCTCGGAAGTCGCCAAGACCGCCACCTACACCCACGCCTGGGAGAAGCAGCACGGCTACCTGACCCTGCTCGGCGACGGCGAGCGCATCGTCGGTGCCCACGCCCTCGGGCCCGAGGCGGGGGAGTGGCTCCAGCAGGCGACGCTGGCGATCCGCGCCAAGGTCC
Source organism: Solirubrobacterales bacterium (assembly GCA_965200635.1). Lineage (GTDB taxonomy): Bacteria > Actinomycetota > Thermoleophilia > Solirubrobacterales > 70-9 > VAYN01. Next base: position 3,798,046 of record OZ241364.1, on the reverse strand, counting down.
CGCTCGAGGTCCTCGTCGACACGATCCAGCCCTTCCCGAGCTTCTCCGAGATCTACGTCGAGGCGCTGAAAGCCTTGCGCGCCGCGAGCCGCTGAGGTCCGGCGGCGGGCCCGCGGTCACATCCGCCGGCCCGCCCGTGTCCTCCTCCTGAGACCCGGTTCACCAACAGGATCACAGGAGGAACACATGGCACTTCGCGTCCCCAAGGCAGAGATGACCGGCTTCGACGAGAGCAAGCTGGCGCTCTTCGGCGGCCATCTGCCCGAGCCGCTCGAGGTCGGCTGGCACAACCCGGAGGTGATGGAAGCGGCGCTCGAGTTCGGCATGGGAGCCAACAGCTGGTCGGCGATCGACGAGCGCCTGAAGTCGTTCGCCCACATGGCCGTCGCCGCGTATGTCGGTTGCAGCTGGTGCCTCGACATCGGCTACTTCACCGCGCTGAATCAGCAACTCGACCCGGCGGTGGCGAGCCAGGTGCCGCGCTGGCGCGAGGCCGACGTCTTCACCCCGCTCGAGCGCGACGTCATGGAGTACGCCGAGGCGATGTCCTCGACGCCGCTCACCGTCACCGATGAGCTCTCGGCGCGCCTCCTCGACGCGCTCGGCGAGGCCGGGCTGATCGAGCTGACCGCCTACGTCGCCTTCTCGAACTTCTCCACCCGCAACAACGTGGCGCTGGGGATCGAGTCGCAGGGCTTCGCGTCGGACTGCGAGATCCCGCTGGCCGAGCGCCCCGCGGGGGCGGCGGCCTAGACGCGGGCCGCCGGGCTCTCCGCCTCGACCACGGTCTCGATCAGCCCGGTGTCCACGTCGTAGACGTGGCCGGAGACCGTGATCCGGGGCGAGATGGCCGGGTCGGCCAGCACCCGCTCGACGTCGGCGCGCACGGTCGCGGCGGGGTCGAGGACCGGGAGCTCGGCGAGCGCCGCCTCGTCGATGCCGCTGCGCGCCGCGAAACCCGCACGCAGCTCGGCATCGGCGAGGAGGCCGCTGCCGCAGTCGGTGTGGTGGACGATTGCGGCCTCGAAGTAGGGGCCGTCGGGCGCTTTCGTCTCGACCAGGTAGCCGATGTAGGCGAGGTCCCGCCTCACGTCGTCGGTGACCCGGCCGCCGACCGAGCGGGCGACGATCGCCTCGGCGAAGCGCAGGCCGAGAAACTCGGCCGGGTCCGTGCGGGGATCGATGCACGTCACCACGTAGAGGCCGAGGTGGGGCAGGAAGGGGAGCGGCGGAGTGTTCGTCCAGGTGTCGCCGGCGGCGAACTCACGGTTGCGCTCCAGCAGGTTTTCGATGCGGCTGCTCATCGGAGCCATCCTTTCTTCGGGGTGACTCCAAGTTGCCGAACCGTCCGTCCTCCGACAAGTGTCACGATTGCCTATATCCGTTAGGATTCTGCCATGCACCGGGTGGTCGCATTGGCAGTGCCCGAGGTCGTCGCGTTCGACCTCTCGATCCCGGCGCAGATCTTCGGCCACCGGGAAGCCCGCGACCTCTACGAGTTCACGGCCTGCGCCGAGCGTCCCGGCCCGGTCGAGTCGACCACCGGCTTCGCGATCGAGGCGACGGCGGGTCTCGAGGCGCTGCGGCGCGCCGACACCGTCGTCGTCCCCGGGTACATGCCGACCGACGACCCCGGGGCGGCGGTCGCCGAGGCGCTGCGGGACGCCGCCGGGCGCGGCGCGCGGGTCGCCTCGGTCTGCGTCGGCGCCTTTGCCCTCGCGTCGGCGGGGCTGCTCGACGGGCGCCGCGCGACCACCCACTGGCAGCACGCCGAGGCGCTGGCCGCCCGCTTCCCTGCCGTTCGCGTCGACCCCGATGTCCTCTACGTCGACGAAGGGCAGGTGCTGACCAGCGCGGGCGTCGCCGCCGGGATCGACCTCTGCCTGCACATGGTCGACGCCGATCACGGCTCGGCGGTGGCCGGAGACGTGGCGCGGCGGATGGTCGCGGCGATGCACCGGCCCGGTGGCCAGGCGCAGTTCATCCGCCGCGAGCTACCCGCCGGCGGGTCGAGCCTGACGGCGACCTGCGAGTGGGCGATCGCGGAACTGGCGCGGCCGATCACGATCGCCGAGATGGCCGAGCACGCCCACTTCTCGCCGCGGACCCTGGCCCGGCGCTTCGCCGAGGAGACCGGCCTGACGCCGATCCGCTGGCTGACCGAGCAGCGCCTGCTGGAGGCGCGGCGGTTGCTCGAGGCCACCGACATGCCGGTCGAGGAGGTCGCCCTGCGCTGCGGCCTCGGGACCGCCGCGAACCTGCGCCTCCACCTCGGCCGCGAGACCGGCACCACGCCGACCGCCTACCGCCGCGCCTTCCGCGCGGTCGCACCCGCCGTCGCCTAGAACCACTCCTGGCTAGGCGGAGAGCCAGCTCAGGTCGAGGTTCGCGAGGCGGGCCGGATCGGAGAGGAAGTCGACCTCGACGATGCGGCCCTCGCGGACCTGCATCGCGCCGACCGAGAAGAGCTTGCCGTCCATGAAGGAGACCGTCCCGACGCCACCGTTGACCCTGACGATGTGGCCGTGGGCGCCCATGTTCGCGAAGGTCCGCGCCCGGTCGATGACCGCCTCGGCTCCACGGACCTCGGTGGCCCCGCGGTCGGGGCCGAGGTCGGCGCGCAGCACGACGTCGGGATGGAGGACGTGGACGAGGCGCTCGAAGTCCCCTTCGCGGGCGGCGGCGATGAAGGCCTCGACCAACGTGCGCTGCTCCTCGAGGTCCGGCTCGGCGACCGGGTCGGCGGCGCGCAGGCGGCGGCGGCCGCGGCTGGCGAGCTGGCGGGCGGCGTCGGGGGTGCGGTCGACGATCGGCGCGATCTCCTCGAAGGGCACGCCGAACATGTCGTGGAGGACGAACGCGAGCCGCTCCGCCGGGCTCAGCGTTTCCAGCACCATCAGCATCGCGATGCCGACCGAGTCGGCGAGCAGCGCCTCGTGCTCGGGGTCGGTGCCGTCGATCGGTTCGACGATCGGGTCCGGCACGTGGACGTCGAGCGGCTGCTCGCGGCGCGAGTTGCGCGAGCGCAGCATGTTCAGGCAGATCCGCGCCACCACCGTGGTCAGCCAGCCGCCGAGGCTCTCGATCGCCGCCGCGTCGGAGCGACTCAGCCGCAGCCACGCCTCCTGCACCGCGTCGTCCGCCTCGCCGGTCGAGCCCAGCATCCGGTAGGCCACCGCCCGCAGGTGCGGTCGCTGCTCCTCGAAAGCCTCGACGATCGGATCGCCATCAGTCATCGGTCACAAACCCCTTTCGCGTCGTGTCATAGCAGTGACACGCGGGGCGCCCGCGGTGTGACGGCCGGCGGCGGCCTTCGGCGAAGTGCTCGAGGCCGTCGTCGGGCCGAGGCGGACCGCGATCGACGGCTCGCCGTCGGGGCCGGGCGTCTAGTCCTTCGACTGCGGGAGCTTCGCGGCTCCCTTGGTGGCGACCGGGCGCGAAGGAGGTGGGACGACCGGGCCGATGTCGCCGTCGGGCGCCTGGTCGAGGTCGACGATCACCGGCGCGTGGTCGCTCGGGCCTTTTCCTTTGCGCGCCTTGCGGTCAATCCAGGCCGCCTTCACCCGCGCCGCGACCGGGTCGCCGGCGAGGATCAGGTCGATCCGCATCCCGAGGTCTTTGTGGAACATCCCGGCGCGGTAGTCCCAGTAGCTGAAGACCCGCTCGGTGTCGGGCCAGCGGTCGCGGACGACATCGTGGAGACCGGTCGCCTCCAGCTCGGCCAGCGCGGCGCGCTCGGGCGGGGTCACGTGGGTGTGGCCCTCGTAGGCGGCCGGGTCGAAGACGTCGGCGTCGGTCGGCGCGATGTTCACGTCCCCGCAGACCATCACCGCGTCGGGGCCGGCGGCGACCTGGTCGCGCAGGGTGGCGAGCCACTTCAGCTTGTACTTGTAGTGATCGGAGTCCGGCTCGCGGCCGTTGGGGACATAGACCGACCAGACGCGGACGCCGTCGCACGTCGCCGAGACGGCGCGTGCCTCCTGCTCGGGGAAGCCCGGCCCGTCCGGTAGCCCCGGGACGAGGTCGTCGAGGCCGACCCGCGAGAGGATCGCGACTCCGTTCCAGGCCCCTTCGCCGTGTGCCGCCCACTCGTAGCCGCGCTCGCGCAGCTCGTCGCCGAGCAGCGCGTCGAAGGCGTCGTCGGCGAGCTTGGTCTCCTGCAGGCAGACGACGTCGGGCTCGCGTTCGTCCAACCACGGCAGCAGCCGCGGCACCCGCTGTTTGACCGAGTTGACGTTCCAGGTGGCGACCCGCACCGGGCGAGCCTAGCTCTCTACAGCTCGGTGATCGCGACCGACTGCATGTTGAGGAAGGCGCGCATGCCGAATTCCCCGCCGAGCTCGCGGCCGATGCCCGACCGCTTCACGCCGCCGAAGGGGATCCGCGGGTCCGAGGCGGTCATCGCGTTGACGAAGACCATCCCCGATTCGATGTCGGCGGCGAGCCGTTCGGCGCGCTCAAGGTCTTCGGTCCAGAGGCTCGAGCCGAGGCCGAACTCCGATTCGTTCGCGAGCGCGATCGCCGCCGCCTCATCGGCGACGCGGACGACCGCGGCGACCGGGCCGAAGGTCTCTTCGCGCAGCACCGGGGCCTGCGAGTCCCCGGTCGCCGAGACGACGGTCGGCTCGTACCAGGCGCCCTTCTCGTCCGGGGTCTCGCCACCGGTGAGGATGCGGGCGCCCGCCGACTCCGACGCACGGACGATCCCCGCGAGCTCGTCGCGCAGGTCCTCGCGCGCCATCGGGCCGAGCTGGGTCTCGGGGTCCATCGGGGCACCGCGGCGCAGGTTCTTGGCCGCGTCGGCGAAGCGCTCTTCGAAGTCCGCGGCCACCGACTCGACGACGATGAAGCGCTTGGCGGCGATGCAGCTCTGCCCGGTGTTCTGGAAGCGGGCGGTGACGCCGACCTCGACCGCTTTGTCGAGGTTCGCGTCGCCGAGCACGATGAACGGGTCGGAGCCGCCGAGCTCCAGCACCACCGGCTTGATCGCCCGTCCGGCCGCTTCGCCGACCGCGACGCCCGCGGCGTCGGAGCCGGTCAGCGTCACCCCGGCGATCCGGTGGTCGCCGATCAGCTCTGACGCTTTACTGCCGGAGACGATGATCGTCTTGAAGACGCCTGGCGCGGCGCCGGCGCGCTCGAAGGCCTGCTCGAGCAGGAGGCCGCAGCCGGTCACGTTGGAGGCGTGCTTCAGCACGAAGCAATTGCCCGCGGAGACGATCGGGCACGCGGCGCGCATCGCCTGCCACAGCGGGTAGTTCCAGGGCATGATCGCCAGCACGACGCCGAGCGGGCGCTTGTGGACGGCGATGCGGCGGCCGTCGCCGGTGTCGATCCGCTCGGGGGCGAGGAAGTCCCCACCGGTTTCGGCGTAGTACTCCGCCGCCCAGGCGCACTTCTCGACTTCGGCTTCCGCTTCTTTGATCGGCTTGCCCATCTCCCGGCTCACCGTCTTGGCGAACTGGTCGCTCATCTCGCGCAGCTGCCAGGCGACCCCGTTCATCAGCTCGGCGCGCTTGCTCCAATCGGCGCGCCGCCAGTCCGCGAAGGCCTTGTGGGAAAGGTCGAGGGCAGCGTCGATCTGACCCTCTGCAAAGACCTCGTAGGTCTCGACGACCTCGCCGTTGGCGGGATCGATCGAGTCGATCGTGGCAGGACCTGCGGTTGCGCTCATGGGTTCCTCGGCTTCGGTCGTCTTCTGCTTGTCGGTGCCGTCCCCCGACGACCAGACCACATTAATGACCCGGGGGCGCTAGTCGTCGAGCTTGTCGCGGCGGGGCGGTTTGCCGCCGTTCTCGATTTCGGGATCCATTTGGAGCGGCGGTTCGCTGGTGCTCTCGGCGCCGGTCGGGTGGTCGGGGTCGGCGAGCGGGTCCTCGCGGGTGTCATAGGGGTCCGGGTACTCGGTCAGGTCGGGATCGTCGACCACCGGGTTGTTCAGCGCGTGGTGGGGGTCCTTGCCGGCGGTCTGCTTCGGTGCCGGTTTCACGTTCTCTTCCGGCTCGGCTTTCGGTTTCGCCGGTTTCGCCGGTTTCGGTTTGGGCGGCGCTTTCGGTTTGGGTTTGTCGGCTTTGGGCGCCGGTTTCGCCGGTTTCGGTTTCGGGACCGGTTTCTCCTCCGCTCCCGGCGGGGCGGTCGGCGCTTCGGCGATCGGGTCGGGGCTCGCGCCCTCGTCCCCGCCACCGTGGCTGAGGACGCGTTTGGCGACCAGGCCACCGACCGCCATCGCGCCCGCACCCGCCGTCGCGACGATCACCCGCGTGCGCTTCGTCATCCCCGCGATCAGGCTCTTACCCGGAACATCTGGAAGGCTTGGCATGCGCTTGTGGTGCCCGGCGGACCCCGGCTTCTAAACGCGTCGAGGAGAAAGTCGGCCCCCGGCCGCAACCGTGACCGGCTAGTCGTTCACGCGGTTCACGTCCCACAGCTCGACCCGGTTGCCCTCCGGGTCGAACAGGTAGACCGAGCGGTCGCCGTCGTCGCGGGCCACCGGGCCTTCGAAGTCATGGCCCGAATCGCGGAGGCGCCGCGTCGCCGCGTCGAGGGTCTCGCTGGTGACGCCGAGGGCGAAGTGGACGTGCGTGCCGCCGCGGTCGCGGTGCTCCTTCGCGCCGGTGCTCCAGATCCCCAGGCGCGCGGACGGGCCCGCCTCCAGCCACAGGCGCCCCGGTTCGCGTCCCACGACCTCGAGCCCCAGGAGCTCGTAGAAGGCGACCATCGCCTCGAGGTCGAAGGCCTCGAGCGCCAGCTCGACGATGCCGTCGGGTCCGTCGGTCACGCGGCGTAGGTGCCCCGTATGAGGCCCGTTCAACCCGGCCCCGGCGGGGTAACGTGGGGCATGAGCTCCGACTCGAGACACCAGGTCGTGGTCGTCGGCGGTGGCTTCGCCGGCCTGAACGCCGTACGCCGCCTGCGCGACGCTCCGGTCGAGGTGACGCTGGTCGATCGCCAGAACTTCCACCTCTTCCAGCCGCTCGCCTACCAGGTGGCGACCGGGGCGCTGGCGAGCGCCGAAGTGGCGGCGCCGCTGCGGGCGGTGCTGAAGCGCCAGGCCAACGCGCGGGTGGTGCTCGGCGCCGTCACCGGGTTCGACCTGGACGCCCGCGAGGTCCTGCTCGGCGACCTCCCCGACGGCGAGACCGAGCACCGCCTCGGCTACGACACGCTGATCGTCGCCGGCGGCTCCGAATACACCTACTTCGGCCACGAGGAGTGGCGGGAGTTCGCGCCGGACCCGAAGTCGATCGCGAGCGCGCTGACGATCCGCAGCCGGCTGCTGTCGGCCTTCGAGGCGGCCGAGCTGGAGCCAGATCCCGAGAAGCGCCGCGCCTGGCTCACCTTCGCGGTGATCGGGGCCGGGCCGACCGGCGTCGAGATGGCCGGGCAGATCGCCGAGCTCGCCCGGGACACGCTGCCGGGCGACTTCGCCAACATCGAGCCCGAGCACGCGCGGATCGTCCTGCTCGACGGCGAGGACCGGGTGCTGCCGGCGTTCCCGCCCGGCCTCTCGCGGCACGCCCTGGCCCAGCTCCGCCGGCTCGGCGTCGAGCCGCTCCTGGGACGGATGGTCTCCGACATCGACGCCGGGTCGCTGGCCTGGGAAGAGGACGGCAAGGAGGTCCGGATGGAGACCCGGACCGTGGTCTGGGCGGCGGGGGTGCGCGCCTCCCCGCTGGCGGCGATGCTCGGCGAGGCCGCCGGGGCGGAGGTCGACAAATCGGGGCGGGTCGAGGTCGGGCCCGACCTGGCCCTCGCGGGCCATCCTGAGGTCCTCGCGCTCGGCGACATGGTCAGCGTCCGTGGCCCCGACGGCGGGCCGCTCGGGCTGCCCGGCCTGGCGCCGGTCGCGATCCAGCAGGGGCGCTACGCGGCGAAGGCGATCGCCGCCCGCCTGCGCGGCGAGACGCCTCGCCCCTTCCACTACCTCGACAAAGGCAACCTGGCGACGATCGGCCGCTCCAAGGCGGTCGCCGAGCTGCGCGGCGGCATCCACCTCTGGGGCCTGCCCGCCTGGCTCGCCTGGCTGACCGTCCACATCTACTACCTGATCGGCTTCCAGAACCGGCTCTTGGTGCTGCTGCGCTGGACCTTCAGCTTCTTCAGCAGGGGCCGCGGCGCGCGCCTCATCGGGGTGAGCGGCGAGCGGCCGACGCCCTAGGATCGGCGCATGACCGAACCGACGCCCGACGCGCCGCGGATCGACCGCGACAACGCCGACCTCCTGCTCTCGACCACCCGCTCGGTGCGCAAGCGCCTCGACTTCGACCGGCCGGTCGAGCGCGAGGTCCTGCTCGAATGCCTGCGGCTCGCGGTGCAGGCGCCGACCGCCTCCAACCGCCAGACCTGGCGCTGGGTGATGGTCGCCGACGACGACCTGAAGCTGAAGATCGCCGCCTTCTACCGCGAGGCGGCGATCCCCTACCTGCGCCAATCGGGGGAGAACTCGTCGGAGGGCGGCCAGGACAAGCGGGTCTTCGACAGCGCGATGTACCTCGCCGAGAACCTCGAGAAGGCGCCGGTCTTCGTCATCCCCTGCCTCGAGGAAACCTTCCAGGACCAGGGCGACGCGATCGTCGGCATGGGCTCGATCTGCCAGGCCGGCTGGAGCTTCCAGCTCGCCCTCCGCGCCCGCGGCCTCGGCTCCACCTGGACCACGCTGCACCTGAGCCGCGCCAAGGAGACCGCCGAGCTGCTCGGCATCCCGGCAGGCGTCACCCAGGTGAGCCTGATCCCCGTCGCCTACACCAAGGGCCTCGACTTCAAGCCGGCGCGCCGGCCGCCGGTCGAGGAGATCACCTACTGGGACGGCTGGGCCGCCTAGCCGGCGCTAGCGGTCCTCGGAGAGGACGCGCTCGAGGCGGGTGAGGGCCTCGGCGCGGTGGGACTCGAGCTCGCTCACGAGTCGGTCGGCGTCGCGCTCGCGGGCGGCGTCCATGATCCGGTCGTGGGCCTCGATCGCCTCGTGGCGCGCCTCGGGCGCGTTGTAGTACATCGCCCGGTACGTTTCGGTCGAGTCCCAGAGCAGGCGGATCACGCGCAGGGTGTGGTTCTGGCCCGGGGACTCGAGCAGGCCGAAGTGGAAGCGGCGGTTGGCCTCGAGCTCGGCGGCGACGTCGCCGCCGTCGACCGCCTCGACGCAGTCGCGGGCGGCGATCGCGACGCGCTCCAGGGCGCCCTCGTCGAGCAGGGGGAGGGCCCGGCGGGCGGCCCGCTCCTCGAGCAGCGCGCGCAGCTCGTAGATCTCGCGCAGGTCGTCCATGTCCAGCTCGGTGACGAAGTAGCCGCGCCGCGGCAGGTAGGTGACCTGGCCCTCCTGCTCGAGTACGGCGAGCGCCTCGCGCACGGGGGAGAGGCTGGTGCCGAGCGCGTCGGCGATCTCCTCCTGGCGGATCTTGTCGCCAGGAGTGAGCTCGCCGGAGGTCAACGCGCGGCGCAGCCCTTCGACCGCGTGCTGGGCGATCGTGCCGGGCCGCGCCGCGTTGACCGTGGGGCTCATCGGAATGCCGAGATCCCCGTCAGTGCCTGGCCGATCGAGAGCGCGTGCACGTCCGCGGTCCCCTCGTAGGTGACGACCGACTCGAGGTTGTTCATGTGCCGGATCACCGGATACTCGAGCGTGATGCCGTTGGCGCCGAGCACCTGGCGGGCGTTGCGACAGACTTCGAGCGCGCCGTTGACGTTGCCGAGCTTGCCCATCGAGACGTGCTCGGGGCGGATCACGCCTTCGTCCTTCAGCCGGCCGAGCTGCAGCGCCACCAGGGTGCCGCGGTTGATCTCGGTCGCCATGAAGGCCAGCTTCTGCTGCTGGATCTGGTAGCTGGCGATCGGCTTGTCGAACTGGATGCGCTCCTTGGAGTAGGAGAGCGCCGATTCGAAGCAGGCACGCGCCGCGCCGACCGCGCCCCAGACGATCCCGTAGCGGGCCTCGTTGAGGCAGGAGAGCGGGCCTTTCAGCGAGGAGACCAGCGGCAGGCGGGCCGAGTCGGGCAGGCGCACGTCGTCGAGCAGGAGCTCGGAGGTGATCGAGGCGCGCAGGCTCATCTTCTTGTGGATGTCCTGGGTGGTGAAGCCCTTGGTGCCTTTGGGGACGACGAAGCCGAGCACGCCCTCGTCGCTCTGCGCCCAGACCACGGCGACCGCCGAGGCCGAGCCGTTGGTGATCCACATCTTCTGGCCGTTGATGATCCAGTCGTCGCCGTCGCGGCGGGCGCGGGTGCGCATCGAGCCGGGGTCGGAGCCGGCGTCGGGCTCGGTCAGGCCGAAGCAACCGATCGCGTCGCCGGCGGCCATCTGCGGCAGCCACTCCTGTTTCTGCTCCTCCGAGCCCCATTTCCAGATCGCGAACATCGCCAGCGAGCCCTGGACGGAGACCAGCGAGCGGATGCCGGAGTCGCCGGCCTCGAGCTCCATGCAGGCGAGGCCGTAGGCGGTGGCGGAGGCGCCGGCGCAGCCGTAGCCCTCGAGGTGCATGCCGAGGACGTTCAGCGAGCCGAGTTCCTTGGCCAGCTCGAGCGGGATCGTGCCCTCCTCGAACCAGTCGCCGACGTAGGGGGTGACCTTGTCGCGGACGAACGAGCGGACGGTGTCGCGGATGTCACGCTCTTCGTCGGAGAGCATGCGGTCGATGTTGAGGAAGTCCTCGGGGCGAATCGCGGGGGGAGCGGCGGTGGTGGTGCTCATCGGGTCCTTTCGATTTTCGAAAATCTGCGACGATTGAAGCAGATGAGCGGCGAAACGCATAACTCCGAGGCCCTCGGGTCGGTGCAGATCCTCGATTTCTCGCGCGTCCTCGCGGGGCCGTTCGCGACGATGATGCTCGCCGATTTCGGCGCCGAGGTGACCAAGGTGGAGCGGCCCGGCGGGGGCGACGAAACCCGCTCCTGGGGCCCTCCGTACGACGAGCGCGGGGAGGCGACCTACTTCCAGTCGGTGAACCGCAACAAGGACAGCGTGGTCCTCGACCTGTCGAATGAGGAGGGGCTGGCGGAGCTGCGGCTGCGCGCCCGCGACGCCGACGTGCTGGTGGAGAACTTCCGGCCCGGCCTGATGGCCGAGAAGGGCCTCGACTTCGAGACGCTTCGCGCCGAAAACCCGCGCCTCATCTACTGCTCGATCACCGGCTTCGGCAGCGGCGAGGGCGGGGCCGCGCTGCCCGGCTATGACCTGCTGATCCAGGCGCTCGGCGGACTGATGGGGATCACCGGAGCGCCCGACGGCGAACCGATGAAGGTCGGCGTCGCCCTGGTCGACGTGCTCGCGGGACTCTTCGCCACGGTCGGGATCCTCGTCGCCCTGCGCGCCCGCGAGGAGACCGGCCAGGGCCAGCTGGTCGAGGTCGACCTCTACTCGGCCCTGCTCGCCGCCCTGGTGAACCAGGGCTCCGCCTACACGATCGCCGGCGTCGTCCCCGAGCGCCTCGGCAACCGCCACCCGAGCATCTCCCCTTATGAGGTCTTCGCCACCGGCGAGGGTGAGCTGGTCCTGGCGGTCGGCAACGACCGCCAGTTCGCGACGCTCTGCGACGAGCTCGGCGAGCCGGGGCTGGCGAGCGACGAGCGCTTCGCCACCAACCCCGACCGGGTCGCGAACCGCGACGGCCTCGGCGCCGAGCTGGAGCGCCTCCTCGCCGCCCGCTCCGCCGCGGAGTGGTCCGCCGCCCTGCTCGCCCGCCGCGTCCCCGCCGGCCAGGTGAACGACCTCGGCGCCGCCTTCGAGTTCGCCGAGCGCATCGGCCTCGCCCCGACGGTGGAGATCCCCCGCGACGACGGCTCCTCCGTGTCGCTGACCCGGAATCCGATCAAGTTGTCGGCGACGCCCGCGACGTATCGGAGCGCTCCGCCGAGGTTGCCGGAGGGGTAGGGGGACGGGAAAGGGACGCAAGGCGCTGCGGCGAGCACGGCCGTCTCGGCCACGGCCCTGGCTGGCTGTGACCGTGCCCGAGACGGCCGGGGGATGTGGGGAGTGTCGGGGGAAGTCCCGGCGTGCGCCGCGGGCGCGTCACGGGAGGAGCGACGGAACGCTCACCGCTCTCCCACGAGGACGTGTCGAGACTCGCAAGTCGTGACGGAGAGCGTGGGAAGTCCACGCTTCCGTGCGTGTTGGACAACAGTCAATTCGTCGCTGCGTGCATTGGCCCCCCTATAGGGGCCCAAATACACGCAGCGCGTTTTCGGGCCCCTTTTCAAGGCCCGAAAGCAGACCGAAGATGCGCGGAAGGGTGACGTTCCCGGCATCTCCGTCACGGAACTCAGACAGGTGTGGCTTCTCCCGCACGGACCCCTCACGTCCTGGGCGTCTCATGGCGGTCACAGCCAGCCAGGACCGCCATGAGACGCCCAGGACCGTCTAGGACTGCCGGGGCGGCCGGGAGAACGCCCGTCCTCGCCGACCCGCGCTCAGACCGTCAGTGACTTCGCCTCGTCGTCCTTCTTCTTGCGCTTGAACATGTTGCGCAGCATCGAGCGGCGGCGCCAGCCGACCCGGGAGCGGGGGTCCTGCTGGATCCAGCCGGTGCTCTGCGGGTCGAAAGGGAAGGTCGGCTCCCAGGCCTGGAGGTCGACGACGCCGACGTTGCTCCACTTGCGGCCGCCCGCGGCGTCGAAGGCGAGCTCGACGACGGCGACTTTCTGGTCGAGCAGCTCACGGGTGAACGCCTGGTCGTAGGCCTCGCGCACCGCGGTCGGCCACTTTTCGTCCTGGGAGCGCCACCAGCGCTTGTGGAAGGCGGTGGTCTGGGCGTGGTGCTCGGCCCCGTCGGCGATCGTCACGATCGGGTACATCTGCCCGCCGGAGCGGGCGAGGTCGATCGCCTCTTTCGCGTCGTCGCGACCGAGCTGGGCCGCTTCCTTGGCCGACGGGTGCGCCATCGGTCCAGCGTAGACGAGCGATCCGCGATCGGTAAGACTCGGGTGGATCGCGGTCCGGTGGGGCGCCGGCCGACAGACCCCAAGCAAAAAGGAGAGCACCACCCATGCCTTACGTCACGAGCGAGGACGGCGTCGAGATCTTCTACAAGGACTGGGGGTCGGGACAGCCGATCGTCTTCAGTCACGGGTGGCCGCTCTCGAGCGATGACTGGGACACCCAGATGCTCTTCTTCCTGAACGAGGGCTACCGGGTGGTCGCCCACGACCGCCGCGGCCACGGGCGCTCGACCCAGGTCGGCGACGGTCACGACATGGACCACTACGCCGACGACCTGAAGGCGGTCGTCGACCACCTTGACCTCAGCGACGCGGTCCACGTCGGCCATTCGACCGGCGGCGGCGAGGTCGTTCACTACATCGCGAGACACGGCGAGGACCGGGTGTCGAAAGCGGCGCTGATCAGTGCCGTCCCGCCGCTGATGGTGCAGACCGACGCCAACCCGGAGGGGCTGCCGAAAGAGTTCTTCGACGGCATCCAGGCCGAAATGGCCGCGAAGCGCTCGGAGTTCTTCCGCGCCTTCGCCGCCGGCCCGTTCTACAACTACGACAAAGAGCCCGACAAATCCTCGGAGGCAGTGATCGAGAACTGGTGGCGCCAGGGAATGATGGGCGGCGCCAAGGCCCACTACGACGGCATCGTCGCCTTCTCGCAGACCGACTTCACCGAGGACCTGAAGAAGATCGAGGTCCCGGTGTTGGTCATGCACTCCGAAGACGACCAGGTCGTCCCCTACGCCGACTCCGGGCCGAAGTCGGCCGAACTGCTGCCGAACGGGACGCTGAAGACCTACCAGGGCTTCCCCCACGGCATGCCGACGACGGAGCACGAGACGATCAACGCCGACCTCCTGGAGTTCCTCCGGGCCTGATCGAGGTCGGGGCGCGTCACCGGTCGAGGCGGTGGCGCGCGACGCCGATCGAGATCGCCGCGAGCACCGAGACCGCGATCAGGAGCGGCAGGGTTTCGGAGCGGCGCTCAAAGGCCGAGGTCGCGCACGCCGGGCTCGTCCCAGCCGAGGTGGTGGGCGACCTCGTGGAAGACGGTGCGGGCGATCTGGGCGCGGAGCAGCTCCGGGTTCCAGCCGAAGTCCCGTTCCAGGGTGTCCTGGTAGATGACGATGTGGTCGCGGTGGTCGTCGCGGGCCATGGTGTCGCCGATGTAGTGGCCGTAGGCGCCGAACTCCTCGCCGCGCCGGGAGACGACGATCGGCACGTCGGCGAGCAGTTCCTGGAATTCGGCCGGCAGGCGGTCGATCGCCTCGATCACGAGTTCTTCGAACTCGCTCGGCTGCATCTGGCCGGGCGGCAGCCGCGACATCAGCTCGCTGCGCTCGGCCATCCGGCGGAACTCCTCCTCCGGCATCTCCCCGCGGCCCAGCAACATCGCCCCCAGCGCCGCCGCCACGATGACCCCGACCCCGCCCGCGATCCACGCCATCAGGCCGGTGACGCGGCCGAAGGAGAACGGATCGAGCAGCATGATCAGAATCCCGATCAGGAACGCGGACGCCACCATGATCCGCGCCGCCGGCTCGAGGCGTCCAGATGGCTCACCTGTCATCGGATAACGGTACTCCCTGACATTTCTCCGCCGGTCCCGTTCGGCCGTTGCGAAGGTAATTCGATCTGGTGAAGGGTAGGAGCAATGGATGTCGACGTCTGAATCGGTCCCGATACTCGAGCCGCGCCCCGGCGGGATCGCCGAGCGCTTCTCCGCGAAGCTCGGCGACCGGCACCCGGTGCTGGTCTTCCTCGCGGCCCTGCTCACCGGATTCGTGGTGCTCGCCGCCCTCTCCGTCCTGCTCGCCCTGTTCATCGTCCACGTCGTCATCAGCGGCAGCGGGCTCGACCTCGGCGGCGCCGACGAAGCGCTGCCCGAATGGTTCGCCGAACACCGCACCAGCGGCCTGACGACGCTCTCGGAAATCGGCACCGAAGCGGGCGGCTCGCCGGTCCTGCCGATCCTCGTCGGCATCGTCGCGCTGGTCTGCGCCTGGCTACGGCGCTGGCGCATCGCCGCCTTCGCCGTCTTCGTCCTCACCGCCGAGTCGGCCACCTACAAAGTGACCTCGGCGATCGTCCCACGCGACCGGCCCTCGGTCCACCGCCTGGAAGACCTGCCGGTGGACGCCAGCTACCCCTCCGGCCACACCGCCGCCTCGGTCGCCGTCTACTGCGGCCTGGTGCTGCTGGCGACTTCGACGTTCACGAACAGCCTGCGCAAGGGCCTCGCCTGGACCGCCGGGATCCTGATGGTCACCTTCGTCGTCTTCTCACGCCTGTACCGCGGGATGCACCATCCGCTCGACGTGCTTGGCGGCGTCTGCATCGGGATCGGGGCGATCTGCCTGCTGCTCTTCGCCTGCCGGGCCGCCGGGGCGGCGGCTGGGAGCGATGGACGATGACGCCGGATCTGGGGACCGGGGCACAGAAGCTCGGCGGCAAGGCGAGACGTGGGGGAGAGGAACTGGCCCACGCCGATGCGCTCGGCTGGCTGGCGCGCGCCGGCCTGGTGGCGAGGGGGGCCGTCTACTTCGTGGTCGGCCTGCTGGCGCTGGAGCTGGCCTTCGGCGAGGGCGGCAAGACGACCGACCAGCAAGGGGCGATGAAGGCGATCGCCGGCCAGTCCTACGGCAAGGCCCTGCTCGTCCTGCTGGCGATCGGCCTGGCGGGCTATGCGATCTGGCGCCTGACCCGTGCCGCCGTCGGCCACGGCGCCGAACAACGCGACGAGCCGTCAGACCGGGTCGCCGCGGCGGCCGGCGGCATCGTCTACGCGTCCCTCTGCGTCGTCGCGATCGGCATCCTTGTCGGCTCCGGCTCGGAATCGAGCTCGGCCAAAGCCAAGGAAACGACGGCGGGCGTCCTCGGCTGGACGGGGGGCGCGGTGATCGTCGCGATCGTCGGCGTGATCCTGGTCGGCGTCGCCGCCTACCAGGGCTACAAGGGCATCTCGAGGGAGTTCCTCGAAGACGCGAAGACGGGGGAGATGAGCGAGTCGGTGCGCAAGGCCTACACGGCGCTCGGCATCTTCGGCCTGGTCGCGCGGGCGGTCATCTTCGCCCTCGTCGGCTACGGCGTGATCAAGGCGGCGGTCGAGTACGACCCGAAGGAAGCGGTGGGGCTCGACGGCGCCCTGCACAAGCTGACGCAGACGAGTGCCGGGCCGTGGCTGCTGGCGATCGTCGCCGCGGGCCTGATGGGCTTCGCGCTCTACTCGATCGCCGACGCGCGCTACCGCAAGGTCTGATGGCCGACCGCAGGCAGCGTCCCTTTTCCCGTCAACCGAAACCAGAGGTTCTCCCGTAGTGGTGGGTACAGGTTTCCCGATGACCCGACCCGTGCTCCCTCTCCCACGATGACACTCGCTCGCAAGATCGCCCTCCGGGCCGGGATCGCGGCCGGCGTGATCGGGGCGGGCGGGGCGATCGTGGCGCGGTCGCCGACCGGCTATCGGGGGCTGCGGCAGGCGCGCTTCGCGCCGCCGACCTGGGCCTTCGCGCCGGCGTGGACGGGGATCGAGCTCGCGCTCGCCGACTCGACCGCGCGGGTGATCGAAGCGGAGCGCTCGCCGGAGCGCACGCGGGCCCTCGTTGCCGCTGCCGCCAACGACCTCCTCTACGTCGCCTTCCCGGTCGTCTACTTCCGCTGGCGCAGCCCGCTGCTGGCGGCCGCGGTCACCTGGGCGCAGGCGGGCGTGGCGCTGGCCCAGTACGAGGCGACGCGGTCGGTCGACGAGCTCGCGGCGCGGGAGATCCTGCTCCAGCTGGCGTGGCTCGGCATCGCGGCGCCGAGCGGCACGGTGCAGGCGCTGGCCAATCCCGATCCGCTCTTCGGGACGGAGGCCGCGTTTCCCGACCTCGGCCGTCCCCGGTAGGCGGGTACGGGATCGGCATCGACGGGAAGACGATCGCCACCTGGGTCCTCCGGCACCGCCGTGCCGTCGGTGCCTTCTGGGTGATCGTCGCGCTGGTCGGCGCCTGGTCGGCGAGCTCGATCGACGAACACCTCTCGCGCTCCTTCGACGCCCCCGGGCAGCCGGCCTACGAAGCGAACGAAAAGATCGTCGCGCTCTACGGCAACGGCGGCGTGATCCCGCCGATCGTCCTCGTCGCGACGCCGCGGGAGGGCCGCGAGGAGGCGCTGGATCCGGAACTGCGGCGGGCCACGCTCCAGGTGGCCGAGGCGGTGCCGGGCTCGCGGGCGTTGGCGCCCGGCGCGGGAGCCCCGCCGGGGAAGTTCGTCTCGGCCGACGGGCAGGTGGCCTGGGCGCTGGTCTTCCCGCCGGTCGGCCGCCCGGCGCCGGACGAGAACGAAGCGGCGCTGACGGCGGCGAGCGCGGCCGCCGCCAAGGTGTCTGTCGGCGGAGCGCCGCTCCGGGTCACCGGCATCGAGGCGCTCGCCGAAGACTCCGGCGGTGGCGGCATCGGCCTCCTCGCCGAGACCCTCTTCGGCGCGCTCGGCGCCCTGATCGTCCTCGCCCTGGTGTTCGGATCGTGGCTGGCGCTGGTGCCGCTGCTGATCGCCGGCGCCTCGATCCTCACCACCTTCGCCCTGCTCCGCGGGCTGGCCGAACTGACCCAGGTGTCCTTCGTCGTCCAGTTCCTGGTCGGGCTGATCGGCCTCGGCGTCGCGATCGACTACTCGCTGCTGGTGGTGTTCCGCTGGCGGGAGGCGCGGGCGGGCGGGCGGAGCGGGGAGGACGCGGTGCTCGCCGCGATGGCGACCGCCGGGCGGGCAGTCGCGGTCAGCGGCGTCACCGTCGCGATCGGCCTGCTGGCGATGGTGGTGGTGCCGATCCCGTTCATCCGCTCGATCGGCTTCGGCGGCCTGCTGATCCCGCTCGTCTCGGTGCTGGCCGCGCTGACCCTGCTGCCGATCCTGCTGGCCGGGGTCGGCGAGCGGCTCGACCGTCGCCACCGGGTCGCCGGCGACGCCGAAGCCGGGGCGGGCTGGACGCGATGGACGCGCTTCGTCGTGCGGCGGCGCTGGGCGGCCGCGGTGGCCGGGTTGATCGTCCTGGCGGCCCTCTCGATCGTGGCGCTGCGGCTGAACCCGGGGGAACCGGCGGTCGATTCGCTCTCGGCGGGCGGCGGGGCCGAGACGGCGCTCGAACGGCTCGAAGGCTCCGGCATCGGCAGCGGCGTGCTCACCCCGATCGAGGTCCTCGGACAGGAGGGGTCGGCCGATTCGGTCGCGGCGCGGGTCGGCCGGGTCGAAGGGGTCGCGGCGAGCTTCGATCCGCCGGGGCGGGCCTGGCGCCACGACGGCACCGCGCTGACGGTGGCGGTCCCGAGCGACGACTCCGGCTCCGGGTTGGGACGGACGACCCTCGACGCGGTCCGCGCGCTCGAACCGGATCTGCCCGGCGCCGCGCAGGTCGGCGGCCCCGCGGCCCAGGATCGCGACCTCACCGAAGCGATCTACTCCTCGTTTCCGCTGATGCTGGCGCTGATCGCGCTGGTCACCTTCGTCCTCCTCGGGCTGTCCCTGCGCTCGGTCGTCCTGCCGCTGAAGGCGATCGCGCTGAACGTCGTCTCGATCGGCGCGTCCTTCGGCATCGTCGTCTTGATCTGGCAGGAGGGCTGGGGCTCCCAGCTGATCGGCGGCGTCCCGGCGACCGGGGCGATCGTCAACTGGGTCCCACTGGCGATCTTCGCCTTCCTCTACGGCCTCTCGATGGACTACGAGGTCTTCATCCTCAGCCGCGTCCGCGAGGAGTACGACGAGACCGGCTCCACCGAGGAGGCCGTGGTCCGCGGCCTCGGCCGCACCGGCCGCCTGGTCACCAGCGCCGCCCTGATCCTCTTCCTCGCCTTCGTCGCCCTCGCCGCCGGCCCGAGCGTCGAAATCAAAGTCCTGGCGACCGGCCTGGCCGCCGGGATCGCCCTCGACGCCACCGTCGTCCGCGCCTTCGTCGTCCCGGCCTTGGTGGTGCTGCTCGGCCGCGCGAACTGGTGGCCGTCAGGGGTGCGGGACGGGTAAGGGACGCGGCCGTCTCGGCCACGGCCTGGCTGGCTGTGGCCGTGGCCGAGACGGCCGGGGGATGTGGGGAGCGGCGGGAGGCCGCCGGGGCGTGCGCCAGGGGCGCGTCTCGGGAGGCGTGGGAAGTCCACGCTTCCGTGCGTGTTGGACAACACCGACTTGCGCGCTGAATGAGTTGACCGTGCTATGGCACGGTCAACTCATTCAGCGAGTTCTCGGGCCCTGATTCCGGGCCCGAAGACGGACCGAAGGTGGACGTTCCCGGCACCTCCCTCACGGAATTCATTCAGGTGTGGCAACTCCCGCACGGACCCTCAGCAAATGACGCACTCCCTCCAGGACGCCACCCGGACGGCCGCTCCCGCCGGCACAACGACCGCCCCGCCGACTCGGGGACCTACTCGTACGTCTCGGCGAGGAGCTTCTCGGTGGTGCGGAGGTTGTCGGCCAGGCGGGAGGCGGCGGCGTCGGCGTCGCCTTTCTTGACCGCGGCGAGGATTTCCTCGTGCTCGGCGACGAAGAGTGCGGGGTCGGGGCGGACGCCGGCGGCGAGGCGGACGTAGCGCTCGGCGCTCGCCCAGAGCTGGCGGAGGAGGTGGACGGTCCAGGGCGAGCCCGCGACCTCGTAGAGGGTGAAGTGGAAGCTCTCGTGGGCGGCGTAGGCCGCCGGCTCGTCGCCCTCCCGGAAGTGCTCGCGCATGGACCGGAGCGCCGCTTCGGCCCGGCTCAGCTCGGTGGGGGAGATGCGGGCGACCGCGGCGCGGATCGCGGACTCCTCGAGCACCAGGCGGGTCTCGTAGATGTCGCGCATGTCCTCGATCGAGATCGCGGTGACGGTGGCGCCGCGGTTTGGCTCGATGCTGACCATGCGCTCGGCCTCGAGGCGTTGGAGGGCTTCGCGGACCGGGATGAAGCTGACCTCGTGCTCGGCGGCGAGCCGGGAAAGGATCAACCGCGAGCCGGGTGCATAGGCCCCGGAGAGGATGTTCTCGCGCAGCGCGCGATGGACGCGGTCGACGCTCGTCCCGTGTGCTCCCACGCCGAAACAATATTATAAAATCCATGGGCGAGTCCATCGGAGGCATGAGGAGTCTGGCGTTGGCGACGCCGCAGGCGGCAGCCACCGCCGCGGGCGCGCGCGCCTTCCGCGAGGGCGGCAACGCGTTCGACGCCTGTCTCGCCGCGGCGGCCTCGCTCGCGGTCATCTATCCGCACAACTGCGCGCTCGGGGGCGACCTGATCGCGCTGGTCCATCGCGCCGACGGCACGCGGGTGGTGATCAACGCGTCGGGCCCGGCGGCGCGCGCGGTCGACGTCGACGCCCTCCGCCGCGCGGGGGACCGGATGCCGATGAGCGGGCCGGACCCGATCACCGTCCCCGGCCTGATCGCCGGGCTCGGCGAGCTCTGGGCCTGCGGCGCCACCCTCGGTTGGGACCGGGCCTTCGTCGAGGCGATCGCAGGGGCCCGCGAGGGCGTACCGGTGGTGCCGAGCGTGGCCGAGGCGATTGCCAGGGAGGCGGCGGTCCTGTACGAGGACCCGGGCTGCCGCGAGGTGTTCCTGCGTGGCGGCGCCCCGCTGCGCGAGGGCGACCTGCTGCGCCAGCCCGCGCTCGCAGCCACCCTGGAGCGCCTCACCGCCGACGGCCCCGGGGCCTTCTACGGCGGGCCTCTGGGACGGGAGGCGATCGCCGGCCTGCGCGCCCGCGGGTCAAGCCTCGACCTCGCCGACCTCGCGGCGTTCGTGCCCGAACGGGTCGCCCCGGTGCTCGCCCGCTTCGGCGACGACGAGGTGGCGAGCGCGCCGGCCAACTCGCAGGGCTTCCTGATGCCGCCGATCCTCGCCGCCGCCGAGCGCCTCGGCCGTGAGCTCGACCCGCTCGGCGCCGACGCGGGCCGGCTGGCGTCGGTCTTCCGCGCCTCGCTGGCCGTCCGCGAGCGGTACCTCTGCGACCCGGTCGGGGCCGACGCCGCGGTACTGGCGGCGGCCATGGAGGCCGACCTCCTCGACCCGCCGCGCCCGGGCTCACGCATCGCGCCGCGGGGGACGGGGGACACCGTGGCGATCGTCGCGGCCGACGGGGAGGGCAACACGGTCTCGCTCCTCCAGAGCCTCTTCCACGCCTTCGGCTCAGCGGTCCTCGATCCCGGCACCGGCGTCCTCTTCCACAACCGCGGTGCCTTCTTCTCCCTCGACCCGGCCTCGCCGAACGTCATCGCGGGCGGCAGGCGACCTGCCCACACGCTGGCTCCTTGCACCGTCTTCCGCGACGGCCGACCGCGGACGGTGTTGGCGACGATGGGCGGCAGCGGGCAGCCGCAGATCCTCACCGAGGTGCTGCTCCGGCTGGCCCGGGGAGACGACGTCGAGGCCGCCGTCGCGGCCCCGCGCTGGGTGATCGGCGGCCTCGGCGCCGGCGACAGCGTCGACGAGATCCTGCTCGAGCGAGGGGTGCCGGAGGAGGCTCGCGCCTCGCTCGCCGAGCTCGGCCTGCCGGTCACGGTCCTTCCCGACCTCGACGAATCGGTCGGCCACGCCCAACTCATCGTCCGCGGGGACGACGGCCGGCTCAGCGCCGCCAGCGACCCGCGCAGCGAGGGCGGCGCGGTCGTCCTCGAGGCCTGAGCCGATGACCCTCCTCGAGGCGCTCGCCGTGCTCGCCGCGGGATTCACGGCCGGTGGCATCAACGCCATCGTCGGCTCCGGCTCGCTGGTCACCTTCCCGGTCCTGCTGGCGGTCGGCTACCCGTCGGTGACCGCCAACGTCTCCAACTCGGTCGGGCTCGTCTTCGGCAACGTCAGCGCCGCCTGGGGATACCGCAAGGAGCTCGCGGGACAGCGCAGTCGCGCGCTTCTCGGCGGCGCCGGCACCGGGGTCGGCGCGATCGTCGGCGGGGTCCTCCTGCTCACCCTGCCGGAAGGCGTCTTCGAAGCCGTGGTGCCGCTGCTGATCCTGCTCGCCTGCGCGCTGATGATCCTGCGGCCGAAACCGAGGCTCAGCGCCGGCTCGCTCAGCCACCACCGCAAGGTCGCTCTCGTCGCCACCGGCTTCGCGGTCGGCGTGTACGGCGGCTACTTCGGTGCCGCCCAAGGCGTGATCCTGCTCGCCGCGCTGCGCTTCCTCATCCCCGACAGCCTGCAGCGCCTCAACGGGCTGAAGAACGTGATGGTCGGGGTCGCCAACGGCATCGCCGCGATCCTCTTCGTGATCGTCGCCCACGTCGCCTGGGAGGCCGCGGCGCTGGTCGCGGTCGGGTCGATCGCCGGGGCCCAGGTCGGCGCCCGCTACGGGCGCCGCGTCCCCGACGAGGCACTGCGCTGGACGGTCGTCACGGTCGGCGTCGCGGTGGCGATCGTCCTCTTCGTCAAGTAGGCGGGCATCCCGCGAACGGGCGCACCTTGCTAGACCTTGGGGATGGATGAGAACGGCACGACGCTGACGATCGGGGCGATGGTGAAGGCCACCGGCGTCGGCGAAGCGACCCTGCGGGCGTGGGAGAGGCGCTTCAGCTTTCCCACTCCCGAGCGCGAGCCGAGCGGCCACCGCCGCTACTCCGAGGCCGACGTCGACCGGGTGAACGCCGTGCTGCGGCACCGCTCCGACGGCCTCTCGCTGGCGCAGTCGATCGAGCAGGTGATCGCCCGCGACCAGCCGCGGGCCGACTCGGTCTTCGCCCGCCTGCGCGAGGTGAAGCCGGAGCTGGCGGCGCAGGGGATCGGCAGCCGCCAGATGGGCAAGCTTTCCCGCGCGGTCGAGGACGAGATCGGCGCCCGGCCCGAACCGGGGCTGCTGCTCGGCGCGTTCCAGCGCGAAGAGGCCTACCGGCAGAGCGAGGCGCGGTGGCGCGATCTGGTCCGTGCCGGGATGGAAAGCTTCGTCATCGCCGACTTCCCCGAGGTGCGGGCGACCGCCGACCGCCCGACCGAGGTGCCGGGCGCGGGCACCGGCCCGATGTCCGCGGAGTGGGTGCTGACCTGCGTCGCCGCGGGGTGTCGGGTCTGCGTGGTCGGACGCGAACGGCCGGGCCAGGACCCGCGGGACGGGGAGCGGGTCTTCGACGGCTTCCTCAGCCTCGACGCGGTGGTCGTCAAGGCGGCGGCGCAGGCGTCGATCGACCTCGCGGCGCCCTACGCCCCCGAGATCTCGGCGGCGGCACAGGCCAGGCTCGACGCCGCGCCCCCGCCGGATCCGTCGGCGCAGCTGCGCCTCGCCGGGGCGATCACCTCGCGCTTCGTCGCCAGCCTGTAATCCCTGTTCATATAACCTCGATATCTGGGTACAGGTCTCCCTGACCCGGTCCACCAATTCGAGGAGATAGAGACATGCCGGCTGTTTTGTTCGGTTCGATCGGCACCGTGGCGGAGACCTCAGAGCTCCAGCGGGCCGCCTTCAACGAAGCCTTCAAGGAGCACGGCCTCGACTGGAGCTGGTCCCAGGACGAGTACAAGCAGCTCCTCGAGAAGAGCGGCGGCCAGACCCGCATCGCCGAGTACGCGAGCTCACGCGGCGAGGATGTCGACGCCGCCGCCGTCTACGAGACGAAGTCCGACCTCTTCCGCCGCAACCTTCTGGACGCCGCGCCCGGCCCCCGCGAGGGCGTCGTCGAGGTGATCGACGCGGCGCGGGAGAGCGGCTACCAGGTCGGCCTGATCACTACCACCTCACGCGCCAACGTCGACGCGCTCGGCCCGGCGATCGAGCCGACCCTCGACCTCAACCAGTTCGACCTGATCGTCGACGAGTCCGAGGTCGACAACCCGAAGCCCGACGGCGCCGCCTACACCTACGCGCTGGAGAAGCTCGGCCTGCGCCCGGAGCAGTGCGTGGCGATCGAGAACAACGTCGACGGGGTGAGCGCCGCCAAGGCCGCCGGGATCGCGGTCGTCGCCTTCCCCGGCGAGGACAACGCCGACCACGACTTCTCCGCTGCCGACGAGCGCTTCGAGGCGATCAGCTTCGCCCGCCTGAACGAGCTCGCCGGCGGTGAGGCGGTGAGACGATGACCGCGATCGACGCGAGCTATCGCGAGACCGACACCGCCTTCCATGTCGAAGGCCGCGAGCGGATCGACTTCAGCCTCCACCTGGTCGAGGGCGCCTTCGCGATCGAGAACGAGGAGATCGCCTCGAGCTACCGCGCCGCCGGGCGCTGCCTGGCGGTCGTCGACGCCGAGGTGCAGGCGCTCTATGGCGCCGAGATCGAGGCCTACTTCGAGCACCACGGGATCGACCTCACGGTCTTCCCGGTGCGGATCGCGGAGACCGAGAAGAGCCTCGCGAGCCTCGGGCAGATCGCCGACGCGCTCGGCGACTTCGGCCTCCTGCGCACCGAGCCGGTGCTGGTCGTCGGCGGCGGCCTGACCACCGACGTCGCCGGCTTCGCCTGCTCGACCTACCGGCGCGGCACCGACTACATCCGCGTGCCGACCACCCTGATCGGGCTGGTCGACGCGAGCGTCGCGATCAAGGTCGCGGTCAACCACGGACACCTGAAGAACCGCCTCGGCGCCTATCACCCGTCGAAGAAGGTGATCCTCGACTTCGGCTTCCTGCGCACGCTGCCCGAGGCGCAGGTGCGCAACGGGATGGCGGAGCTGGTGAAGATCGCGACCGTCGCCAACGCCTCGGTCTTCGGCCTGCTGGAGCGCCACGGCGAGGAGCTGCTGCGGACGGGCTTCGGCAACCGCGGCGGCGACGAGCACCTGCGGGCGGTCGCCGAGGAGGTCAACGTGGACTCGATCCGCACGATGCTCGACCTCGAGGTGCCGAACCTGCACGAGCTCGACCTCGACCGGGTGATCGCCTTCGGCCACACCTGGAGCCCGGTGCTCGAGCTGGCGCCCGACCCGCCGATGCTCCACGGTCACAGCGTCTGCGTCGACATGGCCTACTCGGCGACGCTGGCCGAGCGCCGCGGCTACGTCACGGTCGCCGAACGCGACCGGATCCTCGGCCTGATGAGCGGGCTGGGATTGGCGATCGACAGTCCGCACCTGACCCGGGAGCTCCTGGCGGAGGCGACGGAGTCGATCCTGAAGACCCGTGACGGGCTGCTGCGCGCCGCGGTCCCGCGGCCGATCGGCACCCCCTCGTTCGTCAACGACGCCGACCTGGCGGAGCTCGGCGAGGTGCTCGAGGCCCACCGGGAGCTCTGCCGCGGATACCCCCGCGAAGGGGGCGGCGTGGAGATGTCGAGCGAGGCCCCGGCCGCCGTGTCGGTGGCGGCCTGAGGGGGAGCGGGTGGCGACGGTCGAGCCCCGTCCCGTGACTCCGGTCGCGATCCTCGCGTCGGCGCTGGCGCGGGCGCGCGCCCGCCTCGACGAGCTGCCCGACCCCGATCCCGAGCTCGCCTTCCAGGTGGAGCGGGCCGAGGCCCTCGCCGCGGGCCTCGATCCCTACCTGGACCGGTGCGCCGGCCCCGAGCCGGAGGCGCTCGCCGCGGTGGCGCGGCGGACGCTGGACCACGACTGGGACGGCGGCGGCGGCGTCGCGACGGCGCTCGAGCGGGAGATGCTCTCCGGCCACCTGGAGGGCCGCTTCCTGGCGATGCTCGTGCGGCTCGGCCGCGCCCGTCGGGTGCTCGAGATCGGCACCTTCACCGGCTACGCGGCGCTGGCGATGGCGGCGGCACTGCCCGCCGACGGCCGGCTCCTCGCCTGCGAGCTCGACCCCGAGGTCGCCGAGCTCGCCCGTCGCAACTTCGCCGAGTCCCCGGCGGGCGGGCGGATCGACCTGCGCGTCGGGCCCGCGGCGCGGACGCTGGAGGACCTGGCGGGGGAGGGGAGGAGCTTTGACCTCGTCTTCCTCGACGCCGACAAGGCGGGCTACCGCTCCTACCTCGACGCGCTGCTCGACCGCGGGCTCCTCGCCCCGGGCGGCCTGGTCTGCGTCGACAACACGCTGCTGCAGGGAGAGCCCTACCTGGAATCGCCGCGCTCGCCGAACGGCGAGGCGATCGCCGCTTTCAACGCCGCCGTCACCGCCGACCCGCGACTCGAAGCGGTGCTGGTGCCGCTCCGCGACGGTGTGACCCTGATCCGCCGGGTGGGCGACGATGGCTGAGGCGGCCCCGAAGGCGGGCGCCGCGGGCACGGCGAAGACCGTGGCGACCCTCGGGCTGCTGGCCGCGACGGCGCCGCTGAACGCCGCGGTCACCGGCGCGGCGCTGGTGCGCGGCGTCTTCGCGCCGCCGCGCCGGGAGACCGCCGCCGAGCCGAAGACGATCCTCCTCAGCGGCGGCAAGATGACCAAGGCCCTCGCCCTCGCCCGTGCCTTCCACCGCGCCGGGCACCGGGTGGTCCTGGTCGAGTCGCCGAAGTACCGCTGGAGCGGCCACCGCTTCTCGCGCGCCGTCGACGCCTTCCACACCGTGCCCGAGCCCGACGCCCCCGACTACACCCGCCGGCTGCTGGACGTCGTGCGCGCCGAGGGGGTCGACGTCTACGTCCCCGTCTGCAGCCCGCTCTCGAGCCAGTACGACGCGCTCGCCAAGGCTGAGCTCTCGGAGTACTGCGAGGTGCTGCACGTGGGGCCGGACGAGATCGCCCTGGTCGACGACAAGTACGAATTCGCCCTCACCGCCGCCGACCTCGATCTGCCGGCGCCCGAGTCCCACCGGGTGGTCGCCGCCGAGCAGGTCTCGGAGTTCGACTTCGAGGTCCACGGCGGCCCCTACATCGTCAAGAGCATCGCCTACGACCCAGTCCGCCGGCTCGACCTGACCGCGCTGCCGCGGCCGACCGCGCGCGAGACGGCGGAGTTCGCGGCGGCGCTGCCGGTCTCCCGCGACAACCCGTTCGTGATGCAGCGGTTCGTCGCCGGGGAGGAGTTCTGCACCCACACCACGGTCCGCCGCGGCAAGGTGCGCCTGCACTGCTGCTGTCGCTCCTCGGCGTCCCAGCTGAACTACGAGATGGTCGACGCGCCGGAGATCGAGCGCTGGGTGCGGCGGTTCGTCGGGGCGTTGGAGCTGACCGGCCAGCTCTCCTTCGACTTCATCGTCGGCGAGGACGGCCATCCCTACGCGATCGAGTGCAACCCGCGGACCCACTCGGCGATCACGATGTTCTACGACCACCCCGACGTCGCCCGCGCCTACCTCTCCGACGAGGGCGAGGAGATCCGGCCGCTGCCGGGGAGTCGGCCGACCTACTGGCTCTACAACGAGGCCTGGAAGCTGCTGCGCCGGCCCCGCGGCGCGGCCGAGGTGCTGCGCACGGTTCGCTCCGGCAAGGAGGCGATCTTCGACTGGGACGACCCGCTGCCGTTCTTCGCCGTCCACCACGTCCAGATCCCCGCGCTGCTGCTCGGCAGCCTGCGGCGGCGGTCGGCGTGGCTGAAGATCGACTTCAATATCGGCAAGCTGGTCGAGCCGGCGGGTGACTGAGGTGGCGCTGCGGGTCCTCCACCTGGTCGGCTCGGCGGAGAGCGAGTTCCTCGGCGACCTCTCGCGCCTCTACGCGGTCGACTGCCTGGAGACGATCGAGGATCCCGAGCGCTATCGCCCGGTGATCGCCTACGTCACGCCGGACCGGCTCTGGCGCTTCCCGACCGGGCTCGACCCCGAGGCGATCGCCGCGGCCGAGCCGCTGGCCCTGGGCGACGCGATCCGCGTGCTCGTCGCGCTCGACATCGACATCGCGGTGCCGCAGATGTTCTGCAAGGAAGGGATGACCTCCTACCGCGCCCTGCTCGACCTGCTGGAGATCCCCTTCATCGGCAACCGGGCCGAGACGATGGCCCTGACCGCCGACAAGGAGCGGGCCAAGCTCACCGTCGCCGGCGACGGGGTGGACGTGCCCGCGGGGGTGGTGGTCGGGCTGCGCTCGCGGCCTTCACCCGACCTGCCGGCGGTGGTGAAGCCGCTCGATTCCGACAACTCCTTCGGCGTCTCGCTGGTCCGCCGGCGGGAGGAGCTCGCCGGGGCGCTCGCCTCGGCGCGTGAGCACGGCGACCGGGTCCTGGTCGAGGACTACATCGAGCTCGGGCGCGAGGTGCGCTGCGGGATCGTCGAAGTGGGAGGGACGTTGCTGCCGCTGCCGCTGGAGGAGTACGGGGTCGACGCCGGGGCGCCGATCCGGCGGACCGAGGACAAGGTCGCCGCGACCGATGACGGCGGGCTGCGGTTGGTCGCCAAGGGCGGCGACGCGGCGCGGATCGTCCCCCGCGAGGACCCGGCGACCGAGCGGGTCTGGGAGGTCGCGCGGCGCTGCCACCGGGCGCTCGGCGCGCGGCACTACAGCCTCTTCGACTTCCGCATCGACCCGGCGGGCCGGCCCTGGTTCCTCGAGGCGGGGCTCTACTGCTCCTTCGCCCGCCAGAGCGTGATCGCGACGATGGCGGCGGCGGCCGGGATCGATACGGACCGGCTCTTCGCCAACGCGGTCCGCGAAGCACTCGGCGTACGGCCGGCCGGGGTGCTCCGGTGAGGGTCGCGCCGACGCATCCGCTCGGTGCCGTCGTCGACGGGCTCGCCCTGGCCGACGTCGGGCCGTTCGAGGTCGACCGCATCCGCCGCCTGCTCGCCGAGCACGGGGTCCTCGCCTTCCCCGACCAGGACCTCGACGACCGCGCCTTCGTCGACTTCCTCACCTCTTTCGGCACGATCGCCTTCACCAAGGGCGAGACCCACGTCGCCGACGCGCCGGAGCTGAACGTGGTCACCAACGTCGGCCGCGCGACGCCGCCGCGGAGCAGCTTCCACGTCGACACCAGCTACGTCCGCCGGCCGCCCGCCTACACCGCGCTGCGGGCGGTCGAGATCCCGAGCGAGGGTGGCGAGACGGTCTTCTCCAACCAGTACCGCGCCTACGAGACTCTCCCACCTGATCTCCGCGACCGGCTCCGGGGACGGACGATCACCCACGTCGTCAGCGGCGTCGAGGTGGAGGAGGGCGACGAGACCGCCGCCGTGCACCCGATCTTCCGCGCCCACCCCCTGACCGGCCGTACGGCCATCTACATGACGACCCCGTCGCGCTGCGCCGCGATCAGCGGCATGGACGACCTCGAAGCCGCCGAGACCGTCGAATTCCTCCTCGAGCACTGCACCCGCGAGGACAACCTGGTCCGCCACCGCTGGGCCCCCGGCGACGTGGTGATGTGGGACAACGCCTGCGTCCTCCACCGCGCCGACCATTCGGGCGTGGTCGGCGACCGGACGATGCACCGGGGCATGGTGGCCTGCCACGTGGGGTGAATTCCCCGCTGAGCAGCGCCCCGGCAGTCCTAGTTGTAGTTCCTAGGCACGTTGTTCATCCGGGCCTCCTTGGAGGCTGGCGGTGTCTAGAGCCCCAGCGCCAAGGAGAGACCCGGATGAAGCTTCACGCTAATGCCAAGCTCGGCCCGAAGGGTCGGCTTGTGATCTGCCGACGTGTCATCGAGCAGGGCTGGTCGCTCACGGAGGCGGCCGAGGCCGCCGGAGTGAGCGAGCGGACCGCCGGCAAATGGACCCGCCGCTACCGCGCCGAGGGCGAGGCGGGCCTGCTCGACCGCAGCTCCGCCCCTCGGCGCGTCCACAACGCCACCCCGCCCGAGCGGGTCGAGGCGATCGCCGCCCTGAGGCACCTGCGGATGACCGGCCCCGAGATCGCCGAGGTCCTGGGGATGGCGACCTCGACCGTCTCGGCGGTCCTGCTCAGGATCGGCCTCGGCAGGCCCTCGCGCCTGGACCCGCCCGAGCCGGTCCGCCGCTACGAGCGCTCCCGTCCCGGCGAGCTGATCCATATCGACGTGAAGAAGCTCGGCCGGATCGCCGGCGGCGCCGGGCACAGGGTCCTCGGGCGCGACGGCCGCCGTCGTAACCCGACCCGGCGCGACGGCTCGGGCGTGCGGCGCGCACAGGTCGGCTGGGAGCGCGTGCACGTCTGCGTCGACGACGCCACCCGCCTGGCCTACGTCGAGGTCCTGCCCGACGAGAAGACCGTCACGGTCCTCGGCTTCCTGAGGCGGGCCGTGGGCTTCTACCGCTCGCACGGGATCGAGGTGGAGCGGCTGATGACCGACAACGGCCCCGCCTACGTCTCCGCCGCACATGCCCTCGCCTGCAGGGCGATGGGCATCCGCCACATCCGCACCCGTCCCTACCGGCCCCAGACCAACGGCAAGGCCGAGCGCTTCATCCGCACGATGCTGCGCGAGTGGGCCTACGCGGGCGTCTACGGATCATCTGCCGAGAGGGCGGCCGCCCTCTCGGGATGGCTCGAGCGCTACAACTCCACCAGACGACATGGCGCCCTCGGTCACCGGCCGCCGATCGAGCGGTTGCGGGAACTCCAGGGGAACAACGTGGCCGGCATCTACACCTAGTTGCGTGCCCTGAGCGTCTCAGGTTGATGGGCCGAAAACTCCAGATATAGACGACTTTTCGGCCCGTCAACATTTGGGGTCCCGCAGAAGGTGCACGAAGCATGAGGAATCTGTGCGGAAGTGGGGAATTCGTGCCGTCTCCGAGGCCCGGAATGTGCGAGGCAGATTGGCGCCCCTATAGGGGGTGGATCTGACTCGCGCTCGGGTCGGTGTTGGCCAATATGCACGGAAGTCCGGACTTCCCCCGCTCTCCGTCACGGCTTGCGAGTCTCGTGACGTCCTCGTGGGACGGCGGCGACCCTTCTGTGACGAGCCCGCGGCGCACGCCCCGGAGGCCCCCGCTAACTTCCCGCAGACCCGTCTTCTCGGCGGCGGCCACAGCCTGCCAGGACCGCCGCCATGAGGGCAGCGTCCCTTTCCAGTCCCTTTCCGCCTCCGAACCCCGCCACGCAGGCGATCTCATTTGATCTACACCCCACCGGAGTGATATGAAGAGGGTTGAAGGCGTAGGGACCCTTCATGCCCCACTGGGACTACAAATTAGGAGGATTCCGTTGACGTTTAACCGCGCTCGACTATTGAGTTTGCTGGTGCTTTGCCTTTTTGTCTCTTTGGCGATCGCGGCTTGCGGAGGCGGAGGTAGCTCCAGCTCCAGCTCGAGCGAATCGGAACCGGCGCCGACCGAAGAAACGGGCGGCGGCGAAGAAGCCGAAGGCGAAGAAGAAGAAGCCGGCGGCGAAACCGCGGCGAACATCCCGCCGTTCGAAGGCGTGGAAGACGAAGCGGCGGAAAGCTATCCCGAACCGAAAGAAGGGAAGTATTCGCTCGCCTACATGAACCCGCAGAGCGGCAACGAATTCTTGAAGACGCTCGGCAACGCGATGAAGCTGGAGACCGAAAAACTCGGCGGCTCCTTCACCGAAGTCACGGCGAAAGAACCGAACGAACAGGTCACCCAGATGAGCCAGCTGGTCGCCCAGGGCGTCGAAGGCATCGCGGTCTTCCCGCTCGACCCCGCCTCGCTCGCCCCGCAGGTTGAACAGGCCAAAAAGGCCGGCGTGAAACTCGTCACGATCGACCTGAACCTGGAAGAAGACGGGCTCAAAGGCCTGCTGGGCTACGAAAGCCAGATCCTCCAGCGGCGTGACATCGGTGCCTACATGGCGGCGAAATACATGGCCGAAAACCTCGAAGCCGGCGCCGAAGTCGGTGGCATCGAATTCGGGATCAAAGTCCCCTCGATCGTCTACGCGATCGAACGCGCCCAGTACTGGTCGGAAAAAATGGGCCTGGAATGGGTCGGTAACTCGGTCAACAAAACCGACGACGTCGCCGGCGGCGAACCCGCGGGCACCCAGCTCCTGAACTCGCACTCCGACATCAAGGGCGTGATGGCCTACAACGACCCGTCCGCCGAGGGTGCCTACGCGGCAGCCCGCTCCGCCGGGATCACCGACGTGATCTTCGGTGGCTTCAACGGCGGCTCCGAAGCGCGCCAGGCGATCGAAAACGAAAGCCAGACGTTCTCGGTGATCCTCGATCCGCCGTCGATGGGCAAGCAGTGGGCCTGGGGCCTCTACGACCTGATCGAAGGCACCAAGGTCCCGCCGACGGTGCTGCCGAAAGAACCGGTCCTGGCGACGAAGGAAAACGTTGCCGAAATCCCGACCTGGGACGAAGAGCTCGAAAAGGAATACGGCAAGAGTGAATGACGAGGCAGGCATCCAGGAGCCGCCGCTCGTGGACCCCGGGGCGATCGAGGAGATCGCCCCGGGGGTCCACGTCATCCCCGACGGCCGGATCCCGTTCATCCCGAACGTAGGGGTGGTGGAGGGTGACCGCGCGGTGTTGGTGATCGACACCGCGATGGGTCACCGCAACGGCGAGGCGATCCTCGCGCTCGCCAAGGAGGTCGCGGGCGAGCGCAAGGTGATCCTCACCACCACCCACTTCCACCCGGAGCATGCCTTCGGGGCGAAGCCGTTCGAGCGGGACATCACCTACGTGATGAACGCTGCCCAGGCCGAGGAGCTTGGTGCCAAGGGGACCGAATACGTGGAGATGTTCTCCACCTTTGGACCCGGCTTGGCCGAGCTCCTCGACGGGGTCGAGCTGGTCCCGGCGGACCTCACCTACGAGGGCAAGCTGCGGATCGACCTCGGCGGCAAGGTGGTCGAGCTGCACGAAGTCGGCCCCGCCCACACCCGGGGCGATCAATTGATCCACGTGGTCGACGACGGGGTCCTCTTCGCCGGGGACCTGGTCGAGAACGCGTTCTTCCCGATCCTCCCCGACCCCGACGCCCAGGGCGAGAAGTGGCTGGTGGTGCTGGACACGATGAGCGGGCTCGGTCCGAAGATCGTCGTCGGCGGCCACGGGGCGGTCGGCGGGACGGAGCTGATCGACGCCTTCCGCACCTACTTCGAAGCGGTGCGCGAGCGCACCGCCGAGCTCGAGGCCGAGGGCGCCGAGCCCGACGCGATCGTGGCGACGATCGAAGGCGAGATGTTCTCCCGCCACGAGGACTGGGGCAACCAGGAGTGGGTGCGCACCGCGGTCGAGAGCTTCGCCAAGGGATCGCCGGCCTAGCGGTGCCCGAGGCCGTCCTACAAGCGAGGGGAATCGACAAGAGCTACGGGCCGGTCAAGGCCCTGCGCTCGGTCGATTTCGAGCTGCGTGGGCACGAGATCCACGGGCTGATGGGGGAGAACGGCTCGGGCAAGTCGACGCTGCTGAAGATCCTCGCCGGCCAGCTCGCCCCCGACGCCGGCGGCGTCTTCCTCGACGGCGAGCGGATCGCCTTCGGCGACGCCGCCGACGCCCTCGCCGCCGGGATCGCCACGGTCACCCAGGAGACGACGCTGGTCCCCGAGCTCTCGGTCGCCGAGAACATCCTGCTCGGCCCGCGCAAGCCGAAGCGCTGGTGGGGGATCGACTGGCGCCGCACCCGCTCGGCCGCGGTCGAGATGCTGGGCCGCCTGCAGCTCGACATCGATCCGTCGGTCCCGGCCGGATCGCTACGCCCCGAACAGCAACAGATGGTGGAGATCACCCGCGCGCTCTCGATGGACGCCCGGGTCGTGATCCTCGACGAGCCGACCAGCTCCCTGCCCGACGACCAGGTCGCCGCCCTCTTCGAGGTGGTGCGGGCGCTGCGCGACAACGGCGTCGCGGTCGCCTTCGTCTCCCACCGCTTCAACGAGATCTTCGACCTCGTCGACCACGTCTCGGTCCTCCGCGACGGAGAGCTCGTCGGTGGCGGCCCGATCGGCGAGTACGACCGCGCGAGCCTGGTCCACCAGATGATCGGGCAGGAGCTCGAGAGCCTCACCTTCGAGACCCGCGCGCCCCAGCACGCCGACCCGGTGCTGCGGGTGCGCGACTTCAACGTGCCGGGCCGCGTCCACGGCGTCGACCTGGCGGTCGAACGCGGGGAGATCGTCGGCGTCGCGGGCCTCGTCGGCAGCGGCCGCAGCGCTCTCCTCGACGGGCTCTTCGGCCTCGAGGGCGACGCCTACGGGCAGGTCGAGCTGGACGGGGCCGAGGGCGTCGCGTCCGATCCGCGCGAGGCGATGAACCGCGGCTTCGGCTACGTCCCCGCCGATCGCAAGACGCTCGGCGCGGTGATGGACATGTCGATCCGCGAGAACCTGCTGATGGCCCAGACCGCCGACCGCATGCGGATCGGCCGGCCGCCGCGCGGCAGCGAGCGCGACGCCTGCACCGCGACGATCGAGCGCTTCCGCATCGTCACCCCGAACCAGGAGAACGCGGTCAAGAACCTGAGCGGCGGCAACCAGCAGAAGGTCGTGCTCGCGAAGTGGATCGCGACCCAGCCGAAGGTGCTGATGCTGGACGAGCCGACCCGCGGCGTCGATGTCGGCGCCAAGGCGGAGATCTACAAATTGCTGAACCAGATCAAAGAAGAAGACGTCGCGATCCTGGTCAGCTCCTCAGAGGCGGAAGAGCTCCTGCTCCTCTGCGACACGATCCTGGTGATGCACCGCGGACGGCTCGCGGCCACGCTCTCCCGGGAGGAAGCCACCGAATCGAAAATCTCCTACTACGGGATGGGACACGGATGAACAACGGCAGCACCCTCACGATGATGCGTCACGTCGCCACCCGCAGGTTCTTCGCCGTGTTGGTGTTGTTCGTACTGCTCTTCGCCTACTTCGCCATCACCCAGGACAAATTCCTCACCTCGGGCAACATCGACGCGCTGCTGACCGGCTCCTCGATCCTCTGGATGGTCTCGATCGGCCTCACCTTCGTGATGCTGACCGGCGGCTTCGACCTCTCGCTCGGCTCGGTGATGGCGATGTCGGGGATCGCGATGTCGACCTTCATGAACAAATGGGGTGTCCCGCTGGGGATCGGGATCGTCCTCACCGTGCTCTTCGGCCTGGCGGTCGGCGGGCTGGTGAACGGCGTGCTGATCGGCAAGGTCGGGCTACCGTTCCTGGTCGTCACGCTCGGCACCCTGACCCTCTACGGCGGCATCGTGAACCTCTGGTCCAAGGGCGCCACCGAAGCGATCGTCTCCAAAGACCTCACCTCGATCGCCTTCAACCACGCGCTCGGCATCCCGGTGCCGGCCTGGATCATGATCGGCGTCTTCCTCGTCGCGCTCTACGTCCAACGAAGTACCTACTTCGGCAGGGACGTCTACGCCGTCGGCGGCAGCCCCGACGCGGCGCGCCTCTCCGGCATCCGCGTGAATCGCGTCCTGATCGCCGTCTACGGGATCGCCGGGCTGCTGGCGGCGCTCGCCGGCGTCATGCAGGTCGCCCGGATCGGCGCCGCCAGCCCGCAGGTCGGCGGCGAGATCATCTTCAGCGCCGCCGCCGCGGTGTTGCTCGGCGGCACCAGCTTCTCCGGCGGCGTCGGCGGGGTGGGCGGCACGATCATCGGCGTGCTGCTCCTGGGGACGCTGGAAAACGGCCTCTCGGTCTCCGGCGTCCAGTCCTACTGGCAGCAGATCATCACCGGCGTGATCCTGCTCGCGGTGGTGTTGCTCGACCGGATCCAGACCGTCGGCTGGGCCAACACCTTCCGCTTCGCGCGACGGCCGCCGGGGGCGCCGTCGGCATCCGCGCCGCCACCCGCGGTAGCAGGCTCCGAGAGCTGACCCGGCACCACCGGGCGACCCCGATGCGCATCTACTACCAGAGCTTCCTCGACCGGAAGCATCAGCCGTCCTACTTCGAGCGGCTGGAAGAGTTCCTCGCCACCGTCGTCGATCCCGGCACCGAGATCGAGGTCGGCGGCATCTCGCCGCCGGACTCCCACCCCTGTCGGCTCTCGGAGCTGCGCGGCGGGCTGCAGACCGTCGGCCACATCATCGACGCCGAGGAGCGCGGCTTCGACGCGGCGATCATCGGCCACTTCCAGGACGCCGGGCTGTATGAGGCGCGCACCGCGGTGGACATCCCGGTGCTCGGCCTGGGCGAGGCGAGCATGCTGAACGCGGGCCAGCTCGGCCGCGGAATCGGCCTGGTGACGATCGACGACGTCTACCTCACCTGGCACCGCGAGCAGGCCGACGTCTACGGGATCCCCGATCGGCTGGTCGGCGTGACCGCGCTGAAGACGCCCTTCGACGACCTGATGGCGGCGTTCGAGGATGCCGAGGCCTGGGCGCGGGTCCGTGACGAGTTCATCGCCCGCGCGCGGCCGCTGGTCGACGCCGGAGCGGAGGTGATCCTCTCGGCGGGCGGCATCTTCTGCACCCTGAGCGCCCGCGAGCCGGAGCTGACCGTGGACGGCGCGGTGGTGCCGAACTCGGTCGCCTGGGTGACGAAGCTGGCCGAGGTGGCGGTGAAGCTCGACCTGCGGCCCTCGCGCCGCTCGACCTTCGCCAAGGCGCCGGCGCCGGCGATCGCCGAGTTTCGCGAGGCTGCCGCCGCGCTCGAGGGAGACGGCGATGCCTGACCGGATCGAGGGCGACGAGGGGCTCTTCTTCGCCAACCGCACCTTCGCCGAGGTGGGGCGGATGATCGACGACCCGCGCCCGGTGGTCTTGCTGCTGCCGGTCGGCTCGACCGAGCCGCACGGCCCGCACTCGCCGCTGGCGACCGACCCGATCATCTCCGACGCGATGTGCCTGCGGGTCGCCCGGGCCCTCCGCGACGACGACGAGGTGCTGGTGTCGATCCTCCCCGACGTCAGCTACGGCGTCACCCGCTTCACCGCCGCCTGGCCGGGCCACATCCACGTCGAGGAGGAGACGCTGCTCGCCTTCCTGCGCGACATCTGCGTCTCGCTCGCCGAGCAGGGCCTGCCGCACGTGGTCTTCGTCAACAACCATTTCGAGCCCGCCCACGTGAAGACTCTGCACCGGACCATGGACGCGGTCGAGGAGCGCACCGGCAACGTCGTCGGCTATCTCGACCTGACCCGCAAACGACGCGCCGCCGAGCTCACCGACGAGGTTCGCGAAGGCGGTAGTCACGCGGGGCAGTACGAGACCTCGATCGTGCTCGCCGCCCGTCCCGGGCTGATCGACGAGGAGGTCCTGCCGAAGCTTCCCCCGGCGCCGAAGAACCTGGCCGCCGAAATCGCCGCGGGCCACCACGACTTCGTCGAGATGGGCCTGCCCGACGCCTACAACGGCACCCCGGCCGAGGCGACCGCCGCGGAGGGTGAGGAGAGCCTCGTGGCGCTCGAGGCGATGCTCACCCGCCAGGTCCGCGACCTCGCCGACGGCACCGGCGGCCGCGACAAGCCCGGCCTCTACGTCCGCGTCTGACCCCCACCTCCGAGAGGAAGCACTCAGCAATGGACCCCGTAACGTTTGAGCTGATCCGCCACAAGCTCCTCCGCGTCACCGACGAGACGATCATCGCGCTGGAGAACGTCTCCGGCTCGCCGATCACCAACGAGGGCCACGACATGATGGCCTCGCTCTACCTGCCGAACGGGGACCTGATGGTCGGCGGCGTCGGCTTCCTCCACCACCTCACCAGCGCCGCCCAGGCGGTCAAGCACGTGATCGCCAGCTTCGGCGAGGACCCGGGGATCAACGAGGACGACGTCTACTTCTTCAACGACTCCTACACCGCCGCGCTGCACCCGCCGGACGTCTACATGATCTCCCCGATCCACTTCCGGGGCGAGCTGACCGGGTTCGTCGCCAACTTCGTCCACGTCACCGACATCGGCGCGGTCGACCCCGGCGGCTTCTCGCCGAACGCGGTCGACAACTACCAGGAGGGCTTCCAGACCAAGGGCCTGAAGATCGTCGAAGGCGGCAAGCTGCGCAAGGACGTGGTCGAGACCTTCCTGAACATGGTCCGCGACCCGGGGATGACCCAGCTCGACTTGAAATCCCAGCTGGCCGCCAACCACGTCGCCAAGCAGCGGATGAAGCGGATCTACTCCGACTACGGGGTGGAGACCGTGCACGGGGTCGCCGACGAGCTGATCGAGCAGTCCGAGCGGCTGGTGCGCGAACGCCTGCGGGAGCTGCCCGACGGCACCTGGCGCCTGCGCGAGTACATCGACCTGCCCGACGACACCTGCCGGGTCGAGCTGGCGGTGACCAAGGAGGACGACACCCTCACCTATGACTTCACCGGCTCCAGCCCGGAGGCCAAGCTCGGCATCAACTGCTGCTACTGGGCGACGTGGGGGGCGATGTTCGCGCCGATCTTCCCGCTGCTCGCCTGGGACATGACCTGGAACGAGGGGGTGGCGCGGCCGATCCGGCTGATCGCGCCGGAGGGCTCGGTGGTCAACTGCGTGCGGCCCGCGCCGATCTCGATCGCGACGGTGGGGACGGTGCAGATCGTCAACAACCTCTCGACCCTGGCGCTGTCGAAGCTCTTCGGCGCGAGCGAGCGCTACCGCGACCGCGCGACGGCGGTCTGGCACGGCAGCCACGCCCACGTCGAGACGCACGGGGTCGACGGCGAAGGCAACTTCTTCATCGCCCCGCTGACCGACACCTTCGGCGGCGCGGCCGGGGCCCGGGCCTTCGCCGACGGAGTCGACGTGGGCGGGGAGATCCCGAACGTCGTCTCGCGCTGGGCGAACGCCGAGAGCCAGGAGCTGAACACGCCGCTGGTCTACCTCTTCCGCCGGGTGGTCCCGGACTCGGGCGGGCCGGGCAAGTACCGCGGCGGGGTCTGCCACGAGTACGCCTTCACGCCGACCGTGCCGGAGGGCGCGGACCTCGGGCTGACCCTGTTCGGCAAGGGGACCCGGGCGCCGATGAGCCTCGGCATCTTCGGCGGCTACCCGGGCTCCAACGTGCGCTACTCGACCTTCCGCGACTCCAACGCCGCGGAGCTGCCGGCGAGCCTCGAGGAGATCGAGGCGGAGGAGCGGATCGACCAGTTCTGGGGCAGCGTCGACCTGCGCCCGCAGGACATCCAGTTCGTCCGCTTCATGGGCGGCGGGGGCTACGGCGATCCGCTCGACCGCGATCCCGAACGGGTGGTGAAGGACGTCGCCGACGGCCTGGTCACGCCCGGCGCGGCGGCCGACATCTACGGCGTCGTCCTCGACGGCGCTGCCTTCGATGCGGAGGCGACGGCTGCCCGCCGGCTCGGGATGCGCGGCGAGCGGACCGGCACGACGCTCGATCCCGCGGTGATGTCGCGGAGCGCGGAGCCGAGCGGTCGCCCGATCGGCGAGTACCTGCAGCTGGACGCCGACGGCGCTACCGAGTGCAGCTGGTGTGGCCACGGCCTTGCCGGGCCGGGGGAGTCGTGGAAGGACGGCGCCACCGCGGTGCGCTCGCCGCTCGCCAAAGCGGGCCAGAACCGCGGCACCGATTCGGACTTCACCCTGCTCGAGCACTGTTGCCCCGATTGCGGGACCTCCCTCGACACCGAGGTGGTGTGGCGCGACGACGCGCCGTTGATCGACGAACCGGGAGTTCTCGCCGGAGTGGAGGCCTAGACGATGAGCGAGGCAAGCCAGGACAAGACCTACGTCGTCGCGATCGACATCGGCGGCACCGGCACCGACTGCGTGGTGGTCGACGACGCCGGCGAGGTGACGCTCGGCAAGGCGTTCTCGACCCCGCCGGAATTCGCCACCGGGATCCTCGACGCGGTCGCCTCGGCCGCCGAGGCGCTGGGGCTCTCCCGCGGCGAGCTGCTCGAGCGGACCTCGCTCTTCCTCCACAGCACCACCGTCGCCGAGAACGCCGTCGTCGACGGCACGCTCGCCACCGGCGGCGTCCTCGTCTCGGAAGGCTTCGAGGACACGCTGTTCTCGATGCGCGGCGGCTACGGCCGCTGGTCGGGGCTGACCGAGGAGGGCAAACGCAACCCGATCGACACCGACAAGCCGGAGCCGATCGTGCCGCGCTCGCTGATCCGCGGGATCAAGGGCCGAAACGACGCGCAAGGCAACGTCCTCACCGCCGTCGACCCCGAACAGGTCGAGCGGGCGTTGAACGAACTGCTGGACGCGGGGGCCGAATCGATCGGCGTCAGCCTGATGTGGTCGATCGCCGCCCCCGAGACCGAGGAGGCGGTCGCCGAGGTCGTGCGGCGCGTCTGCCCCGACGCCTTCTTCACCGCCTCCAACCAGCTGGCGCCGATCGTCGGCGAGTACGAGCGCACCTCGACCGTGGCGCTGAACGTCCGCCTCGGGCCGGTCGTCCGCAACTACCTCGACGAGCTGGCCGACGGCCTACGCGACGAAGGCTTCGCCGGGGTCCTGCTGGTGATGCAGGCCTACGGCGGCCTGCTGCCGTTCGACCGCGCCGCCGAATCGCCGGTCGGGATGATCGAGTCGGGGCCGGTCGCGGGTCTGGTCGGTTCGAAGAGCCTCGGCGAGGCGATCGGCGCCCACGACATCATCGCCGCCGACATGGGCGGGACGACCTTCAAGGTCGGCGTCGTCCGCGACGGGCTGATCGAGTACCAGCGCGAGTCGATGGTGCTGCGCTACCACTACGCGCTGCCGAAGATGGACATCGTCTCGCTCGGCCTCGCGGGCGGCAGCATCATCTCCGTCGACGAGCGCTCCGGCGTGCCGTCGATCGGGCCGCGCAGCGCCGGCGCCGACCCCGGGCCGGTCGTCTACCAGCACGGCGGCACCGAGCCGACCGTGGTCGACGTCGACGCGATCCTCGGCTTCTTCAACCCCGACTTCTTCTTCAGCGGCCGGGAGAAGCTCGATGTCGACGCGGCCCGGCGCGCCTTCGAGGAGAAGGTCGCCAAGCCCCTCGGGATGGACGTGCAGGAGGGGGCGCAGGCGATCTACCGGCTCGCCAACAGCCTCTTCCACGACCTCCTCCACAAGACGACCGTGCAGCGCGGTCTCGACCCGCGCGACTTCACCCTGTTCTCCTTCGGCGGCACGGCGGGGATGCACGTCGCCGCCTACGCCGAGGAGCTCGGGGTGCCGCGGATCGTGATCCCCTACTCGGCCTCGGTCCACGGGGCCTTCGGGCTGATCACCTCCGACATCGCCCACGAGGACCAGGTGACCCAGCCGATGACCCACCCGGCCGACGCGGGGGAGGTGGCGGGCCTCTACACCGAGCTCGAGCGGCGCATGGTCGCCCAGCTCGGCGAGGAGGGATTCTCCGGCGACGCGGTGCGCCTGCAGCGCTCGATCGATATGCGCTACCGCCGCCAGGTCCACATCCTCACCGTGCCGGTCGACTCCGACGGGCCGGTCACCGCGGCGACGCTGGAGGGCGCGGTCGAGCGCTTCGAGGAGCTCTACAAGGAGAAATACGGCGAGGAATCGGCCTACCGCGAGGCGGGGATCGAGCTGGTCAGCTTCCGCCTGCGCGGCGAGGGTGCCGTGCGCAAGCCGGAGCTGCGCCACGCCGAGGGGGGCGGCGCCGACGCGAGCGCCGCGATCGTCAAACGGGTCGAGGCGTGGGTGCCGCTGGCCGAAGAGACGCGCGAGGTCGACGGCTATGACTTCGAGCGGCTCGCCCCCGGCGCCGCGTTCGCCGGCCCGGCGATCGTCTGGACGCCGATCACGACGGTGGTCGTCGGCGACGGCCAGTCGGTCACCGTCGACGAGTACAAGAACCTGGTCATCGAGACCTCCGGGGCATGACCTTCGGGCTCGCCGACATCCCGGCGGAGTTCAACGTCGCGAGCTGGGTCCTCGACCGCCAGGTGGCCGAGGGCCGGGGGGCCAACGCGGCGCTGGTGCTCGCCGAGCGGAAGGTGGACTTCGCCGAGCTCGCCGCGCTGTCAAACCGCGCGGGCGGGGCGCTGCGCGACGCCGGGGTGCGGCCGGGGGAGCGGGTGCTGCTGGTGCTCGCCGACGGGGTGGAGTTCGTCGCCGCCTGGTACGGCGCGCTGAAGGCGGGCGCGGTCACGGCCGAGGCCTACACGTTCCTGCCGGTGAAGGACCTCGCCTACCTCCTGCGCTACTCGGCGGCGCGGGCCGTGGTGGCCGACTCCACGACGCTGGCGAACGTGCGCGAGGCGGTCGCCGCGAGCCCCTGGCCGCACACGATCCTCGCCGTCGGCGTGCCGGCCGCCGACCTGCTGCCGGGGGAGCTCGCCTGGGACGCGGCTCTCGATGCCGTCTCCGACTCCGCGCCGACGCCGACGAGGCGCGACGACATCGCGATCTGGAAGTTCACCACCGGCAGCACCGGCGCGCCGAAGGCCGCCGTCCACACCCACGCCTCGCCGCGCCTCAGCGCCGAGCTCTACGGGCAGGGGGTGCTCGGGCTGCGCGCCGACGACCTCGTCCTCTCGGTGCCGAAGCTCTTCTTCGGCTACGGCCGCGACCTCACCACGCTCTTCCCGCAGGCGGTTGGCGGCGGCGGGATCGTCTTCCCGGAGCGCTCGACTCCGGAGCGACTCTTCGACCTGATCGAGCGCCACCG
Source organism: Solirubrobacterales bacterium (assembly GCA_965200635.1). GTDB lineage: Bacteria > Actinomycetota > Thermoleophilia > Solirubrobacterales > 70-9 > VAYN01. The sequence goes on along the minus strand of OZ241364.1, from coordinate 3,756,004 downwards.
GCCGACCGTGCTGGTCGCCGTGCCGACGATGATCCAGCAGATGCTCGACCTCCCCGGGGCGGAGTCGCGCGACCTCTCCTCGCTGCGCTTCTGCACCTCGGCGGGCGAGGCGCTGCCGGCGCCGCTCCTGGCGCGCTGGACCGACCGCTTCGGCGTCGAGGTCCTCGACGGCCTCGGCTCCTCGGAGGCCTACCACATCTACATCTCCCAGCGGCCGGGGGAGGTGCGGCCGGGGACGATCGGCCGGCTGGTCCCGGGGTACGAGGCGCGGCTGGTCGACGAGTCCGGGTCCGACGTCCCCGACGGCGAGCCCGGCGAGCTCTGGCTGCGCGGCGGCACCGCGGCGCTGATGTACTGGGCCGAGCGGGAGAAGAGCCTCGCCACCTACACGGGCGACACGGTCCGCACCGGCGACCTCCTCTCCCGCGACGAGGACGGCTTCTTCGCCTACCGTGGGCGGGCCGACTCGCTGCTGAAGGTCGGCGGGATCTGGGTCGCGCCGGACGAGGTCGAGGCATGCCTCGGTGCCCACGAGGCGGTCGCCGAGGCGGCGGTCGTCGGGGTCGACCGGGAGGGGCTGACGATCACCCGCGCCTACGTGGCGGTCGCCGACGGCACGACGGCCGACGACGGGCTCGCCGATGCCCTGCGCGACCACGTGCGCGGCACGCTCTCCCCGCACAAGTACCCGCGCGAGGTCGTCTTCCTGGCGCGGATGCCGCGGACCGGGTCCGGCAAGATCGATCGGTCGGAGATCCGCCGGCTCGCCCAAAGTGCCGAGTGACCGCGGCGTCAGGTCGGGGGGCTCCCAGGACCTGACCGTCACGATCCTCGGCTCGCACCTGCGCCGCGCCGGCGGCCGCGTCTGGTCGGGCGGGATGGTGAAGCTGATCGTCGAGTTCGGCTTCTCCTCCGAGGCGGCGCGGGCAGCGCTCTCGCGGCTGGTGATCCGGGGGATGCTGGAGCGCCACCGCGACGGCCGGATGATCGACTACGCGCTCACCTCGCCGGCGCGGGAGCTGCTCGCCGAGGGGGACCGGCGCATCTTCAGCTTCGGGCGGCGGGCGCCGGGGGCCGACGCCTGGACTCTCCTCTGGCACACGATCCCCGAGGCGCGCCGGGTCGAGCGCTCGCGTCTTGCCTCGCGGCTCCGGTTCCTCGGCTTCGGCTCGCTCCAGGACGCCACCTGGATCGCCGCCGCCGACCGCGAGGAGGAGGTCCGCGCCCTGGCCGAGGGGCTCGGCGTCGGCGACTACGTCTCGATCTTCCTCGCCCGCGTCTCGCGCGGCTCGGAGACCGCGATCCTCTCCTCCGGCGCCTGGGACCTCGACGACCTCGCCCCCCGCTACGAGGAGTTCGTCGCCGAGTTCGCCCCGCTCGCCGAGGCCCCCGCGCGAAGCACCCTGACCGACCGCGAGGCCTTCCTCGCCCGCACCCGCCTGATGCACTCCTTCCGCGACTTCTCCCTGCTCGACCCCGAGCTCCCCGACGCGATCGCCCCCCTACACGACCTCCGCCTGCGCGCGGTCACCGTCTTCGACGCCGTCTACGAGGGGCTCGAGGAGCCGGCCGACCGCCACTTCGAGGAGGTCGCGGGCGCCAAAGGGGGGTGACGCGCCGACGGCGAAGGGGTCAGCGCGACGGCGGGGCCCCTTTTCGAGTTCGTCCGGCGTTCAGGCGGCGGAGCGCGGCATGAAGATCCGCTGCCAGCTGGGGACGGCGCGGTCGATCGCCGACCAGGCGGTCTCCGGGTCCACGTCGGGAACGGTGATCAGTCCCCGGTGCCCGCCCTTGAGGCGCAGCGCGTGGGTCAGTTCGAGCTCGTTGGAGAGGTGCTCGAGCGCCGCTTCGACCTCGGCCCGATCCGAGTCGCTCTCGATCGGGAAGGTGTACAGGTGCGTTCGCGTTTCCATCGGGGTCGGGCGAGCCTAGCAGCACCACCCCCGCCGACCGACCGGCCGCCGTGCCGAGGCGAACGCCGATCGTCAGGTCGTCGGCGGCCCCACCTCGGCGCGAACGTCGTAGTCCCAGAGCCCTTCGCGCGGTCCCCACGGTTGGCGCTCGTGGAGGGTCGCGTAGGCGGCGTCGCGGGCGCGCTGCTGGTCGCCGTCGAGGAGGTAGAAGGTGTCGGCGGCGGACGCGGCGGAGCCTTGGAGCTCGCTCGCATGGGCGAGGCGGATCGATTCGTAACGGCCGATCGCGGCGACCGGGTCGTCGTCCTCGGCCAGGCAGGCGGCGAGGACGTAGGCGTCCTCGATCGCCTGGGCCGAGCCCTGGGCCTGGAACGGGGCCATCGCGTGGGCGGCGTCGCCGAGCAGGGTGACGCGGCCGACCGACCACTGCTCGATCGGTTCGCGGACGAAGACGGCGCCGCGCAGCATCGAGTCGCAGAGGGCGAGGCGGGCGCGGAAGCCCTCGTCCCAGCCGTCGACGAACTCCAGTGCCTCGGCGGCCGGGGCCTCGAGCGTCCACGACTCGCGCGACCAGTCGGCCTCGCGGGTGGCGAGGGTCACGGCCAGGCGCTCGCCGCCGGAGAGCCAGTAGGAGACGCCGTGCCGCTGCGGCCCGAGCCAGTACATGTTCTGCCGCGGCGGGTGGAGGTCGGCGACGGTCTCGCGCGGCACCACCCCGCGGTAGACGACGGTGCCGGAGAAGACCGGATCTTCGGGGCCGAACAGCCCCCGGCGCACGGGCGAGCGGATCCCGTCGGCGGCGACCACGAGGTCGGCGCCGACCTCGGTCCCGTCGGCGAGGGCGACGAACGCCCGGTCCTCCTCCTGGCGCACGCCGGTCACCTCCGCGCCCAGGCGCAGCGACCCTGCCGGCACCGCGTCGATCATCGCCCGCTGCAGGTCGGGCCGGAAGAGATCGAGCTGCGGTGCCCCGAAGCGCTCCTCCATCGCGGGCCCGAGCGTGCTGCGGTGCAGCAGCGCCCCGTCGTCCCAGCGCAGCAGATCGACGGTGTCGGGCACCGAGGCGACTCCCCGCAGCGCCTCCCCGACCCCGATCTCGTCGAGCAGCCGCACCGCGTTCGGCCCGATCGACAGCGAGGCCCCCGCCGCGTCGGGCCGCGCGGCCTGCTCGAAGATCTCGAACTCGATCCCGCGATGGGCGAGCGCGAGCCCCGCCGCGAGGCCGCCGATGCCACCTCCGATGATCGCCGCCTTCATCGGCCGAGCCCTGGTTCGACGCCGGCGATCAACGGCTGCCGTAAGGGTCGCGGACCGAGCGGTCCTCGGAGAGGGAGCGCTGGGACCGCGCGACCAGGCGCTCGATCGCGTCGGCGAGGTGCTCGGGGTCGATGTTGTAGTCCTCGCGCTCGGTGCGGACCAGGTGCGCCTCGAGGAGGACGTCGGCGTGGGTGTGCCCGGCGGGCGGCTCGAACCGGTATGAGGCGAGCTCGATCAGCAGGCCGAGCGGGTCGCGGAAGTAGATCGAGTCCATGAACCCGCGGTCCTTGACGCCGCTGTTCTCGATCCCGCGCTCGCCGAGGCGCTCGACCGTCTGGCGGAAGGTCGCGTTCGACACCGCGAAGGCGATGTGGTGGACGTGCCCGGTGTCCTGGGAGCGTGGGGAGGGGTCGGGCGAGCGCCCTTCGTTGGTGAAGATCGTGATCAGCCGCCCGTCGCCCGGGTCGAAGTAGAGGTGGCTCTCCTCGGGACGGTCGAGGTTCGGCTGCTCGAAGACGAACGGCATCCCGAGGACGCCCTCCCAGAAGTCGATCGAGGTCTGGCGGTCGGCGCCGGTCAGCGTGATGTGGTGGACGCCCTGCGTCTGGAGCTTGCGCATGCCCTGCATTGTGCCGGCGGCCTACTCCGGCGGCAGGGACACCTCGACCTTGTCGCCCCCCGAGGCCTTGCCTCGGTAGAGGGCCAGGTCCGCCTGGATCAAGGCGCGGCGCCGGTCGCCATCGAGCCGCGCGACGCCGCAGGTCGCGGTGACCGCCTCGGCCCGGACGTCCGCCCGCAGGGAGGCGAGGAAGCGGTCGGCCTTCTGACGCGCCTCGGCGAGCGAGCCGGAGCCGAGCAGGAGCGCGAACTCGTCGCCGCCCAGCCGCGCGACGAAGTCCTCGCCCCCGGCCGTCGCCTCGAGCAGCGACGCGACGGCGCGCAGGACGCGGTCGCCGACGAGGTGACCGAGCTGGTCGTTGACCTGCTTGAAGCGGTCGATGTCGACCATCACGATCGCGCCCACCCGCCCCGAGTCGATCCAGGACGCGACGCGCTCCTCGAAGGCGCGCCGGTTCGCCACCCCCGTCAGCGGGTCGCGGTAGGCGAGGCGGCGGTAGGCCTCGGCGGTCCGCGCGTTCTGGCGCACCGCTTCGGCGGCGTCCACGGCGATCTCCAGGAAGCGGTCCTCCGGCGAGGCCTCGCCGTCGCGGCGGCGCCTCCAGGTCGCGTCCTCGAGCTGGATCGAGGGCGGCGGATCGCCCGGCCGCTCGATCGACTTGGCGATCGCGTGGGCCTGCTCGGTCAGCTCCCTCAGGGACACCGCGATCGCCGCGTCGCCGGCCGTCGTCGCGGCTTCGCCGCCGTGGCCGCCGACCAGGATCGGCAGCTCGGCGAACCGCTCTCGGATCGCGGCGATCGCGGCCTTGCCGGTCACCGCGGCGGCGGTGGTGGGGACGGCGAGCGCCACCAGGTCCGGTTGGTTCAGGGCCACCGAGCGGACGATCTGGTCGATCGGGACGTTCTCGCCGAGGTAGAGGAGCTCGAAGCCGCTCAGCTCGAGGACGTCTCCCGCCATCCGGATGCCGACCCCGTGGCGGTCGCCTTCGACGCCCGCGAGGAGCACCCGGCCGGCGTCGGCGCGGGGGCGGGCGGCGAGCGCCATCCCGTAGACCGCCGCCATCACCTTCATGTTCAGCGCGCTGGACAGGTGCTCGTCGGCGATCGTCATCGCGCCCGCCGCCCAGAGCTCGCCGATCAGCACCATCGCCGGGGAGATCACCCGTTCGTAGATGTCGGTGACCGACATCCCGTCGACCAGGCAGCCGATCGCGATCTTTTCGGCCTCCTCGCCACGCCCCCCCAGGGCGGCGTGGCCGTAGAGGCGGGCGATCGCGGCCTCCGGCTGTTCCTCGACCCGAAGGGTCGCCGAGCCCCCGTCGGTGGGCACGGTCATGCGGTTGGGATCAGGTGTCGCAGGAGCGCCTGCGCCGCGCTCGTCACCAGGTCGCGGTCGTAGGTCATGAAGTACTCGAATCGGCGGTCGGAGTCGGCCCCGGTGTCGCCGAGGTCGCGGGCGACGAAGGCGCCGGCGAAGTGCGGCCCGATCACCACCACGTCCCACTCGCCGCCCAGCGGATCGTCGGGACTCAGGCCGGCGCCGCGGACGCCGCGGCCGGGGTTCGGCGGGATGCCGACGCCGAGCGCGCCGACCAGCGAGGCCTTCTCGGCGAACATCTCGTAGCGGCGTCGCATCCCGTCGGTGAAGAAGCGGACGTCCTGGAAGGTCGAGAGGAGGACGGCCTCGCCTTCGACCGACAGCGCCTCCTGCTCGAGCTGGCGCGAGAGCGAGAGCAGGAGCTGCTTGTCGCCGACCAGGATCGAGTTGCGATCGGCGATCCGGTCGAACGGGGTGCGGGTGTCATCGCCTTCGGCGGCGCGCCGCGGCAGTCGCGTCCCGACCGGTCCCGGCTCCTCTCCGCGCAGGCCTTCGGCGGAGAGCTCGAGCGGGCCCGGGCGGCCGAAGAGCCAGCCCTGGCCGAGTTTGGCGCCCATCGCGATGGCGCGGCGCCGGTGCTCCTCGGTCTCGATCCCCTCGGCGAGGATCATCGCCCCGGTGCGCTCCGAGGCCGCCCGCACGGCGTTCAGCACCCGCGCGCAGGCCGCCTCCGGGAGGAGGCTCTGGGTGAGCTTGCGGTCGAGCTTGATCACGTCGGGGGCGACGAACGGCATCAGCCCGAGGGAGCGTGGATCGACGCCGACGTCGTCGAGGGCGATCCGGCAGCCGCGTTCCCGCAGCCAGCGGACGGCGGCGAGCACCTCCCGCGGCCGGGCCGCCAAGGCCCGCTCGGTCAGCTCGGCGACCACCGAGACCTGCTCGAGCCCGTCCTCGCCGATCCGGTCGAGCACGCCTTTGGCCTCGAGCCCTTCCGGCTCGACGTTCAGGAACAGCAGGTCGTCGCCGTTCAGGCCGCAGCGCAGCGCTTCGGCGAGGGCATGGTCGCGACAGGCGCGGTCGAACTCGCCGAGGATGCCCTCGGCGCGGGCAGCGTCGAAGAGGGGGCCGGGGAGTTCCAGCGGCGATCCGACCGGGCCCCGCGCGAGGGCCTCGTAGCCGATGACACGTTCGGTTCCGAGTTCGACGATCGGTTGGTAGACGGCGCGCAGCTCCCCGGAGCGGGCGATCTCGGTAGCGGAAGTGGGGGTGGACGTGGAGAAGGGCACGGTGTGGGTTGCCATACCTTGGTATTCGACAAAACGGCCGCGGCGGATGAACCCCGTCCGGGTCGTCTGGACGTTCGGTCTAGTTCGGCGCGGCCTTCCCGCCCCCGGCGAGGTAGCCGAGCCGGCGGGCCACCGGGCCGGTGCGGCGCCCGATGATCTCCCGCTCGAGGCCGGAGAGGCGGGCCGGCCCCTCATCGCTGCCGCTGATCCGGTTCGCCAGCACGCCCTCGTCGACGGGGCCGCCGAGCAGCCCTTCCAGCGCGGCGATCGCCGCGCCGCCGGGGACCAGGTCCTCGTAACGGATGACGATCCCGCCGACCGTGTCGGCCGCGCCGAGGAAGCCGCCGGCGAGCCGGCTCCAGAGCCCGGCGTAGCCCCAGGCGGTGCGGACCTGCTCCTCGGGCCAGCGGACGTACCAGGAGCGCCAGGTCTTGTAGGAGGCATAGGCGTCGAGCGGGTCGCGGACCAAAAAGACGAACTTCGCCCGCGGGAAGAGCAGGTGGAGGTAGAGCGCGTGGTCTGCCGACAGGCGCACCTCCTTGAATCCCCAGTCGGAGTCAGCGGCGGGGCCCGCGGGGGGCGCGCAGAGGGTGCGAACCAGCGCCCGGTGGCTCTCCAGCAGCGTCTCCAGGCCGGGGTGGAGGTTCGCGGTCCAGCGGTCCTCGATCCCGCCGTCGGCCGCGTGCAGCACGTCTCCCTCGCGCGGCCAGGCCGCCGTGATCGGCAGCAGCGAGTCGGCGAGGCGGGGGACGAGGTCGGCGCGGGAGTAGGGCTCGCCCCAGAGGAACCAGTTGCCGCGCGAGTTGACCAGCCGCTGGACCAGGGTCGAGCCGCTCCGCCAGCCGGCCGAGAGGAGGAAGAGCGGTTCGTCGGGCGGCGCCTCGTCGGGTGCCTCGCGCCGGTCCCGCACGGCGGCGATCGCCGCGGGCAGCGGACGGCGCTCGACCTCCCGTTCGCGCCGCTTGAGCCGGTGCGCTTCAGGCGTGCCGAGAAGCGTCTCGATCGATCCACGCAGGCTCATCGGCGGAGACTAGACCGAGCCCGGCGCCCGGGGACGCCGTTGAGGGAGATGTGAGGGAGATGCCACGAACTCCACACTTCCATGCGCCTTCCACCTCGATCCGGGGTCTCCGGCGACAGCCCTTCGCTGTTTGTCTCCCTGTGGGTTACAAACAGCGAAGGGTTGGCCCAGGGTGCGACGGAACCGTGACGAACCCCCGCACTTCCCCACGAAACCCTCACGTAGCTAGGACTGCCGTCCCCGCTGGAACTCCCCCTCACGCCGCACCAGCCACCAGTCGACCACGTAGCCGCCGAAGGGGAGGACGGCGCCGATCAGGATCGCGGCGGTCTCGCGGGGGGTCCAGCCGGCGGCGGTGCGGATCGAGAGGGCGATCACGACGTAGGCGACGAAGAGGGCGCCGTGGATCGGGCCGAGGATCTGCACGCCGATCTCGTTGTCGGAGGTCCGTTTGATCACCGCGGCGACCAGCAGGGCGAGGAAGCTCGTGGCCTCGGCAAGGGCGACGTAGCGGAAGGTGCGCAGGTTCATTAGGCCAACCTAATAGGCGGCGGCCGGAACGAGTGGGACGCTGCGCACACTCACCTGGCGATCCGCCCGTCGCCGCCGAGCGCGAAGCCCTTCAGGTCGAAGTTCGCCGCCAGCAGCTCCGGCACCTCGGCGCGCTCGACCGGCGTGACGGTCGTGCCCGAGCCGGTCGCCACGGTCAGGTCGAGCCCGCTCCAGTCGCTCAGCATCGTGTGCGAGCCGTCGCGGGCCTGGATGCCGGCGACCAGGCCGGTCACGAACGGCGAGCGGGGATAGGTCGAGGTGAACCAGCTGGCGACCTCGACGTCCACCGGCTCGACCGGCTCGGGAGAGAAGGCGTAGAGGTCCTCCCAGCCCTCCTCGCGCGCCGTCTGCAGCACCAGCTCGGCGCCGTCCTCGACCACCCGGTAGCGCCAGCCCAGTTGCTCGCGCTCGGGTCCCGGCCCGAACGGGATCGGCTCGAAGAGGCTGCCCCGGCCGAAGCCGACGTCGGCGTGCCAGGTCGACCCCTCGGCGCGGACGCGCAGGAGGAGGTGGGAGCGCGGTCGCTTCGACCCGGCGGGCGCGCCGACACGCACCCGCGCGAGCAGCAGGTCCACCTCGGCGCCCAGCGCCTCGAGGGCGCCCCCCAGCAGCAGGTTCTGCTCGAAGCAGTAGCCGCCGCGCCGCTCGGCGACGAGCTTTCGCTCCAGGTCCGGCAGCTCGATCGACACCGGGATCCCGCGGTGCGGGTCGAGGTTCTCGAACGGGATCGAGGTGACGTGGGCCAGGTGCACCGCGGCGATGCCGGGGCGGCCCTCCAGGCCGATCCGCTCCAGGTAGCGATCGAGGTCGAACACCGACCCTGAGGCTAAAGGCTAGCCACAGCAGCCGCAGCCGACCTCGGCGATGCAGCAGCAGCCGCTGCAGCAGAGGTCGGACCCGAAGCAACAGAGGTCACCGCCGCCGGGGGTCGGGCAGGAGGACGTTCCCCCGCCGCATCCGCCGGCTTCGGCGCCCGCGCCCCCTCCGGGTTCGCCGCCGCACTGCTCGAGGCGCATGCGGATCCCGCCCCGCTGGGTGCAGGGCTGGAATTTCGGCGGCGGCGGCGCCGGCGGCGGATCGTCCTTGCAGAGGCCGCAGTTGGCGATCTGGCCGAGGAAGGCGGCGCTCGTCGTGATCAGGCCCACGGCGACCAGGACGCCGGCCGCGGGCGAGAGCACCGCGGCGGGGCCGAGGTTGTCGACGATCGACTTGTTGGCGGAGTTGTTGATGCGGATCGCCTTGTCCCAGCACTTGCACTCGGCGCTCGACCCGCCGCCGATCGCCAGTGCCTTTTCGACCAGCGGCCCGCCGAGCAGCCCGGCGGCGCCGACGCCCGCCGCCGCCCCGACCGCCTGGCGGCGCGTCAGGCGCAGCTCCTCGCCGCCCTTGCCGTCGTCGGCGCTCCAGCTCGCGAGGCGGTCGAACCAGTGGCTCATCGCGAGAGCCCCGCGATCGAGCCCCTCATCTTCCGCTGGGCCTGGAGAGCCTTCCGTTCGGCGCTCTGCGCCTTCGGCAGCGCCGGTTCGGCGATCCCGAACTCGAGGCTCTGCTCGTAGGACCCGAAGGCGGAGTCGAGCGCGTCGAGCGACTGCAGCGCGGCCGCCTTGGCGACCTTGTCGGAGGTCTTGACCGCGGAGATCTGGCGGCGCAGGCGACGGTAGAACTGCCGCACGTCGGCGAGCGCCTGGATCCCGCTCTGGGGCATCACTCCGTAGGGGGTTTCGGGCGCCGCGCGCGCCGCCTTGGCGATCTCGGCGAGGTCGGCGCTCAGCGCCGGCGACTTCTCGTTCAGCAGTTCCTGGATCCGCCGCGCGCCGGCATCGGCTGCCATCAGTTGCCTCCTCTGTGGACGGTGAGCTCGGGGGCCGCGCCGGTCAGCTCGTCGAGCAGGACCGCGACCCGCTCGGTGCCCATCGACGGCTTCGCGAGGTAGCGCCCCTCGGGGTCGAGCCGGACCGCGCCCGGCGCGCCGTTGATGCCGAGCGCGCGGGAGACTTCGAAGCCCTCCTCCAGCAGGACCGGCTCGAGCCCGTGCTCGCGCGCCTTGGCGAGGTTGGCCTCGGGGTCCCCGCGGCTGATCATCACCAGCGGCACCGGGGTCTCCGGGTCGCGCTGCAGCCGCCCGATCTCGGGCAGCAGGGGCTCGCAGGCGCCGCAGCCGGGATCGGTGACGACGACGACCAGGCCGCGGCCGCCGGCCAGCAGCTCCTCCAGGGCGAGGCCGCCCCCGCCGAGCGCGGGCAGCACGAAGGAGGGAGCCGGGTGCCCGGGTTGCGGACCGCTCGGCGCCGCTCCGGCATCGCCGGCCTCGAGGGCCTCGAGGGCCTCGATGTGGTGGAGCAGGCGCCCGTTCTGGCGCATCAGCTGCCAGGAGAAGGCGAAGTTGAGGGCCGCCACCACGAGCGCGGCGCCCGCACCGAGCAGGGCCAGGCCGCCGGTGTCGAGGTCCCCGAGCCAGGCGACGGCGCTGGTCCCGGGGTCGCCCTGGGCGGCGATCGCGACCCCGCCCGCGAGGGCCAGGAGGACCACGTTGCGCGCCAGGGTCCAGCGGCTGATCCGGCTGGGGCCGAGCGAGCCGAAGCAGTTGCAGTCGACCTCCTGCCCCCGCATAAGGGTCCGCGCCACCGCCGCCGTGAAGGCCGCCAGGAGCAGCGCCGCGGCGAGCGCTCCCCAGGCCGCGGTGGCGGCGGGCAGCAGGGCGACGGCGATCGCCAGCTCCGTCAGCGGCAGCGCGATCGCGACCGATCGCCGCAGGCGCGCGGGGACCCCGAACTCGGCCAGCGTCTCGACCGTGCGCGAGCGGCCGGCCAGCTTTCCCGCGGCGGCGACCGCGAAGACCGTGGCGAGCAGAAGCCGGGCGGCGAGCAGGATCAACGGTGCTCCTCGCCCGAGACTTGCTTACTCCCCATGGGCGATCAAGCTAGCGCCGCATCGGGGACGGTTGCAACAGGGGTCGACCACTAAAATAAGGGTCGGGCGAAGGGGTCCTCGGGACTCAGGTGCCCGCTCCGCACCAGGCGACGATCGTTAGGGCCAAGGTCCCCGCGGCGCTCACCAGCTCGTCGATCGCCACCCGCTCGTCGGGGCTGTGGGCGACCGCCATCTCGCCGGGCCCGAAGGTGACGACCGGGATGCCGCGGCGCTCGATCCAGGTCGAGTCGACCGACGCGCCGACGGCGGCGGGCGACCCGGGAGTGGGTGCCGGGACCGCCGAGCCTCGCACCGCGCCGAGCGCCACCGCCACCGTGCCGACGATCGGCTCCTCCCAGGCGGTCTCGAAGGGCGGCCAGTCGTAGCCCCAGGTGAACTCGATCGGGTGCGTGGCGAGCCAGGGGTCGCTGCCGCAGCGTTCGGCGAGGAAGCCCTCGACGCGTTCCTCGACCTCGCGGCCCCTCCAGCCCGGCGGGTACCAGATCCCGTATTCGAGGACGGCGTCGGCGGGGAAGAAGACCGGGGCCGGCGAGCCCGGCGCGCCGACCGAGCTGAAGGTGCCGGGGTGGAGGGTGAAGGAGCCCGGAGGGAACCAGGGATGGAGCTCCTCCGCCGCCCAGGCGCGCTCCAGATCCTGCATCGCCCGCACGACGAGGACCGCCTTCTCGAGCGCGTTGACGCCGACCTCCTCGCCGCCCGGCGCCATCGCGAGGCGGCGGTTGCCGTGGTGGGTGCCGCGTCCGGAGACCCGCATCGTCAGCGAGCGGTAGCCCGGCGACGCGGTCGCGAGGGTCAGTTCGGTCGGCTCGAGGTTGATCGCCGCGTCGGCGCGGAACCCCGCCTCGAGCACCGCGGTCGTCCCCAGGTCGTGCTCCATCGCCTCCTCGCCGACGACGCCATGGAGCTGCACCTCGCCGGCGAGCTCGAGGCCCGCGTCGCGGATCCCCGCCAGCGCCGCCCAGCCGGCGGCCAGCGGGCCCTTCATGTCGGCGGCGCCGAGGCCGAACAGCACCCCGTCGCGACGCTCGGGCCGCCGCGGGTCGGCCATCGTCCAGGCCGACGGGTCGGTGGGAGGGACGGTGTCGAGGTGGCCGTTCAGCAGCAGGGATCGCCCGCCGCCGCGGCCGGGCGCGATCGCGACGAGGTTCTGCCGGGTCGGCTCCGGGCCGACTCGCTCGGTCCGCATGCCCAGCCGCTCGCAATGCTCGGCGAGCACGTCGCCCGCCCGCGACTCACCGCCCCGGCCGGCCCCTCCCGGCTCCAGGTAGGAGGCGCTGGTGCTGTCGACCTCGATCAGCGCTTCGGCGACCTCGAGCAGGTCCTCCCGGCGCGCCGCCACCGCCGCCAAGACGGCGTCGCGTACGGGTGCGGGGACGGGCTGGGGGTCTGGCTCGCTCATCTTTCTCGGTCTCCGATCCCAGAACTTGACATTTGTACGGGACAAGCCTAGCTTGCCCCTTCATGACCGCCAAACATCCACTCGACCCCCTCTCGGGCACCGAGATCGCGACCGCGGTCGGCGTGCTGCGCGAGCGGGGCGACTACGGCACCGGCCTGCGCTTCGTCTCGGTGATGCTGCGCGAGCCCACCAAGCCCGAGCTCGCCGCCTACGACGAGCGGGGCGAGGCGCCGCCGCGTCTGGCCGCCGCGGTCCTACTCGACCGGGACTCCGGCTCCACCTTCGAGGCGCTGGTCGACATCGCCGCTGGGGAGCTTCTCGAGAGCGAGCCGATCGAGGGCGTGCAGCCGGCGATCATGGTCGAGGAGTACGAAGAGTGCGAGGCGCTGATCAAAGCTCACCCCGACTTCCACGCCGCGCTGGAGCGCCGCGACCTCGTCGTCGCCGACGCCCTCGACCTGGTCACGATCGATCCGGTCCCGGCGGGCAACTTCGGCATCCCCGAGGAGGAGGGCAGGCGCCTCGCGCGGGCCCAGGTCTGGATCCGTCCCGTCCCCGACGGCAACAGCTACGCCCGCCCGCTCGAGGGCATCATCGGCCTGGTCGACCTGGCCGCCGGAGAGGTGATCCGGATCGACGATTTCGGCGTCGTCCCGGTCCCCAAGGAAGTGGGTGAGTTCCGGGCCTCGGAGGTCGGTCCGATGCGCGACGACATCAAGGCGCTCGAGATCACCCAGCCCGACGGGCCGAGCTTCGAGGTCGAGGGCAACGCGGTGTCGTGGCAGGGCTGGCGGCTGCGCGTCGGCTTCAACGCCCGCGAGGGGCTCGTCCTGCACCGGATCGGCTTCGAGGACGGCGGGCGCGTGCGGCCGATCCTCCACCGCGCCTCCTACTCGGAGATGGTCGTGCCCTACGGCGACCCCAGTCCCAGCCGTTACATCCAGGGCCCGTTCGACTTCGGCGAGAACCTGGTCGGGACCCTGGCGAACGCGCTCGAGCTGGGCTGCGACTGCCTCGGCGAGATCCACTACTTCAGCTCCGACGTCAACAACAGCGCCGGCGAGTCGGTGCACATGCCGAACGTGATCTGCATGCACGAAGAGGACGTCGGCCTGCTGTGGAAGCACTGGGACTTCCGTAACGGTGACACCGAGGTACGTCGCGGCCGTCGTCTGGTGGTGTCATCGATCTCCACCGTCGGAAATTACGACTACGGCTTCTTCTGGTACTTCTACCAAGACGGGACGATCGAGTCGGAGGTGAAGCTCACCGGCATCGTCTCCACCGGTGCGAGCAAGCCCGACGAGGAGCCCCGCCACGGGACGCCGCTCGCCGAGGGCCTGTACGCGATGCACCACCAGCACTTCTTCAACGCGCGGCTCGACTTCGACCTGGACGGCGAGAAGAACACCGTCTACGAGACCCACTCGGTGTCGACTCCCCCCGGCCCGGAAAACCCCTACGGCAACGCGTTCCACGTGGAGAAATTCCGGTTGGAGACCGAGGGGAACCAAGGCGATGGTGTGATCGCTCCGCTCGCCGCCCGCAGCTGGCTGGTGGTGAACGAGAACGTCACCAACAAGACCGGGAAGCCGGTCGCCTACCGACTGTTACCCGGACACAACGTGCGGTCCTTCGCGCAGCCCGACTCCTCGCGGGCCAGACGGGCGGGCTTCATCAGCAAACACGTGTGGGTGACCCAGTACGACCAGAGCGAGATGTTCGCCGCCGGCGACTATCCGAACCAGCACGCGGGCGGTGCGGGACTGCCCGAATACGTCGCGGGGGATCGTCAGATCGCCGACGAGGACATCGTGCTCTGGTACAGCTTCGGGGCGCACCACGTGGTCCGCCTCGAGGACTGGCCGATCATGCCGGTGACGAAGATCGGCTTCGAGCTGCGCCCCGACGGCTTCTTCGATCGCAACCCCACCCTGGACGTGCCGCCGCCCTCGGCGGAGTGCGCCGGCTGAGCGCGAGGATGCTTCTCCCCGACTCCCACATAGCCGGCATCCCGGTGGAGGAGACGCTGGGGATGATGGGCCCGGCGCTGACCGTCGGGTTCGGCGTCCTGGTGCTGACCATGCGCGAGCGGCTGCGGGCGTTGGTGCCCGCCCGGTTGCGCCGGCGGCTCAGGAGAGCTTCTCGCCCCGCCTCACCGCATCCAGCGCCAGACGCAGGAGGGCCTGGAGCATCTTCACTCCCTCCTCGGTGGCCTGAGGATCGCGATAGATGAGATGTTGAATCGACAGCCCGTCGACGGTGGCGAAGACCACGCGCGCGAGCTCCAGGTTCTCGCCGAACCCCGCCTCGGCGAGCGAGCTCCGCACGGCGTCGATGAACTCGTCGTAGCTGGCGCGGATGTCGGCGGCGAGCTCGGGGCGGCGGATCGAGGCGAGGACGAGCTCGAAGGAGAACATCGCCTCCTCGGGATGGTCGGTCATCAGCTGCGGGAGGTTGGCGGCGAGGTTCTCGAGATCGCCGTGCGCCGAGATCCGGGACGCCTGGATCGAGTGGCGCGAGGCCCAGAGCAGAGCCTCCTGGATCATCTCGTCGCGGGTCGCGAAGTGGTAGGAGGCGGCACCATGGGAGAGGCCTGCCTCCTTGGCCACCGAGCGGTAGGTGACGCCGTCGAGGCCGCTGCGGGCGACGACCCGCACGAGCGCGGCGCAGAGCTCCTCCCGGGCGCTGCCGCGGCGGGGTTTTGATGATCTTCCATCCATTTGCGGCCTCCGTCCCTGCGGCGCTGGTGGGGGCAGCTTAGCCTTCCGGGATGACTCCGAGTGAGAAGGCCACGGCCGCCTCGACCGCGCTCACCTGGCACGAGCGGTTCGCCTGGTATGAAGCCGGGATCGGCGCCGGTTTCGCCCCGGCCGGCGGGCTGGTCCAGCCCTACGAAGCCGTCGACGCGCCGGCGCCGAAAGCGCGGCTGCGCAGCCTGATCGACGTCGTCGGCTTGACCGATTCGCTCACCCTGCCGCCGGTCGCGGAGGCCTCCGAGGACTCGCTCCTCGCCGTCCACGGCGCCGATTATCTGGCCCACCTGCGCCGGCTGCAGGCCGAGGGCTACGGCGAGGCGGGGCGCTGGGCGCCGACCGGGCCCGACGTCTACGTGACCGCGCGACTGGCGGTCGGCGCCTGCTACTCGGCGGTCGACGCGGTGCTCGACGGCTCGGCCCTCAACGCCTACGCGCTGGTGCGGCCGCCCGGCCACCACGCCCGGCCCGAGGAAGGGCTCGGGTCCTGCCTGCTCGCCAACGCCGCGCTCGCCGTCCATAACGCGCGGCGCGGGCACGGGGTGGAGCGGGCGGCGATCGTCGACTGGGACGTCCACCACGGCAACGGGGCCCAGGAGATCTTCTGGGAGGACCCCGCGGTCCTCACCGTCTCCGTGCACCAGGAGGGGTACTTCCCGCCCGGCAGCGGCGGGCTCTCCGAGCGCGGGGGAGACGGCGCGCCCGGCACCAACCTCAACGTCCCCCTGCCGCCCGGCACCGGCCACGACGCCTACCTCGCGCTGGTCGACGAGGTGCTCGTGCCGCGCGTCCGCGACCACCGTCCCGACCTCCTGATCCTCTGTTCCGGCTACGACTCCTCGGCGATGGACCCGATGGGCCGCATGCTCCTCCACAGCGAGTCCTACCGCGCGATGACCGAGCGGTTCCTGGCGCTCGCCGAGGAGGTCTGCGGCGGCCGCGTCGTCGTGGTCCAGGAGGGCGGCTACTCCCCCGCCTACACGCCGTTCTGCGGCCTCGCCGTGCTCGAGGCCCTGTCCGGCGCGCCCGCCGCCGAGGACCCGTTCCTCGAGGTCTTCCTGGAGATGCCCGGCCAGGCCATCACCGCCGAACAGCGGCGCTACCTCGACGCCGCCGCCGCGCGCTAGCGCCGCTTCGGGAGGCCCTCGACCACCGCACGCGTCGTCTCCTCGGCGTCCTCGGGGCTGAGCCCGAGCATCCGCAGGACGCCGGTCGCGTGGACGCGGTCGGCGTCGGGGCCGAGGGCGCCGTCGACGACGCCGCGCATGGTCCCGAGCAGCGCCCCACCGGTCGCGAGCAGCGCCGCGGCGGCGGGCGCGTAGGTGAAGCGCCCGCGATCGAGGCCCGCCCCGATGTCGCGCAGGGCGCGCGGGCCGAGCGCCTTCGACATCACCCGGTGAGAGGCGTCGAGGCGGATCAGCAACTGGCCGAAGCTCGGGTCCTCGCGGGCCAGCCCGACGAAGTGGACGTGCGCGAAGGCGACCACCGCGGCCGGATCGTCGAAGTCGCGGGTCATCGCTTCGACGATCGACCCCTGCTCCTCGGCCACCTCCGACATCACCGCGTCGACCAGCTCCTCCTTGTCGGCGAAGTGGTTGTAGAAGGAGCCGAAGCCGACATCGGCGAGCTCGGTGATCTCGTTGATCCTGGTCGCGTCCACCCCCTGGGAGGCAAAGAGCGCCCGGCCGGAGTCGAGCAGCTTGCGGCGGGTCGCTTCGCGCCGGCGCGAGCGCCGGTCGCCGGTGGCCGGCGATGGAGAGGAGGCGGTCATCGGGCGTGGAAGGTGGCGGGGAGTGCGGCGACGCCCTGCAGGGTGTTGTTCTCCAGCGGCCTCGGCGAGCCGGCCTCGACCCGGCCGACCCGCGGCGCCATCGCGCGCAGCAGCGCCGCCATCTCGAGCTTCGCCAGGTGGATGCCGACGCAGGTGTGGGGGCCGTTGCCCCAGCCGACGTGGCCCGGATCGGGGCGGTCGAGATCGAAGCGCTCCGGGTCGGGGAACCGGGACCCGTCGAGGTCGGCGGCGCCGAAGAGCACCGCCACCCGCGCCCCGGCGGGCAGCCCGATCCCGCCGATCTCGTGGTCGCGCGCGACGAACCGGGTGAAGCCGCGGATCGGGGACGCCAGGCGGACGTTCTCAACGACCGCCGCGGCGACCAGGTCGGGATCGGCGGCGATCCGCTCCCAGACCTCGGGGTCGCGCGCGAGCATCAGCAGGAGGTGGGTCGAGGCGAGGATCGTGGTGTCGAGAGCCGGGGCGACGAGGTCGATCACCAGCGCCCGCGCTTCCCGGCCCGAGAGCCCGCTGCTCTCCTCGCCGCTCAGCACCGCCGCCGCCCAGCTGCCGGGAGCCACCCGCCCCGGCCGGATCCGCAGGCTGTGCAGCAGCAGCCCGGCCGAGACGCGGGAGGCGATCAGCCCGCGCCGGTTCAGCGGCCCGAGGACGTCGAAGGTCGCCGCCGCCCAGCGCAGCAGTCGCTGCCCGTCGGCGGGGAGGCCGACCAGATCGGCCACCACGGTCAGCGGCAGGTGGGCGGAGAAGTCACGAGCGGCCTCGAAGCGCCCGCGGGCGAGCAGGTCGTCGATCAGCCGCTCGGCCCGGGCCTCGACTCGCGGCCGGATCCCTCCCAGCGCCTTTGCGCCCAGCGATGCCATCAGGACGCGGCGGCGCTTCCCGTGGACCTCGCCGTCGGAGAAGAGGGTGGTCCCGCGCCCGAGGAGGTTGGCCATCGGGTTGGCGGCCACGCCCTTGCCGCTGATGAAGACCTCGTCGTCGCGAAGGGCGGCGCGGACGTCGTCGAAGCGCCCGATCGCGTACATGCGGTGGCGCGGGAGGTAGACGACCGGCCCGGCCTCGCGAATCGCGGCGAAGGCGGCGCGCGAGTCCCGCAGCACGTCCG
Organism: Solirubrobacterales bacterium; assembly: GCA_965200635.1. Taxonomy (GTDB): domain Bacteria; phylum Actinomycetota; class Thermoleophilia; order Solirubrobacterales; family 70-9; genus VAYN01. The sequence goes on along the minus strand of OZ241364.1, from coordinate 3,738,056 downwards.
GCGCGTAGAGGTCGATCGGGAGCGTCGGCGCCAGCTGTCCTGACCGCATCCTCATAATTGATGAAACTATCAGTTAAATGCTACGGTGCCCGCCGTGAACCTGGTCACCAGAGTCGGTCACATGGCGCTGCGCGTCCCCGACCTCGATGCCGCGGTCGCCTTCCATTCCGAGGTGCTGGGCCTGGTCGAGACCGAGCGCGACGGCGCCGTCTCCTACCTCAGCTGCAACGAGCGCCACCACGAGCTGATCCTGGTCGAGCGTCGCGACGGCGCCCGCGGTTACGAGCACATCGGGCTCGAGGTGCCGGACGCCCAGATCCTGGAGACGGCGCGCTCGGGGATCGCCGCGGCCGGCGGCGAGCTGATCGGATCGACCTACGACGGCGAGCCGGGAATCGACCGGGCGGCGCTCCTGCGCGGCCCCGGCGGCCACCTCTTCAAGCTCTTCGTCGGGATGGAGGAGGGGCAGACGCCTGCGGCCGGGGACCGGGTGACGAAGTTCGAGCACGTCTCGATCAAGGCACGCGGACTCGGCCCGACCGAGCGCTTCGTCGAGCGCGGCCTCGGCTTCCGCTTCTCCGACCGCCTCGGCCGCACCGCGAGCTGGTGGCACTGCGACGCCGACCACCACGGCATGGCCCTCGTCTTCGGCCCGCGGCCCGAGCTGTCCCACTACGCCTGGAGCGCGACCGACCTGAACGCGATGGGCCGTATCTGCGACCGCCTCGTCGCCCGCGGCGGCAAGCTGATCTGGGGGCCGAGCCGGCACGGTCCCGGCAACAACCTGTTCATCTACTTCCACGACACCGCCGGGGCGATGATCGAGGTCTGCGCCGAGCTGGCGGCGATGCCGCCCGCCGGCGACTACCAACCGAAAAAGTGGCCTGGCGGCCTCGGCGCGATCAACCAGTGGGGAGGCCCGCCGCCGCCCAGGTTCCTGTTGACGGGGTTCCCGATCGCCAAGGGGGCGCCGGCATGAAGCTGCGGCGCACCGCCGACGGTCTGGTCGCGCAGAGTGGTTCCGGCGCCTGGGTGGCGCTGCGTGGCGACGGGTTGAGCGCGTCCGAGAGCACCGACATGGTCGCCTTCCTGGCCGGTGGCGAGCGGACCCGTGCCGCCGCCGAGGCGATCGTCGCGGCCGCCGGGTCGGCCGGCGACGCGACGGCGCCGGCACCCGCCTCGATCCCCTTCCAGCCACGCTCGATGCGCGCCTTCATGCTCTGGGAGGACCACGTGATCGCCTCCAGCCGGATGCTGGTGAAGCGCTTCTTCCCGGCTCCGGCGGCGAAGGCCGTCGCCGGGTTCGAGCGGGCGACGGGCCGCACCTTCCCGAAGCTGAAGCCGAACGGGCGCTTCTACGAGAAGCCGACCTTCTACGTCGCCAACCACGGCGCCCTGCTGGCCGACGGCGACCCGATGTGGTGGCCGCGCCACACGAAGTGGCTCGACTTCGAGCTCGAGCTGGCCTTCGTCCTCGCCCGGCCGCTGGCCGACGCGACTCCGGCGGAGGGGGCGGCGGCGATCGGCGGCTGGTTCGTCCTCAACGACTGGTCCGCGCGTGACGTCCAGGCCGAGGACGCGCGCCAGAACATCTTCGGCCCGGTGGTGAAGTCGAAGACCTTCGCCAACTCGCTCGGGCCCGACCTCCTCACCGCCGACGAGGTGCCCGACTGGACCCGGATGAGCGGCCGGGTCCGGGTCGACGGCGAGCTCTGGTGCGAGGGCTCGACCGCCGGGCCCGCCCACGACGTCGGCGCGATGCTCGCCTACGCCTCGGCCGGCGAGCGGCTGGAGCCCGGCGACGTGATCTCGACCGGGACGATGCCCGGCTGCTGCGGCCTCGAGCTCGACCGCTGGATCCAGCCCGGCCAGACGGTGGAGCTGGAGATCGACCGCATCGGCACGCTGGCGAACCGGATCGACCCGGACGCCGTCCCGCGCAACGCGGTCGTCGCCGGCGGCTGAGCCCGTGAGCCGCGCGGTCGACTGCGACGTCCTGGTCTGCGGGCTCGGGCCGGTCGGCCAGCTGCTCGCGCTCCTGCTCGGTCGCGCGGGCGTCTCGGTCATCGCGATCGACCGGGCGCCGGGGCCCTTCGACCTTCCCAGGGCCGCGGTGGTCGACGACGAGGTCCTGCGGATCTTCCAGTCGGCCGGGGTCGACGCGCGGATCCTCGCCGACAGCCAGGTCCAGGAGGAGGTCAGCTTCGTCAGCGCCGGCGGGCGACCGCGGACGTTGTTGCGCCCGGTCGACGGATCCCAGGGCCATCCGCCGCTGGTCTCGATCCACCAGCCCTCGATCGAGCGCACCCTGATCGCGGCCCTCGCCGAGCAGGGGTCGGTGCGGACCGATTGGGGGCGACGCCTGGTCTCCTTCCGCCAGGACGCCGAGGGCGTGACCGCGACCGTCGAGGCGGGGGAGGGAGGCGCGGCGGAGACCGTGCGCGCCCGCTGGCTGGTCGGCTGCGACGGCGGGTCCAGTCGGGTCCGCCAACTGCTCGGGATCGAGTTCGGCGGCTCGACCTTCCGTCAGCGCTGGCTGGTGGTCGACGCCTTGGTCAACCGGCCGCTGGAAAAGGTGCCCAATCCGCGGTTCTTCGGCGACTGGCGCCGCCCGATCGTCTCGCTGCCGATGTCGCCGGGGCGCCACCGCTGGGAGTGGATGCTCCACCCCGGCGAGGACCCCGAGCCGTTCCTCGACCCCGACGCGCTGCGCCGGCGGATCGAGCCCTGGCTCGACGGCGAGCGGGTCGAGGTCGAGCGGGCCGTCGTCTACACCTTCCATGCCCGGGCCGCCGCCCGCTGGCGCGAGGGTCGCGCCTTCCTGGCCGGCGATGCCGCCCACCTGATGCCGCCGTTCGCCGGGCAGGGCTTCAGCTCCGGGGCGCGCGACGCCGCCAACCTCGCCTGGAAGCTCGAGGCGGTGCTCGCGGGCGCTCCCGAGGCGCTGCTCGACAGCTACGAGGAGGAGCGCCGCCCCCACATCGAGGCGATGCTGCGGCTGGCGGTGGCGCTCGGGGGCTTCGTCCAGACCACCGACCGGCGGGTCGCCCGCCTCCGCGACGGGCTGCTCGGCGCCCTCGACCGCAGCGGGGTCGCCCGCTGGGCGGAATCGAGGGTGAAGCCGCTGCCCGCCTATGGCGCCGGCGCCTTCGCCGAGCGTCCCGCCCGCGTCGTCTTCCGGCGTGGGGTGGGGGCGCAGTTTCCGCAGCCCTCGGTCTCCGCCGGCGGGGAGCCGATGCTCCTCGACCGCGCGCTCGGCTCCGGCTGGCGGGCGCTGGCGCTCTCGCCCGGGCCGGCCGATGCCCTCGGTGCCGAGGGATTGCCGACGCTGCTGGTCGGCCGCGACCTACTCGACGAGCAAGGGGAGATCGCTGCCTGGCTTCAGCGCTTCGGAGCGAGCTGGGCGATCCTGCGCCCCGACCGCTTCGTCTTCGCCCTCGGGGCCGAGGAGGCCGAGGTCGGCCGGGCGCTCGCCGCGCTCCACCGCCGGCTCGGCGCCGCCGCCTACCGCTCGAACTGACGCTTGTGGTCCTCGCGCAGCTCTCCGTAGCCAGGGTCGTCGGCGGCCTTGCGGTAGAAGCCGTAGAAGATCCGCGCCGATTCGGCCTTCGGCGACTCCTCGGAGCCCTCGTCCTGGTCGCGGACCTCCCCGTCGTCGTCGTACTTCTTGCCCGAGCCGTGGTTGGCGTAGCGGCGCGACCGGGTGAAGCCCATCTGCAGGAACTTGCGCGCCATGTCCATGCCGACGAAGTCCCCTTCCTCCTTGTATCCGAGGAACATCGCGTAGATCTTCTCGGCCGAGGTCTGGGCCTTCTCCGGCGTCGCGAACCGCCAGTGCGGCAGGATCTCGCTCTTGTAGGGCTCGGCGATCAGGACCCCCTGCTCGCCGCGGCCGACCCGGTAGCGCTCCGGGTGCCGACGGAAGTCGACATCGCGGTAGGCATCGGCGTAGCTGGTCTTGTCGTTTGGGATCTTCGTCACACTTCTCATCGGTTCGGCGGCCGGCGCCGAAGTAAGCGTCAACCATGAAGTCTTCACCACAGTCCGGTAGCCACGTCGCCGACCAGTTCCGCCTCCTCGTCGCGGGGGTCACGGACTACGCGATCGTGATGCTGGACCGCGACGGGCACGTGACCGCCTGGAACGTCGGCGCCGAACGCATCAAGGGCTACTCCGAGGAGGAGATCCTCGGTGAGCATTTCTCCCGCTTCTACACGCGCGAGGACGTCCTCGCGGGCCTGCCCGGCCACGTCCTGCGGGTGGCCGAACAGGAGGGGCGCTACGAGGAAGAGGGCTGGCGGGTGAGGAAGGACGGCTCCCGCTTCTGGGCCAGCCTCGTGGTGACGCCGCTGGTGGACGAGGAGGGCGAGCTGCGCGGCTTCGGCAAGCTGGTGCGCGACATCACCGAGCGTCGCGAAGCCGAGCTGGAGCGCGAGCAGCTGCTGGCGAAGCTCGCCGAAGCGGCCCGCACCGATCCGCTCACCGGGCTCCTCAACCGTCGGGTGTGGCGCGAAGAGCTCGACCGGGAGCTCGCTCGTGCCGCTCGCCAGGGGACGCCGCTGGCCGTCGCGATCCTCGACCTCGACAACTTCAAGACCATCAACGACGACCTCGGGCATCTGCAGGGCGATGAGATCCTTCGCCGCAGCGCCGCCGCCTTCCGCGGCTCGATCCGGGAGGGTGACCTGATCGCCCGGTTCGGCGGCGACGAGTTCGTCTGCCTCTTCATCGGCTCCGAGGAGCCCGAGGCGCTGGCGCTGGCCGACCGGCTCCTGACCGTGGCCCCCGAGGAGGTCACGGCCTCGGCGGGCGTGGCGATATGGGACGGCACCGAGTCCGCCGACGGCCTTTTCTGCCGCGCCGATCGCGCCCTCTACGCGGCGAAGGAGTCCGGCCGCGGCGTGGTGCGCCCGGCCCGGCGTTAGCAGCCCGATCTGGAGCAAATTGCTCCGCGTCTTGGATTCAGACCCGAGCGGGTATGGAGGCCGCTACCGCCTTCCGGCCTTCTCGAACCTCGTCAGGAGTGACCATGCCCGACCCGAGTAACCCCCCGACCACGACCACCGACTCGGGCATCCCGGCGAGCAATGACGAACGTTCGCTGACCGTCGGCCCGCAGGGCCCGTCCGTTCTGCACGACCACTACGTCGTGCAGAAGATGCAGCACTTCAACCGGGAGCGCGTCCCCGAGCGGGTCGTCCACGCGAAGGGCTCCGGCGCCCACGGCTTCTTCGAGACCACCGCGGACGTCAGCCAGTTCACCAAGGCCGGCCTCTTCCAGCCCGGGGTGAAGACCCCGATGTTCGCCCGCTTCTCGACCGTTGCCGGCGAGCAGGGCTCGCCCGACACGGCACGCGACCCGCGCGGCTTCGCGCTGAAGTTCTATACGGAGGAAGGCAACTACGACCTGGTCGGCAACAACACGCCGGTCTTCTTCGTCCGTGACGCCTCGAAGTTCCAGGACTTCATCCACTCCCAGAAGCGTCTGCCGGACACCGGGATGCGCTCGAACGAGATGCAATGGGACTTCTGGACCCTCTCGCCTGAGAGCGCGCACCAGGTGACGATCCTGATGTCGGATCGTGGTGTTCCGCGCACCTACCGGCACATGAACGGCTTCGGCAGCCACACCTTCTCCTGGCAGAACGCGGGCGGGGAGAAGTTCTGGGTCAAATACCACTTCAAGACCGTCCAGGGGATCGAGAACCTCAGCGAAGACGACGCGGTCGAGATGGCCTCCCAGGACCCCGACGCCCATCGGCGCGACCTGCGCAAGGCGATCGCCGACGGCGACGTGCCGGAATGGAAGCTCGAGGTACAGGTGATGCCGTTCTCCGACGCGCTCGACTATCGCTTCAACCCGTTCGACCTGACCAAGGTCTGGCCGCACTCGGACTACCCGGCGATCGAGGTCGGCCGCATGGTCCTCGACCGCAATCCCGACAACTTCTTCGCCGAAGTGGAGCAAGCGGGCTTCTCGCCGGCGAACCTGGTGCCGGGGATCGGTCTCAGCCCGGACAAGATGCTGATGGGTCGGATCTTCAGCTATCACGACACGCATCTGCATCGGATCGGTGCCAACTACGAGCAGCTGCCGATCAACTCGCCGAAGGTCGAGGTCCACTCCTACAACTTCGACGGGCCGATGGCCTACATCCACTCGGGCGACCAGCCGGTCTACGCGCCGAACTCGAAGGGCGGCCCGGTGGCCGACGGTGAGAACGGGGCGGACCTGTCCTGGGACGTCGCGGGCGGCGAGCTCGGCCGCTACGAAAATCCCAAGCACCGCGAGGACGACGACTTCGGCCAGGCGGGGACGCTGGTGCGCGAGGTGATGGACGACGACGGGCGCGACGCGCTGGTCGAAAACATCGTCGGCCACGCCAGCGCCGAGGTCACCTCGGAGACCCAGGACAAAGTCGTCGCGTACTGGTCGAACGTCGACCAGGAGATCGGCAACCGCGTCGCCAAGGGCCTCGAGCGTGCCGAGCAGGCGGCGACGCCGCCGCAGGCCGAGGTACCGAGCAACGTCTGAGGGCCACGAGATGAAGGTCGTCTTCGTGCACGGGGCCTGCGTCGAGGACGGGGCATGGTGGTGGGGCCCGACCGCCGGGCTGCTCGCGGCGGAGGGGGTCGCGAGCGCGGCCCCGGCGCTGCCGAGCTGCGGCGAGACCGGTGCCGTGCCTGACGCCCGGGGCCCGGGTCTGGCCGCGGACGTCGCCGCCGTCCGTGCGGTCCTGACCGAGAGCGACGAGCAGATCGTCGTCGTCGGCCACAGCTACGGCGGCATCGTCGCCACCGAGGCGGCCGCCGGGGTCGATGCGGTGAGCCGCCTCCTGTTCATCTCCAGCTACCTGCCCGAGGTCGGCCAGAGCCTCTCCTCCTTCGCCCCCGAGGAGCCGGCCCCGTTCCTCGAGGTCGATCCCGAGGGCGGCACCTTCACCGTCCGCGCCGACGCCCTAGCCGGGACCTTCCTCCAGGACTGCGAGGCGGAGGTCCAGCGGCAGGCCGAGGGTAAGACCGCTCGCCAGAGCGTCGCCGTCCTCGAGGCGCCGGTTGGCGCCGCCGCCTGGCACGAGATCCCCTCGACCTACCTCGTCTGCGGCGAGGACCGCGGTACCCCGGCCGCCCGCCAACGCGAGTTCGCGACCCGCGCCGGCCGCTTGGTCGAGATCGACGCCGGCCACCACCCGTTCATCTCCCGGCCGGGAGCCGTCCGGGATCTCCTACTGAGCCTCTGAGCACCCGGCGGAGGGTTCCTCACCCTTCGTCGCGCGCCGGCCGCTTCTCGTCGCCGCTTTCGAGCCGGCGGGTGATCCACAGGCCGATGACCAGGAGGACGACGGAGAGGACCGAGCCGATCGCCCAGGCGGCGGTCATGTCGCCGGTCGGGGCGACGATGCCGAAGAAGCGGCGCGTCGCCGGGATCGCGCAGGCGCCGACGAAGAGCGCCGCCATCGAGGCCACCAGCGCGCCGACCACGAGTCGCCGCTTGCCCGACTCGTTCTCCAGGGCGAAGACGATCGCCAGGCCGCCGACCACCGAGGTGCCGGCGGTGACGCTGCGGGCCGCCGTCAGGTCGAGGTCGAAGAGGTGGCGGGCGGCGAGGTAGCCCGCGAGCATGCCGATCCCGGTCGCGATCCCCGCCGGGATCGCGAAGCGGGACAGCTCCTTCAGGAACCCCTCCGGCCGCCATGGCCCACTCGACGGGGCGAGCGCGAGGAAGAAGGAGGGGATGCCGATCGTGAAGGTGGTGGTCAGGGTGAACTGGCGCGGCAGCATCGGGAACACCGCGCTCGGGATCGCGACGACCACGACCAGGAAGGCGACGGCGACCGCCTTGGAGACGAAGAGCCGGGCGACGCGCTGGATGTTGCGGAGGATCTGGCGGCCCTGCTCGACCATCGGCGGCACCTCGCCGAACTCGCCGGAGACGAGGACCAGGTCGGCGACCGAGCGGGCCATCTGCGTGCCGCTTCCCTGGGCGATCGCCAGCCGCGCTTCCTTCAGCGCGGGCACGTCGTTGACCCCGTCGCCGAGCATCGCCACGTACTCGCCGCCCTCCTTCAGCACCCTGATCACGCGCGCCTTGTCCTCCGGGGCGATGCGCCCGATCGCCGGAGCCGCCCGCACCGCCGCGAGCAGCTCGGCGTCGTCGGCGGGCAGCTTCGTCCCGTCGAGCGCGTCGGCCTCGGCCTCGATCCCGAGGTCGCGGGCGATCGCTCCCACGGTCGCCGGGTTGTCGCCGGAGAGGACCTTCAGCGCGACGCCCTCGCGGGCGAAGAAGGCGACGGTGTCGGCGGCGCTGTCGCGCAGGTTCTCGGCCAGGATCACGATGCCGAGCGCCTCCGGGTCGGAGGTCAGCTCGACCTCGGGGCCGGGCTCGGGGAGCGGGTCGGCGTGGGTGGCGAGGGCGAGGACGCGGCGCCCTTCGGCGGCCGCGGCGCGGGCGTGGTCACGGAGCGCTTTGCCGTTCTCGTCGGTGTCGTCCTCGCGGTCGAGCAGCACCTCGGGGGCGCCGAGCACCAGGCGACGGCCACCGATCTCCAGGGCGCTCCAGCGCCGGCGGGAGGAGAAGGGCACCGTGGCCGTCGGCTCCTCGGGCTCGGCGCCTTCGGCGAGCGCCGCGTCGTGGATCGCCTCGAGCGTCGCGTTGCGGGTCGGCGAGGAGGCCGCGAAGCGCGCGAACGTGTCTTTCAGCTCGCCCTCCTCGACCCCTTCGGCGGGGACGACATCGACCACGCGGAGCGCCGCCTCGGTCAGCGTCCCGGTCTTGTCGGTGCACATCACCGACACCGAGGCCAGCGACTCGACCGCGTTCAGCTGCTGGGCGAGGATGCCGTGGCGCGCCATCTTCGCGGCGGTCACCGCGGCGGTCAGCGAGACGAGCAGGATCAGGCCCTCGGGGATGATGTTGGTGATCCCCGCGGTCAAGGTCTGTACCGCGCGCTGCTGGGTGACGTCGCTGAGGGTCAGGGAGACGCCGAGCGCGATCCCGAGCGGCAGCATCACCCCGACCAGGATCAACAGCAGCCGGTCCATCGCCCGCTCGAGCGGGGATCGAGGGTGGCGGAAGCGGCGGGCGGTCCGGGTCAGCTGGGCGGCGTGACTGTCGGGGCCGACCGCGGTCGCCTCCAGGTCGCCCTCGCCCTCGACCACGAACGCGCCGGAGAGGACCTCGTCGCCCTCGTCGCGCAGGACCGGCTCGGACTCGCCGGTCAGCTCGGCCTCGTCGAGCGCGATCCCGTCGGCCCGGACCAGGTTCCCGTCGGCCGGGATCTGGTCGCCGTTCTTCACCCGCACCAGGTCGCCGACGACGATCTCGTCGACCGGCACCTCACGCGGCTCGCCGTCGCGGACCACGGTCGCCTTGGCGACGACCAGCGCCGCGAGCTTGTCGAGGGTCCGCTTGGCGCGGACCTCCTGCAGGGTGCCGATCGCGATGTTCGCGACGAGGATCGCGAGGAAGAGGGCGTCGCGCGGGTTGCCGAAGGCGATCGTCGCCGCGCCGAACCCCGCCAGGATCAGGTTGAAGATCGTGAAGGTGTTGGCGAAGAGGATCGAGCCGTAGGAGCGGCTCGGCGACGACGGCTTGCCGCGCGAGCGCCGCTTCTTCAGCCGCCGGGCAGCCTCGGCCTGGGTCAGGCCGCCGCCCGAAGAAGCCCCGGGCGCGGGCTTCGTTGCGACAGCCATCGCCTGACGGTACCCGGGATGCCCGTCTCTCACCCTCCCGCCGAGAGCCGCCCGCGGGGAGGGGGATCGGCCGACCGGCCGGGTACCGGTTCCCAGGTCTTCCCTCTGATGACGACCGACTCGACCCTGGCAAAGATCCTGCTCGACATCGCGATCCTGCTCGCGGTGTCGCAGCTGCTGCGCCTGGTCCTCGCTCCGTTGCGCCAGCCCGAGGTGATCGCCTACGTCCTCGCCGGCTTCCTCCTCGGCCCGTCGCTGCTCGGCGCCCTGCCTGGGGATCCGTCGGGCTTCCTCTTCCCGGCGGACGTCCGCTCGGGGCTGTCGACGATCGGCTCGATCGGCCTGGTCCTGTTCGCCTTCCTGATCGGGCTGGAGCTCGACCTCGGCGCGTTCCGGCGGCAGTCGCGCCGCGTCCTCGAGGTGTCGGCGGGGGCGTTCCTCCTGCCGCTCGCCGTCGGCGCCGGCCTCGCCCTCGCGCTCTATCCGGAGCACGGCATGGTCGCCGGCGCCGCGGTCCCACGCACCGCCTTCGTCCTCTTCATCGCCACCGCGATGGCGGTGACCGCGTTCCCGGTCCTGGTGGCGATCGTCTCCGAACGGGGCCTGCGGGACTCGCCGCTCGGCCGGCTCGCGATCGGATCGGCGGCGATCCAGGACGCGGTCGGCTGGGTCCTGCTCGCCACCGCGCTCGCCGCCTCCTCGGGGCGCGGCTCCGGTCTGCCGCGGGTCGCCGCCGAGACGCTCGCCTTCCTGGTCGGCCTGGCGCTGGTCCGCCCGCTTCTCCGCCTGGCGCTCCGCTCCGTCGCCGGTCGCGGGGCGGGGGTGACCGGGACCCTGGCGCTCGCCCTCGGCTTCGCGATCGCCTGCGCGGGGGCGACGCAGGCGATCGGGCTCCACCTGGTCGTCGGCGCCTTCGCCGCGGGCCTGGTCATGCCGCGCGACGTGATCGGGGCGCCGGTCCGCTCGCTGGTCGACTCGACCATGCCGGTGACGATGGCGCTGCTGCTGCCGATCTACTTCCTCGGTCCGGGCCTGGGGGTAGACGTCGGCACGATCGACGGACGCGGATTCGTCGAGCTGGCGGCGATCGTCGTCCTCGCCTGCGGCTCGAAGCTCCTCGGCGGTGGGCTGGCGGCCCGCCGGAGCGGCATGAGCTGGGCCGACGCCGGCGCGGTCGGCGTCCTGCTCAACACCCGCGGCCTGATGGAGCTGGTGGTGCTGAGCGTCGGCTATGCCGAAGGGGTGCTCGACCGCGCCCTCTACAGCGAGCTCGTGATCATGGCCCTGGTCACGACCCTGATGACCGGCCCCCTGCTCGAGCGCTTCGGGTCACCCGGTCGCCGCCGGGGTATGGGGAAAACAGGACCGTAAGAACCCAAGACCGCGCCCGGCGGCGCGGGGAACGAAGGCGGGGATGGCTATCGACCCGCGGTCCACCGGCTGCCCTCCCCGGACCTGGCCCGCTACGAGGCGGTCGGCCTGCTCGAGTTCGCCAAGGCGCGCATCCTCGGGGTGGACTGACCGGCGCCGGACGCGGCGAGCCGATCGACCGCAACTTCCGGGAGGCGGCGGGGCTTCGGGGGCATGGACACGGGGAGGATCGCGCGCGGTGCCAAGGCCCGCACCCTCGCGGCGCTGTCGATCGCGCTCGTCGCGTGGTTGGCTCTGGGCGTCGCCGCGGGCGCGGCCGGCACCGACGAGGCGACGACCTTCGGTGCCGACGGGGTCGCTACCCAGAACCTCGGCGAACACCTGGCGAAAACCGGGATCTCGAGCCTCTCGGCGCGGGCCGACGGCGGGTTGGTGGCCCAGCAGGGCTCCCGTCTGAAATCTTTCTCCGCCGACGGCGCACCGGACCCTGCCGTCCCCACGCGCGACCTGCCCGAAGGTCAGGTCTACCCGGCCGCGGGCGGCAAGAGCTTCGTCCTCGGCCGCCGAACGCTGACCCGCCTCGAACCGGATGGGACCGTCGACGCGAGCTTCGGCGATCGGGGGTCGGTCGAAGTTCCGCCCGCCGATTCCGTCGCCGAGCTGGCCTCGGGAAAGGTGGTGGTCTTCGGGATCCAGGAGAACGGCACCAATCGTCCCGAAAACACGGGCGTGATCACGGTGCTGAACGCGGACGGGAGCGCCGTTCCAGGTGGTCGGTCCTCGCGGACCCTGCCCTCGATCTCGGCGGCGATGCCGGTCCGGGAAATGATCTCGACGTCCGATGGCGGGCTCCTCATCGTCGATTCCCTCTTCTTGTTGAAGCTGGGCGCGGACGGGTCGCCCGATTCCGGATTCGGACGCCAGGGCATCGCCGACCAGGCCGCGTCGATCGCCGGGGCACACGTCCTCGCCGACGGGACCATCGAGGCCGCCGCGCTCCAGTACATCTCTTCCGAACGGCGTGAGGTCCCTGCCGTCCTGAGGCTCACGGCCGCGGGGGTGCCCGAAGAAGGGTTCGGGGTCAAAGGCGTCCACGTCCTCGAACTGCCGAATTGGTGGGAAGTCGACGCGGTCTCGTGGGGGCCGGACGGGTCGGCCGTGATCGGCGGTCGCGAGGTGGCGACGGGTTGCCCGCGGCAGAAATGCGAAGAAGCGCCGGTCCTGGTCGGCGTCGACCCGGCCGGCAACCTCGACCCGGGCTTCGGCCAAGGCGGGGTGCTGAGGATCGCCGCGCTCGCCGGCCCACCCGGCACCGAAGGATCCGCGAGCGAAGGTGTCACGGCCCTCACCCGGCGCCCGGACGGTTCGATCGTCGCCGCCGGCAACGCGCCGCCGAACCTGTCGGTCGCGTTCCTCGCCGCGTTCACGCCGCGAGGCGAGCCGATCTCCTCGTTCGGCGAAGGCGGGCTGGTCCGGCTGTCCGAACCGGTCCCGGCGACCGAGCGGCTCACCGGCCTCGTCGCGCTCGTGGGCGGCAAGCTGCTGGCCGTCGGCTCGACCGACGTGGGGGACGCCGAGCAGGCGATGCTCGTCCGCTACGACGCGGACGGGAGCCTCGACCCGTCGTTCGGCAACGGCTCGGGTTGGGTCAGCCTCGCCGGATACGGTCGCGAATCGGGGGCGATCGCGGTCCGGGGAGGACGGGCGCTCGTCGCTCCCTACCGGTATCCCGAAAGCACCCTGCTGATGGTGCACGCTGACGACGGGTCGCCGGTCGGGTCGTTCGGCACGCACGGTTTGGTCCGTCTGCCACGGCCGGGCGATTTCGTCGGGGCGCCGGCGTTCGCCTCCGATGGCGATCCGGTCGTTCTCGACGGCGCCCACGGCCCCGATGACATCAAGCGCCTCGTCCTCCAGCGCTACCGGCGCGACGGCCGGCCCGATCCGTCCTTCGGAAAGCACGGGCAGGTCTCGCTGCGGCCGCCCGGCGACGGGCTCAGGGACGCGACGATGGTCACCGTCCCCGGCGGTCGGGTGCTTGTCGGCGGCCATGTCGGAGACCGCCTCGTCGTCGGCCGCCTGCTGCCCGACGGGAAGCTGGACCCGCGCTTCGGTTCGCATGGCTGGTCGACGACCAGGGTCCCGGGCCGCGTCAAGGCGATGGCGATCGCCAAGGAAGGCTCGCGCATCCTCCTCGCGGGGACGTTCGGCGAATCGGTTCACCACCTCGCGCTGGTCCGTCTCGACGCGGATGGGCGGCCGGACAACTCTTTCGGTCACGACGGGATCCGATCCGCCTCCGTCGGATCTGGCTGGGGCCCCACCGAGATCCTTCCCACCTCCGCCGGTACCACCGTCCTCCTCCAGAGGGGCGACCGGCCGGTGGTCACCTTCCTCCCGGGCGGAGCGGTCCGGAGCCGCCCGGTCGCCGGACGTCGCCCGCATGTCTGGCAGGTCCAGGGCACGGTTTCCCGGGGCCGGTTGATCGTCGGCTGGTCACCGCTCGACGGACTCGAGGGATCGGCGAGCTACTACCTCTCCTCGCTGCCGCTCCGTCCCTGAGCTCGCGAATTGGTCGGCTCGCCCGGCTCCATGCCGATGTCTCGTATAGGGCACATCGGCGACTCGGGTGCCTCGCGATCGTGCTGTTTGCGATGGGCCTACTCGGCAGCGTCGGCCTGGCCGGCGCCGAAGGCACCGAACCGAGCCTGGGGAGCTGGAAGGGCAAGACGAAACAGGGCTTCCCGATCTACCTCGGCGTGCGCGAAGGGCCGTCGGTCACCAACGTGCGGCTCACCTACAAGGACGCGATCTGCGGCAAGACGAGCCCCAAGAACCCGACCCTGACGATGACCGTCGACGAAGAAGGGCACTTCTCCGGGGTCGTCTACCCGGCCAACGGCGGAGTGGAAATCGAAGGCACCTTCACTGCCCCGGGCACGATGAAGGGCGCCATCGTCGTCGGCGAAGACACCGGCCTCCCCGGCTGCCTCGGCGGCCGGTTCCCGTTCACCGCCCACCCGAACGCCTAGATCCGTTGGCCGCCGCAGACCTTGAAGCCCTGGCTCGCGGCGATCTTGTTGGCCTGGGTGAGTCGCACCTGGCCTTGTTCGTAGTACCTGGTGAAGTTGGCTGACTGGCCTTCTTTCTTGAGCGCTAGGGCGGCGCCTTCGAAGTCGGCGAGACCTTCCTGGCCGACGGCGAGCCAGTGTTCGTAGGCAGCGGCTTGGTCCGCCGAGGGTTGGAGGGCCATCAGTTCTTCGGTCTCGGTTCGGCCGATGACGACGATCCGGACGAGAAGTTCGCCCAGCTTCGCGGCGTAGTTGGCGGCGCCGGGGTCCGACGCTTTCTCGAATTCCGTCTGCAGGGTTTCGGTGGCTTCATCGGTGGCCCGACAGATCGCGTCGGCTTCCTTGGTCAGCGGATCGACCGCGGTCGGGGTCGAGGTGCTCGAGGACGACGACCCTCCGCCGCAGCCGGTGATCAGGGCGAGCACCGAGAAAGCGGCGAGCAATGGGGGGATGAGCCTCACGGCGGGCCAGTCTACGCACCCTGGGACGTCTGGCATGTACAGTTGACTGATTCCAGATAACTCCTCGACAATCGGACCCGCGGACATCGCCTTCGAGGCGAAGTTGAGGGCGGCGTCCCTACGCGTGACCCGGCCGCGGCTGGCGGTGCTATCCGCGCTGCGGAGCCACCCGCACGTCGACACCCACACCGTGATCGAGCTGGTCCGCGCGGAGTTGCCCGCGACCTCCCAGCAGACGATCTACGACGTGCTCGAGGCATTCGCCGGGGCCGGCCTGGTGCGACGGATCCAGCCCGCCGGCACGACCGCGCGGTATGAGCTGCGCGTCGGCGACAATCACCACCACGCGGTCTGCCGCGGCTGCGGCGCGATCGCCGATGTCGAATGCGTCGTCGGCCACGCCCCCTGTCTCACCGCCTCCGACGATCACGGCTTCGTGATCGACGAGGCGGAGGTCGTCTACTGGGGCACCTGCTCCGACTGCGCGGCCGAACGCAAACCTCTTGAAACGTCTCAACAGATGGAAAGGAAGTAGATGAGCTCCTCCCCCGACAACGACGGCTGCCCGGTGGCCCATGACTCGGCGACCGCGCACGGCAGCGAGAGCGAGAACCCGGCGATCGACGCGCCGACCCCGAAGACCGGAGGTCGCCCGCACACCAACCGCGACTGGTGGCCCGACCAGGTCGACCTCTCGGTGTTGCACGCCCACTCGCCGAAGGGCAACCCGCTGGGGGAGGACTTCGACTACGCCGAGGAAGTCGCCAAGCTCGACGTCGAGGCCCTGAAGGGGGACATCGTCGACGTGCTGACCACCTCGCAGGACTGGTGGCCCGCCGACTTCGGCCACTACGGCGGCCTGATGATCCGGATGAGCTGGCACTCCGCGGGCACCTACCGCATCCACGACGGCCGTGGCGGCGCCGGCGACGGGGGGCAGCGATTCGCCCCGCTGAACAGCTGGCCCGACAACGCCAACCTCGACAAGGCGCGCAGGCTGCTCTGGCCGGTCAAGCAGAAGTACGGCCAGAAGCTCTCCTGGGCCGACCTGATCGTGCTGGCCGGCAACGTCGCGATGGAGTCGATGGGCTTCGAGACCTTCGGTTTCGCCTTCGGGCGTGAAGACGTCTGGGAGCCGGAGGAGATCTTCTGGGGCCCCGAGGACGCCTGGCTCGGCGACGAGCGCTACGTCAGCGACTCGGAGATGAGCCAGGAAGTCGGGGCCACCGAGATGGGCCTGATCTACGTCAACCCGGAGGGGCCGCGCGGCAGCGCCGACCCCGCGGCGGCCGCCCACTTCATCCGCGAGACGTTCGGCCGGATGGCGATGAACGACGAGGAGACCGTCGCCCTGATCGCCGGCGGCCATACCTTCGGCAAGACGCACGGTGCCGGGATCGCCGACGATCACGTCGGGCCGGAGCCCGAGGGCGCGCCGATCGAGGCCCAGGGTCTCGGCTGGCTCTCCAGCTACGGCAGCGGCAAGGGATCGGACACGATCACCAGCGGCCTCGAGGTGACGTGGACCGACAAACCGACCCAGTGGAGCAACCGCTTCTTCGAGATCCTCTTCGAGAACGAGTGGGAGCTGACGACGAGCCCGGGCGGCGCCAAGCAGTACGTCGCCAAGGACGCCGAGGAGATCATCCCGGACCCGTTCGACCCGGAGAAGAAGCACAAGCCGACGATGCTGACGACGGACCTGGCGCTGCGCGTCGACCCGGCGTATGAGGCGATCTCCCGCCGGTTCCTGGAGAACCCCGACGAGTTCGCGACCGCCTTCGCCAAGGCCTGGTACAAGCTGCTCCACCGCGACATGGGTCCGATCAGCCGCTTCCTCGGACCGTGGGTCCCCGAGCCGCAGCTCTGGCAGGACCCGGTGCCCGCGGTCGACCACGACCTGGTCGGCGAGAACGACGTCGCCGCCCTCAAGCAGAAGGTCCTGGACTCCGGCCTGACGACCGCCCAACTGGTCACCACCGCCTGGGCGTCCGCGGCCAGCTTCCGCTCGACCGACAAGCGCGGGGGCGCCAACGGTGCCCGCATCCGCCTCGAGCCGCAGCGGAGCTGGGAGATCAACCAGCCCGCTGAGCTGGCGACGGTCCTGGAGGCCCTCGAAGGCATCCGGAGTGAGTTCAACGGCGCCGGTGGTTCGCAGATCTCACTCGCCGACCTGATCGTGCTGGCCGGCTCGGCGGCGGTCGAGAAGGCCGCGCGCGACGGCGGCGTCGAGGTGACGGTGCCGTTCCGCCCGGGTCGCACCGACGCGACCCAGGAGGGGACCGACGTCGAGTCGTTCGCCGTGCTCGAGCCACGTGCCGACGGATTCCGCAACTACGTGTCGGACGGCCAGAAGTTGCGGCCGGAGCAGCTGCTCATCGACCGCGCCTACATGCTCGATCTGACGGCGCCGGAGATGACCGTCCTGATCGGCGGCCTGCGCTCGCTCGGGACCAACCACGGCGGCGCCCGGCACGGTGTCCTCACCGATCGCCCGGGCGTCCTCTCGGGCGACTACTTCGCCAACCTCCTCTCGGCAGGAGCGCGGTGGAAGGAGTCGGACTCGGCGGAGCACGTCTACGAGATCCGGGACGGGGCGAGCGACGAGGCGAAGTGGACCGCGACCTCGGTCGACCTCGTCTTCGGCTCCAACTCCCAACTGCGGGCGCTGGCCGAGGTCTACGCGAGCGAAGATGCCCGCGAGAAGTTCGTCGCCGATTTCGTCGCGGCCTGGACCAAGGTCATGGAGCTGGACCGGTTCGACCTCGCCTGAGGCGGCCCTGTCGAAGAGCCCGGCCGATCGAGCGTCGATCGGCCGGGCTCGTGGGGGCCCGGTCTCGTCCGCGTCGATCCAGTTGGACAGATATTCCTTGACAAACGATCCAAGTGCCCGGATCATCGCCGCTACTCGATGCGAATGGGAATTTCGGGACAGGGCGCGGGATGACTTCCGGCCCGCGTCTTCAGATAGATGGTCGATGTCTCCTCGACCGGGATGACCCCTCTGATCGGGATCGGTCTTGACCGGGGCCGATCGCAGCGATGACGCGTTGATGACCCGGGCGAGGACCGGCGATGCCGACGCCTTCGAGGTCCTCTATCGGCGCCACGCCGAGCTGGCATCGCGAGTCGCGATGGATATCTGCCGGGACGCGGGCCGCGCCGAAGAGGCCGTCCAGGAGGCTTTTCTCTCGATCTGGTGTGGGCGTGCGAGGTACCGGTCGGGCGGCGGCTTTCGCGCCTGGTCGATGGCGATAGTCCGGCACCGGGCGATCGACTCGCTCCGCTACGCCGCGACGAGACCTCAGGTCGAGCGCCGTGCCGTCGACTGGGAGGACGTTCCCATTGCCGATCCCGAAGCCATCTCGCCGCTCGACCAGGTCATGCGCAACGTCCGGCGCGAGGCGGTGCTCGCCTCGATCAAGGGGCTGCCCTCCGCCCAGGCAGAGGTGATCGTGCTGGCCTTCTACGGGCAGATGAGCTACTCGGAGGTCGCCGCCCGCCTGTCGCTCCCGACCGGGACGGTGAAGGGCCGGGCGCGCCACGGCATGAAGAACCTACGCGCGACGATCGAAGCCCCGGGAGCTTGAGTCTTTAGTTGCCGGATCGCCGGCGCGCCCGCGCCCGCAGCACGATCGCCGCAAGCGCGATCGAGCCGATCGAACCGACCAGGATCCCGATCTTGGCGGCGTCGTCGTGGGGGGACTCCGCACCGAAGGCGAGCTCGCCGATCAGGAGCGAGACCGTGAAGCCGACGCCCGCGAGCAACGCCAGGCCGGCGACGTCCCACCAGCCGAGCTCCTCGTCGAGCCTGGCGCCGGTGAAACGGGCGAGGAGGGCGGTCGAGAAGAAGATGCCGATCGGCTTGCCGAGCAGGAGGCCGACGACGATGCCGATCGCGACCGGGTCGCGCGCCGCCGAGGCCAGCCCGTCGAGCCCGCCGAAGGCGACGCCTGCCGAGAGGAGGGCGAAGATCGGGACCGCGACGCCCGCCGACAACGGGCGCAGCCGGTGCTCGAAGTGCTCGGCGAGCCCCGGGCCCGCGTCGGGGCCTCCGGCGGCCTCGCTCCGGATCACCGGGACCGTGAAGGCGAGAAGGACCCCGGCCACCGTCGGGTGGATGCCTGCTTCGTGGACGAGGATCCAGGTCAGGGCGGCGAGCGGGAGGAGGAGCCACCATGAGCGGACCCGGCGGTGGACCAGAAGCCCGAAGGCGCCGAGCGGGATCGCGGCCGCGATCAGCCAGAGCGGTTGCAGGTCGCTGGTGTAGAAGCAGGCGATGATCGCGATCGCGAGGAGGTCGTCGACCACCGCCAAGGTCAGCAGGAAAGTCCGCAGGCCCTCGGGCAGTCCGCGGCCGATCACCGCCAGGGCGGCGAGGGCGAAGGCGATGTCGGTGGCGGTCGGGATCGCCCAGCCGCCGGTCGGCCCGTCGCCGATGAGGTTGACGGCGAGGTAGAGCAGGGCCGGGACCAGCACGCCGCCCACGGCCGCCGCGATCGGCAGGGCGGCGCGGCGACGGTCCCGCAGGTCCCCGGCGACGAACTCGCGCTTCAGCTCGAGCCCGGCGACGAAGAAGAAGATCGCGAGCAGGCCGTCCGCCGCCCAGGTCCCGAGCGTCAGGTTCAGGTGGAGGGCCGCCGGGCCGACCGTCGCGTCGCGGACCGATTCGTAGGCATCGCCCCACGGCGAGTTCGCCCAGATCAGGCCGATCGCCGCCGCGACGACCAGGAGGATGCCGCCGAGGGTCTCGCCGCGGAGGACCTCGGCGATCCGGGTGGCTTCGAGCTCGCTCGCGCGGTCGAAGAGCCGGGATGGGAGAGATTGGCTCGGCACGGCCGTCTCAGCGCTCCGCCGCGCTGACCGCCGAGGCGATCCCGCGCGGTCGTCCCGCCCGCACCCAGAGTCGCCACAGCACGCCCGCGATCAGGAGCGATGCGGCGAGCGAGGCGATCGGATCGCCGCGGGAGAGGTTGATCACCAGCGTGAAGCCGACCGCGAACGCGCCCAGCAGGCTCAGGACCAGGGTCGGTCCGCGACCCTCCCGGCGGGCGAACTTCGCCATCGCCAGCAGGCCCGCGAGGAAGCTGAGGAAGACCGACACCGCATAGAAGAGAACCAGCTCCTGGTCCCGCGCGCCTGCCGCGACGACGACCGCGGCCGAGACCGCGACGAACAGGCCGACCGCGACGTAGGGGGTGTGGTGCTGGTTGACCGTGCCGAGTTCGGGGTGGAGGATGCCGGTCTCCTCGCCGCCCTTGGAGACCCGACGGGCGAGGGCCTTGAGCAGGCCCGGACCGGCCTGGAAGGAGGAGCTCGCGGCGGCCAGCAGGAGGAGGGCGGTGACGACCTGGAAGGTGGTGTAGAGCCGGTCGGCGACGGCCGTCTTCGCCACTTCGGAGATCTGGGTCTGATCGGGCCCGGGGATGCCGACGTTCAGGTGGACGGCAAGGGCCGTGAGCCCCAGGGTCAGGGAGCCGACGATCAGCAGGGTCAGCCAGATCGTCACCCGGCCGAAGCGGCGCCGTCCCGCGTCGTCGAGCTGCCCCAGCTGCGCGATCGCCGACGAAGGCGCCTCGACCCCGGTCGCCAACGCCATCGCCACGGGGAAGGCGAGGAGCACCGCGACGATCGGGGAGTGGCCGGCGGAGAGGTCCACGAGCGGCCGGGGCGTCGCGTCGGCGAACCCGCCGACGAGAACGGCGACGGCGACGCCGACGAAGACCGTGGTCATCGCCGCGAAGATCGCGCGGCCGATGTGGCCGAACCAGGTGAGGCCGGCGACGATCAGGAGGATTCCGAGCGCCAGGGGGATCCGCAGCGGCGCGAGCCCCGAGGCGAAGGCGATCAGCGCCGAGGAGGCGGCGGAGACGCTGATCGCGATGGTGAGGACGAAGTCGACGATCAGGGCGCCGATCGGGATGAACGCCCACGCCTCCCCGAACGCCGAGCCGGCGGCGGCCGCGGCGCCTCCGCCTTCGGGGAAGCGACCGATCAGCTCGTGGTAGTTGGCGATGATCAGCGCGATCACGGCGACCACGAGTCCCATCGTCGGCAGCAGCAGGCCGAGGTCGCCGTCCAGCGCCCGCAGCGCTGCCTCGATCGCGTAGGCGACCGAGGAGACCGGGTCGGCCATCACCGCGAAGGCGAAGGCGAAGAGCAGGACCGGCTTCGAGAAGGCGAGAGCGCGAAGCCGGCCGTTCGCGGAAGTCTGGGCCGCCGCGGCGGGCTCGGGTGGATTGGAAGCGGGCATGGTCGATCGGGTGCCGACCAGGCTTCCCGGCTCACCGCGGGTCAGGTTACGGCACCGGGCCGGTCGTTGCCGTGGGGGAGGGGCCCGCCGAGGACCTGCGATCCTGGCTTTCCGAATGCCAAGGCAGATCATCACCACGTCGGACGCACCGTCCTCGCCCCTGTACGCGCAGGCCGTCGTGAGCGCAGGTCAGATCTTCGTCTCCGGCACGGTCGGGATCGACCCGGCGACCGGAGCTCTGGCCGGCGAGACGATCCAGGAGCAGACCGGCCAGGCACTGAGGAACTGCGAGGCGATCCTGCGGGCGGGAGGCGCGACGCTGGACGACGTCGCCGAGGTCGGCGTGCTGCTGCACGACCCCGGCGATTTCGCCGGCTTCAACGAGGAGTGGGAGCGGTGGTTCCCCTCCGATCCACCGGCGCGCTACGCGGCCAAACTCGGCGCCGTGATCCCGGGGGTCCTCGTCTCGATCCGCATGACCGCCTTCCCGGGCTGACGCCGGCCCCGGGGCCTTCCGGGCTCAGCCCTTAGGATTCGCTAAGGAACCCCCCGGACGGCCGTTGACATCCGCCTTAACGAACGCTAAGTTGGCGCCTTGGGAACTGATCAGCCACAACCGGCGCCGTCGATGTCGTCTCACGCCCGGACCTGGATCGCTCGATATGGCGTCCTGATCATCTTCGTCGCGACGTTCGCGACCTTCAGTCTGTTGAAGCCGGACGCGTTCTTCACCGGGGTGACGATGAAGGCGATCCTGCGGGACTCGATCCCGCTGATGATCGTCGCCCTCGGCGTCACGGTGGTGTTGGTGATGAACGAGTTCGATCTCTCGGCGGCGGGATTGGTCAGCATCGCCGCGACCGTCGTGATCGTCCTCATCTCGACCGAATTCAAAGGGATCAACTACGTGCTGGCGATCGTCCTGACCCTGTTGATGGGCGCCGGCCTCGGCACCTTCAACGGTGTGTTGGTGTCGTACGTGCGATTGCCCTCGTTCATCATCACGATCGCGATGAGCACGGTCTATGCCGGGCTGGCGCTGCTCTTCGTGGACAGCAAGAGTGTGTTCGAAGGCATCGATCCGAGCTACGTGAAGATCGCCAGCGGCACCTTCCTCGGGTTCTCCAACCAGGTGTTCATCGGCCTGGTGATCGTGCTCATCATGCACGTCTTCATGCGCATGACCGAGACCGGCCGCTTCATGTACGCGACCGGCGGTAACCCGGAGGCCGCGCGGCTCTCCGGCGTCCGCGTGCAGCTCCTCAAAACGATCGGCTTCACGATCGTCGGGACCGCCGCGGCGATCACCGCGATCCTGCTGACCTCGCAGGCCGGCGCCGACAACCCGAACACGGGGTCGGGCCTCCTGCTGCCCGCCTACGCCGCCGCCTACCTCGGGTCGACCATGTTCGGTCGCGGCCTCTTCACCCCGCTCGGCACGGCGCTCGGCGCGCTCTACCTCCAGGTGGTCGGGACCGGGCTCCTGATCCTGAACTTCAGCGGGCCCTTGGTCCAGATCATCCAGGGCGGCATCCTGGCGCTGGCGGTGCTCGTCTCGAGGCTGGCCCGCACTTGACCGTCGACGTCGACCCGACCGCCGGACGCACGCCGATGGTGGCGATCAGGAACCTGGTCAAGCGCTACCCCGGCGTCGTCGCCCTGAACGGCGCCACGCTCGACCTCTTCGGTGGCGAGGTCCTCGGCCTGGTCGGCAAGAACGGAGCGGGGAAGAGCAGCCTGATCAAGGTCCTGGCCGGCGGCGAGCGTCCCGACGAGGGGGAGGTCCTGATCGACGGGGAGCCGATCCCGCGCAACTACGACACCCGCGCCGCCCACGCGCAGGGCCTGGCGTTCGTCCATCAGGAGCTGAACTACTTCCCGGGCCTGACGGTTGCCGAGAACGTCTCCCTCGGTACCCGGATGCCGCGCCGGCTCGGCCCGGTCGTGGACACCCGCCGCTTGGGCAGCCAGGTCGCCGCGGTCCTCGCCGAACTCGAGTCCGACATCGATCCTGCCACCTACGTCGACGACCTCACGGCAGTGGAACAGCGCGTGGTGATGATCGCCAGGGCGCTCTACCACCGGGCACGCCTGCTGGTCCTCGACGAGCCCAGCGTTTCGCTGACGCTGGAGGAGGTCGGCCACCTCCACAAGATCATCCGCGGGCTGCGCGAGCAGGGTAAAGCGGTGCTCTTCGTCACCCACCGGCTCGACGAAGTCATCTCCCTTACCGACCGGATCGCGGTGATGCAGGACGGCGAGGTGATCCTCGAGCAGCCGACCGCCGAGGCGACGGAGGCATCCCTGGTCGCGGCGATCGCGGGCGGCGATCCTGGACTGCGACCGCCGGCCACCGAGCCCGCGAGACGTGAGCAGGGAGCCGAGCCCGTCCTGCGCGTCCGCGGCCTGCGGCTCGAGCCACGGGTCAAGGACATCAGCTTCGAGCTCTACCCGGGGGAGATCCTCGGCCTCGCCGGGCTGGTCGGCTCGGGCCGGACCGAGGTGGCGCGGATGATCTTCGGCGCCGACCGCCCACAGTCGGGGGAGATCGAGATCGACGGGCGCCGCCGCCGCCTGCGCTCCCCCTCCCAGGGCGTGAAGGCCGGGATCGCGCTGCTGCCCGAGGACCGGCGCCACGAGGGCCTGGTCCTCGACTTCTCCGTCCGCGCCAACCTGACGCTGGCCTCGCTGTCCAAACACCGCCGTCGGGGGCTTCCGCTGCCGAGCAAGGCGAGCGAGACGCGGGCCGCGAACGCGACCATCGAGCAGCTGCGCATCCGCACGCCCGACGCCGAGCGCGAGGTCGGCAAGCTCTCGGGGGGCAACCAGCAGAAGGTGGTCCTCGGTAAGTGGCTGCAGCGCCGCGAGCGCATCCTGATCTTCGACGAACCGACGCAGGGGGTCGACGTCGGCGCCCGGGAGGACGTCTTCGCCTCGATCCGCGAGCTCGCCGAATCGGGCCGCGCCGTGATCTTGATCTCGTCCGACTTCGACGAGCTGGTCGGACTCTGCACCAGGGTGGTCACCCTTCGGGAAGGGCGGGTGACGGGAACGCTCGAGAAAGAAGCCATCTCAGAAGAGGCGTTGGTCCACATGGCCTACGCCTCCTCCGAGCAATAAAGGAACCAACACATGAAAGTCGATCGTCACATGGATGCGAAACGTCTGATCTCCCTGCTTTCGCTGGGCGCGATCCTGGTGCTGGCACTTGCACTCGCCGGCTGTGGTGGGGGTGGCAGCTCGAGCTCCTCCGCGACCGAATCCTCCTCCTCGTCCGCCGCCGAACCCGAAGAAGAAGGCGGCACGGAAGAAGAAGGCGCTGAAGAAGAACCCGGCGCTGAAGAAGAAGAAGGCTCTGAAGAAGAAGCCGAAAGCGTGAACGCGGCAGGTTACGAATACGCGGGCACCGCGAAAGAATCCGCGGAAGCGAAAGCCGCCGGTGAAAAAGACGCCGGTAAAAAAGTCAGTCCCCCTGCCGACAAATCGATCGGCGTGATCCAGCTGTCGGGTGAATCGGCGACCAGCATCCAGGTTGCCGAAGCGGCCGAAGCGATCGGCGACATGTTCGGCTACTCGGTCAACGTGTGTGACCCGGAATTCGACGAAGCGAAATACGCCGAATGCGGCACTTCGCTCCTGGCTCAGGATCCGAGCATGATCATCTCGGTCAGCACCAACCCCTCCGCCTTCGGTTCCTCCGTCAAAGACGCCGAAAGCAAAAAGATCCCATGGTTCAACGTCGGCAGCGCATCGACCGAATCCAGCGAGGTGAACAACTACGGGGTCGACGGTTTCGCCCTGGCGAAAATCCTCGACGACTACATGTTCGATGCGATGCGCGAAAAGAGTGGTGGCAGTGGGAAGCTGAAGGTGTTCGCGATCACCGCGCCGACGGTCGGTGTATCGAGCCTGAACTCGGAAACCGAACTGAAAAAGAACGCCGAAGAAGCCGGCGACGTCGAACTGGAAATTCACAACCTGGATCTCCCCAACGCGCCGCAGGACACGCTGAATAGCTCCCGCCAGACGCTCGAACGCAATCCCGAACTGGCCGGCATGTGGACGCTGTGTGACTTCTGCCTGCCGCTGATGGCGCAGAGCGTCTCCTCCTACGGCGGTGGCAACGATGTCGTGGTGGCGGGTGAGTTCTCGAACCCGCAGGCGATCGCGGACATCCGCAAAGGAACCGTTGACGCCGTCTCCGACTACGCCTGGGCGCTGCCGGTCTGGGTCGCGGTCGATCAGGTGCTGGGCAGCTGGGCCCAGAACGAAGAAATCGTGCAAGGCGAAAAGGTCTTCAAGGCCTATCCGCTGCCCTTGATGGAACCGTATCTCCTGACCAAAGAAAACGTGGGAACCAGCGGTGCGGCGCCGATCTACGGCCCCGACTACGAAGCCTTCTTCAAGGCCAAGTGGGCCAAGGAATATGGCGTCAGCTGATCAGCTGACCGGCGCGGCGTACGTCACCGGCGCCGCCCAGGGCATCGGCTCCGCGATCGCGGAGTCGATGCTCGAGTCCGGTCGCAAGGTGGTCCTGGTCGACCGCGACGGCGACGGCCTGGGGGCCGTCGCCGCGCGCCTCGATCCCGAGGGGGAGCGCACGCTCCCCCTCGTCGTGGACCTCAGCGACGCCGAGGCGACCGCCGCCTCTTTCGAGGAGGCGGTCGCGGGCATGGGGGCGGTCGACGTCCTCGTCAACAACGCGGCGGTCCTCGGCAGCACGAATCTCTGGGATCTCTCGATCGAGGAATGGGACACCGTCCTCGACACCAACTTGCGGGCCGTCTTCGTGCTCTCGCGCGCGGCCGGGTCCCACATGCGGGAGCGCGGCGCGGGACGCATCGTCAACCTCGCCTCGCTCGCCGGGCAGACCGCCCGGCCATCCGGCACCGCCTATGCGGCCTCCAAGGCCGGGGTCGTGTCGCTGACCCGCAGCTTCGCCTTCGCGCTCGCCGGCGACGGGATCACCGTCAACGCGATCGCCCCCGGGATGACCGACACGCCGATGGTCCGCGCGGTCAGCGACGAGACCCGGGCCACCCTGCTGGCCGGCGTGCCCACCGGCCGCCTGGTCGAGCCATCCGAGCTCGCGGCGCTGGTCCGCTTCCTCTGCTCGCCGGAGGCGGCGTCGATCACCGGCGCCACCTATGACGTCAACGGCGGCACCTTGATGCGCTGATGAGCGCGACTGCCGGGCCGCCGGAGAGCGTGGTTGCCGTCTTCGGTCCCGACACCGCCGTCGATCCGGGCTGGATCGAGGCCTGGGCCGCCGGGGCGAGCGCGGAGCTCGGTGTGCGGGTCGGCGCGGCCTTCGCCGGCCACGAGGCCGAGCTCGCGCGGCTGCTCGAGGAGCACGATCCGCGGTCCTGCCTGATGCTCGCCACCGAGGTGCCCGCCGCGCTCGAGCGACTGGCGGCGATGACGTCGACCCCGAGGGCCTGGATCGGCCTCCGCGTCGCGGTCGCCGAACCGCCGGCGGTCCTGGTCGAGGCCGGCGTGCAGATCGTCCGCGGCCGCGGCCTCGACGCCCTTCCCTGGGGACTCAAATCGCTGCTCGCGCGGACCCGGATGCCCTTCACGACCCACCGCTACGGCTCCCACCGCGACCAGGTCGCCGACCTACGGGTCCCCGACGGACCGGGCCCGCACCCCGTCGTCGTCCTGATCCACGGCGGTGCCTGGCGCGCCAACTGGGAGCGTGACCTGATGGATCCGATGGCGGTCGACCTGGGCGTCCGCGGTTACGCGACCTGGAACCTCGACTACCGCCGGGTCGGCACCGGCGGCGGCTGGCCTGCGACCTTCGAGGATGTCGGCGCCGGCATCGACGCGCTGGCGGACCTCGACGCCGCGCTCGACCTCGAGCGCGTGGTGCTCCTCGGCCACTCGGCCGGCGGTCAGCTCGCGCTCTCGGCGGCCGCGCGGACGGACGCCCGCGTCGAGTCGACCCTGATCCTGTCGATCGCCGGCGTCCCCGACCTGATCGAGGGGGCCGAGCGGGGCGTCTACGAGCGGGCGATCGAGGGCCTGATGGACGGGCTCCCCGCCGACCGCCCCGCGGATTACGCGGCCGCTTCGCCGGCGGAGCTGCTGCCGATCGGCACCCCGCAGCTGCTGGTCCATGGCCTCCGCGACCTCGCCGACAACGTCGACATGAACCGCGTCTACGCGGCGCGGGCGCTGGCGGCGGGGGACCGGGTGGAGATGGTGGAGCTGCCCGACTCCGATCACTTCGACGTGATCTCGCCGGGCACCCCGGGCTGGGAGACGGTTGCCGGCCTGCTCAGCGAACGCGTGTCATCCGGTAGAGATCCGGCGCCACCAGCCTGAGCTCCCACCCGGGGAAGACGACGATCGTGGTCGTCGGCTCTTCGACGATCGCGGGCCCGGCGATGGTCGCGCCGACGGCGATCTCGCCGCCGCGGTGGACGGGGGCCTCGACCGGGGTCTCCGGATCCTCGCCGAAGCGGGCGGCCCGCGTCGGCGCTGCCGCCCCGTCGCCCGTCCCGTCCCCGCCGCCGATCGCCTCGCCGCGTCCCGGCAGCGTGCCGCGTCCGTAGACGGTGACTTCGAGGTTCAGCAGCTCCGGGGTGTTGTCGCGCTCGCAGTAGGTGTAGAGCGCCTCGTGGCGGGCGTGGAAAGCGTCGGCGATCTCGCCGAGCCGCTCCGGGGCGATCGTCACGTCGGGGATCTTCACCGAGCACTGGTGGACCTGGTCGATGTACTTCATGTCGAGGTAGCGCTCGCTCCACATCTGCTCCTCGTCGAAGCCCTCCTCGCGCAGCCTGCTCCGCCCGCGCTCTTCCAGCTCGGCGAGCACCGCCTCGAGGCCGGCGGCGTCGACCTCCGGCAGCGGGCTGGGATAGGAGCCGACGAAGGTGTGCTTGGCGTCGGCGATCGCCTCGCCGAAGGCGCAGAGGCCGGAGCTGACCCGCGGCACCAGCACCTCGTCCATGCCGAGCTCGGCGGCCAGGCGTCCGGCATGAGCGGCGGTCGCGCCGCCGCCGGTGAGCAGGGCGAAGTCGCGCGGGTCGTGGCCGCGCTCGACCGTCACCGTCCGCACCCCGGCGACCATGTTCTGGTTGATCACCTCGAAGATCCCGGCCGCGGCCCGCTCGACCGAGATGCCGAGGGGCTCGGCGACGCGGCTGCGGACCGCCTCGTATGCCAGCTCGGTGGAGATCGGCAGTTCGCCGTCCAGCAGCGCTTCCTGGTTCAGGTAGCCGAGCACGACGAGCGCGTCGGTCACGGTCGGCTCGACCCCGCCACGTTGGTAGCAGGCGGGGCCGGGCATCGCCTCGGCGCTCTCCGGACCCACCCGCAGGATGCCGTGGTGGTCGACGGTGGCGATCGAGCCACCGCCGGCGCCGATGCTGACCACGTTCACCATCGGCAGGCCGATCGGGTAGCGGCCGACGGTGGCGTCCTTGACCAGGTCGGCGGCGGCACTGCGGTCGGTGATGCACATGTCGGCGCTGGTGCCGCCCATGTCGAGGGTGACGATGCCGCTCGCCTCGGTCTCGGCGGCGAAGAACGAGCTCGCCGCGGGTGCCGCGGCGGGGCCCGAGTTGAGGGCGGCGGCGGCGCGGGCGACGAAGGCCTCGCCGCTGGTCAGCCCGCCGTTTGACTGCACGTAGCGCAACGATCCCGCGTAGCCGTACTCCGCCAGCAGCGCCTCGACCTGCTCGACGTGGCGGGCGAGGCGCGGGCCGACGAAGGCGTTGACGGCGACGGTGCTCGCCCGTACGTACTCGCCGAGCTGAGGGAGCAGGTCGGCGGAGGTCGTGATCCGCACCTCGGGCAATGCCTCGGCGAGGATCGCGGCCGCCCGCTGCTCGTGGTCGGGGTTGCGGAAGGACCAGAGGAAGCAGATGCCGACCGCTTCGACCCCTTCGGCGCCGAACAGCTCGGCGGCGGCGCGGACGTCGTCCTCGTGCATCTCCTCGCGTACCGTGCCGTCGTAGAGGACCCGCTCGCGGATCCCCCGGCGCAGGCGTCGTGGGACGAGCATCGGCGCCGGCGCGTAGTCGAAGTCATAGCGATGGCCATCCTCCTTGTGGCCGAGCCGGATCTCCAGCGAATCCTCATGGCCGGCGGTGAAGAGCATCCCGGTCTTCGCCCCGCGCAGGGTGAGCAGCGCGTTCAGCGCGACGGTGGTGCCGTGGATGACGAGCTCGCAGCGGTCGAGGAACTCGCCGACCGAGGCGCCGCGCGCCCGGCTCGCCAGCTCCAGCGCGTTGCCGATCGCCTCGTGCGGTTCGGCCGGGGTGGAAGGGGTCTTGAACAGCTCGACCTTGCCGTCGCCGTCGACCACGACCAGATCGGTGAAGGTCCCGCCGGTGTCGATGCCCACCCGGTAGCTCATGCCGCGGTCCTCTCCTCGCGCAGCCGCCGGGTCGCGTCGACGTCGACCGCCGTCGCCATCTCGTCAAGGACCACGCCGTAGTGCTCGCGCGCCGCGGTGGCCGAGACGAACCCCTCGCGCACGTCCGCCAGCACCACCTCCGGGTCACGATCGGTGGGGGCGCCGATGCCGCCACCGCCCGCGCTGTGGGTGACGAAGCGCTCGCCGGGGCCGAGGGTGACCACGCGGTTGGTGTTCATCTCCTCCACGGTCCCGTCGCCACGCACCAGTTCGACCCGGCCGATGTGGTCGGCGTCGGAATCGTCGCCCGCGCCGAGCACGCTCGAGGCCGGGTACTTGCGGCCCTCTCCCCAGACGACGGTGGTCATCTCGTGGCCGACCGCCTCGACCTCGTGGGTGATCCCGCAGCCGCCGCGCCACTCGCCCGGGCAGCCGGAGTCCTGGCGCAGGAGGTAGGAGTGGACGATCAGCGGATAGTGGTACTCGAGCACCTCCATTTCGCCGGACGTGGCGCCGCCGAGCCCGGCCTGCGGGCCGATCGCGTGCCAGCCGTCGAGGACGCCGCCGATCGCGCCCGCGCCGCACATCAGGCAGGAGACCATCATGTGCACGTATTCGCGCTCGCTCCGCGGGTCGATGCCGGCGAGGTTCAGCGCCGCGCAGTGGCCCCAGCCGGCGGTCGCCCGGTCCGGATAGGCGACGCTCAGGGTGTCCCGTACGGCGTCGGTGATCGTCTCCGCGGGGCAGGTGGTGGAGGCGACGTGGGCGGCGGGATCGGCGGCGTTCACCATCGTCCCGGGGCGTCCGTAGTCGATCTCGATCGCCCGGTACATGCCCTCGTTGTAGGGAGGCGGCGGCTTCAGGAACATCAACACCCCGAGGTAGACGGCGCTGGTGGTGTTGGCGCGGAAGGAGTTGGTGTAGAACGGCAGTTGGTCCTCGGCCTCGAGTGACACCTTCAGCGTGTCGCCGTCGACCTTCACCTCGACCCCGATGCGCTTGTCGCCGAGGCCGTGGCCGATGTCCTCGACCATCCGCTCCCCCGCGTGCGTGCCGTCGGGAAGGGTCGCGATCAGCTCCCGCATCTGGCCGTCGGCGAGGTCGAGCAGTTGTTCGGTGCAGGCCTTCACTTCGGCCTTGCCGTATTTCTCCAGGATCGCCAGCAGCTGGCGCTCGCCGACGTTGACCGCGCCGCGCTGGGCGCGCATGTCGCCCGCCTGGTTGCGCGGCGTCCGGGTGTTGGCGACGAGCATGTTGAGGATGTCGGCGCGGTCGCGGCCTTCGTCGCAGATCTTGATCGGCGGGATCCGCAGGCCCTCGGCGAACATGTCCTTGGCGTCGGGGTTGTAGCTGCCGGCGACCGGGCCGCCGGCGTCGGCCATGTGACCCTTGCTGACCGCCCAGAAGACCAGCTCGTCCTCGAAGAACACCGGCTTGTACATGCACCAGTCGGCGATGTGGCTGCCGTCGTAGACGGGGTCGTTGTGGAGGACGACGTCACCGGGGTGGAGGTCTCCCTCGAAGTGGGCGGCCACCGCTTTCGTCGCCAGGATCAGCGAGCCGAGGTGGATCGGCAGGTCCTGCCCCTGGATCACCATCTCCGGCGTCCAGTTGAAGATCGCGTTGGAGAAGTCGCGGGAGATGGTGAGGACGCTGGAGCGACCGGTCCGCTCCATCGTCATCGTCATCTCGCGCTGGGCGGTCTCCAGCGCTCCCCGCACCACCGCCAGGGTGATCGGGTCGATGTCGGCGCGGGACCGGGGGGTACCGCTCATGCGTCGCCGAAGAAGAGCGGCTGGCCGATCCGCGCTTCGATCTTGAAGTAGCGGTAGAGGCGGAACCCCTCGTCGGCAGGCTTGCGGACGAGATCGCAGACCGAGACGACCGCCTCGAAGTCGGGTGCGTCGGCGAGGATGTAACAGGTCCAGGGGGCTCCGTACATCGGGCCGACCAGGGTGCGGTCGTCGTCCAGGGTGCCGAGCACCTCGACCCCGAAACGTCCCCCCAGATCGGCGAACTCCTCTTTCAGTCGATCGACCAATCGAGCGCGGGTGTCGTCGTCCGCGGCGAAGAACTCTTCCAGAACCGCGATGCAGAACAGAACGCGTCGTTTCCCAGTGGCTTCAGCCATCCGAATCGCTCCTCCTTAATGACCAGTAAGGAAAAGAACGTAGCAAGCGTCGCCACCAATTTCCAGTCCGTCCTACGACGACTTAGCGTCCGTTAAGCTGCTCACGTTGACCGACTCCGACGTGGACACTCGCGACCGCATCCTCGCGGTCGCCGCGACGCTGTTCTACCGCCAGGGGTACGGCGGCACCAGCATGAACTCGATCGCCGCCGCGCTGGACATCTCCGGCCCGGCGCTCTATTGGCACTTCAAGTCCAAGCAGGAACTCTGCTTCGAGGCGGTCCGGGCCGAGCTCGACCGTTTCGTCTCCGGCCTGCGCCCGGCCTCCCGCGAGTCGGACCCGGCCGCTCAGCTCTCGGCCTTCGTCGCCGCCTACGTCGGGCTGAAGCTGCGCCAGAGCGAGACCCTGGAGACCCCTGGCGCCTCCGGCGTCTACCGACAGCTTCGCGACTCGTTGACCCAGCCGCAGCGCGAAACGCTCGACGCCCTGCAGCGCCAGGTCGTCAAACAGCTCCGCAGCATCCTTCGCCGGGGCGACAAATCGGGCGAATTCAAGTTCGACAACCTGACCGTGACGACCTTCGCGGTCATCTCGCTCTGCGAGTACGTCTTCAGCTGGTTCGATCCCGACGGGCCGATGTCGATCGGCGAGGTCGCCGACGACTACCGCGGGCTCGTCCTCTCGATGGTCGGGGCGCGGGGCTGAGCCCATGGACGGCGGGCAGACAGGACTGCGCCTCGGCATCGACACGGGCGGGACCTTCACCGACCTGGTGATCGGCGGGCACCCGGACGGCCTGATCCTGACCAAGCGTCCGACCACCCCCGACGACCCCTTGGTCGGCCTGCTCGACGTCCTGGGAGCGGGCGCGG
This sequence comes from Solirubrobacterales bacterium, assembly GCA_965200635.1. GTDB lineage: Bacteria > Actinomycetota > Thermoleophilia > Solirubrobacterales > 70-9 > VAYN01. The sequence continues at coordinate 3,705,838 of OZ241364.1, read as the reverse complement.
AGGAGCTCGGCGTCTCGCGCGGGGAGCTGCTCGGTCGCTGCGACCTGCTGGTCTTCGGCACGACCCGGGCGACCAACGCGATCGTCGAGAACAAGACCGCCCGGACCGCGCTCCTGGTCACCGCCGGACACCCCGACATCCTCACGCTCCGCGAGGGGGGCGGCCGCCCGGCCCTCTTCGACTACTCCTACGAGTATCCGGCGCCCTACGTGCCGCGGCGGCTGACCTTCGAGGTCCCCGAGCGGATCGGGGCGGGGGGAGAGGTGGTGGCGCCGCTCGACGAGCCGGCGACGCTCGACCTGCTCGCGCGGCTGCGCGACCGGGAGGTCGAGGCGATCGCCGTCGCCCTCCTCTGGTCGACCGTCAACCCCGCCCACGAGGTGCGCCTCGGCGAGTTGATCGAGGCGACCCTGCCGGGGGTCCCGTTCACCCTCTCCCACGACCTCAATCCGACGATCCGCGAGTACCGCCGGGCCTCCTCGGCCGCGATCGACGCCTCCTTGAAGCCACTGATGAGCCGCTTCTTCGGCCGGCTCGAGGCGCGGCTGCGGGAGGAGGGGTTCGGCGGGCGCCTCCTGGTGATGACCTCGGCCGGCGGGGTCCTCGACGCCGCGGCGGTCCGTGAGGCGCCGATCCACTCGATCGGCTCGGGCCCCGCGGCGGCGCCGGTTGCGGGCCGGCACTTCGCCGCCGCCGACGCCGATTCCGCGCAGGCGATCGTCACCGACGCCGGCGGCACCACCTACGACGTCAGCCTGATCCGTGACGGCCAGATCCCCTGGACCCGCGAGGCGAAGGTCGGCCCCGGCGAGTTCGGCAACCTGACCGGCTTCCCCGCCGTCGATGCCCGCTCGATCGGCGCCGGCGGCGGCTCGATCGCCTCGGTCGACGAGGAGGGCCTGCTGCGGGTCGGCCCGCGGAGCGCCGGCGCCAAACCGGGTCCGGTCTGCTTCGACGCGGGCGGCACCCTGCCGACGGTCACCGACGCCTGCCTGGTGCTCGGCTGGCTCGATCCGGAGGCGTTCCTCGGCGGCAAGATGAAGCTGCGGGCCGACCTCGCGCGGGCGGCGATCGCCGCGGGGGTCGGCGAGCCGCTCGGCCTGCCGGTCGAGGAGGCAGCCGCGGCGATCCTCCAGCTCGCCTGCGAGCACATGGTGGGAGCGATCGAAGAGATCACCCTGGTCCAGGGCGTCGACCCGGCGGCCTCGATCCTGGTCGCGGGCGGGGGAGGGGGCGGCCTCTACTCCAGCGCGATCGCCCGCCGCCTCGGCTGCGAGCTGGTCGTGATCCCCGAGGTGTCCCCGGCGCTCTCGGCCGCGGGCACGATCCTCAGCGACCTGCAGAGCGACTTCTCCGAGACCTTCCCGACCGACACCGGCGCCTTCGACTTCGACGGCGTCGCGGCGGTGGTCGCCCGGCTCCGTGATCGCTGCGAGGAGTTCGCCCCCGATCCGGAGGGCCGCTCAGTGACCCTCTCGGTCGAGGCACGGTACCCGCAGCAGGTATGGGAGATCGAGGTGCCCCTGCCGGTCGAGCGGATCGCCGGCGAGGAGGACGTCGGCCTCCTGCGGCGGGAATTCCACCGCGTCCACGAGGCGATCTTCGCGATCAGCGATCCCGATTCCGAGGTCGAGCTGGTCCAGTGGCGCGCCCGGGTCCGGGTCGAGCTCGCCGCCGAGCGCGGCCTGCCGCGACTGCGTCCGCGGAAGCCTGGCCCACCCGCCGAGCGCCCCGTGCGATTCCTCGAGGCGGGGACGATGGCGGCCTCGATCCGCGACGTGGCGGCGATGGAACCGGGTGCGGCGGTGGAGGGCCCGGCGATTGTCGAGTCGGACTTCGCGACCGTCGTGGTCGAGCCGGGCGGAACCGTGACGATGACCCCGGGCGGGAGCCTCCTCCTCCGTGTCTGAGCGCCCCAACAGCGACGGGCTTCGCCTCGCGGTGCTGAACAACCGCTTCGAGGGGATCGTGCGGGCGATGATGAACACGCTGCTGCGCTCGGCCCGCTCGGCGATCCTCAACACCGCTCGCGACTTTTCCTGCTGCGTCCTCACCGCCGAGGGCGAGATGCTGGCGATGGCCGAGTCGCTTCCGATCCACGTGATGAGCGGGCCGGATCTGATGGCGCGCCACCTCCTCGCCACCCATCCGGACCCCCGTCGCGGCGATGCCTTCCTCAACAACTCTCCCTACCACGGCAACTCCCACGCGGCCGACTGGTCGCTGCTCGTCCCGGTGATCGACGACGACGGCGTCCACCGCTACACCGTGCTCGCCAAGGCACACCTCGCCGACTGCGGCAACGCCGTGCCGACGACCTACTCGGCGGGCGCCGCTGACGTCTATGAGGAGGGGGCGCTGATCTTCCCCTGCGTCAAGGTGCAGGAGGACTACCGGGACCGCGCCGACGTGCTGGAGATGGCGCGGGTGCGGATCCGGGTCCCGGAGCTCTGGTACGGGGACTTCCTCGCCCTCGTCGGCGCCGCGCGGATCGGCGAACGGCGCCTCCTGGACCTCCTGGGCGAGCTCGGCGCGGACGAGCTGGACGAGTACGCCCACGACTGGTTCGACTACAGCGAGCGCCGGTTCGTCGCCGCCGTCGGTTCGTTGCCGAGCGGCACGGCCAGCGCCGAGGGACGCCACGATCCGGTGCCCGGGGCGCCCGAGGGGATCCCGGTCAAGGTCAGCGTCTCGGTCGACGCCGAGCGCGGCGAGATCGAGGTGGACCTGCGCGACAACCCCGACTGCATGCCCTGCGGGCTGAACCTCACCGAGGCCACGGCGCGGACCGCGGCGATGATGGGCGTGTTCACCGCCCTGGTCGGCGACGTGCCGCCGAACTCGGGGAGCTTCCGTCGCCTCCGGGTCCACCTGCGGGAGAACTGCGTGGTCGGGATCCCCCGCCACCCGCACTCCTGCTCGGCGGCGACCACCAACCTCTCCGAGCTGACCGCGAACCTGGTCACGGGCGCCCTGGCCGAGCTCGGCGAGGGGCTGGGGATGGCCGCGACGGGCCGCTGTCAGCCGCCGTCCTGCGGGGTGATCTCCGGCGTCGATCCGCGCACCGGCGGGCCGTACGTGAACCAGCTGATGCTCGCCTGCACCGGCGGCGCCGGCGGTCCCCTGGCCGACGGCTGGTTGACCACGCTGGGGATCGGCGCGGCCGGCTTCCTGCTCCGCGACAGCGTCGAGATCGATGAGATGAAGTACCCGGTCCGGGTGCTCGACCAGCGGCTCCTGCCCGACAGCGAGGGCGCGGGCCGGCGACGCGGCTCGCCGGGGGCATACGTCGAGTACGGGCCGGTGGGAGCCGAGATGGAGGTCGTCTACCTCTCCGACGGCACCTACAACGCGCCGCACGGAGCCCGCGGCGGTGGCGACGGCAGCCGCGCCGAGCAGCGCCGGCGCGACCGCGACGGCTCGCTCTCCGACGAGCTCGGCGCCTATGCCCGGGTGCCGCTGGCGGAGGGCGAGTCGATCGTCTCGGTCAGCTGCGGGGGCGGCGGCTACGGCTCCCCGGTCGAGCGCGAGCCAGGGCGGGTCGCCGCCGACGTCGCCGAAGGCCTGGTCAGCGTCGAGAGGGCGCGGGAGGTCTACCGCGTCGCGGTCGACGCCGAGGGCAACCTGGACGAGGAGCGGACGGCGGCGCTGCGGACCGGGGCGGAGCGGCGATGAGCGGGGCGAGCGACCGCGAGGCGTTGGAGCGCGCGGCCCGGAGCTACCTCGACGCGCTCGACCGCCTCGATCTCGAGGCGACGATCGAGAGCTTCGCCGCCGACGCGGTGTTCGAGATCCGCAGCGACGGCACGCGGCTCGAGGGTCGCGAGGCGATCGGAGCGATGTGGGAGGAAGTGCTCGGTGCCCATGAGGGGATGACCCACACGGTCACCGACCTGCTCGTCGACGAGCGCCGGCGCGCCGTCGTCACCCGCCAGGACTTCCGTGGCCGGCCGCTGGACGGCGGCGAGACCGTGCGGTCCTCGATCTACCACTTCGAGTTCGACCAGGAGCTTCGTCTGGTCGAGGTCGCCGTCTGGATCGACGGCGCGACCCCCGGGCGCCAGCGCGAGGCGGGTCCGATGATCGACTCGCGGGACGAGCTCGGCCGGCTCTACGACCCGCCCCTACCGCTGGTCGTGCGCAAGACGCTGGACCGGCTGGACGAGTACTGCGAGACCTTCATCGCCCGCTCGCCGTTCGTGTGCCTGGCGACCTCCGACGCCGACGGCCACTGCGACGTTTCGCCCCGCGGCGACCCGCCCGGTTTCGTCTCCGTCCTCGACCCCAAGACCCTGTTGATCCCCGACCGCAAGGGCAACAACCGTCTCGACTCGGCGAAGAACGTCCTGGCCAGCCCGGGGGTCGGGCTGCTCTTCCTCATCCCCGGCATCGACGAGACCTTGCGGGTCAACGGGGTCGGTGCCGTGGTCGACGACGAGGACGTCCTCGCGCCCCTCGCCGTGAGGGGCATGGTCCCGAAGACGGCGCTCCGGGTCACCGTCGAGGAGGCCTTCATCCACTGCGGCCGGGCCCTGAAGCGATCGAGCCTCTGGGATCCGACGACCCACGCCGACCGCGAGGAGATCCCGTCGATCGCCGCCTGGTTGCGCGACCAGGCGCGCCCCGACGCCGCCGAGGAAGCCCTGATCGAGAACGCCGACGCCGCTGATCTGTACTGAAGGCGATCTCCAAGGACCCGGACGGCGTCGGCGCGCTCTCACCAGATTCCAATCACGGGCAGTCACGCTGCCCGGCATGAATCCAGCCCAGCCAGTCTCATGTCCGCCGAGGTCGAGCCCCGGGCGCCGCATGCTCAACAAGGTCCCCGAGATCACCCTCTACTTCTGGGTGATCAAGATCCTCTGCACGACGGTGGGGGAGACCTTCGCCGACAACCTGAACGAAAACCTCGGCCTCGGACTCACCAACACCTCCTACATCATGGGGGCGGTGCTGATCGCGGTGGCGGTCGCACAGTTCCGCTCGCGGCGCTACATCCCCGGGATCTACTGGCTGGCCGTGGTGTTGGTCAGCGTCGTCGGCACCCTGGTCTCCGACAATCTGGTCGAAAACTACGGGGTGACGCTGGAAACGACGACGATCGTCTTCGGCGCCTGTCTGATCGCCACCTTCGCCGCCTGGTACTGGAGCGAGCGCACCCTCTCGGTCCACACCATCGTCACCACCAGGCGCGAGGCCTTCTACTGGGCGACGATCCTCTTCACCTTCGCCCTCGGCACCTCGGCGGGCGACCTGATCTCGGAGAAGCTCGAACTCGGCTACCTGCCGACGGTCGGGATCTTCGCGGGGGCGATCGCTGTGATCGCCTTCTGCCACTTCGCCCTGAGGATGAACGCGATCCTCTCCTTCTGGCTCGCCTACATCATGACCCGGCCGCTGGGTGCCTCGATCGGGGACTACCTCGCCTCGCCGAGCGAAGAAGGCGGGCTCGGCCTCGGCACCACGATGACCAGCGTCATCTTTCTCTCCACGATCCTCGCCCTGGTCGTCTTCCTGGCGGTCACCAAGCGAGACGTGATCCGCACCGGGCCGGTCGCCGCGCCCCCCGGCACCGGCCCGGCGATTCTCGTCGTCCTCAACAAGGTGGCGCCGACCGCCGCCTTGATCGACGCGGTGCGGCGGCGCGCGACCGCCTCGCCGGCGGCGTTCGCCGTGCTCGTGCCGAACCCGGACAACCGCGGCTTCGACCGCGGCGACGAGGACCTGGCCGAGGGGCAGGACCTGCTCTCCCACGCCCTGCCGCCCCTCCACGAAGCGGTCGGCGGCGAGGTCACCGGCCGCGTCGCCACCAGCCCGAACGCCTACGACGACATCGTCGAGGAGCTCGACACCGGGGCCTACACGGAGATCATCTTGGAGACGCCGCCCGCCCACCTCTCGCATTGGCTCCACGTCGACCTGCAGGAGCGCGTCTCGCGGCTCGGCCTGCCGACCGAGACGGTGAGCGCGGCGTGACTCCGCTCCCGCGCTCGGCTGGTCAAGGCGCTGACCACCGCGATGGGCGAGTCGACCTCCGACTGGCTGGTCCACCTGCTGGTCCCCGAGGATCGCTACGTCCCCTGGTGCTACTGGCTGGCGGTGGCGATGGTCGGCGTCTTCGGCACGATGGCCGCCGACGTCCTCCACGTCGGCCTCGGCGTCCCCCTACATCGCCTCGACGATCTTCTTCGCGATCGCCCTCGCCGTGGTCTTCCGCCGCCGGGGACCTCACGGCCAACACCTTCGGACTCGGCTACTTCGGCTCGATCTGGCTGTTCGCGGTGATCATCGCGATCCCGGCGATCGGTTATTTCCGCTTCGGGATGGGCTCGATCCTCGCCTTCTGGTTCGCCTACGTGGTCACCCGCCCGCTCGGGGAAGGACACCCCCGCCGACCAGTTCGCCGAGTTCGGAGCGGGCCCGGAGGCCGCGGTGGCGGTCGCCGACTCCTAGGGGCCTCAGCTCGCCGTCTTATGCGGTTTTCAGCCACATCTCATCAGCCGCGCCAAGGATTGGCGCCGCCGGGGTAGACGGCTGAGCGCGGTGTTTGCCGCGGGGGCGGCAGTCCTAGGAGCGGTGCCCAGGACGTGAGGGTCTCGTCGGGAAGTGCGGGGGTTCGTCACGCTTCCGCCCGGAACTCCACACCCCCGTCACGCTTCTGTCGCACCTGGAACTAGCCCTTCGCTGTTTCACCCCCATACGGCGGGTAAACAGCGAAGGGCTGTCGCCGGAGACGTCGGAACGGGGTGGAAGACGCACGGAAGTGTGGAGTTCGTGGAGGAACACGCCCGGAACCGTGGAGTTCGTGTCATCTCCCTCACGGTCACAGCCAGCCAGGGCCGTGACCGAGACGGCCGTGCTCGCCGCGACGCCTCGCGTCCCTTGCGACGGGGTGTGGTTCGGCCGGGGGACGCCAACTGTCAGAGTTCTTTCAAGGATCCCGCCTAGGCTGAAACGGTCCCAAGTCTCACCAGGAGGCCGCAATGAAACTGCTTCGCCGCATCTCGACCCGCCGACTTCTCTCGATCAGCGCGCTTGCGCTGGTGATCGTGATCGGCGGCACCGCCGTCGCTCTCGCCACCTCCGGCGGCGGTCCGAAGCCGCCCGCCAAGCCGCTCGCGAACGCGGTCCACGACGCGCTCGAAGCGCCGAGCGTGCCCGGGATCAGCGCCGACGTCCACTTCACCAACAACCTGATCGACGCCTCCAGCCTGGAAGGCAAAGACCCGCTGCTGGCCGGCGCCACCGGCCGCCTCTGGGCCTCGCCGTCGGGTGGCGGCAAGCTGCGGCTCGAGCTGCAGGCCGAAGAAAGCGGCAACGACAGCCAGGTGCTGGTCGAAGGCCGCCACTTCCAGGTCTACGACGGCACCTCGGAAACCGTCTACGAAGGCACGCTGCCCGAAGAAGAAGGCGAAGCCGGCGAAGAGGCGATCCCCTCGGTCGCAAAGATCCAGGGGGAGATCGACCGCGCCGGCAAGCACGTCGAACTGAGCGGGGCGATCCCCTCCGACGTCGCCGGCAAGGCCGCCTACACCGTGCAGGCGGCGCCGTCCCACGACGGCGGCCTGCTCGGGCGGGTCGAGCTGGCGTGGGATGCCGCCAACGGGATCCCGCTGCGCGCCGCCGTCTACTCCAGCGAAAGCTCCTCGCCGGTGCTCCAGCTGGAAGCGAGCGGAGTGTCCTTCGAAGCCGTGCCCGACTCGACCTTCGAGATCTCGCCGCCCGCCGCGGCGAAAGTCGTGAACCTGGCCCCCGAAGAAGTGAAGGGCCCGAACGGTGACCCGACCGAGGCGGTCGGTGCCGCTGCCGTCGGCGCCGCGGTCGACTTCCCGCTCGCCGCGCCGCAGTCCCTCGCCGGACTGCCGCAGGCGGAGGTCAGCGCGATCGAAGTCGACGGCCACACCGCCGCGCTGGTCACCTACGGCAAGGGCCTCGGCGGGATCGCCGTGATCGAGTCGAAGAGCGAACCCGGCGCCGAATCTGAAGCGTCCGGCGAAGACGGCGGGCTCGGCCTGCCGAAGGTCGCGATCGGCGACGTCAAGGGCGAAGAGCTCGACACCGCCCTCGGGTCCGCTCTGCGCTTCAGCCGCGACGGCGTCGACTACATCGTGGTCGGCTCGGTGCCGCCGGTCGCGGTGGAGGCAGCGGCGCGGGGGCTGTAGATGAGGGATCGGTGTCGAGGGTGAACCCGGAGGCGACCCCGATCGAGGTCAGGGGCCTGGTCAAGCGATACGGCGAGCTGGTCGCCGTCGACCAGGTCGACCTGACCGTCGAGGCGGGGGACGTCTTCGGCTACCTCGGCCCGAACGGGGCGGGCAAGACGACGTCCCTGCGGATGATGCTCGGGCTGATCCGCCCGAGCGCCGGGACCGTGCGTCTCTTCGGGCGCGATCCGCAGCTGAGCGTCGAGGCGCTCGAGGGTGTCGCGGGCTTCGTCGAAGCGCCCTCCTTCTACCCTTACCTGAACGGACGCGAGAACCTGCGACTGCTGGCAGCGCTCGACGGCGGCGGGGCGGCCTCGCGGATCGAGGAGTCGCTGGCGACCGTCGGGCTCGCCGACCGCGCCAAGGACCGGGTCGGCGGCTACTCCCACGGGATGCGCCAGCGTCTCGGGATCGCCGCCGCGCTGCTGCGCGAGCCGAAGCTCCTGATGCTCGACGAGCCCGCGACCGGCCTCGACCCGGGCGGCATGCGCGACATGCGCGACCTGATCCGCCGGCTCTCGGCCAGCGGCATGACCGTGCTGCTCTCCAGCCACCTGCTGACCGAGGTCGAAGAAGTCTGCAACCGGGTGGCGATCGTCCGCGCCGGGCGGGTCGCCTACCAGGGGCGGCTCGACGACCTGCGCGAGCAGGCCGGCGAGGGCTATCAACTGCGGACCAGCGAGGACGGGGTCGCCCGCCGAGTCGCCGAGGCCCAGGCCGGGATCTCCGAGGTGCGCACGGCGCCCGATGGAGGCCTCACCTTCAGCGCCGCCGGCCCGGGCGCGGTCGGCGCGCTCTCGCTCTCGCTGGTCGAGTCCGGCGCCCTGATCGAGGAGCTGAGCCGCCGCCACGCGACTCTCGAGGACCTCTTCTTCAGCCTCACCGAGGGCGACGCCGCCGGCGCGTCGTCCGCCGCTCCCGACCCGGAGCCGGCGCAGGCGTGAACCCCGGCATCTTCACCGTCTACCGCTGGGAGCTGCGCAAGCTGCGCGCCCAGAAGCGCACCTACCTCGGCCTCGGGGCCGCGGCGATCGTGCCGATCATCTTCGTCGTCGCCCTCGTCACTCAGAACGGCCAGCCCGAAGACGTCTCCTTCGGCCGTTACCTGCACAGCACCGGCCTGGCGGTGCCGCTCGTCCTGCTGCTCTTCGGCTCGGTCTGGATGTTCCCGTTGATCACCGCGCTGGTCGCCGGGGACATCGTCGCCGCCGAGGACCGCCACCAGACCCTGAAGACGATCCTCACCCGCTCGGTCGAGCGCCACCAGATCTTCGCCGGCAAGGTGCTCGCCGCCTTCACCTACGCGATCGCGGCGATCGCGATCACCGGCGCGGTGGCGCTCGGCGCGGGCATCCTCGCCTCCGGCTTCAACTCGATCACCACCCTCTCCGGGACCGAGGTCTCGGCAGGCAAAGGCCTTGGCCTGGTCGGCCTCAGCCTGCTCTTCTACCTCGTCCCGATCCTGGCGATCGCCTCGATCGGCCTCCTCTTCTCGACCGTCTTCCGCAACAGCGCGGCGGCGATCGTCGGCACCCTGATGTTCTCGCTGCTGGTCCAGCTGATCGGCATCCTGCCCGGCCTCGGGGGAGTCCATCCCTACCTGCTGAGCACGCAGTTCAACGCCTGGCAGGGTTTCCTGCGCTCGCCGGTCGACTGGGGACCGGTGATCCGGGCCCTCTGGGTCTGCGCCCTCTACGCGATCCCGGCGCTGGTCGCCGCCACGCTCGTCTTCATGCGCCGCGACGTCGCCGGTGACTGAGCGGGTCCTGATCGTCGAGGACGACGCCTCGGTGCGGCGGATGTTGGAGCGCAGCCTCGGCGCCGAAGGCTTCGAGATCTCGGGAGCGGCCGACGGCGGCACCGCCCTGGCGCTCGCCGAGCGCACCGCCCCCGACCTCGTCGTGCTCGACGTGGCGATGCCGGGGCTGAGCGGCTTCGAGGTCTGTCGCCGCCTGCGGGCCAATGGGATGACCGGCGGCGTGCTGATGCTCACCGCCCGCGATTCGGTCCCCGACCGCGTGCGCGGCCTCGAGTCGGGCGCCGACGATTACGTGGTGAAGCCGTTCGCGATCGCCGAGGTGGTGGCGCGGCTGCGCGCGTTGACGCGGCGCGGCTCCGATCGCAGCGAGCGCCTCGCCTACGACGCGATCGCGCTCGACACGGCGGGCGGGACGGTGACGGTCGGCGGCGGCGCGCCGGTGCAGCTCACCGCGCGCGAGGGCCAATTGCTCGAGCTGCTGCTGCGGGACCCGCGCGCGGTCCTGACCCGGTCCGCGGCGATCGAGACGATCTGGGCGGGCGCGGCGACCGACAACATCGTCGACCGCTACGTCGCGCGGGTCCGCCACAAGCTCGGCGACCCCGACCTGATCCGGACGGTGCGAGGGGTCGGCTTCACCCTCGCCCCGTGAGGGGTCGCAGTCTCAGCTTCCGCCTGGCCGTCGCCGCCGTCGCGGCGGTCGCGCTCGCGGTGCTGGTCTTCGGGGTCGCCGCCCGGGTCGTCGTCAGCAACCGCATGCACGCCTCGCTCGACGACAGCCTGCGCCGGCGGGCCACCGACGTCGCCCGCCTCGCCGTCTCGGCGCCCGCCCTGCTGCGCGCGCCGGGCACGCTCGAATCGCCGCTCTCCGGGCACCAGCTGAGCGTCGAGGTGCTCGACTCCGAAGGGGCGATCGTCGCCCGCTCGCTCTCGCTGGGCGCGAAGCTCCTGCCCCGGACGGCGGCGAGCGCGGCGGCGCGAGGAGGCGACACCGCCTTCGCCGACGGTGAGCTGGGCGGCGAATCGATCCGCATCTTTGCCGCCCCGATCGCCGAGGCGGGCGGGCCGGCTGCCGGCGGAGTGGTGATCGTCGCCGGCTCGAACGCCGACATCGAAGAGACCGAGCACCGCCTCGGCCTGCTGCTGATCCTCTGCGGGGCGGGGGCGGTGCTCGTCGGCGGCGCGCTGGCGACCTTCCTCACCCGGCGTGGCACGAGGCCGCTGCGCGACCTCTCCTCCTCGGCGGCGACGATCGCCCGCACCGAGGATCCGGCACGCCGACTCACCGAGCCGGTCGGCCCGGCCGAGGTCACCGATCTCGCCGCGACGCTGAACGGGATGTTGGGCGCGTTGGCGGACTCCCGCGAGCGCGAACGTCGTTTCCTCTCCGACGCCAGCCACGAGCTGCGCACTCCGCTGACCGGCCTGCTGGGCAACGTCGAGTACCTCGGACGGCACGGCGCCGATCCTGAGGTGATCGCGGATCTCGAAGCCGACGCCGCTCGGCTCGGCCGCCTGGTCGAGGACCTGCTCGCACTCGAGCGGGAGAGCGGTGCCCGCCAGCGCCTGGGGCCGGTCCGTCTCGACGAGCTGGTGCGGGTCACGGCGGCGAGGCGCCCGGGCGTGGCGGTCGAGCTCGACGGGCCGGTCACCGTGCTGGGCGAGCCGGACGCGCTCGCCCGCGCCCTCGACAACCTGCTCGACAACGCCGAGCGCCACGGTCCCGCCGGTGGGGAGGTCCGGGTGGTGGTGGCTCGCGAAGGGGGCGAGGGGCGGGTCGCCGTCACCGACGAAGGCCCTGGGTTCGCCCCCGGCACCGAGGAGGCGGCCTTCGGCCGCTTCTGGCGCGGCCCGGAAGCAGGCGCGCCGGGCTCGGGCCTCGGCCTGGCGATCGTCCGGGCGACGGCCGAGCGCCATGGGGGACGGGTGTGGGCGAGGGGGTCCACCGTCAGCCTGGCGCTGCCGCTCGCCGACGAGGCGTGAGCCTGGCCTACTGGTAGACGACGAAGTCCGGCTGGGGGCGCAGGCGGAGCACTTCGTCGGGGCTCATCAGGTCGAGGTCCTGTCGGTAGAAGAGCTTGAATCCGTTGAAGGCTTTGTCGCGGCGATGGGCCAGCTGCTTGTACTTCGAGATCTTGTTGGGGGGCGCGCCGAAGCCGTCGACGTCGAGGACGAGCGCGACGCCGCTCTCGCGCGTCAGCTGGTCCTCGGCTTCGATCTCTTCGTCGGTGAAGCGGTGGACCACGAGGAGCTTCTGCGGCAGGTCGTATCGACGCACCAGGTCCGACAGGTAGCGCGACACCTCGTTCACGGTCGCGGCGTCGGTCGAGCCGATCTCCTGCCCCGGCAAAGCCGGGGGCGTCAGGCTCCACTCCGGGTCGAGCGCGAGGGAGACGTCCGGCTGCTTCAGGAACGGCTCCAGCCGGCGGGCCTCCTCGATGAACGTCGCGTATCCCGGTTGGATGTCGAGGATCAGCAGCATGTGATGAGCCCGAGCCGCGCGTAGGTAGCGCCGCGTCGTCGCGGTTTCCTCGTGGAGCGAGTGGTCCCCGTCTTCGCCTTCTTCCGCGGTCGCCAGCGTCGTGATCAGCTCGAGGGCGGGGAGGACCGGGCGTCCCGGCCGTGCGTAGCCGCGTGCCTGCCGCGCCAGGCGACGGGCCTCCTTGTCCGGCGAGCCGATCCCGAGCACGCCGAGTTCCGGATCGCGCGGATCGCCGTAGTAGGCGACCACCCGGTTGCCCGGCAGGATCTCCCGTCCGCCGCGCGGCAGTTCGAGCGGCGCCGCCGGAGCCGCCTCCGCCGCCTCTCGGCCCCCGCCGCCGGACCCGCCCCCCGCCACCAAACGACTCCCAACAAACACCACGAGAGCCATGATGACCACGGCCCCGAGCACCGCGAGGCGACGCTGACGCCTGAGCCGCCGACGGCTCTGCTCACGACGATCCTTGCGAGTTCCCGAGTCCATGCGTGATGACCCCGTACCCTAGCCGGCCGATTAGAGCGCGGACCCGAGTGAGGTCCTTTCCGGGCCAGCTACCGCGGCAGGGCCAGCGCCGCGTTCCACCGATCATGGAGGCTCATCGACCGGCTCTTCTAGGTTGGCACGCGATCACACCGTGATCCTCCCACGGTACCCACGGCACCAGGTTCGAGTCCTGGCTGCCCCGTGACGCGAAGGTGGCGCCGCCGCTCCTCCTGCCGCCGGCACACCTCTTGACGGCCGCCGTTCTGGACCGAAGGGCGGATCTACCGTCATCGCGATGATCATCGCGGGGCTCGCGGGGGGAGTTCGTCTGCATAAGGCTTGTTCTAGAGCTTCCGCGCACGAGTTGCATGCGGCCCGCGGCGTACGATGTTCATATGGCCGACAAACCGGATCGCTCTTCATCAGTGCTTGCCCCCGGGGAACGTGAGGACATCAACCGGATCGCAGCCGCTCACGGCGCGCGGAACGTTCGCGTTTTCGGCTCGGTTGTTCGCGGCGAATCGACTGACTCCAGTGACCTCGATCTGCTCGTCGATATGTCGAAGGGTCGAAGCCTTCTCGACTTGGTGGCCCTCGGTGACGATCTGGAGGGCGCTCTCGGCGTCGCTGTTGATGTGATCACGGAGAAGAGTCTCTCTCCGTACCTGCGGGACCAGATCCTGGCCGAGGCGGTCTCGCTCTGAAGGACGAACGGGTCTACCTGCTCCACATCCGCGACGCCATCGACAGGGTGCTCGCGTATACGGAGTCGGGCCGGGATGAGTTCTTCGTCTCGCCGATGATCCAGGACGCCGTCGTCAGAAATCTGGAGATCGTGGGCGAGGCCGCGAAGCGCGTGTCCCCGAACTTGAGGGAGCGGGCGCCGGAGGTGCCATGGCGCGAGATGGCTGGGATGCGAGACAAGCTCGCCCACGACTACTTCGGTGTGGATCTAGATCTCGTCTGGGACGTGGTGGCGGCTGAGCTGCCGACGGCACGGACCCGGATCGTCGTCCTCCTGGAAGAACTCGAAGACGGGATGACCTAGGTGTAGTTCCTAGGCACGTTGTTCATCCGGGCCTCCTTGGAGGCTGGCGGTGTCTAGAGCCCCAGCGCCAAGGAGAGACCCGGATGAAGCTTCACGCTAATGCCAAGCTCGGCCCGAAGGGTCGGCTTGTGATCTGCCGACGTGTCATCGAGCAGGGCTGGTCGCTCACGGAGGCGGCCGAGGCCGCCGGAGTGAGCGAGCGGACCGCTGGCAAATGGACCCGCCGCTACCGCGCCGAGGGCGAGGCGGGCCTGCTCGACCGCAGCTCCGCCCCTCGGCGCGTCCACAACGCCACCCCGCCCGAGCGGGTCGAGGCGATCGCCGCCCTGAGGCACCTGCGGATGACCGGCCCCGAGATCGCCGAGGTCCTGGGGATGGCGACCTCGACCGTCTCGGCGGTCCTGCTCAGGATCGGCCTCGGCAGGCCCTCGCGCCTGGACCCGCCCGAGCCGGTCCGCCGCTACGAGCGCTCCCGTCCCGGCGAGCTGATCCATATCGACGTGAAGAAGCTCGGCCGGATCGCCGGCGGCGCCGGGCACAGGGTCCTCGGGCGCGACGGCCGCCGTCGTAACCCGACCCGGCGCGACGGCTCGGGCGTGCGGCGCGCACAGGTCGGCTGGGAGCGCGTGCACGTCTGCGTCGACGACGCCACCCGCCTGGCCTACGTCGAGGTCCTGCCCGACGAGAAGACCGTCACGGTCCTCGGCTTCCTGAGGCGGGCCGTGGGCTTCTACCGCTCGCACGGGATCGAGGTGGAGCGGCTGATGACCGACAACGGCCCCGCCTACGTCTCCGCCGCACATGCCCTCGCCTGCAGGGCGATGGGCATCCGCCACATCCGCACCCGTCCCTACCGGCCCCAGACCAACGGCAAGGCCGAGCGCTTCATCCGCACGATGCTGCGCGAGTGGGCCTACGCGGGCGTCTACGGATCATCTGCCGAGAGGGCGGCCGCCCTCTCGGGATGGCTCGAGCGCTACAACTCCACCAGACGACATGGCGCCCTCGGTCACCGGCCGCCGATCGAGCGGTTGCGGGAACTCCAGGGGAACAACGTGGCCGGCATCTACACCTAGGCCCGGTGCCCTCGAAGTGTCCCCATTCCTCGAGGTGCGAAGCAGGGACGATGATCAAGTCGATCGAGACGCCGAGACTGCCGAGCGCCTCGCGCAGCCTCACGTACTCGGCGCGGCGACTCTTCACCTCCGGCCCGATCACCACTAGGTCCAAGTCGCTGTCGGGGCGGTGTTCCCTCGGGCGTGTGAGCCGAAAATCCTCATGGGCTGCGGAATCCATGGCGGCAGCCTAGGGAAAGCATATGTGAAAACCGGAGCGCTTCAGCCGCTGAACGAGGGCGAGAGTTCGGCTCTGGGAGCGAGATTTCGAAGACGGGGCAGCCAGGACTCGAACCTGGAATCGCCGGTTTTGGAGACCGGTGCCTTAGCCAGTTGGGCCACTGCCCCAGAGGGATCTGGATCGTAACGGGGCCAGGGATCAGGCGGCCACTCGTCGGCGGGGGCTGCGAAGACGTGTTCATCAGCCGTCCTCGGGGCGAGGTCCAACTACTCCGGGTCCTGGGTGACCTGGTAGATCTTTCGCAGGTCCTCCTGGACGCGCCAGGTGGTGTGGTCGCCGGCGTGGAGGAGGCCGACGTCGCCGGGGTCGATCTCGAGCGTCGGGCCGCCCTCGACCTCGATCGTCGCCCGGCCCCGCAGGACGACGAAGAGCTCGTCGGACTCGGTGTCACGGGACACGCCGGCGGTGTGCTGCCAGACGCCGCGCTCGATCGGCATCGGCGCGTCCTAGGGGGAAACGAGCACCTTCCGCCGAACCTTCGGGGCGGATGGATACCGACTCGCTCCGCCACCCGCTGACCCGCACGCTGCTGGTCCTCACGCTGACCACCGGGGTGATCGACGCCGCCTGCTACCTCGGCCTGGGCCGGGTGTTCGCGGCGAACATGACCGGGAACGTGGTGCTGCTCGGGTTCGGGATCGCCGGGTCGACCGGGCTGCCGGTGGTCGCGCCGCTGGTGTCGTTGGTGGCGTTCCTCGGCGGCGCGGTGGTGGGCGGGCGGATGGGGGCGATGCTGCCGCCGAAGGAGACGCACCTGTCGCGGGCGATGCTGATCGAGGTCGGGATGATCGCGCTGGCGACGCTGATCGCGCTCGTCTTCGACATCGCCCCCGACCACTTCTCCGGGGACCTGATCATCGGTCTGCTCGCCTTCGCGATGGGGGTGCGGAACGCGACCGTGCGGCGGCTGAAAATCGCCGACCTGACGACCACGGTGCTGACGATGACCCTGACCGGGTTCGCGGCCGAGTCGCAGCTGGCGGGCGGCGAGGGCAAGGGGAACTGGCGCCGGGGTGCCGCGGTTGCCTCGATGCTGGTCGGCGCCGTGATCGGCGCGCTCCTGGTCAAGTCGCACCTGGCCCTGGTGCTGCTCTTCGCCGCCGCGCTGGCGCTCCTGACCTGGATCGTCTTCATGCCCGCCGCGATCAGCTCCGCCGAGTAGGCGCTTCCGCCCGCGTTCGCACTAGCCTTGCCCGGATGCCGATCTACACCGTCACCTGCCGCGGCAAGCTCACGCGCGGCGTCATCACGCAGCTCACCAACGCCGGGGTCTACCTGCAGGAGGAGCCCGAACTGGGCTACGAAGGGGACGGGATGCAGCGCCACCTGCTGAGGATCGAGGCGAGCAGCGCCGACGACGCGATCCTCGTCGCCAGGGGGCGGATGGCGGTCGCCGGCGGCGAGGCACGCGACTACACGGCCGCCGAAGGGGCCGAGCCCGAGTGAGCCCGGCCCGCCCTCGGCGGGATCAGCGGAGGGGTCGCCTCAGCTGCAGTTGACGGGGAAGTCGGTGCCGGTCACCCGGAACGAGGCGCCGGATTTGTACATGATGAAGTTGTAGTTCTGGAGCTTCAGCTTCCAGCCTTCGAATTCGTCCATCTTGAGGACCGGCGTATGGCCACCGGGGCCCTTGCAGACGTAGAGGCTGCGGATGTTCCCCGGCTTTTCGAGGTACCTGCCCAGGGAGAGGACGACCTTGCAGGCTTCCTTCGGCGTGACGCCCTTCGGGTTGACGGCCTCCTGGCCGGTGACGAGAGGGTGCTGGCACTCGTAGGACTTCAGCTGGGCGGCGGAGGCCGGCGCGCCGGTGAAGGCGAGCAGCATGAGGAGCGCGGCGGCGGCGAGAGCGGCGGCCACGGCGGCGGTTCTGAGGGAGGTGGAGTGGGAGTTCATGGCGGCCAGCCTAGATGATCGATTCCAGGTTTTTGAGCGAGGCGGTGTGGGGTCACCGGGGGTGCGCAGGACGGGAAAGGGACGCAGGGCCGGTCTGCGGGGAGTGTCGGATCCGTGGAGGTTCTGCGACGCGGGACGCACGAGCGAGTCACGAGACTCGCAAGTCGTGACGGAGAGCGCGGGAAGTCCACACTTCCGTGCGTGTCGGGCAACACCCACCGGGGCGCGGTCGACCTGGGGTCCGGATACCGGACGTCAGGTCGACCGCGCCTGGTCGGTTAGGACTACCGGGGCGGCCTGGACAACGGCGGGCCGGGCTTACCGCGGTGGCGTCAGCTTGTAGATCGCGCCGGCGGTGTCGTCGCTGACGAAGAGGGCGCCTTCGGGGCCGGGGACGACGTCGACTGGGCGGCCCCAGCGTTCGCCGTCTTCGTCCTGGAAGCCGGAGACAAGGACCTTGGCCGGCTCGAGGGTCGACTCCTTCGCGTCCCAGCGCATCCAGAGGACCGCCGGGGCGCGGGGTTCCTGGCGGTCCCAGGAGCCGTGCGCGGCGACGACCGCGCCGCCCGACCACGGCGCCGGCACCTTCGTCCCCTCGAGGAACGACATGCCGAGCGGGGCGGAGTGGGCGGGGATGCCGACGTCGATCGGCGCCAGCTTCGCGCAGTCGAGCGCCTTGCCGCCCGGGTTGGTGACCGCGTCGGGGACGAGCGGCACGTCGGCGAGCGAGCCGGGCGGGGTGTTCTTTCCCTGTTCGGGGTTGCAGAGCGGCCAGCCGAGGTCGCGCCCCGGCGTCACCGGGACCACCTCCTCGAGCGGATGGTCGTCGACGTAGTCGGGGATCACTTCGCCGAACGCTTCGTCGGAGCCGCCGAACGGGCCGTGGAAGGGGTAAGGGATTTCGTCGCGGTCGTTGATCGCGGTCCAGACCGTGCCGTCGGGGGCCAGCGCCAGCCCCTCGCCGTTCCGCACCCCGCGCATCACCACCTTGACCGTGCCGCCCGCGGGGCCGACCGAGTCGATGACGCCGCGCGGCGGGTCGTAGGTCCGGTCTTCGGGCGACGCGTTGGAGGAGCTGCCGACGTCGAAGTAGATCCGCCCGTCCGAGCCGACCACGACGTCCTTCTGGCGGTGGATGTCGTCGCCCGCCGGTTCTTCGTCGGGCAGGTCGGGCGCCAGCACCTTCCGCGGGCCGACCTTGCCGCCGCCGAGCCACGGGAAGGCGTCGATCTCGTCCGACTCCCCTACATATAGGACCTCTTCGCGACCGCGCTTGCCGAAGGCGAGGCCCTGGGGGGATTCGAGCCCGGCGAGGACGACCTTTTCTCCCTCGGCCTCGGAGCCGCCGGAGAGTTCGATCACCGCGCCGTTGCTCGGCGTGCTCACGAGCAGGTTGCCTTCCGGGGTGATCGCCAGCATCCGCGCGTCTTCCGGCCGCGCCCAGACGCTCGCCTTCCAGCCCTTGGGGACCGAGAGCTGATGCGGTTCGGCGAGCCCGCCGTCGCGCATCTCATCGGGGACGGCGAGCGTCACGATCTGGCGCCCACCGGCCGGGGACGAAGGCTTGCTTCGCGCGGCGGTGCTCGCGCTACCGGAGCCGCAGCTCGCGGTGACGAGCAGCGCCAGTGCGGCCAGGGCTGCCGGGAGGAGGCGTCTCACGCACTGAGTCTTACCCGACCCTCGTCGGCGCGAACCGAGGCGGGGGAGGGCTGCGGCAGGCGACCGACCCGCTTCGCCGCGGTCAGCGCGGCGTCGGCGGCGGCATGGAGCGCGTTCGGGTCGCGCTCGTCGGCGGCGATCCCGAACGAGACCCCGAAGACGACCCCGCGGGCGGCGAGGTCGGAGAGGTCGAGCTCGTCGACCATCCGCCGGACCGCGGCCCGCGCCGCGGCCTCGTCGCAGCCGGGGAGGACGACGGCGAACTCGTCGCCGCCGATCCGGAAGGTCTCCTCGTGGAGCCGACGGTTGCCGAAGCCGCGGGCGACGGCGCGCAGCACTTCGTCCCCGACGACGTGGCCGAAGCGGTCGTTGACCGACTTGAAGCGATCGAGGTCGAGAAGGCAGAGCGCCAGGTCCTCACCGTTGCGCGCCGCCTTCGAGGCCTCCTGCGCCAGCCGCGCCTCGTAGGCGCGACGGTTCTGCAGCCCGGTCAGGTGGTCGTGGCGGCTCTGGTGGGACGCGAGCGAGAACCCCGCCGCGTGATGGAGGTGGGCGGCGAGCGAGCGGCCGAGCAGCCCGATCGCCTCGCGGTCCCCCTCGTCGAAGGCGTGGGGGTGGGCGGCGAAGGCGGTCAGCGAGCCAAGCTCCTCGTCGCCGTGGACGAGCGGCGCGCAGAGGAGCGAGCGCGCCCCGAGCTTCTCGCAGGCGTCCGCTTCGACCCGGGCGTCGAGCGCGGTGTCGTTGCAGACCAGCACCTCGCGGCCCTCCAACGAGCGCCCGGAGAGGCTCGCGTCGCGCGGGTAGTGCCAGCCGATCAGTCGCTCGTCGACGCCGGATCCGGCGCGGAAGACGAGGCGGTCGCCGTCGGGCGAGTCGATCAGCGCGCCATCGGCACCGATCAGGTCGGGCACGCGGTCGACGATCCGCTGCATCGCCCGGTCCTGGTCCAGGTCCCCGGCGGCGATCTCTCCCTGGACCTGGATGATCTCCAGCAGTCGGCGCGACTCTCCATCGATGACGGCCATAGGGCGAAACTAGCTCCGACTTGAGTCTGAAATTCGTAGGAGGGCCCGGAAGTTTTTCTATTGGTCTCGACCGATGCGCAAAAGCGATGACTCGGCCGAGGTCCGGCTCCATACCAAAGACAAACATACCTGTGCAACTTGTGCAGGAAGGCACTAGAGTTGCGCCATGAACGGAGCAGGTGCAGCTTCGCTGACCGCCGCCGAGCGGGACGAGACCGTCGATGGGAAGAAGCGGCGCCGGGCGGTGCCGCGCTCGGTCCACGGCGAATGGGAGCCGCCCGCCGACCGCGATCCGGTGGCGACGCTCGCCGCCCAGGACAAGAGCCGTGTCCAGGAGCTGGTCCCGATCCGCTACGGCCGCATGCTCTCCTCGGCGTTGGCCTTCTTCCGCGGCGGCGCGGCGGTGATGGCGGCCGACCTTGCCGCCGGTCCCGACACCGGTCTGCGGGCGCAGCTCTGCGGCGACGCGCACCTCTCCAACTTCGGCGTCTTCGCCGCGCCTGACCGCCGGCTCGTCTTCGACTGCAACGACTTCGACGAGACGCTGCCGGGGCCGTTCGAGTGGGACGTGAAGCGGCTCGCGGCGAGCATCGCGATCGCCGGGCGGGAGCGCTGCTTCGGCCGCGGCGACCGCCGCCGCGCGCTGGAGGCGACCGGCGCCGCGTACCGCGAAGCGATGCGCCAGTTCGCCGAGATGGGCAACCTCGACGTCTGGTACGCGCGGATCGACGTCGACGCCGCGAAAGCGAACCTCGACTCGGCCCTGAGCGCGGCCCGCCGCCGGGAGATGGACCGCAAACTCGACAAGGCCCGCGCCAAGGACAGCCTGCGGGCGCTGAAGAAGCTGACCACGACCGATGGCGACGGACGCCTGCGCATCGTCGCCGAACCGCCGCTGATCACGCCGCTCTCAGAACTCGCCGACGGGACCGAGACCGAAGGGATGCTGCGGCCGATCCTCGACTCCTACACCTCGACCCTCTCCGACGACCGCCGCCGCCTGATGGCGACCTACGACTACGTCGACGCGGCCCGCAAGGTGGTCGGGGTCGGCAGCGTCGGCACCCGCGCCTGGATCATCCTGATGCTCGGCCGCGACTTGGGCGACCCGCTCTTCCTGCAGGCCAAGGAAGCGGGGCCGTCGGTGCTCGAGCCCTACCTGGGGGAGAGCGAGTACGCCAACCACGGCCGCCGCGTGGTCGAGGGCCAGCGCCTGATGCAGGCGGCGGGCGACATCTTCCTCGGCTGGGTCGCGGCGCAGGGGCTCGACGCCCAGGCACGCTGCTTCTACGTGCGCCAGCTCTGGGACGGCAAGGGCTCGGTCGACGTCGAACGGGTCTCCCCGGGGGAGCTGGCGATGTACGGGGCGCTCTGCGCGCGGACCCTGGCCCGCGCCCACGCGCGCTCCGGCGACCGCGCCCAGATCGCCGCCTACCTGGGGCGCGGCCCCGCCTTCGACAAGGCCATCGGGGAGTTCGCCGAGCGCTACGCCGACCAGAACGAACGTGACTACGAGGCGTTGCTCGAAGCCGAGAGGGCCGGGCAGATCGAGGTCGAGCGCGGGCTCTGACGTCAGGGGGCGGGGCCGACCGGCGCCGGCGGCCGTCCGCGGCCGGTTTCCGTGCGCGCCTGCGCCCGGACCGCCTCCGCACGGGCGGCGAGCATCGGCTCCCACGCCAGCTGCACCGTGACTCCGTCGCGCGATCGGCAGCGGGGGCAGTCCATCCGGCCGGACAGGGCACCAGTGCTGAAACGAATTCCGCACCGTTCGCAGTGGAACATCTCTCAACTCCTTGTGGCGGGACGCTCTCCTCTCGTCCCGGGGCTTGTGAGAGTCTCGCCACACCCTTGTGATGTCAAGCACTAACGGTATGAATCTGGCATGAGCTGGGGTCAGTCGAAGTCGCCGAGGCGGACCTGGAACTCGGCGCGCTCGGTGTGGTGGCGCCAAAGGATCTCGGCGACGTCGTCGGGCTCGTGATCCTCGTCGGGGGCGATGCGCCCGGCGATCGCGGTGTGGCCGACGTGGACGCCCTTGTCGGCAAGCGCCTCATGGAGCATCCGGGCATAGGCGACCTCGCCGGCGAAGGAGACGCCGACCCCGGCACGCTCCGGGTAGGGCTTGATCGCCGCCCCACCGGTGGTGAAGAGGATCGAGCCGGATCCGGCCTCGACCATCGGCCCGACCACGGCGGTCGCGGCGGCCGCGGCACCGAGGACGCTGAACTCGAGCGGGCCGCGGAGGTCCTCGACGCTCGTCTCGAGGATCGGCTTCATGAACTCCCTGGCCGGGAGGGGCGAGAACGAGAGCACCTCGACCGGCCCGAGCCGCTCCGCCAGCGAGCCGATCGCCGCCCCGAGCGCGTCGGAGTCGCGGATGTCGACGGCGACGAAATCGGCCACGATCCCCTCCTCGTTCAGCACGTTCGCGAGCGCCTCCAGCTTCGCCGGGTCCCGGGCGATCAGCCCGACGCTCATCCCCTCGCGCCCGAAGCGGCGGGCGACGGCCGCGCCGAGGTTCGGTCCGGCGCCGACGATCACGATCGACATCAGCTTCCCCCTTCGTACTCGGAGTCGGTCACGTGCCGGCCCCAGGCGACGACGCTGCCGGAGTCGTCCATCTCCTGCATCGCGAGGTGGACCATGAAGCGGTCGGGGGCGGCGCCGTGCCAGTGGTTCTCGCCGGGCTCGAAGAAGACGCTGTCGCCGGGCCCGATCTCCTCGATCGGCCCGTTCTCGCGCTGGCAGAGGCCGACGCCCTCGGTGACGAAGATCGTCTGGCCGAGCGGGTGGGTGTGCCAGGCGGTGCGGGCGCCGGGGGTGAAGTGGACGTTCGCCGCGGCGGTGCGCCAGGGCGGGGCGGGGGAGGCGACGACGTCGGCGTAGACGTCGCCGGTGAACCAGTCGGCCGGGCCCTTGGTGGTCGTCGCCGATGAGCTTCTGCTGATGATCATCGGCCCTTCCTACCCGGCGTGGACGGATCCGATCGGCCCGCGAACCGCGCGGCTACTGGGCGACGATCAAGGCGATCGTGGCGAGGCCGAGAAGGGCGCCGACGCCGGCCAGGATCGCCATCGAGCGCATCGCCGGACGATCGGCCGCCGACACGCCGATTTCGGCGTTCAGGGTCTCGATCCGCCGGGTCCCGTAGGCGATCAGCACGATCCCGTAGAGGGCGAAGCCGATCCCGACCAGGACGTAGGGCCAGCGGGTCGAGTTGTCGGCGAGCTCGGGCAGCACCCGTCCCACCGCCAGGGCGACGGCGATCGCGGTGAAGCCGGTCCGCCACCAGGCGAGCAGGGTGCGCTCGCCGGCGAGCGAGGTGCGGCGATCGGGATCGTCCGGCATCGCCCCACTATCTCGCACGCGGAGGCGTCGCTGGCTTTCGGCGGCCGACGGTGAGAGGCTCGCGACGTGAGCGCGGGCCATCGCAGGTTGAGCCAGGCACTGGTCGTCCTCGGGACGATCGTCACCCTGCTGGCGATCTTCTCGATCTGGGCCAACCGCCAGCTGCTGAACACCGACAACTGGGTCTCGACCTCCGACCGGCTGATCGGCAACGAGAAGGTCGACGAACGGCTGGCGAGCTACCTGGGCGAACAGCTCGTCATCCACGACAACCTGAAGACGACGCTGGAAGCGGAGCTGCCCGGCCAGTTGAAGCCGCTGGGCGCGCCGGTCGCGGGTGCCCTACAGGCGCTCGCGCCGCAGATCGCCGAACGGGTCCTGGAGAGTCCCGACTTCCAGGATCTGTGGAGCGAGGCCAACCGCCGCGCCCACGAACGCCTGCTCGAAGTGCTCGACGGCGGCGGCTCCCGGATCTCGACCGAGAACGGAGTGGTCGCGCTCGAACTTGGCCCGCTGGTCGAACAAGTCGGCAAGAAAATCGGCGTCGGGGTCGGCGCCGCCGAAAACCTCCCGCCCGGCGCCGGCAGGTTGGTCATCCTCCACTCCGACGAACTGGAAGCGGCGCAGAAGGGCGCCAAGCTGTTGCGCCATCTGCCGATCGTGCTCACGCTCCTGGCCCTGATCCTCTTCGCGCTCTCGGTCTGGTTCGGTGGGCCGCGCCGGCGCGAGGCGCTGCGGGCCGTCGGCATCGGCTTCATCGTCGCCGGCGCCCTCGTCTTGCTGCTGCGCACGCTCGGCGGCCATTACGTGGTCGACGCGCTGGCCAAAACGGACTCCGGCAAGCCCGCCTTCGATGCGGTCTGGAGCATCGCCACCTCGCTGCTCGCCGACGTCGCCCGCTCGGCGCTGGCCTTCGGCGTCCTCGTCTTCCTCGCCGCCTGGCTGGCCGGGCCGACGAAGATCGCCACCCGCCTGCGCCGCGAGAGTGCCCCCTACGTGCGGGACAACCAGGTCGTCGCCTACGGCGCCGCCGCGGCCCTCTTCGTCCTGCTCGTCGCCCTGGCCCCGGTCGAGGCCTTCCGCCGCCCGCTCGGCGCGCTGATCCTCGCCCTCCTCCTCGCCGCCGGCACCGCCCTCCTCGCCCGCCAGATCCTCCGCGAGCACCCCGCGCGAGGTTGACGGGCCGAAAAGTCTTCTATATCTGGACTTGTCGGCCCATCAACACGTCGGCCGGGGTGGTGAGGACCGCGGGGACGTGCTCGGCGGGGACCGGGCGGGAGAAGAGGTAGCCCTGGCCGTAGCGGTAGTTCAGGGCACAGAGCTGGCGTAGCTGGGAGGACGTCTCGATCCCCTCGGCCACCGTCCGCAGGCCGAGCGAGTGGCCGATTTCCATCACCGCGGTCAGCAGGCCGGCGTGCTCGGGGTCGCCGTCGGCGCCGCTGCGGGTGAACTCGCGGTCCACCTTGAGCACGTCGGCGGGCAGCTTCTGCAGTTGGCTCAGCGAGGAGTAGCCGGTGCCGAAGTCGTCGATCGCGATCCGCACGCCGAGCTCCTTCACCGCCCGCAGGGTGGCGACCGCGCTGTCGACGTCCCGCATCACCTGGGTCTCGGTGATCTCGAGGACGAGCCGGCGGGGAAAGATCCCGGAGGCATCGAGCGCCTCGCGGACGTGCTCGACCAGGCCGTCCCCGCGCAGCTGCCGGGCCGAGACGTTGACCGAGATCGTCAGCGGCGGCCGGTCCGGCTGGGGCTGCCAGCTCCTCGCCTCGGCGCAGGCCTGGCGCAGGACCCACTGGCCGAGCGGCACGATCGCGCCGGTTTCCTCGGCGATCGGGATGAACTCGGACGGGTCGATCATGCCGCGGGTCGGGTGGATCCACCGCAGCAGGGCCTCGAGGCCGGCGACCGCGCCGGTCTGCAGCTGCACCACCGGCTGGAAGAAGAGGGTGAACTGGTCGCAGCCGCCGGCCACCGCGTCGATCAGGTCCGATTTGAGGCCGAGCCGCTGCTCGGCGCCCAGGTGCATGTCGTCGCGGTAGACGGCGACGGTCCCCTTCTGCTCGCCCTTTGCCGCGTACATCGCCAGGTCGGCGTCGCGGATCAGGTCCGAGGGCGTCGCGGTGCCGGGCGCCGCGCGGGCGATGCCGACGCTGGCCGAGACCGGCAGGCAGTGCCCGGCGAGCCGGAACGGCGCCGCCAGCGCCGCGGTGATCCGCCGCGCCGTCTCTTCGTCGGCCGCGATCGAGGGGCTGTCGTCGAGGATCACGCCGAACTCGTCGCCGCCTAGCCGCGCCACCGTGTCGGCGCCCCGCAACGCCTCGTCGAGCCGCGCCGCCACCTCGCGCAGCAGCTCGTCCCCACAGGGATGGCCGAGGCTGTCGTTGATCGCCTTGAAGTCGTCGAGGTCGATGATCAGGACGCTGACCGCGCTGTCGACGCGGACGGCGCGGGCCAGCGCGTGCTCGAGGCGCTCGTTGAAGAGGACGCGGTTGGCGAGCGCGGTGAGGTCGTCGTGGAACGCCTGGTAGCGCAGCCGCTCCTCCAGCGCGACGCGCTCGGTGACGTCCCAGATGTTGAGGACGATGCCGTTCCAGAGCTCGTCGCCGAGCAGGCTCGTCGCCCGCGCCTCGCAGATGCGCCAGCCGCCGCCGGGCCGGCGGAGACGCAGCTCGCGCGCCGGGGACCCGCCGCCGGAGACGTCGAGGAGCGCGGCGAGGGTCGGCAGGTCCTCCGGGTGGAGCCGGCCGCCGAGGTTCTCGCCTTCGAGGTCGCCCGCCTCGCCGCCGAGCATCGTCCCCACCGCACCGGCGACGAAGAGCACCTCGCCGGCGGGGGAGAGGACGACGATCAGGTCGGAGCCGTGGCGGACCAGCGCCTGTAGCCGGCGCTCGCCCTGGAGGGCGGCCCCGCGTTCGGCCGCGGAGCGCTGCCGTCGCCGCCACATCGTCGACAGCCCGAGGATCAGGCCGCCCAGCAACAGGCCGATCGCGCCGGTGATCACGAAGGTCAGGATCTCGGCCCGGCTCCCGTCGCGATCGATCTCGCTGGAGATGCCGGTTTCGGCGCGGTCGAGGCGCCTGTTCAGCGCTTCGGCGCGGGGCGGGAGGTGCCCGAGTGCCGCGGCCGCGGTCGCCTCACGGCCCCCGATGCCGGCCCTCAGCGCGGTGCGGGAGATCCGCGCGAGCGCGGTGGTCGGGGCGACGATCCCCTCGACGCTCGGGTCGGGCCAGTCGGATTCCAGCGCCCGGGCCGTCGGCAGGGCGGTCGCGGTGATCTCGCGGTGCAGGCCGATGTCGGCGGGCTTCGGCGGCCCGCCCTCGAAGGCGGCCACGGTCTGCTCGCGGAAGCCGCTCGCCATGCGCGAGAGTTCGACGATCTCGGTCTTGGTTTCGCGCAGCCCGTCCTCGCGGTCGGCGATCGAGAGGACCAGGGCGCCGGCGCCGACCACCGCCGCGGCGGCGATCACCGCCACCAGGCAGGCGAGGCTGTTGGCCTTGATCCAGCTCCCAGGGAGCCGCCACCGAGCCTTTGCCGAGGATGTCCTCATAGGCGCCATCACTTGGTGAATTCGGCACGATGTAAACGTCCGGATTAGCGGTTCGGACGGATATTTGCGGGTCGGTCTGACGGCTCATACCGTCGGGCGACCGCGTAGGCGCGAGGGGCGCCTCAGCCGTTGGCGGGCATCGCGGCGATCGCGGCGCGGCCTTGTTCCAGCTTCGATTCGAGGTAGCCGAGGCGGTTTTCGCGGGTCGAGTTCAGGGCGGCCTTGTTTTCTTCGTAGGCCTTCGCCCAGTGCACCTGGATCTTCTTCACGGTTTCTTCGGCCTTTTCGCCGATCGCGACTTCTTCGGCCTTCGCCGTTTCTTCGATCGGCACCCGCTTCTTTTCGACCCCGCTCTTCAACGCCTCCCGCTTTTCTTTTTCGTCTTCGCGGTTGGCCGTGAGTTCGCCCTGGATCTTTTCGATGTGGGCCTGGATCTGTTCTTTGGGCGCGCCCGGCGCGGCCTGGGACTTCTGCCCGCGGAGGCCGCGGACCTGTTCCTTCAGCGCGGCTTCCCGGTTGCGGTGGCCCGTTTCCATCCGTTCGAATTTCGTGTGGAATTCAGCCTCCAGCCGTTCGAGCTTGCTGCTCGTTTCGGCCTTCAGCGTTTCCAGCGTCTTGCCTTCCTTCGCCCGCACCCCTTCCACCTGCGCCTTCGCCGTTTCGTTGGCTTCCGCTTTGGCTTCGTCGGAGGCCCGGTTGAAGAGCGCGTTGGCTTTGTGGGCGGCGGCGGTCTTCTTTGCCGTCAGCTTCGCCTCGAACTTGTTTTTCGTTTCGTTCGAGGTCGGCTGCGAGGAGCGTTCTTCCATCTTCTTCACGTATTCGATGAAAGCTTTGTACTGGGCACTCGACGCGAGGCCCGGAGCCTTTACCGCGAACGCGGCCGGGGCGGCGACGAGGAGGGCGACTACCGCCGCTCCGATGATCAGAAGCGCGGGAATCCTCGGGCGGTCGGCCATGGCGGGAATCTACCCAACCGTCGCGCTTCCTACGCTGCCCTTACTTGTCGCCGCCGATCGAGTCCAGCTCGGCCAGGTCCTCGGGCGAGAGATCCAGGCCCGCGCCCGCGACGTTCTCGCGCAGGTGGGCGACCGAAGAGGTGCCGGGAATCAGCAGGATGTTCGGCGAGCGTTGCAGGAGCCAGGCCAGCGCCACCGCCATCGGCGTCGCCCCCTTGCGCTCCGCCACCGCGCTCAGCTCTTCGGCCTGCAGCGGCGAGAAGCCGCCGAGCGGGAAGTAGGGGACGTAGGCGATCCCCTCGGCGGCGAGGTCGTCGATCAGCTCGTCGTCGTAGCGGCGGGCGAGGTTGTAGAGGTTCTGGACGCAGACGACGGGAGCGATCGAGCGCGCCTCGGCGACCTGCTCGGCGGAGAAGGTGCTGACGCCGAGGTGACGGATCAGGCCGGCCTCGCGCAGCTCGGCGAGCGCTTCGAATTGCTCGGCGATCGAGCCCTCTTCGGGGCCTTCGACGCCGCCCATCCGCAGGTTGACGAGGTCGAGCCGCTCCAGTCCCAGGTGCTCGAGGTTGTCGTGCACGGCTTCCTGGAGCTCATGCGGGGAGCGGGCGTGCGGCCAGCCACCCTCGGCGTCCCGCTTCGCCCCGACCTTGGTGACGATCGTCAGGTTCTCGGGATAGGGGTGGAGCGCCTCCTTGATGATCTCGTTGGTGACGTGGGGGCCGTAGAAGTCGGAGGTGTCGATGTGGTCGATGCCGAGGTCGATCGCCTCGCGCAGGACGCGCACGGCTTCGTCGTGATCGGCGGGCGGGCCGAAGACGCCGGGGCCGGCGAGCTGCATCGCCCCGTAGCCGACGCGGTTGACGGTGATGTCGTCGGCGAGCGCGTAGGTGCCGCCGGGAAGTGAGTTGTTTGGCATGCCCCCATGGTGCCCGCACCGCGCCGGTTGCAAAAGAGCCCGTCCTGTCGGGGGACAGGCTGTCCCTGGATAAAAGCGTCTGGAGTTGCATACTTGGGACATGGATCGCGAAGGGCTCGCAGACTTCTTGCGC
Organism: Solirubrobacterales bacterium; assembly: GCA_965200635.1. GTDB lineage: Bacteria > Actinomycetota > Thermoleophilia > Solirubrobacterales > 70-9 > VAYN01. The sequence continues at coordinate 3,677,029 of OZ241364.1, read as the reverse complement.
CGCCGCCGCGCCGCGCTGCGGCCCGAGGACGTCGGGCTGGCGCCGGGGCGCCGCCGCCGGGCGCCCGGCCTACGCCGCGAGGAGGTTGCCGCCCGCGCCCACATCTCCACCGACTTCTACACCCGTCTCGAGCAGCGCCGCGGCGCCCGGCCCTCGGAATCGACGGTGGCCGCGCTGGCGCTCGCGCTGCGCCTCGACGAGCTCGAGCGCGACCACCTCTTCGCCCTCGCCGGCCACAACGCGCCGCCGACCGCGATGCGGGCCGACGAGCCCAGCCCGGGCCTCCTGCGGGTGCTCGAGCAGATCGACGGCTCCGCCGCGATGATCGTCACCGACCTCGGCGTCACGCTGCACCAGAACGAGCTCGCCAAGGCGCTGCTCGGCGACCACTCCGTCTTCAGCGGCCCCGCCCGCAGCATGATCCTTCGCTGGTTCACCGAACCGGAGCGGCGCGGGCTGCACCCCGTCGAGGACCACGAGGTGCGCGGCCGCCAGCACGTCGCCGGCCTGCGCGCCGTCCACGGCCGGCCCGGCCCCGACCCCGAAGCCGACGAGCTGGTCGCGCGGCTCCTGGCCGAGAGCGAGGAGTTCGCCGCGCTCTGGGACCGCCACGAGGTCGGCCGCCGCACCGTGGTCGAGAAGCGCTTCGTCCACCCGTTGGTCGGCGAGCTGACGCTCGACTGCCAGAACCTCGTGTCCCAGAACCTCTCCGAGCGCCTGGTCGTCTTCAGCGCCGTGCCGGGCTCGGTCGACGAGGCCCGCCTGCGGATGCTCGCCGAGCTGGCGCAGGCCTCGCCCGTCGGCTAGCTTCGCCCGATGGGCAGAACGCTCTACTCGGCGGCGATCTCGCTGGACGGCTTCATCGCCGGTCCCGGCGGCGACATGCAGTGGCTTGCCCGATTCATGGGCGGCGAGCGCGACGAGGCCGCGGCGGCGCTCCCCGAGAAGGTTGGCTCGCTGCTGATCGGCCGGCGCACCTGGGGCGGGGACGATCCCAACCGCGGCGACGCGGAGAAGGAAGGCCCGTTCGGCGGCTCCTGGCACGGCCCGCAGTTCGTCGTCACCCACGATCCGCCTGCCGAGTCCCCGGCCGACGTCACCTTCGAGACCGACCTGGCGCGGGCGATCGCCGCGGCGCGTGAGGCGGCGGGGGACAAGTACGCCTGCATCCTCGGCGCCGAGGTGGCACGTGGCTGCATCGAGCTGGGTGAGCTCGACGAGGTCCTCTTCTACGTCGAGCCGATCATGCTCGGGGACGGGGTCCGCGTCTTCGACCATCCCGGTGGCGCCGAGGTGGTGCTGGAGCGGCTCGAAGTCGCGACCGGGCCGGTGGCCACGCACCTCTGGTTCCGCGTCACGCGCTGAGGGTCAGGCGCCGAGGCCCGCGGTCGGGGCGCGCAGGACCGAGTCCTGCGAGTGGTGGAGGCCGCCGCCGACCATCTGGCGGCTGACGTCGAAGTAGGCGTATTCGGCCGGCGCGGCGGGGAGGGGCACCTCGACCGCGGCTTCGCCGGATTTGCCGACCTTGAAGGAGGCGACCGGGACGAGCTTGGAGGCGCTGCTCATCAGCCAGACCTCGTAGTAATCGCCGGTGGCCGACGGCGGCAGGCCGTGGGTGTGCAGCAGCATCGTGTCGGCGTCGGGCATCGAGAGGTCGGCGCGCGAGTTCTTCGGCGCGTCGAGCGGATGCAGGACGAGGACCGTCCTGGCGGGCGGGGAGGAGGAGTCGCCGCCGGAGGCGACGAGTGCCCCGACGACTCCGCCGAGCACCGCGGCGACGAGGACCATCGCCGCGACCGAGAGCGGGCGCAGGGCGAAGCGCCGGCGTGGCGGCGTGGCCCGGACGGGTGCGGGTTCAGGGGGGAGGGACTCGGGGACGTCGGCGGGCCAGGCGTCGCCCGGCAGCGCCTCCAGGTGGGCCATGGTCCCACGGGTCGCCTCGATTTCGGCATGGAGCGTCGGGTCGGCGGCCACCTCGCGCTCGAAGCTCTCGCGCTCGGACCCCTCGAGCTCCCCGAGGGCGTAGGCGGCGATCATTTCCTGGCGGTTCATCGGGTCTCTTCCTCCCCGACCAGTTCGCGCAGCCGCGCCAGCCCGCGGATCATCCGCGTCTTCACCGTGCCCAGCGGGATGCCGGTGCGCTCGGCGATCTCGCTCTGCGAGAGGCCGTCGTAGAAGCGCAGCCGGAGTACGGCGGCCTCCCCGCCGGGGATGCGCTCGAGCAGCGCGGCGACCCGCCATCGGTCGAGGAGCCCGTCGAGCTCGCGGTCGTCGCCGGAATCTTCGATCGTCGTCGGGTCGATCGGGGTGGGGCGACGCCGGCGGCGCTCGTCGGCCGCCCGCGAGCGGGCGATCATCAGCGCCCAGGTCAACACCGAGGACCGGGCCGGGTCGTAGTCGGCGCCGCGCCGCCAGATCTCGGTCAGCACCTGCTGGCGGACTTCTTCGGCGGTCCCGCGGTCGGGGAGCGAGTCCCGGAGGAAGCCCGTCAGGACGCGCCCGTAGCGCTCCTCGAACATCGCGATGGCGCCTTCGTCCTCCCGTCGCAGCCGCGCGACGAGATCGACCTCGGCGGGGTCGAGCTCGCGTGGCAGGCGGGGACGAGTGGGCTCAGGAGTCACGGTTAACACGCTTAAAGGTACGCCAGGGGAGCCTCGTTGGATGAACTCCTCATCCGCTTCGGGCCTTCCGCGAGTAACGCACTGCAACACAACCCCCTACCGAGGAGGAAACATGCTCAAGCGTCTGTTTGCCGTCGTCATGGTGATCGCCGCCCTCGCAGTGCCCGCTTCCGCCGCATCCGCGGCCGGCGGCAAGAACATCGTCGAAACGGCAGCCGGTAACCCGCAGTTCTCGACCCTGGTCAGCCTGGTCGAAAAAGCGGGCCTCGCCGAAACGCTCTCCGGCAAGGGTCCCTACACCGTCTTCGCGCCGACCAACGCCGCCTTCGCCAAGGTCCCGAAGAAGACCCTGAACATGCTGGCGTCCAACACCGCGATGCTCAAAAAGGTCCTGCTCTACCACGTGCTTCCGGGCCGGGTTCCCGCCAGCAAGGTCGTGAAACTGAAGTCCGCGAAGACCGCGGAGGGCGCTTCGGTCCAGTTCAGCGTCCGCGGCAAGAGTGCCTTCGTGAACGAATCGAAGATCATCAAAACCGACATCAACTGCAGCAACGGGATCATCCACGTGATCAACGCGGTGCTCATCCCGCCGAGCATGTAGCGAACCCCGGGCGCGTAGGCTCGAGGGTGTGTGGTTGCAGCGCACCATCACCTTCGAGCCGCGCCCGCGCGGTATCCACCTGGTCACCCGTGAGGTCCTGGCGGCCCTGCCCGAGCTCGACGACTTCGCCGTCGGCGTCCTCCACCTGCTGATCCAGCACACCTCCGCCTCCCTGACCCTGAGCGAGAACGCCTCGCCGGAAGTCCGCGCCGACCTCGAGTCCTGGCTCGACCGCGCCGTCCCCGAGCGCGCCCCCTACTGGACCCACACCCTCGAGGGCGACGACGACATGCCCGCCCACGTGGAGGCGGCGCTGGTGGGCCCGTCCCTGACCCTCCCTCTGCGCGAGGGGCGCCCGGTTCTGGGCACCTGGCAGGGCATCTACCTCTGCGAGCACCGCGACCGGGGTGGGGCGCGGGCGGTGGTGGCGACGGCCTGGGGTGAGTAGCGGGAGTAGCGGCGCGGTTCGGGCGTTGTCCCGGCCGCCCCGGCAGTCCTATGTGGTCCTGGGCGTCTCATGGCGGTCCTGGCTGGCTGTGACCGCCATGAGACGCCCAGGACGTGAGGGGTTCGTGTGATTGCCGGCACAGGCCCGGGCGGAAGAGGGCCCGGAAACGCGCTGTCGACTTTGACCACACCCTGGTGTGGTCAAAGTCGACTACGCGTAATCCGGGGTTGTCCAACACGACGGAAGTGTGGACTTCCCACGCTCTTCCTCACGACTTGCGAGTCCCGTGACGCTCTCGTGGGACACCGGTGACCGTTCCGTCGCTCCTCCCGTGACGCGCCCCCGGCGCACGCCCGGAGGCTCCCCGCCACTCCTCACATCCCCCCGGCCGTCTCGGCCACGGCCACAGCCAGCCAGGGCCGTGACCGAGACGGCCGTGCTCGCCGACAACCCTTGCGTCCCTTGTCTCGGGCGCCGCCGCTCACCCCGATCAACCTTCCCGATCCAGGGTATGAGGATCGGCGATGCTTGCCGCCGGGCTGATCGCAGGGATCGTCGCCTCCGTTCTGTTCAACCTCGGTATCGCTCTGCAGGCGATCGAGGCTCGGCGGGCGCCGGTGGAGGAGTCGCTTCGGGCCTCGCTGATCTGGGACCTCCTGCACCGGCCGCGCTGGGTGGCGGGGCTGGGGATCGAATGGGTCGGGGTGCCGCTGGAGATCCTTGCGTTCGCCTGGGCGCCGTTCGTCGTCGTCCAGCCGCTACTGGCCTGCGGGTTGCTGGTGCTGTTGGCGGTCGCGCACCGGCTGCTGGGTGAGCGGCCGACCAAGGACGCGATGCTCGGTGTCGCGCTCGTCATCGTCGGCATCGCGCTGATCGCCTGGGGCGCGCCCGGCCAGCAGGACACCCACCGCGGCCCCGGGGCGGTGATCCTCGTCGTCGGCGGGCTCGTGCTCGCCTCGTTCGTCCCCTTCGCCCTGCGCGGGCGGCGGCTCGACAACGCGATGACCGCGGTGCTCGGCTCGGCCTGCGGCTTCGCCGCGACCAACGTGGCGATGAAGCTGATGGCCGACGACCTCGGCAACGACCACTTTCTCCAGGCGGGAAGCTGGCTGGCCGTCGCCGCGGTGGTGGGCTTCGCCGCGACCGTGACCGGGATGACGGCGCTCCAGCGAGCACCGGCGACGACCGTGATCCCGATCTCCACCGCCGTCCAGACCTTCCTCCCGGTCGCGCTCGAGCCGCTCTTCCTGCGCGAGAGCTTCCGCGACGCGAGCCTCTCCGGCGTGCCCCTGCTGATCGGCATCGCGGTGATGCTGGTGGGGATCGTGGTACTCGCAAGGACCCGCCACGTGAGTGCCCTCGCGGCGGGGTCCGCGGTGGAGGACCGACCCCTCGAAGATTCGTCCGCCGGCCGGCCGGACGGCGCCTTACCATCATCGCCGTGACCTACTCGATCATCGCCTTCGACCCCGAGACCCGGGAGTGCGGGGTCGCCGTGCAGTCGCACTACTTCGCGGTCGGCGGCATCGTCCCGTGGGCCGAGCCGGGGATCGGCGCGGTCGCCACCCAGGCCGCGGTCGAGATCGCCTACGGGCCCCGCGGGCTGGACCGGATGCGAGCCGGGAGGAGCGCCCCGGAAGCGCTCGCCGAGCTGGTCGAGGCGGACCCGGAGCGGCAGTTTCGGCAGGTGGCCATGGTCGATATCCATGGCGGCATCGCCGTCCACACCGGTTCCGCCTGCATGGCGTTCGCCGGGCAGACGATCGGCGACCATTACTCCTGCCAGGCGAACCTGATGCGGACCGGGGAGGTGTGGAACGCGATGTCGGAGGCCTACCTGGGGGCGACCGGGCCGCTGGCGGAACGGCTGATCGACGCGCTCGACGCCGGCGAGGCGGCGGGCGGCGACCTCCGCGGGCGCCAGTCAGCGGCCGTCCTCGTAGTCCCCGCCGAGGGCGAGGCCTGGCAGCGGCTGGTTGAGCTGCGGGTCGAGGACCACGAGGATCCGCTCGGCGAGCTGCGCCGGATCTGGGGACTCGACGCGAGCTACCGGATGTTGCGCGAGGCCGACGAGAAATTCGCCGCGGGCGACGAGAAGCGGTCGGCCGAGATCTACATCGAGGCCTGGCAGCGGATGCCGGAGAACCACGAGCTGAAGTTCTGGGCGGGGCTGGCGATGGTGGAGCTCGGCCAGGAGGAGCGCGCCGTCGCGCTCCTGCGCGAAGCGATCGACGACCACGCCGAGTGGCGTCGGGTGATCGACATGCTGACCGAGGAGATGTCGCCCTCGATCGCGACGACCCGCCGGCTCCTCGGCGACTACGGCGTCGCGGGCGGCGCCGGCCCGACGTAGGAGGCCCGCGGCCGGAAGCGCAGCCGGTGCTCGTACTCCTCGAGCGCGTGCGCGACGATCCCCGCGATCCGGGCGACGGTGAAGATCGTCGCCGCCGAGCCGGGCCGCAGCCCGTGCGCCCGCACCAGCGCGGCCAGCGCGAAGTCGACGTTCGGCGCGGGGAGCTCCCGCGCCGCCGCCGCGTCGAGGATCGCCGCCGCCAACGGGTCGGGCCCGAGACGCCCGAGGAGGTGATCGGCGCGCGGGTCGCGGTCGCGGTAGACGCGGTGGCCGAAGCCGGGGACCGATCCGGTCTCGCGGCGCGCGTCGAGGACCGCGCCGGGATCGGCACCGGCCGAGACCTCGTCGAGCATCGCTTCGACTCCCGCCCCGGCGCCGCCGTGGAGCGCGCCGCCGAGCGGCCCGAGTCCGGCGAGGATCACCCGATACGGCCCCGCCCAGGCCGAAGCCGCGACCCGCGCCGCGAACGTCGACGCCGCCAGTTCGTGATCGGCAAGGAGAATGAGCGCCGCCTCGAGCGTCTTCACCTCCTCCGCCCGCGGCCTGGTGTCCCCCTCCGCGAGCACCCCCCACAACCGCTCCGCCACCCCCGCGGTCGACCTAAGGTCCGCTCCGGCGTGTGCGGTCGTCCTTGGGTCCGCCCCGCCATCCGCGATCGTCTTAACGTCCGGCAGCCGGACGTTAGGTCGACCGCGCGGGGAGGGCCGGACGTTAGGTCGACCGCGCTCAAGGGCGGTGAGGGTGCCGGCGAAGGTCTCGGCGCCGGCGCGGCGGACCGAGGTCGGGTCGCGGCTGTCGCGCTCGGGGTCGCGGGCGGCCAGGGTCGCGACCACCGCGGCGATGCGCTCGGCGTCGGGGGCGTCGGGACCGAGGGCGGTGCCGAGCGCCTCGAGCGCCGCGACGCGTTCGGCGTCCAGCCCCCAAGGCGTCGGCGGCGCCCCGTCCCAGAGCAGCGTCACGACTTCCTCGAAGCTCCGGAACCTCGCCAGCTCGATCGCGTCCCGGCCTCGGTAGGAGAGGCGCCCGGCCGGGTCGAGGAGCGTCAGCTCGGTCTCGACTACGACCTCCAGCGCACTCGAGCGGTCCGGCCGCCGCGCCCGCGCCGCCAGCCGCTCCACCTGATCGGGGTCGAACTGGGAGTCGTGCGGGCCGCTTGCCGGGTGGCGCTCCAGCAGGCCGCGACTGACGTAGGCGTAGACGGTCTCCCGCTTCACGCCGAGCCGCCGCGCGACCTCCTCGGTGCCGAGCCTCTCCGTCGCGTCGCTCACACCGCCAATGCTGACAGCGGACGCGGCTCAGGGCCTACATATAGGGACGCTGGGCGGATCAGCCGGCCGGTCCGCTGCTGCTCGAGGATGTGGGCCGACCAGCCCGCCGTCCGGGCGCAGACGAAGAGCGGCGTGAAGAGGCTCTGCGGCACCGCCGCGTGGTCGAGCACCACCGCCGACCAGAACTCGACGTTGGTGGCGAGGACGCGGTCGGGCTTGTGCTCGGCGAGCGCCGCCAGCGCCGCCCGCTCGAGCTCCCGGGCGACGTCGAGCCGCGGCGAGCCGAGTCGCTCGGCCATCCCCCGCAGCACCCGGGCGCGCGGGTCCTCGGCGCGATAGATGCGATGGCCGAAGCCCATCAGGCGCTCGCCGCGGTCAAGGGCGCCGCGCACGTAGGCGTCGGCGTCGCCGCTCGCCTCGACCGCCTCGAGCATCGCCAGGACCCGGGCCGGCGCGCCGCCGTGGAGCGGCCCCGACAGCGCGCCGACCGCGGCCGAGAGCGCCGCCGCCACGTCGGCGCCGGTCGAGGCGACGACCCGCGCGGTGAAGGTCGAGGCGTTCATCCCGTGCTCGGCGGCGGTGATCCAGTAGGCGTCGATCAGCGCCACCGCCGCCGGGTCGGCCTCGCCGCGCCAGCGCAGCAGGAAGCGCTCGGCCAGCGTGCGCCCCTCGTCGATCCGGGACTGGGGGACGGGGGCGGCGCCGTTGCCGCGGGCGGACTGGGCGACGAAGGAGAGCGTCGTCGAGGCGGTGCGGGCGAGCTGGTCCCGGGCGACCTCGGCGCTGACGTCGACCAGCTGGCCGAAGCCCCACTCGGGCGCCAAGGCGGCGATCGCCGACTGCACGTCGACCCGCGTGTCGCCGGTGCGGAAGGCGAGCGGATGGGTCCCGGCGGGCGCCAAGGGCCGGTCGGGCCGCCCGTCCACCAGCAGTCCCCAGACCCCCTCGAAGGGCACCGTCCCGACCAGCTCCTCGATGTCGACGCCGCGATAGCGCAGCGCCCCGCCGTCGCGGTCGGGCTCGGCGATCTCCGAGGCGAACGCCAGCACCCCCTCCAACCCGTCACGGACCTCGTCAACAGCTGCCATCGCTTCACCTCTTTCGTCGATTTCGTCGTCGCCAACCCTGCGCCCGCCTCCCCCGCCGATCAACGTTGATCGCGATCAACCCTTGGCGGCGGCCGAAGCCATCTCGGTAGGGTCGTCCGATGAGCGCTGAGAGCCAGATCGGGGTCACCGGCCTCGCCGTGATGGGGGCCAACCTGGCCCGGAACATCGGCCGCAACGGCTGGTCGGTCGCGGTCCACAACCGCAGCAGCGAGAAAACCCGCCAGTTCATGGACGAGTACGCCGACGAGGGGGACTTCACCGCCGCCGAGTCGAACGAGGACTTCGTCGCCGCCCTGGAGCGCCCGCGGAAGATCATCATCATGGTCAAAGCCGGGGGGCCCGTGGACGCGGTGCTCGGCGACCTCGCGCCGCTGCTCGACGAGGGCGACATCCTGATCGACGCCGGCAACTCCCACTTCCCCGACACCAAGCGGCGCACCGCCGAGATGGAGGAGCGCGGGCTGCGCTTCCTCGGCATCGGCGTCTCCGGCGGGGAGGAGGGCGCGCTGCTCGGCCCGTCGATCATGCCCGGCGGCACCGAGGAGGCCTACGGTGAGGTCGAGGACATCCTGACGAAGATCGCCGCCCAGGTCGACGGCACGCCGTGCTGCACCTTCGTCGGCCCCGACGGCGCCGGCCACTACGTGAAGATGGTCCATAACGGCATCGAGTACGCCGACATCCAGCTGATCACCGAGGCCTACGACCTGATGCGGAACGTCGCCGGGCTCGAGGTGTCGGAGATCGCGCAGACCTTCGAAGAGTGGAACGAAGGCGACCTCGAAAGCTTCCTGATCGAGATCACCGCCAAAGTCCTCGCCAAGCAGGATCCGCAGGGCGACGGGCCGCTGATCGACAAGATCGTCGACCAGGCCGAGCAGAAAGGCACCGGCCGCTGGACCGCCGAGGACGCGCTCGAGCAGGGCGTGCCGCTGACCGCGATCACCGAGGCCGTCTTCGCCCGGGCGCTGTCGTCGCTGAAAGACGAGCGCACCGCCGCGTCGAAGGTCCTCGCCGGGCCCGAGCCCGCCAAGACCGAGGACCGCCGCGAGCTCCTCGACGACATCCAGGCCGCGCTCTACGCCTCGAAGGTCGTCGCCTACGCGCAGGGATTCCAGCAGATGGCGGCCGCCTCGAAGGCCAACGACTGGGACCTCGAACTCGGCGCGATGGCGACGATCTGGCGCGGGGGCTGCATCATCCGCGCCCGCTTCCTCAACCGGATCAAAGAGGCTTACGACGAGGGCGAGGTCGTCAACCTGCTCACCGTCCCGTACTTCCGCGACGCCGTCGCCGAGGGCCAGGACGCCTGGCGCCGGGTGATCGTCGCGGCGGTCGAGCAGGGGGTCGCCGTGCCCGCCTTCACCAGCTCGCTCGCCTACTACGACGGCTACCGCCGCGAGCACGGCCCGGCCGGGCTGATCCAGGGCCTGCGCGACTACTTCGGCGCCCATACCTACCGGCGCACCGACGCCGAGGGCTCCTACCACGTGCGCTGGCCCCAGGATGGCTCGGAGATCCGCACCGACGTGCAGCCCGACCACGAGCACCCCGCCGGGCGCTGAGGCGACGATGGCCGAGCCGGACTTCGCCACCTTCGTCGTCGCCACCGACCCGCGCGGTCCCGAGGGCGAGTTCTTCGAGCCGATCCGCCGCCACCTCGGCGCCGAGAGCCTCGGCGTCAACCGGCTCGAGCTGCAGCCGCGCCAGCGCCTGCGGGTCCACGTCCACGAGCGCCAGGAAGAGCTCTACCTCGTCCTCTCCGGCACGCTGACGCTGATCGTCGAGGGGGCCGAGAACGAGATCCCGGTCGGCACCCTCGCCCGGGTCGGCCCGTCGACCCGCCGCCAGGTCGCCAACCGAGGTGACGAGCCGGTCGTCTTCCTCGCCTTCGGCGCCGCCGGCGAGCACGAATCCCGCGATGCCCTCGCCTGGGGGTCCTGGAACGAGGACGGCCCCGGCCGCTCGCCGCGCGACGTGCCCCTCCCTCCGGACTTCGACGAGTAGCCGCCCCGCCCGCGGGTAAGGAGGCGCCATGCCAGGTTTCGCGATCATCCGTGCCGACGACGTCGACGATGCCTACGCGGGCTCCGACGTCCCCGGCGAGTTCCGCCGCCTCACCGACGCCCTCGGCGCCGAGCAGGTCGCCGTGACCCTGATCCGCGTCCCGCCGCATTCGGACATGGAACAGAGCACCGGCCACACCCACTCCGAGATCGAGGAGCTCTACATCGTCGCCAACGGGACGATCACCTTCCGTTGTGACGACCACGTCGAGAAGGTCGCCGCCCCCGCCGTCGTCCGCGTGTCCCCCGGCACGCCCCGCTCACACCGCAACGAGGACGACGAGCCGGTCGAGATCTGGGCCGTCTCCGTCCCCGGCCACCACGACGCAACGAAGATCGACGACTTCTGGCCGGCCTCGTCGGAGGCCAAGCAGTCGCGGTAGGGGTTGCGGGCGCGGGACGACCGTGCTCCTTGGCGTCCGAGATCGGACGTGAGGGGTTCGTGAAACATCTGGCACAGGGACGGCACGAAGTCGGACTTCCGTGACTCCAGGGACCCGATCAGGGGTGGGACCCAAACTCGACACGGAGATCCTTGTCGAATGAGGAAGGCGCTCGGAAGTCTAGATTCACGGTCACAGCCTGCCAGGGCCGTGACCGAGACGGCGCCCCTTTCCTCGGGCGCCAGCTTTCCCGGCCGGGACCTGCGCGCTAGGGGACGAGGACGATCTTGCCGAGGGTGTGGCGGTCTTCGAGTTGTTCGAAGGCCTCGCGGACTTCGTCCAGGGGGTACTCGGCGGCGATCGGGATCTCGATCTTTCCGGCGGCGACGAGTTCGGCCATCTCCATGAGGATCTCGGGGGTGCTGGCGTCGGTGGAGCCCTCGGACTTGGCGCCGACTTCCCCGGCTCGCTCGTAGGCGATGATCGTCTCGATCTTCTCCGGCGGCAGGTCGAGCTGGAGGGCGAGGTCGATGTAGTCGGGGCCGAAGAGGTCGATGAAGGCGTCGATGCCGTCGGGGGTCGCATCGAGGATCCCCTCCATCTGGCCCTCGCCGTAGGCGACCGGGGTAACGCCCTTCTCGCGCAGCCAGTCGTGGTGGTCCTCGGAGGCGAGGCCGACCACCTTCGCGCCGTTCACCTTCAATAGCTGGACGGTGATCGTGCCGACACCGCCGGCGGCGGCGGAGACGACGACCGTGTCGCCCGCCGAGATGTCGACCGCGCGCACCGCGGCGAAGGCGGTGACGCCGACGACGTAGAGCGCGCCGGCCTCGGGCCAGCCGAGATCGGCCGGTTTGCGGATCAGCTGGTCGGCCGGGACGACGCACTCGGTCGCGTGGCTGGAGCGCTCCCAGCTCCAGCCGAGCACCTCGTCGCCGGGCGCGAAGCCGGTCACGTCGATACCGACCTCCTTGACGATGCCGGCGAGGTCCGAGCCCTCGCCGGAGGGGAAGCTGGAGTTGCCGTCATCGAGTTTGCCCGCGCGGATCGCCGCCTCACCGGGGTTGATGCCGGTGGCCTTGACCTCGACCAGCACGTCTTCTTTGCCGAGCTTCCTCAGCTCGACCTCACGGACGGTGAGCACGTCGAGGCCGCCGTACTCGTCGAATTGGACAGCGCGGGGCATCGGCCAAACTTACCCGACGGCCGTGAGCTTGAATCCCGCGCGGGCGAGGACGGCGGCTTCGTCGCGCAGCTCGCGGTCCGACTTCCCGGCGACCGAGATCGTCACCGTCAGCCAGCGGTTGCCGCGCACCGCGAGCAGCGAGCCCAGGTTCGGGATCCAGCTCGCGGCCGAGTTGTAGACGGACTTTTCGCCCACGTGGGCGACGGGGTGGGGGGTCTTGTCGGGATCGGGCGCGTTGAACTGGACGGTCTCCCCGATCCGGTTGTGGTAGCGCCGGTTGGCGGCGAAGCCGCTGTCGAGGTACACGTTGACGGAGGTGCCCGGGCCTTCCAGGCGGCAGCGGGAGAGCGGCGGCTTCGGGGTCGAGCCGCGCGAAAGCCTCGTGCCGAGGCGTTCTTCGGCGAGCTTCCCCAGGGCGACGCAGTCGGCTCGGGAGATGTGCGCGCTCGACGCCGCTTCGGTCGTCGGGATTTCCCCTTTGGTCCCGCGCGGGGCGGGCGGGGCCGAGGAGGAGGACGAACCGCCGCCGCATCCCGCGACGGCGAGGGCGAGCGCGGTCGCGACACTGAGCAGAAGCACCCTCACAGGTGCATGGTCTACCCGGTGAGCTCGGTCGCGAACTCGCGGAGGGCGGCGGTGTGGGCGTCGACGTCGGACTCGCCCGTCGCCGGGGACATCAGCGCCATCATGTGGAACGGGGTCATCAGCACCCCGCGGTTCAGCATGTAGAGGTGCAGGAGGGCGTCGAGCGGGGTGTCGAACGCGGCCGCCGCCTCGCCGCCGTTCCGCGGCGGGGTGGGGCTGAACATGTACTCGACCCGGCAGCCGAGCCGGGTCGCCGTCCAGGGCAGGTCGAACTCGGCGATCACCTCGTCGCAGCCGGCGGCGAAGCGCTCGCCGAGGGCGATCATCCGCGCGAAGGCCTCGTCGGTCAGCACCTCGGCGAGCGTCGCCCGCGCCGCCGCCAGCGAGAGCGCGTTGCCGGCCAGCGTGCCGCCGACCCCGCCGACATCGGCCGCGTCCCAGATCGTCTTCGACAGCACCCGCTCGGCGACCGCGTCGGTCATCCCATAGGCGCCGATCGGCACGCCGCCGGCGATCGCCTTGCCGATCGTCATCAGGTCCGGCTCGAGCCCCTCGGCTCCCGTGTAGCCGCCCGGCCCGCAGCAGAGCGTGTGGGTCTCGTCGATGATCAGGAGCGTCCCGGCCGCCCGGGTCAGCTCCCGCATCGCGTCGTGGAAGCCCGGGTCGGCGAGGACGATGCCGACGTTGGTCAGCGCCGGCTCGGCGAGAACGCAGGCGACGTCGCCCGCGGCGAGCTCGCGCTCCAAGGCCGCGACATCGTTGAACTGGACGACGCGGGTCGTCTCCGCGAGCGCCACCGGCGGGCCGACGTTGCCGAGCTGCGCGACCACCTGCCCGTCGCCGTCGAGCTCGGCGAAGGTCTCGTCGACCGACCCGTGATAGCAGTGGTCGAACACCAGGATCTTGGGACGGCCCGTGATCTCACGGCAGATTCGGATCGCGAAGCGGTTGGCGTCGGTGGCGGTCAGCGTGAACTGCCAGTGGCGCAGGCCGAAGCGGCGCGTCAGCTCGGCGCCCAGCGGCCCGGCATCCTCGCTCGGCAGCATCGTCGTGATCCCCCGCGCCATCCGGTCGGCCGCCACCGCCACGATCGGGGCGGGGGAGTGGCCCGCCATCGCACCGGTGTCGCCGAGGCAGAAGTCGACGTAGGAGTTGCCGTCGACGTCGGTCAGCTCGGCGCCCGCGGCGGTGTCGAAGACGACCGGGAAATCCCCGGGCCAGCGGGTCATCCAATTCATCGGGACGCCGGAGAGGAGCGAGTCGGCGGCAGCGTCGCAGAGCTCGCCGGAGCGCGGGTGGCCGATGGCGAAACGGTCGAGCTCGCGCTCGGTCAGCTCTTGCACGCGGGAGTTCGTCATGGACCTAAGTCCCCTTTCGTCGCAAATCGTTCACACCTGACCACGGACGGATGTCCAAGATCCTCCCCCATGGCCAATCTGAAGAACTTTTCCGATCCCGATCCCGAGCTGACCGCGGCACATAACCTGATGTCGCGGCGCGAGACCATCGCCGGTGCGGCGAAGCTGGTCGCCGGGCTCTCGATCGGCGCGCAGGTGATGGCGGCGACCGGGGCCGACACGGCGCTCGCCCAGCGCGTCCGCGACGTCGCCGGCCACGCCCATAAACCGGGGTATGGCCCGCTGGTCGAACACACCGGCGAAATGTCCCTGCCGGAGGGGTTCCACTACGTGCACTTCGGGGACGCCTACACGCGGATGAGCGACGGCTTCCTCACGCCTCCGTGCCACGACGGCACCACGGTCTTCCCCGAGGGCAAGGGCATCGTGCGGATGATCCGCAACCACGAGGGCTACGGCCAGGGCAACACGCGCGGCGGCAAGTTCAACGCCTACGACCGGGTCGCGCGCGGCGGCGTCACCAGCTCGCTCTTCGACACCGAGAAGGGGAAGCTGCTGGAGAGCGGCATCGTCCTCAACGGGACGCACGAAAACTGCAACGGAGGCCACACTCCGTGGGGCTCCTGGCTCTCCTGCGAGGAGAACACCGAAGGCCCGACGCAGGGCTTCGAGAAGCCGCATGGCTATGTCTTCGAGGTGCCGCGGACGGCGAACCGGGCGGTCGAGCCGGTGCCGATCAAGGCGATGGGGCGGATGGAGCACGAGGCGGCCGCGATCGACCCGCGCAGCGGCATCGTCTACCTGACCGAGGACAACGGCGATCCGGCCGACGGCTTCTACCGCTTCCTGCCGAACGACACGCGGCGCCTGCATAAGGGCGGCGTGCTGCAGATGCTCGCGGTCGAGGGGCGCTCCCGCTATGACACGACCCACGGGCAGAAGGTCGGCCGCAAGCTCCACTGCGAGTGGGTGACGATCGACGACCCCGACCCGCCGGAGGCGGAGACGGAATCGGCCGCCGTCTGGCGCCAGGGTCGCGCCAAGGGCGCCGCCCAGTTCCTGGGCGTCGAGGGCTGCCACTGGGCGAAGGGCTCGGTCTACTTCGTCGCCTCCGAAGGCGGCGACGCCGAAGAGGGCCAGATCTGGCGTTACACGCCGCGCGGCTCCAAACACGGCACCCTGGTTCTCCTCTACGAGTCGAAGAGCGAAAAGGTGCTCGACGAACCCGACACGATCACGGTGTCACCGCGCGGCGGCGTGCTGATCTGCGAGGACGGCAACGGCGAGGACGAAGCGGGCGGCGACAACTACCTGCGGATCCTCAGCCCGGCGGGCAAGCTGGAAACGTTCGCCCGCAACGACACGCCGCTGGACCTTCACCGCTGGGAGGAAAACAAGCCCGGCGTGATGGGCCGCAGCGAGTACTCCGGCTCGACCTACAGCCCCGACGGCAAGTGGCTCTTCGTCCACATCCAGTATCCGGGGCGCACGTTCGCGATCACCGGGCCGTGGGAGAAGGGCTGGGGGTAGTCGACCCGAGGCGAGGGACGCGAGACGGCCGGGATTCAAGGCGTGACGGAGAGCGTGGGAAGTCCACGCTTCCGTGCGTGTTGGACAACACCGACTTCCGCGCTGGGTGAGTTGGGGGCCCTATAGGGGGGTCAACTCACCCAACGCGTTCTCGGGCCCTGATCCGGGACCCGAAGACAGCCTCCGACGTAAGTCCGACCTCCGCCCGACACCCCTACAACCGCAACACCAGCGCCGCGACCGCCAGCAGCGGGACGGCGACCGCGAGTCCGCGCAGTGCCCCGTCGAGCGGCGCGGTCATCCAGTCGCGGTCGAGCGCGCGGACGCTCCCGTCGGCGAGCCGCTGCTCCCCGGTGATCGACTCGGTGCGGCGGCGCAGCTCGCGGACCGGGGTGGAGAGGACCCGCTGGACCCGGGTCAGCGTGTAGCAGGCGATGACGACCGCGGCCGCGGCGACGCCTTCGCGCACCGAGTGGACGCCGAGCGCGTTCACCCACCAGCCGGTCAGCGCCGAGAACCCTCCCCAGGAGGCGGCGAGCCAGAAGTCGGTGTGGAAGCGACCGCCGAAGAGCTCGAGGTTGTAGGCGGGGGCGATGAAGGCGCCGAAGAGGATCAGCGGGATCAGCGTGGGGGAGATGACGAAGACGCCGACGACGCCGATCGCGAGCGCCCCGCCGAGGCCGCCGACCGCCATCGCGATCAGGGCGCGGTCCGACAGCCGCGTCCCCAGCGGCCGCCCGTTCAGCTCGTCGAGGCAGTGGGCACCGACCCCGACCGCGAGGAAGAAGGCGACGACGGCGGCGACGACGCGGACCGGGTAGACGTGGGCGGCGACGGCGGCCCCGAGCGCCACGTTGGCGACGTGCCAGACGGTGTAGGGGAGGTGCAGGACGTTGACCACGTCGCGGGCGCCCCCCGGCGCCAACGCGTAGAAGGCCGGGCGCGCCGGGCGCTCAGCCGCCAACCGTGCCCCAGATGACGACCCCGCCGCCGAGGCTCATCCGCTTCACCTGGACGCCGCCGATCCCCGCCGCCCTCCACATCTCGACCTGGCGCGCGAGCGGGTAGGAGCGGTAGAGACCTTCGATGCTCGGGCCGAGGAAGCGCCCCGCCTCGAACCAGCCGCGTGAGTCCAGGCGCGCCAGCCCCGGCAGGCCGACCCGGGTGTAGAGGCGCCAGAGCGGCAGCCAGATCCCCCGCGGCAGGCCGAACTCGAGGCTGGAGACGCGCCCGCCGGGCTTCACCACCCGGGCCAGCTCGCGCAGCGTCGCCGCCGGGTCGTCGACGTAACGGAGCAGGTAGGTGAAGGTGAGGTGGTCGAACTCGGCGTCGGCGAAGGGGAGGGACTCCGCCTCGCCCTCGACCAGCTCGATCCGTTGGGCGAGGCGCGCCGAGGCGCCGACCATCGACCGCGCCCGGCCGAGCATCGCCGGGCTCTGATCGAGGCCCACCACGCGGCAGCCCCAGCGCTCGACCAGCGCCCGGCTGACCATCCCGGTCCCACAGGCGACATCGAGGATGCGGTCCTCCGGGCGCGCCCCGACCGCCTCGACGGCGGCCCGGCGCCAGCGCGGATCCTGGCCGAAGCTGAGCACCGCGGCGATCTCGTCGTAGCGCCGCGGCAGCTGCTCGAACATCTCGAGAGCGTGCTGCTTGCGCTGCGATTTCTCCTCGGTCACGACGTGAAGCGTCCCAGATGGGTGCAAGTGGCCTGCCTCGGAGGGCCGGGACGGCCGTTGTCGTAGGCTCCGGCGATGCCCTCCGACGCAGTCCTCACCGGCACCGTAGCCCTCGTCACCGGAGCCTCCAGCGGCATCGGCGAGGCCACCGCGAGGCGCCTCGCCGCCGACGGCGCGGCGGTCGCGCTCGCGGCGCGCCGGGTCGACCGGCTCGAGGCCCTGGCGCGGGAGATCGAGGACGCCGGCGGCCGTGCGCTGGCGATCGAGTCCGACGTGATCGACCGCGCCCAGGCCGAGGCGCTGGTCGAGCGCACGGTCGCCGAGCTCGGCCGCCTCGACACCGTCGTCAACAACGCCGGGGTGATGCTGCTCGGCCCCGCCGAGGAC
This sequence comes from Solirubrobacterales bacterium, assembly GCA_965200635.1. Classification (GTDB taxonomy): domain Bacteria; phylum Actinomycetota; class Thermoleophilia; order Solirubrobacterales; family 70-9; genus VAYN01. Next base: position 3,659,455 of record OZ241364.1, on the reverse strand, counting down.
GCCGACATCGAGGAATGGGACCGGATGGTCGACCTCAACGTCAAGGGCCTCCTCTACGTCGCCAAGGCGGCGCTCCCGCACCTTCTCAAGTACGCCGACGAGGACCCGCGCCGGGTTACCGACATGGTCAACGTCTCCTCGGTCGCCGGCCGTCGTGCCCGCTCCGACAGCGCCGTCTACAACCTGACCAAGCACGGCGTCGGGGCCTTCGCCGAGGCGCTGCGCCAAGAGGTCACCGAGCGGCACGTGCGCATCTCCCTGGTCGAGCCGGGCGCGGTGAAGACCGAGCTGGCGAGCCACAACCGGCCCGAGGTGCAGGAGGCGATGAAAGGCCGCTTCGGCTCCATGGAGCGGCTCGAGGCCGACGACATCGCCGACGCTATCGCCTACATCGTCACCCGGCCGCGCCACATGGCGATCAACGAGATCCTCGTGCGGCCGACCGAACAACAGGGCTAGCTCACACCTTTTTCACATCCTCGCCTCCGCGGCACGGTGGGATACCCGCATGTCAGCCGGAGACATCATCGTCGCCCTCGTCGTCATCGCCGGAGTCAGCTTCGACTTCACCAACGGCTTCCACGACACCGCCAACGCGATGGCGACCACGATCGCCACCGGCGCGCTGCCGCCGAAAGTCGCCGTCGGCATCGCCGCGGTCCTCAACTTCGCCGGCGCCTTCATCTCCCTCTCGGTCGCCGCGACCGTCGCCGAAGGGATCGTCGAATCCGGCGCGATCACCCCGGTCGTCGTCCTTGGCGGCCTGATCGGCGCGATCAGCTGGAACCTCGCCACCTGGTGGTTCGGCATCCCGTCCTCTTCGTCCCACGCACTGATCGGCGGCGTCGTCGGCTCGACCCTGGTCGCGTCCGGCTCCGGCGCGGTCGAGATCGAAGGGATCATCTCCAAAGTGATCATCCCGGCGGCGCTCTCGCCGGTCCTCGCCGGACTGCTCGCCGCGATCGGCGTCTCGATCATCTACCTGCTGATCCGCGCCTTCAAGGAGGACCGGGCCGAACGCGAGTTCCGCTGGCTCCAGGTCGCTTCCTCCTCGATGGTGGCGCTCGCCCACGGCACCAATGACGCGCAGAAGACGATGGGCGTCATCTCGCTGGCGCTGATCGCCAACGGCTCGATCCAGGGCGGCGCCAACTTCGACGTGCCGATCTGGGTCGTCGTCATCTGCGCCACCGCGATCGCCGCGGGCACCTACTCGGGCGGCTGGCGGATCATCAAGACGCTCGGGACCAAAGTCGTCGAGGTGCGCCCGCCCCAGGGCTTCGGCTCGGAGGCGATCGCCGCCACCGTGATCCTCGCCTCCTCCCACGTTGGCTACCCGCTCTCGACCACCCAGGTCGTCTCCGGCGCGGTCTGCGGCTCGGGCGTGGGACGACCGGGCGCCAAGGTCAACTGGAAGGTCGCGCGCAACATCGTCGCCGGCTGGCTGCTCACGCTGCCCGCGGCGGCCGCCACCTCGGCGCTCGTCTTCGCGATCATCGAACTCCTCGGCGGCGGTGCCTTCGGCGCGATCGTCGCGGTCGGCCTCCTCGCGATCGGGTGCTTTCTGCTCTGGCAGGCGAACCGCCGCAGCCCGAGCGATCCCGGGGAAACGGTCTCCGAGAATCCTGTCTTCGGCCCCGGCGCCAAGGCCCCCGAAGAGCAGCCCGCCGCCGCATGATCTCCTTCGCCGAGATCATCGAAGTCAAGCCGCTGCTGGAAGCGGTCTGGACCTCGGTCGCCTTCGGGCTCCTCGTCCTGGTCGTCGCCGGCGTGGGGGTGAGCGCGTCGCTGAAAGCCGGCGACCAGCGCTCCGAACACCACGAGGGCAGCTTCGCCTCCTGGAGCATCCTCACGGTCGCCTGCGGCGCGGTGCTCGTGGCCGCCATCGTCCTCGGCATCTGGGCGATGACCCAGTGAGCGCGATGGGAGGCTTCCCGAGATGACCCCGGACAACCCCTTCGACGGCGGCAGGCCGCGGCCGATCGCGACCGTCCTCGACGCCCTGCGGGCGCGGGTCGACGCCGAGCGCTTCGACGGGGCCGTGGTCTGGCTCGAGGCGGTGGCGGCCGACCTCGGCTACGGCGACGTCCGTCCCCTGCCCGGCGCGGTCGCCTGGATCCGCGAACTCCGCGCCGCCGGCAAGAAGATCGCCCTGGCCGGCAGCGGCGAACGCGCCCGCTCGGCGGTCGAGCTGGCCGGAGTCGACGACCTCTTCGACGCGATCGTCACCGGCCCCCGCAACAGCGGCACCCTCAAGCAGGCGGCCGAAGAGCTCGACGTCGACCCGGCCGACGCGATCGTCATCGACGTCGCCCCGGCCGGCATCCAAGCCGGCAAGCAGGCCGGCTTCGACCTCCTGATCGGCGTCGCCCGCAACCTCGGCACCCCGGAGGACCTCCGCCAGGCCGGCGCCGACATGGTCGTCGCCGACCTCCAGGAGCTCCTCGGCTCCGCCCAGGGCCTAGACCGCTAGTTCAGACCCGATCTGAGGCACCCGGGCAACCACGCGCTCCGGGTCCCCGTCGGGCTCGATCCGTTCGATCCCGATCAGCAGCTCCTCGTCGAGCACCGCGAGGATCCTCTTCAGCACCGCAAGGGTCGGCAGGTGGTCGCCGCCCTCGACTTTGGAGATGTCAGCTCCAGCTCACAGCGCCGTTCCCGAATGTGCGCCACGATCCAGTTCGGCTTCCGCAGCTCCTTGATCGCCGCGTGCTCTTCGCCTGCTTCCCGGTACTCCTGGCTAGACCATCCAGCGATGCAGTGATTACCGTCGCTATGGCAACGGAAACCACTGCAACGCGGCGGGTGACCGGTAGAACTCCCTCATCGAAGACGAGCGCCACCAAGCGATCATCGAGGCAATCCGGGAGATCCCGGAGGGGTTCGTGCGGACCTACGGGGATGTGTCGCCCGGCGCGCCGCGACTCAGTGCCCGTCTGTTGTCCACCGAGCAGGTCCCGGACGACCTCCCGTGGTGGCGCGTCGTCCGCGCCGACGGCAGCCTCGCGGTGGGGCAGAGGCAGCGCGAGCACCTGATGGCCGAGGGCGTTCCACTCAACGGCGATCGCGTCGACATGGACGTCGCCCGCATCCCCCACGACCCCTGAAAAGAGCGGCGGACGGGAGTCGAACCCGCGTCATTAGCTTGGAAGGCTAAGGCTCTACCATTGAGCTACCGCCGCACGCAGAGGGGAGCGTAGCCGCCGGCGCGCCAATCCGTCAGAATGGCGGAGCAACTCCTCGGGGAGTGGCGCAGTCTGGTAGCGCACTCGGCTGGGGGCCGAGCGGTCGCAGGTTCAAATCCTGTCTCCCCGACTGAGGCTTCGGCCTCGCATGGCTCCGCACCGCCACGCATCAGAGCCAGATTTTTTCTCTGCGAGGCGCGAGGCGAGGCGATGCGGAACCCCGGGTGATACGAGAGTGATCCGGCGCGGTGGGTGAGAGTGATATGGGTGGCCCCGACGGATCGCCACCGAGGGCACCGCTACGATCCGTCACATGACCAAGGCCGAGTTGCATCGCCAGATCGACTCAATGACCGAGGAGGAGGCAGCCGAGGCGAAGCTCATATACGCGCCCGACTGGCCCTCCAAAGCGACCTCGATCGAGGAGGTTCGCAAGCGCACCGGCACGAGGGCGATGACTTCGGAGGAGTCCGAGAGGTTCTGGCAGGAGTACGGGTCGCAGATGCAGCCGCCCGACGGCGAGGGGTAGAAATCGCAGGCGCGGCAGGGGGCCAGCGCTTCGACCTCCGAGTCGACGAGGAGATCCTCGCGGAGGATCTTAGCCACGCGACCGAGGCTGCGAGGAAAGCGATTGAGCGCACGATTACGCACCTGTCCACGGACGGCGTGCCGGTCGGTGCTCTGCGCCCGTGTGACAGCGAAGCCCGGGATGGCACGCGGCTCGGCGGCTGCACCAAGCTCTACATCCCGCAACCCGACGGTCGCTGGGGCGCGGTTTTCACGATCGACATAACCGCTGCGCCGACGCCGGCCTTGCTCCTCCTCGCGGTGGGTGAGAGGCACCCGTCTCAGCCGTGGAAGCTCAGCGTCTACGAGGTCGCCCACCGCCGGTTGCATCGATAGGCCGCGTAGCGCGAGTCCTCGATCGAGGTGATGCGCTCGCGGCTTGCCCGTTCCGCGGCGATCTCACGGGCCAGTCTTAACGCACTGTTTCGGTCTTATGCTCGATCTAGGATTAGTAATGAATGAAACGGGACTTCGACTGGGACAAGGAACTCGAATACCGTCGCGGTGCTCAAAGCAATCTGCTCGGAATTGACGTCTTTGTCGACTTTGACTGGGCACGCAAGGTCGGACACCCGCAGACCCACTTCATCAACGGCCGGTGCTTGGCGCGCCGGATCCGCAAAGACTGTCCAGACGGCAAGAGACCGTGTCTGTTGCTCACGGACCGTGATGGTGTCCGAGAGCGATCATTCGCCAGCGAATCGTTCTACGTGGTAGTCGTGAACTTCGACCGTTACCGGGATCTCGCGAGTGCCGACGCCTCGGCCGCGTACTTCGGCGACTCCATCGGCGCGGGTCTGACCCGACTCAACCAGATCGAGGCTGTGGTGGGCAACTCGCCGGAGGACCTTGAGGCGTTTTTCGACTTGAAACTGACTCCCGATTTGGCGGTGGAATGGGCAACCCGAGATGTTGATCGGCTGACGGAGATGAGGCACCGGATCGGTGACCGCCCGACCCATGCAGCGGCGGCGCCCTCCGTCCCCGAGGTTCTGAAGGTTTTAAGGAGCATCGACGACCTCTCAGCGGAGGAGGCAGAGGCGGTGCGCGGGCTCCTCGCGGATTCGGACGGCCGACGGTTGGTCGACCTCCTCACCGCACGGGACCTGGTCCCTGCGGACCTAATTCGCGGCATCGATCATCACCGTCGCTGCAAGGCAGTAGGGCAACTCGAGGAGATGCTTGCCGAAGACCTGACCGAGGGGCCTTGGCAGAGGTGGTTCGAGGAGAACAGTTGGGTCCTCGGAAGTGACTACGTCGGCGTACTTGATGAGCGCTCGATCGACGTTCGCCACATCGCCGAATATCTGATGGAGGCCTACGACGGCTTCCTCGACCTGATCGAGATCAAGCGACCCGAAGGTGGTCTGAAGTTCTGGGCCGATGTCCGTGACCACGGCAATCTCGTTCCACACGCCGACCTGATCAAGGCATTGACCCAGGCGGCTCGCTACCTCTTCGAGGTGGAGCGGGAGTCAGACAGCACTAAGTTCCTCGAACGGACCGGGGGAATCAGGGTGATAAAGCCCCGCTGCGTCCTCATCTTCGGGCGCTCGACCGGCTGGGGCGACGACGAGCGCGAGGCCTATCGGTTACTGAATGCCAGCTACCACAACCTGAACGTGTTGACGTTCGACCATGTCCTGGCCCGCGCCCAACGCATCCTGGGCGTCGAGACCGACCAGGGGTGACGGGAATTGCCGCTTGCCGTGGTATTGGTCAGCCATTACGTATTCGCAGGTAACTCCATCCTCCCTACAGAAACGGGCGTAACCGAGTCGGCCGCGGAACAATTTCGCTCAGGTCCGTCCAGAACGTCTACGCCGGGGCCGGACAGGCACTGTAATGCGATGCTGCGATCTCGGCGTCGCGAACCCCGCCGTCTCGAGGCTAGGGTCAGCTCCGGGTGATCGCTGATCTCCACGGCGAGGGGAACGCCAAGGCCGAGCAGCTGATGCGTGCGGCAGGGTTCGCGGTACCGGTCCTTGGGGCTGGAGTCTCGGAGAGCGCGGGCCTGCCCGGGAGCGAGGCATTGGCCGACTTCCTGCTCAAGAGCTTCGACGCCACGGTGGCCTACGGGACACAAAAGAGGACGCTCGGCAGCGTCGTCGATCTGATCCTTGGGCGCGGTGCCGCCGAGGAGGAGTTGCTCGTCCGGGCGGCCGGGTACATCGGTGCCGGGAAATCGCGCGGCTCACCATTGCTGGACGCGCTGATCCGGGTGCCTTCCCGGTTCGTCGTGACGCTCGACTTCGACCTCGCCGTCGAGGAGGCGGCCCGCTCCGCGCGCCGGCCGGTGCGGATGCTCGGCAACTCGCGCGAAGATCTCGAACAGGCCCTCGCGATCCTCGCGGCCGACGAGGTCCCGTCCGAGCTAGTCGTGCTTCACCTCCATGGCCAGATCGAGGATCCGGCCTCATTGGTGCTCGGCGAGCGCGGTTACCGGCGGATCGACTCCGAGCTAGTGGGACAGATCCTTTATGAGTTGGTCGTACGGAAGACGCTCGTCTTCTACGGCACGACACTTGATGAGAACTACATCCTCGCCGCGATCGAACGCATCTCGAACCGCGGCTCCCACGTCCTCTGGTGCCGCGAGGAGGATCGCGCCGCGCTCGTCTCGGGCCGCAGCGCGATCCTGCCGACCCGTACCAATGTGTATATCGGTACCGTTTCCTTTCACGAGGACCTGCCCGCCACGGTGGCGCTCCTTTCCGGCGTAGATCGTCCGCCGCGTCCGGAGGTGACAGTCGCCGCGCTAGATCCCCCGGATCCCCTATACGTCACCAACCGCCTGGTCGACCGTCGCAGGAGGCCCGACCCTGATGATCCGGCGCTCCTCGGTCGCGTTCGATCCGGTGACGAAGCAGGTCCTGAGCCGACCGAGGAGGACGTGCTGGATGCTCAGCGGACCGTCGTCCTGGGTGACCCCGGTTCAGGGAAGAGTGAGTTGCTTCGATCTCTGGCGACCCGTTGTCATCCTCGCGGCCCGGGGTCTTCGTCCGCCTGGCCGACCTCGGCAGCGACCAGCCTCGCGAGCCGCGAGCGGCTCTCGCCGCGTGGGCCCCCCGGGGACAGACGACCATCCCGGACACCGATGTTGGTCCCGCCGCCATAGAGGAAGGTCGACTCCATTTCTTCCTGGACGGACTGGACGAAGTCCCGAGCGCCCGCCAATCGGACTTGGCCTCTCTGATCAACCTCGTCGCGACGGAATTGCCACAGCATGCCTTTACCGTCTCAACGAGGGAGCTGCCCTCACTGGAGCTGCTCTCGATCGACTCGGCGGTCGCTCGGAACTGGAATCAATTCCTGCTCGCGCCCGACGCCGCCTGGCGCGACCGTTATCTGGCCGCCCGCGGCGTGACCCTCGACCGCCTGGAAACCGAGATGCCGGCCCTCGAGGACATGGACGAGGTCCTTGTCACTCCCTTCTACCTGCGCCACATCGTCGACCTCCACGAGGACGGCGAACTAGGTTCCCAGCGCGACGCCGGCGACCTGCTCCAGACCTTGATCGACCGCGCGATCGCACGCGAGGAGGGCGACTTGGGTGCCGACCCGAACGATGTGCGGCGCTGGCTCTCGGGCGTGGCCATGGCGGGCGTCCTCGCCGGTCGCCGCAGTTACTCGCGCCACGAGCTAGGACTCTTCCCCGCGCCACCGGGAGCCAGCGGTGGGGCCGGCCTCGCGCGAGCGCTCGAGGACCGCCTCCTGCTTTCGGGTACGGGAGGCGGTTACCGATTCCACCACCGCCTCCTCGGCGAGCAGTTGGCGGCCGAGGCGCTCGTCGCCGCTGGACCACGGATGGACCTGGTCGATTGTCTCGTCCCCCTCTTCGACGAGGCGCTCTCCGGGGTCCGCCCTGACGCGGTGGTGCCGGTCGGTCTCGCCTGCCTGCGCTCATCCGAGTGGCGTGATGCGTTGGCGGGACGCGACCCCGCTGCGGCGGCACGTGCGACGCCGCGCGACGCCGCCGAGTCCGAGCGCGAGGCCGCCCTCGCCTCGCTCTGGCATAGGGCGATCGAGAGGCAGGTGTGGATCTGGGAACGCGGCAGCGGCCTGACCGACGACGCCGTGGCGATGAGCCGGCTGATGAGAGGCCTGCCCAGTGGCAAGACCACCGCACAGATTAAGGCCGCCGTCGACGGGGGCACCCGCCAGGATCAGGGCAACGCCATCCGGATCTGGTCTCGAGTCGGCGGGCAGCGCCTGCGGATGAAACTCTGCGCGGTGCTCCGTGACCCGGATCGCGACGGTGTGGTCCTCCGTCAAGCCGCGATAGGCGCCGCCGAGGCCGGCTTCACGGACCTGGTCGACGACATCGTGGACATGCTCCTCGGCCAGAGCGACAACGTCGTCCACCAAGATGGCATCATCGCCTTGCGGCGGTTAATGGGTGCTGAGCCCGACCGGGCGGCTCTCGAACGGCTGGTGACCGGGCCTGAGGCCGACTACGCAATGATCGTCTTCCTCGGCGACCTCGCTCCCGTCGACGCAATCCGCCTACTCGCTGCCTACCTTGCCGCAGGCAACGAGTTCGAACGCTTCTGGGCCAAGGAGAAGGTCGCGGAGGTCTTCGTCGGCCTGCGCCCCGAGGAGCTGTCGGGCAAGGTGCTTGAGGATGCGGTCGACGTCGCGGTCCTATTCGGCCTCGAACGGGACCTCTTCGCGAGCCTCGCCGCGGCCAATCGTTCGGCCGTCCTTACCCGACTGGCCACGCTGATTGCCTCCCACGGGCTCGGCTGGTGGCATGTGCTCCCGCTAGCGATCCATTTCGATCGCGACGAGCTAGTGGCAGCGGGTGTCCCGACCGACTTCGCCGACCGGATTGCGGATCGGCGCCGCCTGGAGGCGGAACGCGACGAGCTGCTTGCCTCGGGCGACCTGGTGCCCGCTCCGCCGGTGGAGGAAGAGGACCCGGGTCGCGAGGACCCGCTCCTGCTCGGCCGGCTGCTGGACGAGGAGGAAAGCGACATCACGATCCTCAATAACCAGCAGTACCTCGCGGCTCAGATTGACGACCTCAATCTGGTGCAATTGAGCGAGCTTCGACGGCGCCTTCAGACTTGGTGGCCTGATCGTCCGTATCAGGAGACGATCACCCGCGAAGACCCCAACAGTTGGCGTCAAGAGGGCGGAGCGGCGTCCTGGGTGTGGTTCGGTCCGGCCGCGAGGCCGGACCTGAGTCCGATGCAGTGGGGCCAGCTGGCCGCCTCCGGAATCCTCTACTCGACCCAGTCGGAGTGGCTGCGCGAGGTCAAGGTCCACCAAGGTCTGTATGAGGCGATCGCGGCCATCGGCACCGACGGTGAACTTGATCGATGGTGTCAACTCCTGGAATGCGCGGACGATCCGCTTCCCGGTCCTCTCCTCCTCGCCTGCGCCGACCACATCGACTCGGACGCGGCTACCGACCCCGTCATGGCGGCGGCGCGCCTGCGGCTCATCGCCGAGCGTCTGGTGGGGGCTGGCCGCACCGACCTCGCCGTACGGCTCGCCGACCGCGACAGCGTCTTCGCCTCGGTCCTCGACCCGGCGTTGGGGATGCACGGGGACTCCCACGCACAGGCTCGCCTATTCACCGCGCTGATCGCCACACTGGAGAGCGGAAAGCTCCCGGAGGAGCGGACCTTCAGCTGGATCTCGGCGGTCGACGATGCGCATCTGCTGCCGCGTCTCTTCGACATCCTGCGACTGACCTTCAAGACCTCGAGCGTCCAGTTCGCACCGCGCGCTGGGACCTACGATTTCATCGACCTTACGAGTCCGACCATCGAGGCGATTGCCCGGATTGGGGGCCGCGAGGCGCTTTCCGGCTACGACGATCTGGCCGCTGAGCACGAGGACTTCCGCTGGCTCGGTCAGCAGCGTGCCCGAGTTGCTGCCGGCATCCTCGCCGCCGAGGGTGCCCGGTTCGCCTCCGATGCGGCGGCGGGTGTCGACCTGCCCGCGCTTGCATCCGACAACGGAGTGTTGGGGGATGACTAAGCAGGCCTGACAGAAAGAGGCGGCAGCGCGGAGACGCGAGTCCGGAGTTTCACTGGCGAGGATTGGTCCGATGCGTAGGATCAGTGGAAGGGCCGGAAAACAAACGACACAGCCCAGGGATGACCTTGGTGTCCGCGGATGCCAATTCTTCGCCGAGTTTGAGTGATCCGGGCGTGATGCTTGCTCCCGGGCAAAGTGCCTCGGGAGTCGGACTATTCATTCCTCCCCGATCTTCGAGAGACCGCCTGGGAAGCGGGCTCTCGTTCATCGCGTTCTCGGACCAGCTCGAGTCCCGGGATCTATCTTCATTGGCCGGACCGGGCCAGTCGAGCCTGAGATACTTACAGCGTGAACTCGGATCGGGGTAGCGCGGTCGGAATGCGTGGGCCGAGGGGATTGCGACTTGCCTTCCTGCTCTCGCTGCTGGCTTCCGCCGTCATCCTCGCCGAGGCGACCGAGGCGAACGCGGCACTGTACGTCGGCGGCAGCCACGGCACCAGGGTCACCTTCCGGATCAAAGGGAACGAGGTCGTGGCGGCCTCGGCCTCGACGCACCTCTACTGCCGAATCGACCCCGGCAACAAGCGTAAGGTGCGGCACGAACACATCGGCTGGGCCGATGCGCGGGAACCTCTCCGGATCGACAGTCACGGGTTCTTCCGTCAGATCGAACGCCCCGGGGTCGGCGGTGAAAGCTTCTCCACCGAATCGGGCCTGGTCGCGCACGTCGGGCCGGATCTGATCAGGGGCCGGTTCGACTCAAGCTACGTCGTGTCGGAAGAATCGTTCGAACAGTGTCAGACGAACCGCTTCCCCTACCGGTCCCCCGAGGTGCATTTCCGCGCGCGACGTGTCCGCTAGGGCAAGGGCATCGCTTCGGCCTCCACTTCAGGACGGGTCCATCCGCTTCCCTAGTTCAGCGTCTCCGGGCGCTCCCTCGACGCTCGGCGAAGCGGCGGCGCGTGTCCGACCGGGGGGTGACCGCGGTCTCGGTCGCCAGCGTCGCAGGGTCCGTGCCGATCACGGTCACCACGGTTGCCGGGACCGCCAACTCGGGCCAGCAGTTCGCCTACCAGGATCCGCCAGCGTCGAACACGACGGCCACAGCCACGGTCGTGGTCCCGCCGGTCTCCGTTCCCGCGAAGACTTGTACCGTCCCGAGACTTATCGGCAAGTCACTCAAAGGCTCCAAGGCGAAGATCAGGGACGCCGACTGCAGAGTCGGGAAAGTAAGCAAGAGAAAAGGTGCCACGGCGACCACCGGCAAGGTCGTCGGCCAGAGTGAGAAGCCTGGGACGGTCCTGCCCGCTGGTGCCGTGGTCAAAGTTAGCCTCGGGAAGAGCTAGGTCAGAACTGGCTTTCCGCTTCGCTGGTACCGAGCGTGGTACCGAACGGATTGTCCAATGGGTCCTACTCGACCGCGGACGGGGATGCGGGGACCCGTGGGGACGCGGTCGGACACATCTGGCGGCCACATCGACCGGCTGGGGGCCGAGCGGTCGCAGGTTCAAATCCTGTCTCCCCGATGCAGGTCCGCAAAGGCGCCGAGGGGCGGGCCCTGGGCGGTTCCGGTGGAGATGAACCGGTCGATCCAGTCGAGGAAGTCGGCCGACTGGAACTCCGGCGAGCTCATCTTAAGGTCGCTTTGCATTGCTGCCGATAGGCACAGGACCATCGCCTCCATCCGAGCGCTAAGCGCGCCGGGTAGATCGGAGTTCTCGTCCCTATGCCAAGTACCGCTGGTGTCCGAAGGCCATTTCTGGGTGCCGTTCTGTTCTTTGCGCTGACCGCTCTCGCGCTGGTCTCGTTCACCGCGTCTGCCCAGGCGTTCCAGACGAGGTCGTGGATGACGGAGCTCTTCGACGATCCCGGCAGGACGATCGTCGTCGACAGGCAGACCAAGCCGGCGCCGGAGATCCAGTTGGGTCAGCTGGCGATCCCCGGGTCCCACGACTCCACGGCCGACGACATGGGTGGCTTCGCGGACGAGTGCCAGAGCGCGGGCTTCTTCCAGAAGACGTTCGGCGAGGGGTTGACGCGGCGGTGGGCCCGTACGCAGCACCACGACCTCTACACCCAGGCCAGGCTCGGGATCAGGTCGTTCGACATCCGCCCGTACTACAACGGCAGCGAACTGAGGACGTGTCATACCCTCGACGCCGGTTCTTTTCGGTCGGCCTTCGAAGGGGACGGGGGACTGAAGCGCTTCTTCAGCGAGAACCCGAAAGAGGTCGCGATCGTCAACATCTCCCACTTTCGACCGCGGCGCGACGGCAACGACGCGAAGTTCGACCGCGGCATCGACGCCATGGCGAACTATCTTCGTGAGAACGTCTGCCCGCAGGCGATCGACCCGTCGGTCGCACCACAGCCCGGTCGGATCACCCTGGCCCAGATGTGGGCCGAAAAGAAGAACTTCGTCCTGGTCGCCGACAACGAGGAGGACTTCTACGGCAGGCTTCGCGCCAAGCTCGGCGTGGGGAAATGCATCTACAACTCCGACGAGATAAGCGGCGGCTATGCAGGGGAGGAGGACCGCGTCCCGATCGGAGACGGCAGATCGTCGAGCACGAACCTCTGGAACGGGATCCTGGGCAAGCTCACCTGCAACCGAAAAGGGGTCTACTGCGGGGGCGGCGGCGAAACCCCTGACACGGTACGTCGGGCCACCGAAAAAATCCTCCTCGACAAGTTCAAGGCGGGTCACAAGAGCCTGCACGAGACGAGCTACATCTGGGTGTACGGAACGTTCGCGGGTCTCGGCAACTCGCAGGTGTTGTTGTTCAAAAAGGAAGCCGGCGACTGCACCTTGCTCGACGCGACCGATCACCGGCAGGTGCTCTTGGACGATGGCTGGTTCTACAACACCTATATCGACGGTGGCCTCAAGCCTTTCGCCGAGTCGTTTGTCAACCGCCTCAGGGACGAGGCGAACCTGCGGCAGACCGGCGTCGGCGTCGGCGTCGTGAACATGGACGGCATCGGCTACGGAGACACCTTCAACGAGTTCGTCTCACCCATGCTGGTGATCGACCGACAGATCCTCACGAGGTGAGCGACGCGTCGATCCCGGTGCGGTAGCGGGAGAGGCGACGAGCGCTGGCGTAGATGTCCTCGCTGAGGACGCTCGGGACGCGGTTGAGGAGGAGCGCCTGGAGGACGCCGCCGCCGACGCCGGTGAGCACGCCGAGCAGCGTCGCGCTCACCGCGTTCAGCTCGAAGTCGAGAGCGCGCCGCGCGCCGGAGACGGCGAAGAGCGACAGCCCGCCCGCGTCCAGAGTCACCAGTAGCCATTCGGGGATTCCGCGGAGTGGGCCGGCGAGCAGGAGGACCAGCGCGCCGCCGGCGAAGGCGACGACGAGGTCGCCGAACAGATCCAGCCTGGCATCGATCGAGGCGATCGCCCCCTCGACGGCGAAGAGCCCAGTTGCGCCGAGGTCGGCGGCGAGGACGAGCCGATCGACCGGGAAGGGGTCGACGCGCAGACGGGTGTGGCCGGTGCTCTCGATCCAGTGGTATCTCGGGCGTCGGCTCGTTCCCCTTCGGAAACCTTGATCCGCTAGCTTTTCTCTCCCGAAGGCGCTCGACCCGCTCCGTCCAGCCCCCAAGGAGTCACGCTTGTCCCTCTTGAAAACTGCTGGCGGCCTTGTCGCGGTCATCTGCGTCGTCGCGGGGTTCGCCGGCTGCGGCGGGGGCTCGTCCTCGTCGTCCGCCTTCACGGCGACGACGTCGAAGACCGCCTCCTCCTCGAAGCCGAAGGTGACGCCGGTCGTCAAATTCGAACTGCCTTCGGCAAGCGGCGGCTGTGAACAGGCGAAGACCAGCGGCGGCGCCACGACGATCCCGATCAAGGTCAGCACGGTCGACGAACAGGTAGGTGTCCTGGCGAACATCTGCGTCGGCAAGCAGGGCCCGTTCCCGTTCCAGATCGACAGTGGAAGCGACAGCGTCACCGTCACCGCCCAGCTCGCCAAGCGCCTGAAGCTGAAGGCGGTCGGCAAGCCGGTGGAAATCGGCGGCGCGGGTTGCAGCGCGACCGAGCAGAACGCCAAGCTCAGTGCCTGGAGCCTCGAGGGGATACCGCTGCAAGGCCAGACCGTCAGCACCGCCAAGTTGCCCGACCTGGGCGGCGAAGGTGAGCCGCAGGGCCTGGTCGGGGCTGACGTGCTCAGTCGATTCGGCGCGGTCCGGATCGACTTCGCCAAGGAAACGCTGACGGTGGTCGGCAAGGAGGGCGCGGCGGTGAAGAAGCCGCGGGAAATCAAGAAGCCCTCGACCAAGCCGCTGCCGAAGGCGCTGATCACGGGGAAGGCGAAAATCACCGCCCCGATGACGGTCGTGATGCAACCGGGGTCGGTGTCGACCGCGGTCCCGGTCACTTTCAAGGGCGGCGGTGAAAAGCACGAATTCAACCCCGATACCGGCGCCTCGATCTCGATCGTCGACAAGACCCTCGGCAAGAAACTGCATCTGAAGCACACCGGAAAAGCCAACGAAGCCAACACCGCCTGCACCGTCGTCACCGTGCCGAACGTCCGGAGCGGGCCGTGGGAGCTGGCAGGCCACAAGCTCGCGCCGCGCGAACTGGGCAGCGTCGACCTGATCAAAACCTCGCCGTCGGAGGGTCTCCTCGGCGCCGACGTGATGAAGGAATATGGCTCGGTCGTCTTCGACTACGCCGGCGGCCGATTCCTGCTGGGGGCGAACTGATGGCCCGCCGCCTTCTGGCTTAGCTCGACCACCGCGCCGCTGGTCGTGGCGGGTGCGCTGGCGTCTTGGGAGGCGTCGCCGCGGCGCTTCCCGGCGACCCGCCGATCAAGACGATCTCGCCGGCCGACGGCAGCGGCGTCCCCGCCGAAGACCTCGGCCTCAAAGTGAGCCTCTGCCCCGCCTACTCGAAAGACGTGGAAGGGGAGGGCGAAGACGAGAAGAAGACGGCCGGGACCGCTGACGACTACGGCGTCCACTTCTCGACAGGCTCGAGGATCGGCCCCGATGGGCTTCTGATCACGACGGGCTTCGGCGACGAAGGCGAAGGCCTGGTGGACGTGCCGCCGACAAGACCACTTGCAGTGCCGAATTGCAGCTGCCCGGCAAACCGATCCCGGCCGATCTCTACCGCGGCACGATCTACTGGCAGGCCTACCGCAACTGCGAAGGATGCACCCCGGACGAATACGAAACGGGTCCGGTCAACTCGATGGTCGTGACCCCGAACGTCGAATCGCCGGAACTGAGCCTGGAGGACCATGTCTACGCGGGTGGCTACCTGACCTGGGTCTACACGACGGCCGAAAACAGTTCGCGGAGCAGTTCGCCGAACATGCCTTCGATCCGCTTCGAGATCAACCGGAGCGATGAACAATCGCTGCGGCCTCGACGGGACGCGATGCACCCTCGCCGAAGTCAAGGCTTTTCTTGCCGGCGGCGATGCCGAGCAGGCGAGATCTCTGCGCGAGGCAGCCGCGATCAGGACGACGCGCAGACGGCGTAGGCGCGGTAGCGCGCCCTCGAGACCAGCTTGCCGTTGGTGCTGAGGCTGACGACCCACCCGGTCGGGGCAGTGCCTTCCTTCGGCGGCGGGTAGGCAAAGTATTCACGCGAGCCTTCTTCGGATTCGCCGAAGACTTCGACCCCTTCTTCGGATTCTTCCTGGCTTTCTTCGCGCTGGGAGACTTCTTCTTCGGAGATCGGTTCGGCCCAGCTGGGTCGGTTGGCGCGGGTGACGTAGACGGCGTTGCCGGGGGATTCGAGGAAGTCGAAGCCGCCGCCGGTGAGCTGCTCGCCCTTGCGGCACTGAGCATAGGAGCCGCGGTAGCGGGCGGCGATCGTGGTGGGGGGGCCGTATCGGATGACGATCTGGGCGAGCCCGGTTTCTCCCTGCGGTCCTTCTTCGCCCCGTTCGCCCTGCGGGCCGCGCGGGCCGCGTTCACCTCGGTCCCCTTCGAGACCCTGCAGCCCGAGCGGGCCGCGTTCGCCGCGCGGTCCGGCGTCGCCTTCGGGACCTTGTCGACCCTGCGGGCCCGCGGGCCCTTCTTCGCCGGTATCGCCCTGCTGGCCTTTCGGCCCGCGGTCGCCTGCCACTCCCGGCAGCCCGCGCGGCCCGACCGGGCCGTCTTCGCCCTGGGGGCCGGGGGCGCCATGGGATCCGGTCGGGCCCTTCGCGCCCTGCGGCCCGGCGGGGCCCGCTTCGCCGGGTTCCCCGGCACTACCGCGTGGACCGGGTTTGAGCGTCCCGGCAGTGAAGTCGGAGGCGGTGAGCGAGCCCGACCGGACCTTGGAGCCGGTGACCGCCCCTTCGCGCAGCTGTCCGGTGCCGACGCTTCCGCGCGGCACGGCGACCGCCGCGTAGGCGCCGCCGCCCAGGGCGATGAAAAGGGCGAGGCTGGCGATGATGTTCGAAAAGGTGGGACGAGGCAGCTTTCTCATGAGGTCTCCGCGTTCGGTGTCCGAGGCAAACGGAATCGACCGCACGGGACTCCGACTTGAGCGGATCCTCCGATGGGCGGGGTGATGCACTCCCTGGGTCGCGACCGAGAGCGGCCGAGGCAAATCCTGGCTCGCCGAAACCTCAACCCATGGGGCGTTACCGGGTCACGCGCGCCTGCATGCGGGAGACGGCGAAGCGCCAGGTCAGGAAGGCGACGAGGAAGAGCGGGATGACGAAGAGGGCGGTCGAACTGGTCGAACTTGGAGACGGTCGCACGGAGGAGGCAGGTAGGGGCACCGGCTCTCGTAATCCCGGTCGTGGGAACGGCGTTGGTACCGAACGCGCTCCCCACCCAGCTCTTGCCGAGCGTCACCCATACGACGGTTTAGGCGGGCCCGACCGTCCCCGGCTTCAGGCTCTGGGCGACCACCTTGCTTCAGCTTCTTGCCTGCCGGCTTCGAGCCCGAGAGTAGATTGAGGACTTGGCTCCCGACGCACTTCCCGACCAGACCGCCGAGAAGGTCCCACCGTCGAAGGCGCGGCCGGGGACGCCGCACCCCTCCGGCTTCCGCGTCGACCCGGCGCCCGACGGTCGCGGAGCGCCGCCGCCGCAGAAACCTCCGTTCATCCCGCGCAAATGGACGTTCCTGTGGTTCCTGGTCGGACTACTGGCGGTGAACGTCCTGATCTCGATCCTCGCCAACGGTCACACGAGCAGGCCTCAGGTCCCCTATCAGCCCTTCTTCGTCGAACAGGTGACCGCCGACAACGTGCGCGACATCAGCTCGACCTCCGATTCGATCGACGGGACGCTGAAGAAGGAAGCGACGTACACGCCGCCCGGCGGCGGCGATCCGGTGAAGGTCGGCGAAGACTTCAAGACCGAGGTCCCCTCGTTCATCGACAACAAGGCCGTCACCGAACTGCTCACCGAACACCACGTGGTGATCAACGCGTCGGCGCCCGGCTCCGGCGGTTCGGTGCTCTGGACGATCCTCCTCGGCTTCCTCCCGACCCTGCTGATCATCGGCTTCTTCCTCTGGCTGATCCGCAAACAGACCGGTGGCAAAGGCGGCGGGATCCTCGGCGGATTCGGTCGCTCGACCGCCCGGCGGGTGGACGCGGACGCGCAGAGCCGGATCACCTTCAAGGACGTCGCGGGGATCGACGAGGCCGAGGAGGAGCTCGAAGAGATCGTCGACTTCCTCAAAAATCCGGACCGCTACACCAAGCTCGGGGCGCGGATCCCGCACGGCGTGCTGCTCTACGGGCTGCCGGGGACCGGCAAGACGCTGCTCGCCCGCGCCGTCGCCGGCGAGGCCCATGCCGCCTACTTCCACATCTCGGCCTCGGAGTTCGTCGAGGCGATCGTCGGCGTCGGCGCCTCGCGGGTGCGCGATCTCTTCAAAAAAGCCAAAGAGGCCGCCCCGGCGATCATCTTCATCGACGAGCTCGACGCGATCGGCAGGTCGCGCTCGGGCAACGTCGCCGGGCTCTCGGGCGGCAACGACGAGCGCGAGCAGACGCTCAACCAGATCCTCACCGAGATGGACGGCTTCGAGCCCGGCACCGACGTGATCGTGCTCGGCGCGACGAACCGTCCCGAGGTCCTCGATCAGGCGCTGCTGCGGCCGGGCCGCTTCGACCGGCGGATCGCGGTCAACCCGCCGGATCGCAACGGACGGGTCGCGATCCTCGAGATCCACACCCGCAGCGTGGCCATGGCCGATGACGTCGACCTGGGGCGGATCGCCGCGTCGATCCCCGGCTCGACCGGCGCCGACATCGCCCTGCTGGTGAACGAGGCCGCCCTCTTCGCCGCCCGCCGCGAACATCCGCGAGTCGAGCAGCGCGACTTCACCGACGCGATCGAGAAAATCCTGCTCGGAGCCGAGCGGCAGGTGGTGATGAGCGAGGACGACCGCAGGCGAACCGCCTTCCACGAGTCGGGCCACGCGCTGGTCGGGATGCTGACCCCGGGCGCCGACCCGGTCCGGAAGATCTCGATCATCCCCCGCGGCCAGGCTCTCGGGGTGACGCTCTCGACCCCCGACTCCGATCGCTACAGCTACCGGCAGGAGGACCTGGTGGCGAAAATCAAGGTCGCGCTCGGCGGTCGCGCGGCGGAGAAGGTCGTCTTCGGCGAGATCACGACCGGCGCCGAGTCCGACATCCAGAACCTCACCCAGGTCGCCCGCGGGATGGTCGGGAAGTGGGGGATGAGCGACGCGATCGGCCCGATCGCGGTCACCGACGGGCGCCAGGACGGCATGCTGCTCCCCGGTGCGACCCCGGGATCGGGACCGACCCAGGAGCTGGTCGACAAAGAGGTCCGCCGGATCGTCGACGAGGCCGAGGATGAAGTGGTCGAGCTGCTCCAGCGCGAGCGTTCTCGACTCGATGCACTGGCCACGACGCTGCTCGAGAAGGAGACGCTCGACCAGATCGAGGCCTATGAGGTCGCCGGCGTTCCGCCGGCCCTTGCGGAGGCCGGCGACGCCGACCCGGCCCCGACCCCCGCCGGGTAGCAGCCGAACCTCAGAGGACGAGACGCCGCTTGAGGCGGCCCAGGGATCCGCAGGGGTTGCGGACGTCGAAGAGGCTGACCGCCATCCCCGCCGACTGGGCGCCCGCCAGGTTGGACGGGAGGTCGTCGACGAAAATGCAGCGGGCCGGGGCCTCGCCGATCTTCGCGGCGAGGCGGGTGAAGACCTTCGGGTCGGGCTTCAGGGCGCCGAGGGAGGAGGCCTCCACGACGTGGTCGAAGCGGCCGATCGCGGGGAACTTCGCGACCCAGTCCTTGCCGAACCAATGGCCCATGTCGTTGGTGAGGGCGACCAGCTTGACCCGGCTCTGCAGCTCGTCGAGGTCGCGTTCGAACTCCGGCCGCACCGCGCCCGCGCCCTGCCAGAGGCCTGCCACGTCGATCTCCGGATACTGGGCCATCAGCGAGCGCCAGTAGTCGCGCTCCTGCAGCTCGCCGCGCTCGACCGCGTGGTAGCGGGCGTCGTCGCCGAACGGCCCGGGCAGCGGTAGGCCCTCGCCGTTGCCCTCGAAGAGCGTGGGGAGGACGACGCCGCCGAGGTCGAGGACCAGCGCCGTGAAGGGCAGCGGTCGGTCGAGGGCCGAGCGCAGGGCCGCCTGGCGCCCGGCCCCCCGCCGTCCGTCGCGCGTGCCGGGCACGCGCGGCCGCTTGGGCGGCGGCACCGTCAATCGAGGAGGGTGACCGTGCCGGCCGAGCCGTCGACCTTGATCCGCTGGCCGGTCTTGATCGTCGAGACCGCGCGGCCGGTGCCGACCACCGCGGGCAGCCCGTACTCGCGGCAGACGATCGCCGTGTGGCTCATCATCCCGCCGACGTCGGAGACCGCGGCCGCGAGCTTCGGGAAGACCGATGCCCATGCCGGCGAGGTCGCTGGGCAGACCATGATCTCGCCCTGCTCGACCGTCGCCAGGTCGGCGGCTTCGCGGACGATCCGCGCCGGGCCTTCGACCGTGCCCGGGGAGGCGGCCGCCCCTTTCAGGGTTTTGCCATCGCCGCTGCCGTCATCGAGCCAGTTGGCGACCGTGTCGGAGGTGATTCCCCAGAGCATCACGGTGAACGGCTCGGTCACCTCGGCGGGCGGGTTGCCGTAGGCAGGTGGCGGGCTCCAGGCCTTCAGCGTCTCGTAGATCTTCCGCCGCTCGTCCACCTGCGGGCCCCAGAAATCGCCTCCGCGCGCCTTCGTCCCCACCGACCAGGCGGCGACCACGTCATAGAGCAGTTGGGAGACCTCGTGGCGGTTGAGGAAGAACATGTCCTCGGTGTCCTCGAAGACACCCATCCCGACCAGGGCCGCGGAAAGCTCGTGCGACTTCTTCCAGAAGGTCGACCACATCCAGTGCTCGATGTAGACGACGTGCTCCTCGATGTAGACGAAGACCTTGCGGGCCAGCTCGACCATCTCGAGGAACTCCTCGCGCTCGTCCCCCTCCAGCAGGTCGGCGAAGCCGTTGGCGATCTTGTCGCGGTCGATCAGGACCTGCTCGGTCGGGCGGGCGATGTCCTCGCCTTCACCGAGGCGGGTGATGAAGTCCCGCAGCGAAGCGAGCGGGATCGCCGGTTCGTCCTGCCAGGTGCCGTAGGTGTGGTACCCGCCCGGATGTCCCGGGGCGGTGGAGACGAGGAACCATTTGTCGGCAGTGTCCTCGTAGTCGTCGAGCCACTCGCCACCGCCATCCTGGGAGGCGCGTAGGGCCGCGAAGAGGTGCTCCGGGTTCTCGGTGGCGACGATCTCGCCGTCGACGCCGAGGTCGATCGCCTTCTGGGCGAGCCGCCGCAGTTCGTCGTCGGGGCGGTAGAGGTCGACCTGCAGGCCACCGACCATGCGGGCGATCTGCTGGTCGTTGATGTCGGGGAAGAGCTCTTTGGCGCGGGCGAAGAAGGTGAGGTAGGCCGCGTAGCCGATGTTCAGCAGCTCGAAGTGGTACTGGTAGGTCTCGTACATCGTGTCGACCAGGACGCCGAAGTCACGCACCATCGCGTAGCCGGTCGAGTAGCCGCGGTGGCTGGTCACCACCGACATGTCCTCGAGCTCCGGCAGCGGCGCGAACTCGATCGCGCGGATCCGCGCCAGCGCCGCTTTCACCTTCACCTTCCACTCCTCGTAGATCTCGTCCCAGTTCTCGTAGTAGTGGCCGGCGCGGGCGGCGAACTCCTCGGCCCGGGCGGGGATCGTGTCCGGGTCGTCGACCGGGACGGGGGAGATGTAGAGGTAGCCGTTGATCACCCGCTGGTCGACGCCGAAGGCGGGCGGCATCGAGAAGATGCGGGTGTTGAAGGCACCGAGCCCCGGCCACCAGCACTCGCACTGGATCTCGTCGTAGGGGTGCAGCACGTCGGGATGGTGGAGGGCGTCCTGGAACCAGAAGCGGGTCTCGTCGACCTCCTGCCGCTCCGGTCCGAGCAGGTGGTAGTAGGAGTACATCCGCTCCCACCCGTCGGCCCCCTCCGGGGTCTTCTCTTGGTAGGGGCTGGGAAACCGATCCGGGCTCATCCGCTTGCTGCCTTTCTTCTAGCTCTATTTGGCCTGGCCCGCGCCAAGCTGATTGACGATCCGACCGAGTGCCCCGACCGGCGCCTGCCCGTCGGACTGCCCCGGTCGCGGACGAGCGCTCCAGATCGTGTCGGGACGACACTGGAGGACGAAGATGCCGTCGTCGATCGCCCACTCGAGGTCCTGCGCCGAGCCGTAGTGGCGCTCGGCGCGTCGGCCGATCTCCGCCAGCTCGGCCACCTCCTCCTCGCTGACGCTGGGCTCCCCGGCCCGCTCCGGCGCGATCTCGCTCATCACCGTGCCGGTCCCCGTCAGGGGATCGCGGACGACCTCGTGGAGCTTCTCGCCGACCCCCCGTTCAAGGATGTCGCCGGTCACCTTGCTGATCACGAAGCGGTCCGGGGTGACGCTGCCGGAGACGAGCCCCTCGCCGAGCCCGTAGACCGACTCGACGACGATGCTGGCGCGGTCGCCGGTGATCGGGTTCACGGTCATCATCACTCCGGCGGCGCGGGCCGGGACCATCCGCTGGACGACCACCGCCATCTCCCAGCCGGTGTCGATTCCGTGCTCGAGGCGGTAGGAGATCGCCCGCGCGGTGAAGAGGCTGGCCCAGCAGCGGAGGAGCGCGTCGACCACCTCGTCCTCGCCCGTCACCCAGAGGTAGGTGTCGTGACCGCCGGCGAAGCTGGCCTCGGCCGAGTCCTCGGCGAGCGCGCTGGAGCGCACCGCGACCGGCGCCTCGGCGTCGTCGCCGGGCAACTCGCGATAGGCCGCGAGGACCGCCTCGGCGACCGGCGCCGCCACCGGGGTCGCCGTCATCTCGGCGCGGGCATCGGCGGCGAGGGTCTCGAGCGCCTCGGTGTCGGCGTTCGGGCCCTCGGCGCGGACCCGGGCGAGCACGCGCGCGACCACCTCGCCGTGGCTGCGGGTGAAGGCGTCGGCCGAGACGACGAAGCCGGCCGGCACCGGTAACCCGGCGCGGGCCATGTCGATCAGGCCGATCGCCTTGCCGCCGACGCGGTCGGCGTCGACCTCACCGGGGTCGGCGATCGCGAAGACCTCGGGCGGGGCCATCACTTGTTGCCCAGTCGGTCGGAGCCCTCGACCAGGGCGACGATCACGGCGTCGACGGCGCTGCCGCCGACCGCCATCGAGGCGGGCGATCCGGTCGCCACCAGGACCCGGTCGCCGACGGCCGCGCCGACCAGGTCGACCGCGATGTGGCGGGCGCGGGAGGCCGAGTCACGGACCGCGAGCGTGGTCCGCCCTTCCAGTGAGTCGATTTCCCGGGTGATCCAGACCCTCCCCTCGACCTCGGCCAGCAGCATGCGCTCAGCTCCCTTTCGACGGGGCCAGGCGGGCGACGGCGCTGCCGCCGAGCATCTCCGAGGCGATGCCCTCGACCACTCCGCGGCTGACTTCGTGCGGCTGCGGGTAAACCTGCGCCGCGGTCACCTCGCCGTAGCCGCGGGCGGCATCGACACCGGCCTCCATCGCGTAGCGCACCGGCGCCACGCCGCCGACGATCGCCGCGGCCAGATAGCCGTCGCCGATCTTGTCGATCGCCACGCAGGTGACGTCGGTCGTCTTCACCATTGCCTCGATCGCGACGGCGAGCGGGACCAGGCCCTTGGTCTCGATCAGCCCGATCGCGCTGCGGCTGCCGCGGGCGCCGCCTCCCCGGGCGGCCATCAGCGGGCCCCCAGCAGGGTCGGCGCCGACTCGGCGAGCACGGCGATCGGCTCGGAGGGGCTGGCGAAGACGACCGTCCGCACGTCGGTGGCGCCGACCGCGCGGGCCGACTCCTCACCGACGTCGAGTGCGACCCGCACCGCCGCCAGCTCGCCTTCGACGATGCAGGCGACGAGGTGGGCGCCGATCTTGTTGACCGAGCAGACGACGATCTCGGCCGCCTTGGTCATCGAGTCGACCGCGTCGAATATCGGCACGAACCCCGTGGCTTCGATGATCCCGACCGCGGCGATGCCGTCGGGATAGTCCTGATCGCTCACGAACTTCCTCCTGTCTTTCGGTTCCAAGTAACGACCGCGGCGCCGGTGCCCCAGACGGGGCCGTAGGCGCGTACCTCGGCGGGGCCGAGCCCGCCGGCCCAGCCCTCGATCATCGGCAGCGCGCGGAGTTGGGTGTCGACGTCGCAGGCGGCGGAGTAGCGCTCGCGCTCCTCCATCACCCGGTCCGCTTCGCCTGCCTCGAGCCAGCCGAGGATGCGGCGGTTCCAGTCGTCGTGCTCGGCCGAGGAGATCGCGTCTTCGGCGGGCTCGATCCAGCGGTTGGTCCAGCCGCCGGAGAGGCCGGAGACGGCGACGCACGCGACCCGCCCGTCGAAGCCGGCGACGGCGCGGGCCCCGGCGTGGCCGAGCCGCTCCATGTCACCGACGTCGGCGTAGAGGTTGGTGGAGATCATCGTCACCGGCAGCCGGTGCTCAGGGTCGAGCAACTCGCGGGCGACCAGCGTCCCGGTGTCGATCGGGAAGCCCTCGTAGTCGGTGAGGTGGACCTGGAAGCCGTCGGCCTTCGCCTCGGCCGCCCACCCGGCGGTCAGGTCCGGCTCGGTCTCGAAGTCATAGTCGAAACTGCCGTAATCGTACGCGTACCAATTCTCATCCACGTAAGTCCCTTGCAGCTTCGGTCGCGCCTGGAAATTGTGACCCAGGACAGTGAACCACTGCGTCGACATCACCATCAGCGCTTCGGCGCCCGCCTCGCGCAATTCGTCACCGAAAGAGCGCGCCGCGTCACCCAGTTGGCTCCAGCTCGGCGCCGGGTCACCGGCGAGCAGGTGGGGGAGTCCGGGGATCAGCCCGACCCCGACGATCTCACCCATCGCCGTTGCCGTTCCCCGCGAGGTTCCACTCGGCGACCGCGTTGCCGGTGCCGATCACGGTCTGGTAGGCCATCACCTTGGCCGGGATCTCCGGCCAGTCCATCGCCGCCATCATCCAGGAGAGGGCGCCGCCCTTCACCTCGGCCTCGGTGGCTTCGATGTACTCGCCGAGCAGGGCGCGGACCTCGCGGGTGCGGCCGCGGCGGAGGAGCTCGAGGATCCGCATATCCCACTTGTAGGCCTCGAAGTTCATCGGGTGCTCCTTGCTCATGTCCTCGGGCGGCGAGGGGGTCTCGTCGAAGTGGATGTGGGACAGCGAGTTCGAGGCGGCCAGCACCGCGCGCCGCCCGGAGCGCTCGATCGCCCGCCGCGTCGCCACCCCGAGGCGCTCCATGTCCTCGAGCCCCTCGTGCGAGTAGAAGTAAGGGTTGTTGTTGCAGGAGAGCGACACCACCGGGATGTCCCCCTCCGGGTTCAGCAGGTAGAGCGAGCCGATCGTCGCGTAGTCGATCCGCACCCCGGGGTGGTCCATCCGCCTGGTGACCAGGCCCTCCGAACGTGCCTCCTCATACACCGCCTCGGCCAATGGGACATCGGTGTGAAAGTCATAGTGAAAGCGCAGCAGGTCCGGGAAGATCGGCTCGACCGAGAAGCCCCGGGGGTTGGGCACGCAGTTCACGTGGTGGCCGATCATCGTGATCCAGTGAGGAGCGTGAACGATGATCACGTCCGGCTTCAGCTCCTCGCGGATCCGGCGCCTCACCTCCTGGTAGGCCCAGCGCAACTGCTCCCATCCACCTTCAGAGCGCGGCTCGTTCGCGGGTGGGTTGTCGGCGTAGACGAGGTGTGGGGGATGGGGCGCGAGGAACCCCGCGACGATCGACCCCGCCGAGCCTCGTGACTCACTCTTGATGGTCGCCACCGGAGACTGGGTGAGCGGCGACTGAGGGGTCGGTATGCGGAAGACTTTATGTGCCAAGAGGCGGCAAACCTAGATCGCCACACCTGACTTGTCACGGCCCATGTCCGGTTATGCTGGACACAGTGGAAGCGTCGGCGAAGCGGGTGGGGTCGGTCGTGAAGGCGATGAGCGTCCTGCGCGAGTTCACCCCGCAGCGTCGCGTCCTCACCGTTCGTCAGATCGCCACCGGCACCGGGCTTCCACGCAGCACCTGCCACGCCCTGTGCGTGACCTTGGTGGGCGAGTCGATGCTCGAGCAGCTGTCCGGCGGCGGTTATCGACTGGGCACGGAGCTGGCCCTGATGGGCGGCCAGGTGATCGAGCGGCTGGGGCTGGTCGAGGCCGCATCGGGGCCGATGAAAGACCTCTCGCGCCGCTGCGCCGGGGAGGTCCACCTGGGCCAGCTGGTCGGCGGCTATGTCGTCTACCTGACCCGGATCGAGAACAAGCGCGAGCTGCCGATGCGCAACCGGCTCGGCCTCCGGGCACCCGCCTTCCTCACCGGCTGCGGCAAGGCGGCCCTCTACTGCCTGCCCGAGGACGAGGTCCGCGAGCTGGTCAAGACGGCGAGCCGCGAGGTCGACGCCGACCCCGACGTCGAGGAGCTGCTCGGGGGGCTGCGTGAGGCGCGTCTGCGTGGCTACGTCGTCTCCGACTCCTTCCAGCGCAACCGCACCTCGATCGCGGCGCCGATCAGCGGCCGCGGCGGCGCGATCGTCGGCGGAATCTCGATCGCCCAGACCGCGACCTCGCTGCCGCCCGCGGTGATCGAGAAGCGAGGCGAGGCGGTCGCCGCCGCGGCGACCGAGGTCTCGGCGAAGTTGCAGGCACTGCGCGGCACTTGAGCCGCCTGCGGACGACGCTCAGGCCAGCGCCACGGCGCGGATCTCGACGAAGTTGTCGCCGGGGAGGTCGGCTACGCCGAGGGTCGTCCGGGCCGGGCCGGAGTCGGGGAAGTGACTGTTGTAGACCTCGTTCATGGCGCCGAACTCGGCCATGTCCTTGAGGTAGACGTTGATCTCGATCAGGCGGTCCCAGCTGGAGCCGGCCGCCTCCAGTACCTCGCGCAGGTTGCGCAGGGCGGCGGCGGTCTGCGCCTTGATGTCGTGGTCGACGACCCTGCCGTCGGCGTCCAGGGTGACCCCGTCCTCGCGGCCCGTCTCCGGGTCGCGGGCGCCTTGCCCGGAGCAGTAGACGAGCCCGTTGGCCTTGACCGCGTGCGGGTAGGTGCCGAGCGGCGAGGGGGCCCCGGGAGTGAAGATCGGCTTTATCGAGGAGGGCATGATGCGTACGCTACCATCGCGGTCCGAATGACGGGATCTGTTCCGCATAATGGAACGCACGGGAAACGCAAGGGCGGCAAGGGCAAATCCTCCCCTGCCAAACCTAAGCGCGCCGACACCTCCCTCGGCAAAGGCATCGAGCTGCTGGCGGTGCTCGCCGGGAGCGAGGAGCCGCTGCGGATCGGTGAGATCGCCGCCCTGGCGAAGCGGCCGAAGAGCACCGTCCATCGACTGCTGGCGACGATGCTGGAGCTGCGCGTGGTCGAACAGACCGACGACGGCCGCTACGCGATCGGCCTGCGGCTGTTCGAGATCGGCAGCCGCGCCGCGGTCCGCGTCTCCCTGCGCGACGTCGCGATCGTCGAGCTCCGCGACCTCAGCGGACGGCTGGGCGAGACCAGCCACGTCGGCGTCCTCGACGGTGACGAGGTCGTCTACGTCGAGAAGGTCGAGAGCGAAGCCTCGATCCGGATGTCCTCGCGGGTCGGCCGTCGCAACCCACTGCACTGCACCGGGATCGGCAAGGCGCTCCTCGCCTTCCAGGGCGAGGCGGAGATCGAAGCCGCCTGCGCACGCGAGCTGGAGGCCCGCACCGAGCACACGATCACCGACCCGAAGAAGCTGCGCAAGGAGCTCGCGCTGACCCGCGAGCGCGGCTTCTCGATCGACGACGAAGAGGTCGAGTTGGGGCTGCGCTGCGTCGGCGCGCCGGTCCTCGGCGACGACGGCCGGCCGGTGGCGGCGATCTCGATCGCCGGTCCCGCGGCGCGGATGGAGGTCGAGAAGTGCGTCGCGATCGGCCCCGACCTGGTCGACGCCGCCGCGCGGATCGCCCGCGGCCTCGGACATTGGAACCCCACCCCAGCCGCAACGAAGGAGACCTAGATGCTGACCGAGTCGGAGACGCGCGAGGCGGCGGAGATGCTCGAGCGAGCCGCCGCGGCCGCCACGCCGATCGAACCGCTGACCGCCCGCTGGGGCGAGATGGATCTCGCCGACGCCTACGCGATCCAGGAGATCGTGATCGGGCACCGGCTCGAGCGCGGCGCCCGCCGCGTCGGCTGGAAGGTGGGCCTGACCTCGGCGGCGATGCAGGAGCAGCTCGGCGTCGACCAGCCGGACTTCGGGCCGCTGCTCGACGACATGGAGATCGCCCCCGGCGGGACCTGCCGGCTCGACGACCTGATCGCGCCGAAAGTCGAGGGCGAGATCGCCTTCTGGCTCGACCGCGACCTCGAGGGCGAGGGGCTGACCGAGGACGACGTCCTCGCCGCCTGCGACCGGGTGGTGCCGGCGCTCGAGATCATCGACTCGCGGATCGCCGACTGGCGGATCAAGCTCGCCGACACGGTCGCCGACCACGCCAGCTGCGCCCGCTTCGTCGTCGCCGGGGAGGGCTGCGCGCCGGCCGATATCGACCTCGCCGCGGCGGCGATGAGCCTGCGCGAGAACCGGACCGAGGTCGGTGCCGGACGCGGCGAGGCGGTGCTCGGCCACCCGGCCCGGGCGGTCGCCTGGCTCGCCGGGACCCTGAGCCGTTTCGGCCAGGGCCTGCGGGCCGGCGAGGTGGTGATGGCCGGGGCGCTCGCCGCGGCGATCCCGGCACGGTCGGGCGCCACGGTCGAGGCAACTTTCGGCGCGCCGCTCGGCGCGGTCGCTGTCGAGTTCACGAAGGAGGAGGGCTGAGATGGGGAAGGTCGGCTGCGCGATCATCGGTACCGGGAACATCGGGACCGATCTGATGGAGAAGGTGCGGGGGTCGGAGGTGCTGGAGCTGGAGGCGTTCATCGGGATCGACCCGGAGTCCGACGGGCTCGCCCGGGCGCGCTCCTACGGGATCGCGGCGATCGACGAGGGCGTCGACTGGCTGCTCGCCGAGTCCGACCCGCCGCCGATCGTCTTCGAGGCGACCTCCGCCGGGGTCCACCAGGCCTCGGCGCCGCGCCTGCGCGAAGCGGGCCTGCGGGCGATCGACCTGACCCCGGCCGCGGTCGGGCCCTACGTCGTCCCCTCGGTCAACCTCGACAAATGCCTCGATGAGCCGAACGTGAACATGGTGACCTGCGGCGGCCAGGCGACGGTGCCGATCGTCGCCGCGATCTCCGATGTCGCCCCGGTCGTCTACGCGGAGATCATCGCGACGATCTCCTCGCGCTCGGCCGGCCCGGGCACCCGCGCCAACATCGACGAGTTCACCGAGACCACCTCGCGGGCCATCGTCGAGGTCGGCGCCGCGAGCGAGGGCAAGGCGATCATCATCCTGAACCCCGCCGATCCGCCGATCATCATGCGCGACACGGTCTTCGCCGCGCTGCCCGCCGACGCCGACGAGGACGCGGTGCGCGACTCGGTCGCGAGGCGGGTCGCCGCGGTCGCCGACTACGTCCCCGGCTACACGATGAAGGGCGAGGTGATCTTCGACGAGGGCACCTTCCGGACCCCCGGCGGCGAGGCCGCGAAGCGGGCGACGGTGCTGCTCGAAGTCTCCGGCGCGGGCGACTACCTGCCGGTCTACGCGGGCAACCTCGACATCATGACCGCGGCGGCGTTGCGGGTCGGCGAGCGAATCGCCACCCGCCTGCCGGAGGCGGTCCGATGAGCGCGGTCCGGCTCACCGACTCCAGCCTCCGCGACGGCTCCCATACCGTCGCCCACCGCTTCACCGCCGAGCAGGTCGCCGCGATCGCCGGCCGGCTCGACGCCGGCGGGGTGCCGGTGATCGAGGTCGCCCACGGTGACGGGCTCGGCGGCTCCTCGTTCAACTACGGCTTCTCGGCGGTAGACGAGCGCGAGCTGATCGCGGCCGCGGTGACGGCGGTGGAGCGGGCGACGATCGCGGTGCTCCTGCTGCCGGGGATCGGCCTCGCCACCGACCTCAGCGCGGTGCAGGAGCTCGGCGCCGGCCTGGTCCGGGTCGCCACCCACTGCACCGAGGCCGACATCTCCGCCCAGCACATCGCCCGGGTGGCCGAGCTGGGGATGGAGCCGAACGGCTTCCTGATGATGTCTCACATGAGCGAGCCGGAGGCGCTGGCCGAGCAGGCGCGGCTGATGGAGTCCTACGGCGCGGTCACCGTCTACGTCGTCGACTCCGCCGGGGCGCTTGTCCCCGACTCGGTCCGCGCCCGGGTCGCCGCCCTGCGCGACGCCCTCGAGGACTCGACCCACGTCGGCTTCCACGCCCACGACAACCTCGGCTGCGGGGTCGCCAACTCGCTGGCCGCGATCGAAGTTGGCGCCGACCGGATCGACGGCTCGCTGGGCGGGCTCGGCGCCGGGGCCGGCAACTGTGCGACCGAGCTCTTCGCGGCGGCGGCGGAGCGCTCCGGAATCGAGACCGGGCTCGACGTGATGGCGCTGGCCGAGGGTGCCGAAGAGGCCCTGGAGATGCTCGGGGTGCGGCCCGCCCGCACCCGCGAAAGCCTCGCGATCGGCTACGCCGGGGTCTACTCCTCGTTCCTCCTCCACGCCGAACGGGCCGGGGCACGCTTCGGCGTCGACCCCGCCGAGATCCTGCTGGAGCTGGGACGGCGCCGGGTGGTCGGCGGTCAGGAGGACATGATCATCGACGTCGCCGCCGAGATGAAGGGGGTGGCGGCGTGAGCGGGGACTCCTTCGCCGAGCGACTGGATGCGGCGCGGCGCGCGGGCGACCTGCTCGACGCCGACTCGATCGACGCCGACCTGACCGCCGAGGAGGCCTACGCGGTCCAGGCCCGGCTGCTGGAGCTGCGGGTCGCTGACGGCGAGCGGCTCGTCGGCCACAAGCTCGGCTTCACCAGCGTCGCCAAGCAGGAGCAGATGGGAGTCTTCGAGCCGATCACCGGGTTCCTCACCGACGCGATGGACGCCCCGGTCGGCAGGCTCGACCTCGCCGCCCTCCGCCAACCGCGGGTCGAGCCGGAGATCGCCTTTCGGCTCGGCGCCGATCTCGCCGGTCCCGAGGTCGATCGCGAGGCCGTGCTCGCCGCCACCGCCGAGGTGCTGGCGGCGGTCGAGGTGCTCGACTCCCGCTACCGCGACTTCCGCTTCACCCTGCCGACCGTGGTCGCCGACAACACCTCGGCGGCCCGCTTCGTCCTCGCGCCCTCGGGCCTGGCGCCGGACGCCCTCGACCTCGTCGCCGAGCGGGTCGAGTTCAGCGCCGGGGGCGGTGAGCCGCGGACCGCGACCGGGGAGGACGTGCTCGGCGATCCGGCGACGGCGGTTGCCTGGCTGGCCCGACGGACTCCGCTCGAAGCGGGCCAGATCGTCCTCTCCGGCGGGATGATGGACGCGACCGCGGTGGTCGCCGGCGACACGGTGCGGGCGGTGTACTCGACCCTCGGCGAGATCGTCCTGGAGTGCATCTGATGGCGGGCGAGCCGGTCCTCCACGTGATCGGCGGCGAGCGGGTCGCCTCCGTCGACGGCGCGACCTTCACCACCACCGACCCGCACGACGGCTCGACGATCGCCGAGGTCGCCCGCGGCTCGGAGGCCGACGCCGACCGCGCGGTGAGCGCCGCTCGCGACGCCTTCGCCGAGTGGGGCGCCGCGCCGGCCTCGCGCCGCGCCCGGGCGATGCACGCGCTGGCCGACCTGCTCGAGGGGGAGACCGAGGCGCTGGCCGCGCTGGAGACCGCCGACGCCGGCAAGACGATCCGCCAGTCCCGCACCGACGTCGCCCGCGCCGCGCTCAACCTGCGCTTCTTCGCCGACTACGCCGCCGGCGCCGACAGCGAGACCTGGGACGTCGAAGGGCTGCGCACCCTGGTCCGCTACGAGCCCGCCGGGGTCGTCGCCTGCATCAGCCCCTGGAACTTCCCGCTCATGCAGGCGACCTGGAAGGTTGCCCCGGCGCTCGCCTTCGGCTGCACCGTCGTGCTGAAGCCCGCCGAGCAGACGCCGCTGAGCGCCGAGCGTCTCGGCGTCCTGGCGGTCGAGGCGGGGATCCCGCCCGGCGTCCTCAACGTGGTCCAGGGCTTCGGCCCGGGCGAGGCGGGGGAGGCGCTGACCCGCCACCCCGGCGTCGACCGGATCACCTTCACCGGCGAGAGCCGGACCGGCCAGGCGATCATGGCGGCGGCGGCTCCCGGCCTCACCCCGGTCTCCTTCGAGCTCGGCGGCAAGTCGGCGAACATCGTCTTCGCCGACTGCGACCTCGACGCCGCGGTCGCGGGCGCCGTCGCCGGCGTCTTCCACAACAACGGCGAGGTCTGCCTGGCCGGCAGCCGCATCCTGGTCGATCGGGCGATCCACGAAGAGTTCGTCGAGGGCTTCGTCGCCGCCACCCGGAAGCTGAAGGTCGGCGACCCGCGCGGGGAGGGGACCGACATCGGGCCGCTGGTCGAGGACGTGCACCTGCGCAAGGTCGCCGACTACGTCGCCCTCGGCGTCGCCGAAGGCGCCGAGCTGCGCTGCGGCGGCGTGGCGCCGGACGACCCCACCCTGGCGGCCGGCAACTACCTCGAGCCCGCCGTCTTCACCGGCGTCGACAACGGGATGCGGGTCTGCCGCGAGGAGATCTTCGGTCCGGTTGCCGTCGTCGTCCCCTTCGAGGGGGAGGAGGAGGCGATCGCGATCGCCAACGACAGCCCCTACGGACTGGCGGGCATGGTGTGGACCGAGGATCTGCGCCGGGCCCACCGCGTCGCTGCCCGGATGGACACCGGGATGGTGTGGGTGAACTGTTACTACGAACGCGAGCTGCGGGCGCCGTTCGGCGGCGTCAAGTCGAGCGGCATCGGCCGCGAGGGCGGCCGCTATTCACGCGACTTCTTCACCGAGCCGAAGGCGGTAGGCATGCGGCTCGAACCCCGTCCGGCATAGCCGGACAGAAGCGCCCTGACGCCCTTGCGCAGCCAAACTTGCTGCGACAGGGTGTTCAGCTATGCAGTCCGGCGTTCCGCATAGCGGACCAACCCAGGAGAAGTCCGACGCGTCAGGCGCGGCGCCCGCCCTGGTCATCGAGGACGTGACCAAAGAGTTCAACGGGGTCCAGGCGCTCGCCGGAGTCTCCTTTCAGGTCGCCCGTGGCGAGACGCTCGGGCTGATCGGGCCGAACGGCAGCGGCAAGACGACGCTGATCAACCTGGTCAGCGGCACCCTGCGCCCGACCACCGGCACGATCTTTGTCAGCGGCGCCCGGGCCTCCGGTCGCCCGGCCCACTCGGTCGCCCGCATGGGCGTCGGCCGGACCTTCCAGCAGATCCGTCTCTTCCCGACGATGACGGTGCGGGAGAACGTCGAAATCGGCGCGCTCACCCAGCGCGACCGGAAGGCGGCGCTGGGGCGGGTCGACGACATGCTCGCCCGGCTCAACCTGGTCGACGAGGCCGACCGGCCCGCCGGGACGCTCTCCTACGGCACCCAGCGCCGGGCGGAGATCGCCCGTGCCCTGGTCGGCGCCCCGCGCCTCCTGCTCCTCGACGAGCCCGCCGCCGGGATGAACGAAGAGGAGTCCGACGAACTGCTGGCGACGATCCGCCAGATCGGCGCCGCCGACGAGTGCGCCGTCCTCATCGTCGACCACGACCTGCGCCTGATCATGCGGCTCTGCGGCCGCATCCACGTCCTTGCCGAGGGCCGCACCCTGGCCGCCGGAACCCCTCAGGAAGTGCAGCGCGACCAAGCGGTCATCGACGCCTACCTCGGCGTCTCCCACCAAGAAGTCCCCACCGACACATCCAGCCATACGAAGGAGAAGGACTTTTGATGAAACGGCCGTTGATCTTGCTCGTCGGCGTCGCCCTGCTGGCGCTGCTGCTGGCCGCCTGTGGCGGCGGCTCCTCGAGCAGCTCGTCCTCAGAAACCTCCAGCTCGGAATCCTCCTCGGGGGGTGAAGGCTCGGGGGCCGAAGGGAAACTGAAGATCGGCTTCTCGGCGGCGCTCGCCGGGTCCTTCGCGCCGTTCGACGCGCCGGAGCTCGCGGGGATGGAATTCGCCGAAAAGAAGATCAACGCCGAAGGTGGCCTCGACGGGATCGAAGTCGAAGTCGTCTCCGAGAACAACAAGGGTGAAACCAGCGCCACGGCGACGACCACCCAGGACCTGCTCGACAAGGGGATCACCTCCTTCGTGATGACCACCGCCGACTCCAGTGTCGCCGGCGGCCAGCTGATCCAGAACGCGGGCGGGGTGATGACGATGGGCGTCAACACGCCTCCGGTGCTGCTCGAAGAGATCGGCGACAACGCTTTCAACGTCAACTTCACCGACAACCTGCAGGCCGCGGCCGACGCCGAATATGCCTGCGAACAGGGCTACAAAAGCGCCTACGAGCTGGTCGCCCCGCAGAGCCCCTACACCAGCGAAGAAACGATGGGCAAGTACTTCGCCGAAGCGTTCGAACATGACTGCGGCGGCAAGGTCACCGGCTCCGATCAGTTCACGATCGGCTCGACCAACTTCGGCAGCCAGGTGACGAAGCTGCAGAACGCGAGCCCGACGCCGGACGTGATCTTCACCTCGATGTTCGTCCCCGACTCGGGCACCTTCCTCAAGCAGCTGCGCGGGGCGGGCGTGGAAACGCCGTTCATCGGCACCGACGGCGACGACGACCCGGCCTTCGCCGAGACCGCGGGCTCGGCGGCGAACGGGGCCGTCTACTCGACCCACCAGTTCCCGGAACCGGGCGGCACGCTCGACGAATTCGACGCCGAATTCAAGAAAGTGATGGGCCAGCCGGTCGAAACGAGCACCTTCGAGGCGATCGGTCGCGACCAGGTTTACGCGCTGGTCGAAGCGGCGCACCTGGCGGGCTCCTTCGAACCGGAACCGATGGCCGAAGCGCTGGCGTCGTTGAAGGACTACGAAACGATCCAGGGCAACCTGACGATGCTCCCGGGCCGTTATCCGGAGCTGCCGGCCTACCTGGTCGAAATCGACAACGGCAAGCCGAAACTGGTCGCCAAGATCGCTCCCAAGTTCATCCCGGAACCGTAGTAGCGGCACGGATCGATGGGGCATCTGCTGCAGATCGAGGGGCTGACCCTCCGCTACGGCCCGATCGTGGCGGTGCGTGACGTCTCGCTGGACGTCGGGCAGGGCGAGATCGTCGCTCTGCTCGGCTCCAACGGGGCGGGCAAGTCGACGACCCTGTCGGGCGTCGTCGGCTTGCTGAAGCCCGCCGCCGGATCGATCAGGTTCGACGGCGAGGAGATCGGCGGCCGCTCGCCCGAGGCGATCAACCGGCTCGGGATCGCGCTCTCGCCCGAGGGCCGGCGGGTGTTCCCGAAACTGAGCGTCGACGACAACCTCCGGGTCGGCGGTCGCGACCGGGGCCGCGAGGCGATCGCGGCGAGCCGCGAGGAGATGTTCGAGCGCTTCCCGGCCCTGCGCGACGCGCGGGGGAAGCTCGCCGGGGCCCTGTCCGGCGGGCAGCAGCAGATGCTGGCGGTGGGGCGGGCGCTGATGTCGGCGCCGCGCCTGCTGCTTCTCGACGAGCCCTCGCTCGGCCTGGCACCGGCGATCGTCGACGAGATCTTCGCCCTGATCGAAAGCCTGAAGGCGGAAGGGATGACGATCCTGCTGGTCGAGCAGAACGCCGGCCGGGCCCTCGGGATAGCCGACCGCGCCTACGTCCTCGCCAGCGGCAACCTGCTCCAGTCCGGGACCGCCGAGGAAATCGCCGACTCCGACATCGAGCGGACCTACCTGGCGATGGAGGGCTCGTGAGCCTGGCGCTGGAAGCGACGATCTCCGCTCGCGAGATCGTCCAGCAGGCGATCAACGCGCTCGGTGTCGGCTCCGAGTACGCGCTGTTGGCGATCGGGCTGGCGATGGTCTTCTCGCTGCTCGGGATGGTCAACTTCGCCCACGGCGAGCTGGTCACCGTCGCCGCCTACACCGTCTACCTGCTGGTCGACGGCGGGGTCAACTTCTGGCTCGCGGTGCCGGCGGCGCTGATCGCCGCGTCGCTCGCCGCGGTGGCGATGGAGCGGCTCGCCTTCCGGCCGCTGCGCGGGGCGAGCTTCGCCACCCTGCTGCTGGCCAGCTTCGCGGTCAGCCAGATCGTCCAGGGACTGTTCCTGCACTTCGTCTCGCCACGGGCCAAGAGCGTCGCCGTGCCCGGCATCTTCAACCACTTCGTCAAGGTCGGCGGCTACACGATCTCCGACGTCTACCTGCTGAGCGCGGCGGCGGCGATCGTCTCCTTGCTCGGCCTCACCGCCTTCCTGCAGCGCTCCCGCCACGGGGTGGCGATGCTGGCGGCGAGCCAGGACTTCGAGATCGCCCGGGTGATGGGCGTCCGCGCCAACGCGGTGATCGCCGCGGCCTTCGCGATCTCCGGCCTGCTCGCCGGGATCGCGGCGATCCTGATCCTCGGACAGCAGGGCTCGGTCTCTCCCGAAATGGGCTTCGACCCGGTCCTGATCGCCTTCATCTCCTGCGTCATCGGTGGCCTCGGATCACTTCGCGGAGCGGTCTTCGGCGGCTTCGTCTACGCCTTCATCCAGGGTGCGTTGGCCGCCTTCCTGTCCGGCTCGGCGCTCTCCTACAGCACCGCCATCGCGCTCACCGCGGTGATCGCGATCCTCTACTTCCGACCCGAAGGCCTGCTGGTGAAGCCGGCCCCGTCGCTATGAGGCGCGCCGCCCTCCTCTCCCTCCGCGGGACCGCCGTGCTGGCGGTGCCGCTGCTCCTGGTCGCGGTCTGGGGCTCCGGCGCGGCGCCCGAGATGCAGCGGGTGATCGTCACCTTCTTCATCACCCTGGTGTTGGTCTATGGCCTCCAGGTCTTCTCCGGCAACTCGGGGATCATCTCGCTCGGCCACGTCAGCTTCATGGGGATCGGCGCCTACGCGGCGGCGCTGCTGACGATCCCGGCGGCGATCAAGTCCTTCAACACGCCGGGCGTGCCGAGCTTCGTCAAGAACGCGGAACTGAGTTTGATCCCGAGCGTCGCGGCGGCCGCCCTGGCGGCCGCGATCGTCGCCCTGGTGATCGGCCTGGTGCTGATACGGATGCGGGAGAACGCCCTGTCGATGGCGACGATCGCCCTGCTGGTCATCTTCTACACGGTGGTCCAGGCGGCGGTGAAGATCACCCACGGGCCGACCGGCCTCTACAGCATCCCCGCCACGGTCACCGTCTGGGTTGCCCTCGCCTTCGCGGTCGGGGTCGCGCTGGTCGCCTTCCTCTGCAAGGAGGTCCCGCGCGGCCGGCAGCTGCGGGCGGTGCGCGACGACGAGCTCGCCGCGGCGGCACTCGGCGTCGACGTCTTCCGCACCCGCCTCTGGGCCTGGGTGCTGTCGGCGGCGATCATGGGGGTCGGCGGCGCGCTCTTCGCCGAGTACAACCTCGCCTTCGACCCGAGCTCGTTCTATTTCGACGAGACCTTCCTGATCCTCTCGGTGCTGGTCATCGGCGGCTCGACCACCGTCTCGGGGGCGACCCTGGGCGCCGCGATCCTCGCCTTCGTGGACGAGGTGCTGCGCCGGATGGAGGCGGGCGAGGCGGTCGGCCCGCTGCACCTGACGATCGGCAACGGCATCTCCCAGATCGTCGTCGCGGTCTTGATCCTGCTGATCCTCTGGCTGCGGCCGGGCGGTCTGATGGGCGGCAGGGAGCTCGACGCACGGCTGTTCTCCCACCTGCCGACCGCGCGGCGTCCGGCCGGAGATCCACCCACCGCCAAAGCCGGCGAGTCAGCTTGATCGCCGACCGTGAGCGGGGTCTGCGCTGGGCGGCGCGGCGCTGGCTGGTCGCCGAGCATCCCTACGCGCTCCACTGCCTGCGCGCCGAGGACTGGGCGCTGACCGTCGATCCCGAGGCGGGCGAGGAGATCGCCCTCGCGTCGCTGCTCCACGATTACGAGCGTGCCGTCCCCGACCCCGACTCCCGCTGGACGGAGGCCGATTGGCACGATCCCGTCTACCTCACCTACCACCAGGAGCGGAGCGCCGAACTGGCCTCCGCCTGGATGGTCGACCACGGCGTCGAGCCCGAGCGGCGCCTGGCGATCGCCGATTTGATCCGCACCCACGAGGTGGGGGGTGAGGAGCGCGAGCGCAACGTGGTCCAGGCGGCAGACTCGCTCAGCTTCCTCGAGGTCAACGGGCCGCGGGTCGCCGAGTGGGTCTCCTCCGGCCGGGTCGAGCGCGACTCCGCGGAGGCGAAGATCCGCTGGATGCACGACCGCATCCGCCTCGACGACGACGATGCCCGCCGCTTCGCCGGCGAGCTCCTCGAGGGTTGCCTCGCCAGCCTTGGTCGATGAGGCTTGCACCGGGACTGGTTACGCGGTGCTCCTACTTCGGCTTCGCCCCCAACGCGTAGGTGCTGCAGCCGTCGAAGGAGATGGTGGCGCCGAGGAGGGAGTGGGCGGGGTCCTGGTAGTTCCAGATCGCGCTGAATTCACCCTTGTAGGTCTTGCCCCCGGACTTGACCTTGACGCCGAACGGTTCGGCTTCGCCGCCGACGTTCTTGCCGACGCCCCAGGTGCTGTAGCCGCCGCGGGTGAAGACCTTCAACGCGTAGCTGCCGAGCATGGTCACCTTGGGCGGCTTGTCTTCACATTCCACGGTCATGTGGAAGTTCGTCAGAAGCACCTTGCTGCCGCTCTTCTTCAGGGTGAATCCGTCGCTCCCGCTGCCGATCTTCCAGGCGCCGAGCACCGGCTGGGGTATCGTCGCGGTCGCGGCGGCCGGCGCCCCGGCGGCGAGCACCGCCAGCAGCGTCGTGAGGGCAAGGATCGATTTCAGCTTCGGCACCAAAGGCTCCTGTTCGTCGGGTCGGGGCGTAAGCCTAATCGGCTCCGCAGCCGGCAGCAGGTCGCGACTACGTCGAAACCACGTAGACGCGGCAGTTACCTGAGCGGGTGCTCGTCTACCTGCACGTCGAGGTGGACGCGTTCATCGTGAACGTTCGA
Organism: Solirubrobacterales bacterium; assembly: GCA_965200635.1. Lineage (GTDB taxonomy): Bacteria > Actinomycetota > Thermoleophilia > Solirubrobacterales > 70-9 > VAYN01. The sequence continues at coordinate 3,621,303 of OZ241364.1, read as the reverse complement.
CTCGGTGACGGTCGCGCCGAACCGCGTCCCGCCTTCTTCCGTCACCACGCAGCGAAAATGATGCCCGCTCTTCGCCGGAACTTCATCGGGGCAGGAAACCGCCTCCGGCCGCTGCCCGACCGCTCTCACCAGGGCCCGCGAGACATCTTGCTCGGGCTGATCGAGCGTCGAGCCCCCAAACTCCACCGAAGCACTAGCCCCGCAGCCCGCCACCGAGATGCAGATGCCCACGACGCACAGCAGTGAGATGGCAAGCGGAACTTTCCGATTTACACGCACCGACGGAAGGTACCCGAGACAGTGGCCGTAAGACCGGCCGAAGCATCGTCGGAGGCGAACGGGCCAAGCCCACCAGATCGGAAGCCTTACCCACTCGAACGTTCTCTGCACCCATTCGTCCAGTTCTCCCGACCGGAAGGGGCGATCCCGAAGAGGCAGGTACGTGCTCCCCTCGATGACAACCCAGACGATTTCCCGGCGCCGACGCGGCCTCCGGATCCTTTGTACTGCCGCCGGGTTGGCTCTGATGGGCGCCTTCCCCGCGCTCGCCGACGCCCATCCCGCCCCACAGCCGTTGATCTCCCAGGTCTTCGGCGGCGGGGGCAACATCGGCGCGCCCTACCAGAACGACTTCATCGTGGTCTTCAACCGCTCGGGCGCAGCCGTCGACCTGACCGGCTACTCGGTGCAGTACGCGCCCGCGGCCTCGGCCAACTGGACGGTGACCCCACTGAGCGGCAGTCTGGAGATCGGCCAGTACCTGCTCGTCGCCGAGGGGAATGCCGGCGGCACCGCCGGCGCACCGCTGCCCGCGGCGGATGCGAGAGGCAACACGACCCTGAGCGTGAGCGCCGGCAAGGTGGCGTTGGTCTCGAGCTTCACGCCGCTCACCGAAGCCTGCCCCGGCGGGCCGGCGGTGATCGACCTGGTCGGCTACGGAAGCACGGCCAACTGCTATCAGGGCACCAGGGCTCCGACCAAAGGCAACCCGAACTCGCTGCAGCGAAAGGGCGTGGGCTGCGTCGCCACCGCCAACAACGGGGCCGACTTCGCCGTCGGTACCCCGCAGCCCCGCAACCGCTCCTCGGCCCGCAATCTCTGCGCACCGATCCCGGCGGTACCGACGCTCAGCTCGAGCTCTCCGACCACCCCCGGCAACAGCACGACGCCAAGGATCATCGGCGACGCACCCGCCGGATCGACGGTCGAGCTCTACCCGGACGCGGCCTGCTCCGGGGCTCCTGCCGCCACCGGCAGCGCCGCCCAGCTCGCCTCGCCGGGGATCGCCGTGACCGTGGCGTCGGAATCGACGACCACCTTCCACGCCCTCGCCTTCGACGCGAACAACACGTCCTCATGCTCGACCACCTCGGTCACCTACGTCGAGGATTCCGGCGTCCCCTCGCCGCCAACCCTGCACGCGAGCGATCCGGCCTCGCCGTCGAACGACCCGGCACCCCGGCTGAAGGGCAGCGCCGAGGCCGGCTCGACGGTCCGCATCTATTCCGACGCAACCTGCACCACGCTCGCCGCGAGCGGTCCGGCCTCCCAGTTCATCGAACCAGGGATCCTCACTCCGGTGGCCTCGAACTCGACCACCACCTTCCACGCCACCGCGACCGATGCCGCCGGCAACGTCTCTGCCTGCTCGCCCGGCTCGTTGACCTACGTCGAGGACTCCACCGGGCCCGCCGAGCCGACCTTCACCTCGAGCAGCCCGACCTCGCCGGGGTCCGACACGATGCCGCTGATCCGCGGCGATGCCGAGGCCGGCTCGACCGTCCGCCTCTATACCGACGCCGCCTGCACCGAACCGGTCGCCAGCGGCAGCGCCGCCGAATTCCCTGCCGGGCTGACCGTCGTCGTCCCGGCGAACTCGACCACGAGCTTCTACGCGACCGCCCGCGACAGCGCCGGCACGACCTCGGCCTGCTCGACCGGCGACTTCACCTACGTCGAGGACTCGACAGCGCCCGCCGAGCCGACCTTCACCTCGAGCAGCCCCGTGTCGCCGGGGTCCGACACGACGCCGCTGATCCGGGGCAGCGCCGAGGCCGGCTCGACCGTCCGCCTCTATACCGACGCCGCCTGCACCGAACCGGCGGGTGACGGCACAGCGGCCCGGTTCTCCTCGTCGGGAATCGTCGTAAGCGTGGCCGCGAACTCGACCACGACCTTCCATGCCACCGCCGTCGACGCCGTCGGCAACGTCTCGCGCTGCTCGACCGGCGCCGTGACCTACACACAGGCGGCCGCGACGGCGCCTTCCGAACCGCTGAGGGCGCCGTCGGAACCGCTGACGTCGCCGCCCTCCGGCACGGCCAAGCGCAGCAGACTGACGATCAGCCATCTCCGGGTCACCCCCGTCGTCCTCCTCGCCGGTTCCTCATCCACCCCGGTGGGTGCCGTCGCAGCGGCCTCCCGTGCCGTCGGGGCGGCGATCCGACTCAGTCTCTCCGAACCGGCGACGGTGACCTTCACGATCCTCAGGGAGCCCAGGCGTCGCCAACGGCCGGGCCGCCTCGGGAGCCCGGCCCACGATCTACACCGCCGACTCGGTGGCGGGGCGAACTCTGTGCCGTTCTCCGGCCGGCTCGGCAATCGGATCTTCCCGCCGGGCGTCTACAGGCTCTACGCCGTCGCTACCGATGCCGCCGGCCGGCGGAGCAATCGTGCCTCGGTCGGCTTCCGGATCGCGGAAGGCCGATGAGCCCGGACGATTTCAACGGCCACTTCGGATCGCTGTGGTTGCGGCGCTGCGAGGGCCTCGGCCTCAGCAGGCGTGGATCTTGGCGGCGCTCCTGACGACCTCGAAGGCGCTTCCAGGGATCCGCTTCAACTGGTTGAGGTTGCCGTCCTTCCAGCGCGGGTCGGGACTGCCGCTGATGAACCAGTTGGAGCCGTTGTCGGCGTTGATCATCCCGTAGCGCTTCAGCGCGACGGCGATCACCTTGGCGGCGCCGCTGAACTTGCCGAGGCCGTAGCTCGCCTTGAGCCGGAAGCGCAGCCCCATCGGCGGTGCCGCCGCATTCGCGGTGTCGCCCGCGCAGTGGACGGCGGGGTGGATCCAGGCATCGCGGGTGCTGTCGAAGGTGACCCGGATCGCATGGTCGACGACGCCGGAGGCGACCTCGTCGTAGCGGACCAGGCCGGCGAGGATCGGCAGGCCGGCGGCGTCGGCCGAGGTGAAGCTCTCGGGACGCAGGGCGTCGGAGTTGAGGTCCCACTTGGCGCCGGAGCCGGCGACCCAGCTCGGCGGGCTCGGCTTGTAGGTGGCATCGAAGAGCTCATAGAGGGTGCAGCTGCCGGTCTCGACCGCGATCGCGTGGTTGTCGGTGCCGCCCTCGATCGCGGTGGTGCCGGGGATCGGGAACGGACCCGGGTCGCTCTCTTCGGGGGCTTCGGTGTAGGTGGTCGGCAGCTTCGGCTCGTCGGGGCCGACCACGGAGAAGGGGATGCCGAAGCCCGCGGGCGAGCCGAAGTCCGGGTGGATATTCCCTTCGCCGTGGGAGTCGATGTAGGAGATGTAGCTGCTCGAGCGCGGGTCCCGCGGCGCCTTCGAGATGTCCTGGTTCCAGGCGGCCTGGGTCGGCAGCGACTTGGCATTGGCCTGCGTTCCGGCGGGCGGGTCGGGAAAGACCTGACAGCCGCCGAGATCAGGGTCGGGCCCCGCCGCGGAGGACGGGGCGACCGCGACCGCGACCGCGATCACGACCAGTGCGAGGACGAGCATGCCGTGCTTCAAAGGAGTGGTCTCTTCATCGATCCAGAAGATCGGATGTCAGCCCCCACATTGCAACGTGGTCGGACCGCAGTCTTTGACTGACGCTCGTTACTGGATGAGCCGCCGCTGCATGCGGGAGACGGCGAAGCGCCAGGTCAGGAAGGCGAAGGCGACCAGGAAAGCGAATCTGGCGAGGTCCCAGGGGTCGAAGCCGAAGGCGGCGCCGCGGACCAGTTCGACCAGCTGGTGGAGGGGGTTGACCTGGGCGAGGTCCTGGAAGAACTGGGGGAGGCCCGAGATCGGGAAGAAGGTGCCGGCGACCAGGAAGAGGGGGGTGACGAAGAGGGCGGTCACGTAGTTGAACTGGTCGATCTTGGCGACGGTCGCCGCCATCGTGATCCCGAAGCCGGCGAAGCCGAGCGCGGTGACGAAGCCGAAGAGCGGCACCAGCAGCATGCCCCAGCTCGGATCGAGGCCCCAGAAGAAGGTGACGAGGAGCGGCACGCAACCGTAGACGCCTGAGCGCAGGGCGATCCACAGCATCTCCGCCGTGACCAGCTCCTCGACGTCGACCGGCGCCGCCAGGATCGCGTCGTAGGTGTTCTGGAAGCGATGCTTGACGAAGGTGCCGAACATCGCCGGCAGGGCGCTCGAGAAGATCACCGCCGTCGCCACCATCCCGGTGCCGACGAACTGGATGTAGGGGACGCCTTCGACCTGGTCGACGAGGGTGGCGCCGAGGCCGAGCCCGAAGGCCAGCAGGTAGACCAGCGGTTCGAGGACGCTGGAGAAGGTCGTGCCCTTCCAGTAGGTGCCGAAGTTGGCGACCTCGCGACTCATCACGCCGGCGATCGCCGCCGGTTCGAGTCGGCGCATCTTTCGCGGCATGTCGTCGGGGCGCGGCGAGTCGGGCTCGGCGGAGCGCGGGACGCTGTCGGTGGCGCTCACTCGGCTGCCTCGCCGGTCAGCACGACGAAGACGTCCTCGAGCGTCGCCGCCCGGACCACGGCATCCTCTGGGAGGACCCCGTCCTCGGCCCGCTCGGAGCCGACGATCGCGACGGCCGGGCCGGCGGCGCGCACTCGCAGGCCGGCCTCCTCGGCCCGCGCCCGCACCTCGGCCAGCCGCTGCGGCGGCGCGTAGACCTCGGCCGTCTGGCGCCCGGCGTGCTCGCGGATCAGGTCCGCCGGGCTGCCGCGGCTGATGATCCTGCCGGCCGCCATCACCGCGACTTCGTCGGCGAGGCGCTCGGCCTCCTCGATGTAGTGGGTCGACATCAGGATCGTCGTCCCGCCCGCTTTCAGCTCGCTGATCAGCGTCCAGAGCTCGGTGCGGATCTGCGGGTCGAGGCCGACGGTGGGCTCGTCGAGCAGCACCAGCCTCGGTTCGTGGACGAGGCCGCGGGCGAGCAGCAGCCGCCGGCGCATCCCGCCCGAGAGCTTCTCGACGGCGTCGCGGCGGCGGTCGGTCAGGCGGGCGATCCCGAGCGCACGATCGACCGCGGCGCCGACGTCACGGACCCGGTAGAGCCGGGCGTAGACGGCGAGGTTGTCCTCGACGGTGACGTCGATGTCGAGGTTGTCGAGCTGGGGGACGACGCCCATCCGCAGGCGCGCCGGCTTCGATTCGCCCGGCAGCTCGAAGCCGAGGACCCGCAGCGAGCCGGCGTCGGCGATCGCCTGGCCGGTCAGCAATCTCATCGTCGTCGACTTGCCGGCGCCGTTGGGGCCGAGCAGCCCGAGGCAGATTCCTTCCGGGACGTCGAGGTCAAGCCCGTCGACCGCGGCGATCGGGCCGAAGCGCTTGACCACCCCCTCGAGTTCGATCGCAGCCATCGTCGGATGGTTTCATGCGTGGACGCCCGCCTGCTCAGCGGCTGAAGCGCCGCTCCGCTTATGGCTGAGGAGCGAAGATGGTGAATGAGGCGGCGTCGGATTTCACCACGTTGGCGCCGCTGATCTCGAAGGTGTGGACCTCGAGTCGGCCGGCGGTGCAGCTGTCGACCGCGGGGCCGGCGATCGGCTCGATCAGGGCTTTGCTTTCGAGGGTGTGCAGCCATTCCACGCTGGCGATCGGGTGCGAGTAGTCGATCCCGGCGGCGGGGGTGAGGCAGTAGACGCCTTCCGTTTGCCGTTCGACCGCCGTGAAGCCGGGATGGGTCCCGAGGAATTGGGGCGGCGTGCTGTTGATCACGGTGGCGACCGCGTCGGGGGTGGCGTCGGTTCCCGGTTCACCCCGCGCCCCTTCCGCTCCCGGGGTTCCATCCTTGCCCTGCGGCCCGGTCGGACCCGTCGGCCCGGTCGGTCCCGCGGGTCCTTCGCGTCCGGTCGCCCCGGTCAGCGCCCCTTTGGCCGCGGCGCTCAGTTTGGCGGGGGTCACGGCGCTTTTCCTCAGCTGCCTCGTGCCGACGCTTTCCCTGCCGAGTTGGATCGCGGCGTAGGCGGTTCCGCCGCCGAGGAGCAGGAGAAGACAGAGAGTCGAGATGACGTTCGAATAGGTGAGCTTGGAGCTGAGCCGTTTCATCCGGGACCTTTCGAGCGGCTTATCTGCCGTACCAGTAACAGGTGTTGGAGGGGATGTACTTACCGATCCGTTCGCCTTCGCGCATGAAGTCACCGCGGTTCATCCCCAGGCCATCTTCCTTGGCGTTCCTCGCGTTCAGCGGGTTGAACATATGTTCCAGCATCGCTTTCGACGCCCACCCGTAGGTGCGGCCGGAGCGGGCCATCGAAAGGTAGACGCGGTAGGAGAAGCTGTTGGTCGGGTTCCCTTCGGACCGGGCCGGGAGGAAGTCGCCGAGGCTCTTGAAGTAGGCGAGTTCGGGCGCGCCGTAGAACGGATAGGAGATGTCGTAGCAGTAATAGTGTTCGCCGAGGTTCGTGGCGGCGATGTCGGTCTCCGGTTCGGTCTTCCAGATCGGGAAGACGAGGGGGACGAGCTTGGTGTAGATCTCCCGTTCGAATCCCTGGGCGGTGGCCTGTTGCGCGGCTTCCACGATCTTCGGTTCTGACGCGAGTTCGGCGTATTCGCCTTGCGGCCCGCAGCCGCCTTCGGCATCGCAGCCGCCGTACTTGCCGACCAGCTGGAGCTTGCTCCAGTCGCTGACCAGGATGTCGCCGAAGCGGTCGAAGGACTTCGCGCTCGCCTTCGCCTGGTTGGCGAGTTCTTCGCCGAGCTTGGCCGCTTCCACTTCGGTGCTCGGCTTGGCTTCCGAGCCGTCGAAGTTGACGTTGTAGTAGTTCTGGCCGGCCTCTCCCGCGATCACCGCCAGTTCGAGGAACCTGACGAAGGACGCCGCCTCGGGGAAACCGGCAGCCGTCGCGCAGAACTGGAAGATCTGCGAGAAGACCGAGAGGATTTCGGCCGAGGCACGACCCTTTTCTTTCAGCTTTTCGAGCAGGTCCTTGAGTTCGGCGTTGACTTTCAACGCCTTCTCCCAGGCTTCCGTGCCGTCCCCGCTGGTCGACTTGAGCTCTTCCATATAGGTCCGCGCCGTCCTCACCAGGGGCAGCTCGGTCCGCAGGTCCCCGATCGCCGCTTCGAAGGCCTCGACCTTGAACCCGTGGCCGGGTTCGTAGTGCTGTTCGTTCACCGCGGTGAGCGCGTCGCGGGCGCTGTCACTGGTCGTAAGGCGGCTCCAATAGCTGAATCGCGGGTTCGTCCCGAGGTTCGTCCTGGTGCCGATGTAGGACATCGCGGCCATCACTTCCGGCCTGTTTTCGTCGGGCCAGGGTTCGGTCCCGGGCTCCTTCAGGACCGTGTTCATCAGCAGGTGGTTCGGTGCCGCGGTCGCGCTCACCGATTCGGGCCGGTAGACGGAGTCGCCGTCGGGGACGAGGAAGCCGCGGAGCCGGGCCCCGGCGCTCGAGGACTCGGTCGCCTCGCCTTCGGCCAGTTTGCCGGCGCTCGCCAGCGAGTAGTCGGCACCCGCGGTGCTCCCGCCCGCGATCAATTCTTCGCGCGTGCCGCCGACGCTCGCAACCGCGTTCAGCAGCTGGCTCCAGGACGGGGTGCCGGGCGTGTAGAGGACCTTGGTGGCCTGCTTGGAGCCGTGGATCGAGGTGATCAGGACGATCGCTTCCTGCTTCGCGAGGCCGGCGACGTAGGCGGCCATCTGTTCGAGCCGGTAGCGGCCCGGGCCGTTGTTCCCTTCGGCTTCTTCGTAGGAGAGCGCGGTGACGAAGGTCTTGCTTTCGACCGGCGCCAGGGTCAGGCGGTTGTAGGCGGCGACCAGGAAGCCGCCTTCGTTCGCCGGCACGGTCCCCTTCACTTCGGTGGCGCCCGATCCTTCGCCGACCCGCTGGGTGACGGTGCACCCTCCGGCGTTGCATTCGGAGGTGGCGCGGGTGTCGAAGGGAATCCGCCGGGAGGAGATGAAGCCGTAGTGCGGCGTCGGGCGGCTGGAGTCGGGGGTGAGGTAGCCGACGAGCCCGTTGGTCCCGGCGCCCGCGGCGATCGTCGCTTCCCCCTGTTTGAGCCCCGGGACGCCAACCCCCGCCATTTCGCCGGCCTTGGCGGCGGTGATCTGCGCGCCGATCTCCGGGTCGGATTCCTTCGGGAAGCCGATCGGCGCCAGGTTGGCTTCGACGAACTTCGATTCGTCCGGGGCGGCCCATTCCATCCCGGCGCCGCCGCTCTTGTGGGAGGCGGCGACGACCAGGGTTTCGTTGCTGAGAGCGTTCAGTTCTTCGCCGAGCTTGGCGGCCACCGGCACGCCCACCCGGGACGGGGCGACCGCGCCGCCTTCGCCGATCCGGCAGGAGTACCAGCCGCCGCTCTGCGCGGTCTGGCAGATGCCGTAGGTCCGGTTCCACTTCAGCGCCATGGTCGAGCGACCGAGCGCGACGACCTGCCAGATCGCCTTGTACTGGATCCCTTCGATCGTCCCCGAGTAGCCCTTGGCGCCGCCCGCGGTCCGCAGGAAGGGCGCGGCGAGGTTTTCCGATCCGATCTGGATCCCCGGCTGCGCCCCGCCTTCGCCGGCCTTCGATTCGGTGTCCAGGGGCAGCAGCGGCGTCGCCGGGATGGCATCGACCGTCGCTTCGTCGGTGCTGGTGCCGAGCGCGCTCGTCACGGTCATCTGCAGCTTGTAGAGGCCGGGGACGTCGGGGGTGAAGACGGGGCTCAGCGTGTCGGCTTCTTCGAGGCCCGACAGTTCGTTCTGCGGCGGGCCGATCGTCCCGAGCGGGGTCGTGAGAGGTTCGAGTTCGCTCGCTTCCGGGGCGGAGACGAGGCTCCATTCCACTTCGGTCTGGCCGCCCTGGGGCGGACCTTCTTCCACCTGGCTCGCGGTGGCCTGCCGAGGGAGGGACACCTGGCCGTGCAGCACGAGGCCCGAGCCCGCGGCGATGCGCAGGTCACGCCCGGCGCTCACCAGCGGCTTGCGGTGGGCGACGACGAACTTGACCCGCGCCCGTCGATAGCTTCCGTCGCGCTGCTTCACCCGGACGACGAGGGTGTTCTCCCCGCGCCGCAGGCCGTCGACCAGCGAGGCCTCGAGGTAGCGCCGATGCCGCTTCAGGTCGACCCGGAAGCGCTCGCCGATCGGGACCCCGTTCAGCCTCGCCCGCAGGTCTTCGCGCTCGGGGCCGCTCTTCACGACCAGTCGCAGGTAGTTCCTCTTCACGTGCTGCCCGGGGCGCGGCGAGACGATTGCCCTTCCCGACGTCCTCGGGTGCCCGGCGGAGCCGTGGGGACCCGCCTTCGTCCCGGCGCTCGCCGTCCCGCCTGCAGAGACGGCCACGATGATGGCCGAAAGCAGTGCCGCGAATAGGGCGACGGAGAGGGGACGAACGGGGACGACCGTCTTCAAAGCACTCGCAACGATCCCATGCGGCGGAGCGTTTGACAGGCGACTCAGGTCCCCTGTTGCTCGACGAGACACTCGCCGGCTGATGCCCGGCCAGGAGCCGGCTGGGCTCAGGGAAGGGGCAGATGCCCGATGAATCCAGCCTCGCTCAACCGATTGTTCTCGGCGATCAAAGCACCTCCGCCCCCTCCGCCGTAGGGCCTTTCCGAGGTCAAGGCGGAGAACCAGAGTTCGCCGTTCGGGGCGAAGGCGAGTCCGAACGGTTCGAGGCCGCACTTGGCGGCGAGGCAGATCGGTTGACCCAGATCGCCGTTCGGGCCGATCGAGTTGAGCGCCGCATGGCGGTAGCCCTGCACTTCTTCCGTGAACCAGAGGCGACCTTCCGGTCCGACCGCGGTCACCCCGGGTTCGACGTGACCGACCCGGTATCTCGTGAGGGAGCCCGACGGCCCCACGTAGCCGAATTCATCCTTGGTGCCGTTGGTTCCGAAGGAGCCGAACCAGACGGTCCCGTCGGCGCCGATGGCAAGCGAGGTCACGTAGGACAGACGTGGCAACCGGTAGCGCTTGAGCTTGCCGTTCGGCTCCACATGGACGATCGCGGCTCTCCAGCTGGGGTGCGACGGGCTCTGGTTTTCGCAGCCTTCGGCGAACCAGACATCGCTTTCACTTGCGGCGATCGCCGACGGGGTGCACTTTCGGTTGAGACGGATCCTCCGTTTGACGGTCACGGTCGGGGAGGTGGAGACCTGGTCTATGAACGTCCCCACCGTCACTTGGCGCTTGCTGAGTACAGCCCCGCCGACCCAGAGGTCGGTGCCTGACCGCGCCATCAATTCGGTGTAGCCGCGCTTGTTACCGAGCGGGTAGCGCTCGAAGTCTCCGCCAGAGGAGAAGTGGCCTATCGCGGCCGCGCCGCGGTTTTCGGCGGCGTCCGAGAGCGGAAACCAGACGCCTCCGTCGGCATCGATCACAGGTAGACCGGCGGTCTCGGTCGACGGCAGTGCCAGTTCCTCGACCTGGCCTCCAGATTCAAGGCGTCCGACGAAGCCCGCTTCGCCTCCTTCGTGTTGGAAGCCGTAGCGGCCGTCGAACCAAAGGGTCCCCTCCGGCTCGAAGGCCAGGTCGCCTGCCTGAGTTGCTTCGGGCAGTTCGGTCACGGCGGGCGCGGCCGTCGATGGTTCGGCCGCGGCAGCCGGACCGGGCGAGCCGGCAAGGCCGGTGACGAGCAAAAACGCGCTCAGGACGAGTCGCAGCATCATGTTGTGCGAGTTCATGATCAATCTGAGAACCCTCGACTAGAAAGAAAGTCGCGCCCCGTTCCACCGCCGAGATGGACGAACGCCACGTCGAACTCCACGCGGGGGCGATCACCGAGGCACTGACGCATGAGGCGCTCACTGGCTGAGCGCGGCCAGGAGCCGGCTCTGCAGCACCGCGAACCACTGGAACTGGAGGCCGTGCAGCCTCTGTTCGTCGCCGGAGTTCGGTAGTCGGCCGAAGGCGAGGTCGGCTCCCCAGCGGCTGTTCCACTGGACGAAGGCGGGATCGAGGCCCGCGGCGGCGAGCCCTGCCACCTGTTCGGTGGTGATCGCGGCGGCCGTCCGCGCCTGGCCGAGCACCGTCTCCGGATCCTTGATCGGCGCGAGGTTCGGGGGTTCGTCGAGCGCGGCGCTGTCGCGGAAGGTCAGGTCGTTCACCAGCTGGGTGCTCTCGACGTACTTCAAGAGCGCCACCGAGAGGCGCAGCGCCGGGGCCGCGGTCGGCCCGCGCAGGCCGCGCAGCTCCGCGGTCTGCGCCCGGTCGACCTCGTTCGCCTCGTCGAGCAGTTCGCGCAGGTAGCGGGAGGCCGTCCGGCCGAGCCCGAGGCTGTCGGCGTAGCGCTGGTTGGCGTTCGCGGCGTAGCCGATCAGCCTCGTGTAGGCATCGATCAGGTCCACGGTGTGGGAGGTGATCCGCTGTTGTCCGATGAATCGCAGCGACTCGGCGCAGGCCGGCATGTAGTTCTCCGCCTCGAAGCGAGCCGTTTCGATGAAGGCGACGATCTCCTCCAGCTCCGCCTCGGTGCTGACGCTCCGCAGCCGTTTCTCGGCGATCTCCAGCGAGGTCGTCGCGAACGCGCCCCAGGAGAGTGCATCGCTCAGTGCCGTCAGCTGGGCGACTTTGGTGACCGGGAGCTCCGCGGTGGCCCGTACCCGGGCGCGGATCGACCGCAGCGACCGCGCCGCCGAGCGCTCGATCCCCGCGGCCCGTTCGGCGACGGTCGCGCTCCCCGCGCCCCTGCGGAGCTGCCCCAGCGCCGCGGCCTGCCGACTTGCCTGGGCCGCTTCGGCGGCCGCGGCGAAGGCGAGCACCTGGTCGTGGTCGGCGAGCGCCCCTTTCGCCGCGCGCGCCGGCGCTTGGCTCGCCGCCCCCGAGCTCTCGCCGATCAGCGCGCGGCTCCGCCGTTCGAGCATGCGGGTCAGGCCGGGAGGGAGCGGCGGGGCCCCGGCCGACGAGGCCCGCTGCGGTTCCTCGGTCATCGCCGCGTAGGCCTGGGGCATGCTCGCGACCCGGGTCACGGCCAACCCGAGGGAGCGGCCGAGCCGCACCGGGTCGAGCGGGCGCCCGGTGTCGGGCGAGGAGACCCGTCTTGGCTCGGTCGGGATCAGGACATGGGTGAACCCTGCGCTCGCCGCCGCCCGCAGCTTCTCGACGATGCCGGCGACGGGGCCGACCGACCCGTCGGGCAGCACCGTTCCGGTCATCGTCGTGGTGTCCGCCGCGATCGGCTCGCCGCGCAGCGCCGCCAGCGATCCGACGGTGAGGAGGGCGCCGGCGGAGGGGCCGTCGATCGCTTCGTGGACCGAGTACCGGAGCTGCCCGCGGCGCGGGTCGGTCCCCGCGATCAGGGTCGCCTGGACGGCTGCCACCGCGGTCGCGGCCCGCCACATCGGTCCCGCGCCTTCGGCCCGCAGCCCGCGGAGATCGACGGAGAGCGGCGTCTCCGGGCTGTCGTCGACGGCGTTGATGTCGACCGCACTGACCCCGCCGACGGTGGTTCCCTGCTGGGTCGTGCCGTACCAGAGTGCCTTCACCGTCACCCCGTCCTGACTGCCGCCGCCGCAGCCGCCGACGGCGATCGCGGAGGCCACCGTCACCACCGAGAGCGCCGCCGCGATCGCCCGGGTGTGGAGGCCTCCCCGCCGCAAGCTCAGGGACTGACGGTGAGCGTGAACACCTTGTAGTCGGTGTCTTCCTTGCGTTCGACCTTCACGGTCGGAGATTCAGGGCTGGTTCCGAGCTTCAGTTCCTTCGATTCCCCCTCGGAGAGGTTGATGCGGCCCGCATCCTCGGAGTTGAAGGTCCGACCGCTGCCTCCGATCGAGATCCAGGGCTCCCCGACGTTCGGGTTGAAGGACTCGAACGAGATGTGGGAGGTGTAGGTGGAGGGAGGGCCCTGCTGGACGTAGAGCTCGCCCTGCGGTCGTTCCGCGATGCGGGCGGCCGACTGGCCCTCGGTCAGTTCGGCGATCGGTTGGTCGGGATCGGCGGGATACCCGGGGCCGTGGAGGAGGGCTTCGCAGTTCGCCGGGGTGGAGAAGCAGACGATGAAGCGATCCGTGTTCGGGAACCGATCGTCCACGGTCAGCTGCACTTTCTTCGAGATGCTGCCTGCTTCTTTTTTACGACTTCTGCGGTGGATGCGTCGGTGCCCGTGGAACCGCCCGATCCGCATGCCGACAGCGATGCCGCCAGGGCTCCGACCGCGAGCAGGACGGCAAGCGACCTGCCGCCGGTCGGTCGGGACTTCCACTTGGACCAAGTGCGTCGCATCGTTCGCACTATCGGCCGGGGGCCGTCGGAACTTGATTCAAGTGGCGGGCAGTAGCGGCCGATCCCTAGGCCATGGAAGAGAGCGCACCGAAATTGTCCGGCAGACGAGGTGGCAGGGCGCTGGTCGCGTCGCTCGCCGTCGGAGTCCTGACGATCGGCCTCGCGGCCTGCGGGTCGGGCTCGTCGGGCACCACCGGAGAGGGTTCCGCGGCCGTGAAGAAGGAAGCGGGGCTGTTTAACAAGAACGCGCAGCTCACGGTGGTGAACCACAGCCCGAAGACCATCCTGGTGACGCTTTGCAGCAGAACCATGGCCGAAGGCTGCTCCAGCAAGAGAATCGATGCCGGCGGCTCGGAACAGGCGCAGGGGAAGAGCATCGTGGCCGGAGAAATAACCTTCTACGCGGAACAGTTCGTCATCTATGAAGACGGCTCGACCAACAATCCGGCCGTATCGAACGTGGTGGACTTCTACGCCGACAATCCAGAGGTCGGCGAGCCTTGGTTGAGCGTCCTGTCCCGGTCCGACGATTCCATGCCCCGGTCCAGCGATCCTGGCAACATCCCGAGATGGCGCCTCTCGGAAGGGGAAACGCAGAGCGCGGATGTCGGTGCAAACAGATTCTCGATGTCGCGCTCCGAAGACACCGACTACAAGGTGATGACGCTGACGGTGGACCGATAGCTTTGATCCGAACCCGCGTGGCGGGCGTTCTACATTGAGGTGATGGACAACGCCTCGAAGAAGCCTCGGCACTCTCCCTGGGCGTGGGCAGGGTTGGCGATGGTGGCGTTGGTGATCGGGGCGGTCGTCGTACTTTTTCTCGCCCGCGGCAGCGACTCGGACGGGGGCTCGACGACCGTTTCGGCCGGTGTTCAGGCCGACCCGCTCCAGCCCGCGGCCGCCTCGTCGGTCGCGCTCGGCCAGGTCCACCGCCAGTCGGACGAACCGCTGCTCGACGCGGGCAAGCCGATGGTCTTCTTCATGGGCGCCCAGTGGTGCCCGTTCTGCGCCGCCGAGCGCTGGGCGTTGGTGAAGGCGACCTCCCGCTTCGGCAAGTGGAGCGGCCTCGGCGAACTGCTCAGCCGCTCGGGCCAGGACTACTTCCCGCGGCTGGCGACCTACGACCTCGCGGGGGCGACCTACACGAGCGACTACATCGGCCTCCGCCATAAAGAGGTGGCCACGGTGGACGGCGACACGCTGCAGAAGCTCGGCTCCTTCGAAGAACGGCTGGTGGACGAATACGACAAGCTCGGTGGGGTGCCGTTCCTCTTCGCCTCCGGCTCGAGCGGCCGCTACACCGTCGACCTCGGCTACTCGCCGGGCCTGATCGAAGGCCGGACCTTCGCCGAGCTACGCAAGGAAGTCGCCACCGGGGCGCCGACCGAAGGGGTCGAAGCAATCGACGGCCAGGCCGACGCGATCACCGCGCTGATCTGCAAGCTCGACGGCAAGCAGCCGGCGAGCGTCTGCGCGAAGGCGCCGATCCCCTCTCTCGAAGCCGAACTCGAATGACCGGGGCGGGGACGGCGGCGCGGCTCGTCTTCCGCGATCCCTTCAACCTCGTCCTCGGCCTGGTGGCGGCCCTCGGCTGCGCGGTCCTCCTCTGCTGGTCGGGCCAGATCGTCACCCGGGCGCCGCTCGGCGGCCTCTACTGGGACCTCGACACCGAGCGCCTGGTCGCGATCGCCGCGATCAGCCTCGCCTTCGGGCTCGCCGTGCCGCTGCAGCTGGCCGTCGTCCGCCAGGCCCGCGCCGCCGCCCGACTGCGTGCCGGGGCGGGCTTCGCGCTGGCCTCGCTCTCCGGGGTCGCCGCCGTCTCCTGCTGCTCGCCGCTGATCCTGCCGACGATCCTCGGCTTCCTCGGCGCCACCGGCACCACCGTCCTCGACGCCAACCTCGCCACCCACCGCTGGTTCATGCCGCTGAGTGCCGCCTCGGTCGCGCTGCTCTTCCTCACCTCGGCCCTCGCCCTGCGCGACCTCGGCCGCTCGTGCGCCCTGCCGCCGCCCAGCGACCCCAAGCGCGGGCGCCGGCTGGCGACCTAGGCGGGACGCCACCGACGCAAAGGGCGCGGCCTGCCACCATGGGGGGATGCCTAAACCCCCGATCCGCATCCGCGGCAAGAACATGCGACCGGAGAAACCCGGCGACTACATCGGCTTCATCGGCTGCGATCAGGTCGGCCTGTTGCCGGTCCGGATGGCCGCGTCGCGTCACTCGATGCGCGTCGTCTGCCCGCACTGCGGCGAGCTCCACGTGACCTCGGATCCGATGCCGCGTCTCCGTCGGCCGGGTGAGATCGTCACCCTGATCGAGGACGGGATGCCGATGGCGGTCACGATGCCGACGGACGATGGTCCCGAGGCCGCGGCCGATGCGGACGAGGAGCTCGACGACTAGGTCAGGGCATGCCCGAGTTCGCCTCGCCCGCCGAGCACTACGACCGCTTCATGGGGCGGTACACGATCCCGCTCGCCCGCGCCTTCGCGGACGAGGTCGGGGTGGGGCGGGGGATGGACGTTCTCGATGTCGGCTGCGGGCCGGGCGGCCTCACCTCCGAGCTGGCCGGTCGGGTGGGAGTCGAGAGCGTCGCCGCGATCGATCCCGCCGCGCAGTTCGTCGCCGCCTGCCGCGAGCGCAACCCGGGGGCGGACGTGCGCCAAGGCGTCGCCGAGGAGCTGCCCTGGGAGGACGACACCTTCGACGCCGCGCTCTCCAGCCTGGTGATCGCCTTCATGCGGGACGCTGACGCCGGCCTGGGGGAGATGAAGCGGGTGACGCGGCCAGGGGGCAAGGTCGGCGTCTGCATGTGGGATATCGCCGGCGGCGGGATGACGATGCTGCGCCTGTTCTGGGACGCGATGAAGACGGTCAAGCCGGAGGTCGAGGGCGAGAGCCTGCGGGTCGGGATCGCCGAGGGCGACATCGCCGAGCGGATGAGGCACGCGGGTTTTCGCGAGGTCGCCGACGGCGCGCTCGAGGTCAGCGTCGACTACTCGGGGTTCGAGGACTTTTGGCAGCCGTTCACGTTCGGGGTCGGCCCCGCGGGCCAGGCGCTCGCAGGCCTCGATGACGACGAAGTGACCGCGGTGCGAGAGGCGGCCCAGGCGGAGCTGCCCGGAGGCCCCTTCAGCCTCGCCGCCCGCTGCTGGTACTCGACCGCGACCGTCTAGATCGGCGCTACCCGAGGCGCAGCGGCGGTCCGGCTCAAGCCGAGGGGGACCCGGGGCCGATAGACGGAGCATGCGGCGGCAGGCACCTGACGGCGGTGGGCCCACGGGCACGCGGCGAGAGCTTCTGCGCGCGGGCGGCGGGGTGCTCGCGCTGGCCGCGGGCGCCCAGTTGGGATGGTTGGCGGGCTCCGGCTCGGCGAGCGGCGCCATGGCGGCGACCTCGCCCGACTGGGAGGGCCTGCGCAGGCGGATGAAGGGGCAGGTCCTGGTTCCCGGCGCACGGGGATTCGAGGCGCGGAGCCGGCCCTACAACCTGAGGTACAGCGATGTGGTCCCGCAGGGTGTCGCCGTCTGCGCCGATGCGGGTGACGTGCGGCGGGCCGTCCGCTTCGCCGGGGAAGAAGGCCTGCCGGTGGCGATCCGGTCGGGCGGCCACAACTACGCCGGGTACTGCAGCGGCCCCGGCCTGGTGGTGAACCTGGGCTCGATGCGCGACGTCACCGTCGCGCCCGGGGCGGAGACGGTGATCGCGCAGCCCGGGGCCCGGAACACGATGATCTACAAGGGCCTCGAACCCCACGGCGTCGCGATCTCGGCCGGTCGCTGCCCGACGGTCGCCGTCGGCGGCCTCGTGCTCGGCGGCGGGATCGGCTTCAGCTCGCGCAAGCTCGGCCTTACCTGCGACCACCTGATCGAGGCGGACATCGTCACCGCGGACGGCAGGCTCCGGCGCTGCTCGGAGAGCCAGAACAAGGACCTCTTCTGGGCCCTGCGCGGCGCCGGCGGCGGCAACTTCGGCGTCTGCACGCGCTACGTCTTCGAGACGCGGCCGGTCGACGACGTCTCGATCTATGACGTCTCCTTCCGTTGGCGCGACGCCGAGGCCGTCTTCGCCGCCTTCCAGAGCATCATCGGATCGGCTCCGAACGAGTTCTCGGCGCGGGTGGGCGTCGGTGTGCCCGGGACGCCCTCGGGCAGGCCGGGCGAGCCGGGAATCTCGATCCTCGGCCAGTACTTCGGCCCGTCGGCCGAGCTCCGCGAACTGCTGGCGCCCGTCCTCAGGGTGGGGCGGCCGAAGAAGGAGCTGATCGAGGACCGGACGTTCTGGCAGGCGAAGGACTACTTCTTCGACAACGTCCCGACCGAAGCGTTCGCGGTCAAGTCCGTCTACCTCGACGACCCGCTGGGCGACGCGGGCGTCGCGGCGCTCATCGACGCGGTCGAGCGCTGGCCCGGCAGTACCAACCCCGACGGGGCCGGCGCCGCCCTCTTCGCGTCGGGCGGAGCGATCAACGAAATCGCACCCGATGCCACGGCATTCGTCCACCGCCGCCAGTTCGCCGTGCTCGCCACCGAGTCGACCTGGTCGGCGGATGCCCCCGCGAAGGTCGCCCGGGCGAACCTCGAGTGGATCGGGGACCTGGCCGGAGCGCTCGCCCCGCACGTCTCGCGCTCGGCCTACCAGAACTTCATCGACCGCTCGCAGCCCGACTGGGCGCGCGCCTACTACGGCAAGAACCTCAAGCGCCTGACCGCGATCAAGCGCCGCTACGACCCCGACGGACGCTTCTCGTTCGAGCAGGGGATCCCGGCGCATCCTTCGCCGTAGGCCGTCGGGCCGCTACCGCCACCGACGGGCGGCTCGCGGAGAAGTTCCGCGAGCCGCCCTGCCGACCCGCCTCAGTGGTGGGTGAGCGCGGCGATGAACCCGTCGCCGGGGGATCCGATGCCGGTCATCGAGTCGAACCCGGGCGCCGTAGACAGCGACTCGGGTGCTTCCTCGATTGCTTCTTCACATTCGCCGGTTTCTTCGTTCGGTTCGGGGCAGAAGTACTCGGTCGCCCCTTCCAACCCGAGGATCCGCGCCGAGGTGAGGATGCCTTCTTCGGCGTTTTCCCCGTTGACGTAGTCGTTGCGGACCACCGCCTGGTTGCCGGCGGGCAGGATGTCGTAGAACGCTCCCGAGCTCCCGCTCGCGTCCAGGTGGTAGAGCAGCGGGTTGACGAACCCGAGTGAGCCTCGGGCCGCCTGGTCGGCATCCGCCATCACTCCCGCAAACAGCGGGGAAGCCAGGCTGGTGCCGCCGATCCGGTACTCGTCGTAGTAGGTGCCGTCGGCGAATTCCTGCGTCTCGCCGACCAGCATCCCGGTCGAGGGATCGCCCTCCATCGAGATGTCCGGCACGACGCGGTTCAGCGTCCCCGTCCCGAGGCGTCCGGCGATCTCCGCGGGCACCACCGGTTCCTGGTACCAGGGCTCGGCGTACTGGGCGGAGGTTCCGCCTCCGCCGCCGTAGTCGTATTCGCCCGGTGCGGGGGGCAGCCACTGGCCGACTTCGGCGGCTTCGCATCCACCGAGTTCCACCAGTTCCGCGGTGCAGAGGGTGCTGATGCCGGTCGACCAGCCCACCTCGCCTAGGCGGTTGTCCTGGGCGCCGATCTCCACGCTGGTGCCGCCGATCGCGGTCGCGTAGGGGCTGGTGCCCGGGAACGACGGCTGCTGGGAACCGGAGACGATGAAGTTGTCGCCTTCGTCGCCGGAGGAGAACTGCACCCCGACTCCGGTGCCCGCCGCCATCAGCAGCACGTGGTTGAACGCTTCCCGCGAGGCGTCGGTTTCGCCTTCTTCTTCTTCGGGACCGTTCGACCAGGAGTCGCTGACGATGTTCGCCAGGTGGCCGTCGACCACTTCCTGCACCGCGTTGTAGAGGGACACGGTGCAGTTTTTGCCGCCCACGTAGAGGACCCTCGCTCCGGGTGCCATCGCGTGCACGGCCTCGACGTCAAGCGTCTGCTCGCCCGACCAGCCCGAGGCTTCGCACTCTTCGGTCTTGGTGAACGGGCGCTGGATCAGCTCCCTGAACTGGCCCCGCTTCCACGGCTGCGAGCCCTGGTTTCGCTTCGCGTATTCGACCGCGTCGGTGTAGAGAGTCGGCGAGAGGTAGGCGTCGACGATCGCGACCGTCACCCCCGAGCCGTCGTTGCCGCCGGCGATGTCGCCGGTCAGGTTGTAGGCACCCTGCAGCTGCGCCGGCTTGTATCCGCACGGCGCGTAGGACAGCGGGTTCGGGAAGCCGTCCCCGAAGGGCGGCAGGGTCGTCGCCGGTTCCTGCCCGAAGTAGCTGGAGCAGGGGGTCCCGGGACGGAAGCCCGCGGGCTGTTCGATTTCTTCTTCGCCTTCTTCACCCGGCGGCGGCCAGTGGCCGTGGCCGTCCGGGGAACCGGCGCCGGTGAGGTTCGCCGGCTTCGCGCGGACCTCGTTGACGCCGCGCACGCCCGAGATCAGCGGTGCGACGTTGGTCGGGGCGCTCAGGGGCGTCGAGGCGAGGCGGACTTCTTCTTCGCCGACTTCGTATTGGGCCAGCGAGGTGCCGAAGTACGTTTCGATCTGTTCGGCGGTCCCTTCGACCTCGATCGTCATCCCGTCGGGAGTCACCGCGACGATCTTGAAGCCGGCGCGGCGCAGCGACCTGACGATTTCCCTCGTCGCCCGGGTGGTGGGGGAGTAGCGCCTCTCCCACTTCTTCGGGGTGAGGAAGCGACGGTAGTTGCGGCTCGTCGGATCGGTCACTTCCCGGGCGAGCGCTTCGGCGCCGCGTAGGTTCTTCAGTTCGACCCCGACGTCGAATTCGATCAGTTCTTCCGGCGGCGTGGAGCTCACTTCGTTCGAAGGGACGGCGGCCGGGGCCTTGCCCTGAACCGTCGCTGAAGGCGCCGCGGCGGCGGCGACCGTTGGGACCAGCAGGAACGCGACGCCCGCGAGCAGGGCGGCGAACCAGCCGTGGGACCACAGCTTCTTCATCGATTCACCCTCTGTAGTTCGTGATTTAGACCACTCCCGCGGCGCCGGCGGCCCAGACCACGCGCGACCCACCCGAGATTTCCGATCCATACCCAAAAATCGTCGAAAACGAACCAGGTGGAACGGCGCGGCCTGGTCCTACAGGTGCTCGGCGGAGAACGTGTCGCAGGCGCCTGGGTCGGCGGAGCGGTAGCCGCGGTCGAACCAGGCGCGGCGCTGCCGGGAGGTGCCGTGGGTGAAGGTGTCGGGCCGCACGGTGCCGGTCGCCTCCTTCTGCAGCCGGTCGTCGCCGACCGCCCGGGCCGCGCCGAAGGCCTCGTCGAGGTCGCCTTCGTCGAGGGCGCCTTCCTTGTAGACGGTCGAGGCCCAGACGCCGGCGTAGCAGTCGGCCTGCAGCTCGGTGCGGACCGAGAGCCCTTCGGCACCGATCTGTTCGTCGCGCCCGGCCTTCGCGACCTGAGCGGTCGTGCCGAGCTCGTCCTGGACGTGGTGGCCCATCTCGTGGGCGATCACGTAAGCCCAGGCGAAGTCGCCCGAGGCACCGAGCTGGTCGGCCATCTGCCGGTAGAAGCTGAGATCGAGGTAGACGCTTTCGTCGCCCGGGCAGTAGAAGGGCCCGACCGCCGAGGTCGCGCTGCCGCAACCGCCCGTTTCGACGGCGCCGGAGTAGAGGACGAGCCTGGCCGGGTCGTAGGGCTTGCCGTCCCCGGCGAAGGTCTTCCGCCAGGTGTTCTGGACGTCCTCGAAGACGTAGACCGAGAAGTCCTTCAGGTCGGCGTCGGGATCCTCGGAACGCGGGATCGGCGCCGGTTCGGCGGCACCGGGAGCGGTCGCCCGCGGCCCGAACGCTTCGCCCACTTCGAAGCCCGAGCCGCCCGAGCCACCAAGCACGTTGATCAGCACGACGACGATCACCACCACGAGCCCGGCGCCGCCGCCCAACTTGGCCACACCCCCCGGGATCGGCATCCCGCTGCCGCCACCGCCCCCGAGGGAGCCGCCGCTCCGCTTGGCGCCGCGGACGTCGACGACGTCCCGGTTGCCGCCTTTGCCCCGTTTCCACTTCACGCCCGGGATCTTCGCATCGCGATGATTGCGGCTCGAGCTGACAGATCTCGATCCCTACCGGGCGCGTGGGGCGCGGTCTTCACGATCGATATCGTCGCGTCGAAGCCGGCCCTTCTCCTGAGGGACCGCGTCAGTCTTTGAACATCCCGCTCGGGGTGGGTGAGGTCTCGACCTCGATCAGGCTCGGGCCGCGGTTGGCGAAGGACTCGGCCAGGGCGGCGTCGAGGTCGGTGGCGTTGTCGACATGGACGCCCTTGATGCCGTAGCCCTGGGCGAGGGCGACGAAGTCGATGCCGGGGAGGTCGATGCCGGGGAGGTCGGTGGTCTTCAGGTAGTGGCCGAATTCCTTGAGGGCGCCGTAGGCATGGTTGCGGGCGACGATGAAGGTGACGTCGACGTCGTGCTGGGCGGCGGCCCAGAGGCCGGTGATGCCGTAGTGGGCGCTGCCGTCGCCGGTGAGGCAGACCACCGGGCGGTCGGGGTCGGCGAAGGCCAGGCCGACGGCGGCGCCGATGCCGTAGCCCAGCGCCCCGGCGGAGGAGGTGAAGAAGCTGCGCGGCGTATTTATCGGGATTCGCTCCCACCAGTTGCCGAGGGACGGGGCCTCGCTGGCGAAGACGGCGTCGGCGGGGACCCGCGCGCGGAGGACGTCGAGCAGCGCCTCGGGCTGCATCGGGGACGCGGATCGGTCGGCCTCCGGTGGGGCGACGCGTGCCGGCAGTCGTGCCGGATCGCCGGGCGCCACCTTCTCGGCCAGCAGGCCGAGTGCCGTCGCCGGATCGCCGATCACCGCGTCGCCGACCGGCGCTCGCGCGGCCTGCGAGGCGTCCGCGGTCAGGGCCACCAGCTCGGTGCCGTCCGGCAGGTACGGGCCTTCCGCCCAGGCGTGGTAGCGGAACACCGGTGCACCCGCGACCACGACGAGGTCGTGCCCCGCGAGCTGCTCGCGGACGGCGGCGATCGTCACGCCGAGCGTCCCGCGGAAGCAGGGGTGGTCGGTGGGGAAGGAGATCCGGCCGACCTCGATCGCCAGGAGCGCCGGGGCCTGGAGCCGCTCCGCCAGCGCCACGCCGGCCTCCCAGCCGCCGTAGAGGTCGACGTCGGCGCCGAAGATAAGCAGCGGGTTCGCGGCCCGGTCGAGGCGCTCGGCGAGCTCGGCGATCGCCTCCGTCGCCGGGGCGGGGCGGGAGGCGAGCTTGCGGCGGGCCGGCGCGGCGGCGTCGGCGGCGGCCTCGGCGTGCCAGTCGTCGAGCGGCACCGAGACGAAGACCGGCCCGGTCGGGGCGCTGGTCGCGAGGTGCACCGCCCGGGCGAGCGTCGCCGGGACCATCGCCGCCGACGGCGCTTCGAAGCTGCCCTTGACCAGCGGTTTCGGCAGGGTCGTCGCGTCGACGTTGGTCAACTGCCCCTCCAGGGTCACCAGGGAGCGCGCCTGCTGGCCGCTGAGGATGACCAGCGGCGTGCCGGAGAGCTGCGAGTTGACCAGCGCGCCCATCGCCTGGCCGACGCCGGCCGCGGCGTGGAGGCTGACGAGGACGGGAGCGCCGGTCGACTGCGAGTAGGCGTCGGCCATCGCCAGCCCGGCTCCCTCCTGCAGCGTGAGGACGTAACGGAAGTCCTCCGGGAACTCGTCGAGGAAGGTGAGCTCGTTGGAGCCGGGATTGCCGAAGATGGTCGTCATCCCGAACGAGCGGAGGACCTCGTAGGCGGCGTCATGGACGGTTGGCATCCGGTCTCATCGGAAGCCGGCGGGCAGAACTTGACGCTCGCGCCCGGCTGAATTTTCGGCTTCAGCACCTTCAGGACATCCGGCATCCGGCCGAAGATGGTGGGGAGAAAGTCCCTGCGCCCCGGCGCACGTCCAAGGAGTGTCTTGAACCCGATGAATTCGTCCCGGAAGGTGCGCCGGCTGGTCCCGACGATCGCCGCCGCCTTGCTAGCAGTCGTCCTCTTCGCCCCGGCCGCGAAGGCGGCCGAAATCCCGCCCCTGGTCTCGACCCCGCAGTACAAAGCGCTGGTCAGCTACGTCGAAAAGCTGAACGGATTCCGGCACACCCGGGCCACCGATGCCCAGAAAGCCTCCTACGAGGATCAGCTGGAGAACAAGCACGACGCCACTGTCGCCAAGGCGGGCGCGCTGCTCGATCGCGGTAAGGCGGCGGCCCAGCGCGAATCCCAGAAGCAGATCGCGATCGGCATTACCACGATCCGCCAGACCGAGGCGGGGGAACTCGCCGCGCTGCGCAAGGACTACGACGCGCGGATCAACCAGGCGGCCGACAACCATGACCGCGCGGTCGCCCGGATCGAAGACGTCTTCGACGCTCGCAACGCGACGCTGCGCAAACAGGTCACCCGGCTGCGCAAGGCGAAAGCGCAAGCCAAAGGCGCGCTGCGCAAGGCGACGATCCAGGAAGCGATCGCTCGGCGGACGGAGCGGGCGGGCGAAAATCGCAAGCTCCAGCAGGAAGAAATCGCCGACCTGAAAACCGGCTACGCCCGCGAAAATGCGGCGATCCGCGAAGGCAAGAAGTCGGCGACGCAGAGCCTCCAGCAGGACGACGCCGAAGCGATCGTGACGCTGCGCAACCGCGGCAAACGGATCTACAACAGCACCGTCCGCACGCTGCAGGCACGGCGCGTGAACCAGCTGAACGACCTCGAACGGAAGCTGAACGCGGGCCGCGCCGCCATCGCGCGGATCCCGGCCAAGGGCTGAGCGCCGGGGAACCGCTGACGCTCGGGCCCGTCGTCCAGGGTGGGAGGACGGCGGACCCGAGCGCGTCGCCTATTTGCCGACGATGTCTTCGACCACGTAGGCAGCGACGTTCTTGATTTCTTCGGGCGAGAGGACGCCTTTGAACGCCGGCATCCCGCCGCCGCCGTTGGTCACCTGTTCTTCGGCGCCCTTCTGTTCTTTGGCTTTCGGCATCGTCGTCAGGTCCGGTCCGCCGTTGCCGCCGTGGCCGGTCGCGCCGTGGCAGACCGAGCATTCTTCGGCGAACACTTCTTTGCCGGCCGCGGCGTCCGCGGCACCGGTCGCTTCGCCGCCTGCGCCTTCTTCGCGCTGCTCTTCGGTCGGCGTTTCGCCTTCGTTTTCGGCTTTGCTTTCTTCCTCGCCGGCGTGCTCGGTGCCTTCGCCCTTTTGTTCGGCGCTCTGCTCCGGGCCCATCGTCCCTTTCAGGGAGAAGACCCAGAAGTTTTCGCCGTGCGGGGTCGCCGCGAGGCTGTTGCCGCCCGCGTAGATGGCGATCTTCTCTTCGCCTTCGTCTTCGAACGGGGTGACCGTCGTGTTGGCGCCGGCCCCGGTCTGGAAGCTCCAGAGCACTTTGCCGGTCTGCTCGTCCAGCGCCTGCAGTTCACCTTTGCTCTGGCCGACGAAGACGAGTCCGCCCGCGGTGCTGACGGCCCCCGAGTAGGGCGATTCCGGGAATTTGTGCTGCCAGGCGATCTTCCCGGTGCCCATGTCGTACGCCGTCACGTAGCCCGGCGCGGAGAAGCCGGTGGTCGGTCCGAATTCGCCGCCGGTGTAGGTCTGACCCTGTTTGTACGTGGTGTGGTTCGTTTCGGCGACGACGCCGAGCGCGCCTTCGGTCGAGGCGACGAAGTACATGTTCTGCTGCGGGTCGTAGGAGGAGGGCGGCCAGTTGTCGCCGCCCACCGCCGCGTTCGGCGACAGGTTGATGGTCGTCGGATCGGTCGACATCGGCACGAACATCTTGGTGCCGATGACCTTCGGCGCACCCTTTTCTCCGGCTAGCGCTTCTTCGACGCTCTTCACCGATTCGTCGCTCGTTTCGATCGGGCTGAAGGGCGGCATCGTCGGCTCCGGCTGGGTCGGCGACGTCTTGTTCGCCTTGTCCTGCGGGACCTTCACCTCGGGGATCGGGTAGATCGGCTTGCCGGTGTTGCGGTCGAGGACGTAGACCCATCCGGTCTTCTCCGGCTCGCCGACGGCTTCGACCATCTTGCCGTTCATTTCGCCGTCGAAGAGGACGGTCGGGCTCGGGGCGTCGAAGTCCCAGAGATCGTGGTGGACCATCTGGTAGCCCCATTTGATCTTCCCGGTCTCGGTGTCCATCGCGACGATCGAGGCGGTCCACAGGTTGTCGCCCGCCCGTTCGGCGCCGTTCCAGTCGGGTGCCGCGTTCGAGGTCGAGAAGAACAGGGTGTTGGTCTTCGGGTCGACGGTCGGCGTGTTCCAGATGCCGGCGCCGCCGTGTTTCCAGGAATCGTTGTTCGGCCACGATTCGTGGCCCTTTTCGCCGGGTCCCGGGATCGTGTAGGAACGCCATTTGATCGCGCCGGACTTGGCGTCGAGCGCCGTCAGGCGTCCGCGGATGCCGTACTCGCCGCCGGAGCCGCCGATGTAGAGCATCCCGTTGTAGTAGAGCGGCGCCGAGGTGATGGTGAAGCCTTTCTTCGGCTCGACGATCCGGGTCGACCAGGCGACCGTGCCGGTTTCCTGGTCGAGGGCGATCTGTTCGCCGTTCAGTTGGGAGACGAAGACCATGCCGTCACCCAGCGCCACCCCGCGGTTGTCCCAACCGCAGCAGACGACTTCGCCGAGCGGGTCGGGGGGGAGGTGCGGTTCGTAGGTCCAGAGGATCTCGCCGGATCCGGCGTCGAGGGCGAAGACGTCGTCGGCGCCGTCGGAGATGTAGATCGTCCCTTCGTACTCCAGCGCCTGACCCTCGGCGGAGAACTTCGCGGCGGTGGCGTTCTGACCGATCTTCGTCATCCAGTCGCCTTTGAGCTCCTTGACGTTTTCGGTGTTGATTTCGTCCAGCGACGAGTAGCGGTCGTTGGTCAGGTTGCCGCCGTTGGTGATCCAGTTGTCGCCCGCTTCTTCGTTCAGTTCATCGGCGGTGAAGGCCGGGGCGACGGCGAGCCCTTCGGCTTCTTCGGTTTCCGGTTCCGCTTCGGATTCGGTGGGCGGGGCCGCCGCTTCGGTCGTGGGTTCGGCGGTCGAGGAGCTGGAGCTCCCGCCACCCCCACAGCCGGCGATCAGCGCACCGACGATGGCAAGAAGCAGGCACAGGAAAACGGCACCGCGAAGACGGCTGCTTTTCATCGAGACGATCCTCCTGCGCCCTTCCCCGGGGCGCGATCTTTTATGGCGGCCCCGAAACGGGACGTCGTTCAAGATCCTAAGCGCTACCTAAAGAGGATGCAACCGATCAGTGAATTTTCTCGTAGGCTTCGAAGGTGCCGCTGCCGATCTGGCAGCTGCCGGGGCCGGTGCCGGCCTTACGTTCGACCCAGAGTTCGAAGGTGTGCGGACCGGCCGGTAGCTGGTATCCGTTGTTGAATTCGAACCCTTGGGTCGAGGACGTGCGGGTTTCGTTGCGGTCCTGGCCGTCGACCCGCAGTCGGTAGACGCAGCCTTCGGCTTCGCCGGCCGTCTTTCCGTAGAAGCGGCTGCCGAACTTGAGCGTGGTTTCGGCGCCGTCGAACTTGTCGTAGGTGCCGAGGGTGAGGGCGTGGGTCGGCACTCCTTCGACCGCGGCGACGCTGCCGCCGCCTTCGCCCTCCCGGAACCAGTGGTAGAGCGGGTAGTGCCCGCCGTTCAGGTTCAGCGGCACGGTGATGCTCGACGGTTCGTAGAGGGCCCGGTTCGGTTCGCCCACCGCGTGGAAGAACTCGGTGCCGATCGATTCTTCGGGGAACTGCCAGAACCAGTTCGATTCGCGGAGCGAAGGGCTGTAGGCGGGGAAGCCCACGTGCCATTCTTCTTTCCCGGTCTTCATGTTCAGGCGGTTCTGAGCGTAGAGCGGGACCGAGGCGGTGCCGTTGCGGTTGAGGCCGACTTCCGGTTCGATGCAGCCGACGCCCTGGCCGGCGCATTCGAAGAACGGCACGAACCCCGGCGTCGTGGCACCGCTGATCCGCAGGCGACCGACTTCGAAGGCGTACTGCTCATAGCCGTAGGCGTTCGGGCCGATGTCGAGGTATTCCGGCGCGACCGGTTCGACGCTCACCTGCAGGGTCGTCGCGGTCGGATACTTGGCGATGTAGTCGGTCCGCGCTGCGATGTCCGCGTCGGTGGCGTTGGAGAAGATCGCTTCGACTTCGTGGGCCCCGAGTCGCTGGAGGTCGATCGTGCAGGCGCTGCCGGCGATCGCGCCGACGACGTGGATCTCACATTCGAGCTTGCCGTCGACGAAGAAGGCCAGTTCGCTGGCGGGCAGCGGCGCGGCTTCGCTCTTCTCGGTGCCGTTCGCGAGCGTCACGCTCTTCGTCGCCGAGGCGGAGTAATGCCAGGTCACTTCGTCGGGGGCCAAGGGGTTCTGTTCGAAGCCGGTGCGGATCGCCGCGTGGACTTCGAGCCCGGAGTTCGGGCCGGGTTCTTCGGATTCAGGTTGTTCCGGCTGCGGTTCGCCGACGGGTTCCGCGGGCGGCACCGGCAGGACGACCGGTGGGGTGACGACCGGATCGGCGCCGGCCGTCGTGCTCGTCGGCGCGGCCGGGGACGACACCGTGGGAGCCGCCGGAGCGGATGCCGAGGATTCGGGCGCGGGGGAGGACGGTGGGGTGAGTGCCTGCGCCTTTCGCTTGCAGGTTCGGACGACCGTGGTGCGGCCGTGTCGGCGCACGACCTGGGTGACGGTCCGCGAGCCGCTTCCGCATACGCGCGCGGCGTTCGGCTTGACGACGTCCTTTGCCGCGCCTGCCGTCCCGACCGCCGTCAGCGCCAGCAGCACCGCGGCGGCGAAGGTGGACACGGTCATGTGGCGGCGCCGGCCGCGGATCCCCTGAGCAGTCATGGCGGGCCACTATATTGGACACCTGACCATTAAAAGTCGGTAATTCGAAGGTTCGGAACCCTTGACTGGTCCCGAGGCGGGGGAGCGCGCCGGGTAGCGCGCTCCCGGGTACCGCGGCTCAGTCCTTGAAGGTGAGGCTCGTCCCGCCGGCCGAGCAGGAGTACTTGGAGGAGCCGTGCACCTTGCAGGACGACTCGTTGGAGGTGCTGTAGACCTCGATTTTGTACTCCACGGTGGCATTGGTGCCGGCGATCTCGTACCAGAGGTCAGCCGCGTACTGGACGCCGCCGTTGGGGCTGAAGCCGTACTTCAGCTCCCAGTTGTGGGTCGCGTTCGGCTTGAGGACCGAGCCGTTGTCAGGGCGACCCTCGAAGTCCATCGGGTACTTGGTGTCGACACAACGGCCGATGCCACCACAGACGACGGTCGGGACGGGCTTGGCCGCCTCGAGCTTGAGGTCCACGTCGCTGGTGTTCTTCAGCTTGAAGCCGCGGCTGGCGGCGCCGGCGGGACCGGCGCTGAGCAGGCCGAGGGCGGCGACGACGGCCAGGAGCACGGCGACCGAGCCGGCGCGCCGCCTGGAGCAGGAGCGGGGAAGTACGTCTTTCAAGAGATCTGCCTTTCGGGTATGGATACGAACCCAGGCTAGGCGGGAACCGGCGGATTTCCAGGGGACTCAGGTCCCCACCGACATCGGTTTCGGGCCGTCGATTCCTCAATTCGTCCGGGACGCCCTCGGGTCGGTTAGGTTCGGCCGATGGGAAAGCTCGCGGTACTCGTCTGTGCGATCGCCCTCGGCTGCGGTGTGTCGACCGCGGGCGCCGGGGCGCAAGCCGTCGTCCCGACCGAAGGCCCTTGGCACGCGACCACCTCGGCCGGGTTGCCGGTCACCTTCGAAGTGAGCGGCGGGCAGGTGACGAACTATCAATACCGCTTCAAATGGGGTTTCTGCGGCGCCTTCACGTCGCACCTGGGCCCGGCGGTCCCGATCGAAGCGAGCGGTCGCTGGAAGGCCGAAGACGGATCGGGCCCCTACATCGAAGCCACCTTCACCGCGCCCGACCGCGCCGAAGGCGTCGTCGTCGCCCCGGATCGGATGACGCCCGGCTGCCCGCACACGCAGGCGACCTTCACCGCCGAACCGGGCACGGCGCCGTTCGAAGAACCCGCGGTGGTCGTGCTCGCCACCGTCGGCAAGGGGCGCTACGCCACCGAACCGAAGACGATGGTGCTGAAGCGCGACGGTTCGCTCCGCTTCGAAGGTCTCCGCTGGCGTGGCTGGGGCAACGAAGTCACCCACGCCACCGGCCGTGCCGTCATCGGCGTCGGCCGCTATCTCCGCCGCCCCCGGGTATCGGTGACCCTCGAAGAATTCATCGAAGGCGGCGAACAGACTGCCTACTTCGTCCTCAGCTACGTCCTCCACGGCCGCGTCCCACCCGGCTTCCGCCACCGCGGCGAACGCCTGATGGCCGAATACGCCCACCAGCCGTAGAGCGCCAGCCCGAGGGCGCCGAGGTAGAAGGCCGCGACGACCGCCACGGGGATGTGGAGGGCGAGGGGGCCGGTCGCGGTGAGAAGGGTGCCGAGGAGGGCGACGCCGAGGGCGCCGCCGCCCTGGCGGGCCGCGTTCTGGATGCCGGAGGCGAGGCCGATGCGCTCGACCGGGGCGCCCTCCATCGCCAGGGCGGTCATCGCCTGCATCGCCAGGGCGACGGTGCCGAAGGGGACGGTGCAGGCCATCGTCAGGACGGTCGAGTTGCCGCCGAGGACGGCGAGGAGCACCGCGCCGGTCGTGCCGCCGCAGAGGCCCACGACGACCGAGCGCCACTCGCCGAGCCGTCCGATGATGCGGGCCGAGGTGAAGGCGATCGTCATGATCACGCCGACCAGGGGGAGGAGGGCGAGCCCGGTCGCCAGCGGGCTCAGGCCGAGCTTTTCGTGGTAGAGCAGGGAGAGGCAGAAGATCGTGCCGTAGACGCCGAAGTTGAAGACCCCGGCGATCGCGACGACGATCGAGAACTGGCGGTTGCGGAAGATCTCGGGCGGGATCATCGGCATCGCCACGGCGCGCTCGACCCGCGAGAAGGCGAGCACCGCGAGCGTGCCGAGCGCCAGGAGGCCGATCGTCTCCGGCGCGTCCCAGCCCGCCGAGCCCGCGGCGATGAAGCCGCCGCTGAGCCCACCGAGCGCGGTGACGACGAGGACCTGGCCGGGGAGGTCGAAGGGGTGGCGGTGGCGCGGCGTCTCGGCGACGTAGGCGACCATCGCGACCGCCGCGACCAGGGCGACCGGGAGGTTGACGAGGAAGATCGTCCGCCAGCCGACGGTGTCGACGAGCACGCCGCCGAGGACCGGGCCGGCCACCATGCCGACGCTCGAGATCCCGCCCCAGGCCGCCAGCGCCCCGCGCCGCGCGGGGCCGGCCGGGAACATGTGGGTGATCAGCGCCAGCGAGCAGGGCATCAGCATCGCCGCGCCGAGCCCCTGGACGGCGCGCGCCGCGATCAGCGTCGCCATCGTCGGCGCCGCCGCGCAGCCGGCGCTCGCCACGGTGAAGACGGCGAGCCCGATCAGGTAGGCGCGCTTGGAGCCGATCCGGTCCGACCAGGCGCCCATCGTCAACAGGAAGGTCGCGAAGACGAGCGTGTAGGCGCTGACCACCCACTGCGCGCCGGAGAGCGAGCCGCCGAGGTCGGCGACGATCGGCCCGAGCGCGACGTTCACGATCAGCGCGTCGAGCGTCACGATCAGGAAACCGGAGCAGATCGCCGCCAACCCGATTCGTGCCCTGGCGTCGTCCACGCGGCGGATCCTAGGTTCGGGGCCGATTATGTGAGGCATTCGATGGTGCCCGTCGCCCGCGGCGCGTAGCTTGGGACGGGTGCCCGAGGACGCCGCCAAGCCGATGTCGCGCAAGCTGATCGCGCTGCTCGCGATCGGCACCGGCACCACCGTCGCCAACCTCTACTACGCGCAGCCGCTGCTCGACGCGATCGGTGCCGCCTTCGGCGTCTCCGACGGCACCGCCGGGCTGCTGGTGACGGTGTCCCAGGTCTTCTACGGCTTCGGCCTCGTCTTCCTCGCCCCGCTGTCGGACCTCGTCGACCGTCGCAAGCTCGTCGTCATCCTGCTGATCGTCAGCGGCGTGGCCATGGCCGGTGCGGCGGTCGCCCCGCAGTTCCTCGTCCTCGCGCTGGCGCTCGGCATCGCCGCAACGACCTCGGTCGTCGCCCAGATCCTCATCCCGTTCGCCAGCACCCTCGCCCCGGAGGGCGAACGCGGCCATGTCGTCGGCCTGGTGATGGGCGGCCTGCTGACCGGGATCCTCCTCGCCCGCACCTTCGCCGGCCTGGTCGCCGGGGCGACCAGCTGGCGCGTCGTCTTCGCGATCGCGGCACTGGCGATGGCGGTGCTCGGGGTCGCCCTCTGGCGGGCGATGCCGCAGCGCCGTCCCTCGACCTCGCTGCGCTACGGCGAGCTCCTCGGCAGCGTCGGCTCGCTGATCCGCCGCGAGCCGCTGCTGCGCCGGCGGATGGTCTACGGCGCCTGCGGGTTCGGCGGCTTCAGCCTCGTCTGGACGACGCTTTCCTTCCTCCTCTCCGACCCGCCGTTCAACTTCGGCGAGGCGGAGATCGGCCTCTTCGGCCTCGCCGGCCTGGTCGGAGCGATCACCGCGATGCGGATGGGCCGCTTCCACGATCGCGGCCTCGGGCGGGTCGCCACCGGCGCGGTCCTCGCCGCCGTCCTGCTCAGCTGGCCGATCTTCATCCTCGGACAGCACAGCGTCGTCGCGATCCTGATCGGCCTCGCGGTGCTCGACTTCGGCGTGCAGGGGCAGAACGTCCTCAGCCAAGGCGCGATCTACGCGCTCGGCAAGGAGACGACCGGCCGCGTCACCACCGCCTACGTCACCTCGAACTTCATCGGCGGGGCGATCGGCTCCGCCGCCGGCTCGATCGCCTGGAGCACCGGAGGGTGGGGAGCCGTCTGTGGCGTCGGCGTCGCCTTCGCCGGGATCGCGATGGTGCTCTGGCTCACCGAGCCGGGGCACCGGGTGCGTCGCACCCAGCGCCCCGATCCGGTGGCTAGTGACCTGAGAGCGTCGTGAACAGGTCGGTGTGGTCGTTGGTGCCGAGCACCGCGAGCCCACCCGGGCCCGCTCCCCAGACGGGGACGACCGCGCCGGTGTGCTGCTGGCTCGGCGGGGCCACCGCGGGGGCTTTGCCCGCTTCGTAGCCGGCCGTGCCGTAGGTCAGGCTCAGCGTCTGACCGTCCTTCGTCGTCAGGTTGGTCGAGTAGCCGGTCGGGATGCCGGTGCCCGACGAGTCCTCGCCGACGATCTGCGAGGTGTGGGAGTGATCGGCGGTGACCACGACCAGCGTTTCGGGGTGGTCTTCCTGGTAGTCGAGCGCGACCCCGATCGCCCGGTCGAAGGCGAGCGTCTCGCCGATCTGACCGCAGGCGTTGGTCGCGTGGTCCTGCTTGTCGATCGAGGCACCCTCGACCTGCAGGAAGAACCCCTTCTTGTTGCCGCGCTGATCGAGCAGGTCGATCGCCCGCCGCGTCATCGCCGCCAGGCTCGGCTCGTTGGCGGGCCGCTGGCCTTCGGTGCACGGCGTCGGGGCGTTGCCCTTGCCGAGCGAGGCCGCCGGGCCGGTCCATTCCAGCGACATGTTCGAGTCGTTGAAGAGGCCGAGCACCGGTTTGTTCGCCGCGACCGCCGAGAGGCCGTCGGCGTCGGTGACGTAGCGGTAACCCTGTTCAGTCGCCTCTTCGACGACCGTCTTGCCGTCGTAGGGACCGCCCGCGACCTTGGCGGCGAAGCGCGTCCGGCCGCCGCCGAGGAGCACGTCGACCTTGTGGTCGACCATCTGCTCGGCGATCGAGCCGAGGCCACCGGCGGCCTTCGTCTCGGTCGGGCAGGCGGTCATGTTCGCCGGGCCCTGGCAGCCGCGCTGGGAGATATGAGACGCCAGCACCGCCGGGGTGGCGTCGGTGATCTCGGCGGTCGAGACGTCGCCGACCTTCTTGCCTTCTTCCTGGGCGATCTCGAGGATCGTCTTCAGGTTCGGGCCGGGCACGGTGATTTCGGTGCTCGGACCCTGGGAGATCCGCTCGTCGACCGTTTTCTGCCCGGTCGCCCAGGCGCTGCCGGTGGAGGCCGAGTCGGGGTCGTAGTCGGGCAGGTACGGCGACGCCGGACCCGACTTGACCGACCAGGTGGTGTCGAAGCCGGTGAACGGCATCCGGTCGACGTTCAGCGGGTTCATCACTCCCTGGTAGTAACGGGCGGCGGTGATCTCCTGGGTGCCCATGCCGTCGCCGAGCAGGAAGATCACGTTCTTCGGCTGCTTGTGCCGAAGCGCCGACGCCACTGCCTGTTCGGTGGCGTCCTTGTGGGACCAGAACGATCCTCCGGCTGCCGCGGTGGCCGCGACGACCGCCGAGATGGCGAGCATCGTCAAGCCCGCGACCGTAAGGCGCTTGCCTTTCATATTCCCTCGTTTCAATTGGTGGACGAGACTGCGCCGCCAACCCTCGCCGCCACCACGAGCCGAGATGTCGACAACCCGTGTAGCCCCCGTGAAAATTCAGTAACGAAGCGGGGGACGGGGAGGGACGACACACTTCCTCAACAGCCCGAGGCGCCAGCTTCCCGGCCGCCACGCCGGGAGGCGCCAGCAGCGGAGGCTTCAGCCGGCGAGTCCCGATGGGACCGCGGAGCGCGGCCGTCGCTTACGCCACGCGCTCGGAGGGGTCCTTGGACCGTTCGCCGCCCGCGGGCGCAGCAGCATCGCCTTCGTCGATCAGCTCCGGGTCGGCGCCGGGGACGATCGAGCCGACGCGACGGCGCTGGCGGCTCATGTCGGCGAGGCCGAGGGCGCCGAGGAGGAAGGGGACGCCGGCGTGGAACACGCGGTAGAGAAGGATGCCGCCGACCGCGAGGCTGAGCGAGGAGCCGTAGAGGGTGAAGGCGCCGACCAGGCCGCCCTCGGCGCTGCCGGGGAGGGGGATGATCGCCCCGGCGTGGCCGATCGTGTAGGCGAGGACGAAGAGGCCGAGGGCCGGGCCGCCGCCGCCGAGCGCCTCGAAGGCGGCACCCATCGAGGCGACGTCGAAGGCGTAGTAGCCGATCGAGCCGGCGATCAGGAGGAGTTCGCGCCGTCCGAGCACCATCTCGACGCTGGTGTCGACGGTCCCGACCAGCCAGGCCTGGGCGAGGGCGATGGCGCGGTGGATCTTGCCGCCCTTGTCGTGGTCGAGTTGAGGGACCGCCCGGGGCACGACGATGACCGCCGCGACGATGAAGGCCCCGGCGAGTCCCGGAACCAGGGTCTCGGTGAGGGAGGCGCTGCCGGGCAGGAGGTTGGCGGCCTCGAGGAGGCCGAAGAGGATCAGCGCGCCGCCGCTGACCGCGCTGGTGACGAGGAAGAGGACGGCGGAGCGACTGGCGGCGAAGGCGGTGGGGATGCCGGAGCGGATCAGGATCACGGCACCGAGCGCGAGCCCGCCGCTGCCGCCGCTGGGCAGGAAGACGTTGGCGCTCTCCTCGACCACGCCGACGTCGAAGGACTCGCGCCAGGCGAGACGGCGCTCGAAGGCACCGCGCAGCGCGACCACGAAGCTCAGCACCGAGAGCAGCTGCAGGACGAAGGTGGCGACCACCCAGCCGGGCTGGGTGCCGGCGAAGCGATCGCGGATCGGCTCGAGGAAGGGGACCCAGATGACGGCCGCGGCGGCAAGCAGCGCGAGCAGTCCCGCGAGCGCGCCGTTGACGAAGATGGTGCGACTGTCGGGCGCCTTCTTGCGGGCCTCTTCGACCTCCTCGGTGCAGTCGAGGCCGCGGCGTCGCAGCTCCGCGCAGGGGTCGCGTTTCAGCTCAGGGTCGGGCTCTACGAACTGCAGCACACGTAGATCCTTTCTTCCCCAATCATTTATGAACCCCCAACCTTATCGTGCTGTCATGTTGACGCATGCCGGCGCAAACGCCAACCAAGCTCACAACGGACCTTCCGGCCTCGGTCCTGATCGCCCGGGTCGCGCGCCTCGTCCGCTCCCGGCTCGATGCCGCGCTCGACCCGAGCGAGCTCCGCCAGCGCCAGCTCGTCGCCCTCTCCTACCTGCGCGACCACGGCCCGGCCCGCCAGCAGGCGCTGGCCCAGAGCCTCTGCATGGACGCCTCGAGCCTCGTCTGCCTGCTGAACGACCTCGAGGACCGCGACCTGGTCGCCCGCCGTCGCGATCGCGAGGACCGGCGCCGCGGCATCCTCGAGCTGACCGACCACGGTCGCCAGGCGCTCGCCGAGATCGACGCCGCCCTCGCCGAGATCGACGCCGAGATCCTCGCCGACCTCGACGAGTCCGAGCGCGCCGACCTGCGCGCGCTCCTCGGTCGCCTCCACGGCGTCGGCCTCCCCGCCTGATCCCCGACTAACTTGGGCGGGTGTCCGTCCTCCTCGGCCTGCTCGCCGCCGCCACCTACGGCAGCTCCGACTTCCTCGCCGGGCTCGCCAGCCGCAGGCTGCCGCCGATCGTCGTCACCGCCGGGGCGCAGTCGCTCTGTCTCCTCGTCGGCCTGATCGCGGTCGTCTTCTACCACGGCGGGATCGACGGCGGGGTCCTGCTCTGGAGCGCGGCGAGCGGGCTCGGCTCGGCGGGCGGCACCTTCGCGCTCTACCGCGGTCTCGGCGGCGGCGAGATGAGCGTCGTCGCCACCCTCTCCGGCCTGCTCACCGCGGTGATCCCGGTGATCGTGGGACTGGCGACCGGGGACTCGCTGACCGCCCTGGCGGCGATCGGCATCCTTGCCGCGATCCCGGCTATCGGCCTCGTCTCCTGGTCGGGGAGCAGCGGGGGCAGGGGAGGCTCGGGAGCGATCTGGGGCATCCTCGCCGGCCTCGGCTTCGGCCTCCTCTTCGTCGGCTACGACCGCGCCGGATCGGGCGCCGGCGCCTGGCCACTCGTGATCGCCGAGGCGGTGGCGACGCTGCTCACGATCGGCCCGGCGCTGTTTGCGGTGCGGCGCGGGGACCGGGAGGGAGGCGCCGTCGACGACGCGGCCGCAGCGGACCGCCGCGGCCTCGTCCTGCTGGTCGCCGCCGGCTTCCTGGCGGGCGCGGCGAACCTCTCCTTCATCATCGCCAACCACCACGGCGAGCTGGCGGTGGTCGCCGTCCTCACCGCGCTCTACCCGGGCTTCACCGTGATCCTCGCCCGCATCGTCCTCGGCGAGCGCTGGTCGACCGCCCAGAAGGTCGGCCTGGTGACAGCCCTGGTCGCGACGCTCCTGGTCAGCCTCGGCTCCTGATCAGGCCGGTGCGAGCAGCTTCTGCTTGGCGCGGTCGTACTCGTCCTGGGTCAGCGCGCCCTTTTCCACCAGGTCGTGGAGTTTGTGCAGTTCGTCGGCGGGCGAGACGTGCGCGGCGGCGCGGATGTACTGGTCGGCCTCGTGCCGCGCTTCGGCCTGGGCGCGCAGCGCACGTTCGCGCATGTCGGAGCCGTAGACGATCAGGTAGACGAGCGCGGTCAGGTACGGGATGAAGATCAGGAGGAGGATCCAAGCCGCTTTCAGCCAACCGGGCATCTCGTGGTTGCGGAAGATGTCGGCAAGGATCGTCCAGAGGATCCAGATGTAGACCACGAACAGGAAGACCTCGAACACCATCAAGAGGACTTCCCCGAAGGAGACGTCAGCCAGCGGCAGCACGGTGGATCCTTTCTCTCAGTTCCCGCGGAGCTCGTCGAGCGATACGACCTCGAGGTCGAACGGCTCGTCGGCGGTGCGGCGGCGACGGTAGGGCGAGACGGTGACGCGGTGGACCTCACCGCAGGAGCAGGGGACGTTGATCGGGCTGGTGTCGGCGGCCGGGTCGGTGTCGACTTTCAGTCGTTTGAGTTCGCCGGTCTCTTTGCAGCCGAACGAGATCGCCCAGCCGAAGTCGGGGCGCTCTTCGCGGCGCGATTTAGAGGGACTCATGCGCCCATACTCCCTCTTTGGTCGGCGGCGCGCCGGCCTTTGTCCTCGCGGTTGGAGGTGGGCGCCCGCTCGACCACCCGTTTGAGCGCCGCCGCGACCCGCGGGTCGAACTGTCCGCCGGCGCCGTTCTCGATCTCTTCCAGCGCCCGCGCCTCCACCATGGCGACGCTGTAGGGACGCTCGCTGGTCATCGCGTCATAGGCGTCGCAGGCGCAGATGATCCGCGAGCCGAGTGGGATCGCCGCGCCGACCAGCCCGTCCGGATAGCCGGCGCCGTCCCAGCGCTCGTGGCTCGAGCGGACCAGGCGCGCGACCGGCACCAGCGCCGGCGCCGCGCCGATGATGCGCTCGCCGATCAGCGTGTGCTTGCGGATGAACTCCAGCTCGGCCGGGTCGAGCGGCCCCGGTTTGGTGAGGATCGCGTCCGGGATCGCCATCTTGCCGACGTCGTGCAGCTCGGCCGTCCGGCGGACCTCGTCGCGTTCCTCGGCGTCGAGGCCGAGGTCCTCGGCCACGCCGGCGGCGAGCTCCGCCACCCCGGCGAGGTGATGGTGCAGCTCCGGGGCGCCTTCGCGCAGGGCCGCCAGCAGGACATCGCGGGACTGGGTGCCCGCCGAGGCCCGCTCGCGGCTCTTGTTCGCGTACATCCGCCGGTCGGCCAGCTGCATCGCGGCCTCCCCGTCGAGCGCCTCGGTGGGGATGATCACGCTGCCCTGGGACGCGGTGACGATAAAGCCGTCGCCGCGCTCGCCGAGCGACGCGGTGGTCCCGGCGACGAGCCCGTCCACCTGCGCCACCGTGCACTCGGCGAGGACCGAGAACTCGTCGCCGCCCAGCCGGTAGGCCCGCCCGCGCCCGCCGACGAAGTCCTCGAGCCGCCCCCCGAGCCGCGCCAGCAGCGCGTCCCCGGCCGGGTGCCCGAAGGCGTCGTTATAGGCCTTGAAGCCGTCGAGGTCGAAGACGATCATCAGGCAGACCTCGCCTGGCTCACGCGGGCGGGAGGTCGTTTCATCGAGGTCCGCGGTCAGCTTGCGCCGGTTGCCGAGGTCGGTCAGCGGGTCGGTCAGCGCCTGCTCGGTGCTGACCGCGAGGTGATCCAGGTTCTCCCGGAAGGAGAGCGCCATCCGCGCCACCACGGCGAGCAGCGTTACCAGCGAGAGGATGGCGGCGACGGGCGGGACGGAGGTGAAGCGTTCGGCCGCCTGGATCCCGATCGCGACCAGGGCGCCGACGACCGGGATGAGGATCTGGCGCGGGCTGCCGCCGCGGCGGGCGCTGGTCCGCCTCCGGGCCTGCGGGGCGATCCACGCGGCGGCCCCGATCAGGACCGCCCCGAGCGGCCAGAAGACGTCGACCACGCCCCCTTCGACGTAGGTCCCGTCGGCCGACTGGAGCAGGTAGACGACGTCGGAGATCCCGAGGACGACGAACCCGCCGGCGAGGGTGAGCCAGCGGGCGCCGAGGCGCCAGCCGTCGAGCGCCGCCGCGACCGCGACCAGGGCCAGCAGGGTCACGTCGCAGAGCGGATAGGCGAGGTTGGTGGCGACCGCGAAGGTGCCCCCGGAGCTGGTGCTGGCGTCGACGATCGGCTGCAGCGCCAGCGCCGCGGTGAGCGCCGCGACAGCTGCCCCGACGATCACCGCGTCGAGTCGCCGCGCCAACGTGAAGGAGCCGATCCGGGCCCGCATCAGGACGATCATCCCGGCGTAGGCGATCGGGTAGAAGAGCAGGTAGCCGACGTCGGCGATGGAGGGGGTCGGCAGCGAGCCCGCGACCTCGTAGAGGATTTCCCCCGTCGTCCAGACCAGAAGAGCCGTCCCGATGAGGCCCCAGGCGAGGCGTTCGCGGGGATGGAGGGCCGCCCGCAGGAGGCAGGACGCCGCGGCGCCGATCAGCAGGGCGTTGTAGAGCCAGTTTTCGAGTACGGACGAGAGGCCGATCGCGGCAAGCACGGTCTCGTTATCGGTCCGCCGAAGCCGGTTCGATAGTTTCTTCCGCAACCAATGGCCGACCTACCGAAACTGATGATCGTGATCGCCAGCACCCGTCCCGGGCGGATCGGGCTGCCGGTGGGGGAGTGGTTTGCCGCGCACGCCCGCGAGCACGGCGGCTTCGAGGTCGAAATCGCCGACCTGGCGGAGATCGACCTGCCGTTCATGGACGAGCCCAAGCACCCGCGGATGCGCGAATACACGCACCAGCACACGAAAGACTGGAGCGCCCAGGTGGACGGCGCCGACGCCTTCGTCTTCGTCCACCCGGAGTACAACTACGGCATCAACGCGCCGCTGAAGAACGCGCTCGACTACCTCAACTCGGAGTGGCGCTACAAGCCGCTCGGGCTGGTCTCCTACGGCGGCGTCTCGGCGGGCACCCGCGCCGCCCAGATGATCAAACAGGTGGTGACGACGCTCGGCATGTTCCCGCTCTTCGAGGCCGTCTCGATCCCCTTCGTCGCCCAGTTCGTCGGCGAGGGTGGCAGGATCGTCCCCAACGAGGTCATGGCCGGCGCCGCCGACGGGATGCTGGACGAGCTCCTCCGCGTCTCCGCCGCCTTCGCTCAGCTCCGGACCGCGTAGCGCAATCTCCCCTACCCGCCGCCATTTGACGTAGGATGCACCGCTTCCGTCCCCGGAATCCCATGCGCCGATCTACCCTTGCCATCCTTTCGCTGCTCGCTCTCGCCCTCGTGCTGGTCGTGGCCGGCTGCGGTGGCTCGAAGTCGAGCTCCTCGTCGGGTGACACGGGCGGCTCGACCGAAGGGGGCGGCGGCGGCGAAACCGCGGACGCTTCCGCCTGCAAGCCGGGCGAATTGGAAACGCACAAGGAAGGCGTGCTGACCGTCGCCACCGACAAACCGGCCTACCCGCCCTACTTCGAAGACGACGAACCGGAAAACGGGGGAGGCTTCGAGAGCGCCGTCGCCTACGCGATCGGCAAGCAGCTCGGCTTCCCGAAATCGAAGATCGACTGGACGGTCGAGTCGTTCGACTCCTCCTACGCCCCCGGTCCCAAAGACTTCGACTTCGACGTCAACCAGATCTCGATCACGCCGACCCGCGAAAAGGCCGTCGACTTCTCGGTGCCCTACTACTCCGCCAACCAGGCGGTGGTCGCGCTGGAAGACTCCGAAGCGGCGAAGGCCAAATCGCTGGCCGACCTGAAGGACACCAAGATCGGCGTCCAGATCAACACCACCAGCCTCTCGACCGTCGACGAAGAAATCGACCCGTCGAGCAAACCGGAAGTCTTCAACAGCTCCGGCGACGTGGTGACGGCGCTGAAGAACGGTCAGGTCGAAGCGGTCGTCGTCGATCTGCCGACGGCCCTCTACCTGACCGCCGCCCAGGTCGAAAACGCGACCATCGTCGGCCAGTTCGGCAAAGCCGAAGGCGAAGAATGGGGCGCCCTGCTGGGGAAAGAATCGCCGCTGACCGAGTGCGTCTCCGGGGCGATCGAATCGCTCCGGGAATCGGGCGAACTGGAAAAGATCACGCAGCGGTGGATGAGCCAGGCCGCGGAAGCACCCGAGCTCCGCTGAGCTCGTCTGGACGTCCCGGCGGGTGACCGAGACCGCCGCCACGGCTCCCGGCGAGCGCCGCCTCGAACGCGCGGCGGCAAAACGGCGCCGGACGCGTCGCAACGCGCTGATCGCGGCGCTCTCCTCGCTCGTCATCATCGGCGGCCTCGCCGCGCTCATCGTCACCAGCCCCGGTTGGGACACGGTCCGCGAAACGTTCTTCAACTGGGGCGAATTCAAGAACGCCTTCCCCGAAGTCCTCAGCGGCTTCTGGCTCGACATCAAGGTCTTCATGGTGGTCGAGGTCGCGGTCCTGGTGCTCGCCCTGGCGATCGCGCTGGTCCGCAACAACCGCTCGCCCGGCCTCTTTCCGGTCCGCCTGCTGGCGACCGTCTGGGTCGACGTCTTCCGCGGCGTGCCGACCGTCCTGCTCGTCTACCTGGTCGGCTTCGGCATCCCGGCGCTCGAACTCGAAGGGCTGCCGACCGATCCGGTCGTCCTCGGTGGCATCGCCCTGACGCTCTCCTACAGCGGCTACGTCTCCGAGGTCTACCGCGCCGGCATCAACTCGGTCCACAAAGGCCAGACCGACGCGGCGCTCTCGGTCGGCCTGACCAGGGCGCAGGCGATGCGCCACGTGATCCTGCCACAGGCGATCCGCCGCGTCGGCCCGCCGCTCCTGAACGACTTCGTCGCCCTGCAGAAGGACGTCGCGCTGATCTCGATCATCGGCCCGCAGGAGGCCTTCCGCGTCGCCCAGATCTACCAGGGCGAAAACTTCAACTACACGCCGATCATCGCCGCGGCGCTGCTCTACCTGCTGATCACGGTGCCGCTGGCGCGCATCGTCGATCGCATGGGCGGGGCGGAGGGGGTGCGCTGATGGCGGGCGCCCCGGTGATCGAGGTCAAGGGCGTGACCAAGGCCTTCGGCGAGCGCGAGGTCCTCCACGGGGTCGACTTCGACGTCGCCGAGCACGAGGCCGTCGTCCTGATCGGCGCCTCGGGCTCGGGCAAGTCGACGCTGCTGCGCTGCATCGACCTGCTGGAGGAGATCGACGACGGCGACATCTTCCTCGACGGCGAGGTGATCACCGACCCCTCCGTCCCCCCGGTCGCGGTCCGCCGCAAGCTCGGCGTGGTCTTCCAGGCCTACAACCTCTTCCCCCACATGAGCGTCCTGCAGAACGTCGTCCTGGGACAGATGCGCGCCCAGAAGCAGGGGCGCCGCGAGGCCGAGGACGAAGGCCGCGCGCTCCTCGCCCGCTTCGGCCTCGAGGGCCGCGAGAACGACCGCCCCGAGGAGCTCTCCGGCGGCCAGCAGCAGCGCGTCGCGATCGCCCGCGCCTTCGCCGGCAAGCCCCGCGCCCTCCTCCTCGACGAGGTCACCAGCGCCCTCGACCCCGAGCTCGTCGGCGAGGTCCTCGAGGCGGTCTCCGACCTCAAGGCCGAGGGCATGACGATGGTCATCGCCACCCATGAGATGTCCTTCGCCCGCGAGGTCGCCGACGAGGTCTGCTTCCTCCACGAAGGCCGCATCGTCGAGTCGGGGACCCCCGCCCAGGTCCTCGAGGAACCGAGGGCCGAGGAGACCCAGAAGTTCCTGGCCCGCCTCCTCCGGGCCGGCCGCGCCTGAGTGCAGCCGGGCGGGGCGGGACGGTGCGGGACGGCAGGGACGACACACTTCCTCGACGGCCCCTCCGCCGCTCGTGCACTTGAGCGCCCTATGGCGCCCTCAAGTGCACGAGCGACGGATCGGCGTTGTGAAAGACGCACGAATGCCTCAGGGCTCAGGCGTCGCAGTAGGAGCGCAGCATCAGGACTGGGACCTTGGCCTTGTGCAGGACCTTCTCGGAGACCGAGCCGAGGAGGGCTCGGTGGACTCGGCTGTGGCCGTGGGAGCCCATCACCAGGAGGTCGTATTGGTCCTCGGCGACGACCTTGAGGATCGTCAGGGCGATCTCGCCGTGCTCGAGGCGGGTGGTGACGCCGATGTCGTTGGGGATCTCGCCGAGGGCCGCGCGGATGATCTCGTCGTGGGACTCGTCGGTCTCCGGGGGTGGGGCGACGCCGGGCCCGACCGGCGTGGCCTGATGTGGGACGACGGAGAGGAGGGTGAGCTTGGCGTTCTGGTCGCGGGCCAGCGTGACCGCGTGGCGCAGTGCCGTCTGCGAGTCGGCCGAACCGTCGAGCGCGCAGAGGATGTGGCGATAGATGCTCACTTGGCCATTCTCATTTTGTCATTGGTTGATGACAACCTCTCCCAAAAGGTTACTCGCACCCTACATTTCGCGCCCTAATGCGTTGTCGAGGACGAATTACTCAAGAGACTTGCGCAATTCAAAACCGGTGTTATGCTGCGCGACGAATCGAGCAATCAGGGAACTCGATGTTTACCCGTTGGGGCAAACTGGAGGCGCGATTCGCATAGCCAGCACCTGTGCCTTAATCGGTTAAAGGACCGGACTTGTAAGCCGGTGATCCGGGTTCGAGCCCCGGCAGGTGCATTCCACAAATTCGGGATCGTCCGGAGGGACGGGCTATGGCGGGGAACCTTTTCGACAGCATCGACGGCACCGTCACCGCGGGTGACGGCACCGCGCCCTGGGCCGCGCGCTCGCCGTTTCGCCCGGAGGCCGACCGGGACCTGATGCTGGTGCCGCGGGTCCGCGACTGGACCGCGAGCGCGGGGGCGCGCGAGGCGCTCGACCGGATCGCCGCCGACCCGGCGGTCGCCGCCGTCCACGAGCACCCGAAGGGAGTCGACGTCCGGCTCGCCGACGACTGGGTCGCCGGGCGCGGCGAGGCGCTCGAGACCGGCGTCCCCGATCCCGAGGCGAATGCCGACCTCGCCGCGGGCGAGCGCTATGCCGTCTACTTCTGGGGCGCCAACACGACCAAGGCGCTCCACGTCGGCCACCTTCGCAACCTGGCGCTCGGCAACGCGATCGCCGCCGGCCTCCGTGTCGGTGGCGCCAGGGTGGAGAACCGCAGCCTGATCTGCGACGTCGGGCGCAGCATGGGCGAGGCGATGGCCGGGGTCGTCGCCTCCGGCCGGGCCGAGGAC
Organism: Solirubrobacterales bacterium; assembly: GCA_965200635.1. Classification (GTDB taxonomy): domain Bacteria; phylum Actinomycetota; class Thermoleophilia; order Solirubrobacterales; family 70-9; genus VAYN01. The sequence goes on along the minus strand of OZ241364.1, from coordinate 3,577,573 downwards.
GACCTCGCCGCCGAGAGCGGCAACGGCGAGAAGTCCGACCACTTCGTCGGCCTCTGTTATTCCGAGTACGTCGCCGCGAGCCGCAACGGGACCGGCGACGGCGACGACGGTGCCGTGGACTCGGTCGCCCGCGAGGAGGCCCTCTACGAAGACAAGGCCGACGAGCTGATGATGCGCGTCCTCGCCGGGGACCAGCGGGCGCTGGAACTGTGGTCGAAGACGCGCGCCTGGGTGATCTCCGGGCAGCGCAAGACGCTCTCGCGCCTCGGCGTCCCCTTCGACAAGGTGATCTTCGAGTCCGACTTCCTCCCCGAGGTCGCCGAGCTGACCAACCTCGGCCTGCGCGACGGGACGCTCCGCCGCCGCGAGGACGGGATGGTCTTCTACCCGACCGACCGCGAGGAGCTGGAAGAGATGCCGCTGGTCCGCTCCGACGGCCTGCCGACCCAGCACATGCGCGCGCTGGCCTACTGGTCGGCGGCGCCGGAGCTCGACGACTTCACCTCGCTGCAGGTCTGCGGGACCGAGTGGGTGTCCCACGTGACCTGCCGTCGGCAGCTCCTCGACGTGCTGGCGACGGCGCCGTCCAACGGCCACCCGAACCCGGTCACCAACGGCAACGGCCGCGGCGGCCCACCGACCCACGACGTCTTCCACGGGATGGTCGCGCGCTCCAACGAAGCGGTCTCCTCCTCCAAGGAGGGCGCGCTGCTGATCGACGATCTGGTCGAGTGGGCCGACGACCGGTTGCAGATCGACGGGGAGCTCGCCGAGGTGCGCTCGCGCCACCCGCAGCCGGAGCGGATGGCGGCGCGGATCGTGCTCGCCTTCTTCCTCCTACAGACGACCTCCAAGCGGGTCGAGTTCGAGCCCGAGCTCCTCTTCGAGCCCGAGCGCAGCCTTGGCTGGGACATCGTCTGCGCCCAGGCGCGGCGCGGGGTCGAGGGGACCGCCGACGACCTCGACTTCCGCTTCGCGGTGGTCCAGTCCGAGCTCTTCCGGCGCCACCTGCGGAGCGCCGTCGCCGACCTCGATCCGGTGCCGCTCGCCCGTTACCTCTCGCACTTCTCCCGCTGGTACTCCGCCGCGGAGCGCTCCCCGCGGGTGGACGCCGTCGTCCAGGCGGTCCTCGACGACGGTGTCCGCGGCCTCGGGCTGGAGGCCGTCTGATGCGCACGCTCCTGGTCGACAACCACGACTCCTACACCTACAACGTCTTCCACCTGCTGGCAGCCGCCTCGGGGGAGGAGCCGGTGGTCGTCAACAACGACGCGGTCAGCTGGCGCGTCCTGTCGCGCTCGAAGTTCGACGCCTTCGTGCTGTCCCCCGGGCCGGGACGCCCGGAACGCTGGCACGACTTCGGCGTCTGCCGGGACATCCTCAGCTACAGCGAGGTGCCGGTGCTGGGGATCTGCCTCGGCCACCAGGGGATCGGCAACCTGCTCGAGGGCGGGGTGACGAGCGCGCCGCAGCCGATGCACGGCCGCCTCAGCCACGTGCGCCACCGCGGCACCGGGATCTTCGCCGGCGTCCCGCAGGACTTCTCCGTCGTCCGTTACCACTCGCTGGCGATCACCGGCCCGGTCGGCCCCGAAGGCCACGTCGTCGCCTGGGCCGACGACGGCGTCGTGATGGGCATCGAGCACGACTCGCGGCCGATCTGGGGCGTCCAGTTCCATCCCGAGTCGATCGCCACCGAGCACGGCGACCGCATCGCGCGCAACTTCTTCGAGCTCGCCGACCGATCGGCGGCGGGCACCTCACACAGATCGCGCCGATCCCAGGACTCCGGCGGTCGACGAGCCGATAACCGAACTACTAATCCGGTTTCTGGCCCATCGACCGCCGGGGTGGCGCAACCGACCGTGTCCGAGGAGCGTGGGTGGACGGTGCTCTCGCGGACGCTGGAGGGGGCGGCGCCGACCGAGCACCTCTACGAACGCCTCTTCGCCGCCGCCGAGGACTCCTTCTGGCTCGACTCCGCCGACGCGCCGACCTGGCTCGCCCAGTGCTCATATATGGGGACGAGCGCCGGGCCGTCCGAGCGCCACCTCACCTACGACGTCGACGCCGCGACGACGACGATCCGGACGCCCGCGGGGGAGGAGCGGCAGCAGGGCTCGATCTTCGACCTGCTCGACAGCGAGATGAAGGACCTGCGCGCCGAGGCGCCGCTCGGCGTCGACCGCGGGCTGATGGGCGGCTACGTCGGTTACCTCGGCTACGAGCTGAAGGCCGACTGCGGGGCGACGAACCAGCACAGCTCCGACCTCCCCGACGCGTCCCTGATGCTCGCCAACCGCGTCGTCGCCGTCGACCACGCCCGCGACCGCACCCACGTCTTCGCATTGACCCACGTTGACGGGCCGAAAAGCGCTGATATAGAGCGCTTTTCGGCCCGTCAACGGGAGTACGCCGAGCAGACGGCGTGGTTGGAGGAGGCGACTCGGCTTGCGGCGGCGGCGATCTGCGATCCGCCGACGCCGCGGCCGCTCGACCCGCCGGCCGAGCCCGGGGGGCACGTCAGCTTCCGCGTCGGGCGCGGGCGGGCGCAGTACCTCGCCGACATCGAACGCTCGCGGGCCGAACTGGCGGCGGGGGAGTCCTATGAGGTCTGCCTGACCGACCAGATCTCCACCGACGCGAGCCCCGACCCGTTCGCGCTCTACCGCCGGCTGCGACGCTCCAACCCGGGCCCGTTCGCGAGCTTCCTGCGCTTCGGCGACACGGCGATCGTCAGCTCCTCGCCGGAGCGCTTCCTCTCGGTCGGCCGCGACGGCGCGATGCAGGCGCGCCCGATCAAGGGGACGATCTCCCGCGCCGAGGACCCGGCCGAGGACGAGGCCCGCAAGGCCGAGCTCGCGGGCGACGAAAAGACCCGCGCCGAGCACCTGATGATCGTCGACCTGCTGCGCAACGACCTCGGGCGGGTGAGCGAGATCGACTCGGTCCGCGTCCCCGACCTGATGGTGGTCGAGCCCTACGCGACCGTGCACCAGGTCGTCTCCACCGTGACCGGGCAGCTGGAGGCGAGCCGCTCACCGGTCGAGTGCGTGCGCAACTGCTTCCCCGGCGGCTCGATGACCGGCGCCCCGAAGGAGCGCACGATGGAGATCATCGACGAGCTCGAGGACGAGGCGCGCGGCGTCTACTCGGGGGCGATCGGTTATTTCGGCGTCGACGGCGCGGTCGACCTCTCGATCGTGATCCGCACGATCGTCATCCGGCCGGGGCGGACGACGATCGGCGCGGGCGGCGCGATCGTCATGCAGTCCGACCCCGAGGAGGAGTTCGACGAGATCCTGCTGAAGGCACGCGCGCCGATGGCGGCGATCGCCCGCACCGTGACCGGCCGCGCCGACGAGGAGGCCTGGGACGTGGAGCTCGAGCCGCGGGCGCGGAGCGCGGAGGCAGCATGAACCACGCGGTGACTCAAGGCCCGGCCACGGAGTCGGGGGTCGGCGGCTGGCAGGTCCGGCCCGCGCGCACCGATGACGTGCCGGTCGTGGCCGCCGCGGTCGCTTCGTTGCTGGAGGAGCTCGGCGGCACGCCACCGGCGACCCGAGCGATCGAATCCGAGGCGCGCGCCCACATCGAGGACCCGAGCCTGGGGATCGTCCTCGTGGCTGCCCCGACCGCCGGCGGCGACCTCGTCGGCGTCCTCACGGCCAGCTGGGCGCGGGCGATCCAGGTCGCCGGACGACTGCTGACGATCGAGGTCCTCTGGACCCGCGGCGAGTGGCGTGACCGCGGCGTCGGCGCGGGGCTGGTCGAGGCACTGGCGCAGGCCGCGGCCACCGAGGGCGCCGGGCGGGTGGAGGTCGGCCTCCCGCGGGAGAGCTTCCCGGCCCTGCGCGCCACCGAGCGCTTCTACCTCGCCAACGGCTTCGAACGCCTCGGCCCACGCATGCGGCGGGCAGTCCCATGAGCGAGATGGTGATGGTGGAGCAGCGCACCAACGGACTGGACACCTCATCCGTGTGGATCCGCGAAGGCGACCGGCGGCTCGAGGGGCAGGACTCCGACGCCCGGCTCGCGGCGCTGCGGAGCGGGCTGCGCCGCCACTTCGGCGTGCGGACGGTCGACGCCGGGGTCGGGGACGAGGAGGTCGAGCGGGCGCTCGCCGCGCTCCACGGTCCCGGCCACATGGCCGCGCTCGACGCCGCGGGCGAGGAGCCGACCGTGCTGGCGGACCTGGCGCCGCCCGGCCTCGAGCCCGACATCCCGGTCAACGCGGCGCTCGTCGCCGCCGCCCGCGAGGCGGTCCGCACCGCGCTCTCGGCCGCCGGCCGCCTGGTCGACGGCGACCGTTACGCCTACGCCGTCTGCCGCCCGCCCGGCCACCACGCGGGCCGCGACTTCATCGGCGGCTACTGCTACCTGAACAACGCCGCGGCCGCCGTCCAGGCGCTGCGCGAAGGGGGCCTGGCGCCGGTCGGCATCCTCGACCTCGACCTCCACTACCCGAACGGGACCTCGGAGCTGGTCGAGCGCATGGGCGCCGAGGCGACCCTCCACTCGCTGCACGCGGCACCGGTCACCAACGTCGCCGCTGGCACCGAACTGCCCCGCGCGCCGCGCGAACGCGCCCACGCCTTCGCCGCCGCGCCGGACCCGGTCGCCTACCTGGCCGAGGTCGAGGCCTCGCTGGTCGAGCTCGCCGTCGACTCGGCCGCGCTGGTCGTCTCGCTCGGCTACGACACCGCCGACGGCGACCCCCACGGGTCCTGGCACTTCGGCCCCGAGGTCTTCGCCGGCATCGGTCGCCTCCTCGCCGCCACCGGGCTGCCGGTCTGCGTCGTCCAGGAGGGCGGCTACTTGCTCGAGGCGCTGGCGCCGTGCAGCCACGCCTTCGCCGCCGGCCTCCTCGGGGAGGACCCGGTATGAGCACCGAGGAGCGCACCGCCCCCGCCGGGCACGCCCTGACCCCCGCCGAGCAGGCCGTAGCCGCCGGCCTCGCGCCCTACCGCGCGCGCCTCGACGAGATCGATTCGACACTGGTCGACCTGCTCGGCGAGCGCTTCCAGATCTGCCGCGAAGTCGCCGTCCACAAGTCCCAGAACGAGATCGAGATGATGCAGCCGGGCCGGGTCCAGATCGTCCGCGCCCGTTACCTCCAGCACGGCGCCGAGGTCGACCTGCCGGGCGACTTCACCGCCGGCTTCTTCGACCTGATGATCGACGCCACCTGCCGTGCCGAGGACGACCTGATGGAGCGGCTCGAGCGAGGCGAGAAGTGAGCCTGCCGCCGGGGCCGCGGATGCCGCGGGCCCTGCAGGCGCTCGGCTGGGCACGGCGCTCGCTGCCGTGGCTGGAGCGCTGCCGGGCGCGCTACGGCGACGCCTTCACCCTGCGCATCCGCCACTGGGGCGACTGGGTCGTGCTCGCCGACGAGGCCGATGTCAAAGCCGTCTTCACCGCCGGGGACAAGGTCGGCGTCGCGCTCGCCAACCCGCTGCTCGGCCCGGTCCTCGGGCCGCGCTCGGTGATGCTCTCCGAAGAACCCGAGCACATGCGCCGGCGGCGCGTCGTCCTGCCCGCCTTCCACGGCGAGGCGATCGCCAACGACGCCGAGACGATCGGCGAGGTCACCCGCCGCGAGATCGCCGCCTGGCCGGAAGGCGAGGCGTTCGCGCTCTGGCCGCGGATGCAGAAGATCACGCTCGAGGTGGTGATGCGCGCGGTCTTCGGCGAGGGCGCCGACGATCCCCGCCTCGACGGCCTGCGCGCCCACCTCACCGAGCTGACCGACTACCTCAACCGCCCGGGCAGCCTCGCCGCGCTCACCGTCCTCGGCCCCGAATGGGTGCGCCGCAGCCACGGCTACCGCGCCGCGATGCGCCCGGTCGAGGACGCGGCGCTCGCCGAGGTGCGCCGCCGCCGCTCCGAGCCGATCCCGGCGCGCCCCGACATCGTCTCGATGCTGATCGCCGCGCGCCGCGAGGACGGCTCGCCGCTCGGCGAGGGCGAGCTGCGCGACGAACTCCTGACCCTGCTCACCGACGGCCCGACCTCGACCTCGCTCGCCTGGACCTTCGAGCGCCTGCTGCGCAACCCCGAGACCCTCGCCCGCGCGCGCCGCGAGATCCGGGGCGGCGAGGACGACGCCTACCTCGACGCGGTGGTCAAGGAGACGCTGCGGATGCGGCCGCCGGTGCCGGTCGTCGTCCGCCGCCTGCGCGAGCCGATGTGGATCGCCGGCCGCGACCTCCCGGCGGGGACCGTCGTCGCCCCCTGCATCCACCTGCTCCACCGGGACCCGCGGCACTACCCCGAGCCGCTGCGCTTCCGCCCCGAGCGCTTCCTCGAGAAGCCCGCCGGGACCTACACCTGGATCCCCTTCGGCGGCGGCGTGCGCCGCTGCCTTGCCGCCAGCTACGCCGAACTCGAGATGAAGCGGGTCCTGCGCGAGGTGCTCGCGGCGGTCGACCTGCGGCCGGTGGACGGCCGCGACGAGCGTGTCCGCAAAGCGTCGATCTCCTTCAGTCCGGGAGAGAAGGGGTTGGTGATGGTGGGATGAGCGACGAGGGCAGGGGTGAGGGCGTGGAGATCTCCGATCTCCTGATCGTCGGCGCGGGGGCGAAGGCCGCCGCGATCGCGGCCAAGGTCGACGCGATGAACGGGCTCGGGATGGCCCAGTTGACCGTGACGATCGTCGAGAAAACCCAACGCGCCGCGTCGTGGCTCGGGCTGAACGGGATGACCTCGGGCGAAGAGCCGCTGGCGGTGCCGCCGATCAAGGACATCGGCTTCCCCTACCGCAGCTCCCGCCAGTTCCCGGAGGTCGGCGACCAACTCGACGCCGCGCTCCTGCCGCTCTCCTGGCAGCGCCACGCGATCGAACGCGGCGAGTACGCCCCGTGGGTCAACTCCGGCGCGCCGCCGATCCTCCACCGCGACTACGGGACCTACCTCGGCTGGGTGCTCGAGCGGGCGACCGAGGGCGTGACGACGATCGCCGGGCGCGTCGTCGCGGTCGAGCTCGACGAGGACCGCAGGCACTGGGTGATCGAGGTCGAGGGCGCCGACGGGGAGGAGACGCGCCGACTCGCGGGCCGCGCGCTGCTCCTCACCGGCCCCGGCGTCCACCGCGCGTTCCCGCACGACCCGGCGGCCGAGCCGCGCGTCCTCCACTGCGACTCGCGCCGCGGCGAGTTCGCCCGCCTGCCCGCCGAGGGCGAGATCGACGTGGCGATCATCGGTGGCGGCGAGAGCGCCCTCTCGGCGCTGGTCTTCCTGCGGGCGATGCGCCCGGAGGCGAGGATCACCGTCTACACGCCGATGCTGCCGCTCTCGCGCGGCGAGAGCTTCCTCGAGAACCGCGTCTTCGCCGACCCCGACGACGTCGGCTGGGAGCACCTCGACCTCGATTCCCGGATGGACTTCATCAAGCACTGCGACCGTGGCGTCTTCGACGCCGGCGTGATCGCGAGCCTGGCCGGGGAGCAGCGCTGCGCCTTCGAGCTCGGCCGCGCCGTCCACGTCTCCGCCGTCGCGGGTGGCGAGGGAGTGGATCTCGAACTGGAGACCGCCGCCGGGCCGACGAGCGTCCGCCACGACTACGTCGTCAACTGCACCGGCTTCGACCTCCTCGCCCAGCTGCGCGGCCTCTTCGCCGAGCCGGTGCGGGCGGAGCTGGAGGCGCGGGTCGGGCCGATCTGGGACCGCCCGCCGGGAGCCGAGCTGCGCTTCGATCGCTCGCTGGCGCTCGAGGGCACCGAGCCGCGCCTCCACATCCCGGGCCTCGCCGGCCTCAGCCAGGGCCCGGGGTTCGCCAACCTCGGCAGCCTCGGCCTGCTCGCCAACCGGGTGCTCTCGCCGCTCGTCCCGGCGCTGACCAAGGCCAAGCGCGGCGCCCTCGCGGCGGTCCTGACGGTCCTGGTAGTCGCGCTGCTCGCCGGCTGCGGGGGCGGCGGCTCGTCGTCGTCCTCCTCCTCGTCAGAACCGGAATCGGAATCGAAAACGCCCGCGACCGCGGCAGCCGGCTACCCCGGCATGGATCTCGCCAACACTCGCTTCTCCGCGGGCCCGATCGACAAATCCTCCGCCGCAGGGCTGGAACTTGCCTGGGAACTGCCGAGCGAAGCGCAGAGCACCTACGGCGCCTACTCGGCCTCGCCGGTCGTCTCGGGCGGCGTCGTCTTCATGCAGGACCTCGAATCGAACGTGCAGGCGGTCGACCTCGAATCCGGCGAACTGCTCTGGGAAACGAAGATGGAATCGCCTGACCAAGGGCCGAACGGCGTCGCCGTCGCCGAAGGGATGGTCTTCGGGGCGACCGCGACGGGCGCCTTCGCGCTCGACGCCGAAACCGGCAAGGAAGTCTGGGCGACCGAACTGACGACGCAGCCGAAAGAGGCGATCGACATGTCGCCGGGCGTCCACGAAGGCCTCGTCTACGTCTCGACCGTCCCGACCGACGTCACCAGCGCCTACAACGGCGGGATCGCCGGGATCATCTACGCGCTCGACGCGAAGACCGGCGCCAAGAAGTGGAGCTTCGACACCGCGCCGAAAGGCCTCTGGTCAAAGCAGCACAAGGCGATCAACGCCGGCGGCGGCCTCTGGTACGCGCCTTCCTTCGACGAAGAAGGCGGGATGTACGTGGGGACCGGCAACCCGGTCCCGTTCCCGGGCGCCGAAGGTCTGCCCTGGGGCAAGAGCCGCCCGGGCCCCAACGCCTACACCGACTCGCTGGTGAAGTTGGACGCGAAGACCGGCAAGCTCGAGTGGGCGCACCAGGTCACGCCCCACGACGTCTACGACTGGGACTTCCAGGACCCGCCGATCCTGGTGAACGCGGGCGGGAAGGAGCTCGCGGTCGGGGCCGGGAAGTCGGGGCAGGTGGTCGCCGTCGACGCCAAGACCGGCAAGGTCGTCTGGCAGAGCGCGGTCGGCAAACACAACGGGCACGACGAAGACGGCCTGAAGGCGATGCGCGGCGAACTCTCGAAGCTGCCGAAGCAGGCGACGGTCTACCCGGGCCTCCTCGGTGGCGTGATCGCGCCGATGGCGGCCTCGAAGACGACGCTCTTCGTCCCGGTGGTCAACCACCCGCTGACCGTCGAAAACGGCGAAACTATCGGGGAAGGCGAAGAACTCGGCGGCGAAATGGTCGCCCTCGACCTCGCCACGGGCAAGGAAGAGTGGAGCCAGACCTACGAACAGCCCGCCTTCGGCGCGCCGGTCGCGGTCAACGACATGGTCTTCTTCACGACTCTCGAAGGGACGCTGCACGGCCTCGACGCGAAGACCGGTGGGGAAGTCTGGTCGGAATCGCTGCCCGCGGGGTCCAACTCCGGCGTGATCGCCTCCGGCGACAGCCTGATCGTCGCGGCCGGCATCCCGGTGGCCGAAGGTCAGGTGCCCTCGTTGGTCGCCTACACCCTCGGCGGCTGAGGCGACGTGGGGGCGCCTCCGCCGTGAGCCGCCCGGGGCCGTGGTACGGTCCCGGGCGTGTCACCAGTCGGTGACAAGGCGACCGCTACCCGGCGCCCGCATGACGCCGAGGCATCACGCCGCGCCCTGCTCGAAGCCGCCCAGGAGGTCTTCGAGACGGTCGGGTATGACCGGGCGACGACGCGGGAGATCGGCGAACGCGCCGGGGTCGACCCGGCGCTGATCGCGCGCTACTTCGAATCCAAGGAAGGCCTCTTCATCGCCGCGATCGCGGCCGGCTCGGCCGAGGAGGAAGGGATCGACTTCGCCCCACGCGAGCTCGTCGCCTTCCTGCTCCAGCGTTGGGACGAACGCGGCCACAGCCCGATCAGCCGCGCCCTCGTCAGCCCGACGCTGACCCCCGAGGCGCGGGAGAAGATCAGCGCTGTGATCTCCGACCGGGTGCTGGTCAACCTGGCCGAGGAGCTGCGCGGGCGGGGCGCCGCCGACGCCGAGCTCCGCGCCGAGCTCCTCGTCGCGCTCGCCGTCGGCGTCGCCGTGACCCGCGCCAACGGCACCCTGGAGACGCTCGCCGCGACCCCGCGCGCGGAGGTCCTCGCCACCCTGGCCCCGCTTCTCGACGCCCTGGAGTCCTGACCCGATGGCGACAAAACGGAGCTCCGGAATCCTGCTCTACCGCGGGCGCGACGACGGCGAGACCGAGTTCCTCCTCGTCCATCCGGGCGGCCCCTACTGGAGCAAGAAAGACGACGGCGCCTGGTCGATCCCCAAGGGTGGGATCGAGGGCGAGGAGGACTCCCTCACAGCGGCCCTTCGCGAGCTCGCCGAGGAGCTCGGCCCCGGCGCCCCCGACCTCGACCCCGCCGAGCTGATCGACCTCGGCTCGATCCGCCAGCGGGCCGGCAAAGTCGTCGACGCCTGGGCGGCGGAGGGCGACTTCGACCCCGCCGGGCTCGACAGCAACACATTCGAGATGGAGTGGCCGCCGAAGAGCGGCCGCGAAGTCGAGTTCCCCGAGGTCGACCGCGCCGACTGGTTCGCCCTCGAGTCGGCCCGCCAGAAGCTGCTCCCGGCGCAGGGCGAGTTCCTCGACCGCCTCCTGGAGCATCTGGGCCGTACCGTCGCCGGCTGAGCCTCTCGCGGCTAGACTCGGCTTGATGGCCGACGAGAGCACGCCACTCGCGGCGCGGTTGCTGGGCGCCGGGGCCCGGGGGGCCGGGGCGGTCGGTCGTGCGACCGGGATCGACAAAGCGGTCGAGATCGCGACCGAGGAGGCGATCGTCTCGGCGGTCGAATCGGAGGCGGTGGAGAGGGCGATCGCCCGGGTGCTGCAGGGGCCGGTGGTCGAGGAGGCCGTGCAGGGCGCCCTCGACAGCCAGGCGGTGAAGAAAGCAATCGTCGAGACCCTCGACTCGGAGCTGGTCGACGAGGTGTGGCGCCGGCTCCTCGCCGGACCGCAGGTGCAGCAGCTGGTCGAGCGGATCGCCGAGGCGCCCGAGGTGCGCGGCGCGATCGCCGCGCAGAGCGTCGGCCTGCTCGGCGACATCGGCCGCCAGATCGCCAAACTGGCCCGCGATCTCGACAACGTGGTCGAGCGGGTCCTGCGCAAGGTCTTCTTCCGCCGCCGCCGGCCGCTGCCGACCAACCGCGCCGGCGTCGTCACCCGTGCCGCCGCCGCCGCCATCGACGCGGTCATCATCAACCTCTTCTTCACCGTCATCGCCGGCGCCGCGACCCTGCTCGCCACCTTCTTCGGCGGTAGTGGCGCGGGCGTGCCGAAGGGCGCGATCGCGGTCGGGTCCTTCACCTGGCTGGCCGTCGTCGGCGTCTACCTGGGCGGCTTCTGGACGCTGGCCGGACAGACGCCAGGCATGCGCTTCCTCGGCATCCGCCTGGACCAACGCCGTCTGCCTCCGCGCCGCGCATTCCGCCGCCTGGTCGGCCTCGGCCTCTCCTTCATCACCCTCGGGATCGGCTTCCTCGGCATCGTCTTCGGCGAATCGCGCCGTAGCTGGGCCGACCGGATGGGGCGGACCGAGGTCGTCTACGAAGAGCGCAAGACGCCCCCCGCGCCATGGTCGACGCTGGGTGGGCAGGCGCCCGTCGTCGCCCCGCCGCTACCCGAGGCGGCAGCCGCGGCCGTTCCGCCTATACCGGAGCCCCCGACCGGTTCGGGAGGATCCGCTGGGCCAATAGCGTGAGCGACCCGGCGACGATCAAGAGCCCGACGTTCACGATCAGGACGACCAGGGCGCCGAGCGCTTCGTCGATCCCGCCGCCGCCGATCGCCACCCCGAGGTAGGCCGAGGCGGGGATCGTCGTCACCGAGATCGCCACGCCGACCGCGGCGCTGGCGCCGGTCTCGAATGAGAGCATCGCGGCGACGCCCGCCGCCAGGGCTACCAGCACGGTCGAATAGTCGGTGTGGGCGAGGCCACTCAGGCCGGACTCCTCGACGGTGAAGTCGCCGGGGAGGATGCCGGTCACCTTCAGCAGGAACGCGAGCACCGTCGCCACCACGACGACGAGGCCCAGACCGACGTTCAGCGTCACGAACGAACGCAAGGCCAGCCCGTGCCGGCCGGCGACGAGTCCCACGCAGGTCGCGCAGATCGGCAGGAGGTCGGGACTGACCGCCATCGCGCCGATGACCAGGATCGAACTGGAGACGATCACGCCGAGGGCACCGATCACCGCCGCGACGCTGATCAGCGCCAGGTAGCGCGCCAGCGGCCAGGAGTTCGCCCGCGCCGCGCCCATCACCTCGACCCAGGCGAGTCCGTCGGCGTTCCGGTGTCCGGTCAGATGCGTCCGTTGCGGCGCCACCACGTCGACCCGCTCCAGCACGTAGTCGTCGGTCGAGATCCCGATCTCGCCGATCCCCTCGATCAGGCGGTCGGCGCCGGCCGGCTCCACGTCGGCGGCGAAGACCGTCCGCTTCTCCTCGCACGATTCGTCGGGCTGGCTCAGCACCCGCCGCACCCCGTCGAGCTCGCGGAGCAGCCGCGCCAGCTCGGGCTCGCGCGTCGCGTCGACGGATGCGGTGAGCCGCAGCACCCGCCCATCATGAGCGGGCGTCCGGCGGCGCTTTTAGCTGACGAGCTTCAGGACCTTGAAGCTTTTGGTGCCGCGGGGGGTCTCGACATCGACGGTCGCGCCGACCTCGCAGTTCATCAGCGCCTGGCCGATCGGCGACTCGGCGGAGAGCTTGCCCTCGGCGAGGTTGGCCTCGGTCGAGCCGACCAGGGTCCAGGTGACGGTCTCGCCTTTCGACTTGTCCTCGACCTCGGCGGTGCGGCCGAAGGAGAAGGTGCCGTCGCTGCCCTCGTCGGCCTCGACCACGACCGCCATGCGGAGCCGGGACTGGAGGCGCTTGATCCGCGTCTCCATCAGCGACTGGTCGTCTTTGGCCGTGTGGTAATCGGCGTTCTCCTTGAGGTCGCCGAGCTCACGGGCGACGCGGATCCGCTCCGCCATCTCGATGCGACGGGGACCTTCGAGCTCGGCCAGCTCGGCTTTCAATTCTTCGATGCCGGCAGCGGTGATCGGCTCGCCGCCCGCGCTCTGATTAGCGGGACTCATGCCAAAAGGTTGTCAAAAAGGACCGGGGAGGGGTCAGCCGCCGGCCTTTTCGCCCGGCCCCGGCCGGGTCAGCGGCCGCGTTGGGGGAGGTTCTCGCCGAGCACGAGGCGGGCGCGATGGAAGATCGCGTCGTCGACGTTGCCCTGCGACTCGTCGCGGTTGGCGGAACGAGCGGACCGGTTCTGCCCGGTGCCGGCGGGCGCTTCGTCCCGAACCAGCCCCGCGATCCGTCCCCGCTTGGTGAAGGTGGTCCGAGAGACCTTCTTGTCCATCTCCGTCCGCATCCTTTCACTTTTGTTGATCGACTAACTCAACATAGCAGGAGGACTGAAAAGCTCTGAACGGTCTTTCCTATCGCCGGGCTATCGGACGGACGGGTGTCGTGTGATTGCCGGCACGGGTGCGGGCGGAGGTCGGACTTACGTGAAGGGTGCGTGCGGGAGAAGGCACTCCTGTTCCAGATCGGACACAGAGATGCCAGGGACGTCACGCTTCCGTGCGCCTTCGGTCTGATTTCGGGCCTGGAAAAGGGGCCCGAAAACGCGATGGGTGAGTTGACCGTGCCATAGCACGGTCAACTCACGCAGCGGCGTCGTGCGTGTTGTCCAACACGCACGGAAGCGTGGACTCCCACGCTCTCCGTCACGACTTGCGAGTCTCGTCACCTCCTCGTGAGAAAGCGGTGAGCGTTCCGTGCTCCTCCCGTGACGCGCCCGTGGCGCACGCCCCGGAGGCCCCCCGCCACTCCCCACATCCCCCGGCGTCTCGGCCACGGCCACAGCCAGCCAGGGCCGTGGTCGAGACGGCCGTGCCCGCTGGCTACGCCATGCGTCCCTTGTCGTCCCTCGACACCCCAATGACACAGGCCACCGAAAAATCCCCCACGGCACCGCCCGATCGGCCACAATGGCCCGACAGCGGCGAATTGGGCGGGGCGCCACCCGGCAAAGCGCACCCCGCCCGTCGCCTCTTCAAGCGGCTGCGGTTACCTCCGCATCGCCACCGTCCGTGGATCCCTGAGGAGTCGAGGCCTCAGGGGTATTGGACGGTGCCGAACCGTTGAAGCTTTTTGCGTGCACGGGGCGGAGGTAGGCGATCTGCCCCTCCCGCAGCTCCAGTCGCTGGAGCTCACCGCGGGTGAGCTGCGCCCACACCTCGGTCCCGTCGCCGAGCACGAACTCGATCCGGATCTCGAACCCGAGCGCGACGATCCGTTGGACCATCGCCTCTTCGGTCGAGTCGTCGCGGTCGCGGACGACCTCGATGTCGTGCGGCCGCACAAAGTTGTCGCCGAGCTTGTTGACCTCGCCGACGAAGCTCATCACGAACTCGTTCGCGGGCTTCTCGTAGAGGTCGGCGGCGCTGCCGGACTGTTCGACGCGACCCTGGTTCATCACCACGAGCTGGCCGGCGACGTCCATCGCCTCCTCCTGGTCGTGGGTGACGAAGATCGTCGTCACGTTCATCTCCTCGTGGAGGTTGCGCAGCCAGGTGCGCAGGTCCTTGCGGACCTTCGCGTCGAGGGCGCCGAACGGCTCGTCGAGCAGCAACACCTGCGGCTGGACGGCGAGCGCCCGCGCCAACGCCATCCGCTGGCGCTGCCCGCCGGAGAGCTGGGAGGGGTAGCGGTCCGCCAGCCCCGGCAGCTGCACCAGGTTCAGCAGCTCGTCGACCCGCTCGCGGATCGCGTCCTTCTTCCACTTGCGGATCTTCAGCCCGAAGCCGACGTTCTCGTAGACGGTCATGTGCTTGAAGGCGGCGTAGTGCTGGAAGACGAAGCCGACTTCGCGCTTCTGGGTCGGCTTGGTCGACACGTCCTCGCCGTCGATCAGCACGCGGCCGGTGTCCAGGGTCTCGAGCCCGGCGATCGCCCGCAGGAGCGTCGACTTGCCGGAGCCGGAAGGCCCGAGGAGCGCCGTCAGCGACCCGTCGGGAACTTCGATCGATACGTCGTCAAGCGCCTGAAAGTCCCCGAAGTTTTTATTCGCTCCCTCGACTGAGATACCCATCAGGTCGCCTCCTTTCGTTTGAGCAGGTTCATCGCCATCAGCACCACCAAGGCAAGGAGGGCCAACAGCACCGCGGCGCCGAAGGCACCTGGGAGATTGAAGTTCTCGTAGTTCTTCTCGACGAAGAGGGGCAGCGTCTGGGTTTCCCCGGAGATGTTTCCGGAGACGACCGAGACGGCGCCGAACTCGCCGAGCACGCGGGCGGTGCAGAGGACGACTCCGTAGGCGACGCCCCAGCGGATCGCCGGCAGGGTGACCCGCCAGAAGGTCTGCCAGGCGTTGGCGCCGAGCGTCTCCGCCGCCTGCTCCTGTTCGGTCCCGATCTCCTGCAGCACCGGCACCGTCTCCCGGACCACGAACGGGACCGAGACGAAGATGCAGGCGAGGATGATGCCCGGGGTGGAGAAGAGGACCTTGAACCCGGCTTCGGCGAGGCCGGGTTCGAACCACCCCTGTTTGCCGTAGAGGAGGAAGAGCGAGAGGCCGATGACGACCGGGCTGATCGCGAACGGCAGGTTGATCGCCGCGTCGATCAGCCAGTTGCCCTTCCACTTGTGGCGGACCAGGAGCAGCGAGCAGATGACGCCGAAGACGGTGTTCAACGGCACCGCGATCACCACGGTCAGCAGGGTGAGCTTCAGCGCGTGCAGGCCATCGCCGGAGGTGATCGCTTCGAACGGCGCCGCGAGGCCGTCTTCGAACGTCTTGTAGAAGAGCAGGATCAGGGGGGCGATCAGGAGCACGGCGATGTAACCGAGCCCGAGGACGCGCAGGCTCCAGCGGCTGGAGGTGGACCTAGTCACGCTGATCGTCCTCCTTCGGCGGGTCGATGTAGGTGGTCTGGCTGCCCTCGGCCAGAGGCATGTTCGTGAGGCCGGTGGTGCCGGGCGCGACGCCGACGCCGGCGCCCGCGCCTTGGGCGCGTTCGTGGCGGCTGCCCCAGCGCTGGATCAAGGTGATGACGAAGAGGCAGACCAGGGCCATCGCGAGGAGGACGATCGAGACGGCGGCGGCGCCCGTTTCGTTGCCGGATTCGATCTGCTGCCCGATGAAGATCGAGGCGACCAGAGTGTCCTTTTTGCTGCCCGCGAAGAGCAGGACCGAGCCGTACTCGCCGAGCGCGCGGGCGAAGGCCAGGGCGACGCCGGCGGCAAGGCCGGGGAGGAGGTTGGGGAAGATGATGCGGCGGAAGACGGTGAAGCCGCCGGCGCCGAGCGAGGCGGCCGCCTCCTCCATGTCCCGGTCCATCTCGATCAGCAGCGGCTGCACCGCGCGGACGACGAAGGGGAGGGTGACGAAGCAGAGGGCGACGATGATCGCCGTGCGGGTCAGCGCGAAGTCGACGCCGACGGGGCTGTTCTTGCCCCAGAGCTGGATCAAGATGAGGCTGGCGACGATCGTCGGCAGGGCGAACGGCAGGTCGATGATCGCGTTGATGATCGACTTACCGGGGAAGTTGTCACGGACGAGAAGCCAGGCGACGATCGTGCCGAAGACGGCATTGATCGCCACCACGATCAGGGAGCAGACGAGGATCAGGACAAGCGCCTGCTTTGCCTGGCCGGAGCTGACCTGGTCCCAGAAATGGCCGAGGCCGCCATCGAGCGATTTGCTCAGCAGCGCTGCCAGCGGCAGCAGGACGATGATGCTCAGCCAGAGGACTACGTAGCCACGGCCGAGGCCCGCGCCCACCCCGGGCAGGCGGAACTGCCTGGCCCGGGGCGGTGCGACTGGTGGATGTGCGGCGTGGGCCTCCATCGATCAGCCGGCGGTCGAGTAACCGTTTTCTTCCTCGATCTTCGCGACCGAGCCTTCTTCTTCGTCGAAGAATTCGTCCTTGACCTTGCTCCAGCCACCGAATTTGGCGATCTTGAAGAGGCCTTTTTCGGGTTCCGGGAACTCTTTCGGGTCGACCAGTTTTGGATTGACCGGGCGGTAGCCGTTTTCAGCCCAGATTTCCTGGCCTTCGTCCGACCAGAGCCACTTGAGGAAGTCTTCGGCCTGGGGCTCGGGAGCTTCCTCGGTGACCGCGATCGGCGTTTCGATCTGCAGCGTGTACGGCGGGATCACGTATTCGACGTCTTCGCCTTCTTTTTCGGCCTTGATCGCTTCGTTCTCGTAGGTGAGGAGCACGTTGCCCTCGCCCTGAGAGAAGGCGGAGAAGGCGTCGCGACCGCTGCCCGGCTGCGCGGCGGTCTTGCTGATCACCTTGCTGACCGCTTCGAGCGCTTCGTCGGGCGAGGCGCCTTCTTCGATCGCCGAGCCGTAGATGGCCATGATGTTCCAGCGGGCCGAGCCGGAGGTGAACGGGTTCGGCGTGATCACTTCGGCGTCTTCGTTTTCCTCGAGGTCCTTGAAGGACTTGATCCCGAGAGGGTTGCCTTTTTCGACCAGGATCACCACGACCGAATGGGTCGCGTAACCGCCGTAGGGCTCTTTTTCCCAGCCTTTCGACACGATTTCGCCTTCTTCGACGAGCCGTTCCATGTCGGAGCCGACCGAGAAGTTGACGACCGACGCGGGCTGGCCCGCGGCCACCGCGCGACTCTGGTCACCGGAGGCGCCGAACGAGTTGCTGAAGCTGACGCCCTTGCCTTCGGGGGTTTTTTCGAAGGCAGGCTCGAGGGCTTCGGCATACACCGATTCCGGGGTCGAGTAGCCGACGACACTGAGCTTGGCGCCTCCCGAGGAGCCTCCGCTCGATTCTTCGCTGGAGCCGGTGCTGCCGCCGGACGTGCTGCCTCCGGAGGAGCTACTGCCACCGCCACCGCAGCCGGCGACGATCAGTGCGACAAACAGGGTGAGGGCGGCCAACAGGCCTACCGTCACGCCGCGCCGCCGGGTGGTGCGAGCGTTCCGCATCTAGGTTGTTCCTTCCTTTTTCGACTAACTAACTAAGCAATGGAAGGACGGCACCGTAGCATAAAGTCGAGCGACAAAGTAGGGAATGGTGATCGGGTGAGAGCTTTTCCCTTTCGCCCTTGGGGATTCGAGGGACGGGAAAGGGACGCTGCCCTCTCGGCGGCGGCCCTGGCAGGCTGTGGCCGCCGCCGAGAGGGCGGGTCTGTGTGGGGAGTGCCGGATCCGGGGAGGGTGTGCGACGCGGGACGCACGCGAGTCCCACGGGAATTTCACGAGGAAGTCACGAGACTCGCGAGTCGTGACGGAGAGCGTGGAAAGTCCACGCTTCCGTGCGTGTTGGGCAACAGTCAATTCGTCGCTGCATGAGTTGACCGTGCTATAGGACGGTCAACTCATGCAGCGCGTTTTCGGGGCGATTTTCCAGGCCCGGAGGCAGACCGAAGATGCATGGAAGCGTGACGTTCCCGGCATCTCCCTCACGGAACTCAGACAGGTGTGCCTTCTCTCGCACGGACCTCCCACGTAAGTCCGACCTCCGCCGGAACCAGGTGGCGAAGCCCTCAACTCCCTCACGTCCTGGGCGTCTCATCGCGGTCACAGCCAGCCAGGACCGCGATGAGACGCCCAGGCCGCAGCTAGGACCGCCGGGTCAGGCCGGCAACCCCACCTAGCCGGCGCGCCGCCTGGCAGCTAAGGTCGGATCATGGACGTGGAGGCGGGGGTCTCACGGACGCCGGAGGAGCGGTTGGTCGGATTGCCCGACTACCCCTTCGACGCCCATTACGAGGAGGTCGACGGGCTGCGGCTCGCCTACGTCGACGAGGGCGAAGGGCCGCCGGTGGTGTTCTTCCACGGCGAGCCGACCTGGTCGTTCCTCTGGCGCAAGGTGATCCCGCCGGTCCGCGACGCGGGCTTCCGGTGCATCGCGCCGGACTTCGTCGGCTTCGGCCGTTCCGACAAGCCGACCGACGTCGGCTTCTACACCTACGACCGCCACGTCGAGCTGATGGCGGAGCTCATGCGGCGGCTGGACGTGCGGGGCGCGACCGCGGTCGTCCACGACTGGGGCGGGCCGATCGGGTTGCGGCTGGCGGTCGAGCACGCCGAGCGCTTCGATCGCCTCGTGGTGATGGAGACCGGGCCGTTCACCGGCCACCAGCGGATGAGCGAGACGTGGCTCGCCTTCCGGGAGTTCGTGCGGACGGCCGAGGAGGTGCCGGTCGGGATGCTGGTGCGGGGCGGCTGCAAGCACGACCCGGGCCCCGAGGTGATCGCCGCCTACGAGGCCCCATATATAGACGCGGCCTCGAAGGCCGGTGCCCGCGCCTTCCCGCTGATCCTGCCGACCGAGCCCGATGCGCCCGGTGCCGCCGCGGGCAAACGGGTCGCCGACGCCCTGCGCGACGACGAGCGCCCGACCCTCGTCCTGTGGGGCGAGGACGACCCGGTGCTGCCGTTCTCGACCGGCGAACGGGTCGCGTCCCAGCTGAACTTCCCGCCGCCGATCCCGATCGCCGACGCCGGCCACTTCCTCCAGGAGGACGCGGGCCCGCAGATCGGCGCGATCATCGCCGACTGGCTTAGGGCCTGATCAACCGGCGCGCGCGGTATCGAGGCCGCGGGCTCGCGCGGCCAGCTCGACCATGTCGTGGTGCTCGCGGTCGCGGAGCAGCTCCACCTGGCGGGGCGGGCCAGAGTCCTCGAGCCAGGTGACGGTCCCCGGCCAGTAGGAGTTGGGCGGGCGTCCCGGGTTGTGGAGCGGGGTCGAGAAGACCCAGTTGCCGGTGTTGTGGAGCCGGCCGCCGCCGGGCAGGTCCCAGGAGGCTTCGCCGTCACGCGGGCCGCCGCGGTGGGTGTGGCCGGTGATCACGTGGCCGCCGTCGACGCGGAGGTGGCGGGCCAGCTCGGCCGCGCCCTCGACCCCGGAGCGGAAGATCATCTCGCGGGAGACCTCCGATTCGAAATCGGCTCGGAGGAGGCGGTTGACGCCGGCGACGGCCAGCGGGAAGGCGGCGCGGGCGGCGCGGGCCTTGAGCCTGCGCGCGCGCGTGCGGTCGGCGCGGTCCCCGGCGATGAGTTCCCAGGCCGCCTCGGAGGGGCCGAGCTCGGCCTTCAGCCGCCGCGCCCGTCCCTGCGCCGCCCCGAAGGCGAGGCCGTAGAGCGGGCGGACGATGCGCTCGTAGTCGGCCGGGGTCGCCGCGTCGGGGAGCAATGGGCCGCTGAAGCGACTGATCGCGGCGAGGAGCAGGCACTCGGCCCGCGGCAGGCGCAGGTGGAGGTCCATGTAGTGGCCGTGGGTGGCGTAGACGTCGTCGCGCAGCCAGATGCCGGGGTAGGCGATCCGCAGCCGGGCGGGGGAGAGGGCGGCGGCGATCGCCGCGGTCGGGCCGTCGCTCGGCTCGGCCGTCGCGTCCAGCGGCAGCGGTGCGTCCTCGAGCGAGAGGCGGTCGAGCAGCGGCTCGGCCAGTCGCGAGTCGTGGTTGCCGGGGGTGAGGACGATCTCGATGTCGCCGACCGCCGCGCCGAGCTCGGCGAAGAAGGGGAGCGCGAGGTCGAGCGACGCCCCGAGGGGGCGCTCGCGCATCTCGACGATGTCGCCGAGCAGGATCAGGCGCTCGGCGCCGCGCAGCTCCTCGAGCAGGATCGCCCGGATCTCGGGGTCGCGGAGCACGTCGCCGCCGCTCGCGACGCCCAGGTGCAGGTCGGAGATGATCGCCGTCTTCATGTGTGAGCTTCTACCGGACCGGGACCTTGGCCGGCCGGCCAGTCCCACGTTAGAATCCCGCGAATGTATTCATTCGGTGAAGAGCAGATCGCCCCCGCCAACGGGCTCGAGCTCTGCTACCAGGAGATGGGTAACCCTGACGGCGAGCCGCTCCTCCTCGTGATGGGCCTGGCGACGCAGATGATCGCCTGGCACGAGGGGCTCTGCCGGCTCCTCGCCGATCGCGGCTACCGCGTCATCCGCTTCGACAACCGTGACATCGGCCGCTCGACCAAGCTCGACTGGGCCGGCGTGCCGAGCCGGGCCGACCTGGTGCTGGGACGGCGGGCGACCGCGCCGTACCTGCTGCGCGACATGGCCGCCGACGCGGTCGGGCTGTTCGACCACCTCGGGATCGACCAGGCCCACGTGGTCGGCGCCTCGATGGGCGGGATGATCGTCCAGCAGATGGCGATCGACCACCCGCGGCGCCTGCGCTCGGTGGTCTCGATCATGTCGACGACCGGCAACCGCCGCAGCGGCCAGCCCAGCCTCAGAACCTTCGGCATCCTGCTCGGCAATCCGCCCAAGGGGCGCGCCGCGGTGATCGAACGCGCCGTCAAGACCTTCAAGGTCATCGGCTCGCCGGGCTTCCCCTTCGAAGAAGACACGGTGCGGGAGATGGCGGCGCTCTCCTACGATCGCGGCCACTCGGCCGCCGGCGTGATGCGCCAGCTCCACGCGATCATCGCCTCCGGTGACCGCACCAAGGAGCTCGCGCGCGTCCAGGTCCCGGCCGCCGTCATCCACGGCACCCGCGATCCGCTGGTCAAACCCTCCGGCGGCCGCGCCACCGCGAAGGCGATCCCCGGCGCCCGCCTGATGATGATCGACGGCATGGGCCACGACCTCCCGCGCGATCTCTGGCCGACCTTCGCCGAAGCGATCGCCAAAAACGCCGGCCGCTCCCGCCGCGCCACCACCGTCGCCCACCCGGCCTGACCCGCCCCAATGGCGGGCCGCCGGAAGGCGAGAGTGCGGCTGAAAGGAGTCGAACCTTCACGGGCGTTAGCCCACACGGACCTGAACCGTGCGCGTCTACCAGTTCCGCCACAGCCGCAAGACCGACCAATCTACCGACAAGCGCCCCAAAACCGGTCCGTGACCCACGGCACGCTCCTCTCCCGCCGCTCCCGCTAAACTGCTGCTCACTTGCCGCTATCGTCCAGGGGACTAGGACGCCGGATTCTCAGTCCGGAAACCGGGGTTCGAATCCCCGTAGCGGTACTCCAGATGCAGAGCGAAACGACCGCCCGCGAGGCGGTCTTTTTCGTTCTCGGGTCAAGGCTCAGGTCAAGGAGATGCAGATCGGATGCTAGGCGGTCCATCGAAAGACCGCCCGAAACCTCATTTGCACAAGCGATGGCCTGAAGCGCCGCGGCCAGGAGGTTGCCGGTTCGATCCCGGCGTCGCACTTCGCAAAGCGACTCAAAGGGTTTTACCTGGCCACTCAATCGCGCCGACCTATGGGGGCACCGTCCAGGGCAACAACAGGGCGCAGAGATACGGGGGCGCCTCGGAGCGAAACCGACTCCCGAATACGCGCTAAGCGCTTAGAGCCGGGGTTAGCTCGCGAGCGGAAACATCGCTCGGGATCGGCAAGGTGACGCGCAGTCCGCCGGTCTGATCGAGGAGACGCTTGGGACGAACCAGCATTATTCCAATGAGGTTGCCCTCAGCGTCGAATCGGAGCGCGTGACCCTCGCGTCTCGTCGAAGTCGACCGCGGTCGAGGGATCGCTGACGTGCAGGTACAGCAGGTCTGCGCCAGCGTCGTGCTCGACGCGAGCAAAGGTGATGTCGGCGATCGTCACGCTCATGGCTCCTCCGTCTTCTGAACTCGAATGAAGATACTCGGGCGCTGCGACAGGGCCTCATCGCTGACGGGAAGATGTGAGTTCCGGGGTCCGAGCTACCTTGAAAAGCGAGCCGCCCAAATCAAGGCGGCGCCGCTGATCTAGGCTCGGCTGGTCAAGGTCTGCACGAATTCTGCCTCGTCAAGGATCTCGATCGTGATCCCGCTGGCGATCAGGGCGTCGGCCTTCCGAAGCTTGGCGCATTTGCTTTCTCCTCGTGCAAGCTTGGTTAGGATCTTGAAAGCCAGTAACGAGGACGTCCGTCTTCCTCGTCACCCCTCGGCTTGCGATCGCCCCGTGATCGACCACGGCCTGCATCGCCTCATGGCGAGGAATGGAGAGCGCTCCGGTGAATGCCACCGTTCGGCCGAAGAGCGGATCGTCCTCGTCCGGATTCGCGCCGGGCTGCGGCGCGGATCGGACATCGCGTAAGTGACAGCCCGACCATTCCTCCTCCGAAACCGATCCCATCAGCGCCTGGATCGAGTTCAAAGTTCCCCAAGGTTGGACGTCGCGGTTCGTTCCAGCGCCATGCATCCAATATGCGCCGCTGCTTCGGCATCCGCTCTGGCTGCATGGTGAGAGCCGCCCTCGATTTGAAGATGGGATGCGAGAAATGGCAGGCTGTAGCTACTCAGTCCGGGCCAGACCCGGCGCCCGACGACAAGCGTGCAGACGTATGAGAGAGGGCCAAGGCACGCTGGCGAATCTGCATGCGTCTCGGATGACACCGAGGTCGAAGCTTGCATTGTGAGCCAAAAGTGGCCGACCATCACGAAAGCCCTCGATCCTGGCGAGACTCTCCTCCCAGCTCGGGGCATCACGACACATCTCTGGGGTGATGCCGTGCAACGCAACGTTGAACGGCCAAAATTCAAACACTGGGGGTCGAATCAACCAGTCCAGGCTTCTGCCGGGTTGACCATCGGTCACCTCGGTTAAGTCAACGCCACACGGAGTACCCCGAACGGACGCGGTCTCGAAGTCGATTGCGACCCAAGAGTCGGTCATTGCTGCCGTTCGACAGCCTTGGCGCCGTGCTGTGTGGCCGAGCAGTTCAATGCAACTACAGTTCAGGATCCCGCCAATCGCGCCAGATCCTCAAACACATCTTTCAGTTCTTTCGGCACCTCGTCGGGCTCACGAAGCGTTTCAGCGAGAGCCACCAAATATCCTTGCTTCCTAACCGGTGCTCGTCCTGATCCGCCGCGAACCAGGTTGTAAAGGGCTGAGCTGAACTTAGAGCCGAGGCGAGTCGGTTCTAGGTGTTGGGGGTTCCATGGCTCTCCGTCGTCGCGCGGCCAGTGCGCGTTCGCCGTAGCCACCCACTGCTCGATCGAGAAGAGATCCTCGACCTCTTGCTTGCCGACGTAATGGACTGCGTTGTCGGGAATCCCAATTTCGTCCAACTTGTCTTTTCGGAAGGATCTCCTGCTCCCACCGTTGATCGAGTCGCGATCCACGACAAACGCGACCTTCCGGTCGTTTTCGCGAAGGAACTGAGCAAAGCGCAGGGCCCCCTCGTTGCTATTCCCTGCGATCAACGCGATGCCAGCGGATTGCAGGCTTAGGCCGGTTGCGATGAGGAATAGGAGAGGAAACGCCTGGGTCTCAGTAGGCCCCTCGACTCCGACGAAGCATCGCTCATGGAGTAGTACGCTGTTGCGGAGCCCCATTGCGGCGGATACGTCGGCCAAGTGGCGCTGGGTCTCATCGTGACGATCGCCAAGCAGTCTGACCACTTCGGTGTGGTCGTCGACTAGCCGGAGATGAACCACATCGTTGATGCTGACACGATCAATCAAGTTGAGCGAGTGGGTCGCGATAATCATGCGCGTCCCATCGCGTTCGCATTGGGCCTGAATTAGATTCACCAGCTCGCGCTGATGACCGTAGTCGAGGTGAGTATCCGGCTCGTCGTAGAGGATCACAGTGCCTCGACCGTCGTCAGGAGCTGACTCGAGGAGCTTCTCGACCCACTCCCAAATCGCCATGTTGACCTGCCGCTGACGTCCTGCCCCTGACCGCTCCAACGGAATACCAGCTATGGACCCGCGGCTCGTTCTGACCTCTACGCTCGTGAAGCCTTCGCGCAGCGCCACTTGCGGAGTAACCGTAATCTGACTCAACTCTGGGCACCGCATGGCAATGTGCTCGCAAAGAGCGCCTGCCTCTTCCTCCAGCCGTTCCCTGAGAAGCTTCTCCGCCGCTTTGATCGGGCCGGTGAACTCCTCGTTTGAGATCGTCTGGTCGTAGGCCAGCTCGAGGGCTCGCTTGACCTGGCCCGTGGGAGTGGGCTCGTCGGTGGAGGAGAAGATCAAGCAGCGGGGAAGCCGATCGACGATCTCAGCAGGACAAGGGGTCCAATCCTCAATCATCGGACTTGTGGAGGCAAGCTCCCGTAGCGGGGTGAGCCAGGTGTCTTTGGCGTTTTTCCGCCCCGCTGGGGCTATGCCGAATTCCGAACAAAGGTCTTTAAGGCGGTCCAGCTTCTGGGAGTCAAGGTCGCGCAGGCGAGGATCGTCCGGAATCTCGTCTAGCAGTTCGTACCGTGGAGGGGTTTCTGGGCTCACGCTGCGCCGAACGCGAAGTTCGCCGGGATCACGCTCCAATGCCATCGCATCGCTGTCGGTAACACTCAGGATTCCGGTGACGGTGATTCGCTCGCTCCGGATCGGAACCGTGCTGCCTTCCGCTGGTGGCCCGAGAACCGTGTAATCCTCGATGCTCGGTTTCCAGGAGCCCAGCAGGAAAGCAAGGGCATGCAGCGCGGAGGTCTTGCCTCCGTCATTTCCCCCGGTGAGGATCGTAGGAGACCGTAGAGGGACCTCCCCGGTGTCGAGCAGTGCGCGTAGCCCTTCAACCCTGAATGATGCTATCTCCAGCATCTAGGCCACGCTTACGAGTAGGCCTGCGGAGTAGGCCTTAGATGATGGGTCATAGTCGGACCTCAGCGCGAAAGGCGAGTCGACGACGGCTGCGCTGACAATCGACTCCAAGGCAAAGCGCCTCCAGTCGGGCAGATCACCACGAGAGCTGACTCCCCTGAACTGGTAGGCGTGAAGAAACAGTCTGTCATCGCCGCTCCGAAAGAGGGCGTGAGGAGCTACAACGCGCTCACCCTTTGCGCTCCCGTCACGAGCGTAGTGCAGGCGAAGCTCCTGCCTCGTCAAGATGGCTTCTTGAAGCCGTGCGTACACGACTTCGCTGTCCTGAGGGGTTTCGGTGCCAGCGGAATTCAATCGTGCACCCGCGTCGTAAGGGAGATCCGATATCGCCAGCCGCTGGTGTGTTGATAGGTCGAGGCACCCAGTGGTCGTGCTGATTGCATTGTTCAGTGAGCGACTTCGATGTCCACCTCGTCGATGCAGGTGTTTGGTTGGCTGTGGTTATCGGCGGTGTGCCATGGACCATCTACGGCTTCCAGGTCGCTCAATTTGTCGATAGCCAGGCAGCGCCATTCGCCCTCCTCGGGCAGGCCCTTGCTGCTCTGACCGCCAAACTGAAACAAGATGGCCTGCTCGCGTCCGTCCTTCGTTCCAATCGCGTGCGGGCACATTTCGCGTACTAAGCCATGGTAGATGGCGGTGATTTGTTGTTTGTCGATGATCGCCTGACGAATGACTGAATAATTGTCCGCCATGTCGTTCCTCCTCGGGTCGTGTCGGACGTCCGTTTGCATTGGGAAGGGCTGGTTGCGGTAGTTAGGCGTCGGCGTTGACGCCCATGCGGGGAGTTGGCTTGGTTTCGGAGTGCTTGACCGCGCCCGACGCGCGGACTCCGGTCGCCGACTGTCTTTTCCCGGATCAATCGAGTAGTACGAGGAGAAGAGTTCGCGCCCTGAAGCTGGCTATTGGATCCCTGCCGATCCGCAAAGTTGACCACGGCCATGGATTCGACACCTGCTTCTAGCAATGAGCCCCCTGGGCCGCTTAAGAGAAACGGGAGGCTATGCTCTCCTAAGTGCGCAGATCAATACTGAAAAGTGGAAATAATTCTCCTTAACTGCGTGAATCCGAAGTGATCATGCCGCTTGGCGCGTAGATGCGCGGGATTTGGGTATGCCGTTCGACTGGTCGCGTCTGTGGCCCCGCCGACTTCCTGTCGGCCGTTAGTCCCGGAAACCCCGCGAGAGGAATCTTGGAACGGGCTAAAAGAGTGGTTCCTCCGAGAGACTCGACTGAACGACCTCCGCAGAGATTTCATAGCGCTCGACAACCGAAGCCATCAACTCGAAGAACCAGTTAGGTGCCGTCGGAGACACATGAACTGCGTCGATTAATTGGCCGACATCAACAGCGACCGTCAGGCCGTCGAGCGGAGTTGCTTCCTGAAGCTCCTCTGCCGTCACGCCCCCATCGGGGTCTTCGCCCTCGGGATAGTGCGTAATGACGGCTCGCGGAGCAGGATGATGGCGAGCCCGAGGAGGAGAGGGCGAAGGCGCTGACCAGAGCGGAGCTTGGCCGCCTGATGGAGTCGATTCCCGAGGACTGGACCCTCTTCTTCGAATTCCTCACGGTCACCGGCCTGCGGATCTCGGAGGCGTTCGGGCTGCGCTGGGAGCACCTGCGCCTGAGCGAGACCCCGAGGGTCGAGGTCCGAGAACAGTTCTACCGAGGCAAGCGCCGTAAGTTGAAGAGCGGCGCCGCCCGACGCGACATCCCGCTCGGCGACGAGATCGCCACCCGCCCCATCGCCTACCGCCGCGACAACTCGCAGGGTCCCAGGACGCCGGTCTTCGCTTCGAGCACCGGGACCGAGTTGATCCGGGGGAAAGTGGCCGAACGCGTACTGACCCCTGCCTCGATCGCGGCAGAGCTGAAGATCGTGGAAAGGGTCGTCGGCAAGGACGGTAAGGAGAAGACCAAGGTGCGCCCCACGGTCACCTTCCACACGTTCCGGCACACCTGCGCGTCGCTTCTCTTCGACGACGGCCGGAACATCAAGCAGGTTCAAGAGTGGCTCGGCCACGCCGACCCCGGCTTCACCTTGCGAACCTACGTCCACCTGCTGGACGCGGGCGTCGGCGGCGGCCTGGAGTTCCCGGCGTCCTAACGCTTCAGCGGGCGTCGGTACTAACGAGCACGCACCGACGCAAATAAGCGGTGTAACGCTCGTCGCCATCTGGGCTCAGGTGCGACCTCGTCATCCGGGGCGAGCATGGCCACGGGCTCGGGCGCTTGCTCTGCGTCGTCTCCGGTGTCTGATGGTGTCACGACCGGCGAGCAATCGAGGATTGAGGCTGGGACCTGTTCGACCGGCGTGCTCTCCTCGCTCTGGAGGGGAATCTGCCAGGCCTGCAAGGCCCTCCTCCGGCGGCGCTCTTTTAGTTCGCTGACTGAGCCTGGCTGCGCTGCTTTCGCTTTGCGCGCGAAGTCGTCAGCCAAGACCAGCACTTTCTCGATTGCGGCCGGATTGAGATGATCGCGCTTGCTAAGCGACCCCGCGGACTCTCGCATGCAGCGGGCGAGGACCGAGAGCGCGGCCGGGTCATTGGGTTCGAGACGAGCTGCGGTCATCGCCACCTCCAAGGCCGAGCCGTGTTCGTGTAGATCGCAATGCACAGCGGCGAGAGTGACGAGGACGAACAGATTGTTGCCGTCCGGTAGGGCTCGTGCCTCTTCCAGACGATTTCGAGCGGCCTCAAATTGGCCGAGATCACGGTGTGCCTTCCCGAGTTGAACGAGAACGAACCGCGTGCGACGCATGGAGGCCGCCCGCTCAAGGTAAGGAATCGCGGCGGCGGTCAGTCCGTTTTCGAGGGCAGTTAGGCCAAAGCCCAAGGACGCGTCATAACCGAAATCATCATTTCGAGGGTGCGGACTGGCCATGCAGCCAATTCAGACACACCGAGCGGACGGATACTTATACGTTCGAACGGCCGCGACCATGGGCGCGGTGAAGTCCACTCAGCGAGTCGACGCCGTATCGGTCGCGAAAGGCGGCCTCAGGGTTCGTTGCGTCGGCCGGATCCCGCCGCGACTTCCGGTGCGTCCGATGGTCAGCGTGAGCCGTGAATACATGAATTCGCTCCACTCCGTCCCAGCAGATGGCTACGGCTTTGATCTGGTCGTCCCGCCCTGCCTGGATGTCGAGAACCACCTCGGCTCGCTCTCCGGTGTTGAGGACTCCTCCGAATTGTTCTCCCGCGTAGCCAGCGACATACTCGTCGGCGGTTGCCACGCAGAACCTGACGCCCCGTGCGGATCCGGGCCCGCCGTTGAGGATCTTCAAGACTCGATCGCCATTTCGCTCGATGAGAATCTGGACACTGAGGAACGGCTGCTGGGAAAGGAGCCACTGTCGTCGGTTCAGCCTCACGCTGGCCCACGATGCGGTCGCCGCAAGCGCGGCAAGTCCTACTCCCACCAGGGAGATCCACACAGGTATGGCTGCTGCTGCCTCGGGCATTCTCGGCTTCTCGATCTGGAACCGTGACTCGTCGGGTACGCGGACAGTAGCCTCGTTGGCGGCGTGCCGACAGCGAAGGGGAGCGGGATGGCGAACGGCACGCGTTCTGGAGCGCCGAGCTCCTTCCTTCACTCTGACGACGGATCGAGTCAGCGGGGATTGCGGGGAGCGGGCACACCGAGCTGTTTGCAGATCGCCCGCGCCAGACCAGGGCCGATCTCTTTGTGCCGTGGGAGGGCGGACACCTCGTTCATCGGCCCGCGCCACTTCGCGTGTTTCGTCCCACCGACCGCTCGGCAACCATGGGCCACCAGGTGGCGTTCGAGGTCGCGACGTTTCACGCCGCGGCGGTGAAGCGCAGATGCTCCCGGTCCGCGTCGGGCGTCTGGCCCTCAAGCTCCTCGTCGGGGGTCAGCACGGTGCGCAGTGCGTCGAGGGCATTCTCGCGCGCCTCCTCGCGCGTCCGGCCTTGGCTCATCGCCCCGGGCACCTCAAGCACGCGCGCGACGATCCAGCCCTGCTCGTCGGGCGGGTCGAAGGAGATCGTGAAGTCGATGGAAGCGGCCATGCCGAAACGGTACCGCGCCCTTGCATTGACGCAAGGCGGCGTCGGTTCGAAGTTGCGTCATATGGGTCCTGGCCGCTCCCCATGAACACGGCAGGACACCCTTCCCGCGCCAACCGGCTCTGAAAGGCCGCAATGTCCGCACATCGACATACCCCTTTTCCGCCGAACCAGCTGCGTACCCTAATGATTCGCCGACGATCCCCAGAGGAACCAGTCCATTTCGAGCGTAGTAGGGCGTCCGGCGGAAATCTTCAAACGAGCCGCCGAGGAGGCGCAATGCACCAAGTTGATTTTCTGGCTGTCGGAAAGAAAGCGGGGGACAAATGTGGGGACGCGATCGCGCTTCGCTTCGTTCCGCCTGATTCGAACGAGTCGGTCCAGGTCGTCATCGACGCTGGCTTCAAAGAAGACGGCAAGGCGTTGGTTGACCATGTCAACACCAACTACGAGCCTGGCCATCTCGATCTGGCGATCCTCACCCACCCCGATGCGGATCACATCAACGGGATGGGGGAAGTGCTCAGGGGACTTTCGGTCAAGAAACTCTGGCTTCAGCGGATCGGCGCACACGGCGGATCGTCTTTGCCGGCCGCAGAAGCGGTGGACGACTTGATCGCGCTGGCGCAGCGGGAAGGGACGGAAGTTCTGGAGGTCTTCGCAGGCACCCAGGAATTTGGAGGAGCGCTGACGATTCTGAGTCCTGACAAGGGCTACTACGAGCAATTGGTGAACGAGCAAGTCGAAGGGATCTCGCTAGCTGAGGCCGCGAGGAAGGCAGTCGTCGCGGCGGGTCGTTCGGTCTGGGACCGGATTGCGGGGGCGCTGGGCCAGGAGACTCCATTTCTCGAGAAGGAGGTGTCGCCGCGGAACAACAGTTCGACGATCACCCTCCTGACCGTGGGGGACGAGCGCCTGCTCTTCTCGGCTGATGCCGGAGTGCCGGCGCTTGAACGCGCGTGGAGCTTCGCCGAGAACCAGGGCCTGAGCGGGAGCCTTAGCTTTGTTCAGGTATCGCACCACGGGAGCCGAAGGAACGCCTCGTCGGCATGGCTTGATCGTCTGCTGGGAAAGCCGGGTGAGGGAACCGATACCTCGGCCTTTGTTTCAGTCGCTCCGGCGTGCAAGCACGAACATCCTTCGGGGCGCGTCATCAATGCATACGAGCGGCGCGGCTGCTCGGTGCAGCTGACTGCGGGCACGGGGAAGATGCACCACAGCGGTTGGCCTCGTTCTGGTTGGGTCCCCGCCGACCCTCTGGGGCCGATGGTCGAAGAGGAGGAGACGGAAGACTGATCGGCGACGCTTATACGCGTCGCGCGCGTCTCGCTCCTGCAGCGCTGGCGGCTGCCCCTGCCATTGCTATGGCAGGGGGCGCACTAACGTCGATCGAAGAGGCCGGGGGGATCGTCGCCTTCCTTCTCTCGGCTGCGGCAATCGTGGTATGCGGTCTGGTCCGAGGTCTAGGGCGTCGGTTGGAGCCCTCGCTATGGGCTGGCTGGGGAGGCGCACCGACGACCGAGCGTCTTCGTTGGGGAGGGCAAACGGCGGCCGTCGTTCAACGGCGCCGGCACGAATTGCTTGCGAGGGTTATCGGAGAACCGCTTCCGACGGAGCTTGAAGAGCGGGCCGACCCTCAGGAGACTGACCGGCGCTATGAGCTGGCCGTTGCGGTCCTGAGAGATCGAACGCGTGATGGAGCCCGATTCAACCTGGTCGCCGAGGAGAACGCGGAGTACGGGTTTCGCCGCAATTGCCTCGGTCTACGGCCGCTGGCGATACCCATTGCGCTTGCTGTATTGGTCGCCAGCGTGATCTTGGTCTTGATGGGCTCTGTTGCCTTTCTGATCTCGGCTGGGGTCTCGCTCGCTGCACTGGCATATTGGTTGCTCGTCGTCAGGCCGAACTGGGTCAGGTCGGCTGCTGACCGTTACGCGGTGAGACTTCTTGAGACCATCGAGACTCTGAGCCGCGAACGCTGAGACAAGGTGGTCCGCTATTTGAGGTCGGGTCAAGTTCGGGTCAAGGAGAGGGTCGAAGATGGCCGAAAACATTGTGCGTCCGGAGTCGGAGAATCCGCATCCTGGAGCCAAAAACCGGAACAGCCGAAAGCAGCCGCAGGCACTCTTTCGTTTTCTCAGTCCGGAAACCGGGGTTCGAATCCCCGTAGCGGTACTCCGGCGGCTTCCTGATCTAGTTCGTCCACGACTGCTTTGACGGCTTCGATCGAGACGCAGGACTCCAAGCCGTCCCCTTCGTGGCATTCCCTCTGTAGGTGATGCGCATCTTCGATGTTTTCGCGCCGGACTTTCGCGATCTTCGACGGACGACCCGAGAACTCCTCGGGAGCTTCCCGAAACTGAGCCTGGTCATATTCCACTTCGGCCAAGAGTAGGTCCGCTTCGGCACTTTCCAGGCGCTGGTAGGCGTGGGCTATTTCTTCTTCTGGTTCGTGGGCGCCCCCGCCGCCACAGCCTCCGGCCGTCGCCAGCACCAGCAGAAGCGCGACCATCGTTGAGCCCCGTCGCATCTCGAGAAAGCCTAGCTCGATTAGTTTGGAGGCCGGCGGCGGTCGTAGGGTTGAACCCGCTAACCGAGGAGGACTTCTGATGCGCACGGTGACCTATTCGATGGGTTGTTCGTTGGACGGCTACATCGTCGGGCCCGACGGTGGGTTCGAATGGACCGCGCCCAGCGATGAGCTGTTTCGGTTCGCACTCGACCAGGTCCGTGAGCTCGATGCTCATCTGATGGGGCGGCGGCTCTACGAGACGATGCTCTACTGGGAGACGGCGGCCGACGATCCGAATCTCGATGACCTGAGGCGGGAGTGGGTCGACGTTTGGAACCCGCTGCCGAAGGTGGTGTTCTCGGACACCCTGTCGAGCGTGAAAGGCAATGCGCGCCTCGCCTCTGGCAGCGTGGCCGAGGAGATCGCGCGGTTGCGGGACGAACCGGGGGAGGGCGGTATCGCGATCGGCGGCGCCGGCCTTGCCGCCGCGGTGGCCGAGGCCGGGCTGATCGACGAGTACCGCCCAAGGTCCACCCGGTGCTGGTCGGCGGCGGCATCTCGTTCTTCCCGTCGGTCGCCCGCCAGGTGGACCTCGAGCTGGTCGAGACCCGCACCTTCGATGACGTGGGTGTCGTGTATCTCCGCCAGCGCGTGATCCGCTAGAGAGCTTTCTCACCTGGCGCAACGGAAAGTATTGCGCTAAATTGGAGACGTGCCCGTTGCCACCGCGACCAAGATCACCGCGCTCAGCGAAGACCTGGGCTCGCAGCGACGTGTCGCGGAGCTCCTCGGGGTGAGCCCGGCGCAGGTGACCCGGTGGCGTAAGGGCGGGGGCATCGACCTCGTCAACGCGGAGCGGGTGGACCTCCTCGAGCTGGTGCTGTCGAGCCTGCTGCGGCTCTATCCGGCCGAGGCCGCGGAGCGCTGGCTCTTGGGGATGAACCCGCGCCTCGGCGACCGGCGGCCGATCGATCTGGTGCGGGCCGGACGGAGCCAGGAGCTGCTCGGGGCGATCGCCGACGAGCGCGCCGGCGGCTATGCGTGAGGCTCTGGCGCACGCTGGCGCTCGATCGGCGCGCCGCGGCCGATGAGGCCGGGGGAGCCCTCTGGTTCCCGCGCGCGCAGCAGGGCTACGGCCGACATGACAACCCCGACCTCTACGGCTGCCTCTACGTCGCCGAGGATGCCGCGTCGGCGGTGGCGGAGGCGCTCGCCTCCTTTCGCGGGACCGGACAGCTGACGGCGTCGATGCTCGAGCACCTGGGGCGGCCGCTCGCCCTCGCGGAGCTCGCGCTGCCCGACGGGGCGCTCGTCGTCGACCTCGACGATCCCGAAGTCCTGGTTGCCGAGGACCTGCGGCCCTCACGCGTCGCGACCCGCGCCCGCGGCATCACCCGAGGACTGGCCGCGGACCTCCACCGGGCGCACCCGGAGGCCGCCGCGCTGCGCTGGTGGTCGACGCTCGAGGCGAGCTGGATCAACCTGACGCTCTTCGATCGCGCTGCCTCGACGCTCACCGTGGCAGACGTCGCCGAGCTGCGGATCGACGACCCCGTCGTCCGCGACGCCGCGGCCCTGCTCGGCCTCGTCTGAGGGGACGCGGTCGGCTAGGCGCGGCGGACGGCGTCCGCCGCCATGCCGACGAAGCCGACCGTGGTGAGGACGAAGGAGGCGCCGGCGTAGGCGCGGAAGGCGGGGTGCTGGTCGAGGTCGGGGCGGAAGGCGAGGGGGAGGAAGGCCATCGCGTTGGTCCAGGCGCCGATGCCGAGAGCGGTGGCGGCGACGCGGGGCGGGTTCGGCACGGCGAGGCCGCCGGCGACGGTCGCGGTGCCGAGCATCGCGAGGTCGAGGTGCCACTGGCGGATCCGGGCGGGGCTCTTGATCCCGAGGCGGCCCGCGAGGTCGGGCTGGGTGCGGGCGACGGTGTAGACCCAGCCGCTCAACGCGCCCGCGGCAAGCTCGACCATGCCCGAGGCGACCAGGGGGTCGACCGGCGCGCCCGCGCGCCGTCGCCTCCCACGCCGGTTCCGGTTCCCCGCCACCCGCGGATCATCGCGGATGGGGTCCCGGGGGGCAAACGACGAACGGCTGGTCCAGGGTGCGACGGAAGTGTGGCGTGGGTTTGGGAGCGATGGCCTACGCCAGATTCAACCGATGCGCCACGGCCGCGGCCTCGGTGCGGCTGCGGACGCCGAGCTTCGCGAGGATCCGGGAGACGTGGACGCTGGCGGTCTTCTCGGCCATGAAGAGGTTCGCCGCGATCTCGCGGTTCGTGGCGCCTTCGGCGAGCGCCGCCAGGACCTGGCGCTCGCGGGGGGTCAGGCCGAAGGGGTCCTCGGGGACCGAAGCGTCGCCGTCGGAGCCGCGCCGGGCGCCGGTGCCGTCGACGCCCGCCGGCGCGCCCCCGGTCGGGAGGCGCGCGCGGGCGATCAGGCCCGCGACCTCCGCGGCGAGCCACTCCGAGCCGAGCTCCTCGGCCGTCGCCAGGGCCTTGGCCGCGGCGGCACCCGCCGCCTCGCGTTCGCCTCGGGCGGCGCGCGCTTCGGCCTCGCGCCGACGGCACATCGCCGCTTGGTATGGACGGGGCAGCACCTCCCAGGCGTCAGCCGCGGCGGCGGCGCGGTCGGCGGTGTCGGCGTCGTCGCGGGCGCGGGCGAGCTGCGCCTCGGCGGTCAGCTGGTAGGCGTGCTCGAGGCGGCGCTCGGTGGTTTCCGCCGCCGCGGCCGTCCGCGCGGCGCCGAGCTCGGCGCGCACCTGGCAGGCCTCCAGCTCGGCGGCGTCGCCGAGGTCGCGCGCCCGTTCGGCGCCCTCCGCCTCGACCGACGTCGCGGCGGCCGAGATCAGCGCCATCCGCGCCGCGTCGTCGCTGCAGTACTCGAGCTGGTCGATCGCCTTCGCGGCCGCTTCGCGCGCCGCCTCGACGTTGCCGGCGCGCAGCTCCAGTTCGACCTGGAGCGCCCCGGCCGGCGCGATGTACTGAGGTTCGACCGAGTCGGCGATGAAGTTGGCGGCCTGTTCGATCATCCGCCGGGCGTCGGCGGCGTCGCCGCGGCCGAGCAGCAGGGAGGCGCGGCGGAGCAGCAGGTTGGCCATCGTCGCGGTCCAGAACTGCCCGCCGGAGCGCTCCGGGAGGATCGCTTCCGCCTCGTCCCAGCGGCCGAGGTAGAAGAGGATCTCCGAGCGCGCGCAGGCGATCCAGATGAACGAGCGGTCGCCCGGCGTGATCTCCCGTTCGCCCTGCGCGGCGAGCTCCGCCGCCTCCTCGCCGCGTCCCGACATGTGCAGCGCGTCGGCGAAGTTGACGATGCAGGTCGCGATCTGGTCGTTGGACCCCGAGCGCCGCGCCAGCTCCAGCGATTCGCGCATCACCGGCTCGCCGCGCTCCTCTTCGCCGAGCAGGAAGAGGGACAGGCCGAGGCGGTTCAAGACCAGCGCCTTGGTGTCCTCGACCCCGGCGGCCTCGGCCGCCCGCAGTGCTTCGTCGGCGGCGTCGCGGCTTTCGGCGAAGCGGCCTTGAAGGAGCAGGAAGCGCGCTTTCTGCTCGAGGATCATCGCCCGCTCCGGGCTCGGGTCGGACTCCGGCAGGAGCCCCAGCGCGCGGTCGATGTCCTCGCGGGCGCTCTCCGCGCGGCCCGTAGCCCAGCGGGACGAGGCGAGTTCGGCGAGGATCCCGGCGACCCGGTGCGGTTCCGCGCCCTCGTCCATCTGCCCGAGCGCCTGCTCGAAGAGCTTGATCGCGTGGGCCTCGTCGGCGTCGAGGCCGTGGGCGCGGGCGGCGAGGGTGACCAGCGTCGTGTGGTCGACGCCCGCCAGCGGCTCCGGTTCGGCGACCCGCGGCCACAGCGCCAGGCCGCGGTCGAAGAGCGCCGCCGCGGCACCGGGCGCGCCGCCGCGTTCGATCGTGCGGGCGGCGGCGACCGCGGTGCGGAGCGCCTGCGGCTGGTCCCCGGCGGAGTTGAAGTGGTGGGCGACCGCGGTGGCGCGGATCGGCATCGGGTCGGTGGCGCTCAGCCCGTCCTCGAGCGCGCGCGCGAGCCCGAGGTGGAGCTCGGCCCGTTCGCCCGGCAGCAGGTCGTCGTAGATCACCTCGCGCAGCAGCGCGTGGCGGAAGCCGTAGCGGTCGTCGCGGCCGACCACGATCACCTGGGCCTCGACCGCCTCGCGCAGCCCCGCCGCCAGCTCGTCCTCGTCGGCGCCGCAGACGCTGACCAGGTGGTCGTGTTTGAGGCGACCGCCGACGGCAAGGATCCGCAGTAGGGCGCGGGTCGTCTCCGAGAGGCGTTCGATCCGCAGGAGCAGCGCGTCGCGCAGGGTGGTGGGAAGACGGCCGCGCCCGTCGGACCCGGCGGCGAGGAGCTCCTCGGTGAAGAGCGGGTTGCCTTCGCCGCGCTCGAAGAAGCGCTCGACCACCTCAGGGTCCGGAGCGGCGCCGAGGATGTCGTCGAGCTGGGTGGCGACCTCGCCGCGGTCGAACGGCTCGAGCTCCAGGCGCCGCACCCGGCGCCCGCGCCCGAGCTCGGCCAGCAGCGGGCGCATCGGGTGGCGGCGGTGCAGCTGGTCGGAGCGGTAGGCGATCACGGTCAGCAGCCGCACGTGGTCGGGGAGGGAGGCGGCGAGGAAGGCGAGGA
This sequence comes from Solirubrobacterales bacterium, assembly GCA_965200635.1. Lineage (GTDB taxonomy): Bacteria > Actinomycetota > Thermoleophilia > Solirubrobacterales > 70-9 > VAYN01. The sequence continues at coordinate 3,540,986 of OZ241364.1, read as the reverse complement.
AGCCGCGGGTCGCGTGGTCGGCCCAGTGGGCGTCGTCGAGCCAGAGGACCATCGGCGCTTCCTCGGCCATCGTTTCCAGCAGCGCCAGGAGCGCTTCGTAGGGACGCTGGCGCTCCTCGTCGGGGTCGGCCGGCGTCGCGCTCGGGTCGAGCTCGGGCATCAGGGTCGCGAGCCCTCTGCGACCGGCGGGGGAGAGGCGGTCGAGCGCCCGGTCCTGCTCGCGCACCAGCCCGCGCAGCGCCGCGACCAGCGGCGCGTAGGGCAGCTCGTCGCGGCCCAGCTCCACGCACTCGCCGCCGATCCCGCAGCCGCCCTTCTCGCGGGCGCGGTCGAGCAGCGTGTGGAGGAGGCGCGACTTGCCGACGCCGGACTCGCCGGCGATGAACGCCAACGAGGCCGCCCCGGAGGCGGCCTCATCGAACGCGGCCTCTAGCTCGGCGAGCTCTCCGGCTCGTCCGATCAGCCGACTGGCACTGACTCGGGTCGCCACCTGGCGATTATCGCCGTCCCGGGAAACCGAGGCTCAGCAGCGTGCCGAGCGGGTGTGCGGAGAAGCTCTTGCGCGGGCGGGCCGTCTCGGCCTCGCGACCCTCGGCCTGGGCCTGAAGGCGCGACCGACGAGCCTCTTCGAGGAACTCGTGCCGGGCGACCATCGCCTTTGCGACATTCATTTGGTTGGGATTCATCGCCTTCGCCTTTCGCTTGGTGTGCCATTCCAAGGTACGCCTGAGAAAAGCCCCGCACATCGGGCGAATTCCTACGGTTTAGCGGCCCGACCCCTTAGTTACGTAAGGGGACCCCTTAGGGCGTCGGAAGGCCCCACCTAGACCGTTCACTAAGTTGCCCGGCTATGCCCGATTCCGTGATCAACCTGTACTCAGACACCCAGACTCAGCCCAGTGACGAGATGCGCAAGGCGATGGCCTACGCCGAGGTCGGCGACGAACAGCGCGGCCTCGATCCGACCGTGATCTCGCTGCAGGAGGAAGTCGCGGAGCTGCTGGGGATGGAGGAGGCCGTCTTCCTCCCGTCGGGGTCGATGTGCAACCAGATCGCGGTCCGACTCCACATCCGCCCGCTGGGCGACGAGATGTACCTGCACCGCCTCGCCCACCCGGTCAACGCGGAGGCCGGCGGCGCGGCGGCGATCTCCGGCGCGATGATCATGCCGCTCGAGGGCGAGGGCGGGATGTTCAGCGCCGAGGCGCTGCGCGCCAGGATGCGCGACCCGGCCGACAGCCACGAACCGCGCTCGCGCCTGGTCATGGTCGAGCAGACGACCAACCTCGGCGGCGGCCGCGTCTGGCCGTTGGAGAAGATCGTGGAGGTCCTCGCCGTCGCCGAGGAGTTCGGCCTGCGCACCCACCTCGACGGCGCCCGCCTGCTGAACGCCGCCGTCGCCGCGGGCAAGCCGGCCGCCGCCTTCTCGGGGAGCTTCGAAACCGCCTGGATCGACTTCTCCAAGGGCCTCGGCGCCCCGGTCGGTGCCTGCCTCGCGGGCTCCGCCGAGCTGATGGGCGAAGCCCGCCGCTACAAGCAGATGCTGGGCGGGTCGATGCGCCAGTCGGGCATCGTCGCCGCGGGCGCCCGCTACGGCCTCCAGCACAACGTCGAGCGCCTCGCCGAGGACCACGCCAACGCCCGGTTCCTCGCCGAGGGGCTCGCCGAGCTCCCGGCCGTCGAGATCGACCCGACCACAGTGGAAACCAACATCGTCATCTTCGACGTCCCCGATGCCAATGAGCTCCACGACAAGCTCTTGGAGCGCGGCGTCGAAGTGAGCCTGCTCGAAGGCCGCGTCCGCGCCGTCACCCACCTGGACGTGGACCGCGCCGGCGTCGAGAAGGCCCTCGCCGCGATCCGGGACGCACTTTCTTGACACCGGCGTCGCCGGCGGGCGTTAGGGTCCGCTGACGATGGCCGACGCCACTCCCAAGCTCGATCTGCCGGAGGCGATCACCGCGCTCCTCTTCGACCTCGACGGGGTGCTGACGCAGACGGCGGTCGTCCACGACAAGGCGTGGAAGCAGACCTTCGACGAGTTCCTCAAGGCGCGGGCGGACGAGAGCGGCGGTGAGTTCAAGGAGTTCGATGCCGATTCCGACTACAACGAATACGTCGACGGCAAGCCCCGCTACGACGGCGTGCGGTCGTTCCTCGAATCGCGCGGGATCGAATTGCCCGAGGGCGAGCCGGACGACCCGCCGGACGCCCAGACGGTCTGCGGCATCGGCAACCGCAAGAACGACCTCGTCCTGGAGCTGATCAAGGAGGAGGGGGTCCAGCCTTACGAGGGCTCGGTGCGCTTTGTCGAAGCGGCGCGGGAGGCGGGCCTGCGGCGCGCTGTCGTCTCGGCCAGCGCCAACTGCAAGGACGTGCTCGAGGCGGCCGGGATCGCCGACCTCTTCGAGGAGCGGATCGACGGCATCTTCACCGACGAGCACCACCTGAAGGGCAAGCCCGCCCCGGACACCTACCTGGCCGGCGCGAAGGCGCTCGGGGTCGAGCCCGCCGCCGCCTGCGTCTTCGAGGACGCGGTGTCGGGGGTCGAGGCGGGCGCCGCCGGGCACTTCGGCCACGTCGTCGGCGTCGATCGCGTCCACCACGCCGACGCGCTACGCGCCCACGGCGCCGACGTCGTCGTCGACGATCTCGGCGAACTGATCCTCGACGGGGACGCCGACGGGGACGCCGCGTGATCGACGACCCGCGCTACACGGTCGAACCGTGGGGCGTCCGCGAAACCCAGCTGGACCTCGACCAGCTCGCCCAGTCGGAGTCGGTCTTCGCCCTCTCCAACGGCCACATCGGGGTCCGCGGCAACCTTGACGAGGGCGAGCCCTACGGGCTCCCCGGCACCTATCTGAACGCTTTGTGGGAGGCCCGTCCGCTGCCCTACGCCGAGGCCGGCTACGGCTACCCGGAGGCGGGGGAGACCGTCGTCAACATGACCAACGGCAAGGTGATCCGCCTGCTGGTCGACGACTCGCCGTTCGACATCCGCTACGGCGAGCTGCTCGAACACGAACGGCGGCTCGACTTCCGCACCGGGATCCTCCGTCGCGTCGCGCTCTGGCGCTCGCCGACCGGCAAGACGGTGCGGGTCACCTCCGAACGCCTCGTCTCCTTCGCCCAGCGCGCGGTGATGGCGATCCGCTACACGGTCGAGCCGACCGCGGCGCCGACCCGCGTCGTCGTCCAGTCGGAGCTGATCGCGAACGAGCCGCGCCCGGCCGCCTCCCAGGACCCGCGCGCGGCGGCCGCCCTGGAAGCGCCGCTGCAGGCCGAGGAATGGGCCGGGGACGACGCCCGCGCTGTGCTCGTCCACTCGACCAAAGAGTCGAAGCTGCGGGCGGCGGCGGCGATGGGGCACGAGATCGAGGGCCCCGACGACTGCGTGCCCGACGAGGCGGAGGCGTGGGAAGACCTCGGGCGGCTGACGATCAACGCGACGCCCGGTCCCGGGGACCCGCTGACGATCACGAAGTTCGTCACCTACGGGTGGTCGGCGCGGCGCTCGGTCCCGGCGATGCGCGACCAGGTGAGTGCGGCGCTCGCCGAGGCTCATCACGCGGGTTGGGACGAGCTCTGCCGGGCCCAGCGCGGGTATCTGGACGACTTCTGGGACCGCGCCGACGTCGAGCTGGACGGCGACGCCGAGCTGCAGCAGGCGATCCGCTTCGGCCTCTTCCACGCCCTGCAGGCGAGTGCCCGCGGCGAGGGCCGGGCGATCCCTGCGAAGGGGCTGACCGGCCCCGGCTACGACGGCCACACCTTCTGGGACACCGAGGCCTACGTGCTGCCGATGCTCTCCTACGCGGTGCCGGAGGCAGCCCGCGAGGCGCTGGAGTGGCGGCTGGCGACGCTGCCGAAGGCGCGCGAACGGGCGGCGGAGCTCTGCTTGCAGGGCGCCGCGTTCCCGTGGCGGACGATCTCCGGCGCCGAGTGCGGTGCCTACTGGCCCGCCGGTACCGCCGCCTTCCACATCAACGCCGACATCGCCCAGGCGGTGTGCCGTTACTCCGACCTGAATTTGGACCCCGACTTCGAGCGCGATACTGGCCTGCCGCTGCTGGTGGAAACGGCGCGCCTCTGGCGCTCGCTCGGCCACCACGACGGGCACGGGAAGTTCCGCATCGACGGCGTCACCGGGCCCGACGAGTACTCGGCGGTCGCCGACAACAACGTCTACACGAACCTCCTGGCGCAGAAGAATCTGCGCGCCGCGGCCGACTTCTCCGAGCGCTACTCCGACGCCGCCGACGCGCTCGAGGTCGACCACGAGGAGATCGCCACCTGGCGCGACGCGGCAGGCGCGATGACGATCCCCTATGACGCCGAGCTCGGCGTCCACCCGCAGGCGGAGGGCTTCACCGACCACGACCGCTGGGACTTCGCTGAAACTGGGGAGGACGGCTACCCGCTCCTCCTCCACTACCCCTACTTCGACCTCTACCGCAAGCAGGTGGTGAAGCAGGCCGACCTGGTGATGGCGATGCTGGTCCGCGGCGACGCCTTCACCGCCGAGGAGAAGGCGCGCAACTTCGCCTACTACGAGCCGCTGACCGTGCGCGATTCGAGCCTCTCCGCCTGCGTCCAGGCGGTCCTCGCCGCCGAGACCGGCCACGTCGAGCTCGCCTACGATTACATGGGCGAGGCGGCCCTGATGGACCTCGACGACCTCGAGCACAACAGCCGCGACGGCCTCCACATCGCTTCCCTTGCGGGCAGCTGGATCGCCGCGATCTGCGGCTTCGCCGGCCTCCGCGACCAAGACGGCGTCATGCGCTTCTCCCCCCGCCTGCCGATGCGCCTCGACCGCCTGGCCTTCCGCCTCTCCTTCCGCGGCCGCCGCTTGATCGTCGAGGTCACCTCGGCGGGCACCAAGTACACCCTGCTCGAAGGCGACCCCGTGACCTTCCACCACTTCGACGAGGAGGTCGAGCTGACCTCCGACGGCCTCGAGTTCGGCCCGGGTCCCAAACCGAAGCCCCCCGCCGAACCGGTGCACCAGCCCCCGGGCCGAGCGCCGCTGAAACGGCGGCCGAGCCGGTAGGGGTGTTGTTCGGGCGGGGGCGGCAGTCCTAGGAGGTGAGGGTTTCGTGGGGAAGTCCCGCGAGATGTGACGCTTCCGCCCGGAACTCCACACCCCCGTCACGCTTCTCCAGCACCCCGATGTTGATGGGCCGAAAACCCGTCATATAGGTGGGTTTTCGGCCCGTCAACATTCGGGGTCCGACGGAAGGCGCACGAAGCATGAGGAACCTGCGCGGGAGTGTGGAGTTCGTGTCATCTCCCTCACATCTCCCGCAACGGCGTCGGAGATCCTTCACACCTTCCATACCCCGGCCGTCTCGGGCACGGTCACAGCCAGCCAGGGCCGTGACCGAGACGCCGCTCTCGATGCCCGCCCCTAGGGCTGATACGGCGGAGCCACTCCCCAGCCCCATTTGGGCACGGGAGCCTCGGTCACCACATCCTCCGCATCCGGTGCCGAGTTGTGCACCGCCAGGCGGGAGCCCCACTCGGCGTAGCCGATCAGGGCGGCGCGGAACTCCGGGTCGGCGGGGAGTGCGGCCTCGTCCGCCGCCTGGCTCAGGAGGTTGACGAAGAGGCGGCGTTGATCGGGGGCGATCGCCAGGCCGCGGTGGTGGGCGAGCATCGCCGGGTAGCCGCCGTGGTTCGCGGTGTAGTCGGCGGGGCCGCCCATCACCTCGACCCACCAGGCGAGAACGTGATCACGGTGCTCGCGGGTGACGGTGCCGCCGAAGAGCGGTGCGAGGGTGCCCTCTTCTTCGACCAGGTCGTAGAAGCGCTCGAGCCAGCGGCTGAACGCCTCCGTGCCGCCGCCCCACTCGTAGATCGTCGGAGTCTCGGTCATCGTCGAAAGATAGAGGCTTGACATGTGACCATTTGGTCACCTATGGTCATCCCATGATCGACGACGTGTTCAAGGCACTGGCGGATCCGACCCGCCGTCGCCTGCTCGATGAGCTCTTCGAGGAGGACGGGCAGACCTTGAGCGCGCTGGAGGGGCGGTTGCCGATGTCCCGCTTCGGCGTCGCCAAGCACCTGAAGGTGCTGGAGGGAGCGGGGCTGGTGACGACGCGGAAACGGGGGAGGGAGAAGTTGCACTTCCTCAACCCCGTGCCGATCCGCGAAGTCCACGACCGCTGGGTGAGCAAGTACGCGGAGCCCTGGGCTTCGGCGTTGACGGAACTGAAACGAGACCTCGAGAGGGAGAACCAAGATGACTGAGGAGCAGCTCTACACGGTGGTCGGCGGCCGCGGCACGATGACCGCGTTCGAGATCTACATCAAGACCAGCCCCGAGCGCCTCTGGGAGGCGATCACCGACGGCGAGATGCGCAAGCGCTACAGCTTCGGCGTCGGCGTGGAGTCCGACTGGACGCCGGGCTCCGGGTACCGCGCCGGTGTCCCCGGCGTGGTCGACATCTCCAGCGGCGAGAACGTCGAGGTCGACCCGCCGCGGCGCCTGGTGCAGACCTTCACCGCGCTCTGGAGCGAGGACGTGAAGCGCGAGGGCACCACCCGGGTGACCTGGGAGATCGAGCCGATCGGCGAGGACTCCTGCCGGCTGCAGGTGACCCACGACCAGTTGGACCCCGACGCCAACAACGAGATCTGGGGCGGCTGGCCGATGATCCTGTCCGGCTTGAAGACGCTCTTGGAGACCGGCGAGGACCTGACCACCCCGGGCTCGCTGATGTACGCGAACCCGGGGACCTGGGAGGGGTGATGGCGCGCTAGCGCTGCTCCACCGGCTCGCCGTAGACGACCAGGCCGTGGAGGACGATCAGGCAGAGGGCGAAGATGCCCAGCGACCAGAAGGGGTAGTTGCCGCCGATCGACAGCAGGGACTCGATCGCGCCCAGGGTCGCGGCGACGATGCCGATCGTGCGGCCGTAGACGCCACCGCTGAACAGCGAGTAACCGCCGGTCAGCTGGACCAGGCCGATGATCAGCGTCACCCAACCCCAGAAGCCGAGGCCGAAGACCACGTAGGAGGTCTGGCTGAAGAAGTCACCGCTGCTGATCGCGGCGATGCCGTAGATCACGTTCAGCACTCCGGCGATCACCAACAGGATGGCGGCGAACATCGCGCGCGCCTCGCCTCTCACTTCCACGTCAATCTCCTTTGTCAGGGGTCGGGACACTGCGAAAAACCGCTTTACGGTGCGGAATTCGGCGGCGGCGGACGGTCCCCTCCCACGGGTTCGGCAGACTTGAGCGGATGGATGAGCACGACCACGCCTGCTGCGCGCCGGGCCGCCCCCCGAGCGAGGAGGCCGCGCCCGCCCCCGAGAGCGCCAACGACGGCCCCACCGACGGCATGGTCGCCCTCGGCGGCAGCTTCCTGATGGGGACCGAGGATCCCGACGGCTTCCCGCAGGACCGCGAGGGCCCGATCAGGGAGATCGACCTGCCGCCGTTCTGGATCGACCCGGTCGCGGTCACCAACGCGCGCTTCGTCGAGTTCGTCGACGCGACCGGTCACCGCACCGACGCCGAGACCGCCGGCTGGTCATTCGTCTTCGGCGGCTTCCTCCCGGCGGACTTCGAACCGACCCGCGGGATCGCCCACGCGCCCTGGTGGCGCCAGGTCTTCGGCACCGACTGGCGCCATCCGGAGGGCCCGGCGACGAGCGTCGAGGACCGCCCCGACCACCCCGTCGTCCACGTCTCCTGGCAGGACGCCAAAGCATTCGCCGCCTGGGCCGGCGCCCGCCTCCCGCACGAGGCGGAGTGGGAGATGGCGGCCCGCGGTGGGCTCGAGCAGGCGCGCTTCCCCTGGGGCGACGAACTGGAACCGGGCGGCCGCCACGCGATGAACGTCTGGCAGGGGACCTTCCCGTCCCAGAACACCGGCGAGGACGGTTGGCTCGGCACGGCGCCGGTCGACGCCTACGAGCCGAACGGCCACGGGATGCTGAACATGAGCGGCAACGTCTGGGAATGGTGCGCCGACCGCTTCGACCGCCAGACCCGCGCGATCCGCGGCGGCTCCTACCTTTGCCACGCCTCCTACTGCAACCGCTACCGGGTCGCGGCGCGCAGCTTCAACACCCCGGACAGCTCCACCGGCAACATGGGTTTCCGCATCGCCCGCGACGCGTAGGACACCCGTCCGCGAGCGCCGCGCGCGCCCGATAGGTTCCCCGGACGGAGTCGGGGTAGGCAACCCCGATCAACGACGAGAGGAGAGTCGATGGCCCACCCGACCTTTGAGGACGCCCGCCGTCTCGGCGACTGGGAGCCCCCGCTGGGGGTCGTCTCCGTCTATCTGGCCTTCGACCCGGCCGACCGCGGCGGTGCCTGGCGCACCGAGTTGCGCAACGGCCTCGACTCCTTGCTGGAGGCCGCCAAGGACGCTGAGCACGAGCGCCGGGTCGCGCTCCGGGCGGTCGCCAAACGGATCCTGGACCGCTACGAAGACGGCGACCACCGGCCGCCGCCGCGCGGCGAAGCGGGCTTCGTCGAGGTCGCCGAGAAGGGTGGCGAAGAACACTGGTGGGGGACCGGCGCGGCGCCGAGCGCCTCTGCCTGTGTCGAGCTCGGCGAGCGCCCCGCGGTGGCGCCCCTGGTCGACCTCGCCTGCCGCGGGGAGGAGTGCGGCGTCGCGATCGTCGCGCTGGAGCGCGTCCGCCTGCTGAGCTGGGCCGAAGGGCAGCTGACCGAGCTCGAGGACTGGGAACTGGAGCTGCTGAGCCTCGACTGGCGCGAGCGCAAGGCGCAGAGCGGCGGCCCGGCGCACGGCGTCGCCTCCTCGGGCAAGGACGAATACGGCGACCGCCTCGACCACAACCGCCACAAATTCCTCGGCGAGGCCGGGGCGCTGGTCGGTCGTGAGCTCGAAGAGCGGAAGATCGGCCGGGCGCTGGCCTTCGGCCCGGCGGTCGACCTGGAGAGCTTCGAGCACGGGATGAACGCGCCGAACGTGAAGCTCTCGGTGGCCGAGAAGGCGGACCTGATCTCGGTCCCGACCGGGCAGCTGCGGGACACCGTCGCCGCCGCGGTTGAGAACGCCGACGCCGAGCGCGAGTCGCGCCTCGTCCTGAAGGTGCTCGAAGAGGTGCGCGGTGGCTCCCGCGGGGCCGCCGGACCGCAGGACGTCGGCGAGGCGGCCGAGGAAGGGCGGGTCGAGCAGCTGGTGATCGGCGCCGGCTTCGACGCCGCCGGGGCCGAGTCGCTGATCCGCGACGCGCTGAAGGCGAGCTCCAAGGTCACCGTCGTCCACGGTCCCGCCGCCGAATCGCTGGGCGAGGCCGAAGGGGTCGCCGCGATCCTCAGGTACTGACATGGAGCCGATGCTCGGCGAGGAGCTGCGCCCCGGCCTGCGGACCTGGACGGCCTTCCACGACGAGTGGGAGAAGGAGGTCCGCGGCTTCGCGATCGTCGGGGCTGAGCGGTTGGTGCTGATCGACCCGCTCCTGGTCGGGGACCAGTGGGACGCCCTGGGGGCGGTGCGGAGCGGCTCCCTCGACGTGCTGGTGACGATCCATTTCCATGCCCGCTCGGCTGCCGAGATCCGTGAGCGCCACCCCGTCGCCAAGGTCTGGGGCTACGCGCCCGACCGGGAGGAGATCGAGAAGCGCACGCCGGTCGATCGCGCCTTCGAGGCCGGAGAGGCGCTTCCCGGCGGACTCACCGCGATCGCCGCCCCGCCGCGCACCGAGGTCGTCTTCTGGGACCCGGCCCACGCGGCCCTGATCGCCGGCGATGTCCTGCTCGGCGACGGCGAAGAGGGCGAGCGCCTCCACCTGGCACCGGAGGACTGGATGGGCGGCGACGGCGCCCACGCGACCCTGGGCGCCGCTCTCTCCCCGGCGTTGGACCTCCCGGTCGAGCTGGTGCTGACGGCCCACGGGGAGATGGTGCTGGAGGACGGGGTGGCGGCTCTGCGCGAGGCTCTGGGGTAGGTCCGCGAGGGGGTGGCGGGGACCGACTCGAGGTCGGACTCCCGCGATCCTTTGCTCCCCGGATGCCTGGATCCCGACGGCCTGTGGCGACTTAGTCGCGCATAGAGCGAGTTTGGCGCCACGGCAGAAGCCTGACCCCGCCGATCCCTACCCCGACCCTCAACCCCCCGGGAGGCGCTGCAGGTGCGTGGCGAGTGAGCCGTCCCGCAGAGCGTGGATCGCGAAGCCGGGGGGGTCGGGGCGCATCTCGAGTTTCGGGGCGGTGAAGTCGAGCGCCGCTTGTAGGTAGGTGCTGGGGACGGTGACGACGGCGCGGCCCGCGAGCTCGGCGACGATCGCGCGGTGGACGTGCCCGGCCACGATCCGGAGGACCTGAGGGTGGCGGGACAGGACCTCGGCGAGGTCCGCGCGGGACTCCGGCGCCAGGCCGATCCGTTCGAAGGTCGGGATCTCGGTGTGCAGCGGCGGGTGGTGGAGGGCGACGACGGTCGGCTTGTCTGGCTCCTCGGCGAGCGCCGCGTCGAGCCACTCGCCGCGTCCGCCGTCGAGCGAGCCGCCTTCGGCGCCGGGGATCGTCGAATCGAGGCAGACCAGGCGCAGGGGGCCGAGGTCGACCGCGTAGGAGACCGGCTCATCTCCCTCGCCGGGGACGCCGAACGCCTCGCGCAGCGGCCCCCTGAGGTCGTGGTTGCCGGGCAGGACGTGGGGGGTGAGCCCGAGCGGCTCGAGGAGCTCGCGCACCCGCCGGTACTCCTCCGGCGCCCCGTTGTCGGTGAGGTCACCGGAGACGAGCAGGGCGTCGGGGCGGTCGGGGAGGGAGAGGATCGCCTCCACCGCGCGCCGCAGGCACTCCTCGGGGTCGTGGTCGTTCCAGCTTGCCCCGAGGTGGGGGTCGGAGATCTGCAGCAGCAGGAACGGTGCCCGGTCGTCTCCCATGCGCGGGAGCTTACGCGCGAAGCGGCGGCACCTCTGCCGCGGTCTCGCCGTCAGGCCTAGATCGTGGGGCCTGGGCCGGGGGGCGGGGTCGGGGGACCCGGCGCCGGCGGAACCGGCGGGGCGGGGTCGGGTCCGGGGGCCGGCGGCGTGGGATCGGGGCCGGGGACCTGGGGGACCGGATCGGGGGTCGGCTCCGGGGTGGGGTCGGGACTCGGAGGAGTCTCGCCCTGGGGTCCCGGATAGGGCATTCCCGCGCGATCTTCGACATATGACATTTCACTCCGGTACCCCGGGTATTAATGCTCAACCTGGTTTACAACGGTTGTACTTTTTCCCGTAGTACGTTGGTAGAAACCGAACGTGGCTCAGCTGTGCGGCACGTTCTTACCTGGCGAACTCGTCGAGAAGAGACAAAGTTGAGCGGGACCTTGGACGGCCAGCTGACGGTAGGGCCTCAGCTCACCGATATCTCCAATGCGGCGGTCGCCTTGCACCGCGAGCACTTCGGCCGCGGGCCGGGTGCCGCGAAGACGCACCTCACCGACAACCTCGTCGTGTGCGTGCTGTCTGACGTCTTTACCCCGCTCGAGCGCACGCTGATCGAGGCGGGCCAGGAGTCGCGGGTCCGCGAGACGCGCGCGATCCATCACGCCGCCACCGAAGAGGCCTATAAGGCCCGCATGGAATTGGTGCTCGGCCGCCCGCTCGAGGCGCACGTGAGCACGATCCACGTCGACCCCGACCTCGCCGTCGACATCTTCGTCATCGGAGACGGGGCGGACCCCGCCTCCGACGGGGCCGGCTAGCTCGTCTCGACCTTCGTCTTGACGATCTCGGTCGCCGCGGCGTAGATCGCCTCGGCGTCGATCTCGGCGGCACGCAGCAGCTCCTCCGGCTTCCCCGAGCTCGGCATGTCCTCGACCGCGAGGGTCCGGACCTCGGCGTGGGCGCTGTGCGCGGCGAGGGCCGCCAGCACGGCCTCGCCGATCCCGCCCTCTTTCCAGTGGTCCTCGACGGTGACGATCGCGCCCGTCTCCTGGGCCGCCTTGACCAGCGTCTCGGAGTCGATCGGCTTCACCGAGTAGAGGTCGATGACGCGGGCGGAGATGCCCTCGCCGGCGAGCCGCCCGGCGGCGGCAAGCGCCTCGTGCAGCGTGATCCCGGCGCCGACCAGCGTCACGTCGGTCCCGTCCAGCACGGTCTTCGACCCGCCTGCCTGGAATTCCTCGGAGGAGTCGTAGAGCACCGGCGTCGCCGCGCGCGTGGTGCGCATGTAGGAGATGCCTTTGGTGTCGGCCATGATCTGGACCAGGGCGGAGGTCGAGGTCGCGTCGCTCGGGTAGAGGACGGTCGAGCCGTGGACCGCGCGCAGGGAAGCGAGGTCCTCGAGCGCCATCTGGGACGGCCCGTCCTCGCCGATCGAGACGCCGGCGTGGGAGCCGCAGAGGCGGATGTCGGCGCGGCTGATCGCCGCCATGCGGACGAAGTCATACGCCCGCGAGAGGAACGCCGCGAAGGTCGACGCGAACGGCGTCCAGTGGCGCCGTACCTGGAAGCCGACCGCCGAGGCGACCATCTGCTGCTCGGCGATGTAGACCTCGATGAAGCGGTCCGGGAGGGCTTTTTTGAAGTCTTCGGAGTAGGTCGAGTTGCCGACCTCGCCGTCGAGCGCGACGATGTCGTCACGCCGTGCGCCGAGCGCCGCCAGCGCCACGCCGTAGGCCTTCCGCGTCGCCACTTCTTCGCCCTTCTCCCAGGTCGGCATCTCGCCGCCGGGGGTGTCGAAGCGGTGGATCTCCGCTTCGCCTTCAGGCTTCGTCACCTCGACGCGAAGGTCGCGTTCGCCGCCCAGTTCCTCGATCGCGGTCGCCGGATCGTCGAGCGGTTTGCCGTGTTTGCCGGGCTGGTCCTCGGTCTCTTTGGCACCCTTGCCCTTCTTCGTGCGGGCGACGATCATCGTCGGCCGGTCCGAGGCCTCGGCGTTGGCGTAGGCGTCCTCGATCTCCCCGACGTCGTGCCCGTCGATCTCCAGCGTGTTCCAGCCCGACGCGGCGGCGCGCCCGGAGTAGGAGCTGAGGTCCCAGCCGTGCATCGTTTCGCCGGTCTGGCCGAGCCGGTTCACGTCGATCACCGCGGTCAGGTTGGCGAGGCTCTGCTTGCCGGCGTGCTCGACCGCCTCCCAGATCGATCCCTCGGCCATCTCCGAGTCGCCGCAGAGGACCCAGATGCGGGAGGGCATCCGCTCCATCCGCGCCGCGGTGGCGACGCCGACGCCGATCGGCAGGCCCTGGCCGAGCGAGCCGGTGGCGACATCGACCCAGGGCAGGATCGGGGTCGGGTGGCCTTCGAGGCGCGAGCCGAGCTTGCGGAAGGTGAGCAGCTCGTCGTCCTCGATCGCCCCGACCGCTTTCAGCACCGAGTAGTAGAGCGGCGACGCGTGGCCCTTGGAGAAGATCAGGTGGTCGTTGCGGGGGTCGGTGGGCTCGCCGAAGTCGAGCTTCAGGTGCCCGTCGATCAGCACCGCCAGGAGGTCCGCCGCCGACATCGAGGAGGTCGGATGGCCCGAACCCGCCGCGTCGGAGGAGCGGATCGAATCAACCCGCAGCTGTTGGCCAAGATCGCGTCGGAAATCCGTGTCTCCACTCATGAGAAGGAAGCTAGCGAAAGCGGGCGGCGGTCGTCTGCGATCCTGCCGGGAAGGTGGACGCGACGGCTAGACAGCCCTACAGGCGCCAACAGCGCCGCCGCGCGGTCATCGCCTGGGGGACGCTCGGCGTGATCGCGGCCCTGGTCGTCCTCGGGATCGTCTTCGGCGGCGACGACCATCGCCACGACCCCGGTCCGACGATCCACCTCTTCACCTACGAAATGTCCTCGGACCAGTACAAAGGGCTCCACCAGGGCGAGGGCGAGCTGGCGATCCTGAAGCAGCTCGGCAGCACCGGCCTCCATGAAGACGAAGTCGAAGAAGAACAGATCGGCCTCTTCCCACCCCCGCCGGGCGGCGCGAGCTGCAACTTCTGGCGCCTCAGCGACGCCCCGGACCACATCGTCCGGCTCTGCTTCAGCGAAGACCAGGGCGTGCTGCTGCAAAAGGCCGTCCGCGCCCCCGGCGAGGGCACCGCGGAAACGACCCTGACGTAGGGGCGGGGCGGCCGTCCTAGACTTAGTTCACCCGGTACCGACCGCTCGCGTCGACGCTGACGCCGATGCACTGGCCGGTTTTTTCGACCGAGCGGCGTAGGAGCTGGCGCATGGTGACTTCGGCGTCGCCGGGGCCGAAGGTGGCGTTGGGGTGGATCGAGGTGATCCGGGCCAGGTCGGAGTAGGCCTTGACGCCCGCCTGGCGTGCCTTCTTGCCCGGGTCTTTGCAGGCGTGGGCCATGACTTCGACGTCCTTGACGATGTTGATCGCCGCCGGGGTGCCGGCGAGCGATTCGAGCGTTTCGTCCTCGCCGCCGCAGCCGACCAGGAGCGCGGCGACGGCGAGCGCGAGGAGAGGGAGGTGGAGGCGACGCACGGGGCTCAGCCTACGGACGCCGGCACCGCCGCGGCTCACGCGCTCGCGAGGAACTCGATCCGGTTGCCCCACGGGTCGGCGGAGTAGAAGCGGCGCTCGCCGGGCAGCGTCTCGTCCCAGGTGACCGGTGAGCCGGCCGCGGCCAGGCGCTCCGCCAACGCGTCGAGCTCGGCCGGGGCCAGGCGCAGCCCGACGTGGGCCTTGCGCGCCGGGTCGAAATCGTCCTCGACCCCGACGTGGAGTTGGCCGTCCCCGAGGGCGAACCAGGCGCCGCCGCGAGCCCGGAGCGGATCGGGCTTCTCGACCTCGGCGAGCCCGACAAGCTCGCCGAAGAAGCGCCGCGCTGCCTCCTCGCACCCCGGCGGGGCGGCGATCTGGACGTGGTCTAGGGCGACCTCGGGCACGCCGCAAAGCTACTTGCCGTGCGACGTTCGGGGGGCGGAAGGGGAGGCGGAAGGTCTCTGAGTGGCCCGCTTGCTTATTCTTCGCCGCCCCGCGTTGTGCCCTCTTCCCCGAAGTCCCTGGAACTTCCCACTTGAACGAGCCCGTAAAGCAGAACCAGCTACTCGCCTTCATCGAGATCCCGAAGGGGAGCCGCAACAAGTACGAGTACGACGAGGGGCTGGACCGCGTGGTCTTCGACCGCTTCCTCTCCGGCTCGACCGTCTACCCGACGGATTACGGCTTCCTGCCCGGGCACCTCGGCGAGGACGGCGACCCGCTGGACTGCCTCGTGGTCGGCTCCGAGCCGACCTTTCCGGGCTGCGTCACGCCGGTGAAACCGGTCGCCCTGTTCAAGATGCGCGACGAGGCCGGCGCCGACGACAAGGTGATCTGCGTGCCGACCCGCGATCCCCGCTGGTCCCACATCGAGGGCCTCGAGGGCGTGCCGGATCAGCTCCAGCAGGAAATCGAGCACTTCTTCAACGTCTACAAGAACCTCGAAGACAAGCCGGTCGAGACCGACGGCTGGCACCCCTTGAGCGACGCCGAACGAGCCATCGAAGAGGCCCGTCGACGCGAGCTCGAGTCGAAGTCCGAGTAACTCTCCGGACCTTCGCCGCACCTTTCTCCCCGGCTCCGGGTTCTTTCGGCATCTGACGGTGCCGCGACGTTGGCGGCGCGAAAAACCAACCCTTACAGGGAGGGAAAAGCATGTCTGCAACCGGACGCAGAAGCAGAATCGGGATCTTGGTAATGGCACTCGCCACCGCGTGGGCGCTGGTCGCCGCGGTGACCGCGGGAGCGACGACCGTGACGGTAGGAAGTGTGTTGCCGCCGGCGTTCAAATCGACCCCGTTCGAAGGTGTACGTACGCAGTTCAACACGACGCTGCCGGAGAGCGGGGCGAACCTCGCCTCACCGGTGAACGGCGCGATCGTGCGCTGGAAGATGCAGGGTGCGGTCGGCGGCCCGTTCACCTTGCGGGTGCTCCACCCGAACGGCACCGGCGCCTTCACCGCGGTCAGCGCCAGCCAGTCGGTGAAACCGAATGGGACCGGGATCGAAACGTTCCAGACCCAGCTGCCGATCCGCAGTGGCGACCTGATCGCCGTCGACTCCAGCAACTCGACCGACGAAATCGGCGTGGCCGATGCCTCGGGCGCCGCGTACGGGATCTTCTCCGCGCCGCCGTTCGAAGGCGCGACGCTGGCCCCGTCCCAGAGCAAGGCCGGGCAGGAGATCGAGCTGGCCGCCGAAGTGCAGCCCGCCCCGTCGATCAGCGGCCTGAGTGTCGCCGAAGGGTCCGTCCTCGGCGGTGAAAAAGTGACCGTCACCGGCGCGAACCTGAACGGCGCCAGCTCGCTGATGTTCGGCGAAGTGCCGGCGTCGAGCTTCACCGTGGTGAACGAAGAAAAGATCACCGCCGTGGCGCCGGCCCAGGCGAAGGTCGGCCAGGTCGACATCGTCGCGACGACGCTGGCCGGCGAAAGCCCGACCGGCACCGGTGACCGGTTCCTCTACCGCGGCTGCACCGTTCCGAACGTCGCCGGCAAGAGCCTCGGCTCGGCGAAGGCAGCGATCCGCAACGGTGGCTGCAAGGTGGCCAAGGTCACCAAAGTCGTAGCTCCGAAGAAGCAGCAGGGCAAGGTTCGACACCAGAACCCGAAGGCGGGCCGCGTGCTCGCCCCGGGCGCCCCGGTCGCGATCAAGGTCGCGACGGTCAAGCCCGCGAAGTAGTCGGGGGCGGGTCGGGCGACGCACGTCTTGCATTCCATGTTGGAATGCAAGGCATGCCCGACCCGCTCTCATCGCGTGAGCTCGCCGCCTTCGTCGCGGCGGTCGAGACCGGCAGCGTGCAGGGCGCCTCGGAGGCGCTCGACCTCACCCAGTCGGCGACGACGAAGCGCATCCAGGCACTGGAGCGCCGGCTTGGCGTGACCCTCTTGACACGCGGGCGGCACGGAGTGCGGCCGACCGAAGAGGGAATGGCGCTCTATCCGGAGGCGCGGCGTGGCCTCGATGCGTTGGCGGGGGCCGAGGGGGCAGTCGCCGGGGCGCGCGCCGCGCGGCCGTTGCGGATCGCCGCCAGCCACACGATCGGCGAGGCGCTCCTGCCGACCTGGCTGACCGCCTTCCGCACCGAGCTGCCAGGGGTCCACCCCCAGGTCGACGTGATCAACTCGGTCGGGGCGATCGCCGCCGTGCGCGAGGACCGCGCCGACGTCGGCTTCGTCGAGGGACTGGAACCACTCGAGGGCCTCGAGACGAAGGTGGTCGCCCGCGACCGGATCGTCCTCGCCGTTGCCGCCGACCACCGCTGGGCGAAACGGCGCTTCGTCAACCCGAAGGAGCTGATGGGCGGCCGCTGGATCTCGCGTGAGTCGGGGTCCGGCATGCGGGCGGTCGCCACCGCGGCGCTGGCCGAGGTCGGCGTCGAGCTCGAGCCCGACCTCTCGCTGGCGAGCCTCGAAGGGGTGAAGCGCTCGCTCGCGGCGGGTGGCTTCGCGCTGATCTCCGAGCTCGCCCTGGAACCCGATCTCGCCGCCGGCCGCCTCGTCACGCTGCCGCTGAAGGCCCTCTCGATCGAGCGCCCGCTGACCGCGATCCGCCGCGCCGGCGGTCGGCCCCACGAAGGGGCCAAGCGCTTCTGGGCCTGGCTCCCGCGGGCCGATTGACCGCCGGCAACCAGGGTAGGGGGGCGCCATGAGCGACAACGTTTACTCAGTTTCAGAGATCGTCGGCACCTCTCCCGATGGGGTCGAGGCGGCGGTCCAGAATGCGCTGGCGCGGGCGCGCAAGACCCTGCGCAACCTGGACTGGTTCGAGACGACCGAGATCCGCGGCCACCTTGACGACGACGGTGAGATCCTTCACTGGCAGGTGACGCTGAAACTCGGCTTCCGCATGGAATAGCGCCCCGGTTTCACCACGCGGACCACGCCGAAGACATTGGCGTCGTTCCCTGGGACCGCCAGTCCCACCTTCCCGCCGCGCCATAATCGCGGTGTGCGATCTGACGATCTCGCCCACTGCATCAGGGCCTGGCGCGACCGGCTCGAGCCCGCGGCGGCTGGACAGCGGCGGATGGCGGCGGCATCGGCATGACGATCGACGCCGCCGCCGTGATCGAGACCGAGCGCCTGCGGCTCGAGCGGTGGGACGAGCGCCACACCGACCTCCTGGTGCGGCTCTCCTCGACGCCCGCGGTGATGCGCTTCATCGGCACCGGGGACCCGTGGCCGCCGCTCCTCGCCGAGGACGTCGCCCGCGCCGAGCGCCGTCACTGGGAAGACCACGGCTTCGGCTGGCGCGCCACGGTCGACCGGGAGACCGGCCGCGGCATCGGCCTCGTCTCGCTCAACTACGCGGGCGAGGGCACCGCGGGCCTCGACCCCGGCGAGCGCGAGATCGGCTGGTGGCTCGAGCCCAACGCCTGGGGCCGCGGCCTCGGCTCCGAGGGCGCCGCCGCGCTCCGCGACGAGGCCTTCGAGGTTCTCGAGATGCCCAGCATCATTGCCCGCATCCAGCCCCCGAACGCAGGCTCGATCGGCGTCGCCAGCACACTCGGCATGGAGCTCGACTTCGAGACGACGGGGCGGAGCGGGGAGCGGCTGGTGGTCTACCGGATGAGGCGGCCGGGGTAGGGGGAGTAGGCGGACGGCGTAGTTCGCGCCGCGGCGGCAGTCCTAGTAGGTCCTGGGCGTCTCATGGCGGTCCTGGCTGGCTGTGACCGCCATGAGACGCCCAGGACGTGAGGGGTCCGTGCGAGAGAAGGCACACCTGCCTGAGTTCGGTGACGGAGATGCCGGGAACGTCACCCTTCCGCGCATCTTCTGTCCGTCTTCGGGCTTGGAAAGAGGCCTGAAAA
Source organism: Solirubrobacterales bacterium (assembly GCA_965200635.1). Classification (GTDB taxonomy): domain Bacteria; phylum Actinomycetota; class Thermoleophilia; order Solirubrobacterales; family 70-9; genus VAYN01. Next base: position 3,522,277 of record OZ241364.1, on the reverse strand, counting down.
CCCGCTGCATGAGTTGACCTTGCTATAGCACGGTCAACTCATGCAGCGGCGTCGTGCGTGTTGCCCAACACGCACGGAAGCGTGGACCTCCCACGCTCTCCGTCACGGAGAGCGCCTTCAGAGCCCCTCGTGCACGCCGCCCATCTCGGTGAAGGCTTCCTGGGCGCCGTGGTCGGGGTTCTGCTCGTCGGCGATCACGTGGGACACGGCGTTGATCAGCGCCAGGTGGGTGAAGGCCTGGGGGAAGTTGCCGAGGTGGCGGCCGGATTTCGCGTCGAGCTCCTCGGCGTAGAGGTCGAGGTAGCCGGAGGCCGCGAGCAGGCGCTCGCAGAGCTCGCGGGCGCGGGTGCTCTCGCCGATCTCCGAGAGCGCCGAGACGAGCCAGAACGAGCAGATCAGGAAGGTGCCCTCCTCGCCGGTCAGCCCGTCGTCGGTCTCCTCGGTGCGGTAGCGGAGAACGAGCCCTTCCTCGGTCAGGTTCTCGGCGATCGCGTTGACGGTGGCGACGATCCGCGGATCGTCGTTCGGCAGGAAGCGATAGAGCGGCAACAGGAGGAGGGAGGCGTCGAGCGCGTCGGTGTCGTAGTGCTGGCGGAAGATCCCGTCGCGGCAGCCTTTCTCGCAGATCTCCTCTTTGAAGGCGTCGGCCATCGCTTCCCAGCGGTCGGCGAAGTCTTCGCGCCCGATCTCCCGCGCCATCCGCGCCCCGCGGTCGGCCGCCACCCACATGCTGACCTTGGAGGAGACGTAGTGCTGCGGCTCCCCGCGCGACTCCCAGATGCCCTGGTCGGGCAGCGGGAAGCACTGGATCGCTTTCTCGACCTGGTGGCGGATCAGTTCGCGGTCGGCTTCCGAGCCTGACCCGGCGAGCGCCTTTTCGTGCAGGTAGACGGAGTCGATCAGCGCGCCCCAGACGTCGTTCTGGCGTTGGTCGAAGGCCCCGTTGCCGATCCGCACCGGCTTCGCGTAGTCGTAGCCCGAGAGGTGGTCGAGCGTCGACTCCGGCAGCTCGCGCTCGTGGCCGATCCCGTACATGATCTGCAGTTCGGGATGGTCCCGGCAGACGGTGAGGATGAAGCGCATGAAGTCGCGCGCCTCCTGGTCGAAGCCCAGCGTGTGCAGCGCCCAGAGGCTGAAGGTCGAGTCGCGGATCCAGGTGTAGCGGTAGTCCCAGTTGCGTTCGCCGCCCGGCGTCTCCGGCAGCGAGGTCGTGGCGGCGGCGACGATCGCCCCGGTCGGCGAGTAGGTGAGGCCCTTCAGCACCAGCGCCGAGCGCTGCAGGTGGATCCGCCAGGGGTGGTCGGGGAATTCGCCGTGGCGCAGCCAGAGGCGCCAGAAGTCGTCGGTGAGGTCGAGCCGCTCCTGCGCCTCAGGCGCGCTGCGCGGCCCGCGCTCCTCCATCTCGCCCCAGTTCAGGGCGCAGTAGGCGATCTCGCCGTCCTTCAGCGTCTTCGTCCCGTACACGGTGTCGCCGCGGACCTTCATCTCGAGGTCGGTGCGGATCTCGATCTCGGTCCCTTCCGGCCCCTTGGCGATCGCCGCGCCGCCTTCCGGCGCCTCCCACCGCGCCCGCCCGCGGCCGTAGTCGAACTTCGGCCGGCACTCGATTTCCACCTCGACTTCGCCGTCGATGCAGCGCACGGTCCGCAGCAGCGACTGGTCGGACTGATGGGAGACGATCGGCGTGCCCGAGCTCGGGTTCCAGGAGGCGATCGAGAGCGCGTCGTGGACGACCATCCAGCCGGTCTTGGTGACCCAGGTGGTCTCGATCACCAGCGTGCCGGGGATGTAGCGGCGGCTGATCGGGGTGGTGACGCCCTTCGGGTGGAGGAAGAAGTGGCCGGCGTCCCGATCGAGCAGCGCGCCGAAGACGCTGGGGGAGTCGAAGCGCGGCAGGCAGAGCCACTCGACCGCGCCACCGAAGGACACCAGCGCCGAGGTGTGGCAGTCGGAGAGGAACCCGTAGCCGGAGATCGGCGGGAAGCCATCGGGGTTGAGCGGGGCGCTTGGCATCGCGGCAAGCTAGCAATCCGCATCGGTCGGGCGTGTCCGGCCGGACGCATGACCCCGTCGCTACGCTGGGAGCGGTGCACCTCGTCCCCGTCGCCCACGTGAGCGGCATCTTCGGTCCGCTCGAGCTTCTCCCGATGCTGATCGCCGCTGCGCTCTACGCGAAGCGCGCGACGACGCTGGCCGCTCGCGGGCGCCCGGTCCCGCTCTGGCGCCAGATCTGCTTCGCGGCGGGCCTCCTGGTGATCGCACTGGCGCTGATCACCCCGCTGTCGGACCTCGCCGACGAACTCGTGATCGCCCACATGATCGAGCACCTCGCGATCGGCGACATCGCCACGCTGCTGATCGTCCTCGGCCTGACCGGCCCGCTGCTGCAGCCGATCCTCGCGATCAAGTTCTTCGACCGCCTCCGGGTCCTATGTCACCCCGTGGTGGCGATGGGGATCTGGGCGTTCTTCATGTTCTTCTGGCACGCCCCGCCGTTCTACGAAGCCGCCTACGGCACCTCGTTCGTCCACTTCGTCGAGCACGGGACCTTCATCGCCACCGGGATCCTGCTCTGGATGCCGGTCTTCGGGCCGCTGCCGATGCCGACCTGGTTCACCGCGGGCTGGAAGGTCGTCTACGTGATCTTGATGCGGCTGATCGCGACCGTGCTCGGCAACGTCCTGATGTGGGACGGCCAGGTCCTCTACAAGGTCTACTCGGCAGGCGAGGCGAAGCACAACATCGAAGCGCTCACCGACCAGTCGCTGGCCGGCGTGGTGATGATGGTGGAGGGGGTGTTCCTCGGCCTCGGCGTGCTGGCCTGGTTCTTCTTCCGGGCCGCGAGCGAGGGGATCGAGAAGCAGAGGTTGATCGACCTCGCCTTCGACCACGGGGTGGAGCTGGACCCGGACCGGGCACAGCGCGCGGTCGCCGCCGGGCACGGCGGGCGCCTCGAGGCGCAGATCCGCCGCGAAGGCGAACGCAAGGGGGTGCCCGCGTGAGGAAGTCGACCCTCGGCGGGCTCGTCTTCGTCGTCGGCGCCGCCAGCCTCGGCGTCGAGATCGCCGCGGCCCGCCTGCTCGCGCCCTACTTCGGCGCCTCGACGATCGTCTGGGCGAACACGATCGGCATCGTCCTCGTCGCCCTCTCGGCGGGCTACTGGTTCGGCGGCCGGATCGCCGACCGCAATCCCGACCCGGCCCGCCTCGGCTTCCTCGTCCTCCTCGCCGCGGCGCTGATCGCCGTCGTCCCCTTCGCCGCGCGTCCCTTCCTCAGCTTCTCGGTCGAGGCCTTCGACTCGCTCTCGATCGCCACCTTCGGCGGCTCGCTCTTCGGCGTCCTGATCTTGGTCGCGGTGCCGGTGGCGCTGCTCGGCGCGGTCGCGCCCTGGGCGGCGCGGCTCGCCGTCGGGGACGACGCGCACGGCGCGGGAGAGGCGGTCGGCCGCCTCTACGCGATCTCCACCGCCGGCTCGCTGCTCGGGACGATGGTCTCGGCGCTGGTCGCGATCCCGCTGCTCGGCACCCAGCGCACCTTCATCGCCTTCGCCCTCTCGCTCGGGCTGGTCGCGACCCTGGCGATCGGCCGCCGCGCGGTCCCGGTCGCCGCCGCGCTCGCGCTGGCGCTGGCGATCCCGCCTGGCTCGATCAAGGACGCGGGCGACGACCGCGTCCTCTTCGAGGGGGAGACCGTCCAGCAGTACGTGCGGATCGTCGAACGCGACGACGGCAGCCGTGCGATGGAGCTGAACGAGGGCCAGGCGGTCCACTCCCTGTGGAAGCCCGACACCTACCTGACCGGCGACTACTGGGACGGGATGGTCGTCCTGCCGGAGATCGGCCACGTCGAACCGCGGAAGATCGCGATCCTCGGCAACGCCGGCGGCACGGTCGCGCGCGCCTTCGGCCACTACTTCCCGCGCACCGCGGTCGACGCGGTCGAGATCGACGGCGAGCTGACCGACCTGGGACGCAGGTACCTCGGCCTCGACAACCCGCGGATGGAGGTCTTCACCGAGGACGCGCGGCCCTGGCTCAAGTCCTCCGAAGGCGGCTACGACGCGATCCTCGTCGACGCCTACCGCCAGCCCTACATCCCCTTCTACCTGACCACCGCCGAGTTCTTCGGGCTTGCCGCCGACCGCCTCGCGCCCGGCGGCGTCGTGATCGTCAACGTCGGCCACCCGGAGGGCTCCGAAGACCTGGAGCAGGTCCTCGGCGCGACGATGGCGACCGCCTTCCCGCGGGTGCTCCGCGACCCGATCGCCGACGTCAACACGCTGCTGGTCGGCGGGGACGCCGAGATCTCGGCGGCGCGGATGGAGGCAGCCGCGCCGATCCTGCCGCGCGACCTACGCCGCCTTGCCCTCGAGGCGTCGGCCCGCCTGCGTCCGCGCCTCTCCGGCGGCGAGGTCTACACCGACGACCACGCCCCGGTCGAGTGGCTGATCGACGACTCCCTGCTGCAATACGCAGGTGACGCCGGTGACTGATCTCTCGCCCCTCGACCGCGCCCGCGCCTGGCTCGTCACCGGGGCGCCGGGCCGCGGGCTGGCGTTCGCGATCGACTTCGCGGCCGCGGCGCGGACGATGCTGCGGGCGCGCCGGTCTCGCTAGGGTCATCCGACGATGCAGACGACTCTGAAAGAGCTCCCCGACTCCCGAGTGGAGGTCCAGGCGGAGGTTGCGGCCGAGGACGTCCAGCGCGCCGCCAACCGCACCGCCCGCGCGATGGCGCGCGAACTCCGCCTCCCTGGTTTCCGCAAAGGCAAAGCGCCGCCGAACCTCGTGATCCAGCGGATGGGCTTCCCCGCCGTCCTCTCCGAAGCGGTGCGCGAGGCGCTCCCCGAGTGGTATGAAGCCGCGCTCCTCGACGCCGGCGTGACGCCGATCGGCGACCCGGACATCGACCTCGAGTCGACCCCGGAGGACGAAGGCGAGCCGCTGACCTTCAAGTTCACCGTCGGCGTGCGGCCGAAGGCCGAGCTCGGCGAGTACAAGGGTCTCGAGGTCGGCAAGGAGGACAAAGAGGTCGACGAGGAGGTCATCGACACCGAGGTCGACCGCATCCGCGAGGGCTTCGCCAGCCTCGAGCCGGTCGAGCGGGCCTCGAAAGAGGGCGACGCGGTGCTGATCGACTTCGAGGGCTTCGTCGACGACCAGCCCTTCCAGGGCGGCAAGGCCGACGACTACCTGCTGACGCTCGGCACGGGCCAGCTGATCGACAACTTCGAGGAGCAGCTGACCGGCGCCGACCCCGGCGACGAGGTCGAGGTCAACGTCACCTTCCCGGACGACTACCAGGAAGAGAAACTGGCCGGTCAGGACGCGGTGTTCAAGGTCACGGTCAAGGAGGTGCGGGAAAAAATCCTCCCCGAGCTCGACGACGACTTCGCCTCCGACGCGTCGGAGTTCGAGACGCTGGAGGAGCTCCGCGCCGACATCCGCGAGAAAGTCGGCACGGCGCTGAACAGCCGCTCCGAGGAAGACTTCCGGATCGCCGCGGTCGACGCCGCCGTCGACAACGCGACCGTCGAGATCCCCGATGAGATCATCACCGCGCGGGCGACCGAACGCTGGGAGCGGATGGAACGCCAGCTCGCCCAGCAGGGGATGGACCCCAACATGTTCCTGCAGATGCAGGGCAAAACGCGCGACGAGCTGATCGAGGAATCGAAACCCGACGCGGAGAAAGAGCTGAAGCGCGAGGCGGTGGTGACGGCGATCGCCGAGGCCGAGGCGGTCGAGATCACCGACGAGGAAATGGTCGAGGCGCTCGAGCACTCCGCCGAGCACGAACGGACGACGCCGGAGAAACTGCTGGAGCGGCTGCGTGAGAACGGTCGCGACGCGGTGATCCGCGAAGACCTCTCGGCGCAGAAGGCGATCGCGCTGGTCGCCGAGGAGGCGAAGCCGATCCCGCTGGCCGAGGCCGAAGATCGCCAGGGCAAAGCCGAGGCGAAAGAGAAACTGCTCGCGCCCGAGGGCCCTGCGGAGAGCGACGACAAACCGGCCGGGAAACTCTGGACGCCCGGCGACGAGTGATCGGTAGAGTCCCCGCACGATGAGCCCCCTTATCCCAATGGTGGTCGAGCAGACCTCGCGCGGCGAGCGCGCGTTCGACATCTACTCGCGCCTCCTCGGCGAGCGGATCGTCTTCCTCGGCACCCCCGTGAACGATGACATCGCCAACCTGATCGTCGCCCAGCTGCTGCACCTGGAGTCGGAGGACCCCGACAAGGACATCAGCCTCTACATCAACTCGCCCGGCGGGTCGGTGTACGCGGGTCTGGCGATCTACGACACGATGCAGTTCATCAAGCCGAACGTGCAGACGATCTGCGTCGGCATCGCGATGAGCATGGGCGCGCTGCTCCTGGCGGGCGGCGCGGCGGGCAAGCGGATGTCGCTGCCGAACTCGAAGATCCTGATCCACCAGGTCTCGGCCGGGTTCCAGGGTCAGGCCACGGACATCGAGATCCACGCCAAAGAGATCATCGACGTGCGCCGTCGCCTCGACGAGATCATCGCCAAACACACCGGTCAGCCGTTCGAGAAGGTCACCAAAGACACCGAGCGCGACTACTTCATGAGTGCGGACGAGGCGAAGGAGTACAACATCGTCGACCGCGTCATCTCCAAACATTAAGCGGCTCCTCGGCGCTCTACTCGTAGTTCTCGCGGTCCCCGCCTCGGCGTCTGGCTTCGTGCCCTTGGGCGCCAAGGACGGCGCGATCCAGTACTTCAAGCACGTCTTTCCGGTCCGCGGGCCGCACGGTGAACGCGGCGCGGTGGGTGAATTCGACGCGCCGCGGAGCGGCGGTCGGATCCACGAAGGGTTCGACATCCTCGCCGCCTGCGGCACCGAACTCGTCAGCGCCGTCACCGGCACGGTGAGGGAAGTCGGTTACGACCCGATCCTCTACGGCAACTACCTGCTGATCCACGGCTCCGAAGAACATCGGACCTACATGTACGCGCACATGAAGAAGCCGCCGCGCGTGCACGAGGGAGAAACCGTCTGGGCGGGGGAGAGGGTGGGCGAGGTCGGCAAGACCGGCAACGCCCGTACCGTCGGCTGTCAGCTCCACATCGAGATCCACGTCGATGGCGTCCCGATCGACCCGGCGCCCGAACTGCGCCGCTGGGACCGCGAAAGCTAGGCTGCCGGGCGTGCCCGACCCCTACGAACTCGACGACGAAGGCCGTCCGGTCGCCGAAAAGCGCGACGAGGAGGAGGTCGAGCGCGCGGAAGAGGCCGATGAGGCCGCCGCCGGCGAGTCGAGCGTAGACGCCGAGCCGAGCGCGGAGGCCGAGCCGAATGGGGAGACCGAGCCGCACGCGGAGACCGAGCCGGCCGTGGACGCCGGCCTGATCGCCGGGACCGAACCGGTAGCCGAGGCTCCGCCCACCGCCGACCCGACGGCCCAAGAGGCCGCGATGCGGCGCCAGATCGAGACGACGCTCCGCTTCATGCGCCTGCAGACCGCCGTCGGCTTCATCGTGATCATCGCCCTGATCGCCTTCATACCGAGCATCCGCGGCGTCCTGGTCCTGATCCTGATCATCTTCACCTTCTCCTCCCTCGGCGCCTACTGGTGGCTCAGCCGGAACCTGAACGCCCGTTTGGGCGGGCCTGGCGGCGGCGCTCGCTGATCGGGTTCGGGTCCGGTCGTGCCGGCCGCCCCGCCCGTCCGAGTTGCGCCTGGGCGTCTCATCGCGGTCCTGGCTGGCTGTGACCGCCATGAGACGCCCAGGACCGTGAGGGAGTCGAGGGTCTCGCCACAGGTCCGGGCGGAGGTCGGACTTACGTGCAGGGTGCGTGCGAGAGAAGGCACACCTGTCCGGGTTCCGTGAGGGAGATGCCGGGAACGTCACCCTCCCGCGCATCTTCGGTCCGTTTTCGGGCCTCGAAGAGGAGCCCGAAAACGCGCTGCGTGTATTTGGGCCCCTATAGGGGGGTCAATGCACGCAGCGCTGAATTGACTGTTGTCCAACACGCACGAAAGCGTGGACTTCCCACGGTCTCCGTCACGACTTGCGAGTCTCGTCACCTTCTCGTGGGACAACGGCGAGCGTTCCGCCGCTCCTCCGGTGACGCGCCCGAGGCGCACGCCGGGAGGCTCCCCGACACTCCCCACATCCCCCGGCCGTCTCGGGCACGGTCACAGCCAGCCAGGGCCGTGACCGAGACGGCCGTGCTCGCCGCAACGCCTTGCGTCTCTCGCTACCCCAGCCTCCGTTCGAACCAGAGATCGGCGAGCGGGCCGGTGTTGTAGGCCGGGATCTCGTGGTAGCCGAGGACTCGGTAGAGCGCGATCGCGGCGGTCAGGTGCTTCGCGGTGTCGAGGCGGACGGCGCGGCAGCCATGGGCGGCGGCGATCTGCTCGAGTCGGGCCAGGAGTTGGCGTCCGAGGCCGGCACCGCGGGCGCTCGGGACGACGTACATGCTCTTGATCTCGGCGACCTCCGTGTCGAGGCCGCGGACCCCGCCGATCGCGACGGGCTCGCCGTCGAAGGTCACGAGGAGCATCTCGCCGCCGGGAGGCACGAGGTCCAGGGGCGGCGCCTCGTCCGCCAGGGCGTCGTCGTCCACCGGCAGGCCTACGGGTCCCAGGACCTCGTCGCGGATGTAGGCGCGGTAGAGGGCGCTCACCCGCGGATCGTCGCGGGCGACGCGCTCGAACTGGGCGGCCGGGCCGGTCAGACGTCCAGCTCGTACTCGAGCCAGGTCGATTTCTCGGTGGGGAGCGAGTCGTAGAGGCGCTGGGCCGTGTGGTTGTCGGGAGCCGTCGCCCACTCGACCCAGGGGGCGCCGCGGCGGCGGGCGACGTCGCGGCTCGCTTCGATCAGGGCGCGGCCGACGCCGCGGCCGCGCGCCTCCGGGGAGACGAAGAGGTCGTTCATCAGCACCGTGTCGACCGCGGCGAGCGAGGAGAAGTGCCAGTAGAGGCAGGCGTAGCCGAGGATCAGGCCGCTCTCGTCGCGGGCCGCCAGCAGTTCGCCGATGTCGCTCGGGGCGAGGAAGCGGCGGAAGAAGAAGCGGTTGCGGTCGCTGTCGACGTCCTCGACCTCGTAGAAGCGCTGGTAGGCGGAGATCAGCGGCAGGAGCGTCTCGAACTCTTCCTCCAGCACCGGTCCCACGGCGATTCCATCGGCCATCCGGGGAACTTATCGCCTGCAAGGCGGCGGTCACGCGCAGGGACCGGGGGCCGGGTCGCGTAAATGACCCCCTGTAACCGGCAACGGGGGCTGTCTAAGCTGTAGGCCCCCCGCAGGCTCCGATCTAGATTCGTCCCGTCAGGAGGGGATTCAACTGGCACGTCCAACCGACTCCAACGAGCAGCTCCTCTGCAGCTTCTGCGGGAAGTCACAGCGCCAGGTCAAAAAGCTGATCGCGGGCCCCGGGGTCTACATCTGCGACGAGTGCATCGACCTCTGCAACGAGATCATCGACGAGGAGCTGACCGCGCCGCCGACCTTCGAGCTGGAGAACCTGCCGAAGCCGCGCGAGATCTTCGACGTGCTGCAGGAGTACGTGGTCGGCCAGGACGCCGCCAAGCGCTCGCTCTCGGTCGCCGTCTACAACCACTACAAGCGGGTGCAGATCGGCCAGTCCGACGAGAACGACGTCGAGCTGGGGAAGTCGAACATCATGATGCTGGGGCCGACCGGCTGCGGCAAGACGCTGCTCGCCCAGACGCTGGCGCGGATCCTGAACGTGCCGTTCGCGATCGCCGACGCCACCGCGCTGACCGAGGCCGGCTACGTCGGCGAGGACGTCGAGAACATCCTGCTGAAGCTGATCCAGGCCGCCGACTTCGACGTCAAGAAGGCGGAGACGGGGATCATCTACATCGACGAGATCGACAAGATCGCGCGCAAAGCCGACAACCCGTCGATCACCCGTGACGTCTCCGGCGAAGGCGTGCAGCAGGCGCTCCTGAAGATCCTTGAGGGGACCACCGCCAGCGTGCCGCCGCAGGGCGGGCGCAAGCACCCCCACCAGGAGTTCCTGACGATCGACACCACCAACATCCTCTTCATCTGCGGCGGCTCTTTCGCCGCGCTCGACCAGATCATCGAGCGACGGGTGGGCGACCGCGGCATCGGCTTCGGCGCGGCGATCTCCTCGCGGACCGAGAAGGACACCGGCGAGTGGTTCGAGCAGGTGCTCCCCGAGGACCTGATCGAGTACGGCCTGATCCCCGAGTTCATCGGCCGCCTGCCGGTGATCACGGCGATCCACCAGCTCAGCCGCGACGATCTCACCACGATCCTCACCGAGCCCAAACACGCGTTGACCCGCCAGTTCCAGCGCTTCTTCGAGTTCGACGACATCGAGCTGGTCTTCTCCGAGGACAGCCTCGAGGCGATCGCCGACCGCGCGATCGAGCGCGAGACGGGCGCCCGCGGCCTCCGCTCGATCCTAGAGGAGACGCTCCTCGACGTCCAGTTCGAGCTGCCCTCCCGGCGCGACGTCACCAAGTGCGTCGTCACCCGGGAGACCATCCTCCAGGGCCGCCGCCCGACCCTCGTCACCGAGGCGGCCCAGCAGGACATCGGCCCGGCCGACGAGCAGAGCCTCGGCGAGGAAACCGCCTAGCCGATTGGCGCGTTACTCGGTCAGGGACCGACAAAGGCGCCACCCGCCGAATCCCTAGACTCGCTTCTCCGATGGATGCGGCGAAGCGACAGCAGCTCGAGCAGAACACCCGGTACGCGCCGGGGGAGATCGAGGAGCGCGTCTTCGCCGAATGGATGGACGGCGGCTACTTCCACCCGGAGGCGACCGGGACGCCGGAGGAGAACTTCTCGGTCGCGATCCCGCCGCCGAACGTGACCGGCGCGCTGCACATGGGCCACGCGCTGAACGGCTCGATCCAGGACGCGCTGGTCCGCCTGAACCGGATGCGGGGAAAGAACACGCTCTGGATCCTCGGCACCGACCACGCGGGCATCGCCACGCAGGCAAAAGTCGAGAAAGAGGTCCGCGCCGAAGGCAAGACCCGCCAGGAGCTCGGCCGCGACGCCTTCGTCGAGCGCGTCTGGGCCTGGAAAGAGGAGTACGGCTCCCAGATCGTCGAGCAGTACAAGCGCCTCGGCGCCTCCTGCGACTACGAGCGCGAGCGCTTCACCCTCGACGAGGGCTACGTCAAGGCCGTCTACAAAGTCTTCAAGCAGCTCTACGACAAGGGCTACATCTACCGCGACAACTACATGGTCAACTGGGACCCGGGGACGCGCTCGGCGATCTCCGACCTCGAGGTGGAGAACCGCGACGTCGCCGACAGCCTCTTCTACATCGACTACCCGGTGGAGGACTCCGACAAGGTCCTCACCGTCGCGACGGTGCGGCCGGAGACGATGCTCGGCGACACCGCCGTCGCCGTCAACCCGAACGACGAGCGCTACGGCCACCTGGTCGGGAGCCACTGCATCCTGCCGCTGGTCGGTCGCCGCTTGCCGATCATCGCCGACGATCATGTCGACCCGGAGTTCGGCACCGGCGCGCTGAAGATCACCCCGGGCCACGACATGAACGACTTCGAGATGGGCCGCAAGCACGGGCTCACCGAGATCGGCGTGATCGGCCCCGACGGGCGGATGAACGCCGAGGCCGGCGAGTACGAGGGCATGACCGTCGCCGAGGCCCAGCGGGCCATCGTCGCGGCGCTGCGCGAGGACGGCGCCCTCGCCAAAGAGGAGAGCTACACGCACTCGGTGCCCTTCTCGCACCGCTCCGGAGAGCGGATCGAGCCGCTGATCTCCCTCCAGTGGTTCTGCCGCATGGACGAGCTGGCGCGCCCGGCGATGGACGTCGTCGAAAAGGGCGAGGTCGAGATCCAGCCGGACCAGTGGGGCCGCGTCTACCTCAACTGGCTGGAGGAGATCCGTCCCTGGTGCATCTCGCGCCAGCTCTGGTGGGGGCACCAGATCCCCGTCTGGTACTGCCAGTCGTGCAACGAGACGATCGTCGCCGAGGTCGAACCCGAGCGTTGCGAGTGCGGCGGGGAGCTGGTCCAGGAGCAGGACGTCCTCGACACCTGGTTCAGCTCCGCGCTCTGGCCGTTCGCCACGCTCGGCTGGCCCGACGACACGCCCGAGCTGCGCGCCTTCTACCCGACCAGCGTCCTCACCACGGCACGAGACATCCTCTTCCTCTGGGTCGCGCGGATGGTGATGACGGGGCTCGAGTTCCCCGGCGACGTCCCCTTCCGCGACGTCTACGTGCACTCGGTGATCCAGGCGCGCGACGGGCGGCGGATGTCGAAGAGCCTCGGCACCGGGATCGACCCGCTGGAGGAGATCGACGAGCGCGGCGCCGACGCCCTGCGCTTCGGCCTGCTGGCGATGTCCTCGACCCAGGACGTCCGCTACTCCGACGCGAAAATGGAACAGGGCTCCGACCTCGCGAACAAGCTCTGGAACGCTTCCCGCCTGATCCTGCTGAACGCCGCCGCGGTCGAGCCGGCGCCGCGCACGGCGCGGATCGAGGACCGCTGGCTGCTCTCGCGCCTGGAGCGGACGATCGCCTCGGTGACCGAGAAGCTCGAGGCATACGACTTCGCCCACGCCGTGCAGGAGTGCTACGGATTCGTCTACGGCGACCTCTGCGACTGGTACCTGGAGATCGTCAAGCCGCGCCTGTATGAGGGCGAGGAGGACGTCTCGGCGACGGTGCTCTACGCGCTGGAGCGGGTGCTCTCGCTGCTGCACCCGACGATGCCGTTCGTGACCGAGGAGCTCTGGTCCTTCCATCCGGCGCGCGACGGCCACCTCGTCGTCCACTCCTTCCCGACCGCCGACACCTCGCTCTTCGACGACGACGCCGAGTCGGAGATCGCCGAAGGCATCGCCCTGACCCGCAGCCTGCGCGCCTGGCGCGACCTCGTCGGCGTCCCCGCAAAAGCGGTGCTGCCCGCCGTGCTCGACGGTATGGCGCCCTCGGAGTTCGTCGGCCGCCTCTCGCGCTTCGCCTTCGACGGGGTCGGCTCCGAACCGGTCGCCTCGGTCGGCCCGGTGCGCGTGCTCGCCTCCGAGGAGCTCGACGCGGCGGCGGTCGAGGAGCGCCTCGGCAAGCGTCGCGAGGAGCTCGAGTCCGAGATCCAGCGCGCCGAGCGCAAACTCGGCAACGAGGGATTCGTCGCCAAGGCGCCGCCGGTCGTGGTCGAGGAAGAGCGCGGCAAGCTCGAGCGCTATCGCACGGAACTCGCCGAGCTCGGCTGACGCCGTGCCGCTGCCCGCGGAACCGCTGCCGGAGGGGTTCGACCCCGACGCCTACCTCGACGCCCTGGAGGCGGTCGGCTGGAAGCTCGGCCTCGACCGGATGTGGAAGCTGACCACCGCGCTCGGCCTGCCGCAGCACCGCTTCGCCTCCGTCCACGTGGTCGGTACCAACGGCAAGTCCTCGGTGACGCGGATGGTCGCGGCGCTGCTGGAAGCCCACGGCGTGCCCTCCGGCGCCTGCCTGTCCCCGCACACCAGCCGCTGGACCGAGCGCACGCTGATCCGCGGCGAGGAGATCGCGCCGCGGGCCTGGGCCGAAGCCGTGGCGCAGGTCGCGGCGGCGTCGGCGGGTGTCAACCGCACGCTGGAGGAGGGGGAGGTGGTGACCGAGTTCGAGGCCGCCACCGCGGCGACCTTCGTCGCCCTGGCCCGCGCCCGGGTGAAGGCGGCGGCGATCGAGGCGGGGCTCGGCGGGCGGCTCGACGCGACCAACACGATCCCGTCACGGGTCACGGTGCTCACCTCGGTCGGCCTCGACCACACCGAGTACCTGGGGGAGACCGAGCTCGAGATCGCCGCCGAGAAGGTCGCGGTGCTGCAGAACGGCTCGACGCTGGTCCTGGGACGGGTGTCGGCACCGGTCCGCGAGCTCGCCGAGCGGACCGCGGCCGAGCGTGGCGCGACCCTCGTGGTCGCCCCCGAGGACCCCGGCGCTGGGGTCGACCTGGCGGCCACAGGCCCCTTCCAGCGCCGGAACTTCGCCCTCGCCTGTGCCGCGACGGAGGCGTTCCTGGGCGAGCCCCTCGACCCCCAGCGGGTCGCCATCGTCGCCGCGGGCATCCGCGTCCCCGGGCGCCTCGAGCGCGTTGCCGAGGACCCGCCTACCTACGTCGACGCCGCCCACAACCCCGACGGCGCGGCGGCGCTCGCCGAGGCGCTGCCCGGCATCGCCGCCGGTCGCCCGGTCGTCGCCTGCCTCGCGGTCCTCGCCGACAAGGACGCTCCGGGGATGATCGCGGCGCTCGCCCCGGCCCTCGGTGCCGTCGTCTGCACCGAGATCCCGCCCGCGGCCCTGCTCGGCCACGGCCGCCCCGGGGCCCGCTCGCGGCCGGCGGGGGAGCTGGCGGAGCTCTGCCGGGCCAACGGGGTGGAGGCGGTGGCGGAGCCGGACCTCGACGGCGCCCTACGCCGCTCGGTCGAGCTCGCCCGTGACACTTTCGACGGAGTCCTCGTCGTCACCGGATCGCACTATCTGATCGGTCCGGCCGCCGCCGCGGGTGGTCGGCGGTCCTGACTGTGCGAGGATTCCTGCATGGACCGCAGCGCGGGCTCGGAACTGCTTTCGATGATGGGCCTGGTCGCCGCTGTGGTGGCGATAGTGATCCTCGTCTTCTTTGGCGTCGGCTACTTGTTCGGGAGGCTTTTCCTCTGAATCCGGGGTCCCGAGGAGGGGCCGAACAGGATCAGCCGCCGGCACGGCGAATACACTGCGCGATCCCCGTCCCCGAGAAGGGGTAGACAAACATGGCACTAGCGATCTTCGGAATAACCAACTCTGGCCTCAACCTGGCCGCGACCCTCGTTCTGCTCCTGCTGGTGGTGGTATGGCTGGCACTGATCGTCTACACGTTCCTCGACGCGCGACGGCGGATCGGCGATCCATTCCTGGTCGCCTGCGCGACGATCGCCTCGCTCTTCCCCTACATCGGCACGATCATCTACACGATCGTCCGCCCGCCGGAGTTCCTCGAGGACGCGCACGAGCGCGAACTGGAGATCAAAGCCGCCGAGCTGCGGGTGCGCCACCTGCGCGAGGAAAGCTGCCCGAACTGCGAATACCCGGTGGAGAAAAACTACCTCCGCTGCCCCAACTGCCAGCGTCGCCTGAAGGACCCGTGCCCGACCTGCGCCGAACCGGTCGACCCGCGCTGGAGCCTCTGTCCCTACTGCGAGACCGCCCTCGCCGGCGGGGAGCGCTCGCCGCAGCCGCGCCGCCGCGGCCGGCGCCCCGAAGAGGAGCGCGAGCGCGAACGCGACCGCGAGCTGGAAGAGACGGGCGCCGAGCGCCGCCGTCCGCGCAGCACCGCAAAGAAAAAGCGCGACAGCGCCAGCAGTGCCGCGACCGCCGAAGCCGATACTCCGACCCCGGCGCCGCGCTCCAAATCTTCGGGCTCCCGGAAACAGGGATCCGCCCGCAGTGCCTCGTCGAAAGAGGCGCCGACCACCGAACCAAAACAAAGGAGCCCCCGCCGTGAGCCGGACCCTGATCCTCGTCAAGCCTGACGCCTTCGAGCGCGCCCTGACCGGCGAAGTGATCGCCCGCTTCGAGCGCAAGGGCCTGCGGATCACCTCGCTGAAGTCGCTGACCGCGACCGAGGAGATCGCCAACCAGCACTACGCCGAGCACAGCGAGAAGCCCTTCTTCGGCGAGCTGGTCAGCTTCATCACCGGCGGCCCGCTGGTCGCGATCGTCTTCGAGGGGGTCGAAGCGGTGAAGGCGGCGCGTCAGCTGATCGGCTCCACCAACCCGGTCGAGGCCGCCCCCGGCTCGATCCGCGGCGACTTCGCCCTCGAGGTGACCTTCAACATGGTCCACGGTTCCGACTCCGACGAGTCGGCCGAGCGCGAGATCGGCATCTGGTTCCCAGAGTTGTCCTAGCCTCGGGGTCGCCGCAGCGGCGGGAGATCCTCGCCAAGCTGGGCCTCGAGTTCGACGTGGTCGTCCCCGGAGTGGAGGAGCTCGACTCCGGGGACCCCGAATTCCTCGTGATCGAGAACGCGCGTCGCAAGGCGCGCGCGATCGACCGCCCCGAGGGCGCGCTGGTGATCGCCTGCGACACGGACGTCGTCCTCGACGGCGAGGTCCTCGGCAAGCCCGCCGACGCCGCGGATGCTCGCCGCTATCTGGACCGCATGTCGGGACGCGGCCACACCGTGATGAGCGGCCTCGTCGTCCTCGACCAGAGCGGCGAGGAGCTCAGCGGCCTCGAACGCTCCGAGGTCGTCTTTAAGAACATCCCCGAGGCCGAGAAGCAACGCTACGTCGACTTCGGCGAGTGGGAAGGCCGCAGCGGCGGCTACGCGATCCAGACCCTGGGCTCGAGCCTGGTCGAAAGGGTGGAGGGGAGCGTCTCGAACGTGGTCGGGTTGCCGGTCGGCTTGCTGGCGCAGCTCGCGCCGCGGTTGTTCGAGCGGGGGCAGCAGTCCTAGCTGCGTCCTGGGCGTCTCATGGCGGTCCTGGCTGGCTGTGACCGCCATGAGACGCCCAGGACGTGAGGGTTTCGTCGGGAAGTGCGGGGGTTCGTCACGCTTTCGCCCGGAACTCCACACCCCCGTCACGGTTCCGTCGCGCCGGGGACCAGCCGTTCGTCGTTTGCCCCTCATACGGGGGGCAAACAGCGAACGGCTGTTGCCGGTGGCACCAAATCGAGGACGAACGTGCGCGGAAGTGTGGACTTCGTGGAAGAACCCGCGCGGAAGCGTGGACTTCGTGCCGTCTCCCGCACATCACCCTCAACGGCGTCGGAGATCCTTCACGCCTTTCATACCCCGGCCGTCTCGGGCACGGTCACAGCCAGCCAGGGCCGTGACCGAGACGGCCAGCGCCCCTTTCCCGTCTCTTTTTCCCTCACCGACTTCGTGAGCGTTTACCAACGCCCCGACCCCTCGTGGCGACCCCCGAACCACCCAAAAACCCGCCCTCTGCGACCCCGTCTTAGCGCGCCGTTAGCGCGCTACAAGGGGAAATTAATCCTGCAAGCGACGGATTTTCTGCGCCGGGGAGGGCGGGTTCGGTTCGGGTTGGTCCGTTTGATTTCATGAACCGTTCTGGCCCCTCGAAGGACTGAAATTTGAGCTGGTTCACCCGCGTCTTCAGGCTCGGTGGTCGCGACATGGCGGTGGACCTCGGTACCGCCAACACGCTCGTGTACGTGAGGGGTCGGGGCATCGTGCTTTCCGAGCCTTCGGTGGTGGCGATCGACACCACGACCGGCCAGGTCCATGCGGTCGGGGTCGAAGCCAAGCGGATGATCGGGCGGACGCCCGGCAACATCACCGCGATCCGGCCGCTGAAGGACGGCGTGATCGCCGACTTCGAGGTGACCGAACAGATGCTTCGGCACTTCATCCAGATGGTCCACAGCAATCGCTTCGCCCACCCGCGGGTCGTCGTCTGCGTGCCCTCCGGGGTGACCGGCGTGGAGAAGCGGGCGGTCGAGGAGGCTTGCCTCTCGGCCGGCGCCCGCCAGGCCTACCTGATCGAGGAGCCGATGGCGGCGGCGATCGGCGCCGGGCTGCCGGTTGCGGAGCCGACCGGGTCGATGATCGTCGACATCGGCGGCGGCACCACCGAGGTCGCGGTGATCAGCCTCGGCGGCATCGTCGTCTCACAGTCGATCCGGGTCGGCGGCGACGAGCTCGACGAGGCGATCGTCGCCCACTGCAAGAACACCTACAAACTCGCGATCGGCGCGCAGACCGCCGAGGAGGTCAAGCTCGAGGCGGGCTCGGCGGCACCGCTGGAGACCGAGATCCGCACCGAGATCCGCGGTCGCGACCTGGTCAGTGGCCTGCCGAAGACGATCGAACTGACCTCAGAGGAGATCCGCGAGGCCCTCTCGGAGCCGGTCGGCCACATCGTCGCCGCGGTGAAGGAGACGCTCGACCAGACGCCGCCGGAGCTGGCCGGTGACATCATGGATCGCGGCATCACGCTGGCGGGCGGAGGCGCGCTGCTGCAAGGACTGGAACAGCGCCTCCACGATGAGTGCCAGATGCCCTGTCAACTGGCAGAGTCGCCGCTGACCTGCGTGGCGGTCGGCTCGGGCATATCGCTCGAGGAGTTCGAGACGATCCACCGCAGCGGCAGGAACGGCACCGGAGGCCGCCGACGTGTCTGACACGAAGGCGCTCACCCGAGCCTTAAGCAAAGCCAAGAACCTAGGTCCCCACTGTGTATCGCAAACAAGTACGCCGCCGTAGGGCGGTGCTGGCACTACTGATCGTCGGCAGCTTCGCGCTGCTGACGCTGACCTACGGGCAAGGCTCGAACGGCCTGCAGCGCGGCGTCACGGCGGTCCTCGCCCCGGTCGCCTCGGTGCTCGACCGGGCGCTGAAGCCCGCCCGCGACCTGATCAACTGGGTCGACGAAACCTTCGACGCGCGGGGCAAGAACCACAAGCTCGAAGAAGAACTTCAGGTGGCCCGCAAGCAGGCCGTCGGCGGCAAGTCGGCACTGGCGGAAAACAAGGAACTGAGCGCGATGCTGAAGCTGGACAAATCCGCCGCGATCCCGGAAGGGACCGAACCGGTGACCGGGCGCGTGATCGCCCTCTCGCCGACGGTCTGGTTCAGCGACGTGGTGATCGACATCGGCTCCGGCGACGGGGTGACGGTCAACGACCCGGTGGTGAACGGCGATGGCCTGATCGGCCGGGTGAGCGCGGTGACCGGCTCGACCTCCAAGGTGATGCTGCTCTCCGACCACTCCTCGAAAATCTCGGTGCGGATCGTCCCGGCCGGCGTGCAGGGGATCGTCAAGGCGAGCGTCGGCGAACCCGAACGCCTCGTCCTCGGCTTCCTCAACTCCGACAAGAACATCCACAAAGGCGAATCGGTCGTCACCGCCGGCTGGCACGGCGAAGGCATCGAATCCCGCTTCCCGCCGAACATCCCGGTCGGTGAAGTGACCAAGGCGACGCTGATCGAACAAGAGGCTCAGGAACGCTCGATCGTCAGGCCCTACGCTGACCTGCGCAACCTCAACACCGTCCAGGTGCTTACCGGGGGAGCCCCCTAGTGATCCTCACGCCCAAAATCACGGCCCGCCTGGTCGTCCTCGGGCTGCTCGGCGTCCTGCTGCAGTTGACCTTCTTCTCCCAGGTGGAACTGTTCCACGTCAGCCCCGACGTGCTGCCCGCCCTGGTCGTCTGTTTCGGCCTCCTCGGCGGATCGATGACCGGCGCCGTCACCGGCTTCGCGATCGGCTTCCTGCTCGACTGCCTGCTGATCCAGCCGGTCGGCGGCGCCTCGCTGGTCCTGATCGCGGTCGGCTACGGGGCCGGGATCTTCCGCGAGCGCTTCGAGATCCACAGCCGCCTCGTCGTGCCGCTGATGTGCGCGGTCGCGACCCTGCTCGCCCAGCTCGGGTTCGGCGCGGTCGAGGCGATGTTCGGCATCGACACCTCGGTCAGCGTGCTGGTGGTCAGGGACATGCTGTTCAAGAGCCTCTTCGCCTTCTTCCTCGGCTGGGCGATCTACATCGGCATGCGGCGCCTGGTGCGCCCGGCGCTGGTCGACGAGGCCACGGTGCGGCGCACGCGGCGACCGACGGTGCTGGGAGCGTAGGGCGGTGTACCTGCGACCGGAGGACAGGGCGCGGCCGAACCGTATGGCGCTGCGGATCGCGGTCGTTGGCGGGGTCGGCGTGACCCTCTTCGCGATCCTCTTCTTCCGCCTCTGGTCGCTGCAGGTCCTCGACGGCGCCGAAAACCTGGCCGAGGCGAAGAACAACCGCACCCGCTCGACCAAAATCGTCGCGCCGCGGGGAAAAATCGTCGCCCGCAACGGCGAGGTGCTGGTCGACAACCGGACCAGCCTGGCGCTCCAGGTCGACCTCACGAAGCTGCCGACCGAACCGGCGGCAAAGAACGCCGAGCTGCGCGAAATCGGCGAACTCGTCCACATGAAACTGCCGCGCGTGCTCGAACGGATCGAAGAAGAAGAAGGCGTGGTGGCCGCCGGGGCGCCGCTGACCCTGCGGCGGGACGTCGGCTACAACCTCATCTACTACATCGAAGAACACCCCGGGAAGTTCCCCGGCGTGACGGTGGAAAAGGTCTTCGTCCGTAACTATCCGGAGGAAGACGAGGCGGCCCAGATCCTCGGCCACTCGGGCGAGGTCGACGAAGAAGAGCTGAAAGACGGCCCCTACAAAGGCCTCGAACCGGGCGAAGTCGTCGGCAAGGAAGGCCTCGAGTACACCTACGACGGCATCCTCCGCGGGACCCCGGGGACCTCGCGCTACCAGGTGAACGCGCTGGGCGAGCCGACCCCCGGCGGCAACCTCACCTCGACGCCGCCGGTCCCCGGCAGGAACCTGAAACTCTCGATCAACCCGGCGGTCCAGAAAGCGGGCGAACAGGCCCTGGCCGAACGCGGGGCGGGCGCCTTCGTCTCGATGAACATCCACACCGGCGAAATCCTCGGCATCGGCTCCTCCCCGACCTACGACCCGAGCGTCTGGACGAACCTGAGCACCAAGGAGTACGAAGCGCTCTCCTCGGAAGCCAACGGCACCCCGATCTTCAACCGCGCGGTCGAATCGGCCTACCCGACGGGCTCGACCTACAAGATCATCACCGGACTGGCGGGCCTGGAAGACGACTACGTCACCGGCTCGACCGTGGTCGACGACAACGGCTACATCGAACTCGGTGGGCAGAAGTTCGAAAACTCCGAAGGCGAGGTCAACGGGCCGCTCTCCCTGACGCACGCCTACGAAGTGTCCTCGGACGTCTACTTCTACAAGCTCGGCGCGCGGATGTGGGACAACAACGACCTGCAGAGCTGGTCCCACAAGATGGGGATCGGCGATCCGACCGGGATCGATCTGCCGACCGGGCCCTCGGCCGAAGGCCTGGTGCCGAGCAAGCAGTGGCGCGACCAGCTCTTCGAAGAAGAACTGACCGAACGCCCGTGGTCACAGGGCGACGACGTGCAGCTTGCGGTCGGCCAGGGCGACCTGCAGACCAACCCGCTGCAGATGGCGATCGCCTACTCGACGCTCGGCAACGGCGGCACGGTCGTCACCCCGCATCTGGCGATGGAAGTGATGGACCCGGCGGGGCGCGTTCTGCGCGAAATCGCCCCGGGGCCGCGCCGCCACGTGGACATCAAACCCGAATCGCGTCAGCTGATCATGGAAGGCCTGCACCTGGCGACGTCGGGGCCGGGGGGGACGGCGACCTCGGTCTTCAGTGAATTCCCGATCCCGATCGCGGGCAAGACCGGCACCGCGGAACGCGCGGGGCACGCCTACAACCAGTCCTGGTTCATCTCGCTGGCGCCGTACCCCAACCCGAACGTGGTCACCGTCGTGACGATCGAGGAAGGCGGCTTCGGCGCCGAAGCCGCGGCGCCGGCCAACAGGGAAATCCTCGAAGCGTATTTCCACAACACGCTGAAAAAGGAAACCGAAGAAGAAACGAAAGAAACCGAAGAAGCCTACGAAGAAGTCCCGTTCGTCGAAGAAGGCACCGAAGAAGCGGGTGAAGGCGGATGATGTACGCGACGCGGGCGCGGCAGGCGCGGCCCGAGCTCTTCGACGACCGCCCGACGATCGGCGAACGCCTCGGCCTCGCCCAGATGGACTGGGTGCTCACCTTTGCCGCGATCGGGCTGATCGGCTTCAGCGTCCTCACCCTGGGTCAGGCCACCAGGACCGATATCCCCGGCAGCCCGAACTACTACGTCGAGCGCCAGGCGATCTACGGCATCGCCGGCCTCGTCGGCATGTTCGTGCTGTCGCGGATCGACTACTCGCGCTTCCGCGAGCTGCGGGTCGGCATCTACACCTTCCTCTGCGTCTCGGTCGCTCTGGTGTTCGTTTTCGGCTTCGCCGCGCGCGGCTCCAGGCGCGCTTTCGAATTCCCGTTTTTCGCCTTCCAGCCGTCCGAGCTGGGCAAGCTTCTGCTCGTTCTGGCCCTCGCGGGCTTCGTCATCGACGGCGCCCGACGCGGTTCCCCGATCCGCCGAACCATCCGTTATCTGGCTCTGGGACTGGCTCCGGCGGCCCTTGTCTTCCTCCAACCCGACCTCGGCACCTCGATGGTGCTGGTCGTCGGAACGCTCGCCGTGATGTACTTCGGTGGAGTCCCATGGACCCACTTTGCGGTAATCAGCGGCGGAATCGTCGCACTCATAGCTTTAGTCCTTGTGGTGGCGCCCGCCGTCGGCCACCCCGTTCTGCACGGATATCAGGAGCAGAGGCTTACCTCTTTCCTGCATCCCAGCGCGGAACCAGGCGGCGCGGGCTACCAGCAGGACCAATCGATGGTCGCCATCGGCGCCGGTCAGAAGACCGGGCGCGGCGACCAAGCCACCCAGACGCGGCTCGACTTCGTGCCCGAGCGCTCGACCGACTTCATCTTTGCGGTGATCGGCGAGCGCTACGGGTTCATGGGCGCCGCGTTCGTCCTATCCCTGTATGCCCTTCTCATCTGGCGGGCGCTGCGGATCGTGACGCTCTCAAAGAACAGATACGGAATCTTGATCGCCGGCGGCATCGCCGTCGAGCTCTTGTTCCAGGTCTTCATCAACGTCGGGATGAACCTCGGCATCATGCCCATCACGGGCATTCCTTTGCCGATGGTGAGCTACGGAGGGTCCTCCGTGCTCGCTACCTTCTTGGCGATCGGAGTTCTTCAGAGCATCAACGTCCAGGCGCGTCTCAGCCGGCA
This sequence comes from Solirubrobacterales bacterium, assembly GCA_965200635.1. Lineage (GTDB taxonomy): Bacteria > Actinomycetota > Thermoleophilia > Solirubrobacterales > 70-9 > VAYN01. The sequence goes on along the minus strand of OZ241364.1, from coordinate 3,499,587 downwards.
GGGAAGGTTCGCGTGGTGACGCCTCTGTAGAGGATCCGCGCATGCGTACCTATCCGAACTGAGACAAAACCAATGAAAAAAACGATCCTGGTGTCCGCCTCGCGAGGCGAGACCCGAGTTGCTGTACTCGAGGCGAAAACCAAAGGCGCTAAAACCAGCGTCGCCGAGCTCTACATGGAGCGTCGTGGTCGCCGCTCGATCGTCGGCAACATCTACAAGGGCAAGGTCGACAACGTCCTGCCCGGCATGGAGGCCGCGTTCGTCGACATCGGCCTCGAGCGCAACGGCTTCCTCCACGTCGACGAGATCGTCCTGCCCGACGGTAGCCAGGCTCCGCGCCGCGGCCGTGGCAGCGGCAAAGGCGCGCGGATCAACGAGCTGATCAAGCCGGGCCAGGAGATCCTGGTCCAGGTCGTCAAGGACCCGTTGAAGACGAAGGGCGCGCGCCTCTCGATGAACGTGTCGATCGCCGGGCGTTACCTGGTCTTCGCGCCGCAAGGGTCGGGCGTCGGCGTCAGCCGCCGGCTGGCCGACAAAGAGCGCGACCGGCTGCGCAAGATGGTCGACCGCACCTACAAAGGACCCGGTGGGCTGATCGTCCGCACCGCCGCGCACGGGGCGAAAAAAACCGACTTCGTGCGGGAGATCTCCTACCTGCAGAAGCTGAACTCGGTGCTTGACCGGCGGGCCGACGAAACGAAGGCGCCGTCGATGGTCTTCCAGGAGGCCGACCTCTCGGTCCGCGTCCTGCGTGACGTCTTCCTCAACGAGTTCGAAAAGGCGATCATCGACTCGGAGAAGCAGTTCGAGCGGGTCACCAGCTTCTTCCAGCGCACCGCGCCGGAGCTGGTCGGCGGGGTCGAACTGTACAAAGGCGAGAAGAAATCGCTGTTCGAAAAATATGCGATCGACAAGGAGATCGAGTCGACCCTGAACCGGCGGGTCGACCTGCCCTCCGGCGGCTATCTGATCATCGACTACACCGAGGCGCTGACCGTCATCGACGTCAATTCGGGCAGCTTCACCGGGCGCGGTAAAGGCGGCCTGGAGGAGACGATCACGAAAGTCAACACCGAGGCTGCCGACGAGGCGGTGCGCCAGCTGCGGCTGCGCGACATCGGCGGGATCATCGTCATCGACTTCATCGACATGGCGCGTGCCTCCAACCGGGACAAAGTCCTGAAGGTGATGCGCAAAGCGCTCGACGCCGACAAGTCGAAGAGCTACGTGGTGGAGGTCTCGCCGCTCGGCCTGGTCGAGATGACGCGACAGAACGTCACCGACGGGGTGCGCGAGATCCTCACCGAGATCTGTCCGACCTGTCACGGCGAGGGGGTCGTCCTCTCGGCCGAGACGGTGGCGCTGGACGGGTTGCGGAAGATGCGCGAAATCGCCGCGGAAAAATCCGACGAAGCGTTCCTGGTCCGGGTCAATCCCAAAGTCGCGGCGGCGCTGACCGACGGCGAGAGCGGGCTGACCGAGCTAGAGGAGGACACCGGCAAGCGCTTCCACTTCGAGGGCGGCGACGCGAACGCGATCGAGACCTTCGAAGTCGTCGAGTCGGGGAGCCGTGAGTCGATCGAGGAGCGGGCCTTGCCGTTCAAGGTCGGCGAGGAGGTGCTGGTCAAGATCGACGAGCCCCACATGTACAACGACGCCGACGCGGTGGCCCGGATCGACTCCTACATCGTCAGCGTCACCGGCGGTGGCCCCTACGTGGGCGAGCGCAAGTTGGTGCGGATCGAGGAGGTCGAGCGGGCGGCGGCGATCGCCTCCCTGCTGGGCGGCGAGCCCCCGGCGAGCAACGGGAACGGCGCTTCCGGCGACGACGCTCTAGACTCCGACGCTCCCGCGCGCAAACGCAGCCGCGGCCGCCGTGGCGGTCGGGGACGTTCGCGTGCCGGCCAAGGTTCGACGGACGCTTAATCGGAAGAGGAACGAGACAGCATGTACGCGGTGATCGAGAGCGGTGGAAAGCAGTACAAGGTCGAAGAGGGCACGATGCTCCTCGTCGACCGGCTGGACGTCAAGGACGGCGACAAAATTTCCCTGCGCCCGGTGCTCTTCCGTGACGGAGACGTGATCGTCGGGAAAGACCTGGCGAAAGTCAAAGTCGAGGCCAAAGTGGCCGAGCACCTGCGCGGACCGAAGATCAAAGTCTTTAAATACAAGGCGAAGAAGGGCTACCGCAAACGCGCCGGCCACCGTTCCGAGCTCACGCGGCTCGAGGTGACCAGCCTCAAAGGCGGCTCGAAAGCCAAAGCTTCGAAAGAGGATTCGTAATGGCACATAAGAAAGGCCTCGGTTCGTCCCGCAACGGACGCGAATCGAACCCGAACATGCTCGGCGTGAAGGTCTTCGCCGGCCAGCAGGTCACCGGCGGCGAGATCATCGTCCGCCAACGCGGGACCCGCTTCTGGCCCGGTGAGGGCGTCGGCATCGGCCGCGACCACACGATCTTCGCGACCAGCGTAGGCAAGGTCTCCTTCCACTCGACCCGTAAGGGCCGGACGATCAGCGTCCTCGCCGACGACTGAACCCCCCTGATCCGGCCGTCCGCGGCCGGACCACATTCCTCCCGGCGCCCGAACGGGCGCCGGCTATGGTGCGGGTGTGGACGACACGGCAAAAATCTGGATCGAGGGCGGTCGCGGTGGCGACGGCTGCATCTCGATGCGGCGCGAAGCCCACGTCCCGCGGGGCGGTCCCGACGGCGGTGACGGCGGGCACGGCGGTGACGTGGTGCTCGTCTGCGATCCCTCGCGGCGCGATCTCGGGGCGCTGCGCGGATCGAAGCATTTCCGCGCCGAGCGCGGGAGCCATGGGGAAGGATCCAACCGCCACGGGGGGCAAGGCGAGGACCGGGTCATCCCGGTGCCGCCGGGCACCCAGGCGGTGACGGTCGACGGTGCCGAGATCGACCTCGTCGAGCCCGGGCAGCGCGCGGTCGTCGCCCGCGGGGGCCGCGGCGGGCACGGCAACCGTCGCTTCACGACCTCTGTGCGCCAGGCGCCGCGGTTCGCCGAGAAAGGCACCAAAGGCGAAGCCGACTGGATCCAGCTGCGGCTGAAGCTCCTTGCCGACGTCGGCCTGGTCGGGTTGCCCAACGCGGGCAAGAGCTCGTTGCTCGCGGCGCTGACCCGGGCGACGCCGAAGATCGCCGACTACCCCTTCACGACCCTGTCGCCAGGGCTCGGGACGATCGAGGGGGAGGACCGCCAGGCGGTGCTCGCCGACATCCCGGGACTGATCGAAGGCGCGGCGGCGGGCGCGGGCCTCGGCCACGAGTTCCTCGCCCACGTGGAGCGCTGCTCGATGCTGGTCCACCTGGTCGAGCTGGACCCGCTGGAAGGCGACCCGGTCTCCAACTACGACCTGGTGCGGGGCGAGCTGGAGGCCTACGGCGCGGGCCTCGAGCGGCTGCCGGAGCTGGTGATCCTGTCGAAGCGCGACCTGCTCGAACCGAGCGTGGTCGAAGCGGCCCTGGCCGAGTGGACGGAGCGCCTCGGCGACTCGGTACTCGGTGTGATGTCGGTGAGCTCGGCGACCGGCGAGGGCCTCGAAGACCTGCGCCGTCGCATCCTCGTCGAGCTGGCCACGGTCCAGCCTCTCGCGGTCGCGCCCGGAGGAGCCCCCGCCGCCGATTTCGAGTCCGACCACCGCGTCTACCGCCCGGCGGGCGAGGGCGGCTACTGGGTCGAGCGCGAGGACGACGGCGTCTTCCGCATCAGCGGCCGCGGCGTCGAGCTCCTCTTCGAACGCCACGACACCAAAAACGAAGAAGCCCTCGCCTACCTCGAGCAACGCCTCACCGAGATGGGCGTGATCTCCGCATTGAGGAAGTCCGGCTTCGAGGCCGGCGACGAGGTCCGCGTCGGCGAGCACGAGTTCGAGCTGCATATCTAGGGGTGGTTCCGGGGGACGGCCGTTCTCCCGGCCGCTCCGGCAGTCCTAGGGGCGGACGTGAGCGGTTCGTGCGATAGTCGACAGCGCGTAAGTCGGTGTTGTCCAACACGCACGGAAGCGTGGACTTCCCCCGCTCTTCGTCACGTGACGCGCCCGCGGCGCACGCCGGGACTCCCCCGACACCCCTTGCGTTCCCTTGTGCTTCGGGTGCCGACCTCAGCCGAGCAGCAGCGGCTCGAGCCCTTGCCGGACCTCATCCGGGATCGGGGTCTTCTCCCAGCTCTCCAGGTCGACGAAGACGTAGCGAATATCCGCTTCCACCAGGAGCTCGTCGTCGCGGCGGAACCAGAGCTTCAGGGTCGTGCTCGTCGTCCCCAGTCCGTCGAATCCGCCCTCGATGCGGAGGAGGTCGTCGAAGCGGCCGGGGGCGAGGAAGCGCATGTTGGCCTCGCCGACGACGGTGTCGACTCCGGTCTCCAGTAAAGCGTCGTAGGAACCCATCGTCTCGCGCCAGATCTCGGTGAGGACGACGTCGACGTAGGCGAGGAAGTTGGCGTTGAAGACGATGCCCTGGGCGTCGCACTCTCCGTACCGCACGCGGAGCTCGTGGCTGAAGGGGAGGCGCTCGCTCGTAGACTTGCCGGCCATGACGCTGGTAGTAAAGCTTGGTTCTTCGGTCGTCGCCAACGACGACGGGTCGCTGCGCGAGGACGTGCTGGATTCCGTCTGCGCGCAGGTAAATGCGCTGGAGCGGGATGGGGAGCGGGTCGTGCTGGTCACCTCCGGGGCGATCGCGCGCGGGATGCGGCTGCTCGACCTCGGTGCGCGGCCGCGTGGGATGGACGCCCTGCAGGCGTGCTCGGCGATCGGCCAAGGTGACCTCTTCCGCGCCTATGAGTCACGACTTGCGACCGGCGGGACGCGGGCCGCCCAGGTGCTGCTGACGCTCTCCGACGTGTCGGAACGCAGCCATTACCTGAACGTCCGCAACACGCTCGACCGCCTGCTCGACTGGAAGGTCGTCCCGGTCATCAACGAGAACGACACCACGGCGACCGACGAGATCACCTTCGGCGACAACGACTTCCTCGCGGCGCTGGTCGCCGCCCTGCTGAAAGCGCGGCTGCTGGTCCTGCTGACGAACATCGATGGCGTCTACAGATCTGATCCCCGGCAAAGCGCACAGCCTGACTTCATCGCACGCATCGACGACACCCTGATTCTGGGCGAGATCAATGTCGGAGGTCCCTCTAAGTTGGGTCGCGGCGGCATGGGAAGCAAGATCACCTCCGCTCGCATTGCCAGTGAGTCAGGCGTCGAGGCCGTGATCTGTAACGGGACCCGCTCTGGCGAGTTGACTGCCGCGGCGAAGGGTGACGAGGTAGGCACGCGTTTTTCCCCTCGCGTAGAAGGGCTTCTACCGCCTTACAAGCTTTGGCTGAGATATGCCAAGCAGCCAGCGGGAACGGTCGAGGTCGATTCCGGCGCCGCCAAGCGACTCCGGGAAAGCGGCTCAAGCCTTCTTCCGGTTGGAATCGTCGAGAGCGATGGTGGATTTCAGGCGGGCGACGCGGTTTGGGTTGTCGATCACGAGACCCACGAACCAATCGGTAAAGGGATCACCGAGTACTCATCGCGGGATGTTGCGCGAGCTGCTGGACGCAACAGCGCGTACGTCCGAGAGCACTTCCCCGACGTCCCGGACGAGGTCATCCACCGGGACCGCTTCGTGCTGGTCTAAGCGGCCGGTTACCCTTCCCTGACTATGGCCGTGGCGACCAGAACCATCCCCGAGAGCTGCCTCGCGGCGAAGCGGGCCGCGCGGACGCTGGCGGGCGCGTCGACCGCGACCAAGGACGCGGCGCTGGAGGCGACCGCGCGGTTGCTCGACGAGCGCACCGACGCGATCCTCGAGGCCAACGCCGCCGATCTTGCCGACGAGCGCGCCGCGGGGCTGACCGCTGCTCTGCGCGACCGGCTGACGCTGACCCCGGAGCGGGTCGCGGCGATGGCGGAGGGCGTTCGCGCCGTCGCCGCACTGGACGACCCGGTCGGCGAGGAGCTCGACCACCGCACGCTCGACAGCGGGATCGACCTGCGGAAGATCCGGGTGCCGCTCGGCTTGGTCGGCGTGATCTACGAGGCGCGGCCGAACGTGACGATCGACTGTGCCGCGCTGACGATCAAGAGCGGCAACGCGATCGTCCTTCGCGGGTCGAGCTACGCGCAGCGCTCCAACGCGGCGCTGGCCGCGGTGATCCGCGAGGCGCTCGCCGAGGCGGTCCTGCCCGAGGACTCCGTGCTGCTGCTCGACTCCGGCGACCGCGACGGGCTGGCCGAGCTGGCGACCCAGGAGGGCGTCGTCGACCTGCTGATCCCGCGCGGGGGCGAGGGCTTGAAGGAGGCGATCAAGGCGGTGGCGACGGTGCCGGTGATGTACGCGGCGGCCGGCAACTGCCACGTCTACGTACACGCCGACGCCGACCTGGAGATGGCGACGCGGATCGCGGTCAACGCGAAGGTGCAGCGCCCCGGGGTCTGCAACGCCGCCGAGAAGTTGCTGCTCGACGAGGCCGTCGCGGCAAGCCACGGGCCGACGATCCTCGCCGCGCTGGCGGCCGAGGGGGTCGAGCTGATCGGCGACGAGCGCGCCCGCGCCGTCGCCGGGGAGTCGGTCGCGATCGGCGAGGCGAGCGCGGAGGACTGGGACACCGAGTACCTGGCGCTGAAGCTGGCGGTGGCGGTGGTCGACTCGGTCGAGGACGCGATCGACCACATCAACGCGCACGGGACCGGCCACTCGGAGGCGATCGTCACCGGAGACGCGCGGGCTGCCGACGCCTTCGTCGCGGGAGTCGACGCCGCCGCCGTATACGTCAACGCCTCGACGCGGTTCACCGACGGCTTCGAGTACGGGATGGGTGCCGAGATCGGCAACTCGACCCAGAAGCTGCACGCGCGGGGCCCGATCGGGATGCGCGAGCTGACCACGACGAAGTACGTCGGCCGCGGCAGCGGCCAAGTTCGTGGCTGACGCCCCGGGCGCGGGCATCGGGGTCCTCGGGTCCGCCTTCAACCCGCCGCACCTCGGGCACCTGGCGCTCGCCCAGGAGGCACTCTGGCAGCTGAACCTGGCCGAGGTCGTCCTCGTCCCGACCGGTGTCGCCCCGCACAAGCGGATCGCCGACGATCCCGGCAAAGAGCTGCGGGTGACGATGACCCGCCTTGCCGCCGCCGACGACACCCGCTTCTCGGTCTCCGCCCTGGAGGTCGAACGCGACGGGCCGTCCTACACGTATGAGACTTTGGAGCAACTTGCCGAGGAGAGAGACGAAAGTGATCTCGTTTTCGTGATGGGGGCCGACGCCGCCGTCGGACTCGAGAGCTGGCGTGAGCCCGAGCGGGTGGTCGGGATGGCGCGCCTCGCGGTCGCGCGGCGCTCCGGCATCTCCGACGCGGAGGTGGCGGCGGTGATGCGCAGCCTCGGTGCCGAGGGGCGGGCAACGATGCTCGAGATGCCACAGTTCGGTGTGTCTTCCTCAGCAGTTCGCGAGCGCGCCGCCGCCGGCCGGCCGCTCCGCTATCTCGTTCCGGAGCCGGTCGCCCGATTCATCGAGGAGAAGGGGATCTACGCTTGAATCCAGTCCATTCAGAGAACCTGGCTCGGCACCTGGCCGAGCTTGCCGATTCGAAAAAAGCCGAGGACATCGTCGTGCTGGACATGCGCGGCCTGGTCGCCTACACCGACTTCCTCGCCGTCTGCACGGCGCGCAACGAGCGCCAGGCGCGGGGGATCGTCGACGAGGTGCGGGTCCGCGTGAAGGCGGACTCCGGCCTGCTGCCGAGCGGCGTCGACGGCGGTGGCGAAGCGGGGTGGACGATCGTCGACTACCTCGACGTCGTCCTGCACGTCTTCACGCCGGAAGCGCGCGACCGGTACCAGCTCGAGGACCTCTGGCATGAGGCGCCGCGGCTCGAGCTCGACCTCGAGGCACCCGAAGCGCCCTCCGCCGCCGCGGGGGCGTAGTCACTATTTGGGGGCGTAACTGAAGTTACGTCCGAGAGGCGTTCTACGGTCGCGCTCATGACCAGCTTCAAATGGGCGCTACTGGGTTACCGCCGCCATGAAGTCGACGCCGCGGTGTCGGCTCGCGACACCCACATCGCGAACGTCGAAGGGCACGCCGCGACGCTCGGCGAGCACAACTCGTCGCTGGAAGCCCAGAGCCTGATCCAGGCCCGTGCGATCGCCTCTCACGAGAGTGACCTCTCGACGCTGTCGGGGATGGTGATCGAGCGCGAGCGGACGATCCGCGACCTGACCGAGCGCCTCGAGGAGGCCAACGCGGTCCACGACCGCAGCATCGCCTCGCTCGACGCCGTCTCGGCGCGGCTGGAGGACCTGCAGGCCCAGGCGCGGGGCCAGGCCACCCGGATCCGGATGAAAGCTCTGCGCGAGGCGGTCGAGGTCGGCAAACGCGTACAGGATCTGAACGAGGCCGAAGGCGAGGACGAGGTCGCGGCCCCCGACGTCGCGCCGGTCGCGCCCGAGCCCGTCGTCATCGCCGCCCGCACCAGCGGGAACGGCAACGGCCACGTCGCGGTCGACCCGGACACCTCCTGGGAGCCCGGGCTCTTCGAAGGCAAGCTGCGCCTCGAGATCGGCCCGCTCGGCGACTTCTCCCAGCTCGTCGGCTTCGAGGAGACCGTCGGCAAGATCGGCGCCACCGACATCTCGGTCGAACGTTTCTCCGAGGGCCGCGCGACCTTCTCGATGAACCTCGACGAGCCGGTCGACCTCCTGAGCGAGCTCGAGACGCGCTCGAACATCGATTTCAAGGTCCGCCACACCGCGCCCGACAACCTGATCCTCGACGTCGACGACGACGGCCCCGAGCGCCACGCCGCCTAGCGGCCCTCCCGGTACACTTTCCCGCTCTCGGGGCTGTAGCTCAGCTGGAAGAGCGCCTCGCTGGCAGCGAGGAGGTCAGGGGTTCGAGCCCCCTCAGCTCCACTACCGAGATCGGCCCGTCGGGCCACTCGCCGTCTCGCCTCCATAAGATCGCCTGCCGATGAGTGGCTACGAACCGAAAGCGATCGAGAGCAAGTGGCAGGCGGTGTGGGCCGAGGAGCGCACCTGGGAGGTCCCGAACCCGGGGGAGCCCGGTTTCGACCCGGACAAGCCGAAGGCCTACGTCTGCGAGATGCTCCCCTACCCGTCGGGGGAACCTCACGTCGGCCACCTCAAGTGCTACGCGGTCGGCGACGCGATCGCTCACTTCCGGCGCCGCCAGGGCTTCCAGGTCCTGCACCCGATGGGCTACGACGCCTTCGGCCTGCCGGCCGAGAACAACGCGATCAAAACGGGGGAGCCGCCGCGGGTCGCCACCGAGCGCTCGATCGAGTCGTTCCGCCGCCAGTTCCAGTCCTGGGGCGTCTCGATCGACTGGTCCCGCGAGCTCGCCACCCATCAGCCCGAGTACTACCGCTGGACCCAGTGGATCTTCCTGCAGCTCTTCGAGCGCGGGCTCGCCTATCGGACCGAGGCGGCGGTCCAGTGGTGCCCGAAAGACGCGACGGTGCTTGCCAACGAGCAGGTCGTCGACGGCCGTTGCGAGCGCTGCGGCACCGAGGTGATCCAGAAAAGCCTCGAGCAGTGGTTCTTCAAGATCACCGATTACGCCGACCGGCTGCTGGAGGACTTCGGCACGCTCGAGTCCTGGCCCGAGCACGTGATCACGATGCAGCGCAACTGGATCGGCCGCTCCGAGGGCGCCGAAGTCACCTTCCGCTGCGACGAAGTCGACCTCGACTTCCCGGTCTTCACCACGCGTCCCGACACCCTCTTCGGGGCGACGTTCTTCGTGCTCGCCCCCGAGCACCCGCAACTGGCGAAGCTGGTCGCGGGGACGCCCGCCGAGACGGCGGTGCGCGAGTACGTCGACCGGGTCGGCCGCGAGTCGGCCGAGGAACGCGGCGCCGAGGACCGTGAGAAGACCGGCGTGCCGCTCGGGCGCAGCGTTATCAACCCGGTCAACGGCGAGGAGATCCCGATGTACGTCGCCGACTACGTGCTGATGGAGTACGGGACCGGCGCGATCATGGCGGTGCCGGGCCATGACGCGCGCGACCACGCCTTCGCCAAGAAGTTCGACCTGCCGGTGACGCGCGTGATCGACGGGGTCGACTCCGACGCGCCCGGCGACGCCGAGGGCCTGCCCTACACCGGCGACGGACCGATGGTGAACTCGGGCCGCTTCGACGGCCAGGGGAACCGCGACGCCTACGCGGCGATGATCGAGTGGCTGGGGGAGGAAGGGCGCGGCGAGACCGCCGTCAACTACCGCCTGCGCGACTGGCTGCTCTCGCGGCAGCGCTACTGGGGCGCGCCGATCCCGATCGTCTACTGCGACGAGTGCGGGACCGTGCCGGTCCCCGAGGACCAGCTGCCGGTCGAGCTCCCGGAGATCGAGGACTACGCGCCCCATGGCCAGAGCCCGCTCGCGGCGGCGACCGACTGGGTCCAGACCGAGTGCCCGAAGTGCGGTGGCGCCGCGCGACGGGAGACCGACACGATGGACACCTTCGTCGACTCCTCCTGGTACTACGTCCGTTACCTCGACCCCCGCAACGAGGGCGCGGCCTGGGACCGCGAGGCGGCCAACCACTGGATGCCGGTGGACCAGTACATCGGCGGGGTCGAGCACGCGATCCTCCACCTGATGTACGCGCGCTTCGTGGTCAAGGCGCTCGCCGACCTCGGCCACCTGGACGTGCAGGAGCCGTTCGCGAACCTCTTCGCGCAGGGGATGATCACCCGCGACGGGGCGAAGATGTCGAAGTCCCGCGGCAACACCGTGAGCCCGGCCGAGTACGTCGAGCGCTACGGCGCCGACACCTCCCGTACCTACGTCTGCTTCATGGGGCCACCGGAGCGCGGCGGCGACTGGTCCGACGAGGGGGTCGAGGGGGTCAACCGCTTCCTCTCGCGCCTCTGGCGCCTCTGCGAGGAGGTCGAGGAGCGCACGGGTGAGGGCGGCGACCCGACGGCCGCCCGGGGCGACGGGCGGGCGCTGGCCGCCAAGGCGCACTGGTCGATCGACAAGGCGACCAAGGACTTCGAGCGCGGCTTCCAGTTCAACACCGTGATCTCGGCGGTGATGGAGCTGGTCAACGACGCCTACCGGCTGAAGGACGGCCTCTACGGCGACCCGGGCGGCGAAGCGGCGCTGCGCTTCGCGGTCTCCACGGCGGCCTCGCTGATCTTCCCGTTCGCGCCGCACCTCGGCGCCGAGGCCTATGAGCGGATGACCGGCGAGCGGGTCTGGGAGCACCCTTGGCCGATCGCCGACGAGGCGATGCTGGTCTCCGACACGGTGACGCTCGTCGTCCAGGTCAACGGCAAGGTGCGGGCCCGGGTCGAGGCGCCCGCCGAGGGCTCCAAGGAGGACCTTCTCGCCCTCGCCAAGGACAACGAGAACGTGGCGAAATTCCTCGACGGCAAGGAGATCGTCAAGGAGATCGTCGTCCCAGGCAAGCTCGTGAACCTGGTCGCCAGGTAGGCAACCTGTCCGATCGGGCGCGCCCCGACTCAGTATTTGGTAGAAACGGCTCGTGCTCGTCAGGCGTCTCTCGGAAAGCTCCGTTCAGGAGTGGCATCGCCTCAGCACCCACGTCCTCATGGACGCGGGCGAACTCGGGGCGCGAAATCTCTCCGTCACCTGGCTCGTCCTGCCCGGTGGATGCGAGCAGCGGCTGCGCTCCCAGGAAGAAGCCGAGCAGGTCTACGTGGTGGTCCGTGGCGAGGGCGCGATGTCCGTCGCCGGTGACACCCAGCAGGTGACCGAGGGCGATCTGATCCTCGTCCCGCCCGCGACCGAGCACGCGATCCGCAACGACGGCACCGAGGATTTCGCCTGCATCTCGATCCAGTCGCCCCCGGTGGCGGCGGAAGAGCTCTACAGCGACCAGCTCGCCGAGGTGGCGGGCTACGACGACGAGGACGACTACTAGTCACAGTCTCGTTGCGCGGAATTTTCATTCCGCGCGCCACGTGTGCGTGATTTCCCGCCAGCGTGGCGGGCATGCCGGAACTGAGCCGAACGCAGGTCGCCGTCTACGGCGCGATCGCGGTCGCGTTGCTCTTCATCGGCGTGCGTGCGGTGCGCGGCGAGGGCGGCGCGGAAGCGGGCGGGAGCGACTCCGGCTACACCAGCAGCTACGACGACTACGGCTCCGAAGACGAAGCCGAATCGAGCGTGACGGTCGAAGAAGGCGGCAGCGATGTCGTGGTGGACGTCACCGGCGCGGTGCGGGAGCCGGGCGTCTACCGGATGCCGGCCGGGAGTCGGGTGAACGATGCGGTGAAGCGGGCGGGAGGGGAGACCGGCAAGGCGGCTCTCGACGCGATCAACCTCGCCGCGCGGCTCGCCGACGGCCAGCAGGTCGTGGTCCCGGAAGAAGTGTCGGGCGGAGGAGACGCCGCCGCGGCGGCGGTGGTCGGCGAAACCGAAGACGGACCGATCAGCCTCAGCACCGCGACCGCCGCCGAACTGGACACGATCGACGGCATCGGCCCGGTGACCGCCGAAGGCATCATCGACTTCCGCGAAGAACACGGCGGCCTCTCGTCGGTCGACCAGCTCGACCAGATCTCCGGGATCGGCCCGGCGACGATGGAGGCGCTGCGGGAACGCCTCGGGCCCTGAGCGAGGGGAGATGCGCTCGCCACGTCCATCGTTGCCGGTCCTGGTCGGGATCGCGGTGCTGGTGGCGGTCGCGATCGTCCGCAGCGCCGAGATCCGCGACCGGGCGATGGCGGGGCTGGGGGAGGGCATGCCGGCGCGCGAGGCCGCGCTCGCGCGCGGCTTCGTCCTCGGCGAAGACGACGGCCTCGACGAGGCGACGAAGGAAGACTTCGTCCGCGCCGGGCTCTCGCACCTGACGGCGGTCAGCGGCGAGAACGTCACCCTCCTCGCGCTGCTGGCGATGCCGATCCTCGCGGCCTTCGGCATCGCGCTGCGCGAGCGCCTCGTCTGGGTGATCGGCCTGATCGCCGTCTACGTTCCCCTGGCCGGCTCGGCCCCCTCGATCCAGCGCGCCGGCGTGATGGGCGCGGTCGGCCTCCTCGCGACCTTGGGCGGTCGCCGTGCGTCCCGGCTCTACGCCCTCGGGGTCGCGCTGATCTTGACGCTGGCGGTCGACCCGACCGTGGCCGGCGACGTCGGCTGGCAACTCAGCTTCGCCGCCGTCCTCGGCATCCTTCTGCTCGCCGCCCCGATCCGGGACCGGTTGGTCGCGCGGCTGGGGGGAGGACGATGGCGCCGGGCCCTTGCCGAGGGGATCGCGGTCACCCTCGCCGCGACCCTCGCAACCGCGCCGTTGATCGCCTTCGTCTTCGAAGAAGTCAGCCTGACGAGCCTTGCCGCCAATGTCCTCGCGATGCCCGCGGTCGCGCCCGCGATGTGGCTCGGCATGGTCTCCGCGGCCCTGGCCCAAGTCCCCGGCATCCCGCTCGCGCCGCTGAACGGCCTCGACGCCCTGCTCCTCGCCTACATCGCCCAGGTCGCCGCCTGGTGCGGCCGTCCGTCCTGGGCGGTCCTCCACCTCCACATCGACCTCCCGACGATGCTCGCGACCTACGCCGCCATGGCCATGGCGATCGCGACGGGCGCGCACCTGTCCCGCGCCCGCCGCCTCGCCGCCGCCCGCGCCCCGTCCTCGGCCGAGCTGCATGCCTTTTCCACCGTATGGCGTGGAAAAGGCATGCAGCGCGGCTGGGTCTTGGCCGGAGTTCTCTGCCTGGCGATTCTCGGAGGCGGGCTCGCGTTCTGGCCCAGGCCATCGGACGACCCGGACGGTCCGCCACCGGGGCTGCGGATCGAGGTGCTGGACGTCGGCCAGGGGGACGCGATCCTGTTGCGGCCGCGGAGCGCGCCGGCGGTGCTCGTCGACGGCGGGCCGCCGGGGGACGAACTGGTCGCGAAGCTACGCGACGAGGGGGTCGAGCGGCTCGGAGCGGCGGTCGTCACCCATGACCAGTCCGATCACGCGGCCGGGATCGCGGAAGCGCTCGGGCGGCTGCCGATCTCCCGGCTCGTCTACGGGCGCCTCGACCGTCGGTTCCTCGCCGCGGCGGATGCCGCCGGCGCTCGCCCCGAACCGGTCGCCGCCGGCACGACGCTGCGCTCCGGCTCGTTGCGCCTCGAAGTCCTCTGGCCGCCGCCGGCGCTGATCGCCGAAGACCCCGCCGACACCGATCCGAACGACCTCGCCCTGGTGATCCGCGCGCGCTGGCACCGCTTCACGATGCTCCTGACCGCCGACGCGGAGGCGGAATCGACGCCGCTCGACCCGGGCCCGATCGACGTGCTGAAGGTCGCTCACCACGGGTCCGACGATGCCGGGCTCGGCCCGCTGCTCGACCGCATCCGTCCGCGCCTGGCCGTGATCTCGGTCGGCGCGCACAACACCTACGGCCACCCGACCCCTGGCACGCTCGCGACGCTCGCCGCGCACGGCGTCCCGACCCTGCGGACCGACGTCGACGGCACGGTCGAGCTCGACGTGACCCGCCGGGGCTTCCTCGTACACTGATCTCGTGCCCGACGAGATGCGCCCGCTCTACCTGATCTCCGGCACCGACGGGTCGAAAATCGAGGAGACCCGCTCCCGTCTGCGCGCGCGTGCCGAACGCGAGGGGGGGGACGGGGCGCTCGAGGTCTTCGAGCCGAGCGAGGGCCGCGGCGCCCCCGACCACGAAGCCCTGCTGGCCGCCATTCCGGCGATGTCGCTGATGGGGACCCGCCGTTATCTGCTCGCCGACGGGATCGAGAAATGGCGTGACAAACAGCTCAGCGCGGTGGCGGCGGCGATCGGCACCGAACTGCCGCCCGACCTCACCTTGGTCCTGATCGCCCGCGCCAAAGCGCCCGCCAAGCTGCTGAAAGCGGTCAAAGGCGCCAAGGGCGAGATCCACAACTTCGAGGCGCCGAAAGCCCGCGACATGCCGCGGGTCCTGGTCGGCGACGCCCAGCGGCTCGGCTTCAAGCTCGACCCCGCCGCCGCCCGCCTGCTGGTCGAACGCATGGGCCCGGAGTCACTGCGGCTCCGCAACGAGCTCGAGCGGCTCGCGCTCTGGGCCGGCGACTCCGGCCAGGTCACCGCCGCCGACATCGAGGCGATGATCCGCGACACCTCCGAAGCCGCCGTCTGGACGCTGTCGGACGCCGTGGTCGAGGGCGACGCCCGCACCGCGCTCCGGGTCGGGGAGCAGCTGATCGAGCAGGGCGAGAACGTCA
Source organism: Solirubrobacterales bacterium (assembly GCA_965200635.1). Taxonomy (GTDB): domain Bacteria; phylum Actinomycetota; class Thermoleophilia; order Solirubrobacterales; family 70-9; genus VAYN01. The sequence goes on along the minus strand of OZ241364.1, from coordinate 3,484,381 downwards.
CCGGGCTGATCTACGGCCTCGCGTCCCGCCTGCGCGCCGCCTGCGCCGCCGCCGCGATGCTGGCGGAGGGGATGGCGCCGCGTGAGGTCGAGTCGCAACTGAAGATGCATCCCTACGCGGCCAAGCAGCTCGTCGCCCGCCTCGGGAGCGTCGACCTGACCGACCTGCGGATGGCGACCGAGGCCCTCGCCCAGCTCGAGCGCTGGTGCCGCGGCGACGCCGACTACGGGGACGAGCTGGCGCTCACCCTGGCGCTGCGCAGGGCGACGAGCGCGACGGCTTAGGTCGCGGCAGGGGTTGGCGTACTGCTGGTGGGCGCGGGTGCCGTTACTTCGGGAGCTGAACCGCTACTCGGCGGTCGCGCCGACCGAGGCAGCAATGCGGGCCGCTTTGGCCTTCTTGCGTGCTCCGGTGTTCTTGTGCAGGGCGCCCTTTTGGACGGCCTTGTCGATCTTCGAGGACAGCTCGCGCTGCTCTTTCTGGATCGAATCGGAGTCACCCGACTCGACCGCCGTCTCCAGGCGCCGGAAGTAAGTCTTCACGGTGCTGGTCAGCAGTCGGTTCTCGGTGCGCTCGCGCTCGCTGCGAAGTATCCGCTTTTTCTGTGAGGCTATGTTGGCCATGTCGTCAGTGCCCGCCGAGGTGATCTCGGCCTTGGGCGGTCGCCGACTATAGCGACTGAGAACGAAGCTTGGAGAGACCCGAGGCATCCGACACCCCCACCCACGGCGCGCGCGCGATCAACGCCGATGTTGCCGTGGGAGAGGCGGAGGCGTTCTATCCGAGCGAGGAATTCGTCCTGCCGACTCCACGGACCGGCCAGGGCGGTCGGATCGCGCGCTCGACCGCCTTTTTCTCGATCGCCACCGGCGCCTCGCGGATCGCCGGGCTCGCGCGTGAAATCGTCGCCGCCGGCTACTTCGGCGTCAGCGGCCCGATCTCGGCGTTCACGATCGCCTTCCAGGTCCCCAACCTGGTCCGCGCGCTCTTCGCCGACGCCGCCCTGCAGCCGGCCTTCGTCCCGGTCTTCACCGACCTCGTCGGCCGCAAGCAGTACCGCGAGGCCTTCCGCCTCGCCTCGACTCTGCTGCTGCTGATCACGATGGTGATGGGCGCGCTCACCGCGATCTTCGTCCTCGCCGCCCCGGTCGTCATCCCGCTCTTCGCGCCGGGCTTCGTCGACAAGCCGCAGCTGATGGACCTCACGGTCTCGCTCTCGCGCGTCCTCTTCCCGATCCTGATCCTGCTCGGGGCGAGCGGCATCGTCGTCGGCATCCTCAACAGCTACGACCGCTTCGGCGCCTTCGCGATCTCGCCGCTCTTCTGGAACCTGACGATCATCCTCGTGCTCGTCGTCCTCGAGCCGATGTTCTCGGAGAAGAACCGGATCTACGCCTACGCGATCGGGATCCTGATCGGCACCGCGGTGCAGCTGGCGATCCCGGCCTGGGACCTACGCAACACGCCGTTCCACTTCACCTGGAGCTTCGAATGGCGCAACCCGGCCGTGCGGCGCGTCCTCCTGCTGATGCTGCCGGTGACGATCAGCCTCGGCCTGATCAACTTCAACGCGCTGATCAACAGCCTCTTCGGCAGCCTCGTCTCCGATGAAGCGCCGGCCGCGATCGACAAAGCCTTCCGCCTCTACCAGCTGCCGCAGGGGATCTTCTCGGTGGCGATCGCGACGGTGCTCTTCCCGACCCTCGCCCGCTTCGCCAACAACCGGGAATTCGTCAACCTGCGGGCGACGCTGGCGAACGGGATGCGGCAGATCCTCTTCGTCCTGGTCCCGGCGGCGGTGGCGTTCCTGGCGCTCTCGGACCCGATCATCCGGCTCGTCTACCAGCGTGGCGAATTCGGCGCGGCGGACACGACCATCGTCGGCACGGCGCTCTTCTGGTTCGCCTTCTCGCTGCCGACCAACGGCGTCTACCTGCTGCAGACGCGGACCTTCTTCAGCCTCCAGCGGCCCTGGCAGGCGACCGGCCTGGCGGTGATCGACCTGGTGGTCTCGGCGATCGCCGCCGCGGTCCTCTACAAGCCGTTCGGGGTCGGCGGGATCGTCGCCGGGACGGGGATCGGCACCAGCGCCGCGGTCTTCGCCCAGGCCTACATCCTGCGCCGGGAATTCGGTGGCCTGGAGCTGGGACGCCTGCTCTCGACCACGATCCGCATCTCGATCGCCTCCGCCGCCCTCGCCGCGGTCAGCTGGGTCGCCTGGGACATCCTCGACAGCGCCCTCGGCCGCGGCACCGTCGCCCAGATCGTCTCGCTGGGGACCGGGCTGACGCTGGGCGGGGTGGCCTATCTCGTCGTCGCCCGGATGCTGAGGATCGCCGAGCTCGAGCAGATCCTGAGGCTGCTGCGGCGGCGCCGCGGTTAGGGCTCGATGTTGGGACCGGGCCGATACCTGCTGGGAGCCGCCGAGCTCCTGCTGCTCGTCGGCTTCGCCTGGGCGGGCGCGGCGCGGTTGCGGCGCCGATGGCTGCCGGACGTCGCGGGGGGGGTCGGGTTCCTGGCGAGCGCGGTGGTCGCGGTCGCGGTGCTCGTCTGGGTGGCGGAGGCGCTCGGCACCGTCTCGCTGTTCAAGCCGGTGCCCTACCTGGCCGGGGTCGCGATCGTGGGACTGGGGCTCCGGTTCGCCGTCGCCGCTCCGCCACCGACCTCATCCGGCGCCGAGGACCCGCCGCGCGAACGCTCGTCGCTCTGGGCCACCGTCGTCTCCTTGGTGCTCGCCGGCATCGCGATCGGCCATTTCGTCAGCGGGGTCAAGCTGCGCCTCGGCACCGGCATGACCGGCTTCGATTCCACCTGGTACCACGGGCCCTTCGCGGCCGGGTTCTTCCAGTCCGGCAACACGATCGACCTCCACTTCATCGCCCCTCAGTTCCTCGCCTGGTTCTACCCGGCCAACAGCGAAGTCCTGCACGCGGTCGGCATGCTCGCCTTCTCCCGGGACCTGCTCTCGCCGCTGCTGAACCTCGGCTGGCTCCTGGGATGCCTGCTCGCCTGTTGGTGCATCGGCCGCCCGTATCGCGTGGCGCCCTGGTCGCTCGCCCTCGGCGCGATCGCCTTGAGCGTCCCGGCCCTCGCCGACCAGGCGGGCGAGGCGCGCAACGACATCGTCGGGATCTTCTTCCTTCTGGCGGCGATCGCCATCGCGCTGAACGCCGCGGCTGCCGGAGGTGAGCGCTCGCGACGCTCGCTTCCCATCGGCGCGCTGCTCCTCGTCGGTCTGTCGGTCGGCCTCGCGGCCGGGACCAAGCTCAACTTCCTCCTGCCCGCCGCGGTGCTCGTCCTCGGCCTCACGGCTCTGGCGCCGAGGGGCACGCGGGCCCGGGCGCTCCTCGCCTCGGGCGGGATGGCCCTCGCGGGCGGCGGCTACTGGTACCTACGCAACCTGATCCATTCGGGCAATCCGCTGCCCTGGATCCACCACCTGGGGCCGATCGCCCTCCCATCGCCCGAACAAGCGCTCGGCGGACGCGAAGCCCACACCGTCCTCGGCTACCTCACCAACGGCAGCGTGTGGTCCGACTGGTTCCTGCCGGGTCTCCACGGCGGCCTCTGGATCATCTGGCCGGCCCTGGGCCTCGCCGCCCTGGCAGGCCTCGTCCTCGCCGTCACTTCAGGTTGGTGGGCCGAAAACCGCTCTAGATCAGCGGTTTTCGGCCCGTCAACATCGAGGGTCCTCGCGCTGGCGGGGCTCGTCGGGCTTGCGGCTGCCGTTTCGTGGCTGGTGTCGCCGACGTCGGCGTCGGGGCCGGACGGGATGCCGCGGGGATTCGAATCGGGGCTCCGCTACCTGACCCCGGCGCTCATCCTGGGCTTGGCACTGCTGCCGACGGTCCCGCCGCTGCGGAGCCTCGCCGCGCGCCTCGCGTCCCTCGGTCCGAAGCTCGGCGAGCGGCCCGGAGCGGACTCCCCCGAACCACTGCCGCGGCGCTGGGTCGCCGGGATCGTGGTGGTGGCGGTCCTCGTCGCCGTGGCCGTCGGCTATCCGGTCGAGCGCCACTACCTCCACGACCGCTATCGCGATCCGGGCTTCACCACGCCGGGCCTCGATGCCGCGTTCGCCTGGGCCGACGACCTCTCCGACGCCCGGATCGCGACGACCAGCACGCGGCAGTACCCGCTCTTCGGCACCGATCTCTCGAACCGGGTGGCCTACCTCGGGGTCGACCGGCCCCACGGGGGCTTCGAGGAGGCGCCGAACTGTCACGAGTTCCGCCGCCTGATCGACGAAGGCGACTACGCCTACGTCGTCGCCACCCGGGACCGGATCGAACCCGGCAAGCCCGCCTTCCCCGAGCAGGCGAAGTGGACCGAAGGCCCGAACGCCGAAGTGGTGCTGAAGAAGAAGCCGACCGTCGTTTTCCGGATCACCGGCCCGCTCGACCCGAAGACCTGTCCCTAGTTTCCGAAGGATTCCGCCCGCGGGAGGGGGGAGAACGATCGCTCCCAGCCCTTGGGCAACTGCGACCCGCCCAGGTGTTCATACTCGGGACTCGCCCATGGACAAGATTCGTAACTTCTCGATCATCGCCCACATCGACCACGGCAAGTCGACGCTCGCCGACCGGATCCTCGAGATCACGGGAGCCGTCGATCCGCGGACGATGCAGGCCCAGCTGCTCGACTCGATGGACCTGGAGCGGGAGCGAGGGATCACGATCAAGGCGCAGGCCGTCCGGGTCGACTACGAGGCCGAGGACGGCGAGACCTACAACCTGCACCTGATCGACACGCCGGGGCACGTCGACTTCTCCTACGAGGTGTCGCGGAGCCTGGCCGCGTGCGAGGGCGCGCTGCTCGTGGTCGACGCCGCGCAGGGCGTCGAGGCGCAGACGGTCGCCAACACCTACCTGGCGATCGAGAACGGGCTCGAGCTGATCCCGGTGATCAACAAGGTCGACCTCCCCGGCGCCGAGCCGGAGCGGGTCGCCCAGGAGATCGCCGACCTGCTCGGCACCGACCCCGAGGACGCGCTCTGGATCTCGGCCAAGACCGGCAAAGGCGTGCCGGAGGTGCTGGAGGCGATCGTCGAACGCATCCCGCCGCCGACCGGCAAGGTCGACGCGCCCGCCCGGGCGCTCATCTTCGATTCCGAGTTCGACCAGTACCGCGGGGTGATCGCCTACGTGCGGATGTTCGACGGGCACTTCCGCAAGAACGAGCGCATCCTCGCGATGCAGAACGGGACCCGCGCCGACATCGACGACCTCGGCTTCTTCCGCCCGGCGATGACGGCGGTCAAAGACGTCGAGGCGGGTGACGTCGGCTACCTGATCACCGGGATCAAGGACGTGACGATGCTGCGCGTCGGCGACACCCTGACCGCTGACGCCGTTCCCGCGACCGAGCCGCTCGAGGGCTACCGCGAGGTCCGCCCGATGGTCTTCTGCGGGCTCTTCCCGATCGACACCGACCGCTTCGAAGAGCTGCGCGACGCGCTCGAAAAGCTGTCGTTGAACGACGCCGCCCTTTCTTGGGAGCCGGAGACGTCGGAGGCCCTCGGCTTCGGCTTCCGGGTCGGCTTCCTCGGCCTGCTCCACATGGAGATCGTCCGCGAGCGCCTCGAGCGCGAGTACAACCTCGACCTGCTGGCGACGACGCCGAACGTGCGCTACGTCGTCCACCTCACCGATGGCACCGAGCGCGAGGTCCATAGCCCCACCGACCTGCCCGACCCGGGCCGCATCGACCGGATCGAAGAGCCCTACATCCGCGCCACGATCATCTGCCCGAAAGAGCAGGTGGGCCCGGTGATGGAGCTCTGCCAGGGCCGCCGCGGCACCCACGTCGACATGACCTTCCTCAGTCCCGAGCGGGTCCAGGTCCGCTACGACATGCCGCTCGGCGAGATCGTCCTCGACTTCTTCGACCTGCTGAAGAGCAGCACCCGGGGCTACGCCTCGCTCGACTACGAACCGATCGGCAACGAGTCCTCCGACCTGGTCAAGGTCGACATCCTGCTGGCCGGCGACAAGGTCGACGCGCTCTCGATCATCGTCCACCGGGACTTCTCCTACGACCAGGGCAAGCGACTCGTCGCGCGGCTGCGCAAGACCATCCCGCGCCAGATGTTCGACGTGCCGGTGCAGGCGGCGATCGGGTCCAACATCCTCGCCCGCGAGACGGTCAAGGCGCTCCGCAAGGACGTCACGGCGAAGCTCTACGGCGGTGACGTCACCCGCAAGAACAAGCTGCTGAAGAAGCAGAAAGCGGGCAAGAAACGGATGAAGGCCGTCGGCCGTGTGGAAGTGCCGCAGGAGGCGTTCCTCGCGGTGCTGGAGATCGACTGAGCAAAACGCTGTAGGTTCCGCGTCATGGCGATCAAGACCGATGCGGTCGGTAAGTCGTGGCCGTCGACGACCTACCAGGTGGGCCGCGAGAAGATCAAGGAGTACGCGCTGGTGCTGGGGATCGAGAACCCGGTCCACTTCGACGTCAGCGCCGCCCGTGCCGCGGGCTTCCGCGACGTCGTCGCGCCGCCGATGTTCGCGGTCGTCTACTCGATGCACGCGCTGGCGCCGGCGATGTTCGACCCCGAGGTCGGGATGAACTTCGCGACGATGGTGCACGGCGGCCAGACCTTCGAATGGGACGAGCCCGTCTGTTCGGGCGACGAGATCACCACGACGGCGAAGTGCATCTCGATCGACGAGAAACTCGGCAACGGCTTCTACGTCTTCGAGACGAATTCCGTCAACGGCGCCGGCGCCCAGGTCGTGCGCGGCACCTGGACCAACATCGTCAGGGGGGTTTGACGTGGCCGACTTCAAAGCCGGGGACGCGGTGCCGGAGCTGCGCGTCACGCCCGACAAGTACCTGACCAACCGCTACGCGGGCGCCTCGGGTGACTTCAACCCGATCCACATCGACGCCGATTTCGCCAAAGCCGTGGGACTTCCGAGCAACATCCTCCACGGCCTCTACGGCATGGGCCTGGTCGCCAAAGCGGCGGCCCAAGGTCTGGGAGAGGGCGACCCCAGGGCGCTGAAGAAACTGACCGTCCAGTTCCGCGGGATGGGCCTGCCGGAGCAGGAGATCGAGGTCACCGGCAGCGTCAAGGAAGTCGAGGGGAACCGCGTGACGGTTGACCTCGAGGCGCGCCAGGGTGACAACCGGATTATTCGCAACGCCAAGGCTGAGTTGGAGCTTTAGGGGGACGCGCGGCTGTTCTCCCGGCCGCCCCGGCAGTCCTAGCCGCGTCCTGGGCGTCTCATGGCGGTCCTGGCTGGCTGTGACCGCCATGAGACGCCCAGGACGTGAGGGGTTCGTGTGATTGCCGGCACAGGCGCGGGCGGAAGAGGGCCCGGAAACGCGTAGTCGACTTTGACCACACCCTGGTGTGGTCAAAGTCGACAGCGCGTAAGTCGGTGTTGTCCAACACGCACGGAGGTGTGGACTTCCCACGCTCTCCGTCACGACTTGCGAGTCTCGTCACGTCCTCGTGGGACGACGGTGAGCGTTCCGTCGCTCCTCCCGTGACGCGCCCGCGGCGCACGCCCCGGAGCCTCCCCGACACTCCCCACATCCCCGGCCGTCTCGGCCACGGCCACAGCCAGCCAGGGCCGTGGCCGAGACGGCCGGGCTCGCCGACACCGCCTCGCGTCCGCCGCCGCCTAACATCTAAAGCATGCTCACCGAGCGCCAGGAACTGATCTTGCGGCTTGTGGTCGACGCGCACCTCGCGTCGGCGCGGCCGGTGCCGTCGAAAGAGCTGGCCGGGATGCCTGGGGTGGAGTGGGGGCCCTCGACTGTCCGGTCCGAGTTGGCGTTGCTCGAGGCGGAGGGGTATCTCACGCATCCGCACACCTCGGCCGGGCGCATCCCGACCGACTCCGGCTACCGGCGTTATGTCGACCTGCTGCTCGAAGCGGGGGCGGCGCCGGGGGACGCGCGGGTCGAGCTCGAACTGTCACAGCTGCGCCGTGAGGTCGATCAGGCGATGCGGGACACGACCGCGGCGCTCGCCCAGGTCACCGACCTGGTCGCGATGGCGACCGCGCCGCAGCTCGGCGCGACGACGACGATCCATCGGGTCGAGGTTCTGCGTCTGCAGCCGAACCGGGTCGTGGTGATCGTGATCGCCTCCAGCGGCGATGTCTACCGACGCGTCTTCGAGTTCCCGCGCGAGGTCGACACCGGCCTGGTCCAGTGGGCATCCAGCTATCTGAACGAGCAACTGACGGGGCTGGGTATCGGGGCGCGGATGATCGGCACGCGGCTCGCCGACCCGAGCCTCGACCCGGTCGAGTCGCCCTTCGTCACCACACTCGCGCCGGCCTTCACCGAGCTGCTGCCGGAGAGCACCACCGACCTCTACATGGACGGCACCGCGCGGCTGCTCTCCGAAGCCCACATCGACGACCTGCCGCGCGCCGACGAGCTGATGCGGGCGCTGGAGCATCGCGCCGACGTGTTGCAGATGCTCCGCTCCTCGCTCACCGAGCGCTCCGTCTTCCTCTGGATCGGCGACGAGAACCCGCAGCCGACCATGCGCTCGGCCAGCGTCGTCGGCGCCAACTACGGCCTCGGCCACCGCAATCTCGGCGCGGTCGGCGTGGTCGGCCCGCGGCGGATGGACTACGCGACCGCGATCGCCTCGGTCCGGGTCGCCGCCCGCGAGCTCTCCCGTTACTTCGAGACCGTCTACGACGACTAGATCGGCGAGTCCCAAGCACTTATGCCAAGCGATTACTACGAGGTCCTGGGCGTCTCCCGTGACGCTTCCGACACCGAAATCAAGAAAGCGTTCCGCGGCCTCGCCCGCGAACTTCACCCCGACGTCACCGGCCACGACCCGGAGGCCGAAACCCGCTTCAAGGAAGCGGCGGAGGCCTACGAGGTCCTCTCCGACGCTGAGCGGCGCCGCACCTACGACCAGTACGGGGCCGAGGGGCTGCGCTCCGGCGGCTTCGACCCTGGCGCCGGCTTCGGCTCGATGGACGACATCTTCCAGTCGCTCTTCGGCCAGGCGTTCGGCGGCGGCGGCGGGTTCGGCGGCGCGGCCGGCCCGGCGGCGGGCGGCGACATCCTGGTGGAAACCGAGCTGACCCTCGACGAGGTCGCGACCGGCGTCGAGCGCGAGCTCTCCTACGACGCGGTCGTCGTCTGCTCCCACTGTCACGGCAACGGCGCCGAGCCCGGCACGCCGATCGAGACCTGCGATCGCTGCGGCGGGCAGGGCCAGCTACGCCAGGTGACGCGCACGCCTTTCGGGCAGATGGTGCGCGCGGTGCCCTGCGATGTGTGTCACGGCTCGGGCAAAGTCCCGGACACTCCGTGCGAGGTCTGTGACGGCAGCGGCCGCGACCGCGGCAAGGTGTCGAAAACCGTCGAGGTCCCGGCCGGGATCGAGGACGGCCAGCGCCTGCGGGTGAGCGGCCTCGGCCACGCGGGCGAACCCGGCGCGCCGGCGGGCGACCTCTACGTGCAGGTCGGGGTGGCGGCGGACGGACGCTTCGAGCGCAAAGGCACCGACCTGATCAGCGCGGTGCGGATCCCGGCGACGGAGGCGATGCTGGGAACCACCGTGACCGTGCCGACGCTCGACGGCGAGCGCGAGATCGAGCTCGAGGCGGGGGTCCAGCCGGGCCACGGGGAGACGCTGCGCGGGGCGGGCCTGCCCCGCCTCGGCGGGCGCAAACGCGGCGACCAGTTGGTCGTCGTCGAAGTCATCGTCCCGACCAACCTCTCCGAGGAGCAGCGCGAGTTCGCCGAGCGCCTCGACGCCACCCTGGAGGACGACAACCTCGCGCCGCAGCATGGCGAGGGCCTCTTCGGGCGCTTCCGCAAAGCGTTCCGGTAGCGGGCACGGGTCCGCCGAGCGATGATCCGCCTCGCCGTGCGGTGCAGTCCCGACCAGGCCGACCTGGTCCTGGCCGAGCTGACGGTGCTGGCCCCCAACGGGGTCGAGGAGGAGCGCGGCCCGGGCTACGTCGAGTACGCGATCTACGGCGGCGAGGGCGAGCTGCCGGAGTTGGGATCGATCGACGCGACCGTCGCCGGGCGGACGATCGAGGTCTCCTCGACCGAGATCCCCGACGACTGGGCCGACCGCTGGCGCGATTTCCACAAACCGCTGCTGGTCGGCGAGCGGCTGTGGCTGCGGCCGAGCTGGGAGCCGGCGCGGGAGGGCGCGCTCGACCTGGTCGTGGACCCCGGCCAGGCCTTCGGCACCGGCGCGCACCCGACCACGCGCCTCTGCCTCGGATACCTGCTGGAGCTGGCCGAGGCCGGTGAGGCCGAGGGACCGTTGACGGACCTCGGCACCGGGTCCGGCGTCCTCGCGATCGCGGCGGCGAAGCTCGGTTGGGACCCGGTCACGGGTTACGACCACGAGGCGGCGGCGATCGAGGCAGCGGCCGCCAACGCCGCCGTCAACGGGGTCGAGATCGACCTCCACCGCCGGAACCTGCGCGAATCGCTGCCGGAGCTCGCCCCGATCTGCGTCGCCAACATGACCTCGCCGATCCTCAAGGCCGTCGCGGGGCACCTCGGCGACGCGGCGCCCGAGGCGATGGTGCTCTCCGGGATCCTCCCGAACGAGCTCGACCAGGTCGCCGCCGCCTTCGCGCCCGCCGGCCTGGCCGAGCAAGATCGCCGGCAGATCGGCGACTGGGCCTCGCTTCTGCTCCGCCGCGGTCGATAATGTCCGCGCAGATGCTGCCTTTCGCCGCCTACCTGGACGCGGGCTACAAGATCGCCCTGTTCCTCCACATCATCGCCGTGGTGGTCGCCCTCGGGCCGACCTTCGGCTACGGGGTCTTCTTCTCGGTGCTGCCGAAATACCCGCGCGCCGCGCCGGCCCTGATCGAAGGAATGCGCCGCATCGACCGCTACCTGGTCAACCCGGGCATGATCATCCTGCTGATCGCCGGGATCGTCCTGCTCGCCGACAGCAGCATCGGCGGCAGCAAGCTCTGGAGCGGCAGCGACTTCTTCATCGTCTGGGGCTTCATCGCGATCATCGGCCTCTTCGGCGTCCAGCACGGCTTCTTCGGCCCGCGGATGGCGCAGCTGCAGGAATTCGCCGATCGCGACCTCAAATCCGGGGACACCTTCAGCGACGAGTTCGAAGAGAGCAGCAAACTGATCGCTCAGGTCGGCGCCGCCACCGGCATCCTGATCGTGCTGACCGTGTTCTTCATGGTCTACAAACCCTTCATGTGATCGACGCCGCGCTGCCGGTCGCGATGTTCGACTCCGGCGTCGGCGGCCTCACCGTCTTGCACGAGTGCCTCGTCGCCCTGCCGCAGGAGGACTACATCTACCTCGGCGACACCGCCTGGTTTCCCTACGGTCCGCGCGACCCCGACGAGTTGCGCGCGCGCATCAGGGCGATCACCGAGAAGCTGCTGGAGCGCGGGGTGAAGCTGGTCGTGATCGCCTGCAACACGGCGACGGCGGTCGGCGAGGACCTGGTCCGCGAGATCGCCGCCGAGCACGGGGTGGAGGTCGTGCCGGTGGTCGCCCCACAGGCCGAGATCGCCGCCGCGATCACCGACAACGCCCGGGTCGGCGTGCTGGCGACGACCAACACGGTGGAGAGCGGCGCCTACCGACGAGCGCTCGAGGCGGAGGGGCGCGGCCTCGACGTGATCGAGGTGGCGGCGCCGCGCCTCGCGCCGTTCATCCAGGAAGGCTCGCTCTTCGACGAGGAGACGATGGAGATGGCGCGCGGCTACTGCGCGCCCCTGCGCGAGGCGGGAGTGGACACCCTGATCCTCGGCTGCACCCACTACCCGCTGGTGGCGCCGATGCTCCAACGGATCCTCGGCCGCGACGTGCGCCTCGTCAGCGGCGGCCACGCCGTCGCCGCCGCGATCCAGCGCACCCTGGAGTCCTCCGGCCTCGCCCAGGATCGCACCGAGGAGGGCACCTACGAGTTCTTCTGCACCGGCCCGACCTCCTCGTTCGGCGAGGTCGCGACCCGCTTCCTCCAGATGCCCCTAGGCGAGGTCCGCCAGGTCGAGTTCACCGTTCCGGCGTAGAACTGGCACAGAGAATTTGCTTTCTGCGCGCCACTCGCGCGCATTTCCCCGTCACGGTCTGCCCATGCCCGTACTTACCGCCGGACATACCGGATATCCTCTTGATGTGGCCAAGGTCCTCATCTCACTTCCCGACGATCTGCTGAGGCGGATCGACGAATACGCGACGCGGTCGACCGAGACCCGCAGCGGCTTCCTGCAGCGACTTGCCGAGCGGGAGATCGCGATCGACAACGCGCGTCGGACGAAAGAGTTCGAACAGCTCCTCGGGCCACCGCTCCCTCCCGACGGCGGTCCCACCGGTGCCCAGCTGATCCGGGAAGACCGTGACAATGACTACTACTGAGTGCCTGCTTCTGGACGCCAGCGTCTGGGTCGACAGCATGACCCCCGAGTCTCGCTACTACGAGGTGGCGCGGACCCTGGTGGGCGACGCGAATCGTCGAGTAGGAACGCTTGCCCTGGCACTCCACGAGGTTGCCAATTCACTCGGTGTCCGTCGGGAAAGCCCCAGGCAGGCCGTCGATATGTGCCAACTGATCGTCGGTCGCTGCGGTTCGGCGATCGTCGATCCGGACCCGATGTTGATGCGTTCGGCGATCTCGATCGCCGCCGAGCACGGGATCGCCGCGTACGATGCCTCCTACGTGGCGGCCGCTCGACGGGAGGGATGGACCTTGGTCAGCGTCGACTTCAAGGACCTTGTCTCGAAGGGTCTCGCCATCACTCCGGACGCCGCCGTCTAACCTTGTTCGCGATGAGTGTTCTGGAGCAGGTGCAAGACGACGCGCGGACGGCGCTGAAAGCGCGCGAACGCGAGAAGGCCGCGGCGCTGCGGTTGATCGTCGACGCGCTGCAGCAGGACGCGAAGCTGGGCAAGGGCGACGAGATCGCGGTGCTGCAGCGGGAACGGAAGAAACGGATCGAGGCGGCCGAGGCCTACGAGGGCGCCGGGCGCGCCGAGCAGGCCGCCGGCGAGCGCCGCGAGGTGGAGCTGATCGAGGCCTATCTGCCCGCCCAGCTCTCCGACGAGGAGCTGAACGAGCTGGTGGACGAGGCGGTTGCCGAGACCGGCGCCACCGAACGCAAGCAGATGGGCCAGGTGATGTCGGCGGTGATGCCGAAGATCGCCGGCCGCGCCGATGGCAAGCGCGTCAGCGCCGCCGTGGGCAAGAGGCTGAGCTAGCTTGGCCCGCCGCCAGCTGACTCTCGACAACGACGTCGCGGCCGAGCTCGCGGGCTCCGATGACTCGGTCCTGCGCGGCTTGCGCGACCGGTTGCCGGTGGAAATCCACCTGCGCGGCAACGTCCTGACCTTGGACGGCGATCCCGCCGAGCTGCAGGAAGCGGCGACGGTGGTGGACGAGATGGTCGAGCTGATCGAGAGCGGACACGAAGTCGCGCCCGGCACGGTGGAAGCGGTCGCCGGGGCGCTCGATGCCGAAGAGAGCCCCACGGCGATCCTCGACGACGTCGTCTGGCGCCACCGCAACACCAAAGTCGCGCCGAAAACGCTGAACCAGAAACGCTATGTCGACGCGATCCGCAAGACCACGATCACCTTCGGCATCGGCCCGGCCGGAACCGGCAAGACCTTCCTCGCCGTCGCGATGGCGGCCGCCGCGCTGACCGAGCGCAAAGTCCAGCGGATCATCCTCACCCGGCCCGCGGTCGAGGCGGGCGAGCGCCTCGGCTTCCTGCCCGGGGACATCCAGGCGAAGGTCGATCCCTACCTGCGCCCGCTCTTCGACGCGCTCTACGACATGCTCGACCCCGACCGCGTCAACGGCTACTTCGAGCGCAACGTGATCGAGGTGGCGCCGCTGGCCTTCATGCGCGGCCGCACCCTGAACGACTCCTTCGTGATCCTCGACGAGGCCCAGAACACGACGCCCGAGCAGATGAAGATGTTCCTCACCCGGCTCGGCTTCAACTCGCGGATGGTGGTGACCGGCGACGTCACCCAGATCGACCTGCCGACCGATCAGCGCTCCGGGCTGATGGTCGTGCGCGACATCCTCGACGAGGTCAAAGACATCTCCTTCATCGAGTTCGGCGGCGAGGACGTCGTCCGCCACAAACTCGTCCAGCGGATCGTCGCCGCCTACGACCGTGCCGGTCGATCTGGCTGACGTGCCCACCGACCTGCGGGAGCCGGTCGCGGCCGCCCTCGCGGCGATCGGAGTCGACGACGGCCACCTCGCGGTGGAGATCGTCGATCCCGGCCGCATCCAGGCGCTGAACCGCGAGCACCGCGGCAAGGACGCCCCGACCGACGTGCTCTCGTTCCCGATCGACGAACTCGGCCCGGTCGCCGGCCCGCGGGAGCTCGGCGACGTCGCGATCTGCCCCGAGCTCTGCGTCGACATGACCCTGCACGAGACCGTCGTCCACGGCGTCCTCCACCTCTGCGGCCACGACCACGAGACCGACGACGGCGAGATGCTCGCCCTCCAGGCCGAGATCCTGGAGCGGCTGGACCCGGAGGGTTCCGCCCGATGAGCACGCGCTCCGGCTTCATCGGGCTCGCCGGCCGGCCCAACGTCGGCAAGTCGACCCTGGTCAACGCCCTGGTCGGCCGCCACGTCGCGATCGTCTCCGTGCGCCCGCAGACGACCCGCCGCGCGATCCGCGGTGTCGCCACCGACGTCGAGGCCGAACGCCAGCTCGTCCTCGTCGACCTGCCCGGCGTCCAGCGCCCCCGCGACGCGCTGACCAAACGGATGCAGCATCGGGTCGAGCGTGAGCTGGCCGAGTCCGACGTGGCCCTGCTGGTCATCAACGGCGAGGAGGGGGTCGGCCCCGGGGACCGCTTCATCGCCGGCCTGCTGAAAGCGGCGCGGGTCCACATCCCGGTGATCTGCGCGGTCAACAAGTGCGACCAGCTGGCCCGCGGCGGCACCGTCAAGGCGCTCACCGACGCGGCCGACCTTCCCGGGGTCGACGAGGTCTTCCCGATCAGCGCCCGCGAGGGCACCGGCCTCGACGAGCTCCTCCATCGCCTCGGCGAGCTGATCCCCGAGGGCCCCTACATGTATCCGCCGGAGGACTCCTCCGACCAGTCCTCGGAGCTGCTGCTCGCCGAGCTGATCCGCGAGCAGGTGCTGAACCGGACCCGCCAGGAGATCCCGCACTCGGTCGAGGTGAAAGTGCAGTCGGTCGAGCCGCGCGAGGACGGCCTGGTCACCGTCATCGCCGAAATCTGGGCGGAGACGGAGTCCCAGAAGGGAATCCTGATCGGCCGTCGTGGCGCCAAGGTCGGCGAGATCGGCTTCGCCGCGCGGCGCTCGCTGGAAGCCGAGCTCGAGGCCAAGGTCCACCTCGACCTGCAGGTTCGGGTGCGGCGCAACTGGCGCCGGGACGAGGACATGCTGGACCGGCTCGGCATCGAGTAGGCGCACGCCCTCTACGATCACCTCTCATGTTGGACGAGATTTCCTTTGACGAGCGCGGCTTGGTGCCGTGCGTGGTGCAGGACGAGGCCTCCGGCGAGGTGCTGATGCTGGCCTACGCGAACCGGAATGCGCTGGAACTGACGCTGCAGACGGGAGAGATGCACTTCTTCAGCCGCTCGCGTGAGGAGATCTGGCGCAAAGGCGAAACGTCGGGGGCGACGATGGCCGTGAAACAGCTCCGTTATGACTGCGACGGGGACGCGGTGTTGGCGATCGTCACGCCCGCCGGGCC
Organism: Solirubrobacterales bacterium; assembly: GCA_965200635.1. GTDB lineage: Bacteria > Actinomycetota > Thermoleophilia > Solirubrobacterales > 70-9 > VAYN01. Next base: position 3,468,692 of record OZ241364.1, on the reverse strand, counting down.
CGCCTGCCACACCGGCGAACGCACCTGCTTCTACCGCGAGGTCGGCGGCGCAATCCGCCGCGTCGCGTTCGAGGAGCTGCCGGCGCTCGAGCGCACGCTCCGCAGCCGCACAGCCGAGCGCCCCGAGGGCAGCTACACGGTCGAGCTCCTGGACAACCCGACCCTGATCGGCGAGAAGGTGGAGGAGGAGGCCGAGGAGGTGGTCCGTGCCGCCCGCGAGGAGACCGATCTGCGGGTCGCCGAAGAGGCGGCCGACGTGATCTACCACCTCGCCGTGCTCCTGGCCGCGCGCGGCGTCCCTCAGGCCGCGGTAATGGAGGAGCTGAACCGCCGTGCCGGCTGAGGTCGCCGCCGACTCCGAGCTGCGGCTCACCCCGACCCTGGAGGAGGCGCGCGAGCTGGCCCGCGAGGGCAACGTCGTCCCGGTCCGTGCCCGCTTCGTCGAGGACACCGAGACCCCCGTCTCCGCCTTCCTGAAGCTCCGCGCGGCCGAGCCCGAGGGCGCGCCCTGCTTCCTGCTCGAGTCCGCCGAGCAGGGCCAGGTCGGGCGCTATTCCTTCGTCGGCCTCCGCCCGCGCGCGATGCTGCGCTGGTCAGACGGGCAGCTCTCGGAATGGAGCGGCGCGGGCGCCGACTTTTCCGGCGAGCCCACCAAGGTCGAGCCCGAGGCCGATCCCTACGGCGCCGTCGCCGCCCGCTTCGCCCGCTACAAGCCCGCGCCGGTCGCCGATCTGCCGCCCTTCACAGGGGGCGCGGTCGGATTCTTCGGCTACGACCTCGTCCGCACGGTCGAGCCGCTCGGCGAGCCCAACCCCGATGAGCTCGGCCTCCCCGACATGGCGCTGATGGTCACCGACGCGATGCTGGTCTTCGACCACCTCCGCCACGAGCTGACCATCCTCGCCTGCGTCCACACCGAGGGCGGCGACGATTTCGACACCGAATACGCCCGCGCCGCCGCGACGATTGCCGAGATGCGCGAGCGCCTCCGCGGTGCCGTGCCGCAGCCGGCCACCCCGAGCGTCACCGAGCCGCCCGAGTTCACCTCGAACTTCGAGCGCGAGGACTTCGAAAGCGCCGTCTCCCGGATCATCGAGTACGTCCGCGCCGGCGACGCCTTCCAGGTCGTCCCCTCGCAGCGCTTCAGCGCCGACGCCCCGGTCGAGGCGTTCTCGCTCTACCGCGGCCTGCGTGCGGTCAACCCGTCGCCGTACATGTACTTCCTCGAGTTCGGCGACTTCCAGATCGCCGGTGCCTCCCCCGAGCCCTTGGTCCGGGTCCACGACGGGATCGTCGAGACGCGCCCGATCGCCGGGACGTCCCCGCGCGGCAAGTCGACCGAGGAGGACCGCCGCCTCGCCGAGCGCCTGATCAACGACCCGAAGGAGCGCGCCGAGCACGTGATGCTGGTCGACCTCGGCCGCAACGACCTCGGCCGCGTCTGCGAGTACGGCACGGTCTCGGTCGACGAGCTGATGACGATCGAGACCTACTCCCACGTCCTCCACATCGTCAGCAAGGTCACCGGCACCCTGCGCGAGGGCGTCTCGGCGATGGACGTGCTGCGCTCGAGCCTTCCCGCCGGGACCCTCTCCGGCGCGCCCAAGGTCCGCGCGATGCAGATCATCGACGAGCTCGAGCCGGTCAAGCGCGGGGGATACGGCGGCGCGATCGGCTATCTCTCCTGGAACGGGGACCTCGACACGGCGATCCACATCCGCACCGTCGTGGTCAAGGACGGCCGCCTCCATGTCCAGGCGGGCGGCGGCACGGTCGTCGACGCCCAGCCGAACTACGAGTGGAACGAGTCCGTCAACAAGGCCCGGGCCGTCTTCCGCGCGGTCGAGGTCGCCTGCGCCCAGCCGGACTGGACCTGAGCGCCGGAAGCGAACTCATGCGCGTCCTCGTCATCGACAACTACGACTCCTTCACCTACAACCTGGTCCAGTACCTGGGCGAGCTCGGCGGCGAGATCGAGGTCGTGCGCAACGACAAGGCCACGGTCGCCGAGCTGCTGGAGCGGGGCGCCGACCGCCTCGTCGTCTCGCCCGGCCCCTGCACGCCCGCCGAGGCGGGCATCTCCGGCGCCGCGATCCGCGCCTTCGCCGAGGCCGGCACGCCGACCCTCGGCGTCTGCCTCGGCCACCAGGCGATGGTCGAGGAGTTCGGTGGCAAGGTCGTCCAGGGCGAGCCGATCCACGGCAAGGATGCCGAGATCGCCCACGACGGCCGCACGATCTTCGCCGGCCTGCCGACGCCGATGGTCGCCGGCCGCTACCACTCGCTGGTCGCCGATCCCGACCTACCCGAGGAGCTCGAGCTGACCGCCCACCTCGGCGACGTCGTGATGGGCGCGCGCCACAAGAACTTGCCCGTCGAGGGCGTCCAGTTCCACCCGGAGTCGGTGCTCACGCCGCACGGCAAGCACCTGCTCGCGAACTTTCTGGGAAACGGAGAGACCAGTGCCTAACGATGTCGTCAGCCGCGCGATCGACGCGGTCTGCGCCGGGGAGAACCTGACCGCCGACCATTCCTCGACCGTGCTCGCCGAGATCATGGAAGGGCGCACCGAGCCGATCCAGACCGGCGCCTTCCTGATCGCCCTGCGGGCGAAGGGGGAGACCGTCTCCGAGCTGGTCGGGCTGGCGCGGACGATGCGCGATCTGGCCGACTCCGTGCACACCGAGCGCCCCGACCTCGTCGACACGGCGGGCACCGGCGGCGGTCCCACCACCTTCAACGTCTCGACCTCTGCCGCGCTGGTCGCCGCCGGGGCCGGGTGCGCGATCGCCAAGCACGGCAACCGCTCCGCCACCTCCCGGTCGGGCTCGGCCGACCTGCTGGAAGCGCTCGGCGTCGGGATCGAGCTCGGTCCCGAGGAAGTCGCCCGCTGCATCGAGGAGGTCGGCTTCGGCTTCATGTTCGCTCCCCGTCACCACTCGGCGACGTCCCACGTGCGTCCGGCGCGCGAGGGTCTCGGCGTGCGCACCGTCTTCAACTTCCTCGGCCCGCTGACCAACCCCGCCGGCGCCACCCGCCAACTGGTCGGGGTCGCCGACCGCAAATACCAGGAGACGATCGCCGAGGCGCTGATCGGCCTCGGGGTGCAGCGGGCGCTGGTGGTGAGCGCCGAGGACGGGGTCGACGAGCTGGCGCTGTCGGCGACCACGCGGGTGATCGAGGTCTTCGAGGGCCGCACCGCCGAGTGGTTCGTCGAGCCCGGCCAGTTCGGCCTGGCGCCGCTCGAGCTCGCGGAAATCGCCGGCGGGTCCCCGGACGAGAACGCCGCGGTCACCCGCGCCGTGCTGGCCGGCGAGCCGGGCCCGCACCGGGACATCGTGCTGCTGAACGCCGCCGCCGCGATCTACGTCGGCGGGCTGGCCGCGGACCTCGAGGAGGGTGTCGCGAAAGCCGCCTCGGCGATCGACTCGGGCGCGGCAGCGAACGTGCTGGAGAGGCTGATCGCGGCAACCGCCGCCGCGGCCGGCTAAGCTCTCCGAGTTCAGTGGGAATTATCGAGCAGCTGATCGAGGGCGCCCGGGAGGGGGTGCGGGAACGCAAGCGCGAGTTGCCGCAGGCGGAGCTTGAGCAACGGCTTTCGGCGCGCGGCGAGGACCGCCCGTTCCAGGAGGCGCTGACGCGCCCCGGCCTCTCCGTGATCGCGGAGTTCAAGCGGCGCTCGCCGAGCATCGGGGACATCGCCCCCGACGCCGATGTCGCCTCCCAGGTCTCCGCCTACGAGCGCGGCGGCGCGGCGGCGCTCTCGGTACTGACCGACCAGCGGCACTTCGGCGGCAACCTGGACGACCTGCGCGCCGCCCGCGAGGCGGCGAGCCTGCCGATCATCCGCAAGGACTTCATCGTCGAGCCCTACCAGCTCTACGAGGCCGCCGTGCACGGCGCCGACGCGGTGCTGCTGATCGTCAGGGCGCTGAACGACAGGGAACTCGCCTCGCTCTACGCGGAGGCACGGGCGCTCGACCTCGACTGCCTGGTCGAGGTCCACGACGCCGACGAGCTGGAGCGGGCCCTCGAGGTCGACGCCGAGGTGATCGGGATCAACAACCGCGACCTCGACGGCCAGGGCGTCGACATCCAGACCACCTTCGAGCTGATGCCCGATGTCCCCGCGGGGAAGACCGTGGTCGCCGAGAGCGGGATCTCCGGCCGTGGGGAGCTGATGGAGCTCGACCGGGTCGGGGTCGACGCGGTGCTGATCGGCGGCGCGTTGATGACCGCGGCGGATCCGGAGCTGAAGACGCGCGAGCTGACCGGCGCCGACGAGACCCGCGAACACCTGTACTGAGGCGTCTTTAGAAAACCTTTCGACGAGCTTTATCGTCGCGTGAAAGGTGCAAGGCATTCTGAGTGCCATGGACGATCAACCTCAGCCCCAGTCGCAGCCAAAGGAAAAGAGAAGCTTTTTCCGTTCGTCGTTCGGCTCGGCCCTGCTCGGTGGGCTCGTGGTCGCGGTGGTCGGGACGGTTCTCCTGCTGAGCGGTGCGGTCAAGTCGAAGGGCGGCGGCACCACCACGGTCCAGCAGACGATGAGCGCGCCGGTCGCCTCCACCGACTCCGGCGGGGAAACCTCCGAAGGCGACGGCAACACCGTCGACGACATCTACAAGCGCGACGGCGACGGGGTCGCCTTCATCGAATCGACGCTCCCGCCGGAAGAATCGTCGGAAACCTTCAACCCCTTCGGCGAACCGGAATCGGGCGGCGGCGGCACCGCCACCGGCTCGGGGATCGTGATCGACGACAAAGGCCACATCCTCACCAACAATCACGTGATCGAAGGCGCCGACAAGATCGAGGTCAAAATCGGCGAATCCGAGCACCAGTACACGGCGAAAGTGGTCGGCACCGACCCGGCCTCCGACCTGGCCCTGATCCAGGTCAACGCGCCGAGCGGCGAACTCGACCCGTTGACCCTCGGCGACTCCGACGCGATGGAAGTCGGCGACCCGGTGGTCGCGATCGGCAACCCGTTCGGGCTCGACCGGACCGTCACCAGCGGCATCGTCTCCGCGTTGCAGCGCCAGATCCAGGCACCCAACGGCTTCTCGATCGACAACGTGATCCAGACCGACGCGGCGATCAACCCCGGCAACTCGGGCGGCCCGCTGATCAACGGCGCGGGCGAAGTGATCGGCATCAACTCGCAGATCGAGACCGGCGGCGGCAACGACGGCAACGTCGGCATCGGCTTCGCGATCCCGATCAACACCGCCAAGGGAGTGATCCACGAACTGGAAACCAAAGGCTCGGTCGAACACGCCTACCTGGGGATCTCCGGCGGCACGATCACGCCCGAACTCGCCCAGACCTTCAACCTCTCGGTCAAGGAAGGCGTCCTGATCCAGACGGTCGAAAGTGGCGGCCCGTCCGCCAAGGCCGGACTCAAGGGCGGAAGCACCCCGGTGACGGTCGACGGCGGCGAAGTGATCGTCGGCGGCGACATCATCACCGAAGCCGAAGGCAAGAAGATCACCTCGATGGAACAGATCATCGAACTTGTCAACCAGAAGAAGCCGGGTGACAAGGTCACGCTGAAGTACCTGCGTGACGGGACCACCAAGACTGCGACCGTGACGCTGGGCACCAGGCCCGCGAAGGTCGAAGAAGCCTCGCCGCAAGGCTGAGGGAAGCACATGCCGCCCGGGGGGAGTCCGGCCCCCCGGGCGGTTGATCTTGCTCACCTGATCCTGTTGAGGATCACGGTTCCGTAGGCTTGACGTATGCGCGTCAAGTTCTGCGGGATAACCCATATCGACGATGCCGCCGAGGCCGTGCGCCTCGGCGCCTGGGCGATCGGGCTGATCCACTGGGACAGGTCCGTGCGCAAGGTCGACCCCGGCGTCGCCGCGGAGATCGCCGCCGCCTTCCGGCGCAAGGCCGAGATCGTCGGGGTGTTCGTCAACCCGACGCTCGAGGAGGTCACCCGGGCGGTCGAGAACGAGCAGCTCTCGATGGTCCAGCTGAACGGCGAGGAGGGCGTCTCCTTCTGCGCCGAGGTGGCACGCCGCAGCGGCGTCAAGGTGATCAAGGCGATCCACGTCGCCTCCGCCGCCGACATCCACGGCGGCGAGGCCTATCGCTGGGTCGATTACCACCTGTTCGACCGCAAGTCCAAGGACCTGCCGGGCGGCACTGGTGAGGCCTTCGACTGGGAGCTGCTGCGCAACCACCGCTCCGAGGTCCCCTCGATCCTGGCCGGCGGGCTGAAGCCCGAGAACGTCGCCGAGGCAGTGGAGATCGTCCGCCCCTACGCCGTCGACGTCGCCAGCGGGGTCGAGGCCGAACCGGGTCGTAAGGACCACGCCAAGATGGCCGCCTTCTTCGAGGCCGCCCAGCCGGCGCTCGTCGAGCCCGACCCCGCCAAGGCATGAGCACGATCGAGCAGCGCTTCGGGCCCTACGGGGGCCGGTACGTCCCTGAGACGCTGATCGGGGCGCTCGACGAGCTGACCGCGGCCTGGGAAGCGACCCGGGAAGACCCCGAGTACATCGCCCGCCTCGACTCGCTGCGGCGCGACTACGTCGGCCGGGCGACGCCGCTCTACTTCGCCGAGCGCCTCTCCCAGCGGGTCGGCTCGCGGGTCTACCTGAAGCGCGAGGACCTCGCCCACACCGGCGCCCACAAGATCAACAACGCGCTCGGCCAGACGCTCTTGGCACAGCGGATGGGCAAGCCGCGGATCATCGCCGAGACCGGGGCGGGCCAGCACGGCGTCGCCACGGCGACCGCCTGCGCACTCCTGGGCCTCGAATGCATCGTCTACATGGGCACCGAGGACATCCGCCGCCAGGCGCCGAACGTCGAGCGGATGAAGCTCCTGGGTGCCGAGGTGTCGCCGGTCGACGCGGGCGCGCGGACGCTGAAGGAGGCGACCTCGGCCGCGATCCGCGACTGGGTCGCGAACGTGGAGACGACGCACTACGTGATCGGCTCGGCGGTCGGGCCGGCGCCCTATCCGGTGCTGGTGCGTGATCTGCAGCGGGTGATCGGCGAGGAGGCGCGCGAGCAGTCCCTGGCGGCCGAGGGCACCCTGCCGCGCCGGGTGATCGCCTGCGTCGGCGGCGGCTCCAACGCGATCGGCATCTTCGCCCCCTTCATCGACGACGCCGAGGTGATGCTGATCGGCGTCGAGGCGGGCGGCGACGGGATCGAGACCGGCCGCCACGGCGCCTCCTTGAACGCCGGGACGACCGGCGTCCTGCACGGCTCGCTCTCGGCGATCGTCGCCGACGAGGACGGCCAGATCCTCGAAGCGCACTCGGTCTCGGCCGGGCTCGACTATCCGGGGACGGGGCCCCAGCACGCGCACCTGCGCGACACCGGGCGGGCCGCCTACTTCCCGATGACCGATTCCGGAGCGCTCGACGCGCTCGGCGAACTGGCGCGGCTCGAGGGGATCATCCCGGCGCTGGAGAGCTCCCACGCGATCGCCTGGCTGCTGGAGAACCCGCTCGAGGGCGAGGGCTTCGACGTGCTCTGCCTGTCGGGGCGCGGCGACAAGGACCTCGCCGAGTACACCCGCCGGATCGAGGGCAAAGAAGTTTCCGAGGTCGGCGAGAGCCCCCGGTGATCGCCGGCGAGGAGAGGATCCGCGCCGCCTTCGCCGCGGCCCGCGGCGAGGGGCGCGCCGCCTTGATGCCGTACATGATGGCCGGCTTCCCCGACCGCGAGTCGGGGCTGGCGGTGGCCGCCGCCTACGCCGATGCCGGGGCCGACCTGGTCGAGCTCGGGGTGCCCTACGCGGACCCGCTCGCCGACGGTCCCGTGATCCACTCGGCCGCCACGGTGGCGCTGGCCAACGGGGCAACGCTGCGGACGGCGCTCGAGACCTGCGAAGCGATCGCCGACGAGGTGCCGGTGGTGCTGATGGTCTACACCAACATGGTGCTCGCCCACGGCGGCGGGCGGGAGTTCGCGAAACTGGTGCGCGCGGCGGGCGGCGCGGGGGCGATCATCCCCGACCTGCCGCTGGGCGAGGACGAGGGGATCCGCGAGGCGTTCGCCGCCGAGGGCCTGGCGATGGTGCCGTTGGTGGCGCCGACCACGCCCGATGGGCGCCGGGCCGAGATCGCCGCCGTCGCCAAGGGCTTCATCTACGTCGTCTCCACGGTCGGGACGACCGGCGAGCGCGGCGAGCTGCCGCCGGAGCTGGCCGACCTGATCGCCGCGACGAAGGCCGACGCGGGGGAGACCCCGGTCGCGGTCGGCTTCGGGATCGGGACCCCGGCGCACGTCGCCGAGGTCGGCCGGTCGGCCGACGGGGTGATCGTCGGCAGCCGCCTGGTGCGGGCCGCGGACGAAGGCGGCAGCCCCGCCGGAGCCGCCGAATCGGTCGCCGGGTTCCTCGCCGAGGCACGCGTCGCCCTCGCCGGATAGGATTCGCGCCGTGTTCATCGCCGTCTGGACTTTCATAGCGCTAGCGATCACGACGATCGTCTACTCCTGGCTCGGCCAGGGCGGGGGCGTCGCCGGGTTGATCTTCTTCGGGATCATGCTGATCGCGGTCATCCTCAAGGTCGTCCTGCGCGGGATCGCCCCCGTGAACCAGGACGGCGAGCGCCTCCAGGGCTGAGCCGCGCGGACCGGGCCCGGCCCGATCCTCGGCTTTCCGTAACGTAGGGATCCGATGCGGATCGGAGTGCTTACCGGTGGCGGGGACTGCCCAGGGCTGAACGCGGTCATCCGTGCCGTCGTCCGCAAGGGCGTCGGCGTCTACGGTCACGAGTTCGTCGGCTACCGCGACGGCTGGCGCGGGCCGCTGGAGGACGACCGCAGGCCGCTCGGCGTGCCCGAGGTACGCGGGATCCTGCCGCGCGGCGGCACTATCCTCGGGTCCTCGCGGACCAACCCGTTCGCGATCGACGGGGCGCCCGAGCGGATCCTCGCCGGGATGGAGGCGGCCGGGATCGAGGGGCTGATCGCGATCGGCGGCGAGGACACGCTCGGCGCCGCGTCCCGTCTCCACTCCGAGCACGGCCTGAACGTCGTCGGCGTCCCCAAGACGATCGACAACGACCTCTCGGCCACCGACTACACCTTCGGCTTCGACACCGCGGTGAACATCGCGACCGAGGCGATCGACCGCCTGCACACCACCGCCGACAGCCACCACCGGGTGCTGATCGTCGAGGTGATGGGCCGCCACGCGGGCTGGATCGCGGTGCACGCGGGTCTCGCCGGCGGCGCCAACGCGATCCTGATCCCGGAGCGCGAGTTCGACATCGACGCCGTCTGCGAGCTGGTCGGCCGCCGCTTCGCCAGCCACTTCGCCCCGATCATCGTGGTCGCCGAGGGCGCCGCGCCGATCGGCGGCATGGCCGCCGCCGCCGACGCGCCGACCGACGCCTTCGGCCACGCCCGATTGGGCGGGGTCGGACACTGGCTCGAGGGCGAGATCGAACGGCGCACCGGCAAAGAGACGCGGGCGACGGTCCTCGGCCACGTGCAGCGCGGCGGCACCCCGACCGCCTTCGACCGCGTCCTCGCCACCCGTTTCGGCCTCCACGCCATCGATGCCGCCCACGCGGGCGACTGGGGCAAGATGGCCGCGCTGCGGGGGACCGAGATCGCGATGGTCGAGCTGACCGAGGCCACGGCCGCGCTGAAGACCGTCCCGGATTCGTTCTATGCGGAATCGGAAGTCTTCTTCGGCTGAGCTGGTTCTCGCCGCGGCCCTGGTCGGGGTCGCGGTCTTCCTGACGGGTTGCGGGAGCAGCGACTCGGACGGGGCGCCCGTCAACGTCTACGTTGCCGCTCCGCTCTGCGCCGGGGCGGAGGGGGAGCTGGCGTCCCACGGCTCCACCGCCGGGCACTTCACGGTCGCCGTGCGCTGCCTCGCGCCGAGCGAGACCAGCGGGGGAGGGGTCGACCTCGCCACCGACGGCTCGAACTCGCGTCGCGCGACCGCCGACTCCAGCGCCGTCGCGACCCTCGAACCGCCCGGCCCGGGCGCGAAGTTCACCCGTGCGATCCTCGAATCGGCCGAAATCCCGCTCGTCACCTCCGCCTCGGCCCAGGCTGGCATGCGGCGGATCATCGGCGCGATCGAAGGCGCCGGGGACTCCGGTGTGCGCGGCGCGGTCGGCGACGCGCTGGAACCGAGCTGACGCTCAGCCGAGGAGGTCGCGCAGGGCGCCGTCGATGGTGGGGTACTTGAAGGCGTAGCCGAGCTCCTCGGTCCGCTTCGGCAGCACCCGCTGACCGCCCTGGGCGATCTTGCCGAACTCGCGGCCGAATTTGACCTCCACCGCGACGCCGGGGATCGGCAGCACGGCCGGGCGGTGGAGGGCCTTGCCAAGCGCCTTCGACCACTCCTTGTTCGTCACCGGGTTCGGCGCGCTGCCGTTGACGACTCCGGTCACGGACTCCGTGTCCAGCGCCCAGACCAGGATCCCGACCTCGTCGGAGAGATGGATCCAGGGGACCCACTGCTTGCCGCCCGCGAGCGGCCCACCGAGGCCCAGCTTGAAGGGGAGCAGGAGCTCGCCGAGGATGCCGCCCTCGGTCTCCATCACCTGGCCGGTACGGACGATCGCCAGGCGCACGCCGGTCGGGTCGACCTCGTGCGCCGCTTTCTCCCACTCGACGCAGACGCTCGCGTCGAAGCTCTCGCCAGGCGCGCTCGACTCATCGAGCTCCTCGTCGCCACGGTTGCCGTAATAGCCGACCGCCGACTGACTGACCAGCACCTTCGGCTTCGTCGCCAGCGCCTCGATCGTCCCGACCAGGTTGTGGGTCGCGACTTTGCGCGAGTCCATGATCTTGCGCTTGGCCTCGTCGGACCAGCGCTGGTTGATCTTCTCGCCGACCAGGTTGATGACCCCGTCGACGCCCTCGAAGGCGGCCTCGGCAGGGCGTTCGAGCGTCGGCTCCCAGGCGTGCCAGGTCACCTGGGGCTGTGCCGCGGCGGCTTTGTCCGGGTCGCGGGTGAGGCCGACGACCTCGTCCCCGCGGCTCAGGAGCTCCTCGCAAAGTGCTTTGCCGATCCTGCCGCTGGCGCCGGTGACGAGAACCCGCATCAGCTCGTCTCCACCGCGGAGAAGGTCCCGGTCTCCTCGTTCAGCCGCGCGATGCCGTCGCGCTTGGCCTCTTCGATCACGGCTTCGGCGACCTTCGGGGCGACGTCGCGGTTGAAGACGCTGGGGATGATGTAGTCCTCGGCGAGATCCTCGTCGGAGACCGTCTCGGCGATCCCGCGCGCGGCCGCCAGCTTCATCGCCTCGGTGATCTGCGGGGCGCCCGCGTCGAGGGCGCCGCGGAAGATGCCGGGGAAGGCGAGGACGTTGTTGATCTGGTTCGGGTAGTCGGAGCGCCCGGTGGCCATGATCCGCACGTGCGGCGCGGCTTCCTCGGGCATCACCTCGGGCGTCGGGTTGGCCATCGCGAAGACCATCGCGTCGTCGTTCATCTTGGCCAGCGAATCGGCCTGGATGATCCCGGGGCCGGAGAGGCCGATGAAGAGGTCCATGCCCTCTATTACGTCGTCGGGCTGCCCGTGGATGTGCTCCGGGTTGGAATTCTCCGCGTACCAGCGCTTGGTCGAGTTCATCTCGCCGCTCACGTAGTCCTCGCGCTCGGTCGAGAGGGCGCCTTTGCGGTCGGCGCCGATGATCTGCGTGATCCCGGCCTCGAGCATCATTTTCGTCACCGCGACGCCCGCCGCACCGAGGCCGACGACCAAGGCGCGGACCTCCTCGATCGGTTTGCCGGTGATCTTCAGCGCGTTGAAGAGGGCCGCCATCGTCACCACGGCGGTGCCATGTTGGTCGTCGTGGAAGACGGGGATGTCGAGCTTCTTCTTCAGCCGCTCCTCGATCTCGAAGCAGCGCGGGGCGGAGATGTCCTCGAGGTTCACCCCGCCGAAGGTCGGCGCCATCAGTTCGACCGCGCGGATGATCTCCTCGGTGTCCTGGGTGTCGAGGCAGATCGGGAAGGCGTCGACGCCGGCGAACTCTTTGAAGAGCATGCACTTGCCCTCCATCACCGGCATCGCCGCCTCGGGGCCGATGTTGCCGAGCCCAAGCACCGCCGACCCGTCGGAGACGACCGCCACGGTGTTCTTCTTGATCGTGTACTCGAAGGCTTTGGCACGATCGGCGTGGATGTCCATGCAGACGCGGGCGACCCCGGGCGTGTAGGCCATCGAGAGGTCGTCGCGCGTTTTCACCGGGTACTTGTTGTGCATGTCGATCTTGCCGCCGCGGTGCATCTGCATCGTGCGGTCGACGTAGTCGAGCACCCGCGCCCCCCGGGTCGAGCCGATCGCCCTCAGGATCTTCTCCCAGTGGTCGCGATCCGACGCGTCGATCGTGAACTCGCGGACCCGCTTACCCTCCGGCCCGGCTCCCGGAACGAGGTCGACGCCCTGCAGCTGTCCCCCCGCCTCGGCGATCGCCGCCGTCAATTTCCCGAGCGGCTCCTGCCGCGCATCGAGCTCGACACGGATGGTGACGCTGTACTGCGCTGAGACGGGCATGCGGAGAATCGAATCAGATTCCGCGATCGGGACCGGGGGAGGGGGGAGAACTCGGGTGCCGTGGCGACTTAGTCGCGGTATGAGCGACTTAGACGCCACAGGGGATCAGCAATTCGCGGCGGTTGCGAGCAAACAGCACGGGATCGTGACCGCGGCGCAGCTCTACGAGGCCGGCATCGGCAGAGACGGCGTTCGGCGAAGGGTTGCCTCGGGGCGACTGCATCGGCTGCATCGCGGGGTGTATGCGGTTGGTCATCGGGGCCTCAGTTGGCGGGGACGATGGGTCGCCGCGACCTTCGCGGTGGGGGACAAGGCGGTACTGAGCCATACGAGCGCGGTGGCGCTCTGGCAGTTCTCGAAGCCGATCTCGGGGCCGGTGCACGTGACCGTAGGCGGCGACGGTGGGCGAGGGACGCACCGTGGGATCCGGATCCATCGCTCCCGCACGCTCACCCCTGGCGACGTCACCAAGCGCCACGGCATCGCGGTCACGACGCCGGCGCGGACCGTCGAAGACGTGCGCGGTGAAGTCGAGCCCTACCTGTTCCGGCGCGCGCTGCGCCAGGCGGAGCTGGCCGGGTTTCGGGTGCCTCACCTCTCCGCCACCAAGCGGACGCGGTCCGACCTTGAGCTGCTCTTCCTCGAGTTCTGCGATAAGCACGGGCTGCCGCGGCCGCTCGTCAACAGGCGCGTCCACGGACACCGGGTCGACTTCTTCTGGCCGGAGCGGCGGCTCGCCGTTGAGACCGACAGCTGGGAGTACCACCGGGGCTCGGTCTCCTTCGAGGACGACCACGAGCGCGATCTCGAGCTCCGGGCCCATGGGATCACCACGCGGCGCTACACGGGCGACCAATTGGAAGTCGCTCCGGAGAAGGTCGCCGCTGATCTTCGCGCGGTGCTTGTAACAGGAACGTAAACAGCCTAGGTTGGGCCGGTGAGGGGGATGAAGATGACGGGGGCGGTGTGCGTGGCCTTGGTCGCGTGCGCGATCTGGGGCGCGGCGGCTCAAGCCGCGGGCGGCCCCGCCAACTGGACCTACGAACCGACGAGCTTCACCGAAATCCACCTCGGCCTGCCGCCGGCTTCGATCGCCGAACTCGAAGCCGAACCGAAGGAATACGTCGAAGGGACGTTCTCGATGGCGGAAACCAACGGGACGCCTGGGAGCGCCGGTCCGTTCTCGGCGCCGCTGACGGTGGGGATCGAGTTGAAGGGCAACCTCGGCTCGCTCCGGTCGTTCAACCAGAAGGCGGCCTTCAAGATCAAGTTCGACAAATACGTCGAAGGCCAGCGGTTCCTCGGCCTGGAAAAGATGACCCTGAACAACATGGTCCAGGACCCGTCGATGATCCACGAGACGGTCACCTACCAGGCGTTCCACGACATGGGGGTGCCGGCGCCGCACACCGGGTTCACCTATCTCACCGTGAACGGCAAAAGCTACGGCGTCCACCTGAACATCGAAACCCAGGACGCCCAGTCGGTGGAAAACGCCTTCGGCACGCCCTTCCTGGCGCCCCCACAGCATCTGTACGCGGGGGAATACGGTGCCGATGTCTCCACCGCGCATTGGAAACAACTCGAAGCGTCGGAGGGCAAAAAGAAAGAAAAAGGCGACCTCGAAGCGTTCCTCGCGGCGGTGGAAGGGAGCGGGAGCTTCTCCCAGCGGGTCGCCAACTTCGCCGACCTGTCGGAGATGACGAAGGACTGGCTGGTCGAAAAGTACGTCGGCAACTGGGACGGCTATGCCGGCCAGGCCGTCGACGGCCTGCACCCGAACAACTACTACCTCTACAGCGACGCGGCGGGGAAGTTCTCGTTGACGCCTTGGGGGACCGACCAGACCTGGCAGGTCGGCCGGCACCTGAACTTCGGCAGCGATGGCGGGGTCCTCTTCACCGACTGCCTGGCCGACACCGCCGGATGTCGGCAGCAGTACCTCACCGCGGGCAGCGAAGCCCTGACGGCCCTGGCCGCTCCGAGCCTCGACGCGGTTGCCCGCTGCTCCGCGGCTGCCCTGAAGCCCTGGCAGGAACTCGAAGCGGCCACCTCGGAACAGGAAAAGCTCCCGAATCCGGGGATCGACGGGACGGAAAACCTGGAACGGGCGGCGGACGAAGTCGACGCCACGCGGGAATTCATCGAAGAGCGGCCGGCGGAGCTCGCTGCCTTCCTGGGCGAGTCCGTGCCGCCCCAGCCGCCGGTTCCGGTGCCGTGCCCGGCGTTGCGTCCGGTCGGCGGCTTCCCGACCCCTCCACCCACCGAAGAACTGAACGCGCCGACTCCCGCTCCCGCTCCCGATTCCGGGACGGGATCGCCGCCGCCGCCGACGACCGCGCCGCTCGCTCCGGGGCGTCTCGCCTTCGTCGGTCGACGCGTCGCCGGGAAATCGGTCTCGATCGTGCTCGAGGCTCCGGGGCCCGGACGGCTCGCCGTTGAGGGCACGGCAGGGAAGCCGGCGAAGACTGCCTGCAAGGGGAGCGCCACCGCGACCGCCGCCGGCCGGGTGAAGGTGGTCTGCCATCTCACCGGCCGCTTCGCGGCGCTCCTCCACAAGCGCTGGCGGCGGGTGTCGCTCGACGTTCGCTTCCGACCCTCCGGCGGTGCGCCGGAGGACGTCCGGCAGTCGATCAACCTGCGCCGTCGCTGACCGTCACCGGTTCGGCAGGGTCCGACCGCGCCGGTCGCGTGGCCTCGTAGAGTTGCGCGGATGCCCGCCTCACCCGAGCTCTTCCTGATCGACGGCAACAGCCTCGCCTACCGCGCCTTCTTCGCCCTGCCCGAGTCGATCGGGACCAGCGACGGGCGTCCGACCAACGCGATCTTCGGGCTCGCCTCGATGCTGGTGAAAATCATCGACGAGCACCACCCGCAGGGGGTCATCGTCTGCTGGGACGCGGGATGGAGCGGGCGCGAGAAGACCTACGACCTCTACAAGGCCCAGCGCAAACCGCGCCCCGATTTGCTGAAGGAGCAGTGGCCGCACCTGATGCCGCTGGTCGAGGCCTTCGGCTACACCAACGTGAAGGTCGAAGGGTTCGAGGCCGACGACGTGATCGCCTCGATCGCCAGGCAGGCGCGCGAGCAGGGCATCGACGTGATGGTGGTGACCGGCGACCGCGACGCGTATCAGCTGGTCGGCGACGGGATCCGGGTGATGAGCACCTCGCGCGGGATCACCGAGACCAAGATCTACGACGCCGCCGCGGTCGAAGAGCGCTACGGCGTGCCGCCGACCCTGGTCACCGACCTGATGGGCCTGCGCGGCGACACTTCCGACAACATCCCCGGCGTCCCCGGCATCGGCGAGAAAACCGCGACGCAGCTGCTGCAGAAATTCGGCTCGCTGGACAAGGTGCTGGAAAGCGTCGACGAGATCTCCGGGGCCAAACGCAAGGAAAACCTGACGAACCACGCCGAGGACGCGCGGATGTCCCGGGCGCTGGCGACGCTGCAGTACGACATCGACAGCGGCGTCGACCTCCAGGCGGCGCTCGACTCCGAGCCCGACCGCGGCGCGCTGCGGGAGTTCATGCGCGAGTTCGAGTTGCGGGCCGTGCTCGACCGCCTCGAAGAGGCGCTGCCCGAGGGCGACGCCGTCCCCGGCCGCAAGGTGGAGACCGAGCTGGAGATCGAGACGGTGGAGGGGACGCCTGCCGACATCGGCGACGGGCCCCGCGTCGCGGTCGCGCTCGACGGCGATCGCTGGGCAGCCGCCGGGGGCGAGCGCATCCTCACCGGCCAGAGCTCCCACGACGAGCTCGCCGTCGCCCTCGCCGACAAGCCGCTGGCCGGCCACGACCTGAAGTCGCTCGGCGGCGGCCGCCACGGCCTCCTCGCCGCGGCTGCGCGCGAGGGCGTCGAGCTGGGCCTCGAGCACGACACGATGCTCGCCGCCTACCTGCTGGAGCCGCAGCGGCGCACCTACGACCTGATCGAGCTCGCCGCCGACGCCGGGATCGGCATCGCCGAGGGCGCCGCCGCCGAGTCCGACAAGGAGGAGGACGGGCAGATGTCGCTCGGCGAGGAGGTCGAGGCGGGCCTCGACCCGGCCGAGGAGGCGCGCCTCGTCGGCGCCCTCGCCGAGGACCAGCTGCCGCGCGTGCAGGCCCTCGGCCTCGAGCCGCTGATGCGCGAGATCGAGCTGCCGCTGATCAGCGTCCTCGCGGCGATGGAACGCGAGGGGCTGAAGCTCGACGCGGAGCGCCTCGCCGAGGTCGGCGCGGGCTTCGGCGAGCGGATCGACCAACTGGAAAAGGACATCTACGAGCTGGCCGGCGAGGAGTTCACGATCGGCTCGCCGCAGCAGGTCGGCCGCATCCTCTTCGAGAAACTCGAGCTGAGTCGCAAGCGGCGCGGCAAAACCGGCTTCTCGACCGACGCCCGCGTGCTCCAGCAGATCCGCGCCGAGCACCCGATCGTCGAGAAGATCGAGTCCTGGCGCGAGCTGACCAAGCTCAAGAACACCTACCTCGACTCGCTGCCGGACCTGATCGACCCCGACACCGGCCGCGTCCACACCACCTTCAACCAGGCCGCGACGACCACCGGCCGCCTCTCGAGCACCAACCCGAACCTGCAGAACATCCCGATCCGAACCGACCTCGGGCGTCCGGTCCGCGCCTGCTTCGTCGCCGAAGAGGGCCTGCGCCTGCTCTCGGCCGACTACAGCCAGGTGGAGCTCCGCGTCCTCGCCCACGTCGCCGACGAGAAAGTCCTCAAAGACGTCTTCCACGCCGGCGAGGACGTCCACTCGGCGACCGCCGCCGAGGTCTTCGAGATCCCGCCCGACGAGGTCGACGTCGGCCAGCGCTCGAAAGCGAAAATGGTGAACTTCGGGATCGTCTACGGGTTGACCGGCTTCGGCCTCGCCGACCGGCTGAACATCCCGCGCAAGGAGGCCGAGGAATTCGTCGTCCGTTACCTGGAGCGCTTCCCGGCGGTCCGCGCCTTCCGCGAGGAGGTGGTCGAGAAAGCGCAGGACGACGGCTTCGTCACGACCTTGATGGGACGACGGCGGCCGATCCCCGAGCTGCGCTCGGGCAACCCCAACACCCGCCGCCTCGGCGAGCGCCTCGCCGTCAACACCGTGATCCAGGGCACCGCCGCCGACATCATCAAGGTCGCGATGGTCAACTGCTGGGCGCGCCTACGTGAGGAGCGGATGGCGACCCGCCTGGTCCTCCAGATCCACGACGAGCTCCTCTTCGAGGGCCCGCCGGAGGAGATGGACGCCGCGCTAGAGCTGGTGCGGCGGGAGATGACCCAGGCCTACGAGCTGGATCCGCCGCTCGAGGTCGACGCCGGCGTCGGCACCGACTGGCTCAACGCCAAGTAGCCCTCGTCGGTCGCGAACTCCGGCGGCGCGATGTTCAGGTAGTGGCGGAAGGACCAGTCGACGAAGCGCTTGGTGCCGAGCAGGCGGATCAGCGGGCCGAGGATCCGTGGCGGGACGCGCGGCACGAGCTTCTGGGTGCGGAGCATCCACTTGAACTTGACCTCGTGCGAGTCGTTGAAGGCGGCGTAGTTGGTGGCCGCCTGCTCGCGGGTCTGGCGGCCCTCGACGACGGCGCGCAGCTCCCGTCCCAGGTCCATGCCGAAGTAGAGCGCGGTGCGGATGCCCTCGGCGGTGAGGGGGAGGCAGTGGCCGGCGGAGTCGCCGGTGAAGAAGACGCCGCGCCCGGTCGCCGCGCGCAGCTTGTGGGGGATCCAGTTGCCCTGGTAGCGGACGCGGTCGCGATCCAGGTCCTCGGCGAGCATCTCGGTCGTCTCGCGCACATGGAACTTCGGGTCGAAGGAGCCGACGCCGATCCGGGTCTCCTTGCCGGCGGGGAAGCTCCAGCCGTAGCCCGCGGGGACGTAGCGGCGGTCGATCCAGATCTCGAGGTCCTCGGCGCCGCCGTCCGGATGCACCTCGAGGCCGCGCGAGAGCGGCGCGTCGGGCGGCTGGTAGCCCGCCGGCCCGGCGAGGACACGGCGCCAGCCGAGCGCGTCGATGACGAGCGGGGCGGAGACGACGCCCCGGTCGGTCTCGACCGCGATCGCGTCGGAGCCGTTCGCGGCGGCGCTCGCCAAGCCCTCGACCTTGGCGGTCTCGAAGCGGGCGTCGCACTTGTCCCACATCAGCTCGCAGAGCGTGCGGTAGTCGAAGGTGGAGAAGGTCCAGGGGAGCCGGTAGCGGGAGTTGCCGTGGGGCGTGTTGATCACGAGCGTGTCGAAACGCTGGCGCTCGGCGCCCATCAGGTCGAGGTTCTCGAGCCACTCCGTAGGGATGCCGCAGGCGGAGGTCTGGCGCTCGCCGATCTCGTAGCGGTCGACGATCAGCACGTCGGCGCCGCTCCCGGCCAGCTCTCGCGCCACCGCCAGGCCGGCGAAACTGGCACCGCAGATCAACACGTCATGGGACCCCGTGAGCGGGGTGCGGTCATCGCCGCGTTTGGTGGCACGAGTAGGCATCGCGCCGCAGGGTATCGGCGGGGCTCGGTCGGCGTCTCGTTTCTGCCACAATGCCCAACCCAATGGCTGCGACCGAGACCCTGACCCCTGCGCCCAGCGCCACTCCCGTAGAGGGAAGCGGTGGGCTTCTGCTCAACATAGACGGCAAGATCGTCCCTAACTACGCGGCGACCATGGTGTCGTTCGACGAGGGAGATGTCGTCAACGGAAAAGTTGTCCGTATCGACAAAGACGAGGTCCTTGTCGATATCGGCTACAAGGCCGAGGGTGTGATCCCGAGCAACGAGCTCTCGATCCGCAAGTCGGTCGACCCGGCCGAAGAGGTCGAGTTGGGCGAGGAGGTCGACGCGCTGGTCCTCACCAAGGAGGACGCCGAGGGCCGCCTGATCCTCTCCAAGAAGCGTGCCCGCTTCGAGAAAGCCTGGCGCCGCATCGAGGTCGCCGCGGACTCGGGCGAACCGGTGGAAGGCAGCGTCATCGAGGTCGTCAAGGGCGGCCTCATCCTCGACCTCGGGGTGCGCGGCTTCCTGCCCGCCTCGCTGGTCGACATCCGTCGCGTCCACAACCTTGACGAGTTCATGGGCCAGACGCTCGAGTGCAAAGTCATCGAGCTGAACCGCTCCCGCAACAACGTCGTCCTCTCGCGCCGCGCGGTGCTGGAGGAGGAGCGCAAAGAGGTCCGCGAGCAGATCCTCGGCAAGCTCGAGCCGGGTCTGATCGTGGAAGGCAAGATCTCCAACATCGTCGACTTCGGCGCCTTCGTTGACCTCGACGGGATCGACGGCCTCATCCACATCTCCGAGCTTTCCTGGAGTCACGTCAACCACCCGAGCGAAGTGGTGGCGATCGGCGACACGGTGCGGATCAAAGTCCTCGACATCGACCGCGACCGCCAGCGCATCTCCCTTGGTCTCAAGCAGACCCAGGAGGACCCTTGGCAGCGGGTCATCTCGACCCATCGTCCCGGCGACGTGCTCGAGGGCACGGTCACGAAGGTCGTCGCTTTCGGCGCCTTCGTCGAAATCCTGCCGGGGGTCGAGGGCCTGGTCCACATCTCCGAGCTTGCCGACCATCACGTCGAGAACCCCTCCGAAGTGGTCGAGCCAGGCGCCAAGCTGAACGTCAAGATCCTCGAGATCGACGAAGACCGGCGTCGCCTGTCGCTCTCGATCAAGCGGGTCGAGAACCAGAACATGCCGATGCTCGACCTCAGCGCGCAGATCGCAGCCGCCAACGCGGCGAACGCGGGCGCGACCGAGGACGGGGTCGCCGAGGGTGGAGCCGACGAGGCCGCGATCGACCTCGCCGAGGACTCCGCCGTCGCCGACCAGGTAGTCGAGTCGCCCACGGTGGAGGCCGAGACGGTCGCCGCTGAGGTGCCCGAGGGTGCCACCGCGGAGGCCGCGATCGAGGCCGCCGCCGAGTCTTCGGAGCCCGAGGAGGGTTCTGAGGGTGATGGTGACGGTGACACCGAGGGCGGCGAGCAGGGCGAGGGTGGCGAGGCCCAGGAGGGCGAATCCGCCTCCGAGCGCCCCGACTCCCCGGACAGTGCCGACGAGGCAGCGTCCGGCGGCGACTCAGACAGCGAGCCCGAGCAGCAGGACTAGCCGTGAGCGGGGCCGCGTGGCGCCGCTGACGGTCGGGCTGACCGGCGGCATCGCCGCGGGGAAGTCGGAGGCACTGGCGGCCCTCGGCCGCTTGGGCGCGGCGACGCTCTCCTCGGACGCGGTCGTCCACGACCTGCTCGAAGGCGAGCCGCTGCGCCGGGAGATGGCGGAGCGCTGGGGGCCCGAGGTGACGCCCGAGGGCGCGCCGACCGACCGCGGGGCGATCGGCGCCATCGTCTTCGCCGACCCCGAGCAGCTGATCTGGCTGGAGTCGAAGCTCCACCCGGCGGTGGGCGCCGAGACCGCGCGCTGGATCGCGGCACTCCCGGAGGACCTCGAGTTCGCCGTGATCGAGGTGCCCCTGCTCTTCGAGGGCGGCCGTGCGAGCGCCTTCGACACCACCGTCTCGATCGTCGCCGGGGAGAACGTGCGCCGCGAGCGTGCCGCCGCCCGTGGCCACGCGCTGGTCGAGGCTCGGGAGGCGCGACAGCTGACCCAGGAGGAGAAGGCCGGGCGGGCCGAGCACGTGGTCGTCAACGACGGGTCGGTCGAAGACCTCGAGGCGTCCCTGTCCGCGCTGCTCGCGAAGCTGAGGGGATGAGCACCAGGGCACGCGCACGTCCCCAGGCCCGTCGCACTCGACGCAGCCGCTGGCCGATCGTCGTCGGGATCCTCGTCGTGCTCGGCCTGATCGCGGCCGTCATGGTGATCAACGGCACGGTCCATAAGGCGATCGACGAATTCACCCTGCCCTTGGACCACGAGGACATCATCCGCCAGCAGGCCGGCGAAAAGGGAGTGGACGCGGCGCTGATCGCGGCGGTGATCGACACCGAGTCGAAGTTCTCGGCCACCGCGAAGTCGAGCGCCGGAGCCCGTGGCCTGATGCAGATCACCCCGGAAGCCGCCGAAGACATCGCCCGCCACAGCGGCGCGACCACGTTCAAGACCAGCGACCTCTCCGATCCCGAAATCAACATCAAATACGGGACCTACCTGCTGGCCGAACGAATCGAGTACTACGGCGGCGACGTGGTCGCGGCCCTGGCCTCCTACAACGCGGGCCCGGGGCCGGTGGAAAAGTGGGGCGGCAACGACATGACCATCGACGACATCACCTATCCGGAAACGCGCGCCTACGTTCAGCTCGTGCTCGAACGCCAAAAGGAGTACCGGGAAAAGTACGCTTCAGAGCTTGGCTATGGGGGGGGATAAGCCGAACCCACGCGCGTGGGCACTGGCACTGGCGGTCGGCATCGTGCTGGCCGATTCGTCGATCGTCGTCCTCGCCCTGCCCGATATCTACCGGGACCTCGACACCTCGGTCTTCGGCGTCACCTGGGTCCTCGTCTCCTTCAACCTGGTGATGGCGCTCGCCGCGGTGCCGGCGGCGATGGCGGCGCGGCGGGTGGGTCCGGGACGCGCGGCTGCCGTCGGCCTCGCGATCTTCGCCGGGGCGGGGCTCGCCTGCGGCATCTCCGATCACCTCTCGACCCTGGTCATCGCCCGCTCGGTGCAGGCGCTCGGCGGCGCGCTCGCGGTGACGGCCTCGCTGGAGCTCCTGCCGCTGGCGGTCGGCTCGGAGCGGCGCGCGACCGCAGTCTGGGCGACGGCCGGGGCCACCGGCGCGGCGATCGGGCCGGCGGCGGGCGGCATCCTCACCCAGCTCGTCTCCTGGCAGTCGATCTTCCTGATCCAGGTGCCGATCGCGCTCGCCGCCGCGGTTCCGATCCTCGCCGTCGCCCGCCACGAGATGTCGACGCGGGTGATCGAGCGCGAGATCGCCGCCCGGGTCGGCCGGCCGCACGTCTGGGCGAACGTGGCGCTGGCGATGGTCTCCGCCGCGATCGCCGCGGCGCTCTTCCTGCTCGTCCTGCTGCTGATCGAAGGCTGGCGGCTCAGCCCGATCGGCGCCGCCATCGTCGTCTCGGTGATGCCGCTGGCGGCCGCCGTCGGCGCCCGCGTGTCCGGCTGGGTGGCGGACGAGCGGGCGCGGGCCGCCGCCGGCGCACTGCTCCTCTCCGGCGGGCTCGGCGGCCTGGCACTGCTGCCGAAGGCCGAGGTGGCGCTCACCGTCCCGCCGCAGATCCTGATCGGCATCGGCCTCTCGCTGGTGCTCTCGGCGCTGACCGAGACCGCCCTCTCAGGCCGCGCCCCGCAGGCGATCCACGGCGGCTGGACGATCTCGGCCCGCCACGCCGGAGTCGTCGTCGGCCTGCTCGCCCTCACCCCGGTCTTCACCCACGACATCGCGGTGCAGCAGAAGCAGGCGATCAACGCGGGCACCTCGGTGATCCTCGACTCGCCGATCCGCCCGACCGTCAAGCTCGGCCTCGCACAGAAGATCTCCGACCACCTGGAACTGGAGGACGGCAAGGTGCCGAACCTCGGCCACGTGTTCGATCCCCTGCCAGAAGACGAAGGCGAACGGACCGAAGTGGTGGATCTGCGCGAAGAACTGCAGGAGCAGCTGAACGCCGGGGCGACGCACGCCTTCAGCCCCTCGTTCGGGATCGCCGCGCTGATCGGCCTCCTGGCCTTGATCCCGATCGCCCTGGCGCGGAGGATCGACCTATGAGCCGGGGGCCCGTCCTGATCGCCGCGGCGCTGGTGCTCTCGCTGGCGCTGGTCGGGGTCTACGCCGCCGCGGGCGGCGCGTCCTACCAGCCGGTGCAGGTCCAGAACCCGTGCGATCCGCGGGCCGGGCAGGAAACCAGCGGCGGCATCGAAGGCCTGGCCGAGGAATTCACGCTCTCGGCGCTCGACGGCGCGGCCTGCAAGCTCGGCGTCAGCCGCGAGCGCCTCGCCCGCGCGCTGGCCTCCAAGGAAGCCCGCGAACGCTTCACCAAGCGGTTCGGCATCGACGACGACAAACTGACCGTCGCGATCCGCGCCGGGCTCGTGCGGGCGGTCGACGACGCCGAAGAACGGGGCAAACTGCCGTCGTTCGTCGCCGGGCCGATGCGAGGGGTGGTCGAACACGTGCCGCTCGAACAGGGGATCGAACTGGTCCAGGACGCCGAAAAGATCCTCAGCGGCGAAAGTTTCCTCAGCGGGATCGGCAACGCGATCGAAGAACTGATCCCCTGACGCAGGGAAACGCTGACTCAAGAAACAGGTGGCCGCGCCGATAAGTAGGCGATGGCACAAAACAAGCTTCAGGTCCCCGTCGTCGTCGGCACCCGACCGGAGGCGATCAAGCTCGTCTCGCTGATCTTGGCCCTCCGCGAGAGCGAGCACTACAACCCGATCGTGGTCTCGACCGGCCAGCACAACCGTCTGGTCGAGTACATCTTCCAGCTCGCCGACATCAGGCCGGACGTGACGTTGTGGGCGGGCTCGCGCCGCGCCGCGCTGAACGAGCGGGTCGCCTCGGTGATGCAGCGCTTCGAAGACTTCTGCGTCGAGCGCTTCGACATCGATCCCGACGAGACGCCGTCGCGCGACGACGTGATCGCCGGCAAGCACCCGGCCCTGGTCCTCGTCCACGGCGACACCAGCTCGGCGATGGCCGCCGCCCTTTCCGCTTTCCACATGCGGATCCCGGTTATGCACGTGGAGGCCGGGCTGCGCACGGGCGGCTCCAACCTCACGCCGTTCCCGGAGGAGCTGAACCGGCAGGTGATCTCGACGATCGCCGCGATGCATTTCGCGCCGACCTCGGAGAACCTCGGCAACCTGGTGCGCGAGAACGTGCCGGTCGAGCAGGTCTTCGTCACCGGCAACACCGGGATCGACGCGCTGCGCTGGTCCTCGGAGATGAACGTCGCGTTCGCCAACCCCGATCTGCAGGCGCTCTGCGATTCCGACCGGCGGATCGTCGTCGTCACCGCTCACCGGCGCGAGAACTGGGGCGACGGGCTGCGCGGGATCGCGGAGGGGGTCGCGCGGATCGCCGACCGCCACCCCGAGATCGGCGTGGTGCTCCCGGTCCACCCGAACCCGCGGGTGCGCGAGGTGCTGATCGAGCGCCTCCAGGGCCTCGACAACGTGCTGCTGACCGACCCGCTCGGCTACGCCACCTTCTCGCGGCTGCTCGGCCGCTGCCACCTGGTGATCACCGATTCCGGCGGGATCCAGGAAGAGGCGCCGTCGCTGGGCAAGCCGGTGCTGGTCACCCGGGAGACGACCGAGCGCACCGAGGGCCTCGCCGCCGGCACCCTGCGCCTGGTCGGCACCGACCCGCAGGTGATCTTCGACGAGGCGAACAAGCTGCTGGAGAGCGACGTCGCCTACCGCGAAATGGCCGAGTCCGAGAACCCCTACGGCGACGGACACGCCGCCGAGCGGATCGTCGCCTGCCTCGAGCACCTGCTGCTCGGCACCGATCCGCCGTCCCAGTTCGGCACCGGCTACAGCCGTGCCGCGGTGGCGATCGCCGCCGGGATGCGCTCCGGACGCGGGGTCGGGGTCGAGGCACTGCGCCAGGCGATCGACGAGGCGGCGCTGGTCGAGCCGACCGGGATTCCCGAGGCGGTCGGCGAGGCCGAGCTGGAGACCGAGCTGATCGAGCAGCAAGAGGAGGCCGCGCGGACGGGCGGTCTCTCGATGTTGGACTGAGGATGAGCGCCGTGCCCGGGTTCGCCGACGTGGCCCTGGGGATGGCCGACCCGAAGTTCCCGTTCGAAGGGCTGGCCTGGCCCTGGGTCGTCCTCTTCACCGCCTGCCTGGCGGTCGTCGCCGGCATGTTCCTCTGGACCCTCCTGCTCTTCGTCCGTGGCCACGGCGCGATCCTGAATCCGCCTGAGGCGCCGCCGGAGGGCGCCGACGCCTTCACCTGGGTCTTCCTGGTCCCGGCGATGAACGAGGAGGTGGTGATCGCCGACTCGGTCGAGCGATTGGTCGCCCTGCCGGTGGCGCGCAAGCGGATCGTCGTCATCGACGACGCCTCCGAGGACCGCACGCCGGAGATCCTCGCCGGGATCGTCCATCCCGACCTCTTCGTCCTGCGGCGCGACAAGCCCGACGCGCAGAAGGGCAAGGCGGCGGGGCTGAACTACGCCTACCGGGCGCTGCAGGGGTACGACCGCGAGCGGACGATCGTCGTGATCGTCGATGCCGACGGCCGCCTCGACGCCGAGGCACCGCACTACATCTCCGGCCACTTCGTCGACCCCGAGGTCGGCGGCGTCCAGGCGCTGGTGCGGATGTACAACCGCCAGACGCCACTGGTCTACATGCAGGACGTCGAGTTCGGCGTCTACGGCCACCTCTTCCAGGCCGGGCGCAACCGCTGGGGGACGGCGGGGATGGGCGGCAACGGCCAGTTCAACCGCCTGAGCGCCCTCGACGCGGTCGCCAACGAGGAGGGCCCGTGGCGCGACAAGCTGACGGAGGACCAGGACCTCGGTCTGCGCCTGATCGCCAAGGGGTGGAAGGGCAAGCAGGACCTGCGCGCCTTCGTCTCCCAGCAGGGCCTCTCCAAGCCCCGCCCGCTCTTTCGCCAGCGCACCCGCTGGTCCCAGGGCAACCTCCAGGCGATCGGCCTCTGGCGCGAAGTCCTCGGCGCCAAGACCCTCGGCCTGGGCCCGCGAATCGAGCAGGCGGCCTACCTTTTCATGCCCTTCTGGCAGGGCATCATCGGCCTCGGCCTGGTCGGCGCGGTCCTCCTCGCGATCCTCGGCATCGCCCCCTTCTGGGGCGGCGGGCCGACCTACCAACTGCTCTTCTTCTACCTCCTGGCCTTCGGCGGCACCTCCCTCGGCACGATCGCCTCCCGCTCCGGCCAAGGCCCGGCCGGCTGGATCGTCGGCTTCTTCCTCGGCCAGGTCTACACGCTCTACACCTGGTTCCTCTGGCCCGTCCTGGTGCGCTCGACCGCCCGCCAGCTGAGCGGCCACGGCGGCTGGGCGAAGACGGCCCGCGAGCCGATCGCCGACGCGGCGGAGCCGGCTGCCGGCGTGGGCGGGAGCCCGGCCGGCATCGGGAGCGAGGCCCGTCAGCCGGTCGGGCGCGCGGCGTAAGGGCTCAGGCCTCGGAAGCTGGCGCCGGGGCAAGGGACGCGAGGCGTTGCGGCGAGCACGGCCGTCTCGGTCACGGCCCTGGCTGGCTGTGACCGTGCCCGAGACGGCCGAGGTATGAAAGGTGTGAAGGATCTCCGACGCCGTTGCGGGAGATGTGAGGGAGACGGCACGAACTCCACGGTTCCGCGCAGGTTCCTCATGCTTCGTGCGCCTTCTGTCTGACCGCGAATGTTGATGGGCCGAAAACTACGTCTATAGGGCTAGTTTTCGGCCCATCAACATTCGGGTGTTGGAGAAGCGTGACGAGGGTGTGGAGTTCCGGGCGGAAGCGTCACGAACCCCCGCACTTCCCGACGAAACCCTCACGTCCTGGGCGTCTCATCGCGGTCACAGCCAGCCAGGACCGCGATGAGACGCCCAGGACGCAACTAGGACTGCCGGAGCGGCCGGGACAACGGCGTCCCCGCCCCCTCAGTCCCCCGTAGCCCGCCAGACCCAGGCCATCGCCAGCGGCTGCAGCGGCAGGCGCGCCCACAGGGCCCAGCGCGGGATCTTCTTCGCGCCGGGGATCTTCTCGGGGCTGGTCGCCATCCAGACGTTCGCCGGGAATACGGCGGCGAGCAGGGCGAGGAGGCCCCAGCGGCCGGCCTTGCGGGTGGCGGGGTGGAGGATGGCGAGGCCGCCCGCGATCTCGGCGATGCCGGAGATCGCGACCGACTCCTTTTTCGGGAACGGGGGAGGGGTGATCGCTTCGTAGGGCTTCGGCCGCAGGAAGTGCATGAGGCCGGCGAAGGAGAAGAAGGCGGCGAGGGCGGTACGCGAGAGTCTCATGGCCGGGCAGTCTGGCACGGCCTCCGGCGAGCCGCTCCACCCGGCTCGCTATCTTGGATTTGTGCCGGATTTCAACCTGAACTCTGCCTACACGCCGACCGCGGACCAACCGAAGGCGATCGCGGGGCTCGCCGAAGGGCTGCGCGCCGGGGAACGCTTCCAGACCCTGCTCGGGGCGACCGGGACGGGCAAGACGTTCACGATGGCCGGGGTGATCGCCGAGGTGCAGCGCCCGGCGCTGGTGATCGCGCACAACAAGACGCTCGCCGCGCAGCTCTGCAACGAGTTCCGCGAGTTCTTCCCGGAGAACGAGGTCAACTACTTCGTCTCCTACTACGACTACTACCAGCCCGAGGCCTACGTCCCGGCGCAGGATCTCTACATCGAGAAGGACAGCTCGATCAACGACGAGATCGACCGCCTCCGCCACGCGGCGACGGCGTCGCTGTTCGCCCGCCGCGACGTGATCATCGTCGCTTCGGTCTCCTGCATCTACGGGATCGGGTCGCCCCAGGTCTACAACGAAAAAATGCAGCTCTTCAAAGTCGGCGGCCAGATCGATCGCGACGAAGTTCTGCGCAAGCTGGTGAAGATGCAGTACCAGCGCAACGACGCGGTGCTGGGGCGCGGGCACTTCCGGGTGCGTGGCGAGGTCCTCGAGATCATGCCGTCCTACGCCGAGACCGCCTATCGGATCGCCCTCTTCGGTGACGAGATCGAGGGCATCCAGCATTTCGATCCGTTGACCGGCGAGGTGATCGACGACATCGACCACGTCTCGGTCTGGCCGGCGTCCCATTACGTGACCAAAGACGAGACGGTCGAGCGCGCGGTCGAAGAGATCCGCGCCGAACTCGAATCGCGGACCGGCGAACTCGAAAACGAAGGCAAACTGCTCGAGGCGCACCGGCTGCGCCAGCGCACGATGTACGACCTCGAGATGATCAAAGAGCTCGGCTTCACGTCGGGGATCGAGAACTATTCGCGGATCCTCGACGGCCGCGAACCGGGGACGCCGCCGCACACCCTGATCGATTATTTCCCGGATGACTTCATCTGCTTCGTCGACGAGAGCCACCAGACCGTGCCCCAGATCGGCGGCATGTTCGAGGGCGACCGCTCGCGCAAGACGACGCTGGTCGACTTCGGCTTCCGCCTGCCGTCGGCGATGGACAACCGGCCGCTCAAGTTCGCCGAGTTCCTCGAGCGGGTGCAGTCGCTGGTGATGGTCTCGGCGACGCCGGGGCCGTTCGAGAAAGCCGAAGCCTCGCGGACGGTCGAGCAGATCGTGCGGCCGACCGGGATCATCGACCCCTACATCGAGGTGCGCGCGACGCGCAACCAGATCGACGACCTGATGAACGAAGCGAAAAAGGTCGCCGAGGCGGGCGAGCGGATCCTGGTCACGACGCTGACCAAGAAGATGGCCGAGGACCTGACCGCATACCTCCTCGAGTACGGGGTGAAAGTCCGGTACCTGCATTCCGAGATCGACACGCTCGAACGGATCCAGATCGTCCGCGACCTGCGGCTGGGCGAGTACGACGTGCTGGTCGGGGTGAACCTTCTGCGCGAGGGTCTCGACCTGCCCGAGGTGTCCCTGGTGGCGATCCTCGACGCCGACAAGGAGGGCTTCCTGCGCGGGGAGACGAGCCTGGTGCAGACGATCGGCCGCGCCGCGCGAAACGTCAACGGCCGGGTGCTGATGTACGCCGACAAGGAGACCGACGCGATGCGGGCGGCGATGAGCGAGACCGACCGCCGCCGCGCGATCCAGGTCGCCTACAACGAGGAGCACGGGATCACGCCGACGACGGTGCGCAAGGGGATCTCGGAGATGTCGGAGCTGCTGGCGATGGAAGACCGGGCGCCGGCGCGCAAGCGCCGCAAGCGGACCGAGCGCTGGGACAGCCCCGAGGAGCTGGAGAAGACGATCGTCGCGCTCGAGGAGGAGATGCTGGCCGCCGCCGACGACCTGCGCTTCGAGGAGGCGAGCCGGATCCGCGACGAGCTGCGAGAGCTGCGGCGCGATTTCGAGGGAATGACGGCGGGGGCCTGAGATGCCGGTCGACGTAACCGAAGCGGATTTCGAGCGCGACGTCCTCGAGCGCTCCAAAGAGGTGCCCGTGGTGGTCGACTTCTGGGCCGAGTGGTGCGGACCCTGTCGGCAGCTGAGCCCGGCCCTGGAAGCGGCGGAGACCAAGCGCGAGGGCGACGTGGTCCTGGCGAAGGTCGAAACCGACGCCAACCAGGCGCTCGCCCAGCGCTTCGGCATCCAGGGCATCCCGGCGGTAAAAGCCTTCCGCGACGGCCAGGTGGTCGACGAATTCGTCGGCGCCGTGCCGCCCGCCAAAGTCGAAGAGTTCTTCGACGGGCTCGCCCCCTCGCGGGCCGATGAGCTGCTGTCGGCGGGGGACGAGCTCTCGCTCCGCGAGGCGTCTGAACTGGAGCCGCGTCGCGCCGACATCGCCGTGGCGCTCGCCAAGGCGCGCCTCGCGCGCGGCGCCGAAGCCGAGGCGGCCGAAGCGGTGGAGGGCTTCCCCGACGACTTCGGCGCGGCGGGAATCGCCGCCCGGGTGAAGCTGGCAGCGGCGGGCATCGCGCCCGCAGCGTGGAAGTCCCTGGACGCGGGCGAGCGGGAGCCGGCGCTGGACGCGCTGCTTGAGTCCCTGTCCGGGAACGGGGAGGCGGCGGACGACCTCGACCCGGGCGAGCGCCGGGACCTGATCCGCAAGGCGATCGTCGGCGTCCTTGCCGACCTCGACCCCGCCGATCCGCTGGCGCGCGAGTACCGGCGCAAGCTCTCCGCCGCGCTCTAGCCCCGCCGACCGCCTCCGCGTCACGCGGCACGGTCCAGCGCCCGCTGGTCGAGCTGCTCGGCGATGCGGTTGGCGACCTTCCGCGGTTCGACCCGCAGGCGGGTCCCGCTGATCCGGATCGTCTCGACCCCTGCCATCGCGAGCCTCTCCCGGCGCTCTCGCTCCTCCTCGAACGAGCGCGGCGGCGGGTGGCGCTCCCAGCTGTCGAGTTCGATCCCGAGGCGCTCCGGTCCCCAGAAGAAGTCGAGCTCGTAGCCCTCGACCGAGTCCTTGACCGCCGGTCGGCGGACGCCGGCCTCGGCGAGGGCGGAGAGCATCCGCCGTTCGCCGCCGGACCGCGTTAGGCCCTTCGCCGTGTAGATCGACATCGCGCGGCGCAGCGGCCCGCGGCCGCAGTGGCCCCGGAGCTCGTCGGTGACGCGGGCCACGGCCGCGAGGTCGAGCAGCCCGAGGCGGTCGGCTTTGGCGATCGCCCGTTCGAGGCGCCACCGCTTCGCGTCGGTGGCGTAGTCGAGCAGTGCCCGGGGGACCGTGGTCACCGGCAGGCGCTCGGTTTCCGCGACGTCCTCGTCCCCCAGCGCCCGGGTGACACGGACCGGGACCTCCAGCCGCGCCTCCAGGCCCCAGAGCCAGATCGCCGACTGGTGGCTGATCAGGGATCCTGGCCCGCGAAGGAGCAGCGTCGCCATGCAGAGGCCGTGGGGGCTGAGCCCCTGGGCGCCGACGGCGAAGACTTCGGGGTGCCAGTCCTGCAGGCGTCCTGTCTCCAGGTCGCGGGCGATCGTCGCCTCGGTGTAGCCGATCGTCGTCAGTTGCCTCCGGGTGACGACGCCGTACTGCCGCGCCGCCAGATCCGCCATTCTCGGGTGCGTTCGTTGGTCTGTGTGCATGGGACGGCCTAGGGCCGGGGCCGCCCGAGTTCACCCCCCTCGATCGAGGAAAAGGCCGCAAATACCGGGGATGTTTGAACGGCGTCCTTGCCGGGGGACGTAGGGCCAGTCGAAAGGGTGGGGGAACATCTGTTCGCTTGGCTAAACTCGTTGTTCGTGCCCGTTTCAGACAAGATCGTCATCTCCGGTGCCCGTGAGCACAACCTCAAGGACGTCTCCCTCGAGCTGCCTCGCGACGCGTTGATCGTGATCACCGGCCTCTCCGGCTCGGGCAAGTCGAGCCTTGCCTTCGACACGATCTACGCCGAGGGCCAGCGGCGTTATGTCGAGTCGCTGTCGTCGTACGCGCGGCAGTTCCTCGGGCTGATGGAGAAGCCCGACGTGGACTCGATCGAGGGGCTGTCCCCGGCGATCTCGATCGACCAGAAGACGACCTCGCGCAACCCGCGGTCGACGGTCGGCACGGTCACCGAGATCTACGACTACCTGCGGCTGCTCTGGGCCCGGATCGGCCACCCGTTCTGCCCGAACTGCGGCGAGGAGATCACCGGCCAGACCCAGGAGCAGATCGTCGACCGGCTGATGACGATCCCGGACGGCAAGAAATTCATGGTGATGGCGCCGGTGGTCCGCGGGCGCAAAGGCGAATACGGCAAATTGCTCGAGCAGATGCGGCTCGAGGGTTACTCCCGAGCCGAGGTCAACGGCGAGCTGCGCCGTCTCGACGAGGACATCGTCCTCGACAAAAAGTTCAAACACGACATCTCGATCGTGGTCGACCGCCTGGTGATGAAACCGGAGCTACGGCGTCGTCTCAGCGAGTCGGTCGAGGCCGCGGCGGGGATCGCCGCCGGGCTGATCGAAGTGGAGTTCGTCGACTCCGACGAGCCGAAGATGCTCTTCTCGGAGCAGTTCGCGTGCCTCAACTGCGGCACCTCGATCCCCGAGTTGGAGCCGCGGATCTTCTCCTTCAACTCCCCGCACGGCGCCTGCGACGGCTGCCACGGGCTCGGCTTCCAGAAAGTGATCGATCCCGAACTGGTCGTCCCCGATCCGACCCTGTCCCTCGGCGAGGGCGCCCTGCAGCCCTGGAACCGCGGCGTCACGGCGTACTGGCGGCGGCTGATCGCCTCGGTGGCCGAAGCCTACGAGGTCGACCTCGACCTGCCGTGGTCGAAGCTGAAGAAATCCGAGAAAGAGATCTTCCTCCGCGGCACCGGGGAGGAACGCCATCAGGTGACCTACACGAATCGCTTCGGCCGGCGGCGCTCCTACAAGGTGCGCTTCGAGGGGATCGTCAACAACCTGCAACGGCGCTACGAAGAGACCGACTCCGAGACGAACCGCGAGCGGATCGAGGGCTACATGGCCGAGCAGGCCTGTCCAGTCTGCCACGGCGCCCGGCTGCGGCCGGAGAGCCTCGCGGTGAAGGTCGGCGGTCTCAGCATCGCCGAATACTGCGACCTCTCCGCACGGCGCGCCAAGGAATGGATCGAGGAGCTGGAGATGACCGAGACGGAGCGGGCGATCGCGCGCCTGATCGTCCGCGAGGTCACCGAACGGCTGACCTTCCTCGACAACGTCGGGATCGGCTACCTCTCGATGGCGCGGACCGCGCGGACGTTGTCCGGCGGCGAGGCCCAGCGGATCCGGCTGGCGACGCAGATCGGCTCCAGCCTGGTCGGCGTGATGTACGTGCTCGACGAGCCTTCGATCGGCCTGCACCAGCGCGACAACGAGAAGCTGATCGCGACCCTCGACCGGCTGCGGGATCTCGGTAACACGGTGATCGTGGTCGAGCACGACGAGGGCACGATGATGGCCGCCGACCACCTGGTCGACCTCGGCCCGGGTGCCGGCGAACACGGCGGCCACGTGATCTCCGCCGGCACGCCGAAACAGGTCGCCAAGGACCCGTCCTCGCTCACGGGCCAGTACCTCTCGGGGAAGAAAAAGATCGATGTCCCGGAGGAGCGGCGCCGGCCGAAAGGCGCGCTGGCGGTACGCGGGGCGCGGGAACACAACCTGAAGGACGTCGACGTGACGATCCCGCTGGGGGTCTTCTGCTGCGTCACCGGAGTCTCCGGGTCGGGCAAGTCGACGCTGGTCAACGAGACCCTCTACCCGTCGGTCGCCAACCGCCTGCACCAGGCGAAACTGCGGCCCGGCGCGCACGACGGGATCGACGGGCTCTCGCAGATCGACAAGATCATCAACATCGATCAGTCGCCGATCGGCCGCACGCCGCGCTCGAATCCGGCGACCTACACCGGCGTCTTCGACCACATCCGCCAGATCTTCACCCAGACCCAGGAGGCGCGGGCGCGCGGCTACAAGCCGGGCCGCTTCAGCTTCAACGTCAAGGGAGGCCGTTGCGAGGTCTGCAAAGGCGACGGCCAGATCAAGATCGAGATGCACTTCCTGCCCGACGTGTACGTGCCCTGCGAGCAGTGCCACGGCAAGCGCTACAACCGGGAGACGCTCGAGGTCCACTTCAAGGGTAAGAACATCGCCGATGTGCTCGACATGTCGGTCGAGGAGGGTGTGGGCTTCTTCGAGAACGTGCCGAAGATCGCCCGGCGCCTGCGCACCCTGCGTGACGTCGGCCTCGACTACATCCGCCTCGGCCAGCCCGCGACGACGCTCTCCGGGGGCGAGGCCCAGCGGATCAAGCTGGCCACCGAGCTCTCCAAAGTCGCGACCGGGGACACGCTGTACATCCTCGACGAGCCGACCACGGGCCTGCACTTCGCCGACGTCCAGCGGTTGCTCGACGTGCTCGGCAGGCTGGTCGACGCGGGCAATTCGGTCGTCGTGATCGAGCACAACCTCGA
This sequence comes from Solirubrobacterales bacterium, assembly GCA_965200635.1. Taxonomy (GTDB): domain Bacteria; phylum Actinomycetota; class Thermoleophilia; order Solirubrobacterales; family 70-9; genus VAYN01. Next base: position 3,434,793 of record OZ241364.1, on the reverse strand, counting down.
CGTGATCAAGACCGCCGATTGGCTGATCGACCTCGGTCCCGAGGGCGGCGAAGGCGGCGGTGAGATCGTCGGCGTGGGCACGCCGGAGGAGATCGCGGCGCTCGGCGGGTCCTACACGGGGCGGTTCTTGGCCGAGCTGGTCAGACCGGCCAAATCCCGGAAGGCGAGGAAGCTCCCGGTAGCTGCGTAGTAAGTTAGGACGATTGGGTGCGTGGGATCGCCCCGCGTTGTCCTTTAGGAGAATTCGACTGTAGGTACGTACGGCCGTCGGGCCACAGGGGTATGGTCGGCGGGAATGTTGGGGGGAGAATCAAAAGGAGGAGAGATGCCCCAAGCAGCTTGGATGAAGAGGACCCTCTTCGCAGCCTTCGCGCTGCTCGTGATCGCGGCGGTAGTCGCCGGTTGCGGTGGAGGAGACAGCAGTACCAGCAGTAGCAGTGAAGAAAGCACCGAAGCCGCCGGTGGCGGTGGGGCCGCCGAAGAAGAAGAAGGCGGCGGTGGTGAAGAAGCGAGCGGCGAAGGCAGCGTGAAGATCGCTCTGCTCCTGCCCGAAAACGAAACGCCGCGTTACGAAACGAACGACAAACCGTCGTTCGAAAAAGCCGTTGAAGAACAGTGCGCGGGCTGCGAAGTCAGCTACTTCAACGCTGGCGGCGACGTCGAAAAACAGGCGAGCCAGGGTGAAGCAGCATTGACCCAGGGCGCCGAAGTGATGGTCGTCGACCCGATGGACTCGAAATCGGCGGCGGTCATCGTTGAAAAAGCTCACGCTCAGGACGTTCCGGTGGTCAGCTACGACCGCTTGATCGAAAACAGCGAAGTGGGCGCGTACGTCTCGTTCGACAACGAACGGGTCGGCGAACAGCAGGCCGAAACCCTGGTGAAAAAGCTGAAGGAAATCGGCAAACCGACGGGCCCGATCATCAAGATCAACGGTGACCCGGCGGACCCGAACGCCAAATTGTTCAAGGAAGGCTCGAACAAGGTGTTCGAAAAAGAAGGCGTCGAAATCGCCAAGGAATACGACACCCCCGGTTGGACCGCTGAAAACGCCCAGAAAGAGGCGGACCAGGCGATCACCGCTCTCGGCAAGAATGGCTTCGCCGCCATCTACGCCGCGAACGACGAAACCGGTGGCGGCGCCATCGCCGCTATGAAAGGCGTCGGCATCAATCCGGAAGAACGGCCGGTAACCGGTCAGGACTCGACCGTCGCGGGGCTGCAGCGCATCCTCAAGGGCGAACAGTTCATGACCATCTTCAAGCCGATCGTCCCGGAGGCGGAAATCGCCGCCGAAATGGCGATCTCGCTTGGCGAAACGGGCGAAGTCAGCACCAAAGAAGAAACCGAAGACATCAACAACGGCAAGGCCGAAGTGCCCTCGGTTCTCCTGACCTCGACCCCGGTCACCAAAGAAAACATCAATGAAACGGTCATCGCCGAAAAATTCGTCACTCCGGCGGAACTTTGTGAAGGCGCCTTCGCGGCGGCTTGCAAAGAAGCAGGGATCTCGGGCTGAGCATGAGTCCAGGTCAACCCCTTCTCCAGCTGGAGGGGATCAGTAAGCATTTCGGCCCGGTCCACGCGTTGGACCGGGTCGATTTCGCCGTCAGCGCCGGCGAGGTCGTAGGCCTCGTCGGCGATAACGGCGCCGGCAAGTCGACGCTGGTCAAGACCATTGCCGGAATCAACAGCCCCGACGGCGGGAAGATCCTGTTCGAGGGCCAAGAGGTGTCGATCCACAGACCTCAGGACGCGACGAACCTTGGGATCGCGACGGTCTACCAGGACCTCGCGCTGTGCGACAACCTCGACGTGGTGGCGAACCTCTTCCTCGGCAGCGAGGAACGGCTCGGCGGCGCGGGCACGGTCACCCGCCAGCTTGACGAGGTCGCCATGGAGAACCGCGCCGCGGACCTCCTCTCGAACCTCGCGGTGACGATCCCCAGCCTTCGTAGCGAGGTCGGGACGCTGTCCGGCGGTCAGCGCCAGCAGGTGGCGGTGGCCCGCTCGTTGCTCGGCGAACCGAAAGTGGTGATGCTCGACGAGCCCACCGCGGCACTCGGGGTGCCACAGACCAAACAGGTGCTGGCGCTGATCAAACGCCTGCGCGAACGGGATCTCGGGGTCGTCGTGATCAGCCACAACCTGGTCGACGTCTTCGAGGTCTGCGACCGGATCTTCGTACTCCGCCTCGGTCGCTCGGCGGGTGACTTCACCGCCTCCGATGTGACGGAGGAGCACGTCGTCGCCGCGATCACCGGACTCGGCAACAACGCCGGGACCAGGGCTGAGGTCGCCGAGGAGAAAGCGGAGGCCGCCGAGAGCGGCCCCGAGGGAGAGAAAGCATGAGCGCGACGCCAGCTCCGACTGCTCCGCCGCCGGGTGGCGACGTGGAGGAGAAGACCAGCATCGACCCGCGGGTGATGATCAAACGGGTCGTCCAGGGCGATCTCTCGTCGGTCCGGGTGATCCTCGGCCTGGTCGTCATCGCGATCATCTTCCAGGTCCAGGAAAGCCGGTTCCTCTCGGCCGAGAACCTGACCAACCTGATGCTCCAGATCACCACGATCGGGTTGATCTCGGTCGGCATCGTCTACGTGCTGCTGCTCGGCGAGATCGACCTCTCGGTCGGCGCCGTGTCGGGACTAGGCGGCGCGGTGATGGTGGTCCTGAACGTGAAACACGGGTGGAATCCCTATCTGGCGATCGCCGCGGCGGTCGCTGTAGGTGCCGCCATCGGTTGCGCCCAGGGCTTCCTGTTCAGCAAATTCGCGGTGCCATCGTTCGTCGTCACCTTGGCCGGGTTATTGACCTGGCAGGGAGCGCTCTTACAGGTGCTCGGCAAGACCGGGTCGTTGAACGTCACCGATTCGAAGATCACCGGCCTCGCCAACATCTTCTACTCGGACAGCACCGGTTGGATCATCGCCGTCGTCTGCATCGTCGCCTACGGGTTGGTGTTGGCGATCGGCTATCGAAGAAGGGTGGCGGCAGGCCTGGGAGATAAAAGCCCCTTGCCGCAGATCGCCAAATTGGTGCTGATGGCAGCGATCGTCCTCGCCGCGGTCGCGATCCTGAACTCCGATCGCGGCGTGCCGCTGGCCGTCCTGATTCTGCTCGGTTTCGTGGTCGGTATGGAGTACGTGGTCCAGGCCACGACCTTCGGTCGCCACGTCTTCGCCGTCGGCGGCAACGACGAGGCGGCGCGACGGGCCGGCATCAGGGTCAACGGGGTGCGGGTCGCGGTCTTCTCGATCGCGGGCGCGATGGCCGCCGTCGGCGGCATCATGGCCGCCTCGCGGCTGTTCGCCGTCAACCAGAACTCGGGCGGCAACGAATTGCTCCTGCTGGCGATCGCCGGTCCGGTCATCGCCGGCACCAGCCTCTTCGGCGGCCGCGGCTCGGTCTGGACCGCCCTGCTCGGTGCCTTGGTGATCGGCTCGATCTCGAACGGCATGGACCTCCTCGGCCTCGCCTCGCCGATCAAATACATGGTCACCGGCGGCGTGCTGCTGCTGGCGGTCCTGGTCGACGCGGTAGCGAAGCAGCAGCGCCAGACCCGCGGCAGAGCCTAGGAAGTTCCGCGCCCCCCCGGGCCGCCGTGCAGGCGGCCCGGGGGGGCTTCGCTCGAGCGCGAGTCGGGGCCCGAGCGAAGGGACGGGAGGCGGGGCGGCGAGAGCGGCCGTGCGCATTACGCAGGACCCCAGATGTTGATGGGCCGAAAAGCCCTCTATATCAGCGCTTTTCGGCCCGTCAACCTGAGGGTGCTGGAGAAGCGTGACGAAGGTGTGGAGTTCCGGGCGGAAGCGTCACGAACCCCGCGCACGTCTTTCAGGAGACGCCCAGGCGCAACTAGGACTGCCGAGAAGGCGCCTACCGCGAAACGAGCAGCGAGGCGCCGATCGCGCCGCCGAGGTCGCCCAGGGTGGCGACCTTCACTACCGGCAGGGTCTCGAAGAAGACGTGCTTGCGCATCTCGTCGAGGAAGGGCTCCATGTAGCGCTCGCCGAAGCGGAGGCCGAGGCCGCCGCCGATCAGGATCGCTTCGGGGTCGAGGAGATTGATGGCGGAGGCGACGCCGGTGCCGAGGGCCTCGATCGCGCGGTCGATCAGCTCGGTGGCGACCTTGTCGTCGTGCTCGAGGGCGCGGTTCCAGATGCTGCTGGTGAGGCGAGGTTTGTCGTGTTTCTCCATCAGCTTGAAGAGGTCGGTCTTCTCGCCGTCTTCCTGGCGACGGCGGGCCTCGGCTTCCATCGCCGCGCGGCCCGCGTAGGCCTCCATGCAGCCGCGCCGCCCGCAGGGGCACTTGGCGCCGCCGCGTTTGACCACCATGTGGCCGATCTCGCCGGCCGCGCCGCGGCCGAGCCAAGGCTTGCCGCCGAGGATCAGGCCGCCGCCCACGCCGGTGCCCCAGAAGACGCCGATCAGGCTGTCGAAGCCTTTGCCCGCGCCGAGGTGGAACTCCGCTTCGGTGGCGACCTGGACGTCGTTGCCGATCCGCACCTTCGTCCCGAGGTCCCCTTCGAGTGCCTCGCCGAGCTTGAAGGTCCCGTCCCAGTCGGGCAGGTTCTTGGCGCTGGACACGGTCCCCGCCTTCTCGTCGACGTCGCCCGGGGAGCCGACCCCGACGCCCTGGAGCGCGGAGCTCTCGACTCCCGCTGCCTTGGCCGCCTCGACCAGCGCCGCGGCCATCGCTTTCGCGACTTCCTGCGGGCCGCCGTCGGTCGGCGTCGGATGGCGCGCTTCGCCCTTGACCTCGCCCGCGGCGTCGATCACCGCGGTCTGGATCTTGGTGCCGCCGAGGTCGATGCCGCCGCGCAGGTCACTCATGGGTCGCAAGTCTATGTACGGTGACCGGATGGCGCAGACGGGGTGGCGGGTCTGGTGGGCGAAGCGGCGCTGGTACGAGCGCAACCATCGGCTGTCACGGCGCCTGCGGATCGACCGGCATGCCGCCCGCGGCGGCTTCTTCGTCCGCTATCCGGTCGAGGGGGAGATCCTCGAGGCGCTCGACGAGGGCCGCTTGCGGATCGGGGAAGGGACGCTGCTCGAGCCCGGCTGCTGGCTGACGCTCGCCCCGGACGCCGAGATCGAGATCGGCGAGGGCTGCTTCCTCAACCGCGGCACGATGATCGCGGCCCACCGCAGCGTGAAGATCGGCGACCACGTGATGTTCGCCAACGGCTGCTTCGTCGGCGACGCCGATCACCGCTTCGACGATCCCGAGATGCCGATCACCTGGCAGGGCTTCACCTCGAAGGGCCCGGTCGAGATCGGCGACAACTGCTGGTTCGGCGTCCACTGCGCGGTGGCGAGCGGGGTGACGGTGGGGGAGCGGTGCGTGATCGGCTCGAATTCCGTCGTCAACCGTGACCTCCCGGCCCGGACCATCTGCGCCGGTGTCCCGGCGAAGCCGATCAAGCCGATCGCCTACCGCGCTCCTGGCGTAGGCGACGGCGAGGGAGAGGCACACGGCGAGGCCGAGGGGTCGGCTCAGGAGCCCTGAGGCTCGGCGTCGAAGCGCTCCTGCGGAGTACCGAACGCCTTCGCCAGCAGGATCGAGATCTCGTAGAGGACGATCAGCGGGGCCATCTCCAGCAGCATCGAGATCGGGTCGACGCCGGGCAGGGCCGCCGCGACGACCGCGCAGACCAGGTAGGCGTAGCGTCGGTTTTTGGTCAGCTGTTCGACCTTGACGATCCCGAGGCGGGTGACCGCGAGGATCCCGACCGGGACCTGGAAGACGATGCCGGTCGCGAGCAGGGTCATCGAGAAGAAGCCGTAATACTCTTTTGCCTGCACCTGGACGTTGAACTGGGAGTCGTTGAAGTTGAGGAGGAACTTGGCGGCTGCCGGCAGGACGAGGAAGTAGCCGAAGGCGACGCCGCTGATGAAGAGCACCGGGATCATCATCAGCATCGGCACGATGAGGCGCTGCTGCTGCTTGGAGAACGCCGGTAGGACGAAGGCGTAGAGCTGGTAGAGCACGAACGGCAGCGCCAGGATGATCGCCGCGTAGGCGCTGACCGTCAGCGTCGTCGTGAAGGGCTCGGTGACGCCGAAGGTGATCAGTTTGTCGTGGCCCGCCGGCAGTGGCTTGGCCGCGATTTCAAGCAGTAGGTGGTTCTGCCAGAAGCAGACCGCCAAGGCCGCCCCGAAGATGGCAAGACAGACGACCAGCCGTGCGCGCAGCTCGTCAAGATGCTCGACGAGGCTCATCTGATCCTCGAATGATGCTGGTCTGATGCGGCGCACGGCTGGTCTCCTCGGGGTGGCGTTGGGGGACGACTGGTGGTGGCTAGGCGGGGGTGTGGGTGTCTTCGACGCGGTGCGACGTCACCGGGGTGCGGTGCGCAGCGACCGGGACGGACTCGACCCGAGCTGCCTCGACTCGAGCCGCCTCGTCGGTCTCACCCGTTACCGAGCCTTTGAACTCGCGGATCCCTTTGCCGAGGGAGTGCCCGAGGTCGGGCAGCTTTTTCGGCCCGAACACGACGAGCGCCACGATCAGGACAAGGATGATCTCCAAAGGTCCTACGTTGGGCATCATTAGATGTGCTCTCTTTCTTTCTGTGTTCCGGGGATCCGCGTCCGGCTAGACGAGGAAGCCGGTGCCTTCGACGGCCTTGAGGACTTCCGCCGCGGTGGCGGTCGTCTGGAACGGGCCCTTTTCCGGCGAGATGCTGGTCGGCGCTGCCTTGACGAGCAGACCGGCGACGGACGCGTGACGCGCCTCGACGGCCCAGATCGACAGGGCGGCGGTGATGTAGGCGGGGCTGCTGATGTTCAGAGCCTGGCCGCCGTACGCCTTGACGCCGGTGTTCTCCAGGACCATCGCGGTCGGGAGCCATTTGGCCTTGCTGGTGGCGTCGCCGAAGTCGACCTTCGGGGCACCGATGGCCTTCGAGCCGAGGGCCTTCTTGAGGAACGCGACGTGGGCGTTCTCGTCGGCGGTGACCGCCTTGAGGAAGGCACTCTCCTGCGAGCCGCTCGCGACCTTGTTGCCGGTCGCCTCGTTGTAGAAGGCGGCCTCAAGGTACTCGAGGGTCAGGGCGTAGTTGAGGATGCCGATGTCGCCCTTGCCGAAGCTCGCGGGCGGACGACCCTTGCCCTTGGCGGCCATGGCACCGGCCGGGGTCAGAGCGGCAAGGAGGGCACCTGAGCCCATGGCCGCGCCGCCGGCGAGACCGGCCTTTTTCAGGAACGAGCGACGGCTGTCGCCCTCGTCGAGACCTTCGACGGCGTTGTGATGGGTTTCTGCGAGGGCGTCGCTCTGGTCGAACTTGGCCAGCAGATTGTCGGAACTCATACGCATGCCTCCTGTGAGGGGTGTGGTTACTGCCGTTGGGTGCTTCTTGCGAGGGGGGAGCGCGAACGGATCAAAATCTCTTTGAATTCGCATCTGGGCGCGCTCTGTGACCAATGGCGCGAAGGTGCCTATAATTCGTCTACGGCCGTGACCCCTGGAGGCATGGACCTGATGAACCTGGACCCACTTTCCCCCGGCGACACCGTCACCACCAGCGCTGCCGCCCGCGTTCTGCGCGGCTTCGATGAGCTGCGCGCCGCCCTGGCCCCGGCCCGGCGGGAAGCCCGTGCGATCGGCCTCGTCCCCACGATGGGGTTCCTGCACGAGGGCCATATCTCGCTGCTGCGGGCGGCCCGCGCCGAGAACGACCTCGTCGTGATGAGCCTCTTCGTCAACCCGACCCAGTTCGGCCCCGGCGAGGACCTCGACCGCTATCCGCGCGATGAGGAGCGCGATCTGGCCCTGGCGAGCGAGGCCGGCGTCGACTTCGTCTTCGCCCCCGAGGTCGCCGAGCTCTATCCGGACGGCGCCGCCACCGCGGTGGAGGTCACCGGCAACCTCACCTCGGTCCTCGACGGCGACCCGGAGCGCCGCGGCGCCGGACATTTCCACGGCGTCACCACGATCGTCGCCAAGCTCTTCAACATCGTCGGCCCCGACGTCGCCTACTTCGGCCAGAAGGACGCCCAGCAGGTCGCGGTGATCAAGCGGATGGTGCGCGACCTCGACTTCCCGCTGGAGGTCCGCGTGATGCCGACCGTGCGCGAGGACGACGGGCTGGCGATGAGCAGCCGCAACGTCTACCTCGAGCCCGCCGACCGCGCTCGCGCAGTCGCCCTCTCGCGCGCGCTGGCCGCCTGCGAGCGGCAGGCGCTCGCGCTCGAGTCCCTCGCGGCAGGCCTGGACGCCGCCCGGATCGAGCTCGCCGCTGCCGCGATCGAGCCCGAGTACCTCGAGGCGCGCGACGCCGAGACCCTCGAGCCGGTCGAAGGGCTGACCGGCCGCCCGATCCTCGTCGCCGTCGCCGCCGAGGTCGGCGCCGCCCGGCTGATCGACAACGTCGTCATCGACCCGCCCGCCGACAGCACCCCGGACCATCGACAGGACTAAGGAGATCGCCAGCGTGCAACGCCAGATGCTGAAGTCGAAGATCCACCGCGCGACGGTGACCGACTGCGACGTCGACTACATCGGCTCGATCACGATCGACACCGAGCTGATGGCGGGCGCCGACCTGCTCACCAATGAGCAGGTCCACGTCTGGGACGTCGACAACGGCGAGCGCTTCGTCACCTATGTCATCGACGGCGAGCCCGGCTCCGGCGCGATGCAGGTGAACGGCGCCGCCGCCCACCTGGTCGAGCCCGGCCACCTGATCATCGTCGCTTCTTTCGGCGCCTACGACGAGGCGGACCTGGAGGGCTACGAGCCCACCGTCGTCCACGTCGACGCCGACAACAAACCGATCGCAATCGACAACCGCCCGGAGGTGTTGGTCTCATGAGCTCAGGAGTCCGTTCCCACACCGTCCCGCAGGCCGACCGCGTCGCGGTCACCCTGCCCCGCCTCGCCGAGATGAAGGAGAACGGCGAACCGATCGTGATGGTCACCGCCTACGACTACCCCTCGGCCACCGTCGCCGAGGCGGCGGGCGTCGACCTCGTCCTGGTCGGCGACTCGGCCGCCAACGTGGTCCTCGGCTACGACCGCACCGAGCTCGTCTCGATGGACGAGATGATCATGCTCGGCAAAGCGGTGCGCCGCGGGCTGCGCACGCCGATGGTGGTCGCCGACATGCCGATGGGCTCCTACGAGGCGAGCGACGAGCTCGCTGTGCTGAGCGCCCAGCGCCTGATCAAGGAGACCGGCGCGCAGACCGTGAAGCTCGAGGCGGGCGGCGTCTCCACCCAGCGCGCCAGGGCGATCGTCGCCGCGGGCATCCCGGTGATGGGCCACCTCGGCCTCACCCCGCAGACGGCGACCGCGCTCGGCGGCTACAAGGCCCAGGGCAAGTCGGCGAAGGCCGCGATCCGGATGTACGAGGACGCCTTCGCCCTGCAGGAGGCCGGTTGCTTCGCGATCGTCTTCGAGGCCGTCCCGGCCGAGATCGCCTCGATCATCTCCGGGCGCCTCGACGTGATCTCGATCGGCATCGGTGCCGGCGCCGGCACCTCCGGCCAGGTCCTCGTCTTCCACGACCTGCTCGGCATCACCACCGGCCACATGGCCAAATTCGTCAAGCAGTACGCCGACGTCCACGCCGAGATGACCCACGCGGTAGGCCGTTACTCCGACGAGGTACGTGCCGGCACCTTCCCCGGCCCCGAGCACGCTTACGCGATCGAAGAAGAGGAGCTCGCCGAATTCCGCCGCCACGTCGACTCCGAGGCCCTGGCTTCGGCGAAGGCGTGGGAGTGGGAGCCGCTCCCCTAGCGGATTGTCTGGTATTCGACCTGTTCGATGCCGAGGCCGTACTCCGGGGGGGGTCGACCGCCAGGTTTCCGCTCAGAGTCGCGGTCGCGCGCGAGAGCGCTTCGATCGTGGCCGAGTCGGAAAACGAGTGGCGCGGTTGCCGAGAGCAGGACCGATTCCACGATGTCGACGGTTCCTTCCTTGTGCCTGTCCAGGGCGCTGTAGATGCTGGTCGAGCGGGAGCCGGCCACGGCCGACGAGGTGGCCGATCTTCTCGGTCCCCGGAGTGCCGAAGAGCAGTCCCCCGGCAAGGTCAGCTTCTCGCGACTGGCGGAGAGCGATGACCTGCGGCCGCCCGTCGAGCACCGTGACGCTGACGAAGTAGCCATGCGTCCCGAGGTGGTCCTTCTCATCGCCGGCTCGACACCTGTCGGAGCGTGCGCTCGGAGGCGCTGTCACGGAGCAGGCAGGCGAGCCCTTCGCACATCGAGGCGTGGGTCCCGGGCCCCGTCAGTCGGACTTCGCCGAAGCTCGGAAGGTAGACCTCGAGGTCCCCGGTCCAGGTCGGCGGCTTCTTCGGGTGGCGGCGGAACGTCGCCGATCCTGAGAAGGGGGCGGGCGGCTTCAGGATCCCTTCGCTCTTCGGGTCCTTCCGGTTCGGGACGGTGAACGTGGTGCCCTTGCCGAAGATTTCGCCGGCGACGAAGCTCTCTTCGATCGGACCGCGCCGGCGGGTCCCGACGGCAAGGAGCGTGTCGATCGCCAGTCCTTTGCCGTGCTTTTCCTTCAGCACGGTCTTGGTCGTGGTGAGGGTGACGCGGCCGCCGGCGGCAACGGCATGCAGCCTGACCGCCAAGGCTTTTTCTTCGTCGCCTTCTTCGGCTTCGGCTTCTTCGGCCTTCGCTTCCTTTTCGAGCTTTTCGAGTTGGCGCCGGACCTTCTTCAGGTTCGGCCTCGGGCCGACCGGCGGGCACTTGTACGACGGGACGCGGGCAATGGCCCCAGCGGCGTGGTCGGCGTGCGCTTCGGTGAACCCTTCCTCCCCGCGGAACGCGATCGTGCCGACGAATCGACCCTGTTCGATCACGGTCACGGGACCCTGGCAGTTCTTCGGAGGTGGTTCGCGGCGAAGCTTCCGGGGAACGAACCGAACGTCGATGCGCCCGAGGACGCCGAGGTTGGCGGCGATCTCCTCCGGGCCGTGTCGCGAATGGAGGCGCAGCGAATAGACGGCGCTCTGGATGACACTGCCGAACTTCAGGGCGGTGATCTCAAGCTGCCGTCGACCGGCGACGTCCGCCTTGATTTCGTAGCCGTTGGTGCCTTGAAGGGTGAACTGGGCGCTGAGTTCGGGCGGAGTGGTGGAGTGGCGGTTCACGGGCCGCCCCCGCGCCAAGGCCGCTCCGGGTAGAAAAAGAGCGACGAGCATGGCCGCCATCAGCACTGGGACGATCGTCTTTGCCCTCACAAAGGCAGAGTATTTACTTCTTATCGCGCGGGTTGACCGGGCGGCGGCGAGGGCGGGCCGGTCGAGGAGAGTTCGGCCGCTTTCATCGCCGCCGGCTCGAACAGGCGAAACCGCAGCTTGCTGGAGACGCCGTCGCTCTCCCGGCAACGAGGGCAGTCGCCGGCGGCGGCGACGGTGGCGTTGAATCTGCTTCCGCAGCGCTCGCAGAGAAACACGTGGACGTCCTTTGGTCGGTGGCGAGACGTGCCCGGTCAATGGAGCGAATCTAGTCCCCATGTACGTGGTCTCCAAACGCCGCCGGTGAAGGATGCGTCGGTCTTTCGATGACCGACGCATCCCCGCAGCTCAGTTGGCCTTGTGGACCGATGCGGCCGGGATCGCGGACTCAATCGTCGAGACCTTCATTCGGCACCTCCTTCCGGTTTAGGTCGGAAGCCCTTTGACCTGAATTCAGGTGGAAAAGCCGGCTTTAGGCGAACCAATTAGCCCATAAAGGCGGTCCGACCGTTCGAAAGTTGCTTAGTATCGGAACCCATTCGGTCAAGGGGGAGAAAGGAACCCAAGCAAATGAATCCCGTTCAGAAAAAACATTCCGCGAGGCAGGTTGAGACGCTTGCCGCGATCGTGACCCACCCCCTCCGGCGACGCATCTGGTACGGGATGACCGAGCATCCGATCAGCCCGCGGGAGCTGGCCGACCACCTCCACGAGCCGGTCAACGACGTCGCCTACCACGTGCGCGTGCTCCGTGACATGGGAGTGATCGAGCTAGTTGGGACCCGACCGGTCCGGGGAGCGACCCAGCACTTCTACCGAGCCGTCCGTCGACCGCACCTGACCAACGAGGAGGTCGCCGAACTCGGGTCCGAGGAAGCCGTCGCGAGCGCCACGAACATCCTGCAGATGGAGTTCGGAGATGCCGCCGCGTCCCTCGAAGCGGGCAAGCTCATCGAGAGACCCGAGCACTATGTCTTCCGGTTCACCGCGACGCTCGACGAGCAGGGCTGGACCGAATACCACGCGATCATGGCCGAGACCGCGGAGCGGCTCTACGCGGCCGAGGCCCGTTGTGTCGACCGGCGGCGGGAAAACGGCGAGGACGGGGAGTCGGTTTCGGTGGTCGCCCACCTGAACCTCTTCGAGCGGGGGTAGATTTTGCAGGAGTGCCGATCTATGAGTTCGAGTGCGAGGGGTGTGGGGCGAGCTTCGAGGAGCTGGTCGCGGCGGGGACCGAGGCGGTCGCCTGTCCGGAGTGCGGGTCGGAGCGGTCGCGGCGGCTGATCTCGGCGGTGTCGCCGCCCGGGAGGACGCCGCGGGGGGCCCGGGTGCGCTCCGATGAATCGCGGCGGGTGGAGAAAGTGGCGGCGCGGGAGAACCGGATCGTCGAGTCGCGCAAGCGACGGGCGGCGGGGGAGAAGCCGTGAGCACCGACGCGGCGGCGCGGCGGGAGGAGTTGGTCTCCCTCTACAAAGAAGTCTCGAAGTGCACGAAATGTCCGCTGCACGAGACGCGCGTCAAGGCCGTCTTCGGCGCGGGCAACGCGGACGCCGACCTGATGTTCGTCGGCGAGGCGCCCGGGGCCGAAGAGGACCGTCAGGGCCTGCCGTTCGTCGGGCGCGCCGGGCAGTTGCTGAACGAGCTGCTGGTGGAGATCGGCCTGTCCCGCGAGGACGTCTTCATCTGCAACGTCCTGAAGTCCCGGCCGCCGGAGAACCGCGACCCGCAGCCGACCGAGATCGCCGCCTGCGAGCCCTACCTCTTCGAGCAGGTGCGACTGATCCAGCCGCGCGTGGTCTGCACGCTGGGCAACTTCGCCACCAAGCTTCTTACCGGCAGCCCGACCGGGATCACGCGCGTCCGCGGGGTCCCGCAGACGCATGAGCTCGGCGGTCGCACCGTCCACCTGCTGCCGCTCTTCCACCCGGCGGCGGCGCTGCGCACTCCGGCGGTGAAGGAACAGCTTCGTGCCGACTTCGCGACGATCCCGGCGCTGATCGAGGAAGCCTTGCCGGCGCCGCTGCCGAGCGCCGCGGATGTCGCCGCCGAGACCGCGCCCGCCGACCAGGACCCGCCGCCACCAGCCGACCAGCTCGGCTTCTTCGGCGGACCCGGCACCGGATGAGCGACGACCGCACCGAAACGCGCTCGGCGGCGGAGACCGAAGCGGTCGGCGCCCGGCTCGCCGAGCGGCTCGCGCCCGGTGACGTCGTTGTCGTCTCCGGGGACCTCGGGGCCGGGAAGACGACCCTGATCCGCGGCGCCGCCCGCGCGCTGGGCGTCACCGGACCGGTCACCTCGCCGACCTTCACGATCGGGCAGCAGTACTCCGGTGGGCGCCTGCCGATCTCCCACCTCGACCTTTATCGCCTCGAGGACATGGAGGGCGAGGACCCGGCGCTCCTCGACGACTACCTCGGCGGCGACGGCGTCGCCTTCGTCGAGTGGCCCGCGGTCGGGATCGAGCGCCTCGGCCGCCCGGCCCTCGAGGTGCGCCTCGAGCACGCCGGCGAGGAGCGCCGCACGATCGAGATCGTCGGCTGAGGCTGCTCGGGCGCGTTCGTTACGCTGCGACGCACCGCATCCGCCGACCTCGGAAGGGGTTAGGGATGTGACGCTGAAGGTTCAGGAGTACGCACAGTCGAGACAGGAGGAGTTCGAGGATGAAGAAGGGCATGCTGTCGGTGTTGGCACTGGTCGCCCTGGCCACCGGAATGCTGATCGGCGTCGCCTCGTCCTCAGCGGAGGCTCCGACCCCGGCGAAGGCCCCGACCTCGGGCCCCGCCTACAAGCACTACATCGCCTGCGGGCTGTCGCAGAAGGCGACCCCGGCCACCGTCTGCCCGGTCGGCAGCAAGAAGGGCGCGTTCTTCAAAAGCCTGAAGGCCGACGTCAAATACACGGTCTGCGTGAAGTTCCCGAAGAAGGAACACCTCTGCACCGAACAGCCGCAGGAAGCCAAGATGGGCACGCTCTACGTGAACAAGATCACCTCGACCACCGTCGGCCGCCATCAGGTCACCTGGTTCGTCGGGGGCAAGAAAGTCGGCACCTCCGTCTTTCGCGTGAAGTAGGGACGAGGGGGCGGACCTCCTGGTCGTCGTCGGCTTCGACACCGCGACCCCCGACACCGCCGCCTGCGCCTGGCGCGACGGCGAGGTCGTCACCGAGGCGCACCTCGGGCTCTCCGAGCGCGGCCGGCCGTTGCACGCCACCGGCCTCCTCGCCGAGGTCGAGCGCTGCGCCGACGCCGTCGGCGGGTGGAACTCGGTCGACCTGATCGCCGTCGGGCTCGGTCCCGGCTCCTTCACCGGCCTGCGCGTCGGGATCGCGACCGCCAAAGGACTGACGCTCAGCCTCGGGCTACGGGGGTGCGGCGTCTCCACCCTCGACGCGCTCGGCGCCGGTATCGGCGCGGCCGGCGCCACCGGCGAGCGGCTCGCGGTCCTCGACGGTTACCGCGGCGAGGTCTTCGTCGCCCTCTACGACGCCGGCGGCGCGACGCTCTGGGAGGCCGCCGTGATGCGCCCGGAGGCGCTGGCGGAGAGGCTCGGGCAACTGTCTAGTGCCCCGTCGGTCGGCGGTTCCGGGGCGATACGCTTTCGTCACGAGTTGGAAGGAGCCGGTGGCATCCGAATCCCGGACGACGTCGATCCCATCCACGAGGTCGCGGCGCGCCACATCTGCGCACTGGCGGCTGCGGGGAAGGGCTCCGACTCGCTCGAACCGATCTACCTGAGGCCCCCGGACGCGGAGCGTTGGCGTGAGCGAGATTCTTTCCAAAGAGCAGACTGAACGCCGGGCCGCCGGCGAGATCGCGGTGCGGCGGCTCGCCTACTCGGACCTGCCGAACGTGATCTCGATCGAGCGTCGCTCCTTTCCGACCCCTTGGTCGTTGGCGATGTTCGTGCTGGAGCTGTCGAAGCCCAGCGGCATCTGCCTGGCGGCGACGCGCGGGGAGGAGCTCGCGGGCTATGTCGTCTGCTCGCGCTATGACCAGGTGTGGCATCTGATGAACGTCGCCGTGTCGCCCGACCACCGTGCCCGCGGCGTCGCCGGCGCCCTGCTGCGGCGGCTCTTCGAGGAGGGCCGCAACCAGCTGCCGTTCACGCTCGAGGTCCGCGTCTCCAACCACCGGGCGATCGGCATGTACGAATACTTCGGCTTCCGCTCCGCCGGCGTCCGGCCCCGCTACTACCACGACAACGGCGAGGACGCGCTGATCATGTGGCTGGACTGAACTTGCTCCTCGCCATCGAGACCTCCTGCGACGACACCTGCGCCGCCGTGCTCGACGGCGGGCGGATCCTGTCGAACGTGATTTCCTCGCAGGCCGCCGCCCACGCGGGTTTCGGCGGGGTCGTCCCCGAGGTCGCCGCGCGCCACCACCTGGAGCTGGCCGCGCCGGTGGTCGAGGCCGCGCTCGCCGAAGCCGGGATCACCCTGGACGACATCGGGGCCGTCGCCGCGACCGCCGGGCCGGGGCTGATCGGCGCGCTCCTGGTCGGCGTCTCGACCGCGAAGGCGATCGCCGCCGCGCGCCGCCTGCCGCTGATCCCGGTCGACCACCTGCAGGGCCACGTCGCCGCGAACTTCCTCGAGCCCGAGCCGCTGGAGCCGCCCTTTCTCTGCCTGGTCGCCTCCGGCGGGCACACGCTGCTCGCCGCGGTCCGCGACCACGCGGGCCACGAGGTCCTGGGACAGACCCTCGACGACGCCGCGGGCGAGGCCTTCGACAAGGTCGCGCGCCTGCTCGGCCTCGGCTACCCCGGCGGGCCGGCGGTGCAGAAGGAGGCCGAGGGCGGTGACCCGGAAGCCTTCGAGATGCCGGTCGCGATGCAGCGCGACCCCGGTCTCGACTTCTCCTTCTCCGGCCTGAAGACCGCGGTCCTCTACCGCTGTCGCGAGCTCGGCGACGATGGGGTGCGGGAGCGCCGCGCCGACCTCGCGGCGTCTTTCCAGAAAGCGGTAGTCGACCAGCTCCTGGCAAAGCTCAAGCGGGCGCTGAAGAAGGGCGGCTGGGAGGCGGTCGCGCTGGGGGGAGGGGTCGCCGCCAACGGCCCGCTCCGGGCTGCCGTCGCCGAGCTCTGCGAGCGCCAGGGAGTCCGGCTGAAGCTCGTTCCGATCACGCTCTGCACCGACAACGCGGCGATGATCGGCTCGGCCGCCCGCTGGGCGCCGTCGGTCGCCTATCCCGACTACCTCGGCTACGACGCCTTCTCCACCGGCGAACGCAAGGCGGCCGCCGCGTGAGCGCGACCGCGGCGCGCCCGGTCGAGGTCGTCGTCTACTCGCGTCCCGGGTGCCACCTTTGCGAGGTCGCGATCGAGGGGATCGTCGCGCTGCACCATGAGGGGTACCGGTTCGAACTGCATGAGGTCGACATCGAGAGCGACGACCTGCTGCTCCGCCGCCACCTGGAGAAGATCCCGGTGGTCGAGGTCGACGGGATCGTCGCCTCCGAGCTTGTATACGACGACGCAGGCGTGCGCTCCAGGCTCGATACTGTGGGGGCATGGCCGACGTGATCGACGACATCCAGGCAACGGGGCTGCCGACCGAAGGCGAGCGCCTCTCGCTCGGGGTCGCCGCGCGGCTGTCGCGTTACCTGCAGGTGCTGACCCAGGCCCGCAAGATGGGTCGCGAGACGATCTCCTCGCAGGAGCTCTCCGAGTACACCCACATCAACCCGACGCAGATCCGCCGCGACCTCTCCGGGTTCGGCAAGTTCGGCAAGCGCGGGGTCGGTTACAACGTCGACTCGCTCGTGTCGGAGATCCGCAAGATCCTGCGGACCGCGGGCCAGCACAACATCGCGCTCTTCGGCGCCGGCCACCTCGGCCAGGCGATCGCCTCCTCGGCGATCTTCGCCGACCACGGCTTCCAGGTGGTCGCCGTGTTCGACGTCGACGAGGACAAGGTCGGCACAGAGATCGGCGACGTCGTCGTCCGGCCCCTGGACGGGGAGCTGGCGAAGGTCGTCGCCGACGAGGAGGTCGTGGTCGGGGTCCTGGCGGTCCCCGCCGATGCCGCCCAGGGAGTCGCCGACCGGCTGGTCGAGGCCGGCGTCAAAATCATCTTCAACTACAGCGAGCAATTGCTGCAGGTCCCGCCCGAGGTGACCGTCCACACTTCCAGCCCCGCCGTCGACCTGCTCTACGCGCTCTACTTCTACCTGGCCTGAGGCGCTCCGCCCGGCCTGGACCTCACCTGCTTTGACGCTCGATCTCGACGGCGCACGCGAGCGATTCGAGGAGTCGACCGACTTCACCGTCGGCCTCGAGGAGGAGTTCGCGATCCTCGACCCGGCGACGCTGGAGCTGGCGCACCGCTACGAGGAGGTGAAGGCGCGCTGCGACGAGGACGAGGTCCTGGCCGAGGCGGCGGCGGGGGAGCTGATCGCCTCCGAGGTCGAGATCCGCTCGGGACGGGGGGAGACCTTCGCCGCGGCGGTCGCCGCCCAGCAGGACCGCCGCGACCGGCTCTTCGCGCTGGTCGAGTCGATGGGCCTGGCGCTCGGCGCGATGGGGACGCACCCCTGGGCGAACTACCTCGACCAGACGATCATCGACACCGAGCACTACACCCGGCTGCAGAACGAACTCGGCTACGTCGCCCAGCGCAACAACACCTGGAGCCTCCACGTCCACGTCGGCGTGCGCGGGGCCGATCGGGCGATCGCCGTCTGCGACCGTCTGCGTGAGCTCCTGCCGCCGCTGCTGGCGCTCTCGGCCAACTCGCCGTTCCTCGACCGTCGCGACACCGGCCTCGCCTCGGTGCGCTCGGAGATCTTCACCCGCACCTTCCCGCGCTGCGGCGTCCCCTCGCCGTTCGTCGACTGGGACACATACGCGGGCTTCGTCGACCTCCTGCAGCGGACGAACTCGGTGATCGAGTCGACCCAGCTCTGGTGGAGCGTCCGCCCCCATCACAGCTTCGGCACGGTCGAGGTGCGGATCTGCGACGCCCAGACGCGCGGCGCGGACGCGACCGCGCTGGCCGGGATGATCGTCGCCTGCGTCGCCCAGACGGCGATCGACCTCGATGAGCGCGGGGCCGAGGCATCGGTGCCGCTGGCCGACCGCGAGATCGAGGAGAACCTCTGGCGCGCGATCCGCTACGGAGCCGGCGGCAAGATGATCGACTTCCGCGCGGGCCAGGAGGTCGAGACGCGAGCCGTCTTCGAGCGCCTCCTCACCTGGACCGAGCCCGCCCGCACGACCCTCGGCATCGACATCCCGCTGCCCGCCGCGAACGGAGCCGAGCGTGCCCGGGCCGAGCTCGAGACGGGTGCGTCGGTAGAGGACGTGTATCGCGCCGCGGTGGCGGAGACGGCGCGGACGTACGCGCCGAGGTAGGGAGTTCCGTCCCGCGAGGGACGCAGGGCGTCGCGGCGAGCGCGGCCGTCTCGGCCACGGCCCTGGCTGGCTGTGGCCGTGGCCGAGACGGCCGGGGGATGTGGGGAGGGTCGGGGAGCCTCCGGAGCGTGCGCAGCGGGCGCGTCACGTGACGGAGAGCGTGGGAAGTCCACGCTTCCGTGCGTGTTGGACAACAGTCAATTCGTCGCTGCGTGCATTGGCCCCCCTATAGGGGCCCAAATACACGCAGCGCGTTTTCGGGCCCCTTTTCCAGGCCCGAAAGCAGACCGAAGATGCGCGGAAGGGTGACGTTCCCGGCATCTCCGTCACGGAACTCGGACAGGTGTGCCTTCTCTCGCGCGGACCCCTCACGTCCTGGGCGTCTCATCGCGGTCACAGCCAGCCAGGACCGCGATGAGACGCCCAGGCCGCCACTAGGACTGCCGCCCCCGCCGGGACCCCCAGCCAATAGCAATCTCCCTCCCAAAAGAGACAGAACGCTCAAGGCTCCGCCCGCTGAGGTACGCTCGCCGCGGGAAATACCACCGGAGGAGCAGTGACTTGACCAGCTTTCTTAGGGAATACGGCGTGGTCGTCGCACTCGTTTGTGCTGGGGCCGCAGTTGTCTATGGGTTAGTGATCACGAAACGGTTGTTGGCGAAATCGCCTGGGAACGACCGCATGCAGGAAATTTCGGGGGCGGTGCAGGAAGGGGCTCAGGCCTATCTGACCCGCCAGTACACGATCATCGCCGCGGTCGCGATCCCGATCGCGATCCTGTTGTTGGTGCTGCAGGACTACAAGACCGCGATCGGCTTCTTGATCGGGGCAGGGCTCTCGGGCGCCACCGGCTTCATCGGGATGAACGTCTCGGTGCGGGCCAACACGCGGGTGGCCGAGGCCGCCCGGGGTGGGGTGCCGCCGGCGCTCGACGTCGCCTTCAAAGGCGGCTCGGTCACCGGCCTCTTGGTCGTCGGACTGGCGCTGCTCGGCGTCGCCGGCTACTACGGGATCCTCATCCTCACGAACTCGAGCGACAAGGAGGCGGTCGATGCCCTGATCGGGCTCGGCTTCGGCGGCTCGCTGATTTCCGTCTTCGCCCGGCTGGGCGGCGGCATCTTCACCAAGGCGGCCGATGTCGGCGCCGACTTGGTGGGGAAGGTCGAGGCCGGGATCCCCGAGGACGACCCCCGCAACCCGGCGGTGATCGCCGACAACGTGGGGGACAACGTCGGCGACTGCGCCGGCATGGCCGCCGACCTGTTCGAGACCTACGCGGTGACCTCGGTCGCCGTGATGCTGCTCGGCGTCCTCACGTTCAACCCCGAATTCGCCCGTGAGGTGGCGATCTACCCGCTGGTGCTGGGCGGGATCGCGGTGATCGCCTCGATCGTCGGGGCGGTCTGCGTGCGCACGACCACCGACAAAGTCGAGGGCGCGCTCTACCGGGGACTGTTGATCTCCGCGGTGCTCTCGATCGCGGCGTTCTACCCGATCACCCACTGGATGATGGAGGAACCGCTGCGGGTCGGCTTCGCCTCGGCCGGGGCGAACTCGGTCAGCGTCGGGGACCTCTGGCTCTGCTCGGTGATCGGAGTGGCGGTCACCGCACTGCTCTTCGGGATCACCGAATTTTATACGGCGACCCGCTTCCGGCCGGTGAAGAGCATCGCCGCGGCATCGGAGACCGGGCACGCGACGAACATCATCGCCGGCCTCGCGCAGGGCTTCCAGTCCACCGCGGCTCCGGCGTTGGTGATCGCGCTCGCGATCCTCGCCGCCAACGAGCTCGCGGGCATCTACGGCATCGGCATCGCCGTCGTCGGACAACTCTCGCTCTGTGGTCTGATCGTGGCGCTCGACGCCTTCGGGCCGATCACCGACAACGCCGGCGGCATCGCCGAGATGGCGGAGCTGCCGGAGGAGGTACGGAACGTCACCGATCCGCTCGACGCGGTCGGCAACACCACCAAGGCGGTGACCAAGGGATACGCGATCGGCTCGGCGGCACTCGCCGCGCTGGTCCTCTTCGCCGCCTTCCGCAGCGAATTGGCCGACGAGGCTCCGCCGGGTTACAACCTCAACCAGCTGTTCCACCTGACCAGCCCCGACGTGCTGATCGGGTTGATCATCGGCGGGATGATGGTCTACCTGTTCGTCGCCCTCTCGATCGAGGCGGTCGGCCGGGCCGGCGGCCAGGTGGTCGAGCAGGTGCGCAAACAGTTCAAAGAGCACCCGGGGATCATGGACGGGACCGAAAAACCCGAGTACGGGGAGACGGTCTCGATCGTCACCCTGGCGGCGCAGAAAGAGATGATCCTGCCCGCCCTGATACCGATCGTGGTGCCGGTGATCGTCGGCCTCCTCAGCGTCGACGCGCTGGGCGGGCTGTTGATCGGCGTGATCGTGGTCGGCCTCTTCGTGGCGATCTCGATGACCGCCGGCGGCGGAGCGTGGGACAACGCGAAGAAGCTGATCGAGGACGGGGCGCACGGCGGCAAAGGATCGCCGGCGCACGAAGCCTCGGTCACCGGGGACACCGTCGGCGACCCCTACAAGGACACGGCGGGGCCGGCGATCAACCCGATGATCAAGGTCGCCAACATCGTCGCGATCCTGATCATCCCGATCGTCAAGTTCTAGAAGCGACGTCGACGGGCCGAAAACTTGCCTATGTGGCAAGTTTTCGGCCCATCAACATCGTCCTCAGTGGTGGTGGCCGGGGTGGTAGCTCGGGCCGCCGGGGTGGTACCAGGGGCCGTGGCCTCCGTGCCCGCCGTGATCGCCGGCCGGGTTCCAGGGGAGCTGGTAGACGCGGTAGCTGTTGACGCCGTCGGGGAACTGGGCGTTGTAGAGCAGGGTGCCGTCGGCAGCGAACTCCGAGAAGTAGGGGAGCGAGCCCCAGCCGACGACGGAGTTGCCCTTCGCCGTGCGCTGCTGGTTGCCCTGCGAGGGGGCGGTGAGTCCCTCGGGCTGGTCGAACGACTTGATCAGCGTCGCGATGTGGGTGCGCGGATCGATCTTGACCGTGATGGCGCGACTGAGGCCGAACTCGGCCGTCGCGTCGACCCCGGTGTTGGCCACACCAGCCGACTCGTTGTCGAAGAAGGTGTAGACGTTGTTGCCCTGCGCCTCGAAATCGTGCTGCCAGGCGGTGATCAGGCCTGCTTTGTTGAGGACCTGGCCGGGCCCCGCGGCGATGTTGAAATTGTTCGCGCTGGCCTTGCCGCCGAGCTGCCAGATGATCTTGCCGCTGTGGCGGTCGACCTTGTAGGAGGTCCAGGTGTCACGAGCGTCGATCAGCAGGTTGCCGTCGGTGTCCAGCTTCACCGCGTTGACGTGGAACCAGTCCCACGGCGTGCTCGGCGAGGCGGGCAGCGGCTGCTGGCTCTGGCTGTAGGGGACGTGGTCGGCGCTGTTCCACTGGAACAGGACCTTGCCCGTCTTGATGTCGATTTCCTGGACGACGCCATCGATCACGGTCTGGTCCGCCGGGCCGCCGATCGAGGTGAGGTCGGCCTGTGCCGTCGTGTAGGCGAGGATCAGCGCCGTGTTCTGAGGGGTGATCAGGAACTCATGGCCGTCGGCAGTGAGGCCGTTCCCCGCCTGCACCGTGGCGATCTGCTGGTACTTGTCGTTGTAGATGTAGTCGACGCCTTTGGCGAGTCCGCCCAGGCCGGTGCCCTGCCACCAGGTCAGAACCGGCTTGCCCTTGTAGGTCTGGGTGCGGAAGTCGGTGGCCTCCTGGCCCTGCGGGAGCGACTTGAACCAGACGACGTTGCCGTTCGGGTCGAGGATCTCGGGCCCGTTGGCGTAGGTCGACTGGTCGCTGAACGGGGAGACGAAGAAGTCACCCTTGCCGACGTTCCCGTGAGTGAGGACGGTGACCGGTGGGGGCGAGGTGGGGGTGTCGGCGGAGGCGGGCCCGGTGGCGACGAGCGCTGCGAGGACGGTCGTTGCGATCGCCGCGGCGATCCGCCCTCTGATGTTCGATTTCTGCATGGACTTCGAATTCCTTTCCTGGTGAGCCTTGCGGCTGGTCCGGTGAAGGCCGTGCCGGGGCGGCCGAACGCGAAAGCTACCCCGTTACTGAGTTTTTTGACCCAGTTCGTCAAGAAATACCCATTTGGGGGTTCACGGGGGTGCTCTTGTTAGCCTTTCCGCCCATGAAGCAGGGACTCTTGAGCGTTTGGCGGGCTTCGACCTGGCCCTGGCGGCGGTTTCCGAAGACCGTCGGCGGCGCGACCGGGCTGTTCGCGGTGTTGTGCCTGGTCGTGTCGGCTCGAACGCCTACATCCTGCTGAGCACCAGCGGCGAGGCGACCGCCAGAGTCGCCGACGTGCCGCCCGCCGAAGTCGCGATCGTCCCCGGCGCCCTCGTCCAGCGGGACGGCCACATGAGCGGGATGCTCGCTGACCGGGTCGCAGAGGCCTCGCTCCTCTGGCACTCGGGCAAGGTGACGAAGATCCTCGTCTCCGGCGACCATGGCACCTGGGCCTACGACGAGCCGGACACGATGCGCAAGGCGCTCGTCCGGGACGGGGTCGCGCCCGAAGACATCTTCGAGGACCACGCGGGCTTCGACACCTGGGCGACGATGGTCCGCGCCCGCTCGATCTTCAACGTCCACGACGCGGTGGTCGTCACCCAAGGCTTCCATATGCCGCGTGCCCTCTACCTCGGCGAAGCCGCCGGGATCCACGTCAGCGGCCTGCTCGCCGACCAGCACCATTGGGGCGCCCAGGGCAAACGCTCGGAGATCCGCGAGGTCGCCGCCCGGGTCAAGGCGATCTGGGACACCACCGTCGACACGCCCGCGATGGCCGGCCCGTCGATTCCGATCCAGACCGCCGACGGCCGCGAAAGTTGGGGCCCGGCCCCGCCGCTCGGCACCCCGCCCGCGGGCTCGCCGGATTGACGAGCTCCCTTCGGGTCCCCGCAGGGAGCCGGGGATAGGCGCTAGCTTCCCGGCCGTGCCGGAGGGCTGGGTCAACGTCTACGACGCGCAGGCCGAGGCCGAGCGCAAGCTCGAGCCCGGGCCGCGAGGGTATTTCTCCGGCGGCGCCGGAGACGAGGTGACGCTGCGCGAGAACGTGACGGCGTGGGCGGGCTGGCGGCTGCGGCCGCGGCAGCTGACCGGGGTGGAGGTCTCCTCGGCCGCGGCGAAGGTGCTCGGCGGGCCGGTGACGGCCCCGATCCTGGTCGGCCCGGTCGCCTACCAGCGGCTGCTCGACCCCGAAGGGGAGGCGGCAATGGCACGCGCCGCCGCCGCGTTCGGCACCGTCATGTGCCTCTCGACCCTCGCCACGGCGCGGCCGAGCGAGGTCGCCGCCGCGGCCCCCGGTGGCCGGCGCTGGTTCCAGCTCTATCCGTTCAGCGACGCGGCGGTGACGCGGGCGCTGATGGCCGAGGCGGTCGCGGCGGGCTTCGAGGCGGTGGTGCTGACCGTCGACGCGCCGCCCGGCGGCAACCGCGAGTCGGACGTCCGCGAGGGCTTCGCGATCCCCGCCGAGATCGAGATCCCGAGCGTCGCCGCCGCCTTCGGTGGCTCGCGCACGGTGACCGTCGGCGAAAGCTTCGACCTGATGACCCGGGCGCTGACCTGGGAGGACCTCGGCGGGATCGCCGCCGATGCCGGGGTGCCGCTCCTCGTCAAGGGCCTGGTGACCGCCGAGGACGCGGCGCTCGCGGTCGAGCACGGCGCGGCGGGCGTCATCGTCTCCAACCACGGCGGGCGCCAGCTCGACCGCACCATCGCCACCGCCGAGGCGCTGCCGGAGGTGGTCGAGGCGGTGGCCGGGCGGGCCGCGGTGCTTGTCGACGGCGGGATCCGGCGCGGGGTCGACATCGCCACCGCCCTGGCGCTCGGGGCCGACGCGGTGCTGGTCGGGCGGCCCACCGCCTGGGGCCTCGCGGCGGGCGGCGCGGCCGGGGCGGAGCGGATCCTGCGCATCCTCGCCGCCGAGCTGGAGCTGGCCCTGGCGATGCTCGGCGTCGCCTCGCCGGCCGACCTCGGCCTCGGACACGTGCGGAGCGCGCCCCCGACGCGCGTATATTCGGGATAAGAAGTGTCAATCCTGAGCATGTCCCCCTCCTCATAGATGGCCCGGCGAGTCCCCCGAGACGAATCGCTGAGTCGCGTCCACGGCGTCGGCGCGCTGTTCTCCGCCGCCTACGGCAACGTCGGCTCGTCGATCTATTACGCCCTCGGCGTCACCGCCGCGTTCGCCCTCGGGCTGACGCCGGTCGCCTTCGTCATCTCCGGCCTGATCTTCGCCGCCACCGCCGCCACCTACGCCGAGGCGACCGTGATGTTCCCGGAGGCCGGCGGCTCCTCCAGCTTCGCCCGCCACGCCTTCAACGAGTTCGTCAGCTTCGTCGCGGCCTGGGGGCAGATGCTGAACTACACGATCACGGTCGCGATCTCGGCCTTCTTCGTGCCCCACTACCTGGCCGTCTTCTGGCCCGCCCTGGGACACAGCCCCGGCGACGTGATCGGCGGCGCCGCGCTGGTCGTCGGGCTCGCCGCGCTGAACATCCGCGGCACCGAGGAGTCCTCGAAACTCAACCTGATCCTCGCGATCGCCGACCTCGCGACGCAGGTGATCCTGGTCGGGATCGGCATCGTCCTGGTGCTGTCCCCGCACATCCTGGTCGACAACATCCACCTCGGCGTCGCCCCGACCTGGAGCAAATTCGCGCTCGGGATCGCGGTCGGGATGATCGCCTACACCGGGATCGAGACGATCTCGAACATGTCCGAGGAGGCCAAGGACGCCTCGAAAACGGTCCCTCGCGCCGCCGGGCTGGTCGTCGCCGCGGTCCTCGGCCTCTACCTGCTGATCCCGATCGTCGCGCTCTCGGCGATGCCGGTCGTCCAGGACAGCGCCGGCCACTACGTCACCGCGCTCGGCTCGAAGTTCGCCGACGACCCGATCCTCGGCATCGTCGAGAACCTCGGCCTCTCCAACGGCCCGACCGAAATCCTCCGCTACTACGTCGGCGTGCTGGCGGCGGTGATCCTGCTGATCGCCACCAACGCGGGGCTGATCGGCGTCTCCCGGCTCACCTACTCGATGGGCCAGCACCGGCAGCTGCCCGAGGGCCTGCGCCAGGTCCATCCGAAGTACCGCACCCCCTACATCGCGATCATCATCTTCGCCGGCGTCGCGATCATCACCATGCTGCCGGGGAAGACCAACTTCCTGGCGACGCTCTACTCGTTCGGCGCGATGCTCAGCTTCACCATCGCCCACGTCGCGGTGATCAAGCTGCGCCGGTCCCAGCCGGACGCGGAACGGCCCTGGAAGCCGCCGATGAACGTGCGCGCGTTCGGCTTCGACGTGCCCCTCACCGCGGTCTTCGGGGGCTTCGGCACGTTCGCCGCCTGGGTCGTGGTGATGGCTCTGAACCCGTCGACGCTCTTCGTCGGCACCGGCTGGATGATCCTCGGGATCGTCATCTACGTCCTCTACCGCCGCAACCAGGGGCTGCCGCTGACCCGCACGGTGAAGGTGCTGACGCCGGAACCGCTCGGGGTCGAGGAGGTCGAGTACCAGTCGATCCTGGTCGCCTTCGAGGACGACGAATCGTTCTCGCCGGAGATGGTCGCGACCGCGGTCAAACTCGCCTCCAAACGGCGGCGCGGGATCCACGTCCACTCGATGATGACCGTGCCGACCAACCTGCCGCTCGAGGCCGAGCTGCCGGACGCCGAAGCCGAGGCCCAGCGCCGGGTCGAGGAGGCGAAACTGATCGGCGGCGCCCGCGTCACCGGCCACGTCGCCCGGGTGCGACCCGGCCAGGCGGGCTACTCGGTCTCCGAGGAGGCGGAGGAGATCAAGGCGGCGGCGATCGTCCTCGGCCTCCGGTACCGCAACGGCGTGCCGCAGTACGACAAGACCCTGCAGACGGTGCTCGGCGAGCGGCCCTGCCGGGTGATCGTCGTCTCCGAACCGCCGGAGGAACCCGGCACCGTGCCCGGGCCCTCCGGGGCGCTGGTCGAGGCGACCTGATGGACCGCGATCGGGTGTACCACGGGGCGACCAAAGCCTTCTCGCTGGCGTTCGCGGCGATCGGTGTGCTGCTCCTCGTCGTCACCCTGGCGAACGGCGGCAGCCCGATCTCGATCGGCTTCATCATGGGCATCCTCTTCGTCGTCGTCGGCATCGGCCGGCTCTGGATCGCGAGAAAGTTCCAGTGAAAGCGCCGTACGCGGCCCGCAAGGGCAAACTGCGCCGCGGGCTCGGCGTGCCCTGGCTCTTCGCCGCCGCCTACTCGGCGGTCGGCTTCTCGATCTACTTCGCCCTCGGGGTGGTGGCCGAGCGCGGCCTCGGGCTGACGCCGCTGATCTTTCTCGTCGCCGGGCTCCTCTTCGGGCTGACCACGCTCTCCTACGTCGAGGGCGGCGCGATGTTCCGCGAGCGCGGCGGCTCCTCGGCCTTCGCCCGCCACGCCTTCAACGAGCTGATCGCCTTCATCGCCGGCTGGGCGATCCTGCTCGATTACCTGATCGTGATCGCCCTGGCGGCGATCAGCGTGCCGCACTACCTGGTGCCGATCTGGAGCGGCTTCGACGACCGCGGTCCCGAACTCATCGTCGCCGGCGCGGTGATCATCGGCGCCTGCGTGCTGAACGTCTTCAACGTCACCGGCCGCGGCCGCCAGCGCAGCCTCGCCTTCATCGCGCTCGCCGACCTCGCGCTGCAACTGGCGGTGATCGTGGTCGGCGTCGTCGTCGTCATGCACCCCGACCGGCTGACCGAACACGTCCACCTGTTCAACCAGCCGAGCCTGCGGGACATCATCTACGCGGCGGTCGTGGCGATGCTCGCCTATGCGGGGATCGAGGCCGCCGCCGACCTCGCCCCGGACATCGAAGTGAGCCGCCGGGACCTCAAACGGATCGCCGGCCTCGGCGCGATCGCGGTGCCGCTGGTCTACGCCGGGATGGCGGCGATCGCCCTGATGGCGGTTCCGGTCGTCACCGGCCCGAACGGCCCCGAGACGGCTCTTGGCGGCCAGTACATCCAGGACCCGATCCTGGGGGTGGTCTCGGCTTTCCACCCGCACTGGTTGTCGGAGCTGATGCGATGGGTGGTGGCGCTGATCGCCGCTCCGGTCCTCTTCTGGGCGGCGACGACCTCGATGCTCGGCGTCTCCCGCCACACCTACACGCTGGCGATCAACCGCCAGATCCCCAGCTGGCTCGGCAAACTCGAGCGCCGCCGGGCGACGCCCTACGTGGCGATCACGCTCTGCGGGCTGATCGTCGGCGGCCTCGTGCTGACCACCAACATCAAGATCCTGGCGGGCCTCTACGCCTTCGGGGCGACGTTGGCGATCACGATCGCCCACCTCTCGATCATCCGGCTGCGGGTGAAGATGCCGGACGCGCGGCGCCCCTTCCGCATCCCGTGGGGCATGGCCTGGGGGACGGCGGAACTGCCGATCCCGGCGATGATCGCGGCGCTCGCCAGCGGCGGCGCCTTCCTCAGCGTGCTCGCCTTCCACACCACCGCGCGCTGGGTCGGGATCGGCTGGATGGTCTTCGGGCTCACCTTCTACGTCGTCTATCGCAAGGGGTTCGAGGGAACCTCGCTGACCCGGCGGGTGACCGTCGGCGAGGCGGCGCTGACCAAGCAGATCCCCGAGGTCGAGTTCGCGAACCTCTTGGTGCCGGTGTTCGGGACCAAGCTCGACGACGACATCGTCGCCACCGCCGGGCGGCTGGCCGCGGCCGAGTCGGAGGACGGCAAGAGCGACGCCGAATCCCACCTCGAGCTCGTCTACGTGATCGAGGTGCCGCTGTCCCTGCCGCTGGACGCCGAGCTGCCGCCCGACCGCGAGCAGCAGGCGCGCCGGGCGCTCGACCGGGCGCGCGAGGTGGGGGAGGAGTACGCCGACGTCGAGGTCTCCACCGAGGTGATCCGGGCGCGGCGGATCGGTGCCGGGATCGTCGAAGCGGCCCGCCGGGCCAACTCGGAAGCGATCATCATCGGCGGTGAGCCGCCGACCAAGATCCGCGGCGGCGGACGGCTCGGCGGGATCGGCGCGGCCAAGCCCGCGGAGATCGGCGCGGCGACCGAGTACGTGCTGAAAAAGGCTCCCTGCCGGGTGCTGCTGACGGCGCCGCCGGAGCCCGAGGCGGTCGTCGTCGACGATTTCGGCACCGATTCGCCGCCGGAACCGGACGAGCTAGATGACTAGCCGCGTGCCTTCGCCTCTAGTATCCGCCGCATGTTCATCCTGATCGTCGGCTGTGGCCGAGTCGGCAGTTCCGTCGCGCGGGCGATGCTCCGTGAGGGGCACACCGTCTCGGCGCTGGACGAGGACCCCGAGTCCCACGCCCGCCTCGAGGTGGGCCTGGAGAAGAGCTGGGAGGACCTCGGCGGCCAGTTCACGGTCGGTGCCGGGCTCGAGGCCGAGGCGCTGGAGGCCGCCGGGATCGATCAGGCCGACGTCTTCATCGCCTCCACCGACGGCGACAACACCAACATCATCATCAGCCAGATCGCCCAGCGCCGGTACGACGTGCCGACCGTGATCGCCCGCGTCCTCGACCCGCTGCGGGCCGAGTGGTACGCGCGGCAGGGCCTGCAGACGGTGTGCCCGACGCGGGTCGCGATCGACATGCTGGAGACCGCGGTGCGCGACTCCACCGGGCGCCAGGCGGGGTAGGGGAAGCGCGTGTACATCATCGTCGTCGGCGCGGGGAAGGTCGGTTGGAACCTGGCGCGCGAGCTGCTGGAGAAAGACCACGAGGTGACGCTGATCGAGAACGACCGGCGCCGCTACACGACGGTCGAGCAGGAGCTCGAGCACAACGTCAGCTACGGCGACGCCTCCGAGCTCTGGGTGCTCGAGCGGGCCGGGATCCAGCGCGCCGACATGGTGATCGCGGTCACCGGCGACGACGAGGACAACATGCTGATCTGCCAGGTGGCGAGGGAGAAGTACCTCGTCGACCAGATCATCGCCCGCGTCAACAACCCGCGGAACCGGCAGCACTTCGACCTGCTCGGGATCAAGCCGTCGGTCTCGGCCACCGACCTCATTCTTCGCCTGCTCGAGCACGAGGTGCCCGAGTACGGCCTGGTCCACCTCCTCGACCTGCAGGAGGAGCAGCTGGAGATCATCGAGATGCTGCTCGGCAAGGACTCCGGCGTGACCGGGCGCCGGGTCGGCGACCTCCACATGCCGGAGGGCTCGCTGCTGATCTCGGTGCTGCGCTCCGGCAAGGGCTTCGTGCCGACCGCGGACACGATCCTCGAAGAGGGCGACGAGGTGCTCGCCGTCCTCGACCCGGGCAAAGAGGACGACCTGAAGGCGCTCTTCGGCCCGGGCGGCGGCGACGTCTCCGGTGGCTGACCGCGAGGTCGACTTCCTTCTCGTCGGTGGCGGCATGGCGGGTGCCAGCTGTGCGTCGGAGCTGCGAAAGAAGGGGGCGGAGGGCTCGATCCTCCTGGCCGGGCGGGAGCCCGAGCCGCCCTACGAACGCCCGCCGCTCTCCAAGGAGTACCTGCGCGGGGACGCCTCGCGCGCCGATGCCTACGTCAACGAGCCGTCCTGGTATGAGGAGAACGGCGTCGAGCTCCTGACCGGCAAGAACGTGATGTCGATCGACGCCGCGGGCAAGACGGCGAAGATCCAGGGCGGGGAGGAGGTCGCCTTCGGCCAGGCGCTGCTGGCGACGGGGGCGAACGTGAACATCCTGCGCCTCGAGGGCGCCGAGAACGAGGGCATCCACTACCTGCGCGCCTACGGCAACGCCGACGCGATCCGCGAGGACGCCAAGGAGGCGGAGCGGGTCGTCCTGGTCGGCGGCTCCTACATCGCCGCCGAGGTGGCGGCGTCGCTGGCGGCGACCGGGACGCACTGCACGATGGTCGCGGTCGAGGACGTGGCGCTCTCGCGCACCTTCGGTGCCGATGCCGGCCGCTTCTTCCAGGAGGGCCTCGAAGAGCACGGCGTGACCTTCGTCGGCGGCGAGTCGGTCAGTGCCTTCGAGGGCGATGGCCGGGTGAGCGCGGTGCTGACCGAGAGCGGCAGGAGCTTCGACTGCGACCTGGTCGTCGTCGGCGCTGGGGTCAAACCGGACACGATGCTCGCCCAGCGCGCCGGCCTCGACATCGACAACGGCATCCTCTGCGACTCCAAGCTCCGCACCTCCGCGCCGGGCATCTTCGCCGCCGGCGACGTCTGCAACTACGACAGCGTCGTCCACGGCCGCCGCATCCGGGTCGAGCACTGGGACGTCTCGATGCAGCAGGGCATGCACGTCGCCCGCAACATGCTGGGCGCCGACGAGGACTACGACGTCGTCCCCTACTTCTTCAGCGACCTCGCCGACTGGGCGAGCCTCGAGTACGTCGGCCCCGCGGCCGACTGGGACCAGGAGATCTGGCGCGGCTCCCGCGAGGCCGGCGAGTTCAGCGTCTGGTACCTGAAGGACAACAAGGTCGCCGGCTGCCTGAGCGTCGGTCGCTCCGAAGACCTCGCCGAAGCCCGCCGCATGATCCACGAGGGCGTGGACGTGAGCGGGGCGGCCGACAAGATCGGCGACGCGAACGCCGATCTCTCCTCGTTGGGCTGAACCGCGCTGCGCCTGTCACTCCGGGTCAGGTCGAGCTGGCGCCCGGAGCAAGGGACGCAAGGGTCTGCGGCGAGCACGGCCGTCTCGGCCACGGCCCTGGCTGGCTGTGGCCGTGCCCGAGACGGCCGGGGGATGTGGGGAGTGTCGGGGGAAGTCCCGGCGTGCGCCCCGGGCGCGTCACGGGAGGGAGCACACGGAACGCTCACCGTTGTCCCACGAGAACGTGTCGAGACTCGCAAGTCGTGAGGAAGAGCGTGGGAAGTCCACGCTTCCGTGCGTATTGGACAACACGCACGACCGCGATGGGTGAGTTGACCGTGCTATGGCACGGTCAACTCACCCATCGCGTTTTCGGGCCCTGATTCGGGGCCCGGAACAAGGGAGAAGGCGCACGGGAGGGTGACGTTCCCGGCGTCTCAGTGTCCGATCCGTACCAGGAGTGCCCTCTCCCGCACGGACCCTCCACGTAAGTCCGACCTCCGCCTGGACCCGTGCCGGCAATCACACGAACCCCTCATGTCCTGGGCGTCTCATGGCGGTCACAGCCAGCCAGGACCGCCATGAGACGCCCAGGACGCCACTAGGACTGCCGGAGCGCCCAGAAGCACGCCGTCCACCCACCCCGCGAATCACGCCGAGCCGCGCCTTGGCTATCCTGCGAGTTCGCGTTGCTCCCTGGTGTAATGGCAGCACACCTCTCTCTGGAAGAGGCAGTCGGGGTTCGAGTCCCTGGGGAGCAGTGATCCGACGGCGTTGCTAGCGTCGATCTCAGTTATGCGGCCGAAGTTTCTCCTTCTTGCCTTGCCGGCACTGCTGGCGCTCGTCCTTGCGGCCTCCGGCTGCGGCGGTGGTGGCAACTCTTCGACGACGACGAAGAAGGCGCCGAAAGAAGAAACGGTGGCCAAGCTGACCAAGGGCGAGTTCATCAGCCAGGGCGATGCGATCTGCGCCGAGGTGAACACGGCGGTCGGCTCGGTCCAGGCGTCGCCCGCGGAAGCCACGAGCCAGACCACGCAGATCGCCAACCTCTACTCCGGGATGGTCCAGAGCCTTCAGCGGCTTGGCCAGCCCGCCGAAATCGAAGGCTATTCCGACTTCATGGGTGCCGCCGAACGGCTGGCGATGACCCAGAACGAAGTCAAAACCGCCGGCGAGGCCGAAAATCCGGCGCTGGTCGAAGAAGCGTCCCAGGCCACGGCCCCGGCGGTCGAAGAATTCCAGCAGCAGGCCGCTGTCTACGGCTTCGAAGAGTGCGGCGAAGGACCGCGCGTCGCGACCGTCGCCCCCGAATCGAGCAGCGGCACCGAAGAAGTCGTCCCGGAAGAAGAATCCGGCGGCATCGAAGCGGCCCCCGAAGAAGAATTCGTCCCGGAAGAAGAAGAAGTCGCCCCGGAAATCGAAGAAGAATTCGTCCCCGAAGAAGAAGAAGTCGCGCCTGAAACGGGCGGCGCCGGAGGCGGCATCGAAGAAGCCCCGGAAGAAGTCGCGCCCGAAGAAGGCAGCGAATCCGGCGGCATCGGCCCCAGCTGATCCAGGCCTCAGGCCGCGGCGTTCTCTTCCCAGGCTCCGTAGAGGCTGGCGTAGACGCCGTTCGCGGCGATCAGCTCGTCGTGGGTGCCCTCCTCGACGATCTTGCCGTGTTCGAGGACGACGATCTTGCCGGCGCGGCGGATGGTCGAGAGGCGGTGGGCGATGACGATCGCCGTGCGGCCGTGGAGGAGGCGCTCGAGGCCTTTCTCGATCGTCTTCTCGGTGCGGACGTCGACGTTGGAGGTCGCCTCGTCGAGGATCAGGATCCGCGGTTCGGCCAGGAGGGCGCGGGCGAAGGCGACCAGTTGGCGCTGGCCCGCCGAGAGCTGGACGCCGCGCTCGCCGACCTGGGTCTCGATGCCGTCCGGCAGGCCCGCGACGAAGTCGGTCGCCCCGACCGTGGCGATCGCTTCTTCGATCTCCTCGAGGCTCGCCTCCGGCCGCCCGAAGGAGACGTTTTCGCGCACGCTGCCGCTGAAGAGGAAGCCCTCCTGGGGGACGATGCCGAGCTGGCGCCGCAGGGCCCGCTGCTGCATGCCCTTCAGGTCGTGACCATCGACCAGCACCCGGCCCCTCTGCGGGTCGTAGAAGCGCGACACCAGCTTGGCGAAGGTCGACTTGCCGGCCCCAGTCGCGCCGACCAGGGCCACCGTCTGTCCCGGCGGCACGTGGAGGTCGACGCCTTCCATCACCCAGGCGTCGTCGGGCACCGGGTCGGCTTCGGAGTAGGAGAACCAGACGTCGTCGAGCTCGATTTCGCCGCGCAGAGTCCCCGGGTCGATCGCCCCCGGCGCGTCGACCATTTCGGGCGAGGTGTCGAGCAGGTCGAAGATCTTGTCGAGCGCCGCCATCCCCGACTGGTAGGTCGTGTAGAGCTGGGAGAGTTCCTGGATCGGTTCGAAGAAGGTGGAGAGGTAGCCGACAAAGGAGACGATGATGCCGACTTCGATCGCCCCGTTGATCGCCTGCGAGCCGCCGTAGAGGAGGATCACCGCGGTCCCCATCGCGGCCAGCAGTTCGACCGCCGGGAAGTAGGCGGCGTTGAGGTAGACCGTCTTCATGTTGACCTGGCGGTTGGCCTCGTTCAGCTCCGCCATCTCGTCGACGTGGCGGGGCTCCTGGCCGAAGCTGCGCACCACCCGCACGCCGCTGAGGCTCTCCTGCAGGTAGGCGGTGACGGCGGCGATCCGCTCGCGGGTCGACCGGTAGGCGCCGGCCGAGACGATCCGGAAGATCACCGAGGCGATCGCCAGCAGCGGGAAGGTGAGGAACGTGATCAGCGCCAGCTTCAGGTCGAGCAGGACCAGGATCACGACCACGCCGACCAGGGTCAGGGTGCTGGAGAAGATCGTCACCACGCCGGTCGTGACCAGCTGCTGCAGCGCTTCCACGTCGTTGGTCATCCGCGAGATCAGCACGCCGGGGCTGTTGCGGGTGAAGAAGCCGATCGGCATCCCCTGGAGGTGGACGAAGATGCGCTCGCGCAGGTCCTGCAGGGCGCGGGTGCCGACCCAGCCGACCAGGTAGGTCTCGGCGTAGGTGGCCATCGCGTAGAGGATCGAGACCGCGACGAAGGCGCCGACGATCCAGTCGAGCGCGCTCAGGTCCCCGGTGCTGATGCCGGCGTCGATCGCCCGCCCGGCGAGGAACGGCGGCGCCAGCCCGGCGCCGGTCTCGACCAGCAGCGCGATGAACATCAGCGCCATCCGCCCGCGGTATGGACGCAGCAGGCCGATCATCCAGCGCACCTTGCGGCCGCGCTGGTCCTGCCCGCGGACGAGGCGCCACAGCGCGCCGAAGAGCATCGCGATGTTGCGGAGCGGATTCGGCGAGGCGTCGGGAGCGGGCGCGGCAGGCTCGCGCGGCGGTTTCCGGAAGGGGTTCACAGCCGCGCCATCTCCTCGCGGTCCTCGAGGTCGTGCTGGAGGAAGACCGAGTCGGCGAGGCCGTGCTCGGCGATCTCGCGGTAGAAGCCGCAGCCTTCCATCAGCTCCTCGTGGGTGCCGCGGTCGACGATCTCGCCGCCGTCGAGGACGATGATCTCGTCGGCCAGCGAGACGGTGGACAGGCGGTGGGCGATGATGAACGTCGTCCGCCCGGTCATCGCCTCGCGCAGCCCCTCTTTGATCGCGCGCTCGGTGGTCGCGTCGACCGAGGAGGTCGCGTCGTCGAGGATCAGGATGCGCGGGTCGGCGAGCAGGGCGCGGGCGATCGCCACCCGCTGGCGCTGCCCGCCCGACAGGGTCAGGCCGCGCTCGCCGATCCGGGTGTCGTAGCCCTCGGGAAGTTCCTGGATGAAGGAGTCGGCCTGCGCCAGGCGCGCCGCGTCTTCGATCTCCTCGCGGGTCGCGGCCCGCCGCGCGTAGGCGATGTTGTCGGCGACCGAGGCGGTGAAGAGGAAGCTGTCGTCGGCGACGAAGGCCACCTCGGCGCGGAGCTTCTCGACCTCGACGTCGCGGATGTCGACGCCGTCGACCAGCACCGTTCCGGCGGTCGGGTCATAGAGGCGCGCGATCAGGGCGACGAGGCTCGTCTTACCGGACCCCGACGGTCCGACGAGCGCCACCGTCTTCCCGGCGTCGACCTCGAGCGAGACTCCGTGGAGCGCCGGCACCGCCTCGTGTTCGGAGCCGGGCGCCGCGGCGTAGGTGAGCCCGACGTCGCGCATCTCCACCCGGCCGCCGCCGGCGGGCAGCTCGACCGGGTCGGCCGGGCTCTGGATCGTCGGTTCGCGGTCGATGATCTCGAACATCCGGTTGCCCGAGGCGACCGCGCGCTGCGCCATCCCCATCGCCACGCCGAGCATCCGCAGCGGCCCGGCCAGCATCAGGACGTAGGTGTAGAAGGCGGTGAAGTCGCCGAGCTTGAGGTTGCCTTCGATCACCATCCGCCCGCCGATCAGCAGGACCAGCGCGACTCCAAACTGCGGCAGGAGGCCGATCAGCGGGCTGAAGAACGCCTGTAGGCGGGTCGAGTAGATCGACTGGTCGAAGACCCGTTTGACCACCCGCTGGAAGCGGTGGAGCTGGAATTCCTCGCGGGCGAAGGCCTTGACGATGCGGATCCCGGAGACGTTCTCCTCGGCCTCGGCGGTGAGTTCGGCGACCCGCTGGGAGACCTCCTGGACGGCGGGCCGGGACACCCGGTTGTAGCGCGAGGCGACCCAGACGACGAACGGCGCCGGGATCAGCGCCAGCGCCGCCAGCAGCGGGTTGAGGATGAACATCACGGTCGAGGCGAGGACGATCGTCAGGAGCGTCTGGGTGATGAAGATCAGCCCGTAGCCGAGGAAGAAGCGGATCGAGGAGAGGTCGACCGTCGCCCGCGACATCAGCTGCCCGGTCTGCTGGGAGTCGAAGAACCCGAGCTCCAGTTTCTGCAGGTGGGTGTAGAACATCTGGCGCAGGTCGAATTCGACCCCGAGCGAGACTTTGCCCGCGACCAGGCGGCGCACGACCGTGAGGCCCATGCGCAGGAGGGCGGCGCCGAAGATCGCCAGCGCGAGGGGGAGGAGGTCGGGCTTGTCGTGGTCCTCGATCGCGTTGATCGCCTGGCCGAGCAGCCACGGGATCAGGACCGTCATGCCCATCGCCGCCCAGGCAAAGATCAACGATCCCCACAGCTGGACCCTGTAGGGACGGAGGAAGCCCATCAGTCGGCGGTACGTACGCATTCCTACCGACTATACAAAGTGAAGTATTGGGCTATTCCAGCTTTTCGGCGGCCTTGGCGCTGGACACCTTGCCCGCCGGGCATTTTTTCACCAGCTGGCCGGGTTTCAGCTTCTGCAGGATCTGAAAGTTGGTGACGGCGTGGTAGGGCGTCGTCGCCAGGTTGTTCTGCGCCAGGGTCACGGTGAGGCGGTAGAAGCCCGGCGGCAGCTCGTGGTAGAAGATCTCCGGCCGGGTGGCGGGGGAGAAGCTGCCGTCGGTCCCCAGCTCTTCGGCGAGGATGCCGTTCGGGCCGGCGTACTTCGGGAGATCCATCGAGGGTCCCTTCAGGCGGCCGACGCCGGTCGGGCTGTTCAGCGCCTTCCGCAGTTTTTCCGGGTTGACGCAGTCGGGGACGCGGTTCAGGCCGAAGCGGATCGCTCCCTCGCCGAGCTGCGGTTCCTGGAGGAAGTTCCGCGGCGCCAGTTCGAAGTTCTCGAGGTCGACCTTGACCACCACGGCACGGGCGGCCTGCACCTCGCCGTTACGCGGGGACACGATCGAGACCGTCGGTTCGCCGGTCGTCGGTTCCGCCGCGGCCGCGTTCCCGGGGTCCTTGCCCCCGCCGAAGACGATCGCCAGGGCGACCGCCGCGCCGGTCAGGACGAGCGCCGCGAGGGTTGCCTTTCTGAGCCGCATCGACGCGAACATTACGATGCCCGGATGCCCTACGGCGGCCTCAGCGGCGAACACTCGAGCCTGGCGGTGCGGCTGAATCACGCCGCGCGCAAGCCGGACAACTGGATCCAGCTGGTCAAATTCGGGGTGGTCGGCGGCTCCGGCTACGTGATCAACCTGATCGTCTTCGCCTTCCTCGCCTCCAACCTCGGCGTCTACCACGCGGCGGCGGCGGTCGGCGCCTTCGTCGTCGCGCTCGGCAACAACTTCTTCTGGAACCGCCACTGGACCTTCGGCCCCGGCGACGGGCTGGCCCACCGCCAGGCGATCCGCTTCACCGTGGTCAGCGTCGGCGCCCTGGTGATCAACCTGATCGTGCTCGAGCTCCTGGTCGAATCGGCCTCGATGAACGAAATCGCCGCCCAGGCGATCGCGGTCGCGGTCGCGATGCCGTTCAACTTCCTCGGCAACAAGCTCTGGACCTTCACCTGAGCGACCGGAGGGCCTTCCACGCTCAGCTAACGTTGATGGCATGAGCGAGAATGCCCGCAGAAAGCCGCCCTACGAGGCGGTGGAGATCGAGGCCGAGCGCCAGGCCGCGTGGGCCGAGCGCGGCGACTACAGCGCGCCCGCGCCGCCGCCCGACGGCGAGCACGGCGTCTACGTCAAGTCCTCGAGCCCGTTCACCTCGGGCAACCTCCACATGGGCCACGTCCGCGATTACACGATCGGCGATGCCTACGCCCGTTTCCAGCGCGCCCGCGGGCGCAGCGTGCTGATGGGCTTCGGCTTCGACGCCTTCGGGCTGCCCGCCGAGCTCGCCGCGATCGAGCGCCAGGTGCCGGCCGCCGAGTGGGTCGTCCAGTCGGGCGAGCGGATGCTCGGCCAGATGCAGCGGCTCGGCTACAGCTTCGACTACGACCGCGTCTTCTACAGCTCCGACGAGGGCCAGTACCGCTGGTCCCAGTGGCTCTTCCTGACGCTCTACGACATGGGTCTGATCTACCTCGACGACACCACCGTCGACTGGTGCGACACCTGCCAGACGACGCTGGCGACGATGCAGGTCGAGGAGGGCGGAACCTGCTGGCGCTGCCACAACGAGGTGCGCCTGATCCGCCGGCCGACCTGGTTCCTGAAGATCACGCCCTACCTCGAGGAGAACGACGCCAACATGGCGAAGCTCGAGGCCCAGCCCTGGGACGATCTCGCGCTGGCAACCCAGCGCTTCATCCTCGGCCGCGCCGACGGGGTCGAGTTCGAGCTCGAGGGCGCGGGCGGGCCCCTCACGGTCTTCACCCCGCACGCCGAGGCCGCGGGCCTCGCGACCTATGTCCTGCTCTCGCCGCGCCTCCCCGGCATCGAGGCCTGGATCGGCTCCGAGGGTGTCCGCGAGGCACTCGACCAGCTCCGCTCCGGCGGTTGGGAGCGCAGCGCCCGCGATGCCAAAGAGGTGCCGACCATCGACACCGGGCTGACGATCACCGGTTCCGATGGCACCGAGCTGCCGGTGCTGATCTCACCGCTGGTCGACGCCCGCTTCGGCCCGACCGCGGCCCTCGGGATCCCGGCGGTGGACGCGGCGGACCGCGATGTCGCCGAGCGGTTCCCGGGGCGGATCGAGGAGGGCGAGGCGCTCGAGGAGGGCGAGGTTCCCAACGCTTCGGTCGACGGCGCCCGCGAGGCGAAGCGCTACCGCGCCAACGACTTCTCGATCTCGCGCCAGCGCTCCTGGGGGACGCCGATCCCGATCGTCCACTGTCCCGACCACGGGCCGGTGCCGGTCGGCGAGGCCGACCTACCGGTCGTGCTGCCGCGCGACCTGGTCGCCACCGGCGAAGGGAATCCGCTCGCCGAGCGTCCCGACTTCGTCGACACGGTGTGCCCGAAGTGCGGGCAACCGGCGAAGCGCGAGACCGACACGCTCGACTGCCACTTCGACGCTCTCTTCCTCTGGGTCCCGGCGACGGTGCCGCCGGAGGACCGCGCGACGCGGATGTTCACCCACCCGGAGTCGCGCAAGTGGCTGCCCGCCGAGCGTCAGGTCGCCGGCGGGGACTCGGGCAACTTCGTCTTCGACCAGCGGATCGTCACCAAGGCGCTCCGCGATCACGGCGAGCTGGACTACATGGTCGACGGCGAGCCCTTCGCGGGCGTCCTCTTCCACGAGATGGTGATCGCCGACGGACGCAAGATGTCCAAGCACCTCGGCAACGTCGTCGACCCCGACGAGCTGGTCGGGCAGTTCGGCGCCGACACCGTGCGCGTCGCGGTGCTCTGGGCGGCCGGGCCGTCGAAGACGCTCAACTGGTCCGACGCGGCGATCCGCTTCGCCAACAAATTCCTGCGGAGCTTCTGGATCTACGCCCACGACCGCTTCGTCGAGCTCGACGGCGCCAAGCACGACCCGGAGAAGGCGGCGGAGACCGAGAAGCAGCGGGAGAAGCTGCGCGGCTGGTGCGAGAACGGGCTGGCCCGGGTCGCCGACGACACCGCCGAGCTGCAGATGCACAAGTCGATCCGCAACCTGACCCGCCTCTTCGAGCGCATCCAGCAGTTCGAGAAGCAGCTGAAGAAGCGCGGCCAGCTCGACCGGGTGGACGCGGAGGCGCTGGTCGTCGCGATCCTGCTCCTCGCCCAGGCGCTGCAGCCGTTCGCCCCGCACGCGACGGAGCAGATCCTGATCAACTCGGGACGCTTCACCTCCGACGACCTGCCCGGAGCCTGGCCCGACGCCTCGGCCCTCCCGGTCGCGGTCGACGACGCCCTTTCCGGCGCAGCTTCTTAAGGCTCCTCAAACTCCGCCTGGGGCCGAAAAGGCCCTGTTTCCGTACCTAAAGGAAAGGCCGATCTTTATGTTCAGGTGCCCTTGATTGGAAGAACGGCTTCTGTTATGAATGTCACCCTGTCGGCGGATCAACCGACAGGCGAGGCGGGGCTCACTCAGACAGGGAAACCGCCTTGGGGTGGCAAAGGAGGACCTAGCGCTGAGACAAGGGATCGCGTTCGTCACGACCCGGTCCCATTGGTGCCGACGCGCAGTCGGTGCCGCCCCGCCTCATTTTTCTTCTCGTCACGGGACCGGGGCCCCCGTGACGAGAAGTGCCGTTTTTGGGGATGGTTCCGGCGGGGGCGGCAGTCCTAAGGAGTCCTGGGCGTCTCATGGCGGTCCTGGCTGGCTGTGACCGCCATGAGACGCCCAGGACGTGAGGGGTTCGGGTGGGAGTTGGCACAGGTTCGGGCCGAGGTCGGACTTACGTGGGAGGTCCGTGCGAGAGAAGCCTCACCTGCCTGTGTTCCGTGACGGAGATGCCGGGAACGTCACCCTCCCGCGCATCTTCGGTCCGTTCTCGGGCCTCGGAGAGGGGCCCGAGAACGCGCTGCGTGTATTTGGGCCCCTATCGGGGGGTCAATGCACGCAGCGCTGAATTGACTGTTGTCCAACACGCACGGAAGCGTGGACTTCCCACGCTCTCCGTCACGACTTGCGAGTCTCGTGACTCTCTCGTGGGACATGCGTGCGTCCCGCGTCGCGAACCCTCCCCGGATCCGACACTCCTCACAGACCCGAGGGCAGCGCCCCTTTCCCCGGGCGCTAGCTTGAAGAGGCCCCGTCCCTTCCACGGGCGCCCGCACCGCCCGCTGTCCCCTCAGTCGCCCTTCGGCTCCTCAGCGGTGAAGCGCTTTGCTTTGTGGTCCCAGGCCGCGCCCTCGCACAAAGCGTTCGGGGTCGTGCCGAGGGCGTCGCAGAGCTTCAGCAGGGTGGCGAAGCGGGGTTCGCGGCCGGCTCGCTCGAGGAGCGAGATCTCGGTGCGGTGCAGCTCGGTCCGCTCGCCGAGTTCCTCCTGGGAGATGCCCACGGCGACGCGGCGGCGGCGCAGGTTGTGGGCGAAGCGCTCCTGCGGGGTCACGGGTGCATGTTCGCGGAGCGCAGACAATCGTTCCACAGACAAAACCCTGCCCCTCTAGGAGGGAACCGGCGGTTTCGGTACCTTGATAAGCCGAAGTAGGAGGGGTTATCGGAATAGTTACGTGAAATGCGTTGACCGAACCGGCCCCTGTGCTGCACACTTAGGACATATACACGCGGTGCCGATACGGACCACATCGAAATCAAGCCGCTTCGGCGGTAGCCAAGGAGGAAGTTAGATGAGCAACGCGACGCAGCATCTGGAGGGGCCTGTCGGCCGTCGAACCAGGTCCTGCGCGACCGAACTCGTCTGTCGGGATTGTGGCTACCGCACCCCGCTGATGGACCAGGCCTTCAAGTGCCCGGCCTGCGGCGAGGGCCTCGACATCGATTACGACTACGAGCGCGCCAAGGAGGTCATCGCCGAGCACGGGCTCGGGGACCGTCCCTGGAACGTCTGGCGCTTCGAGGAGCTCCTGCCGATCACAAACGCCGACGCCCAGGCGCGTGTCGCGCAGTTCGCCGGGCAGACGCCGCTGATCAAGGCCGATCGCCTCGGCGCCGAGCTCGGGCTGAAGAACCTTTACCTGAAGGACGACTCGACCAACCGCCCGTCGCTCTCCTACAAGGACCGGGTCGTCGGCATGGCAATCGCCCGCCTGCTGGAGCTCGGCAAGGACGAGGTCGGCTGCGTCTCCACCGGCAACGTCGGCTCCGCGGTCGCGGCGCTGGCGGCGAAGGCGGGGGCCCAGGCCTACGTCTTCTACCCCGGCAACATGGAGAAGGGGAAGGCGATGGCCTGCCGCGCCCTCGGCGCCCAGGTCTGCCAGCTCGACGGCAACTACGACCAGGCCAACCGCGCCTGCCGCGAGCTCTCGCTGGCGAGCGGGATCGAGTTCGCCAACATCACCCTGCGTCCGTTCTACGCCGAGGGGGCGAAGACGGTGGCCTTCGAGGTGGTCGAGGAGATGGGCTGGAAATCGCCCGATCACTTCGTCATCCCGGCCGCCGGCGGCACGCTCTCCTCGCGCGTGCACAAGGGCCTGAACGAGCTCGAGATGGTCGGCCTCGCCGAGACCGCGGCGACGAAGATCAACATCGCCCAAGCGAGTGGCTGCAACCCGATCGCCACGGCGATCCTCGAGGGTGGCGACCTCGCGCCGCAGTCCCCGGACACCGCGGTCCACTCGCTGGCGATCGGCGCGCCGGGAGACGGCCCGCTGGTCATCGACGCCGTCCGCAGCCGCGGCGGCTCGGCCGGCACCGTCACCGACATCGAGGTGTTCGAGGCGATCGACCTCCTCGGCGCCACCGAGGGCATCCTCACCGAGCCCGCCGGCGGCACCACGATCGCCTCGCTCGCCCAGCTCGCCCAGCACGGCAAGATCGCGCCGGACGAGTCGGTCGTCGCGATCATCAGCGGCAACGGGTTGAAGACGATCCAGGACCACCCGGACAAGGCCTGGCCGGAAATGGTCGCCTGCAACCTCGACTCGATGAGCGAGCAGCTGCAGGACTTCCGCCGCTCCGCGGCGACGGTCAGCTAGCGCGAAGGAATCCAGGCGATGGCGGAGCCGCCGCACGTCGACGGCGTCCGCCACCGCTATGTGGAGGCGCGCGGGCTGCGCTTCCACGTGGCCGAAGCGGGGGAGGGCGACGATGTCGTCCTCTGCCTGCACGGCTGGCCGCAGCACTGGTACGAGTGGCGGTTCCTGCTGCCGGCGCTGGCCGCGGCCGGGCACCGGGCGATCGCGATGGACCTGCGCGGCTTCGGCTGGAGCGACGCGCCGCGGGACGGTTATGAGAAGGAGAACCTCGCGACCGACGTGCTCGCGGTGCTCGATGAGCTCGGCATCGACCGGGTCAAGCTGGTCGGCCACGACTGGGGCGGCTGGATCGGCTACCTGCTCT
Organism: Solirubrobacterales bacterium; assembly: GCA_965200635.1. GTDB lineage: Bacteria > Actinomycetota > Thermoleophilia > Solirubrobacterales > 70-9 > VAYN01. Next base: position 3,391,972 of record OZ241364.1, on the reverse strand, counting down.
GCCTGCGGGCGCCGGAGCGGATCGAGCGCTACCTGGCGCTGAACATCCTCACCCCGTGGATCGACCAGCGCGTCGTCTTCCCGGAGATCTGGCGCTTCGCCTACCAACCGCTTGTCGCCTCGCCCTTCCTCGGCGCCCGCCTCCACACCAGCGGGCAGCTGGTGCCGAAGGTGCTGGTCGGCGCCTCCGCGGTCCGGGACAACTGGGACTCGGAGACGCTCCACATCTTCAGCGACAACCTCGCCGAGCCCGACCGCGCCCGCGCCTGCGTCCAGATGTACCGGACCTTCCTCCTGCGCGAGCAGCCGGAGATGATGCGCGGCCGCTACGTCCGCGAGCGCCTCACCGTCCCGACCCTCCACCTCCACGGCACCGCCGATACCGCACTGCGGCCGAAGATGCTCGCCGGCTGGCAGCGCCACGCCGACGACATGCGGGTCGAACTGGTCGAGGGCTGCGGCCACTTCATCGCCGACGAGGCCCCGGCCCTGGTCGCCGACCGCGCGACCTCGTTCTTCAGCGCCTCCACCTGAGGTCGCGCCATTCCGACAGCGCCTTCGCCGGCGTCTTCGTCGTCTCCTTGCTCCAACCCTGGTGCGCGCCCATGCGCCAGTAGCGCATGACCCAGGGCTTGTCCGGGTCGACGTACCAGCCCGGCGGCCGGCCCTCGTCGGTGTAGACGCCGGGGTCGAGCGAGTGGCCGATGTGCTCGCCAGAGGACGTCGCCGGCGCGGGCGGGCCGGCCGCGTGTTCCTCCTGCCATTCGAGCAGCATCGGCTTCGGGGTCTTGGACGTGTGCTTGCTCCAGCCCGAGCCGTCGGCGGCCCAGTAGCGCATACGGGTGGGCTGAGCGGGGTCGATGTACCAGCCGGCGGCGCGGCCGTCGATGGAAGGCGCGACGGGATCGGCATCCACCGACCCGGTCGACCGGCGTGCCTTCAGGTCGAAGTAGAGCAGCGCCGCGACGAGCGCCTCGAACGAGCGCGTGACGACTTGGAGGGCGGTGCCGACCGCGAAGGAGCCGGCGGTCGTCGTCGTATGCCCAAGGGACCCACGGAGCAGGAGCCAAGGTGCAAAGGTGATCGATCCCGTGACCAAGATGACCCAGAAGGCATGCCAGCGCTCGCCGTGGGTCAGGTCCGCACCGCGTCGCAGGGCGTCCGTCCAGCCACCGCCATCGAGGGCCGCCGTCTGGGCGACGACCGCCCATCTGACCATCAGTAGAAGACCGGGGACGGCGAGGGCGAAGTACCCGAGGGTGGTTGCGATCCCGCTGACGCCCGTCGCTAGAACGACCACGGGCAGCGCCGGCAGGCTCCGTCGAAACGTCCGGATCAGGTGAGGGCGCCCGCCTTCGCCCACCTCGCGCACGACGTGCACGTGGAAGGCCGAGACGAGAGGGATGACAAGGAAATAGTCGGCCAGCGTCACCAGGTTGCTGGTGATGAACCCCTCGTGCGCCAGAGCCAGTGGCCCCTCTCCGGTCACCAGTAAAACGAGGAACTCCCAGGGCACCACGACGACCGCGGCCAGGACGAGGAAGAGGATCGGGACGCGGAAGTAGAGATCGAAGGCGGCGGCGATCAGCTCCGAGATCGAGCGCGGGCGTTCGAGCTCGATCGCGGCCTGCCCGTCCACCGGCGGAAAGATATCCGCTGAGCGCTCGAACGACGCGCGCCATCCTCGGGCGGTGGTCGACGCGAAATAGACTGCGGCGATGCGGGCGCTCGTCCAACGTTGCAGCCAGGCGGCGGTCGACGTCGAGGGCACGCGGGTGGCGCAGATCAAGGCGGGGATCGTGGTGCTGCTCGGGGTGAAGGTGGGGGACACCGAGGCGGAGTGCGACCGGCTCGCCGAGAAGGTGTTGGCGCTGCGGATCTTCGACGACCCGGAGGGAAAGATGAACGAGCCGCTCGGGCCGGAGCGGGAGATCCTCTGCGTCAGCCAGTTCACCTTGTACGGGGACACGCGTAAGGGGACGCGGCCCAGCTACATCAAGGCGGCGCGGCCCGAGGACGCCGAGCCTCTGTACGACCGCTTCTGCGAGCGGACCGGGGCGAAGAAGGGGGTCTTCGGGGCCTGCATGGGGGTGGCGCTGATCAACGACGGGCCGGTGACGGTGATGCTCGAGGTCGAGCCCTGAGCGAGCTCGCGGGCGGGCGCGCGGGGGAGGGGTCGGTCGAGGTCCAGCCGGGCCGGACGATCGCCTGGTCCGCGGTCGGCGACGGCCCGCCGCTCCTGCTGCTGAACGGCTACGCGGCGACCGGGTCCGACTGGGACCCGGTGTTCCTCGGCGCGCTCGCCGCCCACTTCCGGGTGGTGACCCCGGACAACGCCGGGCTCGGCCGATCGACCATCGGCGAGGGCGAAGCGGTCGGCGGGACGGGCGGGATGACCGCGGACTGCGTCGCCCTGCTCGACGCGCTGGAGATCGAGCGGGCGGCGGTCGTCGGCTGGTCGATGGGCGGCTTCGTCGCCCAGTCCCTGGCCCGCGCGGCCCCGGGCCGGGTCGGCGCTCTCGGCCTGATCTCGACCCACCCTGGCGGCGCCGACACGGTCGACGCGGCCCCCGGCGTCTTCGGAACGCTGATCGACCACTCCGGCACGCCGCGCGAACAGGCGACCCGCCTCATCTCCCTGCTCTTCCCGCCCGACCGCGCCGCCGAAGCCGACGAGCGCTTCGGCGACCTCGTCGCCGCCGCCCGCGCGGAGCTCCCCGAGCCGGTCCTCTTCATGCAGGAGGAAGCGATCGTCGAGTGGCACAACCGCCCGACCTCGCTCTCCGTCCTCGACCCCTCGCCTCCGACCGCGATCGTCCACGGCGGCGCCGACACCGTGGTCCCTCCTGGCAACGCCGCGGGACTCGCCCGCTTCCACCCCGGCGCCTCCGTGACGATCCTCCCCGCCTGCGCCCATGCGCCGATGGCCCAGGAGCCCGGCGCGGTCGCCGACGCGATCATCGCCGCGGCGAGTTTCGGCTAGCGGGAGCTCCGGCGGCGATGATTCCAGGCCCGAATCCTCAGCCCACCCCTCGCGGAACCACCCGCGGGCACGGAGCGATCTTCACGCGGCCATCGGCTCGCGCGGGCTGCCGTCGCGGCCGTAGAGCGCTGCCTTCGCGGCGAGGAGCTCGCGATCGGCGGCGAGGTGGAGGGAGTCGGCGTCGTGCTCGCCGGAGGCGATCCCGTAGGAGACGCCGATGGTCTCGAGGCCCTCGACCGCTGTGCGGGCGATCGCGTCGAGCAGGCGCCGGACGTCGGGCACCGCGCCGCGGGCCGTGGTGTCCGGGAGGAGGATCGCGAACTCGTCGCCGCCGATGCGGAAGCCCTCCGCGGCGCCGCGGGCGGAGCGGATCGCGTCGGCGACAGCACAGAGGATCCGGTCGCCCGCGGGGTGGCCGAGTGCGTCGTTGACGCCCTTGAAGCCGTCGAGGTCGAGCAGGCAGAGCGCCGTCGGCTTGGCGGAGCGGCCTGCCCGCGCCGGCTCGTGGCCCAGCCGTTCCTCGTAGGCGCGCCGGTTGGGCAGGCCGGTGAGCGCATCGTGGCGGCTGTCATGGGCCTTTTCGGCGAGGAGCTCGGCGTGGGACAGATGGGCGGCGATCAGGTCGCTCAGCAGCTCCAGGGTCTGGGCGTCGCCGGCGTTGAAGTGATCGGCCTCCGGGTGGGCGACGGTGAGGACGCCGACCGCCTTCTCGCGATGGAAGAGGGGGACCCGGATCAGGAAGCCGGCGTCGCGGTCGATGCGCTCCCCACGGATGCGCGCGGCGTCGGCCGCGGGCACCAGGGAGGTGAACTGGCGGGACCCGTCGGGGGACTCGATCATCGCCGCGCCGGCATCGGTGAGGTCCAGGGCGCGATCGGTGGCGAGCTGCATCGTCGCGTCGAGCTCGAGATCGCTGGTCGCGATCTCGTTCTGCGTGTAGATGATCTGGAGGAGCCGATCCTCGGTGCTCGCTTTGGCCATCGCGCCGGGGATCATACGAAGCTCGTACCTAATTTCGACTATGCGAAGTCAAAATTGGACACACGTCCTAGGTGAGGTGCAGAATCAACTCTGACCGGGAGCGACCGTCCAGCCGGCGACGAGGACCACGATGCCGACCGCGACGATCGCGACGCCGGCGTACTGGAGGACGGTGGCGATGCGCGGCAGCTCCGCCTGGGCGACCTCTTCGCCACGCCGTTCGCGGACGTAGCGCTCGTCGCGGTGATCCTCTTCGAGGCGCCGCTTGATCAGCAGCCCGGCGACGCCGGAGAGGACCCCGATCGCCACGATGATCGAGCCGATGACGTAGAGCGCCTGCGAGGAGTCGACGTTTTCGGGGATCATCGCCCGGCGACTCTAGCCACCGGGAGGCGTCCGTCTCGTCGTCCCGGGCGGTTCCGCTTCCTCGTCGGCTTTCCGACCGAGCTCGAGCCGGTCGAGGCGGGCGCTGATCGCCCGTAGCTCGGCGAGGATGAGGTCCTCTTTCGCCTCGGTCTCGCCGGTGAGGTTGATGAAGCGGTCGGCGATGAAGGCGGTCAGCAGGGCGACGAAGCCGATCCCGATGAGCATGATCGTGATGCCGATGATCCGGCCGCTGGTGCTTTCCGGGACGATGTCCCCGTAGCCGACGGTGGTCACCGTCGTGATCGCCCACCAGACGCCGTCCCAGGCCGAGATCGCGTGCCCGTGCCGGTCGGTTTGTTCGACGCTCGCGAAGACGGCGCCGCCGACGATGATCGTGCCGAGGGCGACCATCGCCGCGTACTTCATGCCCTCCAGCGAGAGCAGCCGGCGCAGCGCGAGGACACGGAAGACGCGCAGAAGGCGCACGAGGCGGAACAGACGCCCGTTCTGCCAGGCCTGCGGCGCGAAGGGCGGCGTGAGGACGACGACCGCGACGTCGAGCAGGTGCCCGCGCAGCCACTTGCGCCGGTCCGGGACGACCGCCAGCATCACCACCGCCTCGCCGAAGAAGGTCAGCCAGGTGACCCAGTTGAGGATCGTGGCGATCCTTCCCCAGGGTTCGCCGAAGTCTGACTCCTGGATGATCAGGATCGGGATCGTCAGGAGCGCCGCGGCGACGACCGGCCATTCGAGCCGGTCCTGGATGCGTTTCGCGCGCAGCTCGCGTGGATCGGTCGGCACGGTCTCGTCCACGGCCGCGGATCTTGGCCGATCGACCCGACGGATCCGCCTAGCGCCCGCCCGTCCGCAGTCGCACCGTCTTGCGCACCACGGCGTGCTGGCCGTCGGCACCGACCGCGGTGAAGCTCAGCCGCGCCCGCAGGCGCTTCGGCGGCGGCTGGTGGCGCAGCCAGGCGCGCAGCTTGCGTGGGACCGGGATCCGCAGACGATGCGGTCCCGCCGCGGCGGGGCGCTTCTGGGTGAAATTGACGCGAGCGCCGCGATGGTGCCCGCCCGCGTCGCCGCGGAGGCGGCCGTGGACCGTGAGGCGGCAGGTGGCGTCGCAGCGGGTCCAGACGACGATGCGGCCCGAACGGAGCGCGCCCCGGATCTTCGGCACGGTCAACTCGAGGCCTACCTGCTGAGCCGCGACGCCGCCGGCTCCGCCGCTACCCTGGGCGCCGCCGGCGCCGCCTCCACCGCCCGCGTTCCCACCGCCGGCCGGCGCCTCGCCGCCGCCAGGTCCTTCGGCTCCGCCTTCTTCGCCGCCACCGGGGCCTTTGCCGCCGCGTTCTTCTTTCCCGCCTTCTTCACCGCCGCCGCCTTCGCCCGCTTCGGTGGCGACCCAGGCGTAGGCGACCGTGGTCGAGGCGCCCTGGACGGCGTTCTGGAAGCTCGGTTCGCCCGTGTCGGGGAACGTCGCGGTGAATTCGAAGGTGTGCGCTTCTCCCGGCTCGAGTCTGCCCGCGGAGCGGTCGGGCATCGTCGCGAGCGGGCCCGAATAGATGGTGCGCGGCGAGCCCGGCGCGGTCAGGTCGACGACGCGCAGCTCGAGCCGGTCGGAGAGCAGGCCGCCGCCGAGGCCGGGGGAGTCGACGATGTCGCCGCGACGCAGGACGAGCGTGGCCGCCGCCGAGCCGGTGTCCTCGATCGTCACCGTCCCGTCGACCGATCCACCCGGCGCGATGTTCGTCGCCGCGAAGACCGGTTCGCCTTCGTCGGAGTTGGTCACTTCGAAGGAGCCCGCCGCGGCGGTCGCCGTCAGCCGCGCCGTCGGCCCGCCCTCGACCTGGGCCAGGGCGACCGCCGCCAGGGCGGCCAGCGCGACGAGGACGAGGATCGGGGCGAAGCGGCGCATCAGAAGTTCTTCTTGGCGCCGCCGGACTGGGTGGCGGTCGCGGTGGACATGACGTTGGCGGCGCGGTCGTAGGGGGTCGCCACCGGGCTCCAGACCATGGTGGTGGCATTGCCGGTGGTGCTCGGGCCGACGAGGATGCCTTCGGCGCCCTGCGTGCCGAAGGTGATTTTCACCGTGTTCCCGCTCATCACCATCGTCGATTTGGTGCCGCTCGCGCCGAAGTTGATCGTGCCGCCGAGCAGTCCGGCGACGTATTCACCGCCGCCCATGTTCACCGCGCCGAACGGGAGTTTTTCGGTGTTGGCGGCGTTGTAGACGAACAGTTCGTCGGTGCCCGTGGGGAGGCCGAGGAGCCCGTTGTCGACCATCCGCACCACGACGTTGGTCGACGTGCCCGCCCAGCCCGCGAGGATCGATTGTGGTTCGATCGGCTCGCTGAAGGTGAAGGTGATGCTGTCTTTTTCTTCGGGCTTGCCGACCGTGGTGCCGCCGTTGGCGGTCTGGACGTTGGTCGCCGTAGGCACGACGTTGTCGATGGTCGCGGCACCGATCAGCGTGCTCGCGTTGCCCGCGTTGTCGGTCGCGGTCACCGCGAAGGACTTCGCCCCTTCGGTCGTCGCCGTCACCGTGAGTTCGGCACTCCGGTAGCCGTAGGTGACCCCGCCGGCCGTATAGCTGCCGGCCGTGAGGGTGGCTCCCGTCTGCCCGGCGGTGACTTCGGCGACGTTCGCTTTCACCGTGGCCAGGCCGCTGGCGGGGTTGCCGGTGTCGGTGGAGACGTTGGCGTAGACGAAGTAGGTGCCGCCTTTGCGGACGATGCCGGTGACGCCGCCCTGGCTCTTCCCCGCGATGGTGGCGGTGATGACCGGCGGGGTGAGGTCGGGGGCCGCGGTGACGACGTTGCCCGGGTTCTGGGTGCTTTTGCTGAACGCGGCGATCGCCGCCGGAATCGCGACCAGCGCCGCGACGGCGACCGCGACGAGGACGGCCGCCACCGTCGCCTCGCGCCTAGGCCGCGCCATGGGTCTCGCCTCCCGGCCCGCGCTCGGTCCGCGGCCTCCAGATCCGCACCAGCTCCTCGATCAGGATCGCCAGCAGGGGGATCCCGACCAGGAGCCCCCAGCCGAGCCGCGTCCGGGTGAGCACGGCGAGGTGCCCGACCCAGGGGACGATGTAGGCGAGGCGGCCGACCTCGCCGGTCGCCGGGACCCGCCAGTGCTCCTGGGTGTTGTTCGCGTCACCCTGGGTGACGAAGGCGATGCGCGAGCCGGTGTCCTTGGTCGAGACGACGCGGTGGGTGAGGAGTTTGGAGGGGTCTTGCGGGTCGCGGAAGGTGACGATGTCGCCGACCTGCGCTTCCCACGGCTCGATCTGTTCGTTGATCACCACGTCACCGGGGGAGATCGTCGGTTCCATCGAGCCGGAGAGGTCGGTGCGGGGGTGGTCGCCGAGCGCCAACGGCCCGGCGATCAGCAGGGCGAGGAGCGCGCCCGCGACCACGATCGCCCAACCGATGCCGCTGGCGATGCGGCGTGGGATCGAACGCGACCCGGTCACGGGCGCTCCTCGTTACTCGGCTCTCGTGTCGCTCAGCGCGTTACTGGTTCTGCGCTTCCCAGATGAACGTGTGAGCGTTGGTGGTCGCGCCCTGGACCGAGTTCGGCGCGCTGGACGAAAGCGTCGCGGTGAACCGGTAGATCACGAATTCGTTCGTTTCCCATTTGGTTTTGCCGGTCGGGAGGGTGGAGATCCCGTTCGCGTAGCTGTTTTTTTCCGTCGCGAAGGCGGCGAGGGTGCCTTCGTAGAGGGTCCCGCCGGTGCCGTAGGGGGTGAACCCTTCGCAGCTGGGGTAGGTCGGGGTGGTCTGCGTCCCGGCTTCGACTTTGAGATTGACGTACGGGCCGAGGGCGCCGATCGCCGATTCGGTGAACAGTTTCACCGTCGACGGCAGCGAGCCTTTGTAGGTCACTTTGATGCAGGAGGTTTTCGATTCACCCGGTTTCGCCGCGGTCAGGGAGTAGAGCGCCGCTCCCGCGTCGTTGTCTTCTATTGCCACCGTGCCGGTGGTGATGATGTTCCCCGAGTTTTCGGTTTTGCTCGAGAAAGCAGAAAACACGCCGGCTCCCGCGATGCAGGCAACGATGCCCAGCACCAGGAGCGTGCGCAGAACCTTCGATCGGTTGCTCATTTCACAACCTTTCCGAGAGCGCACAGCTCTCATCGCTGTCTGTACGGAGCCGCTATCGGCAGCGATCGGACGAAAAGGGTATGAGCCGCGTTTGCGAACTCTATGACCAGAAAAAATTAGGTCAGGTGTCTATGTCCGGGTGGGAGAACGGTATGAGGTAGCGGGGGCGACGCCCGGCCCCGGGGCCCTGGGGCCGGGCGAGCCTTAGCTCGCCCGGCGGTAGCGGATGTGAGTGGCGAGGGGGGAGTGGAGCACCTCGGCCGGCTCGAACGGGAAGTCGGTCGCGCCGTCGAAGATCCGCTCGCCGGAGCCGAGTAGGACGGGGGCGATGTCGAGCGTCAGCTCGTCGATCACGCCGCCGGCGAGCGCCTGGCGGACGGTCGAGGCGCCTCCTGCGATGTCGATGCCGTCATCGCCGGCCGCCTCTTGCGCCTGGGCGTAGGCGGCGTCGAAGCCGTCGGTGACGAAGTGGAAACTGGTGCCGCCCTCCATCTCGATCGGCTCGCGGGCGTGGTGGGTGAGGACGAAGACCGGGGCGTGGTAGGGCGGCTCGGGTCCCCACCAGCCGTCCCAGTCCCCGTCCCACTCGCCGCGGATGGGCCCGAACATGTTGCGGCCCATGACGTAGGCGCCGCGCGGTCGCATCAGCCAGCCCGCCGCCGTCTCGTTCGCCTCGGTCGCGCGCTCGTCGCCGAGGTGCCACAGATGGACCTCTTTGCCGCGCTCCCCGAGCGGGTTGTCCATGCCCTGGTTCGGCCCGGCGACGAATCCGTCGAGCGAGATCGACATGTGGCAGGTGGTGTCCGGCATCTGCGTCCCCCTAGGTAGTTGCGTTCTGCAAGCGTCGGCAACCTAGCGCAGTTCGGGGGGTGATGGCAACCTGCAAGTACCATCTCCTGTCATGGCGACTCGTCCCGTCGATCAACCTCGTTCGGGCTGCCCGATCAACGTCACGGTGGAAGTGATCGGCGACCACTGGTCCCTGCTCGTCCTGCGCGACATCATGTTCGCCGAGCGGCGGAACTTCCGCGTCCTCCAAGAGCTCTCCGAGGAGGGCATCGCCTCGAACATCCTCGCCGACCGCCTCAAGCGCCTCGTGTCGGCGGGCATGCTCACCCGCCAGGACGCCGGCCGCGGCCACCGCGTGACCTACAGCCTCACCGAGGCCTCTATCCGCCTGGTCCCGGTGATGGCCGCCCTCGGCGAGTGGGGCTACACCAACCGCGAGACGTCCCGTCCCCACCGGGCGCGCTCCGAAATCCTGGTCGCCGGCGGCCCGGAGCTGTGGGAGGACTTCATGACCGACCTCCGCACCCTCCACCTCGGCGCGCCGCCCCCGCCCGGCGACGGCCCGACCGCGACCGAGCGCATGGCCGCCGCCTACGCCGAGAGGGTCGCCGGCGAGGGCGACTGAAGGCACCGCACGCCGCGATGCTCCGAGGACTCACCGCGGCAGTGGTGGATTGATCTTGTCCGCGTTCCAGGTGAGCAGATCGCCTGGTTGCACTCGGAATGACTCAAGGCGATGGTCGTCGAGGATCCGTCTGGCCAGTTCCTCGGAGCCGCCGACGAGCGTCGAGTCGAAGTCGATCTCGCTCGCCACGAACCACGCCCGGTCCTCGGGCCAGATCAGGTTGGGAGAGTCTGGGGAGATCCATTCCTCGATGAGGGTCGCCGCCTCGAGGGGTCCCGCGAGAACGACGTACTCGCGGTGGGGAAGGTCCAGGCGGGGACGTGCCACCTGCTCGGCCGGGAAGGCGAAGGACAGGTCGTCGGTCGAATGAAATTTGTTCTTGGGCGGCGCCCCGGAGCCGCCTCGGGGAACGGTGAGGACGGTTCCCCCGGACATCCCGTTCCAGATGCCGAAGAAGCAGCTCTCGGCCGTGCTGGTGTGCTCGCCGAGCGCTTCCACCAGATGGGCGAGCAGGTCCTTGTCGAGGCTTCCGGTCTCCGGCTCTAGCCCCGGCCACATCGGTCGTTCGTTGCGGTAACGGTTGGCACCGACGATCGCGTCCCACTGCGCCAACGGGTGTGCGGTCCGGCCCAGTTCCTCGGCCACCTTCGCCCAGGTCGTACGCTTGCCGGCCTCGTCGTGCGGTGGATGGAGGACGCGGACGTACGTCTCGTAGCGGTTGGGGACCCCCGCGCCCACCGAGCCGTCCGGCCCGACCAACTCGGCTCCGATCCACGCGCCGGCCTCGATGCCGTCGACGATCTCCATTTGCGACGGGATGCTCATCGGCCGCAGACCAAGCTACCGCTGCCCGGCGGTCGACCGCCAGATGTCGAGCAGGGAGATCCGAGATGATCTGCGCGTGAGGTGGATATTGATCGCCCTCGTGTCGGCTTCGGTGCTCTGCGTGATGCTGAGCCAAGAGGTGGCAGAGGCGCACCCGATGCGCGAGCACGCCGAAGGTTCCCTGTCGGAGTGTGTGGCTCTGGGCCTCGAGCCAATTCCCGCGAAATTGACCCTGTTCCTCGCCGGAGACTCTGTGGTCCACAGCCCAACCCTCAGGGTTTCGTGGAGCTCCCAGCCGCTGCCAGAGAGGTGCGGGATGCGTACGGTCCTTGCGGTGCGAGCGCGCGTCCGATTCCCGAAGATCGGACGCACCCTGGAATTCGGCCCCGAATACAGCAGCCGCTGGACCATCTTCTGGTTGGGCAGGACCCATGTCGACAACGCGGAAAGGACTTACGGCGGCCCCGCCGTCACTTTCAATCTGGGGTGCGTCGAAAAGCCCCAGGCCTGGTTGCGATACCAAGTCAAGGGCCGCGGTGGTCGAACCTTGGCGGAACTCGTAAGGCCGGTCCCTCTATCCAGTGAGATCTGCCAGAGATAGTGGCTCCGGTCGTCGCATCTGACTCGACGAACGGATGCCGGAGGAGGGACTCGAACCCCCGACACGCGGATTATGATCTCGCCCGGCAATTTTCCGGAGGTTGCGGCTGGTCAGTAAATTGGCTTGAAAAGCGGGTTTGCGCCGATCCGGGTTTTGGTCATTTTCCCCTGTCTCCGGACATGCTGTTAACCCGGTGTTGACCTGAGAGCCGGATCGAGGCGCCGCCATCGTTGTGACGAGAGCGCAGGACACCCTCGCAGTGACGATGATCGAGCGTCTCGAATTTCGGCTCGCCGAGCAGCTCAGTAATCGCCAGCAAGGCGACTACGCTTCGGCGATGCGGTGGCGGACGGGGCCCTCATTTCGGCGATCTGCTTTGTCCTGACCGGGTGCGGTGGCGGCTACTCCAGCAAGGACGCGGCCGCCCTCCTGGTAGCGCAGAGTCGCGCGGACAACGCCATCTGCAAGCACCGCGACGACGATCCTTCGTCCGTGTTTCGTTGTCGCGCCCGACGAACCGACGAACCGTGGGCGGCCACCAAGATTTCGATCAACGAGTCGGAACGGATCGATGTTGAGTCCTGTTACGCAGTCCGGTTCGTCGACCACTGGCCACCTGGGACGAGGCCGCCATGCATCGGCACCGGCATCGGGCCGCCGTTCCAAGGCACCCGATGAGTCGGGAGCTACCTTTCCGGCATGGCTGCAACGTCAACCGTCAAGGTCGAGTTCGACCGCGAGTTGCTTGAGCGACTCCGTCGGCGTCGCCCGGACAAGTCAGACCAGGAGTTACTCGAAAGCGCTGCTCGTATCCAGCTAGGGCGCGAGGCAAGCTGCCATGCTCGCGAGAGCTTCTCCGGGGTCTCCTCGGAGGAGATCGAGCGAGAGGCGCTCAAGGCTGCCCGGGAAGTTCGCGAGGAGCGCGCCGGCAGTTAAGAGACGCTCTGCCCTTCAGGTCGGCAGGAGTTCCAAGGCGTCCACATGACGAGGGCGCATGACGCCGAAGTGGCGGTGGTCAAGCGTCACGAGCTTCGGCTCGCCGAGCCGCTCGGTCACAGCCAGGACGGCGCAGTCGACGAAGCCGACCTTTAGATCCGCGTAGGTCGTCAGCAGCTCGCGGACTCGCTCGTAGTCCTCGGCGGTCAAATCCTCCATCGCCAACGCCCCGCGCCGCACCTGATCCAGGACGGAGTCGAAGGATTCAATCCCGGTGTACCGCCGGAGCAGATGGTCGACCTCGACGAGAACGGGGGAAGGGACGACGCGCCGCTCGCGCGTGTCAGTCAGCAGCGATGCGCATGCTTCGTGGTTGTCGTCGTCGCGATCGAACGCCGCGACGATCGCGCCCGTGTCGAGGATCAGCGAAATGGCTCAGGCTCGAATACGTCTTCGCTCGCCAGCTTGCTCAGATCACCGCGGCCCGAGCGGAATGCTCCGATGCAGGTCAGGGGCGGCTGCTCCCCTTCGTCCCTGGGCGATTGGGCCGCCTGACCGATCTCATGCTCCAGGGCGTCGTGGACGAGTTGGGGGACTTTCACGCCGCGCTCGCGCGCTACCCGCTGCGCTCGTTCAAGCAGCTCACCCTCGATCTCGACGCTGGCCTTTTCGGTGGTAGCCATGCCGTCATGGTAGCGGCGCTACCGCATCTCGTAGGCCGATCGACTGGCTTCTATACACCGCCAACCTGCAGCCTTAGTCGCGGGGTTCAGCGACACGACGCAATCTCGTATGGCGATTTTCGAGGGGCGGTGAGACGCTCTCCTAGGCCTTCTAAGGAGATGGGGGCTCGAGCGGAGGAGACGCGCCGATCAACGACTTCTCCCTCGACCGCGACCGAAACCGTGTTTGCGCCAGATTGCCTCCATGTCGACATCGGGATCGTCGAGCTCTTTTCTCATCTGAGTAAAGGCGTTGTCGGAATACTGAATGACGTTGAGTCCTCCGAAATGAAATTCGTGGACCGACTCCGGCTGGTCATCGATGCCAAGGTGGCGTCGCAGGGCGGTGGCCTTCGGGTTCGTTAGCCCGAGTTTTTCGGCCAGCTCGGTTGCCGTCCAGTGAAATTTCCTTTGAAGGTCGACCTCGCGTACCGCCGCTGAAGCGGTCGGATCGTCGGCCGGGATGAAATGGACCGGCGCACCCTTTTTCTTAGTGAAGTGGACCGTGACACTGGGGCCGTCGGATTGGATGTCCGCGCCGACCGTGGTCAGGCGGGGGAAGACTTCGCCGAGAGATTTCCCCTCTTTCATGCCTTTCTGGACACGGTTCACATCCCGCTCGCTCACGCGGACGTCCTCGGCGGCGTGCCCTTCCATTGCAAGCATGCTCCGGATCAAGGATCTGGCCTCTGGTCGGCGACGCTTTCCGGTCTCGAGCAGATCGTGGATCTGGCGGTATTGCCGATCGATCAAGACGTCAAAGTCATCTAAGGGTCGACTCGTAATAGGCAGCGCGCGAGGCGGCAGATGGTCCGCGAGTCTCTCGTCGAAGGCCTTCTGCATGATTTGGTCGAGCACGCCCACGGTCGCCCGGGCGTGCAGGAACAGCAGCTCCTCACTCATGTCCCCTAGCCAGTGCTGCTCGTCATCGCGGAGGCTGTCAACAGTCCGCAGAACGCCGATTTCGCTCGCATCCATCTGAAGATGCTCGGCGGCAAGGTTCAAACAGCGATCAAAGCCGATGGAGCGACCGGTTTTTTTGTCGAAAACGGCGACTTTCTGATCCGTCAATGCTGCCTTGAGCATCATCTCGGCCGAGTGCTGAAGTTGAAGCAGAACGGCGGTCTGCCGCCCGTCATCATCGGTCGAATTGAAAGCCGTCACTGCTCTCTTGAGAGACGAAATGGCCTTGCGCTGGAGTTGGGTACTTACGCGTCTCAGATGGCAAGCGTAGGTCGCGGATCGGCGGCGGATCGAGATCTCGAAATCGCGGCCGAAATTTTTAGGCCGATTTTGGCGCCGCATGTTGTGACTGAAGGAGGTCGGTGCGTAGTAGCGGAACGCTTCTGAAAAGCGCTCGGGCGCCTGCTTCTGAACCCAAGAGGAGGAATCCGGAACGCCCAGTCGAACTCGGGGGGGAGACCCCCCGAACCCCCCGAGGGCAGGGCCGCTGATTCCCGGAGGAAAAGAGGCCAACGGCTGACCCGAGGCGCACTGCCCCCGCCGTAACGGGAGGCAGCGCGGCAGAGGAGATTCCCGTCGGAACGAGAGGTATCCGTGTGCCGAGGGGCTCGGGGAGGGGCTGGAGATAGTCCCGTCCTCCGATTCGGTCGGCGTCGTAGCAGCGAATCACACCGGCGCTTGAGAATGGAAGGCCTACGGCCTGCCGCCAAGAAGCGCATGTCACGGCAGCACGGCGGCCAGCGGAATGCCGATTGCCGTTGTTGGAATCGGGCGAGGAAATCCGACAGATGGCCAGGGGGACGGAGAACGCTTCGAGGCCGACATCTCACCGCTCGGCAGCAGACACGAGTTCGTCGACCCCATACGCCCGCAGGGCTAGCAGTTCGTCGATCAGATCGAGGGTGCGCCCGCGGACCGCCAGGTCCCTCGACTGGCTGTAGGTCCGCAATAACAGCTCCGCGACCTGGCGGACGTCTCCCGCCGCCCCCGTTGAGATGTCGCCGACCTCGTCTCGATGGAGCGCGACGAAGCGCTCGGCGCATTGCAGCGCTACTTCCTCGAGCGGCCCCGTGCTGGTCTCGAGGGTCAGGAGCAGCTGGCTGACGGCGCTCTCGAATGCAGGCGAGGCGATCAGGGCTCGCAGAATCTCCATGTGCTCGGTTAGATCTCTCCCACGGAGGCTCATCGCGACCTCGGCGGCCGCCGCTCGGACACCCTTGTCTTCGTCATCGAACATATCCACGAGCATCGCAGCGGCGACGGCAGGATTCGTCGTCGCCCCAAGGATCCCCGCGCACACCTTCGCCGCCCCGATCCGGACGGCCGCGTCAGCCGATTCGGCCGCTGTCGGGAGAAGCTCTCCTAGGCCGAGCTCGAGACCGGCGTAGGCGGCGAGGCGCCCGCCCGTCTCACGAACCGATTCGAATCTGGACTTCAGCATCAGTTCTATCGTCGGCCCGGCGACGTCCGCATCACCGTGACCGACGTGCGCGATCAGTTCCTCGACCGGACGTGCGGCGAGGAGGCGCTCGTCGGTGTCGATGAGTATCGCGAAGGCCTCGACTGCTCGAGGGCACTCGAAACGGAGCGCCGCCGAAAGAAGGCGGGCGACGCTTGAGCGGACGGCGACCGAGCGGTCGCCGGCAAGCTCGACCAGATAAGGCGCGACGATGGCGCTGCGGTGGCCGTCGACGTCGTGGGCGAGGATGTCCGCAAGGCTTTCGGCGGCCCCGCCTCGCGAGGAGTTCATGCCGTTCATCCACGGATCCCCGCCGTAGAACGTCTTGCCGCCCCAGGCCTCCGTGAGCCAAGCCTCCTCCTCGGGATCGGGCGAGTGGAGGGCTCGATCGAGGACCAGCTCGACGATCTCGTCGGGTATCGCGCCGTCCAACGTCCCGCGAAGCGCCCAGCCCAGCCACCGGTCGTTCTCCGTACGGCCCAATTCCGCGATCCGCTTGACCAAGGCGAAAATCGCTCGCGGCTGGGCTCCGGCGTCAGGGTCTCCGACGCCTCGGAGCAGCGCGTCGCCGTAGGCCGGATGAGTGGCGGTGTCGAAGCGCGTCGCGAAACCGGCGAACCGCTCGGGATCCCGCTTGGCTTCCTCCTCCAGGACCCTTGCGAGCTCCTCCGCGTCCCCGCGTAGTTCGATGCGACCCGCGGATCTTTCCCCGGTGGAGTACTTCGCTATCGCCCCTCGCCACTGCTCGTCGTTCATACGTCGAGCCGAGTCCTCGGGTATCGGCGGTCCGACCGTGCCCACACGGATCCCCATCGGTTGAGGCGGCTCCTCGCTCTCGAACTTCCTTCGCAGCTCGCCGAGGGTCCGGCGGCCTCGCTCCGAGAGCCGATCCTCCGGTAGCCCCGAGAGCAGGGTGAACGAGGAATAGCCGTGGGCGCGGCTCCCCTCGTGGTCGGGTCGGTAGTCGATCAGCGCCTGCTCGAGTCGCGCGAGTAGATCCTGTCTCAGATTGGGACCAATCGCCACGATCAATTGCCGGGTGGTCCATAGCGCGCTGTCGAGGTAGCCGCTCATGAGGCGGGCTTCTGCCTGTAGGAGGATTTCGCCGGCGCGGTTTGCGTATGCCCTCCCAGCCGCGCGCAGTGCTTCGTAGAGCAGCCACTGCGCGGCGTCATGTGGGTCGGACTCGAGCAGACGGATGAACGGTTCTAACGCCTCGGGTTCATCGGCAGCCAATCGGGCGAGGGCGTTCCGCATCCCGTAGAGCAGACCGTCATCGACTTCGTGGATGTCCGCCCGCCAGATTCGGAAACCGAAATGGCGATCACGGACTGGTGGCCCCGATTCGCCGGCAGTAGCGGCCATTGCCTCGAGCAGGTAGGGGAGGAGCGCTTCGCAGAAGAGCAGCGGCCGCCTCCTGGAGGATTGCGACAGGAGCTCGAGGAGATCGTGGTCGCGACCAGTCAGATCCGCGATCTGCCCCTCCTGGTTGAGGCTCAGACGGGCTGGGCGCTCGACGAGGAAAACCCGCAGCAGCTCGATCGCCCAGTCCGGCCGCGCCTCTCCGAGACCGTGGACGTCGAGCCAGAGTTCCCTTTGGGTGGGGTCGATCTGCCCGTCGCGTACCGCCTCGAGCACGAGATCGAAGAGCTTCCTGCTGTCGGAGAGCTCGGCGAAGCGCGCGACCGCCAGCAGCATCTGCGGATAATCCGATGCCTCCTTCCGGCCAGCGACCAGATCCGCGACGGCGTCCGTCCGCGCCCTGGCAGCCGAGATCAGGATCTCCATCCCGCGTGCGCGGTGCTTCCCGTCTGGACTCTCGAGCCATTCCTTCAGCTTTCCCTCCTCGGAGAGACGATCGAACCATCCGTCAGTGCGGAGGCTCGACCAGATCCGATCCTCGAAGGGAAGTCCACGTGAGAGCAGATCGTCGACTGCCATCCACTCCTCATGGGCGGGATCGCGTATCTCCGCGACCAACCGCAACGCGACGTCCTTCAGGTGGAAGCGGACCTGTGGATTCAGCAGGATCTGCTTGATCTCCCTCGTGAAGCGGCCGCGGTCTTCGTCGCGGAGATGGTTCAGCACCTGGCGCACCTGCGCGCGCCGGAACAGCTCCTGCTCGCCGTCGAGCAGGAACGCGACGAGGCTCTGGCCGCGACGGATCCAGCGGCGGGCGAAGGCGTAGTCGAAGAAGGCCTCGTGGAAAAAGGCGATCTGCACACCGTCCCGCACCAGGACGTGCTCGGACGCCAGCACGTCGGCGTCGGAGAGAAGGTCCCCGTCGTCGAGGACTGCGGCCGGGACCGCAAGTCGCTGGGCGGTGCTCATCGCCTCGACGAGGACGTCGATCACCTCCGCGAACCGCGGCGCCGGCTGGCGGTCGCGGCGTACCGCCCGCACCTTGCTGTCCCAGTAGAGATCGAAGAGATCCTTGGTGCTCTCGAAGGTGAGCGCTCCCTCCTCCCCGAGCGCTGCGGAGAGGAGGACGAGGTGGAGGGGCGAGCCGAGCAGCTCCAACTGGGGTGCATCCAGCTCCCGCCGGTCGACGCCTAGCCTTTCGAGCGCCGACGAGACCTGTTGCTCCGACAGCGGACCGACCGCGAACCGCTGGGTCCCGTCGTAGTCCTCGACCAGCCGCCGCAGGCGATTGTCGTTTCGGAGGTCGAACTCCCGGCACGCGAGCAGCACTCGGACCTCGGGGAAGGCCGCGGCTTCCCTGAGTAGGGCGAGGACGGCGTCGAAACTGCTGGGCATCCGGCCGGAGAGAAGACTGACCGCGTCGAGCTGGTCAATCACGAGGAGCGCCGGCCCGTCCCCTGATACCGAGGCGAGTGCGGCGACGGGGGAGCTCGGCAGTCCCAGCCGCCGACCAAGCTCTGCGGGCGTCCCGAACGACCTCAGTCGATCGAGCCGGAATGCCAGCAGATGCCATCCCTTCGCAGCCAGGCTCCCGGCCACCTGGCGGAGGACGCCCGACTTGCCATCGCCGGCGTCGCCGCTCGCGACGACCACCCTCATCTCAGCACTCAGGCCCTCCGCGATCGCCGCGGTCTCGTCCCGGACGATCTCGGGGTCGAGCAACTCCGCCCCGATCACCTCCCGCCAGGTCTCGGTGAGATCACCTAGCGTCGTTGCCAGGTCCCCGCGACCCGAGAGCGGATCGATCCGCAGGCCATAGTCCCCCAGGCGCTCCTTCACCGCGCTGCGGTCCAGCGGAAGGCCGAGGTTGTTGGCCACCAAGTCTCCGAGGGCGAGCCAGGAGAGTCCCGGCTCGGCACCGACTAGGAGAACACCGGCGAGCGCCGCGTTCGTGTCTCGCAGCTCGCGCTCGTCGGGCCAACGGGCCTGGACCGCCCGCAGGACCTCCCAGCTCCGCGCCGGCGATCCCCAGACCTTGGAGGCGAGGAAGTCGAAGTCCGCTCGGATCTCCTCACCGTCGAGGAATCCGTCGATAAAATGGTGAAGGCTCTTCGAGCGTCTGGCGCGATCGGCGAGCCGGTCCAGGGGACGCGCGGGGATCGTGGAGACGAAGTGGAACTCTCTGCCGGCGGCGGCCTGGGCGTCCGCGGCCTCGAGCACGCCTTCCGCCTCGAGAGAGCGCAGGGTCCAAGAATTTGCGCGGCCGCGTTGGCGCTTGACCTGATGGGCCTCCTCGACCCCCGACGGGCGCCGGAGGATGAACTCGACCCCGGTGCCGTCCTCGCCGGTGGCCTCGACGGTGATCCGATTCGCCCGGTCGCGCAGGACATCCAACACTTGGCGCACGGTCCATGCCCCCTCGTAGCGGTTGCCGAACTTATCGGCCTCACCTCCCGCCCTGGGGCTCATGGCCTCGTCCTGAGGTCGTTCTGCCCGGCCACCGCGAACCATCCGACCCGCGGACCCGGCGGGCTCGTCGCCTCCCGCGTCTCCGCCCCGGCCGGGGCGGGCCTGGCATCAGTGACCCCGACGAGTCCCGGGTCGCCAAGCCGCTCCTCGCGGCGGTCGTATTCGATCTCGAAGACGAGCCGGACCCGAGCGGTCCCGATCAGGGTCGCGTTGCGCCCATCGGAGGCGATCTCGATTCCGGCTGGCATCGGACCCCTGTCGGAGAAGCCGTCGACGAGGACCGTGAGCTGGACGGAGGCCGGACCCTCCAGCCACGCCTCCACACCGAACGCCTCGTCACCCAGTGGCACCACCTCGGCGATCGCGAACCGCTCAGGCATTTCAATCCTGGCGAGGCGCTTCTCGATCACCTCACCTGCATACGCCTCGAGGTCGGGTCCGACCTCGACCTCGAGACGGGAGGCGTCGAGGATCGCCGCGCCGCGTTCGGCGGCATGCATCATCGCCTCCTGTAGCTCCCGTCTCAGGCCCTCCTTCGCGTCGAGTTCGCGCCCCAGGGCGTCGCGTATGTGTGCCGCCGGCACGATGACCTTCTCGACGACCTCCTTGAGGGAGCGCGCGATGGTCACACGCCCCGTCGCCACCTTCCGCGCTTCGAGCTCCTCGGTCAGGTGCGGGTGTAGTTCGTCGGACTCCTTCGCGGCCAGGAAGTCACCGTCGTTGGTGGCGAAGACCACGGGTTTCCCCGACCCGGCGACCTCCATCACGTTGTGCCAGATGAGGGCGTCTCGGTAGCCGCGCTGCCCAGAGACGTCGAACGGGGCGCGGCGTCGTAGTGAGCGCTCCAGGAGCTGGGGATGGGCCACATCCGGATAGTCGAGGATCCGCCCACCCGCCTCTGTGATCGCTCCCCGCAGGTACGCCGAGTAACCCGGCTGCCCGGTCACCTCGCCCTCGAATTCGCCGGCCCCGGCACGAGGGCCGCGCATCCTGCGGAGCGCGGCGCGGGCGCCGTTCAGCTTCTTCAGGTCGCTCGCCTCCCGCTCTTCATACGCATTCCGGATCTCATCGAGGACGACGCGGGGCACGTACAATTCGACCTCTCCCCGTTCGCACGCGCCGAGGAGCGCCCGGGCGGCGTTGTGCTCGAAGTTCCAGTCACCCCCAACGACGACACTCGAATCGAGAACGATCCTCACTCAATCAGGTTATGTCAGCCCGCTCAAACGAATCTGCTTTAGGAGTTTCATCGTGGAGGGTCCCGGCGCACGCATAGCTGTTTGTACGACCGAGCTCGCGTCGCCCGCCGGCCCGTGGCCGAGGTTGGCGCAGCCATATTAGGAGCCGACCGCCACCATCCACGTCGTCGCTTCGGAAGGGCTGTTGCTTTCCGACGGAGTCGCCGAGAGCGACGGGGGCCTTTGAGGGATCAGCGCCGAAGGTGCGATCGAGGCTCTATGAGGCCTGTTTCGGTGGTTCGCTGCCGCGGCTGATGGTGGTTTCGCCTGACTCAGCCGCGACATCGTCGTCGACCACGACGACTACACCGGGGTCGGCGGTTTCGATCTTCAAGATCTTGTCTCCCGGAATCTTCTGGTCGGGGCTCCCGAGCTCCGACAGGACGAGCTCCGTATCGGCCGGGTCCTCCGGTTTCGGGCTAGGTTGGACAGCCTGCAGCTGACCACGGGACGCGTGGGCCACGAGTGTCCCGTCGTCATGCTGGACGTGGATCGGACCGGTTGGGCCCGCAATTCGATCCCATTCCTGTTGCGACGGAGCCACGGCTTAAATGTAGCTGGCCAGATCCTCAGCTTCGCCGGGAGGATTGGCGATCAGGCATCGCCTGACGGGTTCGCAGGCGCAGAGAAGGGCTGCCGGAACAGCTTCGACACTCTTGCTCGTTTACGTAGTGGCATTTATCGAGCCAGCTTCAGACGGAATCTTGTCCTTGGACCACGACAAACCAGGCCTTCGGTTTCAGGGTCCGGCAGAAACCCCTGGGATGCGTCACGCCTACACGCTGTTAGCCTGAGCGTTAACCCGAGAGCTTTTCGAACCGGGTTCAGCTTTGGATTTGGCTCTAGGACTAGTGCCGGAGGAGGGACTCGAACCCCCGACACGCGGATTATGATTCCGCTGCTCTAACCAGCTGAGCTACTCCGGCGGGGGTGCGCAGGATAGCGATGCAATGCTGAGGTATGGCGCAAGGTCCCGGAGGGGTCAAGCCGTTGACGTTCTCGGCGTTTCGGCCGGTGATGGTCGGATGCCTGCTGGTGGCCGACGCGGGGATCGTGTTGGTGCTCGGGATCGGGCGGCATAAAGGGTGGCTGCCGCCGTTCATCGGCTTCGGGATGGTGCTCGTGGGTTTGGTCTGGTTCATGGGCTGGTCGGTGAGCCACCGGCACGACGACGACCCCGAGAGCTAGGCTGCGCTGGTGCCTGGAGCAGACCTCGACAGCGCGGTGCGGACGGTGGTCCGGCAGTGCATGGGGGTCGCCGCCGGCGAGGAGGTCCTGGTGATCTGCAACCCGGTGACGGAAGAGATCGGGGCACTGATGCGGATCGAGGCGCAGGGCGACGGGGCCGACGCGACGCTGGCCGTGATCTCCGAGCGCGAGTCGCACGCGGCAGAGCCGCCGGCAACGGTGGCGGCGGCGATGGCGGCCGCCGACGTGGTGCTGGCGCCGACGATCCAGTCGCTTTCCCATACCGCGGCGCGCAAAGCGGCGAGTGAAGCGGGGGTGCGGATCGCGACGCTGCCCGGGGTGACCGAAGAGATGCTGGCGCGACTGATGAACGGCGACCTCGAGGAGATGCGCCGCCGCGGCTGGGCGATCGTCAACCTGATGAACCGCGGCTCCCAGGCCCGGATCACGGACGCCAACGGCAGCGACCTGAGCTTCTCGATCGAGGGGCGCGAGGGCATCGTCGACGCGGGCGAACTCACCGCCAAGAGCGCCTTCGGCAACCTGCCCTGCGGCGAGGGCTTCATCGCCCCGGTGGAAGGGACCGCGAACGGGACGCTGGTGGTCGACGGCTCGATCGCCGCGATCGGCCTGGTCGGGTCCCCGGTACAGCTGACGATCGAGGAGGGGCACCTGATCGGCGCCACGGGCGACGAAGGCGCCCAGCTGATGGAACTGCTGACGCCGCACGGGCCGGGCGGCACGAACGTCGCCGAGCTCGGGATCGGCACCAACGAGGAGGCGATCCTCACCGGCAACATCCTCGAGGACGAGAAGATCTTCGGCACCGCCCACGTCGCCTTCGGCGCCTCCGCCGGGATCGGCGGCACCGTGCAGGTCCCCGTCCACCTCGACGTCGTGGTGAAAGAACCGACCGTCGAAATCGACGGTGAGGCGGTCCTCGGCGGCGGCGAGCTGCTGATCTGAGCGCCTCGGTGCCGACGCTCCTCGCCGTCCCCAACGTCTCGGCGGCCGGCGATGCCGAGATCCTCAGGCGGTTCGGCACGGCGTTCGGCCGCGCCGCCCAGGTCCTCGACGTCCATACCGACGCCGACCACGGCCGCAGCGTCTTCACGATCGCGGGCGAGCCGGGCGGGCTCACCGAATCCCTCCTCGCGGGCGCCGAGGAGGCGCTGGAGACGATCGACATGTCCTCTTATGTAGGCGCGCACCCGGCGATCGGCGCACTCGACGTCTGCCCGATCGTCTGGCTGCGAGAGGAGGACCGCGAGGCCGCGCGCACCGAGGCGGTCGCCGTCGCCGCGCAGATCGGCGGCATCGGCGTGCCGGTCTTCCTCTACGGCGAGCTCGCCCGCGAGCCCGGCCACGCCGAGCGCGCCTACTTCCGCAACGGCGGCCTCGCCGAGCTGTGGCTGCGGATGGAGGGCGGCGAGCTGCGCCCCGACTTCGGCCCGCACACCCCGCACCCGCGCGGCGGCGCCACGCTGGTCACCGCCCGCCCGCCGCTCGCCGCCTTCAACGTGGAGCTCGACACCGGCGACCTCGACACCGCGCGCGCGGTCGCGGCGGAGCTGCGCGAGGCCGGGGGAGGGGCACCGGGCGTGCGGGCGATCGGCCTGCTGCTGTCGAGCGGGCGGGCCCAGGTGTCGACCAACGTCCACGACCCGCTCACGACCCCACTGAGCGCCGTGGTCGAGGAGGTCCGGCGCCTGGCGGCCCCCCTCGGCGCCCGCCCGGTGGAGGCGGAGCTGGTCGGCCTGATCCCTGCCGTCGCCCTCGTCGACTACCCCGCTGACGTGCCGATCCGCGGCTTCGATCCGTCCCGGCACGTGATCGAGCAACGCCTCACCGCCTCCACCGATTAAATTCCTGGATCGATGGCTCAGCCGAAGAACAAACGACGCCGTAAGCGCCGCGGGACCCAGGGCGGCCGGATCGACACGAAAGCGCGCCGCCCGCGCTCGCGCGAGGAAGCGCGGTCACGCGCCAAGTCCGGCGGCGGCAGTCGCTCGGGGTCGAAAAAACGCGACCTCCCGCCGACCTGGAAAAGCGCCGCGATCCGCGGCGCCGGCGCCGCCGTCGTCTTCGTCCTGATCCTGCTGATCCTCTTCAAACGGCCGGTCGGCGTGTCGCTGATCTTCGGCGTCTTCATGCTCGCCTTCTACATCCCGACCGGCTACTACATCGACCTCACGATGTGGCGCAAACGGGAGCGCCAGCGGATTCGCGACCGCGAAGGGAACGCGTAGTGGCGCTCGACGTCACGATGTTGACGGTCGGCCAGATCGCCGAGAACTGCTTCCTGATGCGGCCCGAGGGCGGGGAGAAGCTGTTGGTCGTCGACCCCGGCGACGAGGCGGACCGGATCCTTGCCGCGGTCGAGGAGACCGGGGCGGAGGTCGAGGCGATCCTCCTCACCCACACGCACTTCGACCACATCGGCGCGGTCGCGCCGCTCGCCCGCGCCACCGGGGCGCCGGTCTACGTCCCCGAGCTCGAGAAGCCGGTGCTCGCCGACATCATGGCCTACGTGCCGTGGGAGGGCTTCGGCCCGTTCGAGTCCTACGACGCCGACGAGACGCTGGTCGGCGGCGAGACCCTGAACCTCGCCGGGCTGGAGCTCGACGTCATCTTCACCCCCGGCCACAGCCCGGGCCACGTCACCTACTCGGTGCGCGGCGAGGACGCGATCTTCTCCGGCGACGTCCTCTTCCAGGGCTCGGTCGGCCGCGTCGACCTGCCCGGCGGCGACTGGCCGACGCTGGCCGAGTCGATCGCCCGTCTGCTCGACTCGCACCCGGATGAGACCGTCGTCCATCCCGGCCACATGGGGATCACGACGCTCGGGGCCGAGCGGGCCACCAATCCGTTCCTTCAGGCCTCGGCGCGCTGAGCGCGCCCGCGCCGCCCCAGTAGGGTCGCCCCGATGGCAAGCAGCAAGTACCAGGCACCCCGCGGGACCTTCGACGTGCTCCCCGGCGCGTGGCGCGCCCGCGCGCGGGTCGAGGCCGTCGCCAAAGGCATCTTCGAACGGGCCGGCTACGAGACGATCCAGACGCCTACCTTCGAGGGCACCGACCTCTTCGAACGCGGCGTCGGCAAATCGACCGACATCGTCCGCAAGGAGATGTTCACCTTCGAGGACAAGGGCGAGCGCAGCCTGACCCTGCGACCGGAGGGGACGGCGCCCGTCTGCCGCGCCTACCTCGAGCACGGCATGCACAAACTGGCGCAGCCGGTGAAGCTCGCCTACACCGGGCCGTTCTTCCGACACGAGCGCCCCCAGGCGGGCCGTTACCGCCAGTTCCACCAGTTCGGGCTCGAGGCGATCGGGACCGACTCGCCGCTGGCCGACGCCGAGGCGATCATGCTGCTCTCCGACGTCCTCGGCGAGCTCGGCGTGCCGGGGGTGACCCTGCGGCTGGGGAGCCTCGGCTCGCTCGACGCGCGCGCCGCCTACCTGGAGGAGCTGAAAGCACATCTGCACCGCAACGAGGGCGACCTCACCGCGGACGTGCGCGAGCGCATCGACATCAACCCGCTGCGCGCTTTCGACTCCGACGACGAGGGCGTCCAGGGCGTGATGGCTTCGGCCCCGACGATCCTCGACGCGCTCTCCGACGAGGACGCCGAGCACTTCGCCGAGGTCCGCGCGCTGCTCGACGCGGCCGGGATCGACTATGAGATCGACACGGCCCTCGTGCGCGGGATCGACTACTACACGCGGACGATCTTCAGCTTCGTCTGCGACGCGCTCGGCTCGGTGTCGGAGATCGGCGGCGGCGGGCGTTACGACGGGCTGATCGAGCAGCTCGGCGGGCCGGCGACGCCGGCGGTCGGCTGGGCGGCCGGGTACGAGCGGGTCCTGCTGGCGCTCGACGAGGAGGAGCCGCGGGTGGGGCGGGACGCCTTCGTCGCGATCGCCGACCCCGACCAGCGCCTGCGGGCGATGGCGCTCGTCACCGAGCTGCGGAACGCCGGCTTCTCGGCCGAGATGGACCTCGGCGGACGCGCCCTCAAGGGGCAGCTGAAACACGCCGACCGGATCGGCGCCGCCCGCGTCCTGATCCTCGGAGCCGACGGCACCGCGCAGCTACGCGACATGGCGACCGGCGAGCAGCGCGCCGCCGACGCGGGCAACCTTCTTGGCGAGATGACCGGAGGCGAAGCATGAGCGACGAGACGAGCACCGACGCACCGATCGGCTGGCTTCCCGACCCCGCGGCGAACCGCTACCGCGACACCTGGTGCGGGCGGGTCTCGACCGATCGCGTCGACGAGGAGGTCCGCGTCGCGGGCTGGGTCAACCGCCGCCGTGACCACGGCGGGCTGATCTTCATCGACCTGCGCGACCGCACCGGCATCGTCCAGCTCGTCTTCCATCCGGACACCTCCGGTGAGGCGTTCGAGCTGGCCCACAAGCTGCGCGCCGAGGACGTGCTGAGCGCACGCGGCAAGGTCGTCCGCCGCGACGAGGAGACGATCAACCCGGCGCTGCCGACCGGCGAGGTCGAGATCGCCGTCGCCGAGGCCGAGCTGCTCGCCGACTCCGAGACCCCGCCCTTCCAGATCGAGGGCTACGCCGACGACGTCGGCGAGGACACGCGCCTGCGCTACCGCTACCTGGACCTGCGCCGGGCGCCGATGCGCGAGGCGCTCCTCCTCCGCCACCGCCTCACCGCGGCGATGCGCGACTTCCTCGGCTCCGAGGGCTTCGTCGACATCGAAACCCCGGTGCTGACCCGCTCCACCCCCGAGGGCGCGCGGGACTTCCTCGTCCCCAGCCGCCAGCAGCAGGGCTCCTTCTACGCGCTGCCGCAGTCCCCGCAGCTCTTCAAGCAGCTACTGATGGTGAGCGGGTTCGAGCGCTACTTCCAGATCGCCCGCTGCTTCCGCGACGAGGCGACGCGCGCCGACCGCCAGGCCGAGTTCACCCAGCTCGACGTCGAGATGTCCTTCGTCGAGGTCGACGACGTGATCGCGGTCAACGAAAAGATGCTGCAGCAGGTATTCCGGGAGGTCGGCGGTCCGGAGGTGGAGATCCCGATGCAACGGATGCCCTACGCGGAGGCGCTCGACCGCTTCGGGACCGACCGACCGGACCTGCGTTTCGGGCTGGAGCTGGTCGACCTCGGCTCGGCGCTCGAGGGGACGGAGTTCAAAGTCTTCAACTCGGTGCTCGCCTCCGGCGGCTCGATCCGCGGCATCAACGCGGGCAAGCGCGAAGTCCCGCGCAAAGACCTCGACGGATTCATCTCCCGGGCCCAGGAGCTCGGCGCGAAAGGCCTGGTCTGGGCCTTCCGCGAGGGCGACGGCTGGCGCTCGCCGACCGCCAAGTTCCTCAGCGAGGGCGAGCTCGCCGAGCTGAACCGCCTGCTCGGTGCCGAGGAGGGCGATCTCCTCCTCCTGGTCGCCGACAAGCGCCCGGTGGTCGACGCGGTCCTCGGACAGATGCGGCTCGACCTCGGCGAGAAGTTCGGCCTGATCGACGAGTCGGAGAACCGCCTGGTCTGGATCGTCGACTTCCCGCTCTTCCTCTACGACGAGGTGGAGAAGCGCTTCGACGCGATGCACCATCCGTTCACGGCGCCGGCCGGGGAGTTCGATCCGAGCGATCCGGGCGCGGCGCTGTCCAAGGCCTACGACGTGGTCTGGAACGGCCAGGAGATCGGCGGCGGCTCGATCCGTATCCACAGCGCCGAGGTCCAGCAGCAGGTCTTCGCCGCACTCGGGATCGACGCCGAGACCGCCGAGGCTCGCTTCGGCTTCCTGCTCGAGGCGCTCCGTTACGGCGCCCCGCCGCACGGCGGCATCGCCTATGGCATCGACCGGCTCGTCCAGCGCCTCTCGGGTGTCGAGACGATCCGCGACGTCATCGCCTTCCCGAAGACCGCCTCCGGCTTCGACCTGATGGTCGGCGCGCCCGCGCCGGTCGACGCCGTTCAGCTACGCGATGTCGGCGTCGCCATCCACAAAGCCGGTAAAGCCGGGCACTGAGATGGGGCTGGGGGAATGGATTCCCCGCAGGTTTCGCTCCGGCCCTGGGCCGGGACAGACGCCGGTCCATGTCGACGATCCGCGCTACGAGGCGTGGGAGGTCGTCCGGGACTTCAACGACGTGCGTACCGCGCGCGCCTGGCACCAGGCGCTGGCCGAGGCCGGGATCGAGGCGGCCTTGACCGCCGACTGGGAGCCAGACCGCTTCGGCCACGGCGAAATCTTCCTCTGCGTCCCCGGCGATCGCTGGAGCGAGGCCGAGATGCACCTCAGCAACCTCGATGTCCCCGATTACTGAGGTTGCTTCCCACCGGTGCGCCGGTGCTACGGTGTCTCCAAGCTCGAGCCCGTGCGAGAGCCGTCTCACCGTTTGACCCAACACAAACGGCTCGGGAGCTTTTGTCTTTCGGTCCCTTGGGATCGCGAGCAGGCACCCACCTTCTTATGAAGGGATCAAAGCTAGAGGCGGTACCGGCGGGCTGGAGCTGACTTTCTTCTCGAAGTAGGCACGATCCGCGCGCCACACACGCGCATTTCTCTGCCAGCGTCGCCCTCATGGAAGACGCGCGTCAGATTCGCCCCCTACCAGGGGGTCAACCTGACTCGCAGATGGCGAGGCTGGCCGGCGCTCAGCACGGCGTAATCGCGCGCTGGCAACTTCGACGGCTCGGGATGACCTCGAAGATGGTCGACGGGCGGGTTGGTCGCGGCTCACTCCACGTCATCCATCGCGGTGTCTACGCCGTCGGGCATCGAAGCCTGACCATCGAAGGTCGATGGATGGCGGCAGTCCTCGCGTTCGGACCCGAAGCGGTCCTCAGCCATCGTTCCGCCGGACAGCTCTGGGGACTCCTTCCTCGGTCCTCGATAGCCCCTGAAGTGACCCGACGGAAACACGCCGAAGGGCGACCGGGTCTTGTCATCCGCCGCGGCTCGCTCCGGGAGGACGAGGTCGGGACGAGGTGGGCGATCCCGGTGACGTCGGTGGCGCGGACGATGTTCGACCTCGCCGGAACGCTGACCGAGCGGGAAGTCGAGCGCGCCTGGAACGAGATGGAAGTCCGGGAATACAGGGTGCGGCTCTCGGTCCCGGATCTCCTCGAGCGTTATCCGGGACGGCGTGGGACCGTGCTGCTCGCCCGCCTCGCTAAAGGCGATCCGGTCGGGATCACGCGCAACGAGCTCGAGGAGGCGTTCTTGGCGCTGGTCGACCGCTTAGGCCTGCCGCGGCCGCGCATGAACGCTCACCTCGCGATCCGGAATCGCTTCTACGAGGTCGACTGCCTGTGGGAAGACCGCAAGGTCGCGATCGAGCTCGACGGGGGAGGCGCCCACGGCACCAAGAAGGCCTTTCACGACGATCGCGAACGCGATCGCATCCTCACCGCCGAGCGCTACACCACGGCCCGCATCACCTGGCGTCAGATCCAGGACACGCCCGAGGAGGTCGCCGCCGACCTGCACCTGATCCTCACTCCGTACCCTATATCCAATGGACCGGGAGCTCTTCGACCATTTCCTGCGCGATGAAACCCGTCGCGGCCCCGCACCCGAGGACGCCTTCACCGGCGCTGCGGGCGGTGCTGCCTGCGGCGACGTCTCCCGGCTGTCGCTGAGCGTCGAAGGGGGCCGGGTGTCAGCAGTGAGCTTCGACACCGAGGGTTGTGGCGCCACCCGTGCCGCCACCGCGGCCCTCGCCGAAACCATCGATGGCGCCACGATCCTCGAGGCCGCGAGCCTCTCCATCGACGACACCGAAGCTCTCCTCGGTGGCCTTCAGCCGGCGAAGCGGCACGCGGCTCAACTTGCCACCGATGCCCTCCACCGCGCCCTGAGCGCCGCCGCCGCGTCGAGCCTCCCGTTGGACCCCGCGACGGCCGGCGTGGGACCCGAGCGCGTCGCGGTCGCCGTGTCCGGTGGCGTCGACTCGGCCGTCGCGGCTCTCCTCGAACGGGAGCGAGGGGTGGAGGTCGTCGCGATCACGGTGAAGCTCTGGGCCGACCCGGAGACCGATGGGACGAAGGCCTGCTGCTCGCCGGAGGCGGTGCTCGGGGCGCGGGCGGTGGCGCACTCGCTCGACATCCCGCACTTCACGCTCGACCTCGAGGCGGACTTCCGCAGGCGCGTCGTGGATCGGTTCGTCACCGGCTACGCCGAAGGGCAGACGCCGAACCCCTGCATCCTCTGCAACGGCGAAGTGCGGTTGGCGGCGATGCTCGACCTCGCGCAGCGGCTCGGGGCCACGCGGCTCCTCACCGGGCACTACGCCCGGATCGTCGAGGACGCCGAGGGACCGCTGCTCGCCGCCGGGGTCGACGACGCTAAGGACCAGAGCTACATGCTCGCCGCGCTGCCTCCCGAACTGCTCGGGAGCCTCGGCTTCCCGCTCACCGACATGACCAAGGAACAGGTCCGGGCCGTTGCCGCGCGACACGGTCTCGCGGTCGCGAAGAAGCCCGAGTCCCAGGACCTCTGCTTCCTCGCCGGCCAGGGCAAGACCGGCTTCCTGCGACGCCACGGCAACCTGGTCGACCGCGACGGCGCGGTAGTCGACCGCTCCGGCCGCGCCCTCGGCCGCCACCGCGGGCACCACAACTTCACCGTCGGCCAGCGACGCGGGATCGGCGTCTCGCTGAACGAGCCGGGGTACGTCGTCGCCACCGACGCGGTCGCCAACACCGTCACGGTCGGCTCGCGCGAGGACCTCGAAACGCGGCGCATCCGCGTCCGCGACGCGGTGCTCCATCGCGACGGCGCCCGGGTCGACAACGTCCGCCTCCGCTACCACTCGGCAACGCTCCCCGCCACCGTCGGCGCCGCCGCCCCGGGCCGCCACAAGGCGCTGGAGCTGGAGCTCGACGAGCCCTTCACGGCTGCCTCTCCAGGGCAGACCGCGGTGCTGATGGACGGCGAGACGATCGTCGGCCACGGCACCATCACCCGCTGAGCGCCGCGCGGCCCTGTTACATACGACACACGATGTGTCAGCAAACCGTAGGCTCTCCCTCATGAAGGCCCAACAAATCCGCGATACCTACCTCGCGTTCTTCGCGGAGCGGGCGCACAAGGTCGTCCCCTCGGCCTCGCTGGTGCCTTCTGTGCTCGACCCGTCGGTGCTGCTCACGACCGCGGGCATGCAGCCCTTCAAGCCCTACTTTCTCGGCCAGGAAACGCCGCCGGCACCGCGCCTCACCGACGTGCAGAAATGCTTCCGCACGACCGATATCGAGGAGGTCGGCAACACCGCCCGGCACATGACGTTCTTCGAGATGCTCGGCAACTGGAGCTTCGGCGACTACTTCAAGGCGGAGTCGATCCCGTGGGGCTGGCAGCTGGTCACCGAGGGGTTCGGGATGGACCCGGAGAAGATCTGGGTGACGGTCTTCGGCGGCGACGAGGAGCTCGGGCTCGGTCCCGACACCGAGGCGATCGAGATCTGGGAAGCGACCGGCGTGCCCGCCGAGCGGATCGTCCAGCTCGGCCGCGAGGACAACTTCTGGCAGGCCGGGCCGACCGGGCCGTGCGGCCCGTGCTCGGAGCTCTACATCGACCGCGGCCTCGACTTCGGCACCGCCGACGAACACCCTGGTGACGAGGGCGAGCGCTTCCTCGAGTTCTGGAACCACGTCTTCATGTCCTACGACCTCGCCGAGGACGGGACGCTCACCGAGCTGCCGATGAAGAACATCGACACCGGCATGGGCCTCGACCGGATGGCGGCGATCCTCCAGGACGTCGAGTCGGTCTTCGACGTCGATCACGTGCGGCCGCTGATCGACCTCGCCGAGGAGCTCTCCGGGCACTCCTACGAGGAGAGCGACGAGGTGACGCGGGCGATGCGGATCGTCGCCGACCACTCGCGCGGCGCCGCCTTCCTGATCGCCGACGGCGTCGTCCCCTCCAACGAGGACCGCGGCTACATCCTGCGCCGGATCATGCGCCGGGCGATCCAGCAGGGCAACACGCTCGGGCTCGAGGCGCCGTGGCTCGGCCGCTTCTCCGAGCGGGTGATCGAGCTGATGGGCGACGTCTATCCGGAGCTGGTCGCCGAGCGCGAGAACATCGCCCGCTGGGTGAACGACGAGGAGGAGAGCTTCGGCCGCACGCTGGTGCGCGGGCAGGAGCTGGTGGAGCGGCTGATCGCCGAGGCGCGCGAGTCCGGGACCTCCTGGATCGACGCGGCCGAGGCCTTCAAGCTGCACGACACCTTCGGCTTCCCCTACGACCTGACCAAGGAGCTGCTCGCCGAGGCCGGGCTGGCGGTCGACGACGACGGCTTCGCCGAGCTGATGGAGGAACAGCGGACCCGCGCCCGCACCGGGGCGGCGACCGCCCACGGCGCCGAGAACACCCACGAGCGGGTCCAGGAATTCGCCTCCGCGACCTCGCCGAGCAACTTCGTCGGCTACGAAACGCTGACCGCGACGACCGGCGTGGCCGCGTTCGAGCCGGGCGCCGAGCAGGCCCTGCTGAAGCTGGAGACGAGCCCCTTCTACGCCGAGGGCGGCGGCCAGGTCGCCGACTCGGGCCTGGTGCGCTGGGACGGCGACGAAACGCAGGTGGTCGACGTCTACCGGGTCGGCGGCGACCAGGTGGTCGCGATCGAGGCCAAGGAGATCCCGGCGGGCGCCGAGGTCGAGGCCGTCGTCGATCGCCCGACCCGCCACGCGACGATGCGCAACCACACCGCGACGCACCTCCTGCACGCGGCGCTGCGCGAGCGCCTCGGCAACCACGTCCGCCAGGCGGGCTCGGCGGTGCGTCCCGACAAACTGCGCTTCGACTTCACCCATGGCCAGTCGCTCTCCCCCGAGGAGCTGCGCGACGTCGAGGACCGGGTCAACGAGTGGATCGCGGCGAGCGCGCCGGTCCGCTGGCTCGAAATGGAGCGGGCCGACGCCGAAGCGCTCGGCGCGATGGCCCTCTTCGGCGAGAAATACGGCGAGTGGGTCCGGGTGGTGGAGATCGACGGCGTCTCGCGTGAGCTCTGCGGCGGCACGCACGTCGCCAACGCCGCCGAGATCGGGATCTTCAAGCTGACCGGCGAGGGCTCTAGCGCCGCCAACGTGCGTCGCATCGAGGCGATCACCGGCCCCGCCGCGAGCGACTACTTCCGCGAGCGCGACGGCGCGCTGCGCGAGGTGGGAGAGCTGCTGGGTAACCCGCAGGACCCGTTGGCGGGCGCGCGTCGCGCGGCCGAGGGGCTGAAGGAGGCGAGCGCGGGCGCCCAGAAGGCGCAGGGCCAGGCGCTCGGCGAGGAAGCCAAACGGCTGGCCGCGACGGCGTCGGAGCTCGGCGGCGTCAAGGTACTGATCGCCGCGACCGAGCTGGCCGACCAGAAAGCGCTGCTCGAGGTCGCCAACCGCATCCAGAGCTCGCTCGGCGACCCGGTCGTCCAGCTGCTCGGCGGTGGTTCCGGGGACAAAGTCGCGCTGGTCGCGCTGGCCAGCCCAGGCGCGGTGGAGAAGGGGCTCTCGGCGGCGGCGCTGGTGCGCGCCGCGGCGGGTGTGGTGGGCGGTGGCGGCGGTGGCCGCGACGACATGGCGCAGGCGGGCGGCAAGGACCCGGCGAAGCTCGACGACGCCCTCGCGGCGGCGCGCGCGATCGTCGAGGGGAAGTTGGGTAGTTAGTTGCGCGTGCTCGCCCTCGACCACGGCACCGTCCGGATCGGAGCCGCGATCTGTGACCCGACCGGGACCCTCACGACGCCGCTGGCGGTGATCGAACCGCCCGAGCCTGCCTCGGTGGTGGCGCTGGTGCGCGAGCGTGAGGTCGAGCGGGTCGTCGTCGGCCTCCCGGTCCACCTGAGCGGCGCCGAGGGGAGCCAGGCGGCGCTGGCGCGGACCTTCGCCGACGAACTGACGGCGCTGCTCGACGTCCCGGTCGACACCTACGACGAGCGCCTCACCAGCCGCATGGCCGACGCCAGCCGGCGGGCCGGCTCGAAGGCGGCGCGCGACTCGCTCGCCGCGGCGCACCTGCTCGACGATTACCTGGTCAGCCTGGCGCGGAAGGGCGAAGCGTGAGCGACGAGTTCGGCAAAGGCGGGATCCCGCCCGGCGGCGATCCGCTCTTCGACCCGAACGACCCGGCGGCGGTCGAGCGGGAGGAACGCCGGCGCGAACGCGAAGCCAAGCGCGCCCAGAAGAAGGGCAAGAAGGTCCAGAAGGACCCGCCGCCGCTCGCCGCCCCGAAACCGCCGCCACCGCCCGCGGCGCCCCGGACCCCCGAGCAGGAGTTCTGGGACGAGCCCGCCGAGGCGACCGCACCGCCGCCGCCCGCCGCCGCGCCGAGCGGGAAAGAGCCCGCCGACGGCGAAAAGCCCGAGCGGGGAAGACGTGGGCTCTTGAGACGACGGAAAGGCAAGGCCGCGGCGGCGGGAGCCGCGAGCGCGGCAGCGGCAGGCGGAGCGGCCGACGCGAGCGAAGCGACGCCGCCGACCGCTCAGGCGCCACCGCCCGCGACCGGAGAGCAGCCCGTTGCGCCGGGCGGACCGCCGACGACCGAACAGCCTGAGGTGCCGAGCGCCGGGCCTCCGACCGTCGAACAGCCGGTCCCGAGCCGGCCCGATCCGTCGACCGCCGAAGCACCCGCCGCGGCGCCGCCGACGGCCGAAGCACCCGCCGCGAAAGGCGCGGCTCCGAGCACCGGGGAGCATGAGGTGGCGGCCCCCGCCACCGGCGAGCAGCCGATCCCGCCGCTCAGCGAAGCTCAGCAGGGGCCGACCGCGGAGACGCCTCGGATCGATCCCGGCGACCATACTGCTGAGGTGCCCCGTCCCGATCCGAATCAGCCGACCGGCGATCACTCCCTGCCGGAGGGCGGTCCGCCGACCGGCGAGCACCGGGCGCCACCGCCGCGACCGGTGGAGGAGACCGGGGCCGGGGACTGGGAGCCGCCGCCTCCTCGCGACGACGACGACTGGTTCGGCGACGACGAGCCCTTCGACGATGAGGGCGACCCGTCGATGGCGGGCGCCGCGCGCAGCGGGCGCCGTCACGGCGAGGGCGGGCGACGGCGCTTCGGCGGCCCGCTCGGACCGTTCCTGCGCCACCCGTTCCGGGTGCTCGGCGTCGTCGTCCTGATCGTCGTCCTGCTCTTCCTGAACGCCTTCTTCCAGCCATTCCACGGCGACGGCAGCGGCAAAGTCGTGGTGAAGATCCCGAAAGGCTCGAGCGTCGGCGAAGTCGGCGAACTGCTGGAAAAGAAAGGCGTCATCTCCAGCGGGTTCATCATCGACGGCGCGACCTTCTTCCAGGGGCGGGTAAGCCTCTCGGGCGACCGCTCCAACCTGATCGCCGGCAAGCACGTGATGCAGAAGGACATGAGCTACGGCGACGCGATCGACGAGCTGACGAAGGAATCGAAACCGGTCGAAGTGTCGAAGCCCGGAGTCATCAGCGTCACCATCCCCGAGGGCCAGAGCCGCCCGATCACCGCCAAGCTGATCAAAGAAGACGGGATCAAGGGCAGCTACATGAAGGCGACGAAGAAGTCGAAGATCCTGAACCCGGCCGAATACGGCGGCAAGGGCGCCAAGGACCTCGAGGGCTTCCTCTATCCCGACACCTGGGAATTCAACACCCGCAAACCGGTGAAGAACCTGGTGGCGCTGCAACTCCAAGACTTCAAGAAGAAAATCAAGAAGGTCAACATGAAGTACGCCAAGTCGAAGAACCTGACGGTGTTCGACGTGGTCACGATCGCCTCGATGATCGAACGCGAGGCCGGCGTCCCGAAGCAGCGCAAACTGGTCGCCTCGGTGATCTACAACCGGCTGCGCGAAGGGATGACGCTGGGGATCGACTCGACGATCCGCTTCGCCACCGGCAACTACGAAAAGCCGCTGACCCAGTCGGAGTTGGAAAGCGAATCGCCCTACAACACGCGCACCCACCAAGGGCTGCCGCCTGGCCCGATCAACAGTCCCGGCCTCGCCGCGCTGAACGCCGCCGCGCACCCGGCGAAAACGGAATTCCTCTTCTACGTGAACAACCCGAACTCTTGCAACGAACTCGCCTTCGCGAAAACCGAAGAAGAATTCTTCGCCGACGCCGCCCGCTACGAAAAGGCGCGGGAAAAGAACGGCGGCAACGAGCCGAGCACGTGCAAGTGAGCGGCAGGTAGCCGTGCCCAACCTGGCGGTGATCGGCCACCCGGTGGCGCATTCGCGCTCGCCCGACATGCAGACGGCGGCGCTGATGGAGCTGAAGCTGGCGGGGGAGTGGACCTACGGGGCGCTCGACGTGGCGCCCGAGGACTTCGAGGCGACGGTCGCCGAACTCTCCGCGGCGGGCGAATACGCCGGGGTCAACATCACGGTGCCCCACAAGGAGGCGGCGCTGACGATGGCCGACGAGGCGAGCGAGGGCGCGCGGGCGATCGGTGCCGCCAACACGCTGAGCTTCCGCGACGGGCAGATCGTCGCCGACAACACCGACGCCGGCGGGCTGCTGCGATCGCTGCCGGCCGGGATCGCCGGGGGCCGGGCGCTGGTGCTCGGCGCCGGCGGCGCCGCGCGGGCCGCGATCTGGGTGCTGGGCCAGGGCGGCGAGGGCGCGCCCGACGCGGAGGGCGAGCCGACGACCGTGCCCGCTTTCCAGGTCGACGTCTGGAACCGGACCGCGGACCGCGGCGCGACCGTCGCGGCCGAGCTCGGCGCGCAGACCATCACCGACCCCGATCCGACCGACTACGCGCTGATCGTCAACACCACCGCGGTCGGCCTGGCGGGCGAGGACACCTTCGAGGCGCTGCCGCTCTCGCCCGACTCCTTCGTCGAGGGCCAGACGGTGCTCGACATGGTCTACGCCGAGGAGCCGAGCGCGCTGCTCGCCGCGGCCGCCGATTCCGGGGCCTTGGTGGTCGACGGGCTGGAGATGCTGGTGCAGCAAGGGGCGCTCTCGCTGCGCATCTGGACGGGGGAGGAACCCTCGATCGAGGCGATGCGCACCGCCGTGCACCGGCACTGAGCCCCGCGCCGATAGCCTACGGCGCTCATGACCGCATTCCGTTTCACCACCGCCGGGGAGTCCCACGGCCCCGGGTTGACCGCGATCGTCGAGGGCATGCCCGCCGGGCTCGAGCTCGACCGCGAGGCGCTCGACCGCGACATGGCGCGCCGCCAGCTCGGCCACGGGCGCGGCGGGCGGATGCGGATCGAGACCGACACGGTCGAGGTGCGCTCCGGCGTCCGGCACGGTAAGACGCTCGGCGGCCCGATCGCGCTGCTGGTCGCCAACCGCGACTACAAGAACTGGGAAGACCGGATGAACCCCTGGCCGGTGGAGGGCTTCGAGCCCGAAGAAGTCCACCTGCCGCGGCCGGGCCACGCCGACCTGGTCGGTGCGCAGAAGTACGGCCACTCCGACATCCGCAACGTGCTGGAGCGCGCCAGCGCCCGCGAGACCGCCGCCCGCGTCGCCGCCGGCTCGATCGCCCGCGGCTTCCTCACCGCGCTCGGCGTCGAGGTCCATAGCCACGTGACCTCGATCGCCTCGGTGGTCGCGGCGGAGCGCGAGAACCTGGCGCCGGCGGACTTCGCCGGCATCGACGACGACCCGGTC
Source organism: Solirubrobacterales bacterium (assembly GCA_965200635.1). Taxonomy (GTDB): domain Bacteria; phylum Actinomycetota; class Thermoleophilia; order Solirubrobacterales; family 70-9; genus VAYN01. Next base: position 3,354,797 of record OZ241364.1, on the reverse strand, counting down.
CGCACCCTCGACAAGGACGCCTCGAAGGAGATGGTCGCCGAGATCAACCGCCTGCGGAAGGCGAACGAGAGCCTCGGCGGGACCTTCGAGGTGATCGCCTTCGGGCTGGTCCCCGGGCTCGGCTCCCACATCTCCTGGGAAGACCGGCTCGACGGCCGCCTCGCCCAGGCGGTCGCCTCGATCCAGTCGATCAAGGGCGTCTCGATCGGCGAAGCGTGGGACGTGGCGGGCCGCCCCGGATCGGAAGCCCACGACGAGATCTTCTGGTCGGAGAAGGACGGCTACTTCCGCGAAACCAACCGCGCCGGCGGCCTCGAGGGCGGGATGACGAACGGGCAGCCGCTGTCGGTGCGCGCCGCGATCAAGCCGATCTCGACGCTGACCAAACCGCTGCGCTCGGTCGACACCGTCACCCATCAGCCCGCCCAGGCGCTGCGCGAGCGGACCGACTCGACCGTCGTCCCGGCCGCTGCGGTCGTCGCCGAGGCGATGATCTGCCTGACCCTGGCGCGCGCCTACCGGGAGAAGTTCGGCGGCGACCACATCGACGACGTGCGCGCCGCGATCGACGCCTACAAGGCGCGGATCGACGCCCGGTGAGGATGGTGGAGCGATGAAGGCGTCGATCGTCTTCGTCGGCTTCATGGGCGCGGGCAAGTCGACCGCGCTGGCGGCGGCGCGGGCCGAAGGGCTGCCGACGGTCGAGATCGACCAGCTGATGGAAGAGAGCTTCGGCTCGACCATCCCGGGGGCCTTCGAGGAGCACGGCGAGGAGGGCTTCCGCGCCCGCGAGGCCGAGGTCGTCGGCTCGCTGCTGGAGAACGCCGACGACGGTGGCGCGATCGCGCTCGGCGGAGGCAGCGTGCTCTCGCCGCGGATCCGCGAGGCGCTCGGCCGCCACACCGTCGTCTGGCTCCAGGTCGATGCCCCCGAGGCCTGGCGCCGCATCGCCCATTCCGACCGACCGCTGGCGAGCTCGGCCGAGGACGTCTCGCGCCTGCTCGACGTCCGCCTGCCGCTCTACGAGGAGCTCGCCGACGCGGTGGTGCCGATGGGGGACCGCAACATCGTCCGCCGCGCCCTGCCGATGCTGCGCGAGCTCGCCTCGCTCCCCGCCGGCACCAAGCTCCTCTGGGCGACCGCCCCCGGTGGCGAGTATCCGGTGCTGGTCGGTCGCGGGCTGCTGGGATCCGGCTGGTGGCCGCTCGAGAGCCGCCGCTTCCTCGTCTATGACGCTGCGGTCAAGGAGTACGTCGACAGGTTGGGATCCATCGAGTTCGCCGTCGAGGTGCCCTCCGGGGAGCACTCAAAGACTCTCGCCAACGTGGGGATGATCGTCGAAGAGCTGGCTGACCACGAAATGATGCGCAGCGACCACGTCGTCGCTTTCGGCGGCGGGGTGGTCGGAGACCTGGCGGGGTTCTGCGCCCACGTCTACCAGCGCGGCGTTCCGGTGGTTCAGGTCCCGACCACGATCGTCGGGCAGGTCGACTCCGCCTATGGCGGAAAGACGGGCGTCGACCTGAACGAGATCAAGAACTACGTCGGTGCCTACCATCAGCCGAGCGCGGTGATTGCCGACACCGAGACCCTGATGACTCTTCCCGGTCGCGATCTCAGTGCGGGTTTCGTCGAGATCCTAAAGACGGCACTGCTCGCCGGAGGCGGTCTCTGGGATGAAGTCAGGAATCTGCAGTCGATCAATCCGCTGGGCATGGACAAGCTCATCTTCAAATGCGCCCAGTTCAAGTGCGCGGTGGTCGCAGCGGACGAACGCGACGGTGGGCTTCGTCAGGCACTCAATCTCGGACACACGATCGGCCATGCGATCGAGTCGGCAGGGGGTCTGGATGAATATCGCCACGGAGAGGCCGTGGGACTCGGTCTTCTCGCCGCTCTGACTCTGTCGGACGCTCCGGAGCTTCGAGCAGAGGTCAAGCAAATTCTCGACGACTTTGGTCTGCCGGTTCGTATGCGGTTGGAAGCTGGCCCGGAGGACATTCTGGACACCATCAAATTCGACAAGAAGCGCACCAGCAAAGGCGTCGGCTTCGTCCTCCTGAACGAGCCCGGCGCCCCCCGCATCGGCCAACTGGTCGACCCCGCTAAGGTCGAAGCCGCCGTGAAGGACCTGCAAGCTTGAACGCCACCACCCGAAACCGCGTCGCCGTCCTGCACGGGGTGAACTTCGACGTCCTCGAGCGCCGCGATCCGGAGCTCTATGGCGGTGGGTCGTTGTCGGAGCTCGAACATCAGATCCAGGACTGGGCGCGGGAGGCGGGGCTCGAACCGCTCTTCTTCCAGACCAACCATGAGGGGGAGTTCGTGGAGTACCTGCACCGCGCGTGTGACCTCGCCGACGGGATCCTCGTCAACGCCGGCGCCTGGACTCACTACAGCCGCGCGATCGGCGACGCGCTCGCCATCACCGGGCTGCCCGCGGTCGAGGTCCACCTCTCCGACGTCGAGGCGCGCGAGGACTGGCGCAAGGTCTCGGTCTTCGACGGGTTGGTCGTGCAGAAGATCTCCGGCAAGGGCGCCGACGGGTACCGCGAAGCGCTCGGCGTGCTGGCGCGCGAGCTCGGGGTGGCGGCCTGATGCGCGGCCGCGGCGATCGCCTGGAGGCGGCGCTGGCCGAGCGCGGCCTCGACCGCATGCTGGTCACCGACCTCACCAACGTCCGTTACCTCACCGGCTTCACCGGCACCAATGGCGCCGTCGTCTGCGGCCCCGACCTGCGCGTCTTCCTGACCGACTTCCGCTACACCGAGCGCGCCGCCGCCGAGGTCTCCGAATGGGAGACCGTGACGGTGACCGGCGACTGGCTCGCCGGGATCGTCGAGCGCCTCGAAGGCAAGGTCGGCTTCGAGGACGACCACATGTCGGTCCGCTCGCTGACCAAACTCGAGGAGAAACTGCCCGACGGCATCGAGGCGGTCGCCGCGGGCGGTGCGGTCGAGGGTCTGCGACGGGTCAAGGACCCGGGCGAGCTGGCGGCGATCGCCGAGGCGGCGAAGCTCGCCGACGCGGCGCTGAAGGCGACGGTCGAAGAAGGCTTCGTCGGCAAGACCGAGCGCGCGGTCGCCGACGCCTTCGAGGCCCACGTCCGCGCGGGCGGCGGCACGCTGTCGTTCGACACGATCGTCGCCGCGGGCCCCAACGGCGCCCAGCCGCACGCCGAGCCCGGCGACCGCGTCATCCCCAAAGGCGAGCTGGTCACCTTCGACAACGGCGCCAAGCTCGACGGCTACTGCTCCGACGGCACCCGCACCTACGCGACCGGCGAGCTGAGCGAGGAAGGGATCCGCGTCTACGAGACCGTCCTCGCCGCCCACCAGGCCGCGATGGAGGCGATCCGCCCGGGGGTCAAGGGCGAGGACGTCGACGCCGCGGCCCGCAAGGTGATCGACGACGCCGGCCACAAGGACCACTTCGGCCACGGGCTCGGCCACGGCGTCGGCCTCGACATCCACGAGGGCCCGCGGCTCTCCCTGCGCTCCGACGACATCCTGGCGACGAACGAAGTCGTCACCGTCGAGCCGGGCATCTACCTGGCCGGCGACCTCGGCGTCCGGATCGAGGACCTGGTCATCGTCACCGACGACGGCTTCCGCAACCTCTCCTCGCTCCCGAAAGACCTGACCTTCGTCGACTGAGCCGCCTCAGCGGCTCAGGTCGACTCCGGCTTTCATCCGGGACCCGAAGGCGGCCAGCAGGGCGATCGTCGACTCGACGTCGGCGAGGTCGACCATCTCGACCGGGGAGTGCATGTAGCGCAGCGGGATCGAGACGAGGCCGGTCGGGATGCCCGAGCGGGCGATCTGGATCGCGTCGGCGTCGGTGCCGGTGCTGCGACCGCTGGCGGCGATCGAGTACTCGATGCCCTCCGCCTCGGCGGTCTCGACCAGCAGCTCGAAGACCTTGGGCGAAAGGGTGGAGCCGCGTCCGATCACCGGGCCGGAGCCGAGCGGGTGCACGCCGTTCTCCTTCTCGTCGACGCCGGGCGCGTCGGTCGCGTGGGTGACGTCGACGGCGATCGCGATGTCGGGACGCAGCTCGAAGGTCGAGGTGCGGGCGCCGAACAGGCCGATCTCCTCCTGCACCGCGGCGACGCCCGCCATCGAGCCGCCCGGGCCGGCGCCCTCGGCGCAACGGCGGGTCGATTCGAGCGCGACGTAGGCGCCGAGCCGGTTGTCCATCGACTTGGAGACGAGGCGGCCGCCGAGCACCTGCATCGGTTCGGTGTGGATCACGATCGGATCGCCGACGCGGACCAGGCTCTCGGCCTCCTCGCGGTCGGCGGCACCGATGTCGATGTGCATCGATTTGAGTTCGACGACCTTTTTGCGCTGGTCCATCTCCAGCAGGTGGATCGGCTTGCGGCCCGCGACGCCGGGGACGATCCCGTCGCGCCCGCGCACCTCGACCCGCTGGCCGACCAGGATCTGCGGGTCCCAGCCGCCGATCGGCTCGAACCAGAGGAAGCCCTTCTCGTCGACGTGGGTGATGATCAGCCCGATCTCATCGATGTGGCCGACGATCGCGACCAGTGGCTCGGCCTCGCCCACCCGGGCGATCGTCGACCCGATCCCGTCGTAGGAGAGCTCGGCGAAGGAGGCAGCCTCGCGCCAGATCTCGGCGGCGGGACCCTCGTAGCCCGATGGCGCGCCGGCCCGCAGCAGTTCGTCCAGCAGTTTTGGAACATCGTTCGAAATCGTCATAGACGCTGGAGTATGGCGAAGTCCCAATTTCCGGCCACGCGCTACTCCTCCTCCTCGCCCGCGACCAGTTCGGCCTCGGCCTCGGTCATCGTGTTGCGGGCGCGCAGTTCGTCACGGCGCTCGTCGTAGCTCGAGTGCTCCCGCGCGACCAGCAGGGTCAGCAGCGCCGTCGCGATCCCCAGGGACACCAGCGCCGGGATCTTCGTCGCGACCGGGATCAGGAGCAGCAGCAGCGCCGCGCCGATCGGTTTGATGCGGTTCCAGTCGCCTTTCTGGCGCAGGCGCAGCGCGACCAGGCCGAGCAGGTAGAGGGCGGGCCCGCCGCAGAGCCCGACCGCCGTCTCCCAGTGCAGGTGCCTGTCGGTGTGGGCGAGGACGCCCTCGAGGCCGAAGGCCATCAGCACGATCCCGGCGACGAGTAAGAGGTGCAGGTAGGTGTAGGAGTCGCGGGCCAGCGAGTTCTGCTTCGGGCCCTCCTCCGCCTCGCCGAGGCGCCGGGCCGAGACGAGCGCGACGACATCGAAGTAGATCCACCAGAGCAGCGCCACCACGCCGACCCCGAACACCGCCCCGACCGCGACGCTGAAGTCGAGGTGCCCGGCGGCGCCGGTGCCGATCTCGACGATCGACTCGCCGAGGGCGATGATGATGACCAGGCCGTGGCGCTCGGCGAAGTGCCCGGGCTGGAGGACCCAGCCTTCCTCGCCGACGAAGTAGGGGACGCCGAAGTCGAGCGCCAGGGCGAGCACCCAGAGCGCCGCCTGGGGGACCCCGTCGAAGGCCGAGGCGGTCGCCAGGAGCGTCACCGCGACCGCGGTCGAGATGCCGAGCGCGACGGTCGAGCGGCGAAGGTCCGGGTTGTCGGCGCTGGCGATCGTGAACAGCGCGATATGCGCGACGCGGAAGACCCCGATCGCCAGCGCGAAGGCCAAGGCAAGGTCGCCGAACGCCTCCGGCACGCAGATCGCGGCGACCAGCATCGCGGCCATCGCGGCGAAGAAGACGAGGCGGACCGGGCCGGCCTCGGGGTCGATCGCGCTGGTCAGCCAGGCGTAGGAGGCCCAGGCCCACCAGAGCACCCCGAGCACCAGTAGCGACTGCCCCATGCCCGCCCAGGACGGGTGGTGCAGCATCAGCGTCGTGCACTCGGTGATCGCGAGGACGAAGACGAGGTCGAAGAAGAGCTCCAGCGGCGTGACCCGCTCTCCCTCGCGATGGATGGCGTTCAGCTGCGGCGCGTGGGGGCGGAGCGGGTGGCGCGAGGACGACTCGGGCGAGTCGCCCGCGGACGAGGCGTCGGACACGCGGCCAATCCTTGCAACTCCGGTGAGCGGGGCCCGGCGCCGGCGGCGCGGGGGCCGAATACCCAGAGGCGCAGGAGGAAGTAACGGAGCAGCGTCGCGGCGGCGTTGGCGGCGACCAGCACCGTGACCTCGACCGTCCGCGAGGCGTCCGGGGCGAGGGCGTCGAGGCCCGCCAGCGCCGCCGTCGTCAGTCCCAGGCAGAGCCCGAAGACGGCGAGGCCCTGGACGTGGTGGGTGAGCAGCCCGTCGCGTCCCCGGCGGCCGAAGGTGAAGCGGCGGTTGGCGGCGGTGTTGAAGACGGCGCTGAGCGCCAGCGCGGCGGCGTTGGCGGCCAGCGGCGCGACCGCGCCGCGCAGGGCGACGAAGAGGAGCAGGTAGAGGAGCGTGCTCGCCACCCCGACCAGGGCGAAGCGGCTCACCTCGCCGCCGCCCAGTCTGGCGATGCCGCGCAGGTCCTCGACCGCGGTGCGGACGATGTCGACCCGCGAGTCGGGATCGTCGACCCAGTCGACCGGCACCTCGTGGATGCGCAGTCCGGAGCGCTCGGCGAGGACGAGGAGCTCGGTGTCGAAGAACCAGGCCTGGTCCTCGACCCGGGGGAGGAGCGCCTTGACGACGCTCGCGCGCCCGGCCTTGAAGCCGCACTGGGCATCGGAGAAGCCGCTGCGCAGGGAGAGGTGGAGGAGGCGGTTGTAAGTGCGGGAGATGAGCTCGCGCTTGGGACCGCGGACGACCCGCGAGGCCCGGGCGAGGCGGGTGCCGATCGCCAGATCCGAGTGGCCGGAGACGAGCGGGGCGACGAGGGGGAGGAGCGCCTCGAGGCCGGTCGAGAGGTCGACGTCCATGTAGGCGAGGACCTCGGCGTCGCTGCGCGACCAGACCCGGCGTAGCGCCCGGCCGCGTCCCTTCTCCGAGAGGCGGGTGTAGTCGACATGCTCGAGCTCCGCCGACAGGCGGGCACCGATCTCGGGCGTGCGGTCGACGCTCGCGTTGTCGGCGATCACGATGCGGAAGGACCACGGGAGGGACTCCACGCAGAAGGAGTTGAGACGACGCACGCTGTCCTCCAGCGCCGTCTCCTCGTTGAGGACGGGGATGGCGATCTCGACGGTTGGTCTCATGCGCCGAGCCTGCGCCGCGAGCGTGGGAGCGCCCTCGGCATCACCTCAGGATTCGCTGAGAGACCGTCTCTCAGAAATCTCACAGGAACTTCCGAGACGATGTGTCGCGTGAACGCCTCCCCCGAGCAATCCGTCGGCAAGGTCCTGGTCGTCGACGACGAGCCGAACATCGCCGACGTCCTCTCGATCGCCCTGCGCTTCAACCGCTACGAGGTGGAGATCGCCCCCGACGGGCAGGCGGCGCTGCGGGCGGTGGCCGACTTCCGTCCCGACCTCGTCCTGCTCGACGTGATGTTGCCCGACCTCGACGGCTTCGAGGTCGCCCGCCGGATGCGCGAGCGCGCCGACGAGACGCCGATCCTCTTCCTCACCGCTCGCGACACGACCGAGGACAAGGTCCGTGGCCTGACCCTCGGCGGCGATGACTACGTGACCAAGCCGTTCTCGATCGAGGAGCTGCTCGCGCGGGTCGCCTCGGTCCTGCGCCGCTTCGGCAACGCGGGCGGCGGCGAGAGCGTCCTGCGCTTCGGCGACCTCGAGCTCGACGACGACACCCGCGAGGTCTTCCGCGACGGCTCGCTCATCGACCTGACCGACACCGAGTACCGCCTGCTCCGCTACTTGCTTTCCCACCCCCGGCGCGTGCTCACCCGCGCGCAGATCCTCGACCACGTCTGGGACTACGACTTCGGCGGCGACGCCCGGGTCCTGGAGACCTACGTCAGCTACCTGCGCAAGAAGCTCGAGGCGCGGGGCCCGCGCCTGATCCACACGGTGCGGGGGGTCGGCTATGCGCTCCGTCTTCCGCCTGCCTGACCTCTCGCTGCGCGCGCGGCTCGTGGTGCTGCTGGTCGTCCTCGCGACGGTCGGCCTCGCCGCGGCCGACTTCGCCTCCTACCGCGCGCTCCACAACTACCTCTACGACCGCGTCGACCAGCAGCTCGAAGCGGCGGTCTTCCCGATCTCGATCGAACTGGCCCACGAGGCCGGGGAACCCTCGCCGGGCATCGGCGGCGGTCCGGGCGGGGCGGGCGGCCCGGGTCCGGCGTCCCAGCTGCCGCCGGGGACCTACGGGGCGCTGCGCGACGCCGACGGCGAAGTGGTCGCGCAGACGACGCTCCGCTTCGGCCGCGAAAAGTTGCCGCGGCCCTCGATCCCCTCCGACCTGACGGCGACCGCCGCCCGCTCGCTGTCCCCGACCACGGTCGGCGAGCGCGGCGGCGGCTCGGAAAGCTTCCGCGCCGCGGCGGTGCGGACCCAGGGCGGCGGCGAACTTGTCGTCGCGCTCCCGCTCGGGGACACCGACGCGACGCTGAACCGTCTGGCGCTGATCGAGCTCGTGGTCAGCGGCGCCGTCCTTGTCGCGCTCGGGCTCGCCGCCTGGTGGCTGGTCGGCGTCGGCCTGCGGCCGCTGCGGCGGATGGGCGAGGTGGCCGGGCAGATCGCCGACGGGGACCTCTCGCGCCGGGTCGAGCCCGACGACGACCGCACCGAGGTCGGCCGCCTGGGACGGTCCCTGAACGCGATGCTCGCCCAGATCGAGAAGGCCTTCGCCGAGCGGGCGGCGGGGGAGAGGCGGCTGCGGCGCTTCCTCGCCGACGCCTCGCACGAGCTGCGCACGCCGCTGGCGTCGATCCGCGGCTACTCGGAGCTCTACCGGATCGGCGCGGCGCGCGAGCCCGCCGAGGTCGAGCGCGCGATGGACCGGATCGAGGCCGAGTCGACGCGCATGGGCGGCTTGGTCGACGACCTGCTGACGCTGGCGCGGGTGGACGAGGTCCGCGATCCCGCGCGGGAACCGCTCGACCTGCGCGAGCTGCTGGAGGACGCTCGCGACGACGCCCGTGCCGCCGCCCCGGAGCGCACGATCTCCCTGACGCCGTCCGCCCCGGTGGCGATGGAGGCCGACGGCGATGCCCTGCGCCGCGTCTTCGCCAACCTGCTCCGCAACGCGATCGTCCACACCCCCGACGGCACGCCGATCGAGATCTCGCTGGCGACGACCGAGGCCCGGGCGACGGTCGTCATCCGCGACCACGGCCCGGGCCTGCCTCCCGGCGATCCGAACGCCGTCTTCGAGCGCTTCTGGCGCGACTCGGAGTCCCGCGGCCGCGATGACGGCGGCGCCGGCCTCGGCCTGGCGATCGTCGCCGCGATCGCCAACGCCCACGGCGGTACGGTCGAGGCAACGAACGCCCCCACCGGCGGCGCGTCGTTCACCGTCCGCCTCCCGCTGCGGTCGACCTAACGTCCGCACCTCTGGCCGCGGTCGTCCTAAGGTCCGGTAGCCGGACGTAGGGTCGACCGCTCTCGGGGCGGCGGACGTTAGGACGACCGCGGGCGCGGCGGGGAGTCCCAGGCGCGTCTCAGGGAACTCCGAGGGTCGGGCGCCACCTTGGTGGCATGGAGAGCGCAACGCACCCACACCCACGGTCCTGGAACTCGACCCGGCTGCGCGAGCGGCTGCGGGCAATGCCGTTGCCGCGGCCGGAGCTGGCGGTGCTGCTGGTCCTGGCGGCACTGCTGTACCTCTGGGCGCTCAGCAGGAACGGCTGGGCGAACGACTACTACAGCGCCGCGGTCCGCTCGATGGCGGGCAGCTGGCACGACTTCCTCTACGGCTCCTTCGACGCGAAGGGGCTGATGACGGTCGACAAGCCGCCGCTCGCCCTCTGGGTCGAGGCGCTCTCGGTCAAACTCTTCGGCTTCGACTCGCTGGCGATCCTGGTCCCGCAGGCGCTGATGGGCGTCGCCTCGGTCGGGCTCCTCTACGACCTGACCCGGAGGCGTTGGGGTCGCGCGGCCGGGACGCTCGCCGGCCTGGCGCTGGCACTGACCCCGGTGATCGTCGCGGTCTCGCGACACAACAACCCGGACGCCTTGCTGGTCCTCTGCAGCGTCGGCGCGCTCTGGTGCTTCGTCCGCGCCCTGGAGAACGGCGCGACCAAGTGGCTCGTCGCCGCGGGCGTCTGCGTCGGCCTCGGCTTCGAGGCGAAGATGGGCGCCGCGCTGATGGTCCTGCCGGGCATGGCTCTCGCCTGGCTCTGGGTGGCGCCGCGCGGCCGCCTCGTCGCGGTGCGCCAGCTCGCGGTCGCCGGCGCCGCGCTGCTCGCGGTCGCGCTCGCCTGGCCGGTCCTCGTCTGGCTCACCCCGGCTGCGAGCCGTCCCTGGGTCTCCGGCACCAGCGACAACTCGATCTGGTCCCTGATCTGGGAATACAACGGCTTCGGGCGCCTCGAAGGCCAGACCGGCGGGCCGGCCTCGTTCGGCGGCGCGGGCGGCGGACCCTTCGGCGGGGCGACCGGTGCCTTCCGCCTCCTCAACGAAAGCCTGGGTGGCCAGGCAGGCTGGCTGCTCGGCGTCGCCGCGGTGGGCGGCCTGGGCATCGCGGCGCTGTCGCGACTTCGCCGCACCGATCCGCGCACCGGCTGGATCGTCGCCGTCGGCGGCTCCTTCGCCGTCACCGCGGTGGCGTTCAGCTTCGCCGGAGGCATCTTCCATCCCTATTACACGTCGCTCCTGGCGCCCTTCGCCGCGGCCCTGGTCGGCGCGACGTTCGCCCAGGCGCGGAGCGTCGGCCCGATCGGCCGCATCCTCGGTGCGGTCGCCATCGGCGCCGGGACGATCGTCGAGCTCATCGTGATCGACAACAGCGCCCCGGACCTCGGCTGGCTCGTCGTCCCGCTGGTGCTGGTCGCGATCGTCGCCGCGGTCGCGCTCCTCTTCGCCGACCCGATCGCCGAGCGGCTGCGCGGTGACGGAGCGGGGGACGGGGCGACTCGCCCGGTGACGGCGGCCCGCGTCCGGCTGGCAGCGCTGATCTGCGGCTTCGCCATCCTCCTCGCCGGCCCCGCGATCTGGTCGGTTGAGACCCTCGGACACCCGACCAGCGGCACTTTCCCCGCCGGCGGCCCCGAATCGGCCGGCATGGGCATGGGCGGTCCCGGCGGCGGCATGAGCGGCGGCCCCGGCACCTCGATGGGCAAAGCGGGCGCCGGGTCGATGGGCGGCCCCCCGGCGATGGCCGAAGGCCTCGAAGGCGGCGCGGCTTCCGGCGGGCCCCCGTCGATGGCCGAAGGCTTCGGCGAAGCCGGCGGCTCCTCGTCGGCGGGCAAAGGATTCCCCGGCGCCCAGTCCATGGGTGGCGCGGCCGGTGGGATGTTCGGCGGCGAAGACCTCACCTCGGTCCTCGAATACACCGAAGCCCACGGCGGCGGGACGATCGCGGTCGACAGCCAGTCCGGCGCCTCCGCCTCGATCATCGAAGAAGGGGCCGAAGTGGCCGGGATCGGCGGCTTCTCCGGCAAAGAGTCCTCGGTCAGCGCCGAGTGGCTGGAAGAACGGATCGAATCCGGCGCGATCTCCTGGATCTACACCAGCGGTCTGGGCGGCGGGGCGGGTGGCGACACGCGCACCGGCTCGGAATCGGCGATCGACACCGCGGTCAAGTCCTGCACGAAGGTCGAATCTTCCGAGCTCGGCGAAGGAAGCGGAACGCTCTATGAGTGCGGTTAGGGTGAGCGGATGCCGACGCAGCCCAAGGTCGCCCTCGTCACCGGAGCCTCGAGCGGGATCGGCGCCGCCACCGCGCGGCGCCTCGCCCGCGACCCGGGGACGGAGCTCGTCCTCGTCGCCCGCCGCGAGGACCGCCTCGCCGAGCTGGCCGCGTCGCTGCCGTGCCCGGCCACCTGGGTCGCCGTCGACCTCACCGACGACGACGCCCCGGCCCGGATCCTCGCCCACGTCGAGGCCCACCACGACCGCCTCGACCTCCTCGTCAACAACGCGGGCGGCGCCTGGCGGGGCACCTTCGCCGAGACCGGCTGGGCCAACGTCCAGCGCCACATGGAGCTGAACTTCGACGCCGTCGTCCGCCTCACCGAGGCGCTCCTGCCGCTGCTGCGCCGCTCCGCTCCGAGCGCGATCGCCAACGTCGCCAGCACCGCGGGCAGGATCAGCCGCCCCAACTCCGGCGCCTACTCGGCGAGCAAGTTCGCGCTGATCGGCTGGACCGACGCGCTCTCCCTGGAGGAGGCACCGCACGGGGTCCACGTCGGCATGGTCCTGCCCGGCTTCGTCCCGACCGAGGGCTTCCCGCAGGCCGAGTTGCGCGCCAAAAGGGCCACCCGCCTGATCCTCTCGTCCCCGGAGAAGGTCGCCGAGGCGATCGTCGAGGTCGGCCCCGGCGGCAAGTCCGAGCGCTACGTCCCGCGCCCCTATGCGCTCGCCGCCTACCTCCGCATCCTCACCCCGCGCCTCGTCCGGCGCGTGCTCGGCGGCGGCGCCGCGTCTACCTTTACCCCCGCCGCGGGAGAGCGCGAGGACTGAGCGGCGCACCGCCGCTTCCCGCCGTTAGAGTCAGGGTCAATGACTGTTTCGACCAACCAATTTCGCAACGGAAGCCATATCGAGATCGACGGCAAGGTCTGGAAGATCGTCGAGTTCCAGCACGTCAAGCCGGGCAAGGGTGGCGCCTTCGTGCGCACGAAACTGCGCCGCATAGAGGACGGCAACGTGATCGACAAAACCTTCCGTGCCGGGGAGAAGTTCCGCCTCGTCCGCACCGAATCGAAAAAGATGCAGTACCTGTACGACCAGGGTGAGTCGGTCGTCTTCATGGACAACCGTGATTACGACCAGATCGAGATCCCGTCGGCGGTGCTGGGGGACTCGATGCAGTGGGTGCTGCCGAACTCCGAGGTCGAGGTGCTCTTCGTCGACGAACAGCCGAGCGACGTGACCGTGCCGGCCTCGGTCGAGATGAAGGTGACGCAGACCGACCCTGGCCTCAAGGGCGACACCGCCTCGGGCGGCGGCAACAAGCCGGCGACGCTGGAGTCCGGGGCGATCGTCCAGGTGCCGCTCTTCATCGAGGAGGGCGAAACGGTCAAGGTCGACACCCGCACCGGCGAGTACATGTCGCGCGCCTAGCGCGCCGGGCGACCCGTGGCCGTCGCCTACGACCCGGAGCAGTGGCACGACCTGTTCGTCGCGATGGCGGGCGCCACCGCGGCTCTCGCCGGGCTGCTCTTCGTCGCCGTCTCGATCAACGTCGATCGCATCCTCAAATACGAGGGCCTGCCGGAGCGCGGACTGGAGACGCTGGCGATGCTGCTGACCGGGCTGGTCGTCTGCGTCGCCGGGTTGGTGCCCGGCCAGAGCCACGCGGCGCTCGGGATCGAGTTGCTCCTCATCGCGCTCGCCCTGCTGGCGATCATGGCGCGACTGCCGATCTCCGACATGCCCGAGGGGATCGAGACCCCGCCCAACTACGTCCTCGGCCGGCAGCTCACCCGGCTCACCGGCGCTGGCCTCCTCACGATCGGCGCGCTTGCCGTCCTCTTCGCCGTCTTCGGCGGCCTCTACTGGGTCGCCGCCGGGCTCGTCTTCCTCACTTTGGGGGCCGTCGGCAACGCCTGGGTCCTGCTGGTCGAGATCCTGCGCTGAGTGCGCCGGGCCTCCCGAGTGCACCGCCTGAGAGAATGAGCGCATGCGCCGCTCCGACCAACGCCGTGATGCCGTCTTCGCCAGCTACCAGCGGGACGTGACCGGCCGTCCGCTCGAGGAGCTCGTGATCGACGCCAAACCGATGACGAAAGAGCTCGCCGAAGGCGTGGAGGAGGCGCGCGAAGAACTCGACGACACGATCGCCGAACACCTGCGCAGCGACTGGACCATCGATCGCATCGCGCCGCTCGACCTCAACGTGATGCGGGTGGCGCTGTTCGAGATCGAGGAGGGGGAGACCCCTTACGAGGTGGCGATCGACGAGGCGATCGAGATCGCCAAGGAGTACTGCGGCGCCGACGCGCCGAAGTTCATCAACGGCGTGCTGGGCGCGATCGTCCGCGAGCGCGAGCCGACCGGATGAGCCGCCTGCGCGAGATCTCCGAGCGGCTGAAGGCGATCGCGGCCGAGCTCGAGGGCGGCGAGGAGCTCGAGGAGGGGCGCGCCGCCGCGCTCGCCACCGAGGCCGGCGAGCTGTCGCAGGAGGCGGTCGAGGAGACCAACCGGCGCGCCCGCGAAGCCGCTGCCGCCGATGCGGAATAGCGAGTCCGGCTACCCCGAGGACCTGCGCGACCAGGTCGAGGCGGCGCTCGCCGAGCTGCGCTTCTCGCCCGCCCCGCGCACCGCTGGCCTCGAGGAGGCGATGCGCTACTCGCTGCTGGCGGGCGGCAAGCGCGTCCGCCCGGTCCTCGCCCTGGCCACCGCCCGGGCGCTCGCCGCCCCGCCCGCCGACTTCCTCCCGGTCGCCTCCGCGATCGAGCTGATCCACACCTACTCGCTGATCCACGACGACCTGCCGGCGATGGACGACGACGACCTGCGCCGCGGCAAGCCCACGTCCCACAAGCGCTTCGGCGAGGACGTGGCGATACTCGCCGGCGACGGGCTCTTCGCCGAGGCGGTGCGGATCTTCTGTGGGCAGCCCGGCGATCCCGCCCGCGTGCTTGCCGCCCTGCGGGAGCTGGCCGCCGCGACGGGAGTCGACGGCATGGTCGGCGGTCAATACATCGACGTACTCGGGGAAGAGCACGACGCCGCCGGACTGCGCGAGCTGCATGCCCTGAAGACCGGCCGGCTGATCGCCGCGAGCGTCTGTGTGGTGCCGATTCTCGCCGGAACCGACGAAAGTGAGACAATCATCTACCGCCGTTTCGCCGACGAGCTGGGGGTGCTGTTCCAGATCGTCGACGACATCCTCGACGTGACCGAGAGCGACGAGCGGCTCGGCAAGCCACATGGAAGCGACGAGAGACATGGCAAAACCACGTACGTCAGCCTTTACGGCCTGGAGCGGGCACGCGAGCTCGCCGGCGAGTCCCATGCCAAGGCAGGCAGTGCCCTCGCCGAGGCGAGCGGCGAAACGGACGACCTACGGCGGGTAGCCGACTACATCTTCACCCGGCACGAATGAGCGAACGACAGACACTTCTCAGCACGATCGAGGGTCCCGAGGACCTTCACGGTCTCGATGACGCGCAGCTCCAGCAGGTCGCGGGGGAGATGCGCACCTACATCATCGACACGATCGGCCAGATCGGCGGTCATTTCGGCGCCAACCTCGGCACCTGCGAGCTGACCGTGGCCCTCCACAGCGTGATGGAAAGCCCGCGCGACAAGGTCCTCTGGGACGTCGGCCACCAGTCCTACCCGCACAAGATCCTCACCGGCCGCCGCGACGAGCTGACGACGATCCGCCAGTACGAGGGCCTCGCCCCCTTCTGCTCGATCGATGAGTCCGAGCACGACATCATGGGCGCCGGGCACGCCTCGACCTCGATCGGCTACGCGGTCGGCCTGAAGGAGGCGATGCGCAAGGGCATCGGCGTCGACGGACGAGTCGCGGCCGTCATCGGCGACGGCGCGCTGACCGGCGGCGTCGCCTACGAGGCGCTCCACGCCGCGGGCGGCCTGCAGACGCCGATCGTGATCGTCCTCAACGACAACGGGATGTCGATCTCCCCGAACGTCGGCGCGCTCTCCCGTTACTTCACCCGGATCCGGATGAACCCGCGGCTCTACCACGCGCGCGAGGACTTCGAGGAACGGCTGACCAGGCTGCCGCTCGGCGTCGGGCGCCAGATCGAGCGCCTCGGCCCGGAGATCAAGGCGGCGCTGAAGGCCTACTGGGCGCCGGGTCTCTTCTTCGAGGAGCTCGACCTCGCCTACATGGGCGTGATCGACGGCCACGACGTTGCGGCGCTGCGCCAGGCGCTGACCGAGGCCTTCGAGGCCGAACGCCCGGTCGTCCTCCACATCAACACGGTCAAGGGCAAGGGCTTCGAGCCCGCCGAAGCGAACGGCCTGGCCTCGATGGAGGAGTGGCACGCGGCGAAGCCCAATTCGATCGTCAACGGCCTACCGACATCCGCCGAGGCGCCGGCGCGCAAGCCGGTCCCGGTGCAGGAAACCGACTCGCCGGAGGGGATCGAGCGCCTCGAGAAGCCGCCCGCGCCCGGGTCCCCGCCGCAGTACACGAAGGTCTTCGCCGACGCGCTGGTCGCCGAGGCCGAGCGCGACGACCGCGTGATCGGGATCACCGCCGCGATGGCGGGGGGGACCGGCCTGCAGAAGCTGGCCGACGAGCGCCCCGAGCAGTACTACGACGTCGGCATCGCCGAGCAGAACGCGATCCTGCTGGCCTCGGGCCTGGCCCTGCAGGGCGCCAAACCGGTCGCCGCGATCTACTCCACCTTCCTCCAGCGGGCCTTCGACCAGATCGTCCACGACGTCTGCCTGCAGAACCTCGACGTGACCTTCGCGATGGACCGTGCCGGGCTGGTCGGCGACGACGGCCCGACCCACCACGGCGCCTTCGACATCTCCTACTTCCGCCCGATCCCGAACGTGGTGCTGATGGCGCCGCGCGACGAGGCGATGCTGGCCGACATGCTGCACACGGCGATCGCCTACGACGGTCCGGCGGCACTGCGCTACCCGCGCGGCTCGGCGGAGGGCGTGGCGATGCCCGCGGAGCCGTCGCTGATCCCGATCGGGAAGGGCGAGGTGCTCAGCGAGGGCCGCGGCGTGGCGCTGCTCGGCTACGGCTACGGCGTCCACGTGGCGCTCGAGGCGGCGGCGATCCTCGCCGACCATGGCGTGCAGGCGACCGTCGCCGACGCCCGCTTCGCCAAGCCGCTCGACGGTGAGCTCGCCGAGACCCTCGCGCGCGACCACGACCTGCTGGTGACGATCGAGGAGAACGTCCTGCCGGGCGGCTTCGGCGCCGGGGTGCTGGAGCACCTCGAGGACGCCTTCGCGGCCGGGCCGGGAGAGAGGGCGCGGGTGCTCCGCGTCGGCCTGCCGGATCGCTACGTCACGCACGGCAAGCCGGACCTGCTGCGGGCCGAGGTCGGCCTCACCGGGCAGTCGGTCGCCGACCGGGTGCTCGCCGCAACGCCCTCCGCTCAGCCCGTCGCCCGCTAATCGAAACTAAGTATTGCGCCATTTGGCGCAAACGAATATCTTTCCGGCTGTCTCTTCGGTGAAAGGAAGAAGCACCTGCACGGCGGGCGCTTCTGGGGGATCACCATAGGGAGAAGAGATGCGTATCTATATATGTGTGGGTCCGTTTGGGGAAACGGACTTCTCGCCACCCGGAAGCCTTAAGCGCACCGGGTGGCGAGGCGCATCTCGCGATTAGTCCTTGCTCTCGGCCTGCGGCTCCTCGGCGAGGATCGCGTAGACCTTGCGGCGCGTCTCGTCGAGCAGCTCGGTGACCTGCTTGCGCTGGTCCTCATCGCCGGCCTGACCGACCTGTTTGACGGCGGCGAACAGCTTGCCGACCGAGTAGCGCAGGGCGTTGTGTCCGGTTGGCGCGCCCTCGCGGACGGCGTCCCAGGGAGCGACCTCGTCGGCCTTCTCCTCGCGCTCGGCGCGGCCCGTGTCGGTAAGCGCGAACCGGCGCTTGCCGTCGGAGTCCTCGCCGCGGATCAGCCCCTCGTCCTCGAGCAGCTGGAGCATCGGGTAGATCGAGCCGGCGCTCGGGGTCCAAGCCCCCTCACTGCGCTCCTCGATCTGTTTGATCATCTCGTAGCCGTGCATGGGGCGGTCGGCCAGCAGGGCGAGGACGGCGGCGCGGACATCTCCGCGACGCGCCCGCGGCCCGCCTCGACCACCGCGCCCGCCGAACCCGCGACTGCGAGCGAACTCCTCGCGACCGCGACCGGGATGACGTGGATGACAATGTGAATGTGAGTGCTTGCTGTACATAACTGTGCCTTTCGTAAATTCCTATCGTAAGCTAACGCGATATATCGTAACGCGTCGCGAGGATTTGTCAACCCGGATGGGTTCGGGCGTCGTGTGGAGCCGGAGGGCGGGACGGCGGGCCCTCGGCCGCTCGTGCACTTGAGTGGCCTATAGCGCCCTTGAGTGCACGAGCGCCGGGACGCTTGCTGAGTTGATGGCGCTATGGACGCCAGCCGGCCCGGCGCCGGCCGAGTGTGATCCGCCGCCCGTCGGGTAGATTCCCGCCCATGAAGTTTCTCTTCGCACCCATCGGCATCGCCGCCGGTCTCGTCGCCGGGATGCTCGGCAAGAAGGCGTTCGAAAAGGCTTGGTCGGTGATCGACGACGAGGAGCCGCCGAAGCCCGACGTCCGCGGGGTCCCGACCGGCAAACTGCTCGCGGCGCTGGCGATCGAGGGCGCGATCTTCCGCGTCACCAAAGGGCTCGTCGAGCATCAGACTCGGGCGGCCTTTGCCGGCGCGACCGGCCGTTGGCCCGGCGAGGACCCGGCCAACGAAGACGATTAGACGGCTCCCGCTGCCCCGGAGGGGCGCCTTTTCCCTTTGCTGGACCCGCGGCTGGTAAGAAGGGCCGATGACGACCTTTGCCGTGACCGCCGCCCTGCCGGGTCGAGCCCCCGAGATGCTTGCCGAGACCGGGGAGGTCAGAGGTGGCGGCGACCCGGGCCGCCTGGAGCGCGAGCAGCTGCTGGCCCTCGTCGAGGGGGTCGACGTCGCCGTGACGATGCTCTTCGACCGCGTCGACGACGAGTTCCTCGACGCGGCGGGACCGAACCTGAGGGCGGTCTGCAACGTCGCCGTGGGCTTCGACAACGTCGACCTCGCCGCCTGTGCGCGGCGCGGTGTCGTCGTCACCAACACGCCCGGGGTGCTCGACGACGCGACCGCCGACCTCGCCTTCGCCCTGATCCTCGCCGCCCGCCGGCGGCTGGGCGAGGGGGAGAGGCTGGTCCGCGAGGGCAGGCCGTGGCAGTGGGGCATGGGCTTCATGGTCGGCCACGACCTGCGGGGCGGGCGCCTCGGGATCGTCGGCCTCGGCGGGATCGGCGCCCGCGTCGGCGCCCGCGGCCGGGCCTTCGGCATGGAGATCGCCTATTTCGGCCGGCACGAGTCCCCGCACGCCCCCGGGCTCGAGGCGACGCGCCTGGAGCTCGACGAGCTGCTCGCGACGAGCGACGTGGTCAGCCTCCACACGCCGTTGACGCCGGAGACCCGGCACCTGGTCGGGGCCCGTGAGCTCGGCCTGATGAAGTCGACCGCGACGCTCGTCAACACCGCCCGCGGCGCCGTCCTCGACGAAGCGGCACTGGCCGAGGCGCTGCGCGAGGGCCGGATCGCCGCCGCGGGGCTCGATGTCTTCGAAGACGAGCCGAACGTCCACCCGGGCCTGCTCGAGCTGGAGAGCGTCGTCCTGGTGCCGCATATCGGCTCGGCGGCGGTCGAGACCCGGGCGGCGATGGCCGAGCTGGCCGCCCGTAACGCGGTCGCGATGGCCCGCGGCGAGGAGCCGCCGACCCCGGTCCCGCTGCCCGCGGCCGACTGAGGCGGGTCAGCCGGTCTCGCGGCCCTCCTCGCCCTCCTCGACCCACTTCACCAGCGCCCGCAGGACGCCCTCGCAGCGGCGCGAGATGCGCTCGTCGGCCAGGCCGGCGACGGCGACGCTGGCGATCTGGAGCTCGGTCAGCGTGTGGGGCTCCTCGGCGGCGCGGTGCTCCTGGCCGAGGCGCACGAGCCAGCGCCGCGCGGCCGCCTCGAAGCGCCGGTCGCCCGCCCGGGCGAGCAGGATCAGCAGCTCCAGCGCGCAGTGGAGGCTCACCGGCCCGCTCACCGACATTTCCCGCGCCGCCCGCGCGGCGCCCTCGAGATCGCGCCGCCCGACGGCGGCGTTGAAGCGTCCCAGGGCTTCGGAGTGAGTGGCCACGAACATATGTTCGCATCCCGTTCAAGTAGGTTCGGTCAAGACAGCTTCAGCGACCAGAGGAGAGCGATGACGACCAAAGCGGACTTCACCGAGGAGGAGTGGGAGCAGGTGATCGAGGGCCCGACCAGCGCCGGGATGGTCGTCACCACGGCGGAGAAAGGCGGCACCTTCCGCGAGACCTTCGCGATGGCGGGCGCCTACACCGACGCGCGCAAGGAGCACGGCGCCTCCGAGCTGCTCGACGAAATCGTCACCCACCGTCCCAAGACCGAGCGGATCAAGGCGCACTCCAAAGAGGAGCTGAAGGACGCCTACCTGGAGGAGCTCCGCACCGCCGTCGGCCTGGTCGAGGCCAAGGCGACCCCGGAGGAGCTCGGCGACTACCGACTCTTCGTCGTCAACCTGGCGAACAAGGTCGCCCACGCGAAGAAGGAGAAGGGCTCCGAGGACGGCGTCACCGAGGCCGAGGCCGCGGCGATCGTCGAGATCGAAGGAGCGCTCGGCACCGCCTGAGGCGGCGCCTGGCGGTTGACGATGGCCGACGAACCCGAGATCCTCGGCAAGAAGGGCTACGAAAAGGAGCTCAAGCGCCTGCAGGTCGAGCTGGTCCGCCTGCAGGAATGGATCGTCCACGAGGGGCTGAAAGTCGTCGTCCTCTTCGAGGGCCGCGACACCGCGGGCAAGGGCGGGACGATCCGCCGGATCACCGACAAGACCAACCCGCGCGTGATCCGCAGCGTCGCCCTCGGCACGCCGAACGACCGGGAGAAAACCCAGTGGTACTTCCAGCGCTACGTGGCGCAGCTGCCGGCGGCAGGGGAGATGGTCCTCTTCGACCGCTCCTGGTACAACCGGGCCGGGGTCGAGCGGGTGATGGGCTTCTGCACCGACGCCGAGTACGAGGAGTTCATGCACTCCTGCCCGCGCTTCGAGCGGCTCCTCCAACGCTCCGGGATCGTCCTGGTCAAGTACTGGCTCTCGGTCTCCGACGACGAGCAGGAGAAGCGCTTCGAGGCTCGTCTCGACAATCCGGCGAAGCGGTGGAAGCTGTCGCCGACCGACCTCGAGGCGCGCGCCCGCTGGGTCGACTACGCGGAAGCCAAAGACGCGATGTTCGACCGCACCGACACCGAGAAGTCGCCCTGGTTCGTGGTCGAGGGCGATGACAAGAAGACGGCGCGCCTCAACCTGATCAGCCACCTGCTCGAACAGGTCCCGTACCGCCGGGTCGACCAGGAACGGATCAAGCTACCGCCGCGCCAGAACCGCCCCTACGAGCGCCCGCCCCGGACTACTGAGAAAGCGGTCCCGGAGCGCTTTCGGGTCGAGTAGGCGCCGCCGCGGTCTCGCGGGCTGTGGGAGCAACGCGAGGAGCGACGGCCGGGTGCGGGTCGCGGCGCGGGCTCGGCAGCGGCCGGGCGGCGCCGCCGTGCGGTCCGCGTCTGCGCGGCCGCCTC
Organism: Solirubrobacterales bacterium; assembly: GCA_965200635.1. Classification (GTDB taxonomy): domain Bacteria; phylum Actinomycetota; class Thermoleophilia; order Solirubrobacterales; family 70-9; genus VAYN01. The sequence continues at coordinate 3,333,519 of OZ241364.1, read as the reverse complement.
GCGTCGCCGGGCTCGGGCAGGCGCGGCGGCATTTTCGCCTGCACCTTCTCGGTCTCGGCCCCGTCCGTCGGTTCCTTCATCAGCCAGTAGACGAAGGAGATCAGCCCGAGGATCGGGATCTTCAGCGCCAAGATGACGAGGATTGCCTCTACCACTCCCACGGGGACAGTGTTGCAAGCCTGTCAGGCGGTGGGGGCGCCGGCCCGGCGGTCGAGCGCCGCGATCACCCGCAGGGCCGCCGTCAGCAGCGCGATCGCCACAGCCGAGCCGATCAGCCAGGCACCGACCATCCCTCCGGTCGGGCTGGCAATTTCGAAGAATTCACGCGCGGGCGGGATCGCGCAGGCGCCGAAGAAGAGGAGCCCCATCGCCGCGCAGAGCACTCCGACCACCAGCCGCCGCGTCCCCGCCTGGTCCTCGAGGGCGAAGACGATCGCCAGGCCGGAGACGACCACCGTCGCCGCGGTCGCCGAGCGCGCCTGGGTGAGGTCGACGTCGAAGGCGTGGCGGGCGAGCAGGTAGGTGACGAGGATCCCGAGTCCGGTCGCGAGGCCGGCCGGGATCGAGAAGCGGGCGATCGCCCGCAGGAAGCCCTCCGGCCGCCACGGCCCGCTCGACGGGGCGAGCGCCAGCAGGAACGCCGGGATGCCGATCGTGAAGGTCGAGGTCAGCGTGAACTGGCGCGGCAGCATCGGGAAGACCCCGCTCGGGATCGCGATCGTCAACACCAGGAAGCCGGTGAAGATCGCCTTGGAGATGAAGAGGCGCGCGACCCGCTGGATGTTGCGCAGGATCTGGCGCCCTTCGCCGACCATCGGCGGCACCTCGCCGAACTCCCCGGACACCAGCACCAGGTCCGACACAGAGCGCGCCATCTGGGTCCCGCTGCCCTGGGCGATTGCCAGGCGCGCCTGCTTCAGCGCCGGCACGTCGTTGACCCCGTCGCCGAGCATGCCGACGTACTCGCCGCCCTCGCCCAGCACCCTGACGACGCGCTCCTTGCCCTCCGGGGAGATCCGCCCGATCGCCGGCGCCGCCATCACCGCCGCGAGCAGCTCGGCGTCGTCCTCGGGCAGGTGGCGGCCGTCGAGCGCCGGGCCGCTCGCCTCGATCCCGAGGTCCCGCGCGATCGCCCCGACCGTCGCCGGGTTGTCGCCGGAGAGCACCTTCAGCGCGACGTCTTCGCGGGCGAAGAAGGCGATCGTCTCCGCCGCCGAGGCGCGTAGCTCCTCGGCCAGGACGACGACCCCGAGCGGCCGCAGCGGCGCGGTCAGCTCGACCTCGGGACCCGGTTCGGGGAGCGGCGGGTCGTAGGAGGCGAGGGCGAGGACCCGGCGGCCAGCCGCGGCCTCCTCCGCCGCGCGGGCGCCGAGCGAACCATCAGCGCCCTCCAGCAAGGCCTCCGGGGCGCCGAGGACCAGGCGGCGGCCGTCGAGCTCGAGCGCGCTCCAGCGGCGGCGCGAGGAGAAAGGGATGACCGCCGAGGGCGTCTGCGCCGCGCCGTCGCCCAACCCCGCCGCGAAGATCGCCTCCAGGGTCGAGTTGCGGGTCGGCGCGCTCGCCGCGTAGGTGCCGAAGGCGTCTGCCAGGTCCTCCTCGCCGATGCCCTCGGCCGGGATCAGCTCGACCACCCGCAGCGAGGACTCGGTCAGCGTCCCGGTCTTGTCCGTGCACATCACGGTCACCGAGGCGAGCGACTCGATCGCGTTCAGCTGCTGGGCGAGGATGCCGTGGCGGGCCATCTTCGCCGCCGTCACCGCCGCGGTCAGGGACACCAGCAGGATCAGCCCCTCGGGGACGATGTTCACGATCCCGGCGGTGAGCGTCTCGACCGCGTCGGACTGGCTCACGTCGCGCAGCGCCAGGGAGATCCCGAGGCCGATGCCGAGCGGCGCCATGAAGCTGACCATCACGATCAGCAGCCGGTCCATCGCCCGCTCCAGCGGCGAGCGCGGGTGGCGGAAGCGTTTGGCGGTCGCGGTCAGCTGCGCGGCGTGGCTCTCGGCACCGACCGCTGTCGCCTCGAAGTCGCCCTCGCCTTCGAGCGCGAAGGTGCCGGAGAAGACCTCGTCGCCGATCTTGCGCACCACCGGCTCGGACTCGCCGGTGAGGTCGGACTCGTCCAGCGCCAGGCCCTCGGAGCGGGTCAGCCTCCCGTCGGCGGGGAGCTGGTCGCCGCTGGAGACACGCACCAGGTCGCCGACCACGACCTCCTCGACCGCCACCTGCCGCGGCGCCCCGTCGCGCATCACGGTCGCCTTGGCGACCACCAACGCGGCCAGCCTGTCCAGCGCCCGCTTCGCCCGGACCTCCTGGAAGGTGCCGATCGCGACGTTGGCGACGAGGATCCCGAGGAAGAGCGCGTCCTTGGGGTTGCCGAAGACGATCGTCGCCAGCCCGAACCCGGCGAGGATCAGGTTGAAGACCGTGAACGTGTTGGCGATCGCGATCGACAGGTAGGAGCGGCTGGTGCGCTGCTCGTGCGGCGGGCCGGCGGCTTTCAGACGGCGCGCGGCCTCGGCCTCGGTCAGCCCGGCGGGGGAGGAGGTCGCGGTCGCCATGAGGCCCGAACCCTAGACCGAAGCACCCCGACGCCCCCGCCGGATGGGGCGGGGGCGTCGGGGCTTCGTGGGTGGCTTCGGAGGAAGGCGCCTTGAAGGGACGCCCGCCGTCTTATCCCGCCGGGGTGGCGGGGCGTTCGGCGAGGGTCACGCTCACCGTCGCGGTCTGGTCGCCGCGGATCACGGTCACTTCGACCTTTTCCCCGGCGTGGGCGTCGGAGACCGTCTTCACCAAGTCTTCGGTCGATGCGATCCTTTCTCCGTCGACTTCGGTGATGATGTCGCCGCCGAGGCCGAATTCCTGGCCTTCGACTTCCGCCGCGGTAGTCGCTCCCTGGATCCCGGCGGCTGCTGCCGGGCCACCTTCCTCGACCTGTTGCACGAGGACGCCTTCTTCGACCGGCAGGTTGAACGCCCTCGCGAGTTCGGGGGTGATGTTCGCTCCGCTGATCCCGAGGTAGCCGTGTTCGTCGGCGGTCCCGGACTCGAGCTTGGCGATCTCTTCCTTCGCCGTGTCGATCGGGATCGCGAAGCCGATGCCGACGTTCCCCTCGGACCCTTCGCCGCCGGTGTAGATCTGCGAGTTGATGCCGATCACTTCACCGTCGCCGTTGATCAGCGGGCCACCGGAGTTGCCCGGGTTGATCGCCGCGTCGGTCTGGATGACGTTGTCGATCTTCACCCCGTCGGGGGCGGTGATTTCACGCTGCAGGGCGGAGACGATGCCGCTGGTCACGGTCCGCTGCAGGTCGAAGGGATTGCCGATCGCGACCACCGGGTCGCCGACTTCCATCTTCGAGGAGTCGCCGAGCTTCAAGGGGTGGAGCTTGGACGCGGGGGCGTCGACCTTCAGCAGCGCGAGGTCGGAGTTCGGTTCGGTGCCGACGACTTCGGCCGGGTACATCTGGCCTTCGGATTCGAAGGAGACCTTGATTTCTTCGCCGCCTTCGACGACGTGGTTGTTGGTCAGCACGTGGCCTTCGTCGTCGAGCACGACACCGGATCCGGAGGCGACCCCTTCGGCCATCGTCGATTCGATGAAGGCGACGCCGTTCGCGTCGGCCTTGTAGATCTCGTTGACGGTGTTGGTGCCTTCTTCGTTGGTGGTGACGTCGGCGACGGTTTCGGCGCCGGAGGGCCGGACGACTTCCCGGGTGGTGGTGGAACCGCCGTTCGTCGACACCAGTCCGGTCGCGAATGCGAGGACGGCGAAGACGGCGACGACTGCCCCGCCCAAGAGGGCAGAGCCGAACGGGTGACTTCTCTTTTGCTTGGGCATGGGTGACAGATTTGCGCGCTCTGCTCGGCGCGCCCTAAACGTCCGTGAACAACTCCCTAAAGAGTTAGGAAGTGTTTTCTAAAGACGGTGCTTGACCGAAGTCGCTTCGGTCCCTAATCTTTCGGCGCCTCATGTCCTCGGCCACCGACCGCATCGAGCCCTACGTCTGGAAGATCGCCGGCGTCGTGATCCTCGGGATGACGATGTCGATCCTCGACACGACGATCGTCAACGTCGCGCTGGACACGCTGAGTCACGAGCTGCACTCGACGATCGCCCAGATCCAGTGGGTGGCGACCGGCTACCTGCTGGCCCTCGCCGCGGTGATCCCGTTGACCGGCTGGGCGGCGCGGCGCTTCGGCGCCAAGCGCGTGTACCTCGCCTCGATCAGCCTGTTCACGCTCGGCTCGGCCCTCTGCGGGATCGCCGAATCGAGCACCTCGCTGATCCTCTTCCGCGTCCTCCAGGGCGTCGGCGGCGGGATGATCATGCCGGTCTCCCAGATGATCATGGCCGAGGTCGCCGGGCCCAAACGGATGGGCCGCGTGATGGGGATCGTGGTGATGCCGGCGATGCTGGCGCCGATCCTCGGCCCGGTGGTCGGCGGCCTGATCCTGCAGAACCTGCACTGGTCCTGGATCTTCTTCGTCAACGTGCCGATCGGCGCCGTCGCCGGCTTCCTCGGCTGGCGGATGCTCCCCGACTCCAACCTCGGCGACCCGGGGAAGCTCGACTGGATCGGGCTGGCGCTGCTCGCCACCAGCATGCCGCTGATCGTCTACGGCCTCTCGGAGATCGCCACCAAGGAAAGCTTCACCGCCCCGACCGTGGTCTTTCCGATCGTCGCCGGCGTCCTGATGACCCTGGCCTTCGGGTGGCACGCGCTGCGCGCCGAGCGCCCGCTGCTCGACGTGCGTCTCTATAAGAACCGGATCTTCGGTGCCGCCTCGCTGACCACCTTCGGCCTCGGCGCGGCGCTCTTCGGGGCGATGATCCTGGTGCCGCTCTACTACCAGCAGGTCCGCCACGAGAGCGTCGTCGTGACCGGCCTCCTGGTCGGGCCGCAGGGTCTCGGGATGCTCCTGGTCGCGCCGCGGATCGCGAACATGACCGACCGCTTCGGCGGCGGCCGCGTCGCCGTCGTCGGCATCTCGATCCTCACCCTCAGCTCGCTGCCACTCGCCTTCATCGGCGCCGACACCTCGATCGCCTTCATCTCGTTCCTGCTGCTGATCCGCGGGGTCGGCATCGGCCTCTCCTTCATCCCGACCACGACTGTGGCCTTCGCCGCGCTGCGCACCGATCAGCTCTCCGACGCGACGCCGCAGATGAACGTCCTGCAGCGGGTCGGCGGGGCGATCGGCACCGCTGTCCTGGCGGTGGTCCTGCAGCGCGCGAGCGCCGGGGCGGCGGGGCCCGACGAGCTCGCCGCGGCCTTCGGCACCGCCTTCTGGTGGGCGCTCGGCATCTGCGCGGCCTCGCTGATCCCGGTCCTCTTCCTGCTCCGCGCCGAGGGTCCGAAAGAGCAGGAGCAGGAGCAGAGCCCCGCGGTCGAGGCCGCGGAGGAGTTCGTGGAGCCGATCGGTGCCTGAGCCCGCGGCCAAGGTCGAGGCACCGGTCACCCCGGAGCGCGAAGCAGCCGTGACCGAGCTGGGACGCGCGTTCCGGCGCGCCTTCCGCAGCCTCCGCTCCCTGCGCGGCCGCGACACCCACCGCGGCGACGAAATCGGCCACGCCCAGTTCGAGCTCCTGATCGAGCTCTACGTCAACGGCGCGATGCAGGCGGGCGAGCTCGCCGGGGCGGTCGAGGCCAGCGCCGCCACCGTCTCCGGCATGCTTGACGGCCTCTCCGAGGCCGAGCTGGTCGAGCGCACCCGCTCCGACACCGACCGCCGCATCGTCGTCGTCAAACTCACCCGCCGCGGCCGCCGCAAGGTCGAGGCCCGCAAGGCGGTCTGGCAACGCCGTTGGCAAGAGGCTCTCGAGGGCCTCGACGACGAGGAACTCCTGGTCGCCGCCCGCGTACTAGAGCGCATCCACGGCATCTTCTGCGAGCAGCAGCAGGAGAAGTAGGGGGCGTTCTGAAGCTGGCGCCCCGAAGCACAAGGGACGCAAGGGTCTGCGGCGAGCACGGCCGTCTCGGCCACGGCCCTGGCTGGCTGTGACCGTGCCCGAGAGTCCGTGCGTGTTGGACAACACGCACGACCGCGCTGGGTGAGTTGACCGTGCTATGGCAAGGTCAACTCACCCAGCGCGTTTTCGGGCCCTTTTCAAGGCCCGAAAACAGGACGAAGACGCACGGAACGGTGACGTTCCCGGCATCTCCCTCACGGAACTCAGACAGGTGTTCCTTCTCTCGCACGGACCGCCCACGAACCACTACTCGGACGGGCGGAGCGGCCGGAACATCTAGCCTATCCGCCGTGCCCCTGAGCAAAGGCGACGAAGAGCGGATCGAAGGGGAACTGGTCGGGATGATCGAGGAACTGCGGATCAATCCGAACCAGGAAAAGGAGGATCGGATCGGGTTGCAGATCTCGACGATGCCGGCGGAGGAGCGGGCGTTTGTGACGACGGCGCTGTTGCGGTTCGTCGCTGTCGAGCGGCGGGGGGAGCCGTTGCCGGACCCGGCTCCGTTCTCGGGGCCGATGCCGTCCCGCAAGCGCAAGCGCTTTGCTTGGACCCTCCGGCCTCCGAAGGGCTGAGAACGCAGACGCCCCGCACGGGGGCGGGGCGTCAGGGTTGTCAGACGGGACTCGAAACCGTCCGACCGCTTGTATACTAGTATTTCTCGCATGGCCGAGCCGATCCCCATCCGCGGTAGCGACACTTCAGCGGGTGGTCGCCGCCCGGCTCGCGCCCCCGCCGGCCCTTATCTCTACGCCGCGCTCCGCGACCAGATCGTCCGCGCCGAGCTGGCTCCCGGCGAACGCCTTTCCGAGACCGAGCTGGGCGAGCGCCTCGGCGTCAGCCGCACGCCGATCCGCGAGGCGCTCAGCCGCCTCCGCGACGACCGCCTGGTCGAAGTGCGTCCCCAGATCGGCACCTTCGTCGCCCGGATCAGCCCGGCGGCGGTCTCCGACGCGCAGTTCATCCGCGAGGCGCTCGAGTGCACCGCGGTGCGCGTCGCCGCCGAACTCGCGGACGTCGAGTCGATGGCGCAGATCGAGGAAAACCTGCGCGCCCAGGAACGCGCGATCGAGCGCGTCGACATCGACTCCTGGCAGCTGCTCGACGACACCTTCCACCGCAACCTCTGCGATCTCAGCGGCCACCCGGCCGTCTGGCCCGTCAACGAGCGGGCGAAGTCCCACCTCAACCGGCTGCGACGGCTGAGCCTCCGCATGCCCGACTACCTGTCGGCGATGGTCGCCGACCACCGGCAGATCGCCGACGCGGTCGGCAGGCACGACCCCGATGCCGCCGAGCTCGCCCTGCGCGAGCACCTGCGGGCCGTCCTCAAGGAGGTCCCGCGGATCCGTGGCGAACACCCCGACTACTTCGAGGAGCCCTGATGGCTGTAATCGATCGCACCGACGCCCCGTTCGACCTCGACGTCGACGACCTCTTCGGCCAGTACCGCACGATGTTCCTGATCCGCCGCTTCGAGGAAGCCGCGGAGCGCCAGTACAAGGCGGCGCGGATCGGCGGCTACTGCCACCTGTCCTCGGGGCAGGAGGCCGCCACGGTCGGTGCCGTCTCGGCGCTCCAGGCCGACGACCTGCTGATCACCGGGTACCGCTGCCACGGCTTCGCGCTCGCCCGCGGGGTTCCGGCCGACGCGGTGATGGCCGAGCTCTTCGGCCGCGCCAACGGTTGTGCCCACGGGCGCGGCGGCTCGATGCACCTGCTGGACGTGTCCCGCGGCTACTACGGCGGCTGGGGAATCGTCGGCGGCCAGCTGCCGATCGCGACCGGGATGGCGCTCTCGCTGGTGCGCCAAGGCAAAGAGCAGGCGGTCCTCTGCGAGCTCGGCGACGGCGCCGTGAACATGGGCGCCTGGCACGAGTCCCTGAACCTGGCCGCGGTCTGGAACCTGCCGGTCGTCTTCATGGTCGTCAACAACCAGTACGGGATGGGCACGAGCGTCGAGCGCGCCTCGGCCGAGCCCGACGTCTTCCGGCGCGCGAGCGCCTACCGGATCGAGGGTGAGCGGGTCGACGGCGACGACCTCGAGGAGGTCGAGTGGACGACCGCGCGCCTCCTGCGCGCGGCCCGCGAGGAGCGCAAGCCCGCCGTGCTCGAGGCGATGACCTACCGCTTCCGCGGCCACTCGGTCGCCGATGCGGGCCTCGCCTACCGGACCAAGGAGGAGGTCGCCGAGCGGCGCGAGCAGGACCCGCTGGCGCGGACCCGTGAGTCGCTCGTCGCGCGCGGCGTCCCGGCCGAGGGCCTTGACGCGCTGGAGGCCGAAGTCGAGGCCGAGGTCGAGGCGTCGGTCGCCTTCGCCGAGGCCGACGCCGCACCGCCGGTCGATCGCCTCGCCGCGGGGGTGTACGCCGAGGGCTCCGCGGAGCAGTTCGAGCGCATGCGTCCCGGCAGCCCCGCCGGTGAGGAGGAGCTCGTCTTCGCCGGGGGGCTGGGACGGTGAGCGGCTCCGGCGTCGCCCAGGTGCCCGCCGCGACCGGCACCGAGACCATGACCTACCGCGAGGCCCTGCGGCTCGCGATGCGCCAGGAGATGGAGCGCGACGACCGCGTCTTCGTCATGGGCGAGGAGGTCGGGCTCTTCGACGGCTCCTACAAGGTGACCGCCGGGCTGATGGACGAATTCGGCCCCGACCGGGTGCGCGACACGCCGATCTCCGAGGAGGGCTTCGTCGGCGCGGGCGTCGGCGCGGCGATGCTCGGCGAGCGGCCGATCGTCGAGATCATGACCCTGAACTTCCTGCTCGTCGCGATGGACCAGGTGGTCAACCACGCGGCGAAGATCGGCGCGATGTTCGGCGGCGAGGTCCGTTGCCCGCTCGTCATCCGCACGCCGAACGGCGCCGGCAACCAGCTGACCGCCCAGCACTCGCAGAGCTTCGACGGCTGGTTCGCCGGGACCCCCGGGCTGAAGGTCGTCGCGCCCGCCAGTCCGGCCGACGCCAAGGGCCTGCTGAAGGCCGCGATCCGCGACGACGACCCGGTGCTGGTGATCGAGAACCTGCCGATCTACAAAGAGAAAGGCCAGGTCGACCTCGACCCCGAGCTGATCACGCCGATCGGCCGCGCCGCGGTGGCGCGGGAGGGGAGCGACCTGACCGTGGTCGCGCATTCCTTCGCGACGGTGCGGGCGCTGAGGGTCGCCGAGAAGCTCGCCGCCGAGAAGGGCGTCTTGCTGGAGGTCGTCGACCTGCGCAGCCTGCGCCCGCTCGACGTGGAGACGATCGCCAAGTCGGTCGCCAAGACCAACCGCGTCCTCTGCGTCGAGGAGGGCTGGCCGACCTACGGCGTCAGCGCCGAGATTGCCGCCCGCGTCCAATACGCCTGCTTCGACGACCTCGACGCGCCGGTCGAGCGGATCGGGATGGCCGAGGTGCCGCTGCCCTACGCCAAGGAGCTGGAGCTCGCCGCGATGCCGACCGAAGACCGGATCGAGCTGGCCGCCCTGCAGGTCCTCGATCTCGCCGCCTAGTCGCGGCCATCCGGGGTAAGGGAGTTCGATGCAGTGGGTCTATGACTTCTCCGAGGGCTCGCGCGAGATGCGCGATCTGCTCGGCGGCAAGGGCGCGAACGTCGCCGAGATGACGCGCATCCTCGGCGCCGAGCGCGTCCCCGCGGGCTTCACGATCACCACCGAGGCCTGCGTCGCCTACATGGGGGCCGACGAGTTCCCCACGGGCCTGGGCGACCAGGTCGAGGCGGCCCTGGCGCGCCTGGAGGAGCAGGCGGGCAAGAAGCTCGGCGACCCCTCCGATCCGCTGCTCGTCTCGGTCCGCTCGGGCGCCCGCGAGTCGATGCCGGGCATGCTCGACACGGTGCTGAACCTGGGGCTGAACGACGCCTCGGTCGAGGGCCTCGCCGCGCGCACCGGCAACGAGCGCTTCGCCTGGGACAGCTACCGCCGCTTCGTGCAGATGTTCGGCAACGTGGTCCTCGGGATCGAGGGCGCCCGCTTCGAGGAGCTGATCGCCGCCGAGAAGCGCGAGCGCGGCGTGCGCGAGGACACCGGGCTCGGGGTCGAGAGCCTGCGCACGCTGGTGACCCGCTTCCAGGAGCTCTACGACTTCCCGAGCGACCCGGCCGACCAGCTGCGCCGCTCGATCGGCGCCGTCTTCGACTCCTGGACCGGCGAGCGTGCCGTCACCTATCGCCGCATCAACCGCATCCCCGACGACTGGGGCACGGCGGTGAACGTGCAGCAGATGGTCTTCGGCAACAAGGGCGACACCTCGGGCTCCGGGGTCGCCTTCAGCCGCGACGAGGTGACCGGGGAGCCCGAGCCCTCCGGCGACTTCCTGCCGAACGCTCAGGGCGAGGACGTCGTCTCCGGCGTGCGGACGCCGCGGGACATCCGCGAGCTTGCCGACTGGCAGCCCGAGGTCCACGCGCAGCTGATGGACATCCTGCGGACCCTCGAGCGCCACTACGGCGACATGCAGGACACCGAGTTCACGGTCGAGGAAGGCCGCCTCTACATGCTGCAGACGCGCAACGCGAAGCGGCCGGCACAGGCGGCGGTGCGCTTCGCCGTCGACGCGGTCGCCGAGGAGCTCCTGGACCGCGAGGCGGCGCTGATGACGATCGACGCCGAAGCGCTCGACGCGCTGCTCCATCCGACCTTCGACCCGGAAACGACCTACGAGATCCTCGCCACCGGCGTCGCCGCCTCCCCCGGCGCGGCGAAGGGCGAGCTGGTCTTCAGCGCCGCGGTCGCGATCGAGGCGGCGGCCGAGGGCCGTGACGTGATCCTCGCCCGGCCCTTCACCGAGGCCGACGACATCGCCGGCTTCCACGCCGCGGTCGGGATCCTCACCTCGGAGGGCGGCAAGGCCTCGCACGCGGCGCTGGTCGCGCGCGGGATGGGGGTGCCGGCGGTGACCGGCGCGGCGACGCTCGAGATCGATCCCGAGGCGGGGGAGATCCGCCGCGGCGGCGAGGTCGTCCTGCGCGCCGGGGACCGGGTGGCGATCGACGGCACCGCCGGGACGCTGACCGGCGAGGACGTGCCGCTGATCGAGCCGGGGATGGGGGAGGCGTTCGAGACCGTCCTCGCCTGGTCGGATGAGGCACGCACGCTCGGCGTCCGCGCCAACGCCGACACGCCCGAGGACGCGGCGCGCGCCCGCGGGTTCGGCGCCGAAGGGATCGGCCTCTGCCGCACCGAGCACATGTTCTTCGGCGAGGAGCGAAACGAGGCGATCGTCGCGGTGATCCTCGCCGACGACGTGGAGGAGCGCCGGGCCGGCCTGGCGAAGCTGCTGCCGCTCCAACAGGGCGACTTCGAAGCGATCTTCGAGGCGATGGCGGGCTGCCCGGTGACGGTGCGCCTCCTCGACCCGCCCCTCCATGAGTTCCTCCCGGCGCTGCCGGAGATCGAAGAGCGCCTGCGCGAGGCCGAGGCCGGGCGCTCCGGCGACGTCGCGGCGATCGAGCACGACCTCGCCCGGGTGCGGGCGCTGCAGGAGGTCAACCCGATGCTCGGCACCCGCGGGGTGCGCCTCGGGATCCTCTTCCCGGCGATCTACGAGATGCAGGTCGAGGCGATCTTCGCGGCGCTGAAGACGACACGCGACCGCGGACTCGAGGTCAGCGCCGAGATCATGGTCCCGCTGGTCGACTACCGCCGCGAGCTGGAGATCCTGCGCGAGCAGATCGACGCGATCGGCGAGCGCGTCGGGGTCGAGCGCGGCCGCGACTACACCGTCGGCACGATGATCGAGCTGCCGCGGGCCTGCCTGCGCGCCGACGAGATCGCCGAGCAGGCCGAATTCTTCTCCTTCGGCACCAACGACCTGACCCAGACCGCGCTCGGCTTCTCCCGCGACGACATCGAGGGCCGCATCCTCGGTCGCTACATCGAGATGAAGGTCTTTGACCGCTCCCCGTTCGAGACCCTCGACACGCCCGGCGTCGGCCAGCTCGTCCGAATGGGCGCCTGGCTCGGCCGCAAGACCAAAGAGGATCTGAAGCTCGGCGTCTGCGGCGAGCACGGGGGAGACCCGGACTCGATCGAGTTCTTCAACGAAAGCGGGATCGATTACGTGTCCTGCTCGCCGTACCGGGTGCCGGTCGCCCGTGTCGCCGCCGCCCAGGCGGCGATCCGTGCCGCCGCCCCATAGGCTGGCGGGGGTCGATGGAGCGACGGAGGAGGGACGGATGAGCGAGGACACCCGACTCGAGCGCGAGCTCGAGCGCATGCTGGAGATCGAGACCTTCGAGCCCCCCGCGGAGTTCCGCGAACGGGCCGGCTGGAGCGACCCGGCGATCTATGACGAAGCGGCGGCCGACCCGGTCGGCTGGTGGACGGCGCGCTCCAAGGAACTGCTCGACTGGGACACCGAGCCGACCGTCGGCCTCGACGATTCCAACCCGCCCTTCTACAAGTGGTTCGAGGACGGCCGCATCAACGCCTCGGCGCAGTGCCTCGACCGCCACGTCGAGGCGGGCAACGGCGAGCGCGTCGCCTACCACTGGCGCGGCGAGGAGGGGGAGCGGCGCGATGTCACCTACGCCGAGCTCCTCGCCTCGACCCAGCGCTTCGCCAACGCGCTGAAGGACCTCGGGGTGGAGAAGGGCGACGTGGTCGGGATCTACCTGCCGATGATCCCCGAGGTCGCCGTCGCGATGCTCGCCTGCGCGCGGATCGGCGCTGTCCACAACGTCGTCTTCGGCGGCTTCAGCGCCGAGTCGGTCCGCGAGCGGATGGAATTCGCCGAGGCCAAGGCGCTCGTCACCGTCGACGGGGCGCGCCGCAAGGGCAAGACCGCGCCGATCAAGGAGCAGGTCGACTCCGAGATGGGCGACCTGGCGACGCTGGAGAAGATCGTCGTCGTCCGCGCCACCGGGACCCCGTGCCCGATGACCGAGGGCCGCGACGTCTTCTACGACGAGGTCTGCGCCGCCGCCGAGGCCGAGTGCCCGGCCGAGCCGATGGAGGCCGAGCACCCGCTCTTCATCCTCTACACCTCCGGCTCGACCGCCAGCCCGAAGGGCATCCTCCACACCACCGGCGGCTACATGACCGGCGTCACCACCACGCACCGCCACGTCTTCGACCTGAAGCCGGAGTCAGACGTCTGGTGGTGCGCGGCCGACGTCGGCTGGATCACCGGCCACTCCTACATCGTCTACGGCCCGCTCGCCAACGGCGCGACCTCGGTGATGTGGGAGGGAGCGCCCGACTATCCGCACCAGGGGATCTGGTGGGAGATCGTCCAGGACTACAAGGCGACGATCCTCTACGCCGCGCCGACCGCGATCCGCACCTTCATCAAATGGGGCGCCGACATCCCGGCGAAGTACGACCTCTCCTCGCTGCGCCTGCTCGGGTCGGTGGGGGAGCCGATCAATCCGAAGGCCTGGCTCTGGTACCACAAGGTGATCGGGGGAGAACGGTGCCCGATCGTCGACACCTGGTGGCAGACCGAGACCGGCGCGATCATGATCACGCCGCTGCCGGCGATCACCGAGACGAAGCCGGGCTCGGCGACGACGCCGTTCCCGGGGGTCAGCGCCGCGGTCGTCGACGAGAAGGAGGGAACGCCGGTCGACGAAGGCCAGGGCCTGCTGATGCTCGAAGCGCCCTGGCCCTCGATGCTCCGCACTCTCTACAAGGAGGACGAGCGCTTCGTCGAGACCTATTTCTCGAAATTTGGCAAGGAGCGCTACCTGGTGGGCGACGCGGCCAGGCGCGATTCCGACGGCTACTTCTGGGTGATCGGTCGGATCGATGACGTCGTCAACGTCTCCGGCCACCGGCTCTCGACCGCCGAGGTCGAGTCGGCGATCGTCGCCCATCCACAGGTTGCCGAGGCGGCGGTGATCGGCCAGTCCGATCCCGACACCGGGCAGGCGATCTGCGCCTTCGTCACCCTGAACGGTGGGGTCGAGCCCTCCGCGGAGGTGATGGCGGGGATCCGCGAGAGCGTCGCCGCGCGGATCGGCAAATTCGCCCGTCCCAAACGGATCCTCTGGGCCGACGACCTGCCGAAGACGCGCTCCGGCAAGATCATGCGCCGCCTGTTGCGGGACATCGCCGAGGGCCGGGCGCTGGGGGACGTGACCACGCTGCGCGACCCTGGCGTGATGGCGGAGCTGGAGAAGCAGATCGCCGCCGAGGGCGACGAGGACTGAGCCTCAGGCGCCGAGGCGCGCCTTCGCGGCGGCGAACTCCTCGTCGGTGAGGACGCCCTCGTCGCGGAGGGTGCGCAGGCGCTCCAGCTGCGGCTCGGCCGCCGAGGGGCTCGCGATTTCGCCGGTGAAGCTGCGCTCGGGGTGGCGGCGGTCGATCCTCGCCATGTCCTCCTTGCTCACGTTCGGGGCGTTGCCGCCGAAGTACCGGCCCTTGGTCATGTCGGAGCGGTGGATCCGCATCGCCTTCGACTCGGCGAGCCAGGCCCTGGCATCCGGGTCCGGGTCGCCAGGGCCTTCGCCGTGCAAGGAGTACAGGAGCCGCTCGTAGCACTCGCTCCCGCGGGCGATCAGCCCTTCGCGTCCCTCCGGGACGGCGCCCGGGAGCGCCCGGTTCTTGTCCCAGACCAGAAGCTCGATCGCGACGCTCGCGGCGATGTAGTTCCGGTCGGCCAGGTCCTTTGAGAGGTTCCGGCCGCAGCCACAGACGCAGTCCATCCGCGGAGCTTCGCAAATCCGCCCGGGCTAGCGGTGGAGGTGGACGCGCTCGCCGTCGGGGCCGACGACCAGGATCACCTCGACCGGGCCGTCGACGGCGCCGAACCAGTGCGGGGTCCAGGTGCTGAACTCGGCGGCCTCGCCGGGCTCCAGCAGGTGCTCGTGCTCGCCCAGCACCAGCCGCAGCCGGCCGGAGAGGACGTAGAGCCAGTCGCTGCCTCGCCGCGCACCCGCGGGTCGAAGGAGGGCGGGCCCCATCAGCTAGTCGATCGAGACGCCCAAGGCGGCGGCGAGGCCCGGTAGATGATCGAGGGTTAGGCGGCGCTTACCCGACTCGAGGCGGCTGAGGGTCGACATCGAGGCTCGCGCGCTCGGCGACCTGGGCAAGGGTGAGTCCCCGTTCGGCCCGTAGGTCCCGCAGGCGCCGGCGGACGCGCAGGTCGATTTGACTCGGAGTCAGTTGTCATTACAGCAAGGAAGATTGACACGACCTGATCGGCAACCCCGTGCGGGCGGCGAGGATCGCCTCGCGTTCGTCCCAGAGCCACTCGACGGTCTCCCGCAGGGCGTCGTCGGGGTCGGGTTGGTCGGCTGCGACGCCGAGGTCCTCGCGCAGGCGGCGATCGGAGGCGAGCATCGGGTGGCTGACCTGCCACGGATGGACGTCCTCCGAGAAAGGGACCCGGCGCGGCTCCCACTCCCAGTCGAGGATCTTCCCGACCTGTCGAGCGAGGCCGGAGTAGTCGCGGTCGTATGGGTCGACGACGTTGCAGGCCCAGAGGCGCTCGCTGGGACGTTCGACGGCGGCGAGGAGGGCGGCGGCGACACGGTCGATCGCGACCCGGTGGAAGAGCTGGACGCCGCCGTCGGGAAGCGGCAGGTCGCGGTCGCCGCGCGCGACCTTGCGGACCAGCGTCCACTCGCGCGCGGTGGGATGGGGGCCGTAGATGGCGCCGGGTCGCAGCAGGGTCGCGGCGCACCCCGCCGCCTCGAGCGCGTCCTCCATCGCCACGTTGTCGTGCCCCGGTGCGGCGCCCGGGTAAGGACCGACGCGACGGCGCGCGTCCTCGCGCAGCGGGATCGGGTCGGCGGTCATCGCCGTGGCGCCGCTGCCATCGCCCATCCCCGAATCGACGCCGTGCTGGTAGACGTCGACCGAGCTGATCGCGACGACGCGCGCTCCGGTCCGGGCGGCGCAGGCGGCGAGCGCCTCGCCCTTCTCCGCGGTGGCGCCCCCCGGGAAGGTGTCGACGAGGACCTCAGGATGCCACGCGTCAATCGCGCCGCCGGGGGAGAGCAGCGCGTCCCGGTCGCCGTGCAGGTGCTCGACGGCTTCTACCGCCGGGTGCTCGTGCGCGCCCGAATGCGCGACGGCGACCTCGTGTCCCGCCGCGACCAGCCGACCGACCGCCGCCGGACCGACGAACTTCGTTCCCCCGATGACGGCGACCTTCACTTGCGGCCCTTCCGGTTCTCCGATGTGCAACCCGATAGTTGCACAGTGGAAGGGAGTCCGGGCTCAGCCCGGTAGATCCACCCCGCGATGGCGGACCGTTCAGGTCCCCGAGTCGTATTCTGCACAGGATGAAACGGGGGAAGAAGTGGATTGGTGCGGGAGTGGCGGTGATAATCGTCGCCATCGCCGTGGTCATCCTGGCGCAGGGGAGCGGCAGTGGCGGCGACGCGCTCAACGCGATCGCGAAGGCCGCCGAGGTCACCCAACGCGAGTCGGGGGGACGGTCGACTCTCCGAGCCAAGGTGACCCTGTCGAATTCGCCCGAAGGACTCGTGGAGTCCGGGACGATGGACTTCGAAAACAGCGGGAGGGCCAAGGGCACGCTCATCGTCAAGGGCCTCTCGAACGGCAAGGAAGTAGAAGTCGAATCGATCGCCGATGGCACCATCTCGTACACGAGCTCGGATGCCCTGGAGTCGATCAGCGAAGGCAAGAAGTGGATGAAGCTGGACCTCGCGGGCGCGGCGAAGTTCGAAGGCGGCGCGTCCCCGGCCCAAGGCGGTCCCCAGGAAGGCCTGAAGGTCCTCGAACAGGTTGGGGACGCGGAAGAAGTCGGCACCGAAGACGTCGACGGGGTGCCCACCACGCACTACCGCGGTACCTTCCCCGCCACCGAAGAAATCTTTGGCATCAAGGCCCATTTCTCCGCACCCCATGCCGACGTCTGGATCGATTCCCAGGATCGCGTGCGGCGGATGCGGGTGGTCGTCACCGGCTCGATCGGCCAAAGCAGCCAATCGAGCACCACCGAGATGGACATCAACTTCGTCGAATTCGGCCGCGTGCCGAAGATCGAACTGCCCCCGGCGGATGAAGTCTTCGATGCGACGAGCGAGTTCGAATCGGGCATCCAGGAAGCCGCCAAGGGCGACTGAGCTCGGGTTCCAGGCAAAACGCCCGCACAACAGAAAACGCCCCTCCGGGAAGGAGGGGCGCTTCTGGGGTTACTACAGGGAGGAGAGATATGTATCTCTATATATGTGGATCCGTGGGAGGTAGGTGAGCCCTGTTGTGTCGTGTGCGCCAGATGTGGGAAGCATCCGGGGCTAAATTTACGACGCGGGACTCGACCAAGAAGTTGTTTGTTCTATTTCCTATCGGTTGCTCACACTGAATCCTTGAACAGCGTACGAACGTATGTGCTGGATGTCTGTGAGTGGGGTCACAGAGGCCCGATTTTTGGCTATTTCTCCTTCTCCTGAGCCAAATTTTATTTTGGACGCGTGATTAGGAGGGCTTCGTTGTATACCAGGCAACGGCCCTCGACAAGGGCCGATCGTTAAAAGGCCGTAAACAGGTACGCGGAAGATCCGGGGAGTCGTTCGGGGGTCGCTGTAGCTTTCCCTCGATGAAGAAGTCCCGGATAGACGCTGTCCTCGCCGAGCGAGGCCTGTTTCCGTCGCGCTCGGCCGCCGCGGGAGCGGTCCGGGCCGGGGAAGTGCGGATCGGGACCGACGGGCCGGTCGCCCTGCGCCCGAGCCAGCTGGTCGAGCCGGAGGCGGAATTCGTCCTCGAGGCGCGGCCAAGGTTCGTCTCACGCGGTGGGATCAAGCTGGAGAACGCGCTCGAGGGGCTCGGGATCGACCTGGCCGGGCGCGACTGCCTGGACGTCGGCGCCTCGACCGGCGGCTTCACCGACTGCATGCTGCAGCGAGGCGCCGCCAGGGTCGCCGCCGTGGACGTCGCCTACGGCCAGATCGACGCCCGGCTGCGCAAGGACCCGCGGGTGACCGTGATCGAGCGGCTGAACGCCCGCGCGCTGGGACCGGCCGACCTGCCGTTCCTCGCCTCGCTGGCGACCGTCGACGTCTCCTTCATCGGCCTCGCCAAGGTCCTGCCCGCGGTCGCCACCTGTCTGGCGCCCGGCGGCGAGCTCCTGGCGATGGTGAAGCCGCAGTTCGAGCTGGAGAAAGGGCGGGTCGGCCGCGGCGTCGTCCGCGATCCCGCCGACCGCCAGGAGGCGGTGCTGAAGGTGGCGCTGGCGGCGCGCGAGCTGGGCCTGCCGATCCTCGGTATCGCCTCCTCGGGGTTGCCGGGGCCGAAAGGCAACCGCGAGACCTTCGTCTGGTGCGGGGGCGGCGGCGCCGGGCTGGAGGACCTGGAGGGAGCGATCGCCGCCGCCGACGCGGATGAGCCTGCGAGCGGGGTCGACGCGAATGGGTATGAGGGGTCCGCCCGATGAAGACCGCCGCGCTGATCACGCATTCGCACCCGCCCGCCGCCACCGAAGCGGTCCCGATCGCCGCCGCCGCGGCCAAGGGGGCGGGCTGGCGGCTGGTCGCCGACCAGAACGAGCTCGACAAGCACGGCGCCGCAGCGGCCGGAGTGGAACTGGAGAAGGACAGCGAGACGCCGGACCTGTGCCTGGTCCTCGGTGGCGACGGCACGATCCTGCACGCGCTTCGTCGCTTCGCCGGCACGCGGGTGCCGGTGTTCGGCATCAATTTCGGCACGGTCGGGTTCCTCGCCGCGGTCGAGCGCGCGCACGCCGAGGAAGGGATCATCCGCGCCCTCGACGGCGACGTCGAGACGATCGAGCTGCCGGCGATCAAGGTCCAGGCGGGCGATCGCAGCGGCATCGGCTTCAACGACGTGACCCTGCAGCGCCGCCCGCACGACCGGGTCGCCGAGCTGACCTACAGCATCGCCGCCGACGAGGTCGGCCACGTGCGCTGCGACGGTCTCGTCGCCGCGACGCCGGTCGGCTCGACCGGCTACAACCTCGCCAACCAGGGTCCGATCCTGGCCTGGGGCGTGAAGGGCTACGTGGTCAGCTACATCGCGCCGCACTCGCTGACCGCGCGGGCGCTGGTCGTCGCCCCGCACGACGTCCTCACCGTCGGCAACGCGCCCGACCGCGAGCCGGTCGAAATCGCCCTCGACGGCACCGAGTTCGGCGACCTCGCCTCGGGTGACGACCTCGAGATCAGCTTCGTCGAAGCCGCGGGCTGCCTCGGCCAACTTGCCGGGACGAGCTTCTACGGGCGTATCCGCGACAAGTTCGGGCACCTGGCGGTCTAGCTGACCGACCCGGTCTGAAAGGCTGCGTCGATGGAGCGGAAGTGGTGGACCCTCGTCCTCGTCTCGGTGGCAACTTTCATGTTGCTTCTCGACGTGACGATCGTGAACGTCGCGTTGCCCGACATCCAGCGCTCGCTGCACGCCAGCCTTTCGTCGCTCCAGTGGGTCGTCGACGCCTACTCGCTGATGCTCGCGTCGTTCCTGCTCACCGCCGGCAGCCTCGGCGATCGGCTGGGACGCCGGCGCGTGTTCACGATCGGCTTCGGGATCTTCACCTTCGCGTCGTTTCTATGCGGGATCAGTAGCGATCCGACCGTCCTCAACCTCTGCCGCGGCCTGCAGGGTGTCGGCGGCGCGGGGATGTTCGCGACCTCGCTGGCGCTGATCGGCCAGGAGTTCCAAGGCAAAGACCGGGCGACGGCGTTCGGGGTCTGGGGCGCGACGGTCGGTGGGGCGGTCGCGGTCGGCCCGCTGATCGGCGGCGTCATCACCGAAACGCTCGGCTGGGAGTGGATCTTCTTCGTCAACGTCCCGATCGGGATCGCCGCGATGGTGCTGACCGAGCGCAAAGTCCGAAACGTCTTCGCCGACGAACCGGAACCGATCGACGTGCCCGGCCTTGTCACCTTCTCCGCGGCGCTGTTCCTCTTCATCTTCGCCCTGATCCGTGGCAACCCGGAAGGCTGGGGGAGCCCGGTGATCCTCGCCTGCCTGATCGGCGCCGCCGCCCTGATGGCGATCTTCATCACGATCCAGGCCCGCACCCGCTACCCGATGCTCGACCTGACCCTGTTCCGGAATCCCGCCTTCAACGGGGTCTCGGCGGTCGCCTTCTGCCTCTCGGCGGGCATGTTCGCGCTCTTCCTCTACATCACGATCTACTTCCAGGGTGTGCTCGACTACTCGCCGCTTCAGGCCGGCCTGCGCTTCCTGCCGCTGACCGTGCTCGGCTTCGTCGTCGCGCCGATCGCGGGGGCGCTCTCCAACCGGGTGGCGATCCGGGTGCTGCTCGGCACCGGGCTGACGCTGGTCGGGATCGGGCTCCTCCTCATGCACGGCGTCTCGCCCGACTCGGAGTGGACGAGCCTGCTGGTCGGCTTCGTGATCGCCGGAATCGGCATCGGGACCACGAATCCGGGGATCGGGCAAGCGGCGATCGCCGTCGTCCCGGTGCAGAAGTCAGGGATGGGGTCGGGGATCAACTCGACCTTCCGCCAGGTCGGGATCGCCACCGGAGTCGCAGGACTTGGTGCCGTCTTCCAGTCGAATGTGAACTCGAAGCTCGGCGAAATGCTCCCGAACGCGCCGAAGGGTCTCGGTGAAATCGTCGCCGCCAGCGGCTCGCGCGGGGTCGCCGCGCTCCACCTGCCGCCCGCCCTCAACGCCAAAGCGGTCCACGCCGCCGACATCGCCTTCGTCAGCGGATTCAACTCGATCATCCTGATCGCCGCGATCCTCTCCTTCGTCGGCGCGATCGCCGGCTTCGCGCTGGTCCGCTCGTCGTCATTCGTGCAGCAGACCAACGGCTGAGCGCCGGGAGTCCGCAAATAGCGCTCACGTGCGCGCTTGATCCGCCGCGGCCGGTGCTAAACCGGATGCTGTGCTGCGTGAGCTGAGGATCGAGAACCTGCTGCTGATCGAACGGGCCGAACTGCGGCTTGGCGAGGGCCTGAACGCGATCACCGGGGAGACTGGCGCCGGGAAGACCGTGCTCGCCCACTCGCTCGACCTGCTGATGGGCGGCAAGGCGAAATCGGGGATCGTGCGGCCGGGCGCCGAGGAGGCCTGGGTCGAGGGGGTCTTCGACCTGCCCGCCGGGATGCTCGACGACCCGGAGCTGGCGGAGCTCGCCGAGCGGCTCCCCGCGGGCGCCGAGGAGGTGGTGCTGGGACGGCGGGTCTCGGCGGGCGGGCGGACCAGCGCCTTCGTCGCCGGGCGCTCGGCGACCGCGGCGGACCTGAAGGCGCTCGGCGGGCGCCTCGTCGCCTTCTTCGGCCAGCACGAGCACCGCAAGCTGACGATCTCCTCGACCCAGATGGAGGTCTTGGACGGCTTCGCCGGGGCGAAGCACCTGGCGCTGCGCGAGGAATACCGCGAGGCGCACCGGGAGGTCGGCCGACTGTCCGCCGAGCTGGCCGACCTGCGCGAGCGGGAGGGGTCGCGGGAGCGCGACCTCGACCTCTACCGCTATGAGCTCTCCGAGATCGAGGAGGTCGAACCGGACCCCGAGGAGCGCGACGCGCTGGCGACGGACCGCGAGCGGCTGCGCCACGCCGAGGGCCTGCATGCCGCGGCGGCGGGGGCCCACGCCGGGCTGGCGGGCGCCGACCTCGAAGGCGGCGGGGCGGCGGCGACCCTGGCCGAGGCCGAATCGAAGCTGGGCGCGGCGAGCGGGGTGGACCCGACGCTCGACCGGATCGCCGAGCGGGTCGCGGCGCTGAACGTCGAGGTCGGCGACGTGGCGGCGGAGCTGCGCGACTACGCCGAGGGCATCGCCGCCGATCCGGGCGGGCTGATCGCGGTGGAAGAACGACTGGAAGCGCTGGACCGGCTCGAACGTAAGCACGGCGGCACGGTCGAGTCGGTTCTCGCCCACGCCGAGCGGTGCCGCGCCGAGATCGCGCGGCTGGAGGGCGCCGAGGTCCGCGGCGAAGAGGCGACCGCGGCGTTGGCCGAGGCCGAGACGCGCCGGGCGAAGCTCGGCAAGAAGCTGAGCACCGGGCGCGAGAAGGCGGCGGGGCCGCTGCAGGAGCGGGTGGCGACGGAGCTCGCGAGCCTGGCGATGGACGGTGCCCGCCTCGAGGTCGTCCTCGACCCGCATCCGGACGAATACGGCGCCTCGGGTCGGGAGACGGTCGAGCTGCGGGTCGCCCCGAACCCCGGGATCGAGCCCGCGCCGCTCCGCGACGCCGCCTCGGGCGGCGAGCTCTCGCGGGTGATGCTGGCGCTCAGCGGGCTCGGCCCCGCGGCCGGCGCCGCGACCCTCGTCTTCGACGAGATCGACGCCGGGATCGGCGGCAACACCGCCCGCGTGGTCGGCGAGCGGCTGAAGGCACTCGGTGCCGAGCACCAGGTCCTCTGCATCACCCACCTGCCCCAGGTCGCCTCCCTCGCCGACGTCCACTTCCGCCTCGAAAAGGACACCGACGCCGAGCAGGCGGTCGCGACCGTCGAGCGCCTCGCCGGCGAGGGCGTGGTCGAGGAGATCCGCCGCATGCTCGGCGGCGAGTCCTCCGACGAGGCCGCCACCCAGCACGCCCGCGAGCTCCTCGCCGCCGCCTAGTCGGACGCCGCCCGTCCGGAGGCGGCCCGGCAGATGAAGATCGCAACCGCGGCAACTCCCCAGACCTCCCAGCTGGCCGGCTCGACTGTTCCTTATGGCGCCCGGAACGCCATAAGGAACAGCTGGCGGGATCGGTCGGCTGATCGTCCGGGTACCAAAGCTCGATTTGGCTCCTCTTAACCCCTTCACTTAACCTGAGCGCGTGGCAACCACCAGTCGTCGTCGCCTGCCCGCCTTGCTCGGGCGTCGCGGCGGAACCCGGTCCAGTCCCGTCCCGATCGAGGGCACGGCGCGTCTCGGCGAGCGCACGAAGCATCTGGTGAAACGCCTGCAACCGGGGGATATCGCGGTGATCGACCATGTGAACGTGGATCGGATCGCGGCGGAGGAGCTGATCGCCTCCGGGGTATCGGCGGTGGTAAACGCCTCGCCGTCCTCGGACGGGAAGTACCCGAACACCGGGCCGCTGATGATGGCGCGCGCCGGCATCCGCCTCGTCGACGCGCCCGAGACGCCGGTCTTCGACCTGCTCCGCGACGGACAGCCGCTGACGGTCACCAACGAGGGCGCCGTCGCGATCGCGGGCAAAGAGATCTTCCGCGGCAGCATCCTCACCGTCCCCGAGCTGGAACGCGAACTCGCCGCCCAACGCGCGCGGATCGACGAGGTCCTCGCCGAATTCGCCGAAAACACGGTCGAGCACATCCGCCAGGAGACCGACATCCTCACCGGCGCGATCGACTTCCCGCCGACCCGCGTGTCGTTCCGCGACCGGCACGTGCTGATCGTGGTCCGCGGCGAGCGCCACCGACGCGACCTGAAAGCCCTGCGTGCCTACATCCGCAACGTGCGTCCGCTGATCGTCGCCGTCGACGGCGGCGCCGACGGGCTGCTGGAGGCGGGGCAGAAGCCCGATGTGATCCTCGGCGACATGGACTCGGCCTCCGACGCGGCCCTGTCCTGCGGCGCCGAGCTGATCGTCCACGCCTACCCCGACGGCCGCGCGCCCGGCCGCGGGCGGCTCGAAGAGATGGGCCTCGAGCACAAGGTCGTCCCGGCCGCCGGGACCAGCGAGGACGTGGCGATGCTGATGGCCTTCGAGAAGGGTGCGGACCTGATCGTCAGCGTCGGCGCCCACTTCAACCTGATCGAGTTCCTCGACCGCAAGCGCGGCGGCATGTCGTCGACCTTCCTCACGCGCCTGCGGATCGGCGAGAAACTCGTCGACGCCAAGGGCGTCTCCCGTCTCTACCGGCCGAGCTCCAACCTGATGCCGGTGATCTTCTTCATCGTCGCCTTCCTCGTCCTGGTGACGATCCTGATCATCACCTCGCCCGCGCTGAACGATGTCTTCGAGTTGTTCTGGCTGAAGGTCAGAATCTGGCTGGGGATCTAGCCTCCCAGCTGCATGGGCTACAGCGCTCGCTATCACGCAACGTCCCTGATCGCGGTTTTCCTCGCGCTCGCGGTCGGCATCCTGATCGGCGCCGAGTTCGGCGGCGACGCGCTGACCGAAACGCGCAAGAACCTCGAGCAGAGCCTGGTCGGCAACCTCCAGGACGCCCGCTCGCGCGCCGACGACCTCTCGGGCGAACTCGGCCGGGCCAACGAATTCGACGAAAAGGTCTACCCGGTGCTGACCCGCGAACGGCTGCTCGGCAAACGCATCGCGGTGATCGCGATGGGCGGCCTGCCGAGCGACGTCACCTCGGCGGTCGAGGAAGCGCTGGGACCGACCGGGGCGACGCTGGTCGGGGTGGGCGTGGTGCGCGAGCCGGTCGACATGGCCGGCCTCGCCTCCGAACTCTCGGAAACGCGTTTCGCCGAAATCCGCACGGAATCCGATCAATTGACCGAACTCGGGGTCGGGGTCGGTCGCCAGATCGTGATCGGCGGCACCCTGCCCGAACTGGTCCGCGGCCAGATGTTCTCGCGGGCGAGCGGCGAATTCGGCTCGCTCGACGCGGTGATCGTCGTCCGCAGCCAGCCCGAAGGGATGGGCCCGGTGCAGCGCTCCACCGCGAACCAGCTGGAAACGGCGCTGCTGGCCGGGATGACGGCGACCCGCGTGCCCACGGTCGGGGTCGAGTCGACGACCACCGAACCGTCCTCGATCTCCTTCTTCCAGGCCAACGGCCTCTCGACCGTCGACGACATCGACAACACGGCGGGCCAGCTGGCGCTGGTTCTGGCGATCAACGGCACCGAGGGGAGCTTCGGCGTGAAGAGCTCCGCCGATCGCCTCCTGCCCGAGCTGGTCGCACCGGGGGGCTAGTGCCCACCCCGGGAGGTAGTTGAGATGCACTGGGTCGGATTCCCGCTCGCGATCGCGCTGGCCGTGCCGATGCTGCCCGCCGGCGCGGCCGGGCTGCGCGACGCCGGGCTGGTGCGGACGAACTACCGCGGCGCCTCGCTCGCCTTCCCGCTGGGCGCGATCCTGGCGACGGTCGCGCTGGTCGCGCTGGCGCCGCTGGCGGTCCTGAACGACCGCGCCGGGCTCGACCTGCTGGAGCCGGAACTGCGTCGCTGGCTGCCCTACCTGCTCGGCGTCGCCTTCCTCGGCTTCCTCGACGACGCGCTCGGCCAGGGCGACGCCGCGGCGACGCCGCGGGGCTGGCGCGGGCACGCGGGGGCGCTGCGCGACGGGCGGCTCTCGACCGGGGCGATCAAGGCGATCGGCGCGGCCGCGCTCGCCGCCTACGTCGTCTCCGGGCAAGGCCTCACGACCTGGAGATACCTCGCCGACGTCGTCCTGCTGGTCCTCGCGACCAACCTCTTCAACCTGCTGGACCTGCGGCCGGGACGGGCCGAGAAGGCGCTGGCGCTGCTCGGTGCGGGGCTCTGCCTCGGTGCCTGGACGCTCGCTCCGATCGAGCTCCTCGGGATCTTCGCCGGGCCGGCGCTGGTCGGTGCCTGGATGACGTTGGGCGAGCGGGCGATGCTCGGCGACACCGGCTCGAACCTGATCGGGGCGATCGCCGGGGTCTGGCTGCTCACGGTTTTGTCGCCGGACGCGCGCCTGATCGCCCTCGCGATCGTGCTCGTTTTGACGGTGTATGGGGAGTTAAGGTCGATCTCGGCGACCATCGAGAAGGTTCCGCCCCTGCGCTGGCTAGACTCGCTCGGCAGAGCATGAGCCCAACGAACCAAGGCGACACCAGATTCATCTTCGTTACCGGAGGTGTCGTGTCGGCCCTCGGCAAGGGCATCGCCGCCGCATCGATCGGGCGCCTGCTCGTCTCGCGCGGCTACCGGGTCCAGCTACAGAAGTTCGATCCCTACATCAACGTCGATCCGGGGACGATGAGCCCGTTCCAGCACGGCGAGGTCTTCGTCACCGAGGACGGCGCCGAGACCGACCTCGACCTCGGCCACTACGAGCGCTTCACCGACGAAAACACCTCGCGGGCGTCGAACGTCACCGCGGGCGGCGTCTACAACTCGGTGATCCGGCGCGAGCGGCGAGGCGACTACCTCGGCGCGACGGTTCAGGTGATCCCGCACATCACCAACGAGATCAAGCAGAAAATCCGCATCGTCGCCGAGTCCCAGGCGGTCGACTTCGTGATCACCGAGATCGGCGGCACCGTCGGCGACATCGAGTCGCTGCCCTTCCTCGAGGCGATCCGCCAGCTCTACACCGAGCTCGGCCCGAAGCGGGCGATGTTCGTCCACCTCACCCTGGTCCCGTACATCGGCCACGCGGGCGAGCTGAAGACGAAGCCGACCCAGCATTCGGTCAACTCGCTGCGCGGCATCGGGATCCAGCCGCACGCCCTCTTCTGCCGCTCCGAGCGGCGGCTCGACCAGGAGATCCGGGAGAAGATCGCGCTGTTCGCGAGCCTCCCGGTCGACGCGGTGATCTCCTCCTACGACGTCGACAACATCTACAAGGTGCCGCTCGGCTACCGGGCCGAGGGCGTCGACGACCTGGTGCTCGACCACTTCGGCCTGGAGGCACCCGCCCCCGAGCTGAAGGATTGGGAAGCGATGGTCCGGCGTGCAGACGAGGCGACCGACGAGGTTCGTATCGCGATCGTCGGCAAGTACGTGCAGCTCGAGGACGCCTACAAGTCGGTGATCGAGGCGCTCCAGCACGGCGGCATCCACCACGGCGTCAACGTCAACGTCCAGCTGGTCGACTCCGAGCACCTCGACGAAGAAGCGCTCGAAGGCCTCGACGGGATCCTCATCCCGGGCGGCTTCGGCGAGCGCGGCATCGAGGGCAAGGTCCGCGCCGCCCAGATCGCCCGCGAGCGCAAGATCCCGTACCTCGGCATCTGCCTCGGGATGCAGATCGCGGTGGTCGAGTTCGCCCGCCACGTGTGCGGGATGGACGGCGCCAACTCCTCCGAGTTCGATCCCGAGACCCCCTACCCGGTGGTCGACCTGCTGCCGGAACAGAAAGAACTGCGCGACATGGGCGGGACGATGCGCCTCGGCGCCGACCCGGTGAAACTGCACGATGGGACCCGGGCGCGCGAGATCTTCGGCGAGGCTGTCATCTACAAGCGCCACCGTCACCGCTACGAGGTGAACCTCTTCCTGCGGCGCAAGCTCGAAGACGAGGGCCTGGTTGCCGGCGGCACCTCGCCGGACGAGCGCCTGGTCGAGATGGTCGAGCTGCCCGATCACCCGTTCTTCGTCGCCTCCCAGTTCCACCCGGAGTTCAACTCGCGGCCGAACCGGCCCGAGCCGATGTTCCGCGAGTTCGTCGGCGCCGCCGTCGAGCACGTGGGCGAAGTGCCCGCCGACAGCGGTGAGCTCGCCGAGCCCGACGGCGACGGCATGGGCATCGGGATCAGCCGCTCCTCCACCGAGCACCGCTAGCCTTGGCCCCCATGGCGGGGAACGAGAGGCTCTATGACACCTTCGTGCGGCTCTGCGAGATTCGCTCGCCGACGGGAGAGGAGCGCGAGGTGGTTGACACCTTGGCGGCCGAACTGCGCGCGCTCGGCCTCGAGGTCGAAGAGGACGACGCGGCCGGGGCGGCGGAAGCCGGGGCGGGGAACATGCTGGCGCGGGTGCCGGGTGAGCGCGACTCCTACGTGATGTTCTGCGCGCATGTGGACACGGTCCCGCACCGGGGTCGGGTCGAGGTCGTGAACGACGAAGGGGTCTTCCGCAGCGCCGGCGAGACGATCCTCGGCGCCGACAACAAGGCGGCGGTCGCGGTCTTCATGGAGCTCGTGCGGCGCGGGGTCGAGAAGCCCTTCCCGGTCGGGATCGAGCTCGTCCTCACCGTCGCCGAGGAGCAGGGTCTGCGGGGGGCCAAGGCCTTCGACGTGGAGAAGCTGCGGGCCGAGGTCGGTTACGTCCTCGATCACGCCGGTCCGGTCGGCGAGGTGATCGTCGCGACGCCGACCCAGCACAAGATCCTCGCCGACTTCGCCGGGGTCGAGGCGCACGCCGGGGTGCGACCGGAGGACGGCTCGAGCGCGATCGAGGCCGCGGCGGCGGCGATCGGGCGGATGAACCTCGGGCGCCTCGACGAGGGCACGACGGCGAACGTCGGCCTGATCAAGGGCGGCACCTCGGGCAACGTCGTCCCAGGGCACTGCGGCATCCACGCCGAGGCGCGGAGCCTCGACGCCAACCGCGCCGCCGAGGTCGCCGGGCAGATCTCCGACGCCTGCGCCTGGGGCGCCAGCGAGTTCGGCTGCGACGTCGACGTGCGGGTCGAAGAGCTCTTCCGTGGCTACAAGGTTCCCTCGGGCTCGGTCGCCCTCGGCCTCGCCGAGGAGGGCTTGCGCGCCGCCGGGCTGGAGCCGCGCCGCGAATCGATCGGCGGCGGCTCCGATGCCAACGTCTTTCGCCTCGCCGGCTTCGACAGCGTCCTGCTCGCCAACGGCCCCGACGCCGTCCACACCTACCGCGAGCACGTCGCGGCGGCGGACCTCGACCGGATGCTCGCGGTCTGCGAGGGCATCCTCGCCCGAGCGTGAGCGGCCGGCTCGACCTGCGGCGCGGGGTCGTCGTCTCGGCCGATCCCCTGGTGGTGGAGGTTGACGGGTCCGAGCGGCGCGCCTGGGCGGACGAGGTGCTGCTGGGTGACATGCGCGAGGGCGACGAGGTGGTCGTCAACGCGGCGGCTCTCGACCTCGGCCTGGGATCGGGCGGTTTCGACGTCGTCCACGTGAACCTGACGCGGGGACTTGGCGGCGGCGTGGAGGGCGACGCCCACGTGATCAAGCTGAACTACACCTCGCTGCAACACCCGGTGGAGCCGGTCGAGTCCGCCGCCTCGCCCGATGCGCCCCCGAAGAAGGTTCCCGTCGCGGTTCTCCCGCTCCACGGTCACCTGGCGCCCGCGGCGTGGGCGGCGGCGCAGGCGTGGCCCGGGACCCGGGTCGGCTACGTGCAGACGGCCGGGGGCGCGCTCCCGGGTTCGCTGTCGCGGGACGTCGCGGCGCTACGTGAGGGGGGCCTCCTCGCGGGCCACGTCACCGCGGCGCCCACCTACGGCGGCGAGCACGAGGCGCTCAGCACCGTCGGGGCACTCGACGCGGCGGCCTCCCTCGGCTGGGACGCGGTCCTCGTCGGCCCCGGTCCCGGGATCATCGGCTCCGACACCGAGTTCGGCCACGGCGGCATGGAGGCGCTGAACAGCGCCCATGCCGCACTGTCGCTGAAGTTGCCGACGATCCTCAGCCCGCGCCTCTCCTCCGGCGACCCGCGCGAGCGCCACCGCGGCCTCAGCCACCACACCGCGACGGTGCTGGAGCTGCTGCTCGCACCGGTCGTCGTCGCGATCCCGGAAGGCGCGGCGGAGGTCGCGTCCCAGGTCAGCGCCGCCAGCATCGGCCTGCATCGGGCCGAGCCCGTGCCGGTCGACCTCGCCGGCTACGCGGCCTCCGGCCTGCCGACGAGGACTATGGGACGCACGCTCGCCGACGACCCACTCTTCTTCGAAGCCCCGCTGGCGGCCGGCGCACGGTTGGTTGCGCTCAGAGGTTTTCAATAAACAGGGCAGAAGAATCGGGCCATGGCCATCGCCGTCCATCACGACGCCCCCGCCGCGCCCGCCGACTCCGGCGCCGACGCGCGGTTCAAATCGCTGACGCTCGACTTCCTTTCCTACCTGGAGCTGGAGCGGGGCCTCTCGCGCAACACGCTGAACGCCTATCGCACCGATCTCTTCCAGTACGGCGAGTACCTCTCGGCCCACCATCTCGACGCGCTGAAGGCGCGGCCGGCCGAAGTGGGGGAGTTCCTGGCCGAGTTGGCGACCGGCAGCGAGGAGCGCCAGCCGTGCTCCTCGGCGACGATCCACCGCAAGGCCGCCTGCCTGCGCTCTTTCTATAAGCACCTGCGCCGCGACGAGCTGATCGGGGATGACCCGACCGCCAGCCTGACGGCGCCGCGGCGCTCGAAGAAGCTGCCGCACGTCCTCAACTACGCCGAGGTGCAGAAGCTGCTGGACTCGCCGAAGGGCTCCGAGCCGACCGCGCTGCGCGACCGGGCGCTGCTCGAGGTGATGTACGCGTGCGGCCTGCGTGCCTCCGAGGTGATCGGCCTGGAGATGACCGACGTCGACATGCACGAGGGCTTCGTCCGGGCGCGGGGCAAGGGGTCCAAGGAACGCCTCGTGCCGCTCGGCCGCCAGGCGATCGCGGCGATCAAGGCCTACGTGCGGGGCGGGCGACAGGACCTCCTCCACGGCCGCGAAGAGCCGCGCCTGTTCCTCAACTTCCGCGGCGGCCCGCTCACCCGCCAAGGCCTCTACAAGATCGTCCAGCGCCACGCCCGAGCCGTCGGCCTCGACGGCAAGATGAGCCCGCACACCCTCCGCCACAGCTTCGCCACCCATCTCCTCTCCAACGGCTGCGACCTGCGCGCCGTCCAGGAGATGCTCGGCCACGCCGACATCGCCACCACCCAGATGTACACCCACCTCTCCGGCGAACGCCTCAAGGAGGTCTACTACGAGGCGCACCCGCGGGCCAAGGCGGAGTAGGGAGAGGACCCTGCCGCTTGCCTTGGCGCCCGGAAAAGGGACGCTGCCCGGTCTGCGGGAGTGTCGGATCCGGGGAGGGTGTGCGACGCGGGACGCACGAGAGTCCCATGGGAATTTCACGAGGACGTCACGGGACTCGCAAGTCGTGACGGAGAGCGTGGGAAGTCCACGCTTCCGTGCGTGTTGGACAACAGTCAATTCAGCGCTGCGTGCATTGACCCCCCTATAGGGGCCCTAATACACGCAGCGCGTTCTCGGGCCCCTTTTCCAGGCCCGAAAACAGACCGAAGATGCGCGGGAGGGTGACGTTCCCGGCATCTCCCTCACGGAACACAGGCAGGTGAGGCTTCTCTCGCACGGACCTCCGACGTAAGTCCGACCTCCGCCTGAACCTGTGCCAACTCCCACTCGAACCCCTCACGTCCTGGGCCATCTGGAGTAGAACTCCGGGCGTGCCTGAGCTGCCTGAGGTCGAGACCGTCGCGCGCCAGCTGGAGCCGGAGCTGGAAGGGCACGCGATCGAGAGGCTGGAAGTGCTCGACAAACGGTGGTCTCGGCCGGTGCGGCCCGCCACTCTGGGCAAACGGGTCGACGGGCGGACGATCCTGGGGCTGGGACGCCGCGGCAAGTACCTGCTGCTGAGCCTCGACGGGGACCAGACGCTGGTCATGCACCTGCGGATGACCGGCAACCTGGTGTTGGTCGAGAGCGAGGGGGAGATCCTCGATCCCTCCGAGGGGCGGCTGCTCTACCAAGGCGAGCGCACGACCGAAGAGAAACATCTCCGCGCCCGCTTCGTGCTCGACGACGGGCGCGAGGTCTGGTTCACCGATCCGCGCCGGTTCGGCGAGGCCTTCCTGATCGACGACAAGAAGCTGCCGGAGCGCTTCTCCCGGCTCGGGGTCGAGCCGCTCTCGCCCGAGTTCACCCCGGAGAAGCTGGGGGAGATCGCGGCGGGGAAGAAGGCGCCGCTGAAGTCGTTCCTGCTCGACCAGTCGGGGATCGCGGGCGTCGGCAACATCTACGCCGACGAGGCGCTCTTCCGCGCTCGCCTGCACCCGCTTTCGCCCGCCGGATCGATGAAGCCCGAGCACTGGGCGGCACTGCGGGACGGTGTCGTCGCGGCGCTCGAAGCCGGGATCGACGCGGGCGGCTCCTCGATCGACGACTACCGCGACGGACGGGGCGAGAAGGGCCGGATGCAGGAGCGCTTCCTCGTCCACACCCGCGAGGGACAGCCCTGCCCCGGCGACTGTGACGGCATCGTCGAGCGCATCGTCGTCTCGGGCCGCTCCACCTACTTCTGCCCAAGTTGCCAGGTCAAACTGCGAAAACGCCCGAAACGGCGCAAAGTGAAAAAGCGCGGGTAGTTCCGTCCGATCCGTCCCCCACACTTCTCTCGATGGCGGGATCTACGGTCAAGACGGAGGCGGTTGTCTTGAGGAGCATTCGCTACAGCGAGGCTGACCGGATCCTGCACCTGTATTCGCCCACGCTGGGGCGCTTCGGGGCGATCGCGAAGGGCGCCCGCAAGCCGAAATCGCGCTTCGGCGGCCGGCTGGAGCCGTTCTTCCGGCTCGACCTCGTCCTCCACCAGGGACGCAGCGACCTGATGACCGTCACCAACGTCGCCACGCTCGACGGCTACCCGCGGCTGCGCTCGAACGGGGCGGCGATCGGCGCCGGGGCCCGCGCCTGCGACGCCGTCCTGCGCCTGCTCGACTCGACCGAAGCGAACCTCCCCGCCTACAACCTGCTCTGCCGCTACCTCTCGCTCCTCGACCAGCCGGGCAATCCACGGACGGTCAGCCTCGAAGTGGCGCTCTCCTTCCGCCTCAAGCTGGCCATGGTCGCCGGGTTCGCGCCCGAACTCGCGTCCTGCGCCGGCTGCGGCGAGGCGGAGCACCTGGCGGGGTTCTCGGGGGCCTCCGGCGGCGTCGTCTGCGCCAGCTGCGAAGCCGGATCGTTCCCGCTCGCCGAGGAAGCGCACCGCTTCATGGTCGAGGCCCTGGCGAAGCCGCTGATCGAGGCCCCGGCCGCCGAGCCGCCCGCCCTGCGCCAGGTCGAGCGCGCGGTGGGAGAGACCCTGGAGCACCACGCTCATGTCCAACTTCGCGCCGCCGCATAAAGGGGAGACTCGGACTGGCCCTAAGATCGATGCGATGCCCCCCGCCACCGTCGCATTCGAGGACCGGGTCCGCGCCTGGGAGGAGGAGTTCCTCTCCGCCGAGGCCAGCCGCTCCTATCCCGCCGAGCGCGCCGTCGCCGAGCCCGACAGCCCGCTGCGGACGCCGTTCCAGCGCGATCGTGACCGGATCGTGCACTCGAAGTCCTTCCGTCGGCTGAAGCACAAGACCCAGGTCTTCGTCGCCCCCGAGGGCGACCACTACCGCACCCGGCTCAGCCACACGCTCGAGGCGTGCGGGATCGCCCGCACCGTCGCCCGCGCGCTGGGGCTGAACGAGGACCTGACCGAGGCGATCGGGCTCGGCCACGACCTCGGCCACCCGCCGTTCGGCCACGCGGGCGAGGAGACCCTCGACCGCTGCCTACGGCGCGCCCGTCCCGACGGCGCCGGCTTCAAGCACAACGAGCACTCGCTGCGGGTGGTGGAGGTGCTGGAGCGCGACGGCGACGGCCTGAACCTGACGGCGCCGGTCCGCGACGGGATCGTCCACCACACCGGACCGGTTAAGCCGGCGACGCTTGAGGGGCGGATCGTCCGCCTGGTCGACCGCGTCGCCTACATCAACCACGACATCGACGACGCCCTGCGCGCCGGGATCCTCCGCCACGGCGACCTGCCCGCGGCGGAGATCGAGCTGCTCGGCCCGACCGGCTCGATCCGCATCGACACCCTGGTCGCCGACATCGTCGAGAACTCGCGTGAGGGCGGGGACATCCTCCAGTCCCACGAGGTCGGGATGGCGATGCTGCGGCTGCGCAAGTTCATGTTCGACCGGGTCTACCTCGGCGAGACGGCGCGATCCGAGCATGCCCGCGTGGAGATCACGATGACCGGCCTCTTCGACCACTACCTCGCCCACCCGGAGGCGATCCCGGCGCTCGATCGCGACGCCGACCACGCCCAGCGCGTCACCGACTACATCGCCGGGATGACCGACCGCTACTGCATCGCCCGCTACACCGACCTGGCGATCCCCGAGGCGGCGCGGTTCTAGTGGCCCGGATCTCCAACGAGAGCGTGAGCCAGGTGCGCAACGCGGCCGACATGGTCACCGAGGTGAGTCGATACACCGACCTCAAACGCGCCGGCGTCCAGATGATGGGCCTCTGCCCGTTCCACGACGAGCGCTCGCCGTCGTTCTCGGTCGACCCGCAGAACAAGCTCTACAACTGCTTCGGCTGCGGGGAGAACGGGGACATCTTCGGCTTCGTGATGGAGAAAGAGGGCCTCGCCTTTGCCGAGGCGGTGGAAGCGCTGGCCGACCGCTACGGGGTCGAGATCAAGCGCGAGCAGGAGGACCCTCGCGAGGAGGCCCGTCGCCAGGCCCGCCAGCGCCTGCAGGCACTGCTGGAGCGGGCATCGGCCTACTACGCCAACTACCTCTGGGAGTCCAAGGAGGCGGGGAAAGCGCGCGAGTACCTCGCCGGGCGCGGCCTGGCCGAGGGGACGCTGCGCGCCTACGGCGTCGGCTTCGCGCCAAGCGCCTGGGACAAGATCCTCGTCGCCGGACAGCGCGCGGGATTCTCGGTGGCGGAGATGCATAACGTCGGGCTCGTGCAGCGCAGCCGCCAGGGCCAGGAGTACGACCGCTTCCGCGCGCGCATCATGTTCCCGATCCGTGACGCCCGCGGACGCGTCCTCGGCTTCGGCGGCCGGGCGACGCGCGACGACCAGAAACCGAAGTACGTCAACACCTCCGAGACCGACTTCTTCCACAAGTCGGAGATCCTCTACGGGCTCGACCTGGCCCGGGCGACGATGGCGAAAGAGAACCGCGCGCTGGTGGTGGAGGGCTACACCGACGTCCTTGCCCTCCATCAGGCGGGGCTGGAGGGGGCGGTGGGCGTGATGGGCACGTCGATCACCCCCGACCAGGTGAAAACGCTCTCCGGCACGGTCGACGAGGTCGTCCTCGCGCTCGACGCCGACGAAGCCGGCCAGGAGGCGATGCTGCGCGCGCAGCGGGTCGCCGGCGGGCGGCGGATGCGCCTGCGCGTCGCCTCGATGCCGAAAGGCGTCGACCCGGCCGAGCTGATGGCCGAGCCCGACGGCCCCGACCGCTTCCGCGGCTACGCCAAGGACGCCGCCGAGCTCACCGACTTCCAGGTGACCCGCATCCTCGACCGCACCGACACGTCCTCGCCGGTCGAGCGCGACCAGGCGCTGGCCGAGATCGCCCCGATCCTGGCCGGGATGGAGGAAGGCGCGAGCCAGTCCGACCTGATCCGCAAGGTCGCCGACCGCCTGGACCTCGAGCCGGCGATGCTGATGGGCCGCGTCGTCGCCGCGACGCCTGCGACCGGTGGCCCGGGCGCGTCCGCGGTCCCCCCGCCGAACCGAGACCGCGCGCCCGTGCCCCAGCGGCAGGCACCCGCTCCGACGCCCCAGCGTCCCGCCGAGCTGACCTCCCGCGAACGTCGCGAGCGGGCGCTCCTGGCGATGTGCATCGCGCTCCCCGACGCCGGCGCCGACTACCTGGAGCGACTGGGGGAGAGGCACCTTTCGCGCTCCGGCCGGGCCGCCGCCGCCTTCATCCGCACCCATCCCAAGGACGCCGCCGAGCACCTGCCGCGCGAACAGGGCGCCCTCGCCGCGCTGATCACCGAACTGGTGATGTT
This sequence comes from Solirubrobacterales bacterium, assembly GCA_965200635.1. Lineage (GTDB taxonomy): Bacteria > Actinomycetota > Thermoleophilia > Solirubrobacterales > 70-9 > VAYN01. The sequence continues at coordinate 3,298,321 of OZ241364.1, read as the reverse complement.
GGCCCGCGAGGAGCCCGCCTCGGAGGAGTCGATGGAGCTGAACTTCCTCCTCCTCGACCAGCGCCGCCTCGAGGACGAGATCGCCGCCGCGGGCGAGCGCGGCGACTACGAGCGCCGCGCCCGCCTCTCCCGCGAGCGCGCCGCCTTGGTCGAACGGATCGCCCACGCGCAACGGGTCGCGGGCTGACCCGCTAAATTCCCCATCCGGCCCATGCGGGCCACCGCCGTTCCGGGGTAGCTCAATCGGCAGAGCATTCGACTGTTAATCGAAGGGTTGTGGGTTCGAGTCCCACCCCCGGAGTTAGCTGACATAGCCGCAGCGCGGCGGCCCTAAGACCGCCGCGCCCACTGCTCAGGACGGAATGAAGATCGCGGTCAGGGCCGCGTAGTAGAACTCCTGAAGGTCGGCTCCTGACTTGTAGCCGTTCAGGTAGTAGGTATGGGTTCCGGGCGTGACGTCGAAGGTCCGGGTCGCCGGAACGGTGTTCTCGGCTTCCGCGAACGCTGACGCGCTGGGCGGGTCGTAGTTGAAGCCGGCTTCACCCGTTCTGAATTCGCCGCAGCTGGTCGGCGATTCTTCGAGGCCCACATAGACGTAGCTTTCTTTGGTCGCGGTGTGGCTGTGAAGCAGGATGACGTTGGCGCTGACGACCACTTTTCCTGAACTCGGGGCGTTGATCGTCACTTCCGCATCGTCGTAGTGGGTGCAACTGGTCGCTATTTCCGTGCTTTCGCCCGAATAGCCGGTTCCGACCACGGGCCGGGTCGCGAGGGTCGGATTCGGATAGGTCCCCGCAAGTGCCCCGCCTGCCGGTCCGCTGGACGGCCCGGGTTCGCCGCGATCGCCCTTGTCCCCCTTGGGACCGGCGTCGCCCTTCGGACCCGGTGCCCCCGTCGCGCCTTTGGCGCGGGCGAGAGTGGCCTTCGAGGCTTTACTGAGCTTGGCCGGGGTGACCGCTTCTTTGGTTAGTTGTTTGGTGCCGACGGAGTTCCGCGGCAGCATTTCGGTGGCCGCGTAGGCCGTGCCACCGGCGAGGACTACGAACGCGAGGACCGTGACCATCACGTTCGAGTAGGTGAGCTTGCCGCGCAAGCGCTTCATGACTGGGTTCCTTTCGAGGGTCTGGACGGACGAGACGCCGCGACTCTCTCAGCGCCCGGGCCGCCTGGCAAGGGAACCTCGACCAATCGGCCGGCCTGCTCCTAGGTCAACGAGCCTGGTCAGTTGGTCCTGAAGGAGACGCCGAAGAGCGTCGCGGTGGTGCTGGCGAAGGCCCGGACGACGCCGCTGGGAAGGATGATCAGCTCGGCGCCCGCTTTGGACCCCACGGTCGGCTGGAGGATCTCCGTCGACGGCCTGAAGCCGGGAGGCAGGACGAAGGCATCCGCCCCTTCGGTGGCGCAGAAGACGGAACCGACGAGGTGGACTTCCCCGAACGCGTCTTTGTAGAAGCCGACCTGGCCGAGGTTTTCGGTGCTGTTGCTGGAGCAGCCTGGTTCGAAGCTGACGGAATGCACCGGTTCGGGGCTCGGCACGGATTCCGCGCGTTCGGCCGTGGTCGCCCGCACCGCGTTGGTCGCGTTCGTCGCATTCGTGGCGTTGGTCGCGTTGGCGGCCTGGGTCGCCTGGTCGGCACTGTTCGCGTGGGCGGCTGAGGGCACGGTTCCGACGGTGGAGAGGGCGAGCTTCGTCCCGTCGATCGAGTTCGGCGCGACCTTGGCGCCCGTGACCGAGCCGTTCTTGATCTTCGCCGCGGTGATCGCGTTGTTCTTGACCTGCTTGGTGCCGACGCTGTTCTTCGGCAGCATCGACTTCGCCGCGTAGGCGGTCCCGCCGCCGACCAGCAGCACGAGGCAGAGCGTCGAGACGACGTTCGCGTAGGTGAGCTTCTCGCTCAGGCGCTTCATTCAGATCCTTCCGGTGATTGGACGGGAAGGACGAGACCTCGGGAGCCTGTCACGCGTCCCAGATGTTTGACGGCCCGGGCCGGGGAGTTAGGCGATGTCGGGATGATGGAGGGGTGCCCGACCCGAAGGAGCGATGAGAAATGGCCGCACCCAAGCCGATGATGAAAGCCGAGGTGAAGCGACGCGAGGACATGGCCCTGGAAGACGTGGCCGCCACGGCCCGCTACCACGCCGGCCGACTGCCGACGACCTCCAAGTGGCATGCGTCCCTCGCCGGCCTCGCCAAGCGGCTCGAACCGGTCCCGGAGGGTGAGGAGGAGCTGGAGGACTGAGGCTCGGGCCGCGGCGAGGCTGCGTCAATGTCAGCGCATCAGATTTCCTCCAGGCGACCGCTGCTCGTGCACTTGTAGCCCGCCGCCCGATAGGCCGCCGCATAGCCGGCTTTGTGCGAGCAATACTCGCCGCTCTGCAGACATTTGGTCCCGCCCGGGGTCCTGGCGTTGATGCAGGACGCGTGCGCTGCCGGGTTCGAAACCTGGGCTGACGCCGTGGCCTGTGAGCCGACCATCGGTACTACGCCGGCGATACCGATCGCCAAGACAGCAAGAAACCTCTTCACGGATCCTCCTGGTAGGTAGGGAAGATGACACCCCTACTTGGAGGTCCACCGTCCGGATTCATCGACGGACGGCAAAGTACGTACTGGGACGTACCAAAGCGATACGAGTTGCGTCCAAACGTTGGAGAAAAATCGACTAATGGGGACTGATCATCGAAAATTCTTTGAAACAGAATCCTCACGGAACGCGCGCGACTAGAGCCTCGACCAGTTCGGCACCTCGAGCCGCGCCGTCGTGCTCGCGCCCCCAGGCGGCCATGGATTCGGCGCGGACGCGGAAGCTCGGGTCGGCGAGGAGGCGGCGGATCGCCCAGCGCATCGGGCCGGGATGGCAGAGGCGCCAGGGGAGGGAGAGGCCGGCCCCGAACCAGGAGACGCGCATCGCGGTCTCGCCCATGTCGCCGGTGATCGGCGAGATCAGGACGGGGGTGCCGGCGCCGAGGGCGCGGGCGACGGTGCCGTGGCCGCCGTGGGAGACGACCAGGGCGGCGATCGGCATCAGCTGGCTGTAGCTCAGCCAGTCGACGAGGACGGCGTTGGCGGGGACGGCGATCGGGCTCTGGGGCCTCACCCGGTTGGTGGTGGCGACGATGCGGACCGGCTCGTCGGCCAGCGCCTCCAGCGCGGTGCGGACCAGGTGGTTCTCGGAGTCGTGGGCGGTGCTCGGGGCGACCAGGACGAGCGGCGCGTCCCCGGGCGGCAGCTCGACGTCGGGGTGGGGGACCTCGAAGGGCATCGGGCCGGTCACCTCGACCCCGGCGGGCCAGGCGCGCGGGTACTCGAGCTGCGGGTAGGTCGCGACCAGCGCCAGGTCGGTGCTGATGCCGCCGTGGAAGCGCTCCAGCGGCGGCAGGCCGAGCCGCTCGCGCTGCCCGTTCAGGTCGCGACGGCCGTGCTCGAGCCCGACGTCGAGCGCTCGCTGGCCCGTCCTCCAGATCGCACGCCCGACCGGGGTGCGCGGCTTGCGTAGACCCACGGAGAAGAAGGGGACGTCCGGCTCGACCACCGGGTAGATGTGAGGGATCAGGGTGGCGAGGGGCACCCCGGCGGCCTCGGCGGCGAGGGTCGGGGCGAGCGTGAGGATGTCGGAGACGACGACCGCCGGGTCGAGCCGGTCGATCAGCGGCAGCAGCGCCCGCGCCGCGTCGGCGGCGTGTTGGCCCTCCTCGGTCTCCGGTTCGGGCGGTGGGAAGGTGCGGTATTCCTCGGCCGCGGCGAAGTCGAGTCCGGCGCCCTCGACCGCGGCCCGGCGCTCCTCCCAGGTCTCGATCGTCACCGCGTGACCGCGCCGCGCCAGCGCCCGTCCCAGGGAGATCGCCGGGAAGACGTGGCCGGGGTCGCCGAAGGCGGCGACCAGTGCCCGCATCGGTGCTACGGCGCGCCGATCGCCTCGCCCGGGCGGATGAAGACGATCTCCGGGATGTGACAGTTGGGGGACAGCTTCAGCAGCATGCGGACCGCCTCGCCGATATCGGAGGGGCGGATCATGTCCTCGGCCGGCACCGACCCCTTGACGAAGTCGGTCATGTCGGTGTCGACGAAGGCGGGGGCGAGGGCGGTGCAGGCGATGCCTTCGGCTCCGACCTCGCGCTCGGTCGCGACGCTGTAGTTGAGGACCGCGGCCTTGGTCGCGCCGTAGATCGAGAGCCAGGGCTGGCCGGATTTCCCGGCGATCGAGGCGGTGTTGACGATCAGGGCCTTGCGGTGCTCGGCGCCCGCCTTGCGCAGCAGCGGCAGCCCTTCCCGCGTCCCCATGATCACCGAGCGCAGGTTGACCGCCAGCTGCATGTCGAGAAATTTGGTCTGGATCTCGGCGGCCGCCGCGCCGATGCCGACGCCGGCGTTGTTGACCAGCACGTCGAGGCGGCCGAAGCGCTCCTCGTGCGCGGTGAAGACGGACTTCAGCTGCTCCTCGTCGGCGACGTTGGCGGCGACGGTCTCGACCTCGTGGCCGGCCTCGCGCAGATGCGCGACCGCGTCCTCGAGTTTCTCCGGGCGCCGGGCCGAAAGGGTCAGGCCGTAGCCCTCCTCCGCCAGCACCGTGGCGATCGCCAGGCCGATCCCGCCGGAGGCCCCCGTGATCAACGCAGCTCGCTCTGCCATCCCCATCCCCTTCTGCTCGACGACGGCGCCAGCCTACCTGCGAACATGCCGCCGATGCGTGCCCCCCGTAAGGCCATGGGCCTCTTTTGCCTGCTCTCGTGCGGGGCGGCCCTGCTCGCGGGATGCGGCAGCGGCTCGGACTCCGGGTCCACCGTCAACAAGGAAGCCGAGGCGGGAAAGACCCAACCCGCGGCGCCGAAAAGCGACTTCCCGGCGACCGAAGGTCGGACGCTGAAGGAGTTCATCGAAGGCGCCACCGAAGTGCAGGCGGTCGCGAAGATCATGCCCTCGGCGGAAGCTTTCTATCCGGGCGCGAACCGATACCCGTTCCTGGTCACCGAGAAAGCCACCAGATCGGGAGCACCCGGTAAGGAGATCTCCGACGCCCAGGTCGCCATCTACTACTCGAAGGTCCCCTCGGCGGAATCGAAGAAAAAGGGGCTGGCGTTCAAACAACTCGCGATCGGGCCGTTCCCGGCGCGGATCGAATCGCTGGCGACCGAACGGCCCTTCCAGGGCAAGACGACGACCGAAGATCCCGACGTGGCGAACGTCGTCTACTCCGCCGACCTCGACCTTCCCGGGCCGGGCGAATATCGCCCGGTGGCGATGATCAAGGAAAAGGGCGGTTGGGCGAAATTCAGCCTGCGGACCATCAAAGTCGGGGAATTCAAGAAGATCCCTCGGCCGGGCGAGAAGGCGCCGTTGATCCAGACGCCGGTCGCCGGGAAGGGCGGGGACCTCACGGAACTGTCAACGAGGGTGCCACCGGACACGCAGAACAGGGTCAACTACGCCGATGTCCTCGGAAAGGAACCGATACTGCTCTTGTTTACGACCCCCCAGTTCTGCCAGAGTCGGGTCTGCGGGCCCGTCGTCGACGTCGCCCAACAGGCGCAGGCTCGATTCAAAGGCAAGGCGAACTTCATCCACATGGAGATCTACAACGAGAACGACCCGGGGAGCGGTGTGCGGCCGCAGGTGCGTAAGTTCCACCTGCCGACCGAACCGTGGTTGTTCGCGATCAACCGCCAAGGGGTAGTGAGCGCGACGATCGAGGGGGGCTTCGGCACCGAACTTATGGACCAGACCGTGGAAAAGGTGATCGCCGAATGAGTGACAAAGCCGCCTCCGAGGACGAGCTGCTCGTGACCTTTGCCGAAGAGGCGCGGCGCCGCTGCGATGTGATCGCGGCGGGGCTGGCGACGGCGACGACCGACTTCGAGACGATGCGGGCCGAAGCGCACGCGCTGCGCGGGACCGCCGGGGTGGTGGGCCTGCGCAGGCTGGCCGAGCTCGCCGGGCTGATGGAGTCCGACCTTGCCGAAGCGAAGAAGACCGGCACGATCCGCGGCGGGCGCGACCACCAGATCGCCGATGCGGCCAAGGCGCTCGCCGAGGGCGCCCAGGCGGCGTCCAAGGGCGAAGAAGAGCCCCCGGACGTGGGGCGGAGCCTCGCCCAGCTGTTCAGCGCCTGAGCGACGCAGGCTCCCCGTCACCCTCGTGTCGACGCGCTCCGTACTGGCCCTGATCGCAGTGCTCCTCATCGGCGCCGTGGCGGGTTGCGGAGGCGGCTCGGGCAGCGACACGGTCGGCAGCGGCGACGAGGCCTTCACCGTGCCGAGCGATGTCCACGGACTCTACGGCGAACTGGGGGCGATCCTCGATCAGCTCCCCTACGAAGCGTGGTACTCCAAGTGCGTCGTCGGCCAGGTCAAGCAGACCCTCAGCCCGACCGAAGCCGAAGAGCTCGAGGAACTGCCGGAAGAAGAACGCGAACGGAAGGCCGTCCAGGTGATCTCCCAGGCCGGCCCCGCCTGCGAGGCCAGGCACGACCTGCCGGTGGTCGACCCCGGCGCCAAGAGCAAGGAACTCGACCTCCTGCGCGCCGGCTACACCACCTCGATGGTCGCCCTCGCCGAAGCCGGCGGCGCCGACGAAGAACAGGCCACCTGCATCGAGGGCCAGATCGACGCGCTGCCGAAGGCAAAGCTGATCGAGATCGCGAACGGCACGAAGAAGGTCCGCAAAGGCATACTTCTCTCGATCTTCAAGCCCTGCGCCACCGGCAACTAGCCGGGCCGCGGGCAGGGAGCTCGGGGCGGTAGCTCAGTTGGTTAGAGCACGGGACTCATAATCCCTTGGTCGCTGGTTCGAGTCCAGCCCGCCCCATCTTCCGAAACCCCGCGTCAGGCGGTAGAGGAACATCGACCGCTAGCTGACCACGCGGTAGCGCAGATGGGTGACACCGGGGCCTTGGACGGTGCGGATGAGCTCAAACTCGTGGGGCTCGGCGCCGATGCCTTCGAAGAGGCGGCGGCCTTCTCCGAGGACGGTTGGGACCAGGTGGAGCTGGACTTCGTCGAGGACTCCGGCCGAGAGGGCTGCCTGGGCGCAGCCGACGCCGTGGACGAGGACGTCGCGCTCGCCGGCCGCCTCTTTGGCACGGGTGATCGCCTCGGCGGCGTCGCCGAGGACGGTGATCAGCGGCCACTGCTCGACGTCGGCGGGCGTTTTGGTGCGGCTGAGGATGAAGACCGGCACCCCGTCGTGGTGGTCGCCGTGCCACCAGTTGGCAGGTTCGACCGTGCCGCGGCCCGCGACCACGGCGCCGGTCTCGGCCATCTCGCCGAACACCTCGGCGTTGATCCCGTCGGGATCGTTCTCCGCGCCTTCGCCGAACCACCAGTGCAGCCGGCGGCCGTTGTCGCCGAGGCCGTTCTCGGGGGTCTCGTTCGGCCCGCAGACGAAGCCGTCGAGGGATACGGACATGTCAAGGATGCTCTTGGACATCGCTACTCCTCCTCAAATCGCTTTACCGGGACGACGAACGGGCGGCGCCGGAATCGACACCTAATGGAGGAGGAGGAAGACGGCGACGACGGCAGCGATGATGATCGCGCAGACGATGTAGGCCCGGGCGAACGCGCCGAAGGAGCTGTAGTCGCGCGGTCGGTGACCGGCGGCATCGGCGAGATAGGCCGCGTTCGCGGGTTCGGGGATTTCGTCCTCGACCGGTTCCTCGACCATGATTTCGCCGAGGAGCGCACGGGCCTCGGCGGCATCCTCGGGCCGCACGTAGATGCGGCGAGGACTGCGCCCGGCGGCGCCGACGCCGCGCCCGCCGACGACGCCCGCCTGGCGGACGAGACTGGGGATGTCGCCCTCTTCGCGCAGCAGGCCACGGATCAGGGCCGCCTCCTCGCTCGTATCGGCGTAGGCGATCGGGACGTAACCGTCGGGGGACCGCCGCGCTTCGTCGAGGATCTCCACGCGGACAGCCTAGGCCGCGGGAGCCTCGGCTATTCGGTGTCGGCTTGCAGGCGCAGCTGGCGGCGCGGCGCCGCGTAGGTGATGCGGAGGTTCAGCTCGGGCTTCTCGGCGGGCCAGGCTTCGTAGACGCCAGGCTGCTCCTCGAGCGGCCGGGAGGAAGCGATCGCGACGATCGCGTGTTCGGCAGTTTCAGCCGTCACCTTGTGCAGCTCGCGTTCCCGGTGTCTCCGCCTCTCCCAAGCGGCTACGACGAAGTTCGTCATCGATGAGAACCCTACCCCTTAAGGAGCTTTATTTAACTGACGTTTGGTCGGTTATTTTTCGCGCGGTCCGGCTTGATCGTCGTCTTCTTCGGGACCGCCGATGCCCAACATCACGGCGAGCAGCCCGCAGGAGAGGACGAGCACGACGCAGCCGATGGCCACGAAGGCACCGGTCGCGAATCCGAGGAGACCGACGGCAGCGAGGACGAGCGCGACAACGATGGTGACGTTGCGACGCATCGGCCGATCCTACGGGTCGGCGTGCGTCGGCCGCGTCCGGGCTGATGGGATGAGCGCATGCGCCGCGCCGCCATCGCCCTCGTCGCCCTGGCTCTCCTCGTCCTCGGGGCGCCCCTCGCCCAGGCGGCGGGCGGCCACGGCAAGAAGCCGAAGCCCGATCCTCCGCGTCCCGCGATCACCCTCGCCGCGGTCGGCGACACGATGCTCGGCAACAGTCCGGAGCTCCCCGCCGATCCGGGCCACTACCTTGACGCGGTGAAGGGGCAGCTCCGCGACGACGTCGTCTTCGGCAACCTGGAGGGCACGCTCACCGACGTCACCTCCTCGCCGAAGTGCGGCGGCTCCCCAGGGGGCAGTTGCTACGCCTTCCGCACGCCGCCGAGCTACGCCCGCCACCTGGCCGCCGCCGGCTTCACGGTGATGAACGACGCCAACAACCACTCCTCCGACTTCGGCGCGACGGGCCTGGAGCAGACCGTCGCCGCGCTGCAAGGGGCCGGGATCGCCCAGACCGGGCTACCCGGCCAGATCACGGTGGTGAGGGCGGGAGGGGAGAAGGTCGCCTTCGTCGGCTTCGCGCCGTACTCGCTGACCGCGAACCTGCTCGACCTGCCGGGCGCCCGCGGGCTCATCCACCGTGCCGCGCGCCGGGCGAAGATCGTCGTCGTCGCGATCCACGCGGGCGCCGAGGGCTCCGCCGCCCAGCACGTCACCGGCGTCGAGGAGCACTACCTCGGCGAGGACCGGGGCAACCCCCGAAGGTTCGCCCGGATGGCGGTGCGCGCGGGCGCCGACCTCGTGCTCGGCTCCGGCCCGCACGTCCTGCGCGGGATGGAGATCTACCGCGACCGCCTGATCGCCTACAGCCTCGGCAACTTCAGCGGCTTCCACAACTTCGCCACAGTGGGGGACCTGGGCGCCTCGGCGATCCTCCACGTCAGCCTCGACCCCGACGGGGCGCTGCGCTCCGGCCGCGTCGCGTCGGCCCGCTTGGTCGACTCCGGGCGCCCGGTCCCGGACCCGAGCGGGGAAGGCGCCGACCTGATCCGCCGGCTCTCCCGCGAGGACCTCGGGAAGGGAGCCGTGCGGATCGGCGGCAAGGGACGCATCCTCGGCAAGGTCGGCGCCCCGCGGACGCTCGCTGAGTTAGCGGCGCTATCGGGCGCTCAACTCAGCGAGCGACGGATTCGCTGTCGCGGACCACGCACGAACGCCCGTCCCGAGGCAGGCGCCCACAGGAAGTGGTTCTGACCCTCTCCGAACGGCTTGTAACGAGGGCGCCGGGAGCGATCTCGGACGGGCGCGGGCGCCGTTCGCCCGAGTTTGAGAGAGGAGAGGGTCAGAACCACTTCCCCGCAAAGCGCCTACGGCAGCAGTTCTTCGGCCTTTTCCTTCGCTTCGTCAGCGAGTTCTTCGGCCTTTTCCTTGGCTTCTTCGAGGTTCTGCTTGCCCTTGCCCTTGCTGTTTTCGAACTTTTCCTTCGTTTCTTCGACCGCCTGTTCGGCCTTTTCCTTCGTTTCTTCGATGCCGTTTTCGGCCGATTCGACGCCTTCTTCGGCGTCCTTCTGGGCGTTGTTCGCTTCGGTCGAGACTTCTTCGGAGATCGTGCCGCCGCCGGTGCTGCTGTCGCCACCGCCGCAACCGCTGATGAGCGCGCCTCCGCCGATCGCGGCGAGGGCGGCGAGGAGCGCGCCCGCGCGACGGAGCCTGAAGTCGATGTCTTTCATGGAGTTCTCCCCTTCTTGGTTGCGTTCGATCGGGCGACCTGCCCGTTCGAGCTTACTTTCGAACCTTGCAGCTGCGGCTGAGGACCGTGTGCATCGCGCGCCCGTCGGAGAAGCTGAAGTTGGTGCGGGCGAAGGGGAAGACGGCACCGGGGAAGCCTTCCGGCGCGGCGCAGGCGGCACTCAGGTAGCTGCGCCGTTCACCGTCGGCGCCGAACTGCCGGCCGATTTTCAGCTTCAGCGCGACGATCGACCCCGACCCGCCCGCCAGCTTCGGCACCGTCGTCGTCAGCACCGTCCCGAAGCGACCGTCCTGGTGGCCGATCTTGATCGGGATCACGAGCGTCAGCTGGACCGGGTCGGAGACGTAGATATGGATCAGCAGCCCCGGACTCCCGCTCACGGTGCCGTTGAAGACGAGCGCGCGCCCGCCGACCAGCAGGTCCCGTTCGACCGGCAACTGCGCCACAAAGCTGCCCTTGCCGACCAGCGCCGGCCGGCAGCGCGCGAGCGCCACGTCGGAGCTGGTCGCCTGCAGCGCGGCGGTCGCGCATTTCGCCAGCCCGCGGGTGTCGATCTGCCCGGCGCTGTTCAGTTCGACCGTCAGCTGGTTCAGCGCCGGCGGGTGGGTGCCGTCGGTGGTGGAGATCCGCCCTTCGAAGTCGACCGTGATCGGCGCCGGGCGTTCACGCGGCAGCGCCTTCGGCGTGAAATCGGCCTTGAAGTTGACGCGCAGGTCCCCGGACTGGATCGTCTCGGCGCCCGCCACGGCGGCGAGCGCCCCCGCCGCGATGAGCAGCAAGGCGAGCGTGACGAATCGGCGGCGCGGCCCCATACCCCCGTCGAGTCTAGGTCGGCCCCGGGCTGTCTATCGTTGAGCGATGGTTGAGCCGGGCATCGCCGGACCGCTGACCGCGACGCTCGAGGGTTCGCTGGTGACTCTGGAGCCGCTCGCCGAGAAGCATCGCGACGGCCTCTGGGAGGCCGGCCGATCCGACGCGATCTGGGACTGGCTGACCAAGCTGAACAAAAGCCGCGACTCCTTTGACGCCTGGTTCGACGCGACGCTGGAGACGAACGGCGCGGGGGAGGGGAAGCCGGGCGAGACCGGCGCCTTCGCGGTACGCCGCGACGCCGACGGCGCGCTGGTCGGCAGCAGCCGCTTCATGAACGTGCGTCGCCCCGACCGGGTGGTGGAGATCGGCTGGACCTGGTTCAACCCGTCGGTGTGGCGGAGTGGTGTCAACGTCGAGACGAAACTGCTGATGTTCACGCACGCTTTCGAGACGCTCGGCTGCGTCCGGGTCGAGCTGAAGACCGACGCCCGCAACGAGCGCTCGCGCGGCGCGATGGCGCGGCTGCCCGCCCAGTTCGAGGGGATCATGCGCAACCACATGGTCGTCCCCGACGTCGGCCTGCGCGACAGCGCCTACTACAGCGTGATCGACGGCGAATGGCCCGCCGTCCGCGCCGCCCTCCAGGAGCGCCTCGCCTAGTCGCGCTTCTCGGGTTTGTCGTCTTCGGCGCGGACGAGGCGTTCGGTGGCGGCGCGCATTTCTTCGCCCGCCTGTTTGGTCGCGCCGACCGCCTCTTCGGTCGCGTGGGTGAGGCCCTCGCTCGGCTTGCCGCCGACGATGTCGCGGAAGGCTTCCTTGACGCGCTCGGTCCGCCGGTCGGGAGGAAACCGCGCTTCGGCCTTCGCCTGTTTCTTCGGGTGCTTGGCGCCGTAGCGATGGTGGGCCCAGGCCGACTGCGGCTTACCGATCCGGCAGGCCCCGTAGATCGCCAGCGGCGGGAAGAAGACGCCGATCAGCCCGTGCAGCCGCCGCCCCTTGAGGAAGCTGGCGGCGACGACGGCGAGGACGAGGAGCCAGGTGAGGATCGACTCCACCGCGGTCACGCCTTCTTCGGCCGCCTCGAACGGGTTGGCGCCGACCACGATCAGCCCGATCAGGGCCGCCGCGATCACCGTCGCGTCGATCGAGCTGCGCCCCTGCTCGGCCCAGTAGACGTCTTCCAGGTACACCCAGAGCGCGAACTCGTCGATCGTCAGGCCGACACCGATGCCGAAGAAGAACGCGCAGATCTCGCTCAGCGGGCTGTGTCCGAAGGCGGCGAAGCCGATCGTGCCAGCCGCCATCATCGTGATGATCCCGAACACCAGGTGGTGGACGTGGAGGCCGCTCTCGCTTTCGATGTTGCCCGGCCACCAGCTCACTTCGGCGCGGATCATCCGGGTGCTCATGCGGATGAAGGCGAAGGACCCGATGAAGCCGACCAGCACCAGGAAGACGCCCTGGCGGTCGTGGTCGACGAGCTGGTCGTTCCAGAATTCGGTGATGAAGCTGGCGAGGGGCAGCGCGAGGCTCATGCGGCCCTCGGCGACGGCGCCGCCCCGGGCCGGCGCTTGAGCCGCGGCGCGGCGCCGTCGCGGTGGTGGATCAGGTCAAGGGTCAGCAATACGAACGCCACCGAGGCGACCGGCGCGGTGATGATGTTGCCGACCGACTCGCCGACCCAGGCCGCGAGCAGGTGATGGCCGAACAGATGGTGGGCGACGCCGACGATCGCGTCGTTGATCGCATCGCCGACGATCTCGATCGGGATCAGCACCGCGGCAGCCATCCAGAAGTGCCCGCGGACCAGCTGGAAGCTCCGCCGGAAGCCGTCCCGGACGCCGCGCTTCTCGAGCTCGACCACCGGCCCGGAGAGCGAGAGGTAGACGAACACCAGGATCCCCGGGACGATCACCGCGATCGTTCCGATGACCATCATCAGGGTGAAGGCGACGTCGACCAGGATCAGTTTTCCGTAGGAGATGTGGCGGGCGAGGTGGACGAATCCGGGGCTCTCCTCGTCCTCGGGATGGGTGAGGGAGGCGGCGATCGCGCCGCTGAAGAACACCTCGCCGAAGAGCCCGCTGGTGACGATCGCAGCCAACGCGCCGAGGACCGCGGCGACCTGGAAGCCGCTGGTGACGTCGAGCGAGGAGGTGTCGATCTGCTCGAGCACCGCGTCGACGAAGCCGAGCGGGATGAAGACGATCGTCGCCAGCACCAGCAGGCGCGGTCCCCAGGCCAGGTAGACGTGACCGAGTCGCCGGTAGAGGCGCACCAGTCGCTGTCGGCGGTTCATCGCCCGCGCGGCCTTCGCCGGCGACCCGCCGGGACGCGGCCGCGACGTTCCAGCTTCGACTGGCTCGACTCCCCGGCCGGCACCTTGCGCAGTTCCCACAGCTCCGGGACCAGGATTTCTTCGGCGCAGCGGCGGTGCCAGTGGTGGTGCTCGGTGCCGCCGAGCCGGTGGACGTACTGGACGATCGTGTGCTCGTCACCGACGTCGATGTCGCTGTGGCAGCCGGGGCAGCGGTACAGCTTGCGGGCGATGCCGCGGATCAGCCACGCCTCGTCCCCCTCTTCGGTTGTTCCTTTGAGGCTCCAGCGCATGCTGGGCAGTCCGTCGAACTGAGACATCAGGGGGCCGATCTCATCGTGACTTGCAATCCAACCAGAAGGGAAAGCGGCAGGCCCGGCGAAATCCTGCCCCGTGACCAAGACCGCGACGAAATCCCCTCAACTCAAAAGCCTTTCCGACTACATCCAGGAGCGTTTCGAAGAGTTCTCGCGCTCCCAGAAAGATGTGGCTCGCTACATCGTCGACCATCTCGACGAGGCGGCCTTCCTCACCGCGGAGGAGCTCGCCCGCCGCGCCAGCACCTCTTCCTCGACCGTCGTCCGCTTCTCGCAGGCGCTCGGCTTCGAGGGTTACCCGGAGCTGCAGCAGGCAGCGATCGAGGAGTATCGGACGACCATCGCCGCGGTCGGCTCGGCGGCCGGCCCGCTCTTCTCCTTCGACCACTCCGAGCTGGAGGGGTCGCTCAGCGCCGACTACTCGAATCTTGAGGAAACCGCGCGCAAACTGACCACCGATCAGGTCAACGAATCGGTGGCCGCGCTCGCCACCGCCCAGCGGATCGTGATCGTCGGCGTCGATCAGATGGCGTTCTTCGCCTCGTACCTTCGTCACACCTTGAGCCTTCTGGACATCCGCGCCGAGATCGTCGCCTCGACCGGTGGCGAGAGCCTCCAGCGGCTCGGCCGGATCGACGAGAACACCCTCGTCATCACCCTTTCGGCGGGCCGGGCGCACCCGCTGCTGCTGCGGGCGATGAAACTCGCTCTGCACCGCGGCGCGCGCACTCTGGCGATCTCCGACGCGACCATGTCGGAGGTCGGCGAGCACGCCGAGATGACGCTCTACTTCTCGTCGAACAGCCCTTCCTTCACGCGGTCGAACACGGCGCTGATGGCGCTGGTGCAGGCGCTCGCCTACGGGTTGTACGCCCGGGATGAAGACCTGCACCGGGACCGCATCAAGGCGTACAAACTGAAGTAGCGAGGGGGCCGGCGGCACGCTCGGCTCCCTAAGATGGGTCGCATGCCCGACCGCGCGACGTTTCGACTGAAGACCGGCCTTGCCGAGATGCTGAAAGGCGGGGTGATCATGGACGTGGTCACTCCCGAGGAGGCGAAGATCGCCGAGGAGGCCGGCGCCGTCGCGGTGATGGCCCTCGAGCGCGTCCCCTCCGACATCCGCCGCGACGGCGGGGTCGCCCGGATGTCCGATCCGTCGATGATCAAAGGCATCCAGGAGGCCGTCACGATCCCGGTGATGGCGAAGGCGCGGATCGGCCATTTCGCCGAGGCCCAGGTCCTGCAGGCGCTGGAAGTCGACTACATCGACGAGTCCGAGGTGCTGACCCCGGCCGACGAGGTCAACCACATCGACAAGCTCGCCTTCGAGGTGCCGTTCGTCTGCGGCGCGACCAATCTCGGCGAGGCGCTGCGGCGGCTCGGCGAGGGCGCCGCGATGATCCGCTCCAAGGGCGAGGCCGGGACCGGCAACGTGGTCGAGGCGGTCCGCCACATGCGCGAGATCACCACCGGCATCCGCCAACTTTCCCTGCTGCGGCCCGAGGAGCTCGCCGCGGCCGCCAAAAACCTGCCGGCGCCGCTGGAAGTCGTCCAGGAGGTCGCCGCCGCCGGTCGCCTTCCGGTGCCGCTCTTCTGCGCCGGTGGGATCGCGACGCCCGCCGACGCGGCGCTGATGATGCAGCTCGGCGCCGAAGGCAACTTCGTCGGCTCGGGAATCTTCAAGTCCTCCGATCCGGCCCGGCGCGCCAGGGCGATCGTCGAGGCGACCACGCACTACGAGGACCCCGAGCGGGTCGCCGCGGCCTCGATCGGGCTCGGCGAGGCGATGTCGGGCCTCGAGATCGCGCCGCTCGAGGCCGCGGGCGCGCTGCTCCAGCACCGCGGGAGCTGACCTGAAGGTCGGCGTCCTAGCCCTCCAGGGCGACTTCGAGGCCCACGCGCGGATGCTGCGCGGCCTCGGCGCGGAAGCGGTCGAGGTGCGCACGCCCGAGGGGCTCGAGGGGCTCGACGGGCTTGTCATCCCCGGTGGGGAGTCGACGACGATGACCCGGCTGATCGCCTCGGCCGGGATCGAGCCGGCGCTACGTGACCACTTTGAGGCGGGGCGGCCGATCCTCGGCACCTGCGCCGGGATGATCGTCTGCGACGCCGAGCACCTCGGCTTCATCGACGCCTCCACGCGGCGTAATGCCTTCGGCCGCCAGCTGCAGAGCTTCGAGGCCGACCTCGACGTGACCGGCCTCGGGGAGGAGCCGCTGCGCGCGGTCTTCATCCGCGCGCCCTGGGTGGAGCGGACCGGGGAGGATGTCGAGACGCTCGCGGCGTGGGAGGGTCATCCGGTGGCGATCCGCGGCGGCAACGTCCTGGCCTCCTCCTTCCATCCGGAGCTGACCGACGACCCGCGCTTCCACGCGATATTTATGGCGATGATCACCAAGGCACAAGACCCAGACGAATTGAAAGGGGCGGCAAGAGGATGAGCGGCGATCCGAAGGTCCAGAACCTGGCCAAGATCCTGGTCGGTTACTCGACGAAGGTGCAGGAGGGCGAGGTGGTCTCGATCGACGGCGAGAACGCCGCCGCGCCGCTGCTCCTGGCGGTGTACGAGGAGGTCTTGAGGGCGGGCGGCAACCCGGTCTTGAACATCGCGCTCGACGGGCAGATCGCCGCCTACTTCAAGCACGCCTCCGACAAGCAGCTCGAATGGATCTCGCCGTTCGCCGAGTGGATGGTCGACAACGCCGACGTGCGGATCGCGATCGGCGCCACCACGAACACCCGCGAGCTCTCCGGGGTGCCGCCGGAGCGCCAGTCCCTACGCCAGTCGGTGACCGGCGACCTGATGCAGCGGGCGATGAAACGGAGCGCCGACGGCGACTTCCGCTGGGTCTACACGATCTTCCCGACCTCGGCCTATGCCTCCGAGGCAGAGATGAGCCTCGCCGACTACGAAGAGTTCTACTACGGCGCCTGCCTTGCCGATTCGGGCGACCCGCTGACCACCTGGAAGAAGGCCTCGGAGGAGACCGTACGCCTGGCCGAGTGGATCCAGGGGCACGAGGAGGTCCGGATCACCGCTCCCGGGACCGACATCAAGCTCGGCATCGCGGGGCGCCAGTTCATCCCCTGTGTCGGCGACCACAACATGCCCGACGGCGAGTTCTTCACCGGCCCGATCGAGGACGCCACCGAAGGCGAGGTCAGCTTCCACCTTCCCGCCGTGATCGGCGGCCGCGAGGTCTCCGGCGTGCGCCTCAAGTTCGAGGCCGGCAAGGTCGTCGACGCGAGCGCCGAGCGTGGCGAGGAGTTCCTGATCGCCCAGCTCGACACCGACGACGGGGCCCGCACCTTGGGCGAGCTCGGCATCGGCACCAACTACGGCATCGATCGCGGCACCCGCGAGGTCCTGCTCGACGAGAAGATCGGCGGCACGATCCACATGGCCTACGGCCAGGCATACCCCGAGTCCGGCGGCACGAACGAGTCCGCCGTCCACACCGACCTCGTCTGCGACCTCCGCCTCGGCGGCAAGCTCGAAGTCGATGGCGTCGTCATGCAGGAAGACGGCAAGTTCATCGTCTGACGCGATGTCAGAGATGGTTCTGCAGCAGGATTCCGACGACGCCGAGGGTGAGCCCCGCAAACCCCAAGGACATCGTCAGCCACATGGCGTGAAGCGACCGGTGGACCGCTCCGAGCTCTGAGCGGACGGCCCGGAATTCCACCTTGGACTCCGCGAACCCGTCGTCCACCTTCTTCTCAAGCTTCTCCATGTTCCCCTCGAGTCGGTCGATTCGCTGCTCGTCGCTCAGCGGCTGCATGATCCGATGGAAGCACCCCGAAACCCGCATTACAAGCGGCGTTACAGAGAATTTGCAAAGTTGGTTCGAAGCCGCGCGGAAGCGTCAGCTGTTCGGCAGCGGCGAGCCCGCCAGGAGGAAGAACCAGACCATCAGGGCGAGCGCGGCGAGCATCACCGAGGACATCATCACGGCCTCGACCACGGTCACCGAGCTCTGGGTCGGCCCGGTGTCCCGCATGCTTTTCAGCCAACCGGGGCGGCTCTGGACCAGGCGGTTGGACCCGGTCACCCGGACGTAGATGTCGTTGAGGCGGCCGATGATCCAGGCGTCGATCAGGACCGTGACGATGATCCCGACGATCACGATCATGTAGGGGCCGATGCTCGGGAACTGGCTTTTGGCCAGCTTCGAGGCGATGTAGACCCAGCCCAGGGGGATCAACGTCCAGAGCGAGAAGGCGGCCAGGAGCATGGCGAAGAAGACGGCCGTCGCGGCCAGATTCCGCCCGAAGTTCCTCATCGTCGCTTCCATGGCTCTTCCCCCTCTCATAGAATGACACCTGATGTCAGGACATTCCAAGTGGTCATCGATCAAACACAAGAAGGGCGCCGCCGACGCGAAACGCGGCAAGCTCTTCTCCAAGCTCGCCCGCGCGATCACCGTCGCCGCCCGTGACGGCGGTGGGGATCTCGAGGGTAACCCGTCCCTCGCGGTAGCCGTGGGGAAGGCGCGCGAAGCGTCGATGCCCAAAGACAAAATTCAGAAAGCCATCGACACCGGCACCGGGGCCGGCAACGAGGGCGCCAACTACGAACACGTGATCTACGAGGGCTACGGCCCGGCGGGTGTCGCGGTCCTGGTCGAGGCGCTGACCGACAACCGCAACCGCGCCAGCGCCGAGATCCGCCACGCGTTCTCGACCCACGGCGGCGGACTGGGGGAGCCCGGTTCGGTGGCCTGGAACTTCGAGAAAAAAGGCGTGATCGTGCTGGACGCGGACCGCTACTCCGAGGACGACGTGATGCCCGCGATCGACGCCGGCGCCGAAGACGTCCAGGAGGAGGGCGACAAAATGCGCGTCCTCAGCGAGCCGACCGACCTCACCGCGGTGAAAGCCGCCCTCCAGGAGGCCGGCGTGGAGATCGAGTCGGCCGCCCTGGCGACCGAACCGAAATCCACGGTCGAGCTGACCGGCAAGGATGCCCAGCGCATGATCGACCTCCTCGAAGTCCTCGACGACCAAGACGACGTCGACCAGGTCTACGCCAACTTCGACATCCCCGATGCGGTGATGGAGGAGCTCGCGGCCTGAGAGTCTGGGTGGCGCGGCTCGGCCGTTGTCCCGGCCGCGGCGACAGTCCTAGTTGGTCCTGGGCGTCTCATGGCGGTCCTGGCTGGCTGTGACCGCCATGAGACGCCCAGGACGTGAGGGAGTTGAGGGTTTCGCCACAGGTTCCGGCGGAGGTCGGACTTACGTCGGAGGTCCGTGCGAGAGAAGCCACACCTGCCTGAGTTCCGTGACGAAGATGCCGGGAACGTCACCCTTCCGTGCGCCTTCGGTCGGCTTTCACGGCCCAGATCGGGCCCCGAGAACGCGCTGCAGTCATTACCGTCGCTATAGCGCCTAAAAGGACTGCAGCGTGAAGGTCGGTGTTGCCCAACACGCACGGAAGCGTGGACTTCCCACGCTCTCCGTCACGGCTTGCGAGTCCCGTCACGTTCCCGTGAATTCCCCGTGGGACTCGCGTGCGTCCCGCGTCGCGAAACCTCAACGGATCCGGCACTCCCCGCAGACCCGCCCTCTCGGCGGCGGCCACAGCCTGCCAGGGTCGCCGCCGAGAGGGCAGCGTGCCTTTGTCCGTCCCTCGGCACCGCCCCCGAAGCCGTTTCGGGGAGGCATCCGGAGCTCGTCCCAGAATCAGCGTCTTATGCAAGTGGTGATGGGAATCGACCC
Source organism: Solirubrobacterales bacterium (assembly GCA_965200635.1). GTDB lineage: Bacteria > Actinomycetota > Thermoleophilia > Solirubrobacterales > 70-9 > VAYN01. The sequence continues at coordinate 3,279,000 of OZ241364.1, read as the reverse complement.
TGGTGCGGCGAATCTCGGCTTCGGCGTCGTCCGGGTCGAGGGCAACCGCATGGTCGCGCTCGACGGTGGGGTGGTGGAGACCGGGCCGGAGATGCCGATGGAGCGGCGGCTCGAGAAGATCCACACCGCGCTCGGCGAGCTGATGGCCTGGCACGAACCGCGGGCGCTGGCGCTTGAGCAGGTGTACTTCGGACGTAACGTCGGCTCGGCGATGGTGGTCGGGCAGGCGAGCGGGGTCGCGATGCTGGCGGCCGCGCAGCGCGGGATCCCCTGCACCGCCTACACGCCGCAGGCGATCAAGATGGCGGTCTGCGGGTCCGGCGCGGCGGACAAGGCGCAGGTGCAGCGGATGGTCGGCACGCTGCTCGGGCTGCCCGAGCCACCGACCCCCGATCACGCCGCCGACGCCCTCGCGGTCGCGATCTGCCACGGCGGGGGAGAAGGACGGCGGCAGGCCGTCGCGCAGAGCGCCACGTCTCTCAAGGCAGCGGGCACGGCCGCCGGCAAACCACGTTTCGCCCCGCGGGTGGCCGGATGATCGCCGCCGTCAAGGGTGAGGTGCTGGTCCGTCGCCCCGACCACGTGGTGATCGATGCCCACGGCGTCGGCTACCGACTGGCGGTGTCGAGCGAGACGCTGAAGGCGGTCCCGGCGGCCGGCTCGGAGACCTTTCTACACGCCGAGCTGATCGCTCGCGAGGACTCACTCGCCCTCTACGGCTTCGCCACCGAAGACGAGCGCGAGCTCTTCCGCATGCTGATCTCGGTCAGCGGGGTCGGCCCCAAAGTGGCGATGGCGGCGCTCTCCGGCGGCAGCTCGCGTGAGCTCCTGCGGGCGATCGCGGCCGGGGACACCAAACGCTTCCAGGCCGTGCCGGGGATCGGCAAACGGACCGCCGAACGGATCATCGTCGAGCTGCGCGAGAAAGTCGCCGGGGCGCTGGAGGTCGAGTCGGCGATCGTCGCCGCCGAGGAAGGCGACGCCCGCTCCTTGGCCCGTGACGGCCTCGTCAACCTCGGCTATCAGCCGCTGGAGGCCGAGCAGCTGCTCGATGGCCTCGAGGGCGACGACGCCGAGGTGCTCCTCGCCGGTGCGCTGCGCAAGGCCGGGGCCAACCGATGAGTGACTTCGATCCCACCGGCGACGGCCCGATCGGCGCCAACCGCATCCGCACGCCGGGGATCGGCGACGAGCCGATCCCGGTCGACGCCGAGGTGAAGGTGCACGACGCGCGCGCCGACGTCGAGGACCTCGACCGCAGCCTGCGCCCGCCGACCCTCGCCGACTTCGTCAACCAGGTCCAGGTGACCGAGCAGCTGGGAATCTTCATCGAGGCGGCTCGCCGCCGGGGCGAGCCGCTCGACCACGTCCTGCTCGCCGGCCCGCCCGGGCTCGGCAAGACCTCACTGGCCAACATCGTCGCCGCCGAGCTCGGGGTGCCGCTGGTGCAGACCGCGGGCCCGGCGCTCGAGCGCAAGGCCGATGTCGCCTCTTTCCTCACCGCTCTGGAGCCCGGCAGCGTCTTCTTCATCGACGAGATCCACCGCCTTGGCCGGGCGGTCGAGGAGACCCTCTACCCGGCGATGGAGGACGGCGAGCTACCGGTCGTGCTCGGCCAGGGCGCCGGCGCCCGGACGGTCACCCTGCCATTGCCGCCGTTCACGCTGATCGGCGCGACCACCCGCGCGGGCCTCCTGACCACGCCGCTACGCGACCGCTTCGGCGTCAGCCACCGCCTCGAGCACTACAGCCCCGAGCACCTGGCGCTGATCGTAGAGCGCTCTGCCGGGATCCTTGACGTCGAGATCGACTCCGCGGGCGCCTACACGATCGCCTCACGCTCGCGCGGCACCCCGCGCGTCGCCAACCGGCTGCTGAAACGGGTCCGCGACTTCGCCGAGGTGAAGGAGAGGGGAACGATCGACGCCGATGTTGCCGCCGGCGCCCTGGCGATGCTGGAGGTCGACGAGGCGGGCCTCGACCGTGCCGATCGCGCCCTGCTCGACGTCGTCGCGACCAAATTCGCCGGCGGCCCGGTCGGCCTCTCGACCCTGGCGATCGCGATCGGCGAGGAGCAGGACACGATCGAGGACGTGCTCGAGCCCTACCTCCTGCAGCAGGGACTGCTCAAACGCACCCCCCGGGGCCGCGTCCTCACCCAGCGCGCCTACGACCACCTCGGCCTGCAGGCCCCCGAAGGCGCGGCAAGCCTCTTCTAGGGCCCCGACCACACCCGGTACCCAGACGCTCCACAGCGCTTAACTCGTCCTATAACCCGATCATCTAGCCTGTCGCGACCATGCCGTTTTTCATCTGCCCCAACTGCGGACACCGCGAGGAGAGTGGCTCTCGGACCGAAGGGTTCAGCCGCCGGCCCAAGGGTTGCTCAAAATGTGGCTTCGGATTCGTATTCGAACTACTCGACGATTATTATCCGGCTCCGAACGCGGCGTTCTTCGTCTGCGATCAGCAGGAACGGGTTATCGATGCGGGCAAGGGGAGCTACGAGTTGACGGGTTTGACGGATGAGGATGTGATCGGACGTCCGGTGCGCGAGGTGCTGGGTCTGGATTGGATCGACCAGGGCGATGCCGGCCCGGAGGCCGACACGAACAAGGACGGCAAAACGGATCCGATCGAGACTTCGCTCGAGTGGGGAGTGCGCTCGCTCGGCAAGCGCGTCAACGTCAACGCCGAGGGCGACCTTCCGGCGAAGGCGGTCGCCGACGTCTTCCCCGCCTATGACGACGACGGCGGGCTCTTGCTTGTCCTGACCCCGGAGGGCTAGGCACCGTGGGCTCGCGGCGGCAGCACCTCTTCGTCCTGCTCTTCGTCGTCGCCTTGGTCGCGATCTCGGGGATCGTCATCGCGTCGAAGGAAACGAAGCTCGGCCTCGACCTTCAGGGCGGCCTGCAGCTGGTCTACGAAGGCCAGCCGACCGGCACCGCGACCGAAGTCTCCGGTGAAGACATCGAAGACTCGATCAACATCATCGAAAAGCGCATCAACAACCTCGGCGTTTCCGAGGCGGAAGTCGCGCGACTCGGCAACACCAACATCACCGTCGGCCTGCCCGGCGTCACCGACGCCAACCGCGCCGCCGAACAGGTAGGCACGACCGCGCAGCTCTTCTTCTACGACTGGGAGCCCAATCTCCTCGGCCAGGAGCGCGTCATCGGCGGCCACCCAGGCACCCAGCCGCCCGCCGACACGTTGAAAGAGCTGGAAAAAGAATGGAAAGAATCGGGCCGGAACGTCAAAAGCTTCGAGAGCAAAATCCTGATCGCGTCGGGCGCTTACCCGAACGCCTACGAGGCGGCGCTATTGGCGGAGAAACAGGCGCCGAAATCCAAGGAAGAATGTGAAAAATGCTCGGTCGCGAAACCGCGCTTTTACCTCTTCGAGGACAACGCCAAACACAAACTGCTGGCCGGGCCCGAGCTGAACGAAAAAGACCTCTACGAAAGCCCGACCGGCGAAACGCTGTCGAAAAAAGGGACGACGGTGGTCGAAATCCCGGCCGGGACCGTCCTCGTCTCCGAACTTCCCACCGACGACACGGGCAAGCTCGACGAAACGGCCCAGCCCGGCTGGTTCGCGCTGAACGACGAATACGCGCTGTCGGGCAACGAAATCACCGAACCGAAGCAGGAATACGGACAGTCGGGCGAACCGAACGTCGCTTTCAAATTCACCGACAAGGGCCGGGAAAACTTCCAGAACGTCACCCGCAAGATCGCCCTGCGCGGCCAGTCTCAGGCGATCGCGGGCGAAGAAGCCGCCGCCCGCTCAGGTCACTTCGCGGTCATCCTGGACAACGAAGTCCAGAGCCGCCCGATCATCAACTTCCAGGAAAACCCTGACGGGATCGACGGCCGCGAAGGCGCCCAGATCTCCGGCGGTTTCAACGGCGATCACGGCCTGGAAACCGCGCAGGAACTGGCGACGACGCTGCAGATCGGCGCGCTGCCGATCGAACTGCACCTGATCTCGGAGACGCAGGTCTCGGCGACGCTCGGCTCCCAGGCGCTCCACGACGGGATCAAGGCCGGAATCATCGGCCTCCTCCTCGTAATCATCTTCCTGCTCGCCTACTACCGCTTCCTCGGGTTCATCTCGATCGTCGCGCTGGCCGCCTACGGCGTGATCTTCTTCGCCCTGATCAAACTGGTCCCGATCACCCTGACCTTGCCGGGGATCGCCGGTCTGGTGCTGACGATCGGGGTCGCTGCCGACTCGAACATCGTCATCTTCGAGCGAATAAAGGAGGAGATCCGTGCTGGTCGCTCGATGCAGGGCGCGATCACCGCCGGCTACAAACGCGGGATCTCGACGATCATCGACGCGAACGTCGTCACGATCCTCACCGCGTTCATCCTCTTCGTGCTCGCGACGGCCGGGGTCAAGGGCTTCGCCTTCGTCCTCGGCGTCGGCACGCTCACCTCGCTGCTGACCGCGGTCGTCTTCACCCAGGCGCTACTCGGGACGATGAGCAATTCGAAGCTGCTCAAATCGCGCAACGCGCTCGGCGCGGGCGGCGAGGGGCAGAGCTGGCACTTCGACTTCATGGGCGCCAGCCGCTGGTTCTTCACCTTCTCCGGCATCATCCTGATCATCGGCGCCGTCGCCCTCTCGACGAAGGAGCTGAACTTCGGCATCGACTTCGAGTCCGGGACCCGGATCACCGCGGCGCTGGAAAAACCGACCGATGAGCCCGGGGTCAAAGCGAGCCTCGAAGAAGCCGGCGTCGACAACGCCGAGGTCCAGCAGGTCACGGTTCCGAACTTCGGCTCGAACGTCTTCCAGATCGAGTCCGCGCAGCTGCAGCCCGGCGAAGTCAACGGAATCGAAAAGGAGCTGGCCGGGGCCTACGGGATCAGTCCGGAGGGCTTCGAAAGCACCAGCGTCGGGCCGACCTTCGGCAACCAGGTGGCGGAATCCGCCATCAAGGCGCTGATCTTCTCCCTGCTGATCATCCTGATCTACGTCGCGCTGAGGTTCGAGCCGAAATTCGCGGTCCCGGTGCTGATCGCCCTGTTCCACGACATCCTGATCACCGGAGGCGTCTATGCGCTGACGGGCAAAGAAGTGTCGAGCGGGACGGTGGCTGCCTTCTTAACCATCTTGGGCTATTCGCTCTACGACACGATCATCGTGTTCGACCGAATACGAGAGAACATGCCGCGCATGCCGCGCGCGGCGTTCTCCCAGATCGTCAATCGCTCGATGAGCGAGGTGATGACGCGATCGCTGGCGACCAGCTTCTCGACCCTGCTCGCGGTGCTTTCGCTGCTGATCTTCGGCACCTCGACCCTGCAGGACTTCGCCTTCGCGATGATGATCGGAATCGCGTCAGGCACCTATTCGTCGATCTTCATCGCGTCGCCGGTGCTCACCGCCTGGAAGGAACGTGAGCCGGGGTTCGTGCGGCGGCGCCAGCGGATCGCCGAGGTCGAGAACGGCCTGGTGCCCGCGTTCGCCGACGAAGTCCAGGTATCGAGGCTCGCCGACGACGACGAGACCGATGCCGAGATCGCCGCCGACATCGAGCGCGAAGCGCCGGCGGCCGAGGCGGTCGGGCCGCGGCGTCGCCTCGGGCGGGGCCGGGCCGCGGGGGCCGGGACGACCGAGGTAGCCGAGGAGACCCAGGCGGTCGAAGCGCCGGAGGCCGAGGAAGCGGCCGAGGCCCCGAGCGCTCCGGAGCCGCCCACGCGGTCCGGCAACGGAGCCGCTGCCGACCCGGAGTCCGCGGAGCGCCGCAAACGCAACGAGGAACGGCGGGCCAAGCGTGCCCAGCGACGCAAAGGCAAACGGCGATGAGCGGGGTGGCTGACTGATGGCGGTTCTGGTCTGGCTGACGATGGGCATCGCCCTCTGGCACTTCACGGTCTTCCTGCCGGATCGCTTCTGGCAGGGGATCGTCGGCGCCTTCGTCGGCGCCGTACTCGGCTCCCTGGCGGTCGGCGCGATCGTCCTGATCATCGACGGCCAGTCGATCGGCAACACGACGATCGGCACTGCCCTCTCGGCGATCCCCGGGACCGCGATCGGCCTCGGCATCGTCTGGCTGATCGGCAGCCGCGAACCGCAGTACGACTGACCCTCCGCCGGGCCGTCGTTCCCCGGCTTTTTGCGGATTTCCGCGGTGCGTTTTGCCGCCGGACGTCCTCCTAGCCTGGAAACGTGCCGGAATCCGCCAGGGCGTTCGCTGCCGACCCATATGACTTCGCCGACGCGCGCGCCGTCGCCGACGAGCTCGGGCTGAGCCAGCCCGTCGCGGTGACGCTGGTCCGCCGCGGCTACCGGACCCCGGCGGCAGCCCGGATCTTCCTCGCCGGGGAAGAGTCGCACCCGGCAGAGATGTTCGAGGGCATGGACGAGGTAGTCGGCCTGATCCTCGGGGCGATCGAGGCGGGCGAGCGCATCACCGTCCACGGCGACTTCGACGTCGACGGCGTGAGCGCGACGACGCTGATGATCTCGACCTTGCGGGAGCTGGGCGCCGACTGCGACTGGCTGATACCGGATCGGATCGCGGACGGCTACGGCCTCAGCTCCGAGAACGTGGTGAAGCTGGCGGAGCGCGGCACCGGCCTGCTGATCACCGTCGACTGCGGGATCACCGCGGTCGAGCAGGTCCGCCAGGCACAGGAGCTCGGGATGGAAGTGATCGTCACCGATCACCACCAGCGGGTCGAGGAGCTGCCGCCGTGCCCGATCCTGCACCCCGAAGTCTCCGACTATCCCTTCGAGTCGCTCTGCGGCACGGCGGTCGCCTGGAAGCTCGCCTGCGCGCTGCGCGACGCCGCCGGCGCGACCGGGTCGGCCGAGGACGACCTGGACCTGGTGGCGCTGGCGACGGTTGCCGACGTGGTTCCGCTGGTCGGCGAGAACCGGTCGCTGGTGAAGCGTGGGCTCGCCGAGATCCGCCGGACCAAGCGGGTCGGGCTCCGGGCGCTGATGGAGGCCTCGAAATGCGACCCGAGCCGGCTCGATGAGAGCGACCTTGGTTTCCGGCTGGCCCCGCGGATCAACGCGGCCGGGAGGCTCTACCGGGCCGACGCCGGGGTCGAGCTCCTGCTCACCGAGGACGAGACGCGGGCGAAGCAGATCGCCGAGGAGCTCGGTCGGGCCAACTCGGAGCGGCGGGCGACCGAGCGCGAGGTCGACGCGGCCGCCGAGGGGGCGCGGCGCGAGCTGCCAGAGGAGCTGAAGTCGGCGAAAGGGCTGGTGCTGGCGGGAGAGGGTTGGCACCCGGGCGTGGTCGGGATCGTCGCCTCGCGCCTGGTCGAGCGCCACCATCGCCCGGTCGTCGTCATCTCCCTCGACGGCGAGGGGGGAGGGCGCGGCTCCGGTCGGAGCATCTCCGGCTTCGATCTGCACGCCGCGCTCGACGCCTGCTCCGAGCACCTGGAGAGCTTCGGCGGACACAAGGCTGCCGCCGGGTTGTCGCTGCGCGCCGAGAACCTCGAGGCTTTCCGCGCCGCCTTTGCCGCTCACGCGGAGAGCGTGCTGAGCGAGGAGGACCTGAAGCGGACCGAGCAGATCGACGCGATGGTCGGCGGGGTGGGCCTGGGTCTCGACCTCGCCGAAGAGCTCGGGCAGCTCGCGCCGTTCGGGATGGGCAACCCCGGCGTGCGGCTGATGGTGCCCTCGGCCCGGGTGACCGACGTGCGGACGATGGGCGAGGAGGGCAAGCACTCCCGGTTCAGCCTCCACAGCGGTTCCCATCGCGCCCTCGGCGTGGCCTTCGGCCGCACCAGCTTCGGGGTCGAGGGCGAGGACATGCTCGACGCCGCGGTGCGCCTCGAGGTGAACCACTGGAACGGCGCGGTCGAGCCTCGCGTGGTCCTCCGCGAGGTCTATCCGCTCGAGGTAGATGCCGACGCGCTGTCCCCGCACCCCTGCGATTGCGAGGAAGCAGAGTGGTGGGCGCGCTTCGAGGCCGAGCTCGGTCGCGAGCTGACGCCGGGCGCGGGGCCGAGCTCGATCGGGGACCGACGGAATCACCGCGGCGACGCTGCCGGCACCCCGCGGAAGGTGGTGCGGAGCGCCGGATCCTCGCCGACGGCGACGATCGCGGAGCTCGTGTCGAGCGGCGCCGGCGTGCTGGCGGTCACCGCCGACGCCTCGCGGCGGGCGGCGCTCGCCAACGGGGCGACCGGGCTGGCGCGCTTCAACGGCGGCGCCGCGCTCATCGCCTGCCACCGCTGCGGCGCCGAGGCGGTCGCCGGGCTCGCCGCGCGAGCCGACAGCGGGCTGGCGCTGGTCGACTACGCGGCGCTCGCGATGGCGCCGGATCTCGCGGCGTCCTTCGAGCACGTCGTCCTGGTCGACGCCCCGCGCACCCAGCTCGATCGCGTGCGGGTCGCCACTCCCTTCGGCCCGTCGGGCGAGGAGGAGGTGCCGGTGGCGAATCCCGGCGCGGACAAGGAGGCGCTCCTGGAGATCGCCCGCGCCGCGATGCTGAGCGCCGGCGACGGCCTCGGCGACGCGGAGGAGATCCGGCGGCCCGGGGGCGGCTTCATCCACCCGCTCTACTCCGGGGCCGAGCGGGAGTTCGGACTCGGCGTCCTCGGCCGCCAGGCGCCGTCGCGGGAGACGATCGCGGGGGTCTTCCGGACGCTTCGCACGGTCGGTCAGGTATCCGGCGCGGAGCTCCGCGCGGCGCTGGCCGGTCCTGGCCCCCACTGTCTGGACCCGGAGGCCGCGGCTCGCTGCTTCCGCGTCCTGCGGGAGCTCGGCCTCGTTGCGGGTGACACGAACGGAGGCGCCGGATTCGTCGGCGTCGTATCCTCTGAAGGGACGGACCTGGACCGCTCGGCGGCTTTCCAGGTCTACGGCAAAGAGCATTCGGAGGCACAGTCATTTCTGCAGAGCCAAAAATCTCCCTAGAGCGCAAAGAGCTGCTCGGCGACCTGTTCGCGGTCATCGAGGAGTTCGACTCCGCCCAGGAGGAGGCTTCGGGTGCCCGCGGCGGCGCCGCGGTGGCGGTGGCGACGATCATCGACCGCGACAAGGTCGCCGAGGCCTTCGAATTCGCCTGCGATCACCACGGGGACCAGAAGCGCTACTCGGGCGATGAGTTCATCACCCACCCGGTAGGGGTCGCGCAGATCTGTGCCGGGATGCGACTGGACACCGACACGCTCTGCGCGGCGCTGCTCCACGACACGGTCGAGGACACGAGCGCGACGCTGGACGAGGTCCGCGAGGAATTCGGCGAGGAAATCGCGGCGCTGGTCGACGGCGTGACCAAGTTGACCGGGATGAACTTCGAGAGCCGCGACGAGCGGCAGGCCGAGAACTACCGCAAGATGATGGTGGCCATGGCAACCGATGTCAGGGTGATCCTGATCAAGTTGGCCGATCGTCTCCACAACATGCGCACGCTCGGCGCGCTGCCGAAGCAGAAACAGACGCTGAAGTCCCACGAGACGCTGGAGATCTACGCGCCGCTCGCTCATCGTCTCGGGATCCACGCGATCAAGTGGGAGCTGGAGGACCTCGCCTTTGCGACCCTCCACCCGCGCAAGTACGCCGAAATCAAGCAGCTGGTCGCCCAACAGCGTGACGAGCGCGAGAACTACGTGACCGAGGCTGGCGACTTCCTCGCCGAAGAACTGGATGAGGTCGGCATCCGCGCCGAGATCTCCGGCCGCGCCAAGCACTTCTATTCGATCTACACGAAGATGGCCAAAAAGGGCCGCGAGTTCAACGAGATCTTCGACCTCACCGCGATGCGCGTGATCGTCGGGTCGGTGAAGGACTGCTACGGCGCGATCGGCGTGATCCACTCGATCTGGAAGCCGCTGCCGGGACGCTTCAAGGACTTCGTCGCGATGCCGAAGGCCAACATGTACCAGGCGCTGCACACGACGGTGATCGGACCCGAGGGTAAACCGCTCGAGATCCAGATCCGCACCGAGGAGATGCACAAACTCGCCGAGTACGGGATCGCCGCGCACGTCGCTTACAAAGAGGGTGGCCAAGGGGACCCACAGCGGGAGAAGATGACCTGGCTGCGCCAGCTGGTCGAGGCCGAGGGCGAACAGGACCCGACCGAGTTCCTCGAATCGCTGAAGGTCGACCTCTTCGAGGACGAGGTCTTCGTCTTCACGCCGAAGGGTGAAGTGAAGAACCTCTCGGCGGGCTCGACCCCGCTCGACTTCGCCTACGCGGTCCACACCGACGTCGGCCACAGCTGCGTCGGCGCCAAGGTGAACGGGGCGATCGTCCCGCTCCACTACACGCTGCGCTCGGGCGACATCGTCGAGGTGCTGACCGCGAAGCAGAAACGGGCGCCGTCGCTCGACTGGCTGAAACTGGTCCGGACCAGCCGCGCGCGCAACAAGATCCGTGCCTGGTTCAAAGAGGAGCGGCGCGAGGACGCCGAGCGGGACGGCCGCGAGGGCCTCGAGGAGGCGCTGCGCTCGCGCGGCGTGCCGATGCAGAAAATCGCCGGCTCGGCGCTGCTCGCCGACGTCATCCGCGAGATGGGCTTCCGCAAAGCGACCGAGTTCTACATCGCGCTCGGTCAGGGCAAAGTGTCGACCAAGACCGTCGTCAACAAAATCCTGCAGCGGCTGAAAGCCGGCGAGGCGGTCGAGGCCGACGACCTGCTGCCGGCGACCGAGCACTCCGACCGCGCCCGTCGGACCAAGGACGCCTCCAACTACGGGATCGTGGTGAAGGGCGTCGAGGACGTCGCGGTGCGGCTCGCCAAGTGCTGTCGCCCGGTCCCCGGCGACGAGATCGCCGGCTACGTCAGCCTCGGGCGCGGGATCACCATCCACCGCGGCGACTGCAAGAACGTGAAGGCGCTGAAGCGGGCGCCGGAGCGCTTCGTCGACGTCGGCTGGGAGGGCGACAACGAGGCGTCCTACCGGGTCGAGGTCCAGATCGACGCCTACGATCGCACTCGCCTGCTGGAGGACCTCTCGCGGACGTTCTCCGAAGTCGGCATCAACATCATCGGCGCCTCCTGCGTGACCAACCACCCGATGGTCAAGAACAAGTTCGTGATCGAGGTGGGGGACACCGAGCAGCTCAAACACTGCATCAGCCGACTGCGCAACGTAGAGTCGGTCTTCGACGCCTACCGCATAACCCCGACCGCCTGACCTGATGTCGCTGACCGTCGCCGTCACCGGGCCGACGGGAGAGGTCGGCGGCTCGCTGATCGACGCGCTGGAGGCGAGCGAGGCGGTCGAGTCGATCCGGGGGATGGCGCGCCGTCCGTTCGATCCCGCTTCCGCAGGCTGGCGGAAGGCGACCTACCAGCGCGGGGACATCCTCGACCGCGGCCACCTGGCGGAGCTCTTCGACGGCGCCGACGTCGCCGTCCACCTCGCCTTCGCGATCTTCGGCGACCGTGAGGAGACTCGGCGGATCAACCTCGAGGGAAGCCGCAACGTCTTCGAAGCCGCGATCGAGGCGGGGGTGGACCGCCTCGTCTACGCCTCCTCGGTCGCCGCCTACGGCTTCCACCCGGACAATCCCCAGCCGCTCACCGAGGACACGCCCGCGATCGGCTCATCCGACTTCTACTACTCCGCCCAGAAGGCCGAGCTGGAGGAGTCGCTCGACGAGATCCTCGCCGGCTCCGAGCTCGCCGCCTACGTCTTCCGCCCCTGCATCGTCGCCGGGCCGCGGGCGACGATGCTGATCGAGCAGACGGTCGGCGCCGCCCGCCTCGGCGACCCGACGCCCCGCCTACGCCGCCACGTCCTCGACCGCATCCCACTGCTCCGCCCGATCCTCCCCGACGCCGGCGTCCCCCTCCAGCTCGTCCACCATGACGACGTCGCGGCCGCCCTCGCCGCCGCCGTCGAGGGCAGGGGCGACCCCGGCGCCTACAACCTCGCCGCCGATGGCGAGATCCAGATCTCCGACATCGCCCGCGCCCTCGGCTGGCGCTCCGTCCGCGTCCCCCGCCCGGCCCTCGGCGTCGGCACCTCGGTGGCCGGACGCCTCTCCTTCATCAACCCCCAGCTCGAGTGGGCCACGGCCCTGACCACCCCGGTGATCATGGACACGACGAAGGTCCGGGAGCAGCTCGGCTGGGTGCCAAGGTTCGACGCGTCCGAGACGCTGATCCAGACCGCGGTTTCGGCCCGCGAAACGGGGATGCTGGACTGAGGAGAGGGACGCGAGGCGGGGTCGGCGAGAGCGGGTATGAAAGGTGAGGAGTAACTGCGACGCCGTCGAGGGAGACGTACGGGAGACGACACGAACTCCACGGTTCCGGGCGTGTTCCTCCAAGAACTCCACACTTCCGTAGGCCTTCCGCCCCGATCCGACGTCTTCGGCGACAGCCCTTCGCTGTTTGTATGCCATACGGGGGGCAAACAGCGAACGGCTGGTCCGCAGTGCGACAGAAGCGTGACGAGGGTGTGGAGTTCCGGGCGGAACCGTGACGAACCCCGCACTGTCCCCCGAAACCCTCACGTCCTGGGCGTCTCAGGCGACGATCGTCAATGCCCCCGGCTCGATGCCGAGCTCGACCTTGGTGCGCTCGCCGATGTAGTCGCCGTCGACCTGGAGCTGGAAGGAGCGAGGGGCGCCGGAGCGGTCCTCGGAGATCGATTCGATGGTGGCTCTGGTGGCGCCCTCGAAGCCGATGATCTGGCGGTGGCGGACCGCGGGCTTCTTCGGGGAGAAGAGCTTGGGGAGGAGGGTCGGCATGTCGCGCTGGGCCGCTCGCTTGAGGACGGCCATCGAGAGGGTGCCGCTGTCGATCGCCACGTTCTCGTTGACGTAGACCGGTTTGGTGGAGAAGTAGGTGAAAGGGTCAGAGTTCTGGGTGATCGCGGTGACGCCCTCGACCGGGGCGGCGTCGTCGACGGCGACACGGAGGCGCACCGGGTTGACGATGTAGCTGCGATAGAAGGCCGAGACGCCGGCCCAGCTGTAGAACCAGGGGCCGAAGCGGGCCTTGAGCTTCGGGCGCGAGTCGACCCGTTTGACCACGGTCGCGTCGATTCCGGCCCCGCAGGCGAAGACGAAGTAGCGCTCGTCGACCCGGCCGAGGTCGATCTTGCGGGGGTGCCATTCGTCGGCGAGCGAGAGGAGGTGCTCGGTCGCGTCGACCACGTCATTGGGGATGCCGAGGCTTCGTGCCACCACGTTGGCCGAGCCGCCGGGGATGATCGCCATCGGCATGTCGGTGCCCACCAGGCCGTTGGCGACCTCGTTCAGGGTGCCGTCGCCGCCGAAGGAGACGACCACGTCATAGCCACCGTCGCGCGCGTCGCGACTGAGCTCGGTCGCGTGGTTCTGCGCCTGCGTCTGCACCGCCTCGACCTCGTAGCGGCCTTGGAGCGCGTAGACGACGAGGTTCCGCAGCCGATCCGACACCGTGGTGGCGTACGGATTGACGATGATCAGCATCCGTTTCTTGCCGGATTTCCCAGACCTTCGCGCGCCGAACGAGACCATCTGGGGGCAGCCTACGCGACTGCTTCGCGGCGGGCCGCGCGACTAGATGTCGGACCGGGGCTCGCAGATCGAGAGGCTCGGCGCGCCCGCGAGCAGGCCCGGAAGCTCGGTGATCGCGCCGTCGCCGGCACGCCATTCGCGGTAGGCGCCGTCCTTCTCCAGGGACTCCCACTCCTCGACCGCGATCAGGTGCGTCGGGTCGTCCTTGTCCTGGATGACCCTTACCCCGAGGCAGCCGTCGAAGGCGCGGGTCTCGGCTAGGACGCGCTTGAGCAGGTCCTGCGCCTCGTCGACCGCATCGGGCTTGAAGCGCATGTCGAGGATCGTCGTCGTGGCCATGGTGTGTCTCCGGTTCTGTCGGGGGGGGTCTAAGGCTGTGCGTCGGCGATCGCTTCGAAGCGGATCACGCCGTCGTCGTCGACCTCGCGGACGCGGCCTTCGGCCTCGAGGATGTCCATGTGGCCGATCACCTCCGACAGGGTGAGGAACGCCTGGGTGACGGCGATGTTGCCCCACATCGACTGGGCCAGCTCGTAACCCGAGCGGGGACCGTCGGCGAGCAGGCGCAGGAGTTTCTCCTTGCGGCGCTCGGTCGAGGCGATCCGGCCGTCGATCAGGGCGCGGTGGTCGTCGATCGGCTCGCCGTGGCCGCCGAAGAGCAGGGAGCCCTCGGGCAGCTCGCGGGTCTTCGCCATCGAGTCGAGGTAGGCGATCAGCGAGCGGGTGCGACCGGGCGAGCCGTCGAGCGGCCGGCTGATCAACGGGTTGGAGGAGATGTGGGGGAGGAGGTGGTCGCCGACGAAGCCGAACTGGCGCTCCGCGTCCCAGAAGACCGTGTCCATGACGCTGTGCCCGGGACGGTGCTGGACCTCGAGCTTGCGCCCGGCGAGCTCGATCACGTCCCCGTCGGCCAGCGGCCGCGTGACGTTCACCGGCGCGCCCCAGCCGCGATAGGAGGCGGAGACGGTCTGCAGCGCGAGCGCGATCTCCTCCGGGATCCCGCTGCTCAACATCAGCTCGACCGCCATCGCGTCGTCGGCCTCGGCTTCGGCGGTGTAGTTGGCGAGCCGCTCCGCCGCCACGCCGAGCGCCGCGACCTCGGCATCGGAGTGCTCGACCACGATCTCCGCCAGTCCGAGGTGGTCGGTGTGGTTGTGGGTGAGGAGGATCAGGCCGATGTCCTCGATCGAGTGGCCATGGGCGGCGATCGATTCGCTCAACGCCTCGAGCGCGGTGCCGTAGTTGGGCCCGCCGTCGATCAGCGTCAGCGGATCGTCCTCGATCAGGTAGGAGTTGACCTTGCCGACCGCGAACGGGGTCGGGATCGCCAGGCGATGGACGCCCGCCAGGGCCGCTTGCTCGAACGCCTCCTCCGGGGTGGTCGTCACCCGCGGATCAACCCCAGCAGCTCGTCGCGGCGGCGCTCCATGTCCTCGCGGGAGACCAGCGACTCCAGGTTCAGGCGCAGCAGCGGCTCGGTGTTCGACGGCCGCACGTTGAAATGCCAGTCCTCGTAATCGACCGAGACGCCGTCGAGTTCGGCGATCTTCCCGTCGGCGTAGCGCTCGCGGATCTCATCCATTTTCGCCGCCTGGTCGGCGACCTCGGAGTTGATCTCCCCCGAGATGAAGTACCTCGAGCGGAACTCGTCCATCAGCTCGCCGATCGTGCGCCCGTCCCGGGAGAGCAGCTCCAGCATCAGCAGCGCCGGGATCGTCCCAGAGTCGGCATTCCAGAAGTCGCGGAAGTAGTAGTGGCCGGAGACCTCCCCGCCGAACGCCGCGTCCTCCTCGCGCATCCGGGCCTTGAAGAAGGCGTGGCCGACCCGCGAGAGGTCCGACCGTCCGCCGTCGGCGGCGACCAGGTCGGGGACGGCGCGGCTCGAGCGGGGGTCGTAGAGGATCGTCGCGCCCGGGTTCTTCGCCAGAACCTGCCGGGCGAGCAGCGCGCAGATGAAGTCGCCGTCGCAGAACTCGCCCGAGCCGTCGATGAAGAAGCAGCGGTCGGCGTCGCCGTCCCAGGCGATGCCGAGGTCGGCGCCGGTCGAGCGCACCCGGTCCATGATCATCCGCCGGTTCTCCTCCAGCAGCGGGTTCGGCTCGTGGTCGGGGAACTCGCCGTTCGGCTCGAAGTACATCTTCTCCAGCTCCAGCGGCATCTTTTCCAGGATCGGCCCGACCATCGGCCCGCCCATCCCGTTGCCACCGTCGACCACCACCTTCATCGGCTTGACCGCGCCGACGTCGACCAAGCTCAGCGCATGGAGGCGGAATTCCTCCCAGATGTCGACCTCCTCGAGCTCGCCTCCGCCCGGCGCCTCGCCGAGGCCGCCTTCGATCTCGGCCTTCACTTCGCCGATCCCGGCGTCGCCGGAGAGCGGCAGCGCGCCCTCGCGGACGAGCTTCACCCCGGTGTAGGCCTTCGGATTGTGGGACGCGGTCACCATCGCGCCGCCGTCGAGCTCCCGCGAGCCGACCAGGTGGTAGAGCATCTCGGTGGCGACCATGCCCGCGTCGAGGACGTGGGCACCCTCGAAGATCATCCCGTCGCGCAGCTCCGCCGCCATCCTCGGCGCGGTGAGGCGCATGTCGCGGCCGAGGCCGACGCGCAGCTCCCCGGCGGGCTTGTCACGCAAGCGCGCCAGGACGCGCACGAACGCGCGACCGATGTCGTGCGCGACGCCCTCGTCCATCTCCTCGCCGTAGATGCCGCGGATGTCGTAGGCCTTGAAGATCCCCGGGTTCAGCTCCATGACGCTCCCTTCAGGGCGGAGTAGGACTGCTCGATCGTCTGCGGCATCACTTTGGTGTCGGCGATCACCGGCATGAAGTTGTTGTCCCCCGACCAGCGCGGCACCACGTGCATGTGGATGTGGTGCTCGACCCCGGCGCCCGCGATCCGGCCCTGGTTGAAGCCGACGTTGAAGCCATGCGGGGAGTAAGCGTCCTCGAGCCGGCGGATCGCGGTCTGGGCCAGCGCCATCATCTCCGCGGTCGTCTCGGCCGGGATCTCCTGGATCGCGCCGATGTGCTCGTAGGGCGCCACCATCAGGTGCCCGTTCGTGTACGGGTAGAGGTTGAGGATCACGAAGGCGCGCTCGCCGCGATGGACGATGAGGTTGCCCTCGTCATCGTCCTGCGCGGGCTTCGCGCAGAAGATGCACTCCTCCTCTTTGTCCTTGGCCGCGTCTGACACGTAGGCGAGGCGCCACGGCGCCCAGATCCTGAAATTAGCCACTGGCCGGTGAGCCTATGCGGTCACAGCCATCCGCGTCGCTTGAACCAGGCGACCATCCCGATGAGGATCACCAACATGCCGCCGAGCACGATGAAGAAGGCGGCCAGGTTGTCCTGACCCGGCACCTTCGAGTTCATCCCCCAGATGCTCGCGATCAGGGTGAGCGGCAGGATCACGACGCTGATCGAGGTCAGCACGCGGAGGATGTCGTTGAGGCGGTGGGAGATGACCGACTCATTGGTCTCCTCGAGCGCCTCGATCACCTCTTTGTAGTTTTCGAGCATGTCCCAGATCCGCTCGTGCGAGTCGACGATGTCGTCGAAGTAGATCTCGAGGTCGAAGTCCGGGGAGAGGTAGCGCGATTTGACTTTCTCCAGGTCGCGCAGCACCGGGCGCTGCGGCCGGATGACCTTGCGGAAGTTGATGATCTCCTGCTTGGCGTTGGAGATGTCGCGGACGATGTCCTCGGAGCGGCCCTCGAAGATGTCGTCCTCCAGCGCGTCCAGCTTGTTGCCGATCTTGCGCAGCATCGGGAAGCAGTAGTCGAAGCAGTCGTCGACGAGGCGGTAGAGGAGATAGCCCGAGCCGCGCGAGAAGAGCTGCTCGCGGAGCTCCTCTTTGGTCCGGCAGCGCTCGAAGAGGTACTCGACCGGCTGCAGCGGCTGATTTGGGATCGTGACGAGGAAGTCGGGGCCGACGAAGAGGTCGAGCTCGCCCGCGCCGAGGCGCTTGGCGGCCCGATCGAAGACCGGCAGGTTCAGGACGCTGAACAGGTAGTCGTCGTAGATGTCGATCTTCGGGCGCTGGTTGCGCGAGAGGACATCCTCGAGGTCGAGGGCGTGGAAGTCGAAGTGCTCCTCCAGCCAGGCCCGCTCCAGCGCTCCGGCGTGCTCGATGTTGACCCAGCGGAAGCCACCCCACTCGATCTGCTCGACCCGCGGGGCCTGTGGCTCAGCCGATTCGAGCGGCGTGACGAGCTCGCCACGCCGCGGGCGGCGCAGGCGTGGTTTCGGGAGGTTCGGCATCGGCCGGGCCCATCTCGTCGTGCGGAAGAATCGCGGTCACAGGCGTAGGTTAGCCGTCAGCGAGGCATCGGAACCGTCCTGGGGATCGTGGTAGGCTTCGCCCACACATAAGCGCCACATCTAGAGGGGTGGAGGGACTGGCCCAGTGAAGCCCCGGCAACCATCTCGGACCTAGCGGTCCGGGGAAGGTGCCAACTCCAGCAGATCTAAGTGATCTGACAGATGTGGGGGATGTCCGATCGGACTTCGCCCCACGTGGCGAAGTCTTTTTCACACAAGGGAAGTGATCGGATGTCAGTCGAAGGTTTGAAGTGCAAGGAGTGCGGCGCGAAGTACGAAGAGTCCGCCGCCTATTTCTGCGAACACTGCTTCGGCCCGCTCGAGGTCGCCTACGACCACTCGGGGCTGGACGCGGCGGAGGCCAAGCGGCGGATCCAGGCCGGGTCCCACGGGATCTGGCGCTATAGCGACTTCCTGCCGACCACGGGCAAGCCCGGCGGCGACCCGCTGGAGCCGGGGCTGACGCCGCTGGTGCGCGCCGACCGGCTGGCGGAGCTGCTCGGCACCGACGCCGAGATCTACATCAAGAACGACGCCGCCAACCCGACCCACTCCTTCAAGGACCGGGTCGTCGCGGTCGCCGTCGCCAAGGCCAAGGAACTGGGCTACACGACCATCGCCTGCGCCTCGACCGGCAACCTCGCCAACGCGGTCGCCGCCCGTGCCGCCGCCGAGGGCCTCGAGTCCTACGTGCTGGTCCCGGCCGACCTGGAGGAGCAGAAGCTGATCGCCTCTGACGTCTACGGCACCAACCTGGTCGGCGTGCGCGGCAACTACGACGCGGTCAACCGGCTCTGCACCGAACTCGTCGATACCCAGCCCTGGGCCTTCGTCAACGTCAACCTGCGCCCGTACTACGCCGAGGGCTCGAAGACCCTCGCGTTCGAGACGGTCGAGCAGCTCGGCTGGGAACTCCCGGACCGGGTCGTCGCGCCGATCGGCTCGGGCTCCCTCTTCACCAAACTGGGACGCGGCTTCCAGGAATGGATCGACCTCGGCCTGGTCGAGGGCGAGCAGCCGCACTTCCACGGCGCCCAGGCCGACGGCTGCAGCCCGGTCGCGACCGCCTTCGCCGAAGGCCACAACGTGGTCAAGCCGCAGCGCCCGGACACGATCGCCAAGAGCCTCGCGATCGGCGACCCGGCCGACGGTCCCTACGCGATCGAACACGCCCGCGCGACCGGCGGCAACATCAGCTCCGTCTCCGACGACGAGATCCGCGAAGGGATCAAGCTGCTGGCCGAAAGCACCGGGATCTTCACCGAGACCGCCGGCGGCGTCACGATCAGCGTCCTGCGCCAGCTGGCACGGCAAGGTCAGTTCAAGGCGGGCGAGAAGGTCGTCGCCTACATCACCGGCGAGGGTCTGAAGACGCTCGACGCGACCCGCGACAGCTTCTCGATGCACGAGATCGATCCGACTCTCGCCGCATTCGATGCCGAGTTCGCCGCCCAGGAGGTAACCGCGTAGATGAGCGTCACCGTCAAGATCCCGACCCAGCTGCGCGTCGCCACCGGCGGCCAGGCCGAGGTCGAGGTCGAGGGGTCCAACGTCGGCGAGGCGCTCGACGCCGTGTTCGCCGCCTACGGCGATCTGCGCGAGCGGATCACCCAGGACGGCACCCTGCGCCGCTTCGTCAATGTCTACGTCTCCGGCGAGGACATCCGCTTCCAGCAGGGCCTCGAGACCGCCATCAACGAGGGCGATGAAGTAACGATCCTCCCGGCTGTCGCGGGAGGGTGAGCAAACCGCCGGTCGTCGTCCTCTGTGGAGGACGTGGGACCAGGCTGCGCGAGAAGACCGAGTCGATCCCGAAGCCGCTGGTCGAGATCGGCGGGCGGCCGATCCTCTGGCACGTGCTCGGGATCTACGCCGCGCAGGGCTTTGACCGGTTCCTGCTGGCGACCGGATACCTCGGCGAGCAGGTCGAGCGCTTCGTCGCTGAGGAGCCCTGGCTCGAGGGCGTCTCAGTGGAGTGCGTCGAGACCGGGCTCGACACGCCGACCGGCGGGCGGATCGCCACGCTCGCCGAGCGGCTCTCCGGCGGGACCTTCTGCGCGACCTACGCCGACGGGGTCGCCGACGTCGATCTGGCGGCGCTGCTCGACGGGCATCGTGAGAGCGGCGCGGCGGCCACGGTGACCGTGGTGCGTCCCAACCTCCAGTGGGGCGTGGCCGAGCTCGATGGGGACCGGGTCGCCGGCTTCGTCGAGAAGCCGCGCTCCGAGCACTGGATCAACGGCGGCTTCTTCTGCTTCGAGCCCGCGGCGCTGGCCGAGATCGGCCCCGACTCGGTGCTGGAGCGCGGGCCGCTCGAGCGCCTCGCGGCGGCGGGCGAGCTCCACGCCCACCGGCACGAGGGCTTCTGGGACTGCATGGACACCTACAAGGACGCGGTGACCCTCGACGACCTCTGGCGCAGCGGCGAAGCCCCCTGGCGGGCCTGGGACGGCGCGCGTGTCTAGCCCCGTCGGATCGCTCGTCCTGGTCACCGGCGGCCACGGGTTCGTCGGGTCGCATCTGGCGGCGGGGCTGCTCGCGGCGGGGGCGGCGGTCCGTGTCCTCGACCGGCCGGGGCCGCGGCAGACCGACCTCGGCGGGCCACGCGCCTCGGGCCTCGACCTGCTCGGGGTGCGCGAGGAGGTCGAGCTGGTCGAGGCGGACCTGCTCGACGCCGAGAGCGTCGCCGCGGCCGTCGCCGGGTGCGACTCCGTCTTCCACCTCGCCGCCCAGACGATCGTCGGCGTCGCTCGCCGCTCTCCCCACGAGACCGTGGACGTGAACGTGCGCGGCTCCTGGAACGTCTTCGCGGCCTGTCGCGACGCCGGGGTCGGCAAGGTCGTCTTCGCCTCCTCCGACAAGGCCTACGGCACGGCGCCGGAGCTGCCCTACCGCGAGGACTTCCCGCTGCGGGCCGATCATCCCTACGACTCCTCCAAGGCCGCCGCCGACGTGATGGCGCGGGCGCTGGCGCGGGAGTGGGGGCTGCCGCTGGCGGTCACCCGCTTCGCCAACGTCTACGGCGGCGGCGACCTCAACTTCACCCGGCTGGTGCCGGAGACGGCGATCGCGGTCGCCGACGGGCGGGCGCCGGTGATCCGCTCCGACGGGGCGCCGCGCCGCGATTTCCTCCACGTCGACGACGCGGTCTCCGCCTACCTGGCGATCGCGGGCGCGCTGGACGGCGGAGGCGCGGCGGGCGAGGCCTTCAACGCGGGCGGCGACCGGCCCTACTCGGTGCGCGAGGTCGTCGACCTGACGGCGGCGGTCGGCGGCGGAGAGGTCGAGCCGGAGTACGGCCCCGGGCTGCCGGCGGGGGAGATCCTCGACCAGTACCTCGACTCGACCAAGCTCCGCGAGCTGACCGGCTGGGCACCGGCGGTCGACCTGCGGACCGGGCTGACCCGTACCGTTGAGTGGTACCGCGAGCATAAGGAGGTGCGTCCCTGATGTGCGGACGCTTCACGGTCACCACCAAGGACACGAAGACGATCGCCGACCGCTTCCAGGTCGAACTGGAGAAGGCCCTGGAAGAAAAAGGCGGGGACAAGGACAACCCTCCCGGGATGGGGCGCTTCAACGTCGCTCCCACCCAAGAGGTTCTCGTCGTCCGCCCATCTCCCGAGGAAGCGGCGGCCGCGGAAGGCGAGCGTGAGGCGCGCCTGATGCGCTGGGGGCTGATCCCGGTCTGGTCCAAGGACCTCAAAGTCGGCTACAAGATGATCAACGCGAAAAAAGAGAACCTGCTGAAAAGCCGCGCCTACGGGCCGCTGGTCGGCAAGTTCCGCCACCGCTGCCTGATCGTCGCCGACGGCTTCTACGAGTGGATGAAGGCCGAGGACCCCAAGCAGCCGCGCCAGCCGTGGCGCTTCACCGTCGACGGCGGCGAGCCGTTCGCCTTCGCCGGCCTCTGCACGCGCAAGGAGTGGAACGACCCCGAGGATCGCGGCGTCGACCCGGACGGCTTCCTCTACTCGGCGACGCTGATCACGACCACGCCGAACGCGGTCGTGAAACCGGTCCACAACCGGATGCCGTCGATCCTGCCGAGCCGCGAGGCCGAGGCGGCCTGGCTCGACCCGAGCCTGACCACCGAGGAGGCGATCGCTCTGTGCGGGCCGCTCGACCCGGCACGAATGGAAGGGGCGCCCGCGAACCCGGCGCTCAACAAGGTGGGGAAAGGGATGGCCGAAGGGCCGGAGCTGCTGGTCGCGCCCGCGGGATGACGAGCGCTATTCGCCTTCCGCGCCTTCTTCTTCGGCGCCTTCGTCTTCGCCGTCCGCTTCGCGTTCTTCCTGTTTGACTTCTTCGGCTTCTTCGTCGATCGCCGGTGAGACGTGCGGCAGCGAGCCTTCGGTTTCGACGGTGGCTTTGCCCAGTTTCGTTTCGAGGGTGCAGGCGATCTGCGCCACGGGCCTCTTCTTCGATTTCCAGACCGTGTAGAAGGGGAGTTCGACCGTCACCGGTGCCTTGCCGTGCGGCAGGTGGTAGAGGATGTGCTCGGTGCCTTCTTCGTATTCGGGCCAGCCGACCTTGACGCCCGGGATCGTCGTGAACTCTTCAGGCATGT
Source organism: Solirubrobacterales bacterium (assembly GCA_965200635.1). GTDB lineage: Bacteria > Actinomycetota > Thermoleophilia > Solirubrobacterales > 70-9 > VAYN01. The sequence goes on along the minus strand of OZ241364.1, from coordinate 3,256,668 downwards.
CTTCGGTTACTTCTGCAAGCACCGCCAGCAGATGGCCGTGAGAGGCGAACTTCGCGAGCACCGTCTTCGGGATTTCCTGACCGGAGACGCCCTGTTCGGAGGAGCGCGGGTAGAGCATCCGCAGGTTGCCGGAGCTCTGCGCGATCAGGGTCCCGGTCCCGAGGGCGTGGACCGAGCAGAGCATTTCGCCGCCGATCCGCGCCCCTTCTTCGATCTTCACCGTCGAGAGGACCCGATAGAGGGAGTAGCCCGCGATATTGGTGCCGGTCGCCTTGATCGTGCCGCCGACCAGTTGCATCTTCAGCTTCTTGCTCCCAGGGACGTCGACCGCCTTGGAATCGGCGATCTGCCCTTTCTGGACGAATTCGAGGTGAGCCGCTTCGGCGCTGTTCCCACCGGTGTTGGTGAGCACCGCCGCGAAGATCGTGGCGAGCAGGCCGACGGCGACCACGATGATCGCCCCGCGGGGGATGCGTTCGTCGGCGGGGACCTCGGATCGCTTGATCGAAGGGAGCTTCACTGCGGCGCGACAGTATTGAAAACAGCCGACGTGGTGTCACCCGCGACGCCATTTGGGGTACCAATGTGACCGTGCCATCAATCAATGCAAGCTTCTCAACCGTTCAGACGGTCTCCGTTCACGGCCGTTCGGTCAGCTATCTGGAGGCCGGCGAGGGCCCGCTGCTGCTGCTCGTCCACGGTATGGCCGGGACGGCGCGCAACTGGGATCCGGTGATCGAGCCGCTGGCGCTCCGCAACCACGTCGTCGCGCCGGACTTCCCCGGGCACGGGGAGTCGGAGCCGGGCGCCGGCGACTACAGCCTCGGCAGCCTGGCGAGCGGACTGCGCGACCTGATGGTCTCGCTCGGCCACGAGCGCGCGACGCTGGTCGGCCACAGCCTCGGCGGCGGCGTCGCCCTCCAGTTCGCCTACCAGTTCCCGGAGAAAGTGGAACGCCTGGTGCTGGTGTCAAGTGGCGGCCTCGGCCCCGAGGTCGGGGCGGTCCTACGCGCCGCGGCGCTCCCCGGCGCCGACCTCTTCATCCGTGCCACCGCGGGACCGGGCTCGGTCGCCGGCGGCTGGTTGACCGGCGCCCTCGGGAAAGTCGGCCTGCGACCGAACTTCGACCTGGCCGAGGTCGGTCGCGCCTACGCGACCCTCGCCGACACCGATCGGCGCAAGGCCTTCCTCTCGACCCTCCACGCGGTGGTCGGCACCGACGGCCAGCGGGTGGCTGCCCTCGACCGGCTCTACCTCGCCGAGACCGTGCCGATGCTGATCATCTGGGGCGAGCGCGATCCGATCATCCCGGTCGCCCACGGCCGCGCCGCCCACGCCCAGCTGCCGGGCAGCCGCCTCGAGGTCTTCCCCGACGCCGGCCACATCCCCCAGCTCGAGAGCCCCGGACGCTTCGCCGCGACTCTCCAGCGCTTCCTCGACGACACCGAGCCCGCCGAATTCGACGACGCCGACTGGCGCGCCCGCCTCAGCGGACGGTAGGGCGGGGGCTCCTCGCGGTCTCCGGGTCGCGCAGCTCGCTCCCGGCCGCTCCGGCAGTCCTAGCGGCGTCCTGGGCGTGAGGGAGGTGAGGGTTTCGCCACAGGTTCCGGCGGAGGTCGGACTTACGTCGGAGGTCCGTGGGAGAGAAGGCCCACCTGTCACGGATAGGTGACGGAGATGCCGGGAACGTCACCCTCCCGCGCATCTTCGGTCTGCTTTCGGGCCCCGGAAAAGGGGCCCGAAAACGCGCTGCGTGTATTTGGGCCCCTATAGGGGGGTCAATGCACGCAGCGCTGAATTGACTGTTGTCCAACACCCACGGAAGCGTGGACTTCCCACGCTCTCCGTCACGACTTGCGAGTCCCGTGACGCGGCACTCCCTACAGACCCGCCCTCTCGGCGGCGGCCACAGCCTGCCAGGGCCGCCGCCGAGAGGGCAGCATCATTTTCCCGGGCGCCAGCTTCAAGAGGTCGGGACCCTCGCGACGCCAGCCCCTCACCCCCGCACGACTACCCTTCCCGATACCGCCGCCAGATCTCGTCGTAGACCTCGTGCGCCGCGGTGAACGGGGTGAGGTCCCGCGCGTCGTCCCAGCCGTAGGCATCGAGGGCGCGGCGGACGAAGGCGGGGTCGGCCCCCGCGTTCTCGAGGGCGATCACGTAGCCGGCGACGTCCCAGTGGACCGGGCCACGGAGGACGTCCTCGAAGTCGTTCCAGAGCGGGCCGTGAGGCGTGCGCAGCAGGTTGGACAGCGAGGCGTCGCCGTGCAGGGCCTGGGTCGGTAGGGCGCTGTCGAACACGCGGTCGGTCAGGGCGTGGAGCCGGTCGCCGAGGGAGGCGACCTCGGGACCTGGTCGGAGCTTCAGCCGCAGCCGCTCGATGTCCTCGCGGAGGTCGAGCATCGTCCCCAACTCGCCCTCGCAAGGCACCAGCGCGTCGTGCAGGCGGCGCAGGGCGAGGCCGAGGTCCTCGGGGTCGCGTGCCGCGGTCGGGCCGACGACGTCCACCCAGGAGGAGAAGGTCAGCCACAGGCCGCCAGAGTGGTGGGGGCCCGGCGGGATCATCGAGCTCGGCGGGACCGCCAGCCCGGTCGGCGCGAGGAATCCGGTCACCGCGACCTCGCGGGAGAGCCAACGCGCCGGGTCGTCGTGGAGCACGACCGTCCCGCTCATCACCCGGGCGGCGACCGGCGAGGGACGGAGGTGCACGAGCACGTTGCTGCCCGAGTAGACGACGGTCGCGTCCCCGCAAGGCAGGCCGTGGTCGACCGCGACCTCGCAGGCCGCCGCGAGTGCCTCATCCTCGATCCCTCGACCCAATGCGCCCGACTGGATTCGAACCAGTGACCTCTTCCTCCGGAGGGAAGCGCTCTATCCAGCTGAGCTACGGGCGCTCGCCCGAGCAGCTTAGTCGCGATTCGACCCCGTAGGCTCGCCGGTCATGGATCTCGAGGTGACGTTTCTGGGGACCGGGGCCTCGGCGCCTTCGGCGCGGCGCTCGACCGCGGCGGTGCTGATCGCCCGGGGCGGGGACCGGTTGCTTTTCGACTGCGGTGAAGGCACGCAGCGCCAGATGCAGAAGTCGCTGGGGCTGACCCAGGTCGACGAGATCTACCTGACGCATTTCCACGCCGATCACATGCTGGGGTTGCCAGGGCTGTTGAAAACGTATGACCTGACCGACCGCGAGGTGCCGCTGCGGGTGTTCGGGCCGCCAGGGTTGAAGGAGCTCTTCACGATCTTGCGGCCGCTGATCGGGCGGCTGCGGTATCCGCTGGAGTTGGAGGAGCTGAAACCGGGGGAACGGGTCGACCACGACGAATACGCCGTCGAGTCCTACGAAGCGGCCCACAACGTCAGGGCCTCGGGCTGGGCGCTGGTCGAGGACAACCGGCCGGGGCGCTTCGACCCGGCGACGGCGAAGGAGCTCGGGGTGCGGGAAGGGCCGGACTTCGCGCGGTTGCAGCGCGGCGAGGAGGTCGAGGGGTCGAAGGGGACGGTGACGCCCGGCCAGGTGATGGGGGAGACCCGCGACGGACGGATCGTGGTGGTGACCGGGGACACGGCGCCCTCGGCCCAGACCGTCGCCGCCGCGGCCGATGCCGATCTGCTGATCCACGATTCGAGCTTCATGGAGGAGGACGCCCAGCGGGCGGCGGAAACCGGGCACTCGACGGTCGGCCAGGCCGCCGCGGTGGCGGTCGAGGCGCACGTGAAACTACTGGCCCTCGTCCACATCTCCGCCCGCTACCACGTCGGCAAGGTGCTCGAGGAAGCCCGCGAGGTCTGCTCGAACTGCGTCGCCCCCCGCGATTTCGACCAGATCGTCCTGCCGCTGCCGGAGAAGGGGCCTCCCCAGCTCATCCCGAACGGGGCCCGCCGCTCCCCTTGCTACGGTGAGGGCGTCCTTTAACCGGGTCCCGAGAGGCCAGGAAGGAAGCAGAAAAGTGAGTGAGAAGGTCGTCCTCGAGCACGAGGACCTGAGGCGAACGCTGCGGCGGATCGCCCATGAGATCGCCGAGAAGAATCCCGAGCCCGCCCGGCTCGCCCTCGTCGGCATCCACACCAGGGGCGCGGTGCTGGCCCGTCGCCTGCACGTCGTCCTCGGCGAGCTGATCGGGACCGACCTGCCGATCGGCGACATCGACATCAGCTTCTACCGCGACGACGTCGGCGCCCAGGCACCCTCCAAGCAGCCGGTCGTCCACGCGTCCCACATCGACTTCGATCTCGCCGGCCGCACCGTCGTCCTCGTCGACGACGTCCTCTTCACCGGCCGCACCGTGCGCGCCGCGATCGAGGCCCTCTTCGACTACGGCCGCCCGCAGCGGGTCCAGCTCGCGGTCCTCTGCGACCGCGGCCACCGCGAGCTGCCGATCCGCCCCGACTACGTCGGCAAGAACCTCCCGACGGCCCGCGAGGAGCGGGTGAACGTCCGCCTCGAGGAGACCGACGGGGTGGACCAGGTGACGATCTCCGAACCCCAACTCACGGAGGCCTTGGCATGAGGAATCTCCTCTCCATAGAGGCGGTCGACAGGGATGCGATGGAGGCGATCCTCGATCGCGCCGAGAGCTTCGCCGAGGTCGGCCGCCGCGACATCAAGAAAGTGCCGACCCTGCGCGGGCGCACCGTCGTGACGCTCTTCTACGAGTCGAGCACGCGCACCTCGAGCTCCTTCGAGCTCGCCGCGAAGCGGCTGTCGGCGGACCTTGTGTCGGTCAAGGCGGCGGGCTCGAGCGTCGACAAGGGCGAGTCGCTGAAGGACACCGTCGCCACCCTCTCCGCCTACGATCCGGCCGCGATCGTCATCCGCCACCCCTACGCCGGAGCCGCCCAGATGGTCGCGGGATGGACCTCCGCCGCGGTGATCAACGCCGGCGACGGCAAGCACGAGCACCCGAGCCAGGCGCTGCTCGACGTCTACACGCTGCGCCGCCGGCTCGGCTCGCTGGAGGGCAAGCGGATCTGGATCGTCGGCGACGTCCTCCACAGCCGCGTCGCCCGCTCCAACCTGATCGCCTTCCAGCGGATGGGCGCCGAGGTGACCCTCTGCGGGCCCCCGACCCTGATCCCGCGCGGGATCGAGGAGCTCGGGTGCGAGGTCACCTACTCGCTCGACCGCCTCGAGGAGGCCGATGTCGTCTACGCGCTGCGGATGCAGCACGAGCGCATGCGGGGCAGCTTCGTCCCCAGCCTGCGCGAGTACGCCGCCAACTTCCAGATCGACACCCGGCGGCTCGGCTCGCGCCAGCTGCTCATGCACCCCGGCCCGGTCAACCGCGGGGTCGAGATCTCCGGCGAGGCAATCGACTCGCCCCAGTCGCTGATCGGCGAGCAGGTCGCCGCCGGCCTGGTGGTGCGGATGGCGATCCTCTACGAGCTGCTCGCCGGGCAGCCGGAGCGCCCGACCGCGATCGGGGACGGTCCCGCCGCAGCCGAAGCGGCCGCTCCCACGATCGGACAGCCCGCATGAGCCCAGAAAAGAACGGCACCAAGAACCTCACCGACCTGCTCGACGTGCGGGCCGGGCAGCCCGCCGACCTCGTCCTGCGCCGCGCGACCCTGCTCGACCCGGTGGCCGGGATCGACGGCGTCCACGACCTCGTGCTCCGCGACGGCCGCATCGCCGAGATCGCCGCACCGGGCGAGGCCGACGCGGCCGGCGCCGAGGAGCTCGACGCCGAGGGCCTGCACGCCTTCCCGGCCTTCTTCGACCCACACGTGCACCTGCGCACCCCCGGCCAGGAGCACAAGGAGGACATCGAGACCGGCACCCGCGCCGCCGCCGCCGGCGGCTACTGCGGGATCATCGCGATGGCCAACACCTCGCCGCCGGTCGACACGGCAGCGGACATCACCGCGCTCCGCGAGCAGGCGCGCGCCCAGGCCTCGGTCCCGGTCGGCTTCACCGCGACGGTGACGGTCGGGATGAAGGGCGAGGAGCTGACCGAGATGGTCGAGCTGCGCGACGCCGGTGCGATCGGCTTCACCGACGACGGCCTGCCGATCCGCAACGCGAACGTCATGCGCCGCGCCCTCCAGTACCAGCACCTCTGCGGCGGCCAGATCGCCCTGCACGAGGAAGACCCCGACCTCTCCGCCGGTGGCGTCATGCACGAAGGCCCGGTCTCGGCGGCGCTCGGCCTCGGCGGCTGGCCTTCGGTCGCGGAGTCGACGATGATCGCCCGCGACTGCGCGCTCGCCGCCTACGAGGAGGCCCGCATCCACGTCCAGCACCTCTCCGCCAAGGAGTCGGTCGAGGTCGTCCGCGCCGCCAAGGCCGCCGGGGTCCGGATCTCCGCGGAGGCGTCCCCGCATCACCTCGTCCTCACCGACGAGGAGGTCCGCAGCCTCGACCCGCGGCGCTTCAAGATGAACCCGCCGCTGCGCCACGAGTCCGACCGCCAGGCGCTGATCGACGCGCTCCGCGACGGCACGATCGAGTGCATCGCCACCGACCACGCGCCGCACCATCTCGACGAAAAGGAGGTCCCCTACGAGCAGGCCGCCTTCGGCGTGACCGGGCTGGAGACCGCCTTCGCCGCGCTCCACACCGAGCTGGTGCTGCCCGGGGTCATCGACCTCGGGCTGCTGATCGAGCGGATGGCGGGCGGTGCCGCGCCCTTCGACCTGCCGCGCCCGACCCTCGCGGTCGGCTCGGAGGCCAACGTCGCCCTCTGCGACCTGGCCGCCGAGTGGACCGTCGGCGAGGACGGCTACGAGAGCCGCTCGTCCAACTCCTGGGCCGAGGGCCGCACGCTGACCGGGCGCGTCCTGGTCACCGTCGCCGCCGGCCAGGTCGCCTTTCGCCTTCGTTCCTTCTCCCTGGGAGTCGCCCCCTGATGCCTGAATCGCCCGAATCCGCATACCTGCTGCTCGAGGACGGTCTCCGCTTCGACGGCGATCTCGTCGGCCACCCCGGCGAGACGATCGGCGAGGTCGTCTTCAACACCGCGATGACCGGCTACCAGGAGTCGGTGACCGACCCGTCCTACGCGGGCCAGATCATCGTCTTCACCTACCCGCTGATCGGCAACTACGGCGTCTCCGGCGCGGCGATGGAGTCCGAAGCCGTCCACGCCCGCGGGGTCGTGATGCGCGACGCGAAGAATCGCGAGGACGCCGCCACCGCCGAGGGCGGCTGGCTCGACTGGCTCGACATGACCGGCACGCCGGGGATCAGCGGCATCGACACCCGCGCGCTGGTCCGCCACCTGCGCGACCGCGGGGCGATGCGCGGTGGCATCTTCCCGACCGCGGTCCCCGAGCCCGAGGCCCGCGAGCGGATCGCCGCCGAGCCCTCGATGGCGGGCGCCGATCTCGCCCGCGAGGTCACCCCGCCGGAAGTCGTCCGCTTCGACGGCGCCGGGCCGCACGTGGTCGGCATCGACACCGGGATCAAGCTCTCGATCGTCCGCCAGCTGCGCGAGCACGGCGCCAAGCTGACGCTGATGCCCTGCGATTCGAGCCCCGAGCAGGTGCTCGCCGAGGACCCCGACATCGTCTTCCTCGCCAACGGCCCCGGCGATCCGGCGGCTCTCGACTACGTCGTCGACACGGTGCGCGCCGTGATCGGCAAGAAGCCGGTCTTCGGCATCTGCCTCGGCCACCAGCTCCTCTGCCGCGCGGTCGGCCTGCAGACCTACAAGCTGCCCTTCGGCCACCGTGGGACCAACCACCCGGTGAAGGACCTGGAGACGGGACGCATCGACATCACCTCGCAGAACCACGGCTTCGCGGTCGAGGGGCCCGGCGGCGAGCCGCGGATCGACGGCGACGAGCCGGTCCGCTGGGAAACCGACTTCGGCGTCGCCGAGCTGAGCCAGTTGAACCTTTACGACAGAACGGTGGAGGGATTGATCCTGAAAGACGTCGCCGGAGCCACCGTCCAGTACCACCCCGAGGCGGGACCGGGGCCGCACGACGCGCGCCACCTCTTCGACCGCTTCCTCGCCCTGGCCGGAGACCCCGCCTGATGCCGCGCCGCGACGACATCCAGAAGATCCTGCTGATCGGCTCCGGGCCGATCGTGATCGGCCAGGCAGCGGAGTTCGACTACTCCGGCGTGCAGGCCTGCAAGGTGCTGCTCGAGGAGGGCTACGAAGTCGTCCTCGTCAACTCCAACCCGGCGACGATCATGACCGACCCGGAGTTCGCCACCGCGACCTACATCGAGCCGCTGCTGCCCGGCCCGGTCACCAAGATTCTCGAAAAGGAGCGCCCCGACGCGCTGCTGCCGACGCTCGGCGGCCAGACCGCGCTGAACCTGGCGATGACGCTCGACGAGGACGGGACGCTCGAGCGGCTCGGGGTCGAGTTGATCGGTGCCAACGCCGAGGCGATCTCCAAGGCCGAGGACCGCGAGAAGTTCCGCGCGACGATGAACGAGGCCGACATCCGGATCCCCTGGTCGATCACGGTGGAAAACCTCGAGGAGGTCGAGAAGGGCCTCGCGAACGGCGAGATCACCCTGCCCGCGATCGTCCGCCCGGCTTTCACGATGGGTGGCCAGGGGGGAGGGGTCGGCTACACCGAGACCGAGCTGCGCCAGGTCGTCTCCGAGGGCCTCGCGGCGAGTCCGATCAACCAGGTGCTGGTCGAGGAGTCGGTGATCGGCTGGGGCGAGTTCGAGCTCGAGGTGATGCGCGACCGCAACGACAACGTGGTGATCATCTGCTCGATCGAGAACGTCGACCCGATGGGCGTCCACACCGGCGACTCGGTCACCGTCGCGCCCGCCCAGACCCTCACCGATCCGCTCTACCAAGAGCTGCGCGACATCGCGATCAAGGTGATCCGCGCGATCGGCGTGGAAACCGGCGGCTCCAACGTGCAGTTCGGCGTCGACCCCGAGAGCGGCGCGGTGGTCGTGATCGAGATGAATCCGCGGGTCAGCCGCTCCTCCGCGCTCGCCTCCAAGGCGACCGGCTTCCCGATCGCGAAGATGGCGGCGAAACTGGCGGTCGGCTACGCCCTGGAGGAGATCCCGAACGACATCACCCGGGCGACCCCCGCCTCCTTCGAGCCGACGATCGACTACGTCGTCACCAAGATCCCGCGCTTCGCCTTCGAGAAGTTCCCCGGCGCCGAGGGCAGGCTCTCCACCTACATGCAGTCGGTCGGCGAGTGCATGGCGATCGGGCGCACCTTCCGCGAGTCCTTCGCCAAGGCGATGCGCTCGCGGGAGCTCGACGCGAGCCCGGAATTCCCCGCTGACGACGCCGAGCTGATCAAGGCGCTCGGGGTCCCGACCGCGGAGCGCTTCGACCAGGTGCTGGAGGCGCTGCGACGGGGCCTCGGGGTCGAGGCGGTCCACGAGTCGAGCATGATCGACCGCTGGTTCCTGCGCGAGCTGGAGCAGCTGGCCCTGGAGGGGGATGGCACCGAGGGGCTCGCCCGCACCTACAAGTCGGTCGACACCTGCGCGGCCGAGTTCGAGGCGGCGACGCCCTACTACTACTCGGCCCACGAGCGGCGCGGGACCGACGGCAGCCCGCCCGCCTCGGAGATCCGACGCGGCGAGCGCGACTCGGTCGTCATCCTCGGCGCCGGGCCGAACCGGATCGGGCAGGGGATCGAGTTCGACTACTGCTGCGTGCACGCGGCGATGACCGCGCGCGAGCTCGGCCGCGACGCGGTGATGATCAACTGCAACCCGGAGACGGTCTCGACCGACTACGACACCTCCGACCGCCTCTACTTCGAGCCGCTGACCGCCGAGGACGTGCTCGCGGTGTGCGCGGAGGAGAAGCCGGAGGGCGTGATCGTCCAGTTCGGCGGGCAGACGCCGCTGAAGCTGGCCCGGACCCTGGAAGAGGCGGGCGTGCCGCTGCTCGGCACCCCGGTCGACGCGATCGACCTGGCCGAGGACCGCGGCCGCTTCGGCGCCCTGCTGCGCCGGCTCGAGATCGCCCACCCGCCATACGGAACCGCCCACTCGGCCGAGGAAGCCGAGGAGATCGCCGCCCAGGTCGGCTTCCCGCTGCTGGTGCGGCCGAGCTACGTGCTCGGCGGCCGGGCGATGGAGATCTGTTACTCGACCGAGGACCTCCGCGCCTACCTGGACAAGCACGTGAAGGCCGACCAGGAGCACCCGCTGCTGCTCGACCGCTTCCTCGAGAACGCGATCGAGGTCGACGTCGACGCGCTCGGCGACGGCGACTCGGTGCATGTCGCCGGGATCATGCAGCACGTCGAGGAGGCGGGCGTCCACTCCGGCGACTCGGCCTGCGTGATCCCGCCGCTCAGCCTCGGCGAGGAGATGCTCGAGGAGATCCGCGCGACGACCGACCGGCTGGCGCTGGAGCTCGGCGTGATCGGGCTGATCAACATCCAGTACGCGATCGCCGAGGGGCGGCTCTACGTGATCGAGGCCAACCCGCGCGCCTCGCGCACCGTGCCCTTCGTCTCCAAGGCGATCGGGGTGCCGCTGGCCAAGGTCGCGGCGCGGCTGATGCTGGGGGAGAAGCTCGCGGGCATGGACCTGCCGCGGGGGCTGCCCGAGCACGTCAGCGTGAAGGAGGCGGTGCTGCCGTTCGCCCGCTTCGCCGGCGCCGACTCGGTGCTCGGCCCGGAGATGAAGTCGACCGGCGAGGTGATGGGCATCGCCGCAGATTTCCCGACCGCCTTCGGCAAGGCCCAGGCCGCCGCCGGGGTGATCCTGCCGCGCGAGGGCACCGTCTTCATCACCGTCACCGACACCGACAAGGCGGCGGCGACGCAGCTGGCGGCGCGGCTCCACGACTCCGGCTTCGAGATCGTCGCCACCGGCGGCACCGCGATGGCGATCGAGCGGATGGGGGTGCCGGTGCGGCGGATCAACAAGCTGAACGAGGGCTCCCCGCACGTCCTCGACCTGATCCGCAAGCACGAATGCGACCTCGTGATCAACACGCCGAGCGGGCGCGGGGCGCGCGCCGACGGATACGAGATCCGCACGGCGGCGGTCAAACACGGGATCCCCTCGATCACGACGATGACCGCGGCGACGGCGGCGGTCCGGGCGATCGCCTCGGGCGGCGGGATCGACGACGAAGTGCGCAGCCTGCAGGAGATCCACCGGGCGGCGCAGGAGGCGGCGAGCCACTCGTGAGCGCCCCCTTCGGCCGCAGGCTCTGCGAGGTCTCCCGGGTCCGCGACTCGGGCGGCTACCGGGTCGTCTCGGCGATCGACCGCGAGGGCCCCGACCCTCAGGCGGGCCAGTTCTACATGCTCGCCGCGGCCGAGGGCTGGGGCGCGCGTGACGGTCGCGCCTTCCTGCCGCGGGCGATCTCGGTCGCCGAGACGGCGCCTGCCGCAGGCGGCGGGGTGCGACTCGACTTCCTCCTCGACGCGGTCGGCCCGGGGACGGAGCGCCTCGGGTCCCTGCGCGAGGGTGACGAGGTCTGGATCGTCGGCCCGCTGGGCAACTCCTTCGCCTCCCCGCGCGAGGTCTCGGCGGGCGCCGCGGGCGCGGTGCTGGTCGGCGGCGGGGTCGGGGTCGCGCCACTCGCGCTCCTGCGCAGGCGCTTCACCGAGCGCGGCGTCCCGCACCGGGTCCTGCTCGGCTTCCGCGACCGCGCCCACAGCGGCGGCCTCGACCTCTTCTGTGGCTCCTCGGGGGCGCTCTGCCCGGAGGTGAGGCTCGCTACCGAGGACGGCCACGCCGGCGTCCAGGGGCGTGTCACGGACCTCCTGCTGCCGATCCTGGCCGGGGACGACGCGGCCTCCGGTGTCGTCTACACCTGCGGGCCGCCGGCGATGCTGGAGGCGGTGCGGGCGCTCTGCGCCGACCACGGCGTCGCGGTCGAGCTGGCGCTCGAGTCGCCGATGGCCTGCGGCTTCGGCGCCTGCTTCGGCTGCGCGGTGCCGAAGCCCGGCGGCGGCTTCCTGCGCCTCTGCGTCGACGGCCCGGTCCTGCGCGGCGACCAGGTCGAGGAGGTGACCCACGCGTATGCCTGAGCTCTGCGGGATCGAGCTCGCCCACCCGGTGCTGAACGCCTCCGGGACCTACGACGCGATCGCCGCGCGCAAGGTGTTCGGCGACGCCGTCTTCGCCGACTTCCCCTTCGCCGCCTTCGTCTCGAAGACGATCACCCCGGAGCCGCGGGCCGGCAACGCGCCGCGGCGGATCTGGGAGACCCCGGCCGGGATGCTGAACTCGATCGGCCTGCCCAACAAGGGCCTCGATGGCTTCCTCGCCGAGGACCTGCCGCGGCTTGCCGAACTGCCGGTGCCGCTGATCGTCTCGATCATGGCGACGACGCGCGACGATTTCGCCCGCTGCGTGGCGCGCGTCGGCCGCCGCCGTGAGGTCGCCGCGATCGAGCTGAACGTCTCCTGCCCCAACGTCCACTCGGGGCTGATCGTCGGCGAGAACCCGAGCGAGACCGAGGCGCTGTTGGAGAAGCTGCGCCCGCTCTGCGAGAAGCCGCTGATCGTGAAGTTGACGCCGAACGTGGCCGACCCGGCGGCGGTCGCGGGAGGGGCCGAGCGGGGCGGAGCGGACGCGATCTCGCTGATCAACACGCTGAAGGGCACCGCGGTCGACCCGGCGAGCGGCGAGCCCGCGCTCGGCAACGGCTACGGCGGGTTGTCGGGACCGGCGGTGCGGCCGGTGGCACTCGAGCAGACGCGCTCGGTGCGGGCCGCGGTCGACCTGCCGATCGTCGGCATGGGAGGGATCTCCAGCGGCGCCGACGCGGCCGAATTCCTCGCCCTCGGCGCCTCGGTCGTGGCCGTCGGCACCGAGAGTTTCCGCGACCCGACGGCAGGCTCGCGGGTGGCGCTGGAACTGGAGTCATCACTCCGCCAGAGGCTGATTTCCGAGCCCGCGTTGGACCTCGACTAGAGGTTGAGATGAATTTGGGCGCAAATGGGTGAGGTCGGCTTGCGGACCCCCGAGCCACGGCTATACTCGCCGCCGCGTGACTACCTCTTCGCTAAAGACCTCCCTCGCGGCCCCGGAAAGGTCCCTCGATCAGAGGATGGATGCACTAAAACGGGCCAACGACATCCGCACCGCCCGGGCCAAACTGAAGAAGGATCTGAAGGCCGGTCGTTCCAACATCCACACCGTCCTTCTCGATCCGCCGGAGTACGTGATGACCGCCAAGGTCTTCGACATGCTCCTCGCCGTTCCCAAGTACGGACGCGTGAAGACCAACCGGATCCTGAACCAGTGTCGGATCTCGCCTTCGAAGACCATCGGCGGCCTCTCCGAGCGCCAGCGCACCGAGCTCGTCTCGCTGCTGCGTCGATAACCCGACCGATCCCTCCGGCAGTATCGGCGCCCGCATGAGCGCCAAGGTCTTCGTCATCACCGGCCCCTCGGGAGTGGGCAAGGGCACGCTGATCAAGCAGCTGCTCGAGCGCGTCCCCAACCTGGCCCTCTCGGTCTCCGCGACCACCCGCGCCCCGCGCGAGGGCGAGGAGGACGGCATCGATTACCACTTCCTCACCGAGGAGGGGTTCCAGGAACGCAAAGCCGCCAAAGACTTCCTCGAGTTCGCGAGCTACAGCGGCAACCATTACGGGACGCTGAATTCCGAGTTGGAGCGCTGCCTCGACAAGGGCCGTTCGGTCGTCCTGGAGATCGAGGTCCAGGGTGCCCAGCAGGTCCGCCAGTCGAGGCCCGACTCGATCCAGATCTTCATCGCTCCACCCGACCCCGGCGTCCTCCGCGAACGCCTCACCGGCCGCGGCACCGACTCCGCCGAGGCGATCGACAAACGCCTCAAGGTCGCCGAACAAGAGCTCGGCGCCCAAGACGATTTCGACCACCGCATCGTCAACGACGACCTCGACCAAGCCGCCGACGAGCTCGAGTCGATCGTCCGCGAGGCTACGACCGTCGATTCGTAGGATGGCGGGGGGGTCGGAGGCGTGCCCCTCCGCCTGAAGCCGTTGCGCAGCTGGATCGGCCGCGAGCTTCGAACTCATGGTCCCGAAGCTTCATTCGGAGGGGCACGCCTCCGACCCGACCAAGCCTTCGGCACGAGTCCTCGTGGACCGTCTGCATTTGACCGTCCCACAGACGGTGAAATGCAGACGGAGCGTTCCAGCGGTTTCATTTACCCCCGCGCAGGAGGGGCGAATGCAGAAGTGGGTCCGCCAGTTGCATTGACTCGCTGCGGGGACGAGTCAAAGCAGACGCTGATGGCGACGGTCTGCATTAGGACACACGAGGGTCCGCCCCCACCATGCCCTACAATCAGCCGTCGATGATCAAACCACGCGTAGACAAGCTTCTGGATCACTCCGACTCCCATTACGCCGCCGTCGTCGTCGCGGCGAAGCGGGCGCGGCAGATCAACAGCTACTTCCACAATCTCGGCGAGGGTGGCTTCGGCGAGTACCCGCCCCCGATGGTAGAGACCAATGCCGAGGGCAACTACCTCACGATGTCGCTGGAAGAGCTGGCCGAGGGCAAACTCAAATACGAGTACCGCAGCTAGGCGCTTAGCGCCCGGCTCGTCTGGAGCTCTTATATGGCCCGGTTGTTGCTGGGTGTCAGTGGCGGGATAGCGGCCTACAAGGCGCTCGAGTTCGCGCGCCTGGCGACGCTCGCCGGGCATGGCGTCCGCGTCGTGATGACCAAGAACGCCGGTCGCTTCGTCGGTGCCGCCTCCTTCGAGGGGATCGTGGGGGCGCCCGTGCTCACCTCCGAGTACGAGCGCGACCCGATGCGCGGCGCCTTCCCCGGTGACGCGGGAGGGACTTCCTCGCACGATCCGATCGGTCACCTCGAGCTGGCCGCGAACTGCGACGCCTTCCTCGTCGCACCGGCCTCCGCCAACACGATCGCGAAGCTGGCGGGCGGCTGCGCCGACTCGATGCTGACCACGTCCTTTCTCGCCTGCGAGGCGCCGCGGCTCCTCGCCCCGGCGATGAACGACCGCATGTACGCCGACGCCGCGACCCAGGCCAACCTGGTGACGCTGCGCGAGCGCGGGGTGGAGGTGATCGAGCCCGACGAGGGTCTGCTCGCGTCGCGCGGGGAGCGCGGTCGCGGCCGACTTCCCGACCCAGAGCGGCTGCTCGCACGGGTTGAGGAGATGCTGTCGGGGGATGAGACGGCGGCGATGAAGGAAAGCGGGGAGCCTGGGCCGTGGGACGGGCTCCGGGTGATGGTGACCGCGGGCGGGACCCGCGAGCCGATCGACGCGGTGCGCTTCATCGGCAACCGCTCGAGCGGCCGGATGGGGATGGCGCTCGCGGCCGCCGCGCAGCGACGCGGGGCGGAGGTGACGGTGATCGCCGCCAACGTGTCCCTGCCTCAGCCGCCCGGCGTCAAACGGGTCGATGTCGAAACCACCGCCGAGCTGGCCTTCGAGACGATCGAACGGTTCGAGACCCAACACATCCTGCTGATGGCCGCCGCGCCCGCCGACTTCCGCACCGAGCCGATCACCGGGAAGCTGAAGCGCCAGGACGGCGTCCACCTGAACCTGCAGCCGACCGAGGACATCCTCGCCCAGGTCGCCGCAGGCCGCTCGGAGAGCCAGACCGTCGTCGGCTTCGCCGCCGAGCACGGTGGCGACGCGATCGGCCGGGCCCGGGCGAAGCTGGAGCGCAAGGGCGCCGACCTGATCGTCCTCAACGACGTCTCGGACCCGACGATCGGCTTCGAGAGCGCCGACAACGCGGTCACGCTGGTCGCCGCCACCGAGGAGATCGAGGTGCCGAAGGCGGGCAAGGACGCCGTCGCCGACGCGATCCTCGACCGGGTCGAAGGCCTCCGCACCGCCGCGCAGAGCGCCAAGTAACCCGCAAACACGCCGTTTTCGTTGAGCACGCGGGCCAGCTATACTGGCCTCAAGCTTTTTTGTCCCTATCTGTTCTGCGCAGTCTAGAAGTGGGCCTGGCCCACTTTTTTTACGGCCCGAACCGGGCATAACGGAGTAAAAGCCGCCCCCATGAGTGACCTTCAAACCGACATCCAGAGCCAACTGACCGAGCTCGACCCAGCTATAGAGCTGC
This sequence comes from Solirubrobacterales bacterium, assembly GCA_965200635.1. Taxonomy (GTDB): domain Bacteria; phylum Actinomycetota; class Thermoleophilia; order Solirubrobacterales; family 70-9; genus VAYN01. Next base: position 3,240,705 of record OZ241364.1, on the reverse strand, counting down.
GTGCCATCGAGCAGCCGGGTGGCGACATGTTGCGGCTTTTCATCGCCCACCCCGATGGTGTCGACCTGGCGCTCTGCGAACGGGTCACCCATCACCTGAACCACCTGCGCGCCGATTACGCGCTCGAGGTCTCCTCGCCCGGGGATAAGTACCGTCGTAAGAGCGCGGCCAGCGCTTCCGAGAAGGAGGAGTCGTCCCAGTGAGTAAAGAGATCGTCGACGCAGTCAAAGGGCTGGAGCAGGAGAAGGGGATCTCGGCCGACAAGCTGATGGACGCTCTCGAGGATGCCCTGCTCTCGGCCTACAAGAAGACCCCCGGCGCGGCCAAATACGCGCGGGTCGACCTTGACCACGAGACGGGTGACTTCCGCGTCTTCGAACTGATCCTGCCCGCCGAGCTGGAGGAGAAACTCCTCGCCGAAGCTGCCGAGCAGCAGGAAACCGAACCGGAAGTCGATCCGGAGACCGGCGAACTGAAAGAGCCGGAGGACCCCGAGCTCGATCCGGAGATGATCGCTCCTTATGAAGACCAGATCACGACCCGCGACGTCACCCCCGAAGACTTCGGTCGGATCGCCGCGCAGACCGCCAAGCAGGTGATCCTCCAGCGGATCCGCGAGGCCGAGCGCCAGATGATGTACGACGAGTACCAGGATCGGGTCGGCGAGCTGATCACCGGGATCATCCAGCAGTCCGACAAGCGCTACACGCTGGTCCAGCTGCGGGAGCGGGTCGAGGCGCTGCTGCCGAAGTCCGAGCAGGTCTACAACGAGCGCTACGACCACGGCATGCGGGTCAAGGCCGTCATCACCGACGTCTCCGACTCGACCAAAGGCCCGGCGATCGTCGTCTCGCGCCGCAGCCCTGAGCTGATCAAATCGCTGTTCGAGCTCGAGGTGCCCGAGATCGCCGACCGCCTGGTCGAAATCGTCGGCGTGGCGCGCGAGCCCGGCTACCGCTCGAAGATCGCCGTCATCTCCCACGCCGAAGGGGTCGACCCGGTCGGCGCCTGCGTCGGCCCGCGCGGCTCGCGCGTCCGGATGGTCGTCTCCGAGCTCCGCGGCGAGAAGATCGACATCATCCCTTACAACGAGGAGCCTGCCCGCTTCGTCGCCAAAGCGCTCTCCCCGGCCCGCGTCCGCGAGGTGATCGTCGACGACGACGAGCGCCAGGCGACCGTGATCGTGCCCGACGACCAGCTGTCGCTGGCGATCGGCCGCGACGGCCAGAACGCCCGCCTCGCCGCCCGCCTGACCGGCTGGCGCGTCGACATCAAGTCGGAGACGGAGTTCGCCTCGGAGGAAACCGACGTCGAGTACGAGGGCGAAGAGACCTTCGACGGGCGCTGCATGGCGGTGCTCTCGAACGGCCGCCGCTGCCCGAACGCGGCGATCCCGAGCTCGACTTATTGCGGCCTGCCCCAGCATCAGGCGCTCTCGCGCTTCGACACCAGCCAGGTGGCGGTGCTCGGCGACCTGTCCGAGGCCGAGGTGGCGATCCTCGCCGACCCCGACGGCGATCAAGGCCAGGTGGACGAGATCGCCGCCCGCGCGGTGGCGAACTTCGTCGAGGATGCCGAAGAGGCGGCGGCCGAGGAGACGGTGGTGGACGAGATCGTCGATGAGGCGATCGCCGAGGTGGAGGCCGAGGAGGCCTCCGAAGATCCGGTCGAGGCCGAGATCACCGAGGAGATCGCCGACGAGCAGGCGACCGAGGCCGAAGCGGCCGGCGATGGCGCCGCCAATGGAGTTACGGAGGCAGCCGGCGAGCCGGTGGCCGAGGAGGCTGAGCAAGCCTAGTGGCAAAGAAGCGGGTTCACGAGATCGCGAAAGCGAATGGCATCAGCTCGAAAGAGGTCCTGAAAACGCTGCAAGCAGCCGGGATCAATGTGAAAGCGGCGGCTTCCAGTGTCGAGGAGGCCGACGCGCAGCGTGCGATCGCCGCCGCCGCCAACGGGGGCGGTGGCACCGCCACCCAGGCCCCGCCGAAAGGAAAAGAGGCCGCACCCGCGCAGCCGCCGAAACAGGCGACGCCGCAGGGTGGCGGGAAAGGGGCCGCCCCGTCCCAGCCCCAAGGCCAGAAACCGGCCAGGCAGGCCGACGGCAAACCGGCGCCCGGGGAACCCGGCTCACCGGGTAACCCGATCAACCTGAACCCGCCGAAAAGAGCATCTACCTCGAACAAACCCGTGCGCCCGGCGGGCGCGCCCGCCGGCGGTAACGGTGGCGGAGGAGGCGGCGCCGCGGGCAAAAAACGCCGCGTCGTGATCGATTCTCAGGCCGCCCGACGCGACCAGATGGGCGGTCCGCCGCCGCAGCGTCCGCCGCGTCGTCGCGGTGGTCGTCGCCGCCGACCGCTGCTGGAGGAGCCGCCGATGGGTCCGCAGACCCCGGTGGAGCCCGAGGCGACCAAAGTCAACTCCGGTGCCACGGTGCGGGAGCTCGGCGAGGCGATCGGCCTCGCCCCGGCCGAGGTGATCAAAAAACTCATGATGATGGGTGAAATGGCGACGTTGACCCAGACGCTCACCGACGAGTCGATCAGGGCGATCGCCGACGAGTACGACCGGAAGATCGAGATCGTCCGCGCCGCCGACGAGGAGCCCGAGGAACCGGAATTCTCCGATGCCGAGGAGGATCTCCTCGACCGCCCGCCGGTGGTCACGATCATGGGCCACGTCGACCACGGCAAGACCTCGCTGCTCGACGCGATCCGGGAGACCGAGGTCGCTGCCGGCGAGGCCGGTGGCATCACCCAGCACATCGGCGCCTACCAGGTGCACCACGAGGACAAGACGATCACCTTCCTCGACACCCCGGGGCACGCCGCCTTCACCGCGATGCGTGCCCGTGGCGCCAAGGTCACCGACGTGGTGGTCGTGGTGGTCGCCGCCGACGACGGCGTCATGCCGCAGACCAAAGAGGCGATCGACCACGCCCGCGCGGCCGACGTGCCGATGCTGATCGCGGTCAACAAGATCGACAAAGAGGGTGCCAACCCCGAGCGGGTCCGCACCGAGCTCGCGCAGATGGAGATCACCCCGGAGGAATGGGGTGGGGACACCATCTTCTGCGACGTCTCGGCGAAATCCCACGAAGGGCTGGACAACCTGCTCGAGTCGATCCTGCTGGTCACCGAGCTGGAGGAGCTCGCGGCGAACCCCGCCGCGCCGGCCTCCGGCAACGTGATCGAGTCCCAGCTCGACCCGGGCCGTGGCCCGGTCGTCACCGTGCTGGTCGCCCGCGGCACGCTCCGCGTCGGCGACTCGCTGGTCGCCGGCGCGCAGTGGGGCCGGGTCCGCGCGATGCACGACTTCCGCGGCCAGGTCGTATCCGAGGCCGTCCCCGGCATGCCGGTCGAGGTGCTCGGCTTCGATGGCGTCGTCGACGCCGGGGAATTCGTCCAGACCGTGTCCAACGACCGGGAGGCGCGCCGCCGGGCCCAGGAGCGGGCCGACCGCCTCCAGCGCGAGCAGCTTGCCCGCCGCGGGGCCCGCAAGCTGAGCCTCGACGAGGTCTTCTCGCGCGCCCAGGCCGGTGACATCAAGGAGCTGAACATCGTCCTCAAGGCCGATGTCGCGGGCTCCCTGGAGGCACTCCAGGACGAGCTCGCCAAAGTCCCGCAGGAACGGGTCGCGATCAACATCATCCACTCGCAGACCGGAGGGATCAACGAGTCCGACGTGATGTTGGCCTCGGCCTCCGAAGCGATCATCATCGGCTTCAACGTGCGGCCGCTGGCCGACGCGCGGCGGGCAGCGAATCGCGAGGGCGTCGACATCCGCACCTACTCGGTCATCTACAAAATCACCGAAGACCTGCGCAACGCGATGGAGGGCCTGCTCGAGGCGCTGAACGTCGAGGAGACGGTCGGCGAGGTCGTCGTCAAAGAGACCTTCAAAGCCTCGAAGATCGGCCGCATCGCCGGTTGCCAGGTGGCCGAGGGCAAGGCGATCCGCTCCGCCAGGGTCCGCCTGCTGCGCGAGGGCACCGTGGTGTGGACCGGCAAACTCGCCTCCCTGCGTCGCTTCAAAGACGACGTGCAGGAAGTCGAGGAGGGCCAGGAGTGCGGCATCGTGCTCGACGGTTACCCGGACGTCAAAGAGGGCGACGTGATCGAGTTCTTCCAGATCAAACAGGTCGAGCAGACGCTCGAGTAAGGACGACGGATGGCCGGCGCGCGAATGCGGCGGGTCGACGAGGCGGTGCGCGAGGTAGTCGCCGCCACCGTCGTCGAACTCGCGGATCCGAGGCTCGGCTTCGTCACCGTCACCGGTGCCGAAACGAGCTCGGATCTGCGGACCGCAAAGGTATATGTGAGCGTTCTGGGCGACTCGACTGAGCGCGACGCTACGCTGGATGCCTTGCGCTCCTCCCACGGGGTGATCCAATCCCGGATCGCGGCCGAGACCCGGATGAAGCGCACGCCTACCTTGACCTTCCATTACGACGACACGATCGAGAAGGGAGTGCGGATCTCCCGGCTCCTCGACCAGGCCGCCGAGGACGGCGCCGGGGGCGAGGGGGAGCCGTCGTGACCGATCTGGCCGCCGCACCGCCGACCTCCCAGGGCACCGTCGGGGTGGACTTCGAGGCGATGCTCGCCGAGATCCGCGAGCACGACCGCTTCCTGCTGACCGCCCACGAGGGCCCCGACGGCGACGCGCTCGGCTCGTTGCTGGGCATGCACCGCCTGCTGCGGAAGCTCGGCAAGGACTCGGTGATGTTCCTCGCCGCGAAGGAGTTCCCGCTGCCGATCGAGTACCGCTTCCTGCCGCTGGAGGAGGTCTTCCACGAGGCGCCCGCGGACATGGCCGACCGGGTCATCGTGTTCCTCGACTGCGGCAACATCGACCGCATGCCGGTCGAGTTCCTCACCGAGGGTGAGAACCGCAGGCTGAATATCGACCACCACCACGACAACACCCGCTTCGGCGACGTCAACCTCGTCTGCCCCGGGGCGTCCTGCACCGCCGAGATCGTCTACGACCTCGCCCACGTGCTCGGGGTGGAGATCGACGCCGAGATGGCGATGCCGCTCTACGTCGGGCTGATCACCGACACCGGCAAATTCATGTACGAGAACACCAACGCCCACACGCACCGGGTGGCGGCGGAGCTGATCGACGCCGGCGTCGACGTGGACGACACCTACCGGCGCCTCTACGAGCATGTGCCGATCGAGAAGCTGCGGCTGGTCGCGCGGGCACTGAACAGCGTCGAACGCCACTGCGACGACCGCCTGGCGATTTGTTACATCACCGCCGAGGACTACGCCGAGACCGGCGCCGGCGAGGAGATGACCGAGGGCGTGATCGACCACCTGCGCTCGATCGAGGGGACCAAGGTCGCCGCCGTGATCCGCGATCTCGGCAACCGCGGCCGGGCCGCCCGCAAGGCCAGCCTGCGCTCCTCGGAGGGGGACGTGGACGTCTCCGCGATCGCCCGCAAGCAGGGGGGAGGCGGCCACAAACGCGCCGCCGGATTCTCCACCGACGACGACCTGCCGAAGCTGGTCGAGTTCCTCTGCGGCGAGGTCATCGCCCAGCTCGGCGACTGAGTGCCCGGACGGAGGTAGCGATGGCGCAGATCGACACCGCCGGGGCGGTGCTGCTCCTCGACAAGCCGGCCGGGAAGACCTCGCACGACGTGGTCGCCGCGGTGCGTCGCGAGCGCGGTGTGAAAGCGGGCCACGCGGGGACGCTCGACCCGTTCGCCACCGGCCTCCTGATGATCCTGCTCGGCAAGGCGACGCGGCTGCAGCGCTTCCTCGTCGGCCTGCCGAAGACCTACCTGGCGACCGCGCGCCTCGGCTGGACCTCGACCACCGGGGACCCCGACGGGGAGCTCGCCGAGACCGGGGTCGTCCCCGATTCCCTGGCGCTGCCGACCGGCACCGTGCGCCAGCGCGTGCCGATGACCTCAGCGGTGCGGGTCGGCGGCGAGCGGCTCTACAAGAAGGCCCATCGCGGCGAGACGATCGGGACGCCGGTGCGCGACGTCCAGGTCCACCGCGCCGATCTCCTCTCCTCCGGGGACGGTTTCGCCCACTACGAGGTCGAGTGCAGCGCCGGCACCTACGTGCGGACGCTGGTCGAGACGCTCGGCGACGCCTACTGCTCCGATCTGCGCCGCGTCGCGGTCGGCCCGTTCCGGATCGAGGACGCCGGCCGCGAGGTCACGGTGACCGAGGTGGCGAGCCTGGTCCCGGCCGTCGGCGACGCACTGCGATGATGGCGGGCAGCTGATGTCGATCAAGGTCACCCGCCTCGAGGACGCTGCGCCCCGCGCCCGCAACGTCGCGATCGGCACCTTCGACGGTGTCCACCTCGGCCACCGCGCGGTGATCGAGGGCATGGACACCGTGCTCACCTTCGAGCCGCACCCGCTCGAGGTGCTGCATCCCGACAAGGCGCCGAAGCTGATCAACTCGCTGGCGGTCAAGCGCGACGTGCTCGACGGGCTCGGGGTCGAGGAGATGGTGGTCGTCCACTTCGACGAGGAGTTCTCCCACCGCAGCGCCGAGGACTTCATCTCCCACGCCCTGATCGAGAAGCTCAGCGCACGGCGGGTCGCGATCGGCGAGAACTTCCACTTCGGCGCCAGGGCGCGCGGCACGGCCGCGATGCTGGCCGCCCGCCCGGAGTTCGAGACGCGGGTCCAGAAGCTGGTCGAGGTCGATGGCGAGACTGTCTCCTCCTCGCGCATCCGGGCCGAGATCGCCGCGGGGAAGATGGAGGAGGCGCGCCGCTGCCTCGGCACCCCCTACATGCTCGAGGGCGAGGTCGTCGGCGGCGAGAAGCGCGGCCGCGAGCTCGGTTACCCGACCGCCAACATCGTCCCCGACCCGCGCCTCGTGATCCCCGGCCACGGGGTCTATGCCGCCTTCGCCAACGGCCACCCGGCGGCGGTCAACGTGGGCACGCGGCCGACCTTCGACTCGAAACTCGGCGTCCTCGTCGAGACCTTCCTGATCGACTTCTCCGGCGACCTCTACGGCCAGACCCTGCGGGTCGCCTTCGTCGAGAAGCTGCGCGACGAGGTCGCCTACGAAGGCGTCGATCCGCTGATCGCGCAGATGAGAACCGACGTCGAGGACGCCCGCCGCATCTGCGCCGACTTCACCGAGGCAGCGGCGCGCGGCGGCTGAGCCGGCCCTTTGCTATCTTGCTCCGAGTCGCGACCCGAGAGGTCGCGCTTTTTACGAGATGAGCCTTACCAAAGAGAAAAAAAGCGAGCTGATCGGCAAATACGGCCGCGGCGACAACGACACCGGCTCCGCCGAGGTCCAGGTCGCGCTGATGACCGAGCGGATCAACGAACTGACCGACCACCTGCGTACGCACGCCAAAGATCACCACTCCCGTCGCGGACTGCTGATGCTGGTCGGTAAGCGCCGCCGGATGCTCCGGTACCTCGAACGGACCGACCTGGAGCGCTACCGCGCCCTCGTCGCCGACCTCGGGCTCCGTCGCTAGCGATGATCGCCGTCGGCGATGCCGCCCCTGACTTCACCGTCAAAGACCAGGACGGGGAAGAGGTCTCCCTCGCCGACTTCGAGGGCCGCAAGGTCCTGATCGCCTTCTACCCTCTCGACTTCAGCCCGGTCTGCTCGGACCAGCTAGCTCTCTACCAAGAGGGCGTGAAGGGCGAGCTCAACGATGCGGGCATCACGCTCGTCGGCCTCAGCGTCGACAGCCCCTTCGCCCACAAAGCCTTCCAGGAGAAGCTCGGGATCGACACGGTCCTGCTCTCCGACTTCGAGCCCAAGGGCGCGACCGCCAAGGCCTACGGCTCCTACATCGACGGCGCCGGCATCGCCAACCGCACCCTCGTCCTGATCGACGAGGACGGCAAGGTCACCTGGACCTACGAGTCCCCGAGCCCGGGCGAGTTCCCTGGCCCGGACATCGTCCGCCAGGCCATCAACGCTTAGTCGCTCTTCCGCCGCTCCGCTGCTACGGCGGCAGGACGTGAGGGTTTCGTCGGGAAGTCCAAGGGTTCGTCACGCTTCCGCCCGGAACTCCACACCTCCGGCACTCTTCTCCAGCACCCCCATCAACATTCGGGGTCAGACGGAAGGCGCACGAACGATGAGGGACCTGCGCGGAAGTGTGGAGTTCGTGTCGTCTCCCGTACGTCTTACTCAACGGCGTCGGAGATCCTTCACACCTCTCATACCCGCCGCAAACCCCTGCGTCCCTTTCCCCTGACGCCAGCTTCCCGAGGCCCGGGGCCTAGCTGTTCCTTATGGCGCTCAGAGCGCCATAAGGAACAGCCGGCGGAGATGGGGGCGGCCGAGATGCTCGGCCCAGCCCGCCGGGGCGGCGTCGAAGCTCTCGTCGCGGGCCTCGGGATCGACACCGATGCGTAGGGCCGTGGTGAGGATCTCCGGCTGGTCGTTTTCGACCGCGACGTGCAGCAGGTTGCCGCCGTGGGGCGGGAAGCGGCGATCCACCAGGGACGGGAAGCGGGTGAGGAGCCAATCCACCGATCGCGCCTGGCCGGTCACCGCCGCCAGCAGGAGCGGGGTGGAGGCGACCTCGGATTCGCGCGGCGCCAGGGACTCCAGCGCTGCCAGTTGGCCGAAGCCGACCGCCTCGGCGATCGCGACCTGGCGCTCGTTCGGGATCGGGTCGCCGGAGGGCCACCAGGTCTGGCCCCATCCCAGCGAGCGGAAGCCCGCGCGGGTGTAGAGGCGCTCGCCGGCATCGGTCGCGTTCAGGACCGCTGCCTCGCAGCCCGCCTCCCAGGCCACCCGCAGAGCCGCCTTCGTCAGTGCCAGGCCGATCCCGCGACCCTCGACCTTCGGTGCCACGCCCATCGAGTAGATCCCGGCCACGCCGTCGAGGGGCATGACGACGACCTGGCCGACGATCTTCTCGCGCAGGCGCACGCCGAGGTGGATCGCCCCGGGCGGCAGGGGTCGCTCGTCGGCGTAGGGGAGGGTCTTCGCGAACGGGGGCTCCGCCGCGATCACCTCGAAGTCGCCCGGCGGCTCGGGCTCCCGGACCAGGTCGATCCCCATCCAGTGCGGCCGCCAGCCCCACTCGTAGCCGCGGGCGACCAGGCGGACGCCGAGATCGTCGTTGCGGGCCACCGACCAGATGCCGCCGTCGCCGGCTCGCGCGTGGAACCAGTGGCGGTGGTTCGCGGCGACCGCGTCGAGCAGGAAGGCATCACCGTCCGCCGCGTTTCGTCCCGTATGCACGGGGTTGTACTCTGTCACGAGAATAGGAACGAGAGTTCTGTAAGAAAGCTATGGCCGTCATCCGGATGGCCGGAGGTAAACATACGAATGAGCAGGTTTAACGTGACCCGCGTCACGGCAGAGATCGGCGACAGCACGATCTCGTTCGAGACCGGGAAACTCGCGAAGCAGGCGAGCGGCGCAGTCGTGGTCCGCAGTGGCGACACGATGGTCCTCAACACCGCCACGATCGGCGGCCTTCGCGACGTGGACTTCCTTCCGCTCACCGTCGACGTCGAGGAGCGCATGTACGCCGCGGGCAAAATCCCCGGCTCGTTCTTCCGTCGCGAGGGCAAATCGTCCGAGAAAGCGACGCTGACCGCGCGCATGATCGACCGTCCGATCCGTCCGCTCTTCCCCAAGGGCTGGCACTTCGAGACCCAGCTGGTCGCGATGCCGATGTCGGTCGACGGGGTCAACCCGTACGACATCCTGGCGATGAACGGCGCCTCCGCGGCGCTGGCGATCTCCCCGGTCCCGGTCGCCAAGCACGTCGGCGCGGTCCGCATCGGCAAACTCGAGGGCGACTTCGTCATCAACCCGCCCGAGGAGACGCACGAGTCTCTGGACCTCGATCTGATCGTCGCCGGCACCGACGAGGCGATCCTGATGGTCGAGGCCGGCGCCCAGGGCGTCACCGAGGCCGAGATCCTCGACGCCCTCGACATCGCCCACGGTGAGATCAAGAAGCTCACCGCCGCGATGCAGGAGCTGCAGGACAAGGCGGGCAAGCCGAAGATCGATCACCAGGTGGTCGAGCTCGACTCCGGCCTCCTCGACGAGGTCCGCGGCCAGTTCGGCCAGGCCCTGGTCGACGCGATCGCCACCGAGGGCAAGCTCGAGCGCTACGAGGCGATCGACAACGTCAAGGCCCAGGCGGTCGAGGCACTCTCCGGCTCCGGCGACTCCGACGAGGACATCAAACGTCGCGACGACGTCAAGGCCGCTTTCGACGAGATCGAGAAGGACACGATCCGCAAGGCGATCGCCATCGACAAGAAGCGCCCCGACGGCCGCGCCCAGGACGAGATCCGTCCGATCGAGACCGAGGTCGACATCTCCCCGCGCGTCCATGGCTCGGCGCTCTTCACCCGCGGCGAGACGCAGATCCTTTCCAACGTCGCCCTCGGGACGACGCGGATGGACATGCGGATCGACACGCTCGGCCTGGTGACCACGAAACGCTTCTGGCACCACTACAACTTCCCGCCCTACTCGGTGGGAGAGGCCGGCTTCATGCGCGGCCCGAAGCGGCGTGACATCGGCCACGGCGCGCTCGCCGAGCGGGCCCTGGCGGCGACGATCCCGGACGCGGAGACCTTCCCGTACGTGATCCGCGTCGTCTCCGAGACGCTCGAGTCCAACGGGTCGTCCTCGATGGGCTCCGTCTGCGCCTCCTCGATGGCCCTGCAGGCCGCGGGTGTCCCGGTCAGCGCACCGGTCGCCGGCGTCGCCATGGGTCTGATCAAGGAGGGCGACGACTACATCGTCCTCACCGACATCGCCGGCGTCGAGGACCACCTCGGCGACATGGACTTCAAGGTCGCCGGCACCGCCGAGGGCATCACCGCCCTGCAGATGGACATCAAGATCACCGGCGTCACCTTCGACATCCTGCGGGACGCGCTGGACCAGGCCCACAAGGGTCGCCAGTTCATCCTCGGCAAGATGGCCGAATCGATCGACGGCCCGCGGGAGAAGCTCTCCCCGCACGCCCCGGCGATCGAGTCGATCAAGATCGACCCGGAGAAGATCGGGGCCGTGATCGGCAAAGGCGGCGAAACGATCCGCGGCATGTGCGAGGAGTTCGAAGCCGAGATCGACGTCGAGGACGACGGCACGATCCGCGTCTACGCACCGACCGGCGAACTGGTCGACGGCGTGGTCCAACGGATCACCTCGATGACCAAGGAGGCCGAAATCGGCGACCGCTACGAGACCGCCAAAGTCGTCAAGACGACGACCTTCGGCGCCTTCGTCGAGCTGGTCAAGGGCACCGACGGCCTGCTCCACATCTCCAACGTGAAACCGGGGGAGAGGGTGGACTCGGTCGACGACGTCCTGTCGAGCGGCGACCTGATCGACGTCACCGTGGTCGAGGTCGACAAGGAGCGCGGCCGCATCGGCCTGCGTCTCACCGAGGACCCTTCGGTCGCCGGTAAATCGGCCGAGGAACTGGCAAGCGTCGGCTCCGGCGACGGCGGTCGGCGCGGCGGCGGCGACCGTGGCGGCGATCGCGGTGGACGCGGTGGACGCGACCGTGACCGCGGTGGACGCGGCGGCCGCGAACGGGAGCGCCGCAATTAGCGCTCGCGTCACCACCCTGGATTCGGGCGTCCGGGTCGTCACCGAAGAGGTTCCTTCGGTGCGATCCGTGGCGCTCGGCCTCTGGGTGCGCACCGGCAGCCGTAACGAGACCCCGGCGCAGGCCGGGGTCTCGCATTTCCTCGAGCACCTGCTGTTCAAGGGGACCAAGCGCTACTCGGCGATCGAGATCTCCGAGCTCTTCGACGGGCTCGGCGCCTCGATCAACGCGGCGACGGGCAAGGAGACCACGCATCTCCACGCCCGCTTCCTCGATGAGCACACCGAGGAGGTCTTCGACCTCTTCTCGGAGATGCTGCTGGCGCCGACCTACCCCGACATCGACTCGGAGCGCCAGGTCGTGATCGAGGAGATCGCGATGTACGACGACGAGCCGCAGGACCGCGTCCACGACGTGCTCGCCGATGCCGTCTTCGGCTCGCATCCGCTCGGCCGTCGCGTACTCGGCGAGGCGGAGATCATCGCCAACGTCCCGGTCCCCGACATCGAGGCCTATCGCAGCAGCCGCTACACCGGCTCGGAGATCGTCGTCGGCGCGGCCGGGCACCTCGACCACGACGCGATCGTCGCCCTGGCGGAAAAGTTCGTCAACCCGCCGACCGAGGGTGGGGGAGTCGCCGAGGCGACGGCGCTCACCGAGTCGCCTCGCCTCTGCTTCCTGAGCAAGGAGACCGAGCAGTACCACATCTGCTTCGGCGCGCCCGGCATCGACCGGCACGACGAGCGGCGCTTTCCGCTCGCCATCCTCGACTCGATCTTCGGCGGCTCGACCTCCTCGCGGCTCTTCCGCGAGGTGCGCGAGAAGCGCGGCCTCGCCTACTCGGTGGGCTCCTACAACGAGCAGTTCACCGACCAGGGCCTGGTCGCCACCTACGTCGGCACCCGCGAGGACAACGTCGAGGAGGCCTGCGCGATCATCGGCACCGAGATGGCGCGACTGCGCTCCGAGCCGGTCTCCAAGGAGGAGCTCCACCGGGCCAAGGAGAGCGTCAAGGGGAGGCTCGTCCTCTCCTCCGAGTCGACCGCCGCGCGGATGACCCGGATCTCCCGCTCGACCCTGTTCGGCCTGCCGATCGAAGAGCTCGACGAGATGTTGGCGAAAGTCGACGCGGTCGAGGTCGATCAGCTGACCGAGCTGGCGGCGGAGCTCTACGCCGCCGACAAGCTCTCGGCGGCCTGTGTCGGCGCCGACGAAGATCGCTTCCGCGCGGCCCTCGCGCCGGTCTCGGAGGCCTTGGTCGCGGCATGATCAAGGTCGCCGTCTCCGGCGCCGCCGGGCGGATGGGTGCGACGGTCTGCGAAGCCGTCGAAGGGGCCGATGACCTCGAGCTAAGCGGGCGCGCCGACCCGAGCCTGGGCGTCGCGCTCGCAGGCGTGCTCGGCGAGGCCGACGTCGTCGTCGACTTCTCGATCCCCGACACGGCGCTCGCCAATGTCGAAGAGTGCCTGGCGGCGGGCGTCCACGTCGTCGTCGGGACCACCGGCTTCGACCTCGGGGCCGCCGAAGCGGCCGCCGCGGGGTCGACGGCCAACTGCTTCGTCGCCCCGAACTTCGCGATCGGGGCGGTGCTGATGATGGTCGTCTCCCAGACGATCGCCAGGCACATGCCGGAGACCGAGATCATCGAGCTCCATCACGACAAGAAGCTCGATGCCCCCTCGGGCACGGCGGCGCGCACGGCCGAGCTGATCGACGCGGCGGGCGGTCACGTCCACCAGCCGATCCACTCGGTGCGCCTCCCGGGCCTCGTCGCCCACCAGGAAGTGATCTTCGGCGGGCCCGGGCAGACCCTCGCGATCCGCCACGACTCGATCGACCGCCAGTCCTTCATGCCCGGCGTCCTGCTCGCCTGCCGCAAGGTCCCGGCCCTGCCGGACCGCTTCACCGTCGGGCTGGAGAAGCTACTCTGAGTGCGATGAAGGAGCTGCGAGGAGTCTTCACCGCGATGGCGACCCCGTTCGCCGAGTCCGGCGCGGTCGACAGCGAGGGTGCCCGCCGACTGGCCGCGCACCTGCTCGAGCACGGCTCGCACGGGCTGGTGCTGGCCGGTTCGACCGGCGAGTGCCCGACCCTGACCGACGGCGAGACGATCGACCTGCTCCGCGCGGTGCGCAACGAGGTCGGGGACGACGTCCCGATCGTCGTCGGCACCGGCACCAACGACACCCGCCACTCTTCTGAACTGACCAAGATGGCGGCCGACGCGAGCGCCGATGCCTCGCTGGTCGTCGTCCCGTACTACAACAAGCCCAATCCGGCCGGGATTCGCGCGCACTTCGAAACGGTCGCCGCGGCCGTTCCGGATCTGCCGATGGTGATGTACAACATCCCGACGCGGGTGATCGTGAACGCCGATACGTCGGTGCTCGCCGAACTCGCGGCCGTCGACAACATCGTCGCGGTCAAGCAGGCAAACGACGATGAACTGGGCCCGATCGAGGGTCTCGCGATCATCGCCGGAAACGACAACACCTTCCTGCGCGTCCTCGAGTTCGGCGGCGCGGGCGTGATCGGTGTCGCCACCCACGTGGTCGGCGACCAGATGCGCGCGATGTGGGACGCGGCGCAGGAAGACGACTTGAACCGGGCGCGGGAAATCGACGCCGAACTGACCCCGATCTATCAGGGGCTGTCGGTGACGACCAACCCGATCCCGCTGAAGGCCGCGCTCGAGATGCTCGGCCTCGCCCCCGACCGGCTGCGTCTGCCGCTGGTCTCCGCCGACCCCGATCAACGGGCTGCGGTGCGGGCGGCATTGGAGGGCCTCGGGCTCTCCGTCGCCGCCGGCTGACAAGAACTTCGAAAGAAAGAGATTCCTAACAGTGCCTAGTAGTAAGAAACTCCGAGTGCTGCCGCTTGGCGGTCTCGGCGAGATCGGTAAGAACATGACCGTCATCGAATTCGACGGTCGCATCGTCGTCGTCGACACCGGGCTCATGTTCCCGACGGCGGAGATGCACGGCATCGACCTCGTCCTGCCCGACTTCTCCTACCTCCGCGACCGCGCCGCCGACATCGAGGCGATCGTGCTCACGCACGGCCACGAGGACCACGTCGGGGCGCTGCCCTACGTGCTGCGCGAGATCGGCATGCCTCCCGTGATCTACGGCGGCATGCTGACGATCGGCATGGTCCGCTCGAAGCTCGACGAGCACAAGCTCGGCGACAAGGCGAACCTCGAGGAGCTGCCCGCCGGGCAGAAGGTGCGGCGCGGCCCGTTCGAGCTGGAGCTCGTCCACCTCGCCCACTCGATCCCCGACATGCGCGGCGTCCTCATCACCACCGAGCTCGGCTCGATGCTGATGACCGGCGACTACAAGTTCGACCAGACCCCGGTCGACGGTCGCCCGGCCGATGTCTCGCGCCTCGCCGAAATCGGCAAGGACGGGCTGCTGCTGCTTTGCGGCGACTCGACCAACGCCGACCGGCCGGGCGTCGCCCCGTCGGAGTCGAGTGTCGGCCCGGCGCTGCTGCAGCAGTTGGCGCTCTGCGAGGGGCGGACCATCGTCACCTCGTTCGCGTCGAACATCCATCGCGTGCAGCAGGTGATCGACGCCGCCGTGGCACTCGACCGCAAGGTCGCCCTGGTCGGCCGCTCGATGCGCAAGAACTTCAACATCGCCTCCAATCTGGGGATGGCACGGGCACCGCAGGGCACCTTCATCCAGCCGCGCGAGATCGAGAACTTCCCCGACGGGAAAGTCGTCGTCGTCTCCACCGGCAGCCAGGGCGAGCCCCTCTCGGCGCTCCGCCGGATGGCGAACAACGACCACCGCGACGTGCGCCTGCACGCCGGGGACACGGTCATCTTCTCGGCCAGCCCGGTGCCTGGCAACGAGCGCGCCGTCAACGACACGATCGACCGCATCTACGAGATCGGCGCCACGGTGATCACCGCGAAAGACGCGCCGATCCACGCCTCCGGGCACGGTTACCGGGAGGAGCTGAAGCTGATGCTCAACCTGACCAAGCCGCGGTACGTGATGCCGGTCCACGGTGACTTCCAGCGGATCCGCCTCCACGCCGAGCTGGCCGAATCGGTCGGCGTCGACAAGAAGAACATCTTCAAGGGGCGCAACGGCCTGCCGCTCGAGATCGACGGTTCGGGTGCCCGCTTCGGCGAGGACATGCACGTCGGCACCATGTACGTCGACGGCGTCAACATCGGCGATCCCGACGACGCCGCCCTCCGCGACCGCCGTGAGATCTCCGCCGACGGCATCTTCATCACCGTCGTCACCGTCTCCGGCGACGACGGCTCGATCATCGCCGACCCCGAGGTGATCCTCCGCGGCGTCGCCTTCCTCGACGACGCCGAGGGCATCATGGAAGACCTCAAGGACCTGGTCGAAGACTCCCTCGAAGACGCCGCCGAGAACGGCACCCGCGAGTCCGATCTGATCCAGGAGGACCTCCACGAGGCGATCGGCAAGTTCGTCTGGCAGCGCCTCCGCAGGCGTCCGATGATCCTTCCCGTAGTCATCCAGGTCTGACCCTGGGGCGACCTGGGGGCGCCTCGCGGTGTCCTCGGTCGCTCGCCTTCGGGTCACGCACCTAAGTGCGCTCCCCTCGTTTCGCTTCCTGCGTCCTTGCGAGGCTGGCCCAGGTCGCCCCAGGGCGGCCGCGAGGGGCCCGCGATTGGGGGGAGTGGCGGGAAGCTCGCGCGGCGGAACAGGTTCCTCCCAGGAGGGACACACCTCGGTGTCGGAACTCGCTTCCGGGCGTGTTGGGCAACAAGCACGAGCACGCTCGCTGAGCTGAGCCCTCCGACGTGAGTCCGACCTCCCGTACCGCCAGTGGTGTAACTCCGCCGCCTGAGGTGACGTGGGCCAGCCTCGCAAGGACGCAGGGAAATGAGGAGAGGGGAGCGCACTTCAGTGCGTGACCCGAACCGAATGACCGAGGACACCGCGAGGCGCTCCCACGCCGCCTAGGGCAATAAAAAAGCCCGCCGGGATAGTGTCTGGGGAGAATCCCGGCGGGCTAGTGTCTCGTCCACGGGGGAATCTACGGACGCGAACTAAAGCCGTCCTAAAAGATCGAAGTTGAATGCTTTTTGTCCACGGGAGCCTCGGTGGCGATCGGGATCCGGGCCCGGAAAAGGGCTCCGCCGGAGGCCGAATCGGTCGCCATGACGGTGCCTCCGTGGGAGGCGGCGACGGCGCTGACGATCGCCAGGCCGAGGCCCGTGCCGGTGCCGCGGGCGGTGTCGGCGGGGCCTTCGCCGCGCACGAAGCGGTCGAAGATCTGGGTCCGCATCGCGGGCGGAATGCCGGGGCCGTCGTCGGCGACTTCGACCACCGCGTCGTCGCCCTGCTCGGAGAGGCGCAGTTCGATCGTCGCCCCGTCGGGGGTGTGGCGGGCGGCGTTGTCGAGCAGGTTCAAGATCATCCGGTGGAGCTCGTCCGAGCTTCCTTCGACCCGTAGGGGCTTGTCGTTGTCGATGACGAACTGGCGGCTGCCCATCAGCGGCATCGCCTCCAGCGCGGCATCGCCGGCGACTTCCGCCAGGTCGACGCGTTTGTGGGCGGCGAGCCGGCCTGCGTCGGCGCGCGCCAGCAGCAGGAGGTCTGAGACCAGCCGGCTCATCCGCCGCGAAGAGCGCAGAGCCGAGTCGACCACCTCGCGGTCTTCCGCCTGTCCCGGACCGCCAAGGGAGGCCTGCAGCAGCTCCAGGTTGGCGAGCACGCTGGTCAGCGGCGTGCGCAGCTCGTGCGAGGCGTCGGCGACGAACTCGCGCTGCTGCTGCATCGCCTGCTCGCTCTCCGAGCGCGCCGCGTCCAGGGAGCGCAGCATCTGCTCCAGGGTGTCGGCCAGTTCGCCGACCTCGTCTTCGGCCGGGGAGCGGGGCATGTGGTGGGAGGGATCGCGGGTCTCCGAGACTTCCTTGGCGCTCGCCGTGAGCGCCGCGATCGGGCGCATCGCCCGCGCCGCGATCGCCACGCCCGCCAGCGAGGCAAGTGCGGTGCCGCCGAAGATCCCGGCGACGATCAGAAACCAGATGCGGTCGATCGTGTCGTCGACGTGGGCGGTGCTGCGGCCGTACTGGACGTAGCCGGTCCCGATCCCTTCTTCTTCGAGGATGGCGGTCTCGATCCGCATCCCGTTGCGTTCGACCGTGCCGGTTTTCTGCGGGGCCGCGCCAAGCCGCGTGCCGCGCAGCTGGCGCAGTTCCTGCCCGGAGGTGTCGAAGACCCGGATCGAGGCGTCCTCGGTGGCGACGAAGGACGCGAGCCGTTCGGGCCGGACGTCCGGTTCGGAGCCGATCAACGGCCGGATCACGTGGAGTTCGCGCTGGAGGCTTTCGACCGCGTTGCTGACCTCGGCGTTGAAGTCGTCGCGGATGCGGGTGGTGGCGATCTGGCCGATCACCCCGCCGAAGACCATCAGGATCACCAGCGTGAGGCCCGACGACACCGCGGCGATGCGCCAGCGGACCGGCCAGGCCGGGGGATGCAGGAGTCGCCGCAGCCAGGCAGCGGTCCCGCTGCGCGCCGCGGCGACCATCAGTCTTTGAGGACGTATCCCGCGCCGCGTTTGGTGTGCAGGAGGCGGGGCTCGCCGCCGGCCTCGAGCTTGCGTCGCAGGTTTGAGATGAAGACGTCGATGGTGTTCGTGGCCGCCATCGGGTCATAGCCCCAGACTTCGTCGAGGAGGCGCTCGCGGGAGACGACCAGGCGCTCGTTGCGCATCAGGAACTCGAGCAGCTCGAACTCACGGTTCGTCAGCTCGATTTCCCGCTCGCCACGGTGGACCTCGCGGGTGTCCGGGTTCAGCTGCAGGTCGCCGACCTGGAGCGAGGCGGCGCCGCGCGGGGGGCGGCGGCGCAGGAGGGCGCGGATCCGCGCCAGCAGCTCCTTGCGCTCGAAGGGCTTGACCAGGTAGTCGTCGGCACCGGAGTCGAGGCCGGTGACGCGGTCCTCGGTCTCGGCGCGCGCGGTCAGCATCAGGATCGGCACGTCACCCTCCTGGCGCAGGCGACGGCAGACCTCGATCCCGTCGAGGCCGGGAAGTCCCAGGTCGAGCACGACCAGGTCGGGGACGAAACCGACCGCCAGGTCGAGCGCCTCGACGCCGTCGGCGGAGGTCCGCACCTCGTAGCCCTCGTTGCGCAGGGAACGGCGCAGGACGTCGGCGATGTCGGCGTCGTCCTCGACGACGAGAACACGACCGCCTTGCTGGACCTCGGGATCGGCGCTGAGCATGACGCCGATGTTAAACCGCCTGACCCCCCTTTTGCGCTGCTTTTACGCCGAATTTAGAGCGACAGGGCGCTCTGGACGGGAAGGCCGCAGGGGTTAGGGCCCCGGCGTCGAAATCGGTCGCGTGTTCGTTAGAGAGAAGCGCGCCCCTGCCCGGAAAGCCCCCGCCCGCAAAGGCAAAGCCAAAGCCAAACGCGCGAAACCCACGAAACAGCGGGGTGGAGTGCGCCTTTTCGAGGGTCTCGAGCAGCGCCACCTCGACCTGATCGGCCTCTTTCTCGTCGCCGTCGGGATCTACCTGCTCTTCGTGCTCTTCTTCGGCTGGGAAGGCGGCAAGGTCGGCTATGGGATCGAAACCGGGCTGGTCTACCTCTTCGGCTCGGTGGGCGCGCGGATCTTCACCCTGCTGATGCTGATCGCCGGCGGGATGATCCTCACCGGCACCTCGATCTCGGCGCTGGCACGGGGGGTCGGCCGCGGCCTGCGGGCGGTCTTCGTCGGCGGCGCGAAGGGCAGCGAGGCGACCGCGCGCACGGTCAAACAGAACTCCGAGGAATGGCGCCGTCGTCGTGACGAACGCACCGCCGAGACGAAGGCGGGCAAGACCGACGTGATGAGCGACTATCCGGACGAGGACGACGAGAGCTTCGCCCCGACCGTGGCGCTCGCCGACGACAAGGACGACGACATCTTCGCCCCGGGCCTCTTCAACCTCGACGACGAGGCCGACACCGCCGAGACTCAGGTCGTCCGCGAGCCTGAGCCGGAGCCCGAGCCGGTACAGAGAGAACTCGCTCCCGAACCCGAGGACGAGGAGGACGCTCGCCCGAAGCCGACCCCGATGGGCAACCTGCGCGGCGTCACCACCTCCGAGGAGATCGACTACCGGCTGCCGTCCCCGCGCGTGCTCGAGCGCGGCAAAGGCGACAAAGGTCCCGACCCGAAAGACCAGCAGGCGACCGGCCGCAAACTGATCGAAGCGCTCGGCCACTTCGGGGTCGACGCGAAGATCGTCGGCGTCGTCAGCGGCCCGCACGTCTCCCTCTACGAACTGCGCCTGGCGCCCGGCATCAAAGTCAAGAAAGTCACCGAGCTGGCGAACGACCTCGCCTACGCGCTGGCCTCGACCGACATCCGCATCCTCGCCCCGATTCCCGGCAAACAGGCCGTCGGGGTCGAGGTGCCGAACGCGAAGCGCCGCATGGTCCGCCTCGGCGACATCTACCAGAGCCGCCCGCCGAAGTCCTCGCCGCTCGTCGCCTGGCTCGGCAAGGGGATCGACGGCAAAGCGGTCTCGATGGACATCGCGAAGATGCCGCACGTCCTCGTCGCCGGCACCACCGGCTCGGGCAAGAGCGCCTGCGTCAACGCGATCCTCTCCTCGGTGCTGATGGCCGCCTCCCCGAACGAAGTGCGTCTGGTGCTGGTCGACCCGAAGCAGGTCGAGCTCAACCATTACGAGCACGTCCCGCACCTGCTGACGCCCGTGGTGACCTCACCGCGGCTCGCCGCCAACGTCCTCTCCAACCTGATCACCGAGATGGAGACGCGCTACGGCGTGATGTCCCAGGCCCGCGCCCGCAACCTCGAGGAGCTGAACCGGATCCGGCTCAAGGCCGGCGAGGCGCCGCTACCGCACATCCTCTGCGTGATCGACGAGCTCGCGGACCTGATGATGGTCGCACCCGCCGAAGTCGAGGACTCGATCATCAGGCTCGCCCAGAAGTCGCGGGCGACCGGCATCCATCTGGTGCTGGCGACCCAGCGTCCCTCGACCGACATCATCACCGGCACGATCAAGGTGAACATCCCGAGCCGGATCGCCTTCTCGGTCTCTTCGCAGACCGACTCCCGCGTGATCCTCGACCAGGGCGGCGCCGAGTCGCTGCTCGGCATGGGGGACATGCTCTTCCGCGGCGCCGGCTCCTCGAAGCTGGAGCGCGTCCAGGGAGCGTTCATCACCGAGGACGAGATCGCCTCGATCACGAACCACTGGGCCAAGCAGGGCGAACCGGAGTTCGAGGAGGAGCTGCTGGAGACGCCGGAGGCCGCCGAGGGCGAGGGTGGCCGTGGGGAGGACGACTTCGATCCCGATTCCGACGACCTGCTGGACGAGGCGATCCGCCTGGTCGTGCAGACCGAAACCGCCTCGGTGTCGATGATCCAGCGGCGCCTGCGGGTCGGCTACACGCGGGCCGGGCGCCTGATCGACATGCTCGAGCGGCGTGGCGTCATCTCCGGCTACGAGGGCTCCAAACCGCGCCAGGTGCTGATCACGCAGGCCGATCTGGCGCGCGTGGTCGGTGGGCCGGGATCCGGCAGCGGGGGTGGCGCGGCGAACCCCGAGCCTTCCCCGGTCGGGGCCGACCCGGACGCCGACGCTTGACGACCGGCTCCGTCCGGTAGTTTCGACCTCGTGAAAGGCGGGGTCGTCAGAGCGGGGATCGTGGTCACCGGGACCGAGGTGATCACCGGTCGCATCTCCGACGCGAACGGGCCGTGGGTGTCCGAACAGCTTGCCGACCTCGGCGTCGAGGTCGCCCACATCATCGTCGTCGCCGATCGTCCCGACGACCTCGAGCACGCCCTGCGCTTCCTGGCGGCCGAGGAGATGGACCTGATCGTCACCAGTGGCGGCCTCGGGCCGACCGCGGACGACCTGACGGCGGAGATCGTCGGGCGCTTCGCCGGGCGCGAGATGCTTCTCGACTCCGACATGGAGGCGCAGATCCGCGAGATCCTGCGTCGCTTCGCCCGCAACCGCAGCTTCAAATTCGACGAAGAGGCCGTGATGGAGGCCAATCGCAAGCAGGCGATGGTGCCGGAGGGGGCGACGCCGCTCGATCCGATCGGGACCGCGCCGGGGTTGGTCGTGCCCGCCGGGGACCGCGTCGTCATCGTCCTGCCGGGCCCGCCGCGCGAGCTGCAGCCGATGTGGCCGCGGGCGCTGGAGACCGACCCGGTCAAGGCGATCCTGTCCCAGGCGACGCCGCTCCACGGGCTGACGATGCGGATGTTCGGCGTGCCGGAGTCCGAAATCGCCAAGAGCCTGCGGGAGATCTCCGACGACGACGGGGTGGACGTGGACGCGGTCGAGGTCACCACCTGCCTGCGGCGCGGAGAGATCGAGATCGACGTGCGCTGGCGCGAGGAGACCGAGGCGACCGCGATGGCGGTGCGCGACGGGCTCCGCCGTCGGCACGAGCGGGAAACCTTCAGCCTCGATGGCTCGACCATCGATCAGCAGGTGGCGAAGCTGCTGAAGGGCCACAAGCTCGGCCTCGCCGAGTCCTGCAGCGGCGGCATCCTGGCGGCGCGGATCACCAACATCCCGGGCGCCTCCGACTACTTCGCCGGGAGCGCCGTCACCTACTCCTACGAGGCCAAAGAATCGCTGCTGGGCGTGCCGAAGGAGCTGCTGGAGGAGTTTGGCGCGGTGTCGCCGGAGTGCGCCGAGGCGATGGCCAAGGGCGCCTTGGCGGCCTTCGACGCCGACGTGGCCGTCTCGGTCACCGGGATCGCCGGCCCGGGGGGCGCGTTGCCCGACAAGCCGGTCGGCTTCGTCTGCTTCCACGCGATGCTTGCCGACGGCACCTCGGTCGCCCGTTCCCCGGTCATCCCCGGGGACCGCGCCGACATCCGCGAACGCTCCGGGCTCGTCGCGATGCACCTGTTGCGCGATCTGCTCTCCTAAATTCACAGAGAAGTTGCGATGCGGTGTTGAGCCGCGCGCATTTCCCTCCTAGCTTGGCCTCATGGCAGGTGGGGAGACCAAGGAGAAGCGACAGCGGCTGTTCGTGGCGCTGGACCTCCCCGACGACGTTCGCGAGGGATTGCGGGCGTGGGGGGAGGGCGAGTTGATCGATCCGGCGCTGCGGCCGGTGCGGCCCGAGGCGCTCCATACGACGCTGATCTTCCTCGGCAACCGCGAGGCCCACCAGGTGGAGGAGCTCATCGAGGCGGTGGGGGAGGAGAGCGCCCCCGCCGTCCTGATGAAGCTGGAGGACCCGATCACGCTGCCGCGATGGCGGCGGGCGGCGCTCTTCGCGCTGCCGGCCCCGTCCCCGGCGGCTTTCGACCTCCACCACGGCTTGGCGGACCGGCTGGTGGAGGAGGGCCTCTACGAGGGCGACGACCGCGGCTACTGGCCCCACGTGACGGTCGCGAGGGTAGGGTCTGAGGGTCGCGGATCGCGCCGTCCGGCGGGGGTCGCAAGATGGCCCGGAGACCTCCCGGAGCGGCTCAAGGAGCCGTTCTATGCCGTCCGATTGACGCTCTACCGTTCTGTACTCCAGCCGGGGGGATCTTCTTATGTCCCACTGGCCCAAGTCGAGCTGTCCTAGAGGGGGCAGCGGAAGGTGATGATCTGAGATGGCGGATGAGAAATTGAACTTGAAGGGCCTCACGGCAAAGGAGGCCAAAGCCAAAGACGCGGCTCTCGAGGCCGCCGTCACCCAGATCGAGCGCGATTTCGGCGTCGGCTCGCTGATGCGCCTCGGCGACAAAGGCACGATCAAGGTCGACTCGATCCCGACCGGGTCGCTGTCCCTTGACCTGGCGCTGGGAATCGGCGGCGTGCCGCGCGGCCGGATCGTCGAGATCTTCGGCCCGGAGTCCTCGGGTAAGACGACGCTGGTCAACCACATCATCGCCGAGGCCCAGGCCCGCGGTGGCGTCTGCGCCTTCATCGACACCGAGCACGCGATCGATCCCGTCTACTCACGGGCGATCGGCGTCGACACCGATGAGCTCCTGGTCTCCCAGCCCGACTACGGCGAGCAGGCCCTGCAGATCGCCGACCGGCTGATCGCCTCCGCCGCGGTCGACGTGGTCGCGATCGACTCGGTCGCCGCGCTGACCCCGAAAGCCGAGCTCGACGGGCAGATCGGCGACACCACGGTCGGCCTTCAGGCCCGGCTGATGTCGCAGGCCCTGCGGAAACTGGCGGGCTCGCTGAACCGGACCAAGACGGTCTGCATCTTCACCAACCAGATCCGCGAAAAGATCGGCGTGCAGTTCGGTTCGCCGGAGACCCAGCCGGGTGGCCGGGCGCTGAAGTTCTACGCGTCGCAGCGGCTCGACATCCGCCGGATCGAGACCCTGAAGGAAGGGACCGAAGCGGTCGGCAACCGGGTCCGCGTGAAAGTGGTGAAGAACAAGGTCGCGTCACCGTTCCGCCAGGCCGAGTTCGATATCGAGTACGGAGTCGGGATCTCCCGCGAGGGCGGCCTGCTCGACTTCGGCATCGAACAGGACCTGGTGCAGAAATCCGGTTCGTTCTTCTCTTACGGCGAGACCCGCTTGGGCCAGGGTCGCAACAACGCCAAACAGTTCCTGAAAGACAACCCGGAGCTGTCCCTGGAGATCGAAACGAAGGTGCGCACGGCGCTCGGGATCGGCGCTACGCCGCCGGAGGAGGCTGTTGCCAACACCAGCTCGATCGCGGAGGCCCAGGCCGCCTAGCGCGGCCTGGATCGCCCAGCACGCACCGGTCACGCCGCACCAATAGGATTCGCGCCGCACGATGCACGAAACGCTCTTTTTCATCTGTGGTGGCATCCTGGCCGCCTCGGCCATCCTCGTCAGCGTTGTTGGGCTGAAAAAAGAGGATTTCCCGGGCAAATTGATGCCGCTGATCATCGTCTGGTTCGCGGTCTTCGCGGTCGGAGCAGGCACCTTTGCCGTCCTGCACGGTAAGGACGAGTCGAAGGAGCACGACGCGGAGTACAAGAAAGCGGGCGAAGAGCTCGCTCGTGCCGGGACGAGCGGCCCGTTCGAAGAAGCGCTGGAAGAAGAAGCGGCCGAATCGGGCGAAGAAGAAGCGACCGGCGCCAACGGCCCTGAGGAACAGGAATCCGAAGCGGGGAGCGAAGTCGAAGGCCCGCAGACGGAAACCGAAGGCGAAGGCGGCGAAGGGGAAGAAAACCCCGCTGAAGGCGAACCGGAAGGCGGGGGCGGTAGTCCTGAAGCCGGGACGGTCGTCTTCTCCGAAAACTGCTCGACCTGTCACGGCGCCACCGGCGAAGGCGGCAACGGCGGTCCGAATCTGAAGACGATGCCGCTCGCGCAGACCGAAGAAGGCGCGATCCAGCAGGTGACGAACGGTGGCGGGGGGATGCCCGCTTTCTCCGGGGTGCTCTCCGAAGAAGAAATCGAAAACGTCGCCGCCTACGTCGTCAAAGAAATCGTCGGCAAGTAACCCTCGTAACTCCTGGGGCGCCCGGCGCGCTCTCGATATCCTGACCGCGTGAAGCGCTTTCACGTCACCACCTTCGGGTGTCAGATGAACGTGCATGACTCCGAGCGGATGCGGGGCATGCTCACCTCGCTCGGCTACGAAGAGGTCGCGGAACGGGCCGAAGCCGACCTGATCCTCTTCAACACCTGCTCGATCCGCGAGTCCGCCGACAGCCGCTTCATCGCCCACCTGGGCGAGGCGAAGCGACTGAAGAGCGAAGATCCGGGCCGCACCGTAGGCGTCGGGGGCTGTTGGGCCCAGTCGGTGAAGGAGGAGGTCTTCGAGCGCTTCCCGTTCGTCGATGTCGCCTTCGGGCCGGGCCAGATCCACAAGCTGGCCGAGTTCCTGAACTCCGACTCGCTGAGCGCCCAGGGGTACTTCGAGTTCGAGGACTTCGCCGGCCACCTGCCGACCCGGCGGGAGCGTGAGTTCCAGGGCTGGCTGCAGATCTCCCAGGGCTGCAACTGCGTCTGCTCCTACTGCATCGTGCCGACGACCCGTGGGCGCGAGGTCAGCCGCGACCCGGGCGAGCTGCTCGCCGAGGCCGAGGCGCTCGCCGCCGATGGGGTACGCGAGGTGACGCTGCTGGGCCAGAACGTGAACAGCTACGGCCGGGGCCTGCCGAAGGAGACGCGGACCACCTTCGCCGAGCTCCTTGCCGGGGTCGACGCGATCCCCGGAATCGACCGCATCCGTTACACGTCCCCGCACCCGAAGGACATGAAGGAGGACGTGATCCGCGCCCACGCGGAGCTGCCCTCGCTCTGCGAGCAGATCCATCTGCCACTGCAGTCGGGGTCCAGCGCGGTGCTCAAGCGGATGCGTCGCACCTATGACCGCGAGCGCTACATGGACCGCGTCGCGCTGATCCGCGAGCACGTCCCCGACTGCGCGATCACCACCGACATCATCGTCGGCTTCCCCGGGGAGACCGAGCGGGACTTCGCCGAGACGCTCGAGGTCGCCGAGGAGGTGGCCTACGACAGCGCCTTCACCTTCGTCTTCAGCCCCCGTCGCGAAACCGAGGCGGCGACGATGGACGGGCAGCTGCCGCACCCGGTGAAGGTCGAGCGGATGGAACGGCTGATCGAGGTGGTCCAGCGCCGCGCCGCCGAGCGCGCCCAGCGATTCGTCGGCCGCACGATGGAGGTCCTGGTCGAGGGCCCGAGCCGCACCGACCCGACCCGCCTGCGCGGACGCACCCGCCACAACAAGGCGGTCAACTTCGAAGGGCTCGCGGAAGCAGGCGACTTCGTCGACGTGGAGATCGAGGCTGCGACTTCCCAGACGCTGGCGGGCGTCTCGGTAAGGCCCCTCACTCAAATTTCTCGGTGAGAAATTACAAGCCGTTCGGGGCCTTACCGAGACGCCCTTGAGGGTTCTGGCGATATTCGGACCCACCGGGGTCGGGAAGACCGGCGTAGCCGTGGAGCTGGCGAGGCTGCTCCGCGAGCAGGGCGAGGAGCCGGCCGCGATCAACTGCGACGCGCTGCAGGTCTACGAAGGCCTGGACGTGCTCACCGGGACGGCGACGGCCGCGGAGCGGGAGGTTCTGCCGCACGAGCTGCTCGGGATCGTGCCGGTCACCGAGAACTTCTCTATCCACGAGTACATGCCGCTAGCCCACGCGGCGATCGACCGGGCCCTCGCGGCGGGGCGCATCCCGATCGTGGTCGGCGGCACCGGCCTCTACCTGCGCGCCGCGCTGGCCGATCTCTCGCTCCGCAAGGTCCCCGCCTTTTCCGGGGAGTCCGAGCTCTGGTCCGGCGAGACCCGCCACCCGACCCGGATCTTCGGCCTCGACATGGACCGGGCGAAGCTGTACGAGCGGATCGACGCCCGCGTCGATGCGATCGTCGCCGGGGGCGGGGAGGAGGAGGCACGCCGCGCCGACGCCCTCGGCCCGGGTCGTACCGCCCGCAAAGCTCTCGGCCTGAACGAAATCCTCGCCGGCGACCTGGAGACGATGAAACGGCGCTCCCGCAACTACGCGCGTCGCCAGCTCACCTGGATGCGCAAAATCCCCGACCTGACGACGATCGATCGCACCGGGCGCAGCGACGCCGAGGTCGCGGCGACCATCCGCGACGAAGTAGGGTCGGCGCCGTGAAATTCGAGAAGTGGCAAGCGCTCGGCAACGACTATCTGATCCTCGAGGCGCCCAACCTGCCCTGGGAGCTGACCGAGGCCCGGGTCGAGTGGCTCTGCGATCCGCACTTCGGGATCGGCGCCGACGGCATCCTGCTCCTGTCGCGCTCCGATGACCCGGAGTTCGTCGCGAACCTGCGGATCTTCAACCCGGACGGCTCGGAGGCCGAGCTGTCGGGCAACGGCGCCCGCGAGGCGATCCTCTACCTGCGCCGCCACGGCTGGACCGACGCCGACGAGTTCGCGATCTCGACTGTCGCCGGCCCGATCCGCCCGACCATCACCGGCGAGCTGACCTGCTCGGTCGACATGGGCAAGGCCTCGACCGCGTCCAAGGACTTCCCCTCGGGCGGCGAGGACGGCCGCGGGACGGTGCGCTCGGCGGGCCGCGAGTGGGACTTCCAGCACGTCTCGATCGGCAACCCGCAGTGCGCGATCGTCGTCGACCCGGTCGAGCTCGCCGACCTCGACCTGGAGTTGGTCGGTCCCGAGATCGAAGGCTCGACGCTCTTCCCGAACCGCACCAACGTCAGCTTCCTCACCATCGACGGCTCCCACGTCCGCGCCCGCATCTTCGAGCGCGGCGTCGGCGAGACGCTGTCCTCCGGCACCGGCGCCTCGGGCGCCGCGATCACCGCCGTCCTGCGCGGCGCCGAGAGCCCGATCACGGTGGAGCTCGACGGGGGAGAGCTGACCGTGGCGATCGGCGAGGACCTCTCGGTGCGCCTCGACGGCTGGGCCGAGCCGGTCTACTCCGGCGAGGCGACTCCGGAGCTGCTCGCCGCCCTCGCCGAGCAGGACTGACCGAGCGGTCCTCCCCCCAGGGGTTTCGTTAGGTTCCGCGCCATGTCTATCGCCGAGCCCTCCAAGCGCCTCCAGCAGATCCCGCCCTACATGTTCCAGGAACTGGAGCGACGGATCGCGGAGAAGAAGGCCGCCGGGATCGACGTGATCAGCCTCGGCATCGGCGACCCCGACATGCCGACCTACGATTACATCGTCGAGGCGATGCAAAAGGCGGTCGCCGACCCTGCCACGCACCAGTACCCGTCGAACCGCGGCCGCGAGGATTTCCGTCAGGCCTTCGCCGATTTCTACGACCGCCGCTTCGGCGTCGAGATCGACCCAGCGAACGAGATCATCCCGGCGATCGGCGCCAAGGAGTGCATCTACAACCTCTGCAACGCCTTCCTCGATCCGGGTGACATCGCGCTCGCGAGCGATCCCGGCTACCCGGTCTACACCGGCGGCCCACTCCTCCACGGCGCCACCGCGGAGCTGATGCCCCTGGTCCCGGAGAACGGCTTCGCGCCCGACCTGTCGGCGATCTCCCCCGAGATCGCGTCAAAGGCGCGCCTGATGTTCATCAACTTCCCCAACAACCCGACCGGCGCGATCGTCCCCGACGGCTTCTTCGAGGAGGTCATCGAGTTCGCCCGCGAGCACGAGATCCTGGTCGTCCACGACAACGCCTACTCGGAGACGACCTACGACGGCTACGTCGCGCCGAGCTTCCTGGCGACGCCGGGGGCCAAGGAGGTCGGGGTCGAGGTCTTTTCCGTCTCCAAGGGCTACAACATGACCGGCTGGCGCTGCGCCGCCATCCTCGGCCACCCGGACGCGATCCAGAGCTACTGGCGCCTGAAGACGAACGTCGACTCGGGCCTCTTCGAGGCGGTCCAGATCGCCGGAGCCGCCGCGATCTCCGGCCCCCAGGAGTCCCTGGCCGACATGAACAAGACCTACGAGCGTCGCCGCGACCTGGTCGTCTCCGCCCTCGGCGCGATCGGCGTCGACGTCACCCCGCCGAAAGGCACGATCTACGTCTGGGCCCCGGTCCCGAGCGGCCACAGCTCGACCAGCTTCGCCGAGGCAGTCCTCGAAGAGGCGGCCGTCGTCGTCTCACCCGGCTCGATGTACGGCCCCAGCGGCGAGGGCTTCTTCCGCATCTCCCTCACCACCCCCGACGACCGGATCGAAGAGGCCGTCGAGCGGATGCGCGAGCATTTGGCTTAGGGACGGGAAAGGACGCAAGGGCTTTCGGCGAGCACGGCCGTCTCGGTCACGGCCCTGGCTGGCTGTGACCGTGCCCGAGACGGCCGGGGGATGTAGGGAGTGGCGGGGAGCCTCCGGGCGTGCGCCGCGGGCGCGTCACGGGAGGAGCGACGGATCCGTCACCGGTGTCCCACGAGGACGTGACGAGACTCGCATCTCGTGACAGAGAGCGTGGGAAGTCCACCCTTCCGTGCGTGTTGGGCAACACGCACGACGCCGCTGCGTGAGTTGACCGTGCTATGGCAAGGTCAACTCACCCATCGCGTTTTCGGGGCCCTTTTCCAGGCCCGGAGGCAGACCGAAGCTGCATGGAAGGGTGACGTTCCCGGCATCTCCGTCACGGAATGCGGGCAGGTGTGCCTTCTCCCGCACGGACCCCTCACGTCCTGGGCGTCTCATCGCGGTCACAGCCAGCCAGGGCCGCGATGAGACGCCCAGGACGCCACTAGGACTGCCGGAGCGGCCGGGACAACGCCCTAAGCGCCCTCGCGCTCGGCCTTCTTCCGCCAATACCGCTCGAGCCCCGACCACTGGTAGGCGGTCGGGACGGCCTGGAACATCTCCTCGGTCGCCTCGGGGTCGTCAAGGTGGGCGGCGATGCGCTTCTGCAGGTCGGCCTCGTAGGTCGCCTCGTCTGTCCCGCGGGCCAGCTCGGCCTCTTCGCGCAGACGGGTCTTGGCGGTCGCGAGGTGGGTTGCCGGGTCCTCGACCGGGCCAAAATGGGTGAGGGCGAGCGTCTCGGGCTCCCAGCCGGCGATCAAGTCGATCGAATCTTCCCAGGCCTCGACGTCGATGTCCGGCGGCGGGGTCGGAGGGATCACCAGGTCGGTGCCGGGGAGGCGGCAGGCGGCGACGTCGCCGACGAAGGCGGTGCCGGTCTCCTCGTGGAGGTAGGAGACGTGATGGGAGGCGTGGCCGGGGGTGTAGGCGACGCGCATGCCGAGGAGGGTCTCACCGCCGGCGAGGCTGTGGACGTTGGCCTGGGGGACCGGCTGGATCTTGCCCCAGAGGTACTCCAGCCTGTCGCCGTAGAGGCGCTCGGCGGAGTTCAGAAGGCGGGACGGGTCGATGATGTGGGGGGCGCCGCGGTCGTGGACGTAGACCTGGAGGTCGGGCCAGCGGGCGACCATCGCCCCGGTCGCCGCGGCGTGATCGAGGTGGATGTGGGTGAGGAGGATCGCCTCGGGTTTCTGGTCGCCGATCTTCTCCAACAACGTGTGCAGGGAGGACTCCGGGCCGGGGTCGACGAGCATGCCGTCGACCTCCCAGCAGGCGATCACGTGCGGACGGCCGAGGTGCTCAACGTCGATTGCGCGCATGGCCGGGAGACTATGGATGCGGCGGCGCCTATGCGGCCGGCTGAACGGGCAGTTTGCCCTCTGCCTCGAGCATCGCCCGGAGGCCATCCTCGAGGCCGCGCGGCTCGTACTCGAGCTCCCGGGACGCCTTGTCGTAGGTCGCCCAGAAGGTGACGCCATCGGCGGAGGCGATCATCTCGCGCAGGTTGGGCGGCTGGCCCATCAGCTTGCCGACCAGCGGGCCGATCGGCGCCAGCGCCTTCATCAATCCCGTCGGCAGGGCGTGTTTCGGCGCCTTCTTGCCGGTCGCCGCGGCGACGACGCCGATCGCGTCGCGGATCGTCGTCACCGGGCCGCTGATGACGTAGGCCTCGCCGGTACGGCCTTTGTCGAGTCCCAGGAGGATCCCGCCGGCGATGTCCTCGACGTGGGTGAGGCAGATGCCGAGGTCGGGGAAGGGGATCAGCGGCATCTTCCCGTCCAGGAACTGGTCCAGCATCACGCCGATCGAGGAAGTGTCACCGGGGCCGTAGACGCCGCCGGGCTGGACGATCACGCAGGGGAGGCCCTCGCCGATCAGCCGCTTGGCGACCTGATGGGCTTCCCACTTGGTCTTCTCGTACTCGGAGAGGAACTCGCCTTGGTGTTCGTAGCTCTCGTCGACGATCTGCCCTTTGGTGTTGCCGAAGATGCCGACGGTGGAGACGTAGACGACCTTCGGGACCTTGGCTGCGAGCGCCGCGCCCAGCACCCGTTCGGTGCCGCCGACGTTTGCCTCCCGCATCGGCTTGCGCTCGCTCGCGGGGATGCCGACCTCATAGACGGCGGCCGCGTGGATGACCGCGTCGACGCCCTCCATGCCCGCGCGGATCGCCCGTTCGTCGGCCAGGTCGCCGGCGACCAGCGTGCAGCCGAGCGCCTCCAGTGCCGACCCTTTGGCGGGATTGCGCACGAGCGCAACGACATCGTCGCCGCGGGCGCGCAACTGGCGCACCACGGCACCGCCGATGAAACCCGTCCCTCCCGTGACGAAGACCTTCACGCGACGCACCCTAAACGCGTTGGGCGGCGCCGTACAATGGGGGAGTGAGTGAATCGAGAACTGGCCGCAAGACCGAGACGCGGTACACGGCAGAAAACGGGAACGGATCGGGGGTCGTCAATCGACGCGCGAAACAGCGAGCCCTGGCGATCGGCATCATCGATGGCCGTGAGCACGGCGAGCCCTTGGCCGAGCTGAAGGAACTGCTCCGGACCGCGGGTGTCGCGACCGCCGGGATCGCCACCCAACAGCGCCCCAAACCCGATCCCGATCGCTACTTCGGCCGCGGACGACTGGAAGAGCTGAAAGCGCAGATCGCCGCCGAGGACGCCAACCTGGTCGCCTGCGACGACGAGCTGGCGCCGCGCCAGGAGCGCAACCTGGAGACGGCGCTCGGCGTCCCGGTGGTCGATCGCACCGCGGTGATCCTCGACATCTTCGCCGACCACGCCAACTCGGCCGAGGGCAAGCTGCAGGTCGAGCTGGCCCAGCTCGAATACAACATGGCCCGCATGAGGGGGCTGTGGACCCACCTCGAGCGCCTCGGCGGCGGGATCGGCACCAGGGGCCCGGGCGAGAGCCAGATCGAGACCGACCGCCGCCTCGCCCGCGACCGGATCGCGGCGCTGCGCCGGCGGCTCCGGGACACCGAAGGCAACCGCGGCGTGATGCGCGCCGAGCGCGAACGCTCCTCGATCCCGCGGGTCGCCCTCGCCGGCTACACCAACGCCGGCAAGTCGACCCTGCTGAACGCCATCACCGGCGCCGAGGTCGGCGTCGCCAACCGCCTCTTCGAGACGCTCGACCCGACCACGCGGAACTTCGAGCTCTCCGGCCGCGACTACCTCCTTACCGACACGGTCGGCTTCATCGAGAAGCTGCCCCATCAACTGGTCGAGGCGTTCAAGGCGACGCTCGAGGAGACGACGCTGGCCGATCTGATCGTGCACGTGGTCGACGCTTCCGAGACCGAAGAGCGCCGGATGCTCGACATGCATGCGGTCGACGAGGTCCTGGAGGAGATCGGGGCGGGGGAGAAGCCGCGCCTACTGGTCCTCAACAAGGCCGACCTGCTGAGCGAGGACGACCGCCACGAGGTCACACTCGCCCACCCCGACGCGGTGATGGTGTCGGCGCTCGTCGGCGAGGGGCTGGAGGAGCTGCGCGAGCGGATCGAGACGGTCTTCGCCGAGACGCTGACCGAGGTCGAGCTGCTGATCCCCTACCACCAGGGCGGCCGTCTGCACGAGCTGCACGAAGTGGCGGGGGAGCTGGAGCGCACCGACGGTCCCGACGGCGTCCGTGTCCTCGCCCGCGTCCCGTCGGCGGAGCTACACCGCTTCGCGGACCTGACGACCGCCTGAGCGGCGCCCGAACTGGTCCCGAGCCTCTAGGCTGCGCGCCATGGACCTCAAGGTGACGAAACTCCACATCTCCGCGGTCATCCCGACCCGCGGCCACCCCGGCGACGCGGGCCTCGACCTCTACTCGGTCGAGGACGCTCACATGGGGCCCGGCGAGCGTTGGAGCATCGGCACCGGGATCGCGATCGAAGTCCCCGAGAGGCACGCCGGCCTCGTCCTGCCGCGGTCCGGCCTCGCCCGCGAACACGGCATCACCGTGGTCAACAGCCCGGGCCTGATCGACGCCGGCTACCGCGGCGAAGTGCGGGTGCTGCTGCTGAACACCGATCCGGCCGAGACGGTCCGCATCGAAGCCGGCGCCCGGATCGCCCAACTGGTCATCTCGCCGGTGGCGATCGCCGAGCCGGTCGAAGTCGCCGAGCTCAGCGATTCCGCCCGCGGCGACGGCGGCTTCGGCTCCACCGGCCGCTAGCTGTTCTTTTTGGCGCTGTGGGCGCCATAAGGAACAGCGGACGCGTCAGACGTCGGCGTCGGCGAGGCGTTCGAGGAGCTCGACCGAGCGCTCGATCGTCTCGCGATCGGAGTCGGGCAGCTCTTCGAGCGCCCTGACCAGCCAGCCCTCGCGGGCGGCGCGGTCGGCTTCGATGCGGGCCTGGCCGGCGTCGGTGAGGCTGACGAGGGCGCGGCGGCGGTCAGTCGGGTCGGGATTGCGCTCGACCAGGCCTTCGGCCTCGAGGTCGCCGACGGTCTGGGCCATCGACTGGGGCCGTACGCGCAGGGCCTGGGCGAGGTCGGACACGCTGCCCGGCCCCTCGCGGTCGAGTCGCCCGAGCACCCAGGTCTGGGTGAGGGGGAAAAGGTTCTCCGAGCGCAGACGGCGCACCAGCTGCCCGACCGCGACCCGTAGGTCGGCGGCCAGGGGGGCGATGTCGGTCCGCGTCGGCACCCGCCAACCTTAACGCATATGAGCAGGCAAACTGCACAGGTTGCCTGTGTATTATGTCCACATGGTCTCCGCCGCAACCGCCAACGGAAACGGGGCCGCCCACGACGACAAGTACAAGTGGGTGGCGCTCTCCAACACCACCCTGGCGATCCTGCTGGCGACCCTCGACGCCTCGATCACGATCATCGCGATGCCGGACATCTTCCGCGGCATCCACCTCGACCCGCTGCTGCCGTCCAACAGCTTCTACCTGCTCTGGATGATCCTCGGCTACCTGGTCGTGACCAGCGTGCTGATCGTCAGCCTCGGCCGCCTGGGGGACATGTACGGGCGGGTGAAGATCTACACCCTCGGCTTCGTCATCTACACCGTCGCCTCGCTGATGCTGGCGATCGACTGGCTGACCGGCACCGACGGCGCCCTGTTCCTGATCGGCTTCCGCATCGTCCAGGGGATCGGCGGCGCTTGCCTGCTCGCCAACTCGGCGGCGATCCTGACCGACGCCTTCCCCGCCAACCAGCGCGGCATGGCGCTCGGGATCAACAACATCGTCGGCGTCAGCGGCATGTTCGTCGGCCTCGTCCTCGGCGGCCTGCTCGCCCCGATCGACTGGCGCCTCGTCTTCCTGATCTCGGTCCCGGTCGGCCTCTTCGGCACCGTCTGGGCCTTCCTCAAGCTGAAAGAGCTCTCGACCCCGCACCCGGGCAAGATCGACTGGTGGGGGAACGTCACCTTCGCCCTCGGCCTGATCTTGGCGATGGTCGCCGTCACCTTCGGGATCCGCCCCTACGGCGGCTCGCCGACCGGTTGGGGAAGCCCCCTGGTTCTCGGCCTGCTGGCCCTGTCGGCGATCTCGCTGATCGCCTTCGTCCAGATCGAGCGCCGGGTCGAGGAACCGATGTTCCGACTGCCGCTCTTCAGGATCCGCGCCTTCACCTTCGGCACCCTCTCGACCTTCCTCGCGGCGGTCGCCCGCGGTGGCCTGATGTTCATGCTGATCATCTGGCTGCAAGGCATCTGGCTGCCGCTGCACGGCTACGACTACACCGAAGCGCCGCTGCTCGCGGGCATCTACATGCTGCCGCTGACGATCGGGATGCTGATCGCCGGGCCGACCTCGGGCTACCTCTCCGACCGTTTCGGCGCCCGGGGCTTCGCCACCGGCGGCATGGTCGCGGCCGCCGGGAGCTTCGCCGCCCTGACGCTGCTTCCGGTCGACTTCTCCTACCCCGTCTTCGCCGCGATCCTCGCCTTCAACGGGATCTCGATGGGGATGTTCGCCTCGCCGAACCGCGCCGCGGTGATGAACAGCCTGCCCGCCGACGCGCGCGGGGCCGGCGGCGGCATGAACCAGACCTTCCAGAACTCGGCCCAGGTGATCTCGATGGGGATCTTCTTCACCCTGCTGATCATCGGCCTCGCCTCGACCCTGCCGCACGTCCTCTCGAGCGGCCTCGAAGCGCACGGCGTCGGCCACGCGAAAGCGCACGAAGTCGGCGAAACGCCACCGATCTCGGTCCTCTTCGCCGCCTTCCTCGGCTACAACCCGATCGAACACCTGATCGGCACCGGGACCCTGCACCAACTGCCGCAGCACGCCCAGGCGGTGCTCACCGGCCACAGCTTCTTCCCGAGCTTGATCTCGAAGCCCTTCAGCAACGGCCTCGACACCGCCTTCGGCTTCGCGATCGTCGCCTGCCTGGTCGCCGCCGTCGCGTCGCTGGCTCGCGGTGGGCGTTACACCCACACCGAGCGCAAGGAGGAGGTGCCCGGCGAGGCACCGACCCGCACCATCCGAGAGTTGGAGGAGTCGCATGCGAGTTGATTGGCACGGACAGTCGGCGTTCACCCTCGCGGGCGAGGCGGCGACCGTCTTCATCGACCCCTGGGGTGACATGTCTGGTGCCGCGGCGAGAGGCATCACCTGGGACTACCCGGCGATCGAGGCACCGGACTCAGTCGACCTGCTGATCGTCACCCACGAGCACTCCGACCACAACGGGGTCGAGGTCATCGACGGCGAGCCGACCCTGGTCCGCTCCCAGCCCGGCACCCACGACTCGCCGCTCGGCGACGTGGTCGCGATCGCCTCCGAGCACGACGCCGTCGCCGGCACCGAACGCGGCCCGAACACGATCGTCGTCTTCACCCTCGACGGCCTCCGCGTCGCCCATTTCGGCGACTTCGGCCAACCGGCCCTGCGCCCCGAGCAGCGCGCCCACCTCGACGGCATCGACCTCCTCTTCCTCCCGGTCGGCGGCGGCTTCACCATCGACGGCACGACCGCCGCGGCGATCGCCAGGGACCTGTCCCCCGCCTGGGTGGTGCCGATGCACTACAAGACCGAGAAGATCAACTTCCTCGAGACCGAGGGGGCCTTCGTCGACGCGATGCCGAAGGCGGAGCGCCTCGACTCCTCATCGTTCGACACCGCGGAGCTCGAGAAGGGCTCAGACCCGCTGGTGATCGTTCCCGCCGCGCCGTAGACCTCCGCCGGGCTGTTCCTTATGCCCGTAGTTGGCTATAAGGAACAGCTAGACGCCGGCCGCCGCGCGGGCGCTGGCGTGGGCGGCGCGCTCCAGCTCGTCGGGGAGAGGATCGAGGGTCGGGCGGGTGCCGTAGCGGCGCTCCAAGGCCAGTTCGATCAGGTGATCGGCCAGCCAGGCGTTCTTGGGGAGGAGGGGGCCGTGGAGGTAGGTGCCGACCATGTTCTTCTCCCAGACGCCCTCGAGGCCATCGGCGCCGTTGTTGCCATAGCCGTGGCCGTTGACGACGCGGCCGAGGGGGCGGGCCGCCGTGCCTAGATAGGTGCGGCCGCCGTGGTTCTCGAAGCCGGCGAGGAGGCGCTTCTTGCCGCCGAGCTCGGTCTCGATCGCGACGTTGCCGATCAGGCGGGAGCCCTCCTCGCGGACCGTGCGGAGGTCGGCGAGGCCGAGGCCGGGGAGGGTCTCCTCGCCGAGCTCGTAGCTCTCTCCGAGTAGCTGGTAGCCGCCGCAGACGGCGAGCAGGGCGGCGCCGTCGTCGACCGCGGCGGCGAGGGCCTCGCGCTTGGTCTCGACCATGTCCGCCGCGACGACACGCTGGTCGCGGTCCTGGCCACCGCCGACGTAGAAGAGGTCGTGCGCGCCGGGGTCGACCGCCTCGCCCGGTCCGGCGCCGTCCCACCTGAAGTCGATCCCGCGCCACTCGCAGCGGCGCCGCAGGAAAATGATGTTGCCGCGGTCGGCGTAGATGTTCATCTGCTCGGGATAGAGGCTGAGGACGCGTAGCTCCATCGCGGTTACGCCTCCTCGCCCAAGACGACGACAGTGGACCCGACGTGATCGTCGGTCGGCTCGACGTAGAGGCGTTCGATCGGCACCAGGCCGACTTCCGCCGCCTCGGCCTCGAGGTCGTCCGCGGTCATCGTGCAGATCCTGATCTCGTCGGGGATGTCGGTCAGCTCGCCGCTCGGCGAGACCTTCTGGCGCAGGCGATGGACGACGATGTGCTCGGGCCCGACGCTTGCTTCCAGCGGCAGGCTGGAGTAGACCCAGCCGTCCACCTCGCGCACGTCGGGGAGGAGCGGCTCGCCCTCTTCGGGCTCCGGCATGCCCTCGACCATCGCCGCCGCGAAGCGGCCGCCGGGAAGAAGCTGGGCGGCGACCGAGTCGAGGCAGGTGAGGCGCTCGTCGCGGTCGGCGAGCATCTGCACCAGCTGCATCGGGGCGAGGATCAGAGCCGCCGGCTCGGGCAGGACGAAGCCGCGCGCGTCGGCGAGCAGCGGCGTGACCGGGAGCCCGGCGGCGCGTTCGCCCTGGGCTTCGATCAGCACCGGATCGTTGTCGAGGCCGACCACCCGGTGGCCGCGCCGCGCGAGGTGGATCGCGAGGCGTCCCGTCCCCGCGCCGAGCTCGACCACC
Source organism: Solirubrobacterales bacterium (assembly GCA_965200635.1). GTDB lineage: Bacteria > Actinomycetota > Thermoleophilia > Solirubrobacterales > 70-9 > VAYN01. Next base: position 3,202,936 of record OZ241364.1, on the reverse strand, counting down.
GGGTCGCCACAACGGTCGGCGAGGTCGTCCCAGACCCCCAGATCGGCGACGTAGGACCCGCACTCGACGTCGTGCCAGATCGCGGCTTCGCTGGTCGAGGCGCTCATTGCCAGAACTCCTTCGCCAGCCCGCGGTCGGCGAGCAGCTTGCGCAGCTCCAGGAGCGCGGTGTAGGTCGGCAGCGCGAAGAGACGCCCGTCGGCGGCGGCCACCGCGGCGTCCAGTGAAGCCGCGATATCCGGGTCGACCGCGATCCGGTCCTCCGGCCAGCCCGCGTACTTCAGCCGCAGCGCCATCTCCGGCGCTCGCGTGCCTGCGCAGGTGACTCGGCGCACCGCCCCGGTCAGCACCTCGAAGTCGGCGTCCCAGACCCAGGAGACGTCGCGGCCGTCGGCGATCCGGTCGTTCAGCGCGACCCAGAGGTCGATCCCCTCGGCGTGCCCCTCGGCCTCGAGCTTCAACGTCCGCAGGACCTCGTTGGCGCCCGCCGGGTTCTTGATCAGCAGGATCGAGACCTGTCCTTCGCCGATCGCGATCGTCTCGACCCGGCCGAAGGCGGCGCGCATGCCGCGCAGCGCCGCCGCGACCCGCTCCGGCGCGACACCGAGCACGATCGCCGCCGCGATCGCCGCCAGCGCGTTGTAGACGTTGTAGAGGCCGGGGAGGGGGAGCTCGACCTCGATCTCGCCGCCCGGCACGCGCACCGTCGCCGCCGAGCCCTCCATGCCGCGCAGCTCGATCCGCGTCGCCGCGACGTCGGGCCGCGGGCGCTGCGCCCCGCAGTTCGGGCACGAGTAGTGGCCGAGGTGCCCGACGAAGGCGACCTCGTAGGCGTAGGGGTGCCCGCAGCGGCGGCAGTGCTTGGCGTCGAAGGCGTGCTGCAGCTCCGGCAGCGCCTGCGAGTGGTCCTCGATGCCGAAGTAGAGCGTGCCCTCACGTGGGCGCTCGGTGTCGGGATCGCGACCGAGGTCGGCGATCAGCGGGTCGTCGGCGTTCAGCGCCAGGCCGGTCCCGGCGGGCGCGGCGCCCACCGCCTTCGCCCACTCCTCGGCCAGCGCCTCCATCTCCCCGTAGCGGTCGAGCTGGTCCCGGAAGAGGTTGCCGAGCACGATCAGGCGAGGGTGCAGCTGCTGGGCCACCCGCGGCAGCCAGGCCTCGTCGACCTCGAAGAGGCCCTCGGTCCCGCGCTGCTCCAGCAGCGCCGTCGCCACGCCCCAGGTCATGTTCGAGCCCGCCCGGTTGTGGACCGGCTCGCGCCCCTCGGCGGTGAGGATCGCGGCGAGCATGCCGGCGGTGGTCGTCTTGCCGTTGGTCGCCGAGATCATCGTCGAGCCGCCGGTGAGCCCCGACCCGAGCTTCGCGATCGCCTCCGGCTCCATGCGCAGCAGCACCCGTCCCGGCAGGGTCGTCCCACCGCCGCGCCCGGAGCGCCGGCTGGCCGCGCCGATGCCCCGCGCCAGCGCGCGCTTGGCCCCGAAGGCGCTCAAGCGGCGGCCGACGGGACCAGCACGCGCAGGGCGCGCGGGATCACCCGCAGGTCGGCGGGGAGGTCGGTCAGGTGCTCGCCGTCGGCGTACACCGCGAAGGGGCGACTGGCGCTGAGCGAGAGACGGGAGGCGCGGACGACCCGCACCTCGTCGTTGCGGACGTGGGTGCCCTTGAACACCTTCGGCAGGTTACCCAGGAAGCGGAGCTTGCCGACCTTGGCGATCGTCACCACGTCGAACTCGCCGTCTTCGAGGTCGGCGTCTGGCGCGACGTACATGCCGCCGCCGTAGGCGCTGTTGTTGGCGACGACGACCGAGTAGCCCTCCATCCGCGTGCGCTGCTCCCCGATCGCGATCGTGAAGCGGGCGGGCTTCCAGGCGACCAGCGCGCGCAGCGCCGCGTAGGCGTAGACGAGGTTGCCGCCGAGCCGGCTCTCGTTGGCGATCCGGTTGGCGTCGGAGTCGAAGCCGAGGCTGGCGATGCCGAGGAAGCGGCGGCTGTTCGCCTCGCCGACGTCGATCGTGCGGACCTGGCCGGCGAGGACGATCTCGATCGCCTCCTCCGGCTCGGTCGGGATGCCGAGCACCCGCGCCAGGTCGTTGCCGCGGCCGAGCGGGACGATCCCGAGCGGGGTCTCGCAGCCGGCCATCGCCCCGCCGATCGCGCCGATCATCCCGTCGCCGCTCAGCACCACCGGCAGCTCGCCCGCCTCGACCGCGTCGAGCGCCTCGGCGACGCCATGCTCGAGGCTCCTGGTGCGAACGACGCGGAACGGGACGCGGCGGGAATCGAGGACCGCCTCGACCCGCGGCAGCAGCTTGCGCGCCCGGCCGCCGCCCGAGGAGGGATTGACGAGCAGGACGAGCGGCTGCGGGGTGGTCAACGCGTCGCTCGCCTCCATCCGGTCACCTTATGCGGCGCGCAGGCGCATGACGGCGAAGCTGCCGTTTCCCGCCTCCTCGGCCGCGACCTCCTCGAAGCGGCGCCTCCGCAGGCCGCGCGCGAGGAGTCGGCCGAGGAACCCGCCCCCGGTGGCGGCCCCGTCGGTCGAGACCAGGATCAGGTGTCCACCGGGTCGCAGGGCCCGGGCGACCTCACCCGGGGACGGCCGCGTGTCCAACGTCGCGACGAGGTCGAACTGATCCTCCGGGTACGGGAGACGGCGCGGGCCGCCGGCCTTGAATGCGACCCGTCCCTCGGGGTCGAGGCCGACCCGCGCGGTCGCGGTCGCGACCGCTTCGGGATCGAAGTCGAGGCCGCGGATCCGCGCGGTCGGGAACTCGCGAGAGAGGAAGAGCGCCGCCTCGCCATCCCCGGAACCGACCAAGAGGACGCGCTCGGGTCTGCCGACGTGCAGCACCGCGGCGGCCAGTGGAGTCAGGAGTGGAGGACTTGACATCGCCTCGATCGTAATTGCTCTAATCTCTCGCACCGAATGGGTGGGGACCAGTTCGACAAACGGTGGTACATCCTGGGCGGATTCGCGCTCCTGGCGGTCGTGATCGTCGGGATCATCGTCGTCTCGCGGAGCGGCGGCGACTCCAGCGACGAAACGAAGACCACCGCGAGCAAGGAAAAAGGCAAAGCCGAACCTTGCAAGAAAGTCGCGCAGCCGAAGCCGAAGCAGGAGAAACTGCCGAAACCGAAGCTGACCACCAAAAAGGGTGAAGAAGTCACCGCCGTCGTCGAAACGAACTGCGGCACCTTCGAAATCGAACTCGCGACGACCGAAGCGCTGACGATCGCCAACTCCTTCGCCTACCTGGCCGAAGAAGGCTTCTACGACGACCTGACCTTCCACCGGATCGTCCCGGAATTCGTCATCCAGGGCGGCGACCCGACCGCCACCGGCAGCGGCGGCCCCGGCTACGAAGTGGTCCAGGCCCCGCCGAAAAACTTGAAATACACGATCGGCACGGTGGCGATGGCGAAGACCTCGACCGCCCCCTCGGGCGCCTCCGGCAGCCAGTTCTACATCGTCAGCGGCCCGCAGGGCGAAACGCTGCCGCCCGAATACGCGCTGGCCGGGAAAGTCACCAAAGGCCTCGACGTGGTCGAAGAGATCGGCAAGCTCGGGACGCCGGAAGAAAAACCGACCGAGCCCGTAGTCATCGAAAAGATGACGATCGAACGCGGCTAGGTCCCGCTCCGTAAGCTCTGGCAGTGGCCAAGCTTGATGTAGGTGACGCGGCGCCGGAGTTCGAGCTCCCCGGGACGGGTGGGCAGACCTACCGCCTGTCCGACTATCGCGGCCGCAAGGTCGTCCTGGCCTTCTACCCCGGCGACTTCACCGCCGTCTGCACGAAGCAGTTCTGCTCCTACCGCGACGAAAGCGAGAGGCTGGACGGCATCGGCGCCGACGTGCTCGGGATCTCGCCCCAGGGCGTCGACTCGCACGAGCGCTTCGCCGAGGAGAAGAAGCTGAACGTGCCGCTGCTGGCCGACGAGGACAAGGCGGTCGCCAAGGCGTACGGCATCCTCGCCGGGCCGCTGGTGCGCCGGGCGATCTTCGTGGTCGACGAGGAGGGCCGGATCGGCTACCGCAAGGTGAGCCTCGCCGGGCTGACCTTCGAGTCGGTCGCCGACCTGGAGCGTGCGGTCGCGGGGGTCGGCTGATGCCCGCCGGCGAGGCCGCCGAGTTCGAGGTCGGCCCGGCGCCCGCGCTCCGTGGCGCCGCCGCGGGGGAGGGGGCACCGATCGTCCTTTGCCACGGATTGACGGCAAGCCGCCGCTACGTGGTCCAGGGCTCGCGCTTCCTCGAGCGCGAAGGGCATCGCCTCATCACCTACGACGCGCGCGGCCACGGCGAGTCCGATCCGGCTCCGCCCGGAGAGAGTTATGGATACCCGGAGCTGATCGCCGACCTCGAGCGGGTCGTCGACGCCGAGGTCGGGGAGGATCGGTTCATGCTCGGCGGCCACTCGATGGGCGCCCACGCGGCGGTCGGCTATGCGCTCGCGCACCCGGAGCGGCTGAGCGGACTGGTGCTGGTCGGGCCGACCTACACGGGGGAGATCGCCGACTCGACGCTCGCCTACTGGGACGGGTTGGCGACGGCGCTCGAACGGGGTGGGATCGACGGCTTCGTCGAGTACCTGATGCGGGAGAGCGGCGTCGCCGAGGCATGGCGCGACGGCGTGGCGAAAGCGAGCCGCCAGCGCATGGAACTGCACCGGAACCTCGACGAGATGGTGCGGGCGCTGCGCGAGACGCCCGCGTCGCGGCCGTTCGGCTCGCTCGTCGACCTGGTGCGCCTCGAGGTCCCGACGCTGGTCGTCGCCTCCCATGACGAGGCCGATCCCGGCCATCCCTACGAGGTCGCGGCCGCCTACGCGGCCACCTTGCCGAACGGCCGACTGATCAGCGAGGATCCGGGCCAGTCGCCGCTGGCCTGGCAGGGTGGGCGCCTTTCACGGGAGATTTCCTTATTCGCCCTTGAGCCAGACGTGGCACTATCCAGCTAGAGGATTGGTATGAGCTTCCCGAGTGAACGATTTCTTCGGACCGCTATCGCCTTCGTCGGCGTGCTGGGTTTCTGCGTGGCCACGTACATCTTCATCTCGGACTCGACCTCGGGCTCGCCCGCTTGCCTCGCGGGCGGCGGCGGCTGTGAGACCGTCGCCAAGAGCTCCTACTCGCACATCGCCGGGATCAACGTCGCCATCTTCGGGCTGATCGGCTGGGTCCTGATCCTCGGCACCGTCTTCTTCGGCAACGACTACGCGCGCCTCGGCGGCTTTCTGTTCACCCTCGGCGGCTTCGGCTTCAGCGTCTACCTGACCTACCTGGAGATCTGGAAGATCGAAGCGATCTGCCAGTGGTGCGTCGCCAACGCGGTGCTGATGACGATCTGCTTCCTCCTCAGCATCACCAGGCTGCTCGGATACGTCGGGACGCCCGATGGCGGCAAGGTGTTCGGCGGCGGGGGAGGAGCGACCAGCCGACCGCTAGCCGAAGACGGCTGAGCAGTTCGCGGGCGGGGATGGTTAGGGTCGCGGGCACGGAAGTACCGATTTCGCAGGTAAACGACACGGAGGACCGATGAGCAACCAGCGTGACAGGGAGAAACGCCGAGAAGAACGCATCGCGGCCGAATCACAGGAGGCCAGCGGCGATCGGCGGACGCGCCTGCTGCAGCTCGCGGCGGGCGGCGTGTTCCTGGCGATCATCATCGTCGTGGTCGTGATCGTCGCGACCGGAGGCAGCGACGACAAGGGTGGCGACTCCGCCAACCTGGTGGAAAAAGACCACGTGGAAAAGCTGCTGACCGGGATCCCGCAGAACGCGACGGTCCTCGGTGACCCGAAAGCCCCGGTGAAGCTCTACGAGTACGGGGACCTGCAGTGCCCGGTCTGCAAAGAATATTCGGAAAACATCCTGCCGAAGATCATCGAAAACCAGGTCAAAAAAGGCGAAGTCAGCATCACCTACCGCGACTTCATCATCATCGGCCCGCAGTCGGTCCCGGCCGGGGAAGCAGCGGCCGCGGCGGGAGCCCAGGGCAAAGGCTGGAGCTTCATCGAGACCTGGTACCGCAACCAGGGCGAGGAGAACTCGGGCTACGCGACCGACGAATTCATCGAATCGATGGCGAAGTACGTCGGCGTTCCGGACCTTGCCAAGTGGAAGGAAGAATGGCAGGGCAAGAAGTACAAAAAACACATCGAAGCCACGACCGAACAGGCTGAAAAAATCGGCTTCTCGGGCACGCCGTCCTTCTCGATCGAAGGACCCGGCTCCAAAGGCCTCGAACTGCTCGGCACGCCCGGCTCGACCGGCGCGATCGAAGAAGCGATCAAAGAAGCCAGCTGATCCGCAGTGGACGACGCCCGGCGGCAGAGGCTTCTGCAGCTCGCCTCGGGCGGCGTCTTCCTGGCGATCATCGCCGTCGTTGTCGTAGTCATCGTCGCCGGCTCGAGCGGCGGTGGCTCCGGCGGCAAACCGACCAAAGCCGAGCAGGGCGAGGTCGGCGGGTTGCTGAGCGGGATCCCGCAGAGCGCCATGAGCCTCGGCGACCCGGACGCTCCGGTGCAGATCGAGGAGTACGGCGATCTGCAGTGCCCGTACTGCAAGGCGAACGCCGAGGAAGTGACGCCTGCGGTGATCGAAGACGCCGTCCGCAAGGGCGAAGCGGGCATCACTTTCCATAACTTCGTGATCATCGGCCCGCAGTCGGTGCCGGCCGGCGAAGCGGCGATCGCCGCCGGAGCCCAGGGCAAGGCCTGGAACTTCATCGAGCTCTTCTACCGGAACCAGGGCGAGGAGAACTCCGGCTACGTGACCGAAGAGTTCATCGAATCGATCGGCAAGAGGTCAGGAATTCCCGATCTCGCCAAGTGGAACCAGGAACGTAAGAGCCACAAGTACAAGCAGCAGGTCGAAGCCGAATCCAAGGGAGCGGAAAAGCTCGGATTCGGAGGCACGCCGTCTTTCGCGATCGAAGGTCCGAGCACGGACGGCCTCGAAAAGATCGGCACGCCGGAAACTTCGGGCCAGCTCGAAGACGCGGTCGATAAGGCGGCCTAGAGGAGAGGGCGCATTCCCTCGGGTCCCCGTTTTTCCGTCGGGTTTACATAACCAAGATTATCGTGCGTTGAATCTGGATTTGGGGCCGGCCTCCCGATCTGAGAGCCGTCCTAAGCCCCTGGAATCCTGAGTTGCGGGAATTGCGTAGCGCCGACGAGGGCATTTTCGCGCTCGTTTCAGTCGGCGAGGATGGCGGTGCCGGAGATCAGCGGACGGACGATCGGCATCGATTTCGGGAGCGCGCCTTGGTCGATCGACTCGATTTCGAAGGCTGAGGCTTTTAGGGTCGCGGCGGTGTCGCGATTGCAGTGGCATCCGTCGGCCAGGAAGCGCCATGGCTTCTCGAAACGGTCCTGCCAGCGGGCGGAAACGGGGTCTTCGGCGCGGACGTGCTCGATGAAGAGCAAGCGGCCGTCGGGTTTGAGGACGCGGGACAGCTCCGCGACCGCGGCGGACGGGTCGGGGACCGTGCAGAGGACGAGGGTCGCGACGGCGGTGTCGAAGGTGTCGTCGCCGAGCGGGATTGCTTCGGCAGGTGCGGTGACCAGGCGCGCGGGCGATGCGCCGCTTCGCTCGGCCAACCGCTCCCTCAGCTTCGCGCCCATGTGCGGGTCGGGCTCGATCAGGGTGAGGTCCTCGACTCCGGTGCCGTAGAGGTCGAGGTTGACGCCGGTCCCCGCGCCGATCTCGACCACGCGGCCGCGCGCCTCGGCGAGTAGCGCCCGGCGCACCTCGCGGAGGCCGTTGTCCTCAGTCGCCGCCAATGCGCGGTCGTAGAAGGACGCGAAAAGGCGCCCCCAGGTGGCGTCGTACGCCTTGCCCATTGCCCCGGCGGCCATCGGTCAGTGCGTGGCGCTGTCCCGGTCGCCCTCGGTGCTGTGGGCGGCGCGCTCCTCGTAGGCCGCCCGGGCACCGTGGTCGACCTCGGTCATCAGTTTGTCGGTGCCCATCGCCCGGGCAACCGCCTCGGCAGCGCCACGCGGCATCAGCGCCGCGGCGCGCAGCAGGGCGCCATTTGATTTCGGCACGTAGACGTCGAAGCGCGGGACTTCGAGTGCTTCGGCGATCGCCTCGGCGACGTCGGTTGCCTCGACCGGTTTGACCCATTTCTGGCCGACCCCCGCCGTGAGCTCGGTGTTGACCACGGTCGGCATCACGCAGGAGATCTCGACCTTGCGGCCGCGGAGCTCACCGCGCACCGACTCGCTCAGCCCGACCACCGCGTGCTTGGTCGCCGAGTAGGTGGCGATCCCCGGGATGCCGGTTTTGCCCGCCTGCGAGGCGATGTTGACGATGTGGCCGCTGTCGCGGGGCAGCATCCGCGCCATCGCCAGCTGGGTGCCGTGGATGACGCCGATCAGGTTGATCTCGATCTGGCGCCGGAACGAGTCCTCGGACTCCTCGACAAACGGCGTCGTCGGCATGATCCCGGCGTTGTTGATGACCACGTCGACCGGGCCGAGCTGGCGCTCCGCCTCGTCCAGGAACGCCGCGAAGGAGGCGCGATCGGACACGTCGAGCCGCGTCGCCACGCTGCCGCCGCCGAGGCCTGCCGCGGTCGCCTCGGCGAGGGTCAGGTCGAGGTCCCCGATCGCCACCCGGGCACCGCGCCGCACCAGCGCTTCCGCCGTCGCCTTGCCGATCCCGCGCGCACCGCCGGTGATCGCCACGACCTTGCCGTTCAAGGACCGCCGCTGCTTCGCCATGGGACTCCTCCTCCCCGCGCCTTCAGGCAGCGGGTTTGTAGACCGTGACCACGGCGGCACCGCCGAGGCCGATGTTGTGCTGCAGAGCTACCTTCGCACCTTCGACCTGGCGCCGCCCGGATTCGCCGCGCAGCTGCCAGGTGAGTTCCGAGCACTGCGCGAGGCCGGTCGCCCCGAGCGGATGCCCCTTGGAGATCAGCCCGCCCGACGGGTTGACCACGACCTGGCCGCCGAAGGTCGTCGCCTCCGCCTCGACCAGCTTGTGCGCCTCGCCCTCCGCGGCGAACCCGAGCGCTTCGTAGGTGATCAGCTCGTTGGCGCTGAAGCAGTCGTGGAGCTCGCAGACGTCGACCTCGTGCGGCGCCACCTGCGCCTCCTCATATGCCGCGGCCGCCGCGGTCCGCGACATCTCCGAGCCGACGATCGTCATGCAGTCGGCGCTCTCATCGAAGGTCGAGCTGAGGTCGGTGACCATCGACTGGCCGGCGATCTCGACCGCTTTGTCCCAGAGGTCGTGCGAGTCGACATAACGCTCGGAGGCGACGATCGCGCAGGCCGCCCCGTCGGAGGTCGGCGAGCACTGCAGCTTGGTCAGCGGGTCGTGGATCATCTTCGCCGCCTTGATGTCCTCGAGCGAGTACTCGTCCTGGAACTGGGCGTAGGGGTTGTTGACCGAGTGCTTGTGGTTCTTCCAGCCGATCCAGGCGAAGTGGTCGGGCGTCGAGCCGTACTTCTCCATATGGTCGCGGCCGGCGTTGCCGAACATCTGCGGCGCGGGCGGCGACTGCTCGGGATCGCGGATCTCGAACATCCGCATCGCGTGTTTGTCGAGCGCGTTGGTGCGATCGGTGTACTTGACCCCGAGGCTGCCGGGCTCCATCTTCTCGAAGCCGACCGCGAGCGCGCAGTCGACGATTCCGCCCTTGACCGCCTGGCGCGCCAGGAAGAGCGCCGAGGACCCGGTCGAGCAGTTGTTGTTGACGTTGATCACCGGGATGCCGGTGAGGCCGAGGCCGTAGAGCGCGCGCTGGCCGTAGGTGGAGTCGCCGTAGCAGTAGCCGGCGTAGGCCTGCTCGACGTCCTCGTAGGAGATGCCCGCGTCGGCGAGCGCCTTCTCCCCCGCCTCGACCGCCCAGTCCGGGTAGTCGCCCTCCTTGGTGCCGGGCTTCTCGAACTTGGTCATCCCGACCCCGATCACGAACGTGCGATTCCCCATCGCTCCCCTCCCTCTCCCGTTTGGCTGGCCGGCCAGAAAGTTAGCGCAGACGCCGCTTTTCGCCCGGCCCCGGATAGATCCGGAAGGCGACGAAGGCGATCGCGATCCCGACCGCGGTGCCGATCACGCGCTGGCCGGCGGCTTCGAAGCGCCCCTCGCCCAAGGTGTCTGAGAGCAGCACCACGTAGGTCGTGATCGCCGCGGTGAAGGCCGCGTACTGGACGGTGATCAGGCCGAAGGAGAGCGCCGCCGAGAGGCTGAGGACGATCGCGATCGGCGCCTCGGCGCCGTCGAAGGCGGACGCCATCGCGGTGGCCAGCGCCAACCCGACCAGCGTCCCTACGGCCCGGAGGATCAGGCGGCGGTCGGTCTCGTCGCGTCCGGGGCGCAGGACGAAGAGGATCGTCAGCGGGATCCAGTATCCGTGCTCGCGCATCCCCGCGACCCGGTAGATCGCGACGCCGAGCGCCAGCGCGAGACCGAACCGCAGCGAATGGCGGGCGATCGGCGAATCGAGCGTGAAGTTCTCGCGCAGCCGCGCCTCGGTGCGCGCCCAGTTCCAGCCACTCGAGTTGTCGGAGTCGCGGTCGTAGACCAGCCACACGCACCCGGCCCAGGCGGCTTGGAGCAGACCCCCGGAGGCCCCGAAGAGGAGGGCCGGCAGGGCGTCGTGCGCGGGTAGGAAAAGACCCTCGGCGACCATCAGCGCGACCGCGCAGGAAAAGCCCGCGAAGGCGAGCCTCAGCGTGTCGGCGAAGCAGTAGCCCGCGAGCGCGGCGATCAGTCCCATCGCCAGCACCGCGGCGGGCGCCCAGTGGCTCGCCAGCACGCCAATCGCCGCGGCGGCGCCGACGAAAGGCGCCGTCGCCAGCTGCCACAGCGCCCGCGGCCCGGCGGGCGCATCGAGCCCGGTGAACCCGCAGATCAGCGCCGCGGTGGCGATCGCCCCGCGCGAGGGCCAGTCGAAGCTGAACTCGAAGATCAGCGCCACCGCGATCGGGACCGCGATCAGGGCGCCGCGGCGCAGCGCCGGGCCGGGCGCGGCAGGCCCGATCGCGAACAACGGCGCTGCCCGCAGCTCGCGCACCTCGCCGGACGCGTCGTAGAGCCGGGACGTCCTCTGGCCGGGCATGGCCGAGAAGTATCCTTGGGGGTCGTGATCCTTGCCGAGATCAGTGGTAACCCGGGGACGGGTGTAGGGCTCCTCGCGGCGCTCGCGGCGGGAGTCGTCTCCTTCCTCTCCCCTTGCGTGCTGCCGCTCGTGCCCGGCTACCTCTCGGCGGTCACCGGCGTCTCCGCCGCCGATCTCGACGATGCCGACTGGCGCAGCGTCGTCCCCCCCGCCCTGACCTTCGTCGCCAGCTTCTCGGCGATCTTCATTCTTCTCGGGCTGACGGCGACCGGCCTCGGCTCGTTCCTCTCCGAAAACAAGCCGCTGCTGACCCAGATCTCCGGCTGGCTGATCATCGCGATGGGCGCCCTCTTCGTCGGGTCCCTCTTCATCACCCGGCTGAACAAGGAGTGGCACGTCGACGCGCTGCTCTCGCGGGCCGGCAAAGGCGGGCCGATCATCGCGGGCGCCGCCTTCGCGATCGCCTGGTCTCCCTGCATCGGGCCGACCCTCGGCGCGATCCTCTCGGTCGCCGCCGCCGAAGGCTCGGCGGCCCACGGGGCGCTCCTGCTGGCCGTCTACTCGGCCGGCCTCGCGATCCCGTTCCTCGTCACCGCCCTCGCCTTCACCCGGATGACCACGGCCTTCGCCGTGATCAAGCGCCACTACGCGGTGATCGTCGCCGTCGGCGGCTTGATCCTGATCGTGATGGGCATCCTGATCGTCACCGGCGAATTCAAACAGCTGAACATCGAAGCCCAGAATTGGACTTCGAACCTAGGTATCGAACCCTGAGGGGATCAGAACGCTAGTTCTGCACTGGCGTGACGGTGACCAGCTCTTTGCCGACCGCCTCGGTGACCTCGAGGCCGTCGTCCTCGAGGTCGCGGGAGCAGACGATGCGGAAGCGGCCGGTGCCGATCTCACCGTCGGGGATCACCGGGAGGCCGCGGATCGAGTCCCAGCCCAGGCGTTCGACCTCGAACGGGTTCATCCGCACCTCCGCCGCCGGGAAGGGGCAGCTGGAGTTGTGCTGGTCGATCGCCTTGGAGATCGCCTCGAGGTTCTTCGACTCGGGGGAGGCCATGCCTCAAGGATAGGGAGCGAGTAGATCATCCGCCCCGACCCCGCGCCAGCTTCCCCGCGCCGCCTCGATCGCGAAACGGGCGAACCACGATTCGCTGAACCAGCCGCCGTCGCGCTGGGATTTCACCGCGTTCTGGTGGATCCCGGGACCGTAGGCGAAGGCGGTCGCGGCGGCGGTGTCTCGCCAGAGCGAGAGCGTCCCGCTGTCGAGGCGCGCGAGGTCGTCGAAGAAGCCATCCGACCAGAGGCGCCCGGCGGCTCCGTCCAGCGCGCGGACGACCGGGCCGTCGGCGACGAAGAAACGCGCCGCCTTCCCCGGGCGCGTCCGCGAGTGGGTGATCAGCGCGACCGGGCCGGGCCGCGGCTCGGAGCGCTCGCCGTCGAACGGATCCGCCCCGCCCCACTCGCCGAAGCTCTGCACCGGGCGGAGGGTCAGCGCGAGGTGCTCGCGGGCATCGTCCCAGCGACGCAGCGGGCCGGCGCGGAAGCGCTCGAGCGCCGGCTCGTCCCGCCACAGCGCGAAGAAGTAGGCGACGGTCATCTGCGGGACCGGGACCGGCATCGAGCGCAGCCGCATCCCCAGCAGCAGGCGGGCGAAGTGCGCGTCCGAGCGGCGGCCCGCGCGTCGCGCCGCCAGGGCCTCGTACTCCGCCACTCCGAGGGGGAACCGCGCGAGGTCGAGCGAGGCGATCATGCCGGGAACGCTAAAGGACCCAAAGCCGTCCCGCCGAAGTTCACCGGGTGAGCACCAATCGCCTCGAGGCATTCTCGGACGGTGTCTTCGCGATCGCGATCACGCTGCTGGTCCTCGACATCCACGTCCCGGAGGCCGGAGAGGGCAGCCTCGGCCACGAGCTCCTCGCCCAGTGGCCGAGCTACGCCGCCTACGTGATCTCGTTCCTCACGATCGGGATCATCTGGATCAACCACCACGCCGCGTTCAGCCGCCTGCGCTCGGTCGACCACTCGATCCTGATCTGGAACCTGCTCCTGCTGATGAGCGTCAGCATCCTGCCCTTCACCACCTCGCTGATGGCGGAGTACCTGAAGGAGGGCAGCGGCGAGAACCTCGCGGCGGCGGTGTACGGCGCCTCGTTCCTGCTGATGGGCGCGGTCTTCGGGCTGGTCAACCGCCAGATCCTCTTCCGCCGGCCGCGGCTGCTGAAGGAGCCGATCGATCCCGAGACGGCGCGCCGCCTCCTCAGGTTCGCCGCCCTCGGCCAGGTCCCCTACGCGCTCGCGGTCATCCTCGCCTTCGTCTCCCCCTACATCACCCTGGGGATCTGCGCCGCCAGCGCGATCTACTACGCGCTGCCCGTCGCCTCGGGCAGCGACCACTCCGACGCCAACACCGCGTAGAGCACCGCGTCCTCGTAGCGACCGCCGATCAGCTTCGCCTTGCGCAGCAGCGCCTCCTCGCGGAAGCCGAGCCGCTCCGGGACCGCGCGGCTGCGCGCGTTGTCGACGACGACTTCGATGATCACCCGGTGCAGCTCCCAGACGCCGAACGCGTGGTCGAGGAGGGCCCGCACGGTGGCGCTCATCAGGCCGCGGCCGACCACGTCGGCGGTGAGCCAGTAGCCGATCGAGCTCGATCGGTTGACCCAATCCACGGCGTGGAAGCCGGCGACGCCGACCATCCGATCGTCGAGCACGATCGCCCCTTCGAACCCGTCGTTCGCCTCGATCTGGAGACGTTTGCGCTCCAGGTAGGCGACGCTGTCCTCGAAGCCGTAGGACTCGGCCCACGGCATCCAGGGCGCCAGGTGCTCCCGGTTCGCCGCGACCGCCTCGTTCAGCTCCTCCGCGTCGGCGGGCCGGAGGGGACGTAGGACGGTGCCGGGCGCGATCGGCAGCGGTTCGATCGGTTCCATGGAGGGATTCTGGCCGATCGGCCGGCAAGCTAGGGCGATGGCGAACCTCCCGGATCGACTCCGCCTCGAAGGAGACCGGGTGCTCCTGCGCGACTGGCGCGACGAGGATGCCCCGGCGCTGGAGCCGGTCTGCGGCGAGTGGGACGTCTGCGCCTTCACCTCCGTGCCGTGGTCCTACTCGGAAGCGGGGACGCTGGAGTGGATCGAGTGGCAGCGCCGCAAACGCGCCGCCGGGACCGTCTTGGCGCTGGCGATCCAGGGGCGGGACGACGACCGCGCGCTCGGCAACGTCAACCTCGCAGGCCTGGACGGCGACCGCCGCGAGGCCGAGATCGGCTACTGGCTTGTCCCCGAGGCGCGCGGCCGCGGCCTCGCCACCGCCGCCGCATCCCTGTTGATCGACTGGGGCCTGCGCGAGGGTGGCCTCGAGCGCATCGAGTTCGCGGTCCTGCCGGAGAACGTGGCGTCCCAGCGCGTCGCGAAGCGCCTCGGCGCAACGTCCGAGGGCCTCCGCGAGCGCAGCCACCAAGCGGAAGGCCGTGCCTGGGACATGACCATCTGGTCCCTCACCCCCTGACCACGATGTTGACGGGCCGAAAACCGCTCTATACAAGCGGTTTTCGGCCCGTCAACCGTGGAGGATCCGGCGGGCCGCCTCCGCTGCCCGCTCGACGGCGGCGGGGTCGGGGGGCTCGCCTCGGTCGAACATCGCGGCCTGCAGCCAGGGCCCGCGACGCGCTGGCTCGTCGGACCCCTCGACCGGCTGCACTACCCAGTGGATGTGGCCGGGGACGCCCTCGGCGTGGGACCAGAGGCAGACGTAGACCTGCTCAGGATCGAACGCCTGGGTCACCGCGGCGGCGGTGCGCCGCAGGAGCGGGCCGAGCTCCGCCGCCTCGTCCGCGTCGAGGTCGGCGACGTAGAGGACATGACGCTTCGGCTTCACGATCAGCGTCCCAACGCCCAGCGGGCCGACGCAGTGCTCGACCACCCAGCGCGGCGTCTCCTCGATCCGCCCACCCGGGCACGGCCGGCGACCGGCGGTCAGGTCGCAGGCGAGGCAACCGGGGTGGTCGTCGGGCTCGATCACGCGGGGAAGCGGGCAGCCAGCCAGGTCTCGATGTCCTCGGTGGCGGCCGCGGCCATCCCGATCGGGAAGCCGAGGAAGCCGTGGCCGCACTCGGGATAGACGCGCAGGTCGACCTCGTTCCCGGCGGCGGAGAGGCGCATCGCCATCAGCAGCGTGTCCTCCAGGACTGGGTCCAGGGTGCCGATCGTGAGCAGCGCCGGCGGCAGGTCGTGAAGGTCGCCGTAGAGCGGGGAGATGTCGGGGTTCGTACGGTCCTCGACCCCGCCGACGTAGGCCCGGAGGTAGTACTCGTCGGCGAACCGGCGGGCGGCGGGCGTCTGCAGGCTGAGGTCGAAGGCTCCATATTGGAGCGCGGCGCCGACGAAAGGCTTGAGCAAGTCCTTCTCGCGAAGGCGCAGCAGAGTGGTCAACACCAGGTTCGCGCCCGCGGAGCCGCCGCCGATCGTCAGGCGGGAGGTGCCGAAACGGGACTCGGCCTGGTCGAGGAGCCAGAGGGCCGCGGTCTCGCAGTCGTCCGGCGCGGCGGGCCAGGGATTCTCCGGCGCGAGGCGGTAGTCGACGCTGACGACCGCGATCCCGGCGGCGTCGGCGAGTTGCCGGTTGCGGAAGTCGTTCCGCTCGGCCCGGCTCATGTAGAAGCCGCCGCCGTGGATCTCCAGGTAGACGCCCCGCGGAGATCCGTCCCGGGGGTTCGTGACCCGCACCGGCACCTCGCGCCCGTCCGCCGTCGCGAGCACCTCCTCGGGTGGCGGTCCGTCCGGCGTCGGCCTCACCGACAGTCCCGTGCGGTGGGCTTCGAGGCCCTCCGGCGTGCTCGGGTCGACGTCCGTGAACGTGTTCTTCGCCCCCGCGGCGGCGGCGTTGAACTCCCGCGCCTCCTCGACGAAGGCGGCGAGCCTCGGGTCGGTCAGCCGCTCAAGGCCGACCTCCATCAGGTGTTCTCTGCGCCCACCGACCAGCAGCGGGCCGTGAAGCGGACCTCGTCGCCGTTGACGAACGGCTGGTAGGCGGCTTGGGCCGCGGCAAGGACCTCGGCCCGCTTGGCGTCATCGGCCTCGCGCAGGGCCGAACCGACCGGCCCGATCCGCGCCAGGTAGCGGGACAGGTCCGACTTCGGGAAGGCACATGGAAGATCGATCGGCATGACCTCGACCCCTTCCCAGCCGGCGCCGGCGAGGATCTCCTCGAGGCGCGCCTTCTCGGCGAATGCGAACGGGCCGGGCGCCCCCGGCTCGCGCGGCGGCATCTCGGGCAGCAGGTGCGCGGTGGCCTGGGCCCCCGTCGTCAAGAAGGCGTTCTCCTCCGGCGAGCGCCAACAGACGAAGCTGAGGCCACCCCCCGGAGCGATCGCGGCACGCAGCCGAGTGAAGACGGCCTGGGGATCGTCGAAGAACATCACCCCGAAGCGGGAGACGAGCAGGTCGAACTCACCGTCATCGAAGATGTGCGAGGCCGCGTCGGCGAGTAGGAACCGCGGCGGGTGATCTTCAAACGCGACGCGCTCTTTGGCGGCCTCGACCATCGGGGCCGAGATGTCGACGCCGGTGCAGCCGGCCTCGGGGCCGAGGCGGCGGGCGATCGCCAGCGTCGTCGCCCCGACTCCGCAGCCCACGTCGAGGACGCTCCGCGCGCCACGCTCGGCGGCCGCATCGGCGAGCAGCTCCGCGATCGCCGCGAACATCCGGTCGAGGACCGGCTGCATCGCGACCCAGCCGTCCCCGGCCGCCCCGTTCCAGAAATCCCTCTGCTCGTCGCTCACGACGAGCGAAGCTATCACGCGAACATGCGTTCGCACCGCCGCGCATCCCGGTACCTTTGGGGTGTGTCGATCGCAGGCTGGAAGCGCACGATTGCGCACCTCGACATGGACGCCTTCTACGCGTCCGTCGAGCTGCGGCGGCATCCCGAGCTACGGGGGAAGCCGGTGGTCGTCTGCGGCTCCGGGCCGCGGGCGGTGGTGACGACGGCGAGCTACGAGGCGCGCAAGCTGGCCGGGATCCACTCCGCGATGCCGGCGGCGGTCGCCCGGCGGCGGCTGCCGAACGCGGTCTACATCCCACCGAACTTCCCCGCCTACCGCGAGGCCTCGGCGGTGGTGATGGAAGTGCTGCGCTCCAACGTGGTGACCGTCGAGGTCGTGGGACTCGACGAGGCCTACCTGGACCTGACCGGGATCTTCTCGCCGAAGGCGACGATGCGGCGGATCAAGGCGGAGATCCGCGAGCTGACCGGGCTCACCTGCTCGGTCGGGATCGCCGAGTCGCGCCTGCTGGCGAAGATGACGAGCGAGCTTGGCAAGCCGAACGGGATGGTCGTCGTCTCCCACGAGGACGCCCTGGCGCGCTTCGGCAACGGGCCGCCAGGCGTCGTCCCCGGGATCGGGCCGAAAACGGTCGAACGGCTGGAGAAGCTCGGCATCACCACCCTCTCCCAGCTCGGCGCCTGGGACCGCCGCGATCTCGAATCCCGCTTCGGCCCTCGCTCGGGCGCCTGGCTCCATACCCGCGGCAACCTGATCGACAACACGCCGATCAGCGTCACCCGCGAGACCAAATCGCAATCGGTGGAGACGACCTTCGACGAGGACGTCGCGGATCTCCCCTCGCTCGAGCGCACCCTCTACGAGCAGACCGAGGAGCTCTGCCGTCGCCTCAAGAAAAAGGAGCTCGAGGGCCGCTCGATCGGGATCAAGGTGCGCCTCGACGACTGGACCAACATCACCCGTTCCCAGTCCGTGGAGAGACCGACCAACGACCCGGATGTCGTCTGGCCGCTCGCCCTCGACCTCCTGCGCGCCTACGACCCCCCACGCCCGGTGCGCCTGCTCGGCGTCCGCCTCGCCTCCTTCGGCGACGAAACCGAGACCCCCGCGCCCGCCCCCGAGGAGGATGGGCCGCAGATGCGGCTGGCGCTGCCGGGGTGACGCCCAGCTGTTCCTTATGCGCCCCATAGGAGCAAAAGGAACAGCTGGACAGGGCACTCGACTCCTAGTGGTTCGCCTGCACGTAGCCGACGCCCGGGAAGCCGAGGCGGTCCTTCACGGCTTCGGTCAGGTCGTAGTCGCGGCCGGCGACGTAGGGGCCGCGGTCGATCACGGGGACGGTGATCGAGTGTCCGTTGTAGCGGAGCTTCACCATCGTGCCGCAGGGCAGCGTCTTGTTGGCGACTCCGAGGGTGCCCGGCTCGAGGGTGCCGCCGCAGGCGACGCCGTTGCCGTAGAGGCCGGGGCCGTAGTAGGAGGCGCCCGCGAGGCGGTAGGAGGTGAGGTGGCGGACCTTGCTGTGGGAGGCGCTCATCCGCTTGTCGCTGATCGCGTGGGCCGTCACGTCGTAGTTGCCGATCTCCGCCACGTCCCATTTGGCCTTGAAGGTGCCGTTGGACTTGGTGTGGACGGTGAGGACCTTATGGTCGGTGCCGCCGAAGACGACCTTGACCTGGTGGCCACCGCTCGGGCGGATCTTGCCGCGCACGGTCACGCCGTCCCCGGTCAGCACCGAGTGCTGGGAGACGTGCAGCGCGACGTGTGACTTGACCCGCTTATGCGTCTTGTGATGCTGGTGCCGGTGGTGCGCCCCGTTGTCCTGGTACTGCTGGGCGACCGCCGGTGACACGCCGACCGACAACGCCAAGGCGGCGCCGATCACGGGCAGGGTGAATCGCATCAAGTAATCACTCGCTTTCTGCTGCCTACGGGGTTAGCTGACGGGCTCGCGAACCCCGGCGCTCTGGCCGACGTCCGTTACGGGTGATGAGCCACCCGATTCGCCCCGTGCCGCGGTCTGGTGGTTCCGCGACATTTGGGTCCCCCGCTCCCCGTCGCGCGTGGCGAGGGGACTCGGCAGATGGGTTCTTTCCTTTATCGACTGAACACGCTAGGTACCCAAAGAGATCACCCGTGTGAGCAGGCGCACACAGACTGCTAACCGCACGAAAACGTGCAATTCGGCCGAAACCCCGCTGCAAAGCCAAAAATTACCCGCACACGGCCTGAACGCCGTATGCGAAGATGACCGCGTGCCCAATACCGACCGGCTTTCAGGGCTCGATTCGTCGTTCCTCCACATGGAGCGCGACGGTGCCCACATGCACGTGGCCTCGACGATCATCTTCGAAGGCCCCGCGCCCACGCACGAGGAATTCCGCGACCACATCGCCTCGCGGCTGCACCTGGTGCCGCGCTTCCGCCAGAAGCTGCGCGATGTGCCGCTCGGCCAGGGCCGCCCGGTCTGGGTCGACGACCCGCACCTGAACCTCGATTACCACGTCCGCCAGACCGCCCTCCCGGCACCCGGCTCCGACGAGCAGCTGCGCAACCTGGCGGCGCGGATCTTCTCCCAGCAGCTCGACCGCTCCAAGCCCCTCTGGGAGCTGTGGCTGGTCGAGGGCATGGCCGACGGCCGCTTCGCGGTGATCGGCAAGAGCCACCACGCGCTGGTCGACGGCGTCTCCGGGGTCGACATCACCACCGTCCTCTATGACCTCGACCGCGAACCGAAGGGCCCGCTGCAGACCCCCCCGCCCTGGCTCGCCCGGCCCGAGCCGACCTCGACCCAGCTGCTCGCCGACGCGCTGCGGGAGCGGCTGACCAGCCCGCGTGAGATCGTCCGCGGCTTCCGCCACGCCCTGCGCGGCCCGCGCCAGGTCGTGAACGGCGCCGTCGCGACCTCGAAGATGGCCGCGGCCAGCGTCCGCGCCCCCTCCACCCCCTTCAACGTCGAGATCGGCCCGCACCGCCGCTTCCAGATGACGCAGGCGGAGTTGACCGACTTGAAGCGCGTCAAGGACGCCCACGGCGGCACCGTCAACGACGTCATCCTCTCGATCGTCTCCGGCGCGATCGGCCGTTACCTGCGCGCCCGCGGCCACGACACCGACGGGATGACGCTGCGGGCGCTGGTCCCGGTCTCGATCCGCGAGGCCGAGGAGCACGGCGCGCTCGGCAACCGGATCTCGGCGATGATGGCGCCGCTGCCGGTGTGGTGCGAGGACCCGGTCGAGCGCCTCCACATCGTCACCGAGGACATGGGCGACCTGAAGGCGTCCGGCCAGGCGGTCGGCGCCGAAATCCTCACCCGACTGACCGACTTCGCGCCGACCACGATCGTCTCCCAGGCCGCCCGCCTGCAGCCCGCCCAGCGCTTCTTCAACCTCGTCGTCACCAACGTGCCGGGGCCGCAGTTCCCGCTCTACGTCCTCGGGCGGCAGATGGAGTCGATCTTCCCGATGGTCCCGCTGGCCCGCAAACAGGCCCTCTGCATCGGGATCATGTCCTACAACGGGCAGGTCAACTTCGGGCTGATCGGCGACTTCGACGCGATGGCCGACCTCGACAGCTTCGCGCTCGACCTCGAGGAGGCGACCACGGAGTCGATCGCCACCGCACCGCCCGCGGTCGTCCCGCCGGCCGCCAAAGCGGTGTCGTCGAGCAACGGCGCCTCGGCGCCGAGCACCGTAGCCGACGTCTAGCGGACGACCCGCGCGCCGATCACGAACGGCTCGTCTTCGGCCAGGTAGTTCCAGTCGACGCGGCCGGCACTGTAGCCCTCGGCCCTCGTGTCGGCGTTGACGACGACGGCGGTGATGCGCCCGTAGCGGGCCGGGTCGGAGAGGCGCGCGGTCAGCACACCGCCGACGCGCGAGTAGGCGACTGCTTTGAGCGTTTCGCCGTCGCCTTCGGAGCCGAGGCGCCCGACCAGCGCCAGCCCCGCCGCGACGCCTTCGGGCGCGGTGACCTGGACCTCGACTTCGCGTCCGCTCCTCGCCGGGACGTCGAGCAGCGTGAACGTCGTGTGGTCCAGCCGGCGGGTCACCGGTTCCGCGCCTGATTCCAGCGATCCCTGCCGCGGCATGTCCGGGTAGAGGCCGCTCTCGCGGAAGCCGATCCCGGTGCGCCACTCGGCGACGTCGGCGGCGAAGCGGGTGAAGTCGTGGCCGAAGCTGGAGGGGCCGGCGGCGCGGATCGCGGCTTCGTAGGCGGCGACGGCGAAGCCTTCGGGACGGGCCGCCGTGGCGTCCGCCCACGCTTCGCGGATCAGCGACGGGCCGTAGTGGTGGGCGAGCCACTCGTTCCAGACCGCGCTTCCGTACATCTTCAGCGAGGGCGCCGTCAGCGGCGTCTGCCACAGCCTCACCCAGTGGCGGACGTAGCGCAGGTAGTCGTCGATCCCATTGTAGACCTGGTCCTCCATCCACACCGCGGTCGACTCGGCGAACCAGGGGTCCTCGTAGGCTTCGTAGCCGAACTGGAGGATGTGGTCGTACTCGTGGGCGATCGTCACCTTCAGGTCACGCCCCTGCGTCGTCTGGGGGAACTCGAACGGTTCGTAGTCGTTGTCGAGGACCAGGTAGCCGTGCAGGTGGCGCGGCGTCCCGCCCGGCGTTTCGTCCTGGCCGCGGTCTGGCGCCGCGTAGCCGAAGAGCCCCGGCCCGATCTCCGCCAGGTAGATGTCGGTCTCCCCTTCCCCACCGCCGAGCGTGCCATCTGGCAGCGGCTCCCGCCAGCCGAGCTTCTCGTTCTCGACCCGATGGACGTTTTCGGCGACCGCCAGGACCCGTTCGACGTAGTCGGGGACGCCGTCGCCGTCCGTGTCCTTGAGCCGCGGGGCGTCGGGGCCCTGGTCGACCCAGTGGACGCAGAAGTGCGGCCCGCAGTGCGGGGACTCGAGCGCCTCGGGCACCGTGTAGGAGTCGCGTCCGAGCCGGAGATTCCCGGGCCGCTCGAATGCGTGCGGTGCCGCGGTGGCCGGGCTCGCGACCACCAACGACGCCGCCAGGGCAGCGAGGGGTATGGCAAGGCGGCCCGGGCGCATCGGCGGCACCCTAGCGGCGCGCCCTAAACGCCCCCGGCGGACTCGTCCGCCGATCTCCGGGGATACTTCAAGGTCCCAGCGATGCGCATAGCCCTCTGCCAGATCAACCCGACCGTCGGCGATGTCGCCGGCAACGCCGCGAAGGTCGCGACCTGGACCGAGCGCGCCCGCGAGGGCGGCGCCGAGCTGGCGATCTTCCCCGAGCTCTGCATCCCTGGCTACCCGGCCGAGGACCTTTACCTGAAGCGCCACTTCCTCGCCGCGAACGTGGCGGCGGTCGAGAAGCTCGCCGCGGGCGTCGGGCCGGGCATCACGGTGATCGTCGGCTACGCCGAGCCGGCCGAGGGGGGCGGCGACTATCGCCACGCCTACAACTCCCTCGCGGTCCTGGCCGACGGCGCCGTCCGGCGCGTCTACCGCAAGAACCGCCTCCCGAACTACTCCGTCTTCGACGAGCAGCGCTACTTCATCCCCGGGGACGCCGACGACGCAATCGAGGTCGGCGGGTCGCGCGTCGGCCTGACGATCTGCGAGGACGTCTGGTCCCCCGGCGGCCCCGGCCAGGCAGCGGCCGACGCCGGCGCGCGGATCGTCGCCAACCCCTCCGGCTCGCCCTACCACCGCGGCAAGGGCCGCGAGCGCGAGGCGATGTTCGGCGAGCGGGCGCGCGAATACGACTCCTACTTCGCCTTCGTCAACCTCGTCGGCGGTCAGGACGAACTGGTCTTCGACGGGCAGAGCTTCCTGCTGGCGCCCGACGGCAGCGTGCTGGCCCGGGCGGCGCAGTTCGAGGAGGACCTGGTCCTCGTCGACGTCCCCGCCGAGGACGGTGCCCCGGCGCCCCTGGCCGAGCCGTTGCCGGACCTCGACGAGGTCTACGGCGCGCTGGTGCTCGGCCTTCACGACTACGTCGAGAAGAACGGCTTTCGGCACGTCGGGCTGGGGATCTCCGGCGGGATCGACTCGGCGCTGGTGGCGATGCTCGCGGTGGACGCGCTGGGGCCCGAGCGGGTGACGCTGGTGGTCATGCCCTCGCCCCACTCCAGTGACGAGACCCAGGACGACGGGCGCCAGATCGCCCGCAACCTGGGGACGGAGCTCCTCGACTTCCAGATCGGCCCGATGATGGACGGCTACTCCGAGGCGCTCGGGGACGTGCTCGACGGGCTGGCGGCCGAGAACATCCAGGCACGAATCCGCGGCAACCTGATGATGGCCCTCTCCAACCACTACGGCTGGCTGGTGCTGACGACCGGCAACAAGAGCGAGATGTCGGTCGGCTACGCAACCCTCTACGGCGACATGGCGGGCGGCTTCGCGGTGATCAAGGACGTGCCGAAGACGCTCGTCTACAAGCTGGTCGAGCGGCGCAACGAACGGGCCGGGGCCGAGCTGGTGCCTGCCGCGGTGATCGAGCGCCCGCCGTCGGCCGAGCTGCGCCCCGACCAGCTCGACAGCGACTCCCTGCCCGACTACGACCTCCTCGACCGCATCCTCGAGGCCTACGTCGAGCGCGACGAGGGCCGCGACGACCTGGTCGCGGCAGGCCTCCCCGGCGACATCGTCGACGAGGTCATCCGCCTGGTCGACCGCTCCGAGTACAAGCGCCGCCAGGCGGCACCGGGCATCCGCATCACCCCCCGGGCCTTCGGCCGCGACCGGCGGCTCCCGATCACCAACCGCTTCGGCGGCTGAGACTTCCCCTCAGGACGTTGGGGCGGGCCTGATCGCCATGGTCATCTTGGCGAGGGCGCACAAGCGGCCCTCGTCGTCGAGGACCTCGGCCTCCCAGACCCAGGTGGTGCGGCCGCGGTGGCGGACGATGGCGCGGCATTCGGCGAACCCGGCGCTGACCGGGCGCAGGATGCTGACCTCGATCGCCTGGCCGAGGCAGATGTTGCCTTCCTCGTGGACGGCGACGGCGGTGGTGTAGGAGCAGAGGCTCTCGATCAGGGTCGAGTAGACGCCGCCGTGCATCAGCCCGTAGGGTTGTTTCAGCTCGTCGCGCATCTCGATCCGCGCCCGCGCGTCATCGGGGTCGAGTGAGATCCACTCGGTACCGATGTAGGTGTCGAAGTTCGACTCCATGTCGGACTGCTTCTTAATCGTTCCCTCGCTCCCCATGGCCGGGCAGACTATTAGGGTTCCGCGCGGTGGCGCTGACCGACGAGCAGAATGCGATGCTGCGCCTGCTGGCCCAGGGTGAGCAGGGATATGCCGATATCGCGGCCCTGATGGGGCTGGGCGAGGACGAGGTCCGGGCCAAAGTCGTCGGCGCGCTGGCACAGCTGCAGGCCGAAGGCAAGCCCGCCCCGGACGTCCCGCCGCCGGTCCCGGGCGGTGCGCACCCCGCCGCCGAAGCGACGCCGCCCGAGCCCGAACCGGTCGCCGAGGTTCCGGAGGAGTCCCTCGAGGACGACGAGCCCGCGGTCGCCGAGGTCGTGGCGCCGAAGAAGCCGGCAAAGCCGAAGCCGAAGCCGGCGAAACCGGCTCCCGGTCCGAAGCCGGCTACCCGGAGCGCTCCCGTCGCCGACTCGTCGGGCGGCCGCACGATCACGCTTCCGACCGGGCGAGGAGCCTGGATGCTCGGCGGCGGGGTCCTCGCCGCGATCGCGGCCGTCGTCGTCGTGGTCCTGCTGGTCTCCGGAGGCGGCGGCAACAGGTCTTCCACCACCGCCTCGATCGAAGGTCCCGCGCCGACGGCCGAAGCAGGCAAAGCCGAAACGACGGCCGAAGAAGGAGCCAAACCGGCGACCGAAGCGAAACTGGAACCGGTGGACGGCTCGCAGGCCAAAGGCTTCGCCTCCTTCGGCCGGGTCAAGAACCGACTCGCCCTGCAGATCGAAGCGACGAACCTTCCGCCGACGACGGCCGGCACCTCCTACGCGATCTGGCTCGCCCAGGACCCGAAGAAAATGATCCCCCTCGCGTCCACGGCGGTCAAAGGCACCGGCAAGGCAGCAGGCGTGATCGCGGCCCAGTTCGAAGTCCCCCTGGAAGTCCTCGGCTACCTCGCGAGCGGCACCTTCGACCAGATCGCGATCACCAAAGTCGCCGACAAACAGTTCGAAGCCGGCATCGCAGCCGCGACGAAAGCCAAAAAGACGCCGACCTACCTCGGCACCGAAGTCCTGCGCGGAACCATCGAAGGCCCGATAGTCGGCCTCGCGGTCCGCGAAGAAGCAACGAAAAAGGCCGAAGAAGGGGAATAGGGCCTCGCTGCGGCGGGGTTCCGAGCGGGCGGCGGCAGTCCTAGGGGAGTCCTGGGCGTCTCATGGCGGTCCTGGCTGGCTGTGACCGCCATGAGACGCCCAGGACGTGAGGGGTTCGTGGGATTGCCGGCACAGGTGCGGGTGGAGGTCGGACTTACGTGAAGGGTCCGCGCGAGAGAAGGCACACCTGTTCCAGATCGGACACAGAGATGCCGGGAACGTCACCCTTCCGTGCGTCTTCGGACGGCTTTCACGGCCCGAATCGGGCCCCGAGAACGCGCTGCACGCATTAGGGCCCCTATAGGGGCCCTAATGCGTGCAGCGACGAATTGACTCTTGTCCAACACGCACGGAAGCGTGGACTTCCCACGCTCTCCGTCACGTGACGCGCCCTCGGCGCACGCCCCGGAGGCCCCCCGACACTCCCCACGTCCCCCGGCCGTCTCGGGCACGGTCACAGCCAGCCAGGGCCGTGACCGAGACGGCCGTGCTCGCCGATCCGCCTTGCGTCCTGTGTGCTTCCGGGCGCCAGCTTCCCGAGGCCAGGACCCTCGCGGGTCCCGCCGCCCCCGCACCGCCGCTACGGCAAAAGCTTCCCCGGGTTCATGATCCCGGTCGGATCGAGCCGTTCCTTGACCGCCCGAAGCACCTCGAGGCCCGTCTCCCCCACCTCCGCCTCCATGTAGGGCGCGTGATCGCGGCCGACGGCGTGGTGGTGGGTGATCGTGGCGCCGTTGGCGACGATCGCCTCGCTCGCGGCCTTTTTGACCGCCGCCCATTGCTCCAGCTCGGCGCCGCGGCGGGCGCGGGAGATGAAGGTGAAGTAGAGCGAGGCTCCGTCGGCATAGGCGTGGGAAAGGTGGCAGAAGACGAGGGCCGGGGTACCTTGGCCCTCCAAGGCACCGGAGATCGCGGCGCCGACCGAGCGATGGAGCTCGCCGAGGCGGGTCCAGGTATGCGAGGTCTCGAGGGTCTCGGCCATCGCTCCCATGCCCATCAGCAGGTCACGCTGGTAGGGGCCGTTGTAGCGACCGTGCTCCCAGGAGCGCCCCGCGGCGCGGCCCAGATACACGGCGCCCCCCTCGCGCAGCGCCCGCACGGTGAGGGAACGGCGGCGGGTCAGCGCTTCCTCGGTGCCCTCGTAGCCGACGATCATCAGCGCGCCGCCCGCACGGCGACGCGCCTTCAGGTAGGTGCCGAAGGCTTTCCCGGCCGCCCCGCGGGGACCGGAGAGGGCCAGCGAGCCGGTCGTCTCCTCCTCGTCGGAGACGCGGATCACGGTCGGCAGGCCCGGCCCCTGGGCGAGGTTGCGGACGATGTTCGTCCCCGCCTCGAAGCTCTCGGCGATCCAGGCCTCGTAGCGGCGCTGAGGCGGCGCCGGACGCACCCGCACGGTCACGTCCGGGATCACGCCGAGCGCGCCCTCGGAGCCGATCACGATCTCCCGCAGAGCGGGCCCGGCGGCGCTGTGGGGGGTTTCCAGCGTGTGCAGGTTGCCGGCGGGCGCCAACAGCCGCACGGAGCTGACCAGCGAGTCGAAGCGCCCGTAGCCGCTCGAGGCCTGGCCGGCCGAGCGGGTCGCGGCGAAGCCGCCGATCGTCGCGTACTCGAAGGACTGCGGGAAGTGGCCGAGCGTCAGGCCCTGGGCGGCGAGTGCCGCCTCGGCCTCGGGGCCGCGCAGCCCCGCGCCGAGGCGCGCCGTCAAAGAGGTCTCGTCGACAGTGACTTCGCGGAGCGCGGCGAGGTCGAGGCTGATCAGCGCCTCGTGCGGGCCCCGCAGAGGCTCGACCCCGCCGACCACGCTCGTCCCGCCGCCGAACGGCACCACCGCGACCGAGGCGGCCGCGCAGGCGTCGATCAGCCGGCCCACCGCCGCCGCGTCGGCGGGGACCAGCACCGCGTCGGGCGCGTTCTCCAGCCGCCCCGAGCGCATCCGCGCCAGGTCGACGTAACCGTTGCCGCGCGCGTGGCGCAGCCGGTCCTCCTTGGAGCCGAAGACGGCCTCGGCGCCGACCGCGTCGACCACGGCCTGGGGCAGCGGGCGCGCGGCGGGCAGGTCGAAGTCATCGATCCGCGCCGCCAGCGGCCAGGGCTCCAGCTCGCCGATCCGTTCCCGCAGGACGCCGAGCGCGGTCGCGTCGAGCTCCGTGCGGCGCATCGGGTCGCCCCAGCCCCACCAGTTCGTGTCCCGGCGCGGCTCGGTCAAGCCAGTGCGTCCTCGAGGCCGTCCAGCGCCGCGTCGAGGATGTCGCGCTGGCCGCGGCGCATCATCCAGCCTCCAAGCCGTGACATTCCGCGCATGGTCTGGGACGAGGTCAGGACGATCCGCGTCTCCCGCTCCCCCGCGGGGTGCAGCTCCACGTCGACCCTGGAGTCCTTCAGGTGTTTGGCGAACGGCGAGTCCTCCAGCTGCTGCTCCCAAACGTAGCGTTCGGGCTCGGCCGAGGACACACAGCGGTAATCGGCGCGGACGCCGCGCCCGCCCTGGGTCTCCAGCACCTTGGTCCACTGGCTGCGGCGGCCGCCGCGGGCGTCGACGTCCTCCACCCGCGAGACGCGCGGCCACCAGCGCGGCAGGGCGTAGGGATCGGAGACGAGCTTCCAGACGGCGCCGACCGGCGCCTCCACCGTCCGCCTGCGGGTCACCCGCGGCATCGAACGGGGCCCGACGCCCTATTCGCCCGCGAGGCGACGCAGGTCGCGGACCAGCAGCAGGTGCTTCAGGTGGCTGACGGTCGCGGCCAGGCTTTCCAGGCTCTGCAGCGCCTCTTTGCGCCGCTCCGGGTTGCGCGAGCGCAGCGAAGGTCCCAACAGCGCTTCCAGAAGCTGGGACTCGCGGTCGGCGGAGGAACGGAAGATGCGCAGGTTGCGAGCTCCGACACCGACCCGTGACAGTTCGTTTGAGGAGCGGACGATCTCGCGGTCGGTCTCGTCGTAGACGGTTTTCCCGTCGCGTTTCTCCGGCTGGACGATCCCGAAGCCTTCGAGCTCGTGGACGAGCTCCTCGCGGGCGCCGGTTTCCTCGATCACCTCTTCGAGGCTCAGGTAGGTGCGCGAGGTGTCGACGAGGATCGCGCGCCGCACCGCACCCGGGGTCGGTTTGCGCTCGCCTCCTTCACCGCCGGCGCCGCCGAAGCCGATGTCGTTGCCGGCCGCGAGCTCCTGGCGGATCACCCGCAGCGGCAGGAACTCGTCGCGCTGCAGGCGCAGGATCGTGCGGAGCCGCTCGACATCGGACTGGCTGTAGAGGCGGTAGCCGCCCGAGGTCCGCCGCGGATTCAGCAGCTTCTGGTCCTCGAGGTAGCGGATCTTGGAGATCGAGACATCGTCGAATTCGCTCTGCAAGATCTTGCAGACGGCGCCGATCGTCAGCGCCTTGCGCGGACGGGAGGCGGAATCCGGCGTGCGCCGGGCGGAATCCGGGACGGAGGCCATCAGCGCTCCAGGTAGGAGAGCTTGTACTTCCCGATCTGGATCTCGTCGCCGTCGGCGAGTCGGTGGGACTCGATCCGGCGACGGTTCACGTAGGTGCCGTTCAGCGAGCCGAGGTCGTCGATGTAGAGGCCGTCTCGACGCCGCACCAGCAGCGCGTGGTTGCGTGACACGGTGACGTCGTCGAGGAAGACGCCGGCGTCGGGACTGCGGCCGATCGAGGTCCGGTCCTCGTCGATCGAGAAGCTCTCCCCCGCGCGGCCGCCGCCGGCGCGGATCACCAGCGCCGCTCCCGACTCCTCGACCACGTCCTCGATGTCGACCGGCTGCATGTCGCCGGTCTCGTCGACCCGGTAGGTCATCGTCGTCGGGTCCTCTTTGCCCTCCGCCGGCCCGCCCAGGTAGGCGCCGCATTTCTGGCAGTAGTTGGCGCCCTCCGGGTTCGCGAACCCACACTCCGGGCAGTGGACGGCGGACATCGTCAGCCTTTCGTCAGGCGGCCGAGTCCTCGCCTTGGGCCTTGCCCGCGAGGATGTTGGTCAGCTGCTCGACGTCGTCCCCGGAGATCAGCGAGTCGCCGCGCTCGCGTTTCTGGCGCAGGCGGTTCACCAGCTCGGCCCGCAGGATGTCGATCTTCCCGTGCAGGACGCGCCGTTTGTAGGAGATCTCGTTCTCCTCCGCGGTCAGGTTGTCGATCAGGTCCTTCAGCTCCTTGTCGCTGAGCGAACCAAGATCGGGAAAGGTGTCCTCCATCGTGCTCCTTGTCGAGAGAAGTGGGCCGGTCCCGCCGCCAGATCGTCGCGGGAGGGCAGTATAGATCGACCGAACAAAACCTTCAACCGTAGGTTTAAGGTTTTTCGAGACTGGGCGGCCCGTTGCCTCGCGGCGCGCGGTTCAACCCTCAGGCCCGACCGAGCGTTGCGCCCGCGACGCGCGGACGCCTTCCCGGGCGTAGAGCACGGTCGCGATCAGCGCCATCCCCAGGCCGAAGAAGAAGAACGCGATCGGGACCCAGCCGGCGAAGACCATCGCGAAGAAGATCCCGGCCATGATCCAGAAGACGCCGATCCGGCCAGGCCAGTTGATCTGGATGTCGACGCCGTGTTTGAGCCCGTACTCGGCGAGGAAGAGCATCGCGATCTCCCGCAAGGCGAGGACGATCAGGGCCCAACGTGGCAGAAATTCAAAGCTCCAGCAGACGACGGCGCCCGAGATCACCGTCAGGCGGTCGATGATCGGGTCCATCAAGGCGCCCAACCGGCTGTACTGGCCCGTGACCCGGGCCAGGAGCCCGTCGAGATAATCGCCCGCCGCGATCAGCCAGAAGATCGTCGAGGCGGCGGCCGATCGGCCGTCCCCGGACGAGTAGGCCAGGATCAAGAACACCGGGATCCCGGCCAGGCGCAGGTAGCCGACGAAGTTCGGGATCGTCCACGGGTTGAGCGGCTCCCCTTTACGGGTCTGCCGCGGTTTGGGCCCACTGCGATCGAGCCCGAACAGCCGCCGGACCCGCCCGCGCCCGAACGGATCGACGTCAGTCATCATCCATGCCCGAGGCTGGAGCGGGATCTTGGACGAGACCGGTCACGCCGAAAACCTATCGGCGCAGGTACTTCTAGGCGCGGGTGAACCTGCGTCCCGCGGTCGGAGACGCCTCCTCGTCGAGCAGGACTTTGTCCGACTCGCCTTTTTCGACCGCTTCCTTCTCCATCGCGGCGATCTTCTCCGGGGTCAGGTCGCCGGCGTTTTCCTGCTCGATGTTGGCGACCCACTCGGCGCCCTCGCGGGACTCGGCCTCGTCGAACTCGACCGCGCCGCGATCCAGGGATTTGTCGATCTCCTCGAAGAGCGTGTCGACCAGCTTCGCCTGCGGGACCTTGCGGAGCGGTTTGCCGCCGGCGAAGATCAGGCCCTCGTTCTTGGCCCCGGCGATGCCGAAGTCGGCGTGGCTCGCCTCGCCGATCCCGTTGACCGCGCAGCCGAGCACCGCGACCTCCACCGCCTCCTCGTAGCCTTCGAGGCGCTGCTCGATTTCGGCGACCACCGAGTCCATGTCGAACTGCAGGCGCCCGCAGGTCGGACAGGCGATCAGCACCGGGCCGCGCTCGCGCAACCCCAAGGCCTTGAGGATCTCCCAGGCGACTTTGACCTCTTCCTCGGCGTGGAAGGTCGAGAGGCTGACCCGGATCGTGTCCCCCACCCCGTCGGCCAGAAGCGCCCCGAGCCCGACCGCCGTTTTCAGCGCGCCGGACCATTTGGTCCCGGCCTCGGTGATCCCGAGGTGCAACGGATACGGGATCTTCTCCGACAGCTGCCGGTTGGCGGCGATCGTGTACGGCACGTTGGTCGACTTGATCGACACTTTGAAGTTGGTGAAGTCGAGGCTCTCCATCAGCTCGACGAACTCGATCGCGGCGGCGACCAGCGCCTCGACCGGAGCCTCGCGCTCCAGCGCGTGCAGATGCTTGGGCAGCGAGCCCGAGTTGACGCCGATCCGCATCGGCACTTTTTTCAGGTTCGCCAGCTCGGCGACCTCGGCGACTTTATCCCGCCCCCCGATGTTCCCCGGGTTCAGCCGGATCGCGTGGGCCCCCGCTTCGATCGCTTTCAGCGCCAGCGTGTGGTTGAAGTGGATGTCGGCGATCACCGGGATCGGCGACTCCGCCACGATCGTCCGCAGCGCCTCCGCGTCCTGCTCCCGCGGCACCGCGCACCGCACCACGTCGGCGCCCGCGTCCGCGACCTTCCGGATCTGATCCATCGTCGCGGTCAGGTTCGAGGTCTCGGTCTTGGTCATCGTCTGCACCACGACCGGCGCCCCACCACCGATCGGCACACTGCCGACGAAGATCTGCCGTTTGGAAGCCATATATGAAGGTTATCCGGCGGGCCGGCCGGGCCTCGCCACAAACCCTGAGGCGCCTCGCTATTTCGAGACGTTGAAGCCTTCGCCGGTGATGCGGCCGATGTCGTTGGAGACGCCGATCACCATCAGCATCAGGACCAGGGCGAAGCCGATGATCGTGGCGCGCTCCATCACCTTGAGCGAGACCGGCTTGCCGCGGCGCAGTTTCTCGACGATCGCCCAGAAGATGTGGCCGCCGTCGAGGGGCAGGATCGGAACCAGGTTGATCAGGCCGAGCGAGAGGCTGACCAGGGCCAAGAGTAGGAAGGACTCCCGCCAGCCCTTGTCGACGGCTTCATGGCCGACGTCGCTGATCCCGACAACACTGGAGATTTCCTTCCGCTTTTCGGCCTCGAAGATGTGTGCGAAGACGGAGCCGGTGCGGCTGATGACTTCGCCCATCACGCTCGTCGACTTACCGACCGCTTCGGAGGTCGTGATCGACTGCCAGGGCCCGTTCCGGCTCCAACCGAGCCCCAGCAACATTTTGTTTTCGGCGGCGTCGAAATGCGGCCGAATTTCGAAGGTCTTGAGTTCGCCGTCGCGCCGGACTGCTACTTCGGCAGGCGTTGCCGCCACACAGCCGTTGGTCGGCCTGCCTACGCATTCGTGGGAGCGGATCAGGGTGCCGTACTTTTCGATTCGCTCGTTTTCGCTCAAGCTGGCGTAGGAATGGCCATCGACGGCGACGATCTTGTCGCCGTGTTGCAGCACCTTGGCGGCGCCCGAGTCCTTCGTCGTCTCGGCAACCGTCGTCTTTGATTCCTCCAGCCCGCCGATCTTGAAGACGGCGAAGAGGATCACGAAAGCCAGCACGATGTTCACCGCCGGGCCGGCCGCGGCGACGACGATCCGCTTCCACACCTTCTGGCGGTAGTAGGCGCGGTGCTCTTCCCCCGGAGGCATCTCTTCTTCCGGGTTCATGCCGTTGATCTTCACGTAGCCGCCGAGGGGGATCGCCTTGATCCCGTACTCGGTCTCGCCGCGCTTGAACGACCAGAGGGTCGGGCCGAAGAAGAGGAAGAAGCCTTCGACCCGCATGCCGGTCGCCTTGGCGGCGACGAAGTGGCCCGCCTCGTGGAGCAGGATCAGGGCGCAGAAGCCGAGGAAGACGTAGATCCAGCTCATGCGGGGGCGAGCTCCTTGGCGAGGGTGGCGGCGCGGCGACGCGCCTCGGCGTCGGCGGCGAAGAGGTCGTCGAAGTGGGTGACGGGCTGCCCGGGCATCTCCTTCAGCGTACGCTCGATCACCGCGGCGATGCCGGTGAACGGAATCTCGCCGGCGAGGAAGGCAGCGACCGCGACCTCGTCGGCCGCGTTCAGGACCGTGGGCGCGGTGCCGCCCGCGCGGCCCGCCTCGAGCGCCAGGCGCAGGCAGGCGAAGGTGTCGGGATCGGGCTCCTCGAAGGTCAGGGCGCCGACCGCGGCGAGGTCGAGCCGCGGCAGATCGACCGGCGCCCGTTCGGGGAAGTGCAGGGCGTAGGAAATCGGCACGCGCATGTCGGGATAGCCGAGGTGGGCGATCGTCGCGCCGTCGACCAGCTGGATCAGCGAGTGGACCAGCGACTGTGGGTGGACGACGACCTCGATCCGTTCGTAGGGGACGCCGAAGAGGTGGTGTGCCTCGATCACCTCGAAGCCCTTGTTCATCAGCGTCGCCGAGTCGATGGTGATCCGGCCGCCCATCCTCCAGGTCGGGTGTTCGAGCGCATCGGCAACCGACACGTCGTCGAGGTCGGTGCGGCCGCGGAAGGGACCGCCGGAAGCGGTGACGATGAGGCGGTCGACGGTGCCGGGCGCCTCGGCGCCGATCAGCTGGTGCAGCGCAGAGTGCTCGGAGTCGACCGGCAGGAGGCGGGCCCCGGTGGCCTCGGCGAGCGCCATCACCAGCTCCCCGCCGAGCACCAGGCTCTCCTTGTTGGCGAGCGCGACGTCGATCCCCGCGGTCAGCGCGACCACGGTCGAGGCGAGCCCGGCGGCGCCGACGATCCCGTTCAGGACGAGGTCAGGTTCGACTGCGCCGATCAGCTCCCGGACCCCCTCCTCACCGGAGAGCACCCGCCCGTCCCAACACTCTCCCGCCCTCGCGGCGGCGTCGCGGTCGGCCAGGGCGATGACCTCCACCCCGTGCTCGCGCGCCTGCCCCACGGTCTGCTCCCAGCCGCGGCCGGCGGCAAGGCCGACGACGTCGAGGTCCGGCGACGCCGAGATCACCTCGAGCGCCTGCGTCCCGATCGACCCCGTCGAGCCGAGTATCAGCACCTTCTTCATCTGCACAGAAGGATACGGAGCGCACCTTCCGACTCTTTAAAAGCGGCTGGGAGGCTAGGGACGCCCGCACCTTTTCGGCCAGGTGGTCGATTCGTTCGCGACGAACCCGAGCTTCCTCGGGGGTCGCGCGCCGTCCCTCAGCTTCCCACCTCACGACCAGCAGTTCGATCAGCCTCCGACGTCTCTTCGCGAGCGACGTACGACGGGGTCTTGGCTAGGCCAAGGAATGTGACAAGACTCAGTACACGAGGGCTACGGCGAGGTAGTAGCCGACGACGACGGTGAAGAAGACGGCGTCTAAGCGGTCGAGGATTCCGCCGTGGGGGCCGAAGAGGGTGCCGGTGTCCTTTTTGCCGAGATCGCGCTTCAGCATCGACTCGAAGAGGTCGCCGATCGGGCCGACGGCGGCCACCGCGGCGCCGATGATCAAGGCGTCGGTTCCGGACAGCCAGTTCTGGTAGAGGCCCGCGAACCAGAAGCCCATGGTGCCGATGACGAAGCCGCCGATGAGGCCCTCGACGGTCTTGTTCGGCGACAGGGACGGGGCGATTTTGTGGGAGCCGAACATGCGGCCGGTGGCGTAGGCGGCGGTGTCGGTGACGAAGGTGCCGACGAGGACGTCGATCAGAAGGGCGGCGCCGTGGTCGGGAAGGTCGCGGAGGAAGACGGCGTGGGCCAACGGGATGCCGATCCAGACGATGCCGAGCATCGTCACCCCCATCGAGATCGTCGAGCCGTTGCGATGGCGGGCGTCGGCGGCGAAGGCGAAGAGGACCGGGAAGGAGGCGGCGAAGATCATCAGCACGTTGTAGGAGCTGCCGAAGTGGGCCGCGACCACCAGCGCCGCGACCGTCAGATAGGCGGGGATCGCGAGCGGACGTGTCGATCCCGCCATCTCCAGGTACTCGCGCAGGCAGAGGACCCCGATCACGATCGCGGCCACCATGAAGACGATGCTCGGCGTGACGATGATCCCGATCGCGACGGCGACGGCCGGGATCGCGACGAGGATCCGTTTCGCCGTCTCGCCACCGCTACGTTTCCGACGGACTTTTTTCTGTTTCCGCGGCTTTTTTCTGCGGGATCGCCGCACGGGAGGCTCGGGCTCGGGATCCGCCGGGCGTTCTTCGAACATCTCTTCTTCGAAGAAGTCGCTCATCAGCGACCCCCGAAGCGTCGTTGGCGCTCGGTGAACGCCCCCAACGAGCGCTCGAACGCCGCCCGATCGAAGTCCGGCCACAGCTCCTCGGCGAACACCAGCTCCGAGTAGGCGCACTGCCAGAGCAGGTAATTGGAGATCCGCTGCTCGCCGCTGGTCCTGATCAGAAGGTCCGGGTCGTGCATGTCGGGCGCGTAGAGGTGGCGGCGGAAGTCCTCCTCCGAGCCGCCCTCGAAGCTCCGCGCGGCGTCGAGGATCTCGGCCCGCCCCCCGTAGTTGAAGGCGACGAAGAGCGTGATCCGCCGGTTCCCGGCGGTCTTGGCTTCCGCCCACTCCATCCGCTCGACCAGTTCCGGCGCGACCCCTTCGCGCCGCCCGATGAAGCGCATGCGCACGCCCTCTTCGTCGAGCTCCGGCGTCTCGCCGAGGATCCGCTGGCCGAACATCGTCATCAGGCCGCTGACCTCCTCCGCCGAGCGCGACCAGTTCTCGGTCGAGAACGAGAAGACGGTGAGCTCCTCGACCCCCAGGTCGACCGCGTCGCGCAGCCGCGCCTTCACCACGTCGGCCCCGGCCTGGTGCCCCTCGATCGTCGGCACCCCGTGCCGCTCCGCCCAACGGCCGTTGCCGTCGGTGATGATCGCTACGTACTTGGCGGCGCTCAACGCGGTGCGCCGTCCCTGGTGACCAGCCGGAAGACGGTCACCTAGACCTCGAGGATTTCGGCTTCCTTGCCTTTGAGGAGAGCGTCGATCTCGGCGATCGCCTCGTCGGTCTGTTTCTGCAGGGTGGCCTCGGCGCGGCGCTCGTCGTCCTCGCCGACTTCGCCCTCGCTCTTCAGCTCGCGCAGGTCGCTCATCACGTCTCGGCGCACGTTGCGGATCGCGACCCGCCCGTCCTCGGCCACGCCGTTCACGACTTTGACCATCTCGCGCCGTCGCTCCTCGGTCATCTCGGGGATCGCCAGGCGGATGATGTTGCCGTCGTTGGACGGCGTCAGGCCGACGTCGGACTCGAGGATCGCCTTCTCGATCGACCCGAGCCCGCTCTTGTCGAAGGGGGTGACGGTGAGCAGGCGCGCTTCCGAAGCGGCCACGTTGGCCAGCTGGTTCAGCGGCGTCTGCGCCCCGTAGTAGTCGACCGAGATCCGGTCGAGCAGGTGCGGGCTGGCGCGCCCGGTGCGGACGGTCGCGAGCTCTCCACGGCTCGATTCGACCGACTTGGTCATCCGGTCCTTGGCGTCTGCAAGCAGTTCGTCGGTGATTGCCACGGTCTCTCCTCTCTAGGCGGAGGGGTTACCCGACACCAGGGTGCCGACCGTCTCGCCGCTGACGATCCTATCTATGTTCAGCTCGTCGGCCATGTTGAAGACATAGATGGGAAGGTCGTTGTCCATGCAGAGGCTGAGCGCGGTCGAATCCATCACTTTCAGGCCCTGCTCGATCGCTTCACGGTGGGTGATCCGGGGGATGAACGTCGCGTCCGGATTGGTCGCCGGGTCGGAGTCGTAGACCCCCTCCACCCCGTTCTTGGCCATCAGGATGGCCTCCGCGTGGATCTCCAGCGCGCGCAGCGCGGCCGCCGTGTCGGTGGTGAAGAACGGGTTGCCGGTCCCCGCCGCGAAGATCACGATCCGCCCCTTCTCCAGGTGGCGCATCGCGCGTCGGCGGATGTAGGGCTCGGCGACCTCCTTGACGTCGATCGCCGACATCACCCGGGTGTGCTGGCCCAGCCGCTCGAGCGCGTCCTGCAGCGTCAACGCGTTCAGCACCGTCGCCAGCATCCCCATGTAGTCGCCGGTCGCCCGGTCCATCCCGGCCGCGGCCCCCGCCAGGCCGCGGTAGATGTTCCCGGCGCCGACGACGATCGCCACCTCCACTCCGCGCTCGCGCACGGAGGCCACCTGGGCCGCGATCCGGTCGACCTCGGCACCGTCGGTGCCGTAGGACTGGCTGCCCATCAGGGCCTCTCCCGAGAGCTTCAGGAGGATGCGACCGAACCGCTCCCCGGCCATACGGGACCTACTCGCCGCCGACCCTGAAGTAGGAGAAGCGAGCGATCCGGATGTTCTCTCCGGTTTTCGCCGCCAGCTCCTGGCGCAGCTCCTCGATCGTCTTCGAGTCGTGTTTCTCGGCGTTGACGTGCTGCTGATCGAGCAGTGCGACTTCCGAGGCCCACTTGTTCAGCTGCCCCGCGACGATTTTTTCGACGATGTTGTCCGGTTTGCCTTCTTCTTTGGCCTTCTCTTCGAAGACGCGCTTTTCGGCCTCACGGGCATCGGCGTCGATCTCGTCGGTCGAGACGTACTGCGGCGCGGTCGCCGCGACATGCAAGGCGACCTGGTAGGCGAAGACCTGGAAGTCCTCGTTGCGGGACACGAAGTCGGTCTCGCACTGCACCTCGACCATCGCGCCGACGCTGGCGTTGGCGTGGATGTAGGAGGAGATCACGCCCTCGTTGGTGCCGCGGCCTTCGCGCTTGGCGGCGGAGGCCTGGCCCTTCACGCGCAGGAGCTCGATCGCGCGGTCGATGTCCCCATCGGCCTCGACCAGAGCGGCTTTCGAGTCCATCATCGCGGCCCCGGTGCGGTCCCGGAGCGCTTTCACGTCGGCGGCGGTGACGGCTGCCATCACGAATCCCCTTTCTGGGTGTCGGTCTCGCTGGTGCCGGCGGCCGGAGCGTCAGCTTTCGGCGCCTCGGCGGGAGCGGCCTGCGCCGGAGCGGCCTGCTGCTGCGGCTGAGCGGGCACGGCGGGCTGGGCCTGCTGCGGCTGGGCCGGAGCGGGCTGCTGGGACGCCTGGGCGGGCGCTTTGCCGCTCTCGGGCGCCGGAGCGGCTTTCGCGGCCTGCGCGGCGGCGGCTTTCTGTTTATCGGCCTCGGCTTTCGCGGCAGCCTGTTTGACCGCTTCTTCCTCGGCTTCTTTGGCCTGCTGCGCCTGGAGGCGGGCTTTCTCTTCCTCCTCGCGTTTCTTGCGCTCTTCCTCGTCGCGTTTGCGCCGCTCCATTTCTTCGGCGATCCGCTTCTCCTCCTGCACGCGCCAGGCCGAGGAGCCCTCCTCGACCGCGCCACCGATCGTGCCGATGACCAGCTGGCAGGAACGGATCGCGTCGTCGTTCCCCGGGATCACGAAGTCGACCGGGGTCGGATCGCAGTTGGTGTCGACCAGGCCGATGATCGGGATCCGCAGGCGGGCGGCCTCGTGGACCGCGATCTCCTCGGTTTTCAGGTCGGTGACGAAGACCGCGTCGGGCAGGCGTTCCATGTCGCGGACGCCGCCGAGGTTGAACTCGAGCTTCGCGAGTTCGGCCTCCATGTTCATCCGCTCCTTGGTCGGCAGGAGGTCGAGTTTGCCTTCCTCTTTCCAACCGTTCAGCTCGTGGAGGCGGCCGATCCGGCCCGACATCGTCTGGAAGTTGGTCAGCAGACCGCCCAGCCAACGTTTGTTGACGTAGGGCATTTTCGTTTTTTCGGCCCAGTCCTGGACCACGTCGCGCGCCTGCTTCTTGGTGCCGACGAAGAGGATGGTCCCGCCCCCGGAGGCGAGCTCACCGGCGAAGCGGCGGGCGTTCTCCAGCAGGGCCTCGGTCTGGAGGAGGTCGATGATGTGGATCCCGTCGAGCTCGCCGAAGATGAAACGGCGCATGTTCGGGTTCCAGCGGCGCGTCTGATGGCCGAAGTGGACCCCGGCCTCGAGCAGTTCTTGCAGGCCTGCCTGCGGCATGTGCTTCTCCTTGATTCGGTTGGGTTGCTCCCGTCCCGCTCGCCGGGACCCGGGTTGTCGGCCTTTTTGGCCGCCGGGCAGGATCCGGTCCGCTACTGGACGGGGTTAGAAGTGACTGGAATTACTCGGAGCGATTGTAGACGGGCGGCGAAGGCGACGACTACTCCCCTTTCGCCGCCTCCAGAGCGCTCGCCAGGTCGGCGGGGAGCGGTGAGCCGAAGTCGAGCGACTCCCCCGTCCGCGGATGGCGGAACGCGAGCCGGTGAGAGTGCAGGAACTGGCGTTCCAGGCCGTACCGATCCTTGCCGCCGTAGGTGGCGTCGCCGACCAGCGGGTGTCCGATCGCGGCAAAATGCGCACGGATCTGGTGGGTGCGGCCGGTCTCCAGGCGGGCCTCCAGGTAGGTCTCACGCGCCAGCAGCTCCAGCACCTCGAAATGGGTCCGGGCCTCGCGCGAGGCGGCCCCGGCGACCGCCATCCGGGTGCGGCGCTTGCTCGCCCGCCCGATCGGCGCGTCGATCGTCCCGGTCCGGGACCCGAGCCGCCCGCCCGCCAGTGCCAGGTAGCGCCGCTCGACCGTGCGCTCGCGCACTGCTTCCTGCAGCGCCACCAGGGACTCCGGGCCGCGCGCGACCACCATCAGGCCGCTGGTGTCCTTGTCGAGACGATGGACGATCCCAGGACGCCCCGGGTCCCCGCCGCCGAGCAGGTCCCCCAGCTCCGACACCAGGGTCGGGCCGGTGTGCGAGGGCGCCGGGTGGACGACGAGGCCCGCGGGCTTGTCGATCACCGCGAGGTCCTCGTCGAGGTGGACGATGTTCAACTCAGGAGTCACGCTCGGCTTCGCGCACGTAGATCACGAGCAGGATCACCACCCCGCAGGTGATGCCGCAGTCGGCCAGGTTGAACGGCGGCCAGTGGGGCAGGTCGATGAAGTCGGTGACGTGCCCGTGGCGCAGGCGGTCGATCAGGTTGCCGATCGCCCCGCCCGCCAGGAGCCCGGTGGCCACCCACATCCAGGGCCGTTCCGGGTCCCGGGAGAAGAGCCAGAGGACGACGCCGAGGGCGATCAGCGTCACCGCGATCAGCCCCACCCCGCTCCCCGAGGCAAGGCCGAAGGCGACCCCTTCATTGTGGGACAGCGTCAGCTTCAGCGGGCCCAGCACGTCGACCTGTTCGCCGAGGACGATGTGGTGTTCGACGATCGACTTCGCCACCTGGTCACAGACCAGGACGAAGATGCCGAGGGCTGCCGCGAGCCACCAGGCCCGGGTGCGGCGGTCGCTCACCGGAGGATGCTGACGACGATCCCCTCGACGATGCCGAGGGCGATCAAGGCGATGATCGGGCTGGGATCGAACGCGAGCTGGCCGCCGCCGATCGGGCGGATGAAGCTGCGGAAGATGTTCAGGTAGGGGTCGGTCGATTCGGTGATGAAGTCGAGCACCGCGCGCAGCCAGGGCGAGTAGGGCATGCGCGGCACGAACGAGATCAGGATGTTCAGCAGGATCAGGATCGTGTAGACGATGAAGAGGGCGCTGACGTAGTTGGCGAAGTCGCCCTTCGAGAGGGCGAGCGGCAGCGTCGCGAGCGCGGTCATCCGCGCATCCTCCGCAGGGAGCCGTCGACGGCGGCGACGAACGCGCCGCGGGCGTCGAGGCGGTCGAGCTCCTTCAGACCCGCCTCGGTGCTGCCGCCGGGCGAGGCGACCGCGCGGCGGACGTCGGCGGGGTGTCGACGGCGCAGCAGCTCGGCGGTGCCCGCGGTGGTCTCGACGATCAGCTCGCGGGCGAGCTCCGGGTCGAGGCCAGCGGCGGCGCCCGCGTCGGCGATCGCCTCCACCGCTAAGGCCAGGTAGGCCGGCGCGCAGCCCATGACCGCGGTGGCGGCGTCGAAGTCCTCCTCGTCGACCCCGACCACGTGGGCGATGCCCTCGAGCAAGGAGGCGACCGCCGGCGAGGGATCGTCGCCGGCGACGCAGATCACGCCCTGCCGGACCTCGACGCCGACGTTCGGCATCGTCCGCAGGACCTGCGCGTCCGGAAAGGCCTCGCGCAGCCGGGCCAGCGGCGTCGCCGCGAGGACCGAGACGATCTCCTCGGCGTCCTGCAGCGAGGGGGCGACGGCGTCGAGCGCGGCCGGCTTCACGGCGAGAAAGATCGCATCGGCGCGGAGCGCGACCTCCTCGTTGGAGAGCGCCTCGCCCCCCAGCTCCTCGGCCAGCGCGGCCGCCCGTCCCGAGCCGGAATCGGAGAAGAGCATCCCGTCGACCTCGCCCGCGAGCCCGCGGGCGATCGCCGCCGCCATGCTGCCCGATCCAACGAAGCCGATGATCACGCCGCCCAGGTTACCCGCGCGGCGGGCCGGGTCAGGCGACGGGCGGGGGCTTGCTTTCCGCGGTGGCGGCCAGCCCCGGGTCCCAGCCGCAGGTCGCGCAGGCGTGGCGGAAGGCGGACTGGGCGAACTCGAGCGCCCGCGCGTGCGGATCCTCGGCCGCCACGAGCTCCTCCCACTCGAGCACGTACTCGCCGAGGTCGCCGTCCCAGCGGGAACCCGGAACGCCCAGATCGCCGTCGGCGAAGCCCGGGTTGGCCGGGTGGGCGTAGGCGTAGAAGGCGGCACCGCCGTGCTTGGGGTCACCCGGCCACCAGCCGACCGCGACCTCCTGGGCGTCCATCGCGTTGCGCATGATGAAGTCGTCGGCGGGCGGAGCGGCCGGGTCGCCGGAGAAGAGGTTGACGGCGAGGTCGAAGGAGCCCCACCAGGCGTTGACCGGGGTCGAGCGGCCGCGCCAGGGTGCCCGGAAGGCGGCCAGCACCCCCGCCGCGCGGGTCGCCATGCCGAAGTAGTCGGCGATCGCCTGCTGTTCGTAGGTGGCGTGCTCGGTGTCCTCGTCCAACCGGACGGTCCAGGCGACCTCCTGCGGCTCGAAGTCGATCTTCGCCTCCCCCGCCACCTCGGCGATCCCCGCGAGCAGCGCCTTGGTCACCTCGGCGACCGGGCGGTTCGGGATCAGCGGCACCGCCTGGCGCTTGCCGTCGGAGGTCTCGACCAGGGCCTCGTGCCGGTGCAGATCCAGCGCGACGACGAAGGCGCCGTTGCCGTCGGGCGAAGGCAGCGGCGCCGTCTCCCAGCCCCGCGCGGTGAGGCGCAGGGCGGCGTGCTGCAGCTGCGGCTCAGGCGGCGCGAGTTCGGCGGCGAGCTTGCCCAGCACCTGCGTGTGGGCGTGCAGCGTGTCGCAGGTCTCGCTCCACTCCGGATACGTGATCGACGGCCAGGCGCTCATGCGCTGACCCTACCCGCCTCAGGACTGGTTGAAGAAGCCCTTGTCGAGCAGGCGCGCTTTTTCCTCCGCCGAGACCTCGACGTTGCGCGGCGTCAGCAGGAACATTTTCTCGGCGATCCGCTGCATGCCGCCATCGAGCGCGTAGGTGAGGCCCGAGCAGAAGTCGATCAGGCGTTTGGAGAGCTCGTGGTCGGCCGTCTGCAGGTTCAGGATCACCGGCACCTGCCGTTTGAACTGGTCGGCGACCTGCTGGGCGTCGTTGAAGTTGCGCGGGATGACGAGGTGGACCTGGACGTCGCCGCCGAGACCGGGGGCGCCACCGTTGTCGACCGGGCGCAGCGTGCGCGTGCGGCTCGCGGCGATCGGTTCGTCGTCGCCGAAGATGTCGTCGATCTCGTCGCGACGGGCGCGGCGCGAGGTCGGCAGACGCCGGACCGAGGCCGGCTCGCGGTCCCGATCGCGGTCACGCCGCGATTCGTAGGCTTCCTCGGTCCCGGTTTCCGGTTCGAAGTCTTCTTCGTATTCCGGACCGTAGTCGTGTTCCTCGGCGAGACCGAAGTAGACAAGTGCTTTGTGCCAGCTATCCCTCAAGGCCATGACGCCTGTT
Source organism: Solirubrobacterales bacterium (assembly GCA_965200635.1). GTDB lineage: Bacteria > Actinomycetota > Thermoleophilia > Solirubrobacterales > 70-9 > VAYN01. The sequence goes on along the minus strand of OZ241364.1, from coordinate 3,160,439 downwards.
TCGGCTTAAGACTGCCGACTCCTTTTGACGAGTTTCGTCGATTGTGCCCGCGGGCCACATTAGCGCCGATTCACACAAAGAGCGCCGATCCCAGACGGATGATCGTCGCCCCCTCCTGGAGAGCCACCCGCCAGTCCTGCGAGGTACCCATCGACAGGCGCGCCAAGCCGTTGTCGGCGGCCAGCTCGGCGAGGCGGGCGAAATGGGGACGGGAGGCCTCGGGGTCCTCGGCGAACGGCGGCATCGTCATCAGGCCGGCGACGCGGACCGGACAACGGGCGATGAAGTCGGTGAGCTCGGCCGGCGCGACGCCCCCCTTCCCCTCCTCCTCGGCCACGTTGACCTCGATCAGCACCTCGGTCTCCGGCGTGCCGTGGCGGCCGAGCTGCTCCAGGGCCGATTCGGTGCCGACCGAGTGGATCAGCCGCACCAGCGGCAGGATCTGCTTGACCTTGCGGCTCTGCAGGTTGCCGATGAAGTCCCAGGTGAAGTCCTCGGCGTAGGCGGCGTGCTTGGCGGTCAGGTCCTGCTGGCGGTTCTCGCCGACCAGCGCGACGCCCGCCTCCACCAGCGCCCCCATCTCCTCCACCGGCACGTACTTGCAGGCGACGAGAACCTCGGCGCGGCCCGCCGCCTCCCCGCTGACCTCCTCGAGGTTGGCGCGGACGCGGGCGGGGTCGATGTCGTGGAAGAGGGTGCGGGGCATCTCAGGCCGTCCCGCCCGCGGTCTCGATCCACGCCAGGTTGCCCATCCGGCCGGTGAGGCCTTTGTCACGACGATGGGAGAAGAAAAGCTCCGTCTCGCAGAAGGTGCAGAGGCCGGCCGACTCGACCCGCTCGACCCCGGCGCGGGCGAGCAGGCGGCGGGCGACCTCGGGCAGGTCGAGCATGCGGCCCTCGGCGATCCCCTCGCCGAGGTCGACGAACTCCTCGAGGACCTCGGGGCCTACCTCGAAGCAGCAGGGGCCGATCCCCGGGCCGATCGCGGCGGAGGTCGCTTCGACCGCGAGCGCGCCGCGGCCGACGATCCCCGCCGCGAGCCCGCGCCAGCCGCAGTGGAGCATCGCCACGCCGCCCGGCCCGGCGAGGGCGACCGGCAGGCAGTCGGCAGTGAGGACGAGCGGCACCAGGCCCGGGTGGCGGACGACGTGCCCGTCGACCTCCTCGAGCGCGGTGCCGGGTTCGGCGAACGGGCTCGGCTCCTGCGGTCCCGCGTGGACCGCGATGGCGGCCCCGTGGACCTGCAGCCCGATCGGCACGTCGCGCGGCGGGGTCCCGACCGCCGCAGCGAGCCGCCGCCGGTTCTCGATCACGGCGAGATCCGCGTCCTCGGTGAGCACGCCGATGTTCAGCGTGTCGTAAGGAACCTCCGAGACCCCGCCGACCCGCGAGCCGAACCCGACGCGCCCGGTCCCGGCGCCCGCCGGCCCGAGCGTCGCCGAGAGCCACCGAACCCCATCCGTCTCGATCCACTCCATGCCCCGCAGCCAAGCACATCCCGTCGACGGGCCTCCCGTGTTGATGGGCCGAAAACTTGCCTATATGTCTAGTTTTCGGCCCGTCAACGTGGGGGTTCGAGGGCGATGCGGAGCTCGTCGGCGCGGGTCGGGGCGTTGCCGTCGAGCTTGGCGGCGAGGGCGCGCTCCAGGGCCGCGCCGACGGCGGGGCCTTCGAGGCCCGTGGCGGTCAGGTCGGCTCCGGTGATCTCCAGGCGGACCTCGCGCCAGCGGAGCCAATCGTCGAGCCACCGGGCGCCGGCGGCGCGGGCGAGGACGAGCTCGATCGGGTCGTGGCCACGGGCGAGGGACACGGCCTCGGACGGGCTCCCCGGGACCGTGCCGCCGAGGGGATCCTCCCAGGGCCCGAGCGCCGCGGCGAGGATCGCCCCCGGCCGGTCGGCCTCCTCCAACCAGGGCGGCGCGGCTATCAGGCGGTCGACGTCGCGAGCCAGGGCAAAGGACTCGCCGCCCGCCCGGGGCTCGATCAGGCCCCAACCCGCCAGCAGTTCGAGCGCCCGCACCGCGCTCGCTTCCTCGGCCAGCTTGCGGAGCTCCGCCCTCCTCCGCTCGGCGGTCACGGTGCCCAGGTCGGTCGCCTCGAGCAGCTCCCGCGTCTCCGGCTCGATCCCGAAGCCGAATCGCGCCGCGTAGCGGGCAGCGCGGATCGCCCGGGTCGGGTCGTCGACGAACGAGCCCCGGTGGATGACCCGCAGGACGCCTGCCTCGAGGTCGGCCTGGCCGTCGTAGGGGTCGATCAGCTCGGGCGGTTCGGCCAGCGCCACCGCCATCGCGTTGACGGTGAAGTCACGCCGCGCGAGGTCGGTGCGGATCGGCGCGCCGAGCTCGACCGTCGGCAGCGCCCCCGGACAGGCGTAGCTCTCGCGCCGCGAGGAGGCGACGTCGACGACCTCGTCGGCCGCGACCGCGCCGACACCGAGAGCCAGTTTGTAGGTGCCGAAGCGGGGGTGCGACTCGACGATCTCGGCGCTGAGCGCCGCCGCCAGGGCCGCCGGGTCGCCCTCGACCACGAGGTCGATGTCGGCGCGGCCCCGTCCCAGCAGCAGATCGCGCACCGCGCCGCCGACCAGGTAGACCGGATCGGGCGCTGCCGCACCGATGTCGGCCAACTCCGGATAGGCGGCGGCGAGCGCCTCGGCGAGTTGGTCTCCGCTGGTCATCGCGCGCACATCATCGCTTGCCCCCTACGATGATCGGCGACGCGGATGCCGAGCGACTGGGAAGACGAGGAGGGACTGCCGGAGCTGCGTCCCGACCCTGCCCGCCATCGAGGGCCGTCCCGGGGCCAGGTCATGCGCCGTCGCCTGGTCGCGCTCGCCTCGCTGGTGGTGGTGATCGTCGCCGTGGTGATCGTGCTGACCAGCGCCGGCGACGATGAAGGCGACGGAGGAGCCGCGAAGGCAACCTCCGGAACCGCCACCGCCCAGAAGTCGCAGGCGAAGGACGCGAAGGCCTCCGCGGCCAAATCGGGCGAGGTCCGCAACGCCACTCCGGGGGCCGACTGGAAGCCCTACAAGGGCGCGGTACCGATCCTCGAGTACCACGTCCTCGGCCACCCGCCGGAAGGCGCTCCCTACCCCGAACTGTACGTCGGCCGCACCGACTTCGAAAAGCAGATGGACTGGCTCGAAGACCGCGGCTATGAGGCGGTGACGCTCGAACAGGTCCAGGCAGCGTGGTACGGCAAGGGCACGCTGCCGCCGAAACCGGTCGTCATCTCATTCGACGACGGCTACCGGCCCCAGTTCACCTTCGCCCTGCCGACCCTGCGCAAACACGGCTGGGCCGGCGTCCTCAACCTCAAGGCGGCGGGCTCGGAACTCTATGAGTCGAACGTCGAAGCGATGCTCGCCGCGGGCTGGGAGCTGGCCGCCCACACCATCCACCACCTCGACCTGACCGAACTCGGGACCGCGGAACTGAAGGAAGAAGTCGCCGGCTCCCGCAAGATCCTCCAGGAAGAATTCAACGTCCCGGTCGAAAACTTCTGTTATCCCGCCGGGCGGTTCGACGAAACGGTGATCAAGGCCGTAGAAGCGGCCGGCTACAAAGGCGCGACCACCGAGATCTCCGGCTTCGCCGAAAAGAAGGAGCCCTACGAACTCGCGCGCCTGGAGATCCTGCGCGAATCCCACGTCGCCGGCCTGGCGGAAGACCTGACGAACGGAAAGGGCGCAACCGCCGAAGGCGGGGGTTAGCGCCGGACGTCGATGCCGTCGGCGGCCATCCGCTCCTTGGCCTCGGCCACGGTGTGCTGCCCGTAGTGGAAGATCGAGGCGCAGAGGACGGCGTCGGCGCCGCCCTCTGCGATCGCCGCCGCGAGGTGGGAAAGCTCGCCGGCGCCGCCGGAGGCGATCACCGGCACGGGAACGGCGTCGGCCACCGCGCGGGTCAGCTCGAGGTCGTAGCCGTCGTTGGTGCCGTCGCGGTCCATGCTGGTGAGGAGGATCTCCCCCGCCCCGCGCTCGACCGCCTCGCGCGCCCAGGAGACGGCGTCGCGGCCCTCGACGCGCTCGCGGCCACCCTTGACGTAGACGCCCCAGGTGCCGGGGTCCTCGCGCTTGGCGTCGATCGCGATCACCACGCACTGGGCGCCGAAGTGGTCCGCGAGCTCCGTCAGTAGCTCCGGCCGGGCCAGCGCCGCGGAGTTGACCGAGACCTTGTCGGCGCCCGCGTCGAGGACCGCCTGGGCATCGGCGACCGAGCGGATACCACCCCCGATCGTGAACGGGATGAAGACGTTGTCGGCGGTGCGGCGGGCGAGCTCGACGATCGTCTCGCGGCGCTCGTGGGAGGCGGTGATGTCGAGGAACACGAGCTCGTCGGCGCCCTCGGCGTCGTAGCGCTCGGCCAGCTCGACCGGGTCGCCCGCGTCGCGCAGGCCGACGAAGTTGGTGCCCTTGACGACGCGCCCGGCGTCGACGTCGAGACAGGGGATGACGCGCTTCAAAGGCATGGACCCAGCGTACGGGAAGGACCGTCTAGGCCAGCGCGGCGACGGCCTCGTCGACCGTGAAGCGCTTCTCGTAGAGCGCGCGCCCGACGATCACACCCTCCACGTTCGGGGCCGCCTCGGCGCGCAGCCGCACCAGGTCCTCGAGGGTCCCGACGCCGCCTGAGTAGATGATCGAGGCCGAGGTCGCCGCCGCGACCTTGGCGAGCTGCTCGAAGCCCGGTCCCGACAGCGTCCCGTCGACCTCGATCGGCGTGAAGAGGAAGCGTTCGACCCCCCGCGCGGCGAGGTCGGCGACCGCGTCGGCGGCCTCGACGTCGGAAGTCTCGGTCCAGCCCGCCAGCGACACCTTGCCGTCGCGGGCGTCGACCGAGACGACGATCCGTTCGCCGTGCGCCTTCAGCATCTCGTCGAGGAACTCGGGATCGCGCATCGCGGCGGTGCCGATCACCACGTGTTCGGCACCCGCTCGCAGCACGTTGGCGACGCACTCGGCGTTCCGCAGCCCGCCGCCGACCTGGATCGGGAACGGGATGGCGTCGGCGATCCGGCGCACCGTCTTCAGGTTCTTCGGCTCGCCCGCTTTCGCCCCGTCGAGGTCGACCACGTGGAGGACGTGCACGCCCGCGTCGGCGAAGCGCAGCGCCGCGTCCACCGGGTCGGCGTCGAAGACCGTCTCGCGGTCGTAATCGCCCTCGACCAGCCGCACCGCGTGGCCGTCGCGGATATCGATCGCCGGGTAGAGGATCACGCGGCCGCGGGCGCCTTCGCGCAGATGCCGGCGAAGTTCGCCAACAGGCGCAGGCCGGCGGCGCTCGACTTCTCCGGGTGGAACTGGACGCCGAAGACGTTGTCGCGCTCGGCCGCGCAGACGAAGCGCTCGCCGTAGGAGGCGGTGCCAAGGGCGTCCTCGGCGGCGGGCCGGGCGACGAAGGAATGCACCAGGTAGAAGGGCGTCTCGGACGAGATGCCCTCGACCAGGCGGGACTCGCGCTCCCAGCGGACCGGCGCCCAGCCGATGTTCGGCACCTTCAGCCCGGGCGCGTCCAGCATCGTCACCGGACCCGGCAGCAGGCCGAGTCCGTCCGCCCCGCCGAGCTCCTCGGAGCGCTCGAAGAGCAGCTGCAGGCCGAGGCAGATGCCGAGCACCGGCGTCCCCGCCGTGGCGCGCTCGGCGATCAGCTCGTCGAGGCCGGTCGCGCGGATCCGCTCCATCGCCCGGGGAAAGGCGCCGACGCCGGGCAGGATCAACCCGTCCGCGGCGCGCACCTCGTCGGGGTCGGAGCCGATCGTGGCGCGCGCGCCGACGTGCTCGAGCGCCTTCTCGACCGATCGGGTGTTCCCCATCCCGTAGTCGAGGACGAGGATGCGGGCGCCGTCACTCACTGAGGGTGCCCTTGGTGGAAGGGACGCCCGACTCCGCCGGGTCGATCGAGACCGCCACGCGGAGCGCCCGCGCGAACGCCTTGAAGGCCGCCTCGATCATGTGGTGCACGTTCGAGCCGTACCGGACTTCGACGTGCAGGGTCAGCTTCGCCGCGTTGGCGACGGCGTTGAAGAACTCCTCGGCGAGCTCGGTTTCGAAGCCCGCGATCGAGGCCTTCGGCAGATCCGCGCGGACGACGCAGTGGGGGCGGCCGGAGATGTCGATCGCGCACTCGGCCAGCGCCTCGTCCATCGGCACCAAAGCCGAGCCGTAGCGGCGGATCCCGGCGCGGTCGCCGAGCGCCTCGTCGAGCGCCTGCCCGAGCACGATGCCGACGTCCTCGACCGTGTGGTGCGCGCCGGTCTCGGTGTCGCCTTTCGCCTGCACAACGAGGCCGAACCCGGCGTGACGCGCCAACAGGTCCAGCATGTGGTCGAAGAAACCGACACCCGTCTTGTTGGCGTACGTCGTGCTGCCATCGAGGATCAGTTCCAGCTTGACGTCGGTCTCCCCCGTCGCGCGCTCCTTGATGCTCTTGCGTTGGCTCATCGGCGGATCATGGCCGATTCGCCGTGGACGGGGAAGCCCTCGGCGCGGGCGATGCGGTCGACGACCGGCGCGAGCGCCGCGGCGGCGGCCGCGTCGAGCTCCACCGTGGAGATGCGCCGGCGGAAGGCGCCGGGTCCGAGCGGGCCGGTGAAGCGCCCCGCGCCGCCGGTCGGCAGGACATGGTTGGAGCCCGCGGCGTAGTCGCCGAACGCGGTCGCGCCCCAGCGGCCGGCGAAGACGCACCCGGCGGTGGTGATCCGTTCGGCGAGGAGGCTCGCGTCCTCCTCGAAGATCTCCAGGTGCTCGGGCGCGAAGGCGTTGCAGAGCTCCGCCGCGTCGGTCGAGTCGGGGACGTGGACGAGCGCCAGCGGCGCCGCTCCGGAGACGCCGGGACGCTCGGCGGCGAACCGCTCGGTACATGCGGCCACAGCGTCAAGGACATGCTCCTCCACGGCCGCGACCAGCAGCGCGCCCTCGCCGTGCTCGGCCTGCGCGCAGAGGTCGAGCGCCGCCCACTCGGGCTCGGTGTCGTGCCCGGCGATCACCATCAGCTCCGAGGGGCCGGCGAGCGAGTCGATCCCGACCGTCCCGTAGACGGCTCGCTTGGCCTCCTGGACCCAGGCGTTGCCGGGGCCCGCGATCACGTCGACAGCCTCGATCGTCTCGGTCCCGAAGGCGAGCGCGAAGACCGCCTGGGCGCCGCCGACCGCGTAGATCTCCTCGATCCCGCAGAGCGCCGCCGCGGCGAGCGTCACCTGGTGCACGGCGCCGTCGGGGCCGGGCGGCGTCGCCAGGACGATCCGCTCGACGCCCGCGGCCTGGGCGGGCAAGGCGGTCATCAGGACGCTCGACGGGTAGGCGGCGCGTCCGCCGGGCGCGTAGAGCCCGGCCGCGCCCACCGGCACCTCGCGCAGGCGCACCGAGTGGCCCTGCGGCAGCTCGACCGTCTTCTCCTCGCCGATCTGGGCGGCGGCGACGGCGCGGATGTTGGCGGCGGCGGTCTCCAGCGCGGCGCGAAGCTCGTCGTCGATCGCGGCGAGCGCCGCGGCGGCCTCGTCGGGCTCGACCCGCAGCTGCGTGACGTCCGCGTCCGGGGCGTCGTAGCGCTTGGTCAGCGCCAGCAGTGCCGCGTCGCCGCCCTCGCGGACCAGCGAGCCGATCGAGTCGACCTCGACCGGCGCCGCCGCCTCGTCGCTCCAGTCCCGGACCGCCCGAGCCGTCGCTGCCGCGCCCGCCCACTCGAAGCGCTGAACCTTCATCGCGCCCTCAGCCTCGACTCGCGACCCGCAGGCGCGCGGTCAGGTCGTCGACCTCGGCGGCGCGCAGCTTGTGGGCGACCCGGTTGGCGACCAATCTCGCGGTGCAGTCGACGATCTCCTCGCGCACCTCGAGGTCGTTCTCGGCCAGCGTGCGGCCGGTGGCGACGAGGTCGACGATGCCGTCCCCGAGCCCGATCAGCGGCGCCAGCTCGACCGACCCCTTCACCTCGATCAGTTCGATCTGGCGGCCCGTGTCCTCGAAGTAGCGTTCGGCGATCCGCGGGTACTTGGTCGCGATCCGCATCATCCCGAGCCGCCGCTGGGATTCGCCGAGGCGCTCGTCCCCGCGCCGTCCGGCCAGCACCATGCGGCACCTGCCGTAGCCGAGGTCGAGCAGCTCGTAGACGACCCGGTCGGATTGCTCCAGCAAAACGTCCTTGCCGGTGATGCCGACGTCGGCGGCGCCCGCCTCGACGTAGGTCGGCACGTCGGAGGGCCGCATCGTCACCAGCGTCATCTCGTCGGTGTGGAAGATCAGCGAGCGCGAGTCCCCGCGCGCGGGCGCCGTGTCGACGCCCGCCGCGTCGAGCAGGTCGAGCGTTTCGGCGAAGAGCGCGCCGCGCGGCACCGCGAGGGTGAGTGGGCCCTCCGGGTGGCTCGGGCCGCCGACGGCGCCGGACCCGCTAAGCATCGGTCGCTGCCCTCTGGCGCCGCCGCGACTCCTCCTCCATCTGGGCGACGTGGACGCGCTCCAGATAGAGGGAGAAGCCGGCCGCGGGAAGGTCGAGGCCGAACTTGGCGAGGAAGCCGTCGTAGCGGCCACCGCCGCCGAGCACGTGGCCGACGGCCGGGTCGTAGACCTCGAAGATCGTGCCGCTGTAGTAGCCGAGGTCGCGCAGGAGGCCGAAGTCGATCTGGACCCGATCGGCGGTCCCGGCAGCCACCAGGGCCTCGTAGGTGGCCTGCAGGCGCGCCGTGGTGCCCTGGACCGCGTCCCCGCCGATTTCGCGGGCGCGCTCGAGGACGTCGGCGCCGCCGCGGAGCTGGGAGAGGGCGACGCAGGCCTCGATCGCCGGGTCGCCAATCCCGGCGTCGGCGAGGGCGGCCTCGAGCCCGACCAGGTCGTGGGTGGCGAGCCGCGCGAGGACCGCCTCGCGGGCCTCGCCCTCGACCCCGAACTCGGTAAGGAGCTGGCGGTAGAGGTCGGCGTGGCCGAGGCCGATGACAGCGCGATCGAGGCCTGCCGCGTCGAGGGCCGCCTCGAGCACGCCGATCACCTCGGCGGTGCCCGCGGCGCCCGGGGCGCCGATCAGCTCGATCCCGGCCTGGACGAATTCGCGCATCTCGCCGCGTTGCGGCGCCACGGCGCGATAGGCGGAAGCCAGGTAACAGAGGCGCAGCGGGAGCGGCGCGTCGGCGAAGCGGGTGGTGACGAGGCGGGCGATCGGCACCGTCATGTCGCTGCGCAGCGCCAGGAGGTCCCCGTTCTCGTCGAAGAAGCGGTAGCCCGACGCCGAAGAGGGTCGGTCGCCGCGCGAGAGCACCTCGTCGTATTCGATCGCCGGCGTCGCGACCTCGCCGTAGCCGGCCCCTTCAAAGACGTCGACCAGGTTCCGGTTGAGCCGGCGCAGCTCGCGCATCTCGTCGGGGAGCACGTCGCGCGTGCCGGGCGGGATCGGGTGGATCATCTGCCGGACCTTACGGAAACCGGCAGCAGGGGCGGGTTAATCCACCGCGACCGGACGGCCGACCGAAGCGTCGGTCGAGACCCGCTCGATCCGCGCGCCGAGGCCGCGGAGGCGCTCGTCGATCTGCTCGTAGCCGCGGTCGATCTGATGGATGTCACCGATTTCCGAGGTGCCTTCGGCCGCCAGCGCGGCGATCAGGATCGCCATTCCGGCGCGGATGTCGGGACTGGCGGCGCGCTCGCCGTGAAGCCGGCTCGGACCGCTGACGATCGCCCGGTGGGGATCGCAGAGCGTGATCCGAGCGCCCATCGCGACGAGTTTGTCGACGAAGAACAAGCGGTTCTCGAACATCTTCTCGAAGATCAGGATCTCGCCGTCGGCCTGGGTGGCGAGCGCCAGCGCGATCGAGGTGAGGTCGGCCGGGAACGCTGGCCAGGGCCCGTCCTCGATCTTCGGGATCGCGCCGCCGAGGTCGGGTTCGATCTCCAGGTGCTGGCCGGCCGGGACGACCACGTCCTCGCCGTGGACCTCGGAATTCAGGCCGAGGCGGCGAAACTGGCGGCGGACGTTCCGCAGGTCCTTCGGGCCGGCGTCACGGATCGTCAGCTCTCCCCCGGTCGCCGCGGCAAGCGCCATGAAGCTGCCGACTTCGATGTGGTCGGGGCAGATCGTGAACTCGGCGCCGCCGAGGCTCTCCTGGCCGTTGACGGTCATCACGTTGGAGCCGACCCCGTCCACCCGTGCACCCATCGCGGTCAGGAGCCGCGCCAGGTCTTGGACGTGGGGCTCGGAGGCGGCGTTGGAGATCTGGGTCTGGCCCGGGGTCAGCGCGGCCGCCATCAGGGCGTTCTCGGTGCCCATCACCGAGGGCTCGTCCATGAATATCTCGCAGGCGCAGAGACCGGTCGGCGCGCTCAGCTCGATCCAGCGGGAGCCGTCGACGCGGGCCCCGAGGTCCTTGAAGGCGTCCAGGTGGGCATCAAGGCGGCGCCGGCCGATGAAATCGCCGCCGGGCGGCGGCATCTTCGCCTCGCCGAAACGCGCCAGCAACGGCCCGGCGAGAAGGAAAGAGGCGCGGATCCGGGCCGAGAGCTCCTCGTCGACAACCGGATCGGAGACGTTCGCGGCGCGGAGCTTGACGCTGTTGTCCGCGACCCAGTCGACCTCCACCCCGAGCTGTTCGAGCAGCGCGATCTGCGCCTCGGTGTCGCGGATACGCGGGACCCGGTGCAGCAGCACCTCCTCCTCGGTCAGGAGGCAGGCGGCGAGGATCGGCAGTGCGGCGTTCTTGTTGCCGGCGACCGTCACCTCGCCCGACAGCGGCACCCCGCCTTCGATGACGAATTTCTCCATCGGACGGAGGGTAACGATCCCGCCATTCCTAAAATTTGTGGACCTGGGTGCAAAGTGACGGGCGTCACGCTACGATCCAACCCGCGAAACGTGAGGAGCGTGGCGAAAGCCACAGCAGATGCTCCCGGGAAAGGTCGTTTCGCTTGCGCTTCTGGGGGTTCGCGGCGCTGCCACAGTCAAGGCGGCGGCCGCGACGTATCCGCAAACAGACGCGAATGTCAACGCCTCCTAATACGCGCCGCGGACGGGAACGCCTGTTCGCTTTACCCCAATAAAATGCGCGATATGCGGGCACTTTTTGGCTCCAGTGCAAGCCTCGTTGCAGAAACCCAACGCCGTCCGCCCGCCGGCCTATCTTAGGAACACATGTTCGATTCTAAGCAAACGCTAACGACACGGCTGACCGACGCCGTCGACCTGATGATCGACTTCGCCACGCTCGGCGAGTACGGGCTGGAGCCCGTTGGGAGAACTGCTCCGAGCTGCGAGACCCGCCACCGCCGTCCGGCCCCGGATCCTTGCCCGGCGCCGCGGCGGCGGGGCGGCGATCGTCTCTTCGATCGCGTCTCCAGTCGCTACAGCTTCTAGCTCTGCAGGGGGCGGATGGGAGGGAATCCAGGTAGGGGTTCCGCTTAACCCATCCGCATGGAGAGTCTGGAAGCTGTCGCCTCGGAGCTCTTGAAGCTCCTGGGTACAAGACGCTCCACCCCTACCTGGATTCCTTCCGCCGAAACCTGGTGCAAGGTCGGGCGGACGGCTCGCCGCGGTTTCGCTCCTCGTCAGCTGCCCTGGACGGACCGTAGGGCGCCGCGCCCGCCGCGTCCTCTCCGTGCTTGGCACCGAGCGGGCGGCTCTTCGTCGTCGACCGGCGGGCGCCTGAACCCGCGGACGCTCTTGGGTAGAGCTGGAGCGTCTTGTACCCAGGAGCTTCAGAGCGAAAGAGGCGCCAGCTGAACCACTCCACACGCGAATGGGTTAAGCGGAAGCTCCACCCAAGAGCGTCCGCCTCCCAGGATGCCCCCAGAACGACGAAGAGCCGCCCGAAGGCGGCTCAGAATTCGTCATATGAAGAACCGGCGGCGACCTACTCTCCCAGGGGGTTGCCCCCCAAGTACCATCGGCGCTGAAAGGCTTAACTGCTCTGTTCGGAATGGGAAGAGGTGTCTCCCTTTCGCAATGCACCACCGGAATTTTGCGAGACGCTCGGTGGAGCTTGAAAACTGCACACGCCAAGTGTGGGTAAAGAGGTAAAAAAAACATCCGTCAAGCCCTCGAACCATTAGTACCGGTCAGCTACGCCCATTGCTGGACTTCCACTGCCGGCCTATCAACCTGGTGGTCTACCAGGGGTCTTACTCCCTTAAAGGGATGGGAGAGCTCATCTCGAGGACGGCTTCCCGCTTAGATGCTTTCAGCGGTTATCCGTTCCGTGCGTAGCTAAGCTGCGGTGCCCTTGGCAGGACAACAGCTACACCAGAGGCACGTTCATCCCGGTCCTCTCGTACTAGGGATGACTCCTCTCAACTCTCCAACGCCCACAGCAGATAGGGACCGAACTGTCTCACGACGTTCTGAACCCAGCTCGCGTACCGCTTTAATGGGCGAACAGCCCAACCCTTGGGACCTACTCCAGCCCCAGGATGCGACGAGCCGACATCGAGGTGCCAAACCGGTTCGTCGATGTGGACTCTTGGAACCGATAAGCCTGTTATCCCCGGAGTACCTTTTATCCGTTGAGCGACGGCGCTTCCACTTGCTACCGCCGGATCACTAAGCCCAACTTTCGTTCCTGCTCGACCTGTCGGTCTCGCAGTCAAGCTCCCTTGTTGCCTTTACACTCTACGCACGATTTCCAACCGTGCTGAGGGAACCTTTGGGCGCCTCCGTTACATTTTAGGAGGCGACCGCCCCAGTCAAACTGCCCACCTGACACTGTTCACCGCCCGGATTACGGCGCGGTGTTAGAAGCTCAGAGCACCAAGGGTGGTATCTCAAGGGTGACTCCCCAGCAGCCAAAGCCGCTGGTTCAAAGTCTCCCACCTATCCTGAGCGAGATACCCCAAACTCCAATATCAAGTTGCAGTAAAGGTTCACGGGGTCTTTCCGTCTAGCTGCGGGTACTCGGCATCTTCACCGAGACTTTAATTTCACCGAGCCTCTCGTTGAGACAGCGTCCAACTCGTTACGCCATTCGTGCAGGTCGGAACTTACCCGACAAGGAATTTCGCTACCTTAGGACCGTTATAGTTACGGCCGCCGTTTACCGGGGCTTAGTTTCATTGCTTCGCTCCGAAGAGCTAACAAGTCCACGTAACCTTCCGGCACCGGGCAGGCGTCAGACCCTATACGTCGTCTTACGACTTAGCAGAGCCCTGTGTTTTTGGTAAACAGTCGGTTGGACCAATTCACTGCGGCCCCCTCGAGCTCCATCCGTGTGGACTTCACTCTAACGGGGCGTCCCTTCTCCCGAAGTTACGGGACGATTTTGCCGAGTTCCTTAACGAGAGTTAGCTCGCTCACCTTAGTATTTTCTACTTGTCCACCTGTGTCGGTTATCGGTACGGGCACGCGAATCCTGCCTAGAGGCTTTTCTCGGAGGCATAGGATCAGGGACTTGCCGGCATACGCCAGCTGGCATCGCACCTCGCGTCAAAACGCCACTCCGGATTTTCCTAGAGTGACTAGCTACGTACTTGCCCCAGGACTACCATCGCCTGGGTTCCCTTACCTTTCCCCGTCCCCCCATCGGTCATAACGGAAGCAACGTGGTACAGGAATATCAACCTGTTGGCCATCGGCTACGCCTTTCGGCCTCGCCTTAGGTCCCGACTAACCCTGAGCAGACGAACTTTACTCAGGAAACCTTGGACTATCGGTGGTGGAGATTCTCACTCCACTTTCGTTACTCATGCCAGCATTCTCACTTCCAATCAGTCCACGGAGCCTTACGACGCCGCTTCACCCAATTGGAACGCTCTCCTACCGCGTACAGAGCCCGCAGGCCTGCACACCCATAGCTTCGGAGGTTAACTTGAGCCCCGTTGAATTATCCGCGCCCGAACACTTGACCAGTGAGCTGTTACGCACTCTTTTAAGGGTGGCTGCTTCTAAGCCAACCTCTTGGTTGTCTGTGCATTCGGACATCGTTTGCCACTTAGTTAACACTTAGGGTCCTTAGCTGATGGTCTGGGTTGTTTCCCTCTCGCGTACGAAGTTTATCCCCCGCACACTGACTGCCGAGTTAACCGTAACGGTCTTCGGAGTTTGCCTGAAGTCGGTAACCTGGTAGGGCCCCTAATCCAAACAGTGCTCTACGGCCGAAACGCAATCACTCGACGCTATACCTAAATATATTTCGGAGAGAACCAGATATCTCTGAGCTTGATTAGCCTTTCACTCCGATCCACAGGTCATCCGCCCAGTTTTCAACCTAGGTCGGTTCGGCCCTCCACGAGGTCTTACCCCCGCTTCAGCCTGCCCATGGATAGCTCGCTCAGTTTCGGGTCTACCGCTGGTGACTATGTCGCCCTATTCAGACTCGCTTTCGCTGCGGCTCCGCTCATCGCTTAACCTTGCCACCAACGAGTAACTCGCTGGCTCGTGATGCAAAAAGCACGCCGTCACACCCGAAGGTGCTCCGACCACTTGTAAGTCTACGGTTTCAGGTACTATTTCACTCCCCTTCTGGGGTGCTTTTCACCTTTCCCTCACGGTACTAGTTCACTATCGGTCACCAGGTAGTACTTAGCCTTGGAGGGTGGTCCCCCCAGATTCAGACCACGTTTCACGGGTGTGGTCTTACTCAGGAACATCAATCGACAGATCAGTGCGTTTTCACCTACGGGACGATTGCCCTCTGTGGTGCGAGGTTCCACTCGCTTCGGTTAACACCTGATTTGGTAACTGCCGCCAGGCCGGCACGGCCTGGACATAATGTCCTACAACCCCCAGTCGACAACGTGTGCCACTTACATCGATCAGGTTTGGGCTGATCCCTTTTCGCTCGCCACTACTCAGGGAGTCTCGGTTGATTTCTTTTCCTCGGGCTACTTAGATGTTTCAGTTCGCCCGGTTACCCTCTACAGACTATGTATTCACCTGTAGATGACGCCGCATTACCGACGCCGGGTTTTCCCATTCGGAGATCCGCGGGTCAAAGGCTGTTCAGCGCCTCACCGCGGCTTATCGCAGCCGTCCACGTCCTTCATCGACTCCTGGTGCCAAGGCATCCACCGTAAACTCTTACTATCTTGACGGTGAGCGATCCACTCCTACAAGAGGTGTGAATCGTTTTAAATCAATTACCCACAGAAACCACATCGCGTGGTTTCTGTTACTTGGCTTGTGCAGTTTTCAAGGTCCACCGAGGCGCACCTCCGGGTTCTCCGGAGGTGGTCTCTCAAAACTGAGCAGCGTTCTAGACCTACAAGTAGGCCGACCAGCCCGGTCGACGTTCTAGAGAAATCTCCCTAGAAAGGAGGTGATCCAGCCGCAGCTTCCGCTACGGCTACCTTGTTACGACTTCACCCCAATCACGGGCCCCACCTTCGACGGCTCCCTCCTTGCGGTTAGGCCACCGGCTTCGGGTGTTGCTCGCTTTCGTGGTGTGACGGGCGGTGTGTACAAGGCCCGGGAACGTATTCACCGCAGCATTGCTGATCTGCGATTACTAGCAACTCCACCTTCATGGAGGCGAGTTTCAGCCTCCAATCCGAACCGAGGCGCACTTTATGGGATTTGCTCCACCTCACGGTATTGCTGCCCTTTGTATGCGCCAATGTAGCACGTGTGTAGCCCTGGACATAAGGGGCATGATGACTTGACGTCATCCCCACCTTCCTCCGGTTTGTCACCGGCAGTCTCCTATGAGTCCCCAACTGAATGCTGGCAACATAGGACGGGGGTTGCGCTCGTTGCGGGACTTAACCCAACATCTCACGACACGAGCTGACGACAGCCATGCACCACCTGTGACAGTGTCCCGAAGGAAAACCGTGTTTCCACGGCGATCACTGACATGTCAAGCCCAGGTAAGGTTCTTCGCGTTGCGTCGAATTAAACCACATGCTCCGCTGCTTGTGCGGGCCCCCGTCAATTCCTTTGAGTTTTAGCCTTGCGGCCGTACTCCCCAGGCGGGGTACTTAGTGCGTTAGCGACGGCACGGGAGGAGTCGACACCTCCCACACCTAGTACCCATCGTTTACGGCGTGGACTACCAGGGTATCTAATCCTGTTCGCTCCCCACGCTTTCGCGCCTCAGTGTCAGTAACGTCCCAGCGAGCTGCCTTCGCTATTGGTGTTCCTCCTGATATCTGCGCATTCCACCGCTACACCAGGAATTCCACTCGCCTCTTCCGTACTCTAGCCACCCAGTATCCACCGGCTTTCAAAGGTTGAGCCTTTGACTTTCACAGCGGACTTAAATGGCCACCTACGCGCGCTTTACGCCCAATGATTCCGGACAACGCTTGGTCCCTACGTATTACCGCGGCTGCTGGCACGTAGTTAGCCGGACCTTCTTGTGGAGGTACCGTCAATCCACACGGCTATTCACCGGTGAACCTTCGTCCCTCCTGAAAGGGGTTTACAACCCGAAGGCCGTCTTCCCCCACGCGGCGTTGCTGCGTCACGCTTTCGCGCATTGCGCAAGATTCCCCACTGCTGCCTCCCGTAGGAGTCTGGACCGTGTCTCAGTTCCAGTGTGGCTGATCGTCCTCTCAGACCAGCTACCCATCGTCGCCTTGGTGAGCCGTTACCTCACCAACAAGCTAATGGGCCGCGAGCTCCTCCCGATGCGGAGGCCGAAGCTTCCTTTAGAGATAAGGCTTACGCCTAGGCTCATCATCCGGTATTAGCCCGAGTTTCCTCGGGTTGTCCCGGTCATCGGGGCAGATTACTCACGTGTTACTCACCCGTTCGCGGCTTTGCCCCAGGGCAAGCCCTGGTTCGTCGCACCACTTGCATGTGTTAAGCACGCCGCCAGCGTTCGTCCTGAGCCAGGATCAAACTCTCCGTGAAATTTACTCACTGAGAGCCTGTCAATGACTACAAATGGCCGCCGAGTACACAAGTACGGCGACCGTCATGACGAGGTACTTCAACTTCTAATCATTCTTGAACCATCCGGCACGCTGGCGCGCCGAATGGGTCGGGCTGAACATTCCGCAGGTCGATTGGATTGACCCACGGAGATGCACGCTGCTCAGTTTTCAAAGACCATTGCGCCTCCGAGACGGGACTCGTCTCTCTCAGACGCCGGGGCCCCACAAGGGAGCCCCAGAGGGCGACGGAATATAGCGCACCGTCTGACGCTTGTCTAGTCCCCTAGGCGGAAAGTTTTGCGAAGCGCCGCTTTCCGACTTGAAGCACCCGCCCGGCAAGTTCCCCGGCGGCGACGTCGAGAGTTATAGCGGAAAGCGGCGCGCCGTCGAGCTTGACCCCTCCGCCGGCGAGCAGACGGCGTCCCTCGCTAGTGCTCAAGCCGAATGCGCCGGCGATAAGTCGGGGCAGATGAACCTCGTCCGCGGCCTCGTCCATGTACTCGGAAAGGTCCACGGTCGGTATGTCGTCGGGGATCGCGTGCTGGACGAAGACTTTGTCGAACGACTGCTCGGCCCCGGCCCCCGCCCCGTCGCCGTGGAATCGGTCGACGATCCGGCTCGCCAGGAAGCGCTTCTGGCGCACCGGCTCGGCCTCCGGTTTCTCCTCCCCGGGAAGGAGCAGGCGGAAGTACCCGTCCATCGCCTCGTCGGGGATCGACATCAACTTGCCGAACATCTCCGCGGGCGGATCGGTCACCCCGACGTAATTGCCAAGGCTCTTGCTCATCTTCTGGACGCCATCGAGACCGACCAGGATCGGAAGCGTCATCACCGACTGCGGCGGCTGGCCGTAGGCGCCCTGAACGTCGCGCCCGAAGAGCAGGTTGAACTTCTGGTCGGTGCCGCCGAGCTCCACGTCGGCGTCGATCGCCACCGAGTCGTAGCCCTGCATCAAGGGATAGAGCAGCTCGTGGCCGGCGATCGGCGCGTTCTCGGCCATCCGCTTCTGGAAGTCGTCGCGCTCCAGCAGCCGCGCCACCGTCGTCGTCCCCATCAGTCGCAGCAGCTCGGCCAGGTTCATGTCCAGCCACTCGCCGTTGCGCCGCACCTCGGTGCGCGCCGGGTCGAGGATCTTGTAGGCCTGCTCCTGGTAGGTCGTCGCGTTGGCCTCGATCTCCTCCGGCGTCGGCACCGGCCGCGAGGCCGAGCGCCCGCTCGGATCGCCGACCCGGGCGGTGTAGTCGCCGATGATCAGGACGACCGTATGGCCGGCCTCCTGGAATTCGGCCAGCTTGCCGAGGACGACCGTGTGGCCGAGGTGGATGTCGGCGGTCGTCGGGTCGATCCCGAGCTTGACCCGCAGGGGCCGGTCGAGCTTCAATTGCTCGGCGAGCCGCCCCTCGGGCAGCACGTCGACGGCGTTGCGGGTCAGATCCGGCACGGGCGCAATGCTAGACTCCGCGCCTCGCTCGACGGGTCCAGGTGCCCGCTCGGGCGCGTTTTTTTGAGCCTGGCCGTGTTCCATCCCGTATGGCCGCCTCCTTCCTCAAGCGCCGACGTGGTGACGGCGACGAGTTTCCGCCGAAGCCGATCAAACCGCGCCTCAAAAAACTGCGGTTTCTGTTCGTGCTGCTCGGGCTCGGCATCCTCGCGGTGATCTCGATGGTCTTTGGGATGATGGCCGCGGTCTCCCAGGACCTGCCGGCGCTCTACAACTTCGCCCAGTACAAGGCGCAGAAAAACAGCGAGGTGGTCGATTCGAGCGGGCACCCGATCGGCACGCTCTCCTCCGACCAGAACAAAATCCTTCTCAACCCGGCGCAGATCAGCCCCAACATCAAGAACGCGGTGGTCTCGATCGAGGACGCCCGCTTCTACGAGCACGACGGAGTGGACTTCCGCGGCATCGCCCGCGCCCTGGCCGCCGACGTGGTCAGCGGCTCGGCCCAGCAGGGCGCCTCGACGATCACCGAGCAGTTCGTGAAAAACGCCCTGGAAGCCGAAGGCAGCCGCACGGTGCTGGAGAAGTTCCGCGAGGCGGCGCTCGCCTACAAACTCGAGAAGCACTGGTCGAAGGAGAAAATCCTCACCGAGTATCTGAACACGATCTACTTCGGCGAGGGCGCCTACGGGATCGAGTCGGCCGCCGAGACCTACTTCGGCGCCGCCCACCCCGGCTGCGGCGGGGAAGCCGAACCCTGCGCCTCGGTGCTCGAGCCCTGGGAGGCCGCGATGATCGCCGGGATCATCGCGTCGCCCTCGGCCTTCGACCCCAAGGTCAACCCCGAAGACGCCTTGGCCCGCCGCAACCTGGTGCTGGAAAAGATGTACGGACAGGGCTACATAACGCGCGAGCAGTACCAGGAAGGCGTCCACAAGGCGCTCCCCGCCCCGGCCGACATCAAGCCGCCGACGCTGGAGTCCAAAGCGCCCTACTTCACCGCCTTCCTGCGCCAGCAGCTGGTCGAACGCTACGGCGCCGAGAAGGCCTACTTCGGCGGCCTCGAAGTGCATTCGACGCTCGACCTGCAGCTGCAGGAAGCGGCCGAAGAAGCGGTCAGCTCATTCCTCGGCTACTCCCCCGCGACCGCGTCGGTCGTCGTCATCGACAACCACACCGGCGGGATCAAGGCGATGGTCGGCGGGCCGAACTTCGAAACCGCGCCCTTCAACCTGGCGACCCAGGGACGGCGCCAGCCCGGCTCCTCGATCAAGCCCTTCACGCTGCTGACGGCGCTCGAAGAGGGGATCTCGCCGGAAACCGAATTCCCCTCCGAACAGCGGACCTTCCACTTCGGCAAGAAGGGCGAAGAAGCCTTCACCGTCCACAACGACGAAGAAGGCTATCTCGGGTCCTGCTCGATCGCCTGCGGTCTGACCTACTCCGACAACTCGATCTACGCCGGCCTGGGGCTGGAAGGGCTGGAAGGCAAGACGATCGGGGACCGCACCCGCTCGATCGCCAAGACGATCCACAAGGCGGGCTACACCGACCCGATCTCGACCAACCCGGCGATGGTGCTCGGCGGCCTCGAGGAAGGCGTCTCTCCGCTCGGCTGGGCCTACGCCTACTCGACGATCGGCAACGACGGCGACCGCATCTCCGGCAGCCTCGCCCCGCGCCCCGGCGACAGCCCGCTCGCCTTCGAGGAAGTGACCAAGAACGGCAAGCCGATCAAGGGCGGCGACAACAAACGGATCCACCACCAGGTCTTCAACCAGGAAACCGTCGAAGAGCAGAAGTCGATCATGGAAACGGTCGTCACCCAGGGCACCGGGACCGCGGCCAACACCGGCGGACCGGAAGAGTGGGGCAAGACGGGCACTACCGAGGAAGAGGGCGACGCCTGGTTCTGCGGCGGCGTCGCCTCCGAAGTGACCGCGTGCGTCTGGGTCGGCTACCCCGACACGACGACGCCGATGCTCACCCTCTACAACGGCGGCCCGGTGATGGGCGGCACCTACCCGGCGTTGATCTGGAACCAGGTCATCTCCGCCTGGGAAGAAATCAAGCAGGAACACCTGGCCGAAAAGAAAGCCAAGGAACGGGCCAAGGAAGCAAAGGAAGACGAAGGCAAGTCCGGCGACGAAGCCGAAGAAGAAATCGAAGCCGGCGAATACGAAGAAGCCGAATACGAAGCGCCGGTGGAAGAAGAAACCTACGAAGGCGAAGGCGAAGTCGAAGTCGAAGAAGAATTCCTGCCCGAAGAAGAAGTCGAAGAAGGCGCGACGGGCCGTGAAGAAACCGAAGCGCCAGTGGAAGAAGTCGAAGAACCGGTCGAAGAAGCAGCCCCACCGACCGAAGAAGCGGCTCCGCCCGAAGGCGGCGCGGCCGCGGGTGGCGGCGTCACCGCGGGGTAGCGTTCGGGGCGGCAGGTCGGGAACGGGCGAGGGACGCAAGGCGTCCCGGAGTGCGACGCCGTTGGGAGAGACGTGCGGGAGACGGCACGAACTCCACACTTCCGCGCCGGTTCCCCAACCCGCACGTCCTGGGCGTCTCATCGCGGTCACAGCCAGCCAGGACCGCGATGAGACGCCCAGGCGCAGCTAGGACTGCCGCCCTCGCCGGGACTACCCCGGCCGAGGCCTCGATACGTACCGGCTCCCCGCCGCGCTGAAGCGCCAGGGCTTCTCCACCGCTTTCGTGATCCCGACCCGGGGGCTCGTCACCACCTTCGGTGGCTCTCCTTCCGGGGGCAGGAGCAGGAAGGGGTCCTGGTCGAGGCGGGAGCCGTTGTCGGCCAGGGTCACGCCGATCGCCTCGGTCAGCTTTCCGGGGCCCGAGCAGAGGTCGAGGTCGGTGCGGGCCTTGGGGCGGCGGCCTCGCATCAATTCCAGCTCCGTCGTCGGTTCGAGGGCGCGGACGAGGACCGCGGCTGCCTCGCCCTCGGGTTCGCAGACGAAGTTGACGAGGCTGTGGATGCCGTAGGAGAGGTAGACGTAGGCGCGGCCGGGCGGGCCGAACATGATGCTGGTGCGGTCGGTGAAGCCGACGAAGGAGTGGCTGGCGGGGTCTTCGCGGTTGTAGGCCTCGGTCTCGACGATCGTGCCGCCGACACCTTCGTAGAGGAGGGTGCAACCGACGAGCTCGCGGGCGACCGCGAGGACGTCCCGGCCGAAGAAATCGGCCCCCAGCCGGTCATCGAAGGCTCCGGCCGTTCCTTTTGCCGGAATGCTGGGCATGAGGACAGCCGGCCGAGGGGTCAGGCGCCGGCCGCGTCGCGGAGAGTCGTCAGGGCCTCGTGCGCTTCGGCGATCTGGGCCGCGAGGGGCTCGGAGCCGGTGCCGCCGGCGATCGTCTTCGACTCCAGCCAGGAGCCGCGCTGGAGTACGGCGTAGAACTCGTCGGCGGCGTCGCCGATGAGGGCGCCCGAGACCTCGGCGATCTGCTCGCGGCTGAGGCCCGAGAGCGGCACGTCGGCGGCGATCGCGGCCCGGACCAGCTCGCCGACGATGCCGTGGGCGTCGCGGAAGGTCACGCCCTGGCGGACCAGAAGGTCGGCGACCTCCGTCGCGGCCAGCATCTCGTCACCGGAGGCCTCCTCCAGGCGCGCCCGGTCGAAGGCGATGTCCTCGAGGATCCCGGCGGTCACCTCGAGGCTCGACTCGACCGTGTCGATCGCGTCCCAGAGCGGCTCCTTGTCCTCCTGCATGTCCTTGCCGTAGGTGAGCGGCAGCGCGTGCATCACGCCGAGCAGCGTCTGATGGGCGGCAAGGACGCGCGGGCTCTTCGCCCGCAGCAGCTCGGCCGAATCGGGGTTCTTCTTCTGCGGCATGATCGAGGAGCCCGAGGAGAAGCCCTCGTCGAGCTCGACGAAGCCGAACTCGGTGCTCGACCAGATCACCAGCTCCGAGCCGAGCCGCGAGAGGTGCATCGAGCAGGTTGCCGCGGCACTCAGGTAGTCGATGACGAAGTCGCGGTTCGAGGTCCCGTCGAGCGAGTTCGGGGTGATCTCGGCGAAGCCGAGCTCGGCGGCGACGATGCGGCGGTCGATCGGCCAGTTGACCCCGGCCAGGGCACCGGAGCCGAGCGGCATCACGCTCGCCGACTCGGCGGCGAAGGCGAAGCGCCGGGCGTCACGCGAGAGCATCCAGAAGTAGGCGAGCAGGTGGTGGCCGAGGTAGACCGGCTGGGCGCGTTGCAGGTGGGTGTAGCCGGGCATCGGCCAGTCCTTGTGCGCCTCGGCGAGGGCGAGCAGGCCCTCCATCGCCGCCGCGCAGAGGCGCATCGCCCGGTGCGAGGCCGCCTTGACGACCATCGCGATGTCGGTGGCGACCTGGTCGTTGCGCGAGCGCCCGGTGTGGAGCTTGCCGGCGACCGCGCCGACCTCCTCTCCGAGCAGCCGCTCGATCGCCATGTGGATGTCCTCGTCGGACTCCTCGAAGGCGAAGCCGGGCGCTTCGATCCGCCCCAGTACGCGGTCGAGGCCGGCGGCGATCTCCTCGGCCTCGGCCTCGGTCATCACCCCGATCCGGGCCAGCCCACGCGCGTGGGCCTGGGACTGGAGGACGTCATAAGGCGCCAGCTGCCAGTCGAAGGGCAGCGAGCGGTTCATCCGCCAGAAGCGCGGGTCGGGCTCTTTGCGGAACCGCGCCGGAGCGTCGCCGTCGGTGCCGTCCTGTCCTGGGAAGCGTGCCATGCGGCGCCTAAGTTATCCGGGGTTCCGCCGGGACGAGTCGACGGAGGCCGCCAGCACCGAGCAGACCCGCTCGACCTGCGCCTCGCTCATCCCGGGGAAGAACGGCAGCGCCATCGAGTGCGCCGAGGCCGCCTCGGCGACCGGGAACTGGCCCTCGCGGTACCCGAGCTCGCGGATGTGCGGGAAGAGGTGGATGCTCGGCAGGTAGTCCTTGGAGTCGATGCCGTGCTCGCGCAGGCCGGCGATGACCGCGTCGCGGTCGATCGAGTCGTCCAGGCGCACGACGTAGACGAACCAGCTGCGCACCTCGCGCCCCCGGGCCGCCATCGGCGCCGCCACGCCCTGCACGCCCGCCAGTCGCTCCCCGTACATCGCCGCCACGGCGGCGCGCTGCTCCAGGAGGCGCGGCAGCTTCTCCACCTGGGCGAGGCCGATCGCCGACGCGACGTCGGAGAGCCGGTAGTTGAAGCCGAGCCGGTCGTGGTCGAGCCAGCCCATGTCGACGGCGCGGCCCTGGTTGCGCTCGGAGCGCAGGCGCGCCGCCGCCTCGGGGTCGGTGGGGACGATCATCCCGCCCTCCCCCGTGGTCATCTGCTTGTTGGCGTAGAAGGCGAAGGTGGAGAAGTTGCCGCGGGTGCCGACGGTCCGGCCCTCCGAGTCGAGCGCGCCGAGCGCCTCGCAGGAGTCCTCGAGGATCCCGAGGCCGTGCTTCGCGGCCAGCGCCTCCAGGTCGGGCCAGGCGGCGGGCCAGCCGAAGATGTCGATCGGCAGCAGGCCCCGGGTCTTCTCGGTGACCGCGGCGGCCGCGGCGTGGGGGTCGATGTCGAGCGTCTCCGGGTCGACGTCGACGAAGACCGGCTTCGCCCCCTCGTAGAGAAGGGAGTTGGCGGAGGCGACGAAGGTGAAGGGGCTGGTGACGATCTCGTCCCCCTCACCCCAACCGAGCTGGCGCACACCGAGGTGGAGCGCGGCCGTGCCACTGGAGACCGCGACTGCATCGTCTACTCCAAGGAAGTCGGCGAACGCTTGCTCGAATCGTTGGCCCATCGGACCCAGGGAGAGGCGACCGGAACGGAGGACTTCGAGGACGAGCTCCTCCTCTCGTTTGCCGATTTCTGGTTGAGCGAGTGGGATCGGGTTCATTGGAACGCGTACTCCAAGGAGTCGACGAGCGCTTGCCAGGACGCCTCGATCACGTTCCCGGACACCCCGATCGTCCCCCACTCGCGCTCGCCGTCGGCGGAGTCGAGCAGCACCCGCGTGACCGCGTCGGTGCCGCGGTCCTGGTCGAGGATCCGCACCTTGTAGTTGGTCAGCTCGATCTCGGAGAGGTGCGGGTGGCGGCTGGTGATCGCCTTGCGCAGCGCTCGGTCCAGAGCGCTCACCGGGCCGTTGCCCTCGGCGATCTCGACGTAGCGCTCGCCGTCGACGTGGACCTTCACGGTGGCCTCGGTTTCGACCTCTCCCCCAGCTCGCCGCTGGGTCACGACCCGGTAGCTCTCCAGCGTGAAGAGCGGCTTGTAGACGCCCGCCTGGTGGCGCAGCAGGAGCTCGAAGGAGGCCGGCGCCGCCTCGTAGTGGAAGCCGCGGTGCTCGCGTTCCTTCAGCACCTCGATCGCCCGCGAGGCGGTCGCGTCGTCGATCTCCAGGCCCGCGGACGCGGCCTGGTCGCGGATCGTCGCCTTGCCGGAGAGCTCCGACGGCAGGATCGCCCGCTCGTTGCCGACCGCCGCCGGCTCGATGTGCTCGAAGGTGCGCGCGTCGGCCTCGACCCCGGCGACGTGCATGCCGCCCTTGTGGGCGAAGGCATTGCGGCCGACGTAGGGGGCGTTCGGATCCGGCGTCAGGTTGCAGAGCTCGTCGATGAAGTGGACCGTCTCGGACAGCGTCTCGAGGTTCTGGAGGGGGACAACGTCAAATCCCATCTTCAGCTGCAGCGCGGGCAGGATCGTGGTGAGGTTGGCGTTGCCGCAGCGCTCGCCGTAGCCGTTGACGGTCCCCTGCACCATCCGCGCCCCGGCGTCGACCGCGGCGAGGCTGTTGGCGACCCCACAGCCCGCGTCGTCGTGGGCGTGGATGCCGACCTCGGCGCGCTCGCCGAAGCGGGCGACGACGACCTCGGTCGCGGCCGCGACCTGGCTCGGCAGGCTCGCCCCGTTGGTGTCGCAGAGCGTCACGTTCTCGGCCCCCGCGTCGATCGCCGCCTCCAGGCAGGAGAGCGCGTACCCGGGGTCCTCGCGGTAGGCATCGAAGAAGTGCTCGGAGTCGTAGACGACGCGCTTGCCGCGCTCACGGCAGAAGGCGACCGACTCGGCGATCATCGCCAGGTTCTCCTCGCGGGACACCTTGGTGACCTTCTCCAGGTGGAGCGCCCAGGTCTTGCCGACCAGCGTCGCCACGGGGGCGAAGGAGTCGACCAGGGTGAGGAGCGCCGGGTCTTCGGCGGCGTCCACGCCGCGGCGCCGGGTCATGCCGAAGCCGCAGACGACCGCCCGCTCCAGGGGCAGCTCGGCGAGCGCCGCGAAGAGCTCCTCTTCCTTCGGGTTGGAGCTCGGGAAGCCGGCCTCGATCATCCCGACTCCGAGCTGGTCGAGCGCCGCCACCACGCGCGCCTTCTCCGACGCCGAGAGCGACATGCCCTCGCCCTGCATCCCGTCCCGCAGGGTCGTGTCGTAGAGCTTCACCTGTTCCATCGCACTGCCTTTCGCGTCCTTCGAGTGTTCGGGTGGGTCTCGGGGAGACCCGGGACGCGCGACCGCTCCCGGCCGCGCCTGCCGCTAGGCGGCAGGGGTAATTCGCTCGTCGGTCGAGCCGGACTTGTCCGTGGCCTCGACGAAGTCGTTCCACTCGAGGTACTCCTCGGCGCGCCCGTGCAGGGCGTCCATGAATTTCGACTGGACGTGGCGGGTGATCTCGCCGGGGCCGCCGATCGGGTGATCGTCGATCTCCCGCACCGGGACCATCTCGGCCGCGGTGCCGGTGAGGAAGACCTCCTCGGCGAGGTAGAGCTCGGCGCGGGCGATGTCGCGTTCGACCACCGTGTAGCCGAGGTCGCGGGCGATCTGGATCACCGACTTGCGGTTGATCCCGTCGAGGATCGAGGCGGTGTGCGGCGGCGTCAGGATCTCCCCCTCGCGCACCACGAAGATGTTCTCGCCCGAGCCCTCGGAGACGAAGCCGCGCTCGTCGAGCAGGATCGCCTCGTCGTAGCCCGCGTTGGCCGATTCGGTCTTGGCGAGGATCGAGTTGAGGTAGGACCCGGACGCCTTGGCGTGCGGGATCGCGCCGCCGGGGCTGTTGCGCCGCCAGCTCGAGACCTTCGCGCGGATGCCTTTGCCGGCGCTCTCGTCGCCGAGGTAGGCGCCCCAGGGCCAGACCGCGATGATCACGTCGACCGGCGCCGAGTTTGCGTAGAGCCCCATCTCGCCGTAGCCACGGAAGGCCAGCGGGCGGATGTAGCAGGAGGAAAGCCCGTTGCGGGCGATCAGCTCCTTGGTCGCGCTCCGCAATTCCTCCCCGCTGTAGGGGATCTCGAGGTAGTAGAGCCCGGCCGACTTGTGCAGGCGGTCCATGTGCTCGGGCAGGCGGAAGACGGCCGGGCCGCGCTCGGTCTCGTACGCGCGGATGCCCTCGAAGACGCCCGTACCGTAGTGCAGGGCGTGCGTGAGGACGTGCACTTTCGCCTCGTCCCAGGGGACGAAATCGCCGTTCTTCCAAATCAAATCGACCTGATCCATGTTGGGGGGATTATGCCCGATGGATCGAAGGACTTGAAACCAAGCATTCGAGAAAGCTTCGAAAACCCGAAGGAGGAAGCAGGATGAAGCGTTTTCTGCCCCGGCTGACGTTCGCGAACGTGATCGCGTCGTTGGCCTTGTTCATCGCCCTGGGAGGTGCCGCGGTGGCTGCCGGGCTGCCCCGGAACAGCGTCGGCCCGAACCAGCTCAAGAAGGGCGCGGTGACCCCCAAGGCACTGCGTAAGGGAGCGGTGACGAGCGGCAAGATCGCGCCCAACGCGGTCGTGGCCGGAAAGCTCGGCCCCAACGCCGTGCTGCCGGGCAACCTCGGCAACGGGATCATCAACACCAGCAAAATCTCGGCGGGCGCCGTCAACGCGGAAAAGATCGCCAACAACGTCATCACCACGAACAAACTGAACAACAAGGCCGTGACCTCGGCGAAACTCGCCGAAAAAGGCGTCGCCACCGTGAACCTCGGCGACGAAGCGGTGACCGGCGCGAAGATCGCCAAAGAATCGATCACCGCGGAAAAGCTGGCGAAAGGCGTGCTCGGCAACCTCGAAACGCTGAAGACCGGCCAGACCGAGCGCGGCGTGTTCAGCGTCGGCGGCTATGACCCGAAAGAAACCGCCACCTCGCCGCAGGCGTACGGATCGGTCAGCTTCCAGCTCCCGCTGGCGGCCAACCCGTCGACCGTGCTGGTGATGGCGAAAGGGACCACGCAGGCTCCCTACTGCCCCGGCCTCGGCGCGGGCGGCACCACGCCCGAAGCCCTGGCGAATGTCGTCTGCCTCTACCTGACGACGGAAACCAACCTGGAAGGCGTCGGCGGAGCCGCCGTCCTCACGGAAGGCAACCGCCTCGGCGTCAACCTGACGGCGAAAGGCAAAAAAGGCCTGACGGCGGACGGCAACTTCGTCGCCTCCGGCGTCTGGGCGGTGACGGCGCCCTAGTCGTACGGGGCGGTGACCGCGCCCTAGTTCAGTGCCTCGATCACCGCGGCGGTCATCTCCGCGGTGCCGACCTCGACCTCGGGGGGGACGTCCACCATCGGTGGTGGTGCGGCGGGCCCCCCGGCGAGGTCCGGGGTGCGCAGGCCGTCTTCGAGGGCTCGGTCGACAGCCGCCTCGATCCGCGCCGCCTCCTCGGGCATGTCGAGGCCGTGACGCAGCATCAACGCGGCCGAGAGGAAGGTCGCCAGCGGGTTGGCCGAGCCCTGCCCGGCGATGTCCGGGGCCGAGCCGTGGACCGGCTCGAAGAGGCCCGGGTCGCCGTCGGCGCCGAGGCTGGCGCTGGGGAGCATGCCGAGGCTGCCGGTGAGCATCGCGGCCTCGTCGGAGAGGATGTCGCCGAAGAGGTTGTCGGCGACGATCACGTCGAAGTCGGCCGGGCGCGAGACCAGCTGCATCGCGGCGTTGTCGGCCAGCATGTTCTCGAAGGCGACGTCGGGATAGTCGGGGACCACGCGGCCGACCACCTCGCGCCAGAGGCGGGAGGTCTCCATCACGTTGGCCTTGTCGACCGAGGTGACCTTGGCCTTGCGGTCGGAGCCGTCGGCGCGCCGGCGCGCCGCCTCGAAGGCGACCCGGGCGATCCGCTCGATTTCGACCGCGTCGTACTCGCAGGTGTCGAAGGCGGCGTCGCCCTCGCGGCCGGACTTGCCGAAGTAGATGCCGCCGGTGAGCTCACGGACGACCAGCAGGTCGGTGCCGGAGATGCGGTCTTCGCGCAGCGGGCTGGCGCCCATCAGCGCCGGGCTCGGGCGCACCGGCCGCAGGTTCGCGTAGAGGCCCATGCCTTTGCGCAGGCCGAGCAGGCCCTGCTCCGGGCGGGGCTTGTCGGGGTCCGTGGTGTCCCATTTGGGACCGCCGACCGCGCCCAGCAACACCGCGTCGGCGGCCTTGCACGCATCCAGCACCTCGTCGGTGAGGGCGACCCCGTTCGCGTCGATCGAGCACCCTCCCATCAGGCGCTCGTCGTAGTGGAAGGCTCCGAGCCGGTCGAGGAGTTCGCAGGTGGCAGCGACGATTTCGGGGCCGATGCCGTCACCGGGCAGGACGACGATGTTGGGCGTATCTGACATGGCCGCGACTTTACTCAGGCCGCGATGGCGCTGATGTTCAGGCGGACGTAGCGGATCGTCAACGGCTCGCCCGTCACCGCCAGCACGTCGTCGAGGAACGGCTCGTGAAGCTCGGCCGGGAGCGCGTCGATGTGCGGCTTGACGATCAGCGTGCGCATGAACTCGCGGGCATCGGGAGGGGTGACCTCCCAGGGTCGCAGCGAGACGTCGGTCGCGATGAAGTGGGCCATCCGCAGGCGCTCCTCGGTCTCCGGGACCCCCGCGTAGTACCAGGGTTCCTCGAAGCCCGCCGCCTCGAGGTGCGCCGCGTACGGTTCGCGCGCCGCGACTTCACCGGAGGCGGTGCGGAACGCGTCGATGTTCCCTTCGCCGCCGCACTGCGCCTCCATCCGGCCGCCGTCCTTCAGCGCCGCGCGCAGCCGCGCGAACAGAGCGTCATGGTCGGGGATCCAGTGGAAGACGGCGCTGGAGACGACCGCGTCGACCGGTTCGGGCAGTTGCAGCTCGGTCAGATCGGCGACGAACGCCTCGTCGGTCGGACGCAGCACCTCCCGCACCTTCTCGACCATCGCCGGAGAGTCGTCGACCGCGATCACGCGGCCGTCCGGCAGCGCCTCGACCAGCTTCGTCGTGACGCGACCGGTGCCGCAGCCGGCATCGAGGACGACCTCGTCCGGGGACGGGGCGAGCCGCTCGAGGAGCAGGTTCGCCCACTCCTCGTGCGGCAGCGAGATGCGCTGGTAGCTTGCCGCGTCCCAGTCCTTGGCCGCCCCCGCCATCAGATGCTCGTCGTGACCGGTCCGTGAGCCTTGCCCGAGCCCTCGTACTGGTCAATCGCGCCGGCGTTCTGCAGCGTGATGCCGATGTCGTCGAGCCCGTTCAGCAGCCGGTGCTTGACCTCCGGGTGCACCTCGAACGGGAAGACGCCGGTCTCGCCGCAGTCGATCGTCTCGTCGTCGACGTCGATCCGCGCCCGTCCCGCCTTGGCGATCGCCTTGCAGTGGGCCTCGTCGACGATCGCCGGGAGCAGCCCGACCTTCGTGCAGTTGGAGTAGAAGATGTCGGCGAAGGAGGGCGCGACGATCGCCTCGAAACCGAAGTCTTCCAGCGCCCAAGGGGCGTGCTCGCGGGAGGAGCCGCAGCCGAAGTTGCGCCCGGCCACGAGGATCGGGTTCGGCTCCAGCTCGATCTCGCCGTCGCGGATCCAGTCGTAGAAGAGGAACTCGCCGAAGCCGGTCCGCTCGACCCGCTTCAGGAACTGCTTGGGGATGATCTGGTCGGTGTCGACGTCGTTGCGGTCGAGCACCGAGACCTTGCCCTCGATGACGTCAATCGGACGCATTGTCTAGCTCCATTCTCTGATGTCGACGAAGTGGCCCTCGACGGCGGCGGCGGCCGCCATCCGCGGGCTGACCAGGTGGGTGCGGCCACCCTTGCCCTGGCGCCCCTCGAAGTTGCGGTTCGAGGTCGAGGCGCAGCGCTCCCCTTCGTCGAGGATGTCGGGGTTCATGCCGAGGCACATCGAGCAGCCCGCCTCGCGCCATTCGAAGCCGGCGCTGCGGAAGACGTCGTCGAGGCCCTCGGCTTCGGCGGCCTTCTTCACCTGCTGGGAGCCCGGGACGACCATCGCCCGGACCGTGCTCGCGACCTTGCGGCCGTCGACGATCTCGGCGGCCTCCCGTAGGTCCTCGATGCGGCTGTTGGTGCAGGAGCCGATGAAGACCCGTTCCGGGGCGATCTCGGTCATCGGCGTGTTGGCGGCCAGGCCCATGTAGGCGAGGGCGCGTTCGGCCGATTCGCGGTCGGCCTCGGAGTCCATCGCGGTCGGGTCGGGGACCGTGTCGGTGACCTGGACGACCATGCCCGGGTTGGTGCCCCAGGTGACCATCGGCGAGATCGCGGCGGCGTCGACCTCGAGATCCTGGTCGAAGGTCGCTCCGTCCTCGGTCGGCAGCTCCCTCCAGCGGGCCACGGCGGCGTCGAAGTCCTCCGGCGCCCCCGGTTTGCCGCGGACGTACTCGAAGGTGGCCTCGTCCGGCGCGATCATGCCCGCGCGGCCGCCGCCCTCGATCGTCATGTTGCAGATCGTCATCCGGCCCGGCATCGCCAGCGCCTCGATCGCGGGGCCCGCGTACTCGACCGCGTATCCGGTCATGCCGCCGGTGCCGAGCCTGCCGATCGTCGCCAGGATCAGGTCCTTCGGCGTGACCCCGGAGGACAGTTCCCCGGCGTAGGAGATCCGCATCGTGCGCGGGCGTTTCTGCACCAGGCACTGGGTCGCGAGGACGTGCTCGACCTCGGAGGTGCCGATGCCGAACGCCAGCGAGCCGAAGGCGCCATGGGTGGAGGTGTGGCTGTCGCCGCAGACGATCGTCATGCCCGGCTGGGTGACGCCCAGCTCCGGCCCGATCACGTGGACGATGCCCTGGCGGTCGGAGCCGAGGCTGTAGAGCTTCAAGCCGAACTCCTCGCAGTTGCGCTCCAAGGTTTCGACCTGGATGCGGGAGAGCTCGTCGGCGATCAGCCGGGCAGCCATCGTGCCGTCGGTCGGCGTGTTGTGGTCGGCCGTCGCCAGCGTTTTGTCGGGGCGGCGGACCGGGCGGTCGGCCAGGCGGAGGCCGTCGAAGGCCTGCGGCGAGGTGACCTCGTGGACCAGGTGCAGATCGATGTAGATCAGTCCCTCACTGACCTCGTGCTGCTCCCAGATCTTTTCGAACATGTTCTTGGGCACTGCTAGCTCCTCCTCAGTCCGGCGGCTATCACCGCGATGAAGCGGGTCGGGTCGTTTCCTTCGTTCTCGAAGTGGTGCGGGAGATCGGCGTCGAAGGTGACGGAATCCCCCTCGTGAAGCTCATGGCGCTCGCCTTCGATGACCAGGGCGAGGTCTCCTGCCAGGACGACGGCGGTCTCGCGGCTGCCCGGCTCGTGCATCGGCGGGTCCGAGGCGCCGCCGGTGGTCGCGCCCGGGTCGAGCACGTGCAGCGACACGTCGGCGCGCTGCCCCGGCATCGGCGGGGTCAGCTCCTCGATCCGGTGGCCGCCGCGGCGGCTCTCGCGGCGCTCGGTGGCGCGGGAGATCGCGACGTGGCGGCCCTCGTCGAGGCGCAGCAGCTGGGACAGCGTCAGCTCGAGCCCGGCGGCGATCTTCGTCGCCACCGCGAGCGTCGGCGAGGTCTCGTTGCGCTCTACCTGGGACAGCATCTGCGCCGAGACGCCGGAGCGGTCGGCGAGGTCACGCAACGACAGCGACATCGCATCGCGCAACGCGTGGATGCGAGGGCCGACGGGCGGTGCGGCTACCGTTGCCATGGCTCGTACGTTATCACGGACGCTTGTAAGTCTTCGGCCAAGGCGTCGGGTTCGTTGCGGATCTGGTCTTCCGTGATGCGCACCACGCGGTACCCGGCCACACCGAGCTTTCGGTCTCTCCTCCGATCGCTGCCAAAGGCTCGTCGCGTGCCGTGGGCCTTGAAACCATCGAGCTCGCCGACCAAACGCGCCCGAGGCCAAAAGCAGTCGACCTGGAAACGGTCGTCGCCGATCGAGAGCCAATAGTTCAGGCGTGGGCGAGGGATGTTCTCGGCATCGAGGAAGGCAATGAAGCGCTCCTCGAGGTTGCTGCGGAGGCGGCCGCCGGGGTCGTCGCGGAGGTGATCGAGTGCTTCGCGGCACGCCTGTGCGCCGCGGTGGTTCGGATGGCGGGCGAGAAGCGCCGGGAGCGAGACCGCGCCGTAGATCCCGAGGTATTCCAGCTCCCGGAGGGCAGACTCGGCCGCCGCCTCGCCCTTTTCGGCGGCCAGGTCGAGGACGGCGCGGGCCGCGGACGTGACCGGGATCCCGTCGACGATCTCCCGCTCATCCTCCGGAAGCATCGAGAAGTGGCGACGAATCGAGAGCGCCGAGCGCACTTTCCTCGGCACGGTGACGTGGATCTCCCCCGCCCCCGATCCCCACGCGCCGTAGAGCGCCGTCGCCGACCGATGGCTCAGCACCGCCTCGTCCCCGGAGGCGAGGACCGCCGCCATCCACCGTCCCCGCCGAGTGATCGCCGTATGCCCCACCGCGTACACACCTCGATGAATCGGATGGAGTCCGCCCGAGCGCAGCCGGCCGTCGATTTGTTCCTTCGTCACGCCCCGACGCAGCAACTGGCGCCGCGCCACCACCCCGTGCTGGTCCCGAGCCAGCGCTGCCATCCGCGCCTCGACCGGCCCAGCCGCGGAGTCCGTCTGCATTTGACCTTGTGAGAGAAGGTGAAATGCAGACGGTCCGGGCATGGGACCGATGGTGCCGAGGAAATGCGCATACGTGGTGCGCGCTTTTCGGCTTTAGGCGAACGCCTTTGTTACGGACCGGTGCGCTCGATGGCGGCGTCGGCGGTGGCGGCCTCGGCCTCGCGGGTGGCGGCGCCTTCGAGGCTGTTGGACAGTGCTCGCAGGTAGGCGCGGGCGCTCGCCTCGATGATGTCGGTGGCGACGCCGGAGCCGGATGCCAGGGCGCCGTCGGTGCGGAGTTGGACGGTCACCTCGCCGAGGGCGTCCTCTCCCCCGGTCACCGCCTCGACCGTGTACTTGACCATCTCCGACTCGGTGCCGACGGCCTTCTGGATCGCGCGGAAGACGGCGTCGATCGGGCCGTCGCCGGAGGACTCGGCGACGACCTCCTCGCCGGAGGGCATGACGACGCCGATCTTCGCCATCGGCTCCTTGCCGCTG
Source organism: Solirubrobacterales bacterium (assembly GCA_965200635.1). Taxonomy (GTDB): domain Bacteria; phylum Actinomycetota; class Thermoleophilia; order Solirubrobacterales; family 70-9; genus VAYN01. The sequence goes on along the minus strand of OZ241364.1, from coordinate 3,126,975 downwards.
GCGGCGGTGACGGCGAAGGAGGCCAGCTCGTGGGCGTCGGCCCGTTCGCGCACCTCGTCGGAGACGATCGCCTCCAGGTCCAGGGCGGTCACCTGCTTCTTGCGGTCGGCGATCTCCTTGAACGCCTTGAAAGCCGAGTTCAGCGCGCCGCCGTCGATCTTGTAGCCCAGTTGTTCCAGGGCGTCTTTCAGCGCGTGGCGGCCGGACAGCTTGCCGAGGACGATCGAGTTGGACTCGAAACCGACTTCGGTCGCGTCCATGATCTCGAAGGTGGTGCGCTCCTTCAGCACCCCGTCCTGGTGGATGCCGGACTCGTGGGCGAAGGCGTTGCGTCCCACGATCGCCTTATTCGGCTGCACCTGGTAGCCGGTCAGGCGGCTGACCAGCCGGCTGGTGCGGGCGATCTCCCGGGTGTTGATGCCGGTGGTGAAGCCGTGGGCGTCCTCGCGGACCTTGATCAGCATCGCGATCTCCTCCAGCGAGCAGTTGCCGGCGCGCTCGCCCAGGCCGTTGATCGCGCACTCGATCTGGCGGCATCCGGCGGTGACCCCGGAGTAGGAGTTGGCGACGGCCAGGCCCAGATCGTTGTGACAGTGGACCGAGGTTTCGACCTTGGCCAGGTCCGGGACCATCTCGTAGAAGGTCCGCCACATCGCCGCGTACTCCTCGGGGGTCGCGTAGCCGACCGTGTCCGGGACGTTGATCACCGTCGCCCCGGCGTCGAGCGCGATCTGCAGGACCTCGGCGGTGAACTCAAAGTCCGAGCGGGTCGCGTCCATCGGCGAGAACTCGACGTTGTCGCAGTAGGCCCTGGCCATCGTCACGGCGGCTTTCGCCTGGCCCTTGACGTCGTCGCGATCGGTCCGCATCTGGTGCTCGATGTGGATGTCGGAGGTCGAGATGAACGTGTGTATGCGGGGGCGCTCGGCGTCCTTGACCGCGTTCCAGGCAGCGTCGATGTCGGTTTTGTGGGTGCGGGCCAAACCGCAGATGACCGGGCCCTCGACCGTGCGGGCGATGGTCCGGACGGCCTCGAAGTCCCCCGGCGAGGCGATCGGGAAGCCGGCCTCGATCACGTCGACGCCCAACCGCGCGAGCTGGTGGGCGATCTCCGTCTTCTCCGCCGCGTTCAGCGAGATGCCGGGCGACTGCTCGCCGTCGCGCAGCGTGGTGTCGAAGATGTGGACGCGGTTTGCGTCGGATGCGGGGTTGGTGTCGGTGCTCTGCGGTCCCATGGGACCCCTCCTTCTCTCTTACTTCTGAATGGCCTCTTGTCTCTCGCGGCTATCGCGCCGCCCAGCGCTATTCCCCCCGAGGGGGGAGGAGAAGGAGAAGCGCGAGGCTGTTCAGCGGAAAGGCCATTTCCACGACTCAGGGTAGCGCAACGACGTGCGGGTGTCGTAGCCTGGCGCCCCGGTGGAGGGGAGCACGGCGAAACCGATCAATTGGCTGGCGCTGTTGGCGATCGGGATCGCGACGGTGACGATCGCCAACGACTTCTCCGCGATCAACGTCGCCCTGCCGACGATGGAGGGCGACTTCCATACCGACATCAACACGATCCAGTGGGTCGTCAACGCCTACGCGCTGACCTTCGGGGTGATGATCGTGACCGGCGGCCGGCTCGCCGACATGTTCGGCCGCCGCAACGCCTTCTTCCTCGGCGCGGCGCTCTTCGCCCTCTTCTCGGCGGCGGGCGGCGCGGCGCCGAACGAGACGATCCTGATCGCGACCCGCGCCCTGATGGGGATCGGCGCGGCGCTGATGCTGCCGGCGATCATCGGCATGACCTACGCCATCCTCCCCGAGGAGAAGGCGGGCCTGGCCGGCGGGATCATCATGGGCGCGGCCGGGCTCGGCAACGCGATCGGCCCGCTGATCGGCGGCGTCTTCACCGACCTCCTGACCTGGCGCTGGATCTTCTTCCTGAACGTGCCGATCGCGCTCTTCGCGATCGCGGTGATCTGGGGGAGCGTGCACCTCGTCGAACCCGAGGACTCCGACCACGCGATCGACTACCCGGGGATCGCGGCGATCTCGATCGGCCTCGTCAGCCTGCTGATCGCGCTCGACCAGGTCGACGCCTGGGGTTGGGGCGACCCGCGGGTGATCGCGATGCTGGCGATCGCCGCCGTCGGGATCGTCGCCTTCGTCCCGCTCGAGCGCCGCGCCGGGCGCCACGCGCTGATCCCGACGAAGATCATCTCCAACCGATCCTTCGCCGCTTCCTGCGTGGCGATCCTCTGCATGTCGGCGACCTTCTTCGCCTCGCTCCTCTACCTGCCTCAGTTCATGGAGAGCCAGCTCGGCTTCTCGCCGCTCGAAGCGGGGCTCGGGATCATCCCGGCGCTCGGCACCTTCGCGGTCGTCTCCTTCGTCGCCGGGCCGCTGTACGCACGGGTCGGGGCGAAGCGCCTGGCGACCTTCGGCGCGGCCTGCATGTGCGCGGCGGCGATCCTCTTCTCCCTGGTGGACGCGGGCGACGGCTACGGCTCCCTGGTCCCGGGGATGATCGTGCTGGGGATCGGGATCGGCAGCTTCTACTCCACCGCGACCACCGCCGGGGTCACCTCGGTCGACGAATCGCAGGCGAGCCTCGCCGGCGGCATCGTCTACATGTTTCAGATCGCCGGCGGCTCGATCGGCCTGGGCCTGACGACGACGGTCTTCTCCGCCAACGTCCCGCCGTTCGTCGACGGATTCCAGGCGGGCTTCCGCCTCGACGCCGCGATCGCCCTGGTCGGCGTGGTCGTCAGCCTGCTGTTCGTCGGCGGGACGCTGTTCGCGCGCCGGGCGCCGGCGACGAGCTGAGGCCGCCGGCCCGACGCTAGGGACGCAGGACGTTCTGCCCGGGACCGCCGACGAGCTTGTCTTCGCCGGGACCGCCGATCAGGGTGTCGTCGCCGGATCCGCCCAGCAGCAGGTCGTCGCCGCCGCGGCCGTTCAGTTCATCGTCTCCGGGACCGCCGATCAGCTTGTCGGCCCCCGAACCGCCGGTGAGGACGTCGTCGCCTTCGCCGCCGCGGATCGTTGCCGGGACCGGGACGGTCTTGCCGAGGGTGACGGTGTCGTTCCCGGCCCCGGTGTTGACTTCGAAGCCGGCGATCGCGGTCGCTTCGCAGCTCAGGGTTTCGAGGCGCTTTTCCGGGTGGGAGCAGACGGTGCCGCCGACTTCGAGCGGCGTCGCCGAGGCGATTTCGTAGGCGGTGCCGTCGAGCGAGAGTTCGATCGTGATCTGGTCGTCGCCGGGGCTGCCCGCGAGCACGACGTTGACCGACGGTTCGGCCGCCGCGAGGGCGCGGCGTGCGTGCGTGGTCGAGGCCGTCGCCGAGACGGCGAGGAGCGCGGCCGCCGCGAGAGCGGCCAGAAAGAGTCCGGATAGGCGCTTCATCGGACCCTGTAACAACCCGTTTACGCCGACGTTGCGGTCAGAGGTCGACGGAGCGACCGACGGAGAAGCCGTCGAGGGCGAGGATCGTCTCCAGCGCGTCGGAGCGGACCGGCGCGTCGGTGGTCAGCGCCATCACCGCGCTGTCGCCCCCGTGTTCGGCGCCGACGGCGGCGGAGACGATGTTCACGCCCTGATCGCCGAAGGCGGTGCCGACCCGGCCGATCATGCCCGGCATGTCGGCGTAACGGAAGACCGTGATGTGCTCGGCGAAAGGCAGGTAGAAGCTCTCGCCCCAGGCCTTCACCAGATATGGCTCGTTCTTCGGACCGACCTCGGTCCCGGCCACCTCGACCTCGGCGTCGCCGCTGCCGAGGCGAACGGTGACGAGCTCGGTGAAGTCCTCGGAGGCCGACTCCTTGGTCTCGGTCAGCTCGATCCCCCGCTCCTCGGCCATCTGCGGGGCGTTGACGAGGTTGACCGGCGTCTCCGTGTTGCCGGAGAGGATCCCGACCAGGACGGCGATCCCGAGCAGGCGGGTGTCGTAGGAGGCGAGTTTGCCGCGGAACTCGACCGCGACCCGGTCGACCGACCCGTCCCCCAGGCCCTTCGCCAGCCTTCCGAGCTTTTCGCAGAGCGGCACGAACGGGGCCAGCGCCTCCATCTCCTCGGGGCGCACGGCGGCGATGTTCACCGCGTTGGTGACCACGCCGCCGGTCAGCGCCTCGGTGACCTGCTCGGCGGTGACGACGCCGGCGCGGTCCTGGGCCTCGGCGGTCGAGGCGCCCAGGTGCGGGGTGACGACGACGTCGCCGCGGGCGAAGACCGGGTGGTCGGTGAAGGGCTCCGACGGGAAGACATCCAGGGCCGCGCCGGCCAGCTTGCCGCTCTCGAGCCCGGCGACGAGGTCGTCGAGCACGATCAGCTCGCCGCGGGCGCAGTTGACGATCCGGGCGCCGTCCTTCATCGCGGCGATCGCCTCGGCGTCGATCAGGCCTTCGGTCTCCGGCGTGCGCGGCGTGTGGAGCGTGACCAGGTCGGCGCGGCCGAGCAGGTCGTCCAGGTCCTCGACGCCCTCGACGCCGAGCTCGCGGAAGCGCTCGGCGGAGACGAACTTGTCGTAGGCGATCACGTTCATGTCGAAGCTCTGCGCCCGCTTGGCGACGAGCTGGCCGATCCGGCCGAAGCCGATCACGCCGAGGGTCTTGCCGTAGAGCTCGGCGCCCTTGAACTTGGCCCGGTCCCAGCGGCCGGCGACCAGCGTCGCCTGCGCCTGCGGCACGTTGCGGAAGAGTGCGAGCGCCAGCGCCAGCGTGTGCTCGGCGGCGGCGACCGAGTTCGACTCGGGCGCGTTGGCGACGATGATCCCGCGGCGCGTCGCGGCCGGGATGTCGACGTTGTCGACGCCGGTCCCGGCGCGGCCGATCACCTTCATGTTGGTCGCCAGGTCGATCAGCTCCGCCGTCATCTTGGTGGCGCTGCGGATCAGGATCGCGTCGTACTCCGGCAGCTTGGCGCGGAATTCCTCCTCGGACCAGTCGAGCCCGAGGTCGACATCGAACTTCGACCGGAGCAGGTCGACGCCCGTGTCGGCGATTTTCTCCTTGACCAGAACCTTCATCAGCGGCGGCGGAACCTAGCTGGCCTTGCGGACGTCGGCGTTCTCGATCACGAAGTCGACGCACTTGGTCAGCGCCTCGACGTCGTCGGGCTCGACCGCCGGGAACATGCCGACCCGCAGCTGGTTGCGGCCGAGCTTGCGGTAGGGCTCGGTGTCGACGATGCCGTTGGCGCGCAGGGCCTTGGCGATCGCCGCGGCGTCGATGCCCTCGTCGAAGTCGATCGTGCCGACGACCAGCGAGCGCTTCGGCTGCTCGGCGACGAAGGGATGGGCGAAGTCGCTCTTCTCGGCCCAGCCGTAGAGGCGGCTCGATGAGTCGCCGGTCTGCCGCACGCACCAGTCGAGCCCACCGTTGCCGAGCATCCACTGGATCTGGTCGTCGAGCAGGATCAGGGTCGCCAGCGCGGGCGTGTTGTAGGTCTGCTGCTTGCGCGAGTTGTCGAGCGCCACGGCGAGCGAGAGGAATTCCGGCTGCCAGCGGTCGGTCGCGCCGTCGAGCTCCTCGATCCGGGCGATCGCGGCGGGGCTGAGCGCGGCGAGCCAGAGACCGCCGTCGGAGGCGAACCCCTTCTGCGGGGCGAAGTAGTAGACGTCGGCCTGGGAGGCGTCGAGGGGCAGGCCGGCGGCACCCGAGGTGGCGTCGATCAGGACGAGCGAGTCGCCCGCGTCGGTGGGGCGCTGCACCGGGACCATGACGCCGGTCGAGGTCTCGTTGTGGGCCCAGCCGATGACGTCGGCGGCGGGGTCGCCGTGTGGCGCCGGAGCGTCCCCGGGCTCTGCCTCGACCAGGATCGGGTCGCCGAGGAACGGGGCGACCTTGGCCGACTTGGCGAACTTCTGCGAGAACTCGCCGTAGGTGAGGTGGAGGGAGCGCTCGCGGATCAGCCAGGCGCAGGCCGACTCCCAGAAGGCAGTGGTGCCGCCGTTGCCGAGCGCGATCTCGTATCCGTCAGGCAGCGAGAAGAGCTCGCCGAGGCCCTCGCGGACGCGCTGCACCAGGTCGCGGACCGGCGCCTGGCGGTGCGAGGTTCCCATCAGCTGCGACTGCTCGGCCAGCTTGGCCAGCGCCTCCGGACGGACCTTCGAAGGCCCGCAGCCGAAACGTCCGTCCCGGGGCTTGAGGTCCGACGGGATCGAGACGATGGTGTCAGTGGTCGCCATGGGGCGACAGGTTATTGACCCAAGGCAGTTGCCCGGTTACCGACCCGACACATTTAGGGGGAGAGATGTACCCAGTCACCTTTGAAGCCGACTTTCAGCCGGAACAGAACCGCGCGACGACGTTCTTCCGGATCATCCTCGCGATCCCGTGGATCATCGTCGCCTACGTGTATGAGATCGCCGCGTTCTTCACCACGGTGGTCGCCTGGTTCGCGCTGATCATCACCGGGCGCTACCCGGAGGGGCTCTACAAGCTGAACGCGGGCTTCGTCCGCTTCCGCATCCGCACCCTCGCCTGGATCTACCTGCAGACCGACGAGTGGCCCCCGTTCAGCATCAGCGACGACCCCGCCTACCCGATCCGGATCGAGTTCGCCGGGCCGGAAGCGAAGCAGAGCCGGCTCAAGGTCTTCTTCCGCGTCATCCTCGCGCTCCCGATGCTGGTCCTGGTCTACGCGGTCAGCTACGTGCACACGTTCCTCGCGGTGATCGCCTGGCTGACGATCGTCTTCCGCGGCTACCTGCCCGAGGGCGTCAACGACGCGATGTCCTACTGCAACGGCTTCTACGCACGGCTCTACGGCTACCTCTCCTTCCTCACCGACAGCTACCCGCCGGTCGGCCTCGAGAAAGGCAAAGGCCCGGGGCCGCTAGCCGAGCCCGCCGCCCCGCCGATGCCGCCCGCGGCACCCGCCGTATGAGCGAGTCCTTCGAGGGAGTCGAGCGTGGCGACGGCTGGTCCGCCGCCAACCTCGACGACCTCGGGCAGGGGCCAGGCTTCCGCAAGATCCGCACGGCGCTGGGAGTCGGCGCCTTCGGGGTCAACGCGATCGTCCTGCCGCCCGCCTACGCGACCAACAACCACTTCCACGACGAGCAGGAGGAGCTCTACTTCGTCCACTCCGGGCGGATCGCGATCGAGTTCGGCGACGGTTCCGTGCAGGAGCTCGAGGCCGGTGGGCTCGCCTGGGTCGACGCGCCCACCCACCGCCGCCTCCGCAACCCAAGCGATTCCGAGGAGGCGGTCTATGTCTGTGTCGGCGGCAAGGACGGCTACGTCGGCCGCGACGGACAGCTGGCCCCGGCGAGACCCACCGCCACTGAGGCGGCCTCGCCGGGGTCCGGTGCGACCTAGAAGCCCTGGTCGATCCAGGGCATCATGTCGCGCAGCTCTTTGCCGACCTTCTCGATTTCGTGGTCGGTGCCGGCCTTGCGCAGCTCGTCGAACTTCGCCCCACCGGCCTCGTTCTCGGCGATGAACTCGCGGGCGAACTCGCCCGACTGGATCTCCGCGAGGATTTCCTTCATCGCCGCGCGCGAGGCCTCGCCGATGACGCGCTTGCCGCGGGTGAGGTCGCCGTACTCGGCGGTGTTGGAGATCGAGTACTCCATCCCGCGGATCCCCTTCTCGTACATCAGGTCGGCGATCAGCTTCAGCTCGTGGAGGCACTCGAAGTAGGCGAGGCGCGGGTCGTAGCCGGCCTCGACCAGGGTCTCGAAGCCCGCCTTGACCAGCTCCGAGGCGCCGCCGCAGAGGACCGCCTGCTCGCCGAAGAGGTCGGACTCGCACTCTTCTTTGAAGGTCGTCTCGATCACCGCGGCGCGGCCGCCGCCGATCCCGGAGGCGTAGGCGAGGACCAGGTCGTGGGCGTCGCCGTCGGCGTCCTGGTGGACCGACATCAGGCACGGCACGCCGTTGCCTTCCTCGTACTGGCGGCGGACCAGGTGGCCCGGGCCCTTCGGCGCGACCATGCCGACGCTGACGCCCTCGGGCGCCTCGATCTCGCCGAAGTGGATGGCGAAGCCGTGGGCGAAGAGCAGCAGGTTGCCCGGTTCGATCCCGGCGCTGATCTCCTCGCGCCAGAGCTGGCCCTGCTTCTCGTCGGGCAGCAGGACCATCACCAGGTCGCCTTTGGCCGCGGCGGCGGCGATGTCGAGCACCTCGAGGCCGTGCTCTTCGGCTTTCGCGCGGCTGGAAGAGTCGGGACGCAGGCCGACGACGACCTGGACGCCGGAGTCCTTGAGGTTCAAGGCGTGGGCATGCCCCTGGGAGCCGTATCCGAGGATGGCAACGGTCTTGCCCGAAAGCTTGGAGAGGTCAGCGTCTTTGTCGTAGAAGATGTCGTCGGTTTTCATGAGCGGGCAGGCTAGCGGAGCGCGCGGGGCGTCGGGACGGCCGTTGTTCGGGCCGCTCCGGCAGTCCTAGCTGCGGCCTGGGCGTCTCATGGCGGTCCTGGCTGGCTGTGACCGCCATGAGACGCCCAGGACGTGAGGGGTCCGTGCGGGAGAAGCCTCACCTGCCTGAGTTCCGTGAGGGAGATGCCGGGAACGTCACCCTTCCGCGCATCTTCGGTCCGTTTTCGGGCCTGGAACAGGGCCCCGAAAACGCGCTGCGTGTATTAGGGCCCCTATAGGGGGGTCAATGCACGCAGCGCGGAATTGACTGTTGTCCAACACGCACGGAAGCGTGGACTTCCCACGCTCTCCGTCACGTGACGCGCCCGCGGCGCACGCCGGGACTTCCCCCGGCACTCCTCACATCCCCAGGCCGTCTCGGCCACGGCCACAGCCAGCCAGGGCCGTGGCCGAGACGGCCGTGCTCGCCGACACCCCTTGCGTCCCTTGCCTCGGGCGCCAGCTCGACCCGTCCCTCGCCACCCCTACCGCAACGCCCGCCGCATCAACTTCCCCGACGGCGTCCGCGGCAACGCCGCCGCCAGCTCGACCCGCTTCGGCACCTTGTAGCCGGCGAGGGACTCGGCGCAGTGGTGGCGGAGTTCGTCGGTGGTGACCTCGGCGCCGGGGACGAGGACGACTACGGCGGTGACGGCCTGTTGCCACTCGGGGTCCTCCCTCCCCACCACCGCGGCGTCGTCGACCGCCGGGTGGCGGAGCAGCACCTCCTCGACCTCGGAGGGGACGACGTTCTCGCCGCCGGTGACGATCATGTCGTCGATCCGGTCGCGGACGTAGAGGAAGCCTTCGTCGTCGATATGGCCGAGGTCCCCGGTATGGAGCCAGCCGGATTCGTCATAACGGCCGGGGGCGACGGTCGGGCCTTGGACGAGGATCTCGCCGTTGCGGATGCGGACGTGGCTGGAGAGCAGCGGGCGCCCGGCGGAGCCGAGCTTGCGCAGCGCGTCCTCGGGGGCGAGCGTGGTCACCTGGGAGCAGGTCTCGGTGAGGCCGTAGGTCTGGACGACCGTGGCGCCGCGCTCGATCGCCTCGCCCAGCATCGAGGCCGGGACCGGGCCGCCGCCGACGAGGATCGCCCGCGGGCCGGAGAGGTCGGCGTCGGCGTCGAGCAGCCGCTTCAGCATCGTGGTGACGAGCGAGATCACCGTGATGCCCTCCTCGGCCAGCGCCCTCGCCACGCGGTCGATGTCGAAGCCGTCGTGGACAACCGCGGTCGTCCCATAGATCGCCGAGCGCACGACGATCGAGAGCCCGCCGACGTGGGCGAGCGGCATGCAGCAGAGCCAGCGGTCGGCCGGGTCGACGCCGATGTTGAAGGCGCCGCCCATCGCGCTCCAGAGGAAGTTGCCGTAGGTGAGGCCGATCGGCTTCGGCGTCCCGGTCGAACCCGAGCTGAGGACGTAGGCGCAGATATCGTCGGTGTCGTGCTCGCCGAGCAGCGGCAGGTCGGCCTCGGTCTGGGTGAGGAGGCCGGGGTCGTGCAGGTCGACCATCGGCTTGACCTCGGCGACGATCGCCGCCCGCTCGACCTCGGTGAGGCGCGGGCTGAGCGGCAGGAGCGGCGCGCCGACCTTCATCAGCGCATGGGCGAGGACCACCTGCTCGCGGCGCGGGTGCATCGTCAGCGCCGCCACGGAGCCGCGCCGCACCCCGTGGGCCGCGAGCCGGCGGGCGACCCAGGTCGCTTCCGCCTCCAGCTCGGCGTAGGTCACCTCGGCGCCGTCGGCGATCAGCGCCGTCCGCTCGGGGCAGCTCTGCGCCCGCTGAGCGAGCCAGTCGTCGATTCTCATATCGTCCCCATCATGCACAAACGCCACCGGGGGGCCCGGTGATCTGGGTCCAGGCGGCGCGGCCGCGAACTTTGCCGGCGGCGATCGCGCCGGTCCTGGTCGGGACGGCGGCGGCCTGGCAGTACGCCGGGCACCTGCCGCGCTGGCTCGCCTTCCTCGCCGCGCTGATCGGGTCGATCTTCATCCAGATCGGCACCAACCTGGCCAACGACTACTCCGACGCCCGGCGCGGCGCCGACACCGCCGACCGGCTCGGGCCGGTGCGGGTCACCTCGGCCGGCCTGGTCACGCCCCGGCGCGTGCTCACCGCGACCTGGGTCGCCTTCGCCGTCGCGGTCGCCTGCGGCATCTACCTGGCGATCGTCGCCGGCTGGGTCATCCTCGTCGTCGGCGCCGCCTCGATCGCCGCCGGCGTCCTCTACACCGGTGGCCCTCGGCCCTACGGCTACGCCGGACTGGGTGAGGTCTTCGTCTTCCTCTTCTTCGGCCTCGTCGCCGTCAACGGCAGCTTCTACGTGCAGACCGAGGACCTGGCCGCGCTGCCGCTGGGGCTCTCGATCATGGTCGGCTTCCTGGCCACCGCGATCCTGGTCGTCAACAACGTCCGCGACCTGGAGACCGACCGGCGCGCGGGCAAGAACACCTCGGCCGTGCGACTGGGCCGGGCGAACGCGATCGCGATGTACAAAATCCTCGTCATCGGCTCCTTCGTCCTCCTCCCGTTCACGATCTGGGCGGGCGAATGCAAGTGGTGGCCGCTGATCGGCCTGCTGGCGATCCCGCTGGCGGTCAAACCGATCCGGGTGCTCGAAACCCGCACCGACGGCCCGGCGCTGAACAAATGCCTGGCCGCGACCGGCGGCCTGCTCGCCGTCTACAGCCTGCTGGTCACGATCGGCCTGCTCCTCTCGGTCTAGTGAAAACGGAGGTCGTCCCCTACGCGCTTGCGTTCAAGGAGCCGTACGTGACGGCACGCGGGCGGCTGACCCGGCGCGAGATGGTGCTGCTGCGGGTCCGGGACGACGACGGCGTCGAGGGACTCGGCGAAGCGGTGCCGCTGAGCCTGCGCGGCGGGGTGACGATCGGCACGGTGGTGAAGGAACTGGAGGCGGTCGACCCGTTCGCGGACCCGCCCGAGACCCTCTCGCCGCCGGCGCGGTGCGCCCTCTCCACCGCGCTCCTCGACCTCTCCGAAAAGCGGCGTGGCACGGAGGCCGACCACCGGCCGGTCCGCTGCAACGCGACGCTGGTCAGCGGGGCGCCCGCGGAGGTCGCCGGCGACGCGGCGCGCTGGGCCAAGGCCGGGTTCGGGACGTTCAAGCTGAAGGTAGGCGCCGGGGAGGACATCGCGCAGGTCGAGGCGGTGCGGGCCGCGCTCGGTCCCGACGCGAAGATCCGCCTCGACGCCAACGCCTCCTGGTCGCTGGAGGAGGCGACGCGGATCCTCGCCGCGGTCGAGCCGCTCGGGATCGAGCTGGTCGAGCAGCCGGTCGAGACGATCGCCGAAGCTGCCGAGCTCGCCCGGCGCACGCCGATCCCCCTGGCCGGGGATGAGAGCATCGTCACCGTCGGGGACGCGCGGGAGTCGGTCGGGGCGGGCGCCTTCGCGATCACCGGGGTGAAGCTGTCGAAGGTCGGCGGGATCGAGATCGGCGAGCGGATCGCCGCGACCATGCGGACCTACGTCGCGAGCGCCCTCGACGGGCCGGTCGGGATCGCGATCGGCAGGCGGCTCGCCGAGCGGGTCGACGCCGGGACCCACACCGGCGGACGCCTCGCCCACGGCCTCGCGACCCGCCGCCTCTTCGCCGAGACCATCGCCGCCGAGGAGTGCGCGCTCGAGGGCGACCTCCTGCACGAGGCGCCGGGACCGGGGCTCGGCATCGTCATCGACGAGGATTCGTTGCGACACCATCGCCTATGACCCTCGCTGAAGCACTCCCGTGGACCTGACCAACGCCAACACCGCACTCTCCTCGGCCTTTGCCGAGGAGCTGGCGCGCGGCAGGCTGAAGCGGGCGGTCGTCTCCCCCGGGTCGCGCTCGACCCCGCTCGCGGTGGCGCTCTGGCGCGAGCCGGGGATCGAGGTGACCGTGATCCTCGACGAGCGCTCGGCGGGGTTCTTCGCGCTCGGGGCGGCGCAGGCGAGCGGCGAACCGGTGGCTCTCCTCTGCACCTCGGGGACGGCGCTCGCCAACTACGCCCCGGCGGTCGCCGAGGCCGACGAGTCGGGGCTGCCGCTGGTCGTCCTCAGCGCCGACCGCCCGCCGGAGCTGCGCGGGATCGGCGCCGGCCAGGTGATCGACCAGATCAAGACCTTCGGCTCCACGGTGCGCTGGTTCTGCGAAGTCGGGACCCACGACGCCGACGACTCCGGCCTGCTGCACCTGCGCTCGGTCGCGGCGCGGGCGCTGACCTTCGCCCGCGGCGAGATCCGCCCCGGGCCGGTCCACCTGAACCTGCCCTGGCGCGAGCCGCTCGCGCCAATCCCGGTCGAGGGCGCAGTGACCGCGACCGACCCGCTCGCCCTCCGCGGCCGCGACGGCGCTCGCCCGCTGACGGCGGTCACCAGCATCGACCTCGAGCCGAGCCAGTTCATCCTCGACGAGGTCGCAGGCCACATCGGCGACGCGATCGCGGGCGTGATCATCGCGGGCCGACAGACCGATCCCGAGCTGCGCGAGCCCCTCGCCCACCTCGCCCGCGCCTCCGGTTTCCCGATCCTCGCCGAGCCGACCTCGCAGCTGCGCCTCGGCCCCCACGAGCGCTCCTACGTCGTCACCACCTACGACACCCTGCTGCGCGACGAGCACTGGGCGAAGGGTGTCGTGCCGGAGCTGGTGCTGCGCTTCGGCGAGCTGCCGACCTCCAAGCCGCTGCGCCAGTGGCTCGCCGCGAGCGGCGCCGAGCAGATCGTGGTCGATCCGACCGGGGGCTGGAACGAGCCGACGGGGCGGGCGGCGGCCATCCTGCGCGCCCACCCGACCGAGTGCGCGAGCGGCTGGGCGACGCGCCTCGAAGGCCTTGCCGGCGAGCAACGCCCGGCGCCGCAGGTCTGGCTCGATGCCGAGGCGATGGCCCTCGATGCCATCGACGACGCGGTCGGAACCGAGATCGCCGAGCCCGCCCTGCACCTCGCCCTTGGCCGCGCTCACCAAGATGGCGACCTCGTCTACACGGCCTCCTCGATGCCGATCCGCGATCAGGAGCAGTTCCTGGCGCCGGGGCCGGCGGACGTCCACTTCCTCTCCAATCGCGGCGCCAACGGCATCGACGGCCTCATCTCCTCCGGCATCGGCGCCGCCCATGCCAGCGGCCGCCCGACCACGATCGTCACCGGGGAGCTCGGCTTCCTCCACGACATCGGCGCCCTCGCCGCCCTGCGCGACGTCACCACCCCGGTCCGCATCCTGGTCATCGACAACGGCGGCGGCGGCATCTTCCACTTCCTCCCTCAGCAGACCGCCCTCGACCCCGACGAGTTCGAGGCCCTCTTCGGCACCCCCCGCGCGGTCTCGGTCGAGCGCGCCGCCGCCCTCTTCGACCTTCCCTACCGCCGCCTCGAGTCCCTCGCCAACCTCCCCACCGCCCTCGCCGCCGGCACCGGCCTGATCGAGGTCCGCACCGACCGCGGGACGAACGTCGCGGCCCACCGCCGCGTCACCGAGCGCGTCCTCGAGGCGCTAGCCGCGTCGGGGTAGGACGCGCCACCGGAAAACGACGGGGCCGGCGGTGCTTGCCTCGCGCACGCGCAGGACGTGGCGCCCGGTCGAGACGTGGCGTGAGAACGAGGTGCCGCTTGGGTGGAAGCCGCCCTTGTCGAGGGCGCATTCGTACTGCTCGCCGCCGGCGAAGCGGAAGGTCGCCAGGTGCTCGTAGGTGCGTTTGGGCGGCTGGGTGACGATCCGCGGTTCGGGGATTTCGATGCCCGTCACGCCGTGTTCGGCGGCTTCTTCGGCCGTCGGCGCCCGGGCCGGGATTTCGGGCAGCAGGAGAATGTTGCCGGGTGCCAACACTTCAAAGCTTGAGGCGATCTGCCAATGCGTTTCATCGCCGGGGTAGTAGAGCTCGACGCGGAAAGAGGACCCCCAGGCGACGGTGGTCGCCCAGTTGCAGGTCGATTTGAGTTCTTCGATCGGGACAAGCGTGCACGTCGAAACCCCGTCGATCGTGACCGTTCCGAGAGGCGCCGACGGGACCGTCCCGGGATTCCTGATGTCGGGACGGTCTTCCACGCTGATCACGCATTCCTCCGCGTAGGTCTGCCCTTCGATCAAGGTTGGCGTGCATTCGACCCAGGTCGCCCCGGCCGGGCCCCGCGTCTCCGCCCCGGCCGCCCCGGATAAGAGGGCGAGCGCTACCCCGAAGAGCAGGAGGATCGACAAGGGGCGTCTCATGGCAATCATCAAATCAGACCGCGCGGCATTCTTCGACCGCTCGGCGGGTCTGTGGACGATCAGTCGGCGACGAGCGGGAGCATCGCCTGGAGCTTGACCTCGGTCTCCGCCAGCTCGGCCTCCGGGTCGGAGCCGGCGACCACGCCTACCCCGGCGAAGAGGTGGGCGTCGCGGTCGCGGAGGATGGCGCTACGTAGGGCGACGCAGAATTCGCCGTCCTCGGTGGCGTCCATCCAGCCGACCGGGGCGGCGTACCAGCCGCGGTCCATCGCCTCCAGCTCCTTCAGGGGCGCGGCGGCCGCGGGCCAGGGCTCGCCGCCGACCGCCGGGGTCGGGTGGAGCATCCCCGCCAGCTCGATCGCCGAGCGGGGCTCGGCGAGCTGGGCGATGACCGGGGTCGCGAGGTGCTGGATGTTGGCGACCTTGACGATCTCCGGCTCGGCCCCGGCCTCCACCCAGACGGCGTGGGGACGGAGGCGGCGGACGATGCGCTCGGCGACGATGCGGTGCTCGCGCCGGTCCTTGTCGGAGCGCAGGAGGCGCTCGCCGAGGTGGTCGTCGACGGCGGGGTCGGAGCTGCGGCGCGTGGAGCCCGCCAGGGCGACGGTGGAGACGCCGGCGCCGGAGCGGCGCACCAGGAGCTCGGGGCTGGCACCGATGAAGGCTGCCTCCGGCGTCCCGGCGCAGAAGCAGAAGCAGGCCGGGAACTGCTCGCGCATGGCGCCGAAGATCGGCTCCGGGTCGTGCGCGGCGGCGGCGCTGACGATCACCTCGCGGGCGAGCACGACCTTCTGCATCTCCCCCGCCGCGATCCGGGCTGTGGCCTTCTCCACCGCGTCTTCGAAGGTGCGGGGTGGCTTCGCGGTGCGGATCCGGGCGCGGGCGGTCGGATGCGGGTCGAGCAACGGCAGGGTCGCGTCGGCGCGAAGGCCGGCGAGGCGCGCGGAGAGCTCCGCCCCGCGCCGCTCGGCATCGTCCCCGGGCGCGACGATCGCGTTCACGGTCAGGAAGGACTCCCCGTCGCGGCGGCAGATCGAGACTGCGGGCAGGAAGAGCGAGCCGGGCTCGAAGGAGCTCCAGGTCGCCGAGCCCCCGCCCTCGGGATCGAAGGCGAAGCCGCCGAGCCAGACCGGCCCGGCGCCCGCGGGCACGCCGCGCACCCCTTCGACGATCGCGTCGCGGCCGGTCTCACCAGCGGTCCGCGCTACTTCCTCGAAGCGCCGCGCGCCCCGGCCCACGGCCTCGCGCGCCACTCCCATCCCGGCGACCGCGAAGTCGCGGTCGGGCTGCTCCCAGCAGAACCAGCGATCGCTGGCGAGGCGCGAGGCGAAGACCGTCGCGCAGGGATCGACGACCTCGACCGCGACGGTGACGCTGACCAGCGTCCGCCGTCCCTTCCGTATGCCTCGCTCGAGCGCCCCTAGGAGCGCGTCACTCGTGACCACGAGCGATCGCGATCTCGCCGGTGCGCACCATTTCCACGAGACCGTGGGGCCGGATCATCCGCTCGAAGGCCTCGATCTTGTCGGCCGAGCCGGTCACCTCGATGGTGATCGTGCGGCGGGCCACGTCGACGATTTTCGCCCGGAAGATCTCCGCGAACTGGATGATCTCGGAGCGGTTCTCGACTGCCGCGGAGACCTTGAAGAGGGCCATCTCCCGGGCGACGGTCTCTTCCGGACCCATGTCGCGAATTTTCAGCACGTTCACGAGCTTGTGCAGCTGCTTGGTCACCTGGTCGATCGGGTGGACGGCGCCGTCCAGCGTCAGCGTGATGCGGGAGACGCTCGGATCGTCGGTCGGGCCGACCGCGAGGGTGTCGATGTTGAAGCCGCGGCGGGAGAAGAGCCCGGCGACGCGAGCCAGCACGCCCGGCTTGTTCTCGACCTGGATCGAGAGGATGTGCTTGCGGCCGGTGAGCTGCCCGGGGAGGCGCAGGTCCTCCAGTTTCACCAGATCCGGGGTGCCCGCCTCCATCAGCGCACCAGCCCCGGGGCCTCGGTCATCTCGCGGGCCGGACTGCCCGGCGCGATCATCGGATAGACGTTCTCCTCCTGGGTGACGCGGATGTCCACCAGCGCCGGGCCATCGGCCTCGATCGCCGCACGCATCGTGCTCTCGAGGTCGGCGGGATCCTCGACCCGCATGCCGGTCGCGCCGAACGCCTCGGCCAGCTTCACCCAGTCCGGGCTCGCGCCCATCTCGACCGAGCTGTATCGCCGGTCCCAGAAGAGCTGCTGCCACTGGCGGACCATGCCCATGTAGCCGTTGTTCATCAGGAAGATCTTCACCGGGATGTCCTCGGTGACGCAGGTCGCCAGCTCCTGGATATTCATGATCAGGCTGCCGTCGCCGGAGACGCAGGTGACGAGCTCGTCCGGACAGGCGACCTTGGCGCCGATCGCCGACGGCAGGCCGAAGCCCATCGTCCCCAGGCCGCCCGAGTTGATCCACTTGCGCGGCTTGTCGAAGCCGTAGTACTGCGCCGACCACATCTGGTGCTGGCCGACGTCGGAGGTGACGATCGCTTCGCCGTTGGTGACCTTGTGCAGCATCTCCATCATCGACTGCGGTTTGATCGTGCCGTCGGTCGAGGGCTCGTAGTAGAGCGGGTGATCCTGCAGCCAGGAGCGGATCTGGGACCACCAGGCCTCGAGGCGCCCCGAGTCGGTCTGCAGCGCCCGGTACTCGCGGGTCAGCTTCGGCAGCACCTGCTTGACGTCGCCGACGATCGGGATGTGCGCGCCGACGTTCTTCGAGATCTCCGCCGGGTCGATGTCGATGTGGATGATTTTCGCGTTCGGCGCGAACTCGTCCAGCTTGCCGGTGATGCGGTCGTCGAAGCGGGCGCCGATCGCGACGATCAGGTCGGCGCGGTCCATCGCCGTGTTGGCGGTGTAGGTGCCGTGCATGCCGAGCATGCCGAGGAAGCGGTCGCTCGAGGCCGGGAAGGCGCCGAGACCCATCAGCGTCGAGGTGACCGGGAACTCGTCGGAGGCGACCAGCTCGCGCAGCTCCTCGGAGGCGTTCGCGCTGATCACGCCACCGCCGGTGTAGAAGATCGGCCGGCGCGCGTTCGCCAAGGCTTTGGCGGCGATGCGGATCTGTTTGATGTTGCCCTCGGTCGAGGGCTTGTAGCCGGGCATCTCGACCGGCTCGGTGCGCGGCTGGTAATCGATGTCGGCGCTGAAGAGGTCGGACGGGACGTCGAGCAGGACCGGCCCGGGGCGCCCGGTCGAGGCGACGTGGAAGGCCTCGTGGACGTACTCGGGGATCTGCCGCGCGTCGGTCACCTGGAAGGAGTGCTTCACGAACGGCAGCGTGGCGCCAAGGATGTCGGCCTCCTGGAAGCCGTCGGTGCCGATCAGGTGGGATTTCACCTGGCCGGTGATGAAGACGGTCGGGACCGAGTCGAGCATCGCGTCGGCGATCGCCGTGATCAGGTTCGTCGCGCCGGGGCCGGACGTCGCAAAGGCGACACCGACTTTCCCGCTCGCCTTCGCGTACCCCTCGGCAGCGTGCCCGGCGCCCTGCTCGTGCCGGGTCTGGACGTGCCGGAAGTCGGCGTCGACGACCGCGTCGTACATCGGCAGGTTGGCCCCGCCGGGGATCCCGAAGACGTTCGTCACGCCCTCGGCCTTCAGTGATTCCATCAATGCGTCGGCAGCTCTCATCGAACCGACGATGCTACCAGCGAGGAGGCGCCGGCCCAGGCGTCGTTTATGCCTGCGCGGCGGCGGGTTTCCCCGGGTTCCAGCGGGTACGAGGATCGATTGCGCCCTCGGCGACGCGGTCCTTGTAGCGGTCGAGGATCCCGAGGATCGACTCGACCAGCTCCTCGCCGAGCAGTCTCGGCTCCAGGCCCAGGTCCAGGAGGTTGGAGTTCACCGCGTTGTAGTAGTGCTCTTCCTTCTCCACGCGCGGATTGTCGTAGTGCTGGATCGCGACCTCGTAGCCCAGGTGGGCGCCCGCCTCCTTCACCAGCCCGGCCAGCTGCATCACCGAGAACTGCTCGGTGAACTGGTTGAAGACGCGGAACTCGCCGGCGTCGGCGGGGTTCAGGACGGCGATTTCGACGCAGGCGAGCGTGTCCCGGATGTTGAGGAAGCTGCGCGTCTGGTTGCCTTCTCCGTAGACGGTCAGCGGATGACCGATCACCGCTTGCAGGCAGAACCGGTTCAGGACCGTGCCGAAGAGCTCGTCGTAGTCGAACCGCGTGATCAGTCGCTCGTCGCTCACCGTCTCGTCGGTCTCGATCCCGTAGACGACGCCCTGGTTCAGGTCCGTCGCCCGCAGGCCCCAGGTGCGGCAGGCGAAGTGGATGTTGGTCGAGTCGTGGACCTTCGAGCAGTGGTACAGCGAGCCCGGCAGCTTCGGGAACGGCAAGGTGTCGGACCGCCCCTTGTGCGAGATCTCGATGTAGCCCTCCTCGATGTCGATGTTGGGCTGGCCGTACTCGCCCATCGTCCCGAGCTTCACCAGGTGCGCTCCGGGGACGTGATCGCGCATCGAGAAGAGCAGGTTGAGGTTGCCGATCGTGTTCGCGTACTGGGTCTCGACCGCGGTCTGGCGGGAGATCATCGAGTACGGCGCCGAGGCCTGCTGGCCGTAGTGGACGATCGCCTCGGGGAGGAAGTCGGCGACGATCCCGTCGAGGAAGTCGCCGTCCTCGATCGGGCCGACGTGGGCGGCGATCCGTTTGCCGGAGAGCTCCTCCCAGGCGGCGATCCGGGTCTCGAGGTCGGCGATCGGGGTCAGCGAGTTCGAGCCCGCGCCCTCGACCCAGCGCCGTCGGTTGAAGTTGTCGACCACCGCCACCTCGTGCCCGCGCGCCGAGAAGCGGAGTGCCGTCGGCCAGCCGAGGTAGCCGTCGCCACCAAGTATGAGGATCCGCATAGACCGGCAAGGTTAGTTGAATCGTGCCGATGCCAAACCGTCTCGCGGCCGGAAACGGCGGTACATGGGGGATCGCGGCGCTGGTCGCGATCCTGCTGCTGGGCGCCGGGCTGCGGGTCGGCGAAGCCTGGTCGGGCCGCGCCCCGGTCTTCGACGCCGCCGCCTACGCGGCGATCGCCAAGAACCTCGACAAAGGCAACGGCTTCACCGTGGGCGCCGACGCGACCCAGCCAAGCACCGACTACTCCCCCGGCCTGCCGCTCTTCGTCGCGGGGATCTACAAGCTGACCGGCGGCGTCCACGAACGCCTCGCCCGCATCGTCCTGGCGGTCATCGGCGCCTTGGCGCCGCTCTTCGCATACCTCCTGGGGCGGCGGCTGACCCAGCCCTTCGTCGTTGGTAGCCCTGTGGGCGACAAACAGCGAAGGGCACCCGCGGGCGCGGTGATCGCCGGGCTGATCGCGGCGCTCGTCGTCGCGATCTATCCGGCGACGATCGAGTACACGGGGATGCTGATGACCGAGCCGCTCGCGGCGACGCTTCTGGCCGGGGCGATGCTCGCGATCCTCTGGGCCGCGGACGGCACCGCGCTCTGGCGATGGTCGGTGCCGGGACTGACGCTCGGCGCCCTCGCCCTCGTCCGTCCCGAGTACCTGGCGATCGGGCTGCTGCTCGCGCTCCTGGTCTTCCTGCGCCAGCGGCTCCACCTGCCGTGGAGGCGCGCCCTGCTCGGGGCGGCGGTCGTGGTCCTCGGGATCGTCGTCGTGGTCGCGCCCTGGACCGTCCGCAACGCGATCGCCCTCGACCGCTTCGTCAGCGTCTCCACCGGCGGCGGCCAGGTCCTCTACGCCGGGACCTATCTGCCCTCGGATGGGAACCCGGAAAAGGTAGGCGCCGGCGTCGTCGCCGAACACCCGGAGCTCTTCGGCCCCCACGCCCTCGAGAAGCTGCGGCTCGAGCAGATCCTCGCCCGCCTCGCCGAAGCAACCTATCCCGGCACCGAACCCGACCAGGCCCTGTCGAAGATGGGCAAGGAACAGCTGCGCGACGACATCGAGCACCACACGGGCGAGTACGTCGGCTTCGTCGCCACCAAGATCGGCCGCATCTGGTCCCACGGCCCCCGCGCGATCATGCGCACCCCGGTCTGGGAGGCCCTCCACTGGGTCCTCCTCGGCCTGGGACTCCTGGGCCTCGGCGTCCTCGCCTACCTGCGGCGCTGGGAGGCGCTGCTGATCGGCGCCGTCTTCCTCGCCGTGACCCTGGTCAGCGCCCTGCTGGTCGCCTCGCCGCGCCGGGTCCTGGTCCTGATCCCCCTGCTCGCGGCCTGTGCCGGGACGGCGGCGGTCTGGATCGCCGCCGCCGTCCCGCGCAAGGGAGATCGGTCCGAGGACGATCAGTCGGTGTTGTAGGTGACCTTGAACTTGAGGACGATTTCCGTGGCCGTGTCGGCGCCGCGGAAGAGGCAGTTGTAGGCGACCTTCTGCGGTTCCACCGTGCCTTCGCCGCCGGTCAGGACACGCGGGGTGCAGCGGAAGCCTTCGAACACCAGCGGCTTCTCGATCCGCAGCGAGAGGTTCCTGTTCGCCACCTTCTTCACGGTCGGGCACCCGGCGAACTTCTTCTGCGACTGCGCGACGTTCATGCCGAGGACCGTGATCGTCACCTTGTTGCCGATCACGTTCTTCGAGCTCGTCGTGCAGGTGGTGTTGATCTTCTTCGTCACCGCTTCCGGCGGGTTCATCACGCCGCCCGCGGCGGCGGTGCCGACCGAGGCGATCGACAGGCAGGCGAGGGCGCCGGCCGCGATCAGGGAGATGCGCTTCATCGAGTCAGTCCTCCGTGACTAGTTGTTCGCGTATTCGATCTTGAAGGCGAGCTTGATTTCCGTCGCCGTGTCGGCGCCGCGGAAGAGGCCCTTGTACTTGATCACCAGCGGAGCTTCGGAGGTGATGCTGGGGGTGATCCGGAAGCCTTCGATCACGGTCGGCTTCTCGACTTCTTTCTTGATCACCTGATTGAGGACCTTTTTGACGATCTTGCATTCGGCGTATTTCATCTGGGTCGGGTCGACGTTCGTGCCGGTGACCCGGGCGGTCAGCTTCTGGCCCGCGACCATGTTGGAGGTCGTGCTGCATACGGTGTTGACGGTCCCTTCGGTCGGCATCGCGCCGGCGGTGCCGACGGCGGCGACGAGGACGGCGAGGGCGCCGGCCATGATCAGGGAGATGCGCTTCATCAAGTGGGTTCCTTTCCCGTGGTTTGCTGCAGGTTTCAGCGGGCCGGCGAGGTTTCCTGCCGCCGCGCGAGTAGCCTGACCGGCGCCCTTGAACGCCGCCTCGAAATGGTTTCGCTCGCTGCCCGCCCGTTACGGGCGCCGCACGCTGATCGCGCTGGCCCTGATCGCCGCGCTCGGACTCGTCTTCCGCGCCGTCGCCGTCGTCCATCCGGTGGCCGACCCAGCCGACGATTCGCACGCCTACTACGCCCTCGCCAAGTCCCTCTATACCGAAGGCAGCTACGGCGGGCCGGAATTCAAATCGGAAGCCTCGAGCGACTGGTCCCCGGGCGCGCCCTGGCTCTACGCCGGGCTCTTTGTCGTCACCGGCGGCCCGCGCGAAGGGACGATCCGCATCCTCGAGACCCTGATGGGGGTCGGGACGATCCTCGTCGTCTTCCTCCTGGGATGGCGGCTCGGCGGGCGATGGCCGGCGCTCCTCGGGGCGGCCGGCGTGGCGATCTACCCGCCCTTCATCCACTCGGTCGGCGAGATCATGAGCGAGCCGCCGGCGATGCTCTCCCTCCCGGCGGCGATCCTGGCGTTCTTATGGGCGTGGGACCGACGCTCCCCGTGGGCCTGGCTACTCCCGGGCTTCCTCTTCGGCTGCACGGCGATGTTCCGCCCCGAGTACACGCTGGTCGCCGGGGCCTTCGTCGTCCTCGCCGCGGCGCGCTGGGCGTGGGAGCGCGAGTGGCGGCTCGGGGCCGCCGCGGTCGGCCTGATGCTGGTCGCGCTGCTCCTGCCGATCGTGCCGTGGACGATCCGCAACTTCGTCGTCTTCGAACGCTTCGTCCCGATCTCGACCGGCAGCGGAAAGGCCCTCTACGTCGGCACCTTCTACCCCGCCGACGGCGAATACGCCCGGGTCAAGGCGATCCTCTACCAGCGCGAGACCGGCAGATACCTGGCACCCGACTCGCAGGCGCTGAACGAAGTGGACCCGACGCCGCTCTTCAACGAGGTCTGGAAGGAACGCTTCCCGGAGATGGAACGCGACGCGGCCCTGGGCAAGATCGGCAAGGAAAACCTCTCCAGGTACTTCGGCGAAGACCCGGTCGGCTACGCCGGGATGACGGTGCGGAAGATCGGACGGATGTGGTCGGCCGGGCCGGGCGCGGCGATGTCCTCCGGGCTCGGCAGGGTCGTCCAGGTGATCCTCGTGCTGCTCGGGATCGCGGGCCTCGTGCTGCTCGGGTTCCGCCGCCGCTGGTGGGAGACGCTCGCCTTCGCGGCGCCGATCGTCCTCGTCACCCTCGTCGGCGCCGCGAGCCTCGCCGCCCCGCGCCGCAACGAGATCCTGATGACGCTGATCATCCCGCTGGCCGCCCTGGCGCTCACGAGCGCCGCCTCGGCCCTATCCTCAAGCCGCGAATGATCCCCCTTGCAGGACTATTTCCGGCCGAACTGACGGCCCTGCGCGCGATCGGCCTGGCCGGGGCGCTGATCCTCATCGTCTACACGGTGGTTCGCCGGCGGGAGATGCGGAACGCCGACGTGATGCTGCTCTTCGGTGCGGGGGTCGCGCTGGCGATCGTCACCGGCACCGAAATCGTCAACGGCCTGCTGTCGGCCTTCTCCTTCGAAAAGGGCAACGGCGGGCGGATCCTCGGCCTCGCCGTCTTCGCCATCATCATCCTCTTCATCATCTGCCTACGGGCGCTCTCGGTCGGCGCGCGGAACTCGCGCCAGCTCTCGGCGGCGCTCGAGGGCCTCGCCTGGGAGGAGTTCCGCCAGGCCGGCCTCCCCGCCCGCTTCAAGGGCAAGATCGCGATCCTCATCCCGGCCTACAACGAGGCCGAGAACATCGGCGTCGTGCTGGACCAGATGCCCGCCGAGGTCTGCGGCGTGCGCACCGAGGTGCTGGTCGTCGACGACGGCTCCCGCGACGGCACCGGCGACGTGGCCGCCGAGCACGGTGCCCTGGTCGCCCGCCACGTCACCAACCGCGGCGGCGGCGCGGCGCTCCGCACCGGTTACCGGCTGATGGTCGAATCGGGCGCCGAGATCGTCGTCACCATCGACGCCGACGGCCAGCACCTGCCCGCGGAGATGCCCCGCCTGGTCGAGCCGGTGCTCTCCGGCGAAGTCGACATGGCCCACGGCTCCCGCGTCCTCGGCCACGCCGACCGCAACACCCGCGCGCGGGAGCTCGGCATCGTCTTCTTCAACCGCGTCGTCTCCTTCATCACCCGCACCCACGTCACCGATTGCTCGAACGGCTACCGCGCCGTCCGCACCACCGTCCTCCCCCAGCTGGTCCTGCGCCAGGAGCAGTTCCACACCTCCGAGTTCATGATCGAGGCGATCAAGCGCGGCGTCCCCGCCAAGGAGGTCGCGATCACGGTCGAACAGCGCCTCCACGGCCACTCGAAGAAGCCCGCCGTGATGCGCTACGGCCTCGGCTTCGCCAACGCCATCGTGAGGACCTGGCTGCGCTAGTAGGACGAGGCCTGGTCGAGCTACTCCCCGTTGTAAGGACGCAAGGGGTGTCGGCGAGCACGGCCGTCTCGGTCACGGCCCTGGCTGGCTGTGACCGTGCCCGAGACGGCCGGGGTATGAAGGGTGTGAAGGATCTCCGACGACGTTGAGGGAGACGCAAGGGAGACGACACGAACTACACACTTCTGCGGGACTTCCTCATGCTTCGTGCGCCTTCCGTCTGACGCCGAATGTTGATGGGCCGAAAACTCAACTCATGGTTGAGTTTTAGGCCCATCAACCGGGGGGTGTTGGAGAACCGTGCCGGAGGTGTGAAGTTCCGGGCGAAAGCGTGACGAACCCCCGCACTTCCCCACGAATCCCTCACGCCCAGGACGCAGCTAGGACTGCCGCAACGGCCGGCACAACTGCCGACCCGCCGAAACCGTCCTACCCCCGCACCCCCGGGTGCCGGACCGCCCGGGGGTCCGGCAGGTAGAGATCGGTGCCGCAGCGGGGACAGACCTGGACGTAGAGCTTCACCGGCTTCAGGCACGAGGGGCACTGGCGTTCGGGTTCGTCCTTGTCGCGGCGGGACAGGACAACGGCGATCAGGCCGAGGATCGGGAGGACGGCGCCGACCAGGAACCAGATGAAGAAGGAGCTGCCCTTGGCCTTGCCGATGATCGCGGTGCCGAGGCCGCAGAAGAAGACGATGACTAGGTACTCGAGGCCCATCGACCCCCAACAGTAAAGAAACGCCTTCAAAAGGCCGAAACAAACCCAGGGCCGCTGGCCCGCCTCGTCCATGGCGATCCCCAAGGTCACCCCCACGCAGGCCGAGCTCGACTCGACCAAACCCGGCGGCAAGCACCGTCCGGACGAGCACGGGAAAAAGCACCGCCACAAGAACCGGCACGGGCACAAGAACGGCCACGGGGACAAACGGCGCAAGCACAAGAAGCGCAAGCACCACCACCGCAAACCTCCCAAGCACCTGCTCCCGAGTACGCCTCCGGCCGCACCGCCGCCCGCTCCGACCTCCGGCTCCGCCGTGCCCTCGCCGCCGCCGGGCGAATCGCGCCCGCCGGGCTCCTTCGCCGGCGCCTTCGGCGTCCTCCAGGCCAACCGCCTCCTCACCCGTGCGGGGTTCGGGCCGGCGCCGGGACAGGGGGCCGCCGTCGCTTCGATGGGGATGGTCGCCGCGGTCCAGTCCCTGACCCGGCCGAGCGGCACCGCCAACCTGATCGGCCCGGCACCGACCGACGACGAAGGCCACCCGCTCGCCCCCGCCGACATCTGGGGCCACGACCACCTCTGGTGGCTTGACCGGATGATCCGCTCCGACCAGCCGCTGGTCGAGCGCCTGGCGTTGGTCTTCCACGACTGGTTCGCGACCTCCGAAGGAGGGGTGTCGAAAGCCCAGCAGATGATCGACCAGTCCAACCTCTTCCGGAACTACTGCCTCGGCTCGTTCCTCGACCTCTTCAAGGCGGTGACGGTCGACCCGGCGATGCTGCAGTGGCTGAACGGCGCCGAAAACGTGAAGGGCGCGCCGAACGAGAACTACGCCCGCGAGATGATGGAGCTCTTCAGTCTCGGCGCCGATCGCGGTGCCTACACCGAGGACGACATCCGCGAAGCGGCCCGCGCGCTGACCGGCTGGACCTACGACTGGTCGAGCACGCTCGGGCCGATCAACTTCCGCTTCGAACCGCGGCGCCACGACACCGGCCTGAAGACCGTCTTCGGCAAGACCGGCGCCTGGGGCTGGGAAGACGCCTGCCGCCTCTGTGTCGAAAACCCGCTCCACCCCTCCTACTTCGTGGAAAAGCTGTGGAGCTACTTCGTCGGCGCCCCGCCTTCGCCGGAAACCCGCGAACGCCTGATCTCCACCTACGTCGGCAGCGGCCTGCAGGTCCGCCCGGTGCTCGAGGAAATCCTGATGAGCCCCGACTTCTACGAAGGCCCGCCGATGGTGAAGCCGCCGATCGTCCACGTCGCCTCGATGCTGCGCGCGACCGGCCGCCACATCGACACCACCGCCTGGGTCTGGCTCGGAAACGAGGCCGGGCAGCAGCTCTTCTGGCCGCCCAACGTGGCGGGCTGGGACGACACCCGCTGGCTCGATACCTCGCGGATGCGGGCACGCTGGAACATCGTCGACTACGTCCTCGACGGGATCTCGGTGAACGCCTGGGAACCGGCTGTGCCCTACTCGACCACGGAGACCGCCGAAGAAGCGCTGGCGCGCGCGCTCGCCGCCTGGGGCAACCCGGAACTGCGCCCCGAACACTCCGCCGAGCTGCTCGACCTCGCCCGCCGTGCCGAAGCCCTGATCACCGCAGGCTGGCAGAAGGGCCCCTACCGGGCCCTGCGCTTCAACGCGCTGGTGCAGCTGATCGGCGTGAGCCCCGACCTCGTCCTCCAATGAGCCGCAAGGAAGCCCGATGAGCCACGAATGCTGCAACGACTTCACCCGCGCCCAGCTCCTGCGCGGGGCGGCAGCCGAAGCCGGGAAAGGGCTGCCGGCGATCGAGCCGGGGATGCCCGCACCCGCCGGCACCGGGCTCACCCGCCGCCGTTTCATCTCCCGCAGCGCCGGGCTCGCCCTCGCCGTCTACGGCGCCTCGAAGATCCCGCTCGGCGCTTTCGAGCGCGGCATCGCCGAGGCCGCCCAGGGCGACAAAGTTCTGATCTCGATCTTCTTCGAAGGCGGCATCGACGCGATGAGCGTGCTCGCCCCGGTCGGCGACCCCCTCTACGCGAACCTCCGGCCGAACCTGAAGCAGGCCGAAGGCGCCGGCCCGACGTTCACCGAGGACGAACGCCTCCAGTGGCACCCGGGCGCCAAAGCCCTCGCCGACCTCCATGGCGCCGGCCAGGTCTCGGTCTTCCCGGCGATCGGCTACGAACACCCCGACCAGTCGCACTTCACCTCGCGCCACTATTACGAGATCGGCGAGCTCGACATCGGCCAGCACGCGGGCTGGCTCGGCCGCTACATCGACGTCGTCGGCGACGAAGAAAACCCGCTGCAGGGACTCTCGATGGACGGCTCGCTCTCGCCGATGATCGCGACCGCCGAAAAGCCGGTGGCGGCGATCGACAGCGTCGACTCCTACGACATGTGGTCGCCGGTGGGCGCCCCGATCAGCGAAGAGATGTTCGAGACCTTCGCCCGCTTCGGCGAGCTGCCGTCCGACTCGGCGGCCCTGTTGCAGGTCCGCCGCGCCACCGCCCAGACCGAGCAGCTGCGCGAGGAACTCGGCAGCCTCGGCAAATTCCAGAGCCCGGTGACCTACCCGAAAGGCGACTTCGCCCACAAGCTCGCCGGCCTCGCCAACTACCTCGACAACGACCTGCCGGTGCGGGTCGTCACCCTCCGCGCCGCGGGCGGCTACGACACCCACTCCGACCAGGCCCACGACCTCGCCAAGTACCTGCAGGAAACGTGCGAAGGCATCGCCGCCTTCCAGAAAGACCTCGAAGCGCGCGGCCTCCAGGATCGGGTGATGATCGAGATGTGGAGCGAGTTCGGCAGGCGGCCGGAGGAGAACGGCTCCGAGGGCACCGACCACGGAGCCGCGGGCTGCGCCTTCGTCATCGGCTCCCAGGCGCAAGGCGAAATGGTCGGCGAGTTCCCCGGCCTCGCCAAACTCGACGCCAACGACAACCTGCGGGTGACGAGCGACTTCCGCGGCATGTACTGCTCGCTGCTCGAGCAGTGGCTCGGCTTCGACTCCGCCTGGGTGATCCCCGGCGCGTCGGGCTTCGAACGACCGCGACTGGTGAAGTAGATGCGGCGGAGCCTGGCAGTGGTCGGAGTGCTGGCGCTGGCCCTCGGGCTCTTCGCCGTGAGCCGACCCTCAGCCCACGCCGCGACGACCTGCGCGAAGCACACCAAGCGTGTCGTCAAGCACGTCAAACGCCACGGAAAGGCGAAGAAGGTGGTGCGCCTCAAGAACTACTGGACCTGCCAGGAAGTCGTGACGCCCGCCCCGGCGCCCGTGCCGACCTCTCCCGCGCCCACCGTCCCCGCGCCGGTGGCCACCGAACCTCCGGTCCAGCCGGTCCCGCCCGTCACGACCCCGCCACCCACGCCCGAACCGGAAGCCAACGCCCTCGGCGTCGCCGCCGACGATCGCGGCGGGACCAAGAGCTACACGCTCTCGCGCCAGACCGTGCGCTCCGGCAACCTCACCGTGCAGCTCCAGAACAAAGGCGAAGACCCGCACGACATGGACATCCAGCGGATCGGGCCGAACGGGGAACCGCTCGGCGAAGTGGAGAAAGTTCCGGTCACCGAACCCGGCCGCAACACGAGCGCGTCACTGGCGGTCGAAGCAGGCGAATACCGGATGTGGTGCGACCTCTTCAACCATGCCAAAGAAGGCATGGAAGCGACCGTCAAAGTCGAATAGACCTCCCGCGGGGCGCATCGCTAGCCCAGGCGTTTGGGGCGGGTGACCGAGCCGAGCTCGGCGATGTCGCGCTTGAACGGCATGCTGGCGGTCCAGTCGAGCACCGCGTGGGCCTTGCGGGAGTAGCCCGGGATCTGGCTCATGTGGTAGCTGCGGGCGAGGAACCAGGCCGGGAAGCCGCGCAGTTTGCGGTCGCCGATCCGTCCTACGGCCTTATAACGGCCGAGGTTCACGAAGGAGGCCTCGCTGCGGTAGGTGAAGGGTTCGGCGTTGCCGATGCCGAGCTCGGCGGCGATGTTGCGGGCCGCGACCGGACCCTGGCGCACGGCGTGTTGGGCGGTCGGCGGGCAGGTGCCTCCGCGCGGGTCGGGGGCGGCGGCGCAGTCGCCGATCGCCCAGACCGAGTCGAGGCCCTCCACCCGAAGGTGGTCGTCGACCGGCACCCGGCCGCGCTCGTCGAGCGGCACGTTCAGCTGCTTGAGGACCGGGGCCGGGGCGACGCCGGCGGTCCAGACGACGGTGGTGGTCGGCACGACCTCGCCGGTCGACAGCGTCACCGAGTCCTTGGCGACCTCTTTGAGCGTCGTCTCCAACTTGATTTCGATGCCGCGCCCCCGCAGCTCGCGCAGGGCGTAGTCGGCGAGGTCCTGGTCGATCTCGGGCAGCACCCGGGGCGCCGCCTCGACCAGGATCCAGCGCATCCCGTGGAGCCGGGCGCGCGGGTAGCTGTCCATCGCGTCGGCGGCGAAGTCCTGGAGCTCGGCCAGCGCCTCGAGGCCCGCGTAACCCCCGCCGACGAAGACGAAGGTGAGCAGTTCCTCGCGCCGCTGGTGCTCGTTGGTCGCATTCGCCAGCTCGAGGTTCTCGACCACCCGGTTGCGCAGCACGATCGCGTCGGCGAGGCTCTTGAAGCCCATCGCGCACTCGGTCAGCCCGGGGATCGGCAGCACGCGTGACACCGAGCCGAGCGAGAGCAGCAGTTGGTCGTAGGGAATCGTCTCGTTGCCACCGCCCTTGGCGGCCAGCTCGACCGTCTTCGCCTCAGGGTCGTGGCCGACGATCTCGCCGAGCCGCAGGTAGGTGCGCTTGAGGATGTCGCGCAGCGGCGTCACCACATGGCGCGGCTCGAGCGTCCCCGCGGCGGCCTCCGGCAGGAACGGCGCGTAGGTCGCGTAGTTCGTCTCGTTGATCAGCATCAGCCGCGCCGACTGCTTCGGCATGACCTTCTCCAACTCCCGCGCGGCCGACAGCCCGCCGAAACCTCCACCCGCGATGACGACATTCCAAGCCATGAGCCCAAGCTAGCAGCTTGTAACAGCGTGTTACAAAGTGCGATAAATCACACGTTGTGACATGCCGTCAACCGATATTCCCCAGTTCGCCTCCCGACCTTTTCGACATTCGGAGCCCGATTAATTTGGGTCAAAAAGGTATTGAGAGGCTCTTTCCCACCAACGAGATGACCACGAGAGCGAACGAGCTCAAACCATTCCCTGTAGTGGACGGTGACAGCGTCGCCGCGCTCTTGCGCGAGCACCTCAACTGCAACCTCGGTCAGGCGTCGCCCTCTCAGTAAAACAGAGCTTTCGTCAAGCCGGAGTTGAGGCGTCATCCCAAGAACCGAGTCGATTTCGTCCAAGACATGCTGGCGCGTCCTCATCTGCTCCACCAGATTCTCAACGACGACTTCCAAAGCCTTGATTTGCTCGCGTTCCTGAGCGAGCTGCGCCAAGAGGCTCTGTCGCTGCCTGACAACTACGTCTAGTGGAAGGTCGTCGCTCATGGGCGCCATTTAATTCCCAAGTCCGGATATCGAAGCGGCTTCAGAAACGCGGAAATTGGAGCGTCCGACGGCGATGGGACTCTGCAGCTGCAAAGTTGCAACGTCAACAGCAAGGAGTCCGAGCATGGGAAACGGACCGAGCCGTCGTACCGACCATCTTTCGAAAGATGGCGTCAGAGCAGCAGCCGCACCTCCGGCAGATCTGGAGTCCAGTCTCGCCGGCAATGGCGACGGAGTACTCGGCGTGGGAGGACCTTCGGGAGCCGACGCAGAGGGAAGTTTCTGCACTCGCCCGCAGGTGGCCGAGTTTCGCGTCGCGGTCGAGATCGAATCGGACACTGACGTCCGACTGATCATCGGCCGGCCTCCAGAGGTGAGGTCAGCCGCAGGAGATCTATTGGGTGAACTCGTCGGGCAAACCGCCGGAGCAATGCGCAACTGCCTCGAAATTGGCCACGCAATGGAGGGCGTCGTTGAGACGAAGCTCTTACCCGGAGAAATCGGCCAGGTCGTTGTGAGAGGCGTTAAGTAAGACCTAGCAATGGAACGGGAGGCTCTTTTTCCACGAGAGGAGGGGCCTCTCTGCAGGGGCTGCCGTTGGTTTCAGTCGTGCGGTGCATCGCGGACTGAGTTTGCGTGCCAAAACGTTTGGGGTCAGTCGAAATTTGGCGGTGAGGAAGTTCTCCACCCCGGATTCAGATCGACCCATGAATGCCTCGACTCGATAGGCGGCCCAGATTTCGATATCCCGATAGCCGGGGCGACAGTTCCAGAGTTGCCAGCATTCCTCCCGCCGGTCGAGATTCGCTCGGACCTTCGGGGATACCTCTCGGAGGACTTGTACATCGTGACGACGAGAGAGGTAGTCGGCACCCGAAAGAAGCCACTGTCAGCATCTGACGTCCGAGGACGACTCGGCTTGGATGACCGCGTTGGCATCGGCCTGTTGCTCTTCGGAAAAAACAAATATGTGGAGCGCCTCTGGAAGGAACGGGAGACCTTGATTCCCGCCTTGGCCGGTGGCAATTTCGTCTTCATCGGCGGTCCGTCTTACTCGACTTATTTACCCAGACCGAGACCGGAGTTCTTCTGGGCCACCAAGCGCTCGCTCATAACTGCACGAGAACTCCAGTCGAGCGGCGCCACGGTCATGCCGCGAGTTGCCTGGGTGACCCCCTTTGACGCCTTACGGTTTGCACATTTCGCCAATCAATGCCCCTCAGTCACCCATGTCGTGATCGACTGGACGGGTTCCCGAGATCAGAGCGAATGGATTCGTCAGCTGACGAACCTACGTCGCTTTGACCAGGCCACGCATGGGCGACTGAACTACCTCATCAACGGGCCAAGTCGCCTGGATCGCTTCGAAGATTTGTTTCGGGTGGTTTCTCCAGATCGTGTCTGCCTGACCGGATCAGTACTGGCTCAACCTCCTGGATCTAGATTCAAAACGGCCCGAGTCCCCGTTAAGGCGGAAATCTTCCTGCGGGAGCTGGCGAATAGGCGAATACTTATACGCCGAGCCCGTATTCGCCTGGCCAAAAGGTCTAAAGATCAGGAGATCGCAAAGGCCGCTTAGCGCTGGCGTGCCGGCTACAGCCCGAGCTGCTCGCGGATCAGACGGTTGACCTCGCCGCCGTCGGCGCGGCCCTTCGTCTCCCGCATCACAGTGCCGACTATGGCGCCGATCGCCTTGCCGTTGCCGGAGCGGATCTGCTCGGCGGCGGCCGGGTCGGCCTCGATCGCGGCGGCGACGATGCCGGCCAGTTTCGTGTCATCTCCCCCCATCTGGGCGAGGCCCTCGCGCTCGATGATCTCGGCCACGTCGGCGTCGCCGTCGGCGACGAGGATCGCCAGCACTCCTTTGCCGCCCGCGTGGGAGACCTGCTTGGAGGCGACGGCGCCGATCAGGTCGGCGAGCGGCTTGACGGCCGGGCGTTCGGCGTCTTCGGAGGCGCGCAGGGCCGCGGTGAGGTCGCCGGTCACCCAGTTGGCGACGACACGGGGCTCGGCGTTCTCCCCGACGGCGGCGACGACGGTCTCGAAGTAGGAGGCCTGATCGGGGTCGCCGGCCAGCAGACGGGCCTGCGCCGGGTCCAGCCCCAGCTCCGATTCATAACGGGCGGTGCGCTCGGCGGGCAGCTCCGGCAGCGAGTCGCGCGCTTCGGCGAGCATCGCCTCGGTCGGCACGATCGCGACCAGGTCGGGCTCGGGGAAGTACCGGTAGTCGTGGGCTTCCTCCTTCGAGCGCAGCGAGGTGAGCTCGCCGCTGGCCGGGTCGAAGTGGAGCGTCTCCTGCTCGACCGTCCCCCCCGCGCCGATGATCTCGCGCTGGCGCTCGAGCTCGGCTTCGATCCCGCGCTGGACAAAGCGGAACGAGTTCATGTTCTTCAGCTCGGTCTTCACCCCGAGCTCGGTCGAGCCCTCGGGGCGCACCGACACGTTGGCGTCGATCCGCAGGCTCCCCTCCTCCATGTTCACGTCGGAGACGCCGAGCTGGCGGACCGTCTCACGCAGCAGGCGCGCCCACTCGGCCGCTTCGGCGGCACCGCGCAGATCGGGCTCGGTGACGATCTCCACCAGCGGCGTGCCGCCACGGTTGAAGTCGACCAGCGAGGCGGTCGAGGCGGCGATCCGGCCGGACTCGCCGACGTGGATCGTCTTCGCCGCGTCCTCCTCGAGGTGGGCGCGGGTGATGCGGATGTCGCCGAGCTTCCCTTCGCCGCAGATCGGGATGTCGTACTGACTGATCTGGTAGGCCTTCGGGTTGTCGGGATAGAAGTAGTTCTTGCGGTGGAAGATCGAGCGCGGGGCGATCTCGCAGCCGAGCGCCATCCCGATCTTCAGGGCGAAGCGGATCGCCTCCTCGTTGGGCACCGGCAGGACGCCGGGGTGGGCGAGGCAGATCGGGCAGGTGTGGGTGTTCGGCTCGTCGCCGAAGCTCGGTTCGCAGCCGCAGAACATCTTCGTCTTCGTCGCCAGCTGCACGTGGATCTCGAGGCCGATGACGGCTTCCAGCTCAGGCACGGGACACCTCCAGCGCGTTCTCCAGGGCGTGGGCGGCCTCCAACAACTGCTGCTCGCCGAAGGCCGGGGCGGCGATCTGGAAGCCGACCGGGAGCTTGGCCGCGCCCCCCGCGGCGGCGAATCCGGCCGGGATCGAGATCGCCGGGATGCCGGCGAGGCTCATCGGCACGGTGAAGAAGTCGTTCATGTACATCGCCAGCGGGTCGTCGGTCATCGCGCCCAGCTCGAACGCCACCGAGGGCGAGGTCGGCGTGATCACGAAGTCGACGTCCGCGAAGGCGGCGTCGAAGTCCTGGGCGATCCGCGTGCGGACCTTCTGCGCCTGGCCGTAGTAGGCGTCGTAGTAGCCGGAGGAGAGCGCGTAGGTGCCGAGCATGATCCGCCGCTTCACCTCGGCGCCGAAGCCCTCCGAGCGGGTCCGCTCGTACATCTCGATCAGGTCCTCGTCGCCGGCCTCGCGGAGGCCATAACGGACGCCGTCGAAGCGGGCGAGGTTCGAGGACGCCTCGGCCGGGGCGATCACGTAGTAGGCGGAGATGCCGTGCTCGGCGTGCGGTAGGCCGATCTCGACGATCTGGCCACCGAGCTCCTCGATCTTCGCCACGGTCGCCTCGAAGACGGCGCGGACGCCGGCGTCGATGGTCGATTCGCCGAGCTCCTTTGGGACGCCGAACCGCAGGCCGGCGAGGTCCTCGCGGCCGGGGAGCTCGATCCCACCCTCGATCCCGACCGAGGTCGAGTCGAGCGGGTCCTTGCCCTGCATCACGCCGAGCAGGAGCGCCGCGTCGGCGACGTCGCGGGTGAACGGCCCGCACTGGTCGAGCGAGGAGGCGAAGGCGATCATCCCGAAGCGCGAGATCGCGCCGTAGGTCGGCTTCAGGCCGACGATGCCGCAGAGCGAGGCGGGCTGGCGGATCGAGCCGCCGGTGTCGGTGCCGAGCGCCGCCGGGGCGAGGCCGCCGGCGACTGCCGCCGCCGAGCCGCCCGAGGAGCCACCGGGAACGCGTCCGCGGTCCCACGGGTTCAGGACCGGGCCGTAGGCCGAGTTCTCGTTCGAGGACCCCATCGCGAACTCGTCCATGTTCGTCTTGCCGAGCACGTGCGCGCCGGCCGCGGTCAGCTTACGCACGGCGGTCGCCGTGTAGGGCGGGCGGTAGCCCTCGAGGATCCGGGACCCGGCCGTGGTCGGGATGCCCTGCGTGGTGAAGATGTCCTTGATCGCGATCGGGACGCCGGCCAGCGGGCCCGACGCGGCGGGCGCCGGGGCGTTGGAGCCATAGGGCGTCGCCTCACCATCGCCGGCGGGGGCGCTCTCGCCGTCGCCGTTCCAGTCCGGTTCGAGCGCCTCGGCGTGGTCGGCCCTCCAGAGGTAGGCG
Source organism: Solirubrobacterales bacterium (assembly GCA_965200635.1). Taxonomy (GTDB): domain Bacteria; phylum Actinomycetota; class Thermoleophilia; order Solirubrobacterales; family 70-9; genus VAYN01. The sequence continues at coordinate 3,092,217 of OZ241364.1, read as the reverse complement.
TTCAGCTCATCGGTCGCGGCAGCGGCCCGCCAGGCGGAGCCGTACTCATCCGCGGAGATCTCGCCCGCGGCGATCTTCGCCGCCGCCTCGGCGACGGTCAGGTCGAGCAGGTCGGCCATCAGTCGGCGTCGTGCTGAGGTGAGGGGACGCGGAAGGCGCCGTCGAACGGCTCCGGCGCGTTGGCAAGAGCTACCTGCGGCGGCATGCTCTCCCACGGCGTGTCGGCCCGCAGCACGTTCTCCAACTCCACCACGTGCGAGGTCGGCTCGACCCCCTCCAGATCCAGCCCGCGGATCCGGTCGACGTGCCCGAGGATGCCCGAGAGCTCCCCCGCCATCGTCTCGACTTCGGCATCGTCGAGCCGCAACCGGGACAGCCGGGCGACGTGGAGTACCTGCTCGCGATCGATCACGGGACCGATTCTAGGTTCCTTCGGCCCGCATGGTCAGCCAGCCGCCGACGGTGATGCCGAGCGCAGCAACCAAGGCGAGGAAGATCGGCGGCTTCAGGGTGCCGCTCCAGGCCCATTCTTTGATTTCGCCGCTCAGGTCGGGCGGCGAGACGATCCAGTAGAAGATCACCAGCACGGCGAGTCCGCCCCCGACACACACCAGGGCACCCAACTTGCCATCGATGCCGGCCAACCGCGTCACCGTCGCGCCGATCGTCAACGCGATCACCAACAACAGCGCGACTATCGAGATGGTTCCGAGCGAATGCCAGGCATCGTGATCCGTCGGGAACGGGCTGAGGTAATAGAGAAAGCTCGATTCGCGCGTGAACCCGACTTCGTACCACTGCGAAAACATCAAGAAGAGGAGCGACAGCGCGGCGACCAACGAGATCGCCCCACCCACCCCGAGTCGCCTGAGCGCGATCACGGGTCGATTCTAGGTCCGTTTCGGCGCCTCCAAGCCCTTGCCGATCGAGGCGAACGAGGCGCCCTCCTCGCCCATCGCGCGCCAGCCGCCGTAGGCGATGCCGAGGGCGGCGGCGAGGGCGAGGAAGATCGGCAGCTTCAGGGTCGATTCGTAGGCGAGTTCGGAGAGGGCGCCGAGGGGGCCGGGCGGGTCGATGATCCGGATCAGGATGAGGACGGTGGCGAGGATGCCGAGGACGCAGATCGCCGCGGCGGGCGGGATCGCGGGCTTCCAGTCGGAGCCCGAGAGGCGAAGGAGCGCGGCGCCGACGGTGACGACGATCGCCAGCATCAGGAAGAGCGGGATCACTTCGAGCGTGTCCCAGGCGCTGCCGCCGCCGGAGCCGGTGACGACCCCGCCGAGCGATTCGGCGCTGGTGGTCGCCTTGGCGCCGTACCAGTCGAAGAACATCAGGACGAAGAGCAAGATCGCCGCGACCAGCGCGATCGCTTCGCCGGCGCGGAGCCGCGGGCGGGTCCGCCGGGGCTTGGCCGGGCGTTTCGGCTTCGCGGGGCGTCGCGCCTTGCGCTCGGCGTCCGTCGGCGCCGCGGCGGCCGCTTTGCCTTTGCCCCTCGCTTTGGCCTCGTTCGCCGCTCGGCGCCGCGGGCCGCGCCGACGGTCTTTCGGCTCGTCGGCGTCGGGGGTCATCGGCTCGCCTGACGGATCCGGCCCGCGAGCAACGTGTTGTGGAGGAGCATCGCGATCGTCATCGGGCCGACACCGCCGGGGACCGGGGTGATCGCCGACGCGACCTCGGCGGCCGGACCGAAGTCGACGTCGCCGACCAGGCCCTCCTCCAGCCGATTCACGCCGACGTCGATCACCACCGCGCCAGGCTTGACCGAAGCGGCGCCGAGCAGGCGCGGCACGCCGACCGCGGCGACCAGGATGTCGGCCTGCGAGCAGACCGCGTCGAGGTCGCGGGTGCGCGAGTGGCACATCGTCACCGTCGCGTTCGCCATCAGCAGGAGGCGGGCGAGCGGGACGCCGACCAGCTTCGAGCGCCCGACCACCACCGCGTGGGCGCCCTCCACCTCGACCCCCTCGTGCTCCAGCAGTTCCATCACCCCGGCGGGCGTACACGGGGTCAGGCCCGGCGTGCCGTGGGCGAGCAGCCCGGCGTTGACCGGGGTCAGCCCGTCGACGTCCTTGGCCGGGTCGATCAGGGCCACGATCCGGTCGGAGTCCAGGTGGCCCGGCAGCGGCATCTGCACGAGGATCCCGTCGACCTCCTCGTCGGCGTTCAGCTCCTCGACCAACGCCTCCAGCTCCTCCTGGCGGATCGCCTCGTCGGGCTGCTGGTGGATCGACCTGATGCCGACCTCCTCGCAGGCTTTCACCTTCATCCCGACGTAGACCTCGGAGGCAGGATCGCTGCCGACCAGCACCGTCGCCAGCCCCGGCGCGCGCCCGAACTCCTCCTCGAAGGCCGCGCGGTCGACCTTCACCCGCTCTTTGACCGCCCCCGCGACGGCCCTGCCGTCGATCACCCGGAGGGCCATCTACTTCTTCCGGATCGGCGCGTAGTCGGCCATCAGCTTGCGCTCCTTGCCGTCGTCGAACCTCACCACCAGCACCCCGCCCGGCTCGGTCCCGGTGACGACACCGTCGCCGAAGGAGGCGTGGACGACGTCGTCGCCGGTCCGCATCTCCAGCGCCGGGCCGGGATCGAGCGGCTGCGCCGGGGCGAGGGCGTCGGCGCCGGTGCCGAAGCCGTTGTCGGCGAACCCGCCCCCCGAGCCGCCGTACTGGGTCGAGCCCCAGGTCATTCCGCTGCTCGCCGCGGTCGAGCTCCGTTCGGTCAGCTCGACCGGGATCTCGTCGATGAAGCGCGACGGCAGGTTGCGCTCGGAGCGCCCGAAGAGCTGGCGTTCGCGCGCCCAGGTCAGGTAGAGGCGCCGTTCGGCCCGCGTGATCCCGACATAACAGAGGCGTCGCTCCTCTTCTTCGCCGCCTTCTTCCAGCGAGCGCATGTGCGGGAAGGCTCCGTCCTCCATGCCGATCACGAAGACCGTGTCGTACTCCAGGCCCTTCGCGTTGTGGAGCGTCATCAGCGTGACTTTCTCGGACTCCTCACCCTCCAAGGCGTCCTGCTCGGAGCGCAGCATGTTGGACTGCAGGTACTCCTCCAGCGCGGTGATCTCGGTCTCGCCCTCGATCTCGCGCTCGCGGTCGAACTCGGCGGCACCCTCGAGCAGCGCCTCGAGGTTCTCCACCCGCCCTTCGGCCTCCACCGTGCGCTCGGCGTTCAGCGCTTCCATATAGCCGGTCTCGTTCAGCACCCGCTCCAGCAGCGAATGCATCGAGGAATCCTCGACGTGGTCTTTCAGCGCGTCCATCGTCTCGAAGAAGCGACCTACCGACTTGATCGCGGCGGCGCTCACGCCGGGCACGTCCTCGACTCGTTCGATCACTTCCCAGATCGTCAGCCCGGCGGTGTTCGCGTAGGCGGTCAGCCGCCCTTGGGTCGTGTCGCCGATCCCACGCCGCGGCGAGTTGACGATCCGCCCGAAGGCGACCAGGTCTGCCGGGTTCGCCAGGAACCCGAGGTAGGCGAAGGCGTCTTTGATCTCCTGGCGGTCGTAGAACTTCGTCCCGCCGATGACCTGGTAGTTGACGTTGAAGCGTTCGAGCGTCTCCTCCAGCACGCGGCTCATCGCGTTGGTCCGGTAGAAGACCGCGACGTCGGAGCGCTTGACGTCGTCCTCCTCGGCCAAGCGGTCGATCTCCCCCGCCACCCAGCGCGCCTCCTCGTGCTCGTCGCCGAGCTCGTAGAGCTTCACCGGGTCACCGCCCGCGATGTCCGTCCACAGCTCCTTGGGACGCCGTTCACGATTACGGGACACCACCGCGTTGGCGGCGGAGAGGATCGTCTGCGTCGAGCGGTAGTTCTGCTCGAGCTTGATCACCTCGGCGTCGGGGAAGTCGTTCTCGAAGTCGAGGATGTTCCGCACGTCGGCGGAGCGGAAGCTGTAGACGGACTGGTCCTCGTCGCCGACCACCATCAGGTTGCCGTGCTCCTTGGCGAGCAGTTGCAGCATCCGGTACTGGGCGTGGTTGGTGTCCTGGTACTCGTCGACGAGCACGTGACGGAAGGTGCGCCGCCAACGCTCGCGGACGTCCTCGAAGAGCTCCAGGACGTTCACCGTCCGCACCAGCAGGTCGTCGAAGTCCATCGCGTTGGCCTCGAGCATCCGCTTCTCGTAGAGCGGGAAGGCTTCGGCGACGACCTCCTCGAAGCCGCCCACCATCATTTCGCTGTAGCCGGAGGGGTCGATCAGCTGGTTCTTGGCGCTGGAGATTTTCCCCTGTACGGCGCGCGGCGGATACCGTTTCGGGTCGACCCCGAGCTCCGCCAGGCAGCGTTTGATCATCCGCAGCGAGTCACCCTGGTCGTAGATCGTGAAGCCCTTGGAGTAGCCGAGCCGCTCTCCGTCCACCCGCAGCATCCGCGCGCAGGAGGAGTGGAACGTGGTCACCCACATCGCGCGGACCGAGCGGCCGATCAGCCCGGCGACCCGCTCCCGCATCTCCGCCGCGGCCTTGTTGGTGAAGGTGATCGCGAGGATCTCCCCCGGCCGCGCTTTCCCCGTCGCCAGCAGGTAGGCGATCCGGTGCGTGAGGACCCGCGTCTTCCCCGACCCGGCGCCCGCCAGCACCAGCAGCGGCCCCTCGCCGTGCTCGACCGCCTGGCGCTGGGGTGGGTTGAGGCCGGCGACCAGACGCTCGACCCGGTCCGATCCCGCCTCGGTCGGTCGGCCGAAGAGCGTCCCCTCGCCGCCCAGAAATGACTCTTGGTCGGCCTGAAGACTCACCCAGCGAGCATAGCCAGGGGCCCGGCCGGCCCTCAGGCGCGCGGATCGCCCTCGGGGGCGCCAATACCTTCGGTGCCACCACGTTGCGATCTCGGCGTCCGCGACGGAGGATCCGACGCCTATGACCTACGCCTCGTCCCCAGAGACCCGACCCAGAACGATCCACTCCCTCGCGCTGCTGTCCGCGCTCGCCTGCGCGCTGCTCGTGAGCGCCCTTGCCCTCGCCGGCCAGGCCGCCGCGGCCGACCTATCGATCAAGGTCGAAGGGAACCACTTCGTCAACGGATCGGGCCAGACGATCCGACTGCTCGGCGTCAACCACCCCAGCTTCGAGTACGCCTGCGACCAGGGCTACGCCTACAACGACGGTCACATGGACGACGCGGACGCCGCCGCGGTCGCCTCCTGGAAGGCCACGGCCGTCCGGGTGCCGCTCAACCAGAGCTGCTGGCTCGGGATCAACGGCGACCCGAACAGCGATCAGGGTCCCCCGCAGCCACTCACCGTGGCCGGCTACCGGCAGGCGGTCCAGGACTACGTGGCGGCGCTCCATGCCCACGGCCTGTACGCGATCCTCGACCTCCACTGGACGGGGCCCCTGGCCGCCAAGGCCGACGGGCAGCGTCCGATGCCCGACGCCCACTCGGTCGACTTCTGGAAATCGGTGGCGGAAACCTTCAAGGGCGACCCGGCCGTGGTCTTCGACCTCTTCAACGAGCCCTACTCGCCGGCCGCGGTCAACGACCCGGCACACCCCGTTAGCTGGACCTGCTGGCGCGACGGCGGCTGCCAGTTGCCGATCAGCAACGATCAGACCGATCCGCCGAGCAAAACGCTCTATCCGGCGGTCGGCATGCAGGCGCTCGTCGACACCGTCCGCGCCACCGGCGCCACCCAGCCGGTGCTGCTCGGCGGCCTCGACTACGCCAACGACCTGACCCAGTGGCTGACGTTCCGCCCGAACGACCCGCTCGGCCAGGAGGCCGCCTCCTTCCACAACTACCAGGGCAAGGCCTGCGACAACGCGGCCTGCTGGAACTCGACCATCGCCTCGGTCGCCGCCCAGGTGCCGGTCGTCACCGGCGAGTTCGACCAGGACGTCTGCGCCCCGAGCAACTTCGACGAGGAATACATGACCTGGGCCGACGAACACGGGGTCGGCTACCTGGCCTGGGGATGGTGGGTGCTCTCGCCACAGGAGATCGCCGACGCGGGCTGCAGCGCCTACTACCTCCTGTCGGACTACAACGGCACCCCGGCCGCCCCCAACGGCACCGCGCTCCACGACCACCTCGCGAAGCTCCCGGCCGGTGGCGGCACCGCGCCCACGCCGCCCCCGACCACCCCTGCCCCCGGCGGCCCGAAAGGCAAGTCGCCGCAGCGGAGCATCCACCTGACCCGGTTCGGTGCCGCGGTCAAGCCGGGAGGCACCACCGTCGGCTTCACCCTGCGCTCGGACGCGGGATGCTCCGGCACCCTGTCCGGTCTGACGGCGAAGTCCTACGCCCCACTCTCGACCGCCGGCAAGAAGCGCCACAAGGTGTCGCTCGGAACCGCCAGATTCGTCCTGACGGCCGGGAAGGCGAAGACCGTCCTCCTCAAGCTCCCGAAACCCTCGCAGCAACTGCTGAGGGCCAAGGGATCCCTGAAGGCCCGCTTCACGATCAAGCTGAAGAGCCCCGGCAGCGCCGCGACCGTGCTCCGCCGCTCGTTGACGCTCAGGATGCCGGCGCACCACCGCTGAAGGGACGCAAGGGTTGTCGGCGAGCCCGGCCGTCTCGGCCACGGCCCTGGCTGGCTGTGGCCGTGGCCGAGACGGCCGGGGATGTGGGGAGTGTCGGGGGAAGTCCCGGCGAGCGCCGAGGGCGCGTCACGGGAGGAGCGACGGAACGCTCACCGTTGTCCCACGAGGACGTGTCGAGACTCGCGAGTCGTGACGGAGAGCGTGGGAAGTCCACGCCTCCGTGCGTGTTGGACAACACGCACGACCGCGCTGGGTGAGTTGACCGTGCTATAGCACGGTCAACTCATGCAGCGCGTTTTCGGGCCCTGATCCGGGGCCCCGAACAAGGGAGAAGGTGCGCGGAAGGGTGACGTTCCCGGCGTCTCCGTGTCCGATCCGTGCCAGGTGTGCCCTCTCCCGCACGCACCCCCGACGTAAGTCCGACCTCCGCCCGCACCCGTGCCGGCAATCACACGAACCCCTCACGTCCTGGGCGTCTCATGGCGGTCACAGCCAGCCAGGACCGCCTTGAGACGCCCAGGCCGCCACTAGGACTGCCGCACCCGCCTAGGCGCAGCTTTCGGCCAACTTGACGATCGGCTGCGACGACCCGCCAAAGAACAACTTTTCGGCTTCCGCCTCGCTCGAGGCGGCGACCTTGCGGGAGATGCAGCTCGCCTGCTTGGCGCTCAGGCCTTCCGGCGCTTCCTCGAAGCGCGTTTCGAACGCCTTGCCGAGCGCCTTGCCGTCGTAGTCGGCGAAGCCTTCGACCTGGTCGAGCTTCCAGTCGCCGCCCGCTTCGACCAAGGCGACGTCGAGGGTCTGGGAATCGAGCGGACCGCCCTTGAATTCGACTTCGGCCGTTGCCTTCGCACCGTCGACGGAGACGTTCGAGACCTTGACGCTCTTCGCCTGGGCTTCGCCCTGCTTCGCTTCCCTTTCGCAGGCTTCGGTCCCCGCCTCGCCGGTCTGCTGGGTCACCTGATCGTTGAAGCGCCGCGTCTGCAGTTCGGTGCAGTTGTGCGGGTCGGTCGTCGTCTCCGCCGCTTCGATCGCGGCGACGATCTTGTCTTCGTCGCTTTCGCCGCCGCCGCAGGCGGTGAGGGTGGCGGCCGCCACGACGAGGAGCGCCAGGGGGACGAGAGCGCGCTTCTTCACCGGGCGCAGGTTAAAGCGGCGGGCGGCGCATTACGGCGCCGCGGCCCGGTCAGCCGCCGGCCGAGGAGCGGCCGGTGCGCGGCTTGATCCCGGACTTCTCGCGCTTCGCCGCGTCGGCCGCGCCGCCGTCGACCTCGCCGAGGCGCGTTTCCAGCTCGACGATGCGCTCCGAGAGCGCCTTGATCGCGTCGGCGATCGGATCCGGCAGGTGGATCCAGTCGGCGTCCGGGCCTTCGAGCTTGCGGCCTTCCACGCGCACCGGGTGGCCCGGGTTGCCGACCACGGTCGCGCCCGGCGGCACGTCCTCGACGACCACCGTGTTGGCGCCGATCTTCGCCCCGTCCCCGACCGCGATCGGGCCGAGCAGCTTCGCCCCCGAGCCGACCGTGACGTTGTCGCCCAGCGTCGGATGGCGCTTGCCGCGCTGGAAGCCGGTGCCCCCCAGGGTGACGCCCTGGTAGAGCGTCACGCAGTCGCCGATCTTCGCCGTCTCCCCGATCACCACGCCCGAGCCGTGGTCGATGAAGAAGCGGGTGCCGATCTGCGCCGCCGGGTGGATCTCGACGCCGGTGACCGCGCGGGTCAGGTAGGCGATCGCCCGGGGCACCCACGGCACCCCGGCCTCGCGCAGCGCATGCGCCAGCCGGTGGGCGAGGAGCGCCTGCACCCCGGCCCAGCTGGTCAGGATCTCGAAGGAGGAGACGCCCTGCGCGGCCGGGTCGCGGTCGCGCGCCGCGGTGATGTCGCAACGGATCTCGGCGAGGAAGCTCCTCAGCATCGTGTGCGCCTCATGGGGCGAAGAATGGCAAGGACATATAGCGCTCGCCTGAATCGCAGACGATCGTCACCACCCTTTTGCCGGCCATCTCCGGCCGCGCCGCCACCTGCAGCGCCGCGTGGATGTTGGCGCCGGCGGAGATCCCGGCGAGCACGCCCTCGGCACTCCCCGCGAGTCGCGCCGTCTCCAAGGCGTCCTCGTCGCCGACCGGGATGATCTCGTCGATCACCGAGCGGTCGAGCACCTCGGGCACGAACCCGGCCCCGATCCCCTGGATTTTGTGCGGGCCGGGCTGGCCCCCGGAGAGGACCGGCGAGCTCTCCGGCTCGACCGCGACGACGAGCGCGTCCGGCGCCCGTTCCCTCAGCATCCGCCCCACCCCGGTGATCGTGCCGCCGGTCCCGACCCCGCAGACGAAGGCGCCGACCTCGCCGTCGGTGTCGCGCCAGATCTCCTCGGCGGTGGTGCGCCGGTGCACCGCGGGGTTGGCCGGATTGGAGAACTGCATCGGCATGAAGGCCTTGCGCTGATCCCGGATCTCCTCCGCCAGCGCGACCGCCTCGTTCATCCCGCCGAGGCTCGGCGTCTCGCGCACTTTGGCCCCGTAGGCGCGCAGCAGCTTGCCACGCTCGCGGCTCATCCCTTCCGGCAGGGTCAGGATCAGCTCGTAGCCGCGCGCCGCGCAGACCATCGCCAGGGCGATGCCGGTGTTGCCGCTGGTCGGCTCGACCACCAGCGTGCGCCCCGGCCCGATCTCCCCCGCCTCTTCGGCGGCGTCGATCATCGCCACCCCGATCCGGTCCTTGACCGACCCGCCGGGATTGAAGTACTCGAGCTTCGCGCAGACCTGCCCGAACAGCCCGTTCCCCATCCGCTCGAGCAGCACCATCGGCGTGTCGCCGACGACGGCGGACGCCTCCGGCCCGATCCTCATTTGTGGCGAGCGGCGCGAACGACCCGGAACGCGCTTTCGATCGGCGAGGAGTCGATCACCCCACCGGCGACCGCCCGGACCGCAAAGCGGTACTTGCCCGGCGCCAGATGCAGAACCTTGGGCGACCGACAACCGACGAACACCGCAACCGGCTTCTTCTTCTTTTTTCCGACGGCGGGCTTGATCAGCCTGCACTGGAAGGTCGAGCCCGGCACCGTCGAGGAGAAGGTGAACTTGACCGACGCCTTGGCACCGGCAGCTTTCACGACTTTCCCCGGACGCTTACCGAACGCCGTGTTCGGCACCGGCTTTTCGCTGACCTTGACGGGGCCCGAGGGCGACGGTGACGAGGGAGGGATCGGGGTGGGGATCGGCCCACCGGTCGCCGGTGGCAGTTCGACCCCGGTCACCCGCGCGATCGCCGAGACCGGCACGAGCCCTTCTTTTTTGACCAGGGTGACCCAGAGCGTGCTGTTCGGGCCGGCGGTGATCTGGCGGGCCGATTCGATCGGCAGGCCGCCGAGCACGCTGGTCTGCCCGTCCGCGCCGAGTCGGGTCAGCTGGCCTTTGGCGAACTGGACGATCCAGAACGCTTGGTCGGCACCGTAGGCGATGCCGAACGGGTCACCGAGAAGTTCGAAGGCGCTGGCCGCCCCGGGTGGGGTGATGAGGCCCGCCTGCTCGGGTTTCGCGAGCGCCGCCGAGTAGGCGAGTTGGCCGGAGGGCGCTCCCGCGAGCCCCTGCGAGCCGCCCGGGATCGAGAAGTCTTTCTGCAGCCCGGCCGTGGTGAAGGTGACGATCCGCCCTTTTTCCGTGACGGCTTCCGCGTTGTTGTCGGAGATCGCGATCAGGGACCCGGCGACGTCGATGTCTTTTGGAGCCAGTTCGCCGGTGAGCGGCACTTCCGCGATCGTTCCGTTGAAGTTCGCGGGGGAGAATTTCGCCACTTTGTTGTTCGAGGCGACCCAGAACAGGCCGTCCGGGCCGAGCACGATGTTCGGTTCCGCCTGGATTTTCGCCGATGCGAAATCCTGCTCGGTGCCGGTCGGATTGGCGGGCAGGAAGCTCGCTGCTTTGCCGTTGGAGACCACCCAGAGGCGCCCTTCCGGACCGGGCGCGATGCCGATCGGTCCTTCGACCCCTTCGAGTTCGAATTCCTGGACGACCCCGGCCGGGGTGATCATCCCGACTTTTTTGCCGGGCAGCGTGAACCACACGTTGCCATCGGGACCCGCCGTGATCTTGTTGTTCGTTTCGATTTCCGTTTTCAGCGGGAAGATCCCGTTGACCGTCGGCGCCGCGGAGGCGACCGAGGCCGGGGCGAGCGCGCAGAGCGCGAGGAGGGCGACGATCAGGGGCTTCGGGACGAGAGCGCGCATCGGGCCAGTCTAACCCCGGGACGGGCGGTCGCGGACGAATCAGCGAGCGGCGGGGGTGGCGCGGAAGAGCAGGTGGTCGAAGCCGGCGTGCTCGACGTTGCCGTCGCGGCTCAGTCCGATCTTCTCGGCGACGCGCAGCGAGGCGGCGTTGGTCGGGAGGATCATCGCGAAGACCTGGTCGAGCTCCAGATCGGCGGCGAGGTCGAGGGCCGCGATCGCCGCCTCGGCGGCGAATCCCTGGCCGTGGCGGCGCGGATCGATCGACCAGAGGACCTCGACCCCGGCGCGGTCGCCGATCTCGCTCCAGCGCAGCCCGACCCGACCGAGGTAGTCGCCAGTCTCCCGCTCGGCCGCCGCCCACGGCCCGAAGCCGAAACGCTCCCAGTGGCGCACGTCTGCGTCGAGCCAAAGGTCGCCGTCGTCCGGCTCGAAGGGCGACAGCGGTGGCGGGCGCAGCCATTCGCCGATCGTCGGATGCATCAGCAGCGCGCGGTAGGCGGGCGCGTCGCCGGGGCCCGGCCGCCGCAGCATCAGCCGCTCGGTGGTGCGGGCCTCGCCGTTCACGGCCAGGGACCCTATGGGCTAGGCCTCCGGCGGCGGCCCGTGCCGGGTGTCGGCGGGAGAAGTGAAGCCGAGGATGCCGCAGGTGGACGCGATCCCCTCCTCCCCGTCACGCTCGAGCCGCGCTTCCGCGTCGGCGCGGATCTGTTCGATTTCACCGAAGGTCGCGGCCAGGGCGGTCGTCATTTCACTCCATCCCTGCTCGTCGAGGCGCATCGCGATCCAGGTCAGGTGGCGGTTCTCCCGCGCGTCGAAGGTGTCTGACATCAGCGCGCCTTCGACCCGGGCGAGCAGACCCTCGAACATCGTCTTGCTCAGCCGCGCCCGTTGTCCGCGGTCGAGCTCGCTCCACTCCAGGTCACTGAAGTAGGCGCGGCCGACGCCGCGGTAGACGTGTTCCACCGAGCCCCGCCGCGGATTCCGCTCGATCACTTCGAGCGCGCCGCACTGGGCCAGCTCACGGAAGTGGTAGGCGACGTGGGACACCTCGAGGCTTTCCGGCGCGAAGCCCTCGCGGCAGAACTCGACCGGACTGAGGTCGCGCTCGTTCAGGATTTCGAGGATCCGCACCCGCAGCGGGTGGGCAAGCACGGTCGCGGGCGTCGACCGGTCGCGTTCTGAACGGGTCGGTCGCCCGCCACCCCTCGGACTTGTTCGATCACTCGATTCCATTTACGCCGGGCCCATTGTGCCCGAAATCATGCCGTCCTGGTACCTGAATCGCATTCAGTCGATACTGCACTCCGCAGACAAAGAATTTCGGCCGAAGGAGGCGAGCGATGCGGTTCGGGGCCACCCTGCCGACGATCCCGCGGGCAGGGGTCAGCAAGGGCAATTAGTTTGGGTCGGGAGACGGCTGCCGATGTCGTCTCCCGATCTCCCACGACGAAAGGACGACACCCATGGCGGACTCCCCCTCCCAGCTGATCGACGAGCGGATCGCGGAACTCGGCGACTGGCGCGGCGACACGCTTGCCCACGTCCGCGAGCTGATCAAGGAGGCCGACCCCGGGGTCGAGGAGACCTGGAAATGGCGCGGCGTCCCGGTCTGGGAGCACGCCGGGATCATCTGCACCGGCGAGACCTACAAGAAGGTCGTCAAGCTGACCTTCGCCAAGGGCGCCTCCCTGGAGGACCCCAAAGGCCTCTTCAACTCGAGCCTCGAGGGCAAGACCCGCCGGGCGATCGACATCGCCGAGGACGAGCAGATCGACGGCGATGCCCTGAAGGCCCTCGTCCGCGAGGCGATCGAGCTGAACGAATCGAAGTAGGACGGCGCCGCGGCTAGATGAAGTACATGCCGCTGCCGGCCTCTTCGGCCTCGCGGCGGGCGACTTCGGCGATCGTCGTCTGGCCGAAGACCTTGCGCAGCGCGCCGACGCCCTCGGCCCAGATGCCGCCGGCCTCTTCGGCTTCGGAGCCGATTTTGCCGTCGAGGGCCTGGACGACCTCGAGGACGGTGATCTCTTCCGGCGGCCGCGAGAGGGTGTAGCCGCCGCGCATGCCGCGGTGACTGGTGAGCAGGCCGGCGCGCCGCAGGGTCGAGAAGAGCTGCTCGAGGAATTGCTCAGGAATGTCGCGCCTTTCGGCCAGCTCTTTGATCGGCACGGGCCGCTCCCCCGAACGGGCGAGCTCGGCGAGCGCAACGACCGCATAGCGCGACTTTGAAGTGATCGAGATCACAGGGACTTTCTACCGCACAATGAGTGCTTGGTTAGGATCGGCTCATATCGGGCGAGCCCTCCACCCGGGTGCCCTCACCCATTCAATCGATCGGAAAGCTGTCCTGAGCGAACGCCCACAATGTCTTGTCGTGGACGTCCACCCGCTGGTGCGGTTGGGAGTCCGTGAAGTGCTGTCGAAGGATTTCGACGTGCAGGAGGCGACCGGTCGCGAGGAAGGCGTCGACCTCGTGCGCGACATCGGCGACTTCGATGTCGCGATCCTCGACATGAGCTGGCGCCCCAACGGCAGCGGCCCGTCGATCAGCGGCACCCAGGCGATCCGGGAAATGCGCCGCGCGGCGCCCGTCCTCGGCATCGTCGCCCATGGTGAGCGGCCGGAGCGCCACCTGGCGAGCGCCGCGATGGGCGCCGGCGCCAGCGCCTACGTCGCCCGCACCGCCGGCCCCGAGCAGCTGCGAAAGGCGGTGATCGCGGCGTCGGCCCAGGAGCGCTTCATCGACACCGACGTGCCCCCCAAAGGCTCCCGCGGCGCGCTCACCAAGCGCCAGCGCGAGATCCTCCAGCTCCTCGCCGACGGCGAGTCGACGACCGTCGCCGCCCGCCAGCTCGGCCTCTCCGAGGAGACCGTCAAGACCCACATGAAGAACACGCTGGCGAGGCTCGACGCGAAGAACCGCTCGCACGCGGTCGCGATCGGGCTGCGGGAATCGCTGATCGTCTAGCCGCGGCGCGGCCGGGCGCTAGATCCAGCCGCGGTCGCGGGCGGTGAGGACGGCTTGGGCGCGGTCGACGGCGCCGATCTTGCCGTAGACGTTGTGGAGGTGGGTGCGGATCGTGGAGACCGAGAGGTGCATCTCGCCGGCGATCTGCTTGTAGACCATGCCCTCGGAGAGGTGGCGGAGGACGTCGAGCTCACGGGCCGAGAGCGGGCAGGGCTCGGAGATGCGACCCGCTTCGCTGCGGGCGAGCGGCAGCTCGTAGAGGAGTTCGCGGAGGGCGTCGGGGCCGAGGCCGATCCGCTCGCAGGCCGACATCAGGCGTTCGGGGGAGATCGCCTCGCCGTTGGTGTAGTGGGCGACCATGTCGGCGACGGAGACCATCGCGGCGAGGCCGTCGGCGTCCTCGGAGTGGTGGCGCTCGATCGCGACCGCGAGGCGCTGCGGCAGGTTCCAGCGCCGCGCCAGCACGCCGCCGACCAAGGCGTGGTCGATGCCGAGCTGCTCGCGTTCGTCGCGCAGGCGCTGCTCGGGGGTGCGCGAGGCGGCGTCGAAGTAGACCTTGTAACCGGGGTGCAGGCGGGAGATGACGAGGCGGCCGATGTCGTGGAGGAGCGCCGCGGCGGCAAGCTCGTCGCGTTCGATCCAACCGACCGCGCGGCCGATCTGGTCGGCGGCCCGCTGCGTGGCGAGAGCATGGACGCGGAAGCGCTCCGGTTTCAGCTCCCAGCCGCTGCCCGCCTCGAAGAAGTCGAAGCTCGGCGCCGTGCCGGCGATCGCCAGGACGCCGGAGGGCTTCAGCACGTCGACCGCGTCGGGAATGCCGCCGACACCCCCGGCGGTCATTCCGCCCCGGTTGGCGAAGCGCAGGACCGAGATCGCCAGCGCGACGTCGGCCTCGACCGCTTCGACCAGCTCGCCGACGCGGGCCGTCTCGGCGGTCGCCCCGGCGATCACGCGCTCGCGAGAGGCGATCAGGACCGGGAAGCGCTCGACCGCCTCGAAGGCCTCTGCCAGTCGGCTGCCGGGCGCCGGAGCGCCACGGGCATTGCCTTTCAACGCGTGGTCGGGAGCCGAGGAACGGCCGCTGGTCTGGGTGGTCGTGCCTGCCATCCCGCACAGCATCGGCAGATGGCGCGTTCAGGTTTAGCGAGAAAGCCCTATGTATTCGGTATGGAGCTCAGGGAGCGCGCCGGGCGGCGGCGCGCACGCGCTCGAGCGTTCTCTCCCGCCCCAGCGTCGCCAGGGACTCGAAGATCCCCGGCGAGACCGAGGTGCCGGTGATGGCGACCCGCAGCGGCTGGTAGAGGCGCCCCGGTTTGACGTCGAAGCGGTCGAGCAGGGGTCCGAGCGCGCTCTCGATCGCCGCCGGCGTGAACGGCTCGACCGCGGCGAGGGCATCGGCCGCGGCCTCGAGCATCTCCCCCGTCCCCTCCCTCATCACCTTGTCCCACGCACGCTCGTCGTCGACCGGCTTCTCCTCGTAGAGGAAGCGGATCAGGGGCCAGACCTCCTCCAGCGTCTGAGCTTTGTCCTGGGTGATCGCGCAGGCCGCGCGCAGGCGCTCGTCGGACTCGCGGCCGAGGTGCCGGGCGACGGCCAGCGTGTATTCGTCGAGCGGCATCTCGCGCATGAAGCGGCCGTTCAGCCAGCGCAGCTTCTTTTCGTCGAAGATCGCGGCGGACCTGCCGACGTCGGCGACCTCGAAGCGGCGGATCAGCTCCTCGGTCGACATCAGGGTCGTGTCGTCGTCGGTCCCCCAGCCGAGCAGCGCCAGGTAGTTGCGGACCGCGGCGGGCAGGTAGCCCGCGTCGCGCAGCTCCTGCACCGAGGCGGCGCCGTGGCGCTTGGAGAGCTTCTTGCCGTCGGGGCCGTGCAGCAGCGGCAGATGGGCGTAGCGCGGCGGCTCGTGGCCGAGCGCCTTCAGCACCAGCAGCTGCTTGGGCGTATTGGAGAGGTGGTCGTCGCCGCGGACGACCTCGGTGATCCCCATCTCGGCATCGTCGACCGCGACGGCGAAGTTGTAGAGGACCGAGCCGTCGGCGCGGGCGATGACGAAGTCGTCATAGGAGCCGTTGGGGAAGGCGACCCGGCCGTGGATCAGGTCCTCGACGATCGTCTCGCCGTCGTCGGGGACCCGCAGGCGGATCGCCGCGCCGGGCTCCTCGGTCGGCGTGCCGCGGTAGCCGCGGCCGGTGCCATGCTCCTTCTTCCACGCCTCCACGTCCTTGGCGGCGGCGGCGTCGCGGTAGGCAGCGCCGGACTCCAGCAGCTGCTCCAGCGCGGCGGCATGTCGATCGGCGCGGCCGACCTGGGAGATCGGCCCCTCGTCGTAGGTGAGGCCGAGCCAGTCCATCGCGTCGAGGATCTGGTCGACGTTCTCGGTGGTGGAGCGCTCGCGGTCGGTGTCCTCGATCCGCAAGACGAGGCGCCCGTCGGGTACATGCCGGGCGGCGAGCCAGTTATAGAGTGCGGTGCGCGCTCCGCCGATGTGCAGCGCACCGGTCGGCGAAGGCGCGAATCGAAAGCGGGGGTTTTCTCTCTTCATGTTCATCGGTGCTCATGTCTCCACTGCCGGCGGTCTCGACAAAGCGGTCGAGCGCGGCGCCGAACGCGGTTGCGAATCTATCCAGATCTTCAACCAGAGTCCGCGCATGTGGCGTCCGACCAACTATGGCGAGGACGATTTCGCGGCGTTCCGCGAGGCGATGGACGCCTCCAAGGTGGAACGGGTGATCATCCACGCGGTCTACCTGATCAACACCGCGAGCCCGGACAAAGAACTCGCCAAAAAGTCGCTCAACTCCCTCTCGCACTCCTTGCGGATCGGCGACGGGATCGGGGCCAGCGGCGTAGTCCTTCATCCTGGCTCAACCCTGGGCGGTCCGCTGAAACCGGCTCTGAAACGTGCCGCCAAAGTGATCAAGGCCGCGCTGGGGGAAACCGACTCCTGCAAGCTCCTCCTCGAGCAGACCGCGGGCCACAAAGGCCTGATCGGGCGCACCTTCGAGGAGACGGCGGAGTTGATCGAGCTCTCCGGCGGCGGCGAGCGTCTCGGCCTCTGCCTCGACTCCTGCCACATGTTCGTGCAGGGCTACGACATCACCGACGAAGAGCACCTCGCCGCGGTCCTCGATGAAGCCGACGAGACGGTCGGCATCGAACGCCTCGGCGCGGTCCACGTCAACGACGCCGCCGTCCCGCTCGGCGCCCACCTCGACCGCCACGCCAACATCGGCAAAGGCGAGATGGGCCGCAAGGGCCTGGCCGCTTTCCTCTCGGAGCCCCGCTTCGAGGGCCTCCCCGCGACCCTCGAGACCCCCGGCCCGGAAAAGAAAGGCACCTCGAAACCCGAAGTGACCGCCGCCAAGCGCCTGCGCCGCGAAGGCCTCAAACGCCGCGAAAAATAGGCGCGCTACCGGGGACCCCGACGAGGGCCCGTCCCGCGCCGCGTCACCGGCCTTCAGGTAGGCGACAAGGGTCGGTGCCCCCCGGCACCGACCCTTGCTCTCCCGCCGTAAACTTCATCTATTGGATGTGGACGCCGGAGATCGCGCGGCTGATGACCAGTCGCTGGATCTCGGAGGTGCCCTCGAAGATGGTGTAGATCTTGGCGTCGCGGTGCATCCGCTCGACCGGGAACTCGCGGGTGTAGCCGTTGCCGCCGAGGATCTGGATCGCTCGCTCGGTGGCCCAGACGGCGACCTCGCCGGACTTCAGCTTCGACATCGAGCCCTCGGCGTGCTCGAATTTCTTGCCGGTCCGGCCCATCCAGGCGGCTCGCCAGACGAGTAGCCGGGCGGCGTCGATCTCGAGCGCCATGTCGGCGAGGGTGAAGGCGATCGACTGGTTCTCGACGATCGCGCGGCCGAACTGGCGGCGCTCTTTGGAGTACTCGAGCGCGTACTCGTAGGCCGCCCGGGCGATCCCGAGGGCCTGGGAGCCGACCACCGGCCGGCTCGACTCGAAGGTCTGCATCGCCGCCTGGGCTTTGCCTTTCTTGCCTTCGCGCACGCGCGCCAGGCGTTCGTCGAGCTTCTCTTTGCCGCCCAGCAGGCAGGAGCCCGGGACGCGGCAGTCGTCGAGGTGCACGTCGGCGGTGTGGGACGCGCGCAGGCCGTGCTTCTTGACCTTGGCGCCCTGCTCGCAGCCCGGCGTGCCCGGCGGGATGACGAAGGCGGCGTGCCCACGCGAGCCGAGCTCCC
Organism: Solirubrobacterales bacterium; assembly: GCA_965200635.1. GTDB lineage: Bacteria > Actinomycetota > Thermoleophilia > Solirubrobacterales > 70-9 > VAYN01. The sequence continues at coordinate 3,074,343 of OZ241364.1, read as the reverse complement.
GGTCGACCGAGGCGATCACCACGTGGACGTTGGCGATGCCGCCGTTGGTCGCCCAGGCCTTCTGGCCGTTGATCACCCATTCGTCCTTGGCCTCGTCGTACTTGGCGGTGGTGCGGATCGCCGAGACATCGGAGCCGGCGTCCGGCTCGGAGGCGCAGAAGGCGGCCACCTTGACGTCGTCGGGCGTGCCGAAGCACTGCGGGATCCACTCCCCCATCTGCTCGGGCGTCCCCTGCCCGAAGATCGCGGCGACGGCAAGCGTCGTGCCCATGATCGCCATGCCGATGCCGGCGTCCCCCCAGAAGAGCTCCTCGTTGGCGATCGGCAGCATCAGGCCGGTGTCGTCGGCCCAGAACTGGCCCAGTCCTTCGAAGCTGTAGAGACCGATCTTCGCGGCCTCCTGGATCACCGGCCAGGGCGTTTCCTCGCGCTCGTCCCACTCGTGGGCGGCGGGCCGGACCACACCCTCGGCGAAGCCATGCACCCAGTCCCGGATGTCCTCTTGGTCCTGGGTCAGCTCGATCGTGAAACCACGGCCCTCCGCGGCAACCGGCGGCTCCCCGGCCATACCGCTCAGAATCTCGTCCGAGTCCGTCTCAGGAACAGTGGTGGCGTCACTCACGGCCGGGCATGTTACACGAATCCATGTCGATGTTTCCGGACCAGTGTCCAATATCCGGGCGGTGGTGGTGTCTGGGGGTAGCAGCGGGGCTTGCAGCTCGCGATCGTTGTCCTGGCGGGGTGACAGTCCTAGATGGTCCTGGGAGGGAGTTGGGGGTTACGCCACAGGTCGGGAACATCACGCTTCCGCGCACGTCCTACCGTCTTCGGGCCCCGAATCAGGGCCGGGGATCACGCCCGTGCACTTAGGGGCCCTATAGCGCCCCTAAGTGCACGGGCGTCGTCGTCACTGTTGTCCGACACGCACGGAAGCGTGGACTTCCCACGCTCTCCGTCACGTGACGCGCCCTCGGCGCACGCCGGGACTTCTCCCGACACTCCCCTCATCCCCCGGCCGTCTCGGCCACGGCCACAGCCAGCCAGGGCCGTGGCCGAGACGGCCGGGCTCGCCGCAGACCCTTGCGTCCCTTGCAGTTCGGGCGCCGGCTCGACCCGGAGCTCAGGAAACCGCGTCGCGGAGGTCGAAGGCGCGGATGCCCTCGGAGCCCTCGTCGGTGCAGTCGAAGAAGCGGCGGTTGACGCAGTCGTAGGAGCCGCCCTGGCCGTTGTAGGCCTGCTCGACCGTGAACTGGCAGTGGGGCAACGGGCTGCCGGTCATCTTGACCCCGCCGAAGCCGCCCTTCTCCAGCACCGCGGCGAGGTCGACCTGCGCGCCGAAGACTTCCTGCATGCAGCCGACGTACTGGCGGCCGTCGAGTCGGTCGACGTAGCTGTAGAGGAAGCGGCAGCCGAGTTCGATGCAGCCGCGAGGCTCCACCATCTTGTCGCAGAAAGAGCGACATTGGCGGCACTCGCCGACCTCGGTGCGGGTTACGGACATGCGGTAAGTCTAGGGAGGTGAGACCGCGGAACAAAGCGGTTGGAGGTGCTCAAGCGGTGCCTCAGGCCACTAAGGCTTCGGCGCCAAGCAGCTGCTCGATCTCGTAACGGAGATTGGGCGATTGCTGGACCTTGTACTTCGCGCCGAAACGGAGCTTCGTCTGGCCGCTCGAGGTCTGGACCACGAGGTGGACATCCGACTCGCCCTTGTTGTCCTCGAAGAGCGCCTTCAGCTCCTCCATGACGGCCGGGTCGGCCATCTTGGACACCGGGATCGAGAACTGGAACGGGCCGCCGGAGAAGGCTCCCGCGGACGCGCCCGAGGCGCCACCGCCACGCGGACCGGGCGGCGGGGCGTTCTTGGCGGCGCGGGCGATCTCGGCGGCGTCCGGTTCGAAGCGCTGGGCGTCCTGCACCACCAGCTTCGTCTCGCCGCGGTCCTTGTGGTCGATGCGGCCGCGGACGATCACGATCGCGTCGGGGGCGATCACCTGCGCGCTCTCCGCCTCGTCGGCCTTGAAGACGAGCATCTCGACCTGACCCTCGACGTCGTCGAGCGTCGCGAACATCATCTGGCTGCCGCTCTTGGTGCGGATCTTTTTGCACTCGACGACGATGCCGCCGACCGTCACCCAGGCGCCGTCCTGCTTGCCGTCGAGCTCTGAGATCGAGCAGTCCACCTTGGCGCGGAGCGCCGGGCCGACCTCGGTCAGCGGGTGCGAGGACAGGTAGGTGCCGAGCGTCTCCTTCTCCATCGCGAGCAGCTCGGTCTTGTCGAACTCGGCGGCCGAGATCGGCGGCCGCGCCTGCGCCTGGGCGGGGCCCGCGTCTTCGCCGAAGTCGAAGATCGAGCCCTGGCCGAGCTGGGCGTCTTCCTGGGCCTTCTGCCCGGAGGCCTGCGCGGCAGGCAGCGCTTCCAGCATCCCCTGGCGGGTCGCCCCGGTCGAGTCGAGCGCGCCGCACTTGACCAGGCATTCGATCGCCCGTTTGTTGACCGCACGCGAGTCGACCCGTTCGCAGAAGTCGTAGATCGAGGTGATCGGGGCATCCCCGTGGGCCCGCAGGATCGCCTCGACCGCCGCGTGGCCGACGTTCTTCACCGCGTCGAGGCCGAACCGGATCGCGTTCTCGGAGACGACGAAGCTGTGGTCGGAGGCGTTGACGTCCGGGGGCAGCACTTCGATCCCCATCTCCGCGCAACGGTTGACGAAGAACGGCACCTTGTCTTTGGTGTTCATCACCGAGGAGATCACCGCCGCCATGTACTCGGCCGGATAGTTGGCCTTGAGGTAGGCGGTGCGGTAGGAGATCAGCCCGTAACAGGCGGCATGGGACTTGTTGAAGGAGTAATCGGCGGCGGCTTCGTTCAGCTTCCAGAGGTCGGCGGCGACGTTCGGGGCCGTGTTCGATTCCTTCAGCCCCTGCATGAATTTGTCCTTCATGGTGGCCATCAGGTCGCGCTTCTTCTTGCCGATCGCCTTGCGCAGGTCGTCCGCCTCGGTACCGGAGAAGCCGGCCATCGAGCGGGAGATGTCCATCAACTGCTCCTGGTAGATGACGCAGCCGTGCGTCTCCTCGGTGATCCGGCGCAGGCGCGGGTCCGGGTAGCGGACCGTCGAGGGGTCCTTCTTGCCCTTCGCGTAGGCGGGGATGTAGGCCATCGCGCCCGGGCGGTAGAGCGCGCCGAGCGCCACCAGGTCGCGGAACTCGGTCGGACCGACCCGCTTCAGCGCGTCGCGCATGCCGTCGGACTCGAACTGGAAGACGCCGGTCGAGTCGCCGCGCGCCAGCATCTCGTAGGTCTTGCGGTCGTCGAGCGGGATCGAGTCCATCGCCACCTCCTCGCCGCGCGAGCGGCGGATGATGTCGATCGCGTCCTCGATCACGTCGAGGTTGCGCAGGCCGAGGAAGTCCATCTTCAGCAGGCCGAGCTCCTCGACCGGGCCCATCGAGTACTGGGTCACGATCTTGTACTGGCGCTCCGGTTTGCCCGTCTTGCCTTCGGCGTTGACCGGCGGCGGCGCCGTCTTGTCCTCGGCCAGCTGCAACGGCACCACCTCGTGCAGGGGCACGCCGGAGATGACGACCGCGGCGGCGTGGATCGAGTTGTTGCGGATGATCCCCTCGAGGCCCTGGGCGACGTCGATGATCTTTTTCGCGTCGGGCTCGGCGTCGTAGGTCGATTTGAGGTCTTCGCCCGACTTCAGGCATTCGGCAAAGGACGGGCTGCGGCCCATGATCGGCTCGGGGATGAGCTTCGCCAGGCGGTCGCCGGTGCCGTAGTCGTAGCCGAGCACGCGGGCGGCGTCACGGGTGGCGGCGCGGGGCGCCATCTTGCCGAAGGTGATGATCTGGGCGACCGACTCGCGGCCGTATTTGTCGGCGACGTAGCGGATCATTTTCTCGCGCCCACGGACCGAGAAGTCGATGTCGATATCCGGCATCGACTTACGACCGGGGTTGAGGAAGCGCTCGAAGATCAGGCCTTCGGCGAGCGGGTCGAGGTCGGTGATGCGCAGGACGTAGGAGACGATCGAGCCGGCCGCCGAGCCACGGCCCGGACCGACGGCGATGCCGTTCTGCTTCGCCCAGTTGATGAAGTCCCAGACGATCAGGAAGTAGGAGGAGAAGCCCATCTCCTCGATCACCCCGAGCTCGAAGTCGAGCCGCTCCAGCGCTTCGGCGGGCGGCGGGTCGCCGAAGCGGGCGCGCAGGCCCTCGTCGGCGATCCGGCGGAGCATGTCGCGCGGCTCCTCGCCGGTCTCGGTCGGGTAGGTCGGCAGCAGGATCTTGCCGAGCTCGATGTGCAGCGAGCAGCGCTCGGCGATCTCGACCGAGTTCGGCACCGCTTCCGGCCACTCGGCGAACGCCGCGTGCATTTCGGCGTTGTCCTTGATGTAGAACTCGTTCGTGTCGAAGCTCATCTTCGGCGCGGCCAGAGTCGACTTCGTCTGCACGCAGAGCAGCGCCGCGTGGTTGTCGAAGTCGTCGCGCGTCAGGTAGTGGACGTCGGCGGTGGCGACCAAGGGGCGGCCGATCTCCTTGGCGAAGCGGACGATCCCCTCGTTCGCCTTGTCCTGCTCGGGGATGCCGTTCTTCTGCACCTCCATGTAGACCTGATCGGGGCCGAAGGTCTGGACCAGGTCGTCGAGGTGGGCGCGGGCGTCGTCCTCACGCTCTTCGACCAGGCGGCGGCAGAGCCGCGAGGCGAGGCAGCCGCTGAGCACGATGACGCCCTCGGAGTGACGCTCCAGCAACTCCATGTCGACGTTGGCTTTGCCGCGCGAGAAGCCCTCGAGGAACCCGGCCGAGGTCAGCTTCACCAGGTTGGAGAAGCCGGTGTCGTTTTCGGCCAGCAGGGTGATGTGGTTGCGCTCGTAGCGCGTCTGCTCCTTGATCGCGACCCGGTCGTCGACGAGGTATGCCTCGAGCCCGACGATCGGTTTGATCCCGTGCTTGTTGCAGGCCTTGTAGAGGTCGACGGCGCCGTTCATCACGCCGTGATCGGTCAGCCCGAGCGCCGGCTGACCCAGCGCCGCCGCCCGTTCCGCCATCTTGTCGATCTTGCAATGGCCGTCCAGCAGCGAGTACTCGCTGTGGGCGTGGAGATGGACTGCGGCAGGAGAACTCACGACTCCGTCGACTATGCCAACTGCATGTGACGGAACCGGCGGCCTTCCCCGCTAACTCCGACCCCTTTTCCTCAGAAGTGCAACAGGATCCTGACTGCCACCGCGGCAACGATGCTGCCGACAGCAGTCGCGAAAAACCCGATCATCAGCTTCAGCATCGAGTCGAGGCGAGCGTTCACCGCGTCGAACCTGACGATTACCGCGTCGAACCGGACGTTCACCGCGTCGAATCTGACGTCTACCGCGTCGAATCTCACGTCTACCGCGTCGAATCCGTCTTTCGTGTCGGTCCGGAGTTCGCGGATGTCGGATTCGACCCGGCCGAAGCGTTGGTCCACTCCGTCGAAGCCACGGTGCATCTCGGAGCGGAGGTCGTCGAGGCGTTTATCGCTTCGGGCGAATCCCTCGTGCATCTCCGACCGGAGGTCGTCGAGGCGTTTGTCGGTGGTGATCTCGGCCATCGTTGCCATGGATAGACCGTAGGGCCGAAATACGCAACTGTGGTGCGCGAAAAGTTACTTTTTCCGCACCGGACTGGGAAATTTGTGAGACGAGGCTAGAGGCTGCCGCAGACCCAGGCGCTCGATCCCGAGTCGGCCCAGATTTCGGCGGCGATACGGTCCTGTTCGGCCTTCGGAGCGTTCTGGGGTTCGCCCTGGCCGCCGTAGAGTTCCCAGGTCGAGGGCAGGACCTGGTAGGCGCCGCCTGCGCCGCTCGAGGGGTTGATCGCGCTGTAGTTGCCGCCCGACTCGCACATCACGATGTAGGTCGGGATCGAGTACGGGCCACCGAGCCAACGGCCGACTTCTTCTTCGGCCGAGGCGGTCGCTTCTTCTTCGGATTCTTCGGTTTCCCGCCGCTCGCGCGCTTCCTCCGCGCGGATCTTCTTGATGTCGGAGACCCAGGATTCGATGTCGCCTTTGAGCTCGGAGAGCGAAGCTTCGCGGGCGCCACCGATTTCGGCCAGACGGGCCGCCGAGGCCGCTGCGACTTCCCGCACCGAGGCGATTTCCGCGCGCGCCGCCGCCACCCGTTCGTCGTAGGCGACCGCCTTGCGCCGTGCCGCGGCCACCAGGGTCACCTCGTGGCTCACTTCATCGCGCGTTTCGCCGACCCGCCGGGCCAGCGCCGCGTCGGCCTGGTTGATCGCCCGCAGGTAGGTGTCGCGGGTGACCAGTTCTTCGTAGTCGCCGTCGCCGAAGATCAGGTCCGAGGTTTCCGGCACGCCGCTCTCGTAGATATCGACCACTCGCCGTGACAACTCGGCGTGCGAGCGCCGCAGCCGCGCCTTCTCGACTTCGAGCTCATGCCGCGTCTCGTCGACTTCTTCGCTCAGCCTCGCCTCACGGGCTTCGCCTTCGGCGAGCAGACCCGACAACTTTCCCTCGTGCCGTTCGGCCTGCGCCGCTTCGGCTTCGGCGCCCGCCAGTTCGGCCTGGGACGCCTGCAGCTCGCCCGCCAACGCGCTCGCTTCTTCGCGCCCGGCGCTGAGCCTCGATTCCAATTTGCCCCGATCCGCCGCCAACGCCCCTGGCGCGAGCGTCAACACGACCGCCACCAGCGCGCCCAGCAGCGCCCCGGCGCAGACCAGGCCGAACAGATCCGATCTGATCCGCGCAAACGCCAAAGCGGCATCGAGGCTACTGCGCGCGCCGCGTTTTCCCTGCTAGTTGACGATAAAGCGCAAGAGAAGTTGCGGGCCGACGAAAGCTGAAGCCCGGGGCAAGGGACGCAAGGCGTCTCGGCGAGCACGGCCGTCTCGGCCACGGCCCTGGCAGTGTCGGGGAGCCTCAAAGTCGACTACGCGTTTCCGGTCCCTCTTCCGCCCGCGCCTGTGCCCGCAGTCACACGAACCCCTCACGTCCTGACCCTAGGACTGCCGGGGCCGGCCCGCATCAACGGGCTCCTGCGCCTAGTCCTCGTCGCGCTCGCGGAGTTGGTGCGCGAGTTTGGACTGGAGGGACCAGATCTCGATGAAGCCTGGCGAGGCGGTCTGGGAGAAGAGCTCTTCGCCGGACTCGGAGAAGCTCGCGAGCTGGGCGTCGTAGACGGCGTTCGGGGAGGAACGGGTCACGACGCGGACGCTGCCTTTGTAGAGGCGGAGGCCGATCTCCCCGGTCACCCGCGCGTTCACGGCGCTCATGTAGGCGTCGAGGTCTTCGCGCAGCGGCTCCCACCAGAGGCCTGCGTAGACGAGGTAGCCCCACTTCTGGTCCATCGCGGGCTTGAACTGGTTCTGGTGGATCGTGCCGACCAGGCGCTCGAGCTCCTCGTGCGCGGGCAGCACCAGCGCCGCCGCCGGGACCTCGTAGATGTCGCGCACCTTGAGGCCGACGATCCGGTCCTCGATGTGGTCGACGATCCCGCAGCCGTGCTTCATCGCCAGCTCCGCCGCCCGTTCGAGCAGGTCGACCAGGCCGAGTCGCTCGCCGTCGAGTGAGACCGGCAGGCCCGCCTCGAAGCCGACCGTCACGACCTGAGCCTCGTCCGGCGCGTCCTCGGGTCGGGTCACCAGCTGGAAGACGTCGTCCTCGGGCGCGTGGTCGAGATCCTCGATCCAGCGACCCTCGGAGGAGCGTCCCCAGAGGTTGTCGTCGATCGAGTACGGCGCCACCTCGGTGCCGCCCTTGACCGGGATGCCGTTGTCGCGGGCGTAGGCGATCTCCTCATCGCGCCCCATCGCCCAGGAGCGCACCGGCGCGATCGTCTTCAGCTCCGGCGCCAGCGTCGCCACCGTCGCCTCGATCCGCACCTGGTCGTTCCCTTTGCCGGTGCAGCCGTGGGCGATCGTGTCGCAGTTCGATTTGCGCGCATACTCGACCGCGAGCTGGGCGATCAGCGGCCGGCCGAGCGCGGTGAAGAGCGGGTAGCCGTTGCCGTAGTTGGCGTTGGCGCGGATCGCGGGCGCGACGAACTCACTCGCGAACTGCTCGCGGGCGTCGACGACGTGGCACTCGACCGCGCCGAGGCGCTTGGCCTTGTCTTCGATCACCCCGTAGTCCTCCCCCGGCTGCCCGAGGTTGACCGTCAGGGTCACCACTTCGGCGTCGTAGGAGTCCTGGATCCACTTCAGCATCACGCTGGTGTCGAGGCCGCCCGAGTAGAGCAGCAGGACCCGGTCCACCTGGGCCGGGTCCGCCTCATAGCTTGCGGTGGGACGCTGCTGCGTCGGATCAGCGCCCGTCATTCAGCCGGCACTCCGCCTTCTTCGCCTTCAAAGAGTTCTTCTTCCGGTGCTTCTTCAATGATGCCTTCTTCTTCTTCTGGGACGCCTTCGAACGCTTCTTCTTCGAGGCCGCCGGTTTCTTCTTCACCTTCCAGGGATTCTTCACCTTCGAGGCTTTCTTCGCCTTCTTCGAGGCCTTCTTCCCCTTCTTCCCCTTCTTCGCCTTCGCCGGTGGCTTTTTCGGGCGTTTTCGCCGGGATTTCTTCGGTGATCGTCCGCGTCTGGGTGACGGTTTTCGTTCCACCGCCGCCGCAGGAGGCGATCAGGCCGATCAGCAGGCCGAAGATGACCACACCCATGACCAGCACCACCAGGCGCAGGTTGCCTTTCGGAGGTTGGGGTGGGCGACGGCGGCGTGGCGGCTCGTCGTCGTAGCTCATGAGTCGGGTCGGATCCTCGTTCATTCCATACCTGTACGCCGGCGGGACGCGAGTCCCTGCCTAGCCATCGGACCCCATGTCAGAGCTCGGGGCCGAGGATCGCGTCGAGGATCGCCCGCGTGTCCTCGATCGCGAAGCCGGTGCGGAGCCGTTCCTCGATCTCGTGTCGGCTGGAGCCGGAGACGGCCATCTGCGTCGCCAGGAGACGGGCTCCCGCGGGAGTTGCCGTCTCGGTCCGGGGACCGTTGAAGCTCGGTGCGTCGACCTTCGGTCGCTCCACCTCGGGCGGGCCGACGATGCTGAGCGCGGGCCCGGCGGCCCCAGGAGCCTCGGGCTCCTCCTCGCGATCGACGGCGGGCTTGCCCAGCGGCGCCGAGCCGCCGAGCGATTCGGCCCCTCCGAGCTCGGCCTTCGCCTCGGCCAGGGCCCGCTGCAGGGCCTCGGACTGGCGCCGGAGAGCCTCCGCCTGGGCGGCGATCTCGTCGGTCAGCTCGGCCAGCCCGGCGAGCCGGTCGGCGACGATGCGGTCGGCCTCCTGGCGGGCGTCGACCAGCCGCGAGCGCGCTTCCTCCTCGGCTTCGTCGATCACCTGCCGGGCCGCCTTCTCGGCCGCGCCGACGATCTCGGCCAGCCGCGCCGCGGTCGAATCTTCGATCTCCCGCCCGCGGACGGTCCTGTCAGAGCTGCTCACGAGACTCCAAAGCCTAAGAGGGATTCGCCGATCAGTCCAACGGCACAGTCGATCTGCTCCTTCTGAACCACCAGCGGCGGCAGCAGGCGGAGCGTCCCCGGCGCGGGGACGTTGACGACCAGGCCGCGCTCCAGCAGGTCGGCGCCGAGCGCCGCGGCGTCGATCCCGTCGTCGAGCGCGACGCCGACCATGAGCCCGCGCCCGCGCGTCCCGGCGACGCCCGGCAGCTCCTCGAGGCCGGTCCGCAGCCGCGCGCCCATCTCCCGCACCGAGCGCAGCAGCGTCGGGTCGTCGACCGCGTCGAGGACCGCCAGGGCGGCGCTGGTGCCGATCGGCCCGGCGGCGAAGGTCGAGCCGTGGTCCCCCGGCTGCAGCGCCTCGGCCGCCTCCGCGCCGGTGATGCAGGCGCCGATCGGCATCCCGTTGCCGAGCGCCTTGGCGCTGGTGATCACGTCGGGACGCACCGGCGTCTGCTGGTAGGCCCAGAGCGATCCGGTCCGCCCGATCCCGGTCTGGATCTCGTCGAAGATCAGCAGCGCGCCGACCTCATCGCAGGCCTCGCGGGCGGCGAGGAGCGCCTCCTCAGAGGTCGGCCAGACGCCGGACTCGCCCTGGATCGGCTCGATCAGCACCGCCGCGGTGTTCGGCCCGACCGCCGCGCGCAGGGCGTCGGCATCGTTGTCGGGGACCGAGCGGAAGCCCGGCAGGTAGGGCCCGAGCGCTTCGTTGCGGGCCAGCTTCGGCGTCGCCGAGAGCGCGCCATAGGTCCGCCCGTGGAACTCGCCTTCGAAGCTGACGATCTCCGGTTCGGCGATCCCGCGCCCGTGCGCATGCTTGCGAGCGACCTTGATCGCGGCTTCGTTGGCCTCCGTCCCCGAGTTGCAGAAGAAGACGCGGCCGCCGAGGCTCGAGTCGGAGAGGCGCTGTGCGAGTTCCGCCATCGGCTCGGTGTAGAAGAGGTTCGAGACGTGCATCAGCCGCTCGGTCTGCTCGGTGACCGCCTTGACCACGGCCGGATGGCAATGGCCGAGCGAGCAGACCGAGATCCCGGCGAGGAAGTCGAGGTACTCCTTGCCGTCGGCGTCCCAGAGCAGGCAGCCTTCGCCTTTGACGAAGTCGACCGCCCCGCGTTTGTAGGTGCGCATCAGGTAGCGCTCCTCGAGCGCCCGGGTCTCCTCCAGGCCCATCATCCGGGGACCACCATCGTGCCGATCCCGGCGTCGGTGAAGAGCTCCAAGAGCAGGCTGTGGGGCACGCGGCCGTCGATGATGTGGGCCGACTGGGCGCCGCCGTTGACCGCGTCGACGCAGGCGGCGAGCTTCGGCCGCATCCCTCCCGACAGGCCGGGCAGGGCCTCTTCGACCTCGCTCACCGCGGCGCGGGAGATCAGCGAGGCCTCGTCGTCGGCGTCGGCCCGCCAGCCCTCGACATCGGTGAGGAAGATCGCCTTCGTCGCCCCCAGCGCGGCCGCCACCTTGCCGGCCGCCTCGTCGGCGTTGACGTTGTAGGACTGGCCGCCGGTGTCGGACGCCGCCGAGGCGATCACCGGGATGTAGTCGGCGGCGATGTGGTTGAGGACGTCGACGTCGACCCGCTGGATCTCGCCGACGAAGCCGACCTGCTCGGCGTTCGGCGCCGGCGTCACCTCGAAGAGCGTCCCGTCCTCGCCGGAGAGCCCGACCGCGGGCGAGCCGTGGCGGTTCAGCCGCTGGACGATTTCGGAGTTCAGTTTGCCGACCAAGACCATCTTGGCGATCTCCACCGTGTCGCCGTCGGAGACCCGCAGGCCCTCGTGGAACTTCACCTCGAGGCCGAGTTTCTCCATGTAGCGGGTGATCTCCGGGCCGCCGCCGTGGACGACGATCGGGTTCAGGCCGACGTACTTGAGCAGCACCACGTCGTTGGCGAAGGCGTTACGCAGGTCCTCGTCGAGCATCGCCGCGCCGCCGTACTTGATCACGACGGTGCGCCCGTGGAACTCGCGGATGTAGGGCAGGGCCTCGAGCAGCGTCTGCACGCTGGTGGCCGCCGCTCGGGACTGTGGGGCGCGCTCGGTCACGTCGTGTATTCCGCGTTCAGGGTCACGTACTCGTGACCGAGATCGGAGAAATAGACGTGCGCCCGGGCGCTGCCCCGGGATAGGCGGAGGGCGATGTCGGCCTCGAGGCCCTCGGCCCCGAGCTCGCCGGCGTCGATCGATCCGGCGCCGATCTCGTCCATGTCGGCGCCCGCCAGGGCCGCACCCGCGGCCTGGGCGATCCGGCCCCAGTTCGGGTCGCGGCCATAAAGGGCGGTCTTCACCAGCGGCGAGTTGGCGATCGCCCGCGCGACCCGCTCGGCCTCGTCGCGATCGGCGGCGCCGCTGACGTCGATCCGTCCCGCCCGCGCGGCGCCCTCGCCGTCGCGGACGATCTCGATCGCCAGCTGCAGCAGCACCGCCTCGAGTAGCCCTTGCGGGAGCGGCTGCCCGGAGGCGCCGGTCGCCTGGAGCAGCACCGTGTCATTGGTGCTCATCTGGCCGTCGACCGTGATCCGGTTGAAGGAGGCGTCGACCGCGCGCCGCAGCGCCCCGGCCAGGTCCTCGACGACCGCGTCGGTCTGCACGAAGCAGAGCATCGTCGCCATGTTCGGCTGGATCATCCCGGCGCCCTTGGCCTGCGCCGAAAGGGTGACGCCGTCCATCTCGAGCGTGACGAGCTTGCGCCAGCGGTCGGTGGTCGTGATCGCCTCGGCGAAGACGTCCGCGTGATCGGCGGCAAGGTCCGTTGCCGCTTCCTCGATGCCGATCAGGACGGAGCTCATCGGCATCGGCACGCCGATCACGCCGGTCTCGGCGACGGCGACCTGAGCGGTCTCGAGGCCGAGCGCGTCAGCTGCCCGTTCCGACATCGCCAGCGCGTCGGCGAAGCCCTTCTCTCCGGTCTCGGCGTTGGCGTTGCCGGAGTTGACGACCGCGGCGCGGACGTGAGCCCGGTCGACGATGTCCCGACAGACCCGGATCGGCGCGGCGGCGGAGGCGTTGCGGGTGAGGACCAGCGCCGAGTCGACCCGGTCGGCGTCGCAGACGAGCAGGCCGACGTCGGTCTCCCCGCCACCCTTCAGGCCGACGTGCGCGCCACCCGCCCGGAATCCGGGCGGCAGCCGCGATAGCTCGAGCTCCTTGGCGCCGGCCGGCGCGTCGACCCAGCGGCTGCGGAAGAAGCCGTCGGTCATTTCAGGCCCTCCGCCTCGTCGAGGCCCAGCATCAGGTTCAGGTTCTGGACGCCTTGGCCGGAGGCCCCCTTCCAGATGTTGTCGAGCGCGCCGAAGGCCATCGCCCGGCCGTGCTCGTCGATCGTCACGTAGACGTGGCACTCGTTGGTATCGCGGAGCGCCCGCAGGTTCGGCGGCCCGTCGAGGACCCGGACGAACGGCTCGTCGGCATAGCGCTCGCGGTAGAGCGCCTGCGCGGCCTCCTTCGAGGTCGGCTCGGTCAGCGTCGCGAAGCAGGTCGCCAGCTCGCCCTGGTCGATCGGGATCAGCGCCGGGACGAAACTCACCGTCGCCGCGCTCCCGAGTGCCGCCAGCTCCTGTTCGATCTCCGGCCGGTGCCGGTGCCCCTCGGTCTTGTAGGGGAAGGCGTTCTCGGTCATCGAGGAGAAATGGACGACGTCGTCGGTCGAGCGCCCGTAGCCGGAGGTGCCCTGGAAGGCGGCGACCGAGACGTCGGCGACGAGCCCCTGTTCGGCGAGCGGCGCCAGCGCCAGCACGGTCGCGGTCGGGTAGCAGCCGGGCGTGGCGACGAGGTCGGCGCCGCGCAGCTCCTCGCGGTACATCTCGGTCAGGCCGTAGACGCCGGTGCCGAACAGGTCCGGGGTTTTGTGGGCGCCGTACCACTGCTCGTAGGTGTCGATGTCCCGCAGGCGGAAGTCGGCGGAGAGGTCGACCACCTTGATCCCGGCCGCGCGGAGGGCCTTGTCCGTGGGCGCGGCGGCGCCGTGCGGGTAGGCGACGATCGCGGCGTCGAGGCCGTCGAGGAAGTCGGCGTCGTCGAGGTCGAGCTCGGTCAGCTCGACCGGCACCCGGTAGCGCGGATATAGCTGGTCGATCCGCTTGCCCGCGTCGGAGCGCGAGGTCGCCGCGACCAGTTCGAGGCGCGGGTGGCCCCAGACGATCTTCGCGGCGAGCGCGCCGGTGAAGCCGTTGGCGCCGGCGACGAGGACCCGCGCGGCGGGCTCGCCGACCAGCGGCTGCTTGGCGTCGAGGTCAAGCACGGAGGGCCCCACCGATCTTCGTCAGCTCGGCCTCGATCGAGGCGCGGGCGGCGTCCACCTCCTCGTCGGTGAGGGTGCGGTCGGCGGCCCGGAACTCGAGCGACAGGGCCAGGGACTTCTTGCCCTCGCCGAGCTGCGTCCCCTCGTAGAGGTCGAAGACCTCGGCGGCGCGGAGCAGGTCTCCCCCACCCGCCAGCACGGCGGCGCGGACCGCCTCCGCGGAGGTGTCGGAGTCGACGACGACCGCCAGGTCGCGCAGCGCCGCCGGGAAGGTGGTTACGTCCTCGAAGAGCTCCTCGCCCAGGGTCGCCGCCGCGAGCAGCGGCGCCGCGTCGATTTCGAAGCCGACGGCGGCGTCGATGTCCCAGGTCCGGCAGACCAGCGGGTGGATCTCGCCGAGCCAGCCGAGCGGCGCCCCGCCGACCGAGACCGCGGCGGACCGGCCCGGGTGCAAGAACGGCTCGGTCGCCGGCTCGAACTCCAGGGGCGGGCAGCCGAGCGAGGCGGCGAGCGCCTCGAGCACACCCTTCAGCGCGAAAAAGTCCGCCTTCTCCCCGCCGCCGCGCCAGGAGCGCGGGACCAGGGGCCCGACGGCGAGGGCGCCGTAGCGGTGCGGCTCGGTGACCGGCGCCGGCGTGTCGCCGGGGAAGTTTCCCGCCAGCGGGCCGCCGGACTCGGGCGGGGTGCCGCGCAGGTAGACGGCTCCGGCCTCGAACAGCGCCACGGCCTCGGCGCCGCGCGAGAGGTTCCGCGCCGCCACGTCGAGCAGCGAGCCGAGCAGGGTCGTCCGCATCGCCGCGCCCTCGTCGGAGAGCGGGTTGGCGACGAGGATCGGGTCGGCGCGCGGGTCGGGCTCCTCGATCCGCAGCCGCGCGGCCTCGCCGGGGTTGTTGAAGCTCCAGCCGACGATCTGGTCGAAGCCGCCCATCTGCCGCAGCTCGTCCTCGGCCCGCCGCCGCAGCCTTTGGGTGCGGTTCAGGCGCCCGACCTTGCCCGCGCCGACCCGCGGCAGCGTCGTCGGCAGGTGGCGGTCGAAACCGTGGAGGCGGCCGACCTCCTCGATCAGGTCGATCTCCCGAGTCACGTCGTGATAACGGTCCGCGGGCACGACGACCTCGAGGTCCTCGCCGTCGGCCCTGGCCCCGAAGCCGAGCCGCTCCAGGTAGGTGATCTGATCGTCCTGCGGGATCTCCATGCCCAGGATGCCGGTGACCCGCGCTCCCCGCAGCCGCAGCATCCGCGGTTCGGGCGCCGGCGCGGCGACGTCGACCGTCCCCGGGACCATCGTCGCGCCACAGAGCTCGACCAAGAGCTTCGAGGCGACGGCCTGTGCCCGCATCGTCAGCTCGGGGTGCAGCTGCTTCTCGAAGCGCGCCGAAGCCTCCGAGCGCAGCGACAGCCGCCGCGAGGTCCCCAGGATGTTCGGCCCGTTCCAGTTCGCCGCCTCGAGCAGGACGTTGGTCGTGCCGTCCTCGACCTCGGAGACCTGGCCGCCCATCAGCCCGGCGATGCCGCTCGGCTGATCGCGATCGCAGACGAGGACGGCCTCGGGATCGAGCTCCCGCTCGACGTCGTCGAGCGTCGTCATCTTCTCGCCCTCGCGGGCGGTGCGGACGATCAGCTCCCCGCCGGGGACCTTGTCGAGGTCGTAGGCGTGCAGCGGCTGGGCGGTCAGCAGCATCACGTAGTTGGTGATGTCGACGACGTTGGAGATCGGGCGCTGACCGGCGGCCGCGAGGCGCTCGCGCAGCCAGAGCGGCGAGGGGCCGATCTTCACGTCGCGGAAGACGCGGGCGGTGAACCGCGGGCAGAGGTCGGGGACCTCGACCGTGACCGACGCGAAGTCGGAGGCGTTGCCCTCCCCTTCGGCGGGCGCGTCCTCGGCCCACGGCTCGGGACCGAGGTCGGCCCCGGTCACCGCGTGGACCTCGCGGGCGACGCCATGGACGCCGAGGCAGTCGCTGCGGTTCGGCGTCACCTCGATCTCCAGCACCGGCTCGGCGAGCGGGATCACGTCGGCCAGCGGCGTGCCCGCGGCGAGCGCGTCGTCGAGCACCATGATGCCGTCGTGGTCGTCGCCGATCTCGATCTCGTCGGCGGCGAGGATCATCCCTTCGGAGGCGACGCCGCGGAGCTTGGCCTTGCGCAGCTTGTCGCCGCCCGGCATCCGGGCGCCGGGGAGCGCCACGGCGACGGTCTGGCCGGCGCCGACGTTGGGGGCGCCGCAGACGATCGTGCGCGGGCCGTCCTCGCCGACGTCGACGGTGCAGACCCGCAGCCGGTCGGCGTCGGGATGCTGGACCGCCTCGGTCACCTTGCCGATCACGAAATTGTCGGGCGCCGGCGGGCCGACGATGTCGACCCGCTCGACCTCGGTGCCGGTCATCACCAGCCGGTCGGCCAGCTCCTCGATCGGCAGACCTGGGTCGCAGTACTCGCGCAGCCAGCTGTAAGGCACCCTCATGCGAACTGCTCCAGCATCCGCACGTCGTTGTCGAAGAAGCGCCGCAGATCGGGGACGGAGTGGCGCAGCATCGCCACCCGCTCGATCCCGAGGCCGAAGGCGAAGCCCTGGACCTTTTCGGGGTCGTAGCCGTTGTCCTTGACGAAGCCGAGCACGTTCGGGTCGACCATCCCGGCGCCGAGGATCTCGATCCAGCCCTGGCCCTTGCAGAGGTTGCAGCGGCCGCCGTCGGGCAGGACGCCGGTGCCCTCGCACTGGAAGCAGGAGACGTCGACCTCGACGCTCGGCTCGGTGAAGGGGAAGTAGTGCGGCCGCAGGCGCACCTCCCGGGTGTCGCCGAAGAGCGCCCGGGACATCGCCAGGAGCGTCCCCTGCAGGTCGGCGAGGGTCAGCCCCTCGGCGATCGCCAGCCCCTCCATCTGGTGGAACATCGGGCTGTGGGTGGCGTCGGAGTCGCGCCGGTAGACCTTGCCCGGGATGACGATGAAGATCGGCGGGCTCTGCGTCTCCATCGCCCGGATCTGCATCGGCGAGGTGTGGGTGCGCAGCAGCACGTCCGGGTGCGACTGGATGTAGAAGGTGTCCTGGAGCTGGCGGGCCGGGTGGCCGACCGGGTGGTTCAGGGCGGTGAAGTTGTAGTAGTCGTGCTCGATCTCGGGGCCTTCGGCGACCTCATACCCGAGCCCGACCATGATGTCCTCGATCAGCCGCGTCGTGCGGGTGATCAGGTGCTGGTGGCCGACCGGCCGTGGCGGCGCGCCGGGCATCGTCACGTCGATCCGGTCGGCGACGAGCTTCGCGTCGAGCTCGGCGGCGTCGAGGCTCTCGGCGCTCTGCTCGATCAGCGCCTCGAGGCCCTTGCGGGCCTTGTTCGCGGCACCGCCGACGGGTCCCCGTTCCTCGGGCGGCAGCTCGGCGATCCCGCGGAGGATCCCGGTCAACTCCGCTTTGCGCCCGAGGTACCGGACCCGCAGCTCCTCCAGCTCGGCGCTGGTCGAGGCGTCGACGATCGCCGCGGTCGCCTCGGCCCTGAGGTTCTCGATCTGCTCAAGCACTGGCCGACACCTCGCTCATCCGCGCGCACGCTACCGCCGCGGCGGCGGCGACGTTCAGCGACTCGGCGCCTCCGTGCAGGGGAATCGTGACGCTCGCGTCGCAGCCCGCGACGACCTCGGCGCGCAATCCGTCGCGCTCGGAGCCGAGGCAGACCGTCCCGGCCTCGCCGAGCGCCGTGAGAGCCTCGCCCCCGTGGGCGACGAGGGCCACCCGCCGACCGGGGGTCTGCTCGATCCCGGCGACGGCCACCGGCGGGTGGGCGAACAACGATCCCATGCTCGCCCGCGTGGCCTTCGGCCCGAACGGGTCGGCGCAGCCGGGGCCGAGGGCGACGGTCGCGTCGAGGAGCGCGTGGGCGGTGCGGATGATCGTCCCGACGTTGCCGGGGTCGCCGACCCCGTCGAGATAGACGCACGGCGCGGTGAGTTTCGTCGCCTCGGGCCGCGGCCAGACCGCGATCACCCGGGTGCCGGAGCCGAGCGAGGAGACCGAGTCGAGCAGGTCGGTGTGGACGACGTCGACCGGGTACGGCGCACCGGATCCGGAATCCGTGCCGTGCATGCCGGTGCCCCCGGCGACGAGGACGAACTGCGGCTTCGCGCCCGCGGCCAGCCCGGCCTCGAACAGGTCCTCGCCTTCGGTCGCGAACAGACCCTGCCGCCTGCGGTGCTTCGGCGCCTGGAGCTTGCGCACCAGCCTCAGCTTCTCGTTGTCCTTGCTCTCGATCATCGATCCGGTTCTTTCCTCGGCTCCCTCGAACCCCTCCTGAAACGCAAAACGGGCCGCAAATTGCGGCCCGCCCGGAAGAGTGAAAGTGTCAGCCTGCGCTCAGGCGGCCGCACCCTCCCGGGCTATCTCCACGAATCGGCGGAACCCCTCTGGGTCCGAGACGGCGATCTCGGCCAGCATCTTGCGGTTCACCTCGACTTCGGCTTTGTTCAAACCGTGGATCAGTTCCGAGTAGCTCATCCCGTCAAGCCGCGCCGCGGCGTTGATCCGGGTGATCCAGAGCCGACGGAAGGTCCGCTTTTTGTTGCGACGGTCGCGGTAGGCGTACATGCCCGACCGCTGCACCTGCTCTTTGGCGAACCGATAAGAAGAATGCTTGCGCCCGAAATAGCCCTTGGCTTCCTTGAGGACCTTGCGGCGCTTCTTGCGCGCGTGGACGCTGCGCTTGACGCGACTCACTTGCCGCCTCCGAGGAGCTTGCGGACGTTCGGCACGTCAGCTTTGGCGATCTGCGCGGGACGGGCCTTGGCCCGCTTCAGCCCTGGGGACTTCTTCTCCAGGATGTGGCTGAGCCCAGCGTGACGGCCACGGATTTTCCCGTTGGCGGACTTCTTGAAGCGCTTCTTGGCGCCCGAGTGAGTTTTCATCTTCGGCATACGGATCCGACATTGAAGCAGAACGGTGCATCTGAGTAGGGTCACGCCCCTATGCGCATCCTCTATGTGGTCGGAACCCGACCGAACTTCGTCAAGACCGCACCCGTGATCTCCGCGATGCGGAGCCGTCTGCCGGACTCCAGGCACATCATCGTCCATACCGGCCAGCATTACGACCGGGCGATGTCTGAGGTCTTCTTCGACGAGCTCGGCGTGCCCGCGCCCGATCACATGCTCGAGGTCGGCTCCGGCACCCACGCCCAGCAGACGGCCCGCACGATGGAGCGGCTGGAGCCGGTGATCGAGAACGAGAAGCCCGACCTCCTGGTGGTTCCGGGCGACGTCAACTCGACCCTCGCGGCGGTCCTCACCGCGGTGAAGATGAACCTGCCGGTCGCCCACGTCGAGTCGGGCCTGCGCAGCTTCGACCTCTCGATGCCCGAGGAGGTCAACCGGATCGTCGCCGACCGCTTCTCCTCGCACCTCTTCCTCCACTCCGAGGAGGCGATCGGCAATCTGCGCGCCGAAGGAATCGGGCCGGAACGCATGCACTTCGTCGGCAACACGATGATCGACACGCTGGTCGCGCTGAAGGACCGGATCGCCGAAGCGGGCGCGGCGGCGAAGCTCGACCTCTCCCCCGGCTCCTACCTCCTCGTCACCCTCCATCGGCCGGCGCTGGTCGACGGCCCGCTGCTCGCCGACACGTTCGCCCAGCTTTCCCACCTGGCGGAGAGCATGCCGGTCGTCTTCCCGGTCCACCCGCGGACCCGGAAGACCATGGAAGCGCTGGATTTCGAGGCGCCCCCGGCCCTGAAGCTGATCGAGCCCGTCGGCTACCTCGACTTCCTCTCCCTGGAGACCGACGCCCGCGCCGTCCTCACCGACTCCGGCGGCATCCAGGAGGAGACGACCTACCTCGGCGTCCCCTGCTTCACCCTGCGCGCCAACACCGAGCGCCCGTTGACGGTCGACCTCGGCACCAACACCCTCCTCGGCCTCGACCCCGCGGCGATCGCCGAAATCCCCGCCACACTGGCCACCAACCCCACCGCCCCACCCGCACCGCCACCGCTCTGGGACGGCCAGGCCGCCGAGCGCATCGCCGACATCCTCTCCCCGCCAGATCCAGAGCTCCTCACCGCGTAGCGTTGTCAGAGCGACGGGAACCGCGGTGGGTCGGCTACCGACGGCGGCGTGACGCCGAAGACGATCTCGTAGTCGCAGCCGCCTTTGCAGGTGAAGACGCTGGTCTCGTCGTCGCCCGACCAGGAGTAGGCGAAGGGCTCGGCGCGCTTGAAGACCTTGCTGTAGTCGACCGGCCAGGTGCGGGCGGGCGAGCAGTTGGTCGCGAACGGGCCGCTGCAGCAGTAGCGGTCGGTGGCGAAGCGGGCGCAGGGCGAGAGGCAGCCGACGGGATCGCGGCTGCCGCGTGGGACCCGCAGCGCCATCGGGCACTTCACTTCGGCGGTGCAGCGACCGGTTCCGAGGCAGCCGTTCGCGTCGACCGACCTGTTGGTCTCCCCGTGGATGACCCTGATGTACATCGGCAGGTTCGAGCCGTCGACCATCGAGACGTCGTAGAAGTCGAGGCCCGCGAAGGAGTCGAGGTTGTACTCGGCGAGCGTCGCCGGGATGTCGCCCCAGCCCCTGCATTCGAAGCGCCCGTCGCAGTCGCCCGTCGCGCAATGACCTTCGCCCTGCCGGTCGAAGTGGCAGCCGGTCCGTCCCCAGACCCGTCCGTTCCAGCCCTGGGAAACTTCGAAAGAGCCGCCCGCGCCGGCGGGCACGGTCCAGCCGGTCTGCCCCGTGGTCGACCCCGGGCTGGCGGCCATCCAGACGTTCACCGGCATGCGGTTGATGAAGTAGATCGTGTGCGCTCCGGCCCTCGCGGCCGATGCGGCGGGTGCGGCAGCGAGGAGCGCGGCGGCGAGGACGGCGGCGATCAGGGCGAGCCGTCGCACGGCCCGTCGGGCGTCAGCCCTGAGCGGTGGTGCTGTCGGCCTCGGCTGCGTCGGGGACGTCAGCTTCCCCCTCCGCACGAGCCTCTTTGCTCGGCGCGAGCAACATGCTCATGTTGCGGCCTTCCTGCAGCGGCGACGACTCGATCACGGCCATCCCGCCGAGGTCCTCGAAGAGTTTGCCCAGGAGATCGCGGCCGCGCTCCGGATGGGCCTGCTCGCGGCCGCGGAACATGATCGTGATTTTGACCTTGTCGCCGTGCTTGAGGAAGCGCTCGACGTGGCCTTTCTTGGTGTTGTAGTCGTTTTCCGCGATCTTCGGGCGCAGCTTGATTTCGCGGATGTTGACCTGCTGCTGGTGCTTTCGCGCCTGCTTCTGCTTTTGCTCCTGCTCGTATTTGTACTTCGAGTAGTCGAGCATCCGCGTCACCGGCGGCTTGTTGTTCGGCGCGACCTCGACCAGGTCGAGGTCGGCGGCCTGGGCGCGACGCAGCGCCTCGGGCGTGTCGACGATGCCGAGCTGCTCCCCGTCGGCGCCGATCAGGCGTACCTGCGGGACGCGGATCCGCTCGTTGATCCTCGTCGTGTCGCGCTCTGGTGGGCGCCGATCGAACCTACGCGGGACCGGCACTAGTGAGAGTGGAGAAGTTGCTTCAAGAGGACGAGTCGATCAGCGGACACGGGGCGCTCAGCGGCCACGGCGAAGATTTGAGGTGCCAACGATCAAGTTCCGAGAAGTATAGACATTGACGCGCGGTTGGCAAGGCCCGGCGCTCATGTGCCCGCCGTCTCCGCCTCGATCCGGGCGGCGAAATCGCCTACGCCGATCTCCCCCACGTCGCCGTCGGCGTGCGAGCGGACGGCCACCGCGCCGTTCTCCTGCTCGCGATCGCCGACCACCAGCATGTACGGATAGCGGCCCAGCGAGGCGTCGCGGATCTTGCGCCCGACCGACTCCGAGCGGTCGTCGATCGCGACCCGCACCCCGAGCTCGCGGAGCTCGTCGTGGGCGTGCCGGGCGTAGTCGTTGTGGCGGTCCGAGATCGGCAGGACGATCGCCTGGACCGGCGCCAGCCAGGTCGGGAAGCGCCCGGCGTAGTGCTCGATCAGGATCCCGGCGAAGCGCTCCATCGAGCCGAGCAGCGCGCGGTGGATCATCACCGGCCGGTGGGCGTCGTCGTCGGCCCCGGTGTAGGTGAGGTCGAAGTTCTCCGGCATCTGGAAGTCGAGCTGGCAGGTGCCGCACTGCCAGGAGCGGCCGAGCGCGTCGGTGATGTGGAAGTCGATCTTCGGGCCGTAGAAGGCGCCGTCGCCAGGGTTCAGCTCGTACTCGCGGCCCTGGCTGTCGAGCGCCTCGGCCAGCGCCGCCTCCGCCTTCGCCCACTGCTCCGCCGTCCCCATCGACTTGTCGGGACGGGTGGAGAGCTCGACTTTCACGTCGTCGAAGCCGAATTGCGCATAGAGCTCGTCGATCGCCTCGCAGATCGAGGCGACCTCGCCGGTGATCTGGTCCTCGGTGCAGTAGACGTGGGCGTCGTCCTGGGTGAAGGCGCGGACGCGGAGCAGACCGTGGAGGACGCCCTCGCGCTCGTTGCGGCTGACCCGGCCGAACTCGGCGAGCCGCAGCGGCAGCTCGCGGTAGCTGTGGCGGTCGGAGCCGTAGACGAGGCAGGCGCCGGGGCAGTTCATCGGCCGCAGCGCGTAGTTGCGGTCGTCGTCCTGCATGAAGTACATCTCGTCTTTGTAGTTGTCCCAGTGGCCCGAGCGGTGCCAGAGGCCCTCGTCGAGCACCTGCGGCGTCGCGATCTCCTTGTAGTCGCGCTTGCGCAGCTGCTCGCGGACCTGGCCTTCGATCAGGCGCAGGAGCGTGGTGCCGTTGGGCAGCCAGAACGGCATGCCCGGCGCCTCGGGACGGAGCATGAAGAGGTCGAGCTCGGGCCCGAGGCGGCGGTGGTCGCGCGCTTCGGCCTCGGCGATCCGCTCGAGGTGGGCCTCGAGGTCCTTCTTCGAGAAGAACGCGGTGCCGTAGATACGGGTGAGCTGCTCGCGGTGCTCGTCGCCACGCCAGTAGGCGCCCGCGACCGAGCTCAGCTTGATCGCCTTGATCCGCGCCGTCCCCGGCGAGTGCGGACCGCGGCAAAGGTCCTCGAAGTCGCCGTTCTTGTAGAGCGAGACGGTCTCCACGCCTTCGTTCTTGACCAGGTCTTCGATCAGCTCGACCTTGAAGTTCTGCCCTTGGGAGCCGAAGATCTCGATCGCCTCGCCGACCGTGACGTCGCGGCGGCTGAAGTGCTCGTCGGCGGCGATGTGCCTCGCCATCGCCTTCTCGATCTTCGGCAGGTCGTCCTCGGTGATGCGGACGCCGTCCGGGAACTCGAAGTCGTAGTAGAAGCCGTTGTCGATCGCCGGGCCGATCGTCACCTTGACGCCCGGGTAGAGCTCGGTCACCGCCTCGGCCATCACGTGGGCGGCGTCGTGGCGGATCAGCTCAAGCGCCTCGGGGTCGCGTTCGGTGACGATCGCCACCTCCGCCCCGGCCTCCGGCAGCGGCGCGTCGAGGTCACGGAGCGCGCCGTCGACCTTGATCGCCAGCGCCGCCTTGGCGAGCCCCGGGCCGATCGCCGCGGCAGCGTCGGCGCCGGTCGCGCCCGCGGGCAGCTCCAGCGGCTTCCCGTCAGGGAGCTTGACGACGATCTTGTCGGTTGCGGCCTCCACGGACGCCATGGTACGGGGACTCAGCGCGCGGGGCCTTGGCGGGCCTGGCGGACGGCGATCAGCGGGCAGACGCTTTCCGCCGCGACCTTCCCCTTCACTTCCCAGAGGACGTAGGGCTTCGCCACCTTCTTCAGCCGCAGACCCTTGAACGGCGGCTTGTGCCGCGAACCTTCGGTGACGACGAAGCGGACGCCCCGCGGCGGCTCCCCTTCGGCTTCGGCGCGGGTCTCGATGCAGACGCGCCCACCGCGCAGCTCCCAGGCGATGTAGTTGGTGCCGTGGTCGTCCCCGAGCAGCTCCGGGGAGGCGAGGACGACGGTCGAGTCGTTCTCGACCAGCGGCCGCAGCCCGGTGAGCGCCGGCGAGTAGGTCCCCGGCCCGACCGGCGCGTTGGCCAGCGCGAGCGCCGAGCAGAGCCCGGCGGCGGCGAAGAAGACGACGCAGGCGGCCGTGGCGAGCATCCCGCCGCGATCGCCCCGCCCCCCACTTCCTTCCGCTGTTCCTTTTGGCGCTCCGGGCGCCATAAGGAACAGCTGGGCGCGGTGGGTCAGGGGCAGGAGGATGGTCAGGGCGCAGAGGGGGGCGGCGATCTCGATCGCCTTCGCCGACGTGTAGGCGGTGCCGGCGGAGCGGGCGGCGAGGTAGGCGACCGCGGCGACGAAGAGGCCGGAGAGGACGACGGTCTCGCGGCGGCGCCAGCAGGCCCAGATGCCGTAGAGGAGCAGGACGGTCGCGAACGCGGCGCCGAGGTAGTAGGCCGCCGCCGGGACCGCGCCGTCCCCGGGCGCGAGGCGGAAGTCCCCGGAGGGCCAGATGCCGAGCGCCTCGAACGGCGAGACCTGACCGAAGAGGTTGCCGAGGCCGGGGCCGTTGGGATCGAAGGTTTCGAACTTGTGGAAGTCGATCATGCGCCCGATCTCCGGGGCGATGAGGACGACCAGGACGGCGACCGCGATCAGGATCGATCTGGTGAGGCGCGGATCGGGTCGTTTGCGCCGCGCGAACTCGACCAGGGCGAAGACGACCGCGGTCCCGATCAGCCAGAGGAGGCCGGGGAAGCTGTAGGTGTAGACGGCGCCGACCGCGATCGCCGCGGCTGGGGCGAAGCGCAGTGGGGAGTCGACGGGTTCGCGGACGCTCTCGCGCAGGAAGAGCACGAAACCGAGGAGGAAGAACGCCAGCATCACCTCCTTGAAGGCGCCCTGGGCGAAGTAGCTCGCGAAGACGTAGGCGAGGCCGACGAGGAGCGCCGCCGCCGTGCGGGGCAGCGCGCGCAGGTCACGGAAGGCGGCGAGCGCGCTCAGCGGCGCCAGCACCGCGACCGCGACGGTCAGGCCGCTGAAGCCCTTGACCAGGCCGATGTCGAGGCCCTTGTTGAGGGCGACGACGATCGAGTGCGGGCCGAGGGGATAACCCTGGCGGATCAGCTGGCCCGAGTGGCCGTGGGCGAGCTGGTCGGCCGCCAGCAGGTGCTGGGACATGTCGGGGTTGAAGCTCGTGCCAAGGACCCCGAAGTGGCCTTCGACGATGAACGGCAGCGAGGCGCCCAGCGCGGCGAGGACGAAGACCGGCCCGCCCTGGGTGAAGGGCTCGCGCCAGACGCCGCGCCCCTGCAGGTAGACGAGCGAGCCGGCGACCATCGCGAGGACGACGATCGCCGAGACCTGACCGTGGCCCGGCAGGCGGACCGTCCCCCAGCAGACCGCGCAGAGGATCGCCAGGCCGACCGGGGCCGCGGTCCACGACCACTCGCGCCGCCCGCAAAGTGAGACCACGGCCTGGCCGATCGCCAGCGAGGCGACGCACACGGCGAGGGCGGCTGCGTAGGTCCCGATCACGACCGCGACCCTAGACTCTGAAGATGATGGCGTTCGCCCCGCCCGCCCGCCACCTGCTGCGCGCCAAGGACCTCGCCGACGCCCGCTATGCCGAGCGGGTCGGGGTCGAGGAGATGGCTGCTGCCGCGGGGCTGTCGCGCGCCCACTTCAGCCGCGAGTTCCGTCGCGCCTTCGGCGAGTCCCCGCACTCCTACCTGCTGACTCGCCGGCTCGAGCGTGCCGCGGCACTGCTCCGCAACACCGACCGCTCGGTGGCGGAAGTCTGCCTCGATGTCGGCCTCACCAGCGTCGGCTCCTTCACCACGAGCTTCAAACGGAACTTCGGCAGGACGCCGACCGCCTACCGCGCCTCGTTCCCGCCCGCCTCCGCCTTCGCGGTCGTCCCCGGCTGTGTGGTCCGCGCCAACGCTCGTCCGCAAAAGCGCACGTTTCGAGAAGACGGCCCGTCGGCCGGCTCCTAGAGTCGACCCGACGCTGATCCGAGACGACAGGAGGACGAGATGCAGATTGCAAGCGCAAGTTTGTGGGTGTTGGACCAGGAGGAGGCGCTGGCCTTCTGGACCGAGAAGGTTGGTTTCGAGGTGCGACAGGACGTGACGCTGGAGGAGATGGGCGACTTCCGCTGGCTGACCGTAGGTCCCCCCGGACAAGAGGACGTCTCGATCGTCTTGATGGCGATTCCCGGCCAGATGGTCGACGACGAGACCCAGGGAGAGATCCGCCACCTCGTCGGCAAGGGCTATGCCGGGGGAGTCTTCCTCGCCACCGAGGACTGCCGCGCCGACTACAAGCGTCTGGCCGCCAACGGCGTCGAGTTCACCGAAACGCCGGAAGAGCGGCCCTACGGGATCGACGCGGGCTTCCGCGACCCGTCCGGGAACGCGATTCGCCTGACCCAGGTGGCGATGACCTTCAACGCCTGAACGAAGCTTCCGCTCGGCCCTTGAGGCGGCGTGGGACAGGCGCCCCCATGCCGCCTCGGGTCATTCCTGGGCTTTTTCCAGGGCTTCTTTCGCGGCCTTTTCGGCCGCTTTGATCTGCGACTGCACGGCCTTGCCGGTGCTTCGTTGCAGTCTCTTCAGTTGGCGCTTGAGTTTCTTGCGCTGTGCTTTGGAGACGTTCTTCTTCTGCAGCTGTTTCTGGATCCTCTGCGCCTGGCGCTGGGCTTTGGCCGCCGCCGGATTGCCGCCCGATTCCAGCTGGAGCGAGCCGGGTTCGAAGCCGCCGCCGCCCTTGTCGTCGTTGCCGCCGGAGACCAGCAGCGCGACGACGACGATCACCAGCACGATGACGCCGAGGAAGATCCCTACCGCTTTCGTCCCGCGGCCGCGGATCGATTCGCGCAGCTTCACCAGGTCGCGCGGCGGTTTGCCTTCGCGCGCGCCGGTGCCAGTGCCAGTGCCCGCAGGCGAGCCTCCACCGGTTGCCGCGGCGGCGCTTTCGGCGGTGTGGACGTGTTCGGTCCACCGCTCGCCGTCCCACCAGCGCAGCCCTTCGCCGCTTGGGTCGTCGTACCAGCCGGCGGGAATCCCCGACCCGCCCGGCGTCTCGGTCGAGTTCACGAGCGCGATTATGCCTGCTCCGGGGGCGGAACTTGTGAAGACCACGGAAAAGGGCCCCTTGCGGGGCCCCCAGTTTCCGAAGGACGTACCACCAGCGACAGCAACGTCTGCTGGCTCGTCGGTCCTCAAGCCTTGAAGTTTCGGCCGCCGTTTTTTCGACGACAGCTCATAAACCCCTGCTCCCGCGAAAAGTTGCACTCTCCAGGGAACTTCCTCACAACTGGTAGACGCCAGAGCGCGACGCCCGCCCCCGCCACGCTGCTAGATTCTCCCGCCCCCGGGCGTTTAGCTCAGTTGGGAGAGCGCCAGCTCGACAAGCTGGAGGTCACTGGTTCGAGCCCAGTAACGCCCACTCTCCGGGACCCTCACGAAGCGATCTTCGCGCTCAGCTGCCAGGACACGCCGAAGCGGTCGCTGATCCAGGCGAAGCGGGGGCTGAATGGGTAGGCGTCGAGCCCCATCAGCACGCCGCCCCCCTCGGAGAGCTTCGCGAATGCCGCGTCGACTTCCTCGGGCGTGTCGAACTCGACGAAGAGCGAGACCGCGGGAGTGAAGCCGAAGTCGTGCTCGACCGGACTGTCGTAGAGCCGGATCCGCTGGTCGCCCATACGTAGGTAAGCAGCTTCGATCGTTTCGTCGTCGAAGCGCTGGACGTCGACCGCCTCGGCGTCGTCGAAGGCCGATACATAGAGGTCGAGGGCGTCGGCCGCAGTACCTTCGAACATCAGGAACGGCGCGACGGAGGGGGACATGGCGCCAGCCTAGCGCGGCTAGACGTGATCGCTGGGCAGGTGCCAGCGGCGGGGGGCGATCAGCTGGTCGATCTCCCGCGGGCCCCAGCTGCCGCGCCAGTAAGGGATCGCGGCGGGTGGGTTCTCGAGCACCGGCTCGGAGATTTCCCAGAGGCGCTCGATCGCGTCGGAGCTGGTGAAGAGGGTGCGGTCGCCGTTCATCGCGTCGTGGATGAGGCGCTCGTACGGGTCGAGGGCGGCCTCGTTGTCGCCGAAGTCGGCGTAGGTGAACTTCATGTGGGCTTCGCCGAGCTGCATCGTGGCGCCGGGGACCTTGGCCAGGAAGGAGGTCGAGATCGAGCCGGGCTCGCCGAGCTCGAAGGTGAGGTGATCGCGGCCGAAGCCCTCCGGGATCAGTTCCTGGTCGAGCGGGAACATGCGGCGCGGCGGCTGCTTGAAGGCGATCGTGAGGACGTGATGGCTCTCCGCCATCCGCTTGCCCGAGCGGAGGAAGAACGGCACGCCCTCCCAGCGCCAGTTGTCGACGAAGGCCTTCACCGCGATGAAGGTCTCGGTGTCGGAGTTCGGGTCCACCCCGTCCTCTTCGCGGTAGCCGACGTACTGGCCGCGGACGACGTCCTCGGGTTTCAGCGGCAGCATCGAGTCGAAGACCTTCTCGCGCTCGAGGCCGAGCGGTTTCGGTTCCAGCGAGGTCGGCGGCTCCATCGCGACGAAGCCGAGGACCTGGAACAGATGCGTGACGAGCATGTCGCGGAAGGCGCCCGTGTCCTCGTAGAAGCTCCCACGCATCTCGATCGAGAGCGTCTCCGGGATGTCGATCTGGACGTGGTCGATGTGGTTGCGGTTCCAGACCGGCTCGAACATGCCGTTGGCGAAGCGCAGCGCCAGCAGGTTCTGCACCGCCTCGCGGCCGAGGTAGTGGTCGATCCGGTAGATCCGGTCCTCCTTGAAGACCGAGTGAAGGCGTTCGTTCAGCTCGTGGGCCGAGGCCAGGTCGGTCCCGAACGGCTTCTCGGTGATCACCCGCCCGTCGTCGCCGAGCCCGAGCTTGCCGATCTCTTCGACCGTCCCCGCCGCGGCTTTCGGCGGCAGCGAGAGGTAGAAGAGGAAGTCGACCTCGTCGCCCAGTTCCTCCTTGGCCTCTTCGATCGCCTTGCCGAGCGGGCCGAATCCGTCGCCGACGCCGACGAAGCTGAGGCATTTGGCGAAGTCGTCGAAGGCACCGTCGCCGTCCGGCTTGCGGCCCGAGCCCCCCACGGACTCGCGCGCGAGATCGCGGAACTCGTCGGTGGAGATCGGGTTGCGGGCGGCGCCGATGATGCGGAAGCCCCTCGGCATCAACCCGGTCTGCTGGAGGTGGAACATGCCCGGCAGGAGCTTGCGCTTGGCGAGGTCGCCGGTCGCGCCGAAGAGGACGATGACCTGGTCGGTGTGGACTCGATCGGAGGCCGGGTCGTCCTCGGAGCTGGCGGTGGTGACGGTCACGCCCCGCAGGCTACAGCCCGCCGGTTGCGGCCTTATCGTGGCGCGATGCCGCGTACGACCAACGGGGGGACGGAGTTCGATCCGGCCGCGCTGGAGCGGACCGCGGCGCGCTTCTGGCGGGAGATCTGGGACGCGGTGCCGACGGCAGTCGGCGTCGCCAAAGGGGTGCGGCGGGCGGAGTTCGGGCCGATCCAGGCGACGGTGGTCGCCGCCGCCCCGGACGCGCGGATGCTGAACCTGATCCTGGGAGCGACGTACGGCGACGCCGCCGAGGAGGGCTTTCTCGAGGAGGCGATCGGCTGGGGACGCGAGCAGGGCGTCCGGGCGTCCGCATCGCTCGAGGCGTGCCCGCGCGAGGTCGACGGCGAGGAGAGGACGCCCTCGGGCCTACCGGCCGCCGAGGCTGTGCTGACGCGGGCCGGCTTCGAGCAGGACCATGCCCGGATGCGCTTCGTCCGCGACGCCCACCCCCCGCGGTTCAAGGTCTCCGAGGAGGTCGAGGTCGTCGAGGTCGACGGCTCCGACGAGGACGCGCCGTTCGGCTCGATCGCCGCGCTCGGCTTCGGCCTGCCGCCCTGGGTCGCCTCGCTCTTCGCCCCCCTCCCCGCCCTGCCGGACTGGCGCTGCTACCTGGCGCGGGTCGACGGCAAGCCCCAGGCCTGCGCGGCGATGCTCCTCGACGACGAGGTCGCCGAGCTCGGGATCGCGGCGACGCTCGAGGGCGGTCGTCGGCGCGGCTGCCAGCTCGCTCTTCTGCGCCGGAGAATCGAGGATGCCGCCGCGGCCGGCGCTCGCACCCTCTTCGTCGAGACCGACCTGGACGGACGGGGCGAGCCACGAACCGCGCTCGCGAACGTCCGCCGCGCCGGCTTCGAAGCGGCCTACGTCGTCCCCGGCTGGACCGATGCGCGACCTGCCGCGAACTGACTTCCCGCCGGTCGCGACGGGTCTCGACCACGACGAGATACCTCAAACCGCCGCCGACCCGCTTAGGATTCCGCGCCGATGTCGAGTAAAACGCAGACCCAGACGACACCCCGGCGGGTCGAGAAGCCCTGGGGGCACGAGCTCTGGTGGGCGCGGACGCCGCATTACGCCGGGAAAATCCTCCATGTCGAAGCCGGGCACAGGCTCTCGCTGCAGATGCACCGGGAGAAGGACGAGTCGTCCTACCTGCTGTCGGGACGTCTGCTGCTGACCCACGGCCCGAACGCCGAGGAGCTGAGCACCGAGGAGATCGGGCCGGGCTTCGCCTGGCGGGTCGAGCCGGGCACGGTCCACACGATCGAGGCGCTCGAGGACTCCGACGTGCTCGAGGTCTCCACCCCGCAGCTCGACGACGTGGTGCGGCTGCAGGACCGCTACGGCCGCGAGGGGTAGCCGCGCTGCCCGCCTAGTAGGCGCGGGCGACGATCGCCTGGAGGTCGGGCTCGTCCTCGGAGGCGGGGACGGTGCCGTCGCGGCGCTGGATGCAGCGGACGCTGATGCCGTCGCCGAGGAGCTTGCGCTCACCCTCGGCGCCGAGCTTCGCCCACTCGATCCGGCCGACCCCCTCCTTGCCGACCTCGAGGGCCTCCTCGAGCGAGCCGACGTCGGTGGTCGCGGACTCGCGGAAGTCGGTCGCCTCGCCGAGCATCGCCGCCTGGATCTCGTTCAGCAGCGGTTCCATGCGCCCGGGGACGTCGCCGAGCGGGATCGCGATCTTCTCGCCGGTGTCGCGGCGGACGACGGTGGCCTGGCCCTCCGCGAGGTCACGCGGGCCGAGGTCGATGCGCAGCGGGACGCCTTTCAGCTCCCAGTCGGTGGCGCGACGGCCGAAGCCGGTGTGGGTGTCGGCGTCGACCTTTACCCGGACGCCGGTGGCGTCGATCAGGGCGCCGAGCTGGTGGGCGGCGTCGACCGCCCCGTCCTCGTCGCGGACGACGACGATCGCCACCTGCGTCGGGGCGATCCGCGGCGGCAGGCGCAGGCCGCGCTCGTCCCCGTGGCCCATGATCAGGCCGCCGACGAGGCGGGTCGAGGCGCCCCAGGAGGTGGTCCAGGCGGTCTGGACCGAGCCGCCTTCGTCGGTGTAGGTGATGTCGAAGGCGCGGGCGAAGTTCTGGCCGAGCTCGTGGCTGGTGGCCAGCTGCAGCGCTTTGCGGTCGCGGGTGATGCCCTCGCAGGTCATCGTGTTGATCGCGCCGGCGAAGCGCTCCTCGGCGGTCTTTCGTCCCAGCAGCACCGGCAGCGCCAGCGTGTCGACGAGGAAGTCGCGGTAGACGTCATGGTGGATGCGCAGCGCGTAGGCGGCGGCGTCCTCGGCGTCGGCGTGAACGGTGTGACCCTCCTGCCAGAGGAACTCTGAGGTGCGCAGGAAGAGGCGGGGGCGGAGCTCCCAACGGACCACGTTCGCCCACTGGTTCAGCAGCAGCGGCAGGTCGCGGTAGGAGTTGACCCATTTCGCCATCTGCTCGCCGAAGATGGTCTCCGAGGTCGGCCGCACGACGACCGGCTCGGTCAGGTCCTTGCCGCCCGCGTGGGTCACCACCGCGAGCTCGGGGCTGAAGCCCTCGACGTGCTCGGCCTCGCGTTTGAGGTAGCTCTCCGGGATGAAGAGCGGGAAGTAGACGTTGTCGGCGCCGGCCGCCTTGATCCGAGCGTCGATGTCGGCCTGGATGCGCTCCCAGATCGCGTAGCCGTAGGGGCGGATCACCATCGTCCCGCGCACCGGGCCGTTCTCGGCCAGCCCCGCTTTCGCGATCACGTCCTGGTACCAGCGCGGATAGTCCTCGTTCGGGTCGGCGATCGGCGATTTCGGCATGGCGCGCATCCTAGAAAGCGCCGAGCCTTCCCGCCGTCCGCCCCGTCCTCCCCTGCGTCGGAAAGGCGGATTCGTCGTGGCCCGATCCCTCGGCACACTGGGCCGCCGACCCCGCCCCCCCGAATGTCTCGTATCCGTAAACGCCTCACCTATGCCAACGTCATCTCCACGCTCGCCCTCCTGCTGGTCGTCGGCGGAGGCTCCGCCGACGCCGCCTCGCAGTTCGGCAAAGAAACCATCGGCTCGCGAGCGCTGAAGAAGGAAGCCGTGACGCCGTCGAAACTGAGCCAGAAATCGAAAGCGACCCTCACCGGCCCGGTCGGCCCGAAAGGCTCAACGGGTGCGCCCGGTGCGGCCGGCCCCGCGGGCCCGAGCGGCCCTGCCGGACCTGCCGGCGCTGCCGAGGCCCCTGGCACCGCCCGGGCGTACGGGAGACCTCGAACAACGCGGGCGCCCTGATCGAAGCGCGAAGCAAGAACGCCACCGTGCGGCACCCCTCGATCGGCGTCTACTGCATCACCCCCGGCGCCGGCATCGATCCCGCCACCGCGTCCTTGATCGCCACGGCGGATTACGCGAACAGCGGAACCAGCAAAACGATCGCCCAGATCCGCTCGTCCAACAACGACTGCATTGCCGGCGAGCTCGAGGTGCGCATCTGGAACGACGGAGCCGCGTACGACGCGCAGTTCTCGTTCCTGATCCCCTGAACGTCACTGTCCGGCGCGATCCTCAGCGGTCGCGCCGGGCGTGTGCCGTACACGAGGAGGACCGGTCCGAGCGAGAAGGCGCCCACCGGAATCGAACCGGTGTAAACGGCTTTGCAGGCCGCTGCGTAGCCACTCCGCCAGGGCGCCGCGGACTGAGCATTATGCCCGTGGGCGGGACCGGCGGCTTTACGCCTCGGCGAGCTGGGTGATGTGGCCCTCGTGGTCGAGGTAGAAGATGTCCCAGTCCTTCTGGCGTCCGCGGGGGCGCGACATGTACTTCCCGGAGGGGAACTCGACTCCGGCGTCGCTCAAGCCTTGGAGCGCGGCGGTACGGTCGGAACCCTTGCGATGCCCCTTGGACTCCCATTTGCCGGCGGTATTAAGGAAGCGAAAGTCGTAGTGCACTCCAGAAGACTACTCGGTCCGCCGCCGATGAGAACCGGGCCGTGATGGAGTCTTGGCTTTGACCGAGGAAAATCGCGAGAGGAGCAGGGACGTGGCGAGGAACCGAATCGAGATGGCGAAGGAGCACTACCGGGCGTTCGCGGCGGGGGATCGGGAGACGTCCGAAGGGCTGCTCGGCGAGGAGTTCGAATTCCACTCGCCCGCCGACGAGCAGGGGCTCGATCGGGACGGGTGGTTCGAGCGGTGCTGGCCGGGCGCGGGCTCGCTGACCGAGTTCGAGTTCGTGCGGCTGATCGAGGACGGCGACGAGGTTGTCGTCACCTACGAGGCGACGCGAAAAGACGGCAGCCGCTTTCGGAGCACCGAGGTGCTCACCTTCCGCGGGGACAAGCAGGTTCGCGCCGAGGTGTACTTCGGCTGGAACCTCTGAGGCCTACTCGGGGGCGTCGCCCTCGGTGTCGTCGTACGGCGTGACTTTGCCGTAGTCCTCGACCGTGCCGCCGTCGCGCATGCTGGCGTCGTCGGGATTGTCGCCTGACTCGCGCAGGGAGCGGCGCTGGCGGAGGTAGTCCCAGGTCTTGTCGAGCTGGACTTTCAGCTCCTCGAGGCGGGCGTGCTCGTCGTCGTCGAGGCCCTCGCCCTCGTGGCGATGGAGGAGCTGCTCCTCTTCTTTGACGAGGCTGTCGATGCGGTCAAGTACTTGCTGGTCGTCCATGGCGCCTAGGTTACCCGGGCGGGCGCCCGGCCAACTCGCGGAGGTGGTCGCGGAAGCCGCGGCCGAAGGCGGTCGGGGTGCCGTCGTAGGCCTTGATCAGGGACGGACCGGCGCGACAGGTCCAGCCGCCGTGGGTGTCCCAGTGGTACTCGGGCCCGGAGCGGTTCACGCCGAGCAGGCGGACCGTCCGGCCGGAGCGGTCGACGAGGTGGTTGCCGCTGACGCCGATCCAGGGCTTGGCCGCCGCCGGCGCCGCCCCGAGGAGGCAGAGCGCCAGGGCGAGGAGGAGCGCTCGCCTCAGGCGGCGACCTTCTCCGGCACGCGGACCTTGCGCTTGAAGGTCATCGCGCCGTCGTCGAGCGACCCGTAGCGCAGGCTGCGCAGGTCGATCGCGTAGTTCTGGCGCAGTTTCCACGGCTCTTTCGACCCCTGCTTCGGCAGCTCGGCGACCGAGCGCAGCACGTAGCCGGAGGTGAAGTCCATGATCGGCTCCGGGACGACGCTCGGGTCGTTCAGGTGCGGCACGCAGATGTCGTAGCCGTTGGCGTCCATGTGGTTGAGCAGACGGCAGGCGTATTCGGCGACGAGGTCGGCCTTCAGCGTCCACGAGGCGTTCGTATACCCGATCGTGAAAGCGAGGTTCGGGATGTCGGCGAGCATCATCCCGCGGTAGATCAGCAGGTCGCCCAGGTCGGGTTCCTCGCCGTCGACCTCCAGCTTCGTCCCGCCGAGGAACAGCAGGTTCAGCCCGGTCGCGGTGACGACGACATCGGCCTCCAGCTCCTCCCCCGATTTCAACTTGATGCCGTTCGGGGTGAAGCGATCGATGTGGTCGGTGACGATCTCGGCGCTGCCGTCGTGGAGCACCTTGAACAGGTCGCCGTCGGGGACGACGCAGAGGCGCTGGTCCCAGGGGTTGTAGCTCGGCTTGAAGTGGGTGTCGATGTCGTAGCCGGCCGGGAGCGCCTTTTCGACCCCCTTGCGGAGGAACTTCTTCATCAGGCCCGGCCGCTTGCGCGAGAGCCGGTAGTTGAAGCTCTGCAGGGCGACGTTCTTCCAGCGGACGATCGGATAGACGGCGCGGTGCGGCAGGAACTTGCGCAGGAACTCGGCCACCGGGTCTTCGCCGGGCAGCGAGACGACGTAGGTCGGCGAGCGTTGCAGCATCGTCACGTGCGCGGCGTCCTTGGCCATCGCCGGGACCAGCGTCACCGCGGTCGCGCCGGAGCCGATCACGACGACCCGCTTGCCCGCGTAATCGGCTTCCTCCGGCCAGTGCTGCGGATGGAGCACCTGCCCCTCGAAGTCCTCGATCCCGGCGAACTCGGGCGTGTAGCCCTCGTCGTAGCGGTAGTAGCCGCTGCAGTTGAAGAGGAAGGCACAAGAGATCGTCACGGTCGAGCCGTCGGGGCGCTCCGCCGTCACCGTCCAGCGGGCCTCCTCGCTCGACCAGGACGCCTTCACGACCCGGTGGCCGAAGCGCACCTTCTTGTCGATGCCGCCCTCGCGCGCGGTGTCGCGCACGTAATCGAGGATCGAGGCGCCGTCGGCGATCGACTTCGCCGCCGTCCAGGGGCGGAAGCGGTACCCGAGCGTGTGCATGTCGGAGTCGGAGCGGATCCCGGGATAGCGGAAGAGGTCCCAGGTGCCGCCGATCGCCTCCCGCGCCTCGAAGATCGCGTAGGTCTTGCCGGGCGAGCGTTCCCCGAGATGGTGGGCAGCGCCGATGCCGGAGATGCCGGCACCGATGATTAGGACGTCGACACGCTCCGGATTCATTTGGCCTCCATGACCCGGAACGCTATCCCGGCGTTCTGCACCCTTGTGAGAAGCATGTCACCCATCGATGCAACGGTAGTGAGTTGGCCGGATCGCTCCGGGTTGTCGTCGAAGGCCAGGCAGAGGCCGGACTCGGCGAGCATCTTCGAGGTCTCCGAGTACCCCGGGTCCCCGCCGGAGACCTCGGTGACGACCCGCTGCCCGCCGCCCTCGCCGACGAAGGTGAGCTTGAACCAGCTCTTCGCGCGCCGCTCCTCGCTCGGCCCCTCGCCGGGCGATTTTGCCTTCAGCAGGAGCTTGCGGACGGGCGGGATCGGCGCGAGGACGGCGATGGTGCCGACGCCCGCGGCGCCCCCCGCGATCGTCGCGAGGTGCTTGGCGACGAGGTTGTGGCCGTAGGTGAAGTCGGGGCCGTAGCGCTCGACCGCGGCGGCGGAGCGGCGGACGATCGTGCCGTCGACGGTCGGCAGCGGGGCGCTCCAGCCGCCCAGCTCGGGGACGCGACGAATTCGTGCGGGGGCCGAGTGGATCTTGCGACCCGTCGGGCGCGGCTCGGCAGCCTTTCGCTGTTTCGCGGCGGCGAGCGTCTGCCGTCCCCGGGCGAAGCCGTTGATCGCCGAGTGATAGGTGCCGCCGGAGAACTGCGCGTCAGAGCGGACGTAACCGTTGATGGTGATCGGCACGCCCTCGGGCAGCTGCCCGACCGTGAAGTAGGCGCCGAGGTCGTGCGGAATCGAGTCGAAGCCGCAGCAGTGGACGATGCGGGCGCCGGTGCGCTCGGCGGTGGCGTGATGGTTCAGCCACATCCGGTCGACGAACTCGGGCTCGCCGGTGAGGTCGACGTAATCGGTGCCGGCGGCGGCGCAGGCGGCGACCAGCGGCTCGCCGTAGAGCGCGTAGGGGCCGACGGTCGTGATCACGACCCGGGTCGACCCTGCGACGCCCGCGAGCGCCGCGGCATCGGCGGCGTCGGCGACGACCAGGTCCGGCACAGGCGCCTCGGGACTCGCGGCGGCGAGGCGCGCGGCCACCGCCTCGAGCTTCGCCCGGTTGCGGCCGACCAACGCCCACCGCAGACCGGCGGGCGCGTTGGCGGCGAGGTATTCCGCGGTCAGGCCACCGGTGAAACCGGTGGCACCGAACAACGCGAGGTCATGGTCCCTCTCCCCTGCTGGCATGCCGGCATTGTGCCGGCTGCGCAGCCAGTCCGGTTATCCGGCCACCCAGACCTTCGCGGCGTCGAGCTCGGCGGGGCCGAAGACCCGCACGTCCCCGGGTGCCATGAAGCCGAACGCCTTCATCGCTTTGCGAATCCAGTCGACGTCGGTGACGATCGCGGTGCGCTTCCACGCCTTCATGTGGCCGAGGCCGAGTTTCAGCCCGGATTTCGCGTCCTCCACCATCGCCCCGGCGTCCATGCCGAAGCCCGCGTCGATCTCGAAGAGCAGCCGGACCTCACCGGCCTCGGCAGCCTCGCCGAGCACCGGCTCGATCCGTTCGCGGTAGTCGTCCCCGGTCAGCTTCTCGATCACCCGGAACCCGATCGTCCCGACGGGCATCTCCTCGATCCGCTCGACCATGCTCGCCGCCTACTTGGCGAGGAACGGCAGCAGGGCCGCGTTGACCTCGTCGGGGTGGGTCCAGGCGATGTTGTGGGGACCGCCCTCGACCGCGACGAACTCGAGGTCGGCGATCAGGTTCTCGTCGCGCAGCCGTTGGGCCGTCGACTCGAACGGGAGGATCCGGTCCTCGGTGCCGTGGACGACCAGCGTCGGCACGTCGAATTTCGGCAGATCGGCACGGAAGTCGGTCAGCCAGGTGTCGACGCACGCGTAGCTCGCGAACGGCGACATTTCGACCGCGACGTTGAAGTGGGCCCGGAGCGCCGCGTCGCCGATCCTGTCCGGGGCGAGCTCGTCGGTGTTGAAGAAGTTCTTGAAGAATTCGTCGAACCAGAGGTAGCGGTCTTTCGCGACCGTGTCCTTGATGCCCTCGAAGACTTCCCCCGGCACGCCTTTCTCGTTGTCGTCGGTCTGCAGCAGGAACGGCGGGATGACGCCGAGCATCGCCACGCGGCTGACCCCGGCAGAGCCGTAGTTGCCGAGATAGCGGGTGACCTCACCGGTGCCCATCGAGAAGCCGACCAGCTGCACGTCCTCGCCGAGCTCGAGGTGCTCGAGCAGGGCCTTGAGATCCGCGGCGAAGGTGTCGTAGTCGTAACCGGTCGTCGGCTGGCTCGACTGGCCGAACCCGCGGCGGTCGTAGCTGATCACCCGA
This sequence comes from Solirubrobacterales bacterium, assembly GCA_965200635.1. GTDB lineage: Bacteria > Actinomycetota > Thermoleophilia > Solirubrobacterales > 70-9 > VAYN01. Next base: position 3,036,754 of record OZ241364.1, on the reverse strand, counting down.
CGCCCCGCCTTCAACAGCTCCGCCTCCTGTTTCTCCCAGGAGTTGCCGTTCAGCGGATAGCCGTGGATCAGCACCGCCGGCTTCCCGGCGCCGTGGTCGTTGTAATGGATCTTGATGTCGGCGCTGTTCTCCCTGCCGACGGTCACATAGGGCATGGGTCTCTCCTCGAGTTGGGCGATGGCGGGCGCGCGGGCGGGTCCGACGCGCCGACCCCCGCCGCGATCCCGTCAAGCTTCGGAGCCGTGAACTTCGAGCTCCAGACCGAGCGCCTGACGATGCGTCCGCCGGCCGCGGCCGACCTTGAGGACCTGGTCGCCCTCCACGACGACCCGGCGATGGTGCGGGTCTTCGGCGACACGACCCGCGAGGAGATGGTCGACTGGATCGCCGCCGCGCGGCGCGACTGGGAGGCGCGCGGCCACGGCCGGGTCGTGATCCGCGGTCGGGAGGACGGCGTCTTCCTCGGCCGCACCGGCCTGCGCTTCTGGCCCGAATTCGGCGAGGTCGAGCTCGGCTGGAGCCTCGCCGCGGCGGCCCGCGGGCGCGGCATCGCCACCGAGGCGGCCCGCCCCTGGCTCGCCTGGGGCTTCCGCGAGCTCGACGTCCCCTACCTCACCTCGATGATCGATCCCTGGAACACCGACTCGATCGCCGTCGCCGAGCGCCTCGGCATGAGCTTCCTGCGCGACGACGAGCTGCACGGCGAGCCGCTGCTCGTCTACGCGCTTGCACGGGCGTAAGATCTGTCTATGGCCGATCGCGAGTTCGAGGTCGCCCTCACCCGTGAGGACGACGGCACCTACAGCGTCACCGTCCCCGCCCTACCGGGGTGCGCCAGTCAGGGCGAGACCCGGGTCGAGGCCTTGGCGATGATCCGCGAGGCGATCGCGCTCTACATCGAGTCGCTGATGGCACATGGGGATTCCGTTCCCCGACCGGTCGAGATTGAGCGCGTCACCGTAGCGGCGTGACGCCGCGCTTCCCCTCGGTCTCGCCGAAGAAGGCCGTGCGCGCCCTCGAACGATGCGGCTGGGAACACGACCGGACGAAGGGCAGCCACCAGGTCTTCCGCCACCCTGATCACCCGCACCGCGTCGTCGTCCCGATGCACGCTCGTGACCTGGCACGGGGAACGCTCCTTCACATCGTCGAAGCCTCGGGCGTGACGCGCGACGAATTCACGGACCTGCTCTGAGCGTCGTGCCCTCAGGCGGCGAGGGCGCCGTACTGCTCGCCCGCCTCGCCGCGGGCCGCCGGGTGGAGGCGGACGGCGTCGGGCCAGAAGCGGGAGCCGAGGCGGAGCTGCAGGAGGTAGGAGCGCAGGATGGCCTCGCGGGCGGGGTCCCAGGAGAAGCCGAGGAGCTTGCGGACCTCGGAGGGGAGCATGCCGACCGAGATCAGCTTGATCGTCTCGGCGACCGGGGTCATCGCGACGCGCATGAAACCGGTGAAGGGCGGCTCGAAGAGGATTCTCTTGACCCGCTCGCGGCGGTCCTCGTTGATCCAGAGCTCGCCGGCGGCGATGCGGCCGTTGACGTAGTCGCGCAGGTCGGCGACGGTGGCGGGCATCGAATCCGGCGGCAGTCCGAGGAGCTCGCCGACGCGGCGGTATTCGGCCCAGTAGCGCTCGCGGTCGTCGCGGTCGAGGGCGCCGATGACGCGCTCGTAGTAGACGAGCGCCGAGTCGGCCAGCGTCGCCAGGACCCAGAGGCCGAGCGCCGGATCGGACGCGTCGTAGGTGGTGCCTGCCGGGATCGGGCCGTAGTCCTCCTCGGTCACGCCGCGGACTCGCTTGTGCATCGCGCGGACGATCCGCCCGGTCCGCTCCGCCTGCTCGGCGGTGCCGAAGTAGATCCGGGACATCCGCTCGTCGGTGCGCAGGAGGCGAGTGCGCGGGTCGTCGAAGATGATCGAGTGCTGCTCGAAGCCGACCACGCCGAGCGGTTCGCACGCCTGCATGAAGAGGGCGCGCAGGCCGGAGAAGGCGACGACGCGCTCGCGGTGCAGCCGGCGAACCATCGAGTCGGCCGGGAAGAACCCGTCCACCTCGTCGGCGCGCAGCAGGGCGAGGTCGCCGGCGGGCGCCTCTTCGGTTGCCTCGATGTCCCTTGCTAAGTCGCTCATACCTTTAGAGATTATCCAGGTACCCCTGTCGGCCCTGTCTAACAGCGATCTGCGCGAAGATCCGTGGCGATGACCGAGAGGCGTGCCTTCCCCCCGCTCCACGAGGGCGACCTGTCGCCCGACCCGTTCGAGCAGTTCGCACGATGGTACGAGTCGGCGAGCGCCGAGGTGCCGCTGGCCGACGCGATGACGCTGGCGACGCTCGGCGAGGACGGCGCCCCCGACGCGCGGATGGTCCTGCTGAAGGGCCACGGGCCCGACGGCTTGCGCTTCTTCACCAACTACGAGAGCGCCAAGGCGGGCCAAATCGACGCCGACCCGCGCGCCGCCCTGGTCGTCTACTGGCGTGAGCACGACCGCCAGGTGCGGGCGCGCGGGCCGCTCGAGCGCCTGCCCGAGGCCGACTCGGACGCCTACTTCGCGAGCCGGGGACGGGAGAGCCGACTCGGCGCCTGGGCCTCACCGCAGAGCCGGCCGCTGGCCGACCGGGCCGAGCTCGACGCGCGGCTCGCCGAGGTGCGGGACCGCTTCGACGGCGTCGAGGACATCCCCCGCCCCGACACCTGGGGCGGGTTCCTCCTGCGCCCGGAGACGATCGAGTTCTGGCAGGGCCAGCAGGCCCGCCTCCACGACCGCTTCGTCTACCGGCGGGGCGCGAGCGGCTGGACCATCCAGCGGCTCGCGCCCTAGCCCTCAGCGCCGAAGGTCGTCGGGACTAGAGAACGCGACGGACGAGGGCGATCGCGAGCAGGATGAGGATGATGACGATGATGATCCAGACGATGGTCACTGGGGCTCCTTTGGATTGAATTACCGCTTCAACGGGAGCCGGCCGGGTTTGTCAGGCACAAGCTCTTCACTTCTCGCGGCGGACGTTCGGCCACGATCTCCAGGATGTCCCAGGTCCGAAGCGACTGGCCAAGGCCTACGGCGTCAAGTGCGGAGGCTTCTCGAAGAAGCGCGTGGCGGGCGTCAAAGGGACGCCGTTCAGCACCTGTGTGAAGGCGATGGCGACCGCCGCGACCACCAAGAAGACCGCGAGGATCGCCTGCAAGAGCCTCTCCAAGGAACACGTGAAAGGCCGGGCAGGGACCGAATTCTCCCGCTGTGTGTTCGCCGCGGCGAAGGTCAAGCGGGAAGCGGCGGCGAGCTAGGCGGCTCGCGCCGCCCCCGGGGTCGAATCCTCGGCTCCGGGGTAACGAGGGAGCGTGTGGAATGACCGACGACTCGCCCGGCGGGCGGCGCGGGGAGACTCCGAGGCTTTCGCGGCTATCTTCCGGTGCTACCAGCAGGACCTCTACCGCTACTGCGCCGCGATCCTCGGCAACCCCCAGGACGCCCAGGACGCGCTGCAGAACACGATGGTCAAGGCACTCCGCACGCTCCCCGGCGAGCCCCGCCAGATCGAGCTGAAGCCATGGCTCTACCGGGTCGCCCACAACGAGTCGATCGAACTGCGCCGCCGGGGACGGCCGACGGCAGCGCTCGAGGAGGGCCTCCTCGCCCCGGGCGGGGACGTCGAGCAGACCGCCGCCGACCGCATCCGCCTGCGCGACCTCCTCGCCGACGTCGGCGAGCTGCCGGAGCGCCACCGCGGCGCGCTGGTGATGCGCGAGCTGGCGGGTCTCGACTTCGAGGAGATCGGCGAGGCGCTCGACACCTCGCCGCGAGCCGCGCGCCAGGTCCTCTACGAGGCGCGCCAGAGCCTGCAGCAGATGAGCGACGGGCGTGAGATGGAGTGCGACGCCGTCACCGCGAAGCTGTCCGAGCGGGACGGCCGGGTGGCGCGCCGCCGCGACCTGCGCGCCCACCTGCGCGACTGCCCCGAATGCCGTCGCTTCGAGGAGGGCATCCATAGCCGCACCGAGACCCTGGCGGGCATCGCGCCGCTCCCGGCGCTGGCCGCCGCGGCGATCGCGAAAGGCGCGCTCGCGGGCGGCTGCGCGGCAGCTGGAGCGGGAAGCGCCGGCGGGACCGGCGCGGCCGGGGCGACGGGCGGGGCCGCGGGCCTCGCCGGCGGCGTGGCGAAGGTCGCCTCGACCGGGGCGATCCTGAAGTCGACGGTGGCGATCGTCGCGGTGGTCGGGGCAGGCGCGGTCGCGGTCGACCATTCCGACCTGCTCCATCACGGTTCTCACGGCTCTTCGCCGCGGGCCGGAACGACCTCGCCCACGAACGTCGCCGAACCGGGCTCGGCCGACACGACCGCGGAACCGACGACGTCCGCGGATCCGCAGAGGGGCGTGCTGTCGCACTACCTCGAACCAACGGGCGCCGGGGAGGTCGACCTGAGCCGGGCGACGGCGATCCAGGGGGTGGCGTCCCCCGGCCACAGCGTCACGGCGACGCCGGAACCAAGGCCGGAGCCTCGCCCGTCGTCCCCGAAGGCGGACGCCGCCGAGCCGAGCACCGTCCCCGCGTCCCCGTCGATCGCCGAACCCGCGGAAGGCAGCGTTGCCGTCCCAGCGGAAGAAGTCGCCCCGGTGACGCCCCGCGCGCACCCCGAACATCCGGCGCACCCGGTCCATCCGAGCAAGCCGAAGCCGCCGACCGCCGCCGAAGCCCCGGTGGAATCGAGGCCGCCGCCTGAACCAGCGTCGCCGCCGAAGACCAAGGGCCCGCCCGAATCGAAGCCCGCACCCCAAGCCTCCGAAGAAGCGACGCCGCCCGAGGAACCGGAAGTCGCCCCGCCCAAGGGACCACCGACCGAACCACCGGGTCAGGCCAAGAAGTAGCCCAGCCCTTCGCTCTTTCCCCCTCGATCGGCGGGGTAACAGCGAAGGGCTAGACGCGTTCCAGCAGGGCAACGGGCCAGCCGGGGAGGCGGACCTCGTCGAAGCTGACCTCGTCGGCCAGGGTGAGGGTGCGGCCGCCGTCGGGGCCGGGGCCGGCGAGGACGTCGCGCCACTCGCCGGCGGTGCCCTCGGGGAGGCGGAAGGCGGTGCCGGCGGCGGCGTCGCGGAGGGCGGCGACGGCGAGGATCTCGTGCTCGCCGCGGGTGAAGGCGCATAGGGACTCGGAGGCGTCGAGGGGGTTGTAGGCGCCGGCGAAGGGCTCGGGACGGCGGGTGCGCAGGGCGAGGGCGCGGCGGATCAGGTGCATCTTCACGTTGCCGCGATCGACCGGGGCCCCGGAGTCGAGGGCGGCGATCGCGTCGCGGCGCATCTCCCAGTCGACGGCGCGGCGGTTGTCGGGGTCGACCATCGAGAGGGTCCAGAGCTCGTCGCCCTGGTAGACGTCGGGGACACCCGGCGTCGTCAGTTTGAGCAGGAGCTGGCCGACCGAGGCGCGCTCGCCGCGGGGCATGTGGCGCTCGGCGAAGGAGGCGATCGCGTCGTGCAACTCGCCCGGCGCGTAAAGGCGACGGACGAACTCCAGCACCGCCCCCTCCCACTCCTCGTCGGGCTCGACCCAGTTGGTGTTGCGCTTGGCCTCACGCAGGGCCTTGCGGACGTACTCTTCGACCCGCTCCGCCGAGGCCGGCCAGACACCGACCAGGGTCTGGTAGATCAGGTACTCCTCGGTCGCGTCGGGGGCGGCACGGCCGCCGACCTCGGCGCGCAGGGGCGCGGCGAGCTCGAACCAGCGCTCGACCTCCCCTCGCCACTCGTCCGCGATCCCGGCGAGGGCCCCGATCCGGGCACGCGAGTCGCCGCTGCGCTTGGTGTCATGCGTCTGGGTGATCAGCAGGTTCTGGGGGAAGCGGCGGGCGCGCTCGGCGCAGCGGGCGTGGAAGTCGGCGACCGAGAGGTTGAAGCGGCCGGGGTTGCCGCCGACCTCGTTCAGCGCGAGCAGACGGACGTCGCGGTAGAAGGCGGTGTCCTCGACCCCCTTGGCGGTGATCGCCGGGGTGGTCTGCTGGAAGCGGGTGACGAACTCGGAAGGGGCGTCGCGTTCCAGCGTCAGGCGCTCGGCGGTCTCCGCCGGCATGCCGCGCTCGCGAGCGGTCTCGATCGCCTCGCGGTCGGCGGGCGCGACCTGGTCCCGTACGTAGGTGCGGTAGATCGGCAGGGACGCCAACGATTGCTCCAGGTCGGGGGCGTCGACGATCCGCCGCAGCCGGTCGACCTCGGGCGCGAAGGTGGTGCTCGCCTGCTCCAGCTTCGCCTCGTCGGCGATCTCGTGGAACTCGCGGCGCTCGCCGGTCAGCGACCGGTGGAGGTCGGTCAGGGTCGGCTCCCCCGCCGGGTCGACGAAGAGGGCCGCGGCGTCGTTCAGGAACTCGTAGCCGACCGTCCCCGACACCGGCCAGTCGCGCAGCTCCTCCTCGGCCTCGAGGATCTTCTCCACCCAGACGCGCTCGGCACCGCGCTCGCGTAGCCGCGCCAGGTAGCCGGCCGGGTCGGCGAGGCCGTCGGGATGGTCGACCCGCAGGCCGTCGACCACGCCTTCGGCGACCAGGCGCAGCGGCAGCTTGTGGGTCTCCTCGAAGACCTCGGGGTCCTCCTGTCGCACGCCCGCCAGTTCGTCGATGTCGAAGAAGCGGCGCCAGCGACCGCTGACCGGATCGAGGTCGAAGTACTTCTTCCGCAACCCCTCGTCGGCCCAGTAGCGGTTCGTCTCCACCCCGGCCATGTGGTTCGGGACGATGTCGAGGATCACCCCGACGCCGGCCTCGGCCAGCGCTCGCAGGCCCTCCTCCCCGCCCAGCGCCGTGGAGATGGAGGTCGGGTCGATCACGTCGTAGCCGTGGGTCGAGCCCTCCTGCGCCTGGAAGGACGGCGAGAGGTAGACGTGGCTGATCCCGAGTTCCTTCAGGTAGGGGACGAGGCCGCGCACGTGCTCGAAGGTCATCTCCGGCCCGAGCTGCAGCCGGTAGGTCGCGCGCAGCTCCGTCACCGCGCCACCCGGCGCATGACGACCACCGACCAACCCGGCACCTTGACCGTGGTCCGCGGCGCGACCCGTTCGCCCTCCGGCAGCAGGTGCGGTTCGGCGGCGGTCAGCTCGACCGTCCACATCGCGCCGAAGCGGCGCGTCGGCAGGCGGAAGTCGACGTCGTCGTCGCCCGCGTTGAAGAGGACCAGGAACGAGTCGTCGGTGATCCGCTCCCCGGCGTCGTCGGTCCCGGGCAGCTCGAGGCCGTTGAGGAAGACACCGAGGCATCGCGCCTCGCCGTCCTCCCAGTTACGCCGCGTCATCCGCAGCCCGTCGGGGCGGAACCACCAGGCGTCCGGCAGGCCCGAGCCGAGCGGTTCGTCGCCGGTGAGGAAGTAGGCGCGCCGCAGCACCGGGTGGCGCCGGCGCAGCTCGATCAGCCGCCGGGTGAACTCGACCAGGTCATCGTTCCGCTCGACCTGGGTCCAGTCGAACCAGGACTGCTCGGTGTCCAGGCACCAGGTGTTGTTGTTGCCGTCCTGGGTGCGGGACATCTCGTCGCCGCCGAGCAGCATCGGCACGCCCTGGGACAAGAGCAGGGTGGCGAGCATGCTCCGCTGCCGCCGCCCGCGCAGGTCCTCGACCGCCGGGTCGTCGGTCGGCCCCTCCGCCCCCGAGTTCCAGGAGCGGTCGTCGTCTGAGCCGCCGTCGTTGCCTTCGTAGTTGGCCTCGTTGTGCTTGTCGTTGTAGGAGACGAGGTCGCGCATCGTGAAGCCATCGTGGGCGGTGATGAAGTTGATCGAGGAGTGCGGCGGCCGGCCTTCGGGCTCGTACAGGTCCGAGGACCCGGTGAAGCGCCCGGCGAAGTCCCCGAGCGAGCCCTGGCCGCGCCAGAAGTCCCGGATCGAGTCGCGGTAGATCCCGTTCCACTCCGCCCACAGCACCGGGAAGTTGCCCACCTGGTAGCCGCCGGGGCCGACGTCCCAGGGCTCGGCGATCAGCTTCACCTGGGACAGGATCGGGTCCTGGTGGATCACGTCGAAGAAGGCCGAGAGCTTGTCGACGTCGTGGAGCTCGCGCGCCAGCGCCGAGGCGAGGTCGAAGCGGAAGCCGTCGACGTGGCAGTCGATCACCCAGTAGCGAAGGCTGTCCATGATCAGCCGCAGGACGCTCGGCTGGACCGGGTTCAGCGAATTGCCGGTGCCGGTGAAGTCCATGTAGAAGCGCGGGTCGTCGGGGACGAGGCGGTAGTAGGAGGCGTTGTCGACGCCGCGGAAGGAGAGCATCGGCCCGAGGTGGTTGCCCTCCGCGGTGTGGTTGTAGACGACGTCGAGGATCACCTCGATGCCGGCGCGGTGGAGCGCCTTCACCATCCCCTTGAACTCGCGCACCTGTTCGCCCGCGGTCCCGGTGGCCGCGTAATCGGAGTGCGGGGCGAAGAAGCCGAGGGTCGAGTAGCCCCAGTAGTTCGAGTAGCCCTTGTCGTGGAGGAAGCTCTCGGAGACGATGTGGTGGACCGGCATCAGCTCGACCGCGGTGACGCCGAGCGAGAGCAGGTGGTCGATCGCCGCCTCGGAGGCGAGGCCGGCGTAGGTGCCGCGCAGGTCCTCGCGCACCCCCGGATGGGTCTGGGTGAAGCCTTTGACGTGGGTCTCGTAGATGATCGTCTCGGCCCAGCGCGTGTGCGGCGGCTGGACCCCCTCCCAGTCGAAGGCCGGGTCGGCGACGACCGAGCGCGGCATCGCTTCGACGTCGTCTTCGTCGTCGGCTTCGAGGTCGGCGTCCTCGGTCCCGTCGGGGACGTAGGGAAGGACGTTCGCGCGGTCCCAGTCGGGCTGGCCGTCGATCGCCTTCGCGTAGGGATCGACGAGGAGCTTGCGCGGGTTGAAGCGGTGGCCCGCGCCCGGGTCGTAGGGTCCGTGGACGCGGTAGCCGTAGCACTGGCCTGGGCCGACGCCGGGCAGGTAGCAGTGCCAGTTGTGGGCTTCGCCGCGGGAGAGCTCGATCTGGGTTTCGGTGCGCTCGCCGTCGAAGAGGCAGAGGAAGACGCCCTCGGCGTGCTCGGAGAAGATCGAGAAGTTGGTCCCCGACCCGTCCCAGGTGGCGCCGAGCGGGAACGGCCTGCCGGGCAGCACGTGCTGCCCTTCGTGCATCTCGCTCATCGGAGTACCGCGCCGCCGAGAGCCGGGACGAGCACGGTCTCGCCGTCGGCCTTGACGCCGGCGTCGCCGTCGGTGCCGAGGACGACCTCGCGCGCGGTGCAGGGCACGTATTGCTCGCGATCGGCGAAGTTGGCGACGATCTCCACCGGCCCGCGGCGGAGCCAGAGCCAGCGCTCGTCCTCGTCGAACTGGACCTCGTCGACCTCGACGCCGCGGAGCTCGCTGCGCAGCGCCAGCAGGCGCCGGTAGAGGGCGGCGATCTCCGGGTTCTCCTCGCGGGTCAGCTTCGAGTTCTCGAAGGTGGCGACGTCCTGCGGGTCGGGCACTTCGCCGGCGAACTCGACGAAGTCTTCGAACTCCTTGCGCCGCCCTTTGCGGGTCGCTTCGGCGATCTTCTTCTCGATGTGGTCGGTGAAGAACTGGAACGGGGCTTCCTCGCCGTACTCCTCGCCCATGAAGAGCATCGGGGTGAAAGGACTGAGCAGGACCATCAGCGCGGCCAGCGGGCGGGCGGGCGGCGGCAAGCGGTCGCCGAGCGCGCGGTTGCCGACCTGGTCGTGGTTCTGGGAGCAGACGACGAACTGGGCCGGGGCGCGGTCCGGAGCGGGCGCGCCGACGCGCTTCTCGCGCATCCCGGAGTACCGCCCGTCGTAGACGAAGGGACGGTCGAAGGCCTTGGCCAGGTCGGCGACGGTCCCGAAGTCGGCGTAGTAGCCCTGGCGCTCCTCGCTCAAGAGCGTCCGCAGCGAATGGTGGAAATCATCGGCCCACTGGGCGTCCACGCCCCAGCCGCCCTCAGCGGCGGGTCGGATGGTGGCGGGATCGTTCGCGTTGCTCTCGGCTATCACCGCCGCATCCTCTCGGATGGCATGGACCCGCGCGGCCAGCTCGGCGACCAGATGGGTCGGGCTCTCGTCGAGGATCGCGTGCACGGCGTCCAGCCGCAGACCGTCGATCCGGTAGTCGCGCACCCACATCTCGGCGTTCTGGATCGCCCATTCGCGCACCGGATCCGACCGGGCGGCGTCGTAGTTCAGGCCCTTGCCCCAGCCGGTCTGGTGGCCGTCGGTGAAGTAGGGGCCGAAGTCGGTCATCGCTTTGGTGCCGGAGGTGCCCAGGTGGTTGTAGACGCAGTCGAGGATCACCGCGAGGCCGGCCGCGTGGGCGGCGTCGACGAAGCGGGCGAGGCCGGCCGGCCCGCCGTAGGGGGCGAACGGCGCGTAGACGTAGATCCCGTCGTAGCCCCAGCCACGCTGCCCGGGGAAGGCGGCGACCGGCATCAGCTCGACCGCGGTCACACCGAGCTCGGCGAGGCCGGGCAGGTACTCGATCGCCGCGTCGAAGGTCCCCTCCACGGTGAAGCAGCCGACGTGCATCTCGTAGACGACGAGGTCCTCCGGCGCGACGCGCGGGGGCTCGGCCGTCCACTCGAAGGCGCCGGTGTCCACGATCTGCGAAGGGCCGCGGATCCCTTTCGGCTGGAAACGAGAGCAGGGATCGGGCCGTCGCTTGCCGTCGAGGAGGACGTAGTAGTTGTCGCCGGGCGCAGCTTCGATGACATCGGAGTAGATGCCATACCCCTCGGGCTCGAGGATCTGGTCGCCCTGGCCGGGGAGCCTGATGGCCACCGACTCTTTCGCCTTGGGGGCCCAGACGCGGAACTCGACACCACCACCGTCAAGCGGGACAGCGCCGAATCGCTGTTGCCATGGATAGGAAGTCAAGACTCGTCGGGGCGCAGCCAGACGACGCCGAGCGGCGGCAGGTTCAGCTCGGCCGAGAAGGGCTGCTCGTGCCAGCCGATCGGCTCGGCCTCCACTCCGCCGCCGTTGCCGACGTCGCCGCCGCCGTAGTGGCGGGAGTCGGTGTTCAGGATCTCGGTCCAGGCGCCCGCCCCCGGCAGCCCGACGCGGTAGCCCTCGCGCACCACCGGCGAGAGGTTGGCGACGCAGACGACGGTCCGTTCGCGGTCCTTGGAGAGGCGGGCGAAGGCGACCACGTTGCGGGCCGCGTCGTTCGCCTCCAGCCAATAGAAGCCGTCGCCCTCGAAGTCGCGGTCATACAGCGCCGGCTCCTCGCGCAGGAGCCCGTTCAGGTCCCGCACGAGGTTCTGGATCCCGGCGTGCTCGGGGCGCTCCAGCAGGTGCCAGTCGAGCGATTGCTCGTAGTTCCACTCCGCCTCCTGGGCGATCTCGTTGCCCATGAAGAGGAGCTTCTTGCCCGGGTGCGCCCACATGTAGGCGTAGAGCGCCCGCAGGTTCGCCAGCTTCTGCCAGCGGTCGCCGGCCATCTTCTCCAGCATCGAGCCCTTGCCATGCACGACCTCGTCGTGAGACAGCGGCAGGATGAAGTTCTCCGAGAAGGCGTAGACGAGGCTGAAGGTCAGCTCGTGGTGGTGGTAGCCGCGGTACACCGGGTCGTAGCCGAAGTAGTCGAGGGTGTCGTGCATCCACCCCATGTTCCACTTGAAGCCGAAGCCGAGGCCGCCGAGGTAGGTCGGCCGCGAGACGCCCGGCCAGGCGGTCGACTCCTCCGCGGCGGAGACGATCCCGGGCTCGCGCCGGTAGAGCGTCTCGTTCATGTCCTTGAGGAACTCGACCGCCTCGAGGTCCTCGTTGCCGCCGAACTCGTTCGGCACCCAGGCGCCCTCGGGACGCGAGTAGTCGAGGTAGAGCATCGAGGCGACGGCGTCGACGCGGATGCCGTCGGCGTGGTACTCGCGGGGCCAGAAGAGCGCCGACGCGGTGAGGAAGTTCCGCACCTCGTGGCGGCCGTAGTTGTAGATCAGCGTGCCCCACTCGGGGTGGGCGCCGCGGCGCGGGTCGGCGTGCTCATACAGCGCGGTGCCGTCGAAGCGGGCGAGCGCCCAGTCGTCGCGCGGGAAGTGGGCCGGGACCCAGTCGAGGATCACGCCGATCCCCGCCCCGTGCAGCTTGTCGACGAAGGCGCGGAAGTCGTCGGGCGAGCCGTAGCGCGAGGTCGGCGCGAACTGGCTCGTCACCTGGTAGCCCCAGGAGCCGCCGAACGGGTGCTCCATCACCGGCATCAGCTCGACGTGGGTGAAACCCATGTCGGTGACGTAGGCGACCAGGTCATCGGCGAGCTCGGCGTAGGTGAGCTCGCGCTCCTCCCCGTCTTCGACGATTTTGCGCCAGGAGCCGAGGTGCACCTCGTAGATCGAGACGGGGCCGACGCTCGGCTCGGTCTCGCGGCGGCGCTCCATCCACTCGTCGTCGGCCCACTCGTGGGTCGAGCGGTGGACGACCGAATCGGTCTGCGGCGGCACCGTGGTGGCGAAGGCGACCGGGTCGGCCTTCAGCCGCTGCTCGCCGGAGGTGGTGATGATCTCGAACTTGTACGGGGTGCCCTCGAAGACGCCGGGGACGAAGATCTCCCAGATGCCCGACCCGCCGAGCGAGCGCATCTGGTCGAGGTCCCCGCGCCAGTCGTTGAAGGAGCCGACGACGCTGACCGCGCGGGCGCCGGGCGCCCAGACGGCGAACGCGGTGCCGAGGACGCCGTCGATCTCCTGGACGTGGGCGCCGAGCTTGCCGTAGAGGTCCTCGTGGCGGCCCTCGCCGATCAGGTGCAGGTCGATCTCGCCGAGCGTCGGCGGGAAGGCGTAGGGATCGCGCACGGTAAAGAGGCCGCCGTCGGCGTAGGTGATCTCGAGCTCGTAGCTGCCGTCCTCGAAGGGCCCTTCGAAGAGCCCCGCCGGATGGACCTTCTCGAGCTCGACCGCGGCGCCTTTCGCCGGGCGCGCGACGACCTTCTCGGCCGCCGGGCGGTAGGCGCGGATGACCTTGCCCTTGCCGTTCTGGTGGACGCCGAGGACGCTGTGCGGGTCGGGGTGTTCACGATGGATCAGCCGCTCGATGTCGGTGCTCATACGGTCTCCACCTCCAGGAGCCTGGTGATACCGGCAACCGGGATCCCGACCCAATCGGGCCGGTGGTTGAGCTCGTAGTTCACCTCGTAGACCGCTTTCTCGAGCTCATAGATCGCCAGCAGCTGGTCGATCTCGCGTTTCGTCGCGGGCAGCAGCGTCGGATCGATCGCGTCGAGATAGCCGTCGAGGAAGTCCTGGCGCGCGCGCAGCTCCCAGTCCTCCGGGACGTTCGCGTCGCGCTGGAGCTTCGCCGCCAGCGGAGCGTAGGCGAGCGAGCGCAGGAGACCCGCGACGTCGCGGAGCGGCGAGGACTTGGTGCGGCGCTCGGGGAGCGGGCGGGCGGGCTCGCCCTCGAAGTCGAGGATCGTCCAGCCGCGACCGGAACCAGGCTCGCTGAACAAGGCCTGGCCGAGGTGCATGTCGCCGTGGACGCGGATCGCCATCCCCGCCCCGCCGATCCCGGCGAGGTTGCGGAGCTGGTCGCGCAGCTCCTCGCCGCGGTGGGCGATCGGGGCGAGCGCCTCGTGCTCGGGCAGGTCGAGGAAGGCCCGTTCGATCGATTCGTCGAGGTTCGCGGTGTAGAGGGCCAGCGACTCGTTGCCCCGTTCCTCCGGAGCGAAGACCGGGTCGGTCGGGTCGCTCGCCAGCACCGTGTGCATCTCGCCGATGGTGCGGCCGAGCCCGCGCAGGGGCTCGAGCAACGAGTCCGGGTCACCGGCCAGCCCGTCGAGCACCCACTCCCAGCCGTCGCGGCCGTCGGCGATGAACTCCTGGACGACGCCGAGCGTCGCGTCGGCGGGGCGGCCTTCGTACTCGTACCAGCCGAGCAGCGCCGGGATGTTGCGGAAGCCGCGGTCGCCGAGGAAGCGGAGCATCTCGAGCTCCGGGTTCACCCCGGCCTCGACCCGGCGGTAGACCTTGAGGATCGCGTCCTCGCCGAAGACGACCGAGCTGTTCGACTGCTCGGAGGAGATCAGGCGAACCTCGGCGTCCTCGGGCGGCGGCTCGGTGCCCTCGCGCCAGGCGAAGACGACGCGGCCGTCGTCGGAGGCGACCTGGCCCCCGGCGGCGATCAGCTTCAGCAGGCGCGGCGGGTCGCGCCGCTCCGCCAGGAGGTCGTAGACGATCTGGTCGCCGCCGTCGGTCGGCGCGATCCGGGCCTCGTCGGGCAGGTCGTCGGAATCGATCGCGATCGGCACCTGGTAGATCTCGTGGGTGCCGGTGCCGAAGTGCACTTCGACCAGGGCGATCCGCAGCTGCGGGTGCTCGGCGTCGAGCAGCGGCGTGTCGATCACGCCGACCTGGCTCAGCTCGCGCGACTTCGACGCGAACCAGCGGCGCTCGACCAGCCACTCGGTCAGCGCCTCGAGGTCTATCCCCACCTCACTCATCGGGGTCCTCCGCGACCAGGCGGAACCAGAAGAAGCCGCGCGGGGCGAGGGTCAGGAGATACGGCAGCGAGCCGATCCGGGGGAAGCGAGAGTGGCCGAACATCTCTTCGGGGTGGCGACCCTCGAAGTCGGAGAGGTCGAGTTCGACCGCCTGCGCGGAGCGCGAGAGGTTGTGGACGCAGAGCATGATGTCCTCTTCATAACAGCGGATGTGGGCGTAAATCCGCGTGTTGTCCGGTTTCAGGGGTCGATACTCGCCGAGACCGAAGACCGGGTGCTCCTTGCGCAGGGAGATGAAACGGCGCATCCAGCGCAGCTGCGAGGTCGGCGTGCGCAGCTGCGCCTCGATGTTCACCGCCTGGTAGCCGTAGACCGGATCCATCGACGGCGGCGCGTACATCTGGGCGAAGTCACCGGTCGAGAAGCCGCCGTTGCGGTCGCCGGTCCACTGCATCGGCGTGCGGACGCCGTCGCGGTCGCCGAGGTAGACGTTGTCCCCCATGCCGATCTCGTCGCCGTAGTAGAGGATCGGGCTGCCGGGCAGGCTGAAGAGGATCGCGGTCATCAGCTCGATCTCGTCGCGGCCGTTGTCGAGCAGCGGCGCCAGCCGTCGGCGGATGCCGATGTTCAGTTTCGCCCGCGGGTCCATCGCGTACTCGGCGTACATGTATTCGCGCTCCTCCTCGGTCACCATCTCGAGCGTCAGCTCGTCGTGGTTGCGGAGGAAGAGTCCCCACTGGCAGGAGTCGGGGATCTCCGGCGTCTGCTCGAGGATCTCCACGATCGGCGTCGCGTCTTCGCGGCGCAGCGCCATGAACAGGCGCGGCATCACCGGGAAGTGGAACGCCATGTGACACTCGTCGCCGTCGCCGAAGTAGTCGACGACGTCGGCCGGCCATTGGTTCGCCTCGGCGAGCAGCACCCGGTCGGGGTAGTTCGCGTCGATCTCCTCGCGCACCCGTTTGAGGTAGGTGTGGGTCTCCGGCAGGTTTTCGCAGTTGGTTCCTTCCCGCTCGTATAGGTAGGGGACCGCGTCGAGGCGGAAGCCGTCGAGCCCGCGGTCGAGCCAGAAGCGCAGGACCTCCAGCATCTTGTCCTGGACTTCGGGGTTGTCGTAGTTCAGGTCCGGCTGGTGGTCGAAGAAGCGGTGCCAGTAGAAGGCCTTCGCCTGGTCGTCCCAGGTCCAGTTCGATTTCTCGGTGTCGACGAAGATCACCCGCACGTCGTCGTACTGGTTCGGGTCCTGGGACCACACGTACCAGTCGCGTTTCGGCGAATCGGGGTTCGAGCGCGCCTCCTGGAACCACTCATGGTCGGCGGAGGTGTGGTTCATGACCAGGTCGGCGATCACCCGGATGCCGCGCTGGTGGGCCTCGCCGATGAAGCGTTCGAGCTCTGCGAGGGTGCCGTAGTCGGGGTGGATGCCGTCGAAGGCGGCGATGTCGTAGCCGCCGTCCTTCAGCGGCGAGGGGTACATCGGCAAGAGCCAGACGCAGTCGACGCCGAGCCACTGCAGGTAGTCGAGCTTCTCGATCAGGCCGCGGAAGTCACCCATCCCGTCGCCGTTGCCGTCGAAGAAGCCGCGGACGTAGACCTCGTAGAAGACGGCGGTCTTGAACCAGAGCGGTTCGGACTCGAACCAGCGCTCGGGGGCGGCCTCGGTGTCCGGGGCCTGGTTCGAGCTCGCGTTGCCGATCGGGTTGGCACGGGTGCCGCCGGGGCGCAGCGAGCCGACCGCGGCATGCACGTCGGTGGTGTAGCGGCTCATCCGCGCTCCACCTTCATCACGTGGGCCATCCGCTGTCCCGGCGCCAGGCGCAGGTAGTTATGGCCGATGGACCAGTCGTAGAGCTGGTCGTCGAGCAGGTCCCGGACCCGGAATGCGGGCGGGGTGCCGAGCCACGCCGGGACGTTCACGATGCCCTCCTGGGTGTTGTGTGGGTCGAGGTTGACCGCGGTGATCACGGTGTTGTCTCCGGTGCGCTTGGCGTAGGCGAGCAGCAGGTCGTTCTCGGTCTCCAGCCAGGCGATGTTCGAGAGGTGCTGGAGGGCCGGGTTCTCGCGGCGGGCCCGGTTCAGCCGCGCCACCATCGGCAGCAGCGGCCCGTCGAGGGCGCGCGTCCTGGCCTCGTACTTCTCCGAGTCCAGATACTCCTCGCTGCCGGGTTTCACGGGTGAGTTCTCGAAGCTCTCGAAGCCGGAGTAGATCCCGTAGGTCGGCGAGAGCGTGGCGGCGAGGACGAGGCGCGCCTCGAAGGCCGGCGGGCCCCCCTCGACCAGGTACTCGGTGAGGATGTCGGGCGTGTTGGCGAAGAAGTTCGGCCGCGCGTAGTCGGCGGTCTCGTACGCCAGTTCCTCGATGTATCTGGTCAGCTCCCACTTCCAGTTCTTCCAGGTGAAGTAGGTGTAGGACTGGCTGAAGCCGAGTTTGGCGAGGCCCATCATCTTCGCCCGGCGGGTGAACGCCTCGGCGAGGAAGATCACGTCGGGGTGGGTGGCGCGGATGTCGGCGATCAGCCACTCCCAGAACGGCAGCGGCTTGGTGTGCGGGTTGTCGACGCGGAAGACGCGGACGCCGCGGTCGACCCAGAGCGCGACGATGTCGCGGAGCGCCACCCAGAGGGCTTTCCAGTCCTCCGAGTCGAAGTTCAGGTTGTAGATGTCCTGGTATTTCTTCGGCGGGTTCTCGGCGTACTTCAGGGTGCCGTCGGGGCGGTGGTTGAACCACTCCGGGTGTTCGGTCAGCCAGGGGTGATCGGCGCTGCACTGGATCGCGAAGTCCATCGCGATCTCCATCCCCTGCCCACGGGTGGCGGCGACCAGGGCTTCGAAGGAGGCGACATCGCCTAGGCCGGGGTCGATCGCCTCGTGGCCGCCGAGCTCGGAGCCGATCGCCCAGGGGCTGCCGGGGTCGTCCGGTCCGGCGGTGAGGGAGTTGTTCTTCCCCTTGCGGTTCTCCCGGCCGATCGGGTGGATCGGCGGCAGGTAGATCACGTCGAAACCGAGCTCGGCGAGGCGCGGCAACTCCGCGCGGACGCCGTCGAAGCCGCCCCAGGAGCGCGGAAAGAGCTCATACCAGGCGCCGAACCGGGCGCGCTCGCGCTCGACCTCGAGGCTCAGCGGGTCCCCGCTGACGAAATCGCGGCGCTCGGGCTCACGCTCGACCGCCTCCTGCAGGCGGGGGCTGAGGATCGCGTCGAGCTTCGTCTCCAGGTCGGCGGCGCCGTCGATGGTCTCCAGCGCGGCGTCGATCCGCTGGCCGTCGATCAGCGCGGCGCCGGACCGGGCGGCGCGGAGCAGCTCCGCCCCTTCGATCACCTCGCTGGTCAGGTCCTCCCCGCCCGCGGCGCGCTTGCGGCTGACCTCGTCGTGCCAGGTCGCGAAGTGGTCGGTGAAGGCGCCGACCTCATAGGTCCAGATGCCTTCGCGACCGGGGACGAAGGAGCCGACCCAGCGGTCGCCGTCGATCTCGCGGTCGATCCAGCGCATCGGCGCCTCCTGCCAGTCCTCGGAGCCCGGGGCGCGGTAGCGCAGCACCGCGCGGATCGCGTCGTGGCCGTCGCGAAAGACTTCGGCGCTGACCTCGAGCGGCTCGCCGACGGTCCGCTTCACCGCGAAGCGCCCGCCGTCGAGCCGCGGCGTCACATCGAGGATGCGGATGCGCGCGGGGGGCGCCGGACGGGTGTCCGGAGTGCCGCCGTTGGCGGCCTCGGAGGCCGGGACGTGCTTGGATCGCTTGAAATTGGATACTGACATCGAACCCCCTACCTCCCCGTTTCCGAACTGGCCTAACTCCGACCCCGTGCTTTCTCATCACACATGACCCGATTGTCCGGGTCGACCGCCCATGAGCGTGTGAACGGGGTGCAAATGCATCCAACTTCCCTGCCGGGGGGACGGCTGGGCGCGGAGGCGTTCGCGTTCGTCGACTGGCTGGCCGAAGCGGGACAGAGCTGGTGGCAGACGCTGCCGCTCGGGCCGACCGGCGAGGGCGGGTCACCGTACAAGAGTCCCTCGGCCTTCGCCGGGGCGCCGGAGCTGCTGGCCGAGCCGGACGCGCCGGTGAGCGACGCGGAGATCGCGGCGCTGCGCGGGCGCGAGGGCTACTGGCTTGCCGACTGGGAGGAGTTCGCGGGGCCGGGCGCGGTCGCCGACCAGGTGCGCTTCGACCGCGAGTGGACGGAGCTGCGCTCCTACGCGGCGGAGCGCGGGGTCGGGATCATCGGCGACCTCCCCATTTACGTGGCTCCCGACGGCGCCGACCACCGGGGCCACCCCGAGCTCTTCCAGACCGGCGCCCAGGCGGGCGTGCCGCCCGACAAGTTCACCGACCTCGGCCAGCTCTGGGGCAATCCGCTCTACGACTGGCCCGCGATGCGCCGGCGCCGCTACCGCTGGTGGGTGGAGCGGCTGCGCCGCACTTCGCGGCTGGTCGACCTCTCGCGGATCGACCACTTCCGCGGCTTCGTCGCCTACTGGTCGGTGCCGGAGGGCGACCCGGACGCGAGCGGCGGCCACTGGGCCCGCGGGCCGGGGCGCGCCCTCTTCGAGGCGATCCGTGCCGAGCTCGGCGACCTGCCGCTGGTGGCGGAGAACCTCGGCGAGATCACGCCCGCGGTGGAAAAGCTGCGCCATGACCTGAACCTGCCCGGCATGGCCGTGATGCAGTTCGCCTTCGACCCCGACGAACCGAAGAGCCCCTACAAACTCCCCCGCCACGAGCGGAACGACGTCGTCTACACCGGCACCCACGACCACGACACCGCGCGCGGCTGGTACGAAGCGCTGCAGCCGGCCGAACGCGAGGAGTTCGAGCGCGAGGTGGCCGCGGCCGGGATCGACGACGACCCCTGGTGGTCCCTGGTCCGCCTGACGATGACCTCCCGCTGCCACCTCTGCATGCTGCAGATGCAGGACATATTGGGCCTCGGCAGCGAGGCGCGGATGAACATGCCCGGCACCGTCGGTCCCCAGAACTGGTCCTGGCGCATGGAGAAAGACGCCCTGACCCCGGCCCTGGCGAAGCGCCTCCGCGAAGCGACCGAGTCCGCGAAGCGCCTCCCCTCCCCCTAGCCGCAGCGCGGTCGACCTTCCGTCCGCATCCCCAGCGGCGCGGTCGATCTAACGTCCGCTCGGCGCGCGCGGTCGACCTGGCGTCCGGCTACCGGACTTAAGGACGACCGCGCAATCGGGAGCGGACGAAATGTCGACCGCGGTCAGCCGGCGAGGTGGCGGAGGGCGTTGCGGGTCGTCAGCTTGGCGTGGCGGTAGGCGTAGGTGAGGTCGCCGCGGAGGCGGCCAAGTCGCGTTTCCTCGTAGGCGATGAGGTCTCGGGGGCGGACCAGGACCCCGGTACCGGTCGCTGCCAGGGCATCGAGGGTGCGTTCGGCGATCGCGATCTGGCCGAAGGCGGTCGGGTGGACGTGGTCGGCCATCAGGACGCGGCGGCCGCGGAAGCCCCTCAGGTCGACGAGCGTCGCCCCGACGCGCGCCGCCTCCCGCTCGATGGCGGCATTGGCGAAGTCGACCCTCGCGCGTTCGGGCCGCGGGCGTCCCAGGTCGAGCGGGACCGTGAGCAGGACGACGCGGTCGCAGCGTCCGGCGAGGTGGTCGACGACGGTCGCGAGGTGCGCCGCGTAGGCGTCCGGGTCCCAGTCCAGGGCCCGCACGTCGTTCGCGCCTATATGTAGTGCGCCGAGGTCGTAGCGCGCTTCCGGGCGGGCGCTCCACTCCCGGGCCGCGACCAGCTGGCGCTCGACTACATCGTCCACCCGCGCCCCGTCCACCGCGAACGAGGTGAAGGCGAGCCCCAGTCCCCGCGCCGTCCAGAGCGCCCAGGACTGCAGCGCCACGCCCCACTGGATCTCCCCGCCGCCGTTGGTGATCGAGTCGCCGAAGGCGAGTAGCCCGAGCCTGGTATCGCCATCCGGCGGCATCAGAGGCGCGGGTCGACCGGCTCGCTCTCCAGCGCGAGGACGCCGAAGACGCACTCGTGGACGCGATGGAGCGGCTCGGCGCGGGCGAGGCGCTCCAGCGCCTCGACGCCGAGGCCGAACTCGCGCACCGCGAGCGAGCGCTTGCGGCTCAGGTTGCGGTCCCGCAGGCGGTCGAGCTGCGCGGGCTCCAGGTACTCCGGCCCGTAGATGATCCGTAGGTACTCGGAGCCGCGCACCTTGATCCCCGGCTGGGCGAGGCCGCGGCGGCCCTGGGCGACGAACCCGGCGGGCTTCACCACCATCCCCTCGCCGCCCGCGCCGGTCATCTCCTCCCACCAGGCGACCGCCTCCGCGCGGCTCGCGGGATCGGCTAGATCAACTGCGCGGCGGCCGGTGCGGCGGAACCAGTCCGGCGCGGCGTCGACCAGGCGGTCGCAGCGCTCCAGGTGCCAGGCATGCTCGCGGTCGACGAAGACCTCGCCCTCGGCGGCGAGCAGGTGGAACGGGGCCAGGCGCAGGTCCTCCACCCCGGCGACGGGCCAGACGTAGCGGCGGTAGGCGTCGACGTAGCGCTCGACGTGGGCGAGGCGCCCGCGCTCGCCGTCGGCCCAGGCGGCGACATCGACCCCGCGGCCGGCGGCCCGCTCGAGGACGTCGATCGAGGCGCCGAGCCCGGCCCGCGCGGCGGCGCCGACCGAGGCGTACTGCTCGCGGATCAGCCCCAGCGCCTTCGCCGACCAGGGCAGGAGCTCGCAGTCGAGCACCAGCCAGTCGCTGCCGAGCTCCTCCCAGAGCCCCGCCGCGCCGATCGCCTCCCGGACCCGCCCGAGCGCCGCCTCCCGGTCGGCGGCCGAGCCGAAGAACGGGCGCCCGGTGCGGGTGTAGATCGCGCCGGTCTCCCCCGCGTCGGCGCCGAAGCGACGCCGCGACGCCGCCTCGTCGCGACAGGCGACGACGATCGCCCGCGACCCCATGTGCTTCTCCTCGCAGACGACCCGCTCGACGCCCTCGGCGGCGTACTCGTCGAAGGCCTGATCGGGGTGCTCGAGCACCCCGGCGGCACGCGAGGTCGCGCACGGCGCCATCGTCGGCGGCAGGTAGACGAGCCAGCGCGGGTCGATCGCGAAGCGGCTGATCACCTCGATCGCCGCCGCCGCGTTCTCCTCGCGGATGCTGACCGTGCGGGCCAGCCGCGTCTCGATCACGCGCTTGCCGGCGACATCTTCGATGTCGAGCAGGAAGGGCGCCCGCTCCTCCTCGGCCTGTGGCTCGGCGACGAGGGGACGGGTCGGCTCGTAGTAGGTGCGCGCGGCGGGGACCGAGACCAGCTCGCGCTCGGGCCAGCGCAGCGCCGTCAGCCGCCCGCCGAAGACGCAGCCGGTGTCGATATCGATCGTGTCGTTCACCCAGGTCGGCTCGACCACCGTGGTGTGGCCGTAGACGACCGCGGCGCTCCCCCGGTAGTCGGCCGCCCAATCGAGGCGTATCGGCAGGCCGTAGTCGTCGGTCTCGCCGGTCGTTTCGCCGTAGAGGGCGAAGTCGCGGACGCGCGCCGAGGAGCGCCCCTGGTAGGCCTCCTTCATCCCCGCGTGGGCGACCACCAGCCGCTCGTCGTCGAGGACGACGTGGCTGACCAGCTTCCCCAGCCACTCGGCGACCTCCTCGCGGAAGCGCGGCGACTCCCCCTCCAGCTGGGCCAGGGACGAGTCGAGCCCGTGGGCGATCTTCACCTGCTGTCCCTTCAGCGCCCGCGACAGCTTCACGTCGTGGTTGCCGGGCAGGCAGATCGCGTCGCCGGCGGCCTCCATCGACATCGCCAGCCTCAGCACCGCCGGGGTGTCCGGCCCGCGGTCGCAGTAGTCGCCGACGAAGACCGCCCGGCGCCCGGCCGGCGGCTTGGCCGAGAGGCCGTCGGCGCCGATCGCGTAGCCGAGCTCGCCCAGCAGCGCGACCAGCTCCGCGTGGCAGCCGTGGACGTCGCCGATCACGTCGAAGGGGCCGGCCTCGGCGCGGCGATCGGTCCAGAGCGGCGCCCGCCCCACCTCCAGCGCCTCGACCTCCTCCGGCGTGTTCAGCACCCAGACGCGGTGGAAGCCCTCGCGGCGGAGCTTCTTCGCGCTGCCCTTCAGCTGCGAGCGCTGCTGGCGCACGACGTGCTCGCCGAACTGGCGGTCGGGCCGCGCCCGGTTGCGCTCCAGGCACACCGACTCGGGCAGGTCGAGGACGATCGCAACCGCGAAGAGGTCGTGCTCGCGGGCCAGCTGGAGCAGCGGCTTGCGCGCCGAGCGCTGCACGTTGGTCGCGTCGACCACGGTGATCCGCGGCTGCGCCAGGCGCTTGGCGGCGATGAAGTTGAGGACGGCGAAGGCGTCGCCGGTCGCGGCCTGGTCGTTTTCGTCGTCGGCGACGAGGCCGCGGCAGAAGTCCGAGGAGATCACCTCGGTCGGCGCGAAGTGGCGCCGCGCGAAGGAGCTCTTGCCCGAACCGGAGGCGCCGACCAGCACCACCAGGCTCGGGTCCGGGATGTCGATGCGGGTCGGCGCGCCGCGGCTCATCGGCCGAACACCGCCATCTGGGTCGGCGAGCCGACCTCGGGATCGTCGTCGCCGACCGGCAGGCGGCGCACCGAGTAGCCGTGGCGCGCGGCGACCGCGTCGCTCCAGGCGGCGAACTCGGAGCGAGTCCACTCGAAGCGGTGGTCGCGGTGGCGCATGGCGCCCTCGGCGAGCCCCGGCCAGCGCACGTTGTACTCGGCGTTCGGGGTGGTGACGACGACGGTGCCGGGACGCGCGTCGGCGAAGACGTTGCGCTCGAGCGCGCCGAGCCGCGGCGGGTCGAGGTGCTCGATCACCTCCACCAGTGCCGCCGCGTCGAAGCCCTGCAGGCGGCGGTCGCGATAGGTCAGCGGGCTCTGCAGCAGCTCGATCCGGGCGCGTTCGGCGTCGTGCATCGAGTCGAGGTCGAGCCGTCGCGCCGCCCCTTCGAGCGCCCGCACCGAGACGTCGACGCCGACCACCTTCTCGTAGCCGCCCGCGAGCAGCCGACGCAGCAGGGCGCCGGAGCCGCAGCCGAGGTCGAGCACCCGCCGCGCTCCCGATTCGGCCAGAGCGGCGGCGACCGCGTCGAGGCGTTGGTCGCGCAGGGCCGGAGCGTCGTCGGGGACGGGCCCGGGACCTTCGTCATTCTCACCCGCGGACTCCACCCCCTCTGCCAGCAATTCCAGTGCCGGACCGAAGAGGCTCGCCTGGTTCTTCAGGTAGCGGCGGGCGATCAGCTCGCGTTCGGGATGGGACGGCAGCCAGCCCTCGCCGCGCCGCACCAGCTTGTCGATCTCCGAATCGTCGACCCAGTAGTGCTTTTCGTCGTCGAGCACCGGCAGCAGCACGTAGAGGTGGGTGAGCAGGTCGGCGAGGCGGACCTCGGCCGAGAGCCGCAGCTCGACGTGGCGGTCGGCGCCCCAGTCGGGAAACTCGGGATCGAGCTCCCGCTCCCCCACATCGACCGCGTAGCCGAGCGGCTCGAAGAGGCGACGCGCCAGCTCCGGTCCGCCCCGTGCGGGGACGACCGGCAGCCACGCCTCCAGCGGGATCGCCGTGGCGGCGAGCTCCTCATGCCCCTTGCACGTCCCGGCCATCGCGCTCTTGAAGACGTTCACCATCGCCACCGACATGAAGGACGAGGCGACGTAGGGGCGGTCGTTGACGTACTCGGCGAGGGCGAAGCCGCCCGGCCGCCGACCGCGCCGGACCAGCCCGACCGGGTCGACCTCCAGCAGCAGCGCCACCGTGCACCGCGCCGCGTCCGCCTCGGGGTAGAAGACCCGCGCCTCGCCGAACGGCTGCTTGAAGCTCTGCGCCCGGTCGGGGTGCTTGTGCAGGAGGTAGCCGAGGTCGGTCGCCGGCGGCCGAGTGGTCGAGATGGTCAGGAGCACCCGGCGAGGCTATCGACAGGGTCCGGTCCCGACCTCACGCCTCGTGCGGCGGGGCGACCGGGCGTTCGCAGGCCCGCTCGGCCTTGCGTCCGGCGTAGGCGCAGAGTGCCGCTTTGAAGCCAGGGCCCGCGAGCGCCACCGTCCCTTCGCCCGGGATCCGCGCCGCCAGCGACCCGAGCCAGGACGCCGACCCCGCGCCCCGGCGATAGGTCGCGGTGCCGGAGAACGGCGCCGCGGCGCCGAGGCTCGCGGCGGGCGGGCGCGGGCCTTCGCCATGGACGACGAATTCGACCGCCTCGCCCGGGCCGCTTTCTTCGTGCGGGGCGTGGACGCTGGTCGCGACGAGCACGCGTCCGAAGCGCCGAGTCGAGGTCGCGGCCATGTCGACGACGAATTCGCGGTTGAGCTTGATCGCGTAGACGTCGACCGTCCGGCCGCCTGCGTGGCCGCGGGCCATCACCGTCGCGGCGGGGCCTTCCCCTTCGCGTTCGCCCTTCGTCTCGTGCGGGTTGAGCCGCGGGAGGGGCTCTGGCACTTCCGGCCCGACGCCTTCTTCGAAGACGACGTTGCGCGGCCTCGGCGTGCAGGTCCGCCTGGGTTCGCTCCAGGTCTTACCTTCGACCCGGAGGTGGGACGACTTCACCGTGACGAATCCGCCGAGGGCCGCGAATTCCGCGCTCCCGACCATCTCCCCGTAGGAGTTGACCGACGGCGTTGAAGGGTGACAATTCGGGTGCTTGAAGAGCGATCGCTTCGGCGGGTGAGCGAAGTGCAGTTCGACCCGCCCGAAGCGGCCGAAGTCCGCGAAGATCCCGTGCTGACTGACCCAGCCCTTCGTCTTGTAGCTCGCCGTCACGTACGACCCTTCCAGTCCTTCGTTGGCGAGGTCGAGCTCGATCTCGTGGTGGCCGACGGCCCGCAGGTAGGCGCTGTGGCCCCGGTTGGCCGGCAGCTGGGCTTCAAACCTGAAGCTCGCGGGGTGGGTCACCGTCCGGGCCGCCGCAGCGGTGGCGGCGAGGAGAAACGCGGTCGCGACCCCCGTCATCACGAGGGCGAGGATCCGGGCGCGCGAGGGACGTGACCGCGGCCCGAGCACGGCTTTCAGGAAGCCGAACGCGAGCGGCGCGCCGTCGGCCACCCAGGTGAAACCGTCGCGGTGAAAGCGTGCGTCGCTCAAGATCTGTCGTCAGGCGCCGACAGAATGCGGAGGAAGTCGCGTCTGGAATCGAGAGAGGGGACCATGGTGAACGGTGGTTATCAGCGGTATCGGGTGCTTTGGCCGCTCGTACCCGCGATGGCGATGGTAATGATCGACTTCACGATCGTCTCGATCTCGGCCTCGACGATCGCCGGGGACCTGCACCTCTCCGAGACCGCGGTGCAGTGGCTGGTCACCGCCTACGCGCTCTCCACCGCCGCCTTCGTCGCGCTCGGCGGCAAGCTCGGGGACATCCTCGGCCACCGCACCACCTGCATCGCCGGGATCCTCATCTTCGCCGGCGCCTCGCTCTTCTGCGGCCTGGTCCCGGACGGCAGCATCTCGACCGCCTGGCTGATCGTCTTCCGCCTGATCCAGGGCCTCGGCGCCGGCCTCCTGATTCCATCGGCCACCGTCCTCGTGCTCGATGCCTTCCCGACCGAGGAACGCGGCAAAGGCCTCGCGGTCTTCTTCATCATCGCCGGCCTCTTCACCGCGATCGGCCCGATCGCGGGCTCCTACCTGACCCAGTACTGGACCTGGCGGGCGATCTTCTGGATCAACGTCGCGGTCGCCGCGTTCGCCCTGATCGAGTTCAAGTTCGCCAACCTGCCCAACGTCAAGCGGCCCGCGAAGGTCGACGTCAAAGGCGCCGTGCTCCTGGTCATCGGCATGGGACTGACCGTGCTCGGCATCCAGGAGTCGACCGAATGGGGCTGGACGAGCCCGGCCACGATCGGCTCGATCGTCGTCGGCCTGATCGTCCTCGGCGCCTTCGTCGTCTACGAGCGGGACTCCCACAACACGAACCCGCTGATCGACGTCAACGCCCTGATCGCCAACCGCCCCTTCGCGGTCGACAACATCCTCACGATGCTCGCCTTCGGACCGTGGTTGGCCGTCTTCTTCTTCGGCTCGCTCTACTTCCAGGTCGCGGTGGGCCAGGAACCGACCCAGGCGGGCTTCTCGATCCTGACGATGTTCTACACCTTCTTCATCGCCTCGCGGGTGGGCGGCGGCTGGATGGACAAGTTCGGGCCGAAGAAACCGGTCGTCATCGGCTTCCTCCTCGGCGCGATCGGGATGGTCGTCTGGGGCGGCGAGCTCTCCGAACTCAGCCACGGCGCGACCCTCGCCGGGATGCTCCTCACCGGCGCCGGCTTCGGCCTGATCTTCTCGCCGCTGAACACCGACGCTCTCAACCGCCTGCCGGACTCGATGCGCGGCCAGGGCTCCGGCGTCACCCAGACCTTCCGCAACTTCGGCTCCGCGGTCGGCATGGCGATCATGGGCACGATCGTCGCCGGCGCCACCGACCTCACCGGCCCCGAAGGCCCCGGCAACTTCGCCGCCGCGATGGAGAAGGCCTGGTACGTCGGCGCCGGCATGCTCGCCGTCGGCTGGGTCATCGCGAACAAATTCATGCCGGACGGCAAACAGGAAGGCATCGAGGACTGAGGCGACCTGGGGCGCCCAGGTCGCCTCAGATGGCGTGACCGGCGACGAAGGTTTCGCGGACGAGCGGGACGCCGGGGCGGTAGACGAAGTCGACCGGCGAGGCGGCGTCGAGGACGATCGCGTCGGCGCGGACGCCCGGGGTGAGGCGGCCGATGTCGTCGCGCCGCAGGGCTTCGGCGCCGCCCAGGGTGGCGGCGCGGATCGCCTCGTCGACGGTCATCCCCATGTCGCGGACCGCGAGGGCGATGCAGAAGCCCATCGAGGTGGTGTTGCTGGAGCCGGGGTTGGTGTTGGTGGCGAGGGCGACGGTGGCGCCGGCGTCGATGACCCGGCGGGCGTCCGGGTAAGGCTGGCGGGTCGAGAAGTCGGTCGCCGGGAGGAAGGTGGCGACGGTGCCGGAGCCGGCGAGGGCCTCGATGTCGGCGTCGGCGAGGTAGGTGCAGTGGTCGACCGAGGCGGCGTCAAGCTCGACCGCCAGCCGCACCCCCTCCCCCGGCCCGAGCTGGTTTCCGTGCAGGCGCAGCCCGAGCCCGGCGGCGCGGCCCGCCTCGAGCACCGCCCGGCACTGCTCGGCGGTGAAGGCGCCGGTCTCACAGAAGGCGTCGATCCAGCGGCACCATGGCGTACAGGCGTCGAGCATCTCGCCGCGGACGAGGTCGACGTAGGCGTCCGGATCGGACTCGAACTCGGCAGGCACGACGTGGGCGCCGAGGAAGGTGACGTCGTCGGTCAGCGTCGCGGCGACCTCGCAGGACTTCGCTTCGGCGGCGACGTCGAGGCCGTATCCCGACTTGATCTCGACGTGGGTGATCCCGGCGCGCAGCCCCTCGGCGCGGCGCTCGCGGGCGAGCCGCTCGAGCTCCGCCGCGCCGGCGGCGCGGGTCGCGTCCGCGGTCACCCGGATGCCGCCCGCCTCGTAGTCCCTCCCCGCCATCCGCGCCCCGAACTCCTCGGCCCGGTCGCCGGCGAAGACCAGGTGCGTGTGGCTGTCGACGAACCCCGGCATCACGCAACGCCCGCCGGCGTCGACCCGCTCGTCGGCCGCCACCCCCGCGGGCTCTACCGCGACGACCACGCCGTCCTCGAAGACGACCGCGGCGTCGCGAAGCTCGCCCAAGGGACCCTCGCCCAAGGCCGGATCGTTGGTGATGAGCAGGCCGACGTTGTCGATCGCGAGCGAGGTCACCGTTCGCCTCCGAGGGCCGCGATCGAGCGGCGCAGCTCGTCGGCGACGTCGAGGCTGACGTGCTTCCCGTCGCGGACGACGAACTCGCCGCCGACGATCACGTTGGTGACGTCGGCTGCCGCGGCGGCGAAGACGAGCGAGGCGGCAGCGGTGTCCGGGGCGATGCCGGCGAGGCGGACGCCGTCGGCGGAGAGGTTCACGAGGTCGGCGAGGCGGCCGCGTTCGATCGCACCCCCCTCGGGCCAGCCGATCGCGCGGTGGCCGTCGGCGGTCGCCGCGGCGAGGAGCGCGGCCGCGTCCTGGTTGCCGCGCTCGAGCCGCGCCAGGCGCTCGTCGAGCTCGATCGCCCGGATCTCCTCGAAGAGGTCGATGGTCGCCTGCGAATCGCTGCCCACCGCGAGACGCGCCCCGGCCCCGCGTAGCGCCGCCGCCGGCCCGATGCCATCGGCGAGGTTCCGCTCCGTGGTCGGGCAGAGGCAGACGGTGGCACCGGCCTCGCCGAGCAACTCCCGGTCGCGGTCGCTCGGGTGGGTGGCGTGGATCGCGGTGAAGCGCTCGCTGAGCGCGCCGGCCTCGCCGAGCAGCTCGGTCGGCGTGCGGCCGTAAGCGGCCCGGCACGCCTCGTTCTCGGCGGGCTGCTCGGAGACGTGGGCGTGCAGCCGCGCCCGCCGCTCGTTCGCCCAGGCCGCGACCGTCGCCGCCTCCGCCGGCGCCACCGCGCGCACGCTGTGGATCGCCGCGCCGACCCGGACCAGGGGTCCCGGCTCCAACGCGCTCACCCGCTCGGCCCACGCCTCGACCGTGCCGTCGGAGAAGCGGCGCTGGCCCTCGCTCAGCTCCTCGCCGATCCCGCCGTGGAGGTAGCAGGTGTCGAGCAGGGTGATCCGGATCCCCGCCTCGCGGGCCGCCGCGATCACCGCCGCGCCCATCGCGTTCGGGTCCTCGTACGGAGTGCCGTCGGGAGCGCCGTGGACGTAGTGGAACTCGCCGACGCCGGTCACGCCCGCCAGCGCCATCTCGCCGAAGGTCGCCCGCGCGAGGGCGAAGTAGTTGTCGGGATCGAGGCGCCCCGCCGCCTCGTACATGCGCTCGCGCCAGGTCCAGAAGGTCCCGCGACCGACCTCGGTCTTGCCGCGGAAGGCGCGCTGGAAGGCGTGCGAGTGGGCGTTGGCGAGGCCGGGCAGCGTGTAGCCCGGCAGGACCGTCGCGCCCTCCGGCGCCTCCGCGCAGCCGACCCGCACGGTGACGATCCGCTCGCCCTCGACCCCGATCACCACCCCGGCGTACGCCGCCTCGCCGCCGAGCCAGGCGTACTCGCACCACAGCTCGCTCACGAGCCGACCCGCTCGACCAGCGCTTCGATCCGGTGGATGAAGTCGTCCCTGCCGTGGCGCTCGAACTCCTCCCAGGTGGAGAGGCTCGACATGTCCGCCATCCGGTCGACGAAGAGGATGCCGTCGAGGTGGTCGACCTCGTGCTGGAAGGTGCCCGCGGTGAGGCCGCGGCGCGTCTCCTCGTGCACCTCGCCCTCGCGGTCGAGGTAGCGCACGCCGACGTTCTCGAAGCGCTCCAGGTCCCCGCGCACGTTCGGCATCGAGAGGCAGCCCTCGTTGGTGGCGAAGGTCGCGTCGTCGAGCATTGTCAGCTCCGGGTTGACGATCACGGTCAGCGGGATCGGTGGCTTGTAGGGGTAGCGCGGGTTGCCCTCGCGCACCTCGATCACCGCGATCCGCAGCGGTACGCCGACCTGCGGCGCAGCCAGCCCCGCCCCGTTCGCCGCGCGCATCGTCTCGATCATGTCGTCGATCAGCCCCTGGACCTCAGGCCCCGCGAGCTCCTCGGCGCTCACCGGGCGCGCGACTTCGCGCAACACCGGGTCGCCCATCTCACGGATCGGGAGGACCGCCACCTAGTCGCCCTCGCGCATCGGGACGCGGACGCCGCGCTCGTCGGCGACGTCGATCGCACGCTCGTAGCCCGCGTCGGCGTGGCGGATGACGCCCATCCCGGGGTCCGCCTGCAGGACCCGGTCGAGCTTTTCCGCGGCCAGGTCGGTCCCGTCGGCGACGCAGACCATCCCGGCGTGCAGCGAGCGCCCGATGCCGACCCCGCCGCCGTCGTGGATCGACACCCAGGAGGCGCCCGCGCTGGTGTTGACGAGCGCGTTCAGCAGCGGCCAGTCGGCGATCGCGTCGGAGCCGTCGGCCATCGCCTCGGTCTCCCGGTAAGGGGAGGCGACCGAGCCGGAGTCGAGGTGGTCGCGGCCGATCACGATCGGGCCCTTCAGCTCGCCGCTCCGCACCATCTCGTTGAAGCGCAGGCCGAGCCGGTGGCGCTCGCCGTACCCCGCCCAGCAGATCCGCGCGGGCAGGCCCTGGAAGGCGACCCGTTCGCCGGCGAGGCGGATCCAGCGTTCGAGCGACTCGTCGCCCGCCAGCTCGTCGAGCACCGCGGCGTCGGTGGCGGCGATGTCGGCCGGGTCCCCGGACAGCGCGACCCAGCGGAACGGCCCCTTGCCCTCGCAGAAGAGCGGCCGCACGTAGGCAGGCACAAAGCCCGGGTAGTCGAAGGCGCGCTCGAAGCCGCCCAGCCGCGCCTCCGCCCGCAGGCTGTTGCCGTAGTCGAAGACCTCGGCGCCGCGGTCGAGGAATTCCACCATCGCCGCGCAGTGGGCCGCGATCGCCGCGCGCGAGCGCTTCACGTACCCGTCCGGGTCGGCAACCCGGAGCCGCTCGGCCTCCTCCAGGCTGATCAGGTTCGGGACATAACCGTTCAGCGGGTCGTGGGCGGAGGTCTGGTCGGTGACGATGTCGGCCTCGAATCCCCGCGCCAGGAGGGCGGGCAGGACGTCGACGGCGTTCGCGCAGAGCCCGACGCTGAGCGCCCGTCCCTCCCGCTTGGCGGATTCGCAGCGCCGGATCGCGTCCTCGAGGTCGTCGGCCTCCTCGTCGAGGTAGCGCGTCTCCAGCCGCCGCGCGATCCGCTCGGCCTCGACCTCGACGCAGAGCGCCACGCCGCCGTTCATCGTGATCGCCAGCGGTTGCGCGCCGCCCATCCCGCCGAGCCCGGCGGTCAGCGTGATCGTCCCCGCCAGCGAGCCGCCGTGGCGGCGCCGCGCGATCTCCGCGAAGCACTCATACGTCCCCTGCAGGATCCCCTGGCTGCCGATGTAGATCCAGGAGCCCGCGGTCATCTGTCCGTACATCGTCAGCCCCTCGGCTTCGAGCTTGCGGAACTCGTCCCAGTTGTCCCAGTCCCCGACCAGGTTCGAGTTCGCGATCAGGACCCGCGGCGACCACTCGTGCGTCCTCATCACCCCGACCGGCTTGCCCGACTGGACGAGCAGCGTCTCGTCGCCCTCCAGCGTCTTCAGCGTGCGGATGATCGCGTCGTAGGCCTCCCAGGAGCGCGCCGCGCGGCCGGTGCCGCCGTAGACGACGAGGTCCTCGGGCCGCTCCGCCACGGCGGGGTCGAGGTTGTTCATCAGCATCCGCATCGCGGCCTCCTGCGGCCATCCCTTGCAGGACAGCTCCGACCCGTGCGGCGCGTGGATCTCCCGGCTCATTCCAACTCTCCGATCTTCTCCTCGACGGCGGCGACCAGCGCCCCTGACCCCACAAGCTCCTCGGCGGCGCCGAGCTCCGGCGAGAGATAACGGTCCTCGCCGAAGCCGGGGACCGACTCGCGCAGGCGGTCGCGCGCGGCGGCGGTCCCGGCGGCGGGCTCGTCCGGGCGCAGCTCCAGGCCCCGCACCGCGCAGGTGATCTCCACCGCGAGGATCCGCCGCAGGTTCGCCAGCGAGACGCGCAGCTTGCGCGCCGCGCCCCAGGCCATCGACACGTGGTCCTCCTGCGAGGCGCTGGTCGACAGCGTGTCGGCGCTCGCGGGCGCCGCGAGCCGGCGGTTCTCGGCGACCATCGCCGCCTGCGTGTAGTGGCCGATCATCAGCCCCGAGTTCACCCCGGCGTCGTCGGCGAGGAAGGGCGGGAGGTCCATCGAGCGGACCGGGTCGAGCAGCCGGTCGGTGCGGCGCTCGGCGATCGCGCCGACGTCGGCCGAGGCGATCGCGAGCAGATCGCAGACCTGGCCGAGCGGCGCGCCGTGGAAGTTGCCGCAGGACTCGACCCGCCCGTCGGGCAGCACCATCGGGTTGTCGATCGCCGAGACCAGCTCGTACTCCGCGGTCCGCGCGGCGTGGCCGAGAGAGTCGCGGGCGGCGCCGTTCACCTGCGGCGCGCAGCGCAGCGAGTAGGGGTCCTGCACGCGCGGGTCGCCGTGGCGGTGGCTGGCGACGACGGCCGAGCCCTCCAGGAGCCGGCGCATGTTGGCGGCGCTGGCCTGCTGCCCCGGCTGGGGACGGAGGGCGACGAGGTCGGCGGCGAAGGGGCGGTCGGTGCCGAGGAGCGCCTCGACGCTGAGCGCGGCGGAGAGGTCGGCGGCCTTCAGCAGCAGTTCGAAGTCCCGCAGCGCGAGGGTGAGCATGCCGAGGATCCCGTCGGTGCCGTTGATCAGCGCCAGGCCCTCCTTGGCGCCGAGCTCGATCGGCTCGATCCCGGCCGCGGCCAGCGCCTCGCCCGCGTCGCGGAGCTCCCCGCCCGAGTCCCGGACCGACCCCTCGCCGAGCAGCGGCAGCGCCGCGTGCGCCAGCGGCGCCAGGTCCCCGCTCGCCCCGAGCGAGCCGTACTCGGGGACGACCGGCGTCAGCCCCGCGTTCAGCAGCGCCACGATCCCCTCGGCGACCAGCGGCCGCACGCCGCTGAACCCCATCGAGAGCGAGCGCGCGCGCAACACCATCATCGCCCGCACGACCTCGGTCTCCACCTCGGGCCCCATGCCCGCCGCGTGCGAGCGGACCAGCGACTTCTGCAGCAGCGCCCGCTTCGCCGCCGGGATGGGCGTCGTCGCCAGCGCCCCGAACCCGGTCGACACTCCGTACACAGGCTCATCGGAGGCGACCAGCTCGGCGACCACCGCCGCGCCCCGCTCCATCGCCGCGACCGCGTCGGGCCCGACCCGCACCTCGGCTCCGCCGCGCGCGACCGCGACGACCTCCTCGCGCCCCAGTCCCTCGTGCGTCAGCTCGACCGCCTGTGCTTCCGAACCCATCCAGTCGTTATAGCGGGAGTCGCGTGAAGTGGTAGACCGTGCTGCGTTCTTCGTAGGTGGACCAGCCGACCACGAGCCCGTCGCCGGCGAGGGCGGCCTGCACGTCCCCGACGGCCTTTCCTTCGTTGCCGACGCCGCTCTGGCTCGCCTTGCTGCCCTTGCCGAAGGTGATCAGCGGGCGGTATCCGCCGCCCAGAACCACAAGCGGCCCTTGCGGCGTGGGCAGGATCTCCACGGGCTGCCCGAGGTTCTTGATCCGGACCGAGCGGATGCCGGAGTGGCCGAAGCGCCGGTCGAGGTGCCCGTGGCGATCGAACCGCGCCAGGACCACGTCCCGGTAGTCGTTCTCATCGCCGACGGACCCCGCCAGGTAGGTCCACTTCCCGATGTTGCCGAGCGTCATGTAATGGGTCTGCTCGCCGAGCCCCAGGACCAGCCAGCCGCCCTTGCCGAAGTGCGGATCGGGGTGTCCGCCCGGGAGCAGGCTCGTGACCGCGAAGCGACCGCTGAAGCTGCCGCCGACGAGGATCCGTTCGCCGGGCTCGGTAAGGATCGACTTCCCGCGCACGAGCGTGTGTCCCAGCCGCGTCAGGTACCGGCCTTCCTTGCCGAAGTCCGTGACGAGGCTGCCGTCGGGTCGGTACCGAAGGACCTCGGAGGCCGGACGGACCGTCTCGCTGGTGGCGAGGACGAGCGGGTCGCCGTTCCCGGCGAAGGCGAGGCGCATCCCGTAGGTCCCCGGCGGCAGGTCCACGGTGCCGTCCTGGCCGAAGGTCGCGACCGGCGAGCCATCGCTCGCGTGCGCCATGAAGAGGTGGCTGTCAGGGGTGTCGTAGTGACCGACCAGCACGTCTTCGCCGCTGACGGCGAACCCTTCCGCGCCGTGCGGCGAGCCGTCGGGCGCTTCAAAGAGGGACTTCCAGCCGCTGCCGCCGCCGAACGAGCGGTCGAGGGTGTCGTCGGGGCGATAGCGGAACAGCGCCGGCTGGTCGCGGACGCCGACGTTGGTGGTGCCGCCCGCCAGCAGGCCCCCGTCCGGCATGACGACGAAGCCCGCCACCGTCTGTCTCGCGCGCAACGGTTCCGGCTCGCGGGCGATCCCGCCATCGCCGAAGCCGGGCAGCAGTACGCCTGCGGGCGAGACCGCGGCGAGGAAGCCCGTCGTTTCGTTCGGCGGCGCCACGCCCGCGGCGACGATCGAGCCGTCGGGACGGCGGGCAAGCGCGGTGACGCCTTCGC
Source organism: Solirubrobacterales bacterium (assembly GCA_965200635.1). GTDB lineage: Bacteria > Actinomycetota > Thermoleophilia > Solirubrobacterales > 70-9 > VAYN01. The sequence continues at coordinate 3,002,316 of OZ241364.1, read as the reverse complement.
TCGCGAACCCCTGCTTGAGCCCCGCCAGCGACGTCAGCCGCAGGACCCCACCGGTGGCGAATCCCGCGTCCGGGTTCCCGGCGGCGTCGAAGGCGGCGAGGACCGGAACTTCACCGCATTCGGTTTCGACACAGGCGCCGATGGCCTTCCCCGAGCTGCTTCCCCCGACGACCACCGAGCCGTCCGCGCCCCACGACGCGACCCTCGCTTCGTCCTGCGTCCCTTCGCCAAGGTCGAATGGCCGCGTCCCTTCCGGGCCGAAGGCCGTCTCTGGTTCCCCGGTCGAGGTGAACCGCGTGAGGGCGAAGTCCTCGCTCGTGCCGGACCCCTCCGCCCCGGTGCCGACGACCTCGATCGAGCCTCCGGGGAGCACGTGTCCGCCGACCAGGCGGCTCGCTTTCTGCACCACCCCACCGTCCCCGAAGCCGCGATCGACGGAACCTTCGGCATCGACCCGCAGCAGGAAGTCGCCACCGATCACCAGCGCGCCGCCGTCGCCGGTCGAAGAGATTTCGGGAACCGCGACCGTGGCCCCGTAGCCGATGCCGGTCGGTGAGATCGAGGCCGAGAACGATTCCCTGGCCGGCGCGCTCGCGTTCTGATCCAGGGTGCTGACGCGGACGGTGGAGGCGAAGACTTTCGGACCGTTGGTTTCGGTGCTGACCAGGAGGATCTTCCCCGAGCCCAATTCGAAGACGGCTCCGGCGCCGTACCCCGGATCGATCGAGCCGCCATGGCCGAAGCTCGTGTCGATGCTGCCGTCGGGGTTCAGGCGGGTGAGCTGCTGGTAACCGAGGAGGAAGGTCTTGCCCCCGGCCGCCGGGAAGAGCCTTCCTTCACCGGGCCCCGGCGGCGGGGCGAAGGCCGAGTCGGCGGAGCCGTCGGCGTTGAACGAGCGGAGCTGCTCGCCCTGGAGCGCGAGCAGGCTCCCGTCGGGGCGCGCCATCACGCTCCGCAGGCTCGTCCGTTCGAGGTGCGTCCCGAGGCTTTCGACGACGGTCGCATCTCCGGTCCCGGCGAGTGCCGCGCCGGCAGGCAGCGCGCAAGCGGCCACGGCCAGCGCGACGATCAGTTGGATACGCGGTCTCATTCCCACCGTCCTACCAGCCCCGCCGGAGAGGAAGAGTTGCGGTGGTCGAGGAGCTTGGAGCGCCGGTGCGCGCCGCACAACCGAGGTCGCCGGCCATCCCGCGCGCCCCGTATACGACTACAGAGGACGAACGCACTTCCGCGGCTCCTGGTCCGTGCCTGGCGGGAAAGGTGGTAGGTCCCACTGCCCGACTTCCAGCCGAAGACGGTCGTCCCGCCCGCGGCGCTCGTCCAGACATTTTCGACGTGGAGCGGCCGCCCGCCGAGCGCTTCGCGTCTGACCCCGCCGCCGGCGGTGAAGGTGAGGAGCGGTCGCCTTCCGGTGGCGAGGACGACGAGGACGCCTTTCCTCCTCGGCACGATCCGCACCGGAGGGCCCTCGCGGGTGACCGGCGCGACCATGCGACCGTCGTGGCCGAAGCCCCTGTCGAGGTGGCCATGGCGGTCGAGGCGCACCAGCACGACTTCCTGGTCCCCGCCCCGTTCGCCGACCGCCCCCGCCGCGTAGATCCACCCGCCGACCCTGGCCATCGTCACGTAGTGGGCGGGGCCGTCGACCGTGACCTCCGACCAGCCGTCGGTGCCGAAGCTCGGGTCGGGTCCCCCGCTCGGGAGCAGGCTGACGATGGCGAAGTGGCGCCCGAGGCTGCCCGCCGCGAGGATGCGACCGCGCGGACCGGCGAGGAGCGACTCGCCTCGGACGACCTGGCGGCCGAGCCGCATCGTGTAGGTGCCACCCCGACGGAAGCCGCGGTCCCGGGCGCCGGCGGGATCAAGGCGGAGGATCACGCCCGCCTCGCCGGCGTAGGGCCCTGAGATCTGCCGGCGGGCGAGGACGAGCGGATCGCCGGCGCCGGAGAACGCCACCGCGCGCGGCGAGAGGCCCTTCGGCAGTTCGACGGTGCCGCCGGAGCCGAAGGAGGCGACCGGGGAGCCGTCGTCGGTCCGCGCCATCAGCAGATGGCTGCGCGGGTAGTCGTACACGCCCGTCAGGGCCTTGCCGCCGTGGACCGCGAAACCGGTGGCGCCGTGGGGCGAGTACCCCTGGGCTTCGCGCAGGATCACGTAGCCCGAACCGTCGCCGAAGGACGGGTCGAGTCGGTTGCCCGCGGTGAAGCCGACCAGGACCGGCGCTTCGGCGATGCCGAGGTCGGTGGTGCCGAGCCCGAGGACCTTGCCGCCAGGCAGCGGGACGAAGCCCGCGAGAGTCAGGTCGGCCGGCCGCGGATCGCGCAGGCGGACGATCCCGTCTTTGCCGAACCCTCCGACCAGCGCGCCCTGCGGCGAGACGGCGGCGAGGAAGCCGGTGGTCCGGGCCGGCGGAGCGGTGCCGGCGGCGACGATCGAACCATCGGGTCGGCGCGTGAGCGCCGTCACCCCTTGGGCGTCGAAGCCGCCGGGGGAGCCGGCGAGCGCGCGAGCCTCAGCACCCCGTCGGCGGCGAACCCGGCTTCACGTTCGCCGGACGCGTCGAAGGCGGCGAGGAACGGTGCTTCTTCGCATTCGCTTTCGGGGCAGGGTCCCTTGCCGACGGCGTCGCCGCCGACGATCACCGAACCGTCCGCCCCCCAGGAGACGACCTTCGCTTCGGCCGGGCCGCTGCTGGCCTCGAGGTGCCGCTCGCCTTCCGGCCCGAAGGCGACGTCCGGTTGCCCGGCGGCGGTGTAGCGCGTCAGCACCACGTCCCCTCCACGCGCTCTCGGGTCGGGGGCTACCGTCTCGATCGAGCCGTCCGGGAGCTGGTGCCCCCCGACCAGGCCGAAGAGGTCGTCCACCAGCCCGGCGCCGCCGAAGTCGGTGTCCGCCGAACCGTCGGCGTTCAGCTCGAGCAGGAAGTTCTCTCCCACCACCAGGGCGCCGCCGTCCGCCGTCGACGAGATTTCCGGGACTTCGATGCCGCCTCCCGGCACGACGCCCGCGTTCGCCAACGAACTCCCGACTCCGGCGCCCTTGACGCGCTGCCCGTCCTGGCCCAGCACTTCGACCGAGACGTAGGCAGTGACGGTTTTGGTCCCGCTGACCACGGTATCGACGAGTGCGATCCTGCCCGAGCCGAGTTCGTGGACCGCGGGGTTGGAGTACCCCGTCTTGACGCTCCCGCCCACGCCGAAGGTCTTGTCGATGCCGCCACCGGGATCGAGGCGGGTCAGCTTCTGATCGCCCACGACCAGGGACTTGCCGTCGGCGACGGGGAAGAGCGACGCCCCCGACGGGTCTACGCGCGGCGCGAAGTCCGGTCCCGGCGTGCCGTCGGGGCCGAAGGACCTGATGCGTTGGTCCTGGACCGCGAGGAGCCCCCCGTCGGGACGCGCGGCAAGGCTCCCGATCTGCGTCTTTTCGTCGTGGACGCCGAGACTCGGGGTCGCCGTCGGGTCCCCGCCGCCCCGGCCGGCGGCGCTCGCGATCGCGACGGCGGCCACGAGGACGCCGGCTATGGCGAGAGAGACGGCGACCAATCGGATCCGTGCGCGCATCGACCTCACAGCCCCGCCGCACGAGGAAAGTTGCGGTGGTCGCTCGGCGAGGTCAGCCGGTCGCCAGCCCTCCCGCCAGCTCGGTCGCGGCGGCGAAGAAGGCGCGGAATTCATCGGCGTCGCGGCCCCGGGGACCGCCGTCGAGGGTCGTCAGGATCAGGGACCGGCCGTCGGCTCCGGCCTGCATGACGCCGCGCTCGGAGGTGTCGCCGCGGGGGACGCTCCCGGCCACCGCCATCGCGCCGAACGGCGAGGGCGCGGTGACGACCAGGTTGGTCCACCCCATGTCGTCGTAGTCCGCGGAGTCGGTGAGGACGAGGAACGCCTCCTCGCCGCTCGCCACCCGCCCCTGGGCCGCGCGCGCGAGCACGCCCGGGAGGAACGTCTGGAGGTTCCCGGCGCGGTAGGCGCCGGTGGCGAGCGGCTCGAAGCCGACCGCGGCGGCCTGCTCGCGGAAGAACGCCTCGGCGCCCAGGGCCCAGGCCCGATCCCCGAGGCGGAGGCCGTGGCGGAAGGCCTTCGCCGCCTCCTTGACGCTCCCCGGCGGGCGCTCGAAGGTGTGCTCGGCGAGCTCGCGCTCGACCTGGCCGCGGGCGGAGTCCTCGCCCGGGCTCGCCGCCCGGCCGTGCCCGTCGATCGCGGCGACGCGGGCGAAGACGCGCCCGGCGGCGGCGCAGAGGGCGTCGAGCTCGTCCTCGTCGTCGACGTAGCCGGGGACGAAGCAGGCGAGCGCGCCGTCCTGCAGCTCGAAGGAGAAGCGCTCGGGGGCTTCGTCGGTCAGCCACCCGATGATCCCCGGCGAGAACAGCTGCCAGACCGCGAGCTGGTCCTGGTCGGCGTCGGTCGACACCGCGTAGCGCTCGAGGAAGCGGTCGCTCTCCAGCTTCACGGGCTTGTCGTCGAGCTTCACCACCTGGCGGTCGGCGTCGGGGTTGGAGCGGTCGCGCTCGTCCAGCCGGCGGTCGTGGCAGAGCACCCGGATCGCGTAGTCGCTGCTGGCGCTCGCTTCGAGGAGGACGAGCGTGAACGGGCTGCGCTCGATCTCGCTCCGGCCCTCGTAGGCGTAGTTCACCTGCGCCAGCCAGCCCTGCCCGGCGCCGCCTGGCAGCTCCCCGGTCGCCAGGCTCGGCACTTCCTGCATGAAGCCGTGGCGCATCAGCTGGGTCGCCTTCGGCAGGCCGAAGGACGCGGCGCGGTGCAGGAGGCCGTGGCGCGCCGCGTAGGCGGCCAGCGTCGGCGTCGGCGTCGTCTCGTCCGGCTCGGTCGGCATCGCGATTCCGGGGCGGCCGCGGCTACCGGTCACGGCTCGCGTCGGCTTCGCGGGCGATGCGATCGGGATCGAGGCCCGCGCCCTCCAGCGCTGCCTTGGCCAGCGGGTTGTCGGCGAAGAGATCGGCGATCGTCCCCTCCTCGTGGCTGCCGCTCCAATCGATCGCCAGGCGGTCCTTGTCGCCCGGGTCGACCAGCACCTCGACGACGCCCCCGGCGCGTAGCCACCCGGCTTTCATCACCGGCACCGCGACCTTGGTCTTGACCACGTAGGGCTCGCCGGCTTCGGGCTCGACCCGCAGCCGCACCTTGAAGCGCAGCGGCGTCTCCTCGCCGGAGAGGATCGACTCCGCCTTGGCGCTCGAGAGGTTGAAGCTCGACGACCCCCGACCCAACATGTCGACGTGCTCGACGGTCGCCCGGCAGCGGACCCCGGAGGCGAGGAGGTCGTCGGTCGGCTTCGTCCGCTTGAAGAAGAGTCCCATCAGTGGACCCGGGCAGGCAGAGACGTGGGATCGAGCATTGCCACCTTCACGCGTCGTTTGTCTTTCTTCATCTTCTTCCTCCGTCGACTCTGGGACGTCACCGCCATACCGTCCCAGCGCACCGAGGGCCGGGCCATGGAGGGGACCGCCGACCCGCCGGCGGTTTTCCGCCAACTACCGGCGCAGATAGCTCAGCACCGCCAGCACCCGGCGATGCCCGCCGTCGCCGCTGCTCAGGTCGAGTTTCTGGAAGATCGCCGTGACGTGGCGCTCGACCGCGGGCTCGGAGACGAACATCTCCGCCGCGATCGCCTTGTTCGTCCGCCCTTCGGCCATCGCCTTCAGGACCTCGCGCTCGCGCTCGGTGAGAGTGTCGAGCGGGCCCTCCTGGCGGCGCCGGCCGAGCATCTGGGCGACCACCTCGGGGTCGAGCACCGATCCCCCGTCGTCGACCTGGCGCACCGCGTCGAGGAACCGGTCGACCTCGGCGATGCGGTCCTTCAACAGGTAGCCGACCCCCTCGGTCCCGGCCGCGAGCAGGTCCACCGCGTAGTGCTCCTCGACGTACTGGGAGAGGATCAAGACCCCCGTCCCCGGCAGCTCCGCGCGGATCGCCGCGGCCGCGCGCAGGCCATCGTCGGTGTTGTCGGGGGGCATGCGGATGTCGACGATCGCCACGTCGGGCCGGTGAGCACGGACCTTGCGCAGCAGATCCTCGGCGTCCCCGGCCTGTCCGACAACCTCGATCCCGCCCTCTTCGAGCAGGCGCACCGCCCCCTCGCGCAGCAGTACCGAGTCCTCGCCGATGACTACCCGCACGGGATCACCGCGCGCAGGACCGTACCCGCCGCCGCACCGTCCTCGACGGCGAAGGTGCCGCCGAGCGCCGCGACCCGATCGGCGAGCCCGCGCAGGCCGCCGCCGTCCGCACCGGCGCCGCCGGGACCGTCGTCGGAGACCTCCACCACCAGGTCACCCCCCCGCACGTCGACCACGACGCTGACCCGCGCGTCGCCGGCGTGGCGGGCGGCGTTGGTCAACCCCTCGGCGACGACGAAGTAGGCGGCGGCCTCGACCGCGGGCGGGAAGCGATCCTCGGGGACCGCGTCGATCGTCGCCGGCAGGGCGCTACGGGTCGCGAGCCCGCGCAGGGCCGGGCCGAGCCCTCCCTCGGTCAGCACCGCCGGGTGGATGCCGCGGGCGAGCTCGCGCAGCTCGGCGATCGCGACGCGGAGGTCGGCCGCCGCCTCGCCGATCAGCTCCCCCGCCGCGGCGGGATCCGCGGCGACCGACCGCGACGCGGCCTCCAAGGTCATCGCGACGCTGACCAGTTGCTGCTGGGCGCCGTCATGGAGGTCGCGCTCGAGCTGCCGGCGGGCCTCGTCGGAGGCGTAGACGAGGCGGGCGCGCGACTCACGCAGCTCGCGCTCGGTGCGGATGCGGTCGCTGATGTCGCGCAGGTGGCCGGTGAAGACCGCCTCCCCCGGGATGTCGATCCGGGTGATCGTCAGCTCGACCGGGAAGCGCGTTCCGTCGCGGTCGACGGCCTCGATCTCCACCCTCCGGTCGAGCAGCACCGGCACCTCGGTCTCCAGGTAGCGACGCAGCCCGTCGCGATGGGCCTCGCGCAGGTCCGGCGGGACGATCAGCTCGGCCATCTCCCTGCCGACCGCCTCCTCCCGCTCATAGCCGAAGGTCCTCTGGGCGGCGGGGTTGAACTCGAGCACCGCGCCGCGGTGGTCGATCGTGATCACGCAGTCGAGCGAGGCCTCGAGGGTTCCGCGGTGGAGTGCGTCGGCGTAGGCGGTCTCCTCGGGGCGCATCGGCTAGGACTCTACGAGCACCTCCAGCGCCTCGCCGGTCAGTTCGACCTTGTTGAGGAAGCCGCGCGCGCCGCTCGCCGCGGCGAGCTCGCCGTATTCGGCACGATCGTGGGTCGAGATCAGGACCACGGCAAGGTCCGGCAGGTCGCGGTGCAGGCGGCGGGACACCTCGATCCCGCTGACGTCCGGCAGCCCGACGTCGAGCAGGACGACGTCCGGCCGACAGGTCTCCAAGGCCTCGATCGCCTCCGCCCCGGTCCCGGCTTCGCCGACCACCGTCCAGCCGGTCGCCTCGAGGCTGCGACCGGCGCTCCGGCGGAAGCCGGGGTGGTCGTCGACGATCAGGACCCGGCGGGTCACGCCACCACTTTTACCGCGAAGCGGGCCGGCGTCGGGTCGGGCCCGGCGGCGTTCGCGGCGATCGCCGCGATCAGGTGGCGACCGGGCTTCAGGTGGAGCTTCAGCACCGCCGAGCAGACCCGGTAGGGGCCGCGGTCGATGCTGCAGCGGAAGCTCGCGCCCGGGGACGAGGCCGAGAGCCTCAGGGTGACCGTCGCCCGCGCCTTCTTGGTGATCACCCGGTGCTTGCCGGCGATCGTCGTCGCCGGGGGGCTCGTCACCTTCTTCGTCGGCGGCGTCGGGGTCGCTCCGATCGGCGTCCCGGAACCCTGTTCGGTTTCGGTGCCCGGTCCCGGTTCCGGCGTCGGCGATCCCCCGGCGGGCGCGCAGGTCGGGACAAGCTCGTCGGCACCGATGTCGCGGCGACCGGTGGCGAGCGGGCAGGCGGAGGTGCTCGCCCGCGACTGCCCCTCGATGTCGAGCCTGCCCGCGGCGGGCGCGGCGGGATCGCCGGCGTCGATCAACGCCGAGCCCGGCGCCAGGTGGAAGTTGCCGTTCGCGGCGTCGACGAAACCGGGATCGGCATGGCCGACCTGGGTCGCGTTGTAGGTGAGCTGCCCGGCGGCACCGGCGCCGTCGAGGTTTTCCCGTAGTTCGACCAGCGCCGGATCGTAGTTGGAGTAGGTGACCGTCGCCGTGGCCGCACGGCCGTTGTCGGCGAGGACCTGGATCGCCTTCGCCGGTCCCTCGATCACGGTGCTCGCGATCTGCGCCAGGGCGGTCTCGCTGCCGTTGTCGGCGAGGACCCGGACGCCGACCGATCCCGAGCCGCCACCGACGATCGTGTCACCGTCGAGGTCGCCCGTGAGGGCCCCAGACCCGGCGTTGAAGTTGGCGACGTTGACTCCGGTCGAGCCCGCGAGCGTGCCGAGGTCGATCACCGAGTCACGGACATCGAGGGTCCCCGAGTCGGTCGTCAGTCCGGTCCCGGCGACGATCAGCGAGCGTTCCACGGTCACTGTCGCGCCGCTCGTCTGCACCCCGACCCAGGCCTCGATGTGGGAGTCGGTGACCGAAGTTGCCCCGGCCGAGGCGATGGTGACGCCGGTGTCTTCCTGACCCGAGGCGGTCGGCAAGAGGACGGTCGATCCCCGCAGCGCGGTCCCCGCGCCGAGGGTGAAGCCGCGAGCGTTCTGCGCGGCCGGGCCTTCGACCGTCAGGTCGTGACCGACGACCTCGCCGCTGAACCGGAAGGCGGTGTCGCCGAAGGCGTCTACGTTGGCCGGGATCGTCACCGTCAGGCCTTCGATCCGCGAGCCCGCGGGAGCGGCGATGTTGAAGGCCGTCTGCACACCCGCGGTCCCGCCCATCGTCAGCCGGGTGTCCGAGGTCCCCTTGAGGACCAGCACGTTGGCCGCTTCGGCCGAGGCGTAGTGCGCCTCGTCGCCGCCCGAGACCGAAGGCAACGCCAGTTCTCCGGGACCGAGAAGCACCGTGTCCGCGCCGGCATGAGCGCCGGCCTGGGTCAACGCCGCGGCGACGGTGGCGACGGGGCTCTCGCAGCTCGCGTCGATGTCGTCGTTGTCGGCGAGCGTCCCGGGCGTGTCATCGACGCAGAGGACGGTCGCCGAGGCGAACGTCGGCAGGGCCAGCAACATGGCTGCCAGGGCCAACACGCAGATCAGGAGCTTCTTCGACACGGATTCCCTCGCTTCGGAGACTTTGGACTCGACCGTTGAAGCATCGAGCCCGCCCGGCCTCACGACGAGGGGTGCCACCCGCCCGATCCTGGCGGAAAACCGACGCTCAGCCGAAGGAGCCGATCAGTCGGCCGGGCGCGACGTGGGGCTGGGATCGAGCAGCGCCATCACCGCGAGCGACCAGGGATCGTCGGCCACCGAAGGCCCGGCCAGGTGCACCACGGTCCCGCCGTCGAGCGGCTCGATCCGCAGCGTCGTCATCGGGTCGGGCCTGGCGACCTCGACCCGCACCGCGGAGCGCTCCCAGGACGCGACCTCGACCGGGCGCCCGGTCTCGCGCTTGTGGCGACGGACGGAGTACCGGTAGCCGGCGTCGAAGGCGATCAGGCGCTTCTCCGTCACCGCGAGCAGCAGCAGTTTCGGCAGGTTCGCGCCGGGCTTGCGGCCCAGCAGCGCCGCTCCCTTCCGCGCCACGCCGGCGAGGCCATATGGCGCGAGCCCGTCGGCGAAGCCGGAGACCTTCTCCCCCTTCGCGCCGACCCGGGCGAAGTTCGTCGCGGCGATCGCCGCTTCGCCGCCACAGAGGCCGTCCACTTCCGCCAGCGCCTGGAGCCGCCATTTCTCGAATTCCTCCGGCGTCGTCTCGTAGAACTCGAGCGGCATCAACACCTTCAGCGCCGCTTCGACCAAGTCTTCGCTCATCTGCTCCTCGTTCTCCCCATCGGTCCGACCATATGGCGGATTCCGCTCTGGATCTGGCCCCTAGGACGAGGACCCCCATCCGCCGCCCGCGACCATATCCTCCCCCACCCTTTGTACGACGCTTCTCAGCAACTGGTCGGCGGCGGGGGCCGGGTCCGAACCCTCCCCCCGTGGCCCGACGATCGTCCCCTGCGTGCCTGGCAGGAGGAGGCGACCGAGGCCGTCCGCGCCCACTCCACCGGCAGCTCCGCGAGCTTCCTCGCCTCGGCGACGCCCGCCGCCGGGAAGACGACCTTCGGCCTGCACATCGCCCACCGGATGCTGGTCGCGGGGTTCGTCCAGCGCGTCGTGGTCGCCGGGCCGACCACCCACATCTGCCGCCAGTGGGCCGCCGACGCGGCGCGCTACGGGATCGACCTGGAGCCGAATCGGCCGAACTCCGACGGGCCGGAGTCGAACGACTTCCACGGCGTCGCCGTCACCTACCAGACGATCGCTGCCGGGCCCGACACCCACCGCGACGCCGCCGGCCGCCGCACCACCCTGCTGATCGCCGACGAGCCCCACCACATGGGCGACATGGCGGCCTGGGGCCTGCGCGCCCGCCGCGCCTTCGACGGCGCCCGCTTCCGCCTGCTGCTCTCGGGGACCCCGTTTCGCTCCGACAACTCGGCGATCCCCTGGGTCGCCTATGACGACGACGGGATCAGCCGCGCCGACTACGTCTACGGCTACCCGCAGGCGCTGCGCGACCGGGTCTGCCGGCCGATCACCTTCCTGCCCTACGAGGGCGAGATGGAGTGGGTCTCCGACGGGCGCCTGCGGACCGCCGACTTCGACCTCGTCCTGCCCGCGGCGGAGTCGGCGCGCCGCCTGCGCACGGCGCTCTCGCCGGAGGGCGAGTGGATGGGCGAGGTGCTGCGTGATGCCGACGCGCGCCTCAGCGAGGTCCGCGCCGAAGGGCACCCCGACGCGGGCGGCCTGGTGATCGCCTCCGACCAGGAGCACGCGCGGGCGATCGCGCAGCGCCTCGGCTCGATCGCGGGCCAGGAGCCGGAGATCGTGATGAGCGACGAGCCCGGCGCCAGCCGCCGGATCGCCGAGTTCGGCGCCAACGACCGGCGCTGGCTGGTCTCGGTCCTGATGGTCTCCGAGGGGGTCGACATCCCCCGCCTGCGGGTCGGCGTCTATGCCACCGCGGCCCGCACCGAGCTCTTCTTCCGCCAGGTCGTCGGCCGCTTCATCCGCACCACCCCGGGCGGCCCGCGGCGCCAGATGAGCTACCTGCTGATGCCCGCGGACTCCCGCCTGAAGGCCCTCGCCCACGACATCGAGATGGAGCGGAAACACGCTCTCGACCTCTCGCCGACCGGCGAGGAGGAGGCCGACGAGGAGTTCGACGAGCCCCCCAAGGAGCCCGGCGAGGGCGCCGGCTTCGCCGTCCTCTCCTCCGGTGGCGCCGAGCTCGACGCCGCGATCATGAGCGAGACCGCCCTGCAGCTCTTCCCCACCGAAGACCCCAAACCGGTCGCGGCCAAGCCGATCGTCGCCGCCCCCGCCGCACCCCAGCCCGCGGAGCCCAAGCGCGAGTCCGCCTACGAAGCCCGCGAGCGCCTCCGCGCCGACCGCAGCCGCATGGTCGGCGACCTCGCCCGCCGCACCGGCAAGTCCCACCGCGAGATCCAGGCCCGAATCAACCGCGAAACCAAGGTCAAAGCGGTAGCCAAGGCGACGATCGAGCAGCTCGAACGCGGCAACGAGCTCCTCCGCCGCGACCTCTGGCGCTGACGGGCGGCCTCGGCAACGGATACGCCACGCCCTAGAGCGACCGGCGCGGTCCTACTTGTACAAGCGGATCACGCCGTATTCGGGCCTGCGGAAGAGCGCTCGCGGTTTGGATGCCGGGGCGGGTTCGCCGAGTGACGCGACATCGAAGTTGCCACTTTCGGGCACCGATTCGGCTTCTTCGGTCGAGACGGCAAAGGTCACCGTCCCCTTCTCGGTCCCCTTCGGCGGGATCTCTCGCGCTCGGCTGAGGAAGGACCGCGGTTCGTACTTCTCATCGACCTTGACGGACTCGCTGTGAAGTTCGCCGGCGAAGAGCACGAACTGGCCGGCGACGACCGCCGCCGGCGCGTCGGTCGTGTTCGTGACCGCCACCTCGACGGTGACGAACTTCCCTTCTGCGGCCTTCGAACCGGCCGGCCCTCGGATCGTCTTGCGGTCCCGGATCCCGAGGAGCTTCGCTTCGAGCGTCCCCATCCTCAGCGTGCTGTGCCGATCGACGACGACCAGCCGCGTGTCGCCTTCGAAACAAGCCCCCTCCTTGCGCGCCCCGGAGTCGATTTCCAGCTTTTCGCAGTCGGTGCGCGGATAGTTCCCTTCGACGAAATGCTCGAGGAACACCGCGAGCGCGGCGAGCACCAGGACGAACCCGATCAGGCGCGGGAAGGTGATGCCCGGCTTCATCGGCGGTTTCCCGTCGGGTTCGCGGCCGGGAAGCCTCATCGGGTCCCGGCCCGCAGGGCCTCGCCGGCGGCGGGGTCGAGCCGTATCGCGCCGACCGTCGCGGTGAGGCAGAGCCCGGCGAGCAGCAGGAAGGCGATCGGGAAGGAGTGGTCGAGATCGCTGTCGATGGCGTGGCCGATGCCCAGGGCGACGGCTCCGGCGGCGGCGCCGAGGCCCGAGCAGAGTTGCTGGGTCGTCACCTGGAGGATATTTGCGTCGGGCATCTGGTGCTCGGGGACGTCGCTGAAGGCGAGTGTCGTGTAGCCGGTCAGGGCGACCGACCGGGCGACGCCGCCGAGAAGCACCAGGAGGCCGAGGATTCCGAGCCAGGTGCCTCCGTCGACGAAGGCGAGCAGGGCGAGCGAGGCCGCCAGCCCGAAGGTCGCGCCGACCAGGACGGCACGGAAGCCGAAGCGGCCGTAGAGGAAGTTGGTCGAGGGCTTCGCGCCGATGTTGCCGACGAAGAGGAGGACGAGGACGGCGCCCGACTTCACCGGGCTCCAGCCGAAGACTTCCTGGAAGAGCAGCGGCAGGACGAAGGGGACCGCGCCGACCACGAGCCAGTAGACGCCACCGCCGCTGATCGAGGCCCGGAACGTGGCGACCTCGAGCGTGCGCAGGTTGATCAGCGGCGCGGGCGCGCCGAGGAGATGGCGGACCGCGGCCGCGAGCACCAGCGCGGCGAGCGCCACCAGGACCGCGGCGAGCACCCACCGCGGCGAGGGCCGGGACAGCAGGTCGGCCGCGTAGGTGATCCCGCCGAGCCCGACGCAGGTGAGGAGGACGCCGAGCCGGTCGAGTGGCGCGGCGCCGGCGGGCGGCGTGTCCGGGAGAAGTCTCAAGCCCGCGACGAAGGCGAGCGCGCCGAAGGGGACGTTGACGAGAAAGATCCAGTGCCAGCTGGCGTAGTCGGTGATCACGCCGCCGAGGAGCGGCGCGAAGACCGGCGCCACCAGGGCGGGCCAGACCAGGAAGGACACCACCCGCATCAGGTCCTCCTTGGGGGTGTCGGCCAGCACCAGTTGGCGGCCGACCGGCACCATCAGCGCCCCGCCGACCCCCTGCACGATCCGCGCCGCGACCAGCTCCGGCAGGGTGGCGCTCGCCGCGCAGCCGATCGACGCAGCGGTGAAGACGACGATCGCGGCGAGGAATACCGGCCGCGCCCCGTACCGCGAGGCGACCCAGCCGCTGGCCGGGATCAGCACCGCGAGCGTCACCAGGTAGGCGGTGATGACCAGGCTGATCGAGGTCGACGGGACCCCGAGCGACCCGCCGATCGACGGCGCCGCCGTGGTCACGATGGTCCCGTCCAGCATCTCCATGAAGAAGCATGCGGCGACGAGCAGCGCGAGCCGGCGCTCTGGCGGCACCGATCGGAGCCTCATCGGCGGGAGCGTACAGACGCGGCTGTGCTCCTCGCGATCACCGGAACCCTGGGGCTCTGGAAGGTGCTCGGCGAGGTGCTGGACGACGCTACTCAAGATCGATTAGATCAACCGTCGGGGAAGTCCATCCAGCCTTCCGACCGGGTATCCATGGTCCGTGTCCCGATTTCGGCGGACCAGTCGTACCCCCCTCGTTCCCCTTCTCGCGCTCGTCGTGGCCGCGTTCGGGTGCATCGACGCGACCGGGGCCGATGCCGCGCTTGAGATCCCATTCGCCACCCAATTCGCGACGAATGTCCGCGGGGGTGTCGCGGTCGCCGCGAACACCCTGATGACCTGTCCCGACCTCGGCGGCACGGAAGCGAAATGCCTGGAATCGCGGGCTGGGACGGCGACCGGCGCCGCCCTCAACAACAACGCCTACGCCATGGAACGAGTGGACGTCGACGCCGACCTCCTGACCTTCGATTCCTCCAGCGCGACCCTCTCGTTGCCAACGGGGGCGACGGTCGAGTTCGCCGGCCTCTACTACGGCGCCCGGACCAGCTCCGGCAAAGGCGGTGTCGCGGCTCCGGAAGCGGCGGCGCGCGGCTCTGTGCTGCTGCGGTCGCCGGGAGACCCTGGGTATGAAGCGCTGTCGGCGACCGTCGGCGACAGCGCCGCCGTCGCAGGCGGCTATACCGGTTTCGTCGACGTCACCGCGCAGGTCGCCGCCGCCGGGGAGGGCGAATATTGGGTCGCCGATGTTCAAGCCGGCACCGGCGAAGACCGCTACGCCGGCTGGTCGCTGATCGTCGTCTACGGCGATCCTGCTTCCCCGCCTCGTAGCATCAGGGTCTTCGATGGCCTGGCGTCGATAGTCGCCAACGAAGCCCCGCTGGAGATCGGGATCGCCGGTCTCGACACTCCGCCGAGCGGATCAGTCGCCGCGCAGGCCGGCGTCGTCGCCTACGAGGGCGACCGTGGCGCCGCGGGCGATCAGCTCTCCCTGGCGGGGCGGCCGCTGAGCGATTCCGCCAACCCGCTGAACAACACCTTCAACAGCTCGATCGCGGTCGACGGCGTGGACGCGACCGCGAAGAACCCGGACTACGTCAACCAGCTCGGCTTCGATTCGGACCTGATCGAAGGGAACGGCATCCTCGCCAACGGCGCGACCGAAGCGACGCTGGCAGAGTCGACCCGCCTCGAGCAGTACCTGACCCAGGCGATCGTCGTCGCGATCGAACTCGACCCCACGGCGCTCGAACCGGCGGTCGTGTCGCCCCCGCCCCAGCCCCCGCCGTCGCCGCAACCTGCACCGCCGAGCGAGCCCACGCCTCGGCCCGGTGCCGACCATCATCACCGCGGGGGCGGAAACCATCCCGGGGGCGGCAAGGGCCACCCGTCCACGAATCCGGCGCCGGTGTCGGTCGAGGTAAGCGCTCCCCAGGGCGTGGTGAGACCGACCGAGGTCGTGCCGGTGCGCATCACGGTCGAGGCGCAGGGCGGAGTCGCCAAGGACATCCGGGTCTGTAACACCGACAGCCCAGGGCTCACCCTGCTGCGGGCACCTTCCGCGAAGCGCCACGGCGCTTCGGCCTGCTGGCACCTCGCCAAGCTCCCCCGCGGCGAGCGCCGGACCTTCCTGACCACGTCGCGCGTCGAAGCCACCACCGCTCAGACGGCGCTCAGCCGGACCGTGGTCCGCGCCCGCGGCTCGCGCACCGTGCGCCGCGTCACCCGGATCCACGTCGCGCCGCTGCGCGCGACCGCCTGTGGCAGCGGATTGTCCGGGACGGATACCGGGACGATCGCGCTTCGCTGCTGATCGATCGGCTCGGCGCCGAGCAGACCGTGAAAGCGGCGCGCGACCCAGGGGTGGTGGGTCGCGCGCCCTACGGCATCGTCTATTTACCGCCGACGATGTCTTCGACCACGTAGGCGGCCACGTTTTCGATTTCTTCTTTGCTCAGCTGACTGCCGAATGCCGGCATCCCGCCGCCACCGTTGGTCACCTGTTTTTCGGCGCCGGCCTGTTCTTTGGCCAGCGGCATCGTGGTCAGGTCAGGACCGCCGTTGCCGCCGAGGCCATCGGCGCCGTGGCAGACGGAGCATTCTTCGGCAAAGACTTCCTTGCCTGCTTCCGCGTTCGGGGCGCCGCCGGCGGCAGCTTCGCCGCCTTCGTCTTTCCCTTCGACTTCCTGGCCACCGCTTTCTTCCGCGTTGCCGGTTTCACCGCCACCTTCGACTTCTTCGGCGGATTCCTCACCGGCGTGCTCGGTGCCTTTTTCTTCGGCTTCCAGGCCTTTGGCTTCTTCCATGGTCCCGTTCAGGGAGAAGACCCAGAAGTTTTCGCCGTGGGCCGTGGCCGCCAGCGAGTTGCCGCCTGCGTAGAACGCGATTTTCTCGATGCCTTCGTCTTCGAATACAGCCACCGTCGCGTTCGCTCCGGCACCGGTCTGCCAGTGCCAGAGTTCTTTGCCGGTTTCCTCGTCGTAGGCGACGAGTTCGCCGTTGTTCTTACCGACGAACAGCAGGCCGCCGGCGGTCGTCGACGTGCCGGAGTAGCACGATTCGCCTTTGGTTTCGTTCTGCCATTTGATTTTGCCGGTCGACATGTCGTAGGCGGTCACATAGCCGGTCGTGTCGAAGCCGGTGGCCACGATCGTGTCCGAGCCGATGTACGTTTCGCCTTCTTTGTAGGCCTGCGGCTTCGGCGGGACGATAAGGCCGAGAGCACCCGACTGGGAGCAGACGAAGTACATGTTCTTTTCCGGGTCGAACGAGGACGGAGGCCAGTTGTCGCCACCGACCGCGGAGTTCGCGCCCAGGTTGATCACGTTCGGATCCGAGCTCTGCGGGGTGAAGACCTTCGACCCGACGATTTTCGGCGGGTTGGCTTCCGAGGAGACCGCTTCTTCGGCGGTCTTGACGCCTTCCGGAGTCGCTTCGATCGGGCTGAAGGGTTCCATGGTCGGCTCGGGCTGAGTCGGCCAGGTCTTCTGCGACGGATCCTGCGGGACCTTCACCTCGGGGATCGGATAGACCGGTTTGCAGGTTTCCTGATCCACGACGTAGGCCCAACCGGTCTTCTCCGGCTCGCCCACCGCTTCGACTTCCTTGCCGTTCATTTCGCCTTTCATCAAGACGGTCGGGCTCGGTGCATCGAAGTCCCAGAGGTCGTGGTGGACCTCCTGGAAGTGACATTTGTATTCGCCCGTTTCGGCGTCGAGTGCCACGATCGAGGCGGTGAAGAGGTTTTCACCTTTCCGTTCGTCGCCGACCCACGGGGAGGCGTTGGAGGTCGAGAAGAACAGCATCCCGTTTTTCGGGTTCACGGTCGGCGTGTTCCAGATCGAGGCGCCGCCGTGTTTGTAGCTGCCGTTGTTCGGCCAGGTGTCGCCACCGGTTTCGCTCGGGGCCGGCGTGGTCCAGAAGTGCCAGAGGAATTTGCCGGTTTTCGCGTCGAGGGCGGTGAGGCGCCCACGGACGCCGTACTCGCCGCCCGAACCGCCGACGTAGACCTTGCCGTTGTAGTAGAGCGGCGCCGAGGTGATCGAGAAGCCGGAACCCGGTTTCACGACTTCGGTGTTCCACACGACTTTGCCGGTTTTCTGATCGAGGGCAACCTGGTCGCCGTTCAGCTGCGAGACGTAGACCATCCCGTCGCCGATCGCGACGCCGCGGGCGTCCCAGCCGCAGCAGATGACTTCGCCGAGCGGATCGGGAGGAAGGTGCGGTTCGTAGGTCCAGAGGATTTCGCCGGTCGAGGCATCGAGGGCGAAGACGTCATCGGCCCCGTCGGGGATGTAGAGCGTGCCTTCGTACTCGATCGCATTGGCCTCGGCCGAGAACTTCGCCGCCGTGGCGTTGGCACCGATCTTCGTCATCCATTCGCCTTTGAGTTCGGCGACGTTTTCGGTGTTGATTTCGTCCAGCGTCGAGAAGCGGTCGTTGGTGGTACCGCCCCCGTTGGAGATCCAGTTGTCCCCAGCGTGTTCGAAGAGTTCTTCACTGGTGAATTCCGGCGCCACCACGATGCCGCCTTCTTCGCTCGTCGCGGCCGGTTCCGATTCCGTGGCTTCGGTGCTTTCGCCACCGCCGGCGGTCGAGCTCGTGGTGGTCGTGCCACCACTTCCTCCACATGCTGCCAGGACGACCGCGGCCGCGAATGCCAGCAAAAGCGTCGCGAACCAGAGCCTTTTGTCCCGGAATCTCGTACCTCTCCCGTCGGAACCCGTTTGCATCTACTTCCCACCCTTTCGCTTGGCCAATCTTCGAACTGAGGCCGACCAGTTTCTTGAAAGACCGGCCAAGAATGGGACGGTACCACGGCGCCGGACCCGACCGATCCGAGTCGATCAGGAAGCTGAATGACGTCCTCGATAGCGGACGAAAGTGTCACCCGAACACTGAATTTCGTCCGCAATACTGAACTTAGCTGTCGCTCGAATCGCTTCGAAAGGTAACGATGACAACCTCGCGATTCCCGACGTTGACGTGGCGATGGCGGCGGCTACCCTCGAACCACACCGAATCGCCCTCGCCGAGAACGATCTGGCTCTCCTCCGAGAACTCGATCCGAAGCTGGCCGTCCAGAACGAAGACGAACTTCGACCCGGTCTTCGGCCAAGCTTCGACCAACTCGGCACCGACCTCAAGATGCTGCAACCACGTCGTCATCCCGCCTTGGCGACTCGCGGCGAGCATTTCGGTCCGCACCCTGCTGTCGGCGGAGTCGATGGCCGGGCGATCGTCACGGCGCAGGACCGTCGGCTGCCCGGGATCATGCTCGGGGATCAAGTCGGTGAAGCCGACTCCATAGAAGTCCGCCAGGGTCACCAGCCGCCCGACGGTCATTTCGTGCCGACCCGTCTCGACCATCGAGAGAAACGAGGATGAGAGACCGGTCTCGGCACTGAGCTCTGACAGGGACATCTTGCGGCTCACGCGTAGCGCTTTCAGGCGCTTCCCCAGCATCGGCTGCAGGTTCGAGACTTTCGCCTCCGGCTGCTCGATGAGTTCGTCGGTCGCTTTGGTCATCTTGGCTACGCCAATCCCCCCGCGGCTCGCTCAGAGTCCCGCGCGGGATCTCGAGCACCGGTGTGTTCACGGTGGAGCTCAGCCGATCGCATATTCAACGGCTTCCCGACATTCCTTCGTAGTAGCCGCTCCGCCGTCGCCGCCCTTCGCCTTGACCAGAACCGAGGCGTTTCCCTCGTGGTCAAGCACCGCGGCGCCGCCGCTCTTCACCTCGGCCGGTGAGGTGTTGATTTTCACGATCCCGCAGGACCCGCCGCCGGGAATGTCGAATTCGTTGCTGGTCCCGCCGAATTTCCCGTAGATCTTCAGCCGCATGATGCCTTCGAGTTCGGCTTCCATTCCTCCAGCTTCTTCGGGTTCTGCGACTTGCGTGGGAGAGGGATCGCTGGACCCCTTCGTGCTGGCGGATGCTGAACCAGGCGACGAGCCGGCCGATGACGACCCACAGGCGGCGAGGGCGAGGATCGTGAAGATCAGCGCCGACACGCGCCAGAGCATGGAGGGGATGGAACTCATCTAAAGGGTGATGTTCTCCGGCCCCGGTTTCTTTCATGGACGATCTCCGACGATCCGCTGCGGTAACTCACACGATCCCGCGATTGCCGCGCCCGGAGGGCTCGTACTGACCCGGCCTGGCCGGGTCGATGGCTCGTCAGGCGCGGGCGGTATCGCGAAGCGCGGCCCGGGCCGCCGCGTCGCCCGACACGCCGTGGACCGCCCCCCCCGGGAACGTGGCCGCGCTGCCCAGGTAGAGGCCGGCGACCGGGGTGCGGTAGGGCGAGAGGCGGGGCATCGGGCGGAAGACGACCTGCGGCAGCGAGTAGCTGCCGCCGCCGACGTCGCCGCCGACGAGGTTGCGGTCGCGGCGCTCGAGGTCGGCCGGGCCGAGGACGGAGCGGGCGAGGATGAGGTCGCGGAACCCGGGGGCGAAGCGCTCGACCTGGGCCTCCATCCGTTCGACGTGGCGCGCGGTCTCACCGCCCCAGTCGACGTCGTGGGGCCCGTGGGTGTAGGCCCAGGCGGTGTGCTTGCCCGCCGGGGCGCGGGACGGGTCGGCGAGCGACTGCTGCCCGAGCAGCAGGTAGGGACGCTCGGGCAGGCCGTCGCGGGCCGCCGCCATCGTGGCGACGATCTCCTCCTCGCCGCCGCTGACGTGCACGGTCCCGGCCTCGCGGGCCGCGGCGCCCGTCCACGGGATCGGGCCGTCGAGCGCCCAGTCGACCTTGACCGTCGCCGGGCCGTAGCGGTAGCGGGCGGCGCCCCTCCGATAGAGGCCGGCGATCGCGTCACCCGTCATCGCCAGGAGGGCGCGCGGCATCACGTCGGCGATCACGATCGGCGTCTCGATCCGCTCGCCGGCGGCGGTCCGCACCCCGGTCACGCGACCGTTCCCGACCTCGATCCGCTCGACCCGCGCGCCGGTTCGCACCCCCCCGCCGAGCTCGGCGAGCCGGGCGACCAAAGCGTCGGTGAGCCGGCCGGCCCCCCCTTCGGGGCTCGGCCAGCCGACCGCGTGGCCAAGCAGGTTCAGGTAGGCGACGGCGATCGCGCTGCCCGCGGCGCTCGGCGGGGCGTCCCCGTGGCCGGCCGAGCCGTAGAGCCAGGCGCGCGGGCCGGGGCCGTCGAAGAGCCGATGCCCGAGCGAGCGCGCCGAGGTCGGGACCAGGGCGCCGAAGCGGGCGGCGCCGACCGGCCCGAGGCCGAAGAGCAGCCTCACGGCCCCCTCGAGCGGCGGGAACCCGGCCAGCATCGTCGCCCGGATCGCCTCGAACTCCCCGAGCAGCGGCTCGACGAAGGCCCGCCAGGCGGCGCCGTCGCCGGGGCGGGAGGCGTCGAGGCTCTCCCCCGTCCGCGCCGGGTCCCGGTAGAGACCGATCGCGCTGCCGTCGGGGAGCGGGTGGGCGTAGCAAGCCTCCGGCTGCACCCACCGCAGGCCGTGGCGCTCCAGTCCCATGCGGGCGAAGACCGGCGAGGCGGCGGCTGCCGGGTGCACCGCGGAGAAGGTGTCGTGGTGGAAGCCGGGCAGGGTGAGCTCCTCGGTGCGGACCGCTCCCCCGGGGGCGTCGGCGGCCTCCAGCACGAGGACCGAGCGCCCCGCCCCGGCGAGGCGGATCGCCGCCGCGAGGCCGTTGGGGCCGGCGCCGATGACGAGCGCGTCGAAGGCGTCGCTCATGAGGTCCGCAGGGCGAGCTGGTGGAGCATCGACTGCCGCACGACCTCGCCCTGGCCCCAGAAGGCGTGTTGGGCGGTGCGCCCGGCGACCCGGTAGGCCTGGTTGACGTGCCACGGCATCGGGTCCCAGGTACCCGCCGCGCGCACATAAGCCTCGCCGTCCAGCGTGTAGAGGATGAGCCGGTTGTGCCCGGCCCCGAGGAAATGGCCCTGGTGGGTGGTGAGGTCGAAGCCGACCACCGGCTCGCCCCCCTCCGGCACCGCCCGCGGCTCGTCCTCGCCGTAGCGGGCCAGCCCCTCTTCGAGCTCGGCGAAGTAGGTGGCGAGCCCGCCGGGATCCTCGGGCGTGACGAGGCGCGTGATCGTCACGTATCCGCGGGTGAAGACCGGGCGCCCGGACTCGGTTCCCGCCGCGACGTCGATCTCGAAGCTCTGGTCGGCGAGGCCGCCGGCACGCAGCGGCGTGAACCGCCCGATCTCGCTGGCGTAGTCGGGCCAGGTCTCCGGCCGGGTCAAAGCGCCGACCACTCCCTCGACCGAGGGGACCCGGACCGGCGGATAGGTGTGCCAGACCTGGCTCTCGGGAGGCGCCGACTCGGGCGTCAGGGCGCCCAGCTTCGCCAAGGCCATCCGCCGGGCCGGGTCATAAGCGCCCCGCTCCTCGGCGCTCGGGAAGCTGATCCCCCAGGCGCGGCGAGCGTCGTCGGCGTAGGCCTCGGGAAACCACTCGCCGACCAGGGAGGCCGCGCCGTCGAGCAGTTGCTGCCGGGAGAGCCGCCCCCGGTCGGAGTCGTCGGTGTCGAAGCGAGCCGTGCCGAAGGCGCGGTGGAAGGCGGCGAGGTCGGCGGCGCGCAGCCGCCGCTCCGGATCGTGCCGGTACCAGTAGGTCGTCAGGACGTTGAAGGCCAGGCGCAGGTCGTCCACTTCCCGCTCCTCGACGCCCCGTCGGAAGTAGGCCGCGTTGAGGAAGTCCGTGATCCAGGGCGCCGCGTCACGGCCCGCGATCGAGGAGCCGGCCATCCCCGCGAACCGCAACGGTCCACCCGGCCCGGGCGAACCGCCTTCGTGCTCGTCAGACATCGCTGTCCCCTCTCGTCGACCTTGTCGTCCCCGAGGTCATTGTCGGGGACCGAGGTGGCGGGCCTACTTGAGGTCGCCGCGCAGGAACCGCAACCAGCCTGGGACGACCAGGATCAGGCACCAGACGATGGTGCCGAGGATCGCCACGCCGAGCCCGTTGTGGGGGGAGCCGAAGCCGCCGATGTTGTAGGTCATGTCGCTGGTCAGCTGGCCGTAGGTGAGGTACTTCAGCGGCGGGATGAAGCTGACCGCGCCGTCGAAGGCGAGGACGAAGACGAGGGCGATCGCGATCCCGGCCCCGAAGGAGCGGGTGAGAAGGCCGGCGCCGAAGCCGACGACCGAAGCGGCGATCCAGGCCGGGATGGACCCGAAGAGGGTCCCGGCGAGTTCGCCGTTGTCGATGTGGACGTGGGCGCGGGTCGCCGCGAGGTGCGAGAAGCCCCCGGCCGCCGCGGCGACCAGGATGCCGCCGACCAGCGTCGCCACGATGACCACGACCAGCTTGTCGCTCAGCACGCGGGAGCGGTTCGGCTCGGCGGTCAGGGTGCGCTGCATCGTCCCGGCGCTGAACTCGAGGGTGGAGAGCCAGACCCCGAAGATGATCGCGGCGAACTCGGTGATCGTCCCGACCGCCGAGTTCGGGATGTCGATGTACTTCGAGGGCTGGTCCGGCCTCACGATCAGCATCACCACGCCGGTGAGGACGACCGCGGCCGCGATCAGCGCCGCCGTGTATTTCGGCAGCGAGAGGTAACGGACCTTGGCGAGCTCAGCCTTGATGAGCCTCGACCTCCCCGCTGCCGGTCAGCTGGAGGAAGGCCTGCTCGAGGGTCGCGCGGCGCACCGCGAGCTCGCCCAGGTAGATGCCCTGTTCGGCCAGCGCGCGGGTCACCGTCGCCGGGTCCTCGGGGATCATCGTGGTGACGATCTCGCCGTCGCGGAGATCGACCTCACCCAGTCCGAGGCCACCGAGGATCGCCATCGCCCTCTCCAACTCCTCGGGCCGCACCCGGATCGCCAGGCCGCCCCCGGCCGCCCCCGCGATCACGTCGGCGAGGGTGCCCTGGGTGATCAGGTGCCCGTTCTGGAGCACGACCACGTAGTCGCAGGTCGCTTCGATTTCGGCGAGCCGGTGGGTGCAGAGAAGGGTGGTCGCGCCGCGTTTCGGCAGCGAGCGGACCAGGTTCCGCACCTCGACGGCGCCCTCGGGATCGAGCCCGTTGGTCGGCTCGTCGAGCACCACGATCGACGGGTCGCCCACCAGCGCGAGGGCGATGCCGATCCGCTGCCTCATCCCGAGGGAGAACGCTCCGACCTTGTCGTCGGCGCGGTCGGCCATGCCGACCCGATTGAGGATCTCCCGTACCTCGGCGTCCTTGGTCGAGAGTCCCATCGACGCGACCCGGATCTCGAGGTTCTCCATCGCCGAGGCGTTCTTATAAAGCGGCGGCGCCTCGATGATCACCCCGGCGCTGCGGGTGGCCTCACGGAAGCCCGGCTCTCCGGCCTCCTTACCGAGGATCCGCGCGTGCCCGGCGGTCGGCTTCTGCAGTCCGAGCAGACACCGCATCGCCGTCGACTTCCCCGCCCCATTCGGACCCAACAGCCCCACCACGCTTCCCTCCGGCACGCTGAACGACAGGTCGTCGAGGACGGTCCTGTGGCCGAACCGTTTGACCAACCCTTCGAACTCGATCGGTGCGGAGGAGGGCGAGATCGCGCGAACCTAGCAGCACCTGCTGGACCTGTGCAGCTCTGTCCGACAGATGTCTACAGGCCCACTCTCCCTCTGCGGGTCCGGTTATACTCGTAAGTATGACTCACAAGGTTGGCGTCAAAGGGCAGGTCGTCATCCCGAAAGCGATCCGCGACCGGATCGGGATCCGGCCGGGTGACGAGGTCGCCTTCGACTCCGACGACCAGGAGGTCCGGATCCGTCGGGTCGACCTCGCCGAGGCGAACCGCGCCGATCGGATCAGGGCCCTTCGCGGCGCCTGGTCCGGAGAGGGCGCCGCCACCGACGCGCTCCTCGCCGGGCGGCGGACGGAACGCGAGCTCGAGGAGCGCAAGGCCGAGAGACGCGGCGTTGGTCGTCTTTGACAGCTGGGCCCTGCTCGCCTACCTCGGCGGCGAGCCGGCGGCCGGGCGGATCGAATCGGCTTGGCTCGAGGAGGGCGCCGCGATTTCCTCAGTCAACCTCGGTGAGGTCCTCTCCATCCGCATGCGCCAGGACGGCGAGGAGACGGC
The DNA here is from genome assembly GCA_965200635.1 of Solirubrobacterales bacterium. Classification (GTDB taxonomy): domain Bacteria; phylum Actinomycetota; class Thermoleophilia; order Solirubrobacterales; family 70-9; genus VAYN01. The sequence continues at coordinate 2,978,015 of OZ241364.1, read as the reverse complement.
AGTCGCCACCGTCGACCAGGTCCGGGCCCTGCTCGAGGTGATCGATCCCGACTGGCCGCTCGTCTCGGCGGCGGCCTCGATCAAGGCAGGTGGTGGCCTCTCCCATGCCGACGCCTTCTGCATCGCCACGGCCCTCCGCGCGGAGATGCCTCTGTGGACGGGCGATCCGGAGATCGTCGGACAGGCGGCCGAGTATCCATGTGAGGTCGTCGACCTGCGGGCTTGAGCCGAAGGGCCGCCGAGCTTCACCATCTCGGCCTCACCGGGAGGGACGGTAACCATGAAAAGAATTCTGATCACGCTGTCAGTTCTCGTTGGGATCACCGCGGCTGCGCCTGTCGGTGCTGCGCCCCCGCCCCTCACGGCTCAAACGCTCCCTGCCTCTGAAGTCACCTCTTCCGAAGCTGCCTTGAACGGCCACGTCAAGACCGGTGGCAGGACTGCCAACTTTCGATTTCAATGGGGGAAGACTCGTAGCTACGGCCATCTCGCGCCCCAATATCCCCCCGAAGGACCGCTCTTTCCCGGCAACGGCGAAGGCGAAGATATCCTCGAAAGTCTCATATGTCTCGCCCCGAGTACGACCTATCACTATCGCCTTGTCGTCTATAGCCACGGCAAGAAGGCCTTCGGTCGAGATAGGTCATTCACGACGAAGCCCGCGAGACACTCTTCGAACGTGTCCTCCAGACACTGCTCGAACCTCGACTCCCCCTGAAGGAAGTACGAGCGAACCGAGGATCGGAGTCCGCGCATGGAGGACCGCCTGCCGTCGTCCCAACCTCCTGAATGACGAAACCCCGCTCGGGGGCGGGGTTTCGGGAAGCGGCTGAAGGGATTCGAACCCTCGACCTTCTGCATGGCAACGCTCTCCGGGCAGTTGCCACCCTCTGTCGAAAACGCATTATTTGCAGGGAGATTCTCGCCCGCTGTCGAGCCGGATGGAATCGTCGATGGGCACGCATATGCGGCGATATGCGACCTTTCGGGCACTCTGGGGGAGAAGTGCCCGGACCTCGACCCGGTGGTTAAACGGCAGCCTCGAACGGCCGTACTCGGTGCATGTCCGACGATCGAAAGGACGCGAGGACCGCGCGGCGACCTCGGATGCCGATTTGCTGCGCGGGATACCTCGACGCCTTCAGCGACTTCTACCTGCGCCACAGCGAAGAGATCCTCGGCTACTTCAGGCGACGGACATGCACCGAGTGTGGCCGCGCTCGAATTGACCAGAGTGCCGGCTGCCGCCCGCTGGCCGCTCGACTCTTTCCGGGGATTCCCCCGGAACGCCTGATCTCAGAGGAGCGGCTCGATCAAGGGCAGATCGATCGAGTTCCGCAGCCGCTCACCCTCGGCGGTGCCCTGCGCCCCCAGCAGGTTCTGGACCACGGCTTCGCGCTGGATGCGCAGGAAGTGGACGCCCGGGATCTCGTCGGCCTCCAGCACCCGGTCGAACGCGGTCACCGCCTCCTCGCCGCCGATCCGCTCGATCGCGGCCTGAACCGGCGCACTTACATCCGGGACCAGGCGCTCGGATGCGACCTGGCTCCAGGCGAGTGCCTCGACGAGGGAGTCGAGCAGTGCCGGATCGCGGACCCCGACCAACCAGCTGATGTCTGCGGGGTTTTCGCCTTTGCGCACCGAGCGCAGGAGGCGCCCCATGAGGAGCTTCTGGGAATAGGGATCACCGAGGGCGGCGAGAGCAGGGTGGAGCCCGCGGCGAAAGCCCGAGCCGACGCGGGCGAGGCGCGCCAAGGTCTCGCGATCTCCTTCTTCGACCAGCCGCGCACCGATACGCCTGATCAAGGCCAGATCGTCGACCCGCCGGACCTTGGCGACCATCTGCTCGAGCACCGGCCGCGGAGGCCGACCCGGGATGCAATCGAGGAGCGCCGACCACCCGGCGAGGCCATGACCTTCGATCATCGCGGCCGCCATCTCGGCTCCCTTTCGTGAGTAGCGGTTCCTGAGCCAGGCATGAAGGCGGTCGAAGCCAAAGCCGCAGACCGCGATTTCCGCCCACTGATCCGGGCGGAGGGTGGCATTGATCCCGGGCCCGTAGTTGAGCCAAGCGCCGGCCCAGGTCGCGATCGACCACTGGTGGCGCCCGGTCTTCCTGACGGCGCCGCGGAACTCCCCCTCGCGCCACCAGCGGCCCAGCCGGGAGCGCAGGAGCGCCCGGTCGGCCGGCGAGAGCTCGTCGGCCTGCTCGGCGAAGAACTGCGAGTTCCGCCTCACCATCCAGTCCGATGCGGGCTGGGCCATGTGCAGGGAGTCGAGCAAGGTAGGGTCGGCCCGATCGGCATCCGCCGGCTCGAGGGGCGGGGCCTGCGGAGCCGGTGCGGCGGCTACTTCGGCCTGGCGCCGAGCGGCAAAGAGGGTCGTCTCCGGGGCGCCGGCCTTGATCAGGTCGGCCTCGGAGAAACAGGTCAAGAGCGGCGCCGCCTGGTAGAGCCAGGCCTCGCCGGAGTCGACCGCGTCGAGCACCCCGAGGGCCGCGGCGCGGTGACGGCGCATCCAGCCGCGGACGGCCTCGCCGCGCAGCTGCCAGCAGGCGGCGATCCAGCCGACGTCTTCCGACGTCTTCCGGGCCGGTCGCTCGAGCTCTGCGAGCAGCGCTTCGAACTCCCGTTCCTCGAACCGGCCGACGTCTTCTTTGGTCGCGGTCAGGGCGCGCAGGTACCTGACCCGGTCGGCCGGGCGGAGCCTCTTGCGGGCCCGACTCTCCACCGCCCACGAGCGGCCGCGCCCGGCCGCCGCGAGCGCGATCGCGGTGCGCAGCAGCTCGCCGTCGGGCGCCAGTTCGACCGCAGTGGCGCTCATCGTGTCGATCTCGCTTTCATCCTCGGCCGCCAAGGCGCACAGGCGATTCGCGAGTCCGATAAACAAACACCTAGATGGCAAAGGGCGACGGAGGGATGTCAGCTCTGGCGAACCGCCGGGATCGGCGCCACAGCGGGCGATCTGGCGGGTCTGGGGCGAACGCCGGTGGACCCCCAGGAGGACCCCCTACTGGACCCCCTGCCGGACCTGCGTAGCGGCGCCGCCCCGAAGGCGTCACGGCCTCCTCAGCGCGGGTCGCTGCCGTAGGAGACCGAGCGGTGCCTGATGGCGGCGACCCGCACCGTCTTTCCCTCGTCGGTCACCTGGTAGAGGATCCGGTAGGCGCCGACGCGAAGTGAGCGCAGGCCGCGGAGCCGGCCGCGCAGGGCGTGTCCCGCGAGGGGCTCTCGCTCAAGCAGGCCAAGGGCATCCTCGATCGCGTCTATCAGCGGCCACCCGAGATCGAGGAGGTCGAGACGGGCTCGGCGCGCGAGGACGAGTCGCGCCAATGATCAGTCCGACGTTGGGCGGGCGGCGGCCAACTCCTTGCGCAGGTCGGCGAGCGTGATGGTCTCGCCGCGCTCGATCTCGCCGAGGCCCTCCTCAAGGGCGGCGATCGCGCCAGGGTCGGAGAGGATCTCGGCAGTCTCCTCCAGCGCCTCGTACTCGTCGATCGGCACCAGCGCCGCCGCGGGTACGCCGTTCCGGGTGACGAGCACGTGGTCGCGGCGGTCGCTGACCTCGTCGAGCAGGCTGCTGAGGTTGGCGCGAAGCTCGCGGACGGGGACGGTCTTGGCCATGAGCCGAGAGTACACGATTATGTACACGGAGTGTCGAACCATCGGAGCATGAGGGCTGCTGCGCTGTTAGCGACCGACCACGTGTTTGCCGTCGAATAATCGGCAGCGGTCGGTGCGGTATAGGTTGCGCGGATTCCGCGCTCCTTTGCGCGCCCTCAGTAACTAACGACGGAGGAGTTCCGTTGAATGCCTTCCCGAAGAAATGCCGTCTTTTCCCCGCAGCCGTGATTCTCGGCTTCTCCGTCCTCGCCCTCTTCGCGAGCCCTGCGAGTGCACTCGGCGAACCCGCCACGATCACGTTCAAGGAACTCGAAAAGGGTGCGACCTTCCACTTCCTCGACAACCCCCCTGAAGCGACGCTGAACCACGGCGTCGTATCGCTCAGCCCGGGAGACGAGCTGCTGTCGACTAACCCACTCTCGATGGAAGGGAGGATCGTGGGCAAGATTCGGGTCATCTGTACGGCGACCAGGGCGGGAAACTCCAAGAACGTCAACAGCTTGGGCTTCAATTGCTCCGGGATCGCAAGGATTCCGGGTGGGACCCTCATCCTCGAGGGAGAAGGGCGCGAAGGCCCTACCGAAGGCGCCATCACCGGTGGCACGGGGATTTACGCGGGAGCCAGGGGGACCTTCATCTCGAGACCGAACAGAGGCTTCTCCACGATCACCGCCACGCTGCTCGAATGATCATCGGGGAATCTGCGGTGCCGCTTACCGGTCTGCATCCTCCTCAAATCGATCTGGGGGCGGCAGATCGAACAGTGGCCACGAGTAAGGCACAACCTCACGTAGATCGGCGGTAATCGCCGCCTATCCGCGCATATCGGGCCGTTCCAGGAACTCGTGCCCGAAATGGTGGCTGAGATTGGGGGCGGTTAATAGAAAACCGGCGCCGAAAAGGCGCCGGTTTGCAGCGAAGCGGCTGAAGGGATTCGAACCCTCGACCTTCTGCATGGCAAGCAGACGCTCTAGCCAGCTGAGCTACAGCCGCGTGGAGGCGACACGATACCGCCCTCGGGGATCTGGGGTCGGTTCATCTTTGGGGGTTCTGTTGTTGGTCCCGGGAGATGCAGCCTTCGGGGGTGCAGAGGCGGGCGCCGAAGCGCGGGCCGGCGAGGCGGACCGGATCGATGCCGGGGAAGGCGACGGAGAGGTCGCCGGTCCAGGCGAAGGTCGATTCATGGGTGCGGGTGAAGGTGGCGGTGCCGCTGAACGGCGCGGGCGGGCTGACCGTGGCCGTTTCCGAGAGCGGCCCGTCGGCGAGTTGGACGTCGGCTTCCGGTGCCGCCACTTCGACTTGGTGGTCGACCGTCACCCGTCCGGTGCGGTCGTACTCGGAAGCCCTGAACTCGACCCGGCTCCCCCGCGGCCGTGCGTCCCGGTGAAAGAGCGCCGCGCCGAAGCTGAGCGCCTTGCCCTGGAAGGACCAGGAGCCGACCCGGGCCCTCGCTTCCTGGTCGGGGTGGGATTCCGGTCCGCTCGCGTAGTGGCAGCGCAGCGACGGCCAGGTGTCGCGGGCGGCGGGGAGCCGGTGGCGGCGCGCCTGGGTGTAGCCGCGTTCGCCGTGGAACGCGAAGCGGCCGATCAGGTAGCCGCGCTGCCAGTGCATGGGCGGCCCCTCGCACCAGCTCGGCGGCTCGATCGCCCTGGGCCTGCCAATCGGGACGAAGCGGAGGTCGAGGCCACCGCGGTCGCCGAGTCGCGCCGAGACCCGCCCGTCGGCGACCGGCCCGCCGTCGGTTTCGTAGGTCGTCTTCGAACCGTGTCCTTCGACGACGAGCTTGAAACCGCGCCGACCGGTCTCCCAGAGCTGAAGCCCGAAGCCGCTCGTGCCCCGCGTGATCCCGGTGGTGACGGAGTGGGCCTGGCTGACGTAGGTGCCCGTCGCCGACGCGGTCGCGGGCAGGACGAGCACGAGCGCCGTGACCAGCGCCGGCCAGGCCCACGCTCGGCGTCGAGCGCTCATTCTTCGGCGCCCTCGAAGTTCGGCGGCGCGAACTCGCAGCCGGCGCTTCGGCCGAACGCGCGCGCCACGCAGAGCGAGCTGGCGAACTCCGGCCCGGTGAGAGGCTGCAGCAGCCCCGGGAACTGGACCGCGAGGGTCCCCGTCCAGCTATGGGACGTCGGCGAGAGGGCGAGGTACTCGGCTTCGCCGCTGAACGGCGCCGGCGGTTTCAGCGTGGCCCGCTCGGGGTGTTCGCCGGGCAGCGAGGTGAGGAGCGTCCCGGGCGGTGAGCCTTCGATGGCGACGCCTCGACCGACCGGCATCTGCCCTTGGTATTCACGCTCGACCAGTTGCACGGACGCCCCTTCCCGCTGGCCCGCGAAATGGTCGACCCGCATGCCGAGCACCCGACTCCCTTCCACGTCCTCGAGCTGGAGCGAGGCAAGGCCGGGTCCGACTCCGCCGCCACCGGGGAGAACCATCCGCGGCAGGACCGCTTCGCGCAGCGATTCCGGCGGATAGGTGGGGCGCCGGCGCTTCACCTGGCACCGGAGGCGGAAGGTCCGCCTCAGGGATCCGGCGATCCGGCGCGAGTGGACCGTGAAGTAGCCGCCTTCGCCCCGCAGGGAGATCCGGCCGACGTAGTGGCCGTATTCGTCGCCGCCCCGCCTGCCGGTGCATTTTTCCGATTCCCGTCCGAGGCGACCCTGACCGTCGGGACGGAAGCGGACCGAGAGCGAGCCGATCCCGCCGAAGCTCGCCCGGACCCGCCCGAAGGGCAGTGAGCCCTCGAAGTGCGCGCCGTAGTTCGTCGAGGCGACGGTGCCGGTTTCGTTGTCGAAGTTCCCGACGTGGAGGATCGCGAGGTCGGGTTCCAGGAAGGAGACGGCGATTTCGTAGCCGTCCTGTTCGCCGACGAACATCAGGCCGCTGCTGGTCGCCGGGAAGACCTGGACCTGGCGCGGATGCGCCCGCGGCGCGGCGGACGCCCCGGCGGGGAGCGCGAGCGCGACGATGACCGCCCCTGCGGCGGCGATGAGACGACCCCATGCCTTCACTGCCGTCCAGTATTTCAAGCATCCCCGGTCGCCCGACTGGCTCCACCCAAAACGGTCGCGGATGCGCGACGACCCCGAAGCGGCAGTTTCGGGGTCGTCGTCCAGCGGCACCGGTGCCTTGCCACACCGATGCGGGGTCGCCGGACGGCGGTTGGAGGCACGCCGAGCCGACTCGGGAAGAGCATCGCGGGCGCCCGGCGACGAGGAGTTAACGGGCTGAGAAAGTCGGTGATCGGACTATGCGATCGGGGCCCCGGACGGCCGAGGGAGCGCTAGCCTGGACGGACGATGCTTTTCCGCCAAGTCATCCACGAGGACCTCGGCTGCGCCTCCTACCTGGTCGCCGACCGCGAAAGCGGCGTCGCGGTCGTCGTCGACCCGCAGTGGGAGGTCGAGCCCTACCGCCGCCTGGCGCGCCTCCACGGGGTGCGGATCGGCCACGTGCTGGAGACCCACAACCACGCCGACCACGTCAGCGGCCACGGGCGGTTGGTGCGGCAGACCGGCGCGGCGATCCACATCCATGGACTGGCCGAGGCCGAGTACGAGCACGAGCCGTTCGCCGACGGCTGGAAGCTGACCCTGGGCGACCTGACCGTCGAGGCGATCCACACCCCCGGCCACCGGCCCGAGCACACCTGCTTCCTGCTCTCGGACGCGACCCGCGGTGGCGCGCCATGGGCGCTCCTCTCCGGCGACTCACTCTTCATCGGCGACGTCGCCCGCCCCGACCTGGCGATCGAGCCGCGCGAAGGCGCCGCGCAGATGTTCCACTCGCTCCACCAGCGCCTCTTGACGCTGGACGACGAGGTCGAGGTCTGGCCCGGGCACCTCGGCGGCTCGCTCTGCGGCGGCGCCGGGATCGACCTGAAGAGCTCCTCGACGATCGGCTTCGAGCGCGCCCACAACCCGGCGCTGGCGATCGGCGCCGAGGCCGACTTCGTCGAGCGGGCGACCTCCTCCCTCCCCGACCGCCCGCCGAACGTCGAGCAGATCGTCTCCCTCAACCGCGGCCCGCTGGTCCAGGGCTTCGGCGCGCCGCAGGCGATGACCACGCACGAGGTCGAGGCGGCGGTCGCGGGCGGCGCCGTCGTGATCGACGGCCGCACCAACGAGCAGTTCGACGAGGCCCACATCGCCGGCGCCCTCAGCACCTCCTCTTATGACACCGGGTTCGCCACCAAGGTCTCGCGGGTGGCCCCGGCGGGCGCCGAGATCATCGTCGTCGCCGGCTCCGACGTCGACGAGTGCGAGGCGGCCGAACTGCTGGCGGCCGTCGGCCTCCCGGTCCGCGGCTTCCTCGAAGGCGGGATGACCGCCTGGCGCCTCGACGGCCGCCCGATCGAGCGGATCGAGCTGATCGACCCCGACGAGCTCGCCCGCCGGGTCGGCGACGGAGGCCCGGACGCGCCGATCGTCCTCGATGTCCGCAACGACTCCGAGTACGCGGCCGAGCACATCCCCGACAGCCTCCACATCCCCTACGGCGACATCGCCGCGCGGGTCGACGAGTTGCCCCGCGACCGCCAGATCGCCGCGATCTGCCGCGGCGGCAAACGCTCCGGCCTGGCCGCCTCGATCCTCCAGCGCGAAGGCTTCGCCGACGTCATCCACGTCGGCAAGGGAGTCGGCGCCTGGCGCGCGGCGGGTAACCCGGTCGAGTCCGGCGCCCCCGTCCCCGCCTCGCACTGAAGTCAAGTCGCTTCGCTGCCGATAGGTCCTTCGTGAGACGAACCAGAACGCTCCTCGCCGCCTACGCCGTCGCCCTCCTCGTGCTCGCCGCCTTCGCCGCGAGCGCCTCGGCCTGGACCGGTTCCTTCAAGGTCGGAAACGAACATCACACCCCCACGGTCTCGTTCAGGATCCAGACCTCCGAGCAGGGGGCCTTCATCAGTGATGTCTCCGTCTCGACTCGTGCCTGTGGGGGCGCCACGGGCGACGGGCACTTGTATGGCGACCCGCACGCGTTCCAGTCGGCGAGCGGCACCGCCTCCTTCCGCCAGTGGAGGCCCGGCCTCGAAGTCGAACTCGACTTCGTGCTGAGCCACCATGGCAACGAAGTGATCGCCACGGGCAGGGCCCTGGCCGCCACCGCTCAGTGCCGAGAACGATTCGACTTCCGCGCGACCTCGATCGTCCACGGCCTGACCTGAGACCCGGACGGTGCGCCGAACCAAAGCAATGCTCGTGGCCCTCATGGCCGGGCTAGCGTCGCTCGGGCTCTTCGCCGCGAGCGCGTCGGCGACCTTCGAAGCGACGATGGGACCGCGTCAGGCGAGCGCCCGGACGGCCGGACCCACCTTCGTCCTCGAAGCCGGCGGGGGGCGCCGCACCCGCATCCGTGACTTCACCCTGGAAGCCGGGTCCTGCGGCTCGATCTTCTCCCCGCTCCTGAACATCAGCAAGGCGAGCGCCGGCTTCGCCGCCGGCAACGGCAAGGCGGTCTTCGGCAACAGCGCCCAGGACCTGCGCATCCAGCTCGAACTCCGGGTGGAGCCGCGCGGCGAAGGCCTCCGCGGCACCGGCGTCCTGACGGCGACGATCGGGAGCTGCCACGAGCGCGTCCCCCTCGACCTCGTCAGCACCAGCATCCGCGGCGGCGGCCGCCACGCCCAACGTTGACGGGCCGAAAACCGCTCTATATCAGCGGTTTTCGGCCCGTCAACAACTAGAGCGCGGCGACGGCCTCGGGGATCGGGGTGGTGCCGCTGATCAGGTCGAAGCTCTTGCCGATGGTGGCGGGCTCGTCCAGGCAGGCGACAAAGACGGCGGCGACGTCGGCGCGCGGGATCTGGCCGCGGCCGGTGCTCGCGGCGATCGTCACCAGGCCGCTGCCCTCGTCGTCGGTGAGGCCGCCCGGGCGGACGACGGTGTAGTCGAGGCCGGACGCGCGGAGCGCCTCGTCGGCTTCGAACTTCGCCTGGAGGTAGGCGCCGAAGCCCTCCGAGCCGTCCTCGGGAGCTTTGTCGGCGCCCATCGAGCTGACGATCAGATAACGGGAGATCCCCTCGGCCTTCGCGGCGTCGATCAGCTTCACCGCGCCGCCCTTGTCGAGCGTCGACTTGCGCGCGTCGCCGGACCCCGGCCCGGCCCCGGCGGCGAAGACGACCGCGTCGGCCCCGCGGATCGCCGCGGCGACGTCACCGTCGCTCTCGAGATCGCAGAGCACCGGCTCGATCCCGGCCTCGCGCAGGTCGGCTTCTTGGTCGGGGTTGCGGATCAGCCCGCGGACGGTGTCGCCGCGCTCGGCCAGCAGCCGTCCCAGGAGCAGCGCGATCTTGCCGTGGCCACCGGCGATGGCGACGGTGCTCACGCCTTCACCGCCTCGGCCAGCAGTGCTTCGACGTCCAGCGGGCGCGTGTACATGTGCACCTTCTCCCCCTCTTGTGGCTTCGGCCAGTCCTCGCGCGGTCGGTCCCAGTAGAGCTCGATCCCGTTGCCGTCGGGGTCGGCGAGGTAGAGCGCCTCGCTGACACCGTGGTCGGAAGCTCCTTCCAGCGGCACCCGGGCCTCGACCAGGCGCCGCAGCGCGTCGGCGAGCGTCGCCCGGGTCGGATAGCGGATCGCGAGGTGGAAGAGGCCGGTCGTCCCCGGCGCGGGCGGCGAGCCGCCGCGCGACTGCCAGGTGTTCAGGCCGATGTGGTGGTGATAGCCGCCGGCCGAGACGAAGGCCGCTTCGTCGCCGAAGCGCTGCATCAGCTCGAAGCCGAGGACGCCGCAGTAGAAGTCGAGCGAGCGCTCCAGGTCGGCCACCTTCAGGTGCACGTGGCCGATGTCGACGCCGGGGTCGATCGGCCGCGGCGCCACGTCCCCGCCCTCAGGCATCGTCGAGCGCCTGGTTCACGAGCGCGTCGGCGTCGGAGTTCTGCTCGCGCTTCACGTGGCGGACCTTCCAGCGGTCGAACTTCCCGAGCAGCTCCTTCGCTTCGGCGTGGAAGGGTTTCAGGTCGGCTTTTTTGACTTTGTAGCGGCCTTCGATCTGGCGGATGATCAGCTCCGAGTCGCCGACCATCTCGACCTCGTCGGCGCCGTGGGCGAGGGCCAGTTCGAGCCCGCGCAGCATCGCCTTGTACTCGGCGACGTTGTTGGTCGCGCGGCCGATCGTCTCGCCGACCGACTCGACCACCGCACCGTCGTCGTTGCGGACGACCACGCCGATCGCCGCCGGCCCCGGGTTGCCCCGCGCGCCCCCGTCGACGTTGACGGTCAGCTTGCCCACGGTTACCGGTGCACCGGGCGGCCGTTCTCCGCCTCACGGCGGCGCGGCGCCACCATCACGATCCGCCCGTCGTGCGCCGAGGCGTTCCACTGGCGCGCGGCGGAGTCGATCTCCGACACCTCGAAGCCCTTCTCCAGCTCGAACACCGGCCGCAGCTCGTCGCCGAGGTCGACGCCCCACTGGTACCAGGTCAACTCCCAGGCGACGGTGATCCGGACGATGTCCTCGGCTCCGGCGTGATCGCCGACCGAGACCGAGGGCGCGCCCAGCGTCCGGGTCAGCCCGGCGGCGGTGCGCCCGGCGTCGGAGGCGTTGAAGCGGGCGATCGCGCGCTCGAAGCGATTCGCCGGGGAAAGGTCAGGTTGGAGGCGACGCGGTCGCATCCCACGCCCGGCGGGGTCGGGCGGCGGTGGCGGGGGCTCCGGAACCGGATCAGGAGCGGGAAGATCGGCCGGCGCACCGCTCGGGGCACTGCCGAAAAGGCTTCCCAGGCGGCGACGCTTGGAGGGCGCCTTCTCTTTTACGACCGGAGCCTCCTCGTGCCACTCGGCCTCGACGTCATAGCGCTCGGTCTCTAGTTCGTGGACCTCGGGTCGCTCCACCACGGGGGCGGGCGGCGCGGTCGCGGGCGAGTCCTCCTCCGCTCCGTCCTCCTCCGGCCGCGCGAACAGCTTCGAGAGGAAGCCCGGCTTGCGCTCGGCGTCGGCGCGCAGCCGCTCCTCCGCCCCGTCGGCCTCGGCGGGCAGCCATCCGGCTGCCGCGACGCGATCGACGCAGAGGTCGCAGACCTCGTGACGGCCCTCGACCGAGACGTAGGGATGGACCCTCTCGCCGACGAGAAACGTCCGTCCACAGACCTCGCAGGCATCTTCGGCGCTCACCGGGGTCAAGTTAGCAGCGGGCACGCGCTTTCCCCAAAACGCGAGATGCAAAGCGCCGTTCTGAAACGGTAGTTGCTTCGGGGCGGTGCTCAGGCCTGCTGCAGATGCGACTTCAGCCGCATCACGGCCTTCGTGTGGAGCTGGGACACCCGGCTCTCCGTCACCCCGAGCACCTCGCCGATCTCACGCAGGGTGAGGTTCTCGTAGTAGTAGAGAGCGACGACCAGCTGCTCGCGCTCCGGTAGCGAGCCGATCGCCTCGGTCAGGCGGTCCTTGACCTCGGTCGAGGCCAGCGCCTCCTGCGGGTCGGCGGCGCCGTCGTCGGCGATCGTGTCCAGCAGGCTGACCTGGTCGCCGGAGGAGTCCGACACCGTCCACAGCTCGTCGAGCGCGTAGACGGAGGAGTTGGCGATCTCCAGGAGCGAGCTCTGCAGCTCGGCTTCGGTCATCCCGAGTTTGGCGGCGAGCTCGGCCTCGTTCGGCGCCCGCTGCAGCTCGTGCTCCAGTTTCGCCTGGGCCTGTTCGATTTCGCGGGCCCGCGAGCGGACCGAGCGCGGCACCCAGTCGAGGGAGCGCAGTTCGTCGATGATCGAGCCGCGGATACGGGTCATCGCGAAGGTCTCGAATTTGATCCCGCGCTCCGGCTCGAAGCGCTCGATCGAGCCGATCAGGCCGACCAGGCCATAGGAGATGAGGTCGGCGTCCTCGACGTGCGACGGCAGGCCGGCGCCGAGTCGGCCCGCGACGAACTTGACCATCGGCGAGTAGGCGACGACCAGACGCTCCCGAGCGGTCGCGTCTCCTTCGTCTTTGTAACGCCGCCAGAGCTCGCGCAGCTCGACTTCCTTGACTCCCGTCTCCATCGCCACGGCTAAATCCTACTTTCAGCAGCGTTTTTGGTCATGCGCGGGGGTGCGTGTCGGCATAGGTATCGCGCAGACGGGCAGCGTCGACCCTGGTGTAGATCTGCGTCGTGGAGATCGAGGAGTGGCCCAGTAATTCCTGAATCGTACGCAGATCCGCGCCACCCTCAAGCAGATGCGTCGCAAAAGAATGTCTAAGTGAATGTGGCGAGACCCCGCCCAGCGAAGAGATGTTGGCGACCCAGATCCGTAGGCGGCGGGTCACATCGGAGTTGGAGAGGCGCCTGCCGCTCTTCGAGAGGAAGAGGGCTCGCTCACGCGGGTCCCCCGCCAACGGCCGCCTGCCGCGGTGCAGGTAGCGTTCGAGCGCCCGGCGGGCGGGCTCGCCGACCGGCAGCAGCCGCTCCTTCTGACCCTTGCCGAGCACCCGCAGCTCGTCTTCTTCGAAGTCGAAGGAATCGATGTCGAGGTTGACGATCTCCTCGCAGCGCAGGCCGCAGGAATAGGCGAGCTCGAACATCGCCCGGTCGCGGAGCTCCAGCGGCGTCCGCGCCGGGATCCCCTCGAGCAGCAAGCGCATCTGGTCGCCGCTCATCACGTTCGGCAGCTTCTGCGGACGCTTCGGGCTGGAGACGAGCTCGGCCGGGTTGCTGCCGATCCGCTCGGTGCGGACGAGGAAGTCGAAGAGGCCGCGGATCGCGGCGAGGTTGCGGGCGACGGTCGTCGAGGCCTTGCCTTGCTGCGACAGCGAGGCGGCATAACGGCGCACGTCGCGGTGGCGCAGGTCCCCGGGTCCGAGGTGCAGGGCCACGGCCCAGTTGACGAAGGCGGCGAGGTCGACGCCGTAGGCGCGCCGGGTCCGCTCGGCGGCCCCGCGGGTCATCAGGTCACGGTCGTATCCGGCGAGCGCCGCATCCCAGTTCACGGATGCCTCATTCGTCGTCACCTCGTCACGTCCTGCGCGTCTCATGGACACACAGTTACCCGATGAAGATCGGAGTCCCCACTTCGACTTCGTCGTAGAGCTCTTCGACGTCCGGGATGGCCATCCGGACGCAGCCGTGGGAGGCGGCGCTGCCGAGCGAGGAGGTCTCTTCGGTCCCGTGGATCCCGGCGCCTTCGAAGATCGCCATCCAGCGGGCCTTGATCGGGTTGTCGGGGCCGGGCGGGATCACCTGGCCGGCGAGGTCCCCGGCCCAGTCGGATTCCGGCACGTACCAGGTCGGTTCTTCTTCCATCGCCTGGATCTCGTAGGTGCCTTCCGGCGTTTCCAGCCCTTCCGCGCCGACGGCGACGGTGTAGGTCCTCGTCAGTTCGAGGTCGCGGTAGAGGCGCAGGGTGAAGTTCGTGCGGTCGAGGGTGAGGTAGGACGGATAGCGCTCGGCGACCTCCGACGTGGTCACCTCCGGCTTCGCCTTGTGGACGTGGACCTTGACCTTGCGCGAGCCGTGGCCGGCGACCGCCTTGCCCAGCTCCTCGGTGAGGAGGACGTCGCGGACCTTGCGCCCCGGGTGGGAGGAGACGACTTCGAGGGTTTCCGCGGCTGGCTCGACCGAGGCGTCCTGGGGCTTCCGGTTCAGCTCGGCGGAGATGTGGCGGACGAACTTGTTGACGGCGCTGCGCGAGTAGGCGACGTCGGCGGAGATCCCGACTTCGAGCTCGTCGCCGCCGAGGTAGCGCCCGAGCCGGGTCGGCAGGTCACCTTCGCGACTGACCTCGACCGCGTGCGCCACGGCCTCCTCGATGTCGGCGCGGACCTTCAGCTTCTCGGCCGCGAGCTTCCACTTCTGGTCGCGGTAGGTCACCCGCAGCGGCTTGTCGAGCGGGCGGAGCAGACGGTGGCGGACCATCGCTTCGGCTTCCTTGGTATCCATCCCGCCCACCTCGATCCCGTCGATCGTCACGCCCTCGGCGATCTTTCCCTCCTGGGACTGGTCGTAGGCGTATGCGCCCCCCACCGCGAGGGCGGCGACGAGCACGACAGCGGCGATGATGATGGCGATCGATTTGCGGCCCATAGCTGTCCCCACAGCACAGGTCGTTGGACGGGAAGTACGAAAGTGTAGGCAGACGGGGCGGCGGGGTCACGCTTGCCGGGTCCCGTGAGGGATATGTTTCGACCCATGCGCTCGAAGGACGAGGTCCGGGCAGAGGTCTGGAAGGCGATGGAGGACCAAGGTGTCTCCCGCTTTCCGGGGGCCGAGGGCCGCATCCCCAACTTCGCCGGGGCCAAGATGGCGGCCGAGAAGCTCGCCTCCCACCGGCTCTGGAAACGGGCCAAGGTGGTCAAGGCCAACCCCGACTCGCCGCAGACCCACGCCCGCCGGCTCGCCCTCGAAGAAGGCAAGACGGTGATCATGGCGGTGCCGCGCCTCCGCGACCCCCACCCGTTCCGCGTCCTCGACCCGAAAAAGCTCTCCAAGAAAGCGGTCCAGGAGGCGGCGACCATCAAGGGGGCCCTCAAGCACGGCCGCGTCGTCGCCCTCGACGACCTGCCGGAGATCGACCTCGTCCTCTGCGGCTCGGTCGCGGTCAACCTCAGCGGCGCTCGCGTCGGCAAAGGCGGCGGCTACCACGACCTCGAGTACGGCATCCTGGTCGAGGCGGGCAAGATCGACTCCCACGTCCTCGTCGCCACCACGGTCCACCCGATCCAGATCCTTCGCCAGCACCTGATGGTCACCGCTCACGACCTCCCCTGCGACGTCATCTCCACCCCCCGCGCCGTGATCGAGATCGACCGCCAGTACGACCGCCCCCGCGGCATCCTCTGGGACCACCTCCAGCCCCCCCAGATCCGCGAGATCCCCGTGCTCGAACGCATGGGCTACGCCTGAGACGTCGTTCTCCCGGGGGTCGCGGCAGTCCTAGATCGGTCCTGGGCGTGAGGGGTTCGTGTGATTGCGGGCACGGGTGCGGGCGGAGGTCGGACTTACGTCGAGGGTGCGTGCGAGAGAATGCACACCTGTCACGGATCGGCGAGGGAGATGCCGGGAACGTCACCCTCCCGCGCATCTTCGGTCTGCTTTCAGGCCCGGAACAGGGGCCCGAAAACGCGCTGCGTGTATTAGGGCCCCTATAGGGGGGTCAATGCACGCAGCGACGAATTGACTGTTGTCCAACACGCACGGAAGCGTGGACTTCCCACGCTCTCCGTCACGACTTGCGAGTCTCGTCCCGTCCTCGTGGGACAGCGGTGAGCGTTCCGTGCTCCTCCCGTGACGCGCCCGCGGCGCACGGCCCGGAGGCTCCCCGACACTCCTCCCGCACTCCCGGCCGTCTCGGGCACGGCCACAGCCAGCCAGGGCCGTGGCCGAGACGGCCGTGCTCGCCGCGACGCCTTGCGTCCCTTGTGCTCCGGGGCGCCAGCTTCCCCAGCCCCAGGACCCCCCCAGCGACACTCCCGCCGGCTAGGCTTCACCGATGGCAGAGGCGACAGAGGTCGACCCCCGCATCGTCGCCGGGAGCGACTACGGGGTGTCGGACCGCGCTTGGACGCGGATCGACTGGCGCGAGCACCTGCGGCGGGTGGAGCTGCCGGGGGCGAGCGTCAACTACGTCGAGATCGGCGAGGGTCAGCCGCTGCTCTTCATCCATGGCGTATCCGGGTGCTGGCAGAACTGGCTGGAGAACCTGCCTCACTTCGCGGCCGCCGGGCGGCGCTGCGTGGCGTTGGATCTGCCCGGCTTCGGCGCCGCCCCGATGCCCGAGTGGCCGATCACGATGGAGGGATACGGGCGGCTGGTGCGGGAGTTCTGCGAGAAGCTCGACCTCGGCGGGGCGACGCTGGTCGGCAACTCGATGGGCGGCCTGGTGGCGACCGAGCTGGCGCTGGCCGCGCCGGAGGCGTTCGAGCGCTTGGTGCTGGTCTCGGCGGCCGGGATCATCAACACCTGGCGGCCCGAAGAGCGGGCCGTGGTCACGGCCTGGTGGTGGCGGCGCGTCTCGCCGCACTTCGCCGGACGCGGTCGGCAGATCGTCGCCCGCCCACGCCTACGGCGTGCGGTGTTCCAGTCCATCGTGCGCTTCCCCAACCGGCTGGACGACGACATCCTGGTCGAGCAGATCGTCAACGGCCTGCGCGAGGCGGACGCCTTCGAGCCGGCCCTCGCCGACCTGATCGGCACCGACATCCGCGAGCGCCTGGCGATGATCGAGATGCCGACGCTGATCGTCTGGGGACTCTCGGACCGGGTCGTCCCGGTCGCCGCGGCGATCTCCTACCACCGGCGCATCCCCCACTCCCGCCTGGAGATCTTCGAGCGCACCGGCCACGTCCCACAGCTGGAGCGCCCGCTCAGGTTCAACTCCCTGCTGGAGGAGTTCCTCAGCTCGTGACGGCGCCGTGCGCCGCTGAGCTCACGGTCGCCGCGTACTTCGCCATCACGCCCCGACGCAGCTCGACCGGGCGCTCGGGGACCTCGTAGGCCGCGATCCGCTGGGTGATCGTCTCGTCGGGGAGATCGAGCTCCAGCTTGCGCTCGTCGATGTCGACGGTGATCCGGTCGCCCTCCTGGATCGCCGCGATCGGCCCACCTTTCGCCGCCTCCGGGGCGACGTGGCCGATCATCAGGCCGCGGGTGGCGCCGGAGAACCGGCCATCGGTGACCATCGCCACCGACTCGCCGAGCCCCTCGCCGACGATCGCCGCGGTCACCTGGAGCATCTCCCGCATGCCGGGGCCGCCGACCGGGCCCTCGTTGCGGATCACGACGATGTCGCCGGGGTTGATCTCCTGGGCCTTGACCGCGCGGAAGCACTCCTCTTCGGATTCGTACACCCGGGCGGGGCCGGTCTGCTTGCGGCGCTCGGTCCCCGCGACCTTCACCACCGACCCTTCCGGCGCAAGATTGCCGCGCAGGATCGCCAGGCCACCTTCCGGCTTCAGCGGCGCGTCGACCGGAAGCACGACTTCCTGGCCCGGGGCCTCGATCGCCTCTTCGGCGACCTCGCCGATCGTCTGGCCGGTCACGGTGAGCTGCTCGCGGTGCAGAAGGCCCGCTTCGTCGAGCCGGTTGAGGATCACCGGCACGCCGCCAGCCGCGTAAAGGTCGGTGGCGACGAATCGCCCACCCGGTTTGAGGCTGGCGTAGAGCGGCGTCGCCCGGGAGATGCGCTCGAAGTCGTCCATCCCCAGCTCGATGTCGAGCTCGTGCGCGAGCGCGGTCAGGTGGAGCACGCCGTTGGTCGAGCCGCCCGAGGCGCAGACGCAGGCAATCGCGTTTTCGAGCGACTCCTTGGTGATCACCTTGCTCGGCGTGATGTCGTCGGCGAGGACGCGGATCACCAGCTCGCCGACTTTCTCGGCGACGGTCGGCTTGTCGTCGCCTTCGGCCGGGACCATCGCCGAACCCCCCGCGCTGATCCCCAGCGCCTCGAAGGCGCAGGCCATCGTGTTGGCGGTGAACTGACCGCCGCAGGCGCCTGCCCCGGGACTGGCGACGCCCTCCAGCTCATGCAGTTCCTCATCGGTCATCTCGCCCGCGTTATGGGCGCCGATCGCCTCGAAGATGTCGAGGATCGTCACATCGCGCCCGTGCCAGTGGCCGGGGGCGATCGAGCCGCCGTAGAGCAGCACCGAGGGCACGTCGAGGCGGGCCAGCGCCATCGCGCAGCCGGGAATCGTCTTGTCGCAGGCGCAGAGGGCGACGATCGCGTCGAACTGGTAGCCACGGGCCATCAGCTCGATCGAGTCAGCGATCACCTCGCGGCTGATCAGCGACGCCTTCATCCCCTGCGTTCCCATCGTCACCCCGTCGGAGACGGCGACGGTGTTGAACTCCATCGGCGTGCCGCCGGCGGCACGGACGCCGACTTTGATGTGCTCGGCGAGCGCCCGCAGGTGGAAATTGCACGGCATCGCCTCGGTCCAGGTGTTGGCGATCCCGATCGTCGGCCGCGAGAGCGCGTCGTCGTCGAAGCCGACGCCCTTCATGTAGGCGCGCGCATGGGCGCGGTCGGGACCGTCGAAGACGGTGGCCGAGCGGGGTCGCGGAAGGTTGGTCGCGGTCTTACCGGGGTCGGTGCTCATCGCCAAAACCTACTTCCCGTCCCCACCGGCGAACGCGGCATCGGCGCGGGCCCGGGCCGCGAGGTCGAAGACATCGACCGGACCGTGGCCGTTCCCCAGCCCGTCGAGCCCGGCGCCGACGGCAAGCGAGGCCAGTTGCCGCGCCGCCGCCGCGGCCTGCAGCGGCTCGGCCCCGCGCGCGAGGAAGGCGGCGATCGCGGAGGAATGGGTGCAGCCGGAGCCGTGCGCCGCCTCGCTGGAATGCCGCTCGCCGGGGATCTCCACCGGCTCCTCGCCGTCGAAGTAGAGGTCCACCACGGCGTCGGAATGGCCCCCGGTCACGACGACCACGTCCGGCCCGAGCAACTGCACCGCGCGGGCCAGGTCCTCCTGGGAGGCATCGTCGCCGAGGCCCGCGAGGACCCTCGCCTCGGGGATGTTCGGGGTCGCGATCGTCACCAACGGCAGCAGGTCGTTGATCAGCGCGTCGATGGCATCGTCGTCGAGCAGCCGGGCACCGGACTCGGCGACCATCACCGGGTCGAGCACCACCGGCGCCTCGCCGACGTACCGTTGGAGCGCTTCGACCACGGCCGCGACCGTCGCCGCATTCCCCAGCATCCCGATCTTCACCGCGTCGACGCCGATGTCCTCGGCGACCGCGCGGACCTGGGCGACGATCATCTCCGGCGGCACCTGCTCCACCGCCTCGACCCCGACCGTGCTCTGCGCGGTGAGCGCCGTGATCGCGGTCATCCCGTGCACGCCGCAGCGCGCGAAGGCCTTCAGGTCGGCCTGGATCCCGGCGCCGCCGCCCGAGTCGGAGCCGGCGATCGAAAGCACTGCTGGGACGGGTTTCGCGGCCATCGGTGGAGCCTAGTGACGCGGCTTGTGCGGTGGATTAGGCCGCCCCCGAGATCGGCGAGGTTACATCTTCAAACCAGTCTGGACGCGCTCTTGATTGACCAAGGGGCAGGACTCGCACTACGTCCCGGCCGTGGTCGGTCAGAGCCGTTCTCGACCCTAAGCTTTTGACCAAGCCCTTATCAATCAGTTCGCGGGTCAGCGGGCCGATGGAAGTCCCCTTTCGTTTGGTAAGACCAACATCTCGCCCTTGAACTCTCTGCCGTAACTCCAAGGTGGCGTAGCGAGTTAGTAGCGCGATCCCAAGAGGGGAAACCATCTTTAGCACCGCCACGGCGGCTTCGGCTTCCTCACGGTCCGGCCACTGTCGAAGGTACTTTCTGATCTCCTCATCCTCATTTCTTGCGGCTTGGCCAGTAATTGCAAAACTAGGTCGCGGGCGGACCGACTCGGCGACAATTCGCTGGACATCCGAGATCGTCAGCGCCTCGCCCGCACTGACCGATTCCGCCTCGGGCGCAGTAGGCACGTCTTGCGACTCGTCAGTCTCCGAATCGCCCGATGCGACGCCTGGAGACGCGCTGGGACCACCTACTACGTAATCCAGCAGCCGCTGAAATTGTGAAGTCAACGCCCGCTGGGTAGCGGCACTTTCCGTCTTAATCTCGCCTAGAGCAGCGTGAGTCTGGGCGTTCAAGCGTTCGGTTCTGCGCTCTAAGTCTGAAGAAGCTGACGTTTGGAAGATAAAAACTACGATTTGCACAAGGAACGCAAGGATCGCTAGTACCAGCGCAAGGGTGGTCAGGGCATCTGGATGGTTCGGCAGGCCAGGACTACCAGAGAAAAGACCGACCTCGGCGACGAGGGCAGCAATCGCAGCTAGCGCAAGGAGCCCAACCAAAACTGCAATCAAGCGCAGGCCCGCCTTATTGGACGAATAACGCGGCAGTCGATCTTCTTTTGGAGATTCCTTGATTGAGCGAATCTATTCGCTGATCCCGACGTCACGATGCACAAGCAGGGTGCGGGTGAAGGTGCCGATCGGCGTGGCGGCAAGGTAGCCCAGCAGCTCCAACCGGGCGAGGGCGACCGAGGCGCCGCGGGCGGGCAGATCGACGGCGGTCGCGATGGCATCGGCGTTGGTCGCCCCGCCCTCGACCGCCGCGAGGACGCGCGCTAGCTCCCCGTCCAGGGGCGGGCCGGTGCGCTCCAGCGACCTCGCGCCGGCGCCGAGCATCGCGTCGAGCACGTCCTGGGCATCGCGCACCACGCAGGCACCGCCGGCGAGCAGGTCATTGGGGCCCGCCGAGGGCCGCGCGGTGACCGGGCCGGGGACGGCGCCGAGGTCACGGCCCATCTCGGCGGCGAGATCGGCGGTGATCAGCGACCCCGACCGCGTCGCCGCCTCGACCACCACCGTCATCCCGGCGAGCGCCGCCATCACCCGGTTGCGGGCCGGGAAGCTCCACCGCCACGGAGTCGATCCCGGCGGCAGCTCGGAGATCACCGCGCCGGTCTCCCCGATCGAGCGCCAGAGCCCGCGGTGGGCGGCCGGGTACGGACTGTCGGGACCGCAGCCCAGCACCGCGATCGTCTTCCCGCCCGCGTCGAGCGCGCCGCGGTGGGCGCACGCGTCGATCCCGAACGCAAGCCCGCTGACCACGACGAGGCCCGCGGCGGCGAGCTCGCGCGACAGGTCGCGCGCCACCTCGCGCCCGTAGGAGGTCGCCCGACGCGAGCCGACGATCGTCACCGCCGCGCCGGTCTCGAGCCCTTCGACCAGTTCGAGGGAGCCGCGTCCCAGGAGCGCCCAGGGTGCATCGGGCGCATCGCGGAGCCCCGGCGGATAGCGGTCGTCGTGGCGGCAGATCGCCCAGCACTCCGCCTCCTCTAGCCGCTCGACGAACCAGGCCTCCTCGAGGCTCGCCAGCTCGACCAGCATCTTCCGTCCCGTGTTCGGCGCCACGACCTCGAGTAGGTCCTCGTTGCTCAGCCGCAACAGTTCCGGCGAGCGTCGCCCGACCTTGCCGGTCGCGGTCTTCTCCAGGAAGGGGCCGAGCAGCGACAACAGCCAGGAGCGACGCAGGCACTCGACGCATGCTCGCCGCTCAGACACGTTCCCTCCTGCGGAGCTGCAGCGCCTGGGCCATCTCTTCCTCGCCGATCCGCTCGACCCCGCCGAGGTCGGCCACCGTCCGCGCCAGCCGCAGCGCCCGATCGTGTGCCCGCCCACTCAGTCGGCGGCGCGAGTAGAGGTCGGCCAACACCGCCGCCGCCGCCGGATCGAGATCGCACTCGCGTACCTCGGCCGCCGACATCTCGGCGTTACATCGACCGGCTCCCAACCGCGCCTCCTGGCGCTCGCGCGCCGCGCCGACCCGCTCGCGCACCGCCGCCGACGACTCCCCCGGTGCGCCGCCGATGTCCGCGGCGCTGGGCTGCGACACGCCGACCAGGAGGTCGATGCGATCGGCGAGCGCCCCACTCAGCTTGCCCTGGTAGCGCTGGACCGCCGCGGCGGGGCAGGTGCAGTCGGGATCGTCCTCCCCACGCCCGCACGGGCAGGGGTTGGAGGCGGCGACCAGCATGAACCGACACGGCAGCCGCCGCCGTCCCGAGACCCGGGCGATCGACACCTCGCCCATCTCCAGCGGCGCCCGCAGTGCCTCGAGCACCTCCCGCCGGAACTCGCAGAGCTCGTCCAGGAAGAGGATGCCTCGGTGCGCTCTGGTCACCTCCCCCGGACCGGGCGGGCTACCACCGCCGATCAGCCCGGCGGCGCTGATCGTGTGATGAGGAGCCCGGAACGGCCGACCGGCCGGCAGCGCGGCGTCGAGCGCGCCGGTGACGCTGGCGATCCGAGCCACGTCGAGCGCCTCCTCCTGCCCTAGCGGCGGCAGGATCGACGGCAACCGGCTCGCCGCCAGCGACTTCCCCGCCCCCGGCGGTCCCACCATCAGCAGCGAGTGGCCGCCCGCCGCCGCGACCTCGAGCGCGTGCCGCAGGTGCGGTTGACCCCGCAGATCCGCCAGATCGGGCGCGCCCGGCGCGGGTCCGGTCGGGAGCCGTAGCGGCGAGGGTTCCGGTCCCCGCTCCCCGGCCGCGACCGCGGGCAACTGGGCGAGGTTGACCAGTGGGAGGACCTCGACCCCGCCCGCCAGGGCCGCCTCGGGGCCGTTCGCGGCGGGCACGACGATCGCCGCCGCGCCGTCCAGGCGCGCCGCCTCCGCGATCGCCAGCACGCCGGGGATCGGACGCACCTGGCCGTCGAGCGCCAGCTCCCCGGCCAGCGCCACCCGGTCCATCTCCTCCCAGTCCAACTGTCCGGAGGCGCGCAGCAGCCCCGCCGCGATCGCCAGGTCCATCCCCGGCCCCGCCTTGCGCAGACTCGCCGGTGCCAGGTTGACGACGATCCGCGAGAGCGGGAACTCGAAGCCGCAGTTGACCAGCGCCGCGCGAACCCGCTCGCGGGCCTCCCGAACGGCCGCGTCGGGAAGACCGACGATCGCGAAACCGGGCAGGCCGCGGTGGACGTCGACCTCGACCCGTACGGGCCGGGCCGAGATGCCGTCGAGCGTGAAGGTGCGGGCGGTGGCGAGCATGGAGGCCACGCTGGCAGGCAAATGCGCGCGTGTGGCGCGCAGAAAGCAAATTCTCTGTGCCAACCCTGGGCCAATTCAGTGCCATCCGCCCACGGGCCGCCCGAGATGTAGTTCGGTGCGCCCATGACCCGCCACCGACTCCGCACCGGCCGCCTCGCCGAGGCCCGTGCCGCCGAACACCTGATCTCGCTCGGTTACCGGATGCTGGAGCGCAACGCCCGCACGAAATTCGGCGAGCTCGACATCGTCGTCTTCGACTCGCGGCGCGGCGCGCTCGTCTTCGTCGAGGTGAAGGCGGTCCGTGCCGGGAGCAAGGTCGGGCCCGAGCGCCCCGTCCTCTGGGTCACCCCGCGCAAGCAGTCCCAGGTGCGGCGCCTCGCCACCGCCTGGATCGCCGAGCGGCGCTCAGGCGGCGCGGTCCCTCGCTACGCCGAGATCCGCTTCGACGCCGTCGGCGTCGTCCTCGGCGCGCAGGACGAAGTCCTCGAACTCGAGCATCTCATCGGGGCCTTCTGACCCATGGCCTTCGACCAGACCAAGCTGGGTGTAGGCGACGCTGGCGAAGGAGCGGCGGTGGAGCGGCGAGATGCCCTGCCGGTCGATCGCGGCACGGTGCTCGGGGGTCGAGTAGCCGACGTGTTCCTCGAAGCCCCAGCCGGGATGGCTCTCGGCGGCTTGGTGCATGTAGCGGTCGCGGGTGACCTTGGCGAGGACCGAGGCGGCGGCGATCGCGGCGCTGGTGCGGTCGCCGCCGACGACGCGGCGGTGCGGGACCTCACAACGCGGCAGGCGGAAGCCGTCGACCAGGCAGATGGCGTCCGGACCGGGGTCGAGACGGGCCAGCGCGTCGCCGAGGGCTTCGCAGTTGGTGACGTGGAGGCCGCGGCGATCGATCCCGGGTGCCGAGCGGATCACGATGCTGACCCGGGCGGCCGCCCGCATCACGCAGGGGAACATCTCGATCCGGGCCTCCTCGGTCATCTGCTTGGAGTCGTGCAGGCCGCCGAGGATCCTGCGGTCGGCGATCGACAGCTCCTCGTAGTCGAAGAGGACGCCGGCCGCCACCAGCGGCCCCGCCAGGCAACCGCGCCCGGCCTCGTCGGCGCCCCCGACGAAGCGGTGGTCGAGGCCGCGGTCGAAGTCGAAGAGGCGCTGGCTGCGGCGCAGCCTGCGTTTGTGGAGCTTGCCGCTCATGCGGCGGCCGGACCCTCGCTAGAGGGTGCCGATGCGATCCGGGGGCCAGTACGTCGCGAAGGCCTCGCCGATGATCCAAGACTTGGGGACGGGACCCCAGTAACGGCTGTCGTCGCTTTCGCCACGGTTGTCCCCCATCATGAAGAAGTAGCCGGGCGGGATTTTGATCGTCTTCGGCAAATTGCACTCATAGCCGCCCCCGCAGGGCCTGATGTAGGGCTCGTCGGTCTTCGCGACGCCGTTCACGACCGGGTGGCCGTCCTTTACCGAGAGGGTGTCGCCACCGACCGCGACGATCCGCTTGATGAAGGTCTGGCTCGACTGCCGCGACGTGGGCTTCGGGCACGGCTCGCCGGATTCGATCGGCTGCATCTTTTTCACGAGGACGCCGCATTCGCTGCTCGACTCGGCCCCGGCGGGCGGATGGAAGACGACGATGTCGCCGGCCTTCGGGTCGTGCAGGTGGTAGATGAACCGGTTGACGAGGACCCGTTGGCCGACGTCGAGGGTGGGTTCCATCGAGCCGGAGGGGATCTGGTAGGGCTTCACCAACCAGGCCTGGATCCCCAGCGCCAGCCCGAGGGCGAGCGCGACGATGACGACGAGCTCGATCAGCCCACCTGCTTTGCTCTTTGCTTTAGGGATCCGGAAGTTCACGGCGACGTGATTCTTGAGCAAAAGTCCGAAGACTGTCTAAAGGGTGCCGATCCGGTCCGGCGGCCAGTAGGTGGCGAAGGCCTCGCCGATGATCCATTCCTTCGGCACGGGACCCCAGTAACGGCTGTCGTCGCTTTCCCCGCGGTTGTCGCCCATCATGAAGAAGGACCCCTCAGGAATGGTGATCGTCTTCGGCAGGTTGCAGACCGAGACGGTGCCGCAGGGACGGGTGAAGGATTCATCGCGGTTCTCTTTCCCGTTCACCACCGGGTGACCTTCTTTGATCGAAAGCTTGTCGCCGCCGACGGCGACGATCCGCTTGATGAAGGTCTGGCTCGACTTGTTCGGCGTCGGCTTCGGACAAGCCTCGGTTTGCGGGACCTGGGCCCCGCACTGGGGTGCCGATTCGGCGCCTTCCGGTGGGTGGAAGACGACGATGTCCCCGGCCTTCGGTTCGTGCAGGTTGTAGATGAACCGGTTGACGAGGACGCGTTGGCCGACGTCGAGGGTGGGTTCCATCGAGCCCGAGGGGATCTGGTAGGGCTTCACCAACCAGGCCTGGATCCCCAGCGCCAGCCCCAGGGCGAGCGCGACGATCACGACCAACTCGATCAGGCCGCCCGCTTTGCTCTTTGGCTTGGGCAGCGAGAGTTTCAGCCCGCGGAGTCCTCGTCGGAGTCACCGGATTTATCCGGTTTCTCGCCCTCGGGCTCCTCCGACGCTGAACTGTCCTCGGTCTCACTGGTGGCGGTCGGCCCGGTGTCAGGGTCCGTCGCCGCATCCGTCTCTGCCCCCGCATCGGCCGCGGAGTCGGCACCATCGGCCTCGTTCGGGGCCTCGGGCACGACCTCCTCCTGGCTCACGCCCTCAGCGTCGACCGCGGTGAGCTCGTCCGGCGCGGCGGTCGGTTTCGAGACCATGTCCTCGTCGATGCCCCAGCGTCGCTCGGCGACGCGGGCCGCCTTGCCGATCCGGCCGCGGAGGTAGTAGAGCTTGGCCCGTCGCACGTCACCGCGCGCCGCGACCTCGAGTTTCTCGATCTTCGGCGAGTGGAGCGGGAACGTCCGCTCGACACCGACGCCGAAGGACTGCTTGCGGACGGTGAACGTCTCGCGGGCCCCGCTGCCCTGCCGGCGCAGCACCACGCCCTCGAAGACCTGGGTCCGTTTGCGCGTACCCTCGATGACCTGGAAGTGGACTTTGACGCGATCGCCCGGATCGAAGGAAGGAAGGCCCTTCCGGAGCTGATCGCGCTCGATGCTGTCGATGACTGAGCTCATTGCGAAGTTTCTGCTTTCGGCGGCGAAGATTCGGCTGCTGGCGAAGAAAAACCGCCCAGACCCCCGGTCGGGACCCGCGCGGTCGCGGAATGTTAGCTATTCCGAGCCTTCCGCAGCTTTGCGCTCCTCTTCGGCATAGGCCGCGGCACGTTCCCGTGAGCGCTCCAGGCGCCATTCGCGGATCTTCTCGTGGTCCCCGGAGAGCAACACCTCGGGCACCTTCCACCCGCGATGGGTCGGCGGCCGGGTGTAGTGCGGGTACTCCGGCATGCCCTCGAGCACCCGGCTGTAGGAGTCCTCGGCGGCCGAGCTGGCATTGCCGAGCGCCCCGGGCAGCTTCCGCATCAGGACGTCGGCGACGACCATCGCCGGCAACTCCCCCCCGGCCAGGACGTAGCGGCCGATCGAGACCTCGTCGTCGGCGAAGTGCTCGTGGATGCGCTCGTCGAAGCCCTCGTAGCGCCCGCAGAGGAGCGCCACGTGAGGTTCGGCGACCAGCTCGTCGGCCAGCTCGTCGTCGAGCAGGCGGCCGGTCGGGGTCAGCAGCACGATCCGCGGCCGCACCCCGTCGCTATAGGCGGCCTGCAGCGCCGCGTCGATCACGTCGACCCTCAGCACCATCCCGGCGCCGCCGCCGTACGGCGAGTCGTCGACCTGGCGACCGGTCAGCGGGGTCGAGTCGCGGAAGTTGAAGAGCTTCAGCTCGTTGCCTTCTCGCAGCGCGTTCTGCACCGGACGCTGCGTCTGCAGCCAGTCGAACGCCTCCGGGAAGAGGGAGAAGATGTCCAGCCGCATGAAAAGGGGCTCGGGAAGGCCGGGTCAGTCGAGGATGTCGACGATGACGCGGCGATCGATCCGCACCGCGGCTGCCTTGGCGATCGTCCGGATCGCGTTGGCGACACGGCCGCCTTTGCCGATCACCCGGCCGAGATCGCCGTCGGCGACGCTGATCTCGTAGACGAGGTCGCCGTCCTCCTCGAGCTCCTCGACCTCCACGGCCTCAGGGTCCTCGACCAGAGACTTGACGAGGAATTCGAGCAGCTCGGTCATCGCCGGGCCCGGGCTAGCTGCCGTGGGCGGCGATGCCCTTGGTGCGCAGCAGGGTGGCGACGGTCTCCGACGGCTGGGCGCCGTGCTCGAGCCAGTGGCGCGCGCGCTCCTCGTCGATCACGATCGTCGAGGGCTCGGTCTGCGGGTTGTACTGGCCGATCGTCTCGATCGAACGCCCGTCACGCGGAGAGCGTTTATCGGCGACGACGATCCGCCACACGGGGTTCTTCTTGGAACCCACTCGTCTAAGTCGAATTCTGACTGCCATGCGGCGCAGAACTGTAGCGGAACGGCGCGACTAGCGCCGTCGCACCTTCGGTTTCGGCACCTGGCCGCTCATCCGCATGAGTTTCTGCGGGTCGGGCATCTTGCCGTTGGCCATCGAGCGCATCATCACCCGCATCTGGTCGAACTGCTTGACCAGGGCGCGGACCTCCTGCACTTTGGTGCCGGAGCCGTCGGCGATCCGTTTGCGGCGGCGGCCCTTGATCAGGGTCGGATCGTGGCGCTCGGCGGGCGTCATCGAGAGGATGATCGCCTCGGTGCGGTCGAGCTGGCGCTCGTCGATTTTGGCGTTCTTCAGCTCTTTCATCGCTCCCATGCCGGGGAGCATCCCGATGATCCCGCTGAGCGGCCCCATTTTCCGCACCTGTTTCATCTGCGTGAGGAAGTCCTCCAGCGTGAACTGGTCCTTTTTGAGTTTTTCCTCGAGTTCTTCGGCGTCCTTCTCGTCGACCTGGCTTTCGGCTTTCTCGATCAGGGTGAGGACATCGCCCATGCCGAGGATGCGCTGCGCCATCCGATCCGGGTGGAAGCGGTCGAAGTCCTCGATTTTCTCGCCGGTCGAGGCGAACATGATCGGCTTGCCGGTGACCGCTTTGACCGAGAGCGCGGCGCCGCCGCGGGCGTCGCCGTCGAGCTTGGTCATCACGACGCCGTCGAACTCGGCCGCCTCGGCGAAGGATTCGGCGACGCCGACCGCGTCCTGGCCGGTCATCGCGTCGACCACCAGGAGCACGTCGTCGGGCTTCGTCTTGTCGCGGATCCGCGACAGCTCCTTCATCAGGTCGCCATCGATGTGGAGGCGGCCGGCGGTGTCGATCACGAGGACATCGCGGCGCTCCTCGCGCGCCCGGTCGAGCGCCCAGACGGCGATGTCGACCGGGTCGGCATCGGTGCCTTTCTCGTAGACGTGGGCGCCGGCGCGCTGCCCCATCGTCACCAGCTGCTCGACCGCCGCCGGGCGGTAGACGTCGCAGGCGGCCAGCGCCACGTCTTTGCGCTGCTTCTTGAAGTACTGGGCGAGCTTCGCGCAGGCGGTCGTCTTACCGGAACCCTGCAGGCCCGCCATCAGGATCACGGTCGGGCCGGAGGCAGCCATCGTCAGCTCGACGCCCTCGCCGCCCATCAGGTCGGCCAGCTCCTCGTTGACGATTTTGACGACCTGCTGGCCGGGGTCGAGGCTGTCCATCACCTCGGCGCCCAGGCACCGTTCTTTCAGCGTTTTGGTGAACGCTTTGACGACTTTGAAGTTGACGTCCGCCTCGAGCAGCGCGAGCCGGATGTCGCGCATCGCCGAGTCGATGTCCCCCTCGCTCAGCTTGCCACGCGAGCGGACGTCGGAGAGGGTCGACTGGAGGCGGTCGGAGAGCTGATCGAACATCAGGTCAGGCTACTCCCCACTACTCGGAGAGCAACGCGGCGGCGTACTCCGCCGGGTCGAACGGCCTCAGGTCCTCGAGTTTCTCCCCCACCCCGATCAGTTTCACCGGGATGCCGAGTTCGGAGGAGATCGCCAGCGCGATCCCGCCCTTCGCCGTCCCGTCGAGCTTGGTGATGACGACGCCGTCGACCTGGACCGCCTCGGAGAAGACTTTCGCCTGGCGCAGCCCGTTCTGGCCGGTGGTCGCGTCGATCGAGATCAGCGTCTCGTGCGGCGCGTCGGGAATCAGTTTGGCAATCACCCGGCGGACCTTCGCGAGCTCCTCCATCAGGTTGTCCTGGGTGTGGAGGCGCCCCGCGGTGTCGACGATCACCACGTCGGCGTTGCGCGCGACCCCAGCCGAGACCGCGTCGTAGGCGACCGAGCCGGGGTCGGCGCCGGCCTGGCCGCGGACCAGCTCGGCGCCCGCGCGTTTCGCCCACTCGGCGAGCTGCTCGGCGGCGGCGGCCCGGTAGGTGTCCCCCGCGCCCATCACCACCGAGAGGCCAAATTCTTTGGAGAGGTGCCAGGCGATCTTGCCGATCGTCGTGGTCTTGCCGGTGCCGTTGACGCCGACCATCATCAGCACCGCGGGCTGGGCCGAGAGGTCGATTTTGGCGCGGGCCGTCGAGGCGACCTCGGCGAGCATCTCGATCAGCCGGTCGCGGATCGGCTCGCCCTCGGCGGGGACGGCACCGGAGTCGACCTCGTGCTCGAGTTTTTCCACCACCGCGGCGGTGGTCGGCGCGCCGACGTCGGCGAGGATCAACGCCTCCTCCAGGAGTTCCCACGTTTCGTCGTCGATTTTCTCGAAGATGGAGGCACTGATCTCCTCGGCCAGGGCCTGGCGCGATTTCGAGAGCGACTCGCGCAGGCGGCGGAAGACACCGCGTTTGCGCTCCGGCTCAGCCTCCCCCTCGGGCGCCGCGACGTTCACGGGCTCGCGCGAACCGAGGTCGATCATCTCCTGCCAGGTGGTCGCCATCGTCCGGGGAGGCTAGCGGCGCCGCCACCCGGTTCGCTGCGTCCCCCAGCTCGGCGACCGCGGCGGCGAGGTGCGCGGCCAGCCGCTCGGCTCCCGGAGCCGAATCCGGATCGGCGAGGAGGCCGAAGCTGACGCTGCCGTTGTAGGAGAGGATCGCGATCGCGAGGCCGTGCCGGCGGGCGAGGAAGCCGACCGGGTGGATCGCGGTCAGCTCGCGGCCGAGCGCGTAGAAAGGGATCTGCGGGCCGGGGAAGTTGGTGACCAGCAGGTTGAAGAGGCGGGTCGAGAAGTTGATCGCCGCGGTCGGGCCGAGCAGGACCGGCGGGGCGAAGTCACGGAACCAGTCGTTCAGGCCCCAGATCGCTTCGGCGCCGAGCGGCTGCTTGGAGGCCTTCAACCCGTCCATCGCGTCGCTGATCACGGCGAGGCGCTCGGCGGGGTCGGCGATCCCGACCGGCAGCGGTCCCCGCATCGCGGTCAGTTTGTTGCCCAGCTCACCGTGCTCGTCGACGGTGCGGATCGAGACCGGCACCAGCGCCTTCAGCTCGAGCCCGACGGTCTCGATCTCCCGTTCGGCGAGCCAGGCGCGGAGCGCCCCGGCGGCGACCGCGAGCGAGACGTCGTTGACGGTGCCACCGAGCGCGTTCTTGATCCGCTTGAACTCCGCGAGGTCGAAGGTCGCCCAGGCGAAGTCGCGCCGCGGACCGACGCCCTTGGGGTTGATCGGTACCCGCGGCGCCGCGCGCAGCAGGTTGAAGGTGACCTCCCAGAGCCCGGCCAGCCCGTCGCCGGCGCGGCGCGAGGCGTCGCCAGGGTGCTTCGCGGCGCGGCTCAACCAGCGGGCCAGGCGGCGCAGCGTCGCGAACATCCCGGTCGCCGCGCGGACGCCGAGGCCGGCGTGGGACGGCGTGCGCTCCGGCCGCCAAGGCTCCTCCGGCCCGGGCTCCGGCGCGTCGGGCGCGACGTCGAAGAGCAGCATCCCGATGTCGACGGCCGAGATCCCATCGGCCATCGCGTGATGGGTCTTGTAGACGATCGCGAAGCGGTCCTCGGCAAAACCGTCGACCAAGGTCAGCTCCCAGAGCGGCTTGCGCCGATCCAGCGGGGGCGCCAGCAGCTCCCCCGCGAGCCCCCGCATCTCGGCGTCGGTGCCGGGGGCCGGCAGGGTCATCCGATCCACGTGCCGCCGCACGTCGAAGGTCTCGTCGTCGACCCAGAACGGCGTCCCGAGACCGAGCGGCGGCCTCAACAGCCGTTGTCGGAGCCGCGGCAGCTGGTGCAGCCGCGAGCGGATCTGCGCCAGGAACTCCGCCTGCGTCGGCGGCTCCCCGTCGAACACCAACACGGCCCCGATGGCCATGTGAGCGTTGTCCTTCTCGTTGGCGAGGAACGACGTATCGAAGCTCGACAGTCGGTCCATGTGGCGTTGAGCCATCTCCCTACTCCTCCTTGTGAGGAGACTAGCTTGGCGAGGGCGGGTGTCCTGACCCTCTCCTCGCTCAAACTCGGCGACCGGCGCCCCCGCCCGTCCGAGTTCGCATCCGGCGCCTCGTCACAAGCCGCTCCGGAGAGGGTCAGGACACCCGCTCCGAGACCGCCGTAAGGGCTCGCCCGACGGATGAGTGGGGCGAGCTGTGCTTTAGCCGAAGAAAGGAACAGCTGGGCGCGCTTCCGCTGTTCTTTATGGCGCTCAGGACGCCAAAAGGAACAGCTGAGCGACCCGACCCAGCGGTTCGAAGCGAGCCTCTCGCCAGCTGCGCCGCCGAGCGTCGCCGCCGCTCGCGAGCGTGGGGTTCTGACCCTCTCCGAACGGCTTGTAACGAGGGCTCCGACAGCTATCTCGGACGGGCGGCGCGCGACCCTAGCCCGAGTTTGAGCGAGGAGAGGGTCAGAACCCCACGCCCCGGAAGCGCTCAGGCGACGGCGGTGAGAGGCTCCGGGCCGGACTCGTCGCTTTCGTCGGCGAGGTCTTCGCCGGCTTCGCGGGGGAGCTTGCGGCTCACGACTTTGGTCACGCCGTCACCGCCCATGGTCACGCCGTAGAGGACGTCGGCGGCGTCCATCGTGCGTTTCTGGTGGGTCACGATGACGAACTGGGCGCGGTCGGAGAAACGGCGGATCAGCTGCAGGAAGCGGTCGATGTTGGCGTCGTCGAGGGCGGCCTCGACCTCGTCGAGGATGTAGAAGGGGCACGGACGGGCGAGGAAGACGGCGAAGACGAAGGCGAGGGCGACCAGGGACTTCTCGCCGCCCGACATCAAGGAGAGCTTGCGCGTCGACTTGCCGGCCGGGTTGACCTCGATCTCGACCCCGAACTCGTCGCGTTCCTCGCGCTCCTCCTCGTCGGGATCCGGCTCGGCGGCCTCGGCGCCGTCGTCGCCCTCGGCGGCCGGCTGCTGCTCCTCCTCGCGGACCGCCCGTAGGCTGACCCGACGCAGGCGACCGCGCCCGCCCGGGAAGAGGTGTTCCACCATCTCCTCGAAGTTCGTCGCCGTGGCCTCGAAGGTCTCCTCGAAGGCGCGCTCGATCTCCTCGTCGATTTCGCGGATCAGCGACTCCAGCTCGCGCATCGCCCGCTCGGTGTCCTCGCGCTGGGCCTGCAGCTGCTCGACGTGCTCTGACGCCTCTTCGTATTCGCGCTCGGCCAGCGGGTTGACCGGGCCGATCTGGGCGCGGCGCCGCTCGAGGCGCTCCAGCCGCCGATCGATCTCGGCTCGCTCCTCGTCGGTCATCGCGGTCTCGGCGGCCGGGACCTCCTCGCCGAGCTTCTCGACGATCGCCGCCATCTCCCGTTCGGCCTCGGCCCGCCGGTCGCCCAGGTGGGCGGCTTCGACCTCGGCCTGCGTCAGCTCCTCGGAGACCGAGCGCATCTGGCCCTGGAGCTCGTACTCGAGTTTCGAGCAGGCCCGCAGCTCGTCGGCGATCTCGTCGCTGTCGCCGTCCTTGCCGACGACCGCCGACTCGGTCCGGTCGACCCGGGCACGGATCGCGTTGCCCGCCGCCTCGACAGAAGCCAGCGCCACGCGCACGTCCTCGAGCAGCTCCTCGGCGCCCACCAGCCGTGCCCGCACTTTCTCCCGGTGGCGCTCGCCGAGCAGGCCCTCGGCGCGACGCGCGTGCCGGATCGCCCGCTCGCTGCCGGCCCGGACGTCGCCGAGCGCGTGCTCGCGCGCGGTCTCGGAGGCGTCGTCGGAGCGTGCCGTCGCGAGCCCGTCAAGCGCCGTCCGCAGTCCGGCGTCGACCTCGCTCAGCTCCTCCTCGAGCTTCCGTGCCCGCTGCGTCGGCGCGTCGCCCTCGCCGACCTCGCCGACCTCGAGGGTCAGCGGCCCGAGCTCCGCCCGCAGCCGGTCCAGGCGCGCCTCGACCTCGCTCTCCGAGCGCGAGAGCCCCGCCGCCCGTACCGCGACCCGCTCGGACTCGCCGCGCAGTTTGGTCAGCACACCCCAGGCCTGGGTCCGCGCCCGGTCGCGCTCGGCGAAGCGCTCCTCGGCGGCGGAGCGCCGTTTGCTCACCTCGGCGAGCTGCCCCTCGAGCTTCCCGCGCGTCTCCCGCGCCGTCGCCGCCGCCTTGGCCGCCGCGGCCGCCCGGTCGGCGCCGAAGCGCAGTTCCTCGGAGACGATCTGGCCCTTCAGCTCGGCTTCCTCGCGGTCGATCCGCGCGCCGATCTCGGCCGCCTGGGCCTGGCGTTTCAGCGGCCGCAGCCGCGCCCGCGCCTCGCGCTCCACGTCGAGGGCCCGGTCGAGGTTGTCGCGCGTTCCCTTCAGCTTCAGTTCGGCGCGGCGGCGCCGTTTGCGGTGCTTGCCGAGCCCGGCGGCCTCCTCGATCAAGAGCCGCCGCTCGCGCGGCTTGGAGTGGATGATCGTCTCCACCCGACCCTGGGAGATCACCGAGTGCATCTCCCGCCCGAGGTTGGTGTCGGAGAGGACCTCGATCACGTCGGCGAGCCGCGCCCGCGCCCCGTTCAGCCGGTAGCCGCCGTCGCCGTTGCGGTCGAGCCGCCGCTCCACCGCGATCTCGGAGAACTCGGTCTGCGCCCGCCCGTCGGAGTTGTCGATCACGACCTCGACCTGTGCCTCGCGCCGCTGGCCGGTGTTTTTGCCGCCCGCCGAGATCACGTCCTGCATCGAGGCGCCGCGGATCGCCCCCGGGCTCTGCTCGCCCAGCGCCCAGAGCACCGCGTCGGTGATGTTGCTCTTGCCGGAGCCGTTCGGCCCGACGATGACGCTGACGCCGGGGGAGAACTCGAGGCTCACCCGCTCGGGGAACGACTTGAACCCCTTCATCGTGATCGATCTCAGATACATAAGGAGAGCATCCAGGGTCGCGGGCGCCTCGGACGCCACCCCGGCGGCGTAAAAGCCCTAATTGCGGCTAATTCAACGGCGGCGCAACTAGCCGCCCAGGGCCCGCAGCGCCTGCTCGGCGGCGACCTGCTCGGCCGCCTTCTTGCTGCGTCCCTCGCCCGCCCCGATCCGCTCGGAATCGATCACCGCCGCCACCTCGAAGGTGCGCCGGTGCGGCGGCCCGGTGGCGTTCGTCACCTCGTAGTCGACCCGCGCCCCGCGCCGCGCCAGCAGCTCCTGGAGCGCGCTCTTGAAGTCGATCCGGGTCTCCGAGGCGAGCTCGATCCGCGGCGCGAACGCCGCCCCCACCGCCGCCGCGGTGCGCTCGAAGCCGAAAGCGATGTGGCAGGCGCCGATCAGCGCCTCGGTCGCCTCCGGCAGCGGCCGCTCGCCGTCCAGGAGCACCTCCGCCGGGATCGCCGCGGTGAGGTCGTCGGGCTCGCTCGCGCGGAGCATCTCGGGCACGCCGAGCAGCCGTCCGACCGCCGCGCAGGACACGCCCGACACGGCCTGGTTGTGGATCTTCGTCAGGCCGCCCGCGGCGACGTCCGGGAAGCGCTCATACAAGGAGCCCGCGACCGAGAGCCCGAGCACGCTGTCGCCGAGGAAGGCGAGCCGCTCGAAGGACTCGACCCGGCGCTCGGTCCAGGAGGAGTGGGTCAGCGCCTGGCGGCGGA
This sequence comes from Solirubrobacterales bacterium, assembly GCA_965200635.1. Lineage (GTDB taxonomy): Bacteria > Actinomycetota > Thermoleophilia > Solirubrobacterales > 70-9 > VAYN01. The sequence goes on along the minus strand of OZ241364.1, from coordinate 2,943,060 downwards.
GCTCCTCCGGCAGATCCTCGATCAGCGCCGCCAGCAGGGTGACGGCGGCACGCGCGGCGAGGTCGTCGGCCTCGGTCCGGGGGACCGTGTCCGCCGCAGACCCGTCCGCCCCCGCCGTCATCTCAGGCGGGCGTCCTCTCGAGGACGAAGCCGACGGCGTCGCCGACGGTAAGGATCCGGGTCGCCTCCTCCTCGGAGACCTTGATCCCGTAGCGGTCTTCCAGCTCCATGACCAGCTCGTAGAGGTCGAGCGAGTCGGCCTCGAGGTCCTCGCGGAAGCGGGTGCCGTCCTCGATCCGACCGGGGTCGACTTCGAGCTCCTCGGCAAGGTGCTCGCGGACCAGGGTCATGACTTCGTCGCGCTCCATCGGCTGATTATCGCTAAAGGGCCTCGTCGGCCAGGGCCGCGCGCCCGGCGCCGCCCTCGCGCAGAAGGGCGGCGGTCCGGCCCACCGCGTCCACCCGCACCGACCGCGCCGCCGTCCGCACCGCGTTGGCGACCCCGTCCGGCCCCGAGGAGCCGTGCCCGACGATCGTCACCGCGCGCAGCCCGAGCATGATCGCGCCGCCGGTCGTGTCGGGGTCGAATCTCTTGCGCAGGCCGCCCAAGGACGGTTTCAGCAACATCCCGCCGACCGCGGCCATCGGGTTCTGGCGGGCGACGTCGGAGATCGCCCCGGCGAGTTCCTTGGCCGCGCCCTCCATCACCTTCAGCGCCACGTTGCCGGTGAAGCCGTCGGTGACGACGACGTCGACCTTCGCCGCCGGCAGATCCCCGCCCTCGATGTTGCCGGCGAAGTTGATCCCTGGCGCCTCCTTCAGGATCCGGTGCGCCTCGACGATCTCCGGCCGCCCCTTGCCGGCCTCCTCGCCGACGGTCAGCAGCCCGACTGTCGGCTCGCGGACCTCCATCACCGCGGCGCTGAAGGCGGCGCCGAGGAAGGCGAACTGGACGAGGTGCTGGGGACGGACCTCGACGTTGGCCCCGACGTCGAGGAAGAGCACCGGTTTGCGCGGCGTCGGGATCGGCACCGCGAGCGCGGGTCGCTGCACGCCTTTGAGGCGACGCAGGCCGAAGGTCGCGGCGGCCATCGTCGCGCCGGTCGAGCCGAGGCTGACCATCGCCTGGGCGCTCCCGTCGGCCACCGCCGCGGCGGCGCGGACCACCGACGCATCCTTGCGCTCCCGCACCGAGTGCACCGGATCGTCGTCGTTGCCGATCCACTCGGAGGTCGGGACGACCTCGATCCCGTCGACCCCTTGCAGGCCGAGGGACTTCTCCGGGCCGAAGACCCTTACGCCGATCCCGTCGGCCGCGGCGCGGCGGGCGCCCTCGGCGAGTACGTCGAAACCCTGCTCCGCCCCGAAACCGTCCAGGGCGATAGTCACCGGGCGGCTTTGCGCCACGGCGGCTAGGAGTCGGCGGTGGTCACCGTCGGGTCGGTGACTTTGTGGGAGACGACCTCGCGACCCGCGTAGGTGCCGCAGTTTTTGCAGACACGGTGCGGGAGGGCGGGCTCGTGGCAGCGCGGACAACGCCGCAGAGCGGGGATCGCTGCCTTGTGATTGGCGCGACGCTTGTCGCGGCGGGCGCTGGAAGTTCGCTTCTTCGGGACGGCCATGAGTCGCGGAATCCTAGCGGGTCAGTAGACCGCGCGCACCACGGCCAGGTCATCGGCCTGCCAGGCGACCTCTCCACCGCTCCAGGCGGCGAGATCGGCGGCGGTCTCCGGGAAGTCCCATTCCGGCGTCAGCGGCGTCACCTGTACGTCGGCCTTGACCACGTCGCCGATCACCAACGCCCGCGACTGCTCGCGCACGCGGCGGAAGAGTTCCTCCTTCTGCGGCGCCCGCAGGTGGTGGATCGAGAGCACGCCGATCACCAGGTCCCAGGGCCCGTCCGGGAGCGGGTCCTCGATCCGCGCCAGCTGCACGTCGTCGTACATCTCGCGGGCGCTGAAGACCATGTCCGGGGACGAATCGAGCCCGATCACCCAGGCGTCCGGGTAGGCCTCGATCAGCCGCCGGGTCGTCTCGCCGGTGCCCATGCCGAGCTCCAGCACCCGCTCCGGGGCGAAGGGGATCGCCGCGATCGCTTGCTCCTGCAGTTCGGCGTAGCGCGGGATGTCGGCCCGGATCATCTCCAGGTAGCCGTCGGGTTTCCAGGTGAAATCGCTCATTCCCTAACCTCGGAGTATGCCGACCGCACCAGAGACCGTCCTCGACATATCTCGCTTCAACCTCTCGCCCGGGGACGGCAAGCGCCTTCAGATGCCGGTCGAGCTGGCTCCCTTCGAGCTGGGCGGCCAGACCTACCTCGCCGATCCCGCCGCGCCGAACGTCCGCATCGAGGCCTCCCGCCACTCCAGCGGCTTCGCCTTCAAGCTCAACTTCCCCGTCCACCTCGAGGGCCCGTGCATGCGCTGCCTCGAGCCCGCCGCGCTCGACCTCGATATCGAGGCCCGCGAGGTCGACGCCTCCGGCACCGGCGACCCCGAGCTCCGCAGCCCGTACCTCGACGAAGACGAGCTCGACATCAGCCGCTGGGCCCACGACGCCGTGATGCTCGCCCTCCCCACCCGGATCCTCTGCCGCGAGGATTGCCTCGGCCTCTGCCCCGACTGCGGCGAGCCCCTGAACGACGCCGACCCGGCCGATCACGACCACGAGAAGCCGACCGACCCCCGCTGGTCGGCGCTCAAAGACCTGAAACTGGAATAGGGACGACAAGGGACGAGGTTTGCGTGGCGGGGGTCCTGACCCCCGCTCCGAGCCGCCGCCGCGATTCGGAGCGGGACCGTGCCGCTCCAGCTGTTCTTCATGGCGGTCAGGGCGCCATAAGGAACAGCTAGCGCGAGGCGGACGCTTCCGCTGTTCTTTATGGACGTCTGACGTCCATAAAGAACAGCTGGCGGGGAGTGGTGCGGCGGACCGAGGTTCCGCAGGTCGCTCCCCTAGCGCTGCAGGGAGAGCGGGCTCCGGGCCTGTGCCCACGTGGGAGCCGGGCTCGGTCCCCCTCCGGAGCGGCTTGTAACGAGGGCGCGGGAAGCGATCTCGGACGGGCGGAGGACGAGGGTCGCCCGAGTTTGAGCGAGGAGGGGGACCGAGCCCGGCTCCCCCCTCTGGAGACCCTAAGGAGCCTGGTCGAGCTCGGGCGCGGGTTCTTCCTCGCGCCCTGCCAGACGATCGCGGCCGCGCTGGACGGCCGCGAGGAACTTCTGCAGGTTGACTTCCAAGGTGTTGAGGATCTCGTCGGCGTAGTCCTCGGCGCCGAGACGGATTTCGCGCTCGCGGTTGCGGGCGTCCTCGACGATCTCGTCGGCGGCGCGCTCGGCCTGTTTGGTGACCTCCTCGTCGGAGATCAGGCGGGCCTGCTGCTCGCGCGCCTCGCGAACGATGCGCTCGGCCTCGCGTTTGGCCTCGGCCAGCATCTCCTGGCGCTCCTTGACGATCCAGCGCGCCTGCTTGATCTCCTCAGGGATCGTGGCACGCATCTGGTCGAGGAGATCGTAGATCTCCTCGCGGTCCACTCGCACCTGGTCGGTCAGTGGGACCGGCCGGGCGTTGTGAACTACGTCGTCAAGTTTGTCGATGAGAACTAGGACGTCCATAAGCGGTTCGTAAGCCTACGTGTATGCGGGGGTTTTGGCCAAGAAAGAGTGTGCCTGGGCGAATTTGCAAGGAGATGCCCAGGACGAGGCAAGCGACAACACCCTACCTGGCCGAGCGGTCGCGGTTCCGGATCACCGGTCGGCGAAGCGTTCCGCGAGGGCGCTCGCGACCGCCGGGGGGACCAGATCGCCGACGTCGCCGCCGAAGGTCGCCATTTCCTTCACCCCGGTCGAGGACAGGAAGCTGTAATGCGGCGAGGCGATCACGTAGATGCTCTCGATCCCCGGATCGAGCTTGCGGTTCAGCTGCGCCATCTCGAACTCGTACTCAAAGTCGGAGATCGCGCGCATGCCCTTGACGATCGCGTGGGCGCCGTTCTGCCGCGCGAACTCGACCAGCAGGGTCGAGAAGATCTGCACCTCGACGTTGCCGAGATCCGCCGTCGCGGTTTCGATGAAGTCTTTGCGCTCCTCCGCCGTGAACAGGGTCTTGTTCTTGCGCAGCGGGTTGTTGACGACCCCCACCACGACCTTGTCGAAGACGTTCGACGTCCGGGTGATGATGTCGACGTGTCCGAGCGTGACCGGGTCATAGGTCCCCGGACACACAACCGTTCCATTGCGTTCGCTCACTCGTCCTCCAGGGCGTAGATCGACACGTCCGCGGCCCCGTAGCGGCGCTGCCGCAACCGCTCCAGCGAGCCGATCGCGAGCGGGCGACGAGCGCCGCTCTCGACCACCGCGCGACCGCCGGGGGCCAGCACGCCGGGGAGATGCGTGTCCAATTGCCGGGCCACGAGGTCGGCGAGTTTATAGGGAGCATCGACGAAGACGAGGTCGTAGCGACCCCCGTCCGGGCGATCGTTCGTGGCGAGCCAGGCCTCGGCGTCGGCGCGCACCAGGTCGGCGCGGTCCCGCAACCGAAGCCGCTCGACGTTGCCGAGCGCCGGGCGCGTGTCGCGATCGACCAGCGTCGCGCGGGCGGCGCCGCGGGAGAGCGCCTCGATCGCCAGCGCGCCGGTCCCGCAGTAGAGATCGAGGACCGCGGCGCCCTCCACCCGCCCCCCGAGGCTGGAGAAGATCGCCTCGCGGACGCGCTCGGAGGTCGGGCGCACCTGCCACCCGCGCGGGGCGACCAGCTGCTGTCCCTTCAGCTCTCCGGCGATCACTCTCATCGTGTCGACCTCATCCCTGGATCAAAGCGGGATCGGGTCGGCGGCGCCCGCGCCGAAGCGCCGGCGGGCGGCCTCGAGCAGCGGCCCGAGCTCCGGCGCCTCCAGCGAGCCGTGCTCGCGCAGCAGCGCCAGCACCTCGTCTTTGGCCTCGACCAGCATGTCCTCGTCGTCGGGCAGGCGGGCGACGGTGAAGCGCGCGGCGCCGCTCTGGCGGGTCCCGAGGATCTCCCCCTCCCCGCGCAGCAGCAGGTCGACCTCGGCGAGCCGGAACCCGTCGCTGGTCTCTTCCACCGCCGACAGCCGCCGCTTCGCCATCCCCCCCGCGTCCCCGGCGAAGAGCAGGCACTGCGAAGGATGCTCGCCGCGCCCGACCCGCCCGCGTAGCTGGTGGAGCTGGGAGACGCCGAAGCGCTCCGCCCCCTCGATCAGCATCATGGTCGCGTTCGGCACGTCGATCCCGACCTCGATCACCGTCGTCGCGACCAGCACGTCGGTCTCCCCGGCGGCGAACGCGCGCATCGCCTCCCCCTTCTCGGTCGGGTGCATCTGCCCGTGCAGGAGCCCGACGCGAAATTCCCGCAGCGGCCCGCGCGCCAGCCGCTCGGCCTCCTCCCCGGCCGCCTTGCCGGGCAGTTTCTCGGAGACCTCGACCAGCGGGCAGACGACGAACGCCTGGCGCCCCTCGGCGAGGCGCGCGCGCAGGAACTCGTAGACGTTCTCGCGGTCCTCCTCGCCCGCCACCCGCGTGGTCACCGGCTTGCGCCCCGCCGGGAGGTTATGGAGCGCGGTCGTGTCGAGGTCCCCGTAGGCGGTCAGGGACAGGGTCCGCGGGATCGGCGTCGCGGTCATGTGGAGGACGTGCGGCGCCATCCCCTCGACCCCCTTGGAGTCGAGCGCCCGCCGCTGCTCGACCCCGAAGCGGTGCTGCTCGTCGACCACGCAGAGGCCGAGGCGGGCGAAGCGGACCGTCGGCTCGATCAGCGCGTGGGTGCCGACGATCAGCCCCAGCTCGCCGCTCGCCAGGGCATCGAGGGCGCGGCGCCGGGAGGCCGCGGGAGTCGCTCCGGTGAGCAGCGCGAACGGCGTCGCCTCTTCGGCGAGCAGCTTGCCGAGCGTGATCGCGTGCTGCTCGGCCAGCGTTTCGGTCGGCGCCATCAGCGCCGCCTGGTGCCCGGCTTCGAGCGCCCGCAGCATCGCGTAGACGGCGACCACGGTCTTGCCCGAGCCGACCTCCCCCATCAGCAGCCGCTGCATCGGCTCGCCCGAGTCGAGGTCCTTGTCGATGTCCTTGAACGCGGCCCGCTGGTCCTTGGTCGGCTTGAACGGCAGCGAGGCGATCCAGCGCTCCACCGTCGCGCCCGGCTTGCCGAAGCGGGGCGCCGGGCGGGCGCGGCGATGGCTGGTTTTGCGGGTCGCCAGCAGCGCCTGGTGGAGGAAGAGCTCTTCGAAGCCGAGCCGCCGACGGGCTTCCTCCAGCTCCTCGGGGGACCCGGGGAAGTGCGCGGCGGCGATCGCCGAACCCACCGAACCGAGCCGGTGCTTGACCTGCAGCTCGGCGGGCAGCCCCTCGATCGCGTTGCGCGCCAGCGGCACCGCCTGTTCGGCCCATTCGCGGATCTTCTTCGGCGCCAGGTCCTCGGTCGCCGGATGGACGGGGACGAACGACCCGGAGCGCTCCTCGCCTGACTCCTCGACCTCGTTGGCCTGCGCGACCATCTCCCACTCCTGCACCGCCAGCCCTTTCGGACTGCGTTTGCCGGTGATCAGGATCCGGGATCCTTTTTCCAGTTTGCCGCTGACCCACGGCTGGTTGAACCAGGTCGCGCGCACCGAGTCGGTCTCGTCGCCGACCCTCACCCCGACCATCGTCAGCTTCCCGCGCCGGAACGGGCGCGGCGGGTTGCCCATCACCTCGACCAGCACGGTCCCGGTTTCCCCAGCCCCGAGGGTCTCCAGCAACCTGATCTGGCGGTCGCGGTGGGAGTGCGGGAAGCGGTAGAGGAGGTCTCCGACGGTCCCGATCCCGGCCGTGCGGGCGGCTTCGGCCAGCTTCGGGCCGACGCCGTCGAGCGCCTCGAGGCCCACCTCCAGGGCGCTCGGCCGTGGCCAGTGCACCGGCGCCGCGCGCAGCTCGGCCCGCGTCGGCTCACCCACTCCGGCGAAGCCGCGCACCCCTACTGCGCGGCGAGCAGCCACCACCAGCTGGGCTGGCCTCCCTCGTGCTTCTCGAGCTCGACCCCATCGGGGACGTGGGCGTCCACCTGGTCGAGCGGGATCGGCGCCTCGGCGCCCCCGATCACGGTCACGATCTCGGCGTCGCCGTCGGCGGCGAGGATCGCGACCGTCGCCTCGAGCGTCGACCCGGCCCCGCCCCAGGCGACGATCTCCCCGGCGACGAAGCCGACCGCGTCGCCGCGCTTGAAGCGTCCCCCGGCGTCGTCGCGGGCCGCCGGGGCGACGCCGCCGGTCGCGACTTCCACCAGCGCCGCTTCGACCCGCCGGGCGTTCTCCTCGAGCGGCGCGCTCTGGTCGAGCTCCACCAGCGCCAGCAGGCTCGCCTGCTGGGACGTCGCCGGGACCACCCGGGCGGGCTTCTCCGACAGCTCGCAGGCCCGCTCGGCGGCCATGATCACGTTCGAGGAGCTCGGCAGCACCAGGATTTCCTCGGCCCCCGCGCCGTGGATCCCGGCGAGCAGCTCCGAGGTCGAGGGGTTCAGCGTCTCGCCGCCGGGCACCACGTCGGCACCGAGCTCGGCGAAGAGCCGTTCGAGGCCCGCGCCCGCCGCCACCGCGACGACGCCGGTCCGTCCCGTCCCCAGCCGCGCGTCGCGTTCGGCCACCTGCTGGCGCATGTCGGCGATGTCGACGTTGCCGAGCTCCCCGAGGCCCTCGAAGAGCGCCATCGCCGACTCCGGCTTGTCGGTGTGGACGTGGACCTTCAGGGTCGCTTCGTCGCCGACCACCAGGACCGAATCCCCGAGCGCCTCCAGCCGCGGCAGGATCGCCCGGTCGTCGAGCCCCTCGCCGGAGACGATGAAGTTGGTGCAGTAGCGATAGCGGCTGTCCTCGTGGTGGGGGCGGGTCAGCCTCGGCGGCTCGTGATGGGCGACCTCGGGCAGCTCGGCCCCGTCGCCCTTCAACCCGGCGACGACGCCTGCCAGGATCAGCACCAGGCCGTGGCCGCCGGCGTCGACGACCCCCGATTCGCGCAGCACCGCGAGCTGCTCCGGCGTCCGCGCCACCGCGCGCTCGCCGTCGGCGATCGCCCGCTCCAGCACCTCGGCGAGGATCGCGTCCTGCTGCTCTTCGGAGACGTCGGCCCCGAGCCGCTGTTTGTCGGCCGAGAGGTGGGCGAGCTGACGGGTCAGCGAATGCGCCATCTCGCGGAAGACGGTGAGCATCGTCCCCTCGGCCGGCTCGCGGACCGAGTCGTAGGCGGCGTCGGCGGCGGCGGCGAAGGCGGCGGCGACCAGCAGCGGGTCGACCAGCTCCCCCGGCCGCGAGGCGAGCTCCTCGGCGGCACCGCGGACGATCTGGGACAGGATCACGCCGGAGTTCCCGCGGGCGCCCATCAGCGCGGCGCGGGCCAGCGTCTGCACCAGCACCGTGCGGCCGACCTCGTCGTCTCCGTCGATGCCGGATTCGTCGATGCGGTCGAGCTCCTCCAGCACCGCGCGCAGGGTCATCGCCATGTTGTCGCCCGTGTCGCCGTCGGCAACTGGGAACACGTTCAGGTCGTTCACCTCCTGGCGCCGGGACTCGAGGGAGGCCAGGGCGGAGCTGACGACCCGCCTGAAGCGGGCAATCGAAGGATCGGGCATTCGACGGTAAAACTAGCCATCGGAGGCGACGGCCGCCGTGTTTATCTGTACCTTCACCGTCTCCACCCTTGGGTGGAGGATCATCCCCCACCGATTTCCCCCCTCGGGCCGATGAAAGACCCGCAGGGCCGCCCTAGTCTCGTCCAGAGCTTCGGGCGCCCCCGAGTACCCAGTCACGGAAGGAGTTGCATGCGCCGCTTTGCCACTTGGACCACCGGTCACCGGAAGACGGTGATCTTCGGTTGGATCGCCGCCCTGGTCGTCATCGGGGCCATCGCCGGGAACGTCGGCTCCGACTTCTCGGAAGAATTCAAACTTCCGTCGTCGGACTCGACCGAAGCCTACGAACTGCTGGAAGACAACTTCCCGCAGGAATCGGGCGGCACCGCGACGATCGTCTTCAAGGCCGACGAAGGGGTCGAATCACCGGCGGTCAAGAAAAAGATGGAAGGCGTCTTCAAAGACGTCGAAGGCGAACCGCACGTCTCCAGCGTCGCCAGCCCGTACTCGGGCGCCGAAGGGGCGGGCGCGGTCTCCAAGGACGGCAAGATTGCCTTCGCGACGATCCAGTACGAAGTCCAGGGCAACGAACTCGATAAAGCGAGTACCGAAAAGATCATCAAGACCGCGCAGGGCGCCGCCGGGGGCGGCCTCGAAGTGGCACTGGGCGGCCAGCCAATCGAAGAAGCCAAGCAGGAAGGCGGCGACTCGTCGTTCGCGATCGGCTTGCTGGCGGCGATCCTCATCCTGTTGCTGGCGTTCGGCTCGGTCGTCGCGATGGGGCTCCCGATCATCACCGCGCTGCTGGCGCTCGGCGTCGGCCTCAGCCTGGTGACCCTGGGCACCTGGATCTTCGACACGGCCGAATTCGCGCCGGTGCTGGCGCTGATGATCGGGCTCGGGGTCGGGATCGACTACGCGCTCTTCATCGTCACCCGCTTCCGCAACAACCTCGACGAGGGCTTCGAGCCGCGCGAGGCGGCGATCAACGCCGTCGACACGGCGGGCCGCGCGGTCCTCTTCGCGGGGACGACCGTGATCATCGCCCTGATGGGGATGTTCCTGCTGAACATCACCTTCCTCTACGGCGTTGCCGTCGCGGCCGGACTGTCGGTGCTGCTGACGATGTTCGCGGCGCTGACGCTGCTACCGGCCCTGCTGACCTGGGTCGGGCACCGGGTCAACAAGTGGAAGATCCCGGGGCTCGGCGGCGGCAGCAACACGATGCGCGAAGACACCAAGTGGTTCGCCTGGAGCCGCTGGATCCAGAAGCGGCCGTGGGTCGCGGCGATCGTCTCCGGCGGCGTCCTGCTGCTGCTCTGCGTCCCCGCCCTGAGCCTGCGGCTCGGCGTCAACGACGCGGGCACGAACCCGAAGGGCGAAACGACGCGGGAAGCGTACGACTTCCTCGCCGAAGGCTTCGGCCCCGGCTTCAACGGGCCGCTGACGATGGTCGCCAAACTGCCCAAGGGCGGTGGGTCGGGCGGATCGCCCGGGGCGGGCATCGAAGACCTGTGCACGACGCTGAAAAAGGAAGAAGGCGTCGCCTCGGTCACCGCGGTCACCTTCAACAAGGCGAAAACGGTCGGCCTCTGTCAGGTCTACCCGACCACCTCGCCGCAGAGCGCCGACACCACGTCGTTGCTGGACCACATCCGGGGCGACGTGATCCCGCCGATCGAGTCGAAAACCGGCGCGGTCCTACATGTCGGCGGCATCACCGCGATCTTCGAGGACTTCGGCGACGCGATCTCCGAAAAGCTGCCGCTCTTCATCGGCGTGGTGATCCTGCTCTCGGCGCTCCTGCTGATGGCGGTCTTCCGCTCGGTGCTGGTGCCGCTGAAGGCGATCGTGATGAACCTGCTCTCGATCGGCGCCGCCTTCGGCATCGTCGTCGCGGTGTTCCAGAACGGCTGGGGGGCGAGCATCATCGGGATCGAAGACACCGGACCGATCATCGCCTTCTTCCCGATCTTCCTGTTCTCGATCGTCTTCGGGCTCTCGATGGACTACGAGGTGTTCCTGATGTCCCGCATCCACGAGGAGTGGGAGCGCGACAACGACGCCACCGAAGCTGTGACCCGCGGCCTGGCCCTGACCGGCCGCGTGATCACCGCGGCGGCGGCGATCATGATCACCGTGTTCGCCTCGTTCCTCCTCACCGACGAACGGATCACCAAACTGTTCGGCCTCGGGCTCGCCTCGGCGGTCCTGGTCGACGCCCTGATCATCCGCTCGATCCTGGTCCCGGCGATCATGCAGATCTTCGGCAAGGCTGCCTGGTGGATGCCGGAGTGGCTGTCGAAGATCCTGCCGAACCTCGCCGTCGAGCCCTCCGAGGTCGACGGCCCCGCCAAACCGGCGACCGCGACCGAGAGCGAGTAGCTCCGGCGCAAGCGTCTGCAGTAACTCGTCCCCAGGACGAGTTACTGCAGACGACCGGTTGCAGACGGGTCAGTCGCTCAGCAACCTGAGGCGGCGTGGGCCAGCCTCGCAAGGACGCAGGGAAATGAGGCGAGGGGAGCGCACCTAAGTGCGTGACCCGAGCCGAATGACCGAGGACGCCGCGAGGCGCCCCCACGCCCCCTCAGGCGGCCTTGGTGACCTTGTTGGACTTGAGGCAGCGAGTGCAGACGTAGGCGCGGACGGGGCTGCCGTTCTCGGTGATCCGGACCTTCTGGAGGTTCGGCTCGAACCGGCGCTTCGTCGCGACCATGGAGTGGCTGCGGGACTGCCCGAACCCGGGCTTCTTGCCGCAGCTGTGACATACCTTTGCCATAGGACGCGGGATCGTAGCGGGTCAGGCGACCCGACGCTTCATCAACGCCATGCGGGCAACGGTGAGCGCGGCGTTGCGGCCTTGGTCGCGCTTGTCCCCGCCCGCCCGGGCCAGCGCCTGCTCCATCGTGTCGCAGGTGATGACGCCGAAGGCGCAGGGCACGCCGGTAGCGAGCTGGACGTCCTGGACGCCCCGCGCCGCCTCGGCGCAGACGTAGTCGAAGTGGGCGGTCTCGCCGCGGATCACGACGCCGAGGCAGGCGACGCCGGCGATCTCCCCCCCGCCCTCGATCAGCGCCTTCGCCGCGAAGGGCAGCTCGTAGGCGCCGGGGACCGAGTGGTGGTCGATGTGGCCCGCCTGGACGCCCGCCAGTTCGAACCCGGCCACCGCGCCCGCGGTGAGGCGCTCGGCAAGGTCCTCGTAGAAGCGCCCGACGACGATGGCGAAGCGGAGCGGCTGCAGTTCGGAGCGCTCGACCGTGTCGAACGTCTCCAGGAACTCGCCGCCCTCAGCCATCGGCCTCGGAGCCCTCGCGCCGCTCGTCGCGTTCCTCCTCTTCGTGGATCATTTCCTCGTCGAGGTCGAGACCCTGGTGGTGGAGGATGTGGCCCATCTTGTCGCGCTTGGTGCGCAGGTAGGCCTCGTTGTGGATGTTGGGCGCGGACTCGATCGGCACCTGCTCGGTGACCGAGAGGCCGTAGCCCTCCATGCCGACGATCTTTTTCGGGTTGTTGGTGATGATCCGGATGCTGGTCAGCCCGAGGTCGCCGAGGATCTGGGCGCCGATGCCGTAGTCGCGCAGATCGGCGGGCAGGCCCAGTTTGAGGTTCGCTTCGACCGTGTCGGCGCCCTCCTCCTGCAGTTTGTAGGCGCGCAGCTTGTTCAGCAGGCCGATCCCCCGCCCCTCCTGGGAGAGGTAGAGGAGGACGCCCTGGCCCTCGCGCTCGATCATCGCCAGCGAGGACTCGAGCTGCTCGCCGCAGTCGCAGCGCATGCTGTGGAAGACGTCGCCGGTGAGGCACTCCGAGTGGACGCGCACGAGCACGTCCTCGACCCCGTCGACGTCGCCTTTGACCATCGCGACGTGGTGTTTGTCGTCGACCAGCGAGCGATAGCCGACCGCGGTGAAGTCGCCGAAGGCGGTCGGCAGCGCCGTCGCCACCACCCGTTCGACCAGCTTCTCGGTCTTTCGCCGGTAGGCGATCAGGTCGGCGACCGTGACCATCTTCAGGTCGTGCTTCTCGCAGTAGGGGACCAGGTCGGGGACGCGGGCCATCGAGCCGTCGTCGTTCATCACCTCGCAGATCACCCCGGCCGGCGAGAGCCCGGCGAGGCGCGCCATGTCCACCGAGGCCTCGGTGTGGCCGGTGCGCTCCAGGACGCCGCCCTCTTTGGCCTGCAGGGGGAACATGTGGCCGGGGACGACGATGTCGCGCGGCCCCGAGTCGGGGTCGATCGCGACCTGGATCGTGTGGGCGCGGTCGTGGGCGGAGATGCCGGTGCTGACGCCCCCCGCGGCCTCGATCGAGACCGTGAAGGCGGTCTGCAGCGGCGCCTCGTTCTTCGCCGCCATCAGGTTCAGGCCGAGCCTGCGGCAGCGCTCCGGGGTCAGCGCCAGGCAGATCAGCCCGCGCGCCTCCTTGGCCATGAAGTTGACCGCCTCGGGCGTGGCGAACTGCGCCGCCATCACCAGGTCGCCCTCGTTCTCGCGGTCTTCGCCGTCGCAGATGACGACCATCTTGCCGCGGCGGATCTCTTCGATCGCTTCCTCGATCGTCGCGAAGGGGCTTTCGGTGGCGTCGCCGCCGGTCTGCTCGTCGACTGGGGTTTTGATGTCGGTCTCCTGGCTCACGATGCTTGCTCCGTTCCGGCCAATGTTGGCCCCGCGAATGGTGGCAGAAGGCGCTCCACGTACTTGGCGAGGACATCCACCTCGACGTTCAGTGGGGTGCCGGGGGCGGCGTCGCCGAGGTTGGTGCGCTCCAAGGTCTCCGGGATCAGGGACACCTCGACCCAGCCCTCGCCGAGGGTCGCGACGGTGAGGCTGACGCCGTTCAGGGCGATCGAGCCCTTGTCGACGACGTAGCGCAGGAGCTCGGGCGGGATCTCGACCCGGACGCGGCGCGCGAAGCCGTCCTCGGTGACCTCCAGCACGCGCCCGGAGCCGTCGGCATGGCCCTGGACGATGTGACCGCCGAGGCGCTCGTCGGCTCGCGTGGCGAGCTCGAGGTTCACCCGGGCGCCCGAGTCCAGCGCGCCGATCACGGTCACGTCGAGCGTCTGGTTCATCGCCTCGGTGGCGAAGCCCGACGCGTCGGCCTCGGTCGCGGTCAGGCAGACGCCGTTGACGGCGACCGAGTCGCCGAGACCGATGTCCGCTCCGAGGCGGGTCGCGATGCGAAGGCGCGCGCCGTCGGCGCCGCCCTCGACGCTCTCGATGCTGCCGATGTCCTGCACGAGTCCGGTGAACATCACCACTCCTTGAATCGGGTGCGGATCAAAGTGTCCTCCCCCACGGCCTTCGACTCGACCGGGGTGCCTTGAAGTCCCGCAACGGGGACATCGGCAAGCGGGCCGCCGAGGATGAGCGGGGCGACGAAGATGCGAGCTTCGTCGACCTCCTCCGCGGCGGAGAAGGTGGCGGCGAGGGTCGCGCCGCCCTCCAGCATCAGGCTGGTGATGCCGCGGTGGCGGCCGAGCATGCGCACGGCGGTGGTGACGCGTCCCGCCGAGGTCGCGTCGGCGGCGACGATCGGATCGGCGCCCGCCGCCTTCAGCGCCTCGATCCGGGCGCGTGGGGCCTCGGGGCCGGCGATCACGATCACCGGGGCCTGGTCGAGGGTCGCCAGGAGCTGGGAATCGAGCGGCAGGCGAGCCTGCGAGTCGAAGACGACGCGGACCGGCTGGCGGGCTTCGCCGCCCATCCTCGCGGTGAGCAACGGGTCGTCGGCGAGCACGGTGCCGATGCCGACCGCGATCGCGTCGCATTCGCCGCGCCAGACGTGGACCAGCTCACGGCTCCGCTCGCCGGAGATCCAGGGCGAGACGCCCTCCGGCGTCGAGGTGCGGCCGTCGAGCGACATCGCCGTCTTCAGCATCACCCAAGGGATCCCGGTCTGGCCGTGCTTGCGGAAGGGCTGGTTCTGCAGACGAGCCTCGAGTGCGATCTCGTTCCCGGGATCGACGAAGTCGACCTCGACCCCCGCTTCCCGTAACTGCCGCGGCCCTTTGCCCGCGGCCTTCGTCGTCGGGTCGTCGCTCGCGATCACCACGCGGGCGATCCCGGCCTCGATCACGGCGTCCGAGCAGGGCGGCTGGCGGCCCTGGTGGGCGCAGGGCTCGAGGGTCACGTACATCGTCGCCCCGGCCGGATCCTCGCCCCGTCGCGCCGCGTCGGCAAGCGCCGCCCGCTCCGCGTGCAGACCCCCAAGCTCGGCATGGAAGCCCTCCCCGATAATCTCCTCGCCGCGCACGACAACCGCGCCGACCAGTGGGTTCGGACTGACTCGTCCCCGTCCACCCTCGGCCAGCGCGAGTGCGTTTTTCAGAAACTTAAAGTCGGCTGATGTTGTTGACTGACCAGTCAATCAGTCGATTCTAGCTCCGCACTGACCACTCGCACCCGTATTTTGGGGCGCGCCCTTGAAGTTGATCATCCAGATCCCCTGCCTGAACGAGGAAGAGACGCTGCCGGCGACGGTGGCCGACCTGCCGCGTTCCCTCGACGGATTCGACTCGGTCGAGCTGCTCGTGATCGACGACGGGTCGACCGATCGCACGGTCGAGGTGGCGCGCGAGTGCGGGGTCGAGCACATCGTCCGGCTGACCAACAACAAGGGGCTCGCGGCGGGATTCCAGGCGGGCCTCGACGCTTGCCTGAAGCTCGGCGCCGACGTCGTCGTCAACACCGACGCCGACAACCAGTACCAGGGCGCCGACGTGGCGAAGCTGGTCGCGCCGATCCTCGCCGGCGAGGCCGACATGGTCGTCGGCAACCGCCAGGTGGAGGGCATCGAGCACTTTTCCGACACCAAGAAACAGCTCCAACACTGGGGCAGCTGGGTCGTCCGGCGGGTATCGAACACGGAGGTCACCGACACCACGTCCGGATTCCGCGCCTACAACCGCGAGGCGGCCCTGCAGCTCTCGGTAGTCGACAACTTCACCTACACGCTGGAGAGCCTCGTGCAGGCGGGCAAGATGCTGGTCGCCGTCGACGAGGTGCCGATCGGGACCAATCCGCAGACGCGCGAGTCGCGGCTCGCCGGGTCGACCGGCGATTACGTGCGGCGCAACACCCCGGCGATCCTGCGGATCTACGCGCGCTACGAGCCGTTGCGGGCGTTCGTCACCGCGGCGATCGTCGTCGGCGTGCTGGCGATCCTGGCCTGGCTGCCGTTCCTGATCGACGCGATCTTCAACGGCAATTCGAACGGCCACATCCAGTCGCTGATCCTCGGCGCGGTGCTGATCATCGCGGCGGTGCAGCTCTTCGCGCTCGGCGTGATCGGGGACCTCCTGGCTGGGCAGCGGGTGATGACGCAGCGCGTCTTCGAGCGGGTGCGGCGGGTCGAGCTGGCCCTCGGCGTGCCGCCCTCGCATTACGAAAAAGGCAGCGACGGGAAACCGGCGGCCTCCGAGGAACCGACCCGGGTGGTGGACAGATGAGCGCAGTGGACAGCTCCTCGAACGGGGCGACCAACGGCGCGGGCAAAGCCCCCGCCTCCTCCGCCGACTACGGCAAAACCGCGAGCTTCCTCGCCGTCGGCGTCGGGCTGACCGGGGTCATCACCTACGCCTACTTCCTGATCGCCTCCCACACGCTCTCCAAACCCGACTACGGGCAGATCACGGTGCTCTGGTCGGCGACCTTCATCACGATCTCGGCGCTCTACCGGCCGATCGAACAGCTGCTCAGCCGCCACATCTCCGAGCGGGTGGTGAAAGGGCAGTCGCTGAGCGAGCCGGTGCGGGTCGCCTCCCTGATCCAGCTCGGCCTCTCCCTGCTCTTCACGGTGGTGGCGCTGGCGCTGCGCGGGCCGATCCAGAACAGCCTCCTGGAGGGCAACGAAACCCTCTACTGGGTCTTCTTCACCTCGGTCCTCTTCTACGCGGCGAGCTACTTCGCCCGCGGCTTCCTCGCCGGCAAACAGGAATTCGGGCTCTTCGTCGCGCTGATCCTCAGCGAATCCTGCTTCCGGACGATCTTCGCGGTGCTGGTCGCCTTCAGCGTGCTGAGCGGCCAGAGCGCGGTCGCGATCGGGATCACCGCGGCGCCCGCCCTGTCGCTGCTGGTGGTGCCATTCGCCTTCGCCCACAAAGCCCAGAAAGACAAAGCAACGGCGGCCGCGGCTCCGGCGCCGGTCGACGACGAGGCCGCCGAAGGCTTCTCGCTGCGGCACGGCGGCGGCTTCGCGGCGGCGGTCTTCCTGATCATGTTCTCCGAACAGGCGTTCCTCAACGCCGGCCCGCTGATCATCCGCGGCCTCCAGGGCGCCGGCGAGGCCGGGATCATCTTCAACATCCTGATGCTGGCGCGGGCGCCCTTGCAGCTCTTCCAGTCGGTCTCGACCTCGATCCTCCCGCACCTCACCAGCCTCCACACCTCCGACGAGCCCGACGCGCCGCGGGAATTCGCCCACACGGTGAAAATGGTGCTGCTGGGGATCGTCGCCTTCACCGCGCTGGTCGTCGTCGTGGTCCTCATCGCCGGGCCGAAATGCATGGAAATCGCCTTCGGCAAGAACGGCACCTACGACCGGCTGGGGCTCCTGCTCGTCACCTTCGGGATGGGGCTCTACCTGTCCTCGGTGACCCTGAATCAGGCCTGCATCGCCCAGGGCCAGGTGCGGCGCGCCGCGGTCCGCTGGATCACCTGCGCCGCCGTCTTCATCGGCTGGAATTTCATCCCGCTCGTCAGCAACGAGCAGCGCCGGGTCGAGCTCGGCTTCCTGATCGCCGCCGGCGTCCTCTTCGCCCTGCTCCTCTGGGTCTACCGCCGACCCCACGAAGATCACCCCGAGGACACCCCCACCCCCGGCTCCCCCGAGGAGCTCGAGGCGCGCCTGGCGATCATCGACGAGAACGTCTAGCGGGGCTCGACCGCCCCTCGCCGTCCCCCTGACTAGGGTCCCCGGATGGGCCACCACGACGCCATCCTGATCCTCATCGCCGGCGTCCTACTGGCCGCGGGGATCATCGGCGCGCTGCTTGCCGACCGCGTCCGGGTCCCGGCGCTGCTGCTGTTCCTCGCCCTCGGGATGCTGGCCGGCTCCGAAGGCATCGGCGGCATCCACTTCGCCAACTACGAGCTGGCCCGGACGCTCGGCACGATCGCGCTGGTGCTGATCCTCTTCGAGGGCGGGCTGACCTCGGGTTGGTCGGAGATCCGGCCGGTGCTCGGCACGGCGGCTTCCCTCGCCACGCTGGGGACCCTGGCGACGGCGCTCCTGGCGGGCGTCGGAGCGAAATGGATCTTCGGCCTCACCTGGCTGGAAGGGATGATCGTCGGCGCCGCGATCGCCGCCACCGACTCCGCCGCGATCTTCGCCGTGCTGCGCAACTCGACCCTGGAGAAGCGCCTGGCGCGCTCGCTCGAGGGCGAGTCGGGGATGAACGACCCGGTCGCCCTGCTGCTCGTCATCGGCTTCATCGAATGGATCCAGCAGCCGAGCTACGGCCCCGTCGACATGATCGGCCTGATCGCGGTGAAAATCGCGGTCGGGATCGTCGTCGGCGTGCTGCTCGGGAAACTCGCGGTCTGGATCATCACCCGGATCGAGCTGGCCTCCGACGGGCTCTACCCGGTGGCGACGATCGCCGCCGCGGCGCTCGCCTACGGCGTCTCCGAGGTGCTCCAGGGCAGCGGCCTGCTCGCGGTCTACCTCACCGCCCTGGCGCTCGGCGGGGCGCGCATCCCGGCGCGGCGCAGCGTCGTCTCCTTCCACGAGGGGCTCGGCTGGGTGTCCCAGATCGGCCTCTTCATCCTGCTCGGGCTGCTGGTGTTCCCGGACGACATCGCCAACGTGGCGATCAAGGGCATCGCCCTCTCGGCGGTGCTGATCTTCGTCGCCCGCCCGCTGGCGACCTTCGCCGCGACGGCCTTCACGCCGCTGAACGTTCGCGAGAAGGTGATGCTCGGCTGGGCCGGGCTGCGCGGCGCGACGCCGATCTGGCTGGCGACCTTCCCGGTCGTCGCCGGCGTCCGCAGCGGCGAGGAAGAGTTCGCGATCGTGTTCTTCGTCGTTGTCACCTCGACCCTGGTGCAGGGGGCGACCTTCGAGCCGCTGGCCAAGCGCCTGCGCCTCACCACCGACGAGCCCGCGCTGCCGCGGCGGCTCTTCGAGTCGGGGCGGATCCGTGAGATGGGCGGGGACGTGGTCGCCTTTCGCCTGCCGCCCGGCGCCGCCGCGGCGGGACACCGGGTGCGGGAGCTGGAGCTCCCACGCGAGGCGCTGGTCAACGTCATCGTCCGGGACGGCCACGCGATCCCGCCCCGCGGCTCGACCGAGCTGCGCGAGGGCGACGAGCTCCACGTCCTCGTCCGCGGCGAGCTGCGCGACGAGGTCGAGAGGCAGACCGAACGCTGGGTCAAGGGCCCGATCGGCCGCCCCGTCCCGCCACCCCTCCCGCGCCGCGCGGCTTCCCAGGTCTTCTCGGTCCGCCCGCTGCGGGCCGGCGAGGACCCCGAGACGCCGGAGGAGATCGACGGCATCCCGGTCGTCGCCATCCTGCGCAGCCGCCGCGACGACATCGGCGCGATGGCGGCCCTGGCCGACGGCCGCTACGCGGTGACGAGCGGAGAGATCGTCGCGGTAGGCGGCCGCCGTTCCCTGGCCGGCTGGTGCGAGCGCCGCGCCGAAATGGAGGCGGTCGACACCGAGACGAAGGCGTGGCTACAGGAGATCACCGGCGCGCTGATCGCGCGCGGGCGGCGGCTCTGAAGGACGCTGGTCCCCCGAACGGTCAGGAATCTGCCGTGTTCCTAAGCTCGGTATGGCCGAACTTTCGAACACCGCAGGGCTTCCGTGGTTCGAAACTTCGGCCATGGCGAGGTAAGGAGCCGCGCAGATTCCTGACTGTTCGAATCCCACGCTCTCCGTCACGCGATCCACCCGAAACCCTCACGTCCTGGGCCAATCTAGGACTGCCGCGATACCCCCGAACGCCGTCAGGAAGCGCCGGCGGCGGCAGCGATCGCCCGATACGCAGCCGCCGGATCATCCGCGCCGAAGACCGCAGACCCCGCCACGAACAACGACGCGCCCGCCGCAGCGACGGCGCCCGCCGTCCCCGCATCCACCCCGCCGTCGACCTCGATCACCGCATCCCCGACCAGTGGCTTCAGGCGCTCGACCTTGTCGGGCGAGCTCGCGATGAAGGACTGGCCGCCCCAGCCGGGGTTGACGGTCATGCAGAGGACCAGGTCGGCGAGGCCGCGGAGCTCGGAGACCGCCTCGACCGGCGTCCCCGGGTTGATCGCGATGCCGGCGCAGCAGCCCAGCTCGCGGATCGCGGACAGGGTGCGGTTGGCGTGCGGGGTCGCCTCGGCGTGGAAGGTGATCGAGTCCGCGCCCGCCTTGGCGAACTCCTCGATCTGGCGCTCGGGCGTCTCGATCATCATGTGGACGTCGATCGCCCCGCCCGCGTCGTGGACGAGGTCGGCGATCGCGCCCGCGACCAGCGGCCCGATCGTGATCGGCGGGACGAAGTGCCCGTCCATGATGTCGACGTGGATGACCCGCGCACCCGCGGCCATCACCTCCTCGACCTGCGAGCCGAGCTTGGCGAAGTCGGCGGAGAGGATCGAGGGGGCCACGCGCGGCGCGGCGGTCAACTCACGGAATCGGTCGCTCATGCGCCGCAGATTAGGTGAGTTTCAGCATCGACGCACCGCACTCCTGACATTCCATGTCGGCGGTGTGGGTCATGCGGGCGATCGTCTGGTGGGTGCCGCACTCGGGGCACTGGGAGACCAGTTCGAAGCGGCTCAGGCAGTTGACGCAGCGCAGGCGGCCGGGCAGTTGGGTGGGGCGCAGCCAGGGCTCGCCGCAGGTCGGGCAAGGGGCGCGGTCGAGGACGCTGCTGCCGCCGTGGGGGGCATTGGACATCCGTTGAATGATGCCGGTTCAGTCGGCGGGCCGTCGCAGGCGGGCGATGAAGAAGCCGGTGGTGCGGTCGCGATCGGGGCGTAGCTGCAGGGAGCGGGGCTCGTGCGGCGAGGCCAGCTCGGGCGCGAGGGCACCGAGGTCGTCCAACTCCAGCGGCGGAACCTGGCCCGCGGCGGCAGCTTCCAGCAGGGCGGCGATCCGGTCCTCGTTCTCGCGGCGGGAGATCGTGCAGGTGGAATAGACGAGCGTCCCCCCGGGCGCCAGCAGCTTCGCCGCGTTCTCGAGCGCCTTCTCCTGCACGGCCGCGACCCGCTCGATCGTCCGCGGCGATTTGCGCCAGCGCGCGTCGGGGCGCGAGGCCAGCGTGCCGAGGTCCGAGCACGGCGCGTCGAGCAGGATGCGGTCGAAGCCGGGCGGCAGCGGCATCGAGGTGACGTCGCCCTCGAAGACGGTGACGCCGTGGAGGTCGAGGCGGCGGGCCTGCTCGGAGATCTCGGCGGCGCGGTCCTGGTCGAGCTCGACCGAGATCACCTCGCCGCGGTCCTCCATCCGCAGCGCGATCTGGCCGGTCTTGATGCCGGGGCCCGCGCAGAGGTCGAGGATCGTCTCGCCCGGTCGCGGGCCGAGCACCTCGATCACGGCGGCGGAGCCACGGCTCTGCGGCGTCAGGGCGCCCTCGCCGACCAACGGCGGCACCGTGTCCCCGACCCGGCCGGAGAAGACCATCGCCTCGGCGGCATCGAGCGGCCAGGGCCCGGGGGCGGGCGAGACGTCGACGCCCTCGGCGCGCAGCCGGGCCACGAGGGCGGCGCGGGCCTCGGCGTCGCGCGCCCGCATCGCCACCTCGGCGGGCTCGTTGCAGGCCGCGAGCAGCGTCCGCGCCGTGTCGGCCCCGAGCTCCTCCCACCACATCCGCGCCAGCCAGAGCGGCGCCGAGTGAGCGACCGCGGCCGCCTCGGGGGTCGAGTCGTCGCCGAGCAGGGCCTCGGTCAGCTCGGCGCGCTCGCGGGCGGCGCGGCGCAGGATCGCGTTGACGAAGCCGGAGGCGTGCGCCGCCTTGGCGATCTTGGTCAGCTCCACGGCCTGGTCGACGGCGGCGTGGTCGGGGGTGCCGTCGGCGAACAGCAGCTCGTAGAGGCCGAGCCGCAGGGAGGCGGCGACGGGCGGGTCGAGGAGGCGGATCGCGCGGCCGGAGAGCTTCTCGATCGCGGCGTCGGAGGTGCCTTTGCGCTGGACCGAGCCGTAGGTGAGCCGCTGCGCCTGCGCCCGGTCACGGCCAGTCAACTCGAGCCGCTCGGCGCCCGCGCGGAAGGCGAGCTCGGTGTGGCCGCCGCGCTCGAAGGTCTCCCGCAGGACCTCGAAGGCGAGCGCCCGCGGAGCGGAGACGCTCACGCGAGCTTCGGCCCGGGGCGGCCGCGCAGGTAATCGGCGACCGCCATCGGCTTGCCGCCGGCGGGCTGAACGACTTCGAGGCGCAGCGCACCGCTGCCGGTGGGCACCAGGAGCTCACCCTCGGCGTCGCCGTCGACGGCGGTCGCCCGCCGCACCCCCAGCCGCTCGCCGCCTTCCAACTCCAGATACGCGCCGATGTGCGGCGTCAGGGCGCGCACCTTCGCCGCCAGGTCTGCGGCGGGCTCGGCCGGGTCCAGGCGCCGCTCCTCGCCGGTGATCTTCTCCGCGTAGGTCACCGCCGCCTCGTCCTGCTCGGTGAAGGCCAGGGTCCCGTCGGCGAGCAGGTCCAGGGCTTCGACCAGCAGGTCGCCCCCCAGCGCGGCCAGGCGCGGCGCCAGCGTCCCGTAGTCCTGGTCCTCCCCCAGCCCCACCTCGGCGCGCAGCGCCACCGGACCCGAGTCGAGCCCCGCGGTCAGCCGCATCACGCAGACGCCGGTCTTCTGGTCCCGGGCCATGATCGCCCGCTCGATCGGAGCCGCCCCGCGCCAGCGCGGCAAGAGCGACGGGTGGACGTTCAGGAACTCGGCCAGGCTCAGGAGCGGCTCCTTGATCAGCTGGCCGAAGGCGCAGACGAGGATCGCTTCCGGCTCGGCCGCGCGGATCCGCTCCAGGGCGTCCTCCCCGTTGACGCTTGCCGCCTGCAGCAGCTCCATCCCGCGCTCGGTCGCCAGCTCCGCCACCGGCGGCGGCGAGACCTTCCGTCCCCGGCCCTGGCGGCTGTCGGGCGGGGTGACGACAAGTGCGGGGGCGTGCGGGGACGCGGCGAGCCGCTCGAGGACGGTCGCGGCGAAGTCCGAGGTGCCGAGGTAGACGGTCCTCACGCGGTCACGCGTCGGTGCGCGGCTCGCGGAGCTCATCGCCGGGATCGTCCGGATCCTCCATCGGCGGGTGGTAGCTCTCGCCCTTGCGCAGCGCCCGCAGCGCCGCCTTGCGTTGCTTGCGCTCGGTGCGGTCGAGGATCAGGACCCCGTCGAGGTGGTCGATCTCGTGCTGGAGGACGCGGGCCTCGAGGCCGGAGGCCTCGATCGTCACCGGTTCCCCGTCCACATCGCGCCCGGTGAAGCGGGCGTGGAGCGGGCGCTCGACGTCCATCGTCACCCGCGGCAGGCTGAGGCAGCCCTCCTCGGCGATCGCCTCCTCATCGCTCATCCACTCGACCTTCGGGTTGACCAGCGCGGTCGGCTCGTTGTCGTTGCCCGCCTGGAAGACGAGCACCCGGCGCAGCACCCCGAGCTGGGTCGCGGCCAAGCCGACGCCCATGCCGTCCTGCATGATGTGGATCATCCGGTCGACCTCTTCGCGCAGCTCGGGGCCGAACTCCTGGACCGGGGACGCACGGCTCTTCAGTACCGGGTCGCCGAACTTGACCACGTTGGCCAGCGCCGCTTCACGGCGTTCGATCAGCCTCTGGTGAAGCTCCTCGTCGTTCGGATCGGTGTCGATCGCCTGCTCGTCGCTCACGCACCAAGCGTACCTATTGAGGGTCTACGTCGACGCCGATCGAGACGTCCTTCAGGGCCCGGTCGGCGGCGCGGCGCTCGACCGTGGCGCCCGCCGCGGCGACCGTCCCGGCGCGGTCTTGGGCCTTGACCAGGATCCGGCGCCGGTAGCGCCCGCGCACACGGAACATCGGCGCCGGCCCGAGCAGGTCCGATTCGGCCGGCAGGCGAGAGCGCAGTTCAGCGGCGATCGCGGCAGCGGCCGCGTCGACCTTCCCCTCCTCCGGCGAGGAGAGGTTCACCCGCAGCAGGTGCGAGTAGGGCGGGTAGCGGAGGATGCGGCGGCGGTCGAGCTCGCGTGCCAGGAAGCCCTCCGAGTCATGCGCGGCGGCGTGCCCGATCGAGGAGGCGCCCGGCGCGAGCGTCTGCACCATCACCTCGCCCCCCGCCGCGCCTCGCCCGGAGCGTCCAGCCAGCTGAGCGACCATCGCGAAGGTCCGCTCCTCGGCGCGGAAGTCGGGGAAGCGGAGCGTCGCGTCGGCGTCGAGGATCGCGCTCAACGTCACCTCGGGGAAATCGTGGCCCTTGGCGACCATCTGGGTGCCGACCAGGACGCCGCTCGGCGCCTCGCCGAATTCGGCCAGGATCCGCGCGTGCGCGCCGCGGTGCGCGGTGGTGTCGGAGTCGAGGCGGAAGACCGGCATCGGGGCGAGCCGCTCACGCACCAGCTCCTCGATCCGCTCCGTCCCCGCGCCCGCCCGTGCCAGCGTCGTCGAGGAGCATTTGGGACACGCGCGCGGCGCCGCTTCGACGTGGGCGCAGTGGTGGCAGACGAGGCGTCCCGACTCGCGGTGGACGATCAGCGAGACGTCGCAGTTGGGGCAGCTCCAGTGGTGCCCGCAGGAGCGGCAGGTCAGCCAGGGCGCGAAGCCGCGCCGGTTGATCATCACGATCGCCTTCTGCCCCGCCGCGCGGACCTCCTCCAGCGCCGTCCAGGTGTCGGTGTGCAGCGGGCCCGAGCGCGGGTCGACTTCGCGCATGTCGACGATGTTCACCGGCGGCATCCGCAGCCCGTCGACGCGGCGCGGCAGCTCCAGGCGCGGCAGCTCCAGCCAGGTCTCCGGACGCGGCGTCGCGGTCCCGGCGACCAGGACGGCGCCCCGCTCGCGCGCCCGGTGGCGGGCGACGGCACGGGCGTCGTAGGTCGGGTCGCCCTCCTGCTTGTAGGAGGGGTCGTGCTCCTCGTCGATGACGACCAGGCCGAGGTCGTGGACGGGGGCGAAGATCGCCGAGCGCGGGCCGACGCAGACCTGCGCCTCGCCGCTGCGCAGGCGCGCCCACTCGTCGAAGCGTTCGCCATCGGAGAGGCCCGAGTGGAGCACCGCGAAGCGGTCGCCGAGCCGGGCGCGGAAGCGGGCGACGGCCTGCGGGGCGAGGCCGATCTCGGGGACGAGGACGATCGCGCCGCGCCCACGGGCGAGCGCCGCCTCGACGGCTGCGAGGTAGACCTCGGTCTTGCCCGAGCCGGTGACGCCGTGGAGGAGCTGCTCCCGCGGCGCGCCGGCCTCGCCGTCGAGCGCCGCGACGAGGGCGTCGACGGCGGCCCGCTGCTCGGGGAGCAGGCGCGGCGGCTCGACCGCGGCCTTCAGCCCGGACGCGGCAGGCGCCCGGCGCACGCTCGAATCGCGCGTCGCGATCAGGCCCCGCTCGGCGAGCCGGCGGACGATCGCGGCGTTCGAGCCGACCGCGGCGGCCAGTCGCGGTGCCGACATCTCACCGCTCTCCACCAATGCCTCCAGCACCGCCCGCTGCTTCACCCCGAGCCGCTCGCCGCCCTCCAGCGCCGCCTCGCCCGCCGGCGTGATCTCCGCCCGCAGCTCGGTCTTCGCCCGCACGGTGCGCCCGGAGCGCCCGGTCCCGGTCCCCGGCGGCAGCACCAGCGAGAGCCCACGCGAGGGCGTCGAGCAGTACTCGCGGGCCACCCAGAGGCCGAGCTCGACCAGCTCCGGCGTGGCGCCCGCCTCGAGCGCCTCGATCGGCTCCGCCAGCCGCTCCGGCGCCAGCTCGGAGGACTCTGCCAGCTCGACCACCACGCCGAGCAGGCGGCGCGGCCCGAACGGCACCCGGACCAGCGAGCCGACCCCGAGGCCCTCCATCGTCTCCGGCCGGCGGTAATCGAACGGGCCCCGCAGCGCGCGGGCGGTCGTCAGCGGCTCGACCTTGAGGATCGCCATCAGGCAGCCGAGGTTATGGATAGTCGGGGACGGGCGCCGCCTTCAGCGCTTATGCTCCCCGCGGATGGACCTGAGCCCGGACGAGCAGATCATCTTCCAGGGTCACCCGTCGTGGCGGGCGATCCTCGGCTTCTACCTCAAAGGGGCCGCGATCGCGATCGTCCTCGGGATCATCGCCAAGCTGGTGTCCAGCACCGGCCTCGTCTTCGCCGTCGTCCTCGTGGTCCTGGCGATCACCCTCGTGGTCGGCTTCCTCAAGCGCTGGGCGACGACCTACACGATCACCTCGCGTCGCCTCAACATCAAACGCGGGATCGTCTCGCGGGAGATCCAGGAGACGCGCCTGGAGCGGGTCCAGAACGTCAACTACAGCCAGTCGGTCTACCAGCGCGTCATGCGGATCGGCGACGTCGACTTCGACACCGCGGCGAGCGGCGGCGACTACGACTTCATCTTCTACGGCGTCGCCGACCCCGGCGATGTCGTGCACCAGGTCGACAAAGCGACCGGCGTGAACTCCGCCGGGAGCCACGGCCTCGGCGAGCCGCAAGCGCCGGGCGTCTAGAGCACCTGCCGGATCCGGCGCAGGACGTCGACCACTTCGTTCGGCGCGTGGGCGACCTGCCAGTGCGTGAAGCGCAGGACCCGAAGTCCCGCGGCGGCGTGCGTCTGGTCGCGCTTCGCGGCGCGGGCCTGCTGGGACGGCGTGCGGTGGTAGCGCAGCCCGTCGGTCTCGACCACGAGGCCGCGGTCGGGGAACCAGAAGTCCGTTTCGTAGCCGAGGACCCAATGTTTCGTCAGCGGGGGCGGGAAGCCGGCGGCGAGCGCGAGCGGGCGGAAGAGGACCTCGAGGTCGGAGTCGGAGAGCCGGAACGTGTGCCGGTCGAGCATGGTGCGAAGGGTCCGGACCCCCGGCATGCCGCCGTAGCCGTCGAGCGCCCGGCGGAGCGTCTCCGGGTCGACGAGGTCGAGCTTGTCCGCCTCGTTGACCGCCCGCTCAAGGCGGAAGGGCTCCAGTTCGGTGGCGACGTCGATCAGGGTCTGGATCGGGTGCGTCACCGGAATGCCGAAGCGAAGGACGAGACAACTGGCATCGAGAGAGGGACGGGCGCGGACCTTGATCCCGGCGCGGGTGATCTTGCTGCGCCGCCGGATGGAGACGTCGATGCGTCCCCGCTCCTCGTAGCCGATGCCCCAGAGCTCCGCTGCGCTCCGGTGACTCAGGACCGCGTCGTCCCCGCACGCCAGCACGGCAGCCATCCAGCGTCCGTGCGGAGTCAGTTCCGGCCTTCCAACGGCGTAGACGCCCGGCGAGATCAGGTGAAGACGACCCGTCCCTACCCGGTGATCGATCGCCATCTTCGAGAACCCGAGGCCCTCTAGGTCCCGCCGCGTGAGCACACCATGCTGCGCCCGAGCCAGTTCCCAGGCCGCCCGACTACGCGCTGCGTGTTTTGACCCTGCCATAGCAAGGTCAATGCACGCAGCGCTAAATTCTCTCCCCCCTTGGCGCTGGATCGCGCGGGGAGAAGTCGGACTATGCGGTGGCGACCTCGGCGCCGGCGGCCGTCTTCAGGGCCTCGGCGCGGTCGGTCTTCTCCCAGGTGAACTCGGGTTCCTCGCGGCCGAAGTGGCCGTAGGCCGCGGTCTTCTGGAAGATCGGGCGGTGGAGGTCGAGGTACTGGCGGAAGGCGCCGGGGCGCATGTCGAACTCCGCTTCGACGAGCTGTGCGATGCGCTGGTCGGACAGTTTGCCGGTGCCGAAGGTCTCGACCATCAGGGACACCGGGTGGGCGACGCCGATCGCGTAGGCGACCTGGACCTCACACCGTTCGGCGAGGCCGGCGGCGACCACGTTCTTCGCCACGTAGCGGGCGGCGTAGGCGGCCGAGCGGTCGACCTTGGACGGGTCCTTGCCGGAGAAGGCGCCGCCGCCGTGGCGGGCCATGCCTCCGTAGGTGTCGACGATGATCTTGCGGCCGGTGAGGCCCGCGTCGCCGACCGGGCCTCCGATCACGAACTTGCCGGTCGGGTTGACCAGGAAGTCGTCGCGCAGCGCGCCCTCGTCGTACATCCCCGGGACCTCGGAGGCCAGCACCGGCATCACCACGTGCTCCCAGAGGTCGGGACGGATCGTGCCCTGCGAGTCGACGCCCTCGTCGTGCTGGGTGGAGATCAGAAGTTTTTCGACCGTGATCGGCTTGCCGTCGGCATAACGGACCGTCACCTGGGTCTTGCCGTCGGGGCCGAGGTAGCCGAGCGTGCCGTCCTTGCGGACCGCGGCGAGCCGTTCGGCGAAGCGATGCGCGAGGTGGATCGGCATCGGCATCAGCGCCTCGGTCTCGTTCGAGGCGTAGCCGAACATCATGCCCTGGTCGCCGGCGCCCGCGATGTCGAGCTCGTCGTCGTCTGAGGGGTCGGTCCGCGTCTCGTAGGCCTTGTCGACGCCCTGCGCGATGTCGGGGCTCTGCTTGTCGATCGAGGTCAGGACCGAGATCGCGTCGCAGTCATAGCCGTACTTGGCGTCGTAGCCGATCTTCCGCACCGTGTCCCGGACGATCTCCGGGATGTCGATGTAGGTGTCGGTCGTGATCTCGCCGGAGACCACGGCCATACCGGTGTTGACGAGGGTCTCGCAGGCGACGCGGCCCTCGGGGTCCTCCGCGAGGATCGCGTCGAGGACGCCGTCGGAGATCTGATCGGCGACCTTGTCGGGATGCCCCTCGGTCACCGACTCGGACGTGAACAGGTGCTCGCCCTCGGCGAGTGGTTTGGAAGTCGGCATCGGTGAAGCGTAGAGGACTGGCGGGGACGCCTACTTGGCGGGGCCGCGGCCGCCCGAGTGCGGGACGAAGTCGATGATCAGCGGCACGCCCTCCATCTCGTAGGCCTCGCGCATGCGGTTCTCCAGGTGATAGGCCCAATCGCGGCCGATCAGCTTGCGGTCGTTGACCTGGATCGCGATCCGCGGGGGGCTCACCTGCACCTGCGCCGAGTAGTAGAGCCGCAGGCGGCGGCCGCGTTTGGCGGGCGGCGGCGTCTTGCCGACGACTTCGGCGACGAACTTGTTCAGCTCCGGGGTCGGGATGCGCGAGGCGGCCCGGTCGGCGAGCTGGAGCGCCTTCGGCAGCAGCGTGCCGACGTTGCGCCCGCGCGTGGCGCTGGCGGTGATCACCGGCGGGCGCAGGCGCGACTTGCGGGCGACCCGGATCCGCGCGTCGTCGATGTCGGTCTCGCTGAGATCCCACTTGTTCAGGACGAAGAGCGTCGCGCAGCCGGCCCGCATCGACATTTCGGCGACCCGCAGGTCCTCGGAGGTGACCCCCTCGGCGGCATCGCAGACGACGATCGCCACGTCGGCCCGCTCCACCGCGCGTTCGGAGCGCAACTGGGCGTAGTAGTCGACGGTCCCGGCGACCTTCGCGCGGCGCCGCAGCCCGGCGGTGTCGACGAGGATCACGCGGCGTCCTTCGACCTCCAGCTCGGTGTCGATCGTGTCGCGGGTGGTCCCGGCGATGTCGGAGACGATCACCCGGTCGGAGCCGAGGAAGGCGTTCACCATCGAGGACTTGCCGACGTTCGGCCGACCGATCACCGCGACCCGGACCGCGTCGTCCTCCTCGTCGTTGCCCGGGTTGTCGCCGAGCGCGACGACGATCGCGTCGAGCAGGTCCCCGGTGCCGAGCCCGTGCGTCGCCGAGACCGCGAGTGGCTCGCCGAGCCCCAGCGAGTGGAACTCGGCGGTCACGGCGTAGTCGTTGGGACGGTCGGCTTTGTTGACGACGACGAGCACCGGGACCTCGGCGCCGCGCAAGGTCTTGGCCAGTTCCGCGTCCCCGACCCGCAGCCCCGCCCGGCCGTCGACCACCATCAGGATCGCGTCGGCCTCGGCGATCGCGGTGCGGGCCTGGGCCTGGATGTCCCGCGCCAGCTCCGCTTCGTCCTCGAGGTCGATGCCGCCGGTGTCGATCAGGTCGAAGCGCACCCCGTTCCACTCGGTGGTGAGCCGCTTGCGGTCGCGGGTGACGCCGGGCTCGGCCGCGGTGACCGCCTCGGTGCCGCCGACCAAGCGGTTGATCAGCGTGGACTTGCCGACGTTCGGGAAGCCGACGATGGCGACCGTGGCACTCATCGGGCGGTCTCCGGGGAGGCGAGGCCGCGTTCGCGGGCGAGGGCGACGACGCGTCCCACGACCTCTTCGAGGCTCAGGCCCGTGGTGTCGAGCTCGACCGCGTCCTCGGCGGCGCGCAGCGCGCCATGCTCGCGCTCGGTATCGCGGGCGTCGCGGGCACGCTGGGCGGAGAGCACCGTCTCGACGTCCTCCCCGGTCTCGGCGGCGCGACGGCGCGCCCGCTCCTCGTCGGAGGCGGTGAGGAAGACCTTCAGCGGCGAGTCGGGGCTGACCACGGTGCCGATGTCGCGCCCCTCGGCGACGTAGCGCCCGGCGGCGATCAGCTCCTGCTGGCGGGCGACCATCGCCTCGCGCACCGCCGGGTGGACGGAGACGCGCGAGGCGTCGGCGCTCACCTCCGGCGTGCGGATCGCGTCTGACACGTCGCGCCCGCCGAGCAGCACGCGGCGCCCGTCGAAGTCGATCTCGAGGCCCGCCGCGAGCGGCCCCAGCGCTTCGGCGTCATCGGCCTCGACCCCCGCCTCCCGGGCGGCCAGCGCCACGCAGCGATACATCGCCCCGGAGTCCAGGTACGTGAAGCCGAGCTCGCCCGCGACGGCGCGGGCAACGGTTGACTTGCCGGCCCCGGCGGGGCCGTCGATCGCGATCACCATGGCGGCAGCGTACGGGTCGGCGGGTCCCGGGCGCCGCTCAGTGCACCGGGTCGCGCAGCGGCGGGCCGTGCTGGAGCGAGTTGAGGTCGCCGATGAAGCCGGGGTAGCTGACCGCCGCGGCGGCCATGTTTCCGACCTCGACGCCGTCGGTCGAGGCCGCCCCGGCGACCGCGCCGAGCATCGCGATCCGGTGATCCCCGTGGGAGTCGATCGCGCCGCCGCGCAGGCCGCCGGCGCCCTCGATCACCATGCCGTCCTCGGTCGCCTCGACCCGGCCGCCGAGCGCCCGCAGGGCGTCGGCGACGACGGCGATCCGGTCGGACTCCTTGCGGCGCAGCTCGACCGCGTCGCGGATCGTCGTCGTCCCCTCGGCGAAGCAGGCGGCGAGGGCGACCAGCGGCAGCTCGTCGATCGCCAGCGGCACGTCGGCGCCGCCGACCTCGCAGCCGCGGAGGGCCGAGTAGCCGATGCGGATGTCGCCGATCGGCTCGCCGCCCTCCTCGCCCCCCGGCGTGATCTCGATCCCGTCCGCCCCCATGCGCTCGAGGATCGCCAGCAGGCCGGTGCGGGTCGGGTTCAGGCCGACGTCGCGGAGCAGCACGTCGGAGCCAGGGACGATCGTCGCCGCGACGATGAAGAAGGCCGCCGAGGAGAAGTCGGCGGGGACGACGATCCGACCCGGTTCGAGGCGCTCGGCGGGGGCGACGACGACGGTGTCCCCCTCGCGTCGCACCTCGGCGCCGGCGGCGACGAGCATCCGCTCGGTGTGGTCGCGGGTCGGCAGCGGCTCGACCACCCGCGTCTCCCCTTCGGCGAGCAGGCCGGCGAAGAGCACGCACGACTTGACCTGGGCGCTCGCCATCGGCAGCTCGTAGGAGATCCCGCGCAGCGGCGCCGCCTCGATCCGCAGCGGCGGCAGCCCGTCTGTCGCGTCGAGCCTCGCGCCCATCTGGCGGAGCGGGTCGGCGATCCGGTCGACGGGACGCTTGCGGATGGACTCGTCGCCGTCGAGCTTCCAGGCGCCCGCGGGCTGACCGGCCAGCCACCCCGGCAGCAGGCGCAGGAGCGTCCCGGCATTGCCGACGTCGATCGACGCGGAGCGGGCGCGGCGCAACCCGACGCCGGCGATCCGCAGGATCGGCGCGCCCAGCCCGTCGCCCTCGCCGACCGCGTTTGTCGCCTTCTCCTCGTGCGGCAGTCGCGCGCCCACCGCCCGCACGGCCTCGAGCGTCGAGCGGGTATCGGCGGCGTCGAGATAGCCGACGATCTCGGTCTCCCCCTCGCCCATCGCGGCGATCATCGCCGCCCGGTGGGAGATCGACTTGTCGGCGGGTGGCCGCAGGGCCCCGCGCAGGGAGCCGAACGGCCTGAAGTCGGTTCGATCGCTCATCTCAGGCGAAACTTATCCCTCTGCCGCTAGCGGTCGGAGCCGACGACGGAGACGCCGTGGCCGAGGTCGCGGACGAGGGCGGCGCCCCGCTCGGCCTGCTCGCGCCCGGCGAGCCAGAGGGAGACCGCCCCCGAGCTCATGTCGGAGGCCGGGTGCAGGGCCATGTCCTCGATGTTCACGCCCGCCTCGCCGAGCGCGAGCGCTAGGCGCGCCATCGTCCCCGGCTGGTTCGGGACGATCACCCGCAGCTCGAAGAGCGGCCCGTCGGGGCGCTCGGCTTCGAGCAGGCGGCGGCGGTCCTCGCCCGCGGCGGCGTGCCAGGCGCCGATCGCCTCGCGGTCGCCGGAGCGGATCAGCGCCGCGGCCGCGCCCAGCCGCCGCGCGACGGCCTCGATCGAGTCGGCGATCGCGGCGCTGTTGGTGGCGAAGATGTCGGTCCAGATGCCCGGGTTGGAGCCGGCGACGCGGGTCGCGTCGCGGAAGCTCGGCCCGACCTCCGGATGGCGCTCGCCCTCGGCGAGGTCCCCGACCGCCTCGGCGACGAGGGCGTTGGCGACCGCGTGCGGCATGCCGCTGACCGTCGCCATCAGGCCGTCGTGGGCGGCGGCGTCGATCGCCTGGGGACGGGCGCCGAGCCCGGACACCGTGCGCTGCAGACGGTCGTAGAGGAGGCCGCTGGAGCTCTCTGTCGGGGTCAGGTACCAGCGGGCGCCCTCGAAGAGGTCGGCGCGGGCGTTGGTGACCCCGGCGGTCTCGGCCCCCGCCAGCGGATGGCCGCCGACGAAGCGCCCGTCGCCCCCGAGGGCGGCGACGATGTCGCGCTTGGTGGAGCCGACATCGGTGACCGCCGCGTCGGGCCCGGCGGCAGCGAGAGCCTCCGCGGCGAGCTCCGCCAGGCGTCCCACGGGCGCGGCGCAGAAGACGACCTCGGCCCCATCGACCGCGGCCGCGACCGAGTCCGTGGCGGTGTCGGCGGCGCCGGTGGCGAGGGCCGCCTCGCGGGTCGCCGCGTCGGGGTCGTAGCCGACCACCTCGGCGCCGAGGCGCTCCCGGGCCGCCAGCCCGATCGAGCCGCCGATCAGCCCGACGCCGAGGACGGCGATCCGCGGGGTCACGAGAATGGCCCCGCGGCCGCCGAACCGCTCACGGCACTAGGACGCGCGCCGGGCCTGGACGGCGGAGGCGAAGCGGTCGAGCGCCTGGACGGTGTCCTCCCAGCCGAGGCAGGCGTCGGTGACCGACTGGCCGTAGACAAGCTCCGCGCCGGGCTTCAGGTCTTGGTTTCCCTCGACCAGGAACGACTCCAGCATCACGCCGGTGATCGCCTTGTTGCCGTCGGCGATCTGGTCGGCGATTTCGCCGGCGGCGAAGAACTGCTTCTCGGGGTCCTTGCCGCTGTTGTCGTGGGAGGCGTCGATGACGAGGCGCTCCGGCAGCCCGGCGACGCCGAGCGTGACCAGCGCGTCCTCGACCTCGGGCACGTGGTAGTTCGGCATCCCGTGGCCACCGCGCAGGATGATGTGGCAGTCGGGGTTGCCGGTGGTGTGGAGGATCGCCGGCGCACCCGCGTCGTCGATGCCCGCGAAAGCGTGCTGAGCAGCGGCGGCGCGGACCGCGTCGACCGCGACCTGGACGTTGCCGTCGGTGCGGTTCTTGAAGCCGACCGGCATCGAGAGGCCGGAGCTGAGCTGGCGGTGGGTCTGGGACTCCGAGGTGCGGGCGCCGATCGCCCCCCAGGCGACGGTGTCGGCGATGTACTGCGGCGTGATCGGGTCGAGGAACTCGCAGCCGACCGGGAGGCCGAGCTCGACCACCTCGAGCAGCAGCTTGCGGGCGATCCGCAGGCCGGCGTTGACGTCGGCGGAGCCGTCGAGATGCGGGTCGTTGATCAGGCCCTTCCAGCCGACCGTGGTCCGCGGCTTCTCGAAGTAGACGCGCATCACCACGAGGATGTCCTCGCGGAGGTCCTTCGCCGCCGCCGCCAGGCGGTTGGCGTAATCGAGCGCCGCCTTCGGGTCGTGCACGCTGCACGGGCCGACCACGACCATCAGCCGCGGGTCGCGCCCGTGGAGGACGTCGACGACCTCTTTGCGGCTCTGGATGACCGTCTTGGTGCGCTCCTCGCCGAGCGACAGCTCGCCGAGCAGGCTGCCCGGCGCCGTCAGCTCGACCACTTTTGCGATCCGCTGTTCACGGACGCCGTCCCGCTTGGAGCCCTGCATTCCGATGATCATTTTCCCTTCGCCTTTCTCCAAAACGCTGCAATCGTAACTTCCCCTGGTCCCGCGGAAGTGCCTGGGTGCGTGAGAGCGCACCCGCATGGGCGGCGCCCGGCCGAAGACTGTCTCGGGGCGACCGTGGGCCGCCGGGCCGGACGCCTACCTAAATCGCCAGGAATAAGCGGTGAGGCTGCCACGGCCGAGTGTCGCGTCGAGCGCGATCGGGGTTTCCAGGGCGGTGGTGGCAGTGCTTCTCACGACCAGTGGGTTGTACCACTAGCCGAGGAGCGGGGCAAGCGCGGCGAGGAAGCGATCGTCCTCGGCGGGGGTGCCATAGCTGACCCGGATGTGGCCGGGGTCGCCGAGCGGCGCGCCGGCGCGCACCGCGATGTTCTCCGCCGCGAGGCCGGCGAGGACCGCGGCTTCGTCGTGGTCGCCGAGGTCGATCCAGGAGAAGTTGGCCTGGGACTCCGACGCCGCGAGGCCCAGCTCCCCCACGCCCTCCTGGACCTTGAGCCGCTCGGCGACGGTCGACTCGATCCGCTCCAGCACGTCGTCCTGGTGCAGGATCGCCTCCGCCCCCGCCGCCTGGGCGAGCGCGTTGACGCTGAAGGGCTGACGCACGGCGTCGACCGCGGCGCGGAAGTTGGAGGACCCGATCGCGTAACCGATCCGCAACCCCGCCAGCCCGTAACACTTGCTGAAGGTGCGCAGGACGACCAGGTTCGGAAAGTGCTTGAGGAGGTCGAGCGAGGCGTCGGGATCGTCGTTGGTCTGGAACTCGATGTAGGCCTCGTCGAGGATCACCGTCGTGTGCGACGGCACCTTCTCCAGGAAGGCGGCGATCTCGGCCACCGGGTGGTGCGTGGCGGTCGGGTTGTTCGGGTTGCAGACGACCAGCAGCTGCGTCGCGGCGGTCGCTTCGGCGGCCATCGCGTCGAGGTCGAGGAAGTCGCCCTCGACGAGCGGCACCCGCACCTCGCGCGCCCCGGTCAGCGCCGGCAGGTAGGGGTACATCGAGAAGCTCGGCCAGGCGTAGAGGATCTCGTCGCCCGGCTCGCAGAGCGCCGCGGCGGCGGCGAGCAGCAGGTCACACGACCCGTTGCCGACGGCGATGTTCCCCGGCTGGGCGTCGTAGCGGTCGG
Organism: Solirubrobacterales bacterium; assembly: GCA_965200635.1. GTDB lineage: Bacteria > Actinomycetota > Thermoleophilia > Solirubrobacterales > 70-9 > VAYN01. The sequence goes on along the minus strand of OZ241364.1, from coordinate 2,907,900 downwards.
CGAGCCGGCGGCGCAGCAGCGTCGCGTCGGGGTCCGGATAGCGGTTCATCGACGACGCGGCGCGGGCGATCGCCTCGACCACCTTCGGGTGCGGTGGCGAGGGCGACTCGTTGGAGGCGAGCTGGGCGATCCCGCCGGCGGCGATCTCCTCGGGCGCCTGCCCGGTCGGCACGCCGGCTTTGTAGCCCGGCATCCGCGAGAGCTTCTCGGCGTAGGTGACCGTCATCGGAGGAGGATTCTGACGCCTCGCGCTACTGGGCGGCGTTGAGGTCGCCGCGTAGCGCCTGCGTCGCGCCGACGTACACGTGCACGGGCTTCGTCTCGGCGTCGGCGTAGTAGTGGAGCATCACCCGGATCACCCGCTCCATCGAGCCCGGCACCGGGATCTCCCGCGTGCAGAGCAGCGGCACCGTGTCCAGCCCGAGCTGACGCGCGGCTACCGCCGGGAACTCCGCATCCAAGTCGGCTGTGGTGGTGAAGATGCAGCTCACCATGTCCTCGGCCTCGAGCGAGTTCCGCTCGATCATCGTCCGCATCAGCTCCGCGGTCGCCTCGAGGATCGAGTCCCGCGAGTTCTCCTCCGCCTGCACCGCGCCCCGGAGCGCGAACAGCCGCGGCTGCGGTCCCTGATTGCTCCCGAAGTCCATCGCCGCGCATCTTCCCAAAGCAGCGCACGGAGCGACTTCCCCGCCGCGAACCGGGCCCCGAGGGGGGTCAATTTCCCTCCGTGGTTCCTTACTTCGCCGTGGCCGAAGTTTCGAACCACGCAACGAGGAATCTGCAACCCATTGCCAGGCGCCAGGAAGGACTCGTCACGACGAGACAACTCCGGGCGGCGGGGTTGAAGGATGAGGCCATCTCGCGCTGGGTCCGGGACGGCCGCCTGCATCCCGTGTTTCGCGGCGTCTTCTCCGTCGGAATTCCAGTCGCCGGACCACGAACGCGAATGCGGGCCGCGGTGCTCTCCTGCCCAGGAGCCGTGATCTCGCACCGGAGCGCCGCGGCACTCCTCGGGATTCGCGAGGTCGCGCCGGTCGTGATCGACCTGATTCCGCCCGTGGAGCACGGGCGGAAGATCGACGGGATCAAAGCCCACCGGGTGCGGTTCCCGGCGCCCTCCGAAGTGCGGACTGCCTACGGGATTCCTTGCACCACCGTGGCGCGGACGATCGTCGACCTCGCGGGGACCCATGGCATCGACAAGCTGCGTGAGCCCGTCGAGATGGCGGCGACGCGGGGCGTCCTCGACATCGCGGCAGTCGAGGCGGCACTGGCGAACGGGCCGCGGCGGCGCGGGGCTCCAGCGCTGCGGATCGTCCTCGACGAATGGAGGCCGGTCGCGGAGACCGCGAGGTACTCGACGATCCGCAGCCTCTTCGAGGCGAAGCTCCTACCGCTGGTCGCCGCCGCCGGACTGACGATCCCCCAGATGAACGCCCGAGTCCGCACCGCGGAGCGGATCCTGGAGGTGGATCTGTTCTGGCCGGAGCAGAAGTTCGTCGTCGAGGCCGACAGTGCTGCGCGTCTCCTGGCGGGAAGCAGAACGAGAACCGCAAGCTGTGTTTGCCGTCATCCGGACCGAGCTTGAGGCGCGCTCAGTCTCTTGACCTCGTCCTTACTCAACCGTCGCGAAGCTCCCTCCGCGAGCTTGCCGAGCTTCAGCGGCCCGAAGCCGATCCGCTGGAGCGCGACGACGCGGTTGTCGACCGCCTCGATCATGCGGCGCACCTGGCGGTTGCGGCCTTCGCGGAGGACGATCTCGATTTCGCGGTCGCCGACTTTCTTCACCTTCGCCGGGGCCGTGGGGCCGTCCTCGAGCATCAGACCCTCGCGGAGGCGGACGAGGTCGCGCTCGCGTGGCGCCTTCGCCAGGCGCGCCCGGTAGGTCTTCGGGACTTCGTAGCGCGGATGGGTCAGGCGATTGGCCAGCGCGCCGTCGTTGGTCAGCAGCAAAAGGCCGGTGGAGTCGGCATCGAGACGGCCCACCGGATAGAGGCGCGCCGGCGAGTCGACCAACTCCACGACTGCCTGTCGCTCCCCCGGCTCGCGTGCCGTCGACACGACGCCCGCGGGCTTGTTGACGGCCCAGACCTCGGTCGCCTCCGCCCCGACCGGAGCCCCGCTCACTCGCACGTCGTCGCCGTCCTCGACGTTGCGGGCCGGGTCGACGACCACCTCGCCGCCGACCGTCACGACCCCCTTGGCGATGATCTCCTCGGCCTTGCGTCGCGAGGCGACGCCGCCGTGGGCGAGGTATTTGACGAGGCGCATTACCGCGCGACGCTACTCGGCGCGCTGTTCGCCGGCTTTCAGCAGCCGCTCGCGCAGCTCGCGTTCGTCGTCCGGGGTGGGGTCGAACTGCGAGGGATCGGGCAGATCCTCCAGGCCCGAGAGGCCGAAGAGGCGTTCGAAGAGCTCGGAGGTTTTGAACAGCGACGCGCCGAACTGCGAGCGTCCCGCCTCCTCGATCAGCCCGCGGTCGGCCAGCGTCTGCACCGCAGACTCGGAGCTGACACCACGGATGCGGGCGATCTCCGGGCGCGAGACCGGCTGCAGGTAGGCGACGATCGCCAGGGACTCGGCCTGGGCAGGCGTCAGCGGCGGGGTGCGCGGTTTGGCCAGCAGGCGGCGGGCGGCTTCCTCGGCCGAGGGGTCGCTCGCCAGCGCGAAGCCGCCGCCGATCACCCGCAGGACGATGCCGCGCTTGCCCTCCGCGAGGTCTTCGCTCAGCAGCTCGATCGCCTCCGCGACCTGGCCCTCGGTCGTCTCCGTCGCCTCGGCGAGGTCAGCGACCGCGACCGGGTCCGGGGAGAGGAAGAGCAGCGCTTCGACGGTACGCGCGAGATCGCTCACGCGGCGACCGCCTGGGCTCCCCGCAGGACCCGGATCGGCCCGAAGTTCTCCTCCTGCTCCCAGGTCACCTCGCCCTTCGAGTAGAGGTCGAGCAGGGCGAAGATCGTGACCGCCTGGGTCAGCCGGTCCTCGTCGCCGAACTCCTCGTCGAAGTCGAAGCTCGAACGCCGTTCGAGCGCGTCGCGCAGCACCCGCAGGCGGCGCTGCAGGGAGACGGTCGGGCGGATGTGGGAGATGTCGACTTCCTCGGGCTCCTTCAGCAGGTCCCCGATCGCCGAGCCGAGCTTGCCCGGGTCGTACACGGCGACCGCGGCGTCGGTGGCGACGCGGCGCAGGTTCGCGGGCAGCGGCGCCGAGCGGTAGAGGTAGGGGCGCTCGGCCTCGAAGCGCTCGACCAGGGCGCCGGACGCCTCCCGATAACGGCGGTACTCGAGCATCCGGGCGAGCAGCTCCTCGACCGCCTCCTCGGGTTTCATCGCCTCGAGGCCGTCCTCCTCGCGGGGGAGCATCAGCCGCGACTTCAGCTCCAGCAGGGAGGCGATCAGGACGAGGAACTCGGTCGCCACCTCGAGGTCGAGCTCACCGGCCTCTTCCAGGTGGTCGATGTAGGCGACGACGACCTCGCCGAGCTGCACCTCGAGCAGGCTGACCTCCTCGCGCAGGACCACCGCGAGCAGCAGGTCGAATGGGCCCGCGAAGACATCCAGGTCCAAGTCCAGGTCGAGTTCTGAGGCGATTGCCATCCGAACCAGGGTAGACCGCGCTCGGGACGCTCCCGAGGGCTTGGAACAACGCTATTTCCGGCGTTGCCGGAAACTGATCTGGGTCCGGGCTCAGCGGAAGCCCATGCGCTCGCGCACGTCGGCGACCGTCACCGACGCGATCGCCCGCGCCTTCTCCGCCCCGGCCGCCAGCGTCGCCTCCAGCGCCGCCTCGTCGGGCCGCAGTTCCTCGTAGCGCTCGCGCACCGGCGCCAGCAGCCCGACAACCCCGTCGGCCACCGCCGCCTTGAAGTCCCCGTAGCCGACCCCGTCGAACTCGCGCTCGATCTCCTCCCGACCGGTCCCCCGCGCCACCGCGAGGATGTCGATCAGGTTCGTCACCCCCGGCTTGTCCGGAGCGGCGCGCACCTCGCGCCCGGAATCGGTCACCGCCGAGCCGACCTTCTTGCGGATCGTCTTCTCGTCGTCGAGCACCAGCACCGTGCCCTGGGGCGTCCCACCCGTCGTCGACATCTTCCGTTCGGGCTCCTGCAGGTCCATGATCCGCGCGCCGACCTTCGGCAGCACCAGCTCGGGCACCACCAGGGTCTCGCCGAAGCGGGCGTTGAAGCGCCGGGCGATCTCCCGCATCAGCTCCACGTGCTGGGACTGGTCATCGCCGACCGGCACCTCGTTGCCGCGGTAGACGAGCACGTCCGCGGCCATCAGCACCGGGTAGTAGAAGAGCGCCGCCGAGGCCAGCTCACGCGCGCTCCCGGTCTTTTCCTTGAACTGGGTCATGCGGTCGAGGTCGCCGTGCGCGGTGACCGCGGAGAGGTACCAGGTCATCTCGGTGTGCTCGCGCACGTCGGCCTGGCGGAAGAAGATGCAGCGCTCGGGGTCGAGCCCGGCGGCGAGCAGGATCGCGGCCGTGTCGAGGACCCGCTCGCGCAGGTCCGCGGGGTCGTAGGGGACCGAGATCGAGTGCAGGTCGACGACGCAGAAGATCGCCGGGTCGCCGCGGTCCTGGCCGGTGACGTACTGGCGGATCGCGCCGATGAAGTTGCCGAGGTGCTTGCGGCCGGTCGGCTGGATGCCGGAGAAGATGATCGGTTTCGCGTCAGCCATGGGCCGCCAAATCTAGTTCCTCGACCGGCTCGGGGTCGGGCCGGCGCTTGTTGCGGATGCCGATGCCGGAGGCGATCCCGCCGAGGATCATCAGGGACCCGGCGAGCAGCGCGCCGAGGTGGAAGGCGGAAGTCGAGGCGTCGGACGCGGCGGCGACGATCCGAGGACCCTCGACCGCGTCCACTTCGTCGACGTCGGGGACGCCGAGCGGCTGTTCCTTTGCTTCTTCGACCGCGCTCATCGCCTGTGGGGTGAGTGGCCGGGACCCGAGCGCGGAGTCGAGCTGCCCGCCGAAGTGGGCCGAGATCACCGCGCCGAGCACCGCGATCGCGAGCAGGCCGGCGACGCGCGAGACGCCGTTGTTGACGCCCGAGGCGATCCCGACGCGGTTCTCCGCCACCGAGTCGAGCACGGTCGCGGTCAGCGGCGCCACCGTGGCCGAGAGCCCGAGGCCGAAGACGAGCACCGCGGGCAGCACGTCGGCGACGTAGGACGCGCCGGGGTCGAGGCGGAGGTAGAGGAACATGCCGAGCCCGGCGACGATCGGCCCGAGCGTCATCGGCAGCCGCGGCCCGGTCCCGGAGGCGAGCCGGCCCCAGCGCGGGGAGAGGAAGAAGAGCAGCAGCGAGATCGGCGTCGTCGCCAGCCCCGCCTCGAAGGCCGAGTAACCGACCACCTGCTGCAGGTAGAGCCCGACGAAGAGGAGGCCCGCGCCGAGGCCGGCGTAGACGGTCAGCGTGGTCAGGTTCGCGACCGCGAAGTTGCGGATGCGAAAGAGCGAGAGGTCGAGCATCGGGCGCTTCGCGACCGACTCCCAGAAGACGAACGCGGCGAAGCAGGCGACGCCCGCGATCAGCGGCGCCCAGACGAGCGGGTCGCCCCAGCCGCGGGTCGGCTGCTCGATCAGCGCGAAGACCGGCCCGGCGAGGCCCGCCGCCGAGAGCAGCACGCCGGGGACGTCGATGCCGCGGAAGGCGTCGGGGTCGCTCGACTCCTCGACCGCGCGCAGGGTCAGCCACACGGTCAACGCGATCAGGGGGATGTTGACCCAGAAGATCGCCCGCCAGGAGATCAGCCCGACCAGCGCGCCGCCGCCGGCGGGCCCAAACACGGTCGCGATCCCGGTCCACGCGGTCCAGGTCCCGACCGCCTTGCCGCGTTCCTCACCGGAGAAGGTCGCCGCGACGATCGCCAGCGAACCCGGCACCAGCAACGCCCCGGCGATCCCCTGCAGCGCCCGCGCGCCGATCAGGAACTCCTCGGTCGGGGCGATCGCGCAGAGCATCGAGGTCGCGCCGAAGGCGAGCAGGCCGATGACGAAGAGCCGCCGCCGCCCGAACTGGTCCCCGAGGCTGCCGCCGACCAGGAGCAGGGAGACCATCGTCAGCATGTAGGCCTCGATCACCCACTGCTGCCCGGCGAGCCCGGCATCGAGCTCCCGCCCGATCGAGGGCAGTGCGACGTTGACGATCGTCGCGTCGAGGAAGACCACGGTCGATCCGAGGATCGTCGCGATCAGGGTGAGGCGCTGCTGCCGGGTCACGCTCCGAGTCTAGGTAGCGCGCAACGTCGCTCCCATTTCTCCGACCGTGCAGGACATGGGGAGCGATGGCTGGAACAATCAGCACATGGCAAGAGCGATCTGGTCCGGTTCCATCAGCTTCGGGCTGCTGAACGTCCCCGTGCGGATGTACAGCGCGGTGGCTCGGCGCAGCATCGCGCTGCGCGAGATCCGCGAGAAGGACTCGGCGCGGATCAAACACCGGCGCGTCGCCGAGGGGACCGACGAAGAGGTCCCCTACGACGAGATCATCAAAGCCTACGAGCTGACTCCGGGCCAGTACGTGCCGCTGAGCAAAGACGAGATGAAAGCGCTGGCGCCGGAAAAAACGCGCGCGATCGCCGTCCAGGACTTCGTCGACCTCACCGAGATCGACCCGATGTACTTCGACAGCCCCTACTACCTGGGACCCGCGGACGGCGCCGAGAAGGCGTACTCGCTGCTCGCCAAGGCGATGAAAGCCTCGGGCAAGGTGGCGATCGCCCGCTTCGTCCTGCGCAGCAAAGAGAACCTGGCGGCGATCCGCTCGGACGGCAACGTCCTGACGCTGACGACGATGCGCTTCGCCGACGAGGTCGTGCCGGTCGACGAGCTCGAAATCCTCCCCGAGAAAGCCTCCAAACCGGCGAAACGGGAGCAGGAGATGGCCGAGCAGCTGATCGAGTCGCTCTCCACCGACTTCGAACCGAAGGACTACCACGACGAATACCGCGAGCAGCTGCTCGCGCTGATCGAACGTAAGGCGGAAGGCAAGGAGATCGTCGCCTCCGAGGCCGAGGCGCCGAAGGCGACCAAAGCGCCCGACCTGATGGCGGCGCTCGAGGAATCCATCGCCGCGGTGGCGGGCAGGTCCAAAGCCAAGAAACCGGCGAAAAAGGCTGCCTCGAAACCCAAAGCGAAAGCCAAAGCCAAAGCGAAAAAAGCTCCGGCTAAAAAAACGCCCGCCAACCCGCGTAAAAAAGCGGCTTCGCGGGCGAAAGCCAAATCGAAGTAGGTCCCTCCTGTGGCCGGGACGAGCCGCCAGGTCGAGATCGAAGGCCGTGAGCTGAAGCTCACCAACGTCGAGAAGGTCCTCTACCCGCAGAGCGGGTTCACCAAGGGCGACATGATCGACTACTACGCCAAGGTGGCGCCGGCGATGATCCCCCACCTGAGCGCCCGCGCGGTGACGCTCCGCCGCTTCCCCGAAGGAGTCGAGGACCTCGACGCGGCGTTCTTCGAGAAGCGCTGCCCGAAACACCGGCCGAAATGGGTCAGGACCGCGTCGGTCGAGGCAGGCCCGCGTGCCGGGAAGATCGACTTCTGCGTCTGCGACGGACTCCCCACCCTGGTCTGGATGGCGCAGCTGGCGACGGTCGAGTTCCACCCGTCCCTCTCCAAAGCGCGGGCCCCGAAACGCCCGACCGTCCTCGCCTTCGACCTCGACCCCGGCCCGCCGGCCGACATCGTCGACTGCTGCCACGTGGCGCTCCGCCTGCGCGACCTCTTCGGCCACTTCGGCGTCCAATGCTTCCCGAAGACCTCGGGCTCCAAGGGCATGCAGGTCTACGTCCCGCTGAACTCCAAAAAGGTGAGCTACGACGACACCAAACCGTTCGCCAAAGCGATCGCCCAGCTGCTGGAGAAACAGACCCCCGACTTGGTCGTCTCAAAAATGAAAAAGGTCGAACGTGAGGGCAAGATCTTCGTCGACTGGTCCCAGAACCACCAGAGCAAGACGACGATCGCCGTCTACAGCCTGCGCGCCCGCGAACGCCAGACCGCCTCGACCCCGGTCACCTGGGACGAGGTCGAGGCCGTCGCCGACTCCGGCGACAAATCGAAGCTCGTCTTCGAGTCCGACATGGTGCTCGACCGGATCGAGAAGCACGGCGACCTCTTCGCCCCCGTGCTGGAGCTCGAACAGGAACTGCCGGACCTCTAGTCCACCCCGGGAGGTGGGCGCCACATCTGGGTGCCGGTGAGTCCGGCGACCAGCTCGACCTCGTGGGTCGGGCGGAAGCCGAGGCGTTCGTAGCGGGCGACGTTGCGGGGGTTCGAGGACTCGAGGAAGGCGGCGGCGGGCGGGTCGCCGGCGTCCATCTCGGCCAGGTTGTCGGCGACGAGGCCGGCGCCGAGGCGCTTGCCCGCGTGGTCGGGGTGGGTCGCGAGCAGGCTCAGGTAGTAGTGCGGCGGCTCGTGGGGGTGGTTGCGTTCGAAGGCGTCGAGCATCTCCAGCACCCGCCGCGCGGGCTCCGGCTCGCAGGCCTCGGCGACCACGGTCGGCATCCGCTCCTCGTCGGCGGGCTTCATCTCCGGCGAGCCCGGCGGGATCCAGAGGGCCACCGCCTCCACCCCGCCCGTCACCCGCACCCAACCGAGGTCGAGCGCCGCCCCGACGAAGAAGCCGAACACCGTCGCCAGGGACTCCAGCTTGCGCTCCCGCGTCCCGGATTCGAACGCCCAGCCCCAGAGCGGGTCGTCCTCGAAGGCCCGCGCCAGCGTCTCGCCGATCGCCGGCAGGTCCTCCTCGGTTGCGACGCGCGCCTCCACGCGCGTCAGCCTTTCACGTCCGCAGCAGCTCCGGGTGCGCGTCGAGGGTCTGCTCGAGCGATTTCGGCCGACGGCCGGAGACTGCCTCGATGTCGCCGCTCACCCGGTCGAGCGAGCCGTCGGCGATCGCCGTGTAGGTGCTGATCCAGCCTTCGATCATCCAGTCCGCCGCGCCGCTCGGGCGGCGGCTCTCCCAGGCCTCCTCGATCGTCTCCTCGACGTAGGAGTACGGCTCGCCGGTGTAGCCGGTGAGGCGCTCGGCGGCCTCGGCGAGGGTGAAGAGCTCCGGACCGGTGAGGTCGTATGCCTTCCCGTCGTGCGAGCCGGCGGTGGTCAGGACCTCGACCGCGACCGCCGCGACATCGTCGCGGGAGACGGGCGAGAGCCGTCCGTCTCCGGCCGGGCCACGGAAGGTCCGCTCCGACCCGGCGAAGAACGGGATGAAGTCCATGTAGAAGGAGTCGCGCAGGAAGGTGAAGGCGAGGCCGCTGGCGCGGATCGCCTCCTCGGTCCTGTGGTGGTCGCGGCCGAGCAGGAAGGTCGAGTCCGGCGCGGCGCCGAGAAACGAGGTGTAGACGATCCGCTCCACCCCGGCCGCGACCGCGGCGTCGATCGCGGCGAGATGTTCGGCCACCCGGTCGGGAGACTCCTCGGCGGAGACGAGAAGGAGGGTGGCGACGCCCTCCAGGGCCGCGCCGAAGCCCTCGGGGTCGGCGTAGCCGCCCGGGACCTCGCGGATCTCGGCGCCGTCGAATTTCGCCACCCGCCGTTCGTCGCGGACGACGAGCCGCTGCCCCATGTTCAGATTGGTGATCGCCTGGGCGACCCGGCCGCCCAGCTCGCCGGTCGCGCCGGTGACCGCGATCTCTGCCATCTAGGCGTCGGCGGCGCCGGCGGGCGAGGTCGCGTCGTTGAAGTCGGTCTCGCCGCCGGCGGGGGCCGGGGGCGCCGCGTCGAAGGATTGGCGGACGACCGGCTTGCGGGTCGCGCGGACCTCGTCGAGGCGGCGCACCGGAGTCGAGTACGGGGCGTTCTTCGCCGCCTCGGGGTCGGTCTCGGCCTCGGCCAGGATCTCCTCGACCGCGTCGGCGAAGGCGTCGAGGGACTCCTTCGTCTCGGTCTCGGTCGGCTCGACCATCAACGCCTCGTCGACGAGCAGCGGGAAGTAGACGGTCGGCGGGTGGAAGCCGAAGTCGAGCAGCCGCTTGGCGAGGTCGAGGGTCGCGAGGCCGAGCTCCGACTTCATCGGGCGGCCGGAGAGGACGAACTCGTGCATGCAATGGCGGTCGAAGGCGATCGGCAGGCGCTTGCCCGCGCGTCCCTCGGCGAGCCTCGCTTTGAGGTAGTTGGCGTTCAGCACCGCGGTCTCCGAGGCCTCGGTGAGGCCGTCGGCGCCGAGGCTGAGGATGTAGGCGTAGGAGCGCACGAAGACGCCGAAGTTGCCCTGGAAGCCGCGCAGGCGCCCGATCGACTTGGGCCGGTCGAAGTCAAGGTCGAAGCTGGGATCAACAGGTCCGTGGCCGTTGGAGCTGGACTCCTTGCGTACGACCTGCGGGCGCGGCAGGAACGGCTCGATCCGCTCGGACACCGCGATCGGCCCCGCCCCCGGCCCGCCGCCGCCGTGCGGCTGGCTGAAGGACTTGTGGAGGTTCAGGTGGACGATGTCGAAGCCCATGTCGCCGGGCCGCGTCCGCCCCATGATCGCGTTCAGGTTCGCGCCGTCGTAGTAGAGCGTCCCGCCCGCCTCGTGGATCAGCGCCGCGATCTCGTGGATGTTCTCGTCGAAGAGCCCGAGCGTGTTCGGGTTGGTCAGCATCAGGCAGGCGATCTGGGACGGGTCCTCAGCGATCTTCGCCCGCAGATCGTCCATGTCGACGCCGCCGCGCTCGTTCGTCGCGACTTTCACGACCTCGTAGCCCGCCATCGTCACCGAGGCCGGGTTGGTGCCGTGCGAGGTGTCGGGTGCCAGGACCTTGGTCCGCGTTTCGCCGCGGTCGGCGTGGTAGGCGCGGGTCAGGAGCAGCCCCGCGAGCTCGCCGTGGGACCCGGCCGAAGGCTGCAGGCTGACGCTGGGCAGGCCACAGATCTCGGAGAGGCTCTCCTGCAGCAGGTACATCAGCTCCAGCGCGCCTTGGGCGCGGCGCGGGTCCTGCGCCGGGTGCAGCCGGGCATGGCCGGGCAGCGCCGCGACCCGCTCGTTCAGCCGCGGGTTGTGCTTCATCGTGCACGAGCCGAGCGGATAGAAGCCCGAGTCGAGGTCGAAGTTGCGACGGCTGAGCCGGTTGTAGTGGCGGACGATCTCCGGCTCGGCGATCTCGGGGAGGTTCGGCGGCTCGGAGCGCAGCAGGTTCGCCGGGATCAGGTCCTCGATCGGCGTCTCCGGCACTCCCGCCTCGGGCAGGACGGCGGCGCGCCGGCCGGTCTTCGACTTCTCGTAGATCGTCGTCGCGCGTTCGCGCTGCAGCGGTGCCTCGGCGAGCGGCGTCATGCGGCCACCCCCACCCGCTCGGCCGCGACTGCCGCGCCAAGCGCTTCGGCGAGGTCGTCGATCTGGGCCGGTGTGCGGCGCTCGGTGATCGCGACGAGCAATCCGTCCTCGTACTCCTCGTACTCGCGGCCCAGCGCGTAGCCGGCGGCGATGCCGCGCTCCGCGACCCGGTCGAGGACCTTGTCCACCGGCGCGTCGAGGCGCACGGCGAACTCGCGGACGACCGGCGCGTCATGCAGCAGCTCGACCCCGTCGACCGCGGCGAGCCGCTCCCGCGCGTAGGCGGTGCGCCGCACCAGCAGCTCGCCCAGCTCACGGAAGCCCTCGCGGCCGAGCCATGCCAGGTGGACCATCGCGCCGAGCGCGTTCAGCGCCTGCGCGGTGCAGATGTTGCTCGTGGCTTTCTCGCGACGGATGTGCTGCTCGCGGGTCTGCAGGGCCAGGACGAAGCCGCGGCGTCCGTCGACGTCCTCGGTTTCCCCCGCGATCCGTCCCGGCATGCGACGGAGCTGGGCCTGGGTCGCGCAGAAGAAGCCGAAGGAGGGGCCGCCGAAGTCGAGACGGTTGCCGAGCGGCTGGCCCTCGCCGAGGGCGATGTCGGCGCCGCACTCTCCCGGCGGCTTGAGGATCCCGAGCGTCATCGGATCGCAGGCGACGACCAGCAGCGCGCCGTGTTCCTTCGCCGCGGCGCCGAGCGCCTCGACGTCCTCGACCGCGCCGAGGAAGTTGGGGCTCTGCAGGATCACCGCCGCGGTCTCGCCGTCGACCGCCGCCGCCAGGGCCGCCGCGTCGGTGACGCCGCCCTCGAGCCCGACCTCGACGATCTCGGCGCCGTAGCCGACCGAGTAGGTCGCGAGGGTCTCGCGGCTGTGCGGATGGACGCCGCGGGAGACGACGAACTTGCGCCGTTTCGTCGCGCTCATCGCCAGGTAGCCCGCCGAGGCGACCGAGCTCGGCCCCTCATACAGCCCGGCGTTCGACACCGGCAGCCCGGTCAGCTCCGACATCGCGGTCTGGAACTCGAACATCACCTGGAGGCCGCCCTGAGAGATCTCCGGCTGGTAGGGCGTGTAGGGGGTGAGGAACTCGCTGCGCGAGGTGATCGCGTCGACGATCGCGGGGACGTAGTGGTCGTACATCCCGGCCCCGAGGAAGGTCACCTGCTCTTCGGCGTCGGCGTTTCGGCCTGCCAGCGCGGCGAGCCGCTCGTAGACCTCGGCCTCGCTCATCCCGGCGGGCAGCTCCAGCGGCCGGCCGAGGCGCAGCGGCCCGGGGATCTGCTCGAAGAGGTCGTCGACGGAGTCGACGCCGATCGCGGCCAGCATCTCGGCGCGATCGTCAGGGGTGGCTGAGGTGTAGCGGCTCACTTGACTACAGGCTAGGGAAGGCGTTGGCCGGGCTCAGCGATCGAGCAGCTTCTGGTACTCGTCGGCGGTGAGGAGCGACTCGTGCTCAGCGGTGCTGGAGAGCTTCACTTTGACCAGCCAGCCCGCGCCGTAGGGGTCCTCGTTGATCTGCTCGGGACCGTCGGAGAGGGCGTCGTTGACCTCGGTCACCTCGCCCGACATCGGCGCGATCACGTCGGAGACCGCCTTCACCGACTCGACCTCGGCGTAGGCCTGGTCCTTGGTCAGCGTCGTGCCCACCTCGGGCGGCTCGAAGAAGACGACCTCGCCGAGGGTGTCCTGGGCGTACCAGGTGATCCCGAACACGGCCCCGTCGTCGCCATCCAGCCGCACCCAGTCGTGCTGGTCGTGGTAGCGCAGGTCGTCGGGGTAATTGGCCTCGGCCAAGGTTCAGCTCCTGGTCTTGTCGGTGGTCTGGGGGTAAAGGGGCTTGGAAGCTATCCGCGCGGGCCGATGCTTCCCGCGCACGTCGATCTCGATCTCCGTACCCGGCTCGGCGAGGTCCGAGCGCACGTAGGCCATCCCCGCGCCGAGCCCGAGGGACGGCGCGAAGGTGCCGCTGGTGACGATGCCGACCTGTACCCCCTCGGCGCCCAGCACCGGATTGCCGTCGCGGGGGATCCCGCCGCCCTCGATCGTGAACGGGACGAGGCGCTCGGCGGTGCCCTCGGCGCGTGCCGTGGCGACGGCCGGGGACCCGAGGAACCCGGTCGCCTCCTTGCAGCACCAGCCGAGGTCGGCCTCGATCGGGTTGCGCTCCGGCGTCAGCTCGTTGCCGTGCAGGGGGTAACAGACCTCGAGGCGCAGCGTGTCGCGCGCGCCCAGCCCGCAGGGGACGACGCCGGCCAGCCGCAGCTCTTTGAAGATCGGGATCGCGACCTCGGGGTCGATCAGCATCTCGACCCCGTCCTCGCCGGTATAGCCGGTGCCGCAGATCAGCGCCGGGCGACGGCCGACGTTCTGGGCGAGGACACCGAAGCGCTCCGGCAGGGAGATTTTCAGCGTGCGTTCGACCACGCCGCGGGCGTGCGGGCCTTGGACGGCGAGCATCGCGTAGCGGTCGGCGACGTCACGGACGGCGACGTCGTAGTCGCGCGACCAGCGCCCGAGCCAACTCAGGTCGGTCTCGTGGTTGGAGGCGTTGGTGACGATCAGGAAGCGGTCGGTCCCGAGCCGGTAGACGAAGAGGTCGTCGATCACGCCTCCGGCCTCGTTGCAGAGGCAGGAGTACTGCGCGCCGCCGACCGCGATCTTCGACACGTCGTTCGAGAGCACCAGCTGCAGGAAGGCGAGCGTGCCCGGGCCCTCGACCTCGACCTCGCCCATGTGGGAGACGTCGAACATCCCGGCGTGGGTGCGGACCGCGGAGTGCTCCTCTTTGATCCCCTCGTAGAGGACCGGCATCTCCCAGCCCGCGAACGGCACCAGTTTGGCGCCCAACTCTTGGTGCTGCTCGAAGAGCGGGGTGCGGCGGAGGGCGGCGACGTTCATCGCCGCCCAATCTACCCGGCGCGCCCGCTCGGGGCGGACCTACTCTTTGAGGAAGCCCGGGACGTCGATGTCGTCGTCGGACACACGGAGTTTCCGGATGTCGGTGTCCTCGGCGGAGACCCGCGGCCGCGACTCGTAGCGACGCCGCACCCGCTGGGGCGAGCGCGCGAGGAGCTCGAAGCCTTCGAAGCCGGTCGCGATCACGGTCACCCGGATCTCGTCCCGCATCGACTGGTCGACGACCGAGCCGAAGATGATGTTGGCGTTGTCGTCGGCTTCCTGCTGGACCAGCTGGGCCGCCTCGTTGACCTCGAAGAGGCCGAGGTCCTCGGGCCCGGTGATGTTCAGCAGCATGCCGGTCGCGCCTTTGATCGACTCCTCGATCAGCGGCGAGGTGATCGCCATTTTGGCCGCTTCGAGGGCGCGTTTCTCCCCCGAGGCCGAGCCGACGCCCATCAGCGCCGAGCCGGCATCGCGCATGATCGTGCGCACGTCGGCGAAGTCGAGGTTGATCAGCCCGGGGATCGTGATCAGGTCGGTGATGCCCTGCACGCCCTGGCGCAGGATGTCGTCGGCCTGGCGGAAGGCGTCGAGGACGCTGGTCCGCCGCTCGACCGCCTGCAGCAGCTTCTCGTTCGGGACGATGATCAGGGTGTCGACGTTGTTGCGCAGTTTCTCGATGCCCTCGAGTGCCTGCTGCATACGTCGTTTGCCCTCGAACTCGAACGGTTTGGTGACCGCCCCGACGGTGAGCGCGCCGATCTCCTCCTTGGCGATCTCGGCGATGACCGGAGCCGAGCCGGTCCCGGTGCCGCCGCCCTCGCCCGCGGTGACGAAGACCATGTCGGCGCCCTTCAGCGCCTCCTTGATCTCGTCCCGGGACTCGGCCGCCGCTCCCGCGCCGACCTCCGGGTTGCCGCCGGCGCCGAGCCCACGCGTGAGCTCCTGGCCGATCGAAAGCTTGATGTCGGCGTCGCAGGCCTGGAGCGCCTGCGCGTCAGTGTTGACGGCGACGAACTCGACGCCGCGGATGCCCGCGTCGATCATGCGGCTGACCGCGTTCGTGCCGCCGCCACCGGCGCCCACGACCTTGATCACCGCTAGGTAAGTCGATTCCATCTCCCGATTTCTTTCTGATTGGTGACTGCCGCGCCTCCTCAGGTCAATTCGGCGTCGAGGTCCAGCCACCTGTATGTGAGTTGAGCCTTGGTCTGTCCGAGACTGTAGTGATGCTCAAGGGTTGCCTGGGCGGTCACTACCCCGGAAATTGCGCTTGAACGTAGGGCATTCTGCTGGTCCTGTCAAACGAACAGCAAGGTCCTGCAAGGGACTTTTCTCAACCGTGACTTGAGGGTTTCGCGAATCTCACCCTATGGTCGAGGGTTGGCCTCGACCCCGCATTCCGCCTCAGGATGCGGGCGGAAGTTCGTGTTCTTCCCCTCCCACGGTGGGCCGCGTCGGCGCGTGCACGTCTACATAACTGAGCATCGTCACGGACGGATCGGCAAGGACCGCCGCCGCCGCTTTCCACTTCTTCTGCGCTCCGGCAGCGTCGCCGAAGCGGATTTCGATGCCGGAGGTGAATTCGACGTCCACCCCGGTCTTGCCGTAGTTCGTGCTCGCGACGTAGCGGCGAAGGGCCTTCGGAGCGGCGGCAAGCACGCGCACCTGTTCGAGCACGTGCCCGCGGACATGGTCGCCTTTCGGCCGCGCCTTCAGCGGCAGCACCGGGAGCTGCCGATCCTTCTTCCTGGGGGAGGCCGAGCCCAGCAGACGCCCATCGCCGCCGACGACGATCACCCGCTTGCCCTCGCCGATCTGGGCGACCGCGTGGACCGGGGCGGCCTTCGCGGTCGTGGTCGAGGAATCGCGCAGGGCGAACCAGTAGACGGCTACCGCGACGACCGCCAGGGCAACGGCGGCGAGGCCGATCTTCCTCATCCTGCCCATCCCGGCACCTCCACCTCTCCGAGCACCTGCACCTCGGGCTCCAGCTCGACCCCGAACTTCTCCTTCACCCGGCGGCGGCCCTCGGCCATCAGCGCCAGGACGTCGGCGGTCGTCGCCTCGCCGGTGTTCTCGACGAAGTTCGCATGCTTCTCGGAGAAGCGGGCGCCTCCCTGGCGCAGGCCGCGGCAGCCTGCCGCCTCCAGCAACTGCCCGGCGGAGCGGCCCTCGGCGCGCTCGTCGTCTGGGTTCTTGAAGGTCGAGCCGAAGGTCTTGATCCCGGACGGCTGGGCCTCGCGCCGCCGCCCCCGCATCGATGCCAGCGTCTCCCTGATCTCCTCCGGGTTCCCGGGGCTGAGCGCGAAGGAGGCACGGGAGACGACTTCCCCCGGCCCGAGGTTCGAGTTGCGGTAGACGAAGTCGAAATCCTCGGGGGAGCGCCGCTCGGTGCCGGTCGCGGTCGAGACCTCGACCCACTCCAGCGCCTCCGCCAGCTGTCCGCCGTAGGCATTCGCGTTCATCCGCACCGCGCCGCCGACGGTGCCGGGGATGTTGATCCCGAACTCCAGGCCGGAGAGGCCCCACGTCGGCGTCTTGCCCGCGACCGACGGCAGCCGGACCCCACCGCCGCAGAGCAGGCGGGATCCGTCGCGCTCGACCTCGGTCAGTGCGCCGGCGAGCTTCATCGCGAGTCCTCGGAATCCGTCATCCGCTACGAGAAGGTTCGATCCCGAGCCCACCACTCCTACCTCGACCTCGTTTTCCTTCGCCCAGGCGAGCTGGGCGACCAGGTCCTCGGCGGATTCGGGACGGGCGAAGAAGTCGGCGGGACCGCCGGTGCGGACGGTGGTCAGGCGGGCCAGGGGGAAATCGCGCTCGATGCCGGCCGGGAGATCAGCCATCGACGAGGGACTCCCCCAGCTTGAAGACGTCGCCGGCGCCCACGGTGACGAGGAAGGAGCCGGCCGGGAGAGACTCCAGGCGGCGGGTGAGGAACGCTTCGGCCTTCGCCGCGGTCGGCAGCCAGGCGACCGGTTTGCCGCCCCCCGCGTCGGCGGCGGCGCGGGCGACGTCGAGGCCGCTGACTCCGGCGAGCGGTCCGACCGGCTCCTCGCGGGCGGCGTAGATATCCAGAACCACGATCTCGTCGGCCAGCGCCAACGCCGCGCCGAACTGGGTGGCGAAGACCTTGGTCCGCGAGTAGAGATGCGGCTGGAAGACGGCGACGAGCCGCCGCGGCTCCAGTTCGCGTAGGGCCGAAAGCGCGGCGCGGACCTCGGTCGGGTGATGCGCGTAGTCGTCATATATGCGGACCCCGCCCCGCTCCCCCTTGACCTCGAGCCGGCGGCGGACACCACGGAAGTCCGAGAGCGCCGCCGCGGCCTGATCCAGATCGAACCCGGCCGCCCCGAGCGCCGCCAGACAGGCCCGCGCGTTCTGCACGTTGTGCGCGCCCGGCACGGCTAGCTCGAGCGAAACGGGCCCCGGCGCATCGGACGAAAACTCGACCGGCTCCTCCGCCCCGGAAACGGAAGCGAGTTGCGATCGAGCCTCCTCGACCGCCCCGCCCTGGCGGCTCGGCGCGGGCAGGACGGCGACCCTGGCCTTGCCGGCGAAACCGACAAAAGCCTCGACCAGCGGCTCCAGCGAGCCCCATTTCGAGTGGTGGTCCATCTCCACGTTGGTGACCACGGCGATCTCGGGATCGAGGCGCAGGAAGCTGCCGTCGGACTCGTCGGCCTCGGCGACCACCCATTCGCTCTCGCCCCAGCCGGCGTTGGCCGGCGCGCCGTCGAGGCCGAGCCCGGGCACCTCGCCGCCGACGAAGAAGGCCGGGTCCTCGCCGAGGCCGCGCAGCGCCCAGACCGCCATCGCGGTAGTCGTCGTCTTGCCATGGGTGCCGGCGATCGCGATCAGCCGCTTCTCGGCACAGAGCTCGGCCAGCAGTTCGCCGCGGTGGATCACCTTCTGGCCGCGCTCGCGAGCGAGCGCCAGCTCCGGGTTCTCGGTCGAGATCGCGGTCGAGACGACCACCTCGGCGCCCTCCGGCAGGTTCGCGGCGTCGTGGCCGATGTGCGGCTCGAGCCCTGCCGCCCGCAGGCGCTCCATATAAGAAGACTCGCTGCGGTCGCTGCCGGTGACGGTCGCGCCGAGCCCGGCGCAGACGACCGCGAGGCCGCTCATCCCGGCGCCGCCGATGCCGATGAAGTGCAGCCGCCGCCCGCTCCAGTCGCTCATCGGGATCCGCCCCTGGCGCTCGCCGCCGCCTCGAGGACCTGGTCGGCGATGTCGCGTGCGGCCCGCGGCTTCGCCAGCCCGCGCGCGGCGGCGCTCATCTTCTCCAGCCGCGCCGGGTCGCCGAGGATCCCGCGCACCTCGGCGAGCAGTGCCGCCGGGTCGAGCGCGCCGTCGTCGACGATCGTCGCGGCACCCGCCCGCTCCATCCACTGCGCGTTGGTGCGCTGGTGGTCGGCGGTCGCGTGGGGATAGGGCACCAGGACCGCCGGCCGGCCGACCGCGACGAACTCGAAGACCGAGCCGCCCGAGCGTCCCAGGATCAGGTCGCTCGCGGCCAAGACGTCGCCCAAGTTCGGTTCGTACTCGATGAGCTCGTAGCCCTCTTTATATGGAGCGCTATCCAATCGTTCGCGCAGCCCCTCGTAGTCGCGCCGCCCGGCCACGTGGAGGACGCGGAAGTCGCGGCCCTCGCGCTCGGCGAACGCCTCGACCGCGGCGAAGTTGACCGACCGCGCCCCGAGGCTGCCGCCGACGACCAGCAGCGTCCGCTCGGCCTCGCCGATCCCGAAGCGCGCCCGCGCCTTCCCCCGGTCCGCCGCCGGCACCGCCTCGGGCACCGGGCGTCCCGTCACCAGGTAAGAGTCCCCCTCGCGTCCCTCGATCGGGAACGCCAGGCACACGCGCCGTGCCCGCCCGGCCAGCAGGCGGTTCGCCAGGCCGAGGTGGCTGTCGGCCTCGGTCAGCACCAGGGGCTTTCGTCCCAGGATCGCCGCCATGCCGGCCGGCGCCGCGACGTAGCCGCCCGCGCCCATCACCACGTCGACGCGCCGCCGGCGCAGCACGCCGCGCACCGTGCCGACCGCGCCGAGCGCCTCGAAGCCCGCCCGCGCCGCGCGCAGCGGATTGCGCCGGTCGATGCCGTGCACGTTCAGGAAGTCGATCTCGTAGCCCGCAGCGGGAACCAGGTCCGCCTCGGCCTTCTCACGCGTGCCGAGGAAGCTGACCTCGGCGCCGCTCTTACGGAGCTCGTCGGCGACCGCCATGGCGGGCACCACGTGCCCCGCGGTTCCCCCCGCCGCCACCACCACTCTTGGCCCGTCTGGCACCGCCGGCACCGCTCCTTTCACGCGCGGGCGAGCGCCCGCCTTCGACGACCTTCAGTCTGCCGGACCGGGTGGACCGGTCCTCTTCGCCCCGTCCCCGCGCCATCGTCGCGGTGCCGCCGCGGGCCACGTTCAGGATCAGCCCGACCGCGAACAGGCACGACAAGAGCGCCGAGTTCCCGTAGGAGATGAAGGGCAGCGGCACGCCGGTCAGCGGCGCCATCCCCATCACCGCGAAGAGGTTGATCGCCGCCGTCGCCAGGATCATCGAGGTGAGGCCGGCGACGAGGATCTTGCCGTAGTTGTCCTTCGCCTTCTGGGCGATCCGCAGGCCGGCGAAGCCGAACATGCCGAAGAGGCCGACGACGCCGAGGATGCCGACCAGGCCGAGCTCCTCGCCGATCACCGCCGAGATCATGTCGGTGTGGGCCTCGGGGAGGTAGAACGCCTTTTGCACGCCGTTGCCGATGCCGACGCCGAAGAGGCCGCCGGAGCCGAGCGCGATCTTCGCCTGCGCGGCCTGGAAGCCGGCGCCTTCGGTGTCGTTGCCGGGGCTGAGGAAGCTGGTCAGGCGCGCCATCCGGTAGGGCTCGACGATGGTCAGGAGCAGCACACAGACGCCGATCCCGAGCCCGATCTTGCCGAGGTCCCGGGGGGCGACCCCGGCCGCGATCAGCGTGGCGCCGATGGCGAAGGCGATCACCATCGTCGTCCCCATGTCGGGCTGCAGCATCACCAGCAGGCAGGCCGCGCCGGTGACCAGGAGGATCGGCATGAAGCCGCCGATCGAGCGGATGCGCTTCGGTTCGCGGGCGAGCATGTCGGCGGCGTAGAGGACGAGCGCGACCTTGGCCAGCTCGGAGGGCTGGATCTGGAAGGAGCCGCTGCCGATCCAGCGGGTCGCCCCGTTGACGCTCTGTCCGGCGCCGAGCACCACGACGAGCAGGAAGATCGCGCCGCCGAGCAGGATCGGCGTGGCTTTGCGGATCGCCAGCAGACCGTGGCGCGCGGTGAAGTGCATGACGACGAGGCCGAGCGCGCCGACCACCAGCGTGCGCTGCAGGTAGTAGGCGGAGTCGGCGAGGCCGCCGTTCTGCAGGACCTGGGTGGTCGAGGAGGCGGAGAAGACCATCACCGCGCCGAAGGCGAGCAGGCAGAGGGTCGCGGTCAGCAGCAGGCTGTACTCGGTCGAGACGGCAAGCGCCTTGGACTTCTTGCGCCCCTTCTTCTTCGACCCGGACTTGGCGGGGCGGCCACGGCCCAGCGCGACGTCGAGGGCGCTCATCCGCGCTCCGCCTCGAGGGTCGCGACGATCTTGCGGAAGCGCTCGCCGCGGGCCTCGAAGTCGGCGAAGGCGTCGAAGCTGGCGCAGGCGGGCGAGAGCAGGACGACCTCGCCGTCCTTCGCCGCCGTCGCGGCGGCGCGGACGGCGTTCTCGAGGTCCGCGGCGCGGTGGAGCGGGACGCCGGCGTCGGCCAGCGGCGCCAGCTCGGCGGCCATGCGCTCGGCGGTGTCGCCGAGGAGGTAGGCGGCGACGGCGCCCTCGCGCAGCGGCTCGATCAACGGCGCGAAGGATTCGCCCTTGTCGCTGCCGCCGAGGATCGCGTGGACCCCGCCGTCGAAGCTGCCGATGCCGACGAGCGCGGAGGTGACGTTGGTCGCCTTGGAGTCGTTGACGAAGCGGACGCCGTCGATCTCGGCGACCGGCTCCAGTCGGTGCGGGACGCCGCCGAAGCTGCGCAGGCCCTCGATCACCGCGTCGCGGTCGACCCCGAAGGCGAGCGCCGCGGCCGCGACCGCCATCGCGTTCTCGACGTTGTGGTCGCCGGGGACGCCGAGCTCGGCCGTCTCGATCAGCGGTTCGCCATCCCAGAAGATCGTGCCTCCGGCCGCCGCGACCTCGCAGTCGGGGGAGGCGCCGCGGCAGAACTCGATCCGCCGCGCGCAGCCGCCGAGGTCGACGCCCGCCAGTCCCGGGTCGTCGCCGTTCCAGACCGCGACGTCGTCGTTGCCCTGATTGGCGAAGATCCGCAGCTTCGCGGAGCGGTAGGCGGGCATGTCGCCGTGGCGGTCGAGGTGGTCGGGCGCCAGGTTCAGGAAGATCGCGCCCTCGGGGGCGAAGAGGCTCGAATCCTCGAGCTGGTAGCTGGAGGCCTCGCAGACGACGGTCGCGTCGGGGTCGATCTCGTCGATCAGCCCGGCCAACGGGACGCCGACGTTGCCTGCCACCGCGACCGGCTCTCCGGCGCCGCGGAAGACGTGGCCGAGCATCTCGACCGTGGTGGTCTTGCCGTTCGTACCGGTGACGGCGAGGAAGCGGTTGGGCAGGGCGCGCCAGGCGAGCTCGAGCTCGCCGGTCACCTCGATCCCCCGCTCCAGGGCGGCCGCGATCACCGCTGCCTCCCGGGGAACTCCCGGGCTCTTGATGACCGTATGCGTGCCCTCGAGTTGCGCCAATCCATCCGTATCCAGGGTTACTTCGACGCCCAGGGCCGCGAGTCCTTCCGCCCCCTCGGGATGCCCCGAATCGACCGCCCGGACCCGCTCGCCCCGCGCCGCCAGCAGTCGGGCCGCCGCCTGCCCGGAGCGCGCCAGGCCGACGACGAGGAACGGCCCACGCGGCAACGGCGGACGCACTTCCTTGGCAGGGATGAGGGACATAACTCCGTCATTCGCCCCGACGCCCCTTCCCCCTGCGCCAGAACATCAGAAAGAGACGGGCCGCCGCCGAGATCCCGGTCCATCCACGTTCCGGAATCTCGACGGCGGTCAGATCCGCCTCGGATATGCGCTTTGGCCCCCTTGCCTTCCACGCGCTCCCAATCACTTTGGGGGAGCAAATTCACCCTATTTCGATGGTGGTCGACCGGTCAAGGATCCTAATCAAAAGACCTACGTAATTTTGGGGGTTCCGGCGGAGGCGGTAGTCCTAGTGGCGTCTTGGGCGTCACGGGTTCGTGCGTGGGAAGGCACACCTGTCTGAGTTCCGTGAGGGAGATGCCGGGAGCGTCACCCTCCCGCGCGCCTTCGGCCTGCTTTCGGGCCTGGAAAAAGGGCCCGAGAACGCGCTGCACGCATTAGGTCCCCTATAGGGGACCTAATGCGTGCAGCGACGAATTGACTGTTGTCCAACACGCACGGAAGTGTGGACTTCCACGCTCTCCGTCACGTGACGCGCCCGCGGCGCACGCCGGGGCTTCCCCCGACACTCCCCACATCCCCCGGCTCCGAGTAGCCCCTAATGCCCGATCGAGTGCTGGTACAGCGTGAAGCCGATGCCGGAGCAGACGGCGGCGATAATCCAGAAGCGGAGCATGATCTTGGTCTCCGACCAGGCCATCATCTCGAAGTGATGATGGAGCGGGGCCATCAGGAAGATGCGGCGGCGGAAGGTGCGGAAGGAGAAGACCTGGAGGAGGACCGAGAGGGCCTCGATCACGAAGATGCCGCCGATGATGATCAGGAGGATCTCGGTCTGGGTCATCACCGCCATCGCGCCGATCGCGCCGCCGAGGCCTAACGAGCCGGTGTCCCCCATGAAGATCGAGGCCGGGAAGGCGTTGTACCAGAGGAATCCGATGCAGGCGCCGACCAGGCAGCAACCGAGCAGGGCGAGGTCCGGCTGGCCGTTGGCGACGAAGGCGATCGCGGTGTAGGTGAGCAGGACGATCGCGCAGGAGCCGGCGGCGAGGCCGTCGAGGCCATCGGTGAGGTTGACCCCGTTCGAGGTCCCGGCGATGACGAGGAAGACCAGCACGAAGTAGAGCAGCGGGCCGAGGTAGATGCTGCCGCCGCCGATGCGGATGTAGAGGCGCGGTTCGAGGCCGACCGAGTGGCGCGCCACGTACCAGAGGAAGAGCGAGAGAACCAGCTGGCCGAGCAGCTTGTAGCGCCCCGAGAGGCCGAGCGAGCGACGTTTGATGATCTTGATGTAGTCGTCGGCGAAGCCGAGCGCGGCGCAGCCGAGCGCGACGCCGAAGACCGCGAGCGCCGAGGCGTCACGGTCCGAGAGCACCAGGAACGGCACGCAGATCGAGGCGAAGATGATCAGCCCGCCCATCGTCGGCGTCCCCGCCTTGGCGTGGTGCTCCTGCGGGCCGTCCTCGCGGATGTGCTGGCCGAACTCGCGCACCCGCAGGTATTCGATGAATTTCGGCCCGAGAAAGATGCAGATCAGCATCGAGGCCATGCCGGCGATCAGGATTTCGCCCATGGCTAGGCGGCCCCCCCCTCTGACAACGCCGCGGCTATCCCCTCCATGCCGACCGACCGCGACCCCTTGATCAGGACGACGTCTCCCTCTTCGAGATGGGAATCCAGCCACTCGGCCGCCTCACCCGCGTCCGCGACGAGTTCGTCGGGATCGTAGTCGCGAGCTAGCGCACCGACCCCGAGGACGAGGTGGATGCCGCGACCGCGAGCGTAAGCACCGACGGCCTGGTGGTAGTCCGCCGATTCGGGACCCAGCTCCCCCATCCCGCCCAGGACGGCGACCGTACGCATGCCTCCGAGGGTCGAGAGTTGGTCGAGCGCCGCGCGCATCGACACCGGGTTGGCGTTGTAACAGTCGTTCACGAGGAGAATTCCGCCGGCGAGCTTGATCTGTTCGCCGCGGAACTGAGAGAAGCCTATTCCCGCAGCCCGGACGGCCATGTCGCGGAGGTCGGCACCCAGCGCGATCCCTCCCGCGATCGCCGCGAGGGCGTTGGTCAGGTTGTAGAGCTCGGTGAACGGGAACTGAACGCGATCCTCCTCGCCCCCCGCGGTAACCAGTGCCGAGAGGACTCCCGATGCGACGTGGACCTCACTCGCCTCGACGTCTCCCCCGTCGCCGAAGCGCAGTAGGCGCGGCGCCCGCTCCAGGTGGCGCTCCAGCTCACCGGCCTCGGCCGGTGCGACGACGACGCCGTCGGCCGGCAGCGCGTCGATCACCGCGGCCTTCTCCGCCGCGATCGCCTCGATCGACCCCATCTGCTCGACGTGCACGGGGCCGACGTTGGTGATGATCGCGGCGTCCGGCTCGGCGATCTCGGCCAGCTCGGCGATCTGGCCGAAGCCGCGCATCGCCATCTCGAGGACGAGGATCTCGGTGTCGTCGGGCGCCTCGAGGATCGTCAGCGGCAGCCCGATCTCGGTGTTGAAGTTCTGCGCGTTGGCGTGGACCCGGCCCGGCAGCAGGGTGCGGGCGATGTCCTTGACCGAGGTCTTGCCCACCGATCCGGTGACGCCGAGGACACGCGCGCCGAGCGCGCGGCGATTGGCGGTGGCGAGCGCCTGGAGAGCGGCGAGCGGATCGTCGGCGACGAAGATCCAGCTGTTGTCGCCGCGGAAGTCGGCGGCGAATTCGGAGCCGACCACGACCCCCCACGCGCCCGCCTCGACCGCTCCCGCCGCGAACTCGCCGCCGTCGCGGCTCTCGCCGCGCAGGCCGAAGAAGAGGTCACCCGGCCCGACGGCCGCCGAGTCGATCACCGCCCTCACGGGCGGCTCGGTCGAGCCCTCCGCGAGAGCCCGCGCGCCGGTCGCCGCCGCGATCTCCGCGCCGCCGAGCCTCACGCCGGGCTGCCCAGCTTGCGCAGCTCGGCGCGGGCGACCTCGCGGTCGTCGAACGGGATCTTCCGCCCGTCCTCGAATTCCTGGCCCTGCTCGTGACCCTTGCCCGCGATCACGACCGTGTCTCCCGGCTCGGCACGGCCGAGCGCGAGGGCGATCGCGGCATGGCGGTCGACCTCGACCACCAGCTCGGCCTCGCCTTCGCGGGCGCCGGCGGCGACTTCGGCGACGATCGCCTCGGGGTCCTCGGAGCGCGGGTTGTCGGAGGTGACGATGGCGAGGTCCGACAGCTCTCCTCCGGCCCGGCCCATCAGCGGGCGCTTGGCCTTGTCGCGATCGCCGCCCGCGCCGAAGACCGAGATCAGCCGCCCCGCGGTCAGCCGCCGCGCCGCGCGCAGCACGTTCTCCATCGAGTCCGGCGTGTGCGCGTAGTCGACGAGGACGGCGAAGCCCTGGCCCTCGTCGATCGGCTCGAAGCGCCCCGGCACCCGCGCCGCCCCGGCAAGCCCGGCGGCCGCGGTCTCCGCATCCACCCCGAGCGCCTCCGCCGCCGCAAAGGCCGCGAGCGCGTTCGCCACGTTGAAGTGCCCCGGCATCCCGGTGCGGACCTCGGCTTTGCCCGCCACCGTGAAGGTGGCCCCGCCCGCGTCGAACTCGACGTCGGTCGCGCGATAGTCCGCCTCGGCGCCCTCGGCGCTGAACGTCAGGCACTCGAATTCCTCGGCGAACCGCCGCCCGTAGGGGTCGTCGACGTTCACGATCCGCACCCCGGGATCGGCTTCGAAGAGCAGGCGCTTGGCGGCGAAGTAGTCCTCCATGTCGCTATGGAAGTCGAGGTGGTCCTGGGTCAGGTTGGTGAAGAGCGCCACGTCGAAGTGGATCGCGTCGGCGCGGTGCAGGACCATCGCGTGGGAGGAGACCTCCATCGCGCACGCCTCGTCGCGGCCCGCCAGCATGCGCCGGAACGTCTCCTGCAGGTCGATCCCCTCGCCGGTGGTGCGGACGACTGCCTCGTCGCGGCCGCCGACCACCTGCTTCACGGTCCCCATCAGACCGGTCTGGATGCCCGCCGCTTCGAGGATCTCCCGCACCAGGTAGGCGGTGGTCGTCTTGCCGTTGGTGCCGGTGACGCCGACCACCTTCAGCTCCGCCGTCGGATCGCCCTGGAAGGCCGCCGCGAACGGCGCCATCGCCGCGCGGGCGCTCGGCACCACGACCTGTGGCACCGCGACGTCGAGCTCCCGCTCGACCACCAGCGCGCTCGCCCCCGCCTCGACCACCGCCACCGCGAACTCGTGCCCGTCGCGCTTCTCCCCGACCACGCAGAAGAAGAGCGTCCCAGGCCCCACCTTGCGCGAGTCGTAGGCGAGGTCGGCGATCTCGGCCTCGGCGTCGCCCAGGATCCGGGCGCGCTCGGCGAACGCGGCAGCTGAAACGAGGTCCCCCAGCTTCATACGGCCGATTCTAGGTACCGCGTCGGGTGGCCCTGACGGGCCTTATTCCTGCGGCACGCCGAGGTATGGCAGCGAGAACGCCGCGATTTCGCCGAACGCGGGCGCCGCCACCGAGCCGCCGTAGATTTCGCCTTCCGGCTCGTCGACGATCACCGCGCAGAGGAACTTCGGATCCATCGCGGGCGCCATGCCGATGAACGAGGCGATGTATTTCGTTTTCGAGTAGCCGCCGTTTTCGGCGACCTGCGCGGTGCCGGTCTTGCCCGCCAGCGAGTAGCCGGGGACGCTCACCTCGGCGGCGGTCCCTTCCGGCCCGAGCACGCCCTCGAGCATCTTGCGCACCTGTTCGGCGGTCCGTTCGCTGATCACCCGGTGGCCCCGCGGCTCGTGGACCTTTTCTTCGCCGACCCGCTTGACCAGCTGCGGCGGGCGCTCGACCCCGCCGGAGGCGATCGCCGCGTACCCCTGCACCATCTGCATCGGCGTCACCGCGGCTCCCTGGCCCATCGGCAGGTTGCCGATCGTCGCGCCGGAGTATTCGCTCAGTTTCGGCACGATCCCGTGTTCCTCGTTGGGAAACTGGATCCCGGTGTCCTTGCCGAAGCCGAACTTCTCGATCCACTTGCTGTAGTTCGTCGCGCCGATCCTCTGGCCGATCTCGACCGCCCCGATGTTCGAGGAGCGCGCCAGGATCTGTTCCACGGTCAACGTCTCGGTGCCGTGTTCCTCGGCGTCGTGGATGATCCGTTCGCCGACTTCGAGCGACGGCGGGATGACGAATTCGGTGGTCGGCGTGACCAGGCCTTCTTCCAGCGCCGCCGAGATCGTGAACGACTTGAAGGTCGACCCCGGTTCGTAGTTCAGGTTGGTCGCCTGGTTCAGCAGTTCTTCGTTCGATTCGACGTGCGCGAGGTCGCCCGGATCGATCGGCGGCCAGTTCGCCATCGCCAGGATTTCCGAGGTTTCCGGGTCCATCACGATCGCCGTCGCGCCTTTCGGCGAGTACGTTTCGCCGACTTTCGCCAGCACCCGTTCGGTTTCGCCCTGGATCACCGGGTCGAGCGTCAGTTCGACGTCTTCGCCGTCGCGGGCTTCCTTCACCGTTTCCAGCTTGATCGGGTCGCCGAGCGCGTCGGTCACCACCTTGCGTTCGCCTTCTTCACCCGCCAGCGCTTCGTTCTCGCCGAGCTCGATCCCGGTAGCTCCCACCCCTTCGCTGTTGACCACGCCGATCGTCTGCCCCGCCATTTCGCCCTGCGGGTAGGTGCGGCGGCTGCCGGGAATCTGTTCGATCCCTTCGATGCCGAGCTTTTCGATCTTCGTCGCGGCCGAGAGGTCGACGTCTTTCGCCAGGTAGGCGAAGCCGGATTCGGTGTTCAGCGCCTTCAGGATCTTGGCGGGCTTCTGCTTCAGGATCGGCGCCAGCTCGTTCGCCGCCTTCACCTTTTTCTTCACCAGGTAAGGCGTGGTGACGATCGTCGCGGCGTCTTCGGAGGACGCCAGGCGGGTGCCGCTGCGGTCGAGGATCGCCCCCCGCAGGCCGGGGACCATCACCGTCTCCGTCTGCTGGTTCAGCGCCTGGGAGGACAACGTCGACGCTTCCACCCCTTGCAGCCAGAACGCGCGGCAGATGATGAGGAGGAAGGCGACGAGAAACCCGGCGAAGAGGAGTCCGATGCGTCGCTCGATCAGGCGCATCGCGTCGCTATTCCGCCGGGACTTCGGTCACGCCTTCGGCGGCCTGGAGTTCCGCCCATTCGCGTTCGTAGATTTCGAGTTCTTCGGGCGTGTATTCGCTTTCGGCCGCGGATTCTTCGCCAGAGGATGCTTCTTCGCCGGTCGTCGCTTCCGCGCCGGTGCCGGCCGCTCCGACTGAGGCGACTTCCCCGCCGGAGGCCGAGCCTTCGGCGGCGGCGCCTTCGTCACTCGAGGCCTTGCCTTCGTTCGTTGCCGCCCCGGCGAGCGGAGGGGCCGCGGCGCCGAGGCGCGCGGCGGCTTCGCGCACGTCGCTACCCTTCGCCTCGATCAGCTGCGGCACCGCGTCGTTCGGCATCCCGAGGCCGAGCTTCGCCGCCTCGTGATGCACCCGCCCCTGGCCGGAGACCGTCGCCCAACGGCTCTGCAGCCCCGAGTTTTCTTTGCTGAGCACGGTGTTGGTCGCGTCGATCTTGCCGCTCGAGGCGGCGAAACTCAGCGTCACCACGTTGAGGGCGACGATCCCGACCAGCAGCAGGCCGAGCAGGCCAATCCAGAGCCGCCCGCGGGTGAGGCGGTGGATCAGGCCGGACTCGGGAAGTTGGGTGACGCCGACCGCGGCGCGGCCGACGTGGCCCGCGGCGATCGGGATGACGCTGGCGGGATGGCGTTTCGGCGCGACCTTGCGGCGCGCGGGCTTGCGGGCCGGGGCGGCCTTGGCGGCAGCGGCGCGGACGGTCGCGCCCATCCTGTGGCTCGGCGTGGCCGTCGAGGCGCGGGCGCTCGCTTTCGCTTTGCGGCGACCGGGTTTGGCCGGCGGGTCGTCGATCCGCACCTTGCGCGGCGCCGCCGTGCGGCCCCCCGCTTTGGGACGGTCGCGGGGACGTTTCTTCGGCTCCGGCGGCGCCGTGCGCGAGGGCGGCGGAGCCGTCTGGGCGGCGGAGCGAAGCTTCGGGACGGCGACGGCCATCAGGCATCCACCCCGCTCGGGGACCCGGCGGTCGTATCGAGGGCGACCTTCACCGCGGCGCGCAGATGGGCGGAGCGCGAGCGCGGGTTGTCCTCCATCTCCGCGGGGCTCGGGGCGACGGCGCGGCGGGTCAGCAGATCGGCCTCGGGCTCGTGGCCGCAGACGCAGACCGGCAGCTCCGGCGGGCAGACGCAACCGGTCGCCTTGGCGGCGAGGAACTGCTTGACCGGGCGGTCCTCCAGCGAGTGGAAGGCGATCGTGGCGAGCCGGCCGCCGAGCGGGAGCATGTCCCAGGAGAGCGGCAGCACCTCGTTCAGGAGGTCGAGCTCCCCGTTGACGGCGATCCGCAGGGCCTGGAAGGTGCGCTTGGCCGGATGGCCACCGCCGAAGCGGGCCGAGGCGGGCATCCCCTGTTGGATCGCGGCGACCAGCTCGCCGGTGGTGCGCAGCGGGCGGCGGGTGACGATCTCGTGGGCGATGCGGCCGGCGTGGCGCTCCTCGCCGAAGCGGCGCAGCACCTGGGCGATCTGGCGCTCCGGCCACTCGTTGACGAGGTCGGCGGCGCTGAAGCCCTGGCGCGGGTCCATCCGCATGTCGAGCGGCGCGTCGTAGGAGTAGGAGAACCCCCGCTCCCAGGCGTCGATCTGCATCGAGCTCATTCCCAGATCCATGTAGACCATGTCTGGGCGGATTCCTTCGCCCTCCAGCGCACGAAGTCCTGCAACGAAGTCGGCGCCGACGAAGAGCGCGTGGCACGGTGCCTCGGCGGCGAAGCGGGCGAAGCGCTCGGCGGCGGCCGGGTCACGGTCGATGCCGATCAGCGTTCCCTCCGGGCCGAGGCGCTCGGCGACGAGGCGCGCGTGGCCCCCGGCGCCGAAGGTGCAGTCGACGGCGGTCTGGCCCGGTTCGGGAGCGAGCAGGTCGATCAGCTCGGTCGCCAGGACGGGCTCGTGCTCGCGGGTCACGAGAGCCAGGGGACGCGGCCCGCCGGCGGGCGCGTGGGAGAAGGTGGGAGTGCGGGCGGCATGCAGTCTCATGGTTACCGGGCGGGCGCTCCGGCGAGGCCCTCGGCGATCTCGGGCGCGGCGGCGTCGAGTTCTTCCTCCTGCTTGGCCCAGGCCTCGGCGTTCCAGATCTCGAGGTACTCGCCGGTGCCGACGACGACGCATTCGCCCTCGAGGCCGGCGTGCTCCAGCAAGGGCTTCGGGATGCGGATGCGCCCGGCGGAGTCGAGCTTCTCGTCGAAGGAGCCACCGTGGAAACGGCGGCGCAGAGCCCTGGCGTCTTTGCCGAAGGGTGAATGCGGTGAGAGGAAGCGGTCGGACAGCTCCTCGAACTCGGCGGTCGTGTGGACCCAGACGCAGGGGTCGAAGCCCTTGGAGAGAACCACTCCGTCAGCTAGCTGGCTTCTGAAACGGGAGGGCACGGTAAGTCGATCCTTGCTGTCCAGGCTGTGCTCATAGAGGCCCCGAAATGCCATTTCGGTGTCCTTTCTGAGCGCGGGTTCGAGGGCGGAAGAGAGTTGGGACCGGAGTGATGAGGTGGGAGGAACCTCACCACCCCGGTCCTGGGCTTCAACTCGAGCGCCACTTTGACACACATCCCCCCACAACGCAACACAGGTCCCCAATGAAATCCCATTTGCAACTAGACGAGCCTGGGCGGTCGGACGCGACGACCGGTAATCGACGGCGCCTGCTGGAGGAGTCGGCGCAGACGTCTTCGGGGGCGCGGTAGGTTGGCCGCGTGAGCACGCCGGAGAACCCAGAGACGCAAGGGTCGCCGCAGCCCGACCAAGGGGAGTTCGTCCCGCCCGAGGTCGTCAGCGACGCGCCGACCGACGCCAACGCGCTGCGCGGCTACCACTTCAAGCGCCTGCTGGGCAAGCAGCTGACCTGGTGGCTGATCGGCGTCCCCGCGCTGGTCGCCGGGGTCGCACTCGCCGTCGGCACCGGCATCGTCGTCGGGGCGGTCGTCCTGGTGGCGATCGTCGCGGTCGGGATCGGCGTCGTCTTCGCGATCGCCGACTCGAAGGCCGCCGACGACTTCTTCAACGTCTACGCCGACCACCACCACCTCACGCTGGCCGGCAAGACGCACCTCAGCTCGGCGACCCCGTTGCTGCGCAAGGGCGACAACCAGTACGCCGAGCGGACCCTCGCCGGTGAGATCGCGCCCGGCTGCGAAGGCCTCCTCGCCCTCTACACCTACGAGGAGAAGACGACCGACTCCGACGGCAACCAGCAGACGAACTACTACAAGTTCACGCTGGGGATGTCCGAGGTGCCCGAGTGCGTCCGACATGTCCCCGAGCTCTACTGCCAGAAGCGCTCCGGGCTGAGGGCCCTGGAGGGCTTCGAGGACGTCTTCCGCCGCGGCAAAAAGCGGGTTACGCTGGAGAGCGAGAAGATGGTCGACCGCTATGAGGTCTTCGTCGGCAAAGACCAGGACGAAGTCTGGCTCCGCCGCCTCTTCTCCCCCAGCTTCATCGTCTGGCTGACCGAATCGGCGCCGGACAAGTTCGCCTTCGAGCTGGTCGGCGGCACCCTCGTCGCCTACGTCCCCAAGCACCGCGAAGACGCCGCCCACCTCGACCAGGTCGCCGCCGCGACCGGCGCCGTGGCCCAGCGCCTGCGAGAAAAGTCCGCCGAACACGACGCCTAGGAATTCGCCCGCGATCCCGGCGGATTCGACTACGGAACCGGTGTCGCCGCCTGCGCGCCTTCAGGACCGAACCAGCGCAGGTTCGTCACTCTCCGACCAGCGAAAAGTGCCTGGCGCCGTGCTCGCACCTCAGAAGAACGCGACCGCCGGTTTTCGCGGGCCTGCTCTCGTCACATTGCCATTGAAGGTGCGACTTGTTGGCAAGGACGAAGCCTCCGGCGGTGGGGGGAAGAATCGCGATGAGATTCTTGATCTGAGCGCAATCGAGCCGGCTGGTTTCAGGCAACACGTTCGCCGGCCCGTGCTCAAACTCTTGCCCACAACCGGCAAAGGGGTTGCCCGCCACGGATGACGAGTTGGGCGCACCGGTCGCTCCGCCGCATCCAGCCGCGCATCCCAACACCAACAACAGAACGGTCAGGTCGCGGAGACGGGCGGCTCGCCGGTTGCCACGCCTTGCCCTATGCACCTGTTTGTCCTCCATGGCGGCGCCGATTATGCAGTTCAAGGAACCGTCGTGTCCATGCCGAAAATTCGGTTTTCCGTCAATCGAGGGCAAATGACGCCTCGACTGCGCGAACTACACACCATCGGAGGCGCGGCCCTCGGCTCAGAACCCGTCAAGCAGCGTCCCGGCGTTTGCGATCAGGCCGGCGGCGATCATCAGCATCACCGAGGGGACCAGGACCAGGGCGACGACGAGCTGGATCTTCGGGGCGGCGCGGGCGGCGCGCTCTTCGACCGTGCGGCGGCCCTCGCGGCGCAGGCTCGTCGCCTGGCGGCGGAGTTGATCGGCGAGCGGTGAGCCGAAGCGGCGGGAGCGCTCGATCGAGGCGACCAGGGTCGCGATCTCCGAGCCGGGGACACGGGTGCGCAGGGCGGCGAGGGCGACGCTCAGTGGGCTGCCGCAGGAGAGCTCGGCGACCGCGATCCGCATCTCCTCGGCCAGCGGCCCCTCCCCCGTCCGCGCCAGCTGCGCGAGCCCCTCGCCGGGCCCACGACCGGAGGCGACGCTGACCGCGAGCAGGTCGAGGGCATCGGGGAGGGCGGCGACCAGCCGGCGCCGGCGCCGGCGCGCCTCGCGCTCCAAGAGGGCATCGGGGACGAAGAAGCCCGCCGCGGGGAGCCCGAGCGCCACCGCGATCCCGATCCGCCCCGGCGCCGCGGGAGCCGCGCCGAGCGCGAGGATCGCGCCGAAGACCGCGCCGGCGAATTTGCCGAGCAGGAGCGCCGGCAACGGCAGGCGGGCTTCGAGTCCCGAGCGCCGCAGTCGCTCCGGCAGGTCGAGGGCCAGCGCCACCCGCGCCCAGGGGCCGTGAAGCGGCGTCTCGGAGCGCCCCGGCTCCGCGCCCACACCGCGGCGGATCGCGCGCGCGACCAGGACCTCGCGGCCGGCGGCGAGAGCCAGCAACGTCGCCACGGTGAAGCAGAGGCCGACCGGGGTCAATCGACCACCCGCGAGAGGCGGCGGATCGCGACGAAGCCGATCACCTGCAGGCCGGCTGCCATCGCGAGGAGGATCGCCGAGGCGGGTGCGCCCATCAGCTTGCCGAGGAAGC
Source organism: Solirubrobacterales bacterium (assembly GCA_965200635.1). Lineage (GTDB taxonomy): Bacteria > Actinomycetota > Thermoleophilia > Solirubrobacterales > 70-9 > VAYN01. Next base: position 2,874,557 of record OZ241364.1, on the reverse strand, counting down.
CGGGCTGGACCAGCTCGGCGAAGAGCGCGCCGCCGCTCGGCATCGCGACGACGAGGAGACCGGTGAAGCGTGCCTGGGCGGTGGCGGACTTGGCGTCTTCGGCGACCCGGTCGCGCTCCGCCGCCCCGGCGGCGAAGCGGCGGAGCAGGCCGGCGAGGTCGCCGCCGGCGAGGCGTTGGCTGAGCAGCGCGGCGGCGAAGGCGTCGACCCGCTCCGAGCGCATCCGCGCCCGCCAGGCGGCGACCGCGTCGGCGGTGGCGGTGCCGAGGTCGAGCTCGGCGCCGAGCCGGGCCAGCTCCGCCGCCGGGGGACCGTCCAGATATACCGCCGCCGCCGGCAGGGAGGCGCGCAGGGAGCGCCCGGCGGCGAGCGAGTCGGCGACCGCGGTCGCCACTTCGGGCAGCGAGCGCTCGACCGCCGCGCGGTAACGGCGGCGACGGCTGGAGATCGCCCAGGCGGCGAGGGCCGGGCCGGCGACCGAGAGCGGCAGCGCCACCTCAAGGCCGCCGAGCAGCCAGCCCGCGAGGATCGCCCCGACCGCGCCGAGCGCGGCGAGGCGACGGCGCTCCTTGGTCGAAGGCGCGTAGCCCTCCTGCCCCGCCCGCCGCAGCGGCTCCACCGCGAGGCGAAGCCAGGCCGCCACGGCGGGAGAGGCGAGCAGCGCCTCGCGGGCGGCAACGGCCGACAGCCCGCCGGCGAGGGCGCCCAGCAAGGCGGTCGGCGCCGCGCTCACTTCTCCACCTCGGCGATCTCGGTCACCCGGCGGGAGCCGTCCGGCATCCGGCGCAGGTGGACGACGAGGTCGATGCCACGGCGTACCTGCTCGGCGATCGCCTCGTGCGGGAGCCCGACCCCCGCCATCAGGGCCAGCGTCTCCAACCTGGCGATCGCGTCGCGGGGCGAGTTGGCGTGGACGGTCGAGAGGGCGCCGTCGTGGCCGGTGTTCAGCGCGGTCAGGAGATCCAGGGCCTCCGCCCCGCGCACCTCGCCGATCACGATCCGGTCGGGCCGCATCCGCAGGGCGTTGCGCAGCAGGTCGCGGATCGTGACCTCGCCGCGCCCCTCGACCCCGGCGGGCCGACTCTCCAGCCGCACCACGTGGGGCTGCTGCAGGCGGAGCTCGGCGGCGTCCTCGATCGTCACCACCCGCTCCTCGGCGGCGACGAAGGCCGACAGCGCGTTCAGGAGCGTGGTCTTGCCCGAACCGGTGCCGCCGCTGACGAGGATGCTGCGCCGCGCCCGCACCGCCTCCTCCAACCGGGCATGTTGGCCCGGGTCGAGCGTGCCCATCTCGACCAGCCGGTCCGGCCCCGGCCGCTCGGCGCCGAAGCGTCGGATCGAGATCGCCGGGCCGTCGATCGCCAGCGGCGGGATCACCACGTTGACCCGCGAGCCGTCGGCGAGGCGGGCGTCGACCATCGGGCTCAGCTCGTCGACGCGGCGGCCGAGCGGCGCCAGGATCCGCTCGATCGCGTTGCGCAGCTCCTCTTCGCCGGCGAAGCCGATCGCGGTCGACTCGATCCGCCCGCCGCGCTCGACGAAGACCCGGTCGGGCCCGTTCACCATCACCTCCGAGACCTCGGGGTCGGCGAGGAGGATCTCCAGCGGCCCGAGGCCGACGCTGTCGCGGACGACGCGGGCGGCAATCTCGGCCCGGTCGGCGGGCGCCAGGATCGCCGCCTCCTCGTCGACCAGCTCGCGCACGGTCTCCTCGAGGTCGGGCGCGCCGCGACCCCCGAGGGCGGCCTCGGCGCGGCGGCGCTCGACCAGGCGCCCGCGCAACTTCGCGGCGACTTCGGCGACGTGCCGCTCGCGCGCGCTCATCGCCCGCCCCGCGGCATCACCGTCACCTGGCGGGCGAAGCTCTCGGCGGCGATCAGCCGGAGCGCCTGCGGCCGGGTCAGGCCGAGGGTCGCCTCGGCGGTCCCGGTGGCATCGCTTTCCGGCGACCCGCCGAGCCCGAGCAGCGGCACCGCGGCCGCCGCCACGTAGGTGTTGCCGGCGCCGCCGTCGCCCGGTTCGGTGGTGACGACGACGTCGACCCGCGAGCCGATCGGCGAGGCGCCGCCGAGGGCGAGGGCTTCGACCCCGCTGACGGCGATCTGCACCGGCCGCCGTCCGGCGGCGAGGCGCGGGCCGGGCGACTCGGTCCGCGGCGGCCGGAGCTGACCTGCAAGGAGGTAGGCGCCGCTCGGGATCGCCGCCGCCGGCTCCAGGCCGAGCGCTTCGGCCGGGTCACGCAGCGCCCCCGCCGGGACGAACCGGGCGGGGACCTGGCGCACCTCGAGGTCCCTTTCGGCGACGGTCGGCGCCAACGCCTGGCCCGCCGGCAGTTGCGCCGCCGCGACCACCACCGGCCGCAGCGCCCCGTAGCCGCGGGCGACGCTTTCGCCGTAGCCGTCGGCGATCGCCCCGGCCGCGATCGCCGCGATCAGCGCGCCGACCCCGAACGCGATCGCCCGCGCCCGCCTGCTCACCGCACGCCTCCGCGGGTCCGAACCGGCGCGGCCAGCGGCAGCTCGAGCACCGCGCTCGTCCCCCGCTCCCCTTTATGGAGTGCGAACGCGCCGCCGTGCCGGGCCGCGGTACGACGCACCAGGCGCAGGCCGTGGCCGTGGCGGGCGCGACCCGAGAGGCGACCGAGCGGTGCGCGCAGCTCGCGGCGACGCCGCGTGTCGCGTCCTTTCAGCGCCGTCTCACGCTGCCGTGCCCGTCTCCGGGCGCCGTCGCCGGAGTCGACCACCGCCAGGCAGACGCGGTCGCCCGCCAGGTCGGCGGCCAGTTCGATCTGACCGCCGCCGTGCTCGAGCGCGTTCGCGATCAGATTGTCGAGAGCGGCCGCGAGCTCCAGTCGGTTGCCTTCGACGGCCGCCTCGCCCGCGTCCCAACGCAGTGCCAGGCCCCCGCCCCAGATCGCCGCCTGGCCGCGCCAGCGGCGGCGCGTCGCTTCGAGCAGGGGTCGCAGCGCGACGACCGCGGTGAAGGGCACCTCCCGCCGGCCGTTGATCTCCCGTTCGAGCGCCGCGAGCGCGGCCGCGGCCATCTCCACCGGCCCGTCGCCGCCTCCCGGGGCCTCTCGGGGCCGCGCCATCAGCGCCAGCGCCTGCAGCGGGCGGCGTAGCTCGTGCAGGTGCTCGTTCAGCGCGGTTCTCCGGCGGCCTTGGCGGACGGCGGCGGCGAGAGTCGCGCCCGCCGCGCCGAGCGCGGGCCAGAAGGCGAGCCGCGCGGGCGCCAGGGCGGCAAGGTACGGGGTCACTTCGTCGATCCACATGCCGCGTCAAGGGCCCGGGGAGGACGATCTCTCCCCCCGTCCCGAACGTGCAGTCCGCTCAGCGCGGCAAAATCACCCTCGGTTTCCGTGTGACGGATTCACCCTTGCCGCACCACGGAATCCGCAGAGCGTTTTGAAATACTTAATGCGCGGTCCGTCGCTCCCCCCCGGACACCCAGCGCCGGCCCGTTCTCGCTTTATTCCCGCCCGACCCAAAAGGAGGCCATTCAATTGGCTCAGACCCGAACGACCCCCGAGGGAATCACCCAACAGCTGGCCAAGGCGCTCGCCCATCCGCTGCGCGTGCGCATCCTGACCTCGCTCAACCGAGGCATCTCCAGCCCCAACCAGCTCGCCCAGGAACTTGACGAGCCGCTCGGTAACGTCAGCTATCACGTCAAGACGCTGCTCGAATACGACTGCGTCGAACTGGTGAAAACGGAGCCGCGCCGCGGTGCCGTCGAGCACTTCTACCGCGCCACCGAGCGTGCCTTCTTCAGCGACGCCGACTGGGCCAAGATCCCAGCCTCGGCCCGCAAGGGCATCGACGGCGTGATCATCGAGGCGATCGGCAAAGACGCCACCGCCGCGATGATCGAGGGCACGATCGACTCGCGCACCGACACGCACATCTCGCGCACCCCGCTGAACCTCGACGAGGCCGGCTGGAAGCAGCTCAGCAAGCTGCTGGCGGAGACGCTCGAGTCGGCGATGAAGATCGGCGAGGAGTCGGCGACCCGGCTCGCGGACGACGGTGCCCAGGGCATCAGCTCGAGCCTCTCCCTGCTCCACTTCGAGGTCCCGACCAAAGAAGCCAAGTAGCTCAGAGGCGTGGCCGGCGAACCTGGGTGGGCGCCGGCCACCCGCCTCCAGCAGGTCGACGTCAGAGCGCGTCGACCGCGTCCTTGGCCTCCTTCAGCCCGACGCCGGTCAGTTCGCGGTAGCGCTTCACCGCCGCGACCCGATTGCCGCTCTGGACGAGTTCGATCACCTCTGGCGGCGTCTCGGCCGTGGCGGGATAGTCGTAGGGAATGCCCAGGTTCCGCGAGATCAGCGCGACCTGGCGCTCGATCCGGTCGACCTGGGCGATCAGCTCGGGCATCGTCTGGCTTGGCATGCGCGGATTATTCCGAGTCGTCCACCAGCCGGTAACCGATTCCCCAACAGTTGACGACGTACTTCTGGTTCTCCGGATCAAGTTTGCGACGTAGCCGTGACGCGTGGGAGTCCAGCGTCCGGGTGCGGCCGGCGGGTGCCTTGAAGCCCCACACGTCCCGCAGCAGTTCGTCCTTGCTGAACACCCGCGTCGGGTCGGAGGCGAGGACGCGCATCAGCGTGAACTCTTTCTTCGCCAGGTGGACTTCACGCTCGCCGACCGTCACTTTGCGGCGCGAGGGGTCGATCAGGATCTCCCCCACGTGCACCGGGCCGTCGTGGCGACTGTGGCGCCGGCGAAGCACCGCCTCGATCCGCGCCCGCAGCTCGTCGTAGCTGAAGGGCTTCTGAACGTAGTCGTCCGCCCCTTGGTCGAGACCGCGGACGCGATCGGTGGTCCCCCCGCGCCCGGTCAGGACGATGATCGGCAGGTGCGGGTTGAAGCGGGCATCGACCCCGTCGGAGCCGCGAATCTCCCGCAGCACATCGAGTCCCGAGGCATCGGGCAACGCCAGATCGAGCAACATCAGGTCGGGATGGTTGTAGCGACAGAGTCGCAACGCATCCGTGGCGGTGGGCGCGGGCAGGACCTCATACCGGTCCGCCATCAGGTGCTCACACAACAGGTCGAGGGTGGCATCGTCGTCCTCGCAGACGACGATCGTGGCGATCTCTTCTCGTTCAGGCAACATGGCCGCCTAAGGGCTGGGGACCCCTGTTTTGTCCCCCCAACGGAGCACGGAAGAAGCGGGATTACGAACATCCGCGTCGCGGATCTCCCCGTCCGGACGCGCCAGATGGCTACCCGGCGCCCCGAGACAAGAGACGCAAGGCGGGTCGGCGAGCACGGCCGTCTCGGTCACGGCCCTGGCTGGCTGTGACCGTGCCCGAGACGGCCGGGGTATGAGAGGTGTGAAGGATCCCCGACGCCGTTGGGGGAGATGTGAGGGAGATGCCACGAACTCCACAGTTCTGCGGGACTTCCTCATGCTTCGTGCGCCTTCCGTCGGACCCCGAATGTTGATGGGCCGAAAACTACGTCTATAGGGCTAGTTTTCGGCCCATCAACATCGGGGTGCTGGAGAAGCGTGACGGGGGTGTGGAGTTCCGGGCGGAAGCGTGACGAACTCCCGCACTTCCCCCCGAAACCCGCACGTCCTGGGCGTCTCATCGCGGTCACAGCCAGCCAGGACCGCGATGAGACGCCCAGGACGCCACTAGGACTGCCGCACCCGCCCAGGAGCCCTAAGCCGGGACCTCCAAGACCGCCACGGCACCCCGGCAGGCGACGAAGCGGCGGGGTTGCACATCGAGGCGGGAGCTCATCACCTTCCCGTCCGCGTCGAGGAAGTGCGCGTCGAGCGCGAACCTCATGCCGAAGGTGTGGACGCTGGCGCACCTTGGGATCAGGAGGCCGGGGCCGGCGTCCTCGCGATCGAGGTGGGACAGGCCCAGGGTGCGGGCGCGGAGACCGGTCGCGACGGGGACCTCGCGGTCGTGGATGGAGCGGTACGGCAGGTGGTCGAAGCGCTTGGTCGGCATTCCGTACCAAGGGTTCGGCGGGGCAAAATTGACCCCCCGGATCGGGAATCGGCGTTTTTGGCTCGACTTCAGCGCCAAAATCCCTTCTCACTGCAACCCGGCGTTCAGAGGGGTGCCCGGCGAGGCACGGAACTAGGATGATCGGCAAGATGCAGCGCGCTGCGACACCGGGCTTCCGTCGCGGTCTTGGGCTTCAACTCACATGGAAAAGAAAACGACCCGCAGAGGGAATTACGAGTCTGGCTCCGATTACGTATTGGAGTACGGAGAGCTCCGCTTCGCCTTCAACGAGGAGGACTTCGCCCAGCGGGTCGAGCAGGCGGCGGTGAAGCTGGCCTTCGTCGGCCAGGGCCTCACCGGCGAGGAGCTCGACGACCTCCTGGACCTCGCGGTCAGCGGCGAGATCGCCGAGCCGAGCTCCCCCCTCGGGGAGCACATCAACGAGAACTGGGAGGACCTCGTCGGTCCCTCCAACCGCAGCCTCGTCCACTGGATCCGCCGCCTCGTCTTCCGCGGCGCCTGGCTCGACCAGCGGGTCAAGGAGGGCGAGCTCGACGTCGTCTTCGACGAGCGCTCGCAGACCTTCGGCTACGTCCAGCCCGACCGCAGCTCCGAGCTCATCGAGCTCTCCAAGGAGCCGTCGTGGCGCCGCATCGCCTACAGACGCTAAACGCGCTCTAGAGCGACGACCACCGTCAGCGAACCCTTGCCGCTCGCGGCGACGTCATCGCGGCCGGCGTCGAAGAGCTCCTTGGCGGCGTCGGTGTCGCCGAAGGACTCCGCGAACCGGGTCACGGAATCGACCAGGAGGATCACGTCTTCGCCCTCGCCTGCCCGGCGCTGGGCCGAGGCCAGGGCGTCCTTGGTGTGACGGGCCTGACCGGCGGAGACGAGCTCGGCCTTCGGCGCCTCGCGCTTCCAGTCCGCCAGCTCCTCGGGGCTCGGGTCGATCAGCAGCACGACCGGATCGGGACCGTCGCCTGACTCGGCGAGGTCGGCGGCGACCCCGCGCAGCATCTCGGTGGCCGCCTCGCGAGTGTCGGCGAGGAGGATCGCCTGGCGGCCCGAATCGGCGGGCAGCAGCAGGTCCTGAAGCGTGATCCCGTCCTTGCGACGGCCGAAGGGGCGGCGGCGTCGACGGCGGCGGCGCGGGTTCGAGCCCTCCCCGTCCTCGTCGGAGTCCTTGCCCGAATCCTCGTCCTCGCGGCCGGAATCCTCGGCGTCGCGGGAGGCAGGCGCGGCGCGTTTGCGGCGCGCGGGGGGCTTCTCCTCTTCTTCGTCCTCGACATCGGCGCGCTCCTCGCGCTCACGACCGCCGGCCGAGCTACGACGGCGGCGGCGACGCGGGCGCTCGCGGCCCTCATCGGAAGCAGAGTCACGCGGCGCGGAGCCGCCCTCGTCGCCGTTGCCGTCGCCCAGGCGCTCGATCAACTCGGCGCGCGACAGCATCCGGAAGCGCTCGACGCCGGCAGCGGCGGCGAGCTGGTGGAGGTCAGAAAGATGTTTGGATTCGAGCTCGGTCTTGGTCATCGGAGGGCGACTTTAGTCAACAGGCTCGGCCGAGGACGCGGCGACCGGCGCGGGGACACCACCGTTACTTCGCCCCGGGTCCACCCCTTCCTCCGCCGCGACGCCGTCCCAGGCGGCGATCTCGGCCTCGACCCGGGCATCTGACCAGCCCAGCTCACCGCCCAGCGCCGCCGCGATCGGTCGCCGCGCCTCCGGGTCGCGGAGCGCCGGCGCCGCGAGGATCCCCAGCCGGGTGCGCCGCAGCAGTACGTCGGCGAGCGAGCGCGCCTGCTCGTGGCGGGCCGCCAGCACCACCTCGGCGAGCAGATCGGGACGGTCGCCGACGATCGGCGCCGCCAGCTCCGGCCGCTGCCGTGCCAGGTCGAGCACCTTCCGCGCCGCGTGCCCGTAGCGGAAGGAGAGCTGGGACAGGGCCTCCTCCCCCACCGCCTCGGGCGCCTCGAGGTCGGCCGGGCGCGCCTCCATCCCGAGCGGGATCTCGGCCGTGTGGCACGGCGCCTTGCGCCCTTCGCGCTCGACCAGCCGGTCGACCGTCAGCTTCGCCATCCGCCGGTAGGTCGTCAGCTTGCCGCCGGTGATCGTCAGCATCCCCGACGAGGTCTCGTAGAGCTCCTCCTTGCGCGAGATGTCGACCGACTTGCGCGGGTCCCCGCTCGAGATCAGCGGCCGCACCCCGGCGTAGGCGCCGACCAGGTCGCCTGGCCCGAGCGCCGTGCCGAAGAAGGAGTTCGCCGCGTCGAGCAGGTACTCGACTTCGTCCCCGGCGGGGCGCGGGTGGCGGGTGTCGCCCTCGAAGTCGTTGTCGGTGGTGCCGATCAGCGTCCGCCCGTACCAGGGGAGCGCGAAGATCATCCGTCCTTCCCCCGCCGGGACGATGCAGGCGGCGCTGCCCATCGGCAGATCGCGGGCCTCGACGAGCAAATGGGTCCCGCGGCTGGGCGCGATCCGTGGCACGTCCTCCTCCTCGATCACCTCGGGGCGGATCGTGTCGGCCCAGACGCCGGTCGCGTTGACGACGTGGTCGGCGCCGACCCAGGTCCGCTCGCCCGAGTCGGCCTCGACGAAGGTCACGCCCGCGGCGCTCCCCGGCCCGCCTGTCACCTCGACCACGTCGGCGCCGTTCAGCATCACCGCGCCGTAGCGCTCGGCCTCGCCGAGGACGGTCAGCACCAGGCGCACGTCGTCGGTCTGGCAGTCGTAGAAGAGGTAGGCGTCGTGCGGGTCGCGCGGGCCGAGCGCCGGGACCATCTCCAGCACCTCGTCGTGGTCGATCGTGCGGTGGCGGTCCGGGGACCACCAGGGTTCCTCCTCGCGCGCCTGCGCGGAGAATTTCTCCCGCTTCTCGCGCTTCTCCCGGCGGCTGCGCCCGCTGCGGGTGGACGCCATCACGTCGTACATGTTCAGGCCGAGGCCGAGCTTGCGGTCCCGCCTCTCCTCCCCCAGCGCGGCGACCAGGAACGGCGTCGGGTAGACGAGGTGCGGCGCCAGGTGGACCAGGAGGCGACGCTCCAGGAGCGCCTCGCGCACCAGGCCGAGATCGAAGTTCTGCAGGTAACGGAGCCCGCCGTGGACCATCTTCGAGGAGCGGCTCGAGGTCCCGACCGCGTAATCGTCGCGCTCCAGCAGCGCCACCGAGTAGCCGCGCGAGGCGGCATCGAGCGCCACCCCGGCTCCGGTGATGCCGCCCCCGATCACGACGACATCGAAGTGGGCTCCCGCGATCGCCTCGATCGCCGCGGCACGGGTCAGCATGGGACGAGGGTACTCGTCAGGAGTAGCGGCGCGGCGGGGGCGGGGGCTGCGGGACGCCCGCGTGCGGGGTCGCGCCATTGATCGCGGGCGGCGCGGGCGGCGGCATCGAGCCAAGGGTGGCCGGTCCGGGCCCTGCCGAAGGCGGCCCGGCGCCGGGCGGGGGCGCGTCATCCGGGTGGGTCGCCTTCCAGCGTTTATAGGGGCCGAAGCCGATCGCGAAGAGGATGCACCCGACGATCAACCCGGCGATGATCGAGCCGAGCACCGAGCCGTCGGATCCGTCGGAGCCCGAGTCCGATTCCTCCACCGGGACCCCTTCGGAGAACGATTCGCCGTTGCCTTCTTCCAGCGGCACCGAGGCCGGCGGCACTTCTTCGGGCGGGATCGCCCCGGGCGTTTCCGCCGGGGCGATCCCGCTCGGCGCGCCCTGCTTGCCGTTCTTGCCCTTCTTGCCGCCGAGGCCCTTCGGCCCGGACGTCCCCGCTTCCGGGAATTCGGGCACTTCGGAGGGGATTTCCGGGAGCGGGGTCGGCACCGGCGTCACGCCGCCTTCTTCGGGCAGCGGCAGCGATTCGATTTCCGGGGTCGGCGCGGGGATCGGGATCGGGGTCGGCGTCGGGGTCGGCACCTTCGGCGTCGGCGCCCGCGGCGGCGCCTGCAGCGGCAGGTGCTGCTTCGCCGCCGCGACCAGCACCTCGCCGGTCACCCAGACCGGCGACTGGTCGCTCTTCGACGAGTAGCGGTAGTGGCCGTCGGCGTCCTGGTTGCCTTCGAGGTATTCGAGCGCCGACTTGCCGCCGCGTTTGAACTCCGCCGGGTTGGCCCCCGCGGCGAGCAGCCCCTCCACCGCCCAGGCGGTCGACTGGGTGTTCAGCGCGCCGTTGCCGCCGAGCCGCCAGCCGCCACCCGGCTGTTGGGTCTGGCGCAGGTAGCCGACCGCCTTCTTCGCCGGCTTCCCGGACGGGTCCATCACCTGCAGCACCGCCCCGGTCCCGTCGGCGTTGCTCGGCGAGCCCGCCGTATCGCCCCAGCCCCCGTCGTCGTTCTGGGCTTCCCGCAGCCATTCGATCGAGTCGGAGACGTTGGCGATCCCGGCCGAGCGCAGCGCCAGCACCGCGTAGGCGGTCGAGTTCGGCCAGCCCTCGTAGGAGCCGTCCTTGCGTCGCTTGGCGAGTAGCGCCGCGACCAGGTTGCGACTGCCGAATTCGCGCGGTTCGACCCCGGCGCCCTCGAGGGCGAGGATCGTGCGGGCGAGGTCGCCGGCGCTCTGGACCTGGCCGATCGCGCTCTGGAGGTAATCGACCGGCGACTTGCCGGCGCTGCTGATCACGTCCTGCGGGTTGACCCCGGCCGCCTCGAGGCCGAGCATCGCCCAGCCGGTCATCTCCTGCGCCGAGTCGGCGCCGGGCTTTTCGGCCCAACCGCCGTCGCTGTTCTGGACGCCTTCGAGCCACGCGGTCCCGGCTTCGGTGCCGCCCGCCGGAGCGGCCTGGGCGCGGGTCGAGGCGAAGGCGCCGAGCAGCAGCACGGCGACCAGGATCGCGACGACGCGCCCGGTGCCGGCGATGGCCGCGCCCCCGGAGCGGCCGCCGGAGCCAGGCGGGACCGCGCCGGTCGACGTCACCGCACCGACTTCCCCCCGCCGCCATTCGAAACGTTCACGGAATCGAATCAACATCCTGATCATCGCGGGACCGGCGGCAAGCGCAAGTACGACGTTGCCGGTTGCATGGGCTACTTCAAAGGGGATCGCGCGTCCCTCGAGCAGCCAGAAGCGCTCCCAGGACAGGCTGCCGCTGCCGTAGGTCGCCATCAGGGAGAAGTTCAGGATCGCCCCGTAGCCGACCGCGGCGAGGCCGCAGACCGCGGCGAGCGTCAGCCGTCCCACGTTGCGGGTGCCGAGCGCGAGCGCCGCGCCGAGGACGCCGCAGAGCCCCCAGGCCGCCATCTGCCAGGGCGTCCAGGGACCTTGGCCGAACCAGAAGTTGGAGATCAGCGCCGTGAAGGCGCCGACCGCGAAGCCCGCCGCCGGGCCGAGCGCATAGCCCGCGAAGATGACGATGTCGGTGGTCGGCTTGACGTTGGGGAAGGCGGCGAAGGCGACGCGCCCGGCGATCGCCAGCGCCGCCAGCGCGGCGACGAGGGCGACGACCTGCGCCGGGGGCCGCGAGCGCTCATACCAGCCGAAGCCGGCGAGGAGGACCGCGGCGAGGATCAAGAAGCTGACCAGCTGCCAGCTCATCCCAGACCCCCATCCCCCGCAGGTGCTTCCGAGCTTTTAGGCCATATGTGGCCCCTAAGCTCGGAAGCTGGCGCGGCGAGGAGGGCGGCGCCCTGCTCGGGGGTGACGACGCCGGGGACGTCGAGGACGCGGGCGACCTCGGTGGCGAAGTACCAGCCGCCGGAGAGGATGTCGGCGCTCGGGCCGTCGGCGATCACGACGCCGTCGCCGAGCAGGACGACGCGCTCGGCGAACTCGGCGGCGAACTCGACGTCATGGGTGGCGATGACGACCGCGGCGCCCCCGGCCGCGAGGCACTCGACCAGCGAGTGGAGGTCCTCCTTGCGGCCGCGGTCCATGCCACGGGTCGGCTCGTCGAGAGCGACCAGGCCGGGGACGCCGTCGCCCTCCAGGCGCCCGGCGAGGGCGATCGCGAGGGCGAGGCGCTGGCGCTCGCCGCCGGAGAGGTCGCGCGGGTCGGCGTCGATCGCGTGCTCCATCCCGACCGCGCGCAGGGCGTCGCGGCCATCGTCCCCGGGCAGCTCGTCCCCGACCCGCTCGCGGACGAGGAAGTCGCCCGGGTTCTGGGTCAGGAGCGCCATCCGCTCGGCGGCCACCCGGCCGGCGACCGGGTCGACGAGGCCCGCGGCGGTGCGCAGAAGCGTCGACTTCCCGGCGCCGTTGCGTCCCATCAGCGCGACCCGTTCGCCGGGCGCGACCGCGAGGTCGATGCCGCGGATGACGTCCCGCGCCCCCTCCCCGGAGTCGAGCTCGACCCAGAGCCCCTTGGCCTCCAGCGCCCGCGGTCCCTTGACGCCACCGCTGAAGGATTGGTGCTGCTCTGACGACACCAATGCTTCAGCCGGCACAGTTTGCGACTCGAGGAGGCGGCGCGCGTCGCGCACGCCGATCGGCAGTGGCTCGATCCCGGCCAGGGAGAAGAGCCGGGCGGCGGGGGTCGTCAGCGTCGGGTCGGCTTCCCGGGTCCAGGCGAGGAACTCGCGCGGGGGGCCGTCGAAGCCGATCCGACCGTCCTCGACAGCCACCACCCGATCGGCCGCGGCGAGGCAGCGCTCGAGCCGGTGTTCGGCGAGCACGACCGCCACGCCCCACTCCTCGTTCAGCCGCCGCAGCAACCAGATCAGCTCGTCGCCGGCGACCGGGTCGAGCTGGGAGGTCGGCTCGTCGAGGAGCACCAGCCGCGGGCGCGTCACCAGCGCCGCCGCCAGCGCCACCCGCTGCAGCTCGCCTCCCGACAGCGTGTCCACAGCGCGCCCGAGCAGGTGCGGGATCGCCAGCGCCAGCCCCACCTCCTCGACCGCCCGCGCCCGGTCGCCGGGGCCGTCGCCGCGCATCTCCAGAGGCAGCTCGATCTCGGCCGCGACCGTGGTCGAGACGACCTGCGTCTCGGGGTCCTGGGCGACGTAGCCGACCGCCGCGGCGAGCTCCCCCGGCCCGGCGGCGATCGCGTCGATCCCGGCCACCTCGACCCGCCCCTCGATCTCGCCGCCGTGGAAGTGCGGCACCAGCCCGCAGGCGGCGCGCAGCAAGGTCGACTTGCCCGAGGCCGAGCGGCCCGCGAGCAGCACGAACTCCCCGGGCGCGACCTCCAGCGAGACGTCGAGCAGCGCCGGCGCCTCGGAGCGCGGATAGGAGTAGGAGAGCCGCTCGACCGCGAGGGCCGGGGCGGCGCCGCGGCGGATCGCCAGCTCAGACACGGTCGGCGTTCCTCGCCCGGGGGACGTGCGGCGACATCGCGAGCTGCCGTGGGGTCAGGCGCGGCCGCGCCGAGCCCTGTCCGCGTTCTACCCGTCGTCGCTGCCTGCGCCGCAGCGGCGCCAGGCCGCTCGCCAGCACCACCGCGCAGACCGCGAGCGTCGGGGCGCCGAGGCCGACCTCGATCGTCGGATAGGGATGGAAGTCGTCGGCACCCGCGACCTTGCCGAGGATCGCCGCCACCAGCACGACCGCGGCGACGACGTAGAAGCGGGCGTCATAACGGCTCGGTTCGCGCCGCCGCCGTCCGCGCGGGCCGCCGAGGCTGTAGCCGCGCAGCTCGAGCGTCGCCGCCACGTCGACGGAGCGGTCGAGCGAGCCGGCGAGGAGGCGCCGGGCGAGCGCCCCCTTGCCCACCGGCGCCGCCCCCGGCCCGCGCAGCCGTCCGGCGTCGCGCAGGCGCGCCGCGTCGGCCGTCGCCACCGGGACCAGGCGGGAGACCAGCGTCGCGGTCAGCGCCGAGCGCGCCGCGATCGGCCGCAGCGCCCGCAGCACGCGGTCGGGATCGACGCAGGCCGAGTAGACGCAGAAGGCGACCATCGTCACCGCCGCCCGCAGGCCGAGCGAGGCGCCGGCGACGATCGCCTCCAGGGTGATGTCGACCTGGCCGAGGATCGGCACCTCGCCGAGCCGCGCCAGCACCGTCTCCCCGCGATCGACGACGAGCGCGTTGACGACGACGATCAGGAGCGCCAGCCCGAGCCCCATCCGCAGCGCCGCGCGCACCGCGGTCCGCGCCCCCGCCAACCGCCCGGCGAGACAGGCGGCGATGCCCGCCGCGAGCAGCACGACCGGGCTCGAGTAGAGGAAGGCGACGACGACCAGCGCGCCGAGGTAGGCCACCGCGGCGCCGGGTCGCGCCGACTGCAGCGGCCCCCGACGAGGGATGTAGGCGAACCGCGATCTCATTCGGCACCCGGGCGTAGCGGCAGCGGCGTCACCGCCCCGCCGTGGCTCTCCACCGCGTAATGGTCGCGCAGATCGTCGGCGTTCAGCGCTTCCGCCGCCGACTCCACCGCCCCGACCGTGCCGCCGGTGACCAGCCAGACCGGCGGGCCTTCGAAGTGCCGGGTCGCCGCGACCAGTCCCGCCCCGGGACCGAAGGCATGCGCCTTCTCGCCGTCTTCGTCGAGCCCGACCAGCCCCCAGGCGCCGCCGGCCCGCTCGAACTCCGCGTAGACGCCGCTTTCCCCGGGCCCGTCCTCGATCAGCGGCCCGACCGGATCGGAGCGCAGCTTCGCCCAGGGCCCGACCAGCACCCGGATCGCACCCTTCGGGGAACCCGAGGCGATCTTCACGCCTTCGCCTTCGAGCGCGTCGCGCACCGTCGCGCAGGCGTCGCCGTCGCCCTCGCATTCGACCAGAACCGCCGGCGCATGCCCTTCCCAGCCGGTCGTGAACGGCGCCGGCCAGGATCCGACCACCGCCGGCACGTGCGCGGTCGCCGCCCAGTTGTGCATGTCCCACCAGATCTTCTCGCCGCCCCGCAGCGACACCTCGGCGGCGCCGACCGGGGACTCCACCCCGTTCAGGTAGAAGAACCAGTCGTAGGGGTGGCCGCCGCGTTCGCTTTCTTCGATCCCGTCGATCGACTTCACGTAGCCACCGCCGTAGCGCGTCTCGGTGTCTTCCACTTCGCCTTCGAGGAAGCGCATCACGGTGTCGGATTCGTTCGCTTCCCCGGAGGATTCCGACATCTGCACGGTGCCGAATTCACGCGTCACCGTGAGGTCGACCGAGCCGACGTCGTCCCCGGGGCCGAGACCGCAGCCGGCGGCCACGAGCGCTGCTCCGAGGAGCAGCGCGATCGCGACCGCCGTGCCGCGGCGAGACATCAGCTACCAGCGGGGCACTTGCTGCCGAAGCAGATCGGCTCCTGCGCGGAGGGGATGGCGTTGCCGATCGCGGCGCTGATCAGCGTCGGTTCGTTCAGCGTCACCATCACCATGCCCTTGGCGTCGGTGGGACCGGTCGCCCCGGTCACCGTCGCGCCCTTCATCGGCTTGTGCGCGCCCTTTTCGTTGTAGGCGAACACGTGGACCGCGAACGGCACCCCGGCGGTCGCCTGCTGCGGCGCGCTCAGCACCAGCTCTTCGGGATACGGGTAGGACGGCGCCAAGTCCCAGAGGACTTCGTCGCCCGCCTTGATCTTGGCCTTTTCGCCGCCGACCGAGGCACCCTTGTGGTTGATCTTCAGGTACCAGGAGGCCTTCCCGGAGGCGACGCTCTTGCCGACGCCGCAGAGGGCGAGGCCGAAGCTGAAGTGGTCGGTGAGCGAGAGCGGGGAGAGCTGCTTGATCGTCTTCGCTCCGTTGGCAAGCAGGCCGAGCGCGGTGTTGCCCTTCAACGCCACCGCCTTACCGCTGCCGCCGGTGCCGGAGCCGAGGCAGGTCGCCTTGGGGCTGGTCTTGACGGAGATGCTTGAGGTCTTGACGGGGCCTTCGGAGAGGACCACGTTGCCCTTGCCGATCACGCGCAGCGTGGCCGTCGTGGCGGAGGCGGTAGCGGCGACCGCGAGTGCTAGACAGAGGACCAGCGCGCACGCGGCCACGGTCGATTTCATCCTGCTTGGCATATGAGCCACCCTTTCCTCGAGGGTCGTCTTGGCTGGCCGGGGACAGGTCTCCTGGCTTCCGGGGTTTGGGCGGGCCGCGCCTTCCCGGGGACGTGTGCGCCCCCAGTGGCCGACGCCGGTTGAGCGGCATCCGCGACCTCCTCGACCCGGTCACAGTGGCGGGACCACGCCGGTTTCGCACCGGACTTCCCTTGACCACCGACCGTATGTAGGCGGCGAGTCTATTAGGCTCGCACCGCACGGGCATCGCCTGAGCACTGGGAAGTCCTCGTCCTACGGGAGGTCTCGAGATGAAGCGCACTGGATGGCGGCCGCCTTCGCCGGCCCTGGTCATTGCCTGCCTCGCCCTGTTCGTCGCCCTCGGCGGCACGGTGCTGGCGGCGACGAAGATCGACGGCAAGACGATCAGGGTCAGATCGCTACCCGGCAATCGGCTGGTCGTGGGCTCGCTGCCCGGCAACCGCATCGCGGCGAACTCCCTGGAGGGCTCCCAGATCAAGGTCGGGACCCTCGGCCAGGTCCCGAACGCGTCCCACGCCGACTCCGCCGACTCGGCCCGCCGCGCCCAGACCGCCACCGCCGCCGATCACGCCGCCGACGCGACCACCATCAACGGCCATGCCGTGGGATGCCCCGCGGGCCGGCGTCAGTACGCCGGGGAGTGTTGGGACCTGACGCCGAGCGTCGCGGCGGTGACGGCATCGGAAGCGACTGCAGTGTGCGCTGCGCAGGGCGGGGAACTGCCACCGCTGCTGACTTTCATGGCACTTCAGCGGGAACCCGGATCACAGATAGACGCGGGCGGAGAGTGGACGAGCCAGGTCATCGCTCTCACCAGCGACTACGACGTTCTTACCCTCCAAGCCTCCGGTAAGACCTTTGCCGCCGCGCCGCAGGCTCTCTACCACTACCGCTGCGTGACCCCGCTCCTCAGCTGACCTCTCACTAACCTGCGGCGATGTTCGGCCGAGCGTTCGTCGTCGCACTTGCCGTGCTCGGCCTCCTCGCCGGCACCGCGTCGGCCGCGCCCGGCCCGCGGCAGATCGAACGGTTCTGGACGCCGGCGCGGATGGCGGCAGCGCGGCCGCTCGAGCTGAGGGTCGGCGCCGACGGCAGCGCCGACGTCCGCCTCGGCCCACGCGCCCGCCCCGCCTCCGCCAGCTACACGACGGTCGAAGCGCCCGAAGACCCGCCCTACGCGTGGAACGGGCGGCTCTACGTCCGCCAGGACGGCGAAGAAGGCTTCTGCTCGGCGACCGCGATCGACTCGCCGAGCCGCCGGCTCGTCCTCACCGCCGGCCACTGCGTCAACAGCGGGCCGAGGGACGGGGAGCCCGGCACCTGGTCGACCTACCTCGAGTTCGTCCCGGGCTTCAACCTCGGCTCGGCGCCCTTCGGCCCCTTCACCCTCGGCGGCCGCCCACGCGCCCTGCCTCAATGGACGAAAGACGGCAACCCCGACTACGACCTCGGGGCCTTCCTCACCGAACCTGACGCCGAAGGCATCGCCCTGGCCGACGCCGTCGGCGGCGGCGCGACGATCGTCACCGACGGCCAACGGCGGCGGCGCTACGAAACCTTCGGCTATCCCGGCCTGACCGAACGGATGCGCACCTGCGTCTCCGGCTTCGCGGGCGAAGACCCGGTCACCGCGACGCTCCCCGGCCCGAGCACGATCGGCGTCCGCTGCGACTGGGCGCCGGGGGCGAGCGGCGGCGGCTGGCTGGTCGAAGGCGGCACCCAGATAGCCGGCCTGACCAGCTATGTCACCGAGGACGGCCCGAAGAGGCTCACCTACGGCCCCTACTTCTCGGCGGGGACGGTGGGGAGATTGGTCGCGGGGATGTAGGACGGGGCCGGTTGGAGCCGGCGCCCGAACCGCAAGGGACGCAAGGGGTGTCGGCGAGCACGGCCGTCTCGGTCACGGCCCTGGCTGGCTGTGACCGTGGCCGAGACGGCCGGGGATGTGGGGAGTGGCGGGGGAAGTCCCGGCGTGCGCCGCGGGCGCGTCACGGGAGGAGCGACGGAACTCTCACCGTCGTCCCACGAGGACGTCACGAGACTCGCATCTCGTGAGGAGTCCACGCTTTCGTGCGTGTTGGGCAACAGTCAATTCAGCGCTGCGTGCATTGACCCCCCTATAGGGGCCCTAATACACGCAGCGCGTTTTCGGGCCCCTTTTCGAGGCCCGAAAGCAGACCGAAGATGCGCGGAAGGGTGACGTTCCCGGCATCTCCGTCACGGAATGCAGGCAGGCGTGGCTTCTCTCACATGAACCCCTCACGTCCTGGGCGTCTCATGGCGGTCACAGCCAGCCAGGACCGCCATGAGACGCCCAGGACGCCCCGAGGACTGCCGGGGCGGCCGGGACAACGCCGGCACAACACCACAACCTACGAATCCAGCAACCGCCGGTAGTACCGATAATCCCGGCGGTCGGGCCGCAGGTTCGAGGCGAGCGCCAGGTGGTGGCGGGCGCCGCGTTTGTCGCCGGTCATGCTGAGCGCGCGGCCGAGGCAGAAGTGGGCGTAGTCGTCGACCGGGTGACTCTCCACCACGGCGCCGAACTCGACCGCGGCGAGGCGGAAGCGGCCGGCGCGATAGTAGGCGCGGCCGAGGGCCTCACGGACCGAGGTCTTCTCCGGTTCGCGGCGCGCGGCCTCGGCGAGCGGCCCGGTGGCGTCGAGGAAGTCACCGTCCTCGAGCAGCTCCATGCCGCGCCGGTAGAGCGTGTAGGTGGGCTCGGGTGCGGACTCGGGCATAGCCCGATTGTAAAAGCCCGGGGAAATCGGCCCCGCGGAGGGCGCCGCGGCGCCCGCGGCTATTTCTGGCGGGCGCGGACGGCGGTGCCGTAGGCGCAGACCTCGGTCCAGGTGGTGCCGAGCTCCGAGGTGTCGTAACGGAAGGCGACGATCGCGTTGCCGCCCTTCGCTTCGACCTCCTCGACCAGCCGCTCGGTCGCATGCTCACGGCCTTCTTTCAGCATCTTCGTCATGCCCTTGAGCTCGCCGCCCGCGAGGGACTTGAGCGAGGCACCGATCTGGGAGCCGACGTTGCGCGAGCGGACGGTGAGGCCGAAGACCTCGCCGAGGACCTCTTCGATCTCATACCCGGGCAAGTCGTTCATCGTCGAGATAATCACGCGGGCCAGCCTAGCCGGCGGCGCGGCGGTGGAGTAAAAGTTCGGTCAAAGGTCCAGAACGAAGACTTGGCGCCGGCCGTCGCGAGCCGCGCCCGTTCGGTCGCGCCGCGACCAGCGTCCCGCCGACGAAAGAGCCGTCCCCAGATGTGCGCCTTATCGAGCCTCCCCGGAGCCCCTGAGGCGATCTGGGCCAGCCTCGCAAGGACGCAGGGAAATGAGGAGAGGGGAGCGCACTTCAGTGCGTGACCCGAACCGAATGACCGAGGACACCGCGAGGCGCCCCCAGATCGCCTCAGGCGGTGGCTTCGGCCAGGTAGTCGAGGACCGCGGGAATGCCGCCACGCTCGAAGGCGGCGCGCTGGTGGTCGGCGCCGGTGCCGTCGGAGAGGATCCGCTCGATCTCGACCAGGGCGCCCGCACCGTCGAGGTCGTCGGCATAGGGGCGGGCTTCCTCGAGGGCCATGGTGGCCGCCTCGGGTGCCGGGACCGCCTCGCCGCCCGCGAGCATCAGGCGGGCCTCCAGGCCATAGCGGGTCGCCTGGTAGTAGGACGCCTCGAGCGCCTCGCGCTGCAGATCGCTGGTGGAGGGTCGCTCGATCTCACGCGCCGCGAGGCCCTGGACCAGCGCCGCGAAGCCGGCGTTGCCCGCGACGGTCGGCTGCACGTCCATCCCTCGCACCTCGACCGTGCCGAGGTTGGGATGGGGCCGCACGTCCCACCAGATGTAGGTGTAGTCCTCGACCCCGGCCGCCTCGACCAGCTGGTCGGCGACCGACAGGAACTCCTCGTAGTCGCGGAACTCGCGCGGCATTTCGAAGCGTGGGTAGGCCCGAACCTCGGCCGCGCGGGCGCTGGCCATGCCGCTGTCGGCGCCGTCGCGGAAGGGGGAGTTGGCGGCCAGCGCGGCCAGCATCGGCAGCCGCAGGCGCATCGCGTTGGCGACCCGCACCGCGGTCTCCGGGTCGGGCATACCGACGTGGACGTGGAGACCCGACGGCGGCGTCGAGAGCAGGCTCGCGAGGTCTTCTTTGACCACGTCGTAGCGCGGTTTCGGCACCAGCCCGGTCTCGCCGCCGTCTTCGGGATGGACACCGGAGCCGAGCAACCCGAACCCGGTCGCCCGCACCGCCTTGCGGAGGTCGGCGAGCTCGGTCGCGGCGGCGGCCGGAGTGCCGCAGATGCCGGTCTTCAGCTCGATCTGGGCGGCGAAGATCTCGGTGCTGACAGCGTCCCGCGCGGCTCCGTCGAGGCTCTCGATCACCCGCTCGGCCTCAGGCACCAGCCGCCGCTCCCCGTCGACCAGGAGCAACTCTTCCTCGACGCCGATCGTGAGCGGCGGCGAGACACCGAAACGGTGCTCAGGCTGTGCGCTTTGTCTCCCCATCGCTCGGCCCGCCTGGCGGGTGCGGGGAAGTTACCCGCGACCGACGATCCCAACCTCTTGGCCCCGACAGCAGTCGGGAACGGGCGAAACTGATTGTCTGCGCGATACTGACGATGACTCGGCCCGTCGACCCCTCACGGATCGGTGATCATCACCCTTTTACTGTCACAGCTTGGGGACTAAGTGCCTGCAAATCTCCCAAATTCACACGAAAGTGTCGCAGGAGCTTTAAGCGTTGATGGAGACCCGGCCGATGCGCACCCTTTTGCAGACAAAACATTTCAATTGCTCTATGCTGCCGACCCGATGGCGGGGGGCGAGGACAACACCGACGACAACGAGCTGCTGATCGCGCTGCGGCACCCGCTGCGGCGGCAGATCCTCCGGGCGATGGTCGAGAACGACCCGATCAGCCCGCGGCAGGTCTCCGACGCGCTGCGGGAGCCGCTGTCGAACGTCAGCTACCACGTGCGGGTGCTCGCCGAGTGCGGCGCGATCTCGCTAGTGGACACGACGCCGGTGCGGGGATCGATGCAGCACTTCTACTCGCCGACCATCGACGAGCCCTGGGCACTCGCGGTTCTCGGACTTAGCGAGAACGGCGAGCCGAAAGAGGGGGGCGAAAACGAGGAGCCCGCGCCTTAGGGACCCAGACGATGTCGACGAGCGAGGAGAACATGAGCAACGACGGTGTCGACACCCGCCTGGAAGCCCTGCTGATCCAGCGCGTCCTCGACCTTCACCCCGCCCGGGCGACGATCGAGGAACTGGTCCGCGACCTGACAGGGACCGACGAGGGCTTCGCCGCCCGCGACGCGGTCGAGCGTGCGGTGGTCGAGCTGGCCCGCTCCGGCCTCCTCCACCCCGTCGCCGACGACGGCTTCGTCACCCCCACCCGCGCCGCGATCCGCCTCGGCGAGCTCCTCGGCTCCTCGATCTAGACGCGTCCCCTAGACCGCGACCAGGCGCAGGAAGCCGGTGCGGAGGCGGTCGGCGAGTTCGGCCGCGGCCTCGGCCGCCGAGGGGTCCTCCTCGTCGGTCGCGGTGACCAGCACCACCTCGGTCGCCCTGAAGCTGCCGACCTGGTCTTCGACCGCCTGGACGATGTCCTCGTCGCCGACCCGGGCCTCGGCGACGACCCCGGCCTTCGCCAAGGAGGCGACCGAGATGACGAGCGCTTTCTGGGCCTCCTGACGGGCGGGCTCGAGGTCGGAGGCCCAGCGGTCGAGGAAACCGATGCGCGCGGGGGCGAGGATCATCACCTCGGCAAGGTCGCGACTGCCATCGACGCCCGCCTCGGCGGCGATCGCCGCGGTCGTTCCAGGGTCCTCCACCGGCTGGCTCACCACCACCAGCAGGCGCCGCCGCACCAACGGGTCCGGCGCCTCGCCGATCCCCTCGCGGGGGCGCAGCGTCACCACCGTGACGTAGACCAGCACCACCCCGACCAAAGCTCCCAGGGCAAGCCCAGCCTGCGGGCCGGCGGTGAGGATGCCGGCGACGATCGGGACGACGATCGCGATGACGATGATCGGCAGCTTCCAAGATGCCATCGATCAAGCCTGTCACGGCGACCGCCGTCCTGCCCCTCAGATCCCTAGATCAGGATCCCTTCGTGATTGCCGCAGGTGCCATCCGCGCCTGCGAAGTGCCCATCCGCACTGTCGCCACCTCCGATTTGAACCGCTTTTCCCTGTCCGCCACCCTTTTCCGGCGGAGAGATACTTTTACTTTACGTGATTACAGCATTCAAGTTCAAACCGGTAAAAGGCCATAAATAAACGAAAATTTAAGACTGCTTCTGGACTTCTTGATTTACATTGGTTAGCGTTTTTTGAATCGGCGTTTTGCCACCGCTGTGCCCCTTGCCAACGACCGAAAGAAGTCCCCCTTGCCTAAAACCAAAAAGAAGGACGGCGTCGAACAAATCGTCGCCAAAGCCTTCGCGCACCCACTCCGGGTACAGATCCTGATCATTCTGAACGAGCGGGTTGCCAGTCCAAACCTGCTGGCCCAGGAGCTCGACCAGAGTCTGAACCTCGTCGCCTACCACGTCCGCGTGCTCGAGAAATACGACTGCATCGAGCTCGTCGACACCAAGCAGCGCCGCGGCGCCACCGAGCACTTCTACCGTGCCACGCGCCGCCAGTTCCTTTCCGACTCCGAATGGGCGCGGATGCCGCAGAGCCTCCGCCCCGGCCTGTCGGGAGCGATGCTCAAATCGATGTTCGACGACATCGAGGAGGCGGTCAAAAGCGGTTCGATGGACGAGAAGGAGGATCGCCACCTCAGTCGCACCCCGATGGTCGTCGACCAGAAGGGCTGGGACGAAGTGTCCACGCTGCTCACGGAGACGCTCGACAAGGTCTTCGAGATCCAGAGCGAGTCCGCCAAGCGGATCGCCGAGTCGAGCGAGGACGGGATGCTCTCGAAGGTCGAGATGCTCCACTTCAAGTCCCCCGAACCGGCCTCCTGACCGCCGGCCCGGGGTGTGCGGCGTCGCTCAGGAGGTGAGCGGCGCCGCGGCCTCCGGGGTCGCGACCACGAAGGAGAAGCTCTCCTCCAGGTAGAGGTGCACCTCGTCGGCGTCGTGGTGGGAGTAGCCGATCGACAGGTCCTGCCCCGATTCGAAGAGGAAGTCGCCGCCGCGCAGGCTCATCGCCACCGCGCCCGACAGTCCCGGCGACCAGACGATCGGCCCGTCGAGGATCTTCCGCAGGTGGTCGAACAGCGGATAGCCGCCGTGCTCGGCCGTCTCGATCACCTTGATGTACTCGTCGGGGCCGAGGGCCAGCCCGTACGGGCCCTCGACGCCGGCCGCCCGCAGCGCCTCGACCGCCCGGGCGACCGAGCGCGGGTAGGCGTCGGCGTCGGTACCCAGCGGCTCGGGCTCGAACGGCGAGGACTCGAGCACGCCCTGGATTCCGGCCGTCGCCCAGCCGTTGAAGACGGCCGCGTTCTCGCAGACCGCGATCTGGTGAGCGGCGTTGTCGAGCGACTCGAGGTCGACGTCGATGGCGCCGCGGTCGTCGTCGCGCATCTCCGAGCGGGCGACGGTGAAGTCGACCCGCACCTCGACCAGCGGCAGGACCCGCCGCCGCAGCGCGGTGACGCCTGCCTCGGCGCCCTCGACCGGCTCCACCCGTCCCAGGTTCGTGGCCGAATGGCCCCAGCCCTGCGGGCCGATGAAGTCGACAAGGCGGCGCGCCGCCAGCGGCCCGGCGAGGCGCTCGCGGGCCTCGTCGTCGAGCAGCTTCCAGTTCGAGTCGGTCAGCGGCGCGTGGCCGCGGAGGAGGTGGTTCATCGTCCTTGTCCCTTCATGCTGCCGATTCCGAGAGAGCCTTCGCCGCCCGCCATCGGCGGCGTCACGTCGCCATCGCCGTCGCCCTCTGAGGCCGCCTCGGCGTCCTCGCCGTGCTCGACGATGTCGCCCTCCTGGAACAGCACGCCTTTGGCGATCTGCTGCCAGCGCGGCGTTTTGCGCAGGAGGAACTCGAGGTCCATCGAGAAGTGCTTGAACTCCTCCCCCTGGGCGTCGGTCATGATCGCCCGCGCGTCGGCGTCGGGCTCGACCGCGAGACGCTGCTGGTACCAGCCGATCGCCTGGCACTCCTCTTCCAGCGAGGCACAGAGGCGGGCGAAGGTCCGCGTCTCTGCCGGCAGCTCCTCCGGCGGCTCGTGGTACTGGTCGAATCCCATCGGTCCTCCTTGACCTAGACGGTGGATGCGGGGCGGTCCCGCGGCGCCCTGCGAGATTACCCCGCGCCCTTGGTTGACGAACCCGAACCGTGGGTAATCGGCCGTTCGGGATGGCTACGGAAGCGACCGCGCCGGCGGGGAACGAGATCGAGACGAAGGTGCCCGCGCGGCTCGACCGGCTGCCCTGGGCGCGCTTCCACTGGATGGTGATCATCGGCCTGGGGACGGTCTGGATCCTCGACGGGCTCGAGGTGACGATCATCGGCTCGATCGGGGACCGCCTCACCGAAGGCGGCTCCGGGATCGCCCTCGACGCCTCCCAGATCGGCTCGGCCGCCGCCTTCTACGTCGCCGGGGCCTGCGTCGGAGCCCTCTTCTTCGGCCAGCTGACCGACCGCTTCGGCCGCAAAAAGCTCTTCCTCGTCACCCTCGGCCTCTACATCGTGGCGACGGTCGCCACCGGCTTCGCCTGGACCGCCTGGTACTTCTTCGCCTGCCGGTTCATCACCGGGATGGGGATCGGTGGCGAGTACGCGGCGATCAACTCGGCGATCGACGAGCTGATCCCGGCCCGGGTGCGCGGGCGCGTCGACCTGATGATCAACGGGTCTTACTGGGTCGGCGCCTCGGTCGGCGCGCTGCTGACGGTGCCGCTGCTGAACACCTCGATCTTCGCGATGGACTTCGGCTGGCGCCTCGCCTTCCTGATCGGCGCGGTGCTCGGCGTCGGCATCCTGGTCATCCGCTCCCACGTCCCGGAGAGCCCCCGCTGGCTCTTCATCCACGGCCGCAACGAGGAGGCCGAGGAAATCGTCGGGGAAATCGAGGACGAGATCCGCGAGGAGACCGGCGAAGAGCTCGAGGAGGTCCCTGACGACGCGACGCTGACGATCCACCAGCGCTCGACCATCCCCTTCCGCGAGATCGCCGGGGTCGCCTTCCGCAAATACCCGAAGCGCACCGTGCTCGGGCTCTCGCTGTTCGTCGGCCAGGCCTTCCTCTACAACGCGGTGACCTTCGACCTCGGCACGATCCTCGGCGAATTCTTCAACGTCGGCTCGGGTCAGGTGCCGCTCTACCTCGCCGTCTTCGGCGTCTCCAACTTCCTCGGGCCGCTCACCCTCGGCAAACTCTTCGACACGGTCGGGCGCAAGATCATGATCTCGCTCTGTTACCTCACCTCGGCGGTCCTGACCGCGGTGCTCGGCATCGTCCTGCTCTCGACCACGCCCTCGACGGTGGTCTTCATGGCCTTCGTCCTTGGGATCTTCTTCTTCGCCTCCTCCGGCGCCAGCGCCGCCTACCTGACCGTCTCGGAGATCTTCCCGATGGAGAGCCGGGCGCTCTCGATCGCCTTCTTCTTCGCCGTCGGCACCGGGCTCGGCGGCATCATCGGCCCGCTCCTCTTCGGCGAACTCGTCAACACCGGCGAACTGTCGAAGGTCGCGATCGGCTTCCTGATCGGCGCCGTGGTGATGGCGATCGGCGGGATCGCCGAGATCTTCTTCGGCGTGGACGCCGAGGGCAAGTCGCTGGAGTCGATCACCGAACCGCTGACCGCCGCCAAGGGCAGGCGCGGCGGGGCCGAAGTGGAATCGGGGCAGGAGCCGCCTGGCGCTATGGTGTGACGCCGGTGCCCCCCGGTACCGGGGCACCGCATGGTTCCAGGCGATAGCGAAGAGATACGACCGTCCCCGGAAGGGGCTCCGAACGGGCCAGGCGAGGGCCTTGCGCCCGAGTCGCTGCTCTGGCGCCGCCTGCGCGACCAGCGTGACCCCGCCGCCCGCGAGGAGCTCGTCCGCCGCTACCTCCCCTTCGCCAAAAACCTGGCGCTCCGCTACCGCGGCGCCTCGGAGTCCTTCGACGACCTGCTGCAGGTGGCGAACCTCGGCCTGGTCAACGCGGTCGACCGCTTCGACCCCATCCGCGGCACCCCTTTTGCCGCCTTCGCCTCCCCCACCATCCTCGGCGAACTGAAGCGCCACTTCCGCGACCGCGTCTGGACCGTGCGGGTGCCGCGCGGTCTCCACGACCGGATGGCCGAAGTGGAGAAAGCGACCACCTCGCTGACGGTGGAGCTGCAGCGCTCGCCCTCGGTCAACGAGATCGCGGCGAAACTGGAGATCGACCCGGCCGAAGTGCTCGAGGTGCTGGAGGCCAACCACAACCGCCGCCCGCTCTCGCTCGACCGCCCGGTCGGCGGCGAGGAGGACGAATCGCCGGCGTCGGAGTGGGTCGGCGACGAGGACCAGAACTACGAGCTGATCGACGACAAACTCGCGCTGGAGGGTGTCCTCCCCCAGCTCGACGACCGCGAACGGCTGATCCTGCGGCTGCGCTTCGTCGAGGACATGACCCAGTCCCAGATCGCCGAGCAGATCGGCCACTCCCAGATGCACGTCTCACGGATCCTGCGGCGCACCCTGGAGCGGATCCGCGAACAGGTCGCCGAGCAGGAGAGCGCCGAGCGCTAAGAAGCCGTCGCGGCGATCGCGACGATCAGGTAATCGCCGTCGCCGTCGGATTCGGTGCGGACCTCGTCGGCCAGCGTTTCCAGCGAGCCGCCGAGATCGGGAAGGGAGAGGCTCTCGCGCAGGCCGTCGGCGGCCCCCGCGGCCATCGGGCCGACCTTCAGCTCGACCCCCTCGGGGCGGTCGGCGATGCTGAGGCGCACGTGGCCGTCGTCGAAGCGGCTGGGCGCGGCGGCCGAGATCGCGTCGGAGAGGAGCATCGCGTCGGAGATCCGGTCGATCGTGATCTCGTGGCGGGCGGCGAGGGCGGTCAGCGCGCGGCTGAGGACCGGGCCGACCAGCTCCGGCGGGCCGACCGTCAGCTCGGTCGCGTCGGGGACGGGCGGGCTGGGCGCCGGCGCCGCCTCGGCGCCGGGGAGCGGGCGGGCGGTCAGCGGCAGGTGCATCCGGATTTCGGTCCCGCGCTCGATCCCGCCGCGGATCTCGAAGCTCGAGGAGAGCGCCGCGATCAGCGCCAGGCCGATCCGCAGGCTCGGGCGG
The DNA here is from genome assembly GCA_965200635.1 of Solirubrobacterales bacterium. Lineage (GTDB taxonomy): Bacteria > Actinomycetota > Thermoleophilia > Solirubrobacterales > 70-9 > VAYN01. The sequence goes on along the minus strand of OZ241364.1, from coordinate 2,847,499 downwards.
TCGACGCCGGGGCGCGGGCTGATGCCGCTGCCGAAGTCCCGCACGGCGACGGTCAGGCCACCCTCGTCGGGGACCGCGTCGACTTCCAGCAGGCCGACCTCGCCCTCCGGGTAGGCGTGGACGACGACGTTCATGCAGGCCTCGGTGACGACGGTCTTCAGGTCGGCGGTGGAGGCTTCGTCCATGCCGATCCGCTCCGCCAGGCCGGCGATCGCGTGGCGCACCACGGCGACATTCTCCGCCTTCGCGGGAAGCGACATCTGGAGGCCTGATGAGTCGATGTTCGTGGTGCTCAAGTTGTTCGGTGTCCCCGGCTTACGCGGCACGCGAGGCCCAGTCAAAAAGGCCCGCGCAACAGGCAAACCTACCGGCCCGGGCCCCGCCCTGATACCCAGACCGCTCCAGCGCAAACGGACGTGCTCATCGGGCGCCTTCCTGCGCTAGCATCGCGGCGCAGTGGGTCCCGCGCCGTTTCAAGCATCAGCCACCGAGCTCGAGGGGGGAATCCACCTCCTCGAGGTGAACGGGGAGCTCGATCTCTCGACCGCCGCTCAGCTCGGCGGGCCGCTCGACGAGGCCACCGCCTCCCCCGCGGCCGCGGTCCTGATCGACCTGACCGACTGCACCTTCATCGATTCCACCGGGATCGCGCTCGTCGTGCGGGCCTGGCAGCGGGTCGACGCGAACGCGGGCAACGGCGGCGAAGGCGGGCTCGTCCTCTGCTGCCAGAACGAACAGGTCCGGCGCGTCCTCGAGGTCACCGGCCTCGAGCATTCGCTGCGCGTCTTCGCGACGCGCGACGAGGCTGCCGCGGCCCTGCGCCGGTGACTTTCCTCACGCTTTCGCGTGCGGACGATTAACGCCACCGGCCGACCGGGTAGCCGCTTCTGATGCCCGCACGCAGGCCGAAACGGCCGAAACTGCCGCGCGAGCTCTTCGAGACGCGCACCCACGCCTGGGAATCCCTTGGCCTGGGCGAGGAGATCGAGACGAAAAAGGTCTCGAAGAGCACGATCGCCGGCATCTTCGTCGCGATCCTGGCGCTGATCGCGACCCTGGTCGTCTACTCGCACCGCCGCCAGATCGCCCCCGGCTACGGCGAATGGTTCCGGATCGGGACCGTGATCGTGCTGGTGATCGTCGGCACCGCCGCGATCTCGCTCGTCTCCCGGTCCATACAGCCGCGCCTCTACCGCCGCCTCGACCCGGCCACGGCGGGGACCGCGGGCTTCGTCTTCCGCCTGCTGGCGAGCCTCGTCGTGGTCGTCGCGGCGTTGCGGATCGCCGGCGTCAACACCGGCACCCTGGCGGTCGGCGGCGCCTTCGCCGCGGTCCTGCTCGGCCTCGCCGCCCAGCAGAGCCTCGGCGCGATCTTCGCCGGCATCGTCCTGCAGACCACGCGCCCCTTCCGGGTCGGCGAACGGGTGCGCTTCACCGGCGGCGCCCTGGCCGGCTCGATGGAGGGCACGGTCACCTCGCTCGGCCTCTTCTACACCACGCTCACCCAGGGAGCCGACCGCCTCCAGATCCCCAACAACGTCCTCCTCAACCTCGCCGTGGTGCCGCTGCGGGAGCCGGAGAAAGTCGACGTCCGGGTGAGCTTCCCCCGCCACGTCAGCCCCCGCGACGTCGAGCAGCAGCTGCTGCGCACGATCACCGTGCCGACCCGCTACCGCCCCAGCGTCTCGCTCGAGGAAATCGAGCCCGACCGCGTGGTCATGAAAATCGCCGCCACCCCCCTGCGCTCCGAGGACGGCTCCCAACTGGCCGAGGAGGTCCTGGAGGCCCTCCACCGCCGCGACACCGCCGAACATCAGGCGGCGAGCGAAGCGACGCCGCTGCCGGATTAGGGCGGAAGGGTCCGGGTCTGGGGAAGCTGGCGCCCGGAGCAAAGGGACGCAAGGCGGGTCGGCGAGCACGGCCGTCTCGGCCACGGCCCTGGCTGGCTGTGGCCGTGGCCGAGACGGCCGGGGGATGTGAGGAGTGGCGGGGAGCCTCCGGGGCGTGCGCCGCGGGCGCGTCACGGGAGGAGCGACGGAACGCTCACCGTTGTCCCACGAGGACGTGACGAGACTCGCAAGTCGTGAGGAGGAGCGTGGGAAGTCCACTCTTCCGTGCGCGTTGGACAACAGTCAATTCAGCGCTGCGTGCATTGACCCCCCTATAGGGGCCCTAATACACGCAGCGCGTTTTCGGGCCCCTTTTCAAGGCCCGAAAGCAGACCGAAGGTGCGTGGGAGGGTGACGTTCCCGGCATCTCCCTCACGGAACTCGGACAGGTGTGGATTCTCCCACCCGAACCCCTCACGTCCTGGGCGTCTCATGGCGGTCACAGCCAGCCAGGACCGCCATGAGACGCCCAGGCCGCCACAAGGACTGCCGGAGCGGCCGGGACAACGGCCGAAGCCGCCGGCACCCCAGCCTCAGGCGAAGATGACGATCAGAGCGTTGATCACCACGACGACCGGCGTGCCGAAGGTGGCGAGCGTGCGGAACATCTGCGCGAAGCCACCGCGGTAGCGGACGCTCTCCATCAACAGCACGCCGACGACGTTCGCCATGTTGACCAGGGCGATCACGACGGCGAGGCCCAGCGCGACGGCGCGCCAGCCGCTCGCGGTGCCGCCGCCGATCGCGACGGCGGCGAGGATGATCGCGATGATCGTCCCGGTGATGCCGACGACGATCCCGGTGAGGTCGGCCCGGCTGAGACCCGGCAGGTAGGGGTTGTCGATCTCATCGGCGGCGTCGTTGTTGCTGAAGCCCGCACTCGAGGTATCGGTTTTGACGATGTGGTCGTTGCCGTCCTCTCCGCCGTCGACGACGATCAATTTCAGCGGCGGCGCGAGCGAGTCCTCGGCGTTTTTCCAGAGGTCGCCCTCGTACCAGGCCTTGTCGTCGTCGGCGTGGGCGAAGATCAGGATCTTGTCGGCAGGCCGCGCGAGCAGCGCATCCTGCGCCGCCTGCACCGGGTCGGGATCGCCGACTTCGAAAGAGACGTCGAGGCCCGCCTCGCGGGCCGCGGCGACCGCGCTTTTGAGGCGCTCGCCCGCCTCCTTGCGGGGCCCGTCGATGTCGCCGAGCGTGTGGTGGAGCGGGTTGATCTCGACGGCCGGCGCGACCATCCGCACCTCGGTCGGCGTGCCCTCCACCTCGCGCTTCAGCGCTTCGACCGACTCCTCCGACCCGAAGGCCGGGGTGACGATCGCGATCAGGCTGCGCTCGGCCATCTCAGATCACTCCCTCTCGACTCGCTACCGGTTCTCGTCCGGCGGGACGGCCTGGTCGGCCTCGCCGTACTCGTCCGGGTCCTGTGGCTCCTCCGGCTGGGCCATGCCATCGGGGAAGCGGTGTTCGTCACCGTGCTCGGCGATGTCTACGAGGTCCTTCTCGGCCAGCTCGAAGCCCTCGGCCTCGCCCTCGCCTGCCTCGACCAGAGGCTCCTGCGCGGGGTCGTCGGTGTCGGGGTCGCGCCGACCGCCGATCGCGGCCGCTTCCTGGGCGGCCTCGGCCTCCTCTTCCTCGACGATGGACTCGTCGCGCTCCTCCGGTGCGTCGCTCACGAAACGGCTCCAGTCTCCGAGGTGTGCTCGGTCGAGTTGCTGTTGGTCGGGCTGCTCGTCGAGGCGCTGGTCGGCCCCGCGGGCGCGACCGGCTCGAAAGGCTCGTCGCCGCCGGAGCGGCCGATCAGCCAGCCGACGACCCCGCCGACCGCGGCGCCGAGCGCCAGCAGGGTGACCGAGCGAAACGGCTTGCGGGTGAATTTCGAGGCAGTGCCGTGGGCAGTGTGCTTCGCGGTCGACTTGACCGCCTTCTTGGCAAGAGTGGTTTTGACTGACATGCGCCTAACTTACCCAGGCCATCGGGACGGTAACCGTGTCTCGCATCGGGTCAGCGGGAGAAGGCGTCGAGGAGGCAGACGGCGTTGCCGTGGTGGAGGCGCAGGGGTTCCGTGTATAAGAAGTCCCACTTCGCGACGGCTCCTAAACGCCTAGCACCGGTGCCGCCCGATGGCTCAAAAAGTTGGGTTGAGACCGCCGCCCTCAACCGCTGGGATGGCGTACCTATGGCAGCGCGGAGCAGGGCCCCGGGAGGGGAACCGATCGACCAGAACCTCGTGCGGGCGCTCTCGCACCCGATGCGCGTGCAGATCCTCGAAGCTCTGCAGGGACGCTCGGCGAGCCCGACCGAACTGGCGCGCCAGTTCCGGGAGTCCTTAGGGGTCGTCTCCTACCACGCCAACGCGCTGCTCGACGTCGGCTGCATCGAACAGGTCCGCACGCAACCGAAGCGCGGCACGATCGAGCACTTCTACACCGCCCGGCCGCGCTCGTTCATCGGCCACCAGGACTGGCGGGAGGCGCCGCTGTCGGTGCGCGGCGGGGTGACCTCCGAAGCGCTCCGCACCTTCATCGCCAAGGTCGGCGCCGCGCTCGACGCCGACACCATCGACGGGCGCGAGGACACGACCCTGAACTGGATGCCGGTCACGGTCGACGAGCAGGGGTGGCGGGAGACGGCCGAGATTCTCGACCGCGCCCTGCGGGAGCTGATGGAGGTCGCCGCGGCGAGCCGCGAGCGACTCGGCGGCGAGGACGGCATCCCGGTGGTCACCGCCCTGGCCGCCTTCGAGTCACCGCCGCGCTAGCTCGCGAACTCCTCGACGATCTTCGCGTTGAAAGCTTCCAGGTCGTCCGGATTGCGGCTGGTCACGAGGCCGTTGTCGAAGACGACTTCCTCGTCGACCCACTCGGCGCCGGCGTTGCGGAGGTCGGTCTGCAGGCTCGGCCACGAGGTCAGCTTGCGGCCTTTGACGACGTCGGCCTCGATCAACGTCCACGGCCCGTGGCAGATCACGCCGACCGGCTTGCCGGCCGAGAAGAAGTCGCGGACGAAGGCGACGGCCTCGGGGTGGGTTCGCAGGTTGTCCGGGTTGGCGACGCCGCCAGGCAGGACGAGCCCGTCGTAATCGTCGGCCGAGGCATCGCCGACGACCTTGTCGACGCCGTAGGTCTCGGCCTTGTCGAGGTGGTTGAAGGCCTGGACCTCGCCGGCTTCGGGTGCGAGCAGCTCGGTCTGCGCGCCGGCTTCCTCCACCGCTTTGCGCGGCTCGGTCAACTCGACTTCCTCGACCCCCTCGTTCGCGGTCAGAAAGGCGATCTTCTTGCCGTTCAATCCATCTGCCATCTGGGTGGCACCCCTTCCGGTGTAGCGGGACTTTCTCCCGCTCAGGTACCCGCGCCGGGTCCGCCGAACATCGAGCGCGGCCAGAGCTTGCGGGTGCGGACGACGTTGGTCTCGGCGCCGAGGACGACGAACATCGCGCCGAGGTGGATCCAGGCAAGCAGCCCGATCACCAGGGCGAAGGTGCCGTAGACGGCGGAGGCGTTCTTCACCTCATGGGAGATGTACCAACCGCCCGCGACCTGCAGGATCTCCCAGCCGATCGTCGCGACGACGACGCCCGGTATCAGCGCCCGGGTCTCCACCGTGTCGGTGGTCAGCAGGCGGAAGACGGCGCCGAAGACGAAGAGGTTCAGCACCGTCGCGATCGCCAGCCCAGCCACCTTGCCGCCCCCGCCGACGAAGTCGGCACCACCGGCGGCGAGGCCGGAGACGACGGTCGAGACCACCGCCAGGCCGCCCAGCACGACGAGCAGGACGATCGCCCGCAGGCGCGACCCGACGAAGCCCCTCTTGGCCGACTTCGGCACGCCCCAGCAGCGGTTGAAGGTGCTCTCGATCTCCAGCACGACGCCCACCCCGGCAAGCACCGAGCCGACGATCCCGACCGCCAGCGCGATCCCGGAGCCGGTCAGCTCGCCGCCCTTCAACTGGCTGCCGATGATCGGGAACTGCGACAGCGTCGAGTTCACGACTTCCTTGCGCAGGTCCTCGTTGCCCGCCAGGACGAAGCCGAGGATCGTCGTCATCAGCAGCAGTAGCGGGAACAGGGAGAAGAAGGCGCGGTAGGCGATCAGCGAGACCATCGAGCCACCTTCGTCGTCGCCGAACTTCTTCACGACGCCGAGCGGCACGGCCAGCGCGGGTCGCTTCTGCTGGAAATCGTCGAAGCGATGGAGGGGTGCCTTCAGGTTCATGGCGCGACCCCTACCCCGGGAGGTGCCTCGGTCAATCGATCAGCTCGAGCACCTCGCGCTCGATCTTCTGCCGCGTGCGCTCTGACATCTTCCCCTCGGTGACCGCGCGGCGCCCGACGTCGATCGTCTCCCCGTCGCGATAACGATCGAAGATGCGCGGATCGATGTAGGAGCGGCGGCAGACCGCGGGGGTATTGCCGAGCAAGGTGGAGACGGTTTTCACGGCGCGGGCCTCGGTGCGTTTCGCCGCCGAGTCGGAGGCCGGCTTCTCCTCCCCCGCCAGCGCCGCGGCGGCGAGCACGGTGCCGCTCCAGGTGCGGAAGTCCTTGGCCGAGAATTCGGTGCCGATCGCGTCCTTGATGTAGTCGTTGATGTCGCTGGACCGGACATCGCGCCAGCGCCTTCCTTCCTTCCAGGCGAGCAGGTCGTCGGGCCCACCGCGCCGTCGGCGCATCGCTTCCAGGGCCGCGATCGCGGACTCGTCGCCGATCGCCTGGATCCGCCTCTGGTGGGACTTGGCCGGGAAGTCGAAGATGATCTCTTCCCCTTCGCGGTGGACGTGCTCGCGCCTGATGGTCGCGATGCCGTAGCTCTCGTTGGTCTGCGCGTATTCCTCGGAGCCGATGCGGAAGAAGCCGAGGTCGAGCAGACGGACGGCGGTGGCGAGCGCGCGCTCGCGAGGCATGCCTTCGAGGTCGATGTCGCGGCGCACCGAGCGCCGCAGTCGCGGCAGCACGGCGGCGAACTCCCGCATCGCGGCGTACTTGCGGCTGGCGCGGCGCTCGTCCCAGCGGTCGTGGTAGCGGTACTGCTTGCGTCCCGCTTCGTCGTAGCCGGTCGCCTGGATGTGGCCGTTCGGGTCGGGGCAGATCCAGACCTTTTTCCAGGCGGGCGGGATCGCCAGGTCACGGATCCGCCGCAGCGTCTCCTCGTCGGTGATCGCGGTGCCCTCGGCGTCGGCGAAGGAGAAGCCGTTGCCGCGCTTGCGCCGATTGATGCCCGCGGTCGCGCTGTCGGAGCGTCGCAGGCGCCCTTTGGGGGCTGCCTTGCCGGCCATCAGGGACAGACCTCGCGAGGGGCGGTGCGCTCGGGCATCAGCGGCGAGGTCCCCGCCGCGAAGCGCGACTAAACGGCGATGCGGAGAGGCTCGGGCCGCGGGACCCGCAGCTCGATCACTTCACCCTCGGCGGCATGGACCGGCTCGAAGCCCTCGATCCGGACCTCGACCAGGCCGTGCCCGCACTCGCAGGCGACCGCCTCGACCTCGCCGAGCTCGTCGACGAAGAGCGTCACCTCGGCCTCGCAGCCGGGGTCCGAGCACAGAAGTTCGACCTGGAACATGAACCGCATGCTTCCGGCGAGGTCAGACGGAAAAGTCCGGCAGCTCCTGTTTTTGGCTCAGGAGCGGGGCGAAGAGGTCGCCTTTTGCAGCGATTCTTGCGCGGAGGTCGGCGACGGTGAAGACGAGCTCCTCGGCGTCGCCGGACTCCGCGGCGGCCTCGACCTCGTCCCATTCCAGTGGCGTCGAGGCGGTCGGGCGCTGGCGGGCGCGGATCGTGTAGACGGAGGCGGTCGTCTTGTGGCCGTCGTTCTGGCTCCAGTCGATGAGGACGCGGCCGGTGCGCCGCGTCTTCGTCTGGCGGGAGACGACCTCGTCGGGGAAGCGGGCCTCGAAGGTCTCGGCGACGGCCTTGGCGAAGGGGCGCGACTCGGCGAAGGTGGCGGTGCCGCCCAACGGCACGTGGAGGTGGATGCCCTTGGAGCCGGAGGTCTTCGCGTAGCTGTCGAGCCCGAGTTGGGTGAAGAGGGCGCGCAGGCGCAGGGCGACGCGGGCGCAGTCGACGATGTCGGCGGGCGCGCCCGGGTCGAGGTCGAAGACGATCGAGTCGGGGCGGTCGAGGTCATCGACGCGGACGAGCGCGGTGTGGAGCTCGATGTTGGCCAGGTTCGCCGACCAGACCAGGGTCGGCAGATCCTCGATCAGCGTGTAGTCGATCTCGGTCTTGTGGCTCGAGGAGTAGATGCGCGCGGTCGAGACCCAATCGGGGCGGTGTTTCGGCGAGCGCTTCTCATAGAAGAACTTGCCCTCGACGCCGTCGGGGTAGCGCTTCAGCGTCACCGGCCGGCCGCGCAGGTGCGGCAGCAGGACCTCGGCGAGGTCGGCGTAGGCGTCGATCAGCTCGCCCTTGGTGAAGCCGACGACGGGATAGAGGACCTTGGTGAGGTTGGAGACGGTGAGCTCGCGGCCGCCGACGTGGAGGCGGGCTTTTTTCCCGTCGATCGGCTGGGCATCGGCGGTGATGCCGTGGGGTGCGGGCTCCGCCGGATCCGCGGCGTCCTCGTCGTCCGGCTCACCCTCGGCGCCTACGTGCAGCCACTCCCCCGTGCGGCGCCCCGGCGCGTAGAGGCTCGACTGCTTCTTCACCACCAGCCCGTCGACGCCCTGGCCCGCGGCAGCCGCGAGGAGCTCGTTGATCTTCGTCGTCGCGTTGGCCGGGACGCGCCACGCCTCGCCTTCGAGCCCGAGGCCGGCGAGCAGCTCGCGGCGGCGCTTGTACGGCGTGTCGGCGAGGTCCTCCCCGTCGAGGAAGAGCAGGTCGTAGATCACGTAGGTCGCCGGGTTCTCCTTGGCGCGGCGCCGGATCGCGCTGTCGGAGCCGCCCTTGTCGCGGCGCGCGAGCCGCTCGCGGTCGGGCCGCCCCGCCTCGTCGAAGACGACCAGCTCACCGTCGAGGACCGCGTCGTGGGCGCCGATCTGGCGGCTCAGGCGGTGGACCTCCGGCCAGCGCGCGCCGATCTCGGCGAGCTCGGCGTCGCGGAGGTCGAGGCGGCCCGGCCGGCAGCGGGCGATCGCCCGCACCCCGCCCCAGGCCAGCTCCGCCGCCCAGCCGCGGGTGGAGCTCGGCATCACGCTCTCGTTGGCGAGCATCGGCGGCAGCGGGTCCGGGTAGGGATCCGGATCGCCTTCCGCCGGGGACATGCGGTGGATCATCCAGTCCTTCGCCGAGCCCGCCCGGAAGAGGACGTAACGGCCGCGGAGCTTCTTCCCTTCGAAGCTGAAGATGATCTCGTCGTCGCGCCACTTCTCCAGGTCGAAGGTGCCGGTGTCCCAGATCTCGATCGTGCCCGCGCCGTACTCGCCCTTCGGGATCTCACCCTCGAAGGTCATGTACTCCAACGGGTGGTCCTCGGTGTGGACGGCTTTGCGGTTTTCCGACGGGTCGCGCGGGATCCCGTTGGGCACCGCCCAGGAGACGCCGACGCCCTCGTGCTCCAGCCGCAGGTCCCAGTGCAGCCGGGTCGCGTCGTGCTGCTGGACAACGAAGCGCGGCGCCCCGTTCCGCTCCCCCTCGCCCTTGCGCGGCGCCGGCTCGGCGGTCTTGCCGAAGTCCCGTTTGCGTTCGTACTCGCTCAGCTTCGCCATCGCGCCCCGACCGTACCCCGCCGCCCCTCTGGGTAACTTCGCCCGGTGATCCCGTCCGACGAGGAGATCCTCCGCGCGATCGTCGCCCTCGGCGACGACGGCTTCGTCCCCCGCCACCACCTCGTCGCCCGCTTCCGTGGCCAGGGCGAGCGGGACATGCGCCGCGCGATCGGCCGCACCGCCCGCCGCGGCCTGCTGCTGGAGCGCAAGGACCCCGAGGGCCGTAGCTTCGTCGCCATCTCGACCGAGGGCTGGCAGGCCCTGCGAAGCGGCGAGTTCGAGCCGCGAAGGCTGCGGCGGCGGGAGGAGTAGGTGTTGTCCCGGCCGCCCCGGCCGTCCGAGATCGGTCCTGGGCGTCTCATGGCGGTCCTGGCTGGCTGTGACCGCCATGAGACGCCCAGGACGTGAGGGAGTTGAGGGCTTCGCCACCTGGTTCCGGCGGAGGTCGGACTTACGTGGGAGGTCCGTGCGAGAGAAGGCACACCTGTCTGAGTTCCGTGAGGGAGATGCCGGGAACGTCACGCTTCCGTGCGCCTTCGGTCTGTTTTCGGGCCTGGAAAAGGAGCCCGAAAACGCGATGCGTGAGTTGACCTTGCCATAGCACGGTCAACTCACCCGTCGCGGTCGTGCGTGTTGTCCAACACGCACGGAGGTGTGGACTTCCCACGCTCTCCGTCACGACTTGCGAGTCTCGTGACACCCTCGTGGGACAGCGGTGAGCGTTCCGTGTGCTCCTCCCCGACACTCCCCACATCCCCCGGCCGTCTCGGCCACGGCCACAGCCAGCCAGGGCCGTGGCCGAGACGGCCGTGCTCGCCGCGACGCCTTGCGTCCCTTGCAGTTCGGACGGCCGCGGGTCAGTCCGGCGCGGCCGCGGTCGGCAGCTCGCGGACGACCTCGCTCGCGTCCTTGTCGTCGCGCAGGCCGAGGTAGCGCGGGTGGCGGAGCTTGCCGTCGCGGGTCCATTCGCTGAAGCCGAACTCGCCGACCAGCTCGGGGCGGACCCAGGTCGCGTCTCGGGGCAGGCCCGAGCCCGCGGTGAACGGGGTCTTCGGCTGGCGGAGCGCCTCCATCTTGTCTCCGAGCAGCTCCAGCGTGTGGTGGTCGAAGCCCGTCCCGACTTTGCCCGCATAACGGAGGTCGGCGCCTTCGTGGTAGCCGACCAGCAAGGCGCCGAAGCGCTCGCGCGAGCCTTTCGGGGGAGTGAAGCCGCCGATCACCAGCTCCTGCTCGAAAGAGCACTTCACCTTCAGCCAGTCCTTGGAGCGGCTGTGCTGGTAGGTCGAGTCGGCGCGCTTGGCGATCAGCCCCTCCCACCCCTTCGCGCACGCTTCGAGGAAGAACTTCTCCCCCTTCTCGTTGCGGTGCGGCGTGTAGCGGACGGGGCCGTGGAATTCGAGGCTCGATTTGAGCAGGCTCTTGCGCTCGCGGAGCGGCAGGCCGGTGACGTCGCGCCCTTCCAGCTCGAGGATGTCGAAGACGTACATGAAGACCTCGATCCCGGTCAGGCGCGCCAGCCGCGGGTCGCTGATGCCGAGGCGCCCCTGGAGCTTCTCGAAGCTGGTCCGGGACCCCTCGAAGGCGACGATCTCCCCGTCGACGACGAACTCCGCCGCCGACTCGGCCTCGAAGGCCTCCTGCAGCTCCGGGTAGTTGTCCATCCGGCGGCCGGTGCGCGAGGTGATCTTCGCCCCTTTCGGCCCGCGGCGGACGGTGGCGCGAACGCCGTCGAGCTTGCGCTCGAAGACCCAGGCCGGGTCGGAGAACGGGTGGTCCGTGAGCGTCGCCTTCATCGGCTCACCTTTGGCGGGCATGGCGATGAGCGTACCCCGGCGGTAGGCGGGTTATGCTCGCGTGATGAGCGATCTACCGGGCGAGAACCCGATCACCGAAGCCGCCGAAGCCGAAGTCGACCGCGACCCCGGTTTCAAGGAGGGCGACGAGGTCTGGGTGGAGGACGCGAACGGGAAACGCCACCCTGGCGTCTTCGTCGGGATGAACGAAGCGGCCGGCTGGTTCGGCGGCGGCCCGAGCGCCTACATCGTGCACCCCGAAGGGCACCAGGCCGAGGTCGTCTCGCTCGCCCGCGTCATGCGGAAGTCCTGACGCGCGGGTCGGTCACCGGGACGAAGGCGGCCCGCCGCACCGGAGGCGCGACGGGCCGGAGCTTCATCTGCTGGGGTGGGTCAGCAGGTCGGGACTTTGGTTTTTTCGGGGAGTTTCGGCAGGAACCCACCGAGCACCAGGTTGAGCGCGCCGGTGAGTTCGCCGACACCGGTGGTCAGCGAGTTCGTCTGGCCGATGACCGTGCCGAGGACGCCGCACTGACCGGCAACCGTGGTGGTCAGGCCTTCGGTGGTGGTTTTGAGGCCTTTGGTGGTCGTTTCGAGACCGGAGACCGTGCTTCCGAGTCCCGTCACGGTGTTCCCCAGGCCGGTCACAGTGGACGTCACTTCACCGACTTTTTTGGTCGCCGCGGCAGCCGCATCTTCGGCCGATTTGGCGCTGCCGGAGATCGTGCCCACCGTGCCTTCGAGCGCTTTCAGCCCTTCGGTGTTCCCGGTCAGCGATTCGCCGAGGCCTTTGACCGTGCCCTGAACCGTGCCGAGCTGCCCTTCCAGGCCGGTGACCGAGGAGAGCGTTTTGCCGACCGTGGTTTCGACGCCTTTGACGGTCGATTCCACGCCTTCGACCGTGCCTTCGAGCCCGCCGACGGTCCCTTCCAGCCCGCCGAGGCCACCTTCCAGGGTGGTCAGGCCTTTCACCGTGTCGCCGACGGTTTTGTTCAGGCTGGTGACCGTCGTGCCGAGGCCGCCGAGCGTGCCTTCGACACCTTCGACGGTCCCTTTCAGGTTCACCACGCCGCCGGTCAGCGTTTCCACTTCATCGGTCAGCAGTTCGATCGTTTTGGTCTGCTGGACGATCGTTTCTTTGAGGCTGTTCTCGACCACGGCCTGGGCGCCTTTTTCACCCTGCGCGCCCGTGGCACCGGCGCCGCCGCTCGCGCCGGTGGCACCGTTGGTGCCGTTGGCGCCGGACGGGCCCGCCGGGCCGGGCGCACCGCTCGTCCCGGACGGTCCGACGGTACCCCAGGTCAGCGCCTGTTCACCCTTCTTCTCGTTGCACTGCTTGGCTGAGGCGACGACGTGGATCGTGCCGCGCTGGGCCTTCTTGCCCTTCGTCTTCAGGCAGGCGTGGATCACACCGTTCTTCACCACCGGGCTCTTGCCGGCCGCGGCGAGCGGAGCCAAGGCGAGCCCGAGGAGGAGAAGGGCGGACGACATGAGGAGCAGCAGTTTGGTTCGCATGCGTCCTCGTCGGCAGAGCGAAAAGGAACTGCGGATGAGGTCGGTATGAAACGAGTAGACACGGACATCCGTACCAAACGGGGTTGGAAAACGGGATGACAGTGTCAGTTCGTGTGAGAGCCGTTCCCGTTGCCGTTCTGCGGCTCGACCAAGCGGGGCCGGTACCGGTAGCCGACGCCGCGCACGGTCTCCACCGGGTCGACGTGCGCGGCGCCGCCCAGCTTGCGCCGTAGGTAGCTGACGTACAGCTTCACCTCGTCGCGCTCGCGGATCCGGTCGCCCCAGACAAGTTCGAGCAGCTGGCCGTGGCCGAGCACACGACCGGGGTTTTCGGCGAAGGTCGCGAGCATGCGGAACTCGATCGGGGTGAGCGCGACCTCGTTGCCGAGCACCGTCACGTGGTGGCGGACACGGTCGATCTCGACGTACTCGTCGGTCAGCACCACCGGCCGCAGGTCGCCTTGGCGCGGGCGCCGCATCACTGCCTCGATCCGGGCCTCCAGTTCGGCCTCCGGCGGTGGTTTGGAGACGCAGTCGTCGGCGCCGGCCCGCAGCGCCGCCACCCGACCCTCCTCCCCGCCCCCGCACAGCGCCAGGACGGGGACGTCGGACAGCGCCCGCATCGTCGCCAGGATGTCGAGGCCGTCGGCATCGGAGAGCTCGAGGTCGAGCACCACCAGATCGGGCTGGCGCTCGTAGAACGCGCGCAACCCATCGTTACCGTTTTCGGTATGGACCAGCACGGTCCTGGCTCCATCCGAGAGTCCTCGCAGTGCGCCGCTTGCTCCGAGGCCTCGCCCGATCGCCAGAACCGTGCGCCTTCCGTCGCCAGGTTCTCTCGATTGCGATTCCAAATTCCCACCCGATTCTCACGATCCCAGTAACACTTTGTCAAGTAATTCCTGTTATTGCTGTCGAATTGATGTCAGATGGTGTCGTTTCTCGGCTAGTTCGTTCGTCATACGTATGACAGGGTCGTTTCCGACGAGGCGACCACAGGTAAGTGAGAACGGAGTTTCACTATGCGGTTCATGATGTTCATGTATCCCGAAATCGATGAGGCCGACTGGAATCCGACCGCCGACGCGGTCGAGGCGATGTCCCGCTACAACGACGAGCTGCGCAAGGCCGGGATGCTCCTGGCGCTGGACGGGCTGCGGCCGCCGGGCGACGGCGCGTCGGTCACCTTCAGCGGCGGCGAGGCAAAGGTCACCGATGGCCCGTTCGCGGAGGCCAAGGAGGTCGTCGGCGGCTACTGGACCATCCAGGCGCGCTCCACCGAGGAGGCGATCGAGTGGGCGAAGCGCTGCCCCGGCGAAAACTGCCGGATCGAAGTCCGTCCGATCTTCGAGATGGAGGACTTCCCACCCGACGTGCGCGAGCGGATCGGCTACGACCCCGGGCTCCATCCGGGCGGCTGATGGCGGCGACGGCCGATGCCGGGGCGGCGGTCGAGGCGGTCTGGCGGATCGAGTCCGCCCGCCTCGTCGCCGGCCTGGCCCGACTGGTCCGCGACATCGGGCTGGCCGAGGACCTGGCGCAGGACGCGCTGCTGGCGGCACTGGAGCGGTGGCCGCGCGACGGCATCCCCGACAACCCCGGCGCCTGGCTGATGGCGACGGCGAAGAACCGCGCGATCGACCTGGCGCGGCGGGCGTCCACCTACGAGCGCAAGCGCGAAGAGGTGGCGCACGAGCTGGGGATCATGCTGGCGATGGACGGCGTCGATTTCGCCGCCGCGGCCGACGACGAGATCGGCGACGACCTGCTGGCGCTGATGTTCACGTGCTGCCACCCGGCGCTCTCGACCGAGGCGCGCGTGGCGCTGACCCTGCGCCTGCTCGGCGGGCTGACCACGGGCGAGATCGCCCGCGCCTTCCTGGTCGGCGAGCCGACCGTCGCGCAGCGGCTGACGCGGGCGAAAAAGACGCTGCGTGAGGTGCGCGCGGACTTCGAGGTGCCGGTGGGGAGCGCGCTGCGGGCGCGACTGCCCGACGTGCTCGAGGTCGTCTACCTGATCTTCAACGAGGGCTACGCGGCGAGCTCCGGCGAGCGCTGGGTGCGGACCGAGCTCTGCGAGGAAGCGCTGCGCCTGGGGCGGATACTCGCCGAGCTGGCGCCGGCGGAGCCGGAGGCGCACGGGCTGATCGCGCTGCTGGAGATCCAGGCCTCGCGCCTCGGTGCGCGGCTCGGCCCCGACGGCGAGCCGATCCTCCTCCTCGACCAGGACCGCTCGCGCTGGGACCCGCTGCTGATCGTCCGCGGCGTGGCGGCGCTGAGGCGGGCCGAGGAGCTGCCCGCCCCGCTCGGCCCCTACGGCCTGCAGGCGGCGATCGCGGCCTGCCACGGGCGAGCGCTGGAGGCCGAGGACACCGACTGGGTGCGGATCGCCGCGCTGTATGAGGCGCTTGGGGCGATCGCGCCCAGCCCGATCGTCGAGCTGAACCGCGCCGTCGCGGTCGGCATGGCCTTCGGTCCCGAGGTCGGCCTCGCCCTCCTCGAACGCGTCGCCACCGACCCGACCCTGCGCGACTACCACCTCCTCCCCAGCGTCCGCGGCGACCTGCTCTCCCGCCTCGGTCGCGAGGAGGAGGCAGCCGCCGAGTTCCACCGCGCCGCCGGGCTCACCGCCAACGAGAGCGAGCGGGCCCTGCTCCTACGCCGCGCCGGTGACGCCGAGGGCTGAGTCGTCGCGCGCCGCGCGGAGACGATCACGACCCCGCCGACCGAGAGCGTGCCGGGCGACCAGAAGGAGCCACGCCGCCGCGAGCATGAGGCGGCGGCGGTTACTCGCCGGCGGCGAGACGGCGGATGCCGTCGGTCTCGAGGCGGTGGATGAGCCAGTCGTCGAGGGTGGCGGCGCCGAGCTTCTCGTAGAACTTCAGCGCCGGTTCGTTCCAGCCGAGGGCGACCCACTCGAGGCGGACGTTGCCGCGCTCCTCGGCGATTCCGGCGAGGTGCTCGAGGACCTTGCGACCGACGCCACCGCGGCGGTGCTCGGGCTTCACGTAGACGTCCTCGAGCCAGATCCCGGCACGACACTCGAAGCTCGAGAAGGTCGTGTAGAAGAGCGCGTAACCGACCGCCTCACCGTCGTCGGCCTCGACGATCAGCGCCTCGGCGGCGCGCTGCTCGAAGAGCGTCGCCCGCAGGATCTCCGGCGTCCCGACGACCTCGTCGCGCAGTTTCTCGTAGGTCGCCAGCTCGCAGATCAGGTCGAAGATCAGCGGGACGTCGTCTTCGGTCGCGGAGCGGATCGTGGGCTCGGGCACGGCGAGAAATCTAGACGCTCCTACAGCGCTCGTGCGGATCTCACAACACCCGATCCGTCGCTCGTGCACTTAGGGGCGCTATAGGCCGCTCGAGTGCACGAGCGACGAAGGGCCTGAGGCTGAAGGGGCGCGAAAGGATCGATTCGTGCGCCTTCCGTGTCCTCCCCCACTTTTCGGCTCGCCGTCGCGGCTTCGCGGTGGCCGGGTCAGTCGACGATCCGCAGGCGCGGATTCGGGTGCAGCTCGCGGCCGACCTTGGCGGCGGGCTCGCCGTCGAGCTCGACCACGTCGGCGGTGAAGTCGAAGTTGCCGCGGATCAGGGAGGAGCCGACGCCGAAGGAGTCGACCGGGGCCTCGGCGGCGATGAAGCGTTCGATCTTCTCCGCGTCGAAGCCGCCGGAGACGACGATCTTCACCCGCTGGTGGCCGGCGGCGTCGAGGCCGGCGCGGACCGCCTCGGCGAGCTCGGGCGTCACCCCGTGGAGGCGGTCGGCGTCGGGGCGGTCGGCCAGGGCGACGTCGATGAGCTTCTCGGAGGTGTCGAGGCGCACGCCCCAGAGGTCCTCGCCGAGGGCGTCGGCGACCTTCACCGCCTCCCCCACCGAGTCGTTGTGGAAGTCGGCCAGGCAGATGATGTTGGAGGCGGCGGCATAGCGCGCCGCGTAGTCGCGGGCCGCGGCCACCGTGTCGCCACCGTAGACGGCGATCAGCGCGTGCGGGATCGTGCCGGTGCCACGGCCGCCCCACCAGGAGGCGTTGGCGTCGGTGGAGACGCCGATCGCGCCCGCCACGTGCGCCGCCCAGCCGTCGCCGGTCTGCACCAGCCAGTGGTCGTGGCGGGCCGGGAAGAAGAGCACCGACTTGCCCGCGGCGGCATCGACGACCCGGCGCACGTTCGTCATCACCAGGGAGCGCCGCGCCAGGGTCCCGAGGTAGACCGTCTCCAGGTGCGCGAAGAGGCTGTAGTCGCCCTCGATCGTCATCACCGTCTCCCACGGCGCGATCGGGTCGCCCTCGGCGAGCGCGTTCACCCGCAGCGAGGGCCAGCCCTCCTCCCAGGACCCGTCGGCGAGCCGCCGTCCCGAGCAGAGCCGCAGGATCGCGACCGCCTCGTCGATCCCGCCGAGCAGCCCCTCGCGCTTGGAGAAGACCTGCATCGTCACCCGCGGGTGCGCGCCCTGGGCCTCGAGCAGCTCCTTGGTCAGCGCGAAATAGGTGTCCGAGTAGTAGGCGGAGCGGATTTTCTCGACCGGCAGCCGGAAGGTCTCCGGCGCCAGTCGCTCACGGGGTGCGGGGTCGGGCATGACGGCCGATGATGCCGGCCGCCGCCGCCCGGACGAGGCGCTAGGCCTTGCCTTCGACTTCGTACTCCCGCAGGAAGCCCTCGAAGAGGCGGCGATGGCCCTGCTCGTCTTTGAGGATCGCGATCACCATGTCCTGGGTGACGTGGTCGATCTCCTCGGTCTCGTTGATGATCTTCGTGTAGTGCTCGATCGCGCCGGACTCGGCCTCGATCACGCCCTTGATCACGTGGACGATGTCGGTCTGCTCGGCGGGCGGCTGGAGGAAGCTCTGTTCGGGCTTGAAGTCCTCCGAGCCGGGGACGACGCCGTAGAGCTCCTTGATCCGTTCGGCGAAGAGCTGCGCGTGGCCGAGCTCCTCCTGCACGTCGGTCGCGAGCGACTCTTTGATCTCCTGGGCGCGGACGCCGTCGACGTTGGTCGAGTTGGTGATGTAGTTGATCACCGTCTCGATCTCCATCCAGTACGCCTTGGTGAGGAGAGTTACGACCTTCTCGCGGTTCTCGACATCGTCGAGGATTCCGGTGTTGCTTTTCGTGGTAGCCATGCCCTTGAGGTACCCCGCGATCGGCTCGGCAACACGTCGCGGTAGGGTCCGCGACATGTCCGTGATCGACGAGCTGGTAGCCAACAACCGGGCCTTCGCGGCCGAACTCGAGGAGCGTCACCTGGCGGTCGAACCGAGCCGTCGACTGGCGATCGTCACCTGCATGGACTCACGACTCGACGTCTTCGCGGCGCTCGGCCTCGGCGACGGCGAGGCGCACGTCCTGCGCAACGCGGGCGGCGTGATCACCGACGACGTGATCCGCTCGCTGGCGCTCTCCCAGCGCAAGCTGGGGACGCGCGAGGTGATGCTGATCCATCACGACGACTGTGGCCTGCAGAAGGTCTCTGACGACGGCTTCCGCGATGAGCTGCGCGAGGCGACCGGCGTGGCCCCGGCCTTCGCGATCGAGTCCTTCGTCGACGTCGAGGCCGACGTCCGCCAGTCGATCCTGCGGGTGCAGCGCTCCGACTTCCTCCCCCACCGGGACTCGGTGCGGGGCTTCGTCTACGACGTCGACACGCATGCGCTGCGCGAGGTCGTCGTCGCCAACGAGCCCGGCGAGGAACTGGTCTGATGGCCGCGGTCGCCCCCTACGGGTCCTGGCGCTCGCCGATCGCCCCCGCCGACGTCGCCCGCGGCGGCCGGCGGCTGGGCGGCGCGACGATCGCCGCCGACGGCGCCGTCTGGTGGGTGGAGGGTCGCCCGGCCGAGGGCGGGCGCAGCGCGCTGATGCGGCGGCCCGCGGGCGGCGAGCCCGAAGAGGTGACGCCGGCGGGCGCGAACGTCCGCACCCGCGTGCACGAGTACGGCGGCGGGTCCTGGAAGCTGCTCGGCCCCGAGCTCGTCGTCTACGTCGACTTCGCCGACCAGCGCGCCTACCGCCTGGAGCGGGGCGGCGAGCCTGTCGCGATCACGCCCGAGCCCGAGGAGCCCGCGGCGCTGCGCTACGCCGACTTCGACCTCCACCCGGATGGCAAGACGCTCTTCTGCGTGCGCGAGATCCACGACGGCGGCCCCGAACCCGAGAACCAGATCGTCTCGCTGCCGCTCGACGGCTCCGGGCCGCCGCAGGTGATCGCCGCGGGCCGCGACTTCTACTCGTCCCCGCGCGTGTCCCCGGACGGGCTCTGGGTCTGTTTCATCTGCTGGGACCATCCCAACATGCCCTGGGACGGGACCGAGCTGTGGGTGACGCCGGTCCGCGACCCGGGCTCGGCGCGACCGCTCGCGGGGGGCCCGCAGGAGTCGGTCTTCGCTCCCGCCTGGGACGCCCACGACCGGCTCCGCTTCGTCTCCGATCGCGACGGCTGGTGGAACCTCTACCGGACGATCACCGACCTCGGCGCCCCCGACGCGGCCGAGGACCTGCCCGCGCTGGAGCAGCTGAGCGCCGAGCACGCCGACCTCGGCCACCCGGGGTGGCTCTTCACGATGCAGACGCACGCCGAGCTCGAGGACGGGTCGATCGTCGTCATCCGCACCGAGGACGCGACCGAACGGCTCGCCGTGCTCGACAAGGCGGGCGGCGCGGTGCGCGACCTCGGCCTCCCCTACACCGCCTTCGGCGCGCCCTCGATCTCGGCCCGCGGAGGCAAGGTGGCGTTTGCCGCGGCGACCCCGGCGAAGCAGCCCGAGGTGGTCGTCGTCGATGTCGGCGCCGGCGCGGTGGAGACGATCCGCACCTCCTCCGAGGAGACCGTCGACGCGGCACTCGTCCCCGAGCCGCGGGCGATCGCCTACCCGACCGGCGAGGGCGACACCTCGCACGCCTTCTACTACCCGCCGACCAACCCGGAGTTCGCCGGGCCCGAGGACGAACGGCCGCCGCTGATCGTCGTCAGCCACGGCGGCCCGACCTCCCACGTCACCCCCGCCCTCGACCACGAGTTCCTCTTCTGGACCAGCCGCGGCTTCGGCGTCGTCGACGTCAACTACCGCGGGTCCTCGGGCTTCGGCCGCGCCTACCGCGAGAAGCTGAAAGGCACCTGGGGAGTCGTCGACACCGAAGACTGCGTGAACGCGGCGCGCTTCCTCGCCGAGACCGGTGAGGTGGACGGCAGTCGCCTCGCGATCCGCGGCGGTTCGGCGGGCGGCTACGCGACCCTCTGTGCCCTCGTCTTCCACGACGAGTTCGCCGCCGGCGCGAGCTACTACGGCGTCGCCGACGCCGAGGCGCTGGCCCGGGACACCCACAAGTTCGAGGCCCGCTACCTAGACGGCCTGATCGGCCCCTATCCCGAGCGCGCCGACCTCTACCGCGAGCGCTCCCCGATCCACTTCGTCGAGAAGCTCACCTCCCCGGTGATCCTCTTCCAGGGCCTCGAGGACGAGATCGTCCCGCCGAACCAGGCCGAAACCATGGTCGCCGCGATGGCCGCCAACGGCATCCCCCACGCCTACCTCGCCTTCGAGGGCGAGCAACACGGCTTCCGCAAGTCCGAGACCGAGATCCGCTGCCTCGAAGCCGAGCTCTACTTCTACGGCCAGATCCTGGGGTTCGAGCCGGCGGATGAGCTGGAGCCGGTGGATATCGAAGGCTAGGCGTTGGCGGCGCGCGGGGGAAGGGACGCGAGGGTCTGCGGCGAGCACGGCCGTGAGGGAGGGGTGTCGGGGAGCCTCCGGGGCGTGCGCCGAGGGCGCGTCACGTGACGGAGAGCGTGGGAAGTCCACGCTTTCGGTGCGTGTTGGACAACGCAGACTTTGACGACTGTGCACTTGACCACACCAGGGTGTGGTCAAGTCAGCAGTCGTGCTCCCGGGCCCCTTTTCCCGGCCCAAGGACGGACCGAAGGCGCGCGGACGGGTGACGTTCCCGGCATCTGTCTCACGGAACTCAGGCAGTTGTGGCTTTTCTCGCACGGACCTCCGACGTGAGTCCGACCTCCGCCGGAACCTGTGGCGAGACCTTCAACTCCCTCACGTCTAGGACTGCCGGAGCGCCCAGAACCCCGCCCTAGCTTTTCGCTTTCGCGCGCGGTTTCGCTTTGGTCGTGGTCCGTTTTTTCGTGCTCGGTTTTTTCGCCGTTTTCCTCGCCGCTTTCGAACTCCGTTTTTTCGACGCTGCCGAGCGGCGCTGGTTGGCCGGGACCTCGTCGAGGGCCGTCGCGCCGGCGAGCTGGCGGATCTGGCCTTCGAGGAATTTCGCCATCCGTTCCTCGTCTTTGCGGATGTCGCGGGCGAGTTTCGCGGTCTCGGTGTCGCCGACTTTGGTGGCGAAGACCTCGAGGGCGAGGTAGGTGGAGATCTCCTCGTTCTCGGCGGTGAACTGGGTCTTGGCGTTCTTCAGCATCTTCTCCTGCGAGCCGTCGCCGCGGACCACGTGCAAGGGGCCTTTGGCGGCCGCGGCTACTTTGCCGACCAGCGACGCCACGGTCTGGCCGCCACCGCCCAGTTTCTTGATCCGTTTGTCGAGCGCTTTCGCGTGCGCTTTCGTCTCTTTGAGGTGTTCTTTCAGTCGTTTTTTGTACGGGGCCTTGGAGGTCAACGCGATGTCGACCTGCAGTGCCATCTCGAGCTCCCGCTCTTTTCCGTATGCCTCGCTCATGTACTGGATGAGCTTTGCGTCTCTTTGGTTGGGGTCAGCCATGACCCCTCGCTACCCGAAAGGTCAGCTGACGACGCAGTCCGCCCCGTCGGGCGATTCGCCCCTCGCCGGGAAGGCGTGGGCCAAGGCGTGGGCGATCAGGTCGGCTCGAGCCGCGTAGCCGGGCGAGGTGAAGTGGATGCCGTCGTTGATGAACCACGCGTCTTTCACGTCGGCGGCCCAGTCGTAGATGCGCATGTTGGGATAACGAAGGCACGCTTTTTCGAGTTCTTCGTCCCATTTCGCCATGCCTTTCTCCGAATAGAATTCGGTCGCCTCGGGCAGCGTCTTGACGTTGACCCAGAGCGTCGGTTCGCCGCCGATGATGTTCATCATTTTTTCGATGCGTTCGGTGAGGCCGACGTTCGAGCCCGCCGCCACGTCGGCCGCCTCGTTGGTCCCGAGGGCCAGGACCCAGCAGCCTTTGAAGCCTTCGGCCTTCCACGCCTCGGCGACTTCCTGGGCGTTCGGTTCGCCTTCGAAGCGCTCTTCGATCGACCGCGCGCCCTGCACCTCCATGTGCGCTTCCCTCACGCCCACTTCGGAATAGCGATTTTCGATCCGGTCTTTCGGGTTCGGCAGGTATTCCGCCGAGATCAGGCCCTCGGAGGTCGAGTCGCCGATGTGGACGACCCGCTTGCACGAGGACGTCTGCGAGTCGGCGGCCTGTTTGGGGGTCAGCGGGACCGGTCCTTTGGTCCCCCCCGCGACCGCTTCCTTGACCCGGATCTCTTCGCCTTCCGCGGTGGCCTTGTTCAGCCCCGCCATGCCGGCGACGGCGATGAGGAGGAGCACCGCGAGGCCGACGAGGACGACGCGGCCCTCGGTGGTGAAGGTCGACCAGCTCCAGCCGAGCCGGCGGCGGCGGCCGAGCAGGCGGCCGATCGCGCCGTGGCGGATCGGCTCCTCGACGAATTTCCAGGAGAGGGCCGAGATCGCGAAGATCGCCGCCAGCTGGAGGATGTCCCGCAGCAGGTTCTGGCCGTGCGGGCCCTGCGGCGAGGTGAGGACGATCACCGGCGTCTGCCAGAGGTAGATGGCGTAGGAGCGCACGCCGATCCAACGCAGCGGCTTGCAGCCGATGACGTTGCCGAGCTTGCAGGCCGGGTGGGCGAGCGGCATCAGCACCATCACCGTCGCCAGCGAGAGGATCACGAAGCCGCCGCGATAGAGGAACTGGGAGAACTCGCCGGTCCGCCAGATCATGATCGCGATGATCAGCAGGCCGACGCAGCCGACGATGTCGAGGTTTCGCCGCGCCTGGAACGTGATGCGTTTGCTCAGTCGCCGACTCGGCCAGACCATCGCCAGAGCGGCGCCGAAGAGCAGGCCCGCGGCACGGGTGTCGGTGCCGTAATAGACGCGGGACGGGTCGAGGCTCGGGTGGTAGAGGATCGCCATCTCGATCGAGGAGACGATCGCCAGCGCCAGCGTGGCGAGGGCGAGCCGCGGACGCAGGCCTTTGCCCTGGCGGTCCCGGATGACCTTCAGCCCGATCAGCAGGATGAAGGGCCAGAAGATGTAGAACTGCTCCTCGACCGACAGCGACCAGAGATGGTTCAGCGGCTGTTCGGGCGCGAAGCGCGCGAAGTACGACACGTTGGCGGCAATCTGCTGCCAGTTGTTCACGTAGAAGACCGCCGAGACGACGGCCTTGCGGAACTGGTCGGGCTGGGCGGGGCCGAAGATCGTCACCCAGGCGATCACGATCAGCAACATCACGAAGAGCGCGGGCAGCAGGCGGCGGGCGCGGCCGAGCCAGAAGCGGCCCAGGTGGATCGCGCCTTTGCGCATGTACTGGCCCAGCAGGATGTCGGTGATCAGGTAGCCGGAGAGGGTGAAGAAGATGCCGACGCCGAGCAGCCCACCCGGGGTCCAGCCGAAGTCGAGGTGGAAGAAGATGACGGCCAGGACCGCGATCGCGCGCAGGCCATCGAGCCCTGGCATATAGCGCTCGCCGCGCGTGATCGGTTCGGGCATCGGACCGATGCATCGTAGGGACGGGCGAGGCTGGTAGATTTGCGCGCCTTATGCAGGCTCTTCCGCCATTCCAGCCGATTTCCCGAACCGAACCGCGGCGGAGCCGCCTCGCGCTGGTCGCGCTGGTTGCGCTGATCGCCGTCCTCGCGCTCGCCCTGGGCACCCGCCCGGCCGGCGCCGTGCCGAAACCGGCCGCCCCCGCGCCGAAATCCTGCCCCGGCTTCCAGGTCCTGCACAACGACCGGATCGGTGCCGCGGTCTTCCCCGCCGGCACCTACACGATCAACCTCGAAAGCACGACCATCGACTGTAAGGCCGGCGGCGAACTCTTCGCCCGCTTCCTCGAGGACTTCGACGGCAACCTCCCCGCGCCGTGGAACGTAGCCTCGGAAGGCTCCGGCAAGGCGGCGTTCGCCCGCGGGTCCCAGCCCGGCTTCTCGGTCGCCCTGGCGAAGAAACAGAGCAGTGGCGAAATCGAAAAAGAAGGCGCCACGAACCCGGACCTCGGGACGCTCTGCCGCAACCCCTTCACGGTCAACCACACGACGACGCTCCGGCCGCTGCGCTTCACCAAAGGCCAGTTCCTGATCTACCTCCCTCCGGGCTCGACGATCAACTGCGAACTGGCCGTCTCCCTCTTCGCGCGGTTCCTCGGCAACAGCCCGAACGTCCCGGCCCCGTGGAAGCTGGACAACCAGACGGCGACGTTCTACAAGCCCGCCAGCCCGACCCGCTCGGCCTTCCGCATCGAACCGCTCGACGGCTCCGGCCGCCGCTAGCTCGGAGATAGATCCCCGCGGGCCCCGGCCGCTAGGGGCTAGGCCTGCTCGAGGGCGAACGGCGTGCCCTCGGAGTCGCGGCAGATCGACCAGCGCTCGCCCGGGTGGACGAGAGTGCCGCCGAGGTCCTCGACCTTGCGCAGGGCGCTGGTCATGTCGGGGACCGGGAAGTAGGGCAGGGAAGCGGTGTCGCCGGGGCCGCGGCCGCGCTCGTGGACGCCGACCCGGACGCCGCCCGCGTCGGCGACCCAGCCCGCGCCGTCGCCGTCGCGCCGGTCGGCGAGGTCGACCTCGAGCAGGCCGCTCCAGAACCGCCGGGCGCGCTCGGGGTCGTCGGCGGGGAACTCGATCAGCGCCGCCAACGTCGCCACCTCGCCGCCCGTCCGTCGCCGTCGGTGCTCTGGCCGGGGAGGGTTTCGCCGTTGCCGAGGAAGGAGGATTCGCGGCTCAGGAGCTGCTCGAACTCGCCGCGGTCGAGGAAGATCCCGTGGCACTTGCGGCACTGCTCGATCGTCACGCCGTTGCGCCGGTTCTCGCGCATCTCCCCGCCGCATTTGGGACAGGTCAGGGACGTCTCGGTCGCGCCGGTGTCGGTGGTCGTGTCGCTCATCGGTTCTCCCCCGCCCTACCCTCGACCAGGCTCGCGTACGCGTCGGGCCGGCGCGTGGTCAGGAACGGGAAGAGCTCCAGCCAGTCGCCGCGCTGGTCGAGGTCGAGGTCGGCCACCAGCACCGCCGCCTCGTCGCGCGGCGCCTGCACCAGCACCCGGCCGTAGGGGTCGGAGATGAAGGAGGAGCCGTAGAAGGTGAGCGGCGACTCCTCGCCGAAGCGGTTCACCGCGACCATGAAGGTGCCGTTGGCGATCCCGTTGGCGACGATCACCCGCTCCCAGAGCGGCTGGGTGTCGAAGTCGGGGTGGTCGGGCTCGGAGCCGATCGCGGTCGGGTAGATCAGGATCTCGGCGCCGGCGAGGCTGTAGGCGCGGGCGAGCTCCGGGAACCACTGGTCCCAGCAGGTCGGCAGCCCGAGCTGAGCATCGCCGAGCGCGACCAGCGGGAACGCGTCGCCCTGGTCGACCGGGCCCTGGCGGAAGTACTTGTCCTCGTAGTAGCCCGCGGTGACCGGAATGTGGAGCTTGCGGGTGCGGCCGACGAGCGAGCCGTCCGGGGCGACGACGATCGCGGTGTTGAAGCCGAGCCCGTCGTCAGGGGCCCGCTCATACAGCGAGGCGTGGACGTGGATGCCGGTCTCGGCCGCCATCGAGGCGGCGAACTGGTAGGTCGGCCCGCCCGGCAGCTCCTCCGGCTCGACCCCGACGCCCTCCGGCCCCGCCGGATCGACGGCGAAGTAGGGCGAGAGCGTCAGCTCCTGCAGCGCGACGAGGCGCGCGCCCTGGGCGGCGGCCATGCGAATGCCGGTGGCGAGCGCCTCCCGGTGCTCGTCGGGATCGGGGCGCCAGCGCTCCTGCACGGCCGCGATCCGGAACGGGCCCCGGCCGGGCGGGCGCGTCCGCGCGAGCGACTCCTCCACCCCGGTCTTCTCGATCAATCTGGGCTCGGTCATTCCCCTCGACTGTAAGCGGTCGGACGACCGGCGACAATAAGAAAGATGTCTTCCCGCCTCGACTCGACGCCCGCCGCCGACGGCTTCCACATGCCCGCCGAGTGGGAGCCCCACGCCGGCTGCTGGATGGCCTGGCCGGAGCGGCCCGACAACTGGCGCCTCGGTGCCGTGCCGGCGCAGGAGGCCTTCGCCGCCGTGGCCGCCGCGATCGCCGCGGCCGAGCCGGTGACGATGGCGGTCTCCGACGGCCAATACGAGCGGGCGCGGGCGGCACTGCCCGAGTCGGTGCGCGTGGTCGAGCTCTCCACCGACGACGCCTGGCTGCGCGACACGGGCCCCACCTTCGTCGTCGACGGCGGGGGCGGGAGGCGCGGCGTCGACTGGCGCTTCAACGCCTGGGGCGGCCGCGAGGGCGGGCTCTACTTCCCCTGGGACCGCGACGACCGGGTCGCGGGGAAGGTCCTCGAACTCGAGAGCGCCGGGCGCTACGCGGCACCGCTGGTGCTGGAGGGCGGCTCGATCCACGTCGACGGCGAGGGCACCGTCCTCACCACCGAACAGTGCCTGCTGGACCCGAACCGCAACCCGGACCTCGACCGCGCGGCGATCGAAGCCGCCCTCCACGCCTACCTGGGGACGGAGAAGGTGGTCTGGCTCGGGGACGGGGTCTTCGAGGACGAGACCGACGGCCACATCGACAACCTCGCCTGCTTCGCCCGCCCCGGCACCGTGATGCTCACCTGGGTCGACGATCCCGAGGACCCCCAGCACCCGATCTCCCGCCAGGCCCTGGAGCGCCTCGAAGCGGCGACCGACGCCCGCGGCCGGTCTCTCGAGGTGATCAAGCTTCCCGCCCCTGGCCCCCTGACCGCGACCGACGAGGAGGCCGCGGGCGTCCAGGTCGCCGAGGGCACCCAGCCCCGCCGCGGCGGCGACCGACTCGCCGCCTCCTACGTCAACTTCTACATCGCCAACTCCCGCGTGGTGTTCCCCCTCCTCGACCCCTCGCGCGACGACGAAGCCGCCGCGATCATCGCCGCCGCCTTCCCCGACCGCGAGGTCGTCGGCGTCCCCGCCCGCGAGATCCTCCTCGGCGGCGGCAACATCCACTGCATCACCCAGCAGGTGCCCGCGGGGCGGTAGGGCGCGGGGCGAGGCGGCACAACGCCGTCCCGCGCACCCTCCGTTGAATACTGTCCGCCACATGGAGGAGCGTCGCATCTTGGAGCTGGGGGTCGGGGACGTCGACCTCGTCGAGGGGCTCTGGAAGGAGATGGTCGCCCACCATCGGGAGCTGACCGGCGGGACCTATCCGGTGCGGGACACCGAGACGGCGTGGCGGCGGCGGCGCGAGCAGTACGTCGGGTGGCTCGAGGGGGGCTCGGGGCACCTGTACCTGGTGCCCGGCGAGGGAGCCCAGGGGGCCCCGCTCGGGTACGCGTTCCTGCGGGTGGATTCGTCGGGGCCGACCTGGAACCTCGGCGACCGGGTCGGGGACCTCGAGTCGCTCTCGGTAACCGCGTCGGCGCGCGGCCTGGGGGTCGGCACGCTGCTGATCGGGCACTGTCGCGAGCGGCTGAAGGAGATGGGCGCGGACTGGTGGTCGGTGTCGGTCGTCAGCGCCAACGAGGGCGCCATCGACCTTTACGAGCGCGAGGGCTTTCGCGACTTCTGGCGCACGATGACCGCGCCGATCCGGTAGGCGCGCCCGCTTTGAAAGAGTTGGCGGCCGTGACGGCCCCACTCAACCCCGAACTGACCGAGTTGTCGCTGGAGAACCTGCGCCTGCGGCGCAGCGCCAAGTGGCGGTTCTACGACCCCGACGTCCTGCCCGCCTTCGTCGCCGAGATGGACTTCCCGCTGGCGCCGGCGGTGAAGATCGCGCTCGCCGAGGCGGTCGAGCTGGACGACACCGGCTACGGGTATCCCGACGCGCTCGGCCTCGGCGACGCCTTCGCCGAATTTGCCGCGGCGCGACTCGGCTGGGAAGTCGACCCGGCGGGCGTCACCGCCGCCCCCGACGTGGTCAACGCGATCACCTCGCTGCTGCGCCAGGTCGCGAAACCCGGCGACCGGATCGTCATCAACACGCCGGTCTACACCCCGTTCTTCGGGATCATCAAAGAGCTCGGCCTGGAGCTCGCCGAAGTGCCGCTGGTCGACGACGCCCTCGACCTCGACGGGATCGACGCGGAGTTCCGCGCCGGCGCCGTCGCGATCATCCTCTGCAGCCCCCACAACCCGACCGGCACGGTGCCGACCGAGGCGGAGCTGCGGGCGCTCGCCGCGTCCGCGGCCGAGCACGACGCCTGGGTGCTGAGCGACGAGATCCACTCGCCGCTGACCCTCCCCGGCGCCCGCCACGTCCCCTTCCTCAGCGTCTCCGACGATGCCCGCCGGAACGGCATCGCGCTGGTCTCCGCCTCGAAGGCGTTCAACCTCGCGGGCCTCGGCTGCGCCCAGTTCGTCACCGCCTCCGAGCGCGCCGGCGAGGTCGTCGAGAAGCTCCCGTTCACCGCCAAGCACGCCGGCCACTTCGGCATCCTCGCGAGCGTCGCCGCCTACCGCGAGGGCGCCCCCTGGCTCGACGACGTGATCGCGGTCCTCGACCACAACCGCGCGCTGCTGGCCCGGCTGCTCGCCGAGAAGCTGCCCGAGGTCGCCTACACGCCACCGCGGGCCGGCTACCTGACCTGGCTCGACCTGCGCGCGTTGGGCCTCGGGGACGACCCGAGCGAGGCACTGCTCGAGCGCGGCCGCGTCGCCCTCAACGCGGGTCCGTCCTACGGGCTCCAGGGCATCGGCTTCGCGCGACTCAACATCGGCACCTCCCCGGCGCTCGTCGAGGAGGCAGTGAAGCGGATCGTGAAAGGGGTGGGACGGTGAGCGACGAACCGACGGGGGCGCCGCAGGCGGCGGAGTTCGAGGTGGAGCCGATCGAGCAGGAGGCGCGGCGCTGGGTCGACGCGCTCGAAGCCGAGACCGGGCCGCTGTCGCTGTATGACACCCACACCCACTTCGGCCGCAACGACCCCGACGAATTCCGCCAGGAGCCCGAGGGGCTGCTCGCGACGATGGAGTACGCGGGCGCGCGGGCGATCACCTTCCCGATGCACGAGCCCGACGGCTACCCGGCGGCCAACGACGAGGCGCGGGGGATCGAGGCGGGCGCCGACGGGCGGATCGTCCACTTCTGCCGCGTCAATCCCCACGACGGCGCGCTCGCCGAGGCCGAACGCTGCCTCGACCTCGGCGCCCACGGGATCAAGCTCCACCCCCGTGCCGAGCAGTTCGCGATGTCGGAGCCCGCGGTCGAGGACCTGACCCGCATCGCCCAGGAGCGCAACGTCCCGATCCTGATCCACGCCGGCCGCGGCATCCCGGCGCTCGGCTCCGACACCCTGGAGCTGGCGACGCGCTACCCGGGCGCACGCTTCATCCTCGCCCACGCCGCGGTGTCCGACCTCGCCTGGCTCTGGCGCCTGCTGCCCGAGCACCCGAACCTCTTCGTCGACACCTCCTGGTGGAACCCGGCCGACTTCGTCGCCCTCTTCAGCCTCGTCCCTCCCGGCCAGATCCTCTGGGCGAGCGACAACCCCTACGGCCAGCCGCTCCAAGCCGCCGCCTTCCAGCTGCGCTACGGGCTCCTCGTCGGACTCTCGCCGGACCAGATCCGGACGATCGCGGGCGGCCAGATCGAGCGCATCCTTGCGGGCGAGGAGCCGGAGGACCTCGGTCCGCCGCCCGGCCCGCCCGGCGCGCAGGACCCGGGCATGGAGCGCATCGTCTCCCACCTCACCACGGCGATCGGCCGGGCGATGGCCGAAGGCGACCCGAGCGAGTCGGTCGCCCTGGGACGCCTGGCGGTCGACCTCGACGGGCCGGAGGCAGAGACCGGCCGCGCGATCCTGAGCCTGCTCGACCTCGCCGACGCGAACGCCGGGCCTCCGCCCCCCGGCCGCCGCTTCCCCCGCTCCGCCCATTTCGTGATGTCGGCGCTGGCGGTGGCGCGGACCCCCGGGATCGCGTTACCGTCCTAGCCTGAAACAGATCTTCACCATCGGCGTCTACGGGGCCGACCTCGACCGGTTCCTGGCCGCGCTCGGCGACGCGGGCGTGGACCTGCTGCTCGACGTGCGCCAGCGGCGCGGCGTACGGGGCGCCCAGTACTCGTGGGCGAACGCGGCGCGCCTGGAAGCGTCCCTGCGCGAGGCCGGGATCGGCTACCAGCACCTGCCCGAGCTCGCCCCGACCACGGCGATGCGCGAAGCCCAGTACGAGGCCGACGCGGCGAAAGGCGAGGGCAAACGCGACCGCACGGCACTCGCCCCCGCCTACGTCGAGCTCTACACCGAGGAGATCCTCGACCCGGCCGACCTCGAGCCGCTGGCCCGCTTCATCGGGCGCTCGAACGCCGCGCTCTTCTGCGTCGAGCGCGACGCCGCCGCCTGCCACCGGTCCCTGATCGCCGCCCGCCTGGCCCGCGAGCAGGGGGCGAAGATCGTCAACCTCCGCCCCTGACTGTTCCTTATGGCGCCCTGGGCGCCATAAGGAACAGCTGGCGGCGGCCTAGCCGATCACTTCGATCGGCAGCGTCTTCACCGGGTGGTTGCGGTGGCCGGGGGTGTAGACGACGATCTTCGCGTGACCGTTCGCCTTGCCCAGCGGCCCGTAATAGAGGAACGCCTGCTGGTTGCCGCTGATCGTCACCTGGCGGCCGAAGGTGCGGCTCGCCTTGGAGGTGTAGCGCTGGATCTTCACCGTGTAGGTGCGCTTCGCCTTGGTGTCGTCCCCGAACCACATCAGCTGCTGCTTCGGAACCTTTACGAAGGTGAGGCTCGAGCCCTTCGGGGCGCCGACCGCGGCGACCGTCACGTTGTAGGCGGCACTCTTCGATTCGGCGCCGAGGGTGATCGCCGGGGACACCGTCTTGGCGCTCGGCAGGTAGGTGATCGCGTTGCCCTTCGGCGAGAGCGCCACCGCCGCCGCCTGGCCCGGGCCCATGATCAGGTTTTCCACCGTCGCGTCGTAGGTCGGGCCGACCAGGCTGAGCGTCTCGCGGTCGCGCATCCCGAGGTGCCTGCCGTCGATCGAGAGCGCGAATTCCACGTTCTTCGGGACCTCGACGACCGGCGTCGGCGAGTCCTTCCAGAGCGTCTTGCCTTTCAGCTGGACGCCGGCGGAGCTGCGCGGCAGAACCTTGGCGCCCGGGATCTGGTTGACGAACTTGCCGCCGACGAAGCCGGTCTTGCGGCCCTGGGTGTCCTCGATCACGAGGCGGGCGTGTTCGTGGGAGGTGCCGTCGAGGCGGATCTGGTTGTACTTCGAGCCGCCGCCCTGGCGGCCGACGCAGAACGGGCAGGCCTGCACGCCGAGGCCCGGGGTGACCGGCGCGAGGCGCAGGCTCTGGGACTTCGCGTTGCCTTCGTACATCGCCTGCGGGTAGCCCGGGGAGACCATCGCGTAGTAGCTCCAGGTGTCGGTGTTCGTGTTGATCTGGAGGCGTCGATCGTCGTTGTTCGGCCAGTTGTTGTCGTAGACCAGCACTTCGTATTCGCCGGGACCGACTTTTTCGACCGCGTACGGGGTGATCGCGTGGCCGGCTTTGAAGCCGTACTGGAAGATCTCGAAGGTCCAGATCTCCTTGCTCTTCGGGTCGAGCCCGCCGTGGAGGAGGAAGTTCAGGATTTCGGTTGGCGTCGCGACGATCGTGTTCGCGTTGATCGATTCCAGGTTCTGGAAGTCGAAGGCGCGGGTGATCGAGCGCTGGAGCAGGTCGTTGCTTTCGATGTCGAGGGCGAACGGGTTCGTCGCTCCAGGCCCGAAGGCGCTCACACTGGAGTAGCCGAAGCGCGGCAGGTAGCCCTTGTAGATCAGCTCGGCCAGGGTGGCGAAGCCGAAGCAATGCCCGTCCGCGGACCCTTCGTTGTAGGCCTTCATCACCGTCCGGGCGAGCGGGGTCAGCACGCAATCGCCCTTCCCGGGGAGGCAGACGCCGGGGCCGTAGATGCGCTCGAACTCGGCGGCGTCGAGGCCCTTCTGCCCTTCGTTGCCGTAGTTGGGGAAGGAGAAGCCGTCGGGGTCGGGACGAAAGCCGTTGTCGGCGACGATCGTGCCGGCCGAGGCGGCTGAGGGAAGCGCGACGAAGGCGGCGACGAGGACGGACAGGACGAGGAAGAGGCGGGCGGCGGAGAGCGGCCCGTGCGGACGGGAGGTCATGCGCCTGAGATCGGCAGGGAGCCGAAGTGGCTTTAGCCCCACCATGGGTACCTTGCGAGCGTGAGCGACGATCCGTTCCATCTCCAGCGCTTCGTCGACGCGCAGGAAGACGCGGCGATCTACGCGCGGGCGCTCGGCGAGCTGCGGGCGGGGCGCAAGCAGGGGCACTGGATCTGGTTCGTCTTCCCGCAGATCGCCGGGCTCGGCTCGAGCCCGATGTCGGTGGCCTACGCGATCCGCTCCCTGGAGGAGGCTCGCGCCTATCTCGAGCACCCGGTGCTCGGGCCGCGCCTGCGGGAGTCGACCGAGGCGTTGCTCGCCGCCGCGCCCGGCACCTCGGCCGAGGCGATCCTTGGCGGTATCGACGCGATCAAGGTCCGCTCCTCGATGACGCTCTTCTCCCGCGCGGCGCCCGAGGAGCGGCTGTTCGCGGACGTGCTCGACCGCTTCTACGGCGGCGAGGCCGACCCTGAGACGGACCGGCGGATCTAGCCGGCTCTAGTAACCGGCGGGATGGCGGGCGACGTAGCCCGCGGTCGAGACCATTTCGGGGTGCCAGCGCGGCCCGGTCCCGGCGGAGTCGCCCGCCGTGTCCCAGCGGACGCCGTCGATCACGGCGAAGGCGTGGCCGGCGTTGGCGTAGATCGTGATCCAGCGACCTTTGCCCGGCGCGCCCCAGTTCATCATTTCGCCGGAGTCCATCGGGGTGGCGAGCAGGCCCGCGCCGTGGAGCGCGAAGCTGACCGCCCCGGAGCAGTCGTAGCCGGAGCTGGCCCAGCGGGCGTGACCGCCGCCCCAGACGTAGGGAAGTGTGTGGATGCGGTTGGCCGCCGCGATTGCCGCCTTGACCGCTTCGGGAGCGGTTTCGGGCGGGGCGACGACCCCTTCGACCAGCGTGCCCGGCGTCACCGGGAGGCAGGTCCGCACCGCTTCGGGGCCGAGCGTGCATTCGGTCGAGCCCGGGGTCGGGGTCGATTCGGTGGCAGGGGCGCCTTCGCCGGCGGTGGCGCTTACCGGGGTCAGACCCCCTTCCGCGGCGAACGCGCCTGCCGGAAGAACCACCGCGACGATCACGGCGATCGCCAAGGCCATACGCGTTTTCCAACCCACCCCGTGGGAATGCGGCAAAACCGATCTCCTTTGTCGGCCTACGGGGTTAGCTGTCGGGCTGGCGCTGAAGGAGCCGCGCTCCCACCGTGAGGTGGATTCGCCCCAAAACTCGGTTCCCCCGCTCCAGGGATTTTCGGCCCCTGGATTCGGCTTACCGGTCTACGATTCGCGGCAGACTAACACCTGAAGTGGCGTCAGTGGGGGAGAAGTTTCCCGCACCACGCGAGTGGGCAGGTGAATGGCGATGGATGAACCGGTGCTCCGCCTCGAGGAGCTGCGCAAGAGCTACGGCGAGACGGTCGCCCTGGACGGCGTCTCCTTCCAGGTCGGCGCGGGCCAGATGTTCGGCTTCGTCGGCCCCAACGGAGCCGGGAAGACGACGCTGATGCGGATCGTCCTCGGCGTCCTCGCCGCCGATTCGGGCCGGGTCCTCTGGCACGGGGAGCCGATCGACGCCGACGCGCGGCGGCGGATCGGCTACATGCCCGAGGAGCGCGGCCTCTATCCGAAGATGCGGGTGCGCGACCAGCTCGTCTACATGGCGCGGCTGCACGGCGCGAGCGAGGCCGACGCGGGCGCGGCAGCCGACCGCTGGATGGAGCGCCTCGGGGTCGCCGAGCGCGCCGATGAGTCGGTCGAGGCGCTCTCGCTGGGCAACCAGCAGCGGGTCCAGCTCGGCGTCGCGCTGGTCCATGAACCCGACCTGCTGGTCCTCGACGAGCCCTTCTCCGGCCTCGACCCCGACGGCGTCGACGCGCTCAGCGGCGCGCTGCTGGAGGAGATCTCCGAGCGCCAGGTCCCGGTCGTCTTCTCCTCCCACCAGCTGGAGCTGGTCGAACGGCTCTGCGACTCGCTGGCGATCATCGCCGGCGGGCGGATCGCGGCGTCCGGGCCACTGGCCGAGATCAGCGGCGGCAAGCCGCTGGCCGAGGTGTTCCGGGACGCCACCCGCGGGGACGGCGGCGGATGAACCAGCGCGAGACGATCGAGCTCGTCGCCCGTCGCGAGTTCAGCGAGGGCTTTCGCTCGCGTGCCTGGCGGGCCGCGACCGCGATCCAGATGCTCGTCGTCGCCGGGATCGCGATCGTCTCGATCGTCACCTCCGGCGGCTCGGGCATCCACACCCGCCACCTGGCGATCGCCGGGCCGGGGGCGACCGCGATCGCGGCCAAGGCCCGCACCGAGGCGAACGGCTACGGGATCAAGCTCGAGATCGAAGACGTCACCAGCGCCGGCGTCGCCCGCGAAAAGGTCGCCGACGAAGACGCCGACGCGGCGCTCGGCCCCCGTGGCCTGGTCACCGGCAAGGACCCCGATGCCTCGCTGGTGGCGCTGCTCCAGACCGCCGCCCGCACCGTGCGCGGCGAAGCGAGGCTGCGCGCCGCCGGCCTCTCCCCCGCGCAGGCCCGCACGGCCCTCGAACCGCCGCCCCTCCCCACCGTCGAGATCTCCACCGGCGAAGGCGAAGGCGGCACCGGCCTCGCCTACATCGGCGCTCTGCTCCTCTACATCGCGCTGATCAGCTTCGGCTACGCGATCGCCTCCAGCGTCGTCACCGAGAAGAGCTCGCGCGTGGTCGAGGTGATCCTGAGCGCGATCCGCCCGGTCCAGCTCCTGGCAGGCAAGCTGATCGGCGTCGGCATCCTCGGCCTCCTCCAGGTCGGCGCGATCGCCGCGGTCGGCCTCATCATCGCGATCCCGGGTGGGGCGATCTCCCTTCCCCCGTCGACCCCCGAAACGGTGATCCTCGTCCTCGTCTACTTCGCCCTCGGCTACGTCTTCTACGGCGGGCTCTTCGCCGCCGCCGCCTCGCTGGTCTCCCGCCAGGAGGACACCCAATCCACCACCGGCCCGATCCTGATCGTCCTGATCGCCTCCTACCTGGCAACCAACGCGGCCCTCGGCAACCCTGGCGGAGGCCTGGCGACGGTCGGCACCTTCCTCCCCCCGATGGCCCCCATGGTCGTCCCCGGCCGCGCCGCCCAAGGCCAGCTCCCGGTCGGCGAGCTGATCGTCTCCCTCCTCCTGATGCTGGCCGCGATCGTCGTCGTCGTGATCGTCGCCGCCCGCGTCTACAACCGCTCCGTCCTCCGCTTCGGCACCCCGATGAAGCTCCGCGAGGCAGTCAGGTTCGCGGTGCAGCGCGGGTGAGGGTTCCGGCCTGGTCGAGCTGGCGCCCCGGAGCACAAGGGACGCAAGGCGTCGAGACGGCCGGGGGATGTGAGGAGTGTCGGGGGAAGTCCCGGCGTGCGCCACGGGCGCGTCACGGGAGGAGCGCGTGGGAAGTCCACGCTTCCGTGCGTGTTGGACAACACGCACGACCGCGCTGGGTGAGTTGACCGTGCTATGGCAAGGTCAACTCACCCATCGCGTTTTCGGGCCCCTTTTCAAGGCCCGAAAACAGACCGAAGGCGCACGGAAGGATGACGCACGGACCCCTCACGTCCTGGGCGTCTCATGGCGGTCACAGCCAGCCAGGACCGCCATGAGACGCCCAGGACCAACTAGGACTGCCGCCGCGGCCCCGGCGGCTGGCACAACGGGCACAACGCCGAATCACAGCAACGAAGTCTGCCGCGCCCCCCACGCCGGATCAGGCCTCCCGGAGCCCTCCAGCTCCAGCAACGCCTGCTTCCGATGCAGCCCGCCGCCGTATCCGGTCAGCGAGCCGTCGGCCCCGATCACCCGGTGGCAGGGGACGATGATCGAGACCGGGTTGCGGCCGTTGGCGGCGCCGACCGCGCGGGCGCGCTGCCACGGTTCGACGTCGGTGCGAAAGACGGCGGGGTCGACGCGGGCGGCGAGCCGGCCGTAGCTCTCGGTCTCCCCGTAGGGGATGTCGAGGAGCGCCTGCCAGACGGCGCGGTCGAAGGCGGTGCCGCGCATGTCGGTGTCGATCTCGAAGGCACGGAGCTCGCCGGCGAAGTAGGCGTCGAGCTGCTCGGCCACCGCCGGCTGCGGCGCCCGCGCCGACTCCGGTGGGGTCGGCGTCCTGCCGGGGAACCAGAGGCCGCGCAGCCCCGCCTCCCCGGCGACCAACAGCAGTGGCCCGATCGGGCCCTCGTAGATGTCCCAGGTCATGTCGTCCATCGCCGCTCCTCCAATCGTTTCCATAGTCAAACGCAGGGAGCGGCGCAAACGTGAGATCGGCGCGCGCCCGGTCCGGCCGTCCGTGCCTAGGATGCGCGGGTGAGCCAGATCGACGACTCCCCGGTCCGCGCCGGCCCCGCGGTCGCGATCCGCCCGCCCGGGCCCGAGGACCGCGACGCCTTCATCGCCGCGATGAAGGCCAGCGCCGAGCACCACCGCCCGTGGCTGACGCCGCCGGTCACCGTCCCCGAGTTTGACGCCTGGCTGACCCGCGCCCGCCGCACCGACTTCGACGCCAGCCTCGCGATCCGTCCCGAGGACGGCGCGATCGTCGGCTACTTCAACATCAGCCAGATCATCCGCGGGCCGCTGCAGAGCGCCTTCCTCGGTTATGGCGGCGTGGCCGAGTGGAGCGGCGGCGGCTACATGACGGCGGCGCTCCGCCTGGTGCTGGAGCGGGCCTTCACCGACCTTGCCCTGCACCGGATCGAAGCGAACATCCAGCCCGACAACGCCGCCTCGATCGCGCTGGTCGAACGCTGCGGCTTCGTCCGCGAGGGCTTCTCCGAGCGCTACCTGAAGATCGGCGGGCACTGGCGCGACCACGCCCGCTTCGCGATCCGCGCCGAACAGTGGCAGCAGCCGTGGCGGAGCTGACGCCCTGCGCCTGGGCGGAAGGCAGTCCGCTCATGCAGGCCTACCACGACGAGGAGTGGGGCGTGCCCGAGCGCGACCCCCGCGCGCTCTGGGAGAAGCTGCAGCTCGACGGCTTCCAGGCCGGCCTCGCCTGGATCACGGTGCTGCGCAAGCGCGACGCCTTCCGGAAGGGCTTCAAGGGCTTCGACCCGGCGAAGGTCGCCAAGTTCGGCGAGAAGGACGTCGAGCGCCTGCTCGGGGACGCCGGGATCATCCGCTCGCGGTCAAAGATCGAGGCGACGATCGGCAACGCCAAGATCTACCTGGAGATGGAGAAGGCCGGCGAAGACTTCGCCGACTTCTGCTGGGACTTCGTCGACGGCGAGCCGCTGCGCGGCGACGGGGTCGAGATCCCGACCAAGACCCCGCTCTCCGAAGCCTTCTCCAAGGAGCTGAAGCAGCGCGGCTTCAAGTTCGTCGGGCCGACCATCGTCTACGCCTGGATGGAGGCGGTGGGCATGGTCAACGACCACGGCGCCGACTGCTTCCGCCGCGACGCGGTCTAGCGCCGCGAGCCCTCAGAGCGGCCGGCGAAAGCGGCTGACGTTGCTGACCACGCCGTAGGGCTCCTCCACCCGCGTCGCGCCGTCGGCCGTCCACCCTTCGCCCTCGTAGAAGCCGACGGCGCGGTCGTTGCCGTCGAGCACCCAGAGGAGGGCATCGGTGAAGCCTGCCTCCCAGAGTCGGCGGCGCGCCTCGGCCATCAGCATCCGCCCGACCCCGCCCTCGTAGCGGTCGGGGTCGACGTAGAGCGCGAGCACCTCGCCGTGGTCGGCCGCGTCGAGGTCACGCGACCGACCGATGGTCGCGAACCCGAGGATGATCTCGCCGCAGTCCTCGCCCTCCTGCACCGCGACTAGCGTCCTCGGCCCGTCCGGGTCGTCGGCCTCGAACGTGTAGGTCCGCGCCCGGTCCTCGGGGTCGAGCGCTTCGAGGAACTCGTCCGGGATCAAGCCGCGGTAGGCCTCTTGCCAGGCGCGCACGTGGATGTCGGCGACGGCGGGCTCGTCCCCGCGGCGGGCCTCGCGCAGCTCGATCGCCACTACTCCTCCTCCAGCAGCACGGTGTCCTCGTGCGAGTACGGCGGCGAGCAGGCGCAGACGACGACCAGGTCGACCTCGCCGTCGTTGCGCAGTCGATGGGGCGTCCCGGGCGCGATCGCCACGCAGTCCCCGGCGACGACCGCGCGCTCCTCGTCCCCGACCCGCAGCAACCCGGAGCCGGCGGTGACGAGGTAGAGCTCTTCCGAGCGCCGGTGCAGGTGCTCGATCGT
This sequence comes from Solirubrobacterales bacterium, assembly GCA_965200635.1. GTDB lineage: Bacteria > Actinomycetota > Thermoleophilia > Solirubrobacterales > 70-9 > VAYN01. The sequence goes on along the minus strand of OZ241364.1, from coordinate 2,809,251 downwards.
CACGCCGCCCGGCGCTACCGTCGCCTCGGCGAGGCTCTGGTTCCGCGCCTCCGCCGCGTATCCCGGCCCCGCCCACTCGCGGATCGTCGACCCGTCGCGGGTGACGTAGGGCTCCAGTTGATCGCGTCGCGCGTGCTCCATATCCTGCCTCCCGATGAGCGAGGGGAGCGCAAACGTATCCGCCGGGGGCGCCGCGGTGACTTTCGTCCTCGTCCCGGGCGCCGGGGCCGACCCACGGGTCTACGGGGCGACGATCGACGCGCTGCGCGAGCGCGGGCACGACGGCATCGCGCCGTCGCTGCCGCTCGACGCGGACGCGACGCCCAGCGACCACGCCGACGCGATCGTCTCGGGCCTCCCCGACCCCCCGCCGTCGCCGCTGGTCATCGTCGGCCAGTCCCTCGGCGCCTACTCGGCGACGATCGCCGCCGCGCGCCTGCGCCCGCGGCGGCTGATCCTGCTGGCGCCGATGATCCCTGCCCCGGGCGAGTCGGCGGGCGATTGGGGGAAGGGCACCGGCCATGACGAGGCGATCGCGCCGCTGGTCGAGCGCCTCGGCTCGCCGTCGGAATGGGACGAGGCGGCGGTGGCGGAGGTCTTCTACCACGACGTCGACGCGGCGACGCTCGCCGCGAACGCCGAGTACGACGGGGCTCCCGCCGACGGGCTCTTCGAGGAGCCGCTGCCGCTGGAGGCCTGGCCCGACGTGCCGACGACGGTGCTGATCCCGCGTGGCGATCGCCTCTTCCCGCTCGAGTTCCAGCGCCGCGTGGCCCGCGAGCGGCTCGGCGCCGAGATCGAGGAGATGGAGGGCGGCCACCTCCCGTACCTCTCGCGCCCCGACGAACTCGCGCTGCGACTGATCGAGCTTTCCTAGCCGCAGAATTGAGGCTGGCCTTAGGTCGCCCCCATAAGTTCAGGAGCCGTGCCCCTCCCCCGCCGGTCCCGCCGCCTCCTCCCCCTCGCCGTCGGCGTGCTCGCCCTCGGGCTGCTCGGCTCCGGCTGCGGTGGCAGCGGTTCGAGCGACACGGCGGTGACCCTTCCGCGCGTCGCCGGCGCCGACGCGATCCCGGCCCGGCAGGCGCCGCCGATCGAGCTGACCGACCAGTACGGCAAGCGGGTCGACCTGGCGAACCTGAAGGGCCGTCCAGTCCTGGTCGCCTTCCTCTACACCCACTGCACCGACCTCTGCCCGATCGTCGCGGGCAAGCTCCACACCGCCTACGCCCACCTGAAGAAGGGCGAGCGGCCGCTCTTCCTCGCCGTCTCCGTCGATCCCTCCCACGACACCCCGGCCAGCGCCGCGACCTTCAACAAGCGCCACCGCACGGTCGGCGAGATCGACTGGCTGCTCGGGTCCCGCGCCGAACTGGAGAAGGTGTGGAAGGCGTGGGGCGTGAAGCCCGAACACAACGCCGGCGACCCCGAGGAAATCGAGCACAACGCCGAAATCTTCGCGATCGATCCGCAGGGCCGGATCCGGGCGCTCTACCCGCCGAGCTTCAAGCCCGAAAAGCTCGCCGAAGGCACCCGGGCGCTGGCACGGCTGTGAAGCGCGCCTGGCGTGGCGTGCCGCGCTCGGCACGCTGGCTCGCGGTCGCGGCACTCGTCGTCGCCGCGATCGGCGCCGCCGAGCTGGCCAGCGGCAGCGGCTCGACCGCGACCGGGCGCGCCGCCCCGCCGCTCCCGACGAAGGTGCTCCACCCGCCCTCCGTCGACCTCGCCGCGCTCCGCGGCAAGCCCGCCCTGGTCGACTTCTTCGCCAGCTGGTGCGACCCCTGCGCGGAAGAGGCGCCGACCCTGCGCAAGCTCTCGGCCTCGCTCGGGGGCCGGGCGAGCGTCGTCGCGGTCGACTGGGACGACGCCGGGGGCGCCGCGCGCGCCTTCGTCCGCCGCAACGGCTGGGACTTCCCGGTGCTCGCCGACACCTCCGGCGCGGCGGGCGAAAAGTACGGACTGATCGGCCTGCCGACCTCCTTCGTGCTCGACTCCCGTGGCCGCATCGTCGCCACCTTCCGCGGGCCGCAGAGCGAGGCGCGTCTCCGCCAGGCGCTCCTCGCTGCAAGGACCCCACCAATGGGCTAGTCGACCGGAACATCGGGCAGGGGGCGTGTTGCAGGATCAGAGACTCATGCAACTACGGAAGGACGACATGAACCACGTCAGCACCCGGCCCGTCGCCCTCCGGATGATCGTCGGGGCGGCGGCCGTGGTGGCCGCGCTCCTCGCCTTCGTTCCCGCCGCCAGCGCGGCGCGCGACCCGATCTCCGGCGGCACCACCGACCTCCACCTGAAGAAAGGCTTCGTCAAGAAGCTGACCAACCTCGGCATCGGCCTCGCCGGCGTCGGCACCGGCCAGGTGAGCGGCAACGCGATCACCCTGCCGGTCACCGAAGGGATGTTCGACCCGACCGTCGCGCAGGGTCACATCACCAGCCCCGGCGGCTTCCAGCTCGTCAAGGGCGCCCGCTCGGTGGCGATCTCCGACGTCGAAGCGAACACCGTGCAGAGCTACGTCCGCGCGAGCATCGCCGGCGCGAAGATGAAGCTCGGCACCTTCGCCAACCCGACCATCGCCCGCGAAGGCTTCGGTGCCCGGGTCAAGGCGAGCCAGCTCACCCTGACCCAGAGTGCCGCCAACCGGATCTCCAACAAACTCGGCCTGCAGGGCTCCCAGCGGATCAACCAGCGGGTGATGAGCAACGAGTTCAACCTCACCGTGCCCTCGACCGTGACCCTCATCGCGCAGAACGAAGCGGCCCTGGAAACGGCCCCCGGCATCACCAAAAAACTGATCGAAAAGGGTGTGCTGCCGTCGGGCATCAACCCGATCGCCCCGGCGAAACAGCCGAAAGCCGGCAACTTCACCTTCCCGATCACCGGTGGGATCGTGACCCCGGACCTGACCTCCGGCCAGGTGTCGACGATCGGCGGCGTGGAAATCCTGAAGAAAGGTAAAACCGCCTCGCCGCAGATGAAGATCACCAACGTCGTGATCGAACTGCAGACGAAGACGGCCACCGTCGAACTCGAAATCCTGCCGACCCCGGGTCAGACCGGGCGGGCCTCGATCGTCGAACTGGCCTTCCCGGCCAACTCGGTCGTCACCAACCCGACGACGCGCCAGATCACCGTCAGCAAAGCGGAAGCCAAACTGCAGGCTCCGACCGCGACGGTGCTGAACACGACGTTCAACGCGGGCGACGAAAAAGCGCCCCCGGCGAGCAGCGAATTCGCCGCGGGCGAACTGTTCGGCACGTTCTCGATGACCCTTCAGGCCCAGTAGTCCGGCCTGACAAGCGGATGCGCGCGCGGCGGCGTCAGGGCAACCTGGCGTCGCCGCTTTTTCGTGGGCGCAGGCGCGCGGGCCGCAGGGAGAGGAGCGCCCCCGCCACCATCAGGACGACGGCGGCGTTCAGCGCCAGGTCGGCGATGTTCATGCTGCCGCCGTGGGCGCTCGGCGCGAGCCAGTCGACCACTCCCCCGCGCAGCGGCCCGGGGCCGCGGAAGAGGCGATCGAGGCCGTTGCCGAGCGCGCCGCCGAGGAAGAGCCCGAGGGCGATCGCGGTGATGCGATCGAGGCCGCGGAAGCGCAGGACCACGACGGCGAGCGCCAGCGCGGCGACGACGGTGAAGATCGAGATCAAGACGGTGTGCCCGGCCCAGTTGCCCCCCGGGCCGGCGAAGTTGCGGTAGAGCTGCAGGTGGAGGCCGACGACGACGTGGACCGGCCCATCGACCAGCGCCCGCGTAGCGATCTGCTTGGAGAGCTGGTCGACCACCAGGACCACCGCGGCCACCCCGAACGCGAGCCGCCGCAGGGCGGTTGAACCCCCGTCTCCCTGTCGCCGTAGATCGGGCACGTACTCAAGCTACAAGGAGGCGACGGTGAGAAGGACTTATTTCGCGATCGGAGCACTGGCGCTGTTGGCGCTGCTGGCGATCGCCGGATGCGGAGGGGGCGGCTCCTCGAGCTCCTCGGAAGCGGCGAGCGCCGCCACCGGATACGGAGCGAGCTCGGAATCCAAGGCGGCCTCGGAATCGGAATCCAAGCCCGCGTCGAACCCGGCCCCGAAGCCGCAGGGCAAGGCCGCGGTCGTCAAGGTGGCGAGCACGCCCGACCTCGGCAAGGTGATCGTCGATTCGAAGGGCATGACGCTCTACGACTTCCACAAGGACAAGGGCACGAAGTCGGCCTGTTACGGCGAATGCGCCGCGGTCTGGCCGCCGCTCCTGACCACCGGCGAACCGACGGCGCAAAGCGGCGCGGAAGGGTCCCTGCTGGGGACCACGAAGCGCACGGACGGCACCCTGCAGGTCACCTACAACGGCCACCCGGTCTACGGCTTCGTCGAGGACAAGAAGCCCGGTGAAACGAACGGGAACGACTTCAAGGGCTTCGGCGCCGAGTGGTACGCGCTGATGCCGAACGGCGAAGAGCCGGAGGACAGCTAGGGCTCGGTGTGGACGACCACGTCGACGATCCGCGGCGAACCCTCGGGGCGGCTGCGACGGATCTCCTGCTCGAGGCGGCGCGCGATGTCGTGTGCCGCCTCGAGCGACGCCTCCGGGCTGGCGACGACGTCGACGAAGACGACCAGGCCGGGCTCGGTCACCAGCAGCTTGAGACGGCGCGGCGGGGCGCCGGTGCGCTCCTCGACCAGGGCCGCGATCCGTCCGGCCGCCGCGTCTTCTTCGGCCACCGTGGCGACGAAGGGCTCCTCGAGCGGCTCCAGGTGCGTCTGCACGTCGTCGACGTCTGACTCGGCGCGCAGAGTCGCCTCGATCCGCTCGGCCACCTCGTGGGCGGCGGCGAGCGGCGTCGAGGCGTCCAGCTTCAGGTGCATGGAGACGCTGCAGCGGCCGCCGTCGTCGCCGCGGTAGACCGCGATGTCGTGGGCTTCCTGCACGGCCGGTTCGGCGAGGGCGATCGCCAAGGCGCGGGCGCGCAGGTCGAGCCCCTCGCGCAGCGGCTCGACGTGGACGACGACGTCGGAATCCGGCAGCGCGGTGTGGACGGCGGCCTCGACCCGGTCGGCGACCCGATGGCTGGCGACCAGCGCCTGATCGGGTGCGGCGCCGATCGTCGCGTCGGCGAAGTATTGGCCGCCGGACTCGCGCAGGCGTAGCTGGCGCAGCTCGACGTCGTCGAGGGCGCGGATCGCCGCTTCGGCCTCCGCCTGCGCCTCCAACGGCGAGGTGTCCATCAGCACCCGCGCGTTCTCGTAGATCAGGCGCGAGGCGGCGGTGAAGATGATCGCGGCGACGATCAGCGAGGCGATCGCGTCCCCTTGCTGGAAGCCGAGCGCGACGGCGCCGATGCCGAGCAGGACGGCAACCGACCCCGCCATATCGCCGGCGAAGTGGTAGGCGTTGGAGCGCAGCGCGGCGGACTTGTACTGCTTGGCGCTGCGAAGGGAGATCGTCACCCGGCTGAAGTCGACGACGAGGGCGATCGCGATGACCGCGAAGACGTACCACCGCGGGTCGAAGCCGCTGTCGCCGCCTTCGCTGAGGCGCCCGACCGCCTCGATCACGACGAAGACGCCACCGCCGGTGAGGATCGCCGCCTCCCCCAGCGCCGCGAGGTTCTCCGCCCGCCGATGCCCGTAGGGATGCTCGCGGTCGGGTGGCTGTCCACCGAGACGCACCGCGAGCAACGTCAGGATCGCCGCGAGGACATCGCCGCTCGACTCGATCCCGGCCGAGACCAGAGCCAGCGAGCCGGTCGCGATCCCGGTCCCCAGCTTCAGCACGACCAGGATCACCGCCGCGCCGATCGAGACCAGCGCGGTCTGAGTCTGCCCGCGTGGAGTCATCCGCGGAGCCTATGGGTCGCGGTCGCACGGAGAATCCGCAGCACGTGTTCGGGTTCGTACCTGATCTGGCCGTGCGTGAAGCGAAGCTGCGTCAATCCGGCCGCCGTGTGCGCCTGATCGCGCTCCCGATCCTTCTTCTGCTCGGCGGGCGTGCGGTGGTAGGTCAGCCCGTCGGTCTCGATGACGAGATCGAGGTCGGGGAAGTGGAAGTCGACTTCGAACCCGGTCACATAGACCGAGGTCCGGGGCGTCGGCAGTCCAGCCGCGGCGACCAACGGCAGGAACGCCCGCTCAAGTTCGGTGCGCGTGTAGCGGAAGGTGGCGCGGTCGATGATCTCCCGCAGTTTCGCGACCCCCGGCTCGCCCGCGTGCTCGCCGAGCGCCGCCCGCAGATCCGGGGTCCGGACGAGCCCCAGTTTGTCCGCCTCGTTCATCGCCCGCTCCACCCTTACCGTGCCGTGCCGGGCCGCGAGATCGATCAGCGTCTGCACCGGCGAGGTGATCGGGATCCCTTCGTAGAACCCGTACCACCCGTCCCGCAGGGTCCGGCGGTGAACGCGGAGGCCAGGGATCCGAACCCTGGCCGAAGAGGTCACGGAGATCTCGATCGCCGACGCCTGCTCGACACCGATCTTGAACAGGGCGGCTGCACTCGAGTGGCTCAGCGCCGCGTTCCCCTGGCCACCGCAAGCAAGGACCGCCGCCATCCACCGTCCCTGGGGCGTGAGCTCCGGCCTCCCCACCGCGTATACGCCCCGACGCACCAGATGAAGTCGCCCGCGAGCGATGCGATGTTCGATGCCGCGGCGGCTCAGTCCCAGGGCAAGCAGCTGGTCGCGCGTGACGATCCCGTGCTGAGCTCCGGCGAGGGCCCAAGGACTCTTCGACGCCTGGTCAGTTGACCACACCATGGTGTGGTTAAGTGACCAGCGGCGGATTCTCTCCCCCCTCCCGGGGCTTGGCGCGGAGGGTTTTTGCGCTTAGAGCGGGCGGAGGCGGTTGAAGCGGGCGGCGGGACCGCTCGCGTGGAGGCGGGCTTCGATGCGGTCGAGGAGGCCGGCGCGGACCAGGGCGTCGACCGCGCAGTCGACCTCGGTGGCGCCGAGGTGTTCGCAGCGCTCCTCGAGATCGGCCTCGGTCAGGCCCCTGTCGCCGCCGAGGAGGACGGCCCTCAGGATCTGCGCCTGAGTTTCACGGTCCACGCGTGTGCCCATCCCCGCCATCCGCCCGAGGGTAGCACGAACGTGTGTTCGTATTCAGACCATGCCGAGGCCACCGCTGACGCCCAGGGTCTCCCCGGTGACGAAGGTGGCGTCGTCGGAGACGAGGAAGGCGACCGCGGCCGCCACCTCGAAGGGCTGGCCGAGGCGGCCGAGCTGGGTCTGGGACCGCATGTTGTCGATCAGTCGCTCGCCGACCTCGCCGAGCGCCTTGGCGCCCATCAGGAGCGGCGTCTCGATCGGCCCGGGGGCGATCGCGTTGGCGGTGATGTCGTAGCGGCCGTTCTCACGCGCGATCACCTTGGTGAAGCCGATCACGCCCGCCTTGGCGGCGCTGTAGACGGCAGAGCCCTTGGATCCGACGCGCCCCGCCTCGCTGGAGATGCTGACGATCCGCCCGTAGCTCGCCGCCTGCATCGTCGGCAGCGCCGCCGCGGTGCAGTTGAGCACGCCGTTGAGGTTGATGTCGATAACCCGCTGCCACTGCTCGGGCGTGGTCAGGGGGAAGAAGCCGAACTCGTCGACCCCGGCGTTGTTGACGAGGATCGCGATGTCTCCGACCGCCGCGATCGCCGCGCGCGCCGAGTCCAAGGAGGTGACGTCGAGCTCGATCGCGTGGCCGTTGATCTCGCCCGCGACCGCCTCGGCGCCCTCGGTGTTGACGTCGCCGACCCACACCTCGGCGCCCTCGGCGGCGAGCCGCTCGGCGATCGCCGCGCCGATCCCGCTCGCGCCACCGGTCACAAGCGCCTTCCTCCCATCGAGCCGCATGCGCGGAAGCATAGACTGGCCTCCCTTGCGAAGCCAGGAAACGATGCGCGTCGCCCTCCTCGCGGGCGGCACCGGTGGGGCCAAACTGGCCGCCGGCATGCAGGAGGAGATCGGCGACCGCCTCACGGTCATCGCCAACACCGCCGACGACGTCGAGACGCTCGGCGTCCACGTCTCCCCCGATCCCGACCTCTGCACCTACTGGCTGTCCGGGGAAATCGACGAGGAGCGCGGCTGGGGGCTCCGCGACGACACCTTCCGGGTGATGGAGCGGATGGCCGACATCGGGGCGCCGAACTGGTTCAGCCTCGGCGACCGCGACCTCGCCGCCTGCCTCTACCGCCGCGAGTTCCTCAGCGCGGGCGGGCGCCAGACCGACGCGCAGGCGCAGATCGCCCGCGGCCTCGGCGTCGCGGCGACGGTGCTGCCGATGTGCGACGAGCCGGTCCGCACCCACGTCCTCACCGAGCACGGCCGGCGCGAGCTGCAGGAGTACCTGATCCTCGACGGCGGGAAGCCGCGGGTCGACGGCGTCGAGCTCGACGGGATCGCCGAGGCGCGCCCGAGCGCCGAGGTCGCCAACGCCCTCCGCACCGCCGACCTGATCGTCCTCGGCCCCTCCAACCCGGTGATCAGCATCGGCCCGATCCTCGCCGTCCCCGGCATGCGCGAGGCGATCGCCGACTCCCCCGCCCCGGTCGTCGCGGTCAGCCCCTACGTCGGTGGCCAGATCCTCAAGGGCCCGACGAACAAATTCATGGAGGCCCTGGGACGGCCGACCACCGCGGCCGGCGTCGCCTCGCTCTACGCGGGGCTGATCGACGCGATGGTCGTCGACGAGGGCGACCCCGACCCGCCCCCGACCGAGGTCCCGACCCTGGCCGCGAAGACCCTGATGGACGGCGCCGGTGGGCGGGTGCGCCTGGCGCGCACCGTGCTCGACTACGGCGAGACGCTGATCGAGGCATGAAGGCCACCGCGGTGGTCCCCGTGAAGCGCTTCGCGGTGGCGAAGTCGCGCCTCGCCCCTGGCGTCGAGGCGACCCGCAAGCCGGAGCTGGTCGCGGCGATGGTCGCCGACGTGCTCGAGGCGATCGGGCGGGCGCGGATGATCGAGCGGACGATCGTCGTCAGCCAGGAGCCGGCGGCGGTGGACCTCGCCGCCGCCGCGGGCGCGGAGCTCGTCGGCGACTTCGAGGACGCCAGCCATTCCGCCGCGGCGCTGGCCGGGATCGCGGTCGCGCGGCAGGACGGGGCGCGGTGCGTCGCGCTCCTGCCCGGGGACTGCCCGCTGCTCGACCCGCGCGAGCTCGACCGCATGCTCACCGGCGTGCCGGACCCCTACGTCGCGGTCATCCCCGACCGCCACGGGACCGGCACCAACGCCCTCGTCCTCGCGCCGCCCGACGCGATCGAGCCGAGCTTCGGCGAGGGCAGCAAGGAGCGCCACGTGGCCGCGGCGCGCGCGGCCGGGATCCCCTTCGGGGTCGAGGAGCTCTCGTCCCTGGGACTGGACCTCGACACCCCGGCGGACATCGTCGCGCTGACGATGCGCGTGGAGAGCGGCGGCGGGGCGAAGCGGACGGCGAAGGCGCTCGGGATATGAGCGCGGGGACGCCGGATGGCGGCGCAGCGGAAGTGCGCGTGCGGGCGGTCCTCGGCATCCCCGAGATCGGCGACGGGGACCCGCTCGGCGCCCTGATCGCCGAGCGCGCCGGGACGCTCGTCGACGGGGACGTCATCGTGATCTCGCAGAAGGTCGTCTCCAAGGCCGAGGGCCGGACGCGCCGTCTCTCGAGCGTCATCCCACGGAGCGAAGCGAGCAAGCTGGCGCGGATCCTCGGCAAGGAGCCGAACCTGGTGCAGCTGATCCTCGAGGAGAGCGCCGAGGTCGTGCGGGCCGAACGCGGGGTGCTGATCGTCGAGACCAGGCACGGGCTGGTCTGCGCGAACGCCGGGATCGACAGCTCGAACGTCGGCGACCCCGAGTCGGTGCTGCTGCTGCCGGAGGACCCCGACGCCTCGGCGCGGCGACTGCGGGCGGAGATCGGCGAGGCGGCGGGCGCGCGGATCGGCATCGTGATCGCCGACAGCTTCGGCCGCGCCTGGCGGATCGGCCAGGCCGAGGTGGCGATCGGCTGTGCCGGGCTGGTGCCGATCGACGACTGGCGTGGCCGCGAGGACGCGACCGGCCGGGAGCTGATGGCGACCCAGATCGCGATCGCCGACGAGGCGGCCGGCGCCGCGGACCTCGTCCGCGACAAGGCCGCGGCGGTTCCCGCGGTGGTGGTCGGCGGCCTCGGCCGCTGGGTCACCGCGGAGGACGGCCCCGGCGCGGCGGCGATCCGCCGACCGCGCGAGGACGACCTCTTCCGCTGAGCGGCGACCCTCCCAGGTGCGCCGCCGCGCGGGTGTTCCTCAGTCTTTGTGAAGGGCGTCGCGGACCTTGTCGATGCCCTCCTTGAGCTTGCCCGACGCCTTGTCGGCTTTGCCCTCGTTCTTCAAGTCCTTATCGCCCGTCAGGTTGCCGGCGGCCTCCTTGACGCGGCCTTTGGCCTCATCGGTGTTGTTCGGCGTATCAGCCATTTGAAGTCCCTTTCCGTTGATTCCGTCTAACCGACCCATACCCGACCCGGACGCCGACTATTCCCCTGCGACGAGGAGGATCGGACGACGAAAAGCGCCTCAGAATTCGACCGACTGCCGCGATTCGCCGAGCTTGCCGCCCCGCAGCCAGAGTTCCGAGGTCCCGGGGATGACCGCGCCGTCGCGATAGATGCCGTTCTTGATGTAGGCGTAGCGATGGCCGGGGACGATCGTGCTCACGCCCGAGCCGGAATCCACCAGCGTCCCGTCGAGGAAGACTTCGTAGCCGCCCTCCCCTGCGCTCGAGGCCCGGAAGCGGACCTGGACCTGGTGCCACTCCCGTTCGGACACCGGGGCGAGGAAACGATGTTCGTCGCCGCCGACCGACATCGCCACGCCTTCGCTCCAGAGCCCGCGCCCGCCCGGCGCGCCGCCTTCCCCGCTCCAGTCCCAAAGCTGCAGGCCAAGGTTCGGGGACCCGGTCCCGTCGCTCTTCAGCTGCATGATCAGGTTCTGGGATCCCGGATGGCCCCAGACCATCTGGCCGATGTAGAAGGCGAAGCCGTACCAGTATTCGTCGCCCTCGAGGAATTCGCGGATGCCGGCTCCGCCGGACCCGCCGTTGCCCCCGAAGATCAGCTCGGAGCGATCCTCTTCGTCGGTGAGGCGGAAGCGCGCCGCCGGTTCGCCGTCGAGCCCCGGCCCCGGCAGCACCTGCGGCAGGACTTCGCCGACCCCGGCGGCGCTCCAGCCGACCAGGCCGTCGGTGAACGTCGCGGTGACCAGGGGCGCCGGCGGTGGGCCGGAGCCGCCGGTACCGCGATCGACCAGACGCCAACCGACCGCGACCAGCGCGGCGACGATGGCGAGCCCGGCGAGCACCCGGAAGCCGCGCGCCAGGCCGCCGAGGGACGGATCCGCCGGCGGGCTCATCGGGTCGCCCCGGCGGCCAGGCTAGGCCGCCGCGTAGGTCTCGACGATCTCGTAGAGCGTGGTGCGCTGGGCGGGGGTGCGGCCGGCCTTGCGGGCGGCGGCGACGAGGTCGTCGATCTCCAGTCTGACCCCGTGCTGGGACCCGGCCATGCGGGAGATGTTCTCCTCCATCAGCGTGCCGCCGAGGTCGTTGACGCCCCAGCGGAGCGCCTCGGTCGCGCCCTCGAGGCCCATCTTCACCCAGCTCGCCTGCAGGTTGGTGATGCTCTTGCCGAGCGAGAGCCGGAAGGCGGCGGTGTGCTTGAGGTTCTCCCGCACCGTGATCTCTTCGATCCCGTGGGTGCGCCCGAGCAGGGTGTTGAAGGGGATGAAGCTGAGCGGGACGAACTCGGTGATGCCGCCGGTCCGCTCCTGCACACCACGGATGACCTGCATGTGGCGGGCGAGCTCTCGCGGCTCCTCGATGTGGCCGAACATCACGGTCGAGGTCGAGTGCAGCCCGGCGCGGTGGGACGCTTCGATGATCTCCACCCAGCGGGCCGCCGGGAGCTTGTTCGGGGAGATCCGCTGGCGGACGCCGTCATCGAGCACCTCGGCCGCGGTCCCCGGGGTCGAGCCGAGCCCGCAGTCGAGCAGGTACTCGAAGACTTCCGCGGGCTCCTTGCCGGACACGGCGCAGGCGTGGTTGATCTCCATCGGCGAGTAGGCGTGCAGGTGGAGCTGCGGCGCGGTCTCCTTGGCGAGGCCCAACCAGCGGCCGTACTCCTCCAGGGTCAGGTCCGGGTGGATGCCGCCCTGCATGCAGAGCTCGGTGGCGCCGAAGTCGACGGCTTCGACGATCCGCGCGGCGAAGTCGCGCTCCTCGACTTCGTAGGCGTCGGGGGAGCGGCGGCCCTGGCCGAAGCCGCAGAAGGCGCAGCCGACGACGCAGATGTTGGTGAAGTTGATGTTGCGGTTGACGACGAAGGTGGCGACGTCCCCGGCCAGCTCGGCCCGCAGCTCGTCGGCGGCGATCCGCATCTCCTCGATCACCTCGGGGCGGGTCTCAGCGAAGAGCGCGGTCATCTCGTCCTCGGAGAGCTCGATCCCCTCGCGGCCCTTCTCGATCGCGCGCGGGGCGAGCGCGGGGTCGAGCTCCTCGTCGGAGCGCCGCCCGGAGCCGCGCCGCGGAATGAAGCTCCAGTACTTCAGCTTGATCACGTCGAGGACGCCCTGCTCCATCCACTCCATGTCCATGTACTGGGGGTAGACGCAGAGGCGCTCGGTCAGCGCGAAGCCGCGCGGCGCGAGCTCCTTACGCACCTGGTGCGGGGACGGGAACGGCTCCTCCGGGGAGATGTGGTCGCCGTTGGCCGACAGGCCGCCGAGGTCGGTCGCCCCGGCTTCGACCAGCTCCGGCCACCAGTCGGAGAGGTTCGGCGGCACCTGCACGCCGACGTCGGGCATCAGGCGCTTGGACTCGGCGATCAGCCGCTTGATCTCCTCGATGTCGACCGGCGCGGCCCAGTCCGGCAGCGGCACGTCGGCGGCAGCGGGCTCGTCGCCGCTCCAGCGGGCCTTCGAGGCCTCGTTGGCGATCTCCGCCACCTCGGCGCCGTAATAGCGCGGGTGCGGGACGAAGTTCTGAAGGATGACCTCCTGGATGTGGCCGTACTCCTCGTGGACCGCGGCGATCGCTTCCAGCGATTCGACCCGGGACTCGAAGCTCTCGCCGATGCCGACCAGGATCCCGGTGGTGAACGGGATCTTCAGTTCGCCCGCGGCGCGCAGGGTGTCGAGCCGAGGTCCCGCGGCCTTGGTCGGGCTCCCCGCGTGGACGGTCTCCATCAGGGACTCGTCGACCGACTCCAGCATCAGGCCCTGGGACGCGGTCACCTCGCGCAGCCGCGCCAGGTCGCCCTTGGAGAGCACGCCGAGGTTCGTGTGGGGGAGCATCCCCCGCTCCAGCGCCCGCTCGCAGGCCCAGACGACGTAGGAGGTGAAGTCCTCGTGTCCCCAGGCTTTCAGGCGTTCGGCGACGACCGGGTTGACCTCGGGCCGCTCCCCGGTGAGGACGAGCAGCTCCTTGGTGTTGCGTTTGACCGCTTCGTCGAGGATCCGTTCGACATCGACCGGCGCGTGGACGTGCGCCTGGTGGGTCGCGAAGGCGCAGTACTTGCAGTAGCACTGGCACGTCCGCGACAGCGAGAGCGTGAAGTTGCGGGAGAAAGTAACCCGTTGCATCCCGGCAAAGCTACAGGGCGCGCCGGCTTGGCCGGACACGCCCTGTGGTGAAGCGAGAACCGAGCGCCCCGGCAAACCGGGGCGCCCTGCTCTTTACGGTTTTTTGGAGCCGGGTTTCGGGTCGACCGGGCCGGCGCCTTTGCCGGGAGTGGTCGGCTCGACCGGACCGGCGCCTTTGCCGCCGCGCGCCGCCGCCGGGGCGACCCGCTGCGGGGTCTCGGTCGGGGCCACGCCACCGGTCTCGATCACGAAGCGCCAGACGACGACGGCGACCAGCGAACCGACCACCGGGCCGACGAGGTAGGGCCAGGTCCCCCCCCATTCGTTGGAGACGAGGGCGGCGCCGAACCAGCGGGCCGGGTTGAAACAGGCGCCGGTCAGCGGGCCGCCGACCATGACCATGAAGACGAAGGTGAGGCCGATCGCGAGCGGGCCCCAGTCCTTGAGGCTGCGCTCGGAGAAGACGACGGCGAGGATGACGAGGACGAGGGCGAAGACGCCGATCGCCTCGACCGCGGCACCGGCGACGTTGCCGGAGAGGAGCGAGCTGATCGAGCCGGCGCCGTAGTGGACGGAGCGGCCCTCGTCGAGGAGCAGCGCCTTGGTCAGCAGGGCGCCGAGGACGGCGCCTGACAGCTGGGCGAGGATGTAGATGACGGCGTCGATGATGCTGATCCGGCGGATCGTCGCCGCGGCGAGCGTCACCGCCGGGTTGAAGTGCCCGCCGCTGACCGCGCCGAACATGCAGATCACACCGAAGAGGGTCAGCCCCTGGACGAAGCCGACGACCGCGAAGTCAGAACCAAATGAGGTCTGCCCCCCGGTCGAGACATAGAGAGTGACCACGCTGGTGATGAAAAAGACCAGCAGGAACGTGCCGATCAACTCCGCAAGGTATGCGGACAGTCCTTTTTGCTCCAGCTCCACTCTCGAATCCCCTCCTAGAAGTTTCTTTTCCCTCGCCAAAAATTAAGCGGCGGCAGTTTACCCATATTCGTTTAAGGAATTAGAGTCCCTGCCAGATGAATCGAGCTGTCGCGCTGCTGGCGGCCGCCCTGTTGCTCGCCGGACTCGCCGGCTGCGGCGGGAGCGGTGCGGAACCGGGCGCGCCGAAAGGCGCGACCGTCGTGCTCGATTTCACTCCCAACGCGGTCCACTCCGGCATCTACGCGGCGCAGGCGGAGGGCTTCTACGAAGACGCCGGGATCGACCTCCACGTCCAGGTCCCGGGCGAATCGACCGACGCGCCGAAGCTGCTCGCCGCGGGCCGCACCGACTTCGCGATCCTCGACATCACCGACCTCGGCATCGCCGACGAGCACGGGCTCGAACTGGTCGGGCTGATGCCGATCGTCCAGCGCCCCCTCGCCGCGATCCTTGCCCGCCGCGACGGCCCGGTGAAGCGCCCCCGGGACCTCGACGGCAACACCGTCGGCGTCACCGGCCTCCCCTCCGACACCGCCGTGGTCGACTCCGAGGTCAGCGCCGACGGCGGCGACCCGGCCGGGGTCGACAAAGTCACGATCGGCTTCAACGCGGTCGCCTCCCTGGCGGCCGGACGAGTCGACGCGGCGACCGGGTTCTGGAACGCCGAGGCGGTCGAGGCCGAACGCGAGGGCATCCCCCTCCGGGTCTTCAAAGTCGACGAATTCGGCGCCCCCTCCTACCCCGAGCTGATCCTGACGACGACCCGCAAGGAGATGAAGGAAGACCCCGACATGGTCGAACGCATGGTCAGCGCGACCCGCCGCGGCTACAACTTCGCCGTCTCCGAGCCCCAGCAGGCACTGGACGACCTCCTCGCCGCGAACCCAAGCCTCGAACGCGACGACCAGGCAGCGCAGCTGAAGGTCCTCCTCCCCGCCCTGCAGCCGGAACCCTTCGACGAAGCGGTACTGAAGGAATGGAGCGCCTGGGCAAGCTCCCACGGGCTGCTGCCGAAACCGATCAAGGACCCGGGGAGCGTCTTCGACCTGGCGGGGTGAGGGGGGTGCGGGGGACGGGAAAGGGACGCAAGGGTTGTCGGCGAGCACGGCCGTCTCGGCCACGGCCCTGGCTGGCTGTGGCCGTGGCCGAGACGGCCGGGGATGTGGGGAGTGTCGGGGGAAGTCCCGGCGTGCGCAGCGGGCGCGTCACGGGAGGAGCGCGTGGGAAGTCCACGCTTCCGTGCGTGTTGGACAACACGCACGACCGCGACGGGTGAGTTGACCGTGCTATGGCAAGGTCAACTCACCCAGCGCGTTTTCGGGCCCCTTTTCAAGGCCCGAAAACAGACCGAAGGCGCACGGAAGCGTGACGTTCCCGGCATCTCCCTCACGGAATGCAGGCAGGTGAGGCTTCTCTCGCACGGACCTCCCACGTAAGTCCGACCTCGGCCCGAACCTGTGCCAACTCCCACCCGAACCCCTCACGTCCTGGGCGTCTCATGGCGGTCACAGCCAGCCAGGACCGCCATGAGACGCCCAGGACCGATCTCGGACGGCCGGGGCGGCCGGGACAACAGGAGGCGCGCCCCTCCCTACCCCAGCAACCCCGCCACGAGCTCCGGCAGTTCCCGCGCCATCCGCGAGCGCGGCACCACCTTGTCGACGCCCGCCGCGTCGGCGACCTTCTTGGTGTCGACGTCGACGTGCGAGTAGTAGCCGAGCACCGGCACTCCTACGGCGACCAGCGCCTCCGGGGCCTCGACGTCGAGGTCGGCGACGATCGCGTCGAGGCCCTCGAGCGGAGCCTCCTCCAGCGAACCCTTCGTGATCACCTCGTGCCCGGCGGCGGTCAGCGCCGCGTCGACGCGGCTGCCGAGCATCAGGTCGGTGGAGATGCTGAGGACGCGCGCCACTAGATGGAGCGGCGCTGGCGGAACTCCTCGCGGACGCTTTCCGGGCGTCCCCACATCTGCACGACCTCGGAGCGGCCCTCGCGGACCTCGGCGACCAACATCTCACCGCCGACGCCCTCGGCGTCGATCTTCGCCAGCACGCCGAGCACCGTCTCCGCCGCGGCCGCGTGGCCGAAGCTGTGGGCGACGATCAGCCGCCAGTGCCACTCGCGCGGCCGGTTGTAGACCTGCGCGTTGACCTGGCTGAGGAAGACGGCGCAGTCGATGTAGCGGCTCTCGTCGTCGATCCGGAGGTCGACCTCGAGGTCGGTCCAGTCGGGCGGCAGCGCGTCGAGGATGCGCTGGAAGTCGTCGGCGAGTGCCATCGTGCGGGGAAGGCTACCGCCCTCGGTCAGCCCGCGACGAACTCGAAGAGCAGGAAGACGTTCAGGGCGATGATCATGGCCGCCAGAGCGCTCGCCAGGATCGTCAGCCAGCGGGGGTTGACCAGCGCGCCCATGATCTCGCGCTTGGAGGCGAACATCACCAGCGGCACCAGCGCGAAGGGGATGCCGAAGGAGAGGACGACCTGGGAGCCGACCAGCGCGTCGGTCGGGTTGACGCCGATCGCCAGGACGAAGAGGGCCGGGGCGAGGGTGATCGCGCGGCGCAGGAAGATCGGGATGCGACGGTGGACGAAGCCCTGCATCACCACCTGCCCGGCCATCGTCCCGACCGAGGAGGAGGCGAAGCCCGACGCCAACAGGGCGACGCCGAAGATCGTCGCGGCACCTTGGGAGCTGAGGTGCTGGAGGCCGGCGTAGGCGCCTTCGATCGTCTCGACCCCGGTCAGCCCGCCGCCGTGGAAGAGCGCCGCCGCGACGACCATCATCGAGATGTTGACCGCGCCGGCGATCGCCAGGGCGATCACCACGTCGACCTTCTCGAAGCGCAGGATCCGGCGCCGCTCGTCGTCGTTGCGGCCGACGATCCGGTTCTGGGTCAGCGCCGAGTGCAGGTAGATCACGTGCGGCATCACCGTGGCGCCGACGATGCCGGTCGCCAGCAGGAGCGATTCGGTGCCCGCGAAGCCTGGGACGAAGAGGTGCTTGGCGACTTCGCTGCCGTCCGGGGACGCGTCGAAGAGCTCGTAGGCGAAGGCGGCGACGACGACGCCGACGAGGACCGTGATCGCCGCCTCGAGCTTGCGGAAGCCGCGCCGCTGCAGGGCGAGCAGGGCGAAGGTCCCGGCCCCGGCGATCAGCCCGGCGGGGAAGAGCGGGATGCCGAAGAGGAGGTTCAGGCCGAGGGCGGCGCCGACGATCTCGGCGAGGTCGCAGGCCATCGCGACCACCTCGGCCTGCAGCCAGAGGCCGATCGAGGCGCGCCGGGAGAAGCGCTCGCGGCAGAGCTCGGCGAGGTTTTTGCCGGTGGCGATGCCGAGTTTCGCCGACTGCGTCTGGACCAGCATCGCGACCAGGTTCGCGGCGAGCACGATCCAGAGCAGCAGGTAGCCGAACTTCGCGCCGCCGCTGATGTTGGTGGCGAAGTTGCCGGGGTCGATGTAGGCGACGGCGGCGACGAAGGCCGGGCCGAGGAAGGGCAGGATGCGGTTGAGGCCGCGGGCGTCGCCGGCCAGCGAGCGATGGGCGGCGGCGGCGACGGCGGCCTCGCCCGGGAGCGCCTGCTCGGCCTCCGAGCGCGTGGCGGGCGGCGTCAAGGCGTCGCTCCCGGTGGGACCCGGGGCGGGGTCGGCGGCGCCAGGTCCGGCCCCGGGATCGGGTTGCCGTGCGGGTCGTGGCTCGGTTCGCCGAGCTTTGCCGCGATCAGCGCCTCGAGGTCCTCGGAGATGTAGTGCTCGAGCACCTCCGCCTCGGCGTGGACGCGGTCGCTAGGCATCCCCAGCGCCTCGGCGAGGAACGCCTCGATCAGCCGGTGGTGGCGGATCACCTCGAGGGCGACCTTCTCCCCCGCCGGGGTCAGGCTGACTCCCTTATAGGGGACGTTCTCGGCGAGGCCGAGCTCGGCGAGCTTCTGCAGCATCGCCGTGGCGGTCGCCGGCGTGACGCCGAGCCGCTGGGCGACCTCGCCGCTGTGCACGAGCCCCGCGCGGTCGACTCCGAGCGCGTAGACCGCCTTCGCGTAGTCCTCTATGGCCTGAGAATTAGACACGTCTAAAAGCTGAGTTTAGACACATCTAAACCGCGGGCGCAAGAGCCGGCGCCGACTGGCTCCTAGAATCGGCCGATGACCGTCACCGTGGAGCTCGACGCCCAGTACCGCCAACTACGCGAGGAGTGCGGCCTGCTGGTCCGCGACCGCGGCTTCATCGACGTGATCGGGTCAGACGGGGCCGAGTACCTGCAGGGGCAGCTGACCAACGACGTCGAGGCGGTCGCGGTGGGCGAGGGCCAGTACGCGGCGCTGCTCGACCGCAAGGGCCACATGCAGACCGACATGCGGCTGATCCGGGTCGGCGAGAGCGCGATCCTGCTCGACCTCGAACCGGCCGCCAAGGACGTCGCCCTCAAACACCTGACGATGTACTCGATCGGGCGCGACGTGCAGGTGATGGACGCGACCGCCGAGCGCGGCGCCGTCTCCCTGATCGGGCCGCGGGCGGCGGAGATCGCCGGGACCGCGCCGCTGCCGGAGTTCGCCAACGAAGCGACGAGCGTGGCGGGCGTCGACGTGGTCGCGATCGGCACCCGCGAGGGGATCGACCTGCTGCTGCCGCTCGCCGAGCGCGACCGGGTCCTCGGCGTCCTGGCCGAGGCCGGCGGCGTCGAGGTCAGCCCCGAGGCGGCCGAGATCGTCCGGGTCGAGGCCGGCGTCCCCCGCTTCGGCGCCGAGATGGACACCGCGACGATGCCCGCCGAGGCCGGGATCGTCGAGGAAGCCGTGAGCTTCACCAAGGGCTGCTACATCGGCCAGGAGACGGTCGCCCGCCTCCATTACAAGGGCAAGCCGAACCGCCACCTGCGCGGGCTGCGACTGAGCGGCGCGGCAGCGCCGGGGGCGTCCCTGCGGCTCGGCGAGAAGCAGGTCGGGACGCTCGGCGGATCGGTCGTCTCCCCCGCCCTCGGGCCGATCGGACTGGCCATCGTGCGACGCGAGGCAGAGCCCGGCACGGAGATCGCCGTAGGTGAAGATGGCGTTACGGCTGAAGTTGTCGCCCTCCCCTTCGGCTAAGTTTCCGCCCAGATGGTTCTCGGGAGAGCCAGAGTCGCGGGGGGCGGCGCGCTCGCCGCGCTGATCTTGGCCTTGGTCGGCACCGGTTGCGGTGCCGAGACGCATCCGAACGATCCGCGGCCCGCGGTGGGCACTCGCGTCAGCGTGACGATCGGCAACGGCGGCATCGTGGTCAAGCCCGGGGTCGTCGGCGTCGGCCCGGAAAAGAGCCAGCAACTGCCGCAGAACCAGAACCACGCGCAGCCGCCGATCAAGACCCAGGCGCCGATGGACATCATCTTCGTCACCGCCAACCAGACCACGAACGACTCCAAGCTCGTGATCCACGGCCCCCATGGAGTGACCTCGCCCCAGATCAACGCGAACAGCCCAGGCACCTTCGCCGCCGAACTGCCGACCGGCAAGTACACGATCTCCGCCGCGGGCGAGAAGGGCGCTCCGGCGACCTTCAAGGTCGGCCCGTATCGGGCCAGCTCCAAGAACGACCTGCTGCTGCCCTGAGGTGGCGTGGGGGCGCCACCTCAGGCTTCGATGAACACGGGGGTCCCGAGCGGGACGCGCTTGAACAGGTAGCGCATGGTCTCGTCGGTGGCCCGGATGCAGCCGAGGGATTCGGCGTTGCCGACGGCCCCTGGGGTGCCGTGGATCGCGAGGCGGTTGCCGCCGATCCAGCCGGCGGGGAGCGCGGCGGTCTGGTGGCCGCTGAGGGCGAGGGCGCAGCAGCCGTAGTAGGGGCTTTCTTCGAAGCTGATGCCGTCGGTGACGCCGTAGCGGCCGGGCGGGGTTTCGGTGCCCGGGCCGCCGATGGTGACGGTGAAGGCTCGCATGGTCTTCTTGCCGTAGCGGAGCTCGAGGCTGCGGCCGGCGAGGGAGGCGTGGATCGACCAGCGGGTCCAGTAGACGGAGACCGTCCTGGGATCGCGGGCGATCCAGGCGAGCTCGCCGTTCGGCAGGTCGGGCGCCGTCACGCCGAGCCATCCCGGCCGGGTGGCGACGACGGAGAAGGAGACCGGGGAGCCAAATTCGGTCTTGTCGCCGAGGCGGAAGGCGACCGGGCCGCCGGGTTCGGTCAGCAGGTCGACGGTCTTCCCCTTGTTGATGTGGGCGATCTCGAAGCCGGTGCCGCGCCGAGGGCGGGCGAGGAGGGTCGGCGACGGCGCCGGGGCGACGGGTGCCGGGGTCGCCTCTTCGACCCGCCGGGGCACCTCCGCGCCCACCGAGGCATGGCCGGGCCGGGCTTCCTCGCCGCTCTTCGTCTCGCCGCCGGGGACGGCCGTCTTTGCCTTGTCGCGGGGTGCGGTGGTCTTCGCAGTGGTCTTCGCAGTGGTCTTCGCGGCCGCCTTCTTCGGGGGGTCGAGGCGGATCACCGTCGTCCGCGTCGGCGCCTCGTCGCCGCCTTCGTCGAGGACGTGGATCAGCAGCGCGAAGGCACAGAGGACGGCCACAACGGCGGCGAGGGCGCCGAGCGCCGTAAGCAATCGATCTTTCACGCAGGCCCCATGGTGGCGTACGGAGCGGGTCCGGCCGCCCGTCGACGCTGTTTGCGGGGTTCGGGAGGGGGTTGGCGTCCGCCCCGCGCGCAACCATCGTTTGTCCAATGACCATCGTCCTCGCCATCGCCGTCCTGCTCCTCGTCGCCGCCGTGCTCTACCTGGCCCTGGGCCGCAAGGAGGAGCCCGTCGCCGAGCCCGATCTCGGCCCGGCGATCCAGGAAGCGACCCAGAACGTCGCCTCCCAGATGATGTCCAATCTGCTGCGGGCCAACGAGGAGGCGCGCAAGGTCGACGTCGCCAATGCCGAGGCGGCGCTGGACAAGCGGCAATCGGAGATCGACCGGCGCCAGCAGGAGATGAAAGTGCTGACCGACCGGATCGCCCGGGGGCAGGAGAAAATCGAGACCGAGGTCCGCAAGCGCGGCGAAGTCGACCTGCAGACCCGGACGCTGCTCCAGCAGATGGGCCAGACCGTCGGCAACCTGAACTCGGAGACGGCGGGGCTGAAGAAGGCGCTGCGCCAGCCGCAGACCCGAGGCCAGTGGGGCGAGCTCCAGCTCCGCCGCTGCATCGAGATCGCCGGGATGACCGAGCACGTCGACTTCGAGCTGCAGGAGACGCTGCACACCGACGACGGCCGACTGCGCCCCGACGCCCGCTTCATGCTGCCCGAGGGACGCAGCTTCGTCGCCGACTCCAAAGTCCCGCTCGACGCCTTCCTCGATGCCCAGGAGGCGGAGGACGAAAGCAGCCGCCAGGTCCACCTGGCGCGCCATGCCCGCCAGGCTCGCGAGCATGTCCGCAGCCTCAGCACCAAGGACTACCAAGGGCAGTTCAAGGTGGGCGCGATGCCCGACCTGGTGATCTGCTTCATCCCCAACGAGCCGGCGCTGCACGCCGCTTTCACCGCCGATCCCGAGCTCTTCGACTACGCGCTCGAACGCAACGTGCTGCTGGTCAGCCCGACCTCGCTGATCGGGCTGCTGCGGACGATGGAGCTCGGCTGGCGCCAGGAGCGGATGGTCGCCGAGGCGGCCGAGATCGCCGACGCGGCGGGCACGCTGCACGCGCGCTTCTCGCGCTTCCTCGGCGAGTTCGAGCGGGTCGGCAAGGGCCTCACCACGGCGGCGAGCGCCTACGACAAAGCCGTCGGCTCGATGGAGGCGCGCCTGCTGCCGTCGCTGCGAAAAGTGGAGGGCATGGGGGTCGCGCCGGGCAAGGAGATCGAGCCGCCGGAACCGACCCAGATCACCGTCCGCCAGATCTCCGCGCCCGAGCTGCGCGAGGCCCCGACGGAGACCGAGTCCAGCGGCGAGCGCGACGCGGCTTAGAACGCGCGCATCTAGGATTGCGCCCGGCGGGACCCAAGACTCGAGCCGGAAACCAATACGGAGGCAACGCTTTGGCTGTCGATACCAGCAACCTGACCAACCTTGACGTCGAGCCGGGGACGCTCCCGGAGACGATGGCTGCCTGGGTGATCCGGCAGGAGCGCGAGGGCGAGCCGAAAGACGCCTTCCAGCTCGAGCAGATCGAGGTTCCGGAGCCGGGCGCCTTCGAGGTGATCGTCCGCGTGATGGCGGCCGGGGTGAACTTCAACAACGTCTGGGCCTCGCTGGGCAAACCGATCTCGGTCTTCCCCTATGGCGACCACCCCGAGTTCGGCCACCACATCGGCGGCTCCGACGCCTCCGGCATCGTCTGGAAAGTCGGCGAGGGCGTCACCCGTTGGAAGGTCGGCGACGAGGTCGTCATCCACTGCAACCAGGCCTCCTACGAGGACGTCGAGGTGCACGGGCTCGACCCCCTCGCCGCGCCGAGCCAGAGGATCTGGGGCTACGAGACCACCTGGGGCTCCTTCGCCGAGTTCACCAAAGTGCAGGCCCAGCAGCTCCTCCCCCGTCCCCAGAACATGAGCTGGGCCGAGGCCTGCTCCTACGGGCTCACCTACTTCACCGCCTACCGGATGCTGATGGACCAGTGCAAGCTGCAGCCGGGCCACAACGTCCTGATCTGGGGCGCGGCCGGCGGCCTCGGCGTCTTCGCCACGCAGCTCTGCAAGGCGGCGGGCGCGAACGCGGTCGGCGTCGTCTCCAGCGACGAGAAGGGCGAACTGGTCAAGCAGCTCGGCGCCGTCGACTACATCAACCGCGGCGAATTCGGCGAGATGATGCGCACCGACGCCAACCTCGCCGACCCGGCGGCCGACAAGGAGCGCTTCCGCGCCTCCCGCGGGTTCGCCAACCGGGTCAAGGAGATCCTCGGCGACTCGCCCGACATCGTCTTCGAGCACGTCGGCCGGGCCACCTTCCCGACCTCGGTCTACGTGGTCAAACCGTTCGGCAAAGTCGTCATCTGCGGTGCCACCTCGGGCTTCCAGCTCGACTTCGACGTCCGCTACCTGTGGATGCGCCAGAAGCAGATCATCGGCTCGCACTTCGCCAACGCCTACGAGTGCATGCGGGCGAACCAGCTGATGGCCGAGGGCAAGATCCGGCCCGTCCTCTGGCAGACGATGGACTTCGACGGCATCCCCACCGCCCACCAGCTGATGCACGAAAACAAGCACCTCGGCAAGATCGCCTGCCTGGTCGGCGCCGAGTCCGAGGATGCGGGCAAGACCGAGGAGGGCCCGGGCGCGATCCGGGCCGAGGTCGGGGCGTAAACGCGTCCGCCGCGACGATGCGAAAGGATTGAGGCATGCTCTACGTCTGCAGACTCGACTGGCACATATCCCCGCTCCGGGGCCAGCGTTGGCTGGAGCTGTGGGAGCCTGCCGCGGCCAAGTGCGCCGCCTACGGCGCCAAAAGCTGGTCGCTGACCCGGGCCGACGAGGATCCGCTCGCCTTCCAGCAGACGATGGTGTGGGAGAACAAGGCGGATTTCGAACGCTATTGGTTCTCGCCCGAGATCAACGAGGCCCGCGAGTCCGTGATCAACTGGTACGTCGTGCCGCTGCTGCCGACCTGGCACACCCTTCTGGCCGCCGAGTCGGTCGTCCCCACCGGGGTCTGACCACGTCCGCCCCATGAAGCTGGGGATCGTCGGCCTCGGCTACGTAGGGCTTCCGCTCGCCCTCGCCTTCGCCGAGGCCGGGAACGAGGTCGTCGGCCTCGATACCGACAGCGGCAAGCTCGACGATCTGCGGGCGGGCCGCAGCTACATCGAGGACGTCGACGACGCCGAGCTGCGGGCGTGCGCCGCGCGCCTGCACCCCACCGACGACTACGCCGACCTCAAGGACTGCGAGGCGGTGATCCTCTGCGTCCCGACGCCGCTCTCCAACTCGCGCGAGCCCGATCTCTCCTACCTACGTGAGGCGGCCGCGGCCGTCGCCGCCCAGCTGCAGCCGGGGCAGCTGATCGTCCTGGAGTCCACGAGCTATCCCGGCACCACCCGCGAGGAGCTCCTCCCGGCCCTCTCGGAGGGCGGGCGCACCGTCGGCATCGATTTCTTCCTGGCCTTCTCCCCGGAGCGGATCGACCCCGGCCGCTCCGACCACACGATCCGCACCACGCCGAAGCTGGTCGGTGGCATCACGCCCGCCTGCACCGACCGTGCCCGCGCCCTCTACGAGCAGATCTGCGACACGGTCGAGGTCCTCAGCTCCCCCGAGACGGCCGAGCTGGCGAAGCTCCTGGAGAACATCTTCCGCTCGGTCAACATCGCCCTCGTCAACGAAATCGCCCAGCTCTGCGACCGACTCGGCATCGACGTCTGGGAGGTGGTCGACGCGGCCGCGACCAAGCCCTTCGGCTTCATGCGCTTCGACCCTGGCCCCGGCATGGGCGGCCACTGCCTGCCGGTGGACCCGTTCTACCTCGCCTTCAAGGCCCGCGAACACGACTTCTACCCGGAGTTCGTCGAGCTGGCCGGCAAGGTGAACCAGGCCCAGCCGGAGTTCTGCGTGCGGCGCATCGAGCGGGCCCTGAACGACGCCGGCAAGCCGGTGAGGGGCTCGCGCATCCTGATCCTCGGCGCCAGCTACAAGCCCGGCATCGGCGACACCCGCGAATCGCCCGCCCTGCGGATCATCGCCCTGCTGCGCGATCTCGGCGCCGAGATCGCCTACCACGACCCCTTCGTCCCCGAGCTCCCCGCCGAGGGCCTGCGGTCGGTCGACCTCGACGCGGCCCTGGGCGACACCGACCTGCTGGCGATCGTCACCGCCCACCCGAACGTCGATCACGCCGCGGCGATCTCCGCCGTCCCCCGCGCGATCGACTTCCGCGGCATCAGCCGCGACTTCGACGCCGACAACGTCGAGCGCCTCTAAGGGCGTCTGCGGCTAGCCCCGCTCGAGCGGGGCCATGGTGAGGCCCGCTGTCTCGAGCTGCTCCCAGTAGTGCTCGGCAAGCTCCCTGGGGCCGGTCCAGACGATCGCCTGGCCGGAGTTGTGGATCTGGTCGGCGATCCGGAGGCCCTGCTCGAGGCTGACTCCCGGCAGGACCGAGGCAAGACTCTGGGCGACGTGGTCGAAAGTGTTGTGGTTGTCGTTCCGAACGATCACGCGCCAGTTTCCTCCCAGCCCTGAACCGGGGCCGTCGACGCGCGGTTTCTCGATCGTCTGCGGAGCCACGTCCGCGATTATGCACGGCGGCGCGGGATGAGTAGGCCCAAGGACAGCCGCTTCCCCTACATGCCGGGGATCGACGCGATGCGGGCGCTGGCCGTGCTCGCCGTCTTCGGCTACCACGCGGGCCTCGACTGGGTGCCCGGCGGCTTCCTCGGCGTCGACGTCTTCTTCGTCATCAGCGGCTACCTGATCACCTCGCTGCTCCTGCGCGAGTTCCGCTCCACCGATCACATCGAGCTCGGCCGCTTCTGGCTGCGGCGGGCGCGGCGCCTCCTCCCCGCCGTCGGCGTGCTGATCGCCGTCGCGATGATCGTCTCCGCGATCGCCGAGCCATCGAAGATCGACGCGATCCGCGGCGACGCCCTCTCCTCGCTCTTCTACTTCGCCAACTGGCACTTCATCTACGAGCACACGTCCTACTTCGAGCAGTTCGGGCGCCCGTCGCTCTTCACCCACCTCTGGTCGCTCTCGGTGGAGGAGCAGTTCTACCTCTTCTGGCCGCTGATCTTCGCCGCCGGGATGAAGATCTTCGGCCGCGGGCGGCTGCTGCTCGGGGTGCTCGCCGGGGCGGTCGGCTCGGTCGTCCTCGCCTGGGTCCTCTTCGACCCCGGCCACGACGCCTCGCGCATCTACTACGGCACCGACACGCACGCGGTCGGCCTGCTGGCGGGCGTCGCCCTGGCGATGGTCTGGAGCCCGGTGCAGCTGCGCACCCACAAGTCCTTCGGCCCGCTGGTCGGCCCGATCCTCGACGCGCTCGGCGTCGTCGCCCTCGCCTACCTCGTCCTCAGCTTCGCCCACGTCCACGACTACGACCTCGCCCTCTGGCACGGCGGCTACGCCTGGGTCGCGATCGCCACCGCGGTCCTGCTCGCCGCGGTCGCCCACCCGGCGGCGCGCCTCGGGAGCATCCTGGGACGGCCCGCCCTGCTCTGGCTCGGCCTGCGCAGCTACAGCTTCTACCTCTGGCACTGGCCGCTGCTGGCGATGACCCGGCCCGGCGTCGACATCGACCTCCCGCGCGGGATCCTGATCCCGCTGCAGCTGCTCGCCTGCCTCGCCCTGGCCGACCTCTCCTACCGCTTCGTCGAGCTGCCCTTCAACGGCAAGGCGAAGCTGCCGCGGATGCCCGCGGGCTGGCTGAAGGTCGCCCGCCCGGCGCTGGTCTTCTCGGTGCTCGGCGTGATCCTGGTGGTCGGCTGGAGCGGGATCGTCAAGGCGGGCAGCAACGCCTCGGCCTCCTCGAAAGCCACGTCTGTCCATGTAGTGGCAACGACGAAACCAATCGCAAAACCCGATCCCAAACCACATCTTCATGAGCATGCGCAACACCACAAACCGCTTCCTCCCGCCAAGCACTGGCCGCGGGTCGTGATGCTCGGGGACTCAGTGATGATCGGCGCCGAGAAAGGGCTCGCGCAGCGCCTCGGGCCGGGCTTCTCGATGGACGCCAAGGTCGGTCGCCAGGCCGACGAATTCCTCACGATCGTCAGGAAGATCAAGCACGGCGGCCACCATCCCGCGGCGATGGTCATCCAGTGGGGCAACAACGGCCCGCTCTACGGCGAAGACATGGAAGCGCTGCGCAACGCGACGACGAACGTCGGCCAGCTCTTCCTGATCTCAGACCACGCCCCGGTCTCCTGGCAGGACGAGTCCAACGAAGCGATCGCCGAAGCCGCCGAGGATTGGCGGGACACCACGGAAATCCCCTGGGCGGCCGCGGCCGAAGAGGGCGGCGAAAGCCTCTTCTGGGACGGCATCCACCTGACGCCCAAGGGCGCCGCCATCTACGCCCGCCTGGTCAGCGAAGTCGTCCACGAAAAGGTCCCGTTCCCCCACGGCGGAGGTTGACGGGCCCGAAGCTTGCGGGGTACCGCCCGCCCCTACCGCGCCCTGAAGGCGGTCCGCAGACCGAAGTGCGCCTTCGGTCCGGGCGCCGCCTGGCGCGACGGGGCTCCGCAGTGGGAGCCGAAGTCCTGGGTCCAGACGTGGGCGTCGCTGTTGCCTTCGAGATTGCCGACCGAGAGGGCGATGCCGATCTGGGAGAAGCGGCCGAGGATGTTGGCGCGGTGCTCGGGCGAGTGAAGCCAGGCGACGAAGATCGAACGGACGGTGCCCTGGCTGCCGGTGCCCCAGGCGATGTTCTCGCCGGCGC
This sequence comes from Solirubrobacterales bacterium, assembly GCA_965200635.1. Taxonomy (GTDB): domain Bacteria; phylum Actinomycetota; class Thermoleophilia; order Solirubrobacterales; family 70-9; genus VAYN01. The sequence goes on along the minus strand of OZ241364.1, from coordinate 2,781,463 downwards.
GCCAGCAGCGGGCGGCGAGGTAGCCGCTGCGCTGCATCCAGAAGGTGAACTGGCGACCGCAGGCGTAGTGGCTGAAGCTGTCGCAGCGGAGGATGTCGGAGTTCTTACGGGTCGCCGACCGATCGAGGCCGGCGGCGTTGCCGAACTGGCCGAGGCCGGCGTGCTGGCGGGCGAAGTTGGTCATGCACCGCATCGCCTGGACCTGGACGGCGCTCGAATCGCCGAGGTCGGTCTGGTGCGAGCAGACCGAGGTCGGGGCGACCAGGGAGCTGAGGCGGCGAGCCTGAGCCGGGCCGGCGATGAGCGCGGCGATCAGGGAGATGGCGAACAGGGCGGCGATCAACTTGCGGGTCATGTGCAAGTTCTCGCCAGATTTCCGCCCCAATTTTCGTCAAGGGTCTATATCTGGACGTTTGTTCTACCGGCGCCTCCGGCCCTGGGATTTACCGCTCAGGCGCCGCTGCGGGAGCCGAAATCGACCGTGTAGGTGGCCGCGCGCGTCGCGCCGCCCATCGGGTAGCCGCGGGCGACGCCGACACCGGCGTCGCGAAAGTCCGGATCGAGGATGTTGGCCCGGTGCGGCGGGCTGTGCATCCACTCCTTGAAGACCGCCATCGGGGAGCCGTAGCGCCGCCCCCGGCCGCCACCGATGTTCTCGCCGATCGAGAAGGCGCGGGCGCTGTGCAGGTACCCGGTGCGGGTGACGCGACTGTCCATCGAGCCGCCCGGGCCTTCGTGGGCGAAGTAGCGATGGGTGACCATCGAGTCCGAGTGCCCGGTCGCCGAGTCGCGCAGCTCGGTGTTGAAGGCGAGCTGGTGCAGGCCGAAATGGGCTCGCACCCGGTTGATCAGGCAGAGCTCGGAGGTCTGCATCTCGTACAGGGTCAGCTGCCGAGGCGCCGCGGTCGAGTTGCCGCAGGCCGGGCCGGCCGCGGCGCCGGCCGCGGGCAGCAGGACCAAAAGCGCCAACAGCGCCAACACCACCGCGCCGGGCCTGAACCAGATCTTTGCCCTTCCGAGAGCTTTTTGTGATCGCATACTCACAATTGGCCGGGCAGGTTACCGGACTCATAACCCGTCACCGTAAACAAGTCGGGATCGGTGCGAAACTTCACCCCGATGCGCCGCCTCGCTCACATCCTCTCGATCGCCCTGATCACCGCCGGGGTGCTCCTCCTCGTCGACGTCGGCATCACGCTCGCCTACCAGGAGCCGCTCTCCTCGATCTACAGCTCGATCAAGCAGGGCGAAAAGGAAAGCCAGCTGAAGCGGATCGAATCCGACTTCCTGACGAAGTCGGACGTCAAGCAGATCAAAAAAGCCGAGCAGACGAAGGACCCGGTGGTCCGCAAGAAGACGGTCACCGCCAACGTGTCGAAGCTGGCCCAGCGCCTGGTCGACGAATCGAAGCCCGGCGACGCGCTGGGGCGGATCGAAGCACCGGGGATGGACGGCCTGAACCTGGTCTTCGTCCAGGGCACCGACGCCTCGAGCCTCGAGCTCGGCCCCGGCCACTACCCCGAAACCGCGATGCCGGGCCAGGGCAGGACGATCGCGATCGCCGGCCACCGGACCACCTACCTCGCCCCCTTCCGCCACATCGACTCGATGAAGCCGGGCGACAAGATCACGCTGAAGATGCCCTACGGGACCTTCATCTACAGCGTGCAGAAGTCCGAAATCGTCGACCCCTCCGACGTCGGGATCATCCACGACACCGGCTACGAGCGGCTCGTCCTCAGCGCCTGCCACCCCCTCTACAGCGCCTCGCAGCGCTACATCGTCTACGCCCGGTTGGTGCATTCCGAACCGGGCGTTCAATGACGCCACCCACCGAGTGCGACCTGGTCGTCGTCGGCGGTGGCATCCTCGGAGGAGCGGTCGCCCGCGAGCTGCTCGCCCGGCGGCCGGGGGCCCGCCTTGCCGTGCTGGAGGCCGAGCCGCGCATCGGCGCACACCAGACCGGCCGCTCCAGCGGCGTGGTCCACTCCGGCATCTACTACGAGCCGGGCTCGCTGAAGGCGCGCCTCTGCATAGAGGGCTCGCGCGCCCTCTATGACTACTGCGACGCGAAGGGCATCGCCTACGACCGCTCGGGGAAGCTGATCGTCGCGGTCGAGGACGGCGAGCTCGGGCGGCTCGACGAGCTCGAACGCCGCGGGATCGCCAACTCGGTGGTCGGTCTGCGGCGGCTGGCCGGGGACGAGATCGGAGCGATCGAGCCCCACGCCCGCGGGGTCGCGGCGCTGCACTCGCCGGGCACCGGGGTCGTCGACTTCGTCACCGTCGCGGGCGCCTACGCCGAGGACGTCGCCGCGGCGGGCGGCACGCTCCACCTCGGCACCGCGGTCCACCGGGCCCGTCCGCTCGGCGACCGCCTCGCGATCGAGCATTCGGCCGGCACCACCGTCGCCCGCCAGGCGGTCTTCTGCGCCGGCCTCTGGTCAGACCGCCTCGCGGTCGCCTGCGGCGCCCCTGCCGATCCCCGCATCGTCCCCTTCCGCGGCGGCTACCTGAAGCTCGACCCGGCCGAGGCGGAGCTGATCCGCGCCAACGTCTACCCCGTCCCCGACCCCGACCTCCCCTTCCTCGGCGCCCACCTCACCCGCAACCTCGCCGGCGAGGTCCTGATCGGCCCGAGCGCCCTGATGGCCCCGCCCGCGACGCCTACGACCTGCGCCAGGTCAGCCGCCGCGACCTCGGCGAAACCCTCCGCTGGCCGGGCACCTGGAAGCTGATGGCCCACCACTGGCGGGCCGGCCTGACCGAGATGCGCAACGCGGCCGTCCCCGCCTCCTTCGTCGCCGAGGCGGCCCGCATGGTCCCCGCCCTCCGGGGCGCCAAGGCGACGCCAGGCCCCGCCGGCATCCGCGCCCAGGCCCTCGGCCGCGACGGCAAGCTGGTCGACGACTTCGTCGTCCACCGCACCGAGCACGCCGTCCACGTCCGCAACGCCCCCTCGCCGGCAGCGACCTCGTCGCTGGCGTTGGCGCGGCTGATCGTGGACGAACTGGACACGAACTAGGGCTGGAAGGGACGCAAGGGGTGTCGGCGAGCACGGCCGTCTCGGTCACGGCCCTGGCTGGCTGTGACCGTGCCCGAGACGGCCGGGGTATGAGAGGTGCGAAGGAAGTCCGACGTCGTTGCGGGTGATGTGAGGGAGATGCCACGAAGTCCACAGTTCCGCGCAGGTTCCTTCACGAAGTCCACTCTTCCGCGCACGTTCCTCCTCGATCCGACGGCATCGGCCCCAGCCGTTCGTCGCTTGTATGCCGTATGGGGGGCAAACAGCGAACGGCTGGTCCGCAGTGCGACAGAAGCGTGACGAGGGTGTGAAGTTCCGGGCGAAAGCGTGACGAACCCCCGGACTTCCCCACGAAACCCTCACGTCCTGGGCGTCTCATCGCGGTCACAGCCAGCCAGGACCGCGATGAGACGCCCAGGACCGATCTAGGACTGCTGCAAGCGCCGGAACAACGGGCGTCGCGTAACTAGAACCGCACCGGGGTCCGCACGACGACGGCTTCGAAGCTCGCGATGAGCCCGCTGCCGTTGTTCGGGGCGCCGGCGGAGAGGGCGGTCATTTCGCCCGTCATTTCACCGCAGGTTTCGTCGCCGGCTTCGATCACCGTTTCGCCGCCGAGATAGCCGACCACTTTGCAGGTGCCGGCTTCTTCTTTGGAGCCACCGACGACGCGGAGGCGCAGGACGTTGGCTTTTTCGGCCGGCTGGACGGCTTTGACGTTCTTTTTGATCGCCAGGTAGTGGATGCCTTCTTCGGTGACTTTCACCAGCTGGACCTTTTTCTGGGCCGGGAAGACGCGGAGCTCGAGCTTGCTGCCGGAACCGACGCGGAGCTGCATTCCGAGGAAGGCTTTTTTGGCGACCGCGGGCGGCGTGCCGCTGACGATCCGGCCGGTCGCGGCGATTTCGAGGTCGGAGCCGACCACCGGGGTGCGGTACGCGCACTCTTCGGTGAGCTTGCCGACGGTGATCTTCAGCGAGGTCTGCGCCCCGCCCCGTGAGCAGCTTTTGCCGGCCACCTTGAGGATTTCGGCGCGCTGGGCGGTGGTTTCGAGCGCGTTGCGGTAGATCGCGACGAAGGCGCCCGAGGCCGAGGCGACGGCTAAGAGGCCGAGCGCGGCGGCGAGGGCGGTGACGATGATCAGCTTGGTCTTCATCTGGGCGGTCTTCATGCGGCTCGCCAACCTAAACACAGCCCGCGCCCGATGTTGCGTCGTCCGCCCCCCTGAACGGCTGATCCCAAATATCATCTGCGACATGAGCAACCACCGACTCCCCGAGCGCGACCGCCCCTGGGTGATGCGCACCTACGCCGGCCACTCCGACGCGAAGCGCTCCAACGAGCTCTACCGCGGCAACCTCGCGAAGGGGCAGACGGGCCTGTCGATCGCTTTCGACCTGCCTACGCAGACCGGTTACGACTCCGATCACGTGCTCGCCCGGGGCGAGGTCGGCAAGGTCGGCGTCTCCGTCGCCCACAAGGGAGACATGCACCAGCTGCTGGAGGGCATCCCGCTGGACGAGATGAACACCTCGATGACGATCAACGCGACGGCCGCCTGGTTGCTCGGCCTCTACGTCACGGTCGCCGAAGAGAACGGGATCGAGCGCGCCGCCCTCTCGGGCACGACGCAGAACGACATCATCAAGGAGTACCTCTCGCGCGGCACCTACGCCTTCCCGCCCGAGCCCTCCCTGCGCCTGATCGCCGACATGGTCGCCTTCAGCGTCAACGAGGTCCCGCGCTGGAACCCCACCAACATCTGCAGCTACCACCTGCAGGAGGCGGGCGCGACGCCGGTCCAGGAGATCGCCTACGCCCTCTCCACCGCGATCGCCGTGCTCGACGAGGTGAAAGCCCGTGGGCAGGTCGCCGAGGAGGACTTCCCCAAGGTCTTCGGCCGCATCTCCTTCTTCGTCAACGCCGGCATCCGGGTGATCGAGGAGATCGCCAAGCTCCGCACCATGGGCGCGCTCTGGGAGCAGCTCGGCCGCGAGCGCTACGGCGTCACCGACCCGAAGATGCTCCGCTTCCGCTACGGCGTCCAGGTCAACAGCCTGGGACTGACCGAGGCCCAGCCGGAGAACAACATCCAGCGGATCGTGCTCGAGGCGCTCGCCGTGACGATGAGCCGCGACGCGCGTGCCCGCGCCCTGCAGCTGCCGGCCTGGAACGAGGCGATGGGCCTCCCCCGCCCCTGGGACCAGCAGTGGTCCCTGCGGATCCAGCAGGTGCTGGCGAACGAGACCGACCTGCTCGAGTACCCCGACATCTTCGAGGGCTCGGTGGTGATGGAGGGCTTGGTGGAGGAGCTCTCGGCGGGCTCCCTGGAGGAGATGAAGGTGGTCGAAGACCGCGGCGGCGCGATCAAGGCCGTCCCGTACATGAAATCCCGCCTGGTCGAGTCCCATCGCGAGCGCGTCGCCCGGATCGAGAGCGGCGAGCTGAAGGTGATCGGCCAGAACAGCTTCAAAGAGTCGGCCGAGTCGCCGCTGACCGCCGGTGCCGACGGCGGCATCATGACCCCCGACCCCGAGGTCGAACGCGAACTGGTCGAGGCGCTCGAGCAGTGGAAGGGGAGCCGCGATCAGGCCGCGGTGGACGCCGCCCTCGCCGAGCTCGCCAAGGTCGCCGCCGACGACGGCCAGAACATCATGCCCGCGACGATCGCCGCCGCCAAAGCGGGCGCGACGACCGGCGAGTGGTCGCAGACGATGCGCGAGGTCTTCGGTGCCTACCGCGGGCCGACCGGCGTCGATGGCGCCGCCCCGCCGACCTCCGCCGCGCAACTGGACCCGATCCGCGCCAAGGTCGACGAGACCTCGGAGCAGATCGGCCACCGGATCAAGATCCTGGTCGGCAAGCCGGGCCTCGACGGCCACTCCAACGGCGCCGAGCAGATCGCCCTCCGCGCCCGCGACGTCGGCATGGAGGTCATCTACCAGGGCATCCGTCTCACCCCGGAGGAGATCGCCACCTCCGCCCTGCAGGAGGACGTCGACGTGGTCGGCCTCTCGATCCTCTCCGGCTCCCACCTGGAGCTGATCCCCGAGGTGGTCCGCCTCCTCGCCGAGGAGGGCCTCGAGATCCCGGTCGTGGTCGGCGGCATCATCCCCGTCGCCGACGCCGAGCGCCTCCGCGCCGCGGGTGTCGCCGGCGTCTACACGCCGAAGGACTTCGACATCAACACGATCATGGGCGAGATCGTCGAGCTGGTCGGCAACCGGGCCGGAGCGGGCGCCGCGGCCTAGGGGGACCGGGGTCCGCGCGCCGAGGTACGCCGCGCGCGACAATAGAAATATGAGTGACTTCACCGACGACCGCTCGGCCTGGCTGCGGTGCTACCGCTGCTGGTCCCAGAACCTCGAGATCCAGATCCACTACGACGCGATCCGCCGCGTCGACCCGGAGACCGGCGCCCTCGCCGAAGGGGTCGACGAGGTGCAGGAATCGGTCGTCCAGTGCCTCGACTGCATGCACGACCAGCCCCACCTCACCTTCGCCGACGACCGGGTGGCGCCGATCGACGAGCGCTGGCCGCGGATGGTCGCCGGCACCCCCTGGGTCGCCTCCTGCACCGTGCAGATCGACGCCGACCGGGTCGAGACCTGCTCCGGCCCCGACGCTGCCGAGTTCCTCACCTACGGTGCCTTCGGCGACGCCGGTGTGCGCGAGTTCTTCACCCACGTCCGCTTCCACAAGCACGACGACGACCAGATCGTCGTCCACCTGCTGGTCGAGCTCTACGCCCGCTCCGCCCAGGAGGCGACCGAGGTGCTCGAGGAGGCCGCCGAAGGAGTGCTCGAGATCACCTCGTTGGCGGAGGAGTCGCGGCCGCCCGCGCACGCTTCGGGCGAGGCGCATTAGCCAACGGGTCGGCGGCGCCGACAGGCTCTATCGGTAGGGCGTCGACGGCAGGAAGGCCTGATGCCGGACCACGTGGCGCAACACACCCGCGAACGCGAGTGGCTCGGCCGGCATGACGGGCTCGCCCGGCTCCCCCACCGTCGGCTCCGGCCCCGGAGGGCCAAGTCGCTCGACCGCGGCCGCCGCCGCGTACAGACGGCCGAAGAGCTCCCCCTTCGCGTAACGAGCCGTCCGCTTGAGCGTGGCCGGCCCGCCGCCCTCGCCCAGGCTCAGCTGCCTCGCTCCTAGGAAGTCGGACCAAGTGACGGTCCTCGACAGAGGGTCGTTGACGACCACCCGGGAGATCTGCGCCGGGTCGCCCCCCTCCGTACGAGCGACCACCAAGTCGACCAGGTCGGCGACGTAGGCGAAGTTCGCACGCGCGCCTCGCGACATGCCCGGCGGCAGCAGGTAGCCGTTCCGCTTCGCCTGCTCTCGTGCCCGCGACCAAGAACCGCCGTCATCGAGGACCGCGGGGAGATAAGCGAACGTGAGCTGACCGACCCCCCCGGCCCTCGCAACGCTCGACAGACGCCGCTCCTCGGCAAGCTTGCCGACGCTGTACCGATCCAACGTCATCGGCGTGAAACCGGCGTTGAAGCGGCTAGGGTCGAGCCCCCCGCGGCCGTGGAGGGTGATGAACGACTGGGCCTGCAACCAGTGCCGCACCCGTCCTCCGATCAGGGCGATGCGGCTGTTCAAAAGCGCCAGGTCGGCCGCCGGATTGTCGGGGATGTTGGCCAGGTTCACCAGGACCTTCGCGGACCCGGTGCCCTCGATGAAGTCCCAGACGTCGACCGCCTCGATCCCTTGCTCCGCCAACGTCGAGCTCAGGATGCCGCCGATGAAGCCGCCCTTTCCGGCGATGACCACGTCAGCCGTCATCCGAGCGTCTCCTTCAGGTGGTCGCCGAGCCTCAGGGCGAGGGCGCCAATCGCCAGCCCGGTGTTGGCGAAGCCGGACCAGGGGATGAGCGAGCCGTCCCCGACGTAGAGATTCGGTACGTCGAACACCCGGCAATCAGCATCGCAGACTCCTTCGGCCGGACTCCTCGCCAACCTGGCCGTCCCGGAATGGTGGGCGGCGGACTCAAGCCCATCGTGCCAGCCAGAGTAGACCTCGACGTCGTCGACGATGCCTGCCAGGCTCGCGAGGACCGTGGCGGACGCCTCGCGTAGCTCCTCGATCTGGGCGGGCTCGATGTGCCAGCGACGATGGACGGGACCGAGGACGTCCTCTTGCCAGACATAGCTCTCGGCGGACGGCTTGAGACCGGCGATCATGAACAGATTGAACCTGGTCGGGTCTCCTCCGAGGCCCGCGCGGCCAGCCGCTACCGCGGCAACGTCCGTGGATCGCGAAAGGAGGCGTGCGTAGGACCCCGGACTCCAGGGTCGATCCATCGCCTCGTCAAGCGCCTCCCGCGAGCGCGCCGAGCGCAGCGCCATCCGGTACGGCCCGACCGGGCGGACGTAGAACGCACAAGAGGCTCCGGGCGTGTCGACGACGAAGGGGAGCCGAACGTTCCCACCCGTCGCCGGGCCCACGTCGCCCCAGAAGCGGGCGAGGTCAAAGGGGCCGGTGAACTCGGCGACGAACGCCGACGGATGATCGTCGTAGTGGTGACCGGCCTGACCCGCGATCGACCCGCCGGAGCGGCGCGCGAGGAGCTGAAGGACGCCGGGCGTCCCGAGGCCTCCGGCAGCGAGGACGACAAGGTCTGCTTCGAGGCGGCGCCGTCCTTGCAGGGTCCGCGTCCCGACGGACGTCACCCGGCCGACCGGATCGAGCGCTAGCTCGTCGACGTACCCGCGCACCACCGCGACCCTGCGGGCGAGGCCGAGGCTATCCCAGACATTCCGCGCGCTCGGCGGGTAATAGAGCGGGTGTCCCAGCACGGGGGCCGCGATCCCCAGGTCGATGGCGAGGGCCGCGAGCAGGTCGGCGTCGGCTCGGACCGCGGCTCGCGTCGCGCCGCCGAGCACGAGGTGCGCGTCCTCCAGCCACGGGTCGAGGACGGCACGGTCGAAGGGCCAATCCTCGAACGCCCGTTCTGCCGGTTCGATCAGGCCGTTGGCCCAGAAGCGGGTTGCCCCCCCGAGGCCCGAGCCCGCGTACGGCGCGATGCGAAGTGGAGCGCCCTCGTCGACGAGGTAAAGCCCGTCACTCGCCCCCTGCTCGACGATCGTAACCTCGGCGCTCTCGGCCAATCGGTGCGCGACGAGACAACCGCCCAGTCCCCCGCCGACGATGACGACCCGGGGCCGCGACTTGCTCACGTACGAAACTTACCGGCTCCGCTCCAACAGCTCGCGGAGGTTCCGGAGGCCACGGTATATCCGTCCTTCCGCCGTCGACACCTTCACGCCCAGGACCTTGGCGACTTCGCCGATCGAGAGGTCGGACCCGTAGCGCAATGAAACCGCCTCTCGTTCGGCCTCATCGAGCCGGCCGAGCGCGGCCTCCAGCGTGCTTCGATCCTCCACCCGCTCGGTATCGGACAGTTCGTGCCTGCCGCCCGGTCCGCCCCGTTCGAGCGCCCGCTGCTCGGCTTCCCCCTTGCGGATCAGGTCGCGGAGTCGGTTCAGGGCGATCGAGTAGACCCACGTCTTGACACTCCCCCGTCGCGGGTCGAATCGACCTCGGGAGCGCAGCACCCGCTCGAAGGTATCGGCCAGGACTTCTTCGGCCATCCCCCGGTCCCCGGTCCGATAGACCAGGAAGGCGAGCAACGCCTCCGCGTGCTCCTCGTAGAGCTGCTCGAACTGATCGATCTTCATTTTTTTGAGATTCCCAGTTGGGAAACGTCGGGGGACTTCGTATAAGGCATCAAATGGACAACTCGAAACGCAACCGCACTCCTGCCGAGCTCGAAGAGATCGAGGGCCTGCTGCGCGCCGAAAGGCACGGAGCGTCCCCCTTGGAGCTCGACCGGATCAAGCTTCAGGCCATCCGCCAGGTTGAGCGTTCGCGAACGAGCCTCTACGCATCGAAGAAGGGAAGTTTCATGAAGTCGAGACTCGCTCTCACCCTCGTCCTGGTTGCCGGGTTCATGCTGAGCACCACCGGCGCCACCCTGGCGATCAGCGGCAGTTCCGGCAGCGGCAGCGCTTCCGGCACTCAGTATGGCTCTCCCGGCGGGAAGCCTCACCACGAACAATCCGACCAAGGCGTCAAGGGCGTCAAGTCCAACGGCGGAGAAAAGTGCTCCGAGAACGGCGGCGGAGGTAACGGCGGCAACGGTAGCGGCAACTGCAACGAGGTAACCCCCGTTGCAGCGGAAACGCAGCCCGCGACGACCGAAGTTGAAGTTGCCCCGGCGGCCGAACAGCAGGCAGTCGTCAGCAGCGGCAGCACCCTACCGTTCACCGGTTTCGTAGCGATTCCGCTTTTGATCATCGGCCTCGGCCTGATCGTCGTCGGTGCGGTCATCCGACTCAAATCGCGCAACGAGCCAGTCGCCCGGCCGTAAGCCCCACGCGATTGATCAGTTGATGGGAAGGCGGGCCCGTTCGGCCCGCCTTTCCCATTTCTGAGGGTTCCCGTTGCCGAACAGGTGGATCCCTTCGACCGTCAGGGGTTCGTGGGGCGCCAGTTCGTAGGCCTTACGAGCGGCGGCCCTTGGGTCCAGCCCTGCCGCCGCCCTCACGAACGCCAGCCCGTACCAGGATTCCCATTCTCCTTCGTCACGCGCGACGGCCGTTTCCAACACCGCGACGGCGAGTCGATCCTGGCCGAAGAAGGAGTCGCAGAATCCGAGTACCTGGTAGGGCCCGGGGCGCACTGAGAGCGTGTGGATCGCGGAGAGCGCGTCGCGGGACGCTCCAGCGCAATCCCCTGCGTCGAACTTCTGCACCGCGGCGTCGAGCTTGCCCTGCGAGATCGCGACGAGGATCGGCGATATCAGCAGCGCCAGGCAGCAGATGCTCAGGACCACCCGGGCGAAGCGGCCCGAGATACTGGGTAACCGGCCCGCCGCCTCGCCTGGCCGCGCCGCGATCGCCATCGCACCCAACGAAAAGATGAAGAAACCCGTGGCCGGAACCTGCCAGTCCCAATCGGCGGCAGCGTGAAGCGCCCAGGTGAGCGTGGCGGCGAAGATCGCCGCGTAGAGGACACGGTCCGGTCCGAACACCCGCCGCGCGGTGGTCACGAGGATCGCGCCTAGGCCGGCGAGGAGAAAGATCAACCCCGGGACCCCGAGTTCGGCCAGGACCCCGAGATAGAGCGAGTGCGAATCGACGATTCGCAACGCGTTGTCGGAGTCCTCTGCCCAGGTGCGAGCAAACGTTCCGGCTCCGGTGCCTTCGAGTGGATGATCGGCGAACGTGTCGAGCGCGAGCTTCCACTGCGCGATCCGCCCGTTGTTGTTGAAGTCCGTGAGCCGCTTCTGCAGTTCGCCGGTTTCGGAGACCCCCGCCGTTTGGGTGAACTTGTCGAACGCGTTGGTGATCTTTCCGGAACCCTCGATCCCTCCTACCACCACGACGATCGCCGCAAGGGCGGCAAAGGCAATCCAGGCGCGGCGGCGCTGCTCACGGCTGATCTCGATCCGCGCGAGTCGGGAGTCGAGCGGCAACAGCAGCACCCGTAGAACGCCCGCCGCTACGACGCAACCAATCAGCTGCCAGGCCAGTCGGTGCCCTTCTGAGACGCCCGTCGGGTCGGCGTAGTGCGCGGTCGACAAAGCGTGGGTGCCGAGGCAGAGGATGACGGCGACGATGGTCGGCGGCACGATCGCCAGGGCCGACGAGATCATCTCGCGGCGAACGCTGATCAAGACGAAGACGACCAGCCCGACCAGGACCGCGGCGATCGATCCGCGGGAGAAGGTGAAGTACAGGGTCGCGGCGAGGAGCGGCACCGCCGCCGAGGACAACGCCCGCGACGCGAGCGGCTCCTCCCGGCGAGTCGCCAGCCCGACGCATAGAAGCAGCGCGACCGAGACGAACACCCCCAGCGCGTTCCAATAGCTGAGGGGATAGCCGAGCCGATTCTTTTCGAAGCCGACCGGTACCGAGAGAACCTCCGGGAGGACCCTGGTGACGAGACCGACGACCGCGACCACGACCATCGTCGCGGCGAGCACGCGAACCGCCCAGAGGAGACGCTCGCGATTCATCGGCAAGGAACCGAAAAGAAGCACCGCCAGCCAGACCATCAAGGCGCGGTCGAAGGCGATCAACGCCTGCGCGGGCGCATCGGACCAGAAGGTCGAGAGCAGCGTCCATGCGGTGAAGCAACCGAGGGCCACGCTCGCCACGACTAGCGGCGCCCCGAATCCCTCAAAGGGCGCATCGGCCAAGCTCAGGCGGAGGACCAAGGCGCCCCCCAGGACCACCGCCATGATCGCCGGGCCGCCCGCGAAGTAGCCGCCGGAGCGAAAGGCGAGGTAGGCGGTGCATGCCGAAGGGCCGACGATCGCCAGAGCCGCGGCCGCCCAGATCGCCACCGAACGCGCAGACCCTTCCCTCGGTTGGCCATCACCGCGAGCAGCTTTCGGGGGGACGGACACGCTGGGGAACCATAGATGCAGAGGGGGCGGCGGATAGACCACGCAAAACTGGGTAGTGATCTTGTTGCAGACCGCGTCCTCGAATCGAGTCGCTATAGCGTGCCGCCGGCAACTAAACGGAGTTCGGCTCAAGGCGAGGCCGTGTAGCTGCCGACAAAAGGAACATGTCAACCGCCCGTTATCGTCCGGAAGGCAGACTCGCCGTCGACCGCCGGGCGATGGCCGGCGGTCAAACTGATTTCCTTTAAGGTGGCTCGTGCAGTCTTCGACCGTCAATCGTCAACAAGGACAGCGAAAAGCTGGTGCCGTCGCGGTGGAGCCGCGGGCGGACCAGGTACTGCGCCGAGATCGCGGCGCGGTGCTGTCAAAGATGCTCTTCTTCGGCGACACTGCCGCCGCCGTGCTCGGATCTTGCGTCGCGCTCCTGATCTTGGGGGTCCCAATCGGCAAGGTGCCTTCCCTCGTGGTCGCGACGGCGCTGATCTACCCGCTGTTCGGGTTCGCCGTCGGTCTCTACCGCTCCGACATGCTGGCGCTCTGGGCCTCGGCCGTGAGCGAAGTGCCACGCGGCGCGGTCGCGATGATCCTGACCACCTGGCCCCTCTTCGCGGTCAGCGCGATCCTGAACATCGGACCGGCACTCGGGACGACGGCACTGACGATCGGCATCGTGACCGTCTTCGCGGCGATCTCGCGGACCTTCATCCGCACCTACCTCCATCGTCAGCACAACCTGCGGCAGCGCACGCTGATCCTCGGCTCGGGGGTCGTCGCCGGCCAACTGGTGGAGAAGATCCACAACAACAATCAGTTCGGGCTTGATCCGGTCGGGATCGTTGACGAGCACGTCCACTCCGTCGGCACTCCGGATCTGCCCCGCCTCGGTGGCTTCGGAGACCTTCACGAGATCATCGAGATGCAGAACATCGACCGCGTGATCATCGCCTTCTCCCGCGTCAGTCACGAGGAGCTGCTGGAGGCGATCCGTTCCTGCCGCGATGCCGGCATCGCGGTGGATGTCGTGCCACGGCTCTTCGAGTTCCTCGACGGGGTCAGGTCGCTCGACCAGATCGGTGGACTGCCACTCCTCTCAATCGGCGTCCCTGTCCTCGGTCCGTCGATGGTCGCCGCCAAGCGCGTCCTCGACGTTGTCGGCTCGATCGCCCTGATCGCCTTCTTCGCGCCGCTCATGATCGCCACGGCGCTGGCGGTGAAACTCAACTCAAAGGGCCCCGTCTTCTTCTTCCAGGACCGTGCGGGTCGCGGCAACCGGCACTTCAAGCTGATCAAGTTCCGCTCGATGTACACGGATGCCGAGCGTCGCAAGGAAGAGTTCAACCGGCTGAACGAATCCCAGGACGGCGTGATGTTCAAGATCCGCGATGATCCTCGGGTGACCAGGGTCGGCCACTTCATCCGCCGGTTCTCGATCGACGAGCTACCCCAGCTCTTCAACGTCCTCAAGGGCGACATGAGCCTGGTCGGCCCGCGCCCGCTGATCTTCGCCGAGGCGGACGCACTGGAAGAGCACTGGCACCTTCGACGCCTTGAGCTCCGTCCCGGTATCACCGGCCCCTGGCAGGTATATGGTCGTTCTCAGAGCCCGTTTCAGGAGATGGTCCGCTTCGACTACCAGTACGTCGCCGGATGGTCGCTCGCCCGCGATATCGAGCTCCTCTTGGAGACTCTCCCGGCCGTCCTCTCCGGCCGCGGCGCGTACTAAGCACAAGGTAGACCGCCAGCACGGCGAAAGCCCAGGCGCCGGTGACGCAGAACGCACCTACCACGTCGCTGGGAAAATGCCATTCGAGGACCAGTACCGCGAAGCCGGCCATGACGAGGTAGGAAAGGCCGAGCCGAGAGACGATCCGGCGCCTGGCCGGCGACGCGACCCAGACCAGCGCGATCACCATCGAGGCCGCACTGGTGACGTGGCCACTCGGGAACGTCGTCAGGTCGGGCGAGTGCTTGAGGAAGGACTCGTCGCGTGCGTGGGCGAACAAGTGCTTCAGCACCTGGGTGGTCAGGTTGGCACCCCCCACCACGGTCACGGCTGCGAGAGCGTCGAGGGACCGTTCTCGGTGGATCGCCCAGACGCAGCCGAGAATTACGATCGTCAGCATCGGCAGCGGCTCGGCGAAGAAGATGATCGCCTTCGCGACGCGGCCGATCGCCGTGTATTCGTAGGCTGGCGTGTACTTGTGGGAGGAGAGCCAGTCGAGCACGTGCGCGTCCGCGAGCCGTAACGGGCGGACGTAGAAGGCGAGAGCGGCCAGGACCGGGAGCGCCGCGACCATGCCCGCGGCTGCCAGGGCGGCTGATCGAGGGGTCCGCGGCACATTGGAACGGTATCGGGACGGCGCTGCCGCAAGCAGTACTGTTGACCCCTCCGTGTGCGGCGTCGCAGCCATAGTCGATCCCCGAGCATCGCTCTCCGACGACGCCGCATCCTCCATCTGCGAGGCCCTGCGCCACCGTGGTCCCGACGGTGAGTCTGTCGGCCGCTACGGCCCGGCGACCCTGATCCACACCCGGCTGGCGATCATCGACCTCGCCGGCGGCGATCAGCCACTTCATTCCGAGGACGGCAACTGCCATCTCGTCGCCAATGGGGAGATCTACAACCACCTCGACATCCGCGCGGAACTCGAGGCGGCCGGGCATCGGTTCGCCACCCGCTCCGACTGCGAGGTGATCGTTCATGCATACGAGGAGTGGGGCACGGAATGCGTCACCCGCCTCAACGGGATCTTCGGCTTCGCCCTCTGGGACGAGAGGCGCCAGACGCTGTTCGCCGCGCGCGACCCATTCGGGGTCAAGCCGCTTTACTGGTTCGAGCGCGACGGGCAGGTCGGGGTGGCCTCCGAGGTCGGCGCCTTCCTCGCCGCCGACCTGATCGAGCCCGCCGTCGACGAGGTCTCACTGGAGCACTTCCTGACCTGGCGCTTCACCCCCTCGCCCCGGACGATGTTCGCGGGCGTCTCGCGGCTGCCCGCGGCTTCGACCCTGCTGGCGAGTCGCGGGGAGGTAGAGGTCCGCTCCTACCGTGGCGTCCCCGGTGAGCGCATCTCCGCCAAGCCTGACGCGCTCGCCGACGAGATCGCCTCGCGTTTCGAAGACGCGGTCGGTCGCCAGATGATGTCCGACGTCCCCTACGGCGCGTTCCTCAGCGGCGGGCTGGACTCGACCGCGATCGTCCAGGCGATGCGACGGAAGTCAGACGAGCCGCCGCTCACCTTCACGATCGGGTTCCCCGGCGCCGGTGAGACGCTGGACGAGCGCTCGGCGGCCGTCGAGACCGCCGCCGCGATCGGCACCCGACACCACGCCACCGCGATGGAGCAGGGTGATTTCACCGCTGAACTTGCGGCCTGCGTCTCCCACCTCGAGGAACCGACCGGCGCCGCCTCCGCTCCGGCGGCGTTTCAGCTCAGCCGCTTCGCCGCGCAGTCGGTGAAAGTGGTCCTCTCCGGGCAAGGAGCGGACGAGCCGTTCGGCGGATACGAGCGACATCAGGCGGGGGCGATGCTGGACCTGATCGCCCGCGTGCCCTCGGTGCTGGCGAGGCCATTGGTCGCCGCGGCCGAGGCGGTGCCGCGTAACGAGCGCCTGAAACGGGCGACCAGATTGGTCGGCCCGGACAACGACCTCGACCGAGTGCTGCAGATCTTCGAGATCGCCGACGCCGACGTCCGCGGCCGCCTAACCAGGGGTCCGGCGGCCGCGGCCGCGGCCGAACGGAAAACGCTGGCCGCCGACGTCCTCGGCGACCTCGGCGACGCCCGCGACCCCCTCTCCCAGGTGCTCTACCTGGACACTCACATGTTCTTGCCCGACAGCTTGTTGCTCTATGGCGACAAGACCTCGATGGCGGCGAGCCTCGAGCAACGGGTGCCATTCCTGGATGTCGAGCTGATGCGCTTCGTCGAGCGGATCCCGGCGCGGGTGCGGGTCCGAGGTCTCAAACGCAAGTGGCTGTACCGCAAGGCACTCCAGCGACGTCTCGTCCCCGATTCGGTGCTGGAACGGCGCAAGCACCCCTTCGCGACCCCGTACGACGAATGGCTCCGCAGCTCATTGGGCGACGAGCTCGACCGCCTCTACACGCCGGGCAGCCCGATCGCGGCCCACATCGACCCGGCCGAGGTCCACCGGTTGATCGAACAGCACCGACGCGGTCGCGCCGACCACAAGCGCATCCTGTACTGCCTGCTTGAGTTCGCCTACTGGTACCGGGCCTTTATCGAAGATGGACAGTGACCCGGGCCTTCCTCGCCGCCGTTGCGGTGGCCGTCGCCCTCGTGATCGCTTCGATCGCGCTCGCCGCTGCCCCCGGCACGCACGACGAGGCCACCCGTCCCACGATCCCGAAGCAGTTACGTCACCCCGCGACCGTCGGACGGGTCGCCTTCGTCAGCGACTTCGAAAAAGCCGGATTCCCGGAATGGTTCGTCCAGGCGATCCCTGGGCGGGTCAGCATGGTCGCCAGGGGCTCCTACGAAGGGAACGACGCGGCCCGCTTCGAAGTCCGGCCCGGCGATGTCGAGCCCGAGACCGGTTCCTCTCGAGCCGAGGTCAGCGGGCCTTACTTCCACGAAGGCCAGGACCTCTACGTCCGGACCGCCTTCCGGATCCCGCGCTCCAACACCTTCCGCGGTCCCTGGCAGTTGATCCAGCAGTTTCACGAGGACAACTGGAGCTCGTCACCGGGCACGGCCGTCTTCCTCAACTCGAACCGACGGATCAGGATCGGCCACGGTGACAGCTCGCAGATCTACTGGAACGGGCCGCGCCTGCGGACCGATCGCTGGTACGAGCTCGTGTACAGGGTCAAGTTCTCCCGCGATCCCCAGGTCGGCTTCGTCGAAGTGTGGCTCGACGGCCGCCACCAGAAGCTCACCAACGATCTCTACCGTGAGCACGGCTGGACCATGCAGCGTCCGGTCGTCTACCTGAAGTCGGGCGTCTATCGAGACTCGTCGAGCACCGGCACGAGCGTGGTCGAGGACGACTCGATCGTCGTCATCGAACGTCGAGATTCTGATTCGCAAAATTAGGTAGAGGCGAGGCTTCCGGCCAACATACGTCCAAGGCGAGGCGCGAGAAGTGGATCGCGCCCGTGGGCCGCCCGAAAGAGCCCGCATGAGACTCTTCGCGACCACCGCCACGGCTGTCCTCCTCCTGCTCTCGCTGACCGTTCCTAATACCGCCGGGGCTACCTCGGGTGGCCGCGGAGTCAGCCACACGGAAGGCCGGACCATCACCAAGAAGAAGGCCCGCCACCGGAAGGCCGTGCGTTCGCACCCGCGCAAGCCCAGCTGGTCGGAGAACCCCTCGCGCGGCGGGGCACCGACGACTGGTAACAGCGAAGCCTCCCAGGGCTACGCGCCGTCGAGCGGCCCGAACTCTCCGACGGGGGTAACGTCCCCGGGCACGGGCGGGAAAAAAGAAAAAGCAGGCGAAACGCAGCCCTCGCCGGTGGTCCCGACCATCCCGGTGGCTCCCACCACCCCGGCCGCGCCCCCCGCGCCGACGCCGCCGTCCGGTTCGACGCCCCCCGCGTCGTCCGAAACCGGCAACCCCGGTTCGATCCTCTACAAGAACAACTTCGAAGGTAACTGGGGAGCGTCCTACGTCCAGTCGATGCCCGGCCGTGCAACGATCTCGAGCCGGAACCCTTTCGAGGGCACTGGCGTCGGGCGATTCGAAGTGCGTCCCGGCGATGTCGAGCCGGACACCGGCGCGGAACGTTCGGAGATCAGCGGCCCGACCTTCAACGAAGGCGCCGAACTCTACGTACGGGTCGAGCTCAGGATCCCGACCAGCTACAGCTACCAGGGCTCCTGGCAGCTGATCAACCAGCTGCACGAGGCGAACTGGGGCGGGCCTCCCGGAATGGCGACCCTGCTAGACGCGAACCGGCGGATCGACATCCAGTCCGGGACCGGCGAACCGCTCTACTGGCGCGGACCGCAGCTTGAAAGCGAACGCTGGTACGACGTCGTCTACCACGTGAAGCTCTCTCAGGATCCCTCCCAGGGCTTCGTCGAAGTATGGCTCGATGGCGCGCAGCAGACGATGGTCAACGGACAGACGCGGATGTTCGGGAAGACGATCCAGGCTGCCCAGACCTACTTCAAGGCGGGCATCTACCGCTGCATGGGCAGTAGCGGGGTCAGCCTCATCGAATACGACGACATCGTGATCGGAACGAATCTCAGCGCGGTCATGTCGGTCTGATCGTCGGCGGCGGCAGAACTGACCACAAGGAGCGGGGCATGCCGTCGCTAGCGTGACGGATGTGATTCACTCAGCCCCCAGGGCTCAAGCGAAGCGCGGCGCTGACGATAGATACGAAGCGATGGCCGCCAAGACGACTAATCCACACGAAGCCCGACAGCCACTCCGGCGCGAGTTGTCGATTCTGCGACGAAATTGGTTGATCGCCCTGGTCTGCATCGTGGTCGCGCCGGTCGTCGCCCTTATCTACTCGAAGTCGCTGACGCCCGAATACACCGCCACCGCGTCGCTGCTGTTCACCAGCCCCGGACTCGAAAGCCAGATTCTCGGCCTTGAATCCAGCGGCACCAACACCGATCCGCAACGGGAAGCGGCCACCAACCTCAAACTCGCCTCGCTGACGTCGCTATCGGTGAAGACCGCAAAAGCCCTACCGGATTCCGGCCTGACCGGCCTCGAGGTCGAGAAGAAGGTCTCGGTCAGCCCAGAGGGCGAATCCGAACTCCTTGCGGTCAGCGCGACCGACCAGGACCCCGCCTTCGCCACCACGCTGGCTAACCAGTTCGCGAACCAGTTCGTCGATTTCAGCCGCGAAATCGAAAGCGACAAAGTAAAGCGCGCGCAGAAACTCGCGGAAGCGCAGTTCGCCGGCCTCAGTGAAGGCGAACAGAACGGGTCCAAGGGCCGCACCCTCGAACAGCGGATCCTGGAATTGGAAACGCTGTCGTCGATCCAGACCGGCCGCGCGGGGGTGGCACAGGTCGCCACCGAACCGGAATCGCAGTCCTCGCCCAACACGAAGAAAAACGTCGCCCTCGGGCTCGTCGTCGGCATCCTGCTGGCGATCGCGGCGATCTTCCTGCGGGAGCAGCTGGATCGCAGGATCCGCACCGCCGAAGAGCTGGAGGACCTCTACGAAGCCCCCGCGGTTGCCAGTCTGCCCGAGAGCAAAACCGGGGGGCTCGACGACGTCGCGGTCAGCGAGGCCATCTTGATGCTGCGCGCCAACCTTCGCTACATCGGTCCCAACGGGGACCGCACCTCCCTGCTGCTGACCTCGGCGGGGCCAGAGGAAGGCAAGACGATGGTCGCCTGGAGCCTCGCGCAGGCGGAGGCGGCAGCCGGGGAACGGGTCCTCCTGATCGAGGCCGACATGCGCCGCCCGAGCCTCTCCCGCATCTCCGGGACGCGGGGCGCCGACGGCCTCGGCCTGGTCCTCGCGGGTGGCGCCGCACCGGCCGATGCGATCCGCTCATTCAACGATGTCGACGTGCTCGCCGCCGGACCGCCGCCGCCTAATCCGAGCGACCTGCTGGACAGTAAGCAGATGACCAAGCTGCTCGAATGGTCCGAAGCCCACTACGACCGGGTGATCATCGATACGCCTCCGGCCGGCGTCGTCGCCGATGCGGTGCCCCTGTTCGGCAAAGTGGGCGCGGTCCTGGTGGTCGGACGACTGCGCCAGGCGACCCGCGACGGAGTCAAGGACCTGAGCGAGCTCCTGCACCGCCTCGACGCGCCCTTCGTCGGCATCGTCGCCAATGGGGTCCCGCGCCCGGCCAAGTCCAGCTACTACCAGCCTTTCCACCCGAGTTCTGCCGCAGAGGTCAAAAAACCCGGCGACGCGGTGAACGGCTCGGTCGCACGCCCGCGGAAAGCCCGCCCTGCGACCAAGGACTGAGGTCGACGTGTCTACGACGGTCCGGCCGGGCGAACGGGTCTACCTGCTCGGATCGCCCCTCGACGTCGTTGACATGGACGAAGCTGTCGCCCGCTGCCGTGCGGCGATCGACAGCCGAGGCTACCTCCAGCACATGAGCGTCAACGCGGCCAAGCTAGTCGCGATGCGCAAGGACAAGCTTCTGCGTGATGGCGTCGCGGCCTGCGACCTGATCACCGCCGACGGCCAGAGCGTCGTCTGGGCCGCCCGCGTGCTTGGCGTCCGCCTGCCCGAACGGGTCGCGGGAATCGACCTGATGGAGCGAATGCTCAGCGCCGCCGCGGAGCACGGTTACCGCGTCTTCATCCTAGGTGCCCGCCGAGGGGTTCTCGACACGGCGATCGAGCGCCTGCGGGAACGCTACCCCACCCTGATCATCGCGGGGTCCCAAGATGGCTACTTCAAAGACTCAGAGACCGATGAGGTTGCGGCCGCCATCCGCGACTCGAAGGCCGACATCCTGTTCGTGGCCATGAGCTCCCCGCGCAAGGAGCACTTCCTCGGACGAGTGGGGCGCGAACTCGGGACCCCGTTCACGATGGGGGTCGGCGGTTCGATCGACGTGATCGCCGGCTTGACCAAGCGGGCACCGATTGCTTTTCAGCGCACCGGGCTCGAGTGGTTCTACCGGATGATGCAGGAGCCGCGACGCCTCGGCAAGCGCTACCTGACTACCAATTTCAAGTTTGCGTGGTTGGTGGCTGGGGCGGCGTGGGCCCGGCGTTCGAATAAACCTCGTGGCGCCGCAGCCAACGCGCCAAAGGCCGGAGCCGCGAAAAAAGAGCGCGCCGACCCACCCAGCTGACCTTGGCGCGGAAGATGACGCCGCGATCGCGGTCGTCCACCGTCAGACGCGGGATCGAGAGCGCCGTCGCCCCGACCTGCGCCTTCAGCGGCAGCGTGAAGGCATAGCGATACCCGGCTTCCGCAGCGGCCCGCTCGACCCGTCGGTCCCAGGCCCCGAACGGATAGGCAAGAGTGTCGCAACTGCCGAGCCGCTCGACGATCAGCCGCCGCGACTCCGCCAGCTCGTGGCGCAAGGCGTCGTCGTCGAGGGTGGTCAGCCGTGCGTGGGACAGCGTGTGGCTCCCGATCTCCCACCCTTCGTGAGCCAGCTCTTCCGCCATCTCCCAGGTCATCGAGCTCATCACGGTGGCATGGGCACCGATCTCCCCGGCAACCTCCGGCCAGTCCAACGGGGCGCCCTCGTCGAGGTGACCGGGCAGGACGAAGACGAACCCGACGAAGCCGTGCCGGGCGAGTAACGGGCGCGAGGTCTCGAAGGTATCGAGAAACCCATCGTCGAAAGTCAAGAAGGCCCGGCGGCCGGAAGAGGCGCGGCCCTCGGCCAGCGCTTCCAGATCGGCCTTGGTGCCGCTGCGATAGCCCTTGGCCGCGAGGAACTCCAGTTGGGAGACGAAGATCTTGGTCCGCAGCGAGAGGAACGCAGGGCCGTCGTCGACGACCGAGTGGTAGCCGAGAAAGACCGCGTCGCGGGTCCGCCCGAGGCGTCCGACCCGGCTCACGCGGTCATCTCCTGATAGATGCCGTCGAGGCGTCGCCAGATCGCCTCGGCGGAGAAATCGCCGGAGCGACGCTTCGCCGCGGCGGCCAGGCGCCGGCGCAGCTCCGGGTCATCGAGGAGCTCGCGCAGGGCCCGAGACAACTCAGGGGCGCTGGCCGGCTCCACCCTCAATCCGTCTTCGTCGTCGCTGATCAGATCGAGAACCCCTCCCATCGAAGTCGCGATTATGGCTCTTCCCCACGCCATGGCTTCCAGCAGGGCGACCGGCAGCCCCTCGGAGATTGACGGCAGGACGAAGACGGAGGCGTTGCGAAAGGCCGCCGTCAGGGCGTCATCGTCGAGCCAACCGTGCCAGCGCACGTTGGGATGGCGCGCCGAGAGCTCCCGTAGCGCCGCGGGCGGCTCGCCGGGACCACATAGGTCGAAGCGGTCCCCAGGACGTTCGGCGGCGAGAGTCGCCACCGCCTCCACCAGCACCTCTCCCCCCTTCGCCGGATCGGCAAAACCACCGATGTAGAGCACGCCGGCGCCGCCTGGAGCACCGACGTCGACCGCGCCTCCGGCCACCTCGGGAACCGGATTCAGGAGGACCCCGACGGATGGCAGGCCGAAGCATCGCTCCAAGGCGCGAGCGCTCTCGCCGGAAACGGCGATCGTGCGGGTGCGACGGAGCGCCGCCGCGAAGATCGAGCGCCGGACGGGTCCCAGGGTCGCGACGAAGTCCTCGATGTCACCCGGTCCGGCGTGGACGTGGAAGAGGACCCGACGGCGCAGGGCACGGGCAAGGAAGACGCAGCCGGCCTTGCGGTAGAGGCTGCCCCGAACGGCGCTCTGGACGTGCACGATCCGGACTCCGGGACCGAGACACCAGAAGAGGAGCTCGGACAGGCCGCGGGCATAACGGACCGCCTTTGCCGGCGCTGACACCACCGCGTAGGTGACGATCATCCGCATCCGGTATTTGACCGCCAAGGGAGATGCGAGCAGCGCGCGCAGCACGTGCGCCATCCCCCCATCCCCCGAGGGGTCGAGACTCACGCAAGCCACCGCTGCCCCGCGGTTTTGCTTGTCGTCTTTTGGCATGGACGGAGACGGAATCGGAGGAGGATCATAATGGGTGCCTTGAAGTCGGCGGGACAGAAACGGACCGGTGCAGGGATCCTGCAGGTCGAGCAGGATCGGCTACAGAATCTCGTGACCTACGGCCGGCGCTCCTTCTGGTCGATGGTCGGGGGCTCCATCGATTTCTCGCCTCAGCCGCTCGGGCGTCACGTCGACCCGCAAGGAATCGCCGGCTACTACTCCGATCTGAGCGGCAAGACCCGGATGTCGGTCGCGGAAATCCGCGACACCGATTACAACTGGGTCATCCCGATCGCGCAGTTCGCGCTCGGCCACTGGGAGCGACACCTCGCCGGGGCCGACTCCGAGGCCGAGTTTCGCAGCGCCGTGGAGCTGCTCCTGGCCCAGGTCTCATGGGAGGGCCCGGCAGCCGTCTGGCACAACGACATCGCGGTCCCGAAGTACGGCCTCCGGCCGGGCTGGATCTCAGCGATGGGACAGGGGCAAGCGATCTCGGTCCTGCTGCGCGCCCACTTGCTCACCGGGGATCTCCAGTACCTCGAGATCGCCGAAGGAGCTTTGCAGCCCCTGCTCACGCCGGTGGCCGAGGGTGGGGCGCAAAGGGAGATCGACGGCGTGACCGTACTCGAGGAGTACCCGACGGAGAAGCCTTGCGCGGTCCTGAACGGCTGGATCTTTGCCCTATGGGGAGTCCACGAGCTGTCGCTGGTCAGCAAGCGGCCGGAGGCGGGCCGCCTCTTCGCACGCAGCGCCGCCGGGGTGGTCCGACTGCTGCCGCGCTTCGACGTCGGCTGGTGGTCCCTCTACAGCCTGTACGACCATGGCCGTCCCGACCTCGCCAAGCCCTTCTACCAGGACCTCCACCCGGTGATGCTGGAAGGGCTGGAGCTGATCACCGGGGACCCCGCCCTCGGTGACTACGCGCGCCGCTGGAGGCGCCAGCGCACGCGACTCGCGTACGCCCGGGTGACCGTGGACAAGCTGGCGTTTCGGCTTTCCCGCGGCAGGCGCACTTTCTGAGCGTCCTCCTCCGACTCTGGTCCCGGAGGCGGGGCCCGGTCGCTGAAGCAGGCCGCCAAGAGCAGGCCGATGGTGAGCGAGGAAACGTATTCGAGCGAGCCGTTGACGACCCCGAAGGCGAGGATCGGACCGAGGATGATCACGTTTGAAGGCGAGCGCAGGAGGCCGAACCACATCGCCCCCCAGGCGACGAAACCGACCACCCCGAACTGGACGAGGACCTCGATCACGTCGCTGTGACCGATGAGTTCAATTCCCAGTTCGGCGAGCTCGAAGTGCGGGATCGAGCGCAACCCGGTCCCGAAGACCCAGGCGACCGGGCCCCCGTGTTCCCACCCCTTCAGCGCCGTAGTCCAAATTTCTCCGCGGCCGGAACCGGCGCTGGAGAAGGAGGAGAATTCTTTTCCCTGGTCGGCGATCCGCGAGGTGAGCGGATCGAGAGCCCCGGTGGCGAGCGCGATCGCCCCGATCACGATCAGGACCAGCGCCGCCCGCACCTTGGCGTCTGACTTGCCGATGAAGGTCAGTAGGGCCACGAGCAGACCCAGCAGGGCCGAGCGCACACCGGTGAAGGCTGCCGGCACGGCGGCCATCGCGAAGAGGACACCCTTGCGCAGGCTGGTGCTGGTGCAGAGGCCCGCCGCCGCGATCACCATCGTCATCAGCGCCAGCGGATGGGGTCCCGTGTCCCCGGTGAACCCAAGCCGCTCCCCGGCGTGGTAGTAGGTGCCGATCTTGCCGAGGCCGGCGACGACGATGAACAGCTGAACCGCCATCGCCGCGACACAGCTGCCGTAGACCGGAAGCTTCAGGCGCGGCATCAAACGGCGGCCGCTGATCGAGGCGGTGACCAGGGCGACGGTCGCGAAGTCGATGTATTTCGCCGCCTGGATGTACTGTTCCCGATCGCCCGACTGAGCAAGGTGGCCGAGCGTCACGGCGAGGAAGAAAAAGGCGGCGATCGGCAGCAGCCGCGATTCGAACTCGAGCGGCCACACCAACACCACCAACAGGGCCGTCCCGGCCGATGCCATGATCGTTCCGGCCTGGTTCGGCAGGACTCCTTCGAACATCACGCACCAGGGCAAGAGGGCGAAAGCGCTGGCCAGAGCGGCAAACGTGCCGTACCGCAGGGTCGCGATCGCCACCGCAAGGACCCCGAGCAGACCGATCGCGGCAACCGGCGACCCGACCGCCAGCACGCCCATGATCGCCGCTCCGATCCCCGCCAGTAAGGCGGGGAGCAAAGGGAGCGAACGGGACGCCGCGGAGCGGCGGATCGCGGTGGGTGAGAGGTCGAAAGCCATGCGGGTGGCACAATTATCGACGCTCGGACGCCGATCCACGAGCAGTGACCGAAATATTCTCGTTTCCCGCGATGGGCGGGCCGCAGAGCAAAGGCAAAGGGTGACCTCAGAATCGAGCATCAAAAAGGGCGGTGGCCACGCCATCGCCGCCGGGCGAGCGGTCCGCGACGGCTATACGGCGGTCGCTCGGAACTCGATCGCGTTCATCCCACAAGGGCCGGGCCGCCACATCGATCCGGGGGGTCTCTCCGGCTATGTCTGCGACCTTCGTCACAAGGCCCACGAGACCGCTGACAGCCTCGCGGCCGAAGGCGAGGCCTCGGCTTACGCCTGGCCGATCCCGGTCGCGCAGGCGGCGCTCGGCTTCTGGGAGCTACGGATCGAAGGCGAGCAGGTCGACGACGAGTTCATGCGACTGGCCAAATGGTTCGTGGACCATCACGAGGTGACATCCGCGGGGGTCCTGTGGCGGGCGAATATCGCGGTGCCCAAGTACGGGCTCGCACCAGGCTGGATCTCGGCGATGGCCCAAGGCCAGGCGATCTCGGTGCTGCTGCGGGCAGCGGAGCTGAGCGGTGAGGAGGAGTACGCCGAACTCGCCTCGGCCGCACTCGGTCCGCTCCTGACGCCCGTCGCCGCGGGCGGCGTCCAGCGTGAGCTCGATGGCGCGATCGTGCTTGAGGAGTACGCGACCGTCAAACCCTGCGCGGTCCTCAACGGCTGGATCTTCTCCCTCTGGGGAGTGCACGAGCTCGCCATCACGCGCAAAGACCCCGCCTCCCGGGAGCTCTTCGAGCGCAGCTCCGCCGACCTCGTCCGCCTGCTGCCGCGCTATGACGTCGGCTGGTGGTCCTTGTACAGCCTGTACGACCATGGCCGTCCCGACCTCGCCAAGCCCTTCTACCAGGACCTCCACCCGGTCATGCTGGACGGCCTCGACCTCCTCCACCCCGATCCGCTGCTGCGTTGGTACGCCGAGCGGTGGCGCGCCCAGATGACCCGCGTCAACCTCGTCCGCGCTTCCGCCAACAAGCTCTTCTTCCGGGCGGCACGGGAGATCCGGCGACCGTGAGGGGTCGGCTCGGCCAACTCTCGACCTTCCGTCGGGGCTTCCTCTCCACCTTCACGCTCGATGTCGCCAGTCGCGGTCTCAGTGCGATCGCGACCGTGCTCTTCATCCGCGCGCTAGATGTCGACAGCTTCGCCTACCTGGTCCTCTTCCTCAACATCGGCCAGTTCGCCGGCAGCGCCCTCACCGGCGGGATCCGAATGCGCTACATGCGCACCGAGGCCGAGCGCGTCTCGCGCGGAAACCACCACGACACCGGCTTCGCCCTTGCGATGGGGGCGAGCATGCTGCTCGTCTTCTGCGTCGCCGCCCTCGCGATCGCCGGGGTGAGCGTGGTGAACACCGGCGGCTCGGGCTCCAGTCGCTGGCTCTTCGTCGCGCTCACCGCCGCCTACACGGCCGGGAACGCGGCGATCGAAATGGGGATCTACCACTTCCAGGCGCACCTCAAATTCGTCCGCGCCGGGATGATCGCGGTCGCTCGCAGCATCGCGATCATCGTCGTCGCGGTCGCCGCCATCACGGGCTTCGTCGACAGCGGTCCCGCCACTGCCGGCGCCGTCGCGGTGACGGTGACGATCGTCGGCGTGCTGATCTGCGCGCCGCTGGTCCGCCAGACCGTCTCGACCTCCCTGCGCGAGGCCCTCGCCGACGACTTCGGTCGCGAGTCGGCCTGGCTGACGCTCTACTTCCTCGGTTCCGCCGGGTTCTCCTACGCCGACATCTTCATCGTCGGCGCCTTCCTGAACGCCGACGCCGTCTCGAGCTACGGGGCCGCGCTCCGCTACATCGCAATCGTGCTCGGCCCCCTGCCAGCGTTGGGCGCCGTACTTCGTGTACGGACCTCCCAGGAAGATGTGATCGACTCCGCCGCCGAGCAGACCCGGATCCTGACCACCTGGCTGAGACGAACCGTGTTCCCGGTGGCGATCGTGATCGCGGTGGCGGCGGTCGCGGCCCCCTACCTGATCCCCCTACTGGACGGCGGTCGCTACCCCGACTCGGTGACGATCTTCCAGATCATGCTGCTGCCCGCGTTGGTTAGCTACCTGACCCTGCCGGCCGGGAACCTGATGATGACGTCAAAACGCTACCGGCTGCTCGCGACCTTCTATTCGGTGGCCCTCGCCATCCAACTTGTGATCGCGGGCGGCGTCGCCGTCTTCGCCGGCGTCATCTCGGTGGCGGCCGCGGCCGCGATCGTCTCCGCCTGCGAGGCGAGCACGATCGCGGCCGTGACGCAGCGCCTCGCTAAGCGGGACGCCGCGGCACAAGCACCAACCGCTTGAACTCGGCAACCAGGACGCCGTCCTGGTTGAGCACCCGGGTGTGGACCTTCACCGTGCCGCGGTCCGGTTTCGATTTCGAGGGCTTGACGTCGAGGACCTCGGTCTCGCAGAAGAGGGTGTCGCCGTGGAAAACGGGGTTTGGGTGCGAAAGTTCCTCCGTCGCCAGGTTGGCAATCGCCTTCCCCGAGACGTCGGAGACCGACATCCCCAGCGCCAGGGAATAAACCAGCGGACCGACGACCACGTTGCGGCCCTGCTGGGAACCGGCGGCGTAGACGTCGTTGATGTGAAGCGGGTGGTGGTTCATCGTGATCAGGCAGAAGAGGTGATCGTCGGACTCGGTCACGGTCTTCGCAGGCCAGTGCTTGTAGATCGCCCCGACCTCGAACTCCTCGAGGTAGCGACCATAGGTATGAGCGCCGCTCGCCTCGCGCTCGGCCTGGCTGGTGGTGAACTTGGTGGTGGACTGCTCGCTCAAAACTTCCGCCTCCTGATCGACATTCGGCGCGCAATGCTAAAGGAGCGCCGCCGAGCTGGCGATCTAGACTGCGACGCTATGAAGATCGCCATCGTTGGACTCGGATACGTAGGGCTTCCCCTCGCCGTCGCTTTCGCTGAGGAGGGGAATGACGTGGTCTGCTTCGATCTCGACGCGAACAAGACGCAGGCACTCACCGAAGGCCGCTCCTACATCGAGGACATCTCCGACGCGACTCTGGCACCGATCCGTGGGCGCCTCCACCCCACCTCGCGACACGCCGACCTGGCCACCTGCGACGCGGTGATCATCTGCGTGCCGACCCCGCTGACCCGCTCGCGGGAACCGGACCTCACGTATCTGCTCGACGCATCCTCCGCGCTCGCAGCGGTGCTGCAGAAAGGGCAGCTGGTCGTGCTCGAGTCGACCACCTACCCAGGCACCACCCGCGAGCAGGTAGCGCCGATCCTCGAAGAGTCGGGGATGAAGGTGGGCCGTGACTTCAACCTGGCCTTCTCCCCCGAGCGCATCGACCCGGGCCGCACGGACTACACCGTGCGAACCACTCCGAAGCTGGTCGGGGGAATCACCGACGACTGCACCGAGCGCGCCCGTGCCCTCTACGCCGAGATCTGCGAGACCGTCGTCGTCCTCTCATCGCCGGAGACCGCGGAGCTCTCGAAGCTCCTCGAGAACATCTTCCGCTCGGTGAACATCGCCCTCGTCAACGAGCTGGCTCAACTCTGCGACCGCCTCGGAATCGACATCTGGGAGGTGATCGACGCCGCTTCGACCAAGCCGTTCGGGTTCATGCGCTTCGAGCCAGGCCCAGGGATGGGCGGCCATTGCTTACCCGTCGACCCTTTCTACCTCGCCTTCAAGGCCCGTGAGCACGACTTCTACCCGGAGTTCATCGAGCTCGCCGGAAAAGTCAACCAGGCCCAGCCCGCCTACTGCGTGGAGCGGATCGAGCGCGCGCTGAACCTCTCCAGCAAGCCGGTGAAGGGTTCCAAGGTGCTCATCCTTGGCGCCGCTTACAAGGCCGGATCGGGCGATATCCGCGAGTCGCCGGCGCTGAAGATGATCCGTCTCCTGGAGGTGCTCGAGGCCGATCTCTCCTACCACGACCCTTACGTGCCCGAGCTGCGCAAGTCGGGCCTCGAGTCCGTCGATCTCGAGGCGGGCCTGGCCGAGGCCGACATCGTCGCCATCGTCACCGCGCATAAGGAGATCGACTACGAGATGGTGGTCGAGCGGGCGGCACTCGTGATCGACTTCCGGGGCGTCACTCGTGGCCTGACGCGGACCCCCAACCTCGTCCGGCTCTAACCTCACTGCGATGGCAGAGCGCTCGAGCACCACAGAGGCCGCCGGCCGCGTCGCCGTGATTATCCCTTGCTACAACGACGGCGGCTTTGTCCGTGAGGCTTTGGCGTCGGTACGCGACCAGGGTCCGGGCGAGCTGATCGTCGTGAACGACGGCTCGACCGAGGGCGAGACGCTCGCGGTGCTCGCCAAGCTCGAGCGGGAAGGTGTGCGCGTGATCCACCAAGAGAACGCCGGCCTCGCCGCCGCTCGCATGGCGGGCGTTCGGGCGACCGAGGCTTCCTACATTCAGCCGCTCGACTCCGACGACATGCTGGCCCCGGGAATCCTCGGGCAGATGGCCGCGAAGCTCGACGCCGATCCGCGCCTCGACGCCGTCTGGGGCGATATCGAAACCTTCGGTGAGCGGAGCTACGTCGAGAGGGCCTGGGACGGGTTCGACCCTTGGCGCATCACCTATCTGAACGAGATCCCGGTGGCGGTGCTGACCCGGCGCACCTCGCTGCTCGAGAGCGGCGGCTGGAAAGGGTCCGGCTACGAGGACTGGAACCTCTGGATGACGGTCGCCGAACGGGGCTGGCGTGGCGCCCGGATCGACGCCGTCTCGCTGCGCTATCGCGTCCAGGCGACCTCGCGCCTGCTCGATCAGGTCTACGCAGACGATCGGCGTCATCGCGAGGACATGCGCCGTGACCATGAGGCGCTCTATCGCGACCGCGGGGCGAACCGGCGGAAGTCGACCTCCAGCCGGGCACTCAAGATCGTGTGGCCCCTGATCGAAGTGCTGCCTTTCTTCTCCGGGGTGCAGAAGAATCAGATGATCCGGTTCAGCCGCGATATGCTCGAACCGAAGATGCGAAACAGTGATCGCACCCTGCGCAGTCGCATCGTCGCCAAACTGCGGGGCTCCGCCGGTCGGCCGAGTTAGCCGAGCATCACCGCACCCTGCCGGCCTTCTTCGCCCGCTTCGCGGCGATCATCTCGGCGTCGGCCTGGGCGACGAGGTCCCAGAGGTCGATCTCGGCGCCGGCCGGGGCTTCGGCGAGTCCGAGGCTGAGGCCGAGCTCCCACGGTTCGCCGGTCGCCCGGTTGCGGGAGGCGACCGTTTCCTGGACGCGGGCGATCAGGGACGGTGCCGCGGTCGCGGCGGCGCCGATCAGCACGGCGCAGAACTCGTCGCCGCCGAGGCGGGCGATCAGGTCGGAGGCGCGCATCGAGCCGGCCAGCACCTCGGCGGTCTCGATCAGCGCCCGGTCGCCCGCGTCGTGGCCGAAGGTGTCGTTGATCGGCTTCATGTTGTCGAGGTCCGCGTAGATCGTCGAGACCGGGAGCTCGAGGCGGCGGGCGGCCGCGATCAGCCTCTCCCCCAGCATCTCGAAGCCGCGGCGGTTGGAGAGGCCGGTGAGGTCGTCGCCGATCGCCAGCGAGAGCGAGGCGATCTCCGCCTCCACCATCGCCGCCAGTTCGCCGAGCACCACGGCGTCGAAGTTCGTGACGTCGCGGACCCGGTCGTCGAAGACGCAGAGGGTGCCGAGCGGCTCGCCACCCGGCGCCGCGATCGGCTGTCCGGCGTAGAAGCGCAGGTTGGGATTCTCCAACACCATCGGGTTGTCGGCCAGGCGCGGATCCATCCGCGCGTCCCCCCACCACCATCGGATTGGGCGCGTCCAGGATCGCGTGCGCGCAGAACGAATCCTTCAGCCCGTTTTCTTTCTCCCCCAGCCCGACCTCCGACTTGAACCATTGCCGGTCCCTGTCGATCAGCGTCACCGCCGACATCTGCGTATCGAACAGCCGCTGCGCGAGCCGCGTGATGCGATCGAAGCGCTCCTCCTGATCGCTGTCGAGGATCTTCAGCGCATGCAGCGCCGCCAATCGCCGTGCCTCTTCCGGATGTCTAGTTGCGGTAGGCATTCTCTTACCCGATTTTACGTATACATCGGATGGAGAGATCGCGTCGTGAGTTCCGCAGGTCTCGTTGCGCGGGGTGGGCGGGGGATCGGGCGGGGGTTCTGGCGGGGGCGGCAGTCCTATGTGGTCCGGGGCGTCTCATGGCGGTCCTGGCTGGCTGTGACCGCCATGAGACGCCCAGGACGTGAGGGAGTTGAGGATTTCGCCACAGGTTCCGGCGGAGGTCGGACTTACGTGAAGGGTGCGTGCGAGAGAGCGCACACCTGCCTGAGTTCCGTGAGGGAGATGCCGGGAACGTCACCCTTCCGCGCATCTTCGTCCTGATTTCAGGCCCCGAAACAAGGCCCGAGATGACGCTGGGTGAGTTAGGGGCCCTATAGCGGCCCTAACTCACCCAGCGAGAAAGTCGGTGTTGTCCAACACGCACGGAAGCGTGGACTTCCCACGCTCTCCGTCACGAGATGCGAGTCTCGTGACGCCCTCAAGGGACAGCGGTGAGCGTTCCGTGCTCCTCCCGCCTTGCGTCCCTTGTGCTCAGTGAACTTTGCGGAGTTTGTTCCGCTGCTCCTGTTTTTCGACCACCTGGACGATCAGCTTGGTCACGTTGGAGTCGCCGGTGACCTTGATGTGGCCGGTTTCGGCGGCGCGGCGGTAGCTGGCGATCGTGCCTTTCTCGGCCAGCTGGTTGAACTGGGGGCGATCGACTTCGACCAGGACGCGCTCGTCCTGGGCGAGGTCTTTCTTGATCACCGGTCCGGGCAGCTCGACCCGGTAGAGCTGGATGTCATGTTTGGCGCGGAGCTGGAGGCCGAAGACCAATTTCAGGTTGCCCAGGGACGGGACTTCGGCCTGGAAACGCTCGATTGCGGTGCGGATCAGGTCAGCAGTGGAAGCCATCTCCGCACCGCCCCCTTAGATCTTGTTCCGTTGGAGGATCTTTTTGCCGATCACCATGCGCTGGATCTCGGAGGTTCCCTCGCCGATCAGGAGCAGCGGGGCGTCGCGGTAGAGCCGCTCGATCTCGTACTCCTTCGAGTAGCCGTAGCCACCGTGGATGCGGAACGCGTCCTCGACGTTTTCCTTCCCCGTCTCCGAGGCCAGGAGCTTCGCCATGCCGGCCTCGAGGTCGGAGCGCTCGCCGGCGTCCTTCATCCGTGCCGCTTTGCGCGTGACCAGGCGGGCCGCCTCCAGGCGCGTCGCCATGTCGGCGAGCTTGAAGGAGATCGCCTGGTGCTCGGCGATCGGCTTGCCGAACGTCTTGCGCTCCTGGCTGTACTTGAGCGCCAGCTCGAGCGCCCGCTGGGCGATGCCGACCCCGCGGGCGGCGACGTTGACGCGGCCGACCTCGAGCGCGTCCATCATCTGCGAGAAGCCCTTGCCGATGCCGTCGGGGCCGCCGAGGACGCGGTCGGGGGAGCACTTGTAGCCGTCGTAGACGAGCTCGGTGGACTCGACGCCCTTGTAGCCCATCTTCTTGATCTTCGGCGGCACCGTCAGGCCCGCGAAGTCACCCTCGTTGACTTCCTTCCAGGGCTCCTTCTCGGTGATGAAGCAGGTCATGCCCTTGTAGGCCGGTTCGGCTTTCGGGTCGTTCTTCATCAGCACGAAGACGACGCCCGAGCCAAGCCCGTTGGTCACCCACATCTTCTGCCCGTTGAGCTCCCAGTTGCCGTCGGCGTCCTCCTTGGCCGAGCCCTTGATGCCCTGCACGTCGGAGCCGACCTCGGGCTCGGAGAGCGAGAAGGCGGCGCGGATCTCGCCGGTCGCCATCTTCGGCAGGAAATACTGTTTCTGCTCCTCGGTCCCGAACTTCATCAAGAGGTAGGAGCCGATGAAGTGCGTGTTGACGACGCCCGAGATCGAGATCCAGCCGCGCGAGAGCTCCTCGACGATCAGCGCGTAGGTCGCCAGATCGAGGCCCATGCCGCCGTACTCTTCCGGGATCGTCACCCCGAACAGCCCGAGCTCCTTCATCTGCTCGACGATCGGCTCCGGGAACGTGTCCTCGTGGTCGTAGTGCTCGGCGTTGGGGATGATCTGCTCGTCGGCGAACTGCCGAACCATTTCGACGATCGCTTCCTGCTCGTCGGTCATTTCGCGGTACGCGGCGGTGTCTACGGCCATGGCTCCTGCCTGTCGGGATCGAGTCGGGCCAACCAGGATACCGTCGTTATAGATTCAGCCGCGCCAAAGAACCCAGGAGGAGCCCAACTTGAGACACCCCAGAGACTTCTTTCATCCGCAGGCGATCGGCGCGCCGGAGCCACTGCGCGAGATCCCCGTCACCCCGTCGCGGATGATCCACTTCCTCGACTTCTCGAACCCGAAAATGGTCGCCAAGGCGGAAGACATCGCCAAGCAGACCGACATCCTGCTCGGCAACCTCGAGGACGCCGTCCCGGTCGATCGCAAGGAGGCGGCGCGCGCCGGCCTGATCCAGGCCGCCAAGGAGTCCGACTTCGGCGACACCGCGCTCTGGACCCGGGTCAACTCGCTGGAGAGCCCCTGGCTCCTCGACGACCTCGAGCAGCTGGTCGGCGAGATCGGCGACAAGCTCAGCGTGATCATGGTGCCGAAGGTCGAGGGCGCCTGGGACATCCACTACGTCGACCGCCTGCTCGCCCAGCTCGAGGCGAAGGCCGGGCTCGAGCGCCCGATCCTCGTCCACGCGCTGCTGGAGACCCCGCAGGGCGTCGTCAACGTCGAGGAGATCGCCTTCGCCTCGCCGCGCATGCAGGGCATGAGCTTCGGCCCGGCCGACCTCGCCGCGGCGCGGCGGATGAAGACGACCCGGGTCGGCGGCGGCCACCCCGGCTACCTCGTCCTCAACGACCCGCCCGATCCGGAGAACCCCGAGGAGGGCCGCGTCTCCGCCCAGCAGGACCTCTGGCACTACTCGATCGCCCGCATGGTCGACGCCTGCACCTCGGCCGGGATCCTGCCGTTCTACGGCCCCTTCGGCGACATCAAGGACACCGCCGGCGCCGAGGCCCAGTTCCGCGCCGCCTTCCTGATGGGCTGCGTCGGCACCTGGTCGCTGCACCCGGTCCAGATCGGCATCGCCAAGAAGGTCTTCAGCCCGCCGCCGGAGGAGGTCGTCTTCTCCAAGAAAGTGCTCGAGGCGATCCCCGACGGCCGCGGCGTCCACATGATCGACGGCAAGATGCAGGACGACGCCACCTGGAAGCAGTGCAAGGTGATGGTCGAGCTGGCCGAAATGCTGGCCGCCAAGGACCCGGAGCTGAAAGAGGCCTACGGGCTCTGAGGACCGGCGGCGACGCGGGCGGCGCCGGTGGCGTCGTCCGCGAGCCCTACCGGCTAGGGCAAAGGACCGGGGCGGAGCTCCGAACGCAGCAGGTCGCCGACGGCGCGCTGCGCGACCGCCGCGCGGAGCGTGTGGTCGGCACCGGGCAGATCGACGACCTCGACGCCCCGCCAGTCGTCCATGCGATCGAGGATTCCGTGGGAGGCCAATTCCTCGCGCAGTGGCTCGTTACCGGAGAAGGCGAGCACGACCCGCCTCTGGGACGGTAGGCGGTCGAGATCTGAGGCGATCGCCGACCCAGCCGACGGCGCCTTCGGCCCAAGTGCCCGGCGCACTGATCGGAGCGCGCCGACGAAAAGCTGGCCGGCGAGCCGTGGCAGCTTCGACCATCTGATCTCGCCGCGGACCAGCCGTCCCCACCACTCCAGCCGGAGCACCCGGCCCGCGCGACGTCCTTCCCGCTCCCCCAGGATTCCCGGGTGCCAGACCAGGGCGCCCGCGTTGATCAGGACGGCTACGTCGACGCGCTCGTCGACCAGGGCGGTGCGAAAGCTCCAGTAGGCGCCTCCGCAGAGCCCGACGAGGCGGAAGCGGCGGGCGACACCCATCTCTTCCAGCCGATCGAGGGTGGCGATCGTCTGACCGACGAACTCGTCGTTGTAGAAATCGGAGACGTGCGCGCGCCGCGCGGGATTCCCGTCGGCCTCGCCGATGCTCTCGAGGTCGACTCGCAGGGAAGGGATCCCGGCTGCGGCCAGGTCGCGCGACGCCTCGGTCCAGATGCGGTTGGGCCCGACGTGCCGGATGGCACCGGCGTTGAGGAAAACCGTGCAGTAGGGGGCGTCGTCCGAGGACTCCGGACGGGCGAAGATGCCGAAGGCGTCGCCGAAGGACTCCGCGATCCGCAGGGGCTCCTCGGAGAAGGGCAGTCCACCCGCTCCGTCGACGGCGAAAGTCGCGCGGGGGCGCACGCTCGCAGCCGCGCCCGGGGACGCCGCGAAGGCCGCGCCCGAACCGCCGCCGAGCCAGTCGCCGACCGCCCGCGCCACCGTGGGCGGCAACTCGGTCGTCTCGGGATGTTCCACGAACGTCCCCCAGCCGATGCCCGGCTCCTCGCTCACCTCGACCCCGGCCGCCTCGAGGCGCTCGCGGCCGGCGCTGTCCTCGATCCCGTCGCGACCGATCAACAACGCCCGACCCGACGCGGGAGCTCCGTCGGGCCGCAGAGCCTTCAACGCGGAGAGCGTCTCCGCTGACAGGACGAACCCGCCCGCCTCCAGCCAATCGGCGGGCAGCGGGTCCTCCCGGTCTCGTTCGACCGGGCGATCCGCTTGCATCGCGGAGAACGCTTTGATTTCGCGGGCGAAATGCCGACCGCTCGGAGGTGCTCCCCAGCAGATCAGATCCTCGGCGACGACGCCGCAAGAGAGCGCCTCCTCGGCGAGCAAGGCGCCGAGCCCGATCCCGAGCAGGGCGACGCGGGAGGCGCCCGCCTCGGTCCGCAGGCACTCCAGGCCGACGCGGATCGACTCGATCCAGAGGGCGACGAGGTCGGGTGACGCGGGGGCGCCCTGACTGTCACCCGTCGCGGGAAGGTCGAACCGTAGAGACGGATGGCCGGCCGCCGCAAGCCGCTTCGCCCAGTCGCGACGGCTGCGATAGGAAGCGATCTCGTCCCAGCCCCAGGGCGGACAGATGAGCACGCCCGTCGAGGAGGCGGCCGCCTCCGCCGGGCGATCGAGCAGCGCGAGGATGGCGGTGCCCGGGGCCGGCTCGAGGTAGAACGCCTCCGTCCGGCTCATCCTCCGACCTCCACCGGGACGCTGAGGCGACCGCGCAGGTTGACCGCTTCGATCGTGATCGGGCCAGGGGTGCCTGTGGCGCCCGTCGCCCGCTTCAAGCGAATCCTCCGGGGGTGGCCGGGCTCGAGTGAGAACGCATCGTCGACGGGTTCACGGTCCCCGGTATTCAACCTGACCGCGTAGACCAGGCGTGAACTCCGCAGCTCGATCGTCGCCCCCTCGTCGGTCGCGTCCGCGGTCGCGGTCAACCCGAGCCGCTCGGCCGAGTCGGGCTCGGTCGGGAATCCACCGGGGAAGAGGAAGGCCGGTCCACGCTCGCCGGCGTTGGACTCACCGTCGAGCTCCAGCGCCGCGGTGACCGCTCGCGGTGGCGGTCCGAAGCGATAGGCCCAGGAGGCGTCGACGAAGTGGCCGAGCATCGCCTCGAGATCCTGGCTGACACCGCTGCAGGGCGAGAGCACGAGCGCCTCCGTCGCCTCGGCGACGGCACGGTCGCCTTCGCCGTAGACCGTGACCCTGAGCCTCCCGCGGAGCTCCTCGGGTCCGTCGTTGGCGACGTGGACGCCAACCCCGCCGAGGCCTTCGTCGGTGAGCCAGACGGCGGTCGGGGCGAGCACGCCGCCCAGCCCGCGCAGGGCCTCCTTCGGCGCGCCGGAGTGGTCGACCAGCCCCCAGCCCGCCCCCGGCATCAGGTCGTGCAGCCACAGCACCAGGCCGCCGCCGCAGGGCGAGGCGGCGCGGCGCCACTCGCCGAAGACGGCGCTCATCGCCTCCGCCGAGACGGCGCGGGAGAGCTCCAGGTAGCGGTCGTGGTCGTAGCGGCGCAGCTCCGCCGCGTCGACGCCGAAGAGCTCGCGCAGGTAGTGGTCGCGGACGTCGTCGAAGTCCCAGCCGGAGCCCGCGTCGCGGGGGACGCCCGCCTTCCAGCGCGGGTGGTGGACGACGACGTCGGCGGGCGCGCTCGGCAGGATCGCCTCCACCCCGGCCGCGTCGGGGACGTTGGCGAAGGCCAGGCACTCGGCGGCGAAGCGCACCCCGGCGAGGCGGGCGTCGGCGAGCGGCCGGCGGTAGCCGCCGACGCCGTAGTAGTTGGCGATGCCGCGGTCGGGGCTGAAGGGGCGGGCGCCGCCGCTCGGCGCCGAGGGGACGTAGATCGCGTCGGCGCCGGAGTCCGCGAGCGCCCCCGGGAGCAGCTCGCCGAAGAGCTCGCCGCGCCCGATCGCCGGGTCGAGCCCGAGCATCGACACCTGCTGCTCGACCTCGCTGTTGCCGCAGACGACGGCGAGGCTCGGCCGCCCGGCGAGGGCCGCCAGCGCTTCGCCCGCCTCGGCCTCGACCGCCGCCCGGAAGCCCTCGTCGGCGAGCGGGTAATCGAGATTCGCGAAGGCGAAGTCCTGCCAGACGAGGATCCCGAGCTCGTCGCAGAGGTCGTGGAAGTCGCGCGACTCATAGGCGCCGATGCCGGGCAGGCGCAGCATGTTCATGCCGGCGTCGCGGACCTGCTCGAGGGCCGCCCGCAGGCGCTCGCGGTCGGGCGCCATGCCGACGAAGTCGACCGGGGTCCAGACCGCGCCGCGGGCGAAGACACCGACCCCGTTCAGGTGCAGGTCGATCCCGTCGCGGAGGACCTCGTGGCCGTCCCCCGACCCGGGCGCGAGCTCGCGGAAGCCGACCCGCCCGGCGTCGATCCCGACCTCCCCCGCCTCGCCGGCGACGCGCAGGCGCACGGTGTGGAGGGCGGGCTCGCCGTGGGTGTGGGGCCACCAGCGCGGGGCGTCCGGCACGCGGACCTCGCCGCGCAGCTCGACCGCGCCGTCGGCGCCCGCCGTCACCGCGAGGGCGCCCTCGGCTTCACCGGCGCCGCTGACCACGACGTCGGCGGCGCTGACGTCGAAGCCGTCCATCCCGCGCACCGTCGCGGTGACGGCGAGCACTCCGTCGGTGCCCTCACAACGGGTCCGCAGCGCCAGCGCCGTGACCGCGAGGGTGCGGCGGCGCTCGATCCAGACCGGCCGCCACGGCCCGACCGCGGCGGGGCCCGTCGCGAACCCCGGGCAGCGCCCGAGCAGCATCGTGCGGTGGAAGCGCAGGCGGTTGTCGACCAGCTTGGTGCGCCAGCGGGCGCGCGGCTTGCGCTTCGCCCCGAGGAGCGGGGCGAGCGCCAGGCAACTGATCGCCAGCTCGTTGGCGCCCTCTCGGAGTGCCGCGCCGACGTCGATCGAGGCGGCGGCGAACATCGAGTCCCCGCCGCCGATCCGCTCGCCGTTCAGGAAGACCTCGTGGACCGTGGCGACGCCGTCGAGGCGCAAGAGGACCAGCTCGCCGTCGGCCGCCGGCGCCGCCTCGAACTCGGTGCGAAACCACCAGTCCTCGGCGTCGAAGTCGCGCTCGGCACCGAAGTCCCAGAGCCCGGCGTCGCGTAGCGCCCCGGCCGCGGTCCCCGGCACGCTCGCCGCGACCCAGTCGAGGCCCTCGGCCTCGCCTGGCGTCGCGCAGGCGTCCGGCGCGCAGGCGGCGACCCGCCATCCCGCCTCCAGGTCGAGGCGCTCGTGTCCGTCGACCGCGATCCGCCCCGGCGCGAGCGGCGGCTCAGCCGAGGGCACGGTCGAGCTCCGCGAAGGCGGCGGCCCAGGCCTCCGCCAGCGCTTCCACCCGCGGGGCCGGATCGAACTCGCGCCGGCGCGCGAGCTTGAAGGAGAGGGTCTTCGAGCCGTCGACGATCTCGCGCATCCGCGCCGCCGCCGGGGCGCCCGCGTCGCCGAGGACCCACTCGACGTGGGTGGCGCCGACGTCGAAGGCCGAGCCGACCATCCGCACCGTCGCGAAGGCGTAGTCGTGGTAGCGCTGGGCGTCGCCCGCCAACAGGTTCGGCAGCTCGGCAGCGAGCCCGGCGCCGAAGCGCTCGAAGGGGTTGTCGGAGGGGCGCCGTGCGATCTGGGCGCGCAGCATCTCGCGCGCCGCGGCGCGCAGCATCTCGCCCTCCAGCCGCGGCCCGGCATCGAGGCGCAGCAGCTCGGTGTAGGGCGGCAGCACGTCGGCCGAGTAGTCGTGGTCGAGGCGGAAGATGCCGCGGTAGTCCTCGCCGGAGAGCTCGTAGTAGCCGGCGTTGTGGAAGTAGCGCACGACTTCGCGCTCGGGGTCGATCGACTCGACCGCGACCGAGGTCTTCACGTGGCCGCTGCGGTAGCTGGTCGCGGCGGTGTCGGGCAGGAACCAGGAGTCGAACTCGACGATCAGGGTCCGCCCCGCGCCGATCTGCTCGACCAGCTGGTCGGGCAGCGGGCGATAGGGCTGCATCTCGTGGATGTCGACGCCGTAGAGGGATTCGAGGTCGTCGGGGCGCGGCTTGAAGAAGGTCCACTGGTCCCCCTCGAAGTCGACCGGCAGCACGCACCCGCACATCGCCAGCGGCTCGGTGCCGGCGGCGTGGAGGAACTCGATCAGGATGTCCGTGTAGCAGTTGGTTTCCGGGTAGGCGCGGTCGGCACCGTGGAGCCGATGCGACTCATAGCTCGCCGGATCGAGGTTCAGCAGGGAGACCATCTGGCGCTCACCCCAGCGAGAGCTTGTCCCGCACGTCCTCGGGCCAGGCGCTCGGATCGAGGCCGTGGGTGCGCAGCAGCGCCAGCGTGATCCGCTCGAGGCCGAAGCCGAGGCAGGCGGTGTGGGCCGGGGTGTCCGGGTCCTCCATCTCAAGGCCGTAGGTCCCGGAGAAGTGGTCCTGGTGGTAGTTGAAGGAGGCGATCGCCGTCGGTTCGGGCTCGGTGATGTCGCAGAGGATCTCGAACTTCAGCTCCTGCGAACGCTGGCTGCGGGCCAGCAGCCGGCCGGAGCGACCGAAGAACGGGTCGTTGGCGACGTCGAAGCGGGCGTCGAGGCCGACGCTTCGCAGCAGCTCCAGGGCACGGTCGCGCCAGCCGTCGCGCCACTCGACCACGGTGTCGGGCTCGGCGATCCGGACCAGCTCGTGCATGTGGAACATCTGCAACCGCGCCGGGTCGCCGGAGGGCTCGTGGCGGAAGGCGTAGGAGCCGCCGGTGTCGATCGTCACGCCGCCCCCCGGGAGCTTGCCGCGGGCGGCGATCGCCGGGTAGACCGGGTAACAGACGGCCGGGGTGAGGCAGAGGTCGGTCATCGACTGGAAGCCGCTCCAGTCGCCGCCGGAGCCCGCGACCTCCGCCTGCTCGGCCGCCCCGGCTTCGTCGCCGTCGAAGGCGAAGATCGTGCCGGCCAGATGCGGGAAGGAGTTCAGGTAGCCGAGCTCCTCGATCTGGCGCCGCGGCAGGAGAGGCGAGAAAGACAGTCGCTCGGCCGCGTCGCCCACGGCGGCGTCGGCG
Organism: Solirubrobacterales bacterium; assembly: GCA_965200635.1. Lineage (GTDB taxonomy): Bacteria > Actinomycetota > Thermoleophilia > Solirubrobacterales > 70-9 > VAYN01. The sequence goes on along the minus strand of OZ241364.1, from coordinate 2,740,645 downwards.
ACCAGCGAGTCGAAGCCGAGCCGCACCCGCTCGAAGTCGGTCCCGCGGCCGTAGACGCCGGGGATCCCGCTCTCGACCAAGAGGCCCGCCTCGGTCAGCGCGACGCGGAACTCGTCCTGATCGGGGCTGCCGGGACGGAACTCGGCCACGCCTCAGACCTCCTTGGCGATCAACAGCAGGCTGGCGTCGGTCGCGTGGATGCGCTCGTTGGCGACCATCAGCCGCGCCGACATCGCGTCGCGCAGGTGGCGGCCGACGCTGAACGGGGTGTCGTTCTTATAGCCGACGATGCCGGTGACCCCGAGCGCCTCCTGGCAGATCTTCGGCGCCACCTCAGAGGCGGCGATCTTCAGGTTGTTGAAGCGCAGGATCGTCGCCATCTCCGACAGCTTCGCCCGGTCGTTGGCGTGGAGGTCGCAGTATTCGCGCAGCGCCAGGCCGACCTCGGCCCGCAGCAGCGAGAGTTCGCTCATCAGCTCCGAGAGGCGGATCGCCGCGGGCAGCGGCTCGCCCGGTTTACGGCGGGCGGCGGCCTTGACGAAGGCGCGGGCGCGGTCGAAGGCGTCGGTGGCGATCCCGAGCCAGACGTGGGACCAGAGGATGTGGGACACCGGGGTCATCGTCTCCGCCCCGATCGTCGAGTACGGCACCGGCAGGACCTGGGCGGGGCTGAAGCGCGCGTTGGCGATGAAGCCGGGCGAGCAGGTGCCGCGCATGCCGAGCGGGTCCCAGGTCCCCTGCGGCTCCATCTCCATCTGGTCGCGGCGGGTCAGCACCGCGACCTGGTCGCCGGGCTCGGCGTCCGGAGCGCGGCGGACGGTGGTCAGGAAGGCGTCGGCGTAGGGACCGTAGGAGACGGTCGGCGCCTGCTTCTCGAAGCTCTGGTAGCCGTCGGTGCCGGCCTCCGACACCGCCGCGATCGACTTGCCGACGTCGCCGCCGGTGCCGACCTCGGAGGTGATCGAGGCGATCAGCCGCTGCTCGGCCACCACCTCGCGCAGATAATCGTCGAACCAGGGCGAGCCGTCGCCGCGATGGTCGACCATGCAGGCGACCTCGATCTGGTGCATCGCGAAGACCATCCCGGAGGCGGCACAACGGCGCCCCAGCTCGAAGCAGATCGCGGCAACGGTCTCCAGCGAAGCGCCCGCGCCGCCCAGCTCCGCCGGGACCAGCGCCGACAGCAGCCGCTCCTCGCGCAGCGCGGCGAGCGTCTCGGCCGGGAAGCGTGCCTCCCGGTCGACCTCGATCGCGTTCGGCGCGGCGACCTCGTCGGCGATCCGGCGAGCGGTCTCGACCAGCGCGGTGTCGATATCGGCGGTCACGGTCATGCCTCCACCCCCAGTTCGTCGAGCGCCTGGGCGATCGAGTCGACGCTCTCGAAGACGCTCCGCTTCAGCATCGAGTCGAGGAACTCGATGTCGAAGTTGTCCTCGAGCGCGATCATCACGTTGACGCTGGCGTGCGAGGTCATCCCCGCTTGATAAAGGTCGGCGTCGTCGGCCAGCGTGGCTGGGTCGACGGAGAGCTTCCCGTACTCCTTTACTACCTGACGGATCCGGTCTTTCATCGATATCTCTTCGGCTTTAGGGGGTCTGGAACTTGAACCGCGGTTGAGAAGTCTCCCGCGTTCGGGAAGTTCACGCGATGACGACCGTCGCCGCGGCGAAGCCATCCTCGTGCGTGAGGCTCACCGCGACCTCCCCGCCGCCGGTCTCCGCGAGCAGCTCGGCGGCCCGGCCCGAGAGCTCCAGCGAGACGTTGCCGGAGGCGTCGCGGACCACCTCGATCCCGGTCATGCGGATTTCCTCTCCCGGCCCCGGGAGCGCCTTGATCGTCGCCTCCTTGGCGGCGAATCGCGCGGCCAGCCGCTCCGGCTCCACCCGTCCCGAGGTGCCGCGACAGTCGTCGACCTCGCGGTCGGTGTAGATCCGCTCGAGGTAGTGGTCGCGATGCGGGCCGCGCAGCGAATCCGCGACGCTCGCCACCGCGACCAGATCGATCCCCACTCGAAGCCCCATCGCGGTCAGGTTATCCCTCCGGGACCGCGGCCCGTGCCCGGTCGGCGGCGCTAGGGAACGTTCAGGATCGCGACGGCGCCCTTCATCACCGCGGCGCAGCGGCCCCGGTCTTCGACCTCGATCCCATAACGGCCGGTCGGGTCGGTGACGACGTCCTTTCCGGCCGCCTTCGCCTTCGCGATCCGGGACGGCGAGGTCAGGAGCTCCTTCGCGGTGCAGTCGCCGAGCCGGTATTCGCCCTCGCCGTTGGAGACCAGGCCGATTTTCGCGGCGAGCTGGGCGGTGGCGACGGTGCCGTCGCGCGCGCCGCCGGCCGCGGTCGTCTCCCCTCCGCCGCCGCAGGCGGCGAGGAGCCCGCCGACGACGAGTGCGGCGAGGACGAGGGCGATCGTGCGCCGGACGCTCACGGCAGCGGGGCCCGATCGTGAAGGACGGCGCCGAAGGCGGCCCGGGCGGCGTCGCGGCGCGCGCGGTCGGTCCGCCTGCGTGGAAGCGAGTAGAGGCCGAAGCGGACCGCGTAACGCAGTGCGAGCGCCACCCGGTAGGCCCGTGGCCAGCGCAGGTTCTTGCGGGCGAACTGGAGGCGCGCGTAGGCCGACTGGGCCCAGAGGGCCGGATTCGCCGAGTGGCCCTGCTCGTGGTGGCGGATCGTGACGTCGGGGACGTGGACGATCCGCCAGCCGTCCCAGTGGATGCGCCAGCAGAGGTCGGTCTCCTCGGAGAAGAGGAAGAAGCGCTCGTCGAAGCCGCCGGTTTCCTCGATCGCCGCCGCGCGGGCGAACATGAACGAGCCGGAGGTCCAGTCGCATTCGACGATGCGCTCGTAGTCGTCGGGGTCGAGCACCCGCTCCCCGAAGAGTCGCCGCACCAGCGGGACCCGCTCGACCGGGAACGCTTCGGCGAAGGCGCGGGGCACCGAGGGGAAGCGGCGCATGCTCAACGCCAGCGAGTCGTCCCCGCGCAGCTGGCGGACCCCGGCGAGCCCGACGTCGGGCATCCGCTCCATCGCCGCGACCAGCGCGTCGAGGTCCCCGGCGACGAATTCGGTGTCGGGGTTGAGGAAGAGGACGAAGCGGGCGCGAGCGAGCTCGAGGCCGCGGTTGTTGGCGTGGCCGAAGCCACGGTTCTCGCAGCGGATCGCCCGCACGAACGGATAGCGGGACGCGGCATAGTCCCCGGCGCCGTCCTCGCCGTTGTCGACCACGATCGCCTCCAGCGCGACCCCGCCCGCGTGCGCGGCGAGGGTGCCGAGGGCGGCGTCGAGCCACTCGCGGCTGTTGTGGGAGACGACGATCGCGCAGACGTCGGCCTGATCGGTTTGGCTGGAGCTCACCGGAATACCAACGGATCTGGTCCCCTCGGCCTTGTGCCGGGCGGTAGATTCGCCCGATGCCGAGCCCCGATCTGCGCCCGTCCGACCTCGCCCCCGGCCTGCTGCTCGGCGAAGACGTCGAGATCGGCGAGGGGACGATCATCGGCGGCCACGCGATCATCCACTCCGGCGTGCGCATCGGCGCCGGTGCCCGGATCGGCGACCACGCCCAGATCCGCGACGGCGCCCGGATCGGCGCAGGGGCCGTGGTCGGCAGCTTCACCTCCGTCGACCCCGAGGTCACGATCGGCGAGCGCTCCAGCATCCAGACCCGCTGCTACGTCACCGGCGGCACGGTGATCGAGGACGACGTCTTCGTCGGCCCCGGCGTCACCCTCACCAACGACAACACGATGGACCGCCACGACGACTCCTACGTCCTCCGCGGCGCCCTCCTGCGCCGCGGCTGCCGGGTCGGCGGCGGCAGCACGATCTGCCCCGGGGTCGAGGTCGGCGAAGAGGCCTTCATCGCCGCCGGCGCCGTGGTCGCGAGCGACGTCGAGCCCCGGGCCGTCGTGGTCGGCGTCCCCGCCCGCAAGATCCGCGAAGTGCCCGACGAGGATCTGCTCGAGCGCTGGCGTTAGGCGTCGCCGGTTACCCCCCGAGGGAGCGGGCCGGGTTGCCGAACACGGTGGCGCCCGGGGGGACGTCGCGGGTCACCACGGCGCCCGCACCTACCGTCGCGTCGGCGCCGATCGTGACTCCGCCGAGGATCGTGGCGCCGGAGCCGATCGCCGCTCCGTCCTCGACCCGGGTGGGGAGCAGATTCCAGTCAGACTCACCCTGGAGTTGACCCTCAGGGTTGGTGGCTCGGGGCCTTCTGTCGTTGACGAAGACGACTCCGTGGCCGATGAAGGCGCGGTTGCCGATCGAGACGCCGTCGCAGATGAAGGTGTGGCTCTGGATCTTGCAATCGGCCCCGATTTCGGCGCCGCGCTGGACCTCGACGAAGGTGCCGATCTGGCTGCGGTCGCCGATCCGGCACCCATATAGGTTGGTGAACGGGCGGACGACGACATCGGCGCCGAATTCGACGTCGTCGATCAGGCTCGGCTCTTCACAAGTGGGCATGCCTCGGTAACGGCGGCCGCGAGTTCGTCCTTGCGGTGGCGAAAGTCTTCAACACTCCGGTCCGTTGCTCTGACATGGCTTTCACGACCGAGCTTTCGTCCACCCCCGCGCCGGAACCCGCCGCCACGCAGGCCCCGTCGGCGGCACAGGTGCTGATCTTCTCCGAGGACCTCGGACTGCGGCGGCGCCTGCAGGGCGTCCTCGCCGCGAGCCACGCCGGCTCCTTCCCGATCCCCGTCGACCTCGAGTCGGTCCTCACCGGCGAGTGGGACGGCGAGGCGATCCTGGTCCTCGGCTGCGACGTCAACATGGCGCGTGACGTGGCGGTGCTCCGTCGCCTGCGCCGCCAGCGCCGCACCCCGCGGATCATCGCCGTCTCCCCCGTGACGACCGGCACCGGCGTGCGCCGCGGCCTCGACGCGGGCGCCGACGCGATCGTCTTCGAGGACGAACTCGAGTCGACCCTCGCGGTCGCCGTCTCGGCCGTCGCCAGCGGCCAGTCGGTCGTCCCCCGCAACCTCCGCGCGGGCGTCGAGCGCCCCGCCTTCTCCCACCGCGAGCGCCAGGTCCTCGCCTGCGTCGCCCGGGGCCTCACCAACGCCCAGATCGCGGATGAGCTTTACCTCGCCGAGAGCACGATCAAGAGCCACCTCTCCTCGGCGTTCTCGAAGTTCGGCGTCCGCTCCCGCAAGGAGGCCGCCGCCCTCTTCCTCGAAACCGAGCACCCAGGAGCGATCAATTGAACAGCCAGACCCTGACCCCCCTCTCGGCCACGGCGACCAGCGCGGGCCGCGTCCCCTTCATCCGCCTCGACGCCGCCCACCCGGAGCTCTTCGCCGAGCTGATGGAAGTGGTCGAGCGGGTCGGCCGCGACGCGGCCTTCACCCTCGGCCCGGAGGTGGCCGACTTCGAGGAGCAGTTCGCCGCCGAGTGCGGCACCCGGTACGCGATCGGGGTCTCCTCCGGCACCGCTGCCCTGGAGCTGGTGCTGCGCGCGATGGGCATCGGGCCGGGCGACGAGGTGATCGTCCCCACCTACACCTTCATCGCCACCGCCGAGGCGGTCAGCGCCGTCGGCGCGACCCCGGTCCTGGTCGACGTCGACCCCGACACCGCCTGCGTGACCGCCGAGATCGTCGAGGCCGCGCTGACCGAGCGCACCCGCGCGGTGATCCCGGTCCACCTCTTCGGCCGCACCGTCGACATGGACCCGATCCTCGAGCACTGCCGCCCGCGCGGGATCAAGGTCGTCGAGGACGCCTGCCAGGCGCACTCCGCGAGCTACCGCGGCAAGCCGGTCGGCTCGCTCGGCGACGCCGGCTGCTTCAGCTTCTACCCGACCAAGAACCTCGGTGGCTGGGGCGACGGCGGCGCTCTCGTCACCAGCGACGCCGAGCTCGAGCGCGACGTGCGGCTGCTGCGCACCCACGGCGAGAGCCCCCGCCACAACCACCAGCTGACCGCCGGGACCGACCGCCTCGACGCCCTCCAGGCGGCGATCCTCTCGGTCAAGCTCCGTCACCTCGCGGACTGGAACCAGGCCCGTCGCGACGCCGCCGCGCGCCTGCGCGAAGGCCTCGCCGACACCGACGTCGTCCTCCCCACCTCGCCCTCCGCCGACGGCGACCACGTCTACCACCTCTTCGTCGTGCGCTCGGAGCGGCGCGACGCCCTGCGCGACCACCTCGACGCCGAAGGCGTCTCCAGCGCGATCCACTACCCGACCCCAGTCCACCTGCAGCCGTGCTACGCCGACCTCGGTCTCGGTGTCGGCTCGCTGCCGGTCGCCGAGCGCCTCGCCTCGGAAAACTGCTCGCTGCCGATCTTCCCGGCGATCGAGGACTGGCACATCGCCGAGACCGTCGCCGCGGTGAAGAGCTTTGGCAACGGCACCGACGACTGAGACTCGTGGGGGAGCGCAGGTCCACGGGGGCTCGCCAGGCGGCGGGCCCCTGCGGATCGGCATGGTCCACTACTCGGACTTCGAGGTCGACTCGAGGATTCAGCGGCAGGCCCGCGCGCTCGCCGAACGCGGCGACACGGTCGAATGCGTCTGCCTCTCCGACGACTCCGCCTTCCCGGTCGGGCCGGGTGAGATCGCCCTGCACCGGGCGGCCCGCGGTAAGCCCCGCGGCGGCGCCCGCGCCTATGTCGAGGGCAACCTCAGGTTCCTGCTCGGCGCCGCCCGCAAGCTCACCGCGCTCGACCGCCGCGAGCCCTTCGACCTGATCGAGATCCACAACATGCCCGACGCGCTGGTCTTCGCGGCGATGCTGCCGAAGCTGCGCCGGACGCCGATCGTCCTCAACTTCCACGACACCTTCCCGGAGCTCTTCGCGACCCTCTTCGACCGCCCGCCAGACCACCCGCTGGTGCGCCTGGTGCGGGCCGAGGAGCGCGCCAGCGCCGGGTTCGTCGACTGCCACGTCTTCGTCACCGAGGAGGCGCGGGACCTGCTGCGCCGTCGCGGGATCGAGGCGCCGCGCTCCCAAATCGTGATGAACACGCCCGACGAGCGGGTCTTCGGGGCGCGCCGCCCGGTGCGCGTGCCGCCGAGCGACGGCCCGCTGCGGGTGATGTACCACGGCGGCCTCGCCGAGCGCTTCGGCGCCGAGACGCTGGTCCGCGCGGTGGCGCGGCTGCGCGCCGACGGCCGGCCGGTGGAGCTGGACGTCTACGGCTCCGACGCCGAGGCCGCCGCCCAGCTCGCCGCGATCGCCGCCCCCCTGGCCCCCGAGGGCATCCGCATCGCCCCGCGACCGACCCCGGTCGAGCAGATCCCGGCCCGCCTCGAAGCCGCCCACATCGGCGTCGTCCCAACCCTGCGCGACGACTTCACCGAGCTGCTCCTGCCGGTGAAGCTGCTCGAGTACGTGCACATGGGGATGCCCGCGATCGCATCGGCGCTGCCGACGATCGAGCGCTACTTCGGCGACGACGTCCTCTACGCCGAGCCCGGTGACCCGGACTCGATCGCCGCGGCGATCGAAGCGGTGCGCGCCGACCCGGCCGCCGCCGCCGAGCGGGCGACCCGCGCCTCGGCGCGCCTCGAGCAGATCGAGTGGTCGCGCCAGCGCCGCGGCTACCTCGAGATGGTCGACGGCCTGGTCGCCGCCAGGCGGAGCTGAGCCCGCGACGATGGAGCGCCTGCTGCTGATCACCCCCGCCCGCAACGAGGCCGAGCACCTCGAACGGACGCTCGCCTCGGTCGCCGCGCAGACGCGAGCGCCGGATCTCTGGCTGGTCATCGACGACGGCTCGACCGACGCGACGCCGGAGATCCTCCACCGCTGGATGGCGCGCCTGCCCTACCTCGAGGTCCTGCGGACGCGGCGTCAGGATCCCGCCGACAGCGACGGGCTCGCCGTCGCCGCAGAGGCCGTCGCCTTCAACCGCGCGGTCGACTCGGTCGCCCTCGGCGAGTTCAGCCACGTCGGCAAGCTCGACGCCGACATCGAGCTCTGCCCCGATTACTTCCAGCGCCTGCTCGATCGCTCGGCGGTCGAGGTCGACCTCGGCATCGTCGGCGGCACCCTGTTCGAGGACCACGGCCACGGCTGGCGTCCGACCGGCGGCCCCGAGCACCACGTCCGCGGGGCGCTGAAGCTCTACCGGCGCGACTGCCTGGAAGCGCTCGGCGGCGGCATCGAGGAGCGCCTCGGCTGGGACACGATCGACGAGGTCGAAGCGCGGATGCGCGGCTACCGCACCCGCACGCTCCCCCAGCCCACCGCCCACCACCTGCGGCCGGTCGCCTCCCGCGGCGGCATCCTGCGCGGCCGCGCCCGCCTCGGCCGCGCCGCCTACATCCTTCGCTACAGCCCCTGGTGGGTAGCGGCGAAATCGGCCCGGATGGCGTTGGCGCGTCCCTACGTCCTCGGCGGGATCGCCTACTTTTGGGGCTACCTGCGCGCCGCCGCGGGCGAACGCCACAACCGCGTCGAGGACCCGGAGTTCGCCCGGTTCGTCGCCGCGGAGCTGCGCGGGCGGGCCCGCGGGCGTGGCATCGCGAAAGTTTCCTCGGGCGCCCGGCGTTCATAGGCAACATGGCATTCCTAGAGACGATCCGCCGCCTTTGGAAGCACAAGATCCTTGTCTTCCTCGTTCTCCTGCTGGCCGTCGGGGCAGCGATCCTGAGCGCCTACCAGGTGAGCTCGAAAGGGCTGGAGAAGCGCTCGCTGAGCGTCTCGGCGGCGTCGAGCCAGATCCTCGTCGACTCGGTCCCCTCGGCGCTCTCGCAGGGCGTCGAAACCAGCACCTTCGAAGCGCTCTCCACGCGGGCCAAAATCTACGGCCAGTACCTGGCGAGCCTCTCGGCCCGGGTGGAAATCGCCCAGCGCGCCGGCGTCCCGGTCGCCTCGCTGTCGACCAGCGGCCCGTTCAGCACCGCCACCGGCCAGGTCAACTACTCCTCGGAGTCCTCCGGCGAACGCGCCTCCGAACTGCTGCAGGAAGGCGCCGGCAACCGTCTCGTCTTCTCCGCCCAGGAAGGCGTCCCGATCATCTCCGTCGACTCGCAGGCCGGCAACACCGACACCGCCATCGCTCTCGCCTCGGCCTCCTACGCGACGCTGAGCAAATACATCAAAGGCCTCGACATCGAAGGCAAACCGCTCCGCCACGGCGTCACCGTGCGCCAGCTGGGCGCCCCCGAGGGCGGCACGCTGGGCGGCTCCAACGACAAGATGTTGATGGTCTTGGCCTTCCTGCTCACCTTCGGGCTCGGCTGCGGCCTGATCCTCGTCATCCCCGGCATCGTCGCCCGCTGGCGCAGCCTCGGCGAGGCCGACCGGGACCGCGCCCGGGCGGCGGAAGGCGCGGCCAACGGGAACGGATTCCACCCGGTCGACGAGGCCCGCCACGGCGCCGACGAGCTGATCCTGCCGCCCTACCCGGTGGTCGCCGCCAAGCGGCGTGGGCGCTCCCGCAAGATGGCCCGCGGCGCCGAGCACCTCGACCCAGAGCGCCATGACGCCGACGAGTCCAAGCCGCCCGTGACCGGGCAGCCCGCCACCACGGGCTGATGGAGGCCGCCACCGGGGCTCGGCCGTACGTCGGGCGACCCGCCGCGGCCGCCCCTTCCTACGTCGCGAAAGCCGCCGCCGCCCGGGCCGCGGACTGGCCCCGCACCACCCGCCTGCTGCCGTGGCTCCTCTTCGGCTTCCTGGCGATGATCTGGGTGATCCCGTTCGACAGCATCCTGCTGCCGGCGGGGCTGCCGGTCAACCTCACCCTCGACCGCGCCTTCCTGCTCGTGTTGACCGTCGCCTGGGTCCTCGGCGACACCGAACCGGCGGTCGAGCACCGGGTCAGCCGCATCCACTGGGCCTTCGGCATCTTCGCCGCGATCGCGATCATCAGCGTCCTCGCCAACAGCGACGCCCTGGTCCGCGTCGGGGACATCGAACTGGCGATCAAGCAGCTGGCTCTGCTCTGCTCCTACGTCATCTTCTTCGCCCTCGCGGCCTCGATCATGCGCGCCGCGGAGGTCTCGAAGATGATCACCGGGCTGATCGTCTTCGCCTGCGTCACCGCTGTCGCGGTGATCGTCGAGTATCGCTTCGGGATCAACTTCTTCCACGAATACGTCGGCCCGCTCTTCCCCGGCTACGCGCGGCCGCCCGGCATCGGGTCGGTCGACTCGATCGGGCGCAAACAGATCTACGGGCCGACGGTCCAGCCGCTGGCGACCTCGGTGATGATCTCGATGGCCCTGCCCTTCGCCCTCGCCTGGCTGCTCAAATCGACCGAGCGCCGGGACCGGATCCTCTACTCGGTCGCGGTCGTGATCCTGATCGGCGGCGCCCTGGCGACGCAGAAGAAAACCAGCGCGATCGCCCCCCTCGTCGTGATCGCGGTCTTCACCGCCTACCGGCCGCGGGCGATGGCGCGCCTGATCCCGCTCGCCCTGGTCCTCCTCGTCGTCACCCACTTCACCGCCCCCGGCGCCCTCGGCGGCGTGATCGACCAGCTCGCCCCGCACCGGGCCACCCAGGTCAACTCGACCCAGGACCGGGTCGGCGACTACGAAGCGATCGAGCCCGACATCGCCGCCCGCCCCGTGATCGGCCGCGGCTACGGCTCCTACAACCAGATCACCCACCGCATCCTCGACAACCAGTACCTCACCCTGGCGATCGGCGTGGGCTTCCTCGGCATCGTCGCCTACTTCGCGATCTTCCTCCTCTCCTTCCTCGCCGCCCACCCGATCGCCCGCTCCGGCGACCCCGACCGCGGCCCGCCCGCGATGGCGGTCGTCGCCGGCCTCGCCGTCGCCCTGATAGCCGGCGCGATCCTCGACTTCCTCTCCTTCCCCCAGCTCTCCTACCTCTTCTGCATGATGGCCGCGATCGCGTTCATCTACGACCGCGAGCGGCGGGAGAAACTGGCGGCGAGAGGGGCCGACTGACGCCGGCTGGCGCCTCGGGCTGGCACTTCGTGCGTCTTCCACAACGCTGATCCGACGCTTGTGCACTTAGGGGCGCCATAGGGCACTCAAGTGCACGAGCGTCCGAGGCCTAGGCAGAAGGCGCGCAGGAGTGTCACCTCGTGCGCCTTTCGTGTCCCTCTCCGCGCTTCTGCGCGCATCTCCCATCGCCCGATCCGACGACTGGTCAGTTAGACCCCCTATAGCGAGGTCAAGTGACCAATCGTCCGGAGTGCTGTTGAGGAAGTGTGCCGTCCTCCCGTCCCGCCCTCCCCGCTCCGGGCACTCGGCAGCGCGCCGTCCCTCGCCCTAAGGCGCCAAAGCGAACTCAAGAGCCTGCGCGCGGCGGGACGGCCAGGCGTTCGCGTCGATGAACCGGCGGCGCTCCGCTTCGGTCATCGGCCCCGCCTCGAGCGCGGCGGCGACCGCCGGGCGGAAGTCGCCGCCGGGGGGGACGCGGAAGACGGGGCCCTCGACGGCGGACATCGGCTCGAGGTCGGTGACCGCGACGGGGCGGCCCGCGGCGAGGTACTCGTAGAGCTTCAGCGGGCTCATCGCGACGGTGAGGTCGGTGCGGTGGTGCGGGATCAGGCAGGCGTCGGCGCCGGCGACGACGGCCGGGACCTCGGCGTGGGCGACCGGCGCGTGGTGGTGGACGTTGGGCTCGGCGAGGAGCGGTGCCAGGTGGGGGCGGTCTTCGGGCGGACCGACCAGCACCAGCGAGCCGTCCGGCCAGGCGCGGGCGATCGCGCGCGCGGCCTCGACGTCGAGTCGAGAGTCGAGGGTGCCGACGTAGAGGAGCCGGGGACCGGGCAGCCGCGCCAGCCAGTCGGGGACCGCCGGGCGCTCGGCCCAGAGCTCGGGGTCGACGGCGTTCGGCAGCACCAAGGAGGGTCCCAGCGGATCGACCTTGGCGACGATCGCGTTGCTCACCGCGATCAGACGGCGGCGGCGCCGGGAGATCTCCGCGAAGGCGGCCAGGTGGGCGCCCCGCCAACGCCGGTAGCTCGGGTGGGCGGAGAAGTCGTCGATCGCCACGTAGGTCACCGGCCCCGCCCACTCGAGCTCGCAGAAGGCCGCGACGAAGGCCTGCGAGGTGACGATCGCGGGCCGCTCGAGCCCGAACTCCTCGGCGTCGCGGCGCAGGCGGCGCTCCCAGGTCGCGTAATGGCGCCGCAGGGCGCCGACGCGGGTCGGGTCGTCGCGGCGCAGGCGCAGGGGGCGGCGCAGCCGCCGGCGTTCGGACTCCGGAAACGGCACCGGGGGCCGGATCCGGTCCTTGACCGCGACGATCGGGGCGCTGCGCGGGCGATCGGAGACCAGCAGGCGCTCGACCGCCGGATCCTCCATCAGCCCGACCAGGATCTGGTCCTGGGAGAAGCTCATGCCGCGGCGCTGCGCCGCGTCCCAGGTGATGTTGTCCCAGCTGAAGACGACGTGCCGGGAGGGCGCGGGCGGCGCCGGGCGGATCGCTGCGAGTGGCTCTGAGCGCATCTAGAGGAGAAACGCGCGGGTCGGCCGCCCGCTTGCGCCGCAAGTCGGCCCGGACCCGACGCGTTGGTTCCCCAGATGGATCGTGGCCCCGATACCCAGGACGAGCTCTCCAGCTCGCAGTTGAAGGACGCTGCCGTCAGCGGGATCCGCTGGACGACGGCCGCCCGCGTGGGCAGCGAATTCGTCACCTTCTTCTCCGCCGTGGTGATGGCGCGGCTGGTGCCGCCGAGCGGCTTCGGGCAGGCGCTGGTGCCGACGATCCTGCTGACCCTCGCCGTGATCCTCACTTTCGAGGGATACGGCAGCGCCCTGGTCCAGCGCAAGACGATCGAGCGCGCGCACGTCGAGGCGGCGCTGCTGGCGAGCCTGCTGACCGGCCTCGTCCTCTCCCTCGCCGCCGCCGCGCTCGGCCTCACCGTCGCCGGCCAGTTCATCGGCGCGAAGTCGGCCGAACTGATGGTCGTGATGTCCCCGGTCTTCATCTTCGCCGGGCTCGGCGCCGTCTCCCGCGGCCTGCTCTGGCGCAAGCTCGACTTCCGCGTCGTCAGCGTGATCGAAGTCGCCGCGCTCACGGTCACCGCCGCGGTCGGCATCAGCCTCGCGGTCGCCGGGCTCGACGCCGAGGCGATCGTGCTCGCCGCGCTCGCCGGCGCCGCCGCGACCTCGCTCTTCCTGGTCATCGCCGCATCCCCGCCGCTTCCCCGCTGGCACCGGGAGGAGCTACGGGACGTCCTGCGCTTCGGCCTCCCCGCCTCCGGCGCGGGCCTCACCTACGTCGCGATCACCAACTCCACCCTGGCGACCGTCGCGGTCCGCCTCTCCGCCACCCAGGCCGGCCTCTTCTGGCGCTCCTTCCAGCTCGGCGTCGTCTACCAGGAAAAGATCAGCGGGATCATGCTGCGGCTGGCCTTCCCGGTCTACTCGAGGACCGCCGACCTGGCCGAGCTGCTGCGCTTCCACGAGCGGGCGACGCGGATCCACGCCGCCGTCCTCCTGCCCCTGCTCTCGATCCTGATCGTCACCGCGCCGGAGCTGGTGCCATGGGTCTTCGGCCCGCAATGGGAGCCCGCCGTCGCCCCGACCCAGATCCTCGCCGTCGCGGGCATGGTCGCCGCCGTCCTCACCGGCTACCCCCAGATCCTGCTCGCCGCCGGCAAGCCGCGGGCGCTACTGGTCTTCAACCTCGGCCTGCTCTCGCTCTACATCGTCGTCTCCTGGCTGGCGGCGCCACACGGGATCGTCACGCTCTCCTACGCGGTCGTCGGCATCCACCTGATCCTGTTCGTCGCCGTCTACGCCGGGCTCTTCCGCGGCGTCCTCGGGATCCCGGTCCGCCGCATGGTCACCGACCTCCTCCCCGCGGTCGTCGGCAGCGTCGTCCTGCTGGCCGTCGCCGTCCCGATGGCCGGGCTGCTCCGCGATCAGCACCTCGGCACCTTCTTCATCGTCGCCGGCACCGCCCTGAGCGGCGGGCTCGCCTATCTGGCGACCCTCTCGACCTTCTTCCACCCGATCTGGGACGACCTCACGGCATTGATCCGCCGCGTCCTCCCCGCCACCCCACCCCGTCTCGCCCTGTTGAGGAGCAGATTCGCCAATGACGCCTAACCCTAACCCTCTACTCAAGCGTTTGACTTGGCCGAAGATCACCCGTTTTTCCGCCTCTGGAGGCGGAATACGGTGGAACACTGGGACGGTGCACGAACTCCGTAGTGACCCTCGCGATCCGCTCCCCATCGGCCGCGCTTTCGCGGTAGCGGCGGTCGGCGTCGTCGCCGCCTTCCTCCTCCTGGCCTCCTTCGGAGCCGCCCGCTCGGAGGCCGCGGTCACCTGCCCGAGCGCGATCCCGGTCGTCAACGAGAACCAGTGCAAGACCGGCTCGGAAGGCTACGAAACCAACCAGGACAGCCCGAACCTGGGCGGGTTCACCACCCAGACGAGCGTCAATCTCGGCGAAAGCGTGACGCTGAAAATCGGCTACAAGGGCGCCGTCTCGCCGACCCGCACCGCAACCATCTCGGTCTTCCGCATGGGCTATTACGGCGGCCTCGGTGGTCGTCAGGTCGCCACCGCCTCGAACGTGCAGATCAACAACGACTTCACGTGCGGGGCGATGAACGAAACGACCGGCGAAGTCTCCTGCGCAAACTGGAAAGCGACCTACACGATCCCGGGCAGCTCCTTCTCGGCGTCCGGCGTCTACATGGCCAGGGTCAAAGCGTCGACCGGGGACGAAACGCAGATCGTCTTCACGGTCCGCAACGACGCCGCCCACTCGCGCGTCCTCTTCGTGCTGCCGATGGCCACCTACCAGGCCTACAACACCTTCGGCGGCACCTGGAACGGCGAAGAAGGCGGCAAGTCCCTCTACTACGGCACCCGTGGGTATTCGACCGGGCCGCTGACGGGCGCCAGCCGCGCCGCCAAAGTCTCCTTCGACCGCCCCCTTGCGCAGGCGGGGGTCGAGCAGAACTGGTTCGACGGGCCCGACCAAGAACTCCTCTTCTGGATGGAGAAGCAGGGCTACGACATCTCCTACACCGACGACATCTCGATCCAGCAGGACCCGGCCCAGCTGCTGAACCACGACACCGTCGTCATCTCCGGCCACTCCGAGTACTGGTCGCTGAACGAGTTCAACGCCTTCCTCGCCGCGCGCGAAGCGGGCGTCAACATCGCCTCCTTCTCCGCCAATACGGCCTACTGGAAGGTCCGCTACGAGAACAACGGGCGCACCCTCGTCTGTTACAAGACGGTCGAAGGCAGTGGCTCGGGCGGCAGCGGGCAGGTCAGCCAGAACGACTGGGGGCCCGACGGGATCAAAGGCACCGCCGACGACGCCGCGGGCCCCGACGGGATCGCCGGCACCGCCGACGACAACCCGATGACCGCGACCACGACCTGGCGCGACAACGGCGCCCCGGCGGGCGACCCCTCGGCTCCTCCCGGCGGTCGCGTCGGCCCCGACATGCCGGAGAACGAGCTCTTCGGGGTCATGTACTTCGGCGACAACGACTCGGAAAACTTCCCGCTGACGATCCCGGCCGCCAACGCCGCCGGGGAATTCGCCGGCAGCTCGGTGTGGCGGAACACCGGCATCTCCAAGAACAGCGCGACGACGATCAACCAGCCGATGATCGGCTGGGAGTGGGACACGATCCCGACCCAGGCCCAGTACCTCAAATACGAGCCCGCCGGGGTCGAACGGATCTTCTCGACCAACGTGCAGACCGTCAACGACAACTCCTGGATCCAGGACGAGGGCCGGCTGCGCAACACCTCGCCGCCCCCGGGGCTGGCGGGCACGGTCGGCGCGGTCAAGTACAAGGCCAAATCGGGTGCCGAGGTGTTCGCCAGCGGCACCATGTACTGGGCGCGCGGGCTGGTCGGCTACGCCGACGACCGCATCCAGCAGGCGACCTACAACATCCTCTCGGAAATGGGGGAAGCGCCGAACACCCCCGAAGAAGGCATCACGCTCGACCCCGGCGGGTCCAACCACGCCCCGTCGGCGAGCTTCACGATCTCCGCCAACCCCTCGAAATCCGCCACCGCGCTGACCTTCGACGCCTCCGCCTCGAAAGACACCGACGGCTCGATCGCCAGATACGAATGGGACCTCGACGGCGACGGCACCTTCGAGACCACCACGACGACGCCGAAAGTCACCCATTCCTACGCGGCCGAGGGCACCTACAACGTGCGCCTGCGCGTCACCGACAACGGCGGCGCCACGGACCTCTCGGTGCAGACGCTGACGATCATCAACAACCAGCCGCCGACCGCGAGCTTCACGGTCAACCCCGAAAGCGCGATCAAGAACGAAGCGATCGCCTTCAACGCCGCCGCCTCGAAAGACCCCGACGGGACGATCTCCAAGTACGAATGGGACTTCGACGGCAACGGCACCTACGAGTCGAACTCCGGGTCGAGCGCGACCACCACCCACACCTACGCCACCCCCGGCAACTACACGGTCGGCCTGCGGGTGACCGACAACGGAGGCAAGACGGCGACCACGACGCGGCCGCTCACGGTCGGCTCCGGTGAACCGAGCCACTACTCGACCTCCGTCCTCGCCACCCCCGGGCTCGCGCACTACTGGCGGATGGGCGAGATGAACGGTCCCACCTTCTCCGACTCCAAGGGCTCGAGCCCGGCGGCGGCGACCGGCGGCGTCGCCTTCGGCCAGCCCGGCGCGATCGCCGAAGACACCGATCACTCGGCCCGCTTCGATGGCGCGACCGGCGCCGCGCAGGCTCCGGTCAACCTCGGGGCCACCCACACGCTGACGGTCGAGTTCTGGATGAACTGGAACGCCTTCGAAAACGACGACAAGCTGGCGCTCGAGTTCACCAACAACTTCAACGAAAACGCGGGCGGCTTCCTGGTCGACCCGAACGCGCCGCAGCTCGCGGGCCGCTTCGGCGTCGCGATCGGCTCCGGCAACTCGCGCAACAACGTCTTCTTCGAACGCCCGAGCGCCGGAGCCTGGCACTACTACGCCTTCGTCATCAACACCGCGAAGCCGGCCGCCGAACAGATCATCCCCTACGTCGACGGCAAACCGGTCAGCTTCGAAAAGCTCGACAGCGGCACCGGGGCGGGCAACTTCGCCAACTCCGTCCTCAACTTCATGTCGCGCGCGTCGGGCTCCAACTTCGGCGCGGGCAACCTCGACGAGGTAGCGCTCTATGAACGCGCGCTCTCCGCGGCGACGATCGCCAAGCACTTCAAAGGCGAAACCGTGGAAGGCACGGAAGGCTCGGAAGGCAGCACCGGCGGCGGCCAGGAAGGCGGCGGCGGTGAAGGGGGTGGCGGCGAAGAAGAAGGCCCGCCGGTCGGCGGCAACGGCGCCAGCTACACCGACTCCGTCCTCGCCACCCCGGGAATCGCCGACCTCTGGCCGCTGAGCGAGGCCGCCGGCCCGACGCTCGCCGACACCGTCGGCTCCAGCCCGCTGACCGCGGCCGGCGAACCGACCTTCGGCGCCCCCGGAGGCGTGCCCGGCGAATCGACGAGCTCGGTCAAATTCGACGGTGTCAACGACACCGCGACCGGCCCGCTGAAGATCGGCGGCCAGAAAGCGATCACGGTCGAGTTCTGGATGAAGTGGAACGCCTGGGCGAACAACGACGCCCTGGCGATGGAGTACACGCCGAACTTCAACGACAACCCGGGCGGCTTCCTGGTCGACCCGAACTCGAGCTTCGGCAAGTTCGCCGTCTCGATCGGGATCGGCGGCTCGCGTAACGTCGCCCTCTTCGAACGCCCGAGCGCCGGCGTCTGGCACCACTACGCCTTCGTCCTGAACAGCGCCGCGCCGGCCGCCGAACAGATCGTGCCCTACGTCGACGGGTTCCCGGTCGTCTACAGCAAGGTGGTCAACGGCGAAGGCGGTCCGGCGTTCGCCGAATCGACCCTGGCGCTGATGTCGCGCGGCGGCAAAGAACTGTTCGGCGCGGGCAACCTGCAGGACGTCGCGATCTTCACCCGCACGCTGAACGCCGCGACGATCTCCCAGCACTACGCCTCGAACGGCCCGAACGGCCGCCCGCAGGCGACCTTCACCGCCCCCGCGACCGCGAAAGTCGGCGAAAAACTGACCTTCGACGCCTCCGGATCCAAAGACCCGGACGGGACGATCGCCAAATACGAATGGGACCTCGACGGCAACGGCAGCTTCGAGACCGACACCGGCACGACGCCGAGCGCCTCCACCACCTACACCGGCGCGGGCAAAATCTCGGTCGGCCTGCGGGTGACCGACAACGCGGGCAACACCGGCACCGCGACCCGCTCGGTCACGGTCGAAGAAACGAGCGCCGGCGGTGAAGAAAGCGGGCCCGCCGACTACAGCGGCTCCGTCCTCGGCACCCCCGGCCTCCTCGACTACTGGCCGCTGAGCGAGAGCTCCGGCTCCACCTTCGCCGACAAGGTCGGGACCGGCCCGGCGACGGCCGTCGGGGCGCCCACCCTCGGCGTGACCGGCGGCGCCCCCGGCGACACCGGCACCGCGGCGAGCTTCGACGGCGCCAAAGACGCGGCGAGCGCCGCGCCGGCGATCGGCGGCAAGCCCGCGGTCACCCTCGAGTTCTGGATGAAGTGGGACGAATGGAAGAACGAAGACCAGCTGGCCTTCGAGTACACGCCGAACTTCAACGA
The DNA here is from genome assembly GCA_965200635.1 of Solirubrobacterales bacterium. GTDB lineage: Bacteria > Actinomycetota > Thermoleophilia > Solirubrobacterales > 70-9 > VAYN01. Next base: position 2,722,095 of record OZ241364.1, on the reverse strand, counting down.
CAACGACGGCGGCTTCCTGGTCGATCCGAACTCGAGCTACGGCCAGTTCGCGGTCGCCCTCGGTCGCGGCGCCTCGCGCAACGTGGCCCTGTTCGCCCGCCCGACGGCCGGCGTCTGGCACCACTACGCCTTCGTCCTCGACACCGGTGCGGCGGCGCCGGAACAGATCGTCCCCTACGTGGACGGCAAACCGGTCGCCTACACCAAGGCGGCCGAAGGGACCGGCGCCGGCCCCTTCGCCAAATCGACGCTCTACTTCATGTCCCGCGGCGCCACCGGGCTGTGGGGCGCGGGCGACCTGCAGGACGTCGCCGTCTACGACCGGCCGCTGAGCGCGACCCAGGTCGCCAACCACTTCGTCGGCGTCAAAGGCAACCAGCCGCCGACCGCGAGCTTCACCGCCCCGGCGACCGCCAAAGTCGGCGAAGCGGTGACCCTCGATGCCTCCGCCTCCAAAGACCCCGACGGCGCGGTGGAACAGTACGAATGGGACCTCGACGGCGACGGCACCTTCGAGACCAGCACCGGTACGACCCCGAAAGTGACCCGCTCCTTCGGCACCGCCGGGCCGGTCGCGCTGAGCCTTCGCGTCACCGACTCCTCGGGGGCGACCGCCGTCACCTCCCACACGCTGACCGTGCAGGCATCCGGGGGCGGCGGTGAAGAAGGCGGCACCGGTGGCAACGGCAGCGGTGCCGCCTACCGCGGCGCCGTCGCCGCCACCGCCGGCCTGCAGCACTTCTGGTCGATGGGCGAGAAATCGGGCTCGACCCTGGCCGACCCGGTCGGCGGCTCGACCGCGACGACGTCCGGGGAACCGGCGCTCGGGGCACCTGGCGCGATCGCCGGGGACACCGACACCGCGGTCGCCTTCGACGGCGTCAACGACGCCGCCACCGCCCCGCTGACCCTCTCCGGCGACTCGGCGATCACGCTGGAGTTCTGGATGAAGTGGAACGAATGGAGCAATAACGACGCGCTCGCGTTCGAGTACACGCCGAACTTCAACGACAACGACGGCGGCTTCCTGGTCGACCCGAACTCGAGCTTCGGCAGCTTCGCCGTCGGCCTCGGGCGCGGCGAATCGCGCAATCTCAGCACCTTCGCGCGGCCGACCGCCGGGGTCTGGCACCACTACGCCTTCGTGCTGAACACGGCGGCGCCCGCGGCCGAACAGGTCGTCCCCTACGTGGACGGCAAAGCGGTTCCGTACACGAAGATCGTCAGCGGCACCGGGGCGGGCAACTTCGCCGACTCGTCGCTGAGCTTCATGTCACGGGCCGGGACCGTCCTGAACGGCGCCGGGAGCCTCGACGACGTGGCGATCTTCGGCGCCCCGCTCTCGGCCGCGACGATCGCCGACCACTTCGGGGCGGCGACGCCGAACAAACCGCCGAGCGCCTCGTTCACGGCCTCGCCGAACCCGGCCAACACCAACGCGACCGTGACCTTCGACGCGGGCGCCTCGAAGGACCCCGACGGGACGATCGCCAAGTACGAATGGGACCTCGACGGCAACGGGACCTACGAGACCGAAACCGCGACGCCCACCACCACCGCGACCTACGCGACCGCCGGCGAACGGAGCGTCGGCCTGCGGGTCACCGACGACCGCGGCGCCACCGCCACGGCGACCTCGACCGTGACGGTCAAGAACCAGCTACCGACCGCATCCTTCTCCGCCACCCCAAGCACGACGCCGACCGGGAGCACGATCGCCCTCGACGCCTCGGCCTCGAACGACCCCGACGGCGCGATCGCCAGGTACGAATGGGACCTCGACGGCAACGGCTCCTATGAGTCCGCCACCGGGACCACGCCGACCGCGAGCACCAGCTTCGCCACCGCCGGGAGCCGCGCGATCGGCCTGCGGGTGACCGACAACGGCGGCGCCACCGCGACCACGACCCGCACCGTGACGATCCAGAACCGCGCCCCGCTCGCCGCCTTCACCGCGGCGCCGAACCCGGCCACCGCGGGCCAGGTGGTCAGCTTCAACGCGTCGGGCTCGAGCGACCCGGACGGGACGATCGCCAAATACGAATGGGACCTCGACGGCAACGGCACGTTCGAGACCGCCACCGGGACCACGCCGACCGCGAGCACTACCTACGCGAGCCCCGGCGAACGCACCGTCGGCCTGCGCGTGACCGACAACGCCGGGGCCGCGACGACCGTCACCAAGGTGGAGACGATCGCCAACCAGCCGCCGACGGCATCGTTCACGGCGAGCCCGACCTCGGCCCCGACCGGGACCAACGTCGCCTTCAACGCCTCGGCCTCGAAAGACCCCGACGGGACGATCGCCAAATACGAATGGGACCTGGACGGCAACGGCTCGTACGAGACGAGCACGACGACGCCGACCACGAGCACGACCTACGCCACCCCCGGCGCACGGACGGTCGGCCTGCGGGTCACCGACAACTCCGGCGCGACGGCGACGACCACGGTCGCGGTGACGGCGACGAACCGGGCGCCGACCGCCTCCTTCACCGCCACCCCGAACCCGGTGCCGACCGGGACCAGCGTGACCTACAACGCGGCCGGCTCGAGCGATCCGGACGGCACGATCGCGAAATACGAATGGGACCTCGACGGCAACGGGACCTACGAGCTGAACACCGGCTCGACCCCGAGCACGATCGCGAACTACGCGACCGCGGGCGTCCGGAACGTCAACCTCCGGGTCACCGACAACTCGGGCGCGACCGCGACCAAGACGGTCAGCGTGACGGTGCAGAACCGCGCGCCGATCGCGTCCTTCACCGCCACCCCGAACCCGGTGGCCGCGGGCTCCTCGGTCGCCTTCAGCGCCGCCGGATCGAGCGACCCCGACGGCACGATCGCCAAGTACGAATGGGACCTCGACGGCAACGGCTCCTACGAGACGAACACCGGCACGACCAACAAAACCAGCCGCACCTACACCAGCGCGGCGACGACCAACGTCGGCCTCCGGGTGACCGACAACGCCGGCGCCACCAGCACCACCACGGTGCCGGTGCAGGTCCGCGGCCCCTACCAGGCGGCCGTCCTCGGCACCCCGGGGCTGGTCGACTACTGGCGGCTCGGGGAGACCTCCGGGACCACGCTGGCCAACTCGGCCGGAGGTGCCGCCGCGACCGCGTTCAACGGCGTCAGCCTCGGCCAGTCGCACCCGCTCACCTCCGACACCAACACGGCGGCCTCCTTCGACGGCTCCAACGACTACGCGAGCGCGTCGGTGAACCTCTCCGGGACCAACAAGCTGACGGTCGAATTCTGGCTCCGCTGGAACGAACCCTTCTTCACCAGCAACAACGACCAGGTGATGGAGCTGACCAACAACTTCAACAACACCAACGGCGGCTTCCTGGTCAACCCCGCCTCGAGCACCTCCGGCGGGCGCTTCGAAGTCGCGATCGGCCGCGGCACCTCCCGCAACAGCATCTACTTCACCCGGCCGAGCACCCTCGCCTGGCACCACTACGCCTTCGTGATCGACACCTCGGCGTCCGCCGCCAACCAGATCCTCGCCTATGTCGACGGCAAAGCCGTCTCGGTGACGAAGGGCTCGAGCGGCACCGGAGCCGGAAACTTCGCCAACTCCCTCCTCTACTTCATGTCCCGCGGCGGCACGACCCAGTTCGCGCCGGCGACCCTGGACGAGGTCGCGATCTACAACTCGGCGCTCTCGGCTACTCAGATTTCACAGCACTACGCCGCTCGTTAGGGCGAAATACTCGCAATTTGCGGGTGCTGGTACCGAATATTCGCTTACGGATGTACCGCCTGGGTACCTCGGTCGCCACGTAGGAATATTCGTCCAAGACTTTGCGTAGGACAACCGTCCGCTGACGCAAGGGCTCCTCGGCAGACCAGGGAGGCGCGCCGAGGACAACTGCGATGAGCCAATCGCGGGAGGAAACCCATGATTAGCAGCGCAAAGAACAGGCGTGCGCGCCTGCGCTCGATCACGCTCGCCCTCGTGAGCCTGGTGGCCCTCCTGGCCGCGAGCTCGCTCGCCTTCGCCAAGGGCGGGGTCGAGGGCAACGTCGTCAGCAGCGCCGCCAAGCGGGTCGGGGTCGACGAAATGATCCGCGCCCGCTCCGCGACCGGATCCCGCCACCGGGTGCACCCGGCACGACACTTCCACATGCACCGCGAGCACCGCCACCCGGGCGCCACCCAGCCCGGCGGCTCGCCGTCGAACCCCGGCGGGTCGAACGGCGGCTCCGGTTCCGGCTCGGGCGGCAGCAAAGGCACCAAAGCGCCAGGCGGCACGAAAGCGCCGACCACCCAGCCGCCCACGACCGCCCCGACCGCCTCCGAACCGCCGGTGAGCGAACTCCCGTCCACGCCCCCGACGCCGACGAACCCGCCCGCGGCCTGCACGACCAACGTCACCTCGGTCGCCGCCGCCCAGAGCGCGGTCACGAACGGTGCTCCCGGCGCGGTCGTCTGCCTCGCCGACGGCACCTACGGCAAGGTCACGATGACCGGCTCCAAGGCGAGCCCGGGCGTCACCCTGCGCGCCGCCAATCCCGGCCGGACGACGATCGCCGGCGCCGACATCTCCGGCACCGGCCTGACCATCGCCTACTTCGACACCACCGACGAAATCGAGGTCGAGCCGGGCTCGAAGCTGATCACGATCCAGGCCAACAAGCTGACCGGCGGGTACTTCGGGGTCGACGCCTGCAACTCCACCTCGACCACCTGCGACGACGTGAAGATCATCGGCAACAAGTTCGAAGGCCCCTACGGCGAGGACGGGATCCGCGCCAACCGCTACCACGACGGCAACGGCGACGGCCTCGGGCTCCTGGTCGAAGGCAACGAGTTCACCGGGATCCGCGAGAACGGCAACCACTCCGACTGCCTGCAGTCGGTCTGGACCGGCGACAACCTCGTCTTCCGCAAGAACTACCTGCACGACAACCGCTGCCAGGGCTTCTTCGTCAAGGACCAGAACTCGCTCTGCGGCGGTGGCGGCTCCGGCGTCTGCGGGCCGGTCCAGGGCATCCGCGTGGAAGACAACCTGTTCCTGCGCAACGAACAACCGTGCGCCTCGAGCGCCCCGGGCTGTGGACAGCCGGTGATCCTGCACATCTTCGGCCCCTACACCGGCGCGGTGATCTCCCACAACACGGTCTGGGGCGACGGGATGACCTCGCTGCTCGGGCTGCGCGAAGGGGTCGCCGCGGGCACCAAGGTGGAAGGCAACGCGATCTACCGCTTCTGGACCGACACCAACGCCGCCTCGGCGACCTTCCAGAACAACACCTACTGCATGCTGGAAGGCACCTGGCCGTCCTCGCGACCGGGCAGCAGCGTCGAATGCTCCCCGGCCTTCGCCAACGTGGGAGCCGACGACTACCGCCTGCCCGGCGGGCGTGGGGTCGACTGGGCGCCGGCCGAAGTGCACTTCGGCCCCTGAGCGGGTCGCGCTAGAAAGCGGGCGCCGCGCCCGTTGATCGGGTATGCGGCGCCCCCCAGGACGACGGATGGGACTCGCCTTCGCGGCGGTGGTCGTGGCCTTGCTGGCCGCGGCCGCGGTGGTGCTCGCCTCCTCGGGCTCGAGCTCCGACCCGGCTCCGGAACCGAGCGCCGCGCCCCAGACGGCGAGCCTGGGACCCGAATGCGACACGGTCGCCGCCGGCACCGACGACATCGCCGCGGCGCTCGAGCACGCGTCCCCGGGCCAGATCGTCTGTGTCGCCGATGGGTCCTACCCCGAAGTCACCCTCGAAGGCGAGTTCCCCGGCGCGGGGGTCGAAGTGCGCGCCGAGAACCCCGGTGGGGCGACGATCGAAGGCGCCACGATCATGGGCGAAGGCATCACCCTCGCCCGCTTCGACGTCGACGGCGAAGTCGTGATCGAACCGGGATCGGCGGAGGTGACGATCGCCCACGACAAGATCAGCGGCGGCTACCTCGGGATCGACGCCTGCAACTCCGACTCCGCCACCTGCGACGACGTGAAGATCGTCGGCAACGAGCTCGAAGGCCCCTTCGGCGAGGACGGGATCAGGGCCAACCGCTACCACGACGCCGACGGCGACGGGCTCGGGCTGCTGGTCGAAGGCAACGAGTTCACCGGGATCCGCGAGAACGGCAACCACTCCGACTGCCTGCAGGCGGTCTGGACCGGCGACAACCTCGTCTTCCGCAAGAACTACCTGCACGACAACCGCTGCCAGGGCTTCTTCGTCAAGGACCAGAACGACCTCTGCGCCCAGGGCATCGAAGGGGTCTGCGGGCCGGTCGAAGGCCTGCGGGTCGAAGACAACCTGATGGTCCGAAACCACGAGCCCTGCGCCGAAGGTGGCACCGCCTGCGGCCAGCCGGTGATCCTCCACATCTTCGGCCCCTACACCGGCGCGGTGATCTCCCACAACACGGTCTGGGGCGACCATCTCGACTCCCAGCTGGCCCTGCGCCAGAACGTCGCGCCGGGAACGAAGGTGGAAGACAACGCGATCTACCGCTTCTGGACCGACACCGACGCCTCCCGGGCCGACCTCCGCGACAACACCCTCTGTGTGCTGGAAGGCGAATGGCCGAAAGCCCGCCCCGGCACCCAGGAAGCCTGCACGCCGCCCTTCGCGGACCCGGCGGCCGACGATTACCGCCTGCCGGATGGGCGCGGCGTGGATTGGGCGCCGGCGGAAGAGCACTACGGGCCGTAGTTCGGGCGGGGGCGGCAGTCCTAGTTGGTCCTGGGCGTGAGGGTCTCGTGGGGAAGTGCGGGGGTTCGTCACGCTTCCGCCCGGAACTCCACACCTTCGGCACGGTTCCGTCGCACCGGGAACCAGCCGTTCGTCGTTTGCCCCTCATACGGGGGGCAAACAGCGAAGGGCTGTCGCCGGGGACGTCGGATCGAGGAGGAACGTGCGCGGAAGAGTGGACTTCGTGAAGGAACCCGCACGGAACCGTGGAGTTCGTGTCGTCTCCCTCACATCTCCCGCAACGGCGTCGGAGATCCTCCTCACCTTTCATCCCCCGGCCGTCTCGGGCACGGTCACAGCCAGCCAGGGCCGTGACCGAGACGGCCGTGCTCGCCGACCCGCCTTGCGTCCCTTTCCTCGGGCGCCAGCTCCCAGACCCCCCGTCCCCTCGTCCCCAAGTTCGGTCCGAAAATCCCCCTCCACCCCCGCCCATCCCGATCTAGAGTGCCGAATGGCCCTCCCCCGCTCGCCGGGTCGCCTCCCCGCGGCGCCGGCATTGGTCGTCGCCTGCGCCGCCGCCCTCATCCTCCTCATCGCCGGACCCGCTGCGGCCCACGCCGCGTCCTCCCGTTGCCACGTCACCGTCGGCAGCCTCGACGCCGCCCGCTCGCGGGTGCAGTCGGCGGCGCCGGGGAAGGTCGTCTGCCTGAAGAGTGGGAGCTACGGGAAGCTCTCGCTCGGGGCGAGCAAGAAGGGGGCGCCGGTGACCCTGCGGGCCGCCGATCCTGGGAAGGCGACGATCGACGGGGCCGAACTCGCGGGCTCGGGGTTGACGCTGGAAGGCTTCGCGATCTCCGACGAAGTCGAGGTCGAGGCGGGTGCCTCGCGGATCTCGATCGTCGACAACCACATCTACGGCGGCTACTTCGGGGTCGACGCGTGCAACAGCGACACCGCGCCGTGCAGCGACGTGGCGATCGTCGGCAACAAGCTCACCGGCCCCTACGGCGAGGACGCGATCCGGGCGAACCGCTACCACGACGCCGACGGCGACGGGCTCGGGCTGCTGGTCGAAGGCAACGAGTTCACCGGGATCCGTGAGAACGGCAACCACTCCGACTGCCTGCAGACGGTGTGGACCGGGGATCACCTGGTCTTCCGCAAGAACTACGTGCACGACAACCACTGCCAGGGATTCTTCGTCAAGGACCAGGACGACCTCTGCGGGAACGGCAACTCCGGCGTCTGTGGGCCGGTCGAAGGGATCCGGGTCGAAGACAACCTCTTCCTGCGCAACGAAGCGCCGTGCGCGACGAGCGACTGCGGCCCCGACGTGATCGTCCACATCTTCGGCCCGACGAAGGGGATCCGGATCAGCCAGAACACGATCTGGACGCCCGGCGACGACTCGCCGCTGGCCCTGCGCGAAGGCCCCTTCGGCGCGGTGACCCTGGAACGCAACGTGATCTACCGCGGCTGGACCGACTGGCGCGGCGGCTTCCCGAACTGGACCGAGCGCGAAGACGTCGTCTGCCAGTGGGAAGGCTACCCGCGCCTCAGCCCGAGCTCGAAGCGCACCTGCGACCCCGGCTTCCGCGACCCGAAGGCCGACGACTACCGGCTGAAGCGGGGCAAGGCGGGGATCGACTGGAGCCCGACCGAAGTGAGGTACGGGCCGCGCTGAACCGGTCGCGGCGGCGCGAAAAGTCTGGCCGCCCCGGCACGTTAGTCGGCTATGAGCGCTTCCACGGCCAGTGCCGACTCCCTGACGGTTGACCACAAGGACGGGCTGCGCGCGAAGCACGCCCACGCGGGCGTCGCGATGGCGATCGCGACCCTGGCCATGGCCGGGTCATCGGGGATCCAGGCGCTCCTCTACCTCTCCTCCTTCGGCATCGGCGGCAAGACCGACGGCTTCTTCGTCGCCTTTGCCCTCTACTCGAGCTTCGGCGTCTTCAGCCAGAGCATCCGGGTCACCTCGGCGCCGCTCCTGGTCGGCGCCCGGCCGCGGATGTCGACGCGCGAGTTCGCCGTCGGCCTGGTCCTGATCGCGATCCCGGTCGCGCTCGTGACGATCCCGTTCGCCTCCCAGCTCGGCGGCCTGATCGCCCCCGGCCTGACCGACGCGGGCCGCAGCGTCACCGTCGAGGCCCTGCCGGTGCTCGGCGTCGCGATGGTCCTGCAGCTCTGGGCCGCCGGCGGCGCCACGGTGCTGGCGATCCGCGACCGCTTCGACCGCATCGCGCTCGCCTACATCTCCGGCGCGCTCGCCGGGCTGGTCGTCTACCTCGTCGTCTCCGGCTCGGCCGGGGAGCTCTCCCTCGGCTGGTCGATGATGGCGATGGCGATCGTCACCGCCGCGATCATGCTCCAGGGCGTCCGCGTCGGCCGCCTCGATCGGCCCCCGGCCCCGGCCCTGACGCGCACGGCGCGCGGCCTCGCCCGCCCGGTCGGCCTGATCCTCGGTAGCACGCTCATCTATCTCGCCTTCAACGCTCTCTTCGTCGTTTCCCTCGCCTTCGCCGGCAAGTACGACCCGGGCGACGCGACCGTCCTCTCCTACGCCTACCTCTTCGCCTCCTACCTCGTCGCCGCCACCGGCTTCGCCCTCGGGATGTCGCGGATCGCCGACATGCGGCGCGGCGCCTTGGTCGACTGGCGCGAGGTGATCGCCGACACCGTCCCGTCGGGCTTCCGCTATTCGATGATGCTGGCGGCGCCGGCGATGGCGGTGCTGATCGCGGGCGGCGCGCAGCTGATCGGCGAGGTCCTGCCGAAGAGCTTCGACGCCGCCAAGGTCGACCAGCTCCAGGTCTTCTCCGCCCTCCTCTGCGCCTGGGTGGTGGCGGCGCTGCTGGTCAACCTGCTGCTGCCCGCGATGTTCGCGCTCGGCCGCTCGCGCTTCGTCAACTGGATGGCGCCTGCCGTCTTCATCGCCCACATCGCGGTGACCGCTCTCGGCGGCGTCCTCTTCGGCGCCGATGGGGTCGTCGGCGCGGCCTTCGTCGTCCCGGCCGCCTTCGCGGTGCTGTTGCTGACGGTGGGCGCGGGACGCGGCGCCGGGCCGATCGCCCGGGACCTAGCCCGCGACGGCCTGCGCTTCGTCGGGCTCGCGACCGTCTCCTACGGCCTCGGCTACCTGGTCGGCGCCGAGCTGGCAGACGGCATCGTCTCCTCGCTGGTGACGCTCGCGATCGGCTCCGCCCTCTACCTGGCGACCGCGACCCGCTTCGCCCCCGAACAGACGCGCCTCCTGCTCGGCGCGATCAAGCCTGCCTCGAAGCCCGCCTCCGCATGAGCGCGACGCCCCGCACCGAAGCCGGCCCCTCGCCGTGGGCGGGCCGCGCGCGGGAGGCGGGGCGCCGCATCGCCGCCGCCACCGACGCCCAGGCCGCGGCGGTGATCGGGGTCTTCTTCCTCGTTCTCGCGGCGCTCAGCTGGCAAGCGTGGGGCTCGCCGTCGGTCGACGCCGGCCACGAGCTGACCGTCGCCTCGATGATCGCCGAAGGCCACCAGCCCTACGCCGACATCCGTTACTTCTACGGCCCGCTCGGGGTCTACGCGCTGGGCGGGACCTTCGCCGTCTTCGGCGCCTCGTTCACCACCGCGTTCGCCTTCGGGCTGGTGCAGGCGGCGGCGATCTGCGCCGCCTTCTACCTCCTCGCGCGGCGGCTCCTCGACGTCGTCACCGCCTGCATCGCGACCTTGGTCGTCGCCGCGATCGGCTTCTCCGGGACGGCCTTCAACTTCGTCCTCCCCCACACCAACTCGGCCACCTTCGGGCTCCTGACGACGCTGCTGATGCTGCTGGCCCTGTCGCACAAGCGGCTGGTGCTGGCGAGCCTCGCCGCGGGCCTCGTCTGCCTCACCCGGCCCGAGTTCGCCGCGATCGCCGTCCTCACCCTCGGTGCCTACCTGCTGGGGACCTGGCGGGGGGAAGGCTGGGGACCGACGTTGCGCGCGCTGCCGCGCCTGGCGGTCCCCGGGCTCCTGGTCGCGGGCGTCGTCTACGCGGTGCTCGCCGCCGAAGCCGGCGCCTCGCAGCTCTTCACCGAAAACCTCTGGCCGGTGAAGATGCTGAGCTCCGCCGGCTTCGCCTCCCAGGAAGCGTGGGCGCCGAAAACCTTCGAAGGCCTCGTCGCCACCCTCGCCCGCGCGGGCGCCTACCTCCTGCTCTTCGGCAGCGTCGTCGCCGCCGCGGTCCTGGTGGCCCGCGAGCACACCACCGGCGAGCGGATCAAGGCGCTCTGGCCGCTGCCCTTCGCGGTCGTCCTGATCGGCTTCGTCGACCTCGCCTGGCGGGTCCTCGGGGTCTGGGAGCCTGCCCGCGAAGCGGTGCAGGAAGAGCTGACCCACCTCGTCATCGGGATGAGCTGGCTGCCGGCGCTCGGCTTCATCGCCTGCCTCCTGCTCGCGGTGCGCTTCCTCAAAGGCAAGAGCGCCCCGATCACCGGCAACTGGGCTTTCGACCTGGCGCTGGTCGCCTGCGCCGCGGCGCTCGGTGCCCGCGCGTATGACGCCTTCACCGCCGAGGGCTCCTACGCGCCCTACTACGCGCCGCCGCTGGTCCTGCTCCTCGCCGTGCTCCACGACCGGGTCGCGAGGCGCTGGCCGCAGGCGCGCGCCGCCGCCGCGCTGGCGCTGCTGGCGGTCGCGGTGGGGCTGGCCGCCTACGCGCAGGGCGCCCTCTACCCACACGAGAACACGCTCGTCCACACCGCGCGCGGCTCGTTCAAGACCACCGCCGCCGCGGCGCCGGCGCTGCAGGGGACGGTGAACTGGATCGAGTCCCACACCGAGCCCGGCGAAGCCGTGCTCGCCGTCCCCGCCGACGCCGGGATCGACTTCATGACCGACCGCGAGGTGGCACTGTATGACCCGATGTTCCTGCCCGGCCTGCTCTACGACCACGCCGAAGAAGCCGAGGCGATCGCCCGGCTGAAGGCCGAGGGCGTCCGTTATGCGGTGGTCGACAAGCGGAACTTCGACAATTACCCGCACGAAAAATTCGGGATCGAATACAACCGCCCCTTCGCCGCCTGGATCGAGCGCCGCCCGCCGGTCGCCGAGTTCGGCGACGGGGGTCGGGTCGGCGGCGAGAACCCGGCGACCAGCTTCACGATCTACCGCATCTCCGGGGACGGATGAGCGGGGCCGACCCCCGGCTCCGCGTCGGCGTCTTCGCCGACTGCACGGCGAGCCGGCGGACCCGCCTGCTCGCGGCGCTGGAGCTCGCCTTCCCGGTGCGCTTCGAGGCGCGCCCGCCGGGGGATCTCGCGGGCCTCGACGCGGTGCTCGACCGCGGCAACGGGGTCGCTGCGCGCGAAGCCGCCGCGGCCGGCACGCCGGCGCTGCTGATGCTCGGCGACGAGCCCGCCGAGCCCGGTATCGCGGCCGCGTCCTTCGACCTCGCCCGCTCACCGTTGCTGGACCCGCGCCTGCGGGGCGCGGCGCTGCCCGACCGCCGCCTCCTGGGCGGCCTGCACGCCGAGGGCGCGGGCGACCGCCCCGCGCCCGGCGCCACCGTCCTGGCGCGCTGGGGCGAGCACCCGGTCTGGTGGGCGGAGGGCCCGCTGCGGGTGGCGCTGCTGGCGCCGCGCGAGCTCGGCGAGTCCGAGGCCCTGCGCGACCGGCTCTGCGAGGACCGCGCCCTGGCGCTGCTGCCGCTGGTCGAGTTCCTCCGCGGGGTGACGGCGGAGGTCGCCTGGATGCCCCCGCCCCCGGCCGCGTCCTACGTCATCGACGACCCCAACCTACGTTGGCCGACCTACGGCTACATCGAGCTGCCCACGCTCGCCCGCCACGCCCGCGAGCACGGCTACCACGCGGTCCTCGCGACCGTGCCGCTCGACACCCGCTGGGCGCACGCGGGCGCGCTCGAGGCGATCGCCGGATCCGCCGGAGCGGTCTCCCTGACCGTCCACGGCAACGACCACGACGGCGGTGAGCTCGGCCGTGCCGACACCGCGATGGCCGCCACCGCCCTTGCCGCCCAGGCGCTGCGCCGCGTCGCCCGCTTCGAAGGGCGCACCGGCCACCCGATCGAGCGCGTCATGGTGCCGCCCCACGAGGCCTGCTCGGCCGCCACCGTCGCCGCCCTCCTGCGCTGCGGCTACGAGGCGATCTCGATGACGATCCCCTTCCCCTGGCTCGGCGTCGGCGAGGGCGACTGGCTCGCCCGCCCGCCCGAGGCCGACGCGCTGGTCGGCTGGCGCCCGCTCGACCGCGGCACCGGCCTGCCGACGATCCTCCGCCATCCCCTGGTCGGCCGCTCCCCGGTCGAGATGCGCCTGCGCGCCTACCTCGACCAGCCCCTGGTCCTCTACGGCCACCACGACGATCTCGCCCCCGGCCTCGACCTCCTCGCCGAGGCGCAGGCCGAGGTTGCCGCGGTCGCCCCCGATACCGCCTGGAAGTCCCTTGCCGCGATCACCCGCCGCGCCTACGAGACCCGGCGCGAAGGCACGACCCTCGCGGTCCGCCCCCTCGGCAACCAGCTCCGCGTCGAGGTCCCGGCGGGCGTCGAGGCCCTCCGCTTCGGGCCCCCGGCCGGCCCGTCCTCCCCCCGTCTGATCGTCGACGGCAAGACCCGCGAGTACGGCGAGCCGATCCCGATCCCCGTCGGCACCGAGACCGTGACGGTCGACAGCGGCCCGGCCCCGATCGAGCCCGCCGAGGTCCCCAGCCCCCCGCGCCGCCCCCTTGCGGTAGCCCGCCGCCTCGCCGGCGAGTCCCGCGACCGCCTCGCCCCCCTCCTCGCCCGCTGAGGCTGCCGCCTGTCGGCTCGGGCCGCCTGTCGCCTTTGAAACTGGCGCCGCCAGGTCCGGCCCAGGAAAAGCTGGCGCTCGGACTGCCAGGGTCGGAGGGGTTGCGGGGAGGGACGCACGGGAGCGTCACGTCTGTGTGACTTCTTGGCCCTTCCATGACTCTTTCGTGGCGTTCATTCGGGTTCCACAAGGCCCGATTCGTCGCTCGCTGAGTTAGACCCCCTATAGCGGGGTCAACTCAGCGAGCGACCGGGGACCAAGAGGCAGAAGGCGCGCGGAAGTGTCGATTCGCGTGCCTTCCGTGTCCTTCTCCACCCTTCGGCGCGTCTTTCACAACAGCCGATCCGACGCTCGTGCACTTAGGGGCGCTATAGGGCGCTCAAGTGCACGAGCGGCCGGCGGGGCGTTGGGGAAGTGTGTCGTCCCTCCCGTCCCGCCTCCCCGCTCCGAGCTGCCGCGGTCAGAACCCTCAGCCGCCGTTGCCGATCAGCGGTTCTTCCAGGCGTACCGGGCTCGAGGCGTCGCGGACGAGGAGCTGCTCTTCGCCGCTGCCGTCGGCGGGGACGGTGTAGACGTTGGTGCCGTCGGAGTAGGCCAAGGTGGTGTCGTTCAGCCACTCGGCCTGGTCGTCGACCGAGCGGGTCTCGGCCACGGCGTGGTCCTTCAGGGTGGCGACGTCGAGGACGCGGAGGTGCCAGCGGTTGCTGTGGCCGAGGCGGGACTTGTAGGCGATCTGCTTGCCGTCCGGGGAGAGGGACGGGCACTCGACGCCGTCGCGGAGGACCTTCAGCTTCTCGCCGGAGACCGTGCCTTCGACCAGGTAGTGGTGGTCGCCGGTGCCGAGGGTGGCGTAGAAGCGGTTCGAGTCGGCCGGGTCGAAGGTGATGCCCCAGAAGTTGAAGTCGACCGCGTCGAGGGGCTTGCCGTCCTTGGTGACCGAGAACTGCTCGAGCTGCTTGGCGACCTTGCCGGTCGCCATGTCGACGATGTAGGTGCGGGTGGAGAAGGCGGTGCTCGATTCGAGGTAGGAATCGCCGGTGACGAAGACGGTCATCGCGCCGTACCTGCCGTCCTCGGAGACCCGGGCCCGCGAGGGCAGGCCCTGCAGCGGGATCGTGTGCTCGCCTTCCATCGCCTCGTTGAAGACCGTCGCCGTGTAGTCGACCCCCGAGGGCGCGACGCCCATGCAGATGCCCCCGCCGGCGGCGTAGTAGACGCGCTCGCAGCTGAGGTCGCCGCCGCGGTGGACCTCCCCGTCGTCGACTTCGAAGACGCCGCCGTTCAGGGTCGTCTGCTTCGGATCCACCGCCCGCACCAGCAGGTCGGCCCCGTCCAGCACGTCGGTGGCGACCGGCTGGGCGTCGGTGTCGGTGCCGCTCGGCCCGGTGGCCGCGACCGCGACGTAGACGCCCCCGCCGACCACGCAGAGGACGACCAGGGCGATCAGGATCTTGGCGTTTCGGCTACCCATGCAGGGCGGAGCGCTGCGACCGTACCAAGAGCGGGGCCGCGATCATGAGGGCGATGGCGAGCGCGGCGGCGAAGACGATCACGGCCTGCTGGAGGCCGATCGTCACCCAGAGCGCCCCGAAGGCGATCGAGGAGACCAGGTTGCCGATGCTGACGACGGTGATCAGGATCCCGATCCCGCTCGCCTGCACGTCATCCGGCAGCGCCGCGGCGGCGACCGCGGTCAGCACCCCTTCGCTGCAGGCGAAGAAGGCGCCAAGCGCGACGAGGCAGAGGACCAGCTCGACGTAGCCGAGGTGGTTCGACATCAGGGCCGCGTAGTCGAAGAAGAGCATCGCGAAGCCGCCGATCAGCACCGGCACCCGGCCGACCCGGTCGGCGAGCCGCCCGATCGGGATCGCCAGCGCCATGAAGGCGACCGCGGTGACCACGTAGAGGAGCGGGAAGACCGCCGGGTCGAAGTCGATCTTGCGCTGCAGGCCGACGTAGATCAGCGCGTCGGAGACGCTGGTCAGCGAGAGGACCAGGGCGGCCGCCAGCAGGAGGTTGAACTTCGGCTCGCGCAGGAGCCCGGCGGCGCGCCTCATGCTCGGCGGCGTCGTCTCCTCCTGCGGCGCCCGCCAGGGCTTCCCCTGCACGGTGAGGACGAGGACGGCGAGGCCGAGGAAGGCGAAGAGCGTCGAGACGAAGAAGACGGCGTCGAAGCGGGCCGGCGCGACCAGCAGGATGCCGAAGGCGACCAGCGGCCCGAGGAAGGCGCCGACGCTGTCGAGCGCCCGGTGCACGCCGAAGGAGGTGGCAAGGTTGTCGCGAGTCGAGGAGAGCGAGATCAGCGCGTCGCGCGGCGCCGTGCGGATCCCCTTGCCGATCCGGTCAAAGGCGACGATCGCGCCGATCCCGCCGATCGAGTTGCCGGCGGCGACCAGCGCAACCTTGCCTACCGCGGAGAAGGCGTACCCCGTCTCGGCCACCTGCTTGTGGCGGCGGAAGCGGTCCGACATGAAGCCCGAGGCGACCTGGACCACGGCGGCGGCGCCGCGGTAGGTGCCGTCGATCGCCCCCAGTGCCAGCGGGCTGGCGCCGAGCGAGAAGACCAGGTAGATCGGCAGGATCGTCGCCACCATCTCCGAGGAGATGTCGGTGAGCATGCTGGTCATTCCCAGCATCACCACGTTGCGGGAGACCCGCAGCGATTCAGGGCGACGGAGCCAGAGGCGCGGCTTCAGCAGCGCCTTGGACGCTTCAACCTGGTACATGTCCCGGCACCGGAGGCGGGGCCGCGGCGTCCAGCTCCATGCGCTCGGCGGCTTCGGCGGCGACCCCTTCGGCGAAGCTCATCACCGAGTCGCCGTTCAGGAGGTAGGGGTAGATCTGGGCGTTGGAGGCGAGCGCCAGGCCCTCCACCCCGGGCCAGATCGGCGCCATCTGCAGCGGTCCACCGTCGGCGCGCAGCTGGTGGACCGGCTCGACCAGGCGCGCCCGCTGGACCGTCCAGTCGACGACCTCCGCGCGGCTGAACCCGGGCGAGAGCTTCGCCAGGTAGTCGGTGAAGCGGGTGTAGATCGACTCGTCGTCCTCGGACTGCTCGGGCGCGTCGGGGGCGCAGTACTTCGGCATGTAGACGAGCGTGTGGCCGTCGGTGTGGTCGGTGCCGACGACCTGCGTGGTCTCCACCGCCGAGGTCAGCGGCGTGTCCTCGACGATGTTCACCGCGTAGTAGGGCAGCAGCGAGCGCTTCACCTTGACGATCACGCAGACGCAGCCGAGCCAACGCTCGGGATAGGGGGCGAGCAGGCCTTGGTGGCGGTCCGGCAGCAGGAACCGCAGGGCGGGCGGCTGCAGGGTCGGGATCGTCAGGTCGAAGTCCATCGACTCGCCGTCGAGCTCCACGCCCGTCACCGCGCCGCCGGCATCGGTGGCCAACCCGCTCACCGGCGCGTCGGTGAGGATCTCCACGCCGAGGCCCCGCGCCCGGTCGGCGATTGCGTCGACGAGCCGCTGGTGGCCGCCGACGATGTGGCCCATCGCCTCGCCACCGCCGCTGCCGGAGGTCTTCTTGTCCCGCGCCCCCGACATCCGCCGCGTGCGGGCCCAGAGGTAGGTGGCGGGCAGCCCCGAGGGGTCGCCGTCGAAGCGGGTAGCCAGCAGCGGCTTCCAGATCCGGTCGACGACCTGGTTCCCGCACTGCTTGCGCAGCCAGTCCTCGAGCGGGATCCCGTCGAGCTTCTCCGGGCTCCCGCGGAACTGGCACTGGGCGACGAAGAGGCCGAGGCGCAGGCGTGCGATCGGCGAGAGCGGGGCGAACCGCAGGAGGTCGGCGACGCCGTTGAAGTCGTGCATCTCCCCGTCGGCGAAGAACCCGGCGCCGACGCCGCGGAAGCGCAGCTGGTCGCCGAGCCCGACCTCCTCGGCCATCGCGATCATGCGGCTGTCGGCCGGCGTGATCACGTGGTAGAAGCGGTCGACCTGGTGGCCGCCGAAGTCGAAGGTGGACGCGAGCCCGCCGATCGTCGAGCCCCGCTCGAGCAGCGTCACGTCGGCGCCGGCTTCGGCCAGCCGCAGGGACAGGACCGTCCCGAGGACGCCGCCGCCGACGACGCCGATCCGGGTGCGCGGCGCCATCAGCGGGCCTGCGCGGCAGCGGCGGGAGGCGCCTCGACGGCCTCCAGCCTCGGCTGCACCCGGGGCACTGCGAATGACGCGGTCGCCTCGGCCAGCGGCGAGACCGGCGGCGGCTGGATCCGGCCGACGAGGTGGGCCGCCATCAGCCGCCCGTAGGCGATCACCGTCGGTTTCAGCTGCATCTTGGAGACGCCCTTGCGGGTCCGCCAGTCGTTGATCGTCGGCACCTCGGTCACGGTCGCGCCGGCGTTGTAGAGCTTCAGCAGCAGCTCGACGTTGGCGGCGAAGCCGGGCTCGCGGACGAGCAGGTAGCCGTAGGTGTCGGCGGCGCGGCGCAGGGTGCCGGCGCGGTAGACGCGGTAGAGCGAGGAGAGGGTGTGGATCTGGCGCAGCCCGCCGAGATAACGGAAGGTGTTGGAGACCGATTTCGACGCCGCGAGGCGCCAGCCGGCGACGCCGATGATTTCGCCGCCCGGCGCGTAGACCGAGGCGAGGACGATGTCGGCGCCCTTTTCGAACTGCTCCATCATCGCGGGCAGATCGGAGAGGTCGGAGGTGGTGTCGGCCTCAAGGGTGACGATCGCGTCGTCGTCGGAGGACTCGCCGAGCGCCGCGCGGATGCCGGTGTTGATCGCGGTCCCGAGCCCGCGGTTGACGGTGTGGGAGACGATCGCGTAGTGCAGGTCGCTGGCGTGCTCGCGGATCACGTCGGCGGTGCCGTCGGTGGACCCGTCGTCGACGAAGATCACGCGGGCGCCGAGATTGCGGGCGACGGGCGCCAGGTCGGCCAGCAGTCGGGGGACGTTTTCGGCCTCGTTGTAGGCCGGGATGACGAAGCGAATCATGCGGCAACCGCCATTGGTCGAGGGGCAGGGATGTCGAGGAGGTCGACCGGGCGCCGGACCGCCGCCGACTCGCGCACGGCGAGCGCCGCGGCCAGCGCCTTGACGCCGTCGTGGGCGGAGATCGGCTCCGGGGTGTCGTCGAGGACGCAGCGGCAGAAGGCGCGGAGCTCGGCGGCCAGGGGCTCGGCCTTGGTCAGCGAGAACCGCACCGCGGCCCCCTCGCCGTCGCCCCGCAGCATCGAGAGGCCGTCCCAGTGGACCGGCGCCGTCGGCGATTCGACGAACCAGACGTCCTGGGTGATGTAGGAGGCGCGCAGCAGGCCGTTCTCCCCGATCAGCGCGATCTCGCGCGTCTTCTCCGGGGTCAGCCAGTTGACGTCGAGCAGGCCGAGCGGGCCGACGTCCTCGCCCGCTTTCGCGTTGAAGCGGACGAGGCAGGTCAGCAGGTCCTCCTGGGAGCTGTGCATGAAGCGCCCGCCGTCGGCGTAGATCTCGCCGATCGAGGTGCCGAGCACGTGCTGCATCACGTCGAGGTCGTGGGTGGCGAGGTCGATCGCGACGCCGGTGTCCTGGATCCGCGTCGGCAGCGGGCCGACCCGGGTCGTGTGGGCGCGGTAGATCTGCCCGAGCCGCCCCTCGGCGACCAGCGAGCGTAGCTTGGCGATCGCCGGGTTGAAGCGCTCGACGTGGCCGACCATCAGCTTGCACCCGGCTTCGAGCGCCGCGCCCCGCATCCGCAGGGCGTCGGGAAGGTTGGTGGCGATCGGCTTCTCGACCAGCACGTGGAGCCCGGCGGCCAACGCCTCCAGGGCGACCTCGGCGTGCATCTCCGAGGGGCAGGCGATCGAGACCGCGTCGAGGTGGTCGGCGCCGAACTCGATCAGGTCGCGCCAGTTGTCGTACTCGAGGACCTGGCTCTCCCCAACCGCCCGCCGGCGCGAGGCCGGCGAGGGGTCGGCGACCGCGACCAGCTTGGCGCAGTCGAGGTTCAGGTAGTTGCGGACGTGGAAGCCGCCCATCACCCCACAGCCGATGACGCCGACACGTAGACGCTCAGACATAGCTCCGCTCCCGACTCGGTTCTTTCTCCAGCAGTGAGACGCAGAGGCCCGCGATCTTCCGCGAGGCGGTGCCGTCGCCGAAGATCGGCGGGCGCTCTGCCGGGGCCGGCTTCGCCATCGCCGCGCGGAAAGCCGCGGCATCGGCGCCGACCAAGGTGTTCCAACCGGTGGAGACCGTCTCGATCCACTCGGTCTCCTCCCGCATCGTCACGCAGGGCACGCCCCAGAGGTAGGCCTCACGCTGGACGCCGCCGGAGTCGGTGGCGATCGCGACCGCGTCGCGCTCCAGCGCCAGCATCTGGGTGTAGGTGACGGGGTCGCGCACCTCGACGTTGGCGGGCACCTCGAGGCCCCACCCTTCGATGCTCTTGCGGGTGCGTGGGTGGACGGGGAAGATCACACGCCGCTCGGCGGCGGCGAGGCAGTCGAGCACCCTCCCCAGCCGCTCGGCCGAGTCGGTGTTGTAGTTGCGGTGGGCGGTCGCCAGCACGTACTCGCCGGTCTCGCCGCTCTCCGGCAGGCGGTCGCGGGTGGAGAGCAGGACGTCGGCGAGCGGGTCGCCGGTGACGAAGACCTTGCCGTCCACGCCTTCGCGGACCAGCACGTCGCGGGCGTGCTCGCAGGGGGCGAAGAGGGCGTCGGAGAGGC
Organism: Solirubrobacterales bacterium; assembly: GCA_965200635.1. Taxonomy (GTDB): domain Bacteria; phylum Actinomycetota; class Thermoleophilia; order Solirubrobacterales; family 70-9; genus VAYN01. Next base: position 2,702,029 of record OZ241364.1, on the reverse strand, counting down.
CGTCGGTCTCGATCCGGTTGGCCTCCTCGGGCATGTCGTCGCGGTAGCTGCGCAGGCCCGCCTCGACATGGAGGAGCGGGACTCCGGCGTCGACCGCGGCGCGGGCGCCGGCCAGCGTCGCGTTGGTGTCACCGCGGACGAGGACCGCGTCGGGCCGCTCGCGTTCGATCACCCTGGCGATCCGCTGCTGGGCCACCTCGACCCCGGCCTGGTTCGGCAGCGAGCCGACCCCGAGGTTGTACTCGGGGAGCGGCAGCTTCAGGTCGGCGATCTGCAGATCCGACATCTGCGGGTCGTAGTGCTGCCCCGTGTGGACGAGGATCTCCTCGACACAGTCGGAGAAGGCGAGGGCGAGCGGTGCCGCCTGCACGATCTCGGGGCGGGAGCCGATGATGGAGATGATCCGGGGTGCCATACAGCAGACAAACGCGGGACGGCACCCCTCACTTGCGCGGCCTCTGCGGATTTCGTCGGCGACCGCTGCGGCTCCATATAAGGGAGGCGCGGTGAAATTCCCGCGGCGCTGCGCCTAGGCCTTTTTTCCACCCCCGGACCGGGTCTCATTCCGCGTCGCGCGCAAGAGTCGGCGGCGGCCTGCCGTTCCCTAGATGTATGGAGGCATACGACCTCAGCGCCGAACGGACGATGGTCACCGCGGACAGCCCGGTGGGCTCCGTCGCGCGCCGTTGCCTCGACCTCCTCGCCGCCTCGGCGCTGATCCTCCTCCTGCTCCCGGTGATGATCGCGATCGCCGTCGCCGTCCGCCTCGACAGCCGCGGCCCGGCGATGTTCCGCCAGCGCCGGATCGGCCACCGCGAAGAGGAGTTCACCGTCTTCAAGTTCCGCAGCATGCGGCTCGACGCCGACGAGGAGCGCCACCGGCAGTACGTCGCGGCGATGATCGGCGCCGGCGACGCCCAGGAAGCCACGGTCGCCGACGACGCGGAGGAGGGCGGCGAAAGCCTCTACAAGCTCGCCGTCGACGACCGCATCACCCCGGTCGGTCGGCGCATCCGCAGCTGGAGCCTCGACGAGCTGCCACAGCTCTTCAACGTCGTCCTCGGCGACATGAGCCTGGTCGGGCCGCGCCCGGCGATCCCGTATGAGGTCGAGTCCTACCCGGCCTGGTACACGAAGCGCTTCGCGGTCAAGCCGGGCCTGACCGGCCTCTGGCAGGTCAGCGGCCGCAACCAACGCACCTACGAGGAAATGGTGAGTCTCGATATCGACTACGCCGAAAACCGCTCCTTCCTCGGCGACCTCGCGATCCTCGCGAAGACGCCCAGGGCGGTTCTCGGACGAAAGGGAGTTGCATGAACCCGCAGGGAACGATCGGCACGCTGGTGGTCGGCTACGGCTATTGGGGCCCCAACATCGTCCGCAACGTGGTCGAGAGCCAGGACTTCCGGATGATGGGGCTCTGCGAGCAGGACGAGGGCCGGATCTCCGACTTCCGCCGCCGCCACCCCGGGATCTGGGCCGAACCCGATCTCGACGCCGCCCTGGAAGACCCGCGGATCGAGGCGGTCGCGATCGCGACCCCGCCGCACACCCACTTCGACCTGGTCAGCCGCGCGCTGAACGCCGGCAAGCACGTGCTGGTGGAGAAGCCGCTGGCCCGGACCGGCGATGAAGCCGCGGGCCTCGTCGCGCTGGCCGAGGAGCGCGGTCGCGTCCTCCTGCCCGGGCACACCTTCGTCTACAGCCCGTCGGTGAACAAGGTCCGCGACCTGATCCAGGCCGACGAGCTCGGCGAGGTCTACTTCATCACCTCCTCGCGGATGAACCTGGGGCTCTACCAGAAGGACGGCGTCGTCCTCGACCTCGCCCCGCACGACCTCTCGATCCTCCTCCACTGGCTCGGCAAGCCGTTGCTCGAGGTGAGCGCCAATGGCCGCAGCGTCTACCAGGACGGCGTCCACGAGACCGCCTTCATGACCCTCGAGTTCGAGGGCGGCGTCCAGGCCAACGTCCAGGTCTCCTGGCTGGCCCCGCGCAAGATGCGCCAGATGGTCGTGGTCGGCTCGCGCAAAATGGTCCAGTACGAGGACACCTCGGCCGACGACTCCGTCCGCGTCTACGACCGCGGCCTCGACTTCGCCGAGCCGCCCGCGAACTTCGGCGAGTACCGCCTCACCTACCGCACCGGGGACATGGTCGCGCCGCAGATCGCCGCGGCGGAGCCCCTGGCTCTCGAGCTGAAGGACTTCGCGTCCGCGATCCGCGACGGCTCCGAGCCCCGCTCCAACGCCCGCCTCGGCCTCGAAGTGGTCCTCGGCCTGGAAGCCCTGGAGAGCTCGCTGCACAACGGTGGGGCCCCGGTGAAGGTCCGCTCGGTGGCCGAGGCTCGCGCCTCCCGCCTCACCCCCGCCTGAGGTTCGCCCTCCCTCGAAGCGTCAGGCGCCGATTTCGGACGTTCGGCAGGCGTGAAAAGTAGGAGATTCGGGGGAGACGGGGTGTGTTCGGGAAGGATCCGGGTAGCGCGGGAAGTATTGAACCTGGATGGGGTTACGTCTTCCCATCACCCGGCTTTTACAAAGTAATGCAGCGCCCGAAAACGCGCTAATTGCTGGCCACTCGGTCTTCGTCCTCAAGCCGGTCGAGCTCGGCGAGGTAGAGAAAGACGGAGTGGGCGGCGAGCCGGTCGACGGTAGTGTGCTGGCGCTCGGCCTCGGTCGAGAGGACGCGCTCCACCTCCGGCCCGACGTTCAGCTCTACCTCTGAGACCGGGTCCTCGAAACTGGCGTTTTGCAGGAAGGACGGGAACCGCGGCGCGCCGCGCCCGGAGCGCAGTTTGCCGACGTAGTGGAGCAGTGCGATCTCGACGCCCGCGGGCACATCCGGCCCGAGGCGCTCTTCGATCCCCTGCCGCGTGAATGGGCCGAGCGCAACCTGCATATTCCACCAACTCCCCGTTCCTCGCGGTTCTCACACCCTCAAGGAGAACCCCTACTTAATTCAACCGATAACCCATCGCACTCCTATATGAGTGGTGTTTATCGGTATCGGTCGCCATCGCCCGAAGATTTAGGAACGGACTGATATCGGGGATTGACAAGTACCACGTTCGACCTATTGTCAGTCGCATCGGGACAGGCTAGGTCATCGATTCCAAGGGGGCTCATCCAGAGGGACCTTTTGGGGCAGTTGGAAAGCAAACCCCAGCAGTGTCCGCATGCGGTGAGCATGCAGGAGAAGCCCATGAGTACGTCGCTCAACGGCGCAAGCAGTGTCTCGGATGACAGCCGCCTGACGCGGCTGGCAGTGGCAAAGGCAAAGGCAGGGGACGCCGACGGCATCCACTACCTCTACGTGCGGTACGCCGACGATGTCCGCCGGTACGTCGCCACCTTCGTCAAGGACTCATACGAGGCCGAGGACATCACCCACAACGTGTTCGCGAAGCTGATGACCGCGATCACCAAATACCAGGAGCAGAGCGTTCCCTTCGCGGCATGGATCCTGCGGGTGGCGCGCAACGCCTCGCTCGACCATCTCCGCGCCAAGCGGATGATCCCGACCGAGGAAGTCAGGCTGTCCGACTCCCAGTCGACCCACGACGGCGGAGAAATCGGCCGGGACATCAAGATCGCGCTGGAATCCCTCCCCGAGGATCAGCGCGAGGTGCTGGTGCTTCGCCACATCGTCGGCCTCTCGCCGATGGAGATCGCGGGCACGCTCGAAAAGACCGAGAGCTCGATCCACGGCCTCCATCACCGTGGCCGCCGCGCCCTCCAAGGCGCCCTGGCCGAGCTCGGCGCGGTTCCGGTAGTCGCCTCCGCCGCCTGAGCGGCAGAGGACGGAGAACCGCGCGGGACGATCGGCGACCGAGGCAAGCCACCGCCTCGGTCGCCGGTCGTTCGGTGTTCGGGAGGCCGGCGTTTGCGGTTGGTCGGCCGTTGTCCCGGCCGGCGCGGCAGTCCTAGTTGTAGTTCCTCACCACGTTGTTCATCCGGGCCTCCTTGAAGGCTGGGGGTGCGAGCCACCCAACACCAAGGAGAACCCGGATGAAGCTCCACGCTAATGCCCGTACCTGCCCGAAGAGCCGCAGGCTCCTCGTCGAGCGCCTCGAAGCCGGCTGGTCGCCGGGGTCGGCGGCCGAGGCCGCCGGCGTCAGCGAGCGGACCGCCGCCAAGTGGCTGGGCCGCTGGCGGGCCGAAGGAGAGGCAGGGCTCCAGGACCGCAGCTCGGCGCCGAGGAGGAGCCCCACGCGCCTGCCCGCCGACCGACTCGAGGCGGTCGTGGCCCTGCGACGGCTGCGGATGACCGCGGCGGAGATCGCCGAGGTGCTCGGCATGGCGCTCTCGACCGTCTCCAGGTGGCTGAGGAGGGTCGGCCTGGGCCGGCGCAGCAGGCTCGAGCCCCCCGAGCCGCCCAACCGCTACGAGCGCAAGCGACCGGGCGAGCTGATCCACGTCGACGTGAAGAAGCTCGGGCGGATCGAGGGCGGGGCGGGCAAACGCGTGACCGGCGGACGGCGCGGCCACCACAACCGTCAGCTGCGCGACGCCGCCGGGGTCCGCCGGCACACGGTCGGCTGGGAGTTCGTCCACGTCTGCGTCGACGACGCCACCCGCCTCGCCTACGTCGAGGTGCTGCCCGACGAGAAGGGACCCACCGCAGAAGGGTTCCTGCGACGGGCGGTCGCCTGGCTCGCCTCGATGGGCGTGACGGTCGAGCGGGTGCTCTCCGACAACGGCGCCTGCTACCGCTCGGCGCTCCACGCGAAGGCATGCCGCGAGCTCGGCATGCGTCCTCTCTTCACCCGGCCCTACCGACCCCGCACCAACGGCAAGGCCGAGCGTTTCATCCAGACGCTGACCAACGGCTGGGCCTACGGCGCGATCTACGGCTCCTCGGCCGAGCGGACCGCGGCGCTTCCCGGATGGCTAGACCACTACAACTTCAGGAGACGACACGGCTCCCTCGGCCACAGGCCGCCCGCGGCTCGGCTCGCCGAGCTGGAACAACCTCGTGGGTAACTACACCTAGTAGGTCCTGGGCGTGAGGGGTTCGTGTGATCGCCGGCACAGGCGGGGCGGAAGAGGGCCCGGAAACGCGTAGTCGACTTTGACCACACCCTGGTGTGGTCAAAGTCGACAGCGCGTAAGTCGGTGTTGTCCAACACGCACGGGAGCGTGGACTTCCCACGCTCCCCGTCAACGTCAGTGGATCCGGCACTCCCCACAGACCCGCCCTCTCGGCGGCGGCCACAGCCTGCCAGGGCCGCCGCCGAGAGGGCAGCGTCCCTTGTTCGTCAGCCGAACCCTTACGGCTTGAGGCGGACAACCTCGGACGGACCCGCGCCGGGGTCCGCTCCGGCCTCGAGCTTCTGCAGGCGGATCATCACCCGCTCGGCGCGGAGGCGGAAGGCGGTGATGCGCTCCTCGAAGGGGTCGGGGCGCCGTGAGGGCGCGCGCTCGGGGCGGGGCAGGAAGTCGGCCGGTCCGGGGCGATTGACGGCGGGGGCGACGGGCTCAGCCGCCTCCCGCGGAGCCGCGGGCACAATCGCAGTCGTCTCAGCCGCAGTCGAGGTCGCCGCGCTCGACGCTGCCGCCTCGGCTCGCTCGGCGGATCGGGCCGCGCTCTGCGCTTCGTCTGCCGCCTCCGCGGCGGCGGCGCTGGCGCGTTCGGCGAGCTCGGCGGCGCGGCGGGCCTGCTCGGCCGCCTCGAGGCCGGCGGCGCCGAGCTCCATCGCCGCCTCTTCGGCCGCTCGCGCGGTGGCCACCGCGACGTCGATCCGCTTTTCCAGCTCGGCGACGGTCGCCGGGGCGGATCCTGGCTCGATCCGCCAGTCGTCGGTCGTGTCGCGTTCGGTCGCCTCGCGCTCGTAGGTGTCGCCGGCGGCGACCGCCGGGCCCTCGCTCGTGTCGAGCCAGACGGTGCGGCGCTCGTCGCTGTCGGGATCGACCGCCCGGCGCTCGCCCGTCTCGGGCGCGCCGCCGGCGAGCGCTTCGCGCTCGGTCGTATCTGACCCAGAGGCCTCCATCGCCGCAAATGTAGAGGCGGGTCAGGCGGAAAAGCTCCGACCTTGCGGATAATGGCCCCACCTTGACCCCCTCCCACTCAGCCCCCGATCCCGCCCGCGGCCTCTTCGAGACCATGCTCGTCGCCGACGGGGAGACCGTCCGCGCCGCCCCGCACCTCGAGCGCCTCGGCTCCTCCGCCCGCGAGATCTTCGACCAGGACCTCCCCGCCGACCTACCCGACGCGGTCGCCGCCGCGGCCCGCCCGCTGGAGCTCGGCCGGCTGCGGATCGACCTGCAGCCCGAGGACGGCTCCCTACGCTTCGAGATCGCGACCGAGCCGATCGATCCGGCGATCTTCTTCCCCGACCGCGACCACGGCGCCGACGTCCGGACAATCCGCCACCCCGATTGGGCCGGGGCCCACAAGTGGGCCGACCGCGACTGGCTCGAGTCGGTCGAGGCCGAGCTCGGCGAGGAGGTCCCGCTGATCCTCACCGCCGACGGCGAGGTGCTGGAGGCGGGCCGCGCCAACGTCTTCATCGTCGCCGACGGCGGCATCGCCACCCCGCCCGCCGACGGTCGCATCCTCCCCGGCACCGCCCGCGTCGCGACCCTCGAGCTCGCCGCCGAGCTCGGCGTCCCCGCCGCCGAGCGCCGCCTCGACGCCGACGACCTCCGGAGCGCGGACGACCTCTTCCTCACCTCGTCCCTGCGCGGCATCCGCCCCGTGCGCAGCCTCGACGGCGAGCCCCTGAAAAGAAAAGACCCCCTCGTCGAGCACCTGGCGGCGGAGCTACGCCGCCGCTGGCTCGACAAGGGGGTCAGGAACAGCTAGGCGCTAACCCAGGCGCTGCTCGAGCGCGTCGAGCTGCGCGGCCACCTCGCTCGGGAGCGAGTCGCCGAATTTGGCGAGGTGCTCCTTGATCTGCGGCAGCTGCTGGCGGTAGAGGTCCTCGTCGACCGTGAGCAGCTCCTCCATCGCGGCGGCGGAGATGTCGAGGCCGTCGGTGTCGATGTCATCGGGGGTCGGCAGCAGGCCGATCGCGGTCTCGACCGCCTCGCCCTCGCCCTGGCAGCGGCGGAAGACCCACTCGAGGACGCGGCTGTTCTCGCCGAAGCCCGGCCAGAGGAACTTGCCCTCGTCGTCTTTGCGGAACCAGTTGACGTAGAAGACCTTCGGCAGTTGGATGCCGTCGGTCTGGCCGATCTTCAGCCAGTGGGCGAAGTAATCGGCCATGTTGTAGCCGAGGAACGGCAGCATTGCCATCGGGTCGAAGCGCAGGGCGCCGACCGCGCCGGCGGCCGCCGCGGTCGTCTCGGAGGACATCGTCGCCCCCATGAAGACCGCGTGCTCCCAGTCGAACGCTTCGGAGACCAGCGGCACCGCGGTGGCGCGACGGCCGCCGAAGAGGAAGGCGTCGATCGGCACGCCGGCCGGGTCCTCCCACTCGGGCGCGATCGACGGGCACTGCGCCGCAGGCACCGTGAAGCGCGAGTTCGGATGGGCGGCGGCGGTGTCGGACTCCGGCGTCCAGTCGTCGCCGTGCCAGTCGATGGCGTGCGCCGGCGGCTCGCCGGTCATGCCCTCCCACCAGATGTCGCCGTCGTCGGTCCGCGCGGTGTTGGTGAAGATCGTGTTCCGCTCGATCGAGTCCATCGCGTTCGGGTTCGTCTTGTGGGACGTATTCGGCGCGACGCCGAAGAAGCCGGCCTCAGGATTGACCGCGTAGAGCCGGCCGTCCTCGCCGATCTTCATCCAGGCGATGTCGTCGCCGACCGTCTCGACCTTCCAGTCGGGCAGCGTCGGCACCAGCATCGCCAGGTTGGTCTTGCCGCAGGCCGACGGGAAGGCGCCGGTCACGAACTTCACGTCGCCCTCCGGCGAGGTGAGTTTGAGGATCAGCATGTGCTCGGCGAGCCAGCCCTCGTCGCGCGCCATCGCCGAGGCGATCCGCAGCGCGAAGCACTTCTTGCCCAGCAGCGCGTTGCCGCCGTAGCCCGATCCGTACGACCAGATTTCCCGGGTCTCCGGGTAGTGGGTGATGTACTTGGTCGAGCTGCAGGGCCAGGAGACGTCCTCGACGCCCTCGTTCAGCGGCATGCCGACCGAGTGGACGCAGGGGACCCACTCGCCGTCGGAGCCGAGCTGGTCGAGGGCGGCCTTGCCCATCCGGGTCATGATCCGCATCGACACCGCGACGTAGGCGGAGTCGGTGATCTCGACGCCGATTTCGGAGATGTCGGAGCCGAGCGGGCCCATCGAGAAAGGCACCACGTACATCGTGCGGCCCTTCATCGAGCCCTTGAAGATCTCGTTCAGCGTCTCCCGCATCTCGGCCGGGTCGCGCCAGTTGTTGGTCGGGCCGGCGTCCTCCTCCTTCTCGGAGCAGATGAAGGTCCGGTCTTCGACGCGGGCGACATCGTCGGGGTCAGAAAGGGCGAGGTAGCTGTTGGGACGCTTGGCGTCGGAGAGCTTCTCGAAAGTCCCGGCGTCGATCAGCACCTGGGCCAGCCGGTCGTACTCCTCGGCGGATCCGTCACACCATTGGACGGAGTCCGGCTGGGTCAGGGAGGCGATCTCCTCCACCCAGTCCAGGAGCTTCTGGTTCGTCGTCAACTCAGCGGGGGCGGCAGTGGTCGAGTCGCTCATTCGCCTCTCTCTATTTGGTCGCTTTGCGGCCGACGACGGAGGCGTCGGCGCCCTGGTGGGGGTTCTTCAGCGCTGTGGATCGCATGGTTTCCCGGCAGGTCCGGGGTCGGCCCGACCTAGCACTCCGCCGCGGCAGAGGGGTTGAAAGGTCGGGACGGGAATCATGCCATGAACCGCAGCGGCTGGGTGTTATGTGTCCGATGCACACACAACGAGGGGCATCGCACGTCACTTCCGGGGATGGGGCGAGAGCGATTCGAGGTTCAGGTCGGCCTCCTTCGTGCGGATCTTCAGCAGCGCGTAGGCGACCTTGCCGTCGGGGAACCGGACCGTGCATTCGAAGGTGGTACCCGGTTCCACGGCGATGCCTTGCGGGCAATCGACGTTTTCGACCGGGACCCCCAGGCCTTCGCCCTTCGATTCGAGGCTGGCGCGGACCGTTTCCGAGGCCTTGGTGAAGTCGACGTCGGTGCCCCCGCCGCAGCCGGCGACGAGGAGCGCGAGGGTGCCGAGGAGGGCGAGGGCGGTCAGGGGTCGCAAGTTCGTCACGTTCCACGCATTGTTCCGGTTGGCTTAGTAGGGTGCCCCGCCGATGAGATTCTTCGAGTTCGAGGCACGCAAGATCGTCGAGCTGGCGGGCATCCCCGTCACCAAATATGGCTTCTGCACGACGCCCGAGGAGGCGCGCGCGGCAGCCGAGGAGATCGGCGGCCCGGTCGTGATCAAGTCCCAGGTGCTGACCGGGGGCCGGATGAAGGCGGGCGGGGTCAAATTCGCCGACACGCCCGACGAAGCGGCCGAGCACGCCGAGGCCATCCTGAAGCTCGAGATCGCCGGCCACATGCCGCGCGGCGTCCTGGTCGACCCCAAAGCGGAGGTCAAACAGGAGTACTACGCGTCGGTCGTCTGGGACGGCACCGCGAAGCGCCCGCTGATGCTCTTCTCCGACATGGGCGGCATCGACATCGAGGAGGTGGCCGAGAAACACCCCGACCACGTCGGCCGCGGCCACGTCTCCAACCTCTTCCCGATCCCCGACTTCGAGGCGAAGCAGGCGATCGCCGCGACCGGGGTCACCGGCTCGGCGCTGAACCGCGCGACGCCGATCCTCGCCAAGCTCGCCCGCCTCTTCCGCGAATACGACATGACGCTGGCGGAGATCAACCCGTTGGCCGAGCTCACCGACGGGCGCTTCGTCGCCCTCGACGCCCATATGGAGATGGAGAACGAGGCGGTCGGCCGGCAGAAGAAGCTGCTGCGCGGCGAGCTCTCGATCGCCGAGGACGACGACCGCGAGCCCTACGAGCACTCCAAGTTCGAAGAGGCCGTAGCCGCGATCGACGCCGCCGACCACCGCGGCGTGATCCAGGGCAAAGACCACGGCTTCACCGGCAACCTCGGCCTCGTGATCGGCGCCGGCGGCGGCTCGCTGACGCTGACCGACGCGGTCCGCAACCAGGGCGGCCAGCCCGCCAACTACTCGGAGATCGGCGGCAACCCGTCGGTCGCCAAGGCCTGCGGCCTCGCCAAGGAGGTCCTTGAGAAGGACGGCGTCGAGAAGATCGCGGTGATGATGTCGATCGTCTCCAACACGCGCGTCGACATCGTCGCCCGCGGCGTGATCAAGGCCTGCCTCGAACTCGGCAAGGACCCGGGTGAGACGATCGCGATCTTCCGCATCCCGGGTGCCTGGGAGGACGAGGGCTTCAAGATCCTCGAGCGCTACGGGGTCGAGTACTGCGACCGCTCCGTCTCCCTCTGGGAGGCGGCCGGGCGCGCTGTCGCCAAGGTGCAAGGAGCAGCCGCATGAGCATTCTTCTTTCCAAAGAGACGACGTTCATCGTCCAGGGGATCACCGGCCGCGAGGCCGTGAACCTGACCCGCGAGTGCCTCGACTACGGCTCCAAGGTCGTCGGCGGCGTCACGCCGGGCCGCAAGGGCCGCGAGGTCCACGGCGTGCCGGTCTTCGACACCGTCGCCCAGGCGGTCTCCCACCACGGCGGGCCGATCGACGGCTCCGTCGTCACCGTCCCCCCCGCCTTCACCAAAGATGCCGTCTTCGAGGCGATCCTCAACGGGATCAAGCTGGTCGTCATCGTCACCGAGCGCATCCCGCGCGGCGACGTCGCGCAGATGGTCGAGCTCGCCGACATGAACGGCGCCCGCATCATCGGCCCGAACTGCCTCGGCCTGATCGTGCCGGACGTCTGCAAGATGGGCGGCATCGGCGGCCCCGCGAAAGACGCGGCCAAGTCCTACGCCCCCGGTCCGGTCGGCGTGATGAGCCGCTCCGGCGGGATGACCACCGAGATCTCCTCTTCCCTCACCCAGGCCGGCCTCGGCGTCTCGACCGCCGTCTCGATCGGCGGCGACGCGATCATCGGCTCCACCTACGCCGAGCTGATGCCCTTCTTTGAGGCCGACGAGCAGACCCGGGCGATCGTCATCTACACCGAGCCCGGTGGCCGGATGGAGGCCCAGCTCGCCGAATGGGTCAAGGAGAACAACTCGCGCCTGCCGATCGTCGCCTTCATGGCGGGCAAATTCATGGACGACGAGGAGATGAAAGGGATGAGCTTCGGCCACGCCGGCACCATCGTCGAGGGCGCCGAGGACACCGCGACCCAGAAGATCGCCCGCCTCGAAGCTGCCGGGATCCGCGTAGTCGAGCGCATCGACGAGATCCCCACCGTCGTCAAGGAGAAGCTGGGGGTGCTCGCCTAATGGCCACGCAGGACAAGGTCTTCATCGACGTCGAGGTCGAGGATTCGATCCGCGACGACGCCGCGATCGCCGCCAAACTCGAAGAAGTCTGCCCCGTCGACATCTTCAAGAACGCCGACGGCCAGGTCGAGATCGTCGACTCCAACGTCGACGAGTGCGTCCTCTGCAAGCTCTGCCTCGAAGCCGCCCCCGCCGGGACAGTCCACGTGCGCAAGCTCTACGACGGCACCGAGCTCTCGCTCTAGAGCGGGTGCAGCACGCACCGGTTGGTGGCGCTGAGCGCCACCGGGACCGGGCTCGTCGACTTCGCGGTCACGGTCGCGATGGTCGTCTCGGCCGACCAACACTGCGATTCGGCCATGTACGGATGGAAGACGTATTCGCCCGGGGCGAGGCGGATGCTGAAGTGCCCTTCGACGATCGAGAGGCGCGTGATCGCCGTCGCCGACCCGCGCTTGCGCACGTTGACCAGCGAGCCTTCGCCGCTGTAGACCGGCCCGCCCGGCGCGATCCGGTAGAGCGGGCAGACGATCGAAGCCTGCGCGCAGATCGCCGCGCTCTGACCCTGCGGCGCGGGAATCGGCCCGCAGTGAGGCGGCGGCGGGCATTCCGGCATGCAGACGGCCCCGCAGGTCGAGTCGTAGACCGTCCCTTCGACCAGCTTCAGGTTGCCGGCTAACGCCGAGCCTGGTCCCGACAGGCCGACGACGATCACCGATGCCATCGCACACATGAGTCCTGCGGCAACCCTCTTCATCCGCCCGTCCTACCCCGCCACCGAGGCGGCTATGCGTGTATGCATCAGCGGCGACCACGCAGCCAGTCGGCGAGGAAGGGCTCGACGATCCGATAACGGCCGCGGTCACCGGCTACCACTTCGCGCCGTTCCAGCGTCCGCAGGGCGCGCTGGATGTTGGTCGCGGGGCCGAGGCCGAACCGGCGCCGGTAATCGACGCTGAAGGGACGGCCCTCCTCCTGGGCGAGGGCTTCCAGCACCAGTTTCTGGTTGGTCGTGCGGTCTTCCCAGAGCAGGGAGAAGTGCGCGTGCTCGGAGCGGAGGGCATCGTCGAGGGCGGGTAGGACCAGGTCTTCGCCGGCTTCGGCCCCGCCCGGCGTCCGCTCCCAGAGGAAATAACAGAGCTCCTGGGTCGCGTAGGGGTGCCCGCTCGTCCGGTCGAGGACCGCGGCGACGGCCCGGGCGGAGATCGACCTGCCGGTCACCTCGAATTGCTGGACGAGGAAGGGCGCGAAGTCCGCCGGCTCGATCGGGCCGAGCTCCATCGTTTTCGCGCTGCGCCAGAACGGCTCGTTGCGGTCGCTGAAGATGGCCTCCATGACGTGCCGTCGGCTTCCGAGGTAGACGTGCGCCACTTCGGGCTGCTGCTGGAACACCGACCGCATCAGATTCGGCAGGCCGGGATCGATCTCGACCACCTGCTGGAACTCGTCCATCACCAACGCGGCACGCCGGCCCCTGCCCCCCGCGAGCTCACCCGGAAGCCGGAAGAGGCGCTCGAGGGTTGCGTCGATGTCGGATGCCCGTTGACCGAACTGGAAGCTGAAGGCATAGCTGCCATCGTCCTCGACGGTGACGATCGGCTGCACCTGGAGCCGACGGAAAGGAGCCAGCGCCGCCTCCCTTGCACGCTCCAACGGTGAGGCGATCTGCTCGAAGATGGTCGTGGCCAGGGCGGCGGCCAAGCGCTCCTTGCTCGGCGTCGTCATCAGGTCTACCTGGGCGACGAGGATCCCGTCGGCGGCCGCGGCCTGGGACGCGTTCCAGACCAGGGACGACTTACCGAGCCGCCGCGGCGCATAGAGGACCACGTCCTGCCCGTTCCGGATGTCGGCGACCAGGCCGGCCCGCTCCCGCTCGCGATCGGTGAAGGACTCGTCCAAGGCGAGCGCTCCGAAGCGAAAAGGGTTGGTGACCAGATTCTTCATACGCCGCTGCATTATACATGTTCGTATATATTTTTATACAAGACTGCATAATACGATCGCGTATAAAACTATGTGACCTCATCACGTTACGCCCATATAAATTTATAGCTGGGTAATGTGTGCACCGATGGATGCATCGGTCAGATCGCGGCTGTCTCGGAGCGACCGGATGGAGCAGACGCTGGGCGTCGCCCACGGGCTCTTCGCCGAGCGCGGTTACGCGGACGTGACGATGGACGAGATCGCGGCGGAGGTCGGGGTGACCAAGCCGCTGCTCTACAACTACTTCGGCAACAAGGAGCGGCTCTACATCGCCTGCATGGAGCAGGCGGGCGACTCGCTGACCAGGACGGTCGGTGCGGCGATCGCCGCGACCGGCAGCCCCGGCGACGCGCTCGGCGCGGGCGTGCGGGCCTTCTTCCGGTTCCTCGACTCCGACCGGGCCGCCTGGGCGGTGCTCTTCGACGAGACGCTGCCGAACAGCGGCGAGGTCGCCGAGAAGGTCGCCACCTACCGCGGGCAGATCGTCGAGCTGGTCTCCCAGTCCTTGCTCGCCCAGCTGCCCAAAGCGCGCCGTGGCGCCGCCCGCGTCGAGATCGAGGCGCTGTCCGCCGCCCTGCTCGGCGCCGCCGAGGAGCTCGCCCGCTGGTGGCTGCGCACCGAGGCGATCTCCGCCGGCGAGGCCGCCGAGCTCCTGATCTCGACGGTCGAGCCGGGCATCCGTGCCCGCTCGGAGGCCGCCAACTCCCCCACTTCGCCCAAACCCGGGAAAGGAACCCAGAAACAGTGAACTCAGAGACCCGCCGGGTCGCCGTCATCGGCGGCAACCGGATTCCCTTCGCGCGCTCCGACACCAAGTACGCGCACGCGACGAACCAGGACATGCTCACCGCCGCGCTCGACGGGCTGATCGACCGTTACGGCCTCGAGGGCGAGACCCTCGGCGAGGTCGCCGGCGGCGCCGTGCTGAAGCACTCCCACGACCGCGACCTGACGCGCGAGAGCGTCCTCAGCACCCGCCTCGCCCCCGAGACCCCCGCCTACGACGTCCAGCAGGCCTGCGGGACCGGTCTGGAGACGGCGATCCTGGTCGCCAACAAGATCGCCCTCGGGCAGATCGACGTCGGCATCGCCTGTGGCGCCGACACCACCTCCGACGCACCGATTGAGCTGAACGAGGAGCTCCGCGCGACGCTGCTCGACGCCAATCGGCAGCGCTCCACCGGGGACAAACTGAAAACGCTGGCGCGCTTCCGCCCCGGCCACATCGTCCCCCGCGTCCCCCGCAACGAGGAGCCGCGCACCGGCCTCTCGATGGGCGAGCACACGGCGATCATGGCCAAAGAATGGGACATCGGCCGGGCCGAGCAGGACGAGCTCGCGGCGACCTCCCACAAAAACCTCGCCGCCGCCTATGACCGCGGCTTCCAGACCGACCTGATCACCCCCTACCTCGGCCTCGAGCGCGACGGCAACCTGCGTCCCGACTCCAACGTGGAGAAACTGGCGACGCTGAAACCGGTCTTCGGCGGGCCCGAGGGGACGATGACGGCGGCCAACTCGACGCCGCTCTCCGACGGCGCCTCGGCGGTGCTGCTCGCCTCCGAGGAGTGGGCGAAAGCGCACGACCTGCCGGTCCTCGCGTACTTCTCAGAGGCGCAGACCGCGGCCGTCGACCACGTCCACAAGCGCGAAGGGCTGCTGATGGCCCCCGCCTACGCGATGCCGCGGATGCTCGACCGCGCCGGCCTCACCCTCCAGGACTTCGACTATTACGAGATCCACGAGGCCTTCGCCGCCCAGGTCCTCTGCACGCTGAAGGCCTGGGAAGACGCGGACTTCTGCAAGGACAAGCTCGGCCGCAAAGCGCCGCTCGGCGCGATCGACCGGGCGAAGCTGAACGTGAACGGCGGCTCGCTCGCGGCCGCCCACCCGTTCGCGGCGACCGGCGGGCGCATCGTCGCCGGCCTCGCCAAACAGCTGCACGAAGACGGAAAAGGACGCGGCGTGATCTCGATCTGCGCCGCCGGCGGCCAAGGCGTCGTCGCGATCCTCGAAGGCCCGGAAGGAGTCAAATAAATGTCTGATCGTTACTCGCAACTCGTCAACGCACCGGTCCTCTCGACCGTCGCCAAGCAGGTGGGGCTCCCCCAGCCGGTCGACCTCGACCGCTGGCAGCCGGGCAGCCCGGTCGTCTCCGGGCCGGTGCTCAGCGGCGCGGCGCCCGGAGGCAAGTTGGAGCGCTCGCTGAAGAAGGTCCTCGACGACATCGGCGCCGAACGCGCCGGCGCCGAGGGCAAGGCCAAGGCGCTCGTCTTCGACGCCTCCGGCATCGCCGACTCGACCGACCTGGTGGAGCTGCAGCGCTTCTTCTACCCCGCCGTGTCGCGACTGCGGCGCAGCGGCCGGGTCGTCGTCCTCGGCACCACGCCGGCGCTCGCCGGCTCCGCCCGCGCCCACACCGCGCAGCGCGCGCTGGAGGGCTTCGTCCGCTCGCTCGCCAAGGAGATCGGCGGCAAGGGCGCGACCGCGCAGCTCGTCTACGTCGAGCCCGGCGCCGAGGACCAGTTGGCCTCGACCCTGCGCTTCCTGCTCTCGCCGCGCTCGGCCTACGTCGACGGCCAGGTGATCCGCGTCGCCAAGGGCGTCGCGCCGATCCCGGAGATCGACTGGGACCTGCCGCTGGCGGGCAAGACGGCGCTGGTGACCGGTGCCTCACGCGGGATCGGCGCGGCGATCGCGGCCACGCTCGGCCGCGACGGCGCCAAGGTCGTCGGCCTCGACGTCCCGCAGGCGGAGGCCGACCTGCGCGCCGTGGTCGAGGCGCTCGGCGGCGAAGCGCTGCCGCTCGACATCACCGCCGACGACGCCCCCGACGCGATCGCCTCGCACTTCGCGAGCGGCGGCGTCGACGTCGTCGTCCACAACGCCGGCGTCACCCGCGACCGCACGATCGCGAAGATGCCCGAAGACCGCTGGGCGCAGCTGATGGAGATCAACCTCTCCTCCGAGGAGCGGATCAACGACGCGCTGCTCGACGGCAAACGCCTGAACCCGAACGGCCGCATCGTCTGCGTCTCCTCGATGTCGGGGATCGCGGGCAACTCGGGCCAGACCAACTACGCCGCCTCGAAGGCCGGGGTGATCGGGATGGTCGAATCGATGGCGCCCGCGCTGGCCAAGAAGAAAGCGACGATCAACGCGGTCGCGCCGGGCTTCATCGAGACCCAGATGACTGCGGCGATGCCGATCGGCCCGCGCGAAGCCGGCCGCCGGCTCTCCTCGCTCTCCCAGGGCGGGCTGCCGGTCGACGTCGCCGAGACGATCGCCTGGTTCGCCTCCCCCGCCACCACCGGGGTCAACGGCAACGTGGTCCGCGTCTGCGGCCAGAGCCTGCTGGGGGCCTAGGGCGATGGCGACCGCGAGCAAGCCCGAGACGCGCAAACTGACGGGCGCGCCGTCGATCCTGCCGCTGTACGGCAAGGCGGCGGTGACGATGGTGCCGGGCGCGTCGCGGCTGCCGTTCGTCCCGGGCGGCGGCGGCGAGATCCCCAACGTGCGCCTGGAGCTCGACGGCGTCATCCCGGACCCGGACGCGGTCGCTGCCTACGCCAAGGTCTGCGGCTTCGCCCTGCGCGACCACCTGCCGCCGACCTACCCCCACGTGCTCGCCTTCCCGCTGCACATGGCGCTGATGTCGGATGGGACATTCCCGTTCGGCGCGGTCGGCCTGGTCCACGTCGCCAACCAGATCACCCAGCACCGGCGGCTCGGGGTCGACGAGGCGCTCGATCTGCGGGTGCAGGCCTCGAAGCTGAGGGCGCATCCGAAAGGCAAGGCGTTCGATGTCGTCACCGAGGTACGGGTCGGCCGCCAGATCGCCTGGGAGTCGACCTCGACCTTCCTCCGTCGCGGAAAGGGTGACCCCGAGGCGGCCTCCGGTGAGGCGTTCCCGATCCTCGACGAGGACACCCCGGCGAGCGCGACCTGGACCCTCGACGGCGGCCTCGGCCGCAGCTACGGCGGCGTCTCCGGGGACCGCAACCCGATCCACATGCACTCGCTGACCGCGAAGCCGCTCGGCTTCCCGTCGGCGATCGCCCATGGGATGTGGACCAAGGCGCGGGCGCTGGCGGCGCTCGAGTCGCGCCTCCCCGACGCCTTCGTCGTCGACGTCCGCTTCCGCCGCCCGATCCTGCTCCCGGCGAAGGTCGAGTTCGCCACCCGGGACAACCCAGGGGGTCAGACGGGCGAGGAGATCGACTTCACCGTGCGCGGCCGAGGCGCCAAGCGCTCCAACCGACATCTCGACGGCCGGGTCAACCCGACCGCCGCCAAGACCAAGACCAAAGGAAAGGCATAGTGAGCACGACGACCACCGATACCGACAGGGGCGTGGCCGAGCGCGCGATGGGCATCGGGCTGCGCGGGCTGAACTGGCTCGCGGGCTCCGACCTGCTCGACCGCATCCGGATCCGCAAAGGCGTCGAGCGCGCCCTCTTCCAGGGCACCAAACAGGGTTTCCGCACGGCGACCGCCGCCGGGCGCACCTTCTCGGCGGCGCAGAAGTTGGGCAAACCGGCGCGCCAGCCGCGCTCGAAATCGAAGGGCCTCTTCGACGTCACGCCCGACGACGAGCAGCAGATGTTCCAGGAGGCCGGCCGCGCGTTCGCCGCCCATCTGGTCCGCCCCGCCGCCAAAGATGCCGACGACTCTCGCGCCACGCCGCCGGAGATCCTCACCCAGGCGACCGAGCTCGGCGTCGCCATGCTGGGGGTTCCCGCCGAGCTCGGCGGGGTGATGGAAGAGGGCGCGGCGACGGCCGCCACCCTGATCGGCGAGGCGCTCGCCCACGGGGACATGGGGATCGCCTACGCGGCGCTCGCCCCCGGCGCGGTCGCCACCGCGATCGGCCTCTGGGGCTCGGCCGAGCAGGAGGCGACCTACCTGCCCGCGTTCACCGGTGAGGACGTGCCCGCCGCGGCGCTGGCGATCCTCGAGCCGCGGCCGCTCTTCGACCCGATGCGCCTGGAGACCAAGGCCCGGCGCGAGGGCGAGGACTGGGTGCTGGACGGCGCCAAGTCCCTGATCGCCCGGGCGAGCGACTGCGAGCTCTTCGTCGTCGCCGCCTACGCCGAGGGCATCGGCCCGGCGCTGTTCGTCGTCGAGTCGGGGACCAAAGGGCTCTCGATCGAGGACGAGCCGGCGATGGGGCTACGCCCCGCCGCCACCGGCAAGCTGATCCTCGAGGGCGCCAAGGTCCCGGCCACCGCGATCCTCGGCGAGGGGGACCGCGCCGACTACGTCGAGTGCGTCAACCGGGCGCGGATCGCCTGGGCCTCGCTGTCGGTCGGCACCTCCCAAGCGGTCCTCGACTACGTCATCCCCTACGTCAACGAACGGCAGGCGTTCGGGGAACCGGTGTCGAACCGCCAGGGCGTCGCCTTCCCGGTGTCGGAAATCGGCATCGAGTCGAGCGGCATGCGGCTGGCCACCTACCGGGCGGCGGCGCGCGCCGACCAGGGAGTCGACTTCGCCCGCGAGGCGGCCATCGCCCGGCGCCTCTGCTCCCAGAAGGGGATGAAGATCGGCTCCGACGGCGTCCAGCTGCTCGGCGGACACGGCTACATCAAAGAGCACCCGGTCGAGCGCTGGTACCGCGACCTGCGATCCGCGGGCGTCATGGAGGGCGCCCTGCTCGTCTAGGCCCCGCCTGACGATCGAAAGGACTCACCATGATCAATCTCGAGATCCCCAAGAAATACAAGCCCCTCGCCCAGCAGGCCAACCAGGTCGCGACCGAGGTGTTCCGCCCGATCTCGCGCAAGTACGACCTTGCCGAGCACGAGTACCCGAAAGAGCTCGACATGCTGGCGTCGCTGATCGACGGCATGAACGAGGGCTCCGACCTCGGCGGCGCCGGGGCGGCGGGCGTGCGGCGCTCCGCCAACGGCTCCGATCCCGGCGAGAACCGCAACGGCTCCAACCTCTCCACCGTGCTCGGCATCATCGAGCTCTGCTGGGGCGACGTCGGCCTGCTGCTCTCGATGCCGCGCCAGGGCCTCGGCAACTCGGCGATCGCCTCGGTGGCGACCGAGGAGCAGCTCGAGCGCTACGGCGGCCGCTGGGCGGCGATGGCGATCACCGAGCCCGAGGCGGGCTCCGACTCGGCCTCGATCCGCACCACCGCCGAGCTCGACGGGGACGAGTACGTCCTCAACGGCGAGAAGATCTACGTCACCTCGGGCGAGCGGGCCGACCTCGTCGTCGTCTGGGCGACGCTCGACCGCTCCAAGGGCCGCGCGGCGATCAAGTCGTTCATCGTCGAACGGTCGAACCCGGGGCTGAAGCTGGACCGGCTCGAGCACAAGCTCGGGATCCGCGCCTCCGACACCGCCGCGTTCATCCTTCAGGACTGCCGGGTGCCGAAAGAGGCACTGCTCGGCGATCCCGACGTCAACGTCGAGAAAGGCTTCGCGGGAGCGATGCAGACCTTCGACAACACGCGGCCGCTGGTGGCCGCGATGGCGGTCGGGGTCACCCGGGCGGCGCTGGAGGAGACCCGCCGGCAGCTCGCCTCGGCGGGCGTCGAGATCGACTACGACACCCCCGCCCTCAACCAGTCGGCGGCGGCGGCGAAGTACCTCGACATGGAGGCCGACTACGAGGCCTCCTGGCTCCTCACCCTGCAGGCGGCCTGGATGGCCGACAACTCGAAGCCCAACTCCCTCCAGGCCTCGATGGCGAAGGCGAAGGCGGGACGCACCTGCGTCGACGTGACCCTCGGCTGCGTCGAGCTCTGCGGCGCCATCGGCCTCGGCGAGACCGAGCTGCTCGAGAAGTGGGCCCGCGATTCGAAGATCCTCGACATCTTCGAGGGCACCCAACAGATCCAGCTGCTGATCGTCGCCCGCCAGCTCCTCGGCAAGAACTCGAGCGAACTCCGCTAGCACTCATGTTGACGGGCCGAAAACCGCTGATATAGAGCGGTTTTCGGCCCGTCGACTCTGGTGGCTTTGGCGAACCGGGATGTTTGTGGGAGGGTCGCGGCGTCTGGTCCGCACTCACCCATGGAGGTCTCGTCCCGTGAAGCGCCTACGCGCGAAGCTCACTTACGCCAACGTCGTCTCGACCTTGGCCCTGTTCCTCGTCCTCGCCGGCGGCACCGCTGTCGCCGCCAAGCAGATGCTGCCGAAGAACTCG
This sequence comes from Solirubrobacterales bacterium, assembly GCA_965200635.1. Classification (GTDB taxonomy): domain Bacteria; phylum Actinomycetota; class Thermoleophilia; order Solirubrobacterales; family 70-9; genus VAYN01. Next base: position 2,681,539 of record OZ241364.1, on the reverse strand, counting down.
ATCGGCAGCAAGCAGCTGAAGAAGGAAGCGGTCACCGCCGCGAAAATCAAGAACGGCGCGATCACCGGCGCGAAGATCGCGATCTCCTCGCTCGGCACCGTCCCCAACGCGGCGCACGCCGACTCGGCCGGATCGGCGACCACCGCCGCGAGCGCCAAGACCGCGGAAAGCGCGAAGACGGCTGAGACCGCCAGCAACGCCGGTACCGCGGTGAACGCCACGACGGCGGCCAACGCCCTGGCGCTGCAGGGGATGAGCCCGGCCCAGATCGCGGCGGCCGCGAAGGTCGTCTGCCCGGCCGACACCAAACTGATCGCCGGCACCTGCTTCGAGACGGCGGCTCGGCCTGCCGCCAGATGGGAAGAGGCCGTGAGGGCCTGCGCGAAAGACGGCCGCACGTTGCCGAACTCCTCGCAGCTCACCGCTTTCGACATCCTCGGCCCCGGCGCCACCGCGGAGTGGACCTCTGAGCTCCAGTACTACTCGGGCGGCGAACCCGGCTTCCGGGCAGTGATCCTGAACATCACCGAAACCGGCTACGGGTTGAATCTCCTCCCGATCAACGGCACCCCTACTTCCTTCCGCTGCATCGTCCCCCCGCTCAACTAGGAACCGTCGCGATGCGGCAGACTGCCGGGCCGTGAACATCATCGACGACCTGATGGAGCGCTCGCCGGCTTCGCGGCTGGGGATCGTCGCGATCGATCCGGAGGCGAACCGGCGCGACTGGTATTTCGGTGAACTCGTGGCGACCTCGGCGGGGTTGTCGGGAGCGTTCGCGGCGCGCGGCGTCAAGCGCGGCGACGTGGTGATGACGCTGGTCGGCAACCGCATCGAGTGGGTGCTCTCGCTGCTGGCGTGCTGGCGGATGGGTGCGGTGGCGCTGCCCTGCAACACGATGCTGCGGGAAAAGGACCTGGAGCTGCGGATTGCGGCGGCGAAGCCGGTGCTCTGCGTCGGCGAGGAGCGGCTGCTGGCCGAGATGCCCGCGGGGGTGCCGACGATGACGATGGGCGAGATCGCCGACGTGCTCGACGAGGACCGGCCGCAGGAGACGCCCGCCTCGGTCGCCGACCTGGACGCCGAGGACCCGGCCCTGATCGTCTTCACCTCCGGCACCACGGGCGACCCGCGCGGGGTCGTTCACGCCTACCGCTACCTGTTCGGGCAGCAGGTGCAGGCCGAGCACTGGTTCGGCTCGCGGCCCGGCGACCTCGCCTGGTGCACGACCGCCACCGGCTGGTCGAAGTCGGCCCGCAACGTCTTCCTCGCGCCCTGGCTGACCGGCGCCGCCGCGGTGATCCACGACGGTCGCTTCGACCCGACCGAGCGGCTGGACTTCGCCGAGGCGCTCGGCGTCAACGTCCTCTGCCAGGCTCCGACCGAGTACCGGATGCTCGCCCGCCGCACCCAGCTCCGCCCCCTCCCCGCCCTGCGCCGGATGGTCTCGGCGGGCGAGCCGCTCGACCCGGAGACGATCGGCGCCTGGCGGGAGGCGACGGGACTCGAGCCCGCCGACGGCTACGGCCAGACGGAGACCGGGCAGGTGACGGCGAACCTCGCGGGCGAGCCGGTCCGCCTCGGCTCGATGGGAGTGCCACTTCCGGGCATGGAGGTCCGGATCTCCGACGGCGAGCTGCAGCTGCGCGCCGCCTCCTCCCCGACCTTCTTCTCCCGTTATCTCGACGGCGAGCGCTTTGAGGGCGAGTGGTGGCCGACCGGCGACCTCGTCTCGGAAGACGACGACGGCTACCTCTTCTTCGAGGGCCGCAACGACGACATCATCTCCTCCTCCGGCTACCGCATCGGCCCGACCGAGGTCGAGGCCGCCCTCCTCTCCCACCCCGCCGTCGCCGACGCCGCCGCGGTCGGGTCCCCGGACCCCGAACGCGGCAGCGTCGTCCGCGCGATCGTCGTCCTCCGCGAAGGCGAGCCCAGCGACGCCCTCACCCGCGAACTGATCGACCACTGCCGAGAGCAGACCGCCCCGAACAAGGCACCGCGACTCGTGGATTACGTCGACGAGCTGCCGAAGACGACGAGCGGCAAGGTCAAGAGGGCGCAGTTGCGGGCCGAAGGCTGAGGGCGAGGCGGCAGTCCTAGGGTCCTGGGCGTCTCATGGAGGTCCTGGCAGGCTGTGACCTCCATGAGACGCCCAGGACGTGAGGGTTTCGTGGGGAAGTCCCGAGTGATGTGACGCTTCCGCCCGGAACTCCACACCTCCGTCACTCATTTGTCGCACCGCGGACCAGCCGTTCGCTGCTTGCCCCCCATATGGGATACAAGCGACGAACGGCCGGGGCGGGTGCCGTCAGATCGAGGAGGAATGTGCGCGGAAGAGTGGACTTCGTGGAAGAACCCGCGCGGAAGCATGGAGTTCGTGGCGACTCCCGCACGTCTCCCTCAACGGCGTCGGAGATCCTTCACAGCTTTCATACCCGGCCGTCTCGGGCACGGTCACAGCCAGCCAGGGCCGTGACCGAGACGGCCGCTCCAGCCGACACCCCTTGCGTCCCTTTCCCCGGGCGCCCGCTTCCGACGCCCCGACCCCTAGGACTTCTCCAGCAACCCTTCCTCAAGCCCCACCGGCACGCCTAGGTGGTAGCCCTGGGCCATGTCGACGCCGTAGTCGCGGAGCATCGTCACGGTTGCCTCGTTCTCGACGAACTCGGCGATCGTGATCTTGCCGAGGCCACGGGCGATGCCGACGATCGCCTGGACGGTGAGCTGATCGGCGTCGTTGTGGGTGAGGTCGCGGATGAAGGCGCCGTCGATCTTGATCACGTCGAAGGGGAAGCGCTTCAGGTACTCGAAGGGGCCGAAGCCGGCGCCGTAGTCGTCGATCGCGACTTCACAGCCGAACTCGGTGAGCCGGTCGGCGAAGCTGGCGGCGGTGTCAAGGTCCTCGACCCGCGCGGTCTGGGTGATCTCAAAGGTGCAGCGGGACGGATCGGCGCCGCCTTCGTCGAGCCTGCGCTCGATGTACTCGAGCACCGAGATGTCGGTGAGGGAGGCGCCGGAGAGGTTGATGTGGAGGGAGACCGGGTCGCCGACGCGTTCGCGCAGCTCCAGCAGGTCGAGCGCCTGGCCGACCACCCAGCGGTCGAGCTCCTGGATCATCCCGGAGCGCTCCGCCACGCCGATGAAGGCCGAGGCGGGGAGCAGTTCGCCGGCCTCGCCGCGCATGCGGAGGAGAAGCTCGAAGCGCTCGATCTCCCCGTTGGCGAGGCTCGCGATCGGCTGCGTCGCGAGGCTGAGACGGTTCTGGGTGAGAGCGTTGCGGATCTTGGCGCTGGTGGTGAGTCGGCGGGCGTCGCCGGTCGCTTCGGTCGGCGCTTCGAAGAGCGAGATGCGGTTGCGGCCCTCGGCCTTGGCCCGGTACATCGCCTCGTCGGCGGCGGCCAGGACCGCCTCGGCGCCCCCGTCGGACTCGGCGCCGAACATCGTGATCCCGACGCTGATCGACGCTCCGGCCAGGTCCGGGTCGCCGTTGAACGCCTCAGCGACCTCGACCCGCAGGTCTTCGCCAAGCGCCAATGCCCCTTCGACATCGGCCTGCGGCATCAGCACCGCGAACTCGTCCCCGGAGAGACGCGCGACGATGTCGGTGGCCCGCACCCTTTCGCGCAGTTTTGCCGCCACCCGGCGGATCAGGTTGTCGCCCTGCTGGTGGCCGAGGCGGTCGTTGACGCCCTTCAGCCCGTCGAGGTCGATCACCATCGCCGCCCCGCGCCCGCCGTAGCGCGCCGCGAAGTTCACGTAGGTGTCGAGACGCCCACGGAAGGCGCGCCGATTGAGCAGCGCGGTGAGCGGATCGTGGTCCGCCAGGTAGCGCAGCTCGGTCTCCGTCTTCTCGGCAGCGTCCAGCGCGTCAAGGACGACTTGACGGTCCGTCGGCGCCAACTTGGCCAATACCGCTTGGAGGGCGGCGTCCCGCCTGCTGCTATCCACACTCACTTAACGCTTGAACGTACCCGAAGTTCCCGTTCCCACCGATGATTTACCCTCGTATCAATGGCCAATCGCCTCGCTGCCGAGACCAGTCCGTACCTCCTGCAACATGCCGAGAACCCGGTCGACTGGTACCCGTGGGGTGAGGAGGCGCTCGGCCGGGCGCGCGCGGAGGACCTGCCGATCCTGCTCTCGGTCGGCTACTCGGCCTGCCACTGGTGCCACGTGATGGAGCGCGAGTCCTTCGAGGACCCCGACACCGCGGCCTTCATGAACGCCAACTTCGTCTGCATCAAGGTCGACCGCGAGGAGCGGCCCGACGTCGACGCGATCTACATGGAGGCGGTCCAGGCCTTCACCGGGCAGGGCGGCTGGCCGATGACCGTCTTCCTCGACCCCGACGGCGTCCCCTTCTACGGCGGCACCTACTTCCCGCCCGACACCAGCCGCGGCATGCCGAGCTTCCGCATGGTGATGGACGGGGTGCTCGAGGCCTACCGCGACAAACGCGACGAAATCCGCGAGCGCGCCGCGACCATGGTCGGCCGACTGCAGGCGCTCGCCGACATCGAGCCCTCCGGCGTGCCCGCGGAGGCTGACCTCGACAGGGCGATGAAGACGCTCCTGGGACACGCCGACCCGGTCAACGGCGGCTTCGGCAGCGCGCCGAAGTTCCCGCCCGCGTCGTCCCTGGAGCTGGTCCTGTCCCGTGAACGAGGGAACCCCGGCGTGGGGACCGAGCACGTCGAGCGCACCCTCGACGCGATGCTCGCCGGCGGCATCTACGACCAGCTCGGCGGTGGCTTCGCCCGCTACTCGGTCGACTCCGCCTGGCAGGTCCCCCACTTCGAGAAGATGCTCTACGACAACGGCCTGCTCGCGCGCGCCTACCTGCACGGCTACCAGGTGCTCGGCCACGCGCGCTACCGGCGGGCCTGCGAGGAGACGCTCGACTGGCTGCTGCGGGAGATGCGCGGGCCCGAGGGCGGCTTCTACTCCGCCTACGACGCCGACTCCGAGGGCGTGGAGGGCAAGTTCTACGTCTGGACCCCGGACGAGATCCGCGCGGTGCTGGGCGACGACGCCGACCCGGTCCTCGCCTACTACGGGGTCACCGAGGCGGGCAACTTCGAGGGCAAGAACATCCTCCACCTCGCCGACGGCGCCGCCGCAACGCCCCCGCCGGGGCTCGACGCCGCCCGCGCCGCCCTGCTCGCCGCCCGCGCCGAGCGCGTCCCGCCGGGCCTCGACGACAAGCGTCTCTGCTCCTGGAACGCGCTGGCGATCGCGGCGCTCGCCGAGGCCGGAGCGGTCCTGGGACGGGAGGACTACCTGGATGCCGCGGCGACCTGCGCCGACTTCGTCCTCGGGGACATGCGGGACCCCGAGACCGGCCACCTCCTGCGCACCTACAAGGACGGCCGCGCCCACCTGAACGCCTACCTCGAGGACCACGCCTTCATGGTGGAAGCGCTGCTCGTCCTCTACGAATCGACCTTCGACCCGCGCTGGTTCGCGGCGGCACGGGAGCTCGCCGAAACGACCATCGAGCGCTTCGGGGACCCCGAGAAGGGCGGCTTCTTCAGCACCTCCGCCGACCACGAGTCCCTGATCGCGCGGCGCAAGGAGGTCGGCGACCATCCGATCCCGGCCGGCCAGAGCGCCGCCGCCCTCGGCCTCCTGCGCCTCGCCGCGCTCTCCGGGGAACGCGCCTTCGCCGACCGCGCGCTCGGCGTCATCGCCCTCTTCGGCGAGGTCGCCGTCACCCACCCCGACTCGTTCGCCCACCTCCTGCGGGCACTCGACTTCCACCTCGCGGAGACCCGCGAGGTGGCCCTTATCGGCGGCGACCTGGCGACCCTCGAAGGCGTCGTCCGCGCCGCCTTCCGTCCCAACGTCGTCCTCGCCGGCGGCCCGGCGGGCGCGACCGAACCTCCCCTCCTGGACGCGCGCACCGAAATCGGCGGCGAGCCCGCCGCCTACGTCTGCGAGGGCTTCACCTGCAACCTGCCGGTGACCGACCCCGCGGCGCTGAAGAAAGAACTCGCCGACGTCTAGAGCGCGAAGTCCCGGACCTGGTCCAAAGCCACGCGTCCCCCGACCTCGGCGAACCCGTCGCCGACCGGGCGAGCGTCGAGGCGCGAGCCGCGGCCCTGGAGGATCTCGATCGGCCGATCGACCGCCGCGGCCAGGCAGATCGCCGCGGAGCCGGTGGCCTCGTCCTCGCCGATGTTGTCGTCGTGGGAGAAGCAGCGCGAGCGGACCGTGCCCTCGCCGTCGTCGACCCAGGCCCAGATGCAGCCGACCTGCTCGCCGTCAGGCAGGTCCGGCGCCTCCTCGACCGCGGTCGCGTCGCGCAGCTGGAAGAACTTCCAGTCCGGACCCCACTCCGGCTTCGCGGTGACGAAGGTCCGGCCGCCGTCGACCCGCACCTTGACCTCGCCCGCGGGCGGGCGAAGGACCTCGACCGGAGCCCGCTCCTTGCCCAGCAACCAGGCCGTGCCGACGCTCGGGTGCCCGGCGAAGCCGAGCTCGAACGCCGGGGTGTAGATCCGGATCCGCCCCTCCGCGGCATCGTCGACGAAGACGGTCTCGGAGAAGTTGAGCTCGGCGGCGACCGCCTGGCGGCGCTCCTCCGGCACCTCGTCGCCGTCGAGGAAGACCCCGAGCGGGTTGCCGAACGACCACTCGGCGTCACAGAAGACGCGCAGGACGTGAAGCTGTGGCACTAGCTCCGCGCCTTCGTCACAGGATCGGCAGGAAGTTTTCGACCTCGTACGGCGTGACCTGCACGCGGTAGTCGTCCCATTCCTGGCGCTTGATCTCGACGAAGCGGCGGAAGGTGTGCTCGCCGAGGGTGCGCAGGACCAGCTCCGAGTCGGCGGCCAGCTCGATCGCCTCGCCGAGCGTCGAGGGCAGCTGCTCGATCCCCTGGTGCGCGAGCTCCTCCTGGGAGAGGTGGTAGAGGTTCTGCTCCATCGGCTCGGGCAGCTCGTAGCCCTTCTCCACCCCTTCGAGCCCCGCCTGCAGCATCGCGGCGAAGCACAGGTATGGGTTGGCGGCCGGGTCCGGGCAACGGAGCTCGGCGCGCGTCGCCGCCTCCTTGCCGGGGTGGTAGAGCGGCACCCGGATCAGCGCCGAGCGGTTGCGGCGCGACCAGGCGAGGTAGACCGGCGCCTCGAACCCCGGCACCAGCCGCTTGTAGGAGTTGACCCACTGGGCGAAGAGCGGCGAGATCTCGCGGGCGTGCTTCAGCTGCCCGGCGATGAACGACTTCGCCGTCGGCGAGAGGAAGTACGGGTCGTCGGCGTCGTAGAAGGCGTTCTTGCCCCCTTTGGAGAGGCTCTGGTGCACGTGCATCCCGGAGCCGTTCTCGCCGAACAGCGGCTTCGGCATGAAGGTCGCGTGGTAGCCGTATTTGAGCGCGTACTCCTTGACCACGATGCGGTAGGTCATGCAGTCGTCGGCCATTTCGAGCGCGTTCTTGTAGCGCATGTCGACCTCGTGCTGGGACGGGCCGACCTCGTGGTGGGTGTACTCGACGTGGATGCCGAGCTTCTCCAGGGCGAGGACGGTCTCCCGGCGCAGATCGGAGCCCGCGTCGAGGGTCGTCAGGTCGAAGTAGCCGCCCTCGTCGAGGGGCTCCGGGACCCCTCCCTCGGGCTTCGCCGAGCGGAAGTAGAAGTACTCGAGCTCGGGGCCGATGTTGTAGGCGTCGAAACCCATCTCCTCGGCCCGTTTGAGCGCCCGCTGCATGATCCAGCGCGGATCGCCCTCATAAGGACCGCCACCCGGCACGCGGATGTCACAGAACATGCGCGCGACGGCGTCGTGCTCCTCCGGGCGCCAGGGCAGGAGGTCGAAGGTGGTCGGGTCCGGCACGGCGAGCATGTCGGACTCCTCGATCGGGTTGAAACCGGTGATCGAGGACCCGTCGAAGCCCATCCCGCCTTCGAAGGCGTCCTCAAGCTCGGAGGCGTTGACCGAAAAGCTCTTCAGCTGTCCCAGGACGTCGGTGAACCAGAGCCGGACGAAGCGCACATCGTGCTCTTTGCAGAGCTGGATGACATCCTCGGCGGTCTGCGGGCGGTCTGCCATATGTGCGAATGCCTCCTTGGCTCTGGGCGCGGTAAGCGGGCAACCATAGGCGAAGCGTCCACGTCCGTGCGGACGAATGAACCGAGAAGGTGCGAGACGACGTATCCGGGGTAGTCGAAAGGCGTTTCAGCGTGCTTGAAACGACTCGCGAATGTCGGTATAACTTACGACACGTAAGTAAGAGGCTCAAAGTAAAGTAAAGGCCACGTAAAGGCTCTGTAAAGCGGATTCCCCCACCAATCCGGCCAGCAGGCCAGAGACGAGAAGCTAGTGACGGTAAAAACGGCAGTAAGCAGGTTCCAGATCCACGACGAGCTGACGGCGCCGGACGAGAGCGCCCCGCTCATCAAGACCATTCAGGCGGCCGGCGGTGCGGTCACCAAGTTCGTCGGCGTGCTTGCCGGTTCCCCGGCCGTCCTGCGCGCTTACACCCGCATGCGCTCCGAGCTGCGCGGCGGCGTTCTCCCCCAGGCGACGCGTGAGCGGATCGCCCTGGCCGTCGCCGAGCACCGCGAGGACAGCTACAGCATCGCCCAGCACGCCAAGTCGGCGCGCCGCGCCGGGCTCGGCCTCGACGAGGTCTCCCGCGCCCGCTCCTTCTCCTCCGCCGATCCGAAGGAGGCGGCACTCCTTCTCTACCTGAAGGAGGCGCTCGACGCCGAAGGCCCTCCCCCGCTCCACCTGCACGAGGAGGCACGTGAGATCGGCTGGACCGACGAGGAGATCCTCGAGGCAGTCGGCCACCTCGCCCTCAACGAGTTCCAGTCCCTGATCGCGAGCGCCGCGGCGCTCCCCCAGGACCAAGCGACCCCCCGGGTCCTCCCCGTGGCCGCCTAAGAGCTACGCAGTAGTCGGCACCCAAGGCCCCGGCGCGAAAGCGCCGGGGCCTTTGTCGTTCTGGGTCTGCGCCGGGGGATGTGGGGAGTGGCGGGGAGCCTCCGAGGCGTGCTCCGCGGGCGCGTCACGGGACGGAGAGCGTGGGAAGTCCACGCTTCCGTGCGTGTTGGACAACACCTGCTTACGCGCTGTCGACTTTGACCACACCAGGGTGTGGTCAAAGTCGACCACGCGTTCCCGGGCCCTCTTCCGCCCGCGCCCCTGCCGGCAATCACACGAACCCCACACGTCCTGGGCGTCTCATGGCGGTCACAGCCAGCCAGGACCGCCATGAGACGCCCAGGCGCAACTCGGACGGGTTGGGCGGCCGGGAGAACGACGCCCCCCGCAAACCTCAGCGATCCGCCACCAGCGTCGCCGTATAAAGCAACCGCGCCGTCGAGTACTTGCACCCGTACGTGGCCCGCTTCCCCAGTTCTTCCTGCGGCTGACCCTGGCGGATGTCAGTCGAGTTGGTGCAGGCGCCGGCTTCGCGGCTTGCCCGCCAGACGTTGGAGGTGCTCAGTTCCTGGGAGAACATCGGGGCCCAGGTCGGCACGGTGACGCCGATGATGTCGCCCTTTTCGACTTTCAGGGAGGCGCCGAATTTGACCGTCTGGCCGAGGAACGGGGAGAGGACCTTCACCGCGCCCTGTCGGCGCAGGTTGTAGCGCGGCGGGTTGGAGCCGGGGACCTTGTGGAGGATCGCCAGGCGCGCCTCGGGCGGGGTGCCGAAGAAACCGTTGAAGAAGGTGCGCTGGCTGTTGGTCGGCTGGGCCAGCGTCAGGGTCCAGGACTTGATCGTCCCGTCGGTCTTGACCAGGAAGGGACTCTGGTTCTGGTCGGTCGAAACCTGAAAGCCGGTGACGCTGCCGACCGCCTGGCAGGGCATGTTGGGGCATGACGGGTCGGGAGTCTCCGACGTCGCGCCGAGCGTAACCGTCGTCTTTTCCACCCCGGCGGCGCTCGCCATGGCGGCGACAGCGATCAGGGCGACGGCAGCGGCAACTAGCGCGAGTGCGCCCCGGGAAGTCCTCGACATCGGTACAGCTCCTCTCGTAAAACGGCTCCTGAGCAGGAAACTTTAACCCGCTGGGGCCGCAAAAGGAGCGCTACCGGGTGCCGCCGGCGCCGCCGAGCGGCGCGGGGTCAACGATTCTTGCGGGCGTATTCGATCGCGACCGCATACTGGATCCGACCGATGCCTTCGAATTCCAGCGCTTCGGCGGCGGCCGAGGTCAGGTCCCAGGCGCGGCCTTTGATGTAGGGGCCGCGGTCGATCACAGGGGCGACAATCGAGTGACCGTGCCAGACGAACTTCACCGGGGTGCCGCAGGGAAGCGTCTTGTTGGCGACGCCGATCGTCGACGGGCGCAGAACCTGGCCGCAGGCGGTCGAGCGTCCCCACATCGACGTCCCGCCGTACCAGCTGGCGCCGGCGTAGCGGTACGGGGTGAAGGAGAGTTCGGCTTCGTTGAAGGCGGTGGTCGCTGCCGCTTCTTCGGCAGGGACGGCTTCCGGGGCCGCTTCCGGAGCGGCCGCGATCGGCGAGGCGCCGCCGGTCGTGGCCTGGGCGCCGGGGGCGATCGCGAAGGCCAGCACGGCCAGGGCGCCGACGAGCAGCGCGGCGCGAAGCCAGACGTAGGAGATCCTGGGCGCAGGAGCTCCCGAGCAGTTGGATGTCGCCTTTCGGCGCGGGGGGAAGTTGTTCATATCTCTTTCGGAGCGCTTGCGGGGTTAGCTGACGGGCTCGCGCTGAAAGAGCTGCGCTACGCGGCCTCGGCCGCGATTCGCCCCCACTAATTGGGTCCCCCGCTCTTTGCGATATGTGGCAAAGATTCAGCGGAAGTTGGCGCCAGGTTAGCAAACGCTAAGACAGAAAAATTGCGCCTGCCCGGCGCCACCTCCGCTACTCGCGTCTCTCATCGACCGGCGGGGCCGAGGGCGGAACCTCTGCAAGCCATCGCCCGCCTCCCGGTCGATGGGCCGAAAACTTGCCTATATGTCGGGTTTTCGGCCCGTCAACGTAGGAAGGCCCCGCCGAAGCGGGGCCTTCCGACAGCGAGCCTGTAAGCCGGATCCTGTCGCGAGCGGACATCTATCTCGTGGGCCGAAGCCCTACGGGGCGCCGAAGCGCACCTGCGACCTACCTGGACCTCGCCGAGCCGGGTCGACGGTCCTGCTTGGCCTTGCACCGGGCGGGGTTTGCCTGGCCGTCGTGTCACCACGAACGCCGGTGCGCTCTTACCGCACCATTTCACCTTTGCCTGTACGCGACTCACGTGTGGCCGCGCCATCGGCCGTATCTTTTCTGTGGCACTTTCCCGCGGCTTTCGCCGGGTGGGTGTTACCCACCGCCCTGCCCTTTGGTGTCCGGACTTTCCTCGAGGCGGATTTCTCCCCGCCCCGCGTCCGCTCAGCTCGCTCTTGCGATGTTAGACCCAATGCAGCCCACTGCAAACCGGCGCAAATCGGCGTCCTCAGTCGGGCGTCCTACTCACGCAATTCCATTGCGCTCGCTTCGCCGCCCTCCCTGCGTCCACCGCCTTGCTTGGTTTTCGCGGGCTTGCGTAGCCCGCTGGAGGAGCTAGACGGCGCGGAAGACGCCTACGACCTTGCCGAGCACTCGGGCTTCGGTCGTGATGATCGGGTCCATTTCATCGTTTTCGGGCTGCAGGCGGATGTGGTCCGGTTCGCGGAAGTAGCGCTTCACCGTCGCCTCCTCGCCGATCAGGGCGACGACGATCTCGCCGTCGTTCGCGTCATCGGCGGGCCGCACGATCACGTAATCGGCTTCGAGGATCCCGGCGTTCTTCATCGATTCGCCGCGGATCTGAAGGATGTAGTCGCCGTCCTCCCCACCGATGACGTCGGGGACTTCGAGGTATTCCTCGATGTTCTCTTCCGCCAGGATCGGGGCGCCCGCGGCGACGGAACCGACGAGCGGGATGCCGTTGCTCGGCGTCACCGCGTTGACGGCCTTGTCCATCCCGGTCTTCAGCAGCTCGATCGCCCGCGGTTTCGATGGGTCCCGTTTCAGCAGGCCCAGCTTCTCCAGATTCCCCAGATGCGCATGGACCGTGGAGGACGAATGCAGGCCGACCGCTTTACCGATCTCACGCACCGTCGGCGGGTAGCCGGTCTTGGCCGCATACTTACGGATGAAGTCGAAGATCTCCTTCTGCCGCTTGGTCAGGTCAAGGTCCATTGGTGGCTCCGTTTTCCTCCGTTTGCCGGGTGCGCTCTGAGACGAACACTTGTTCGCAGAGTACCCCGTCCACCGGACGCCCGCAAGGCGAGAAGGCACGCGCGCGCCGAACCCCTAGAATCCCCGGTCCCTCGAGCGGCTGTGGCGGAACTGGTAGACGCGCAAGGTTGAGGGCCTTGTGGGTGGAAACACCCGTGATGGTTCGACTCCATTCAGCCGCACTGGAAATGAAACCCCGCAGTCCGCGATGTCAAAGCGGATTGCGGGGGTTCGTCGTTTCGGGGCTCCCCCGATTTCCCCAATGCGATCGGTATCGCCTTTGACGGTTCGAGCACGCTTGCGAACAACATTGCGGTTCCGATCGGGGCAATCCTCGTCGGGTGCGGCATTGGCCGTGGTACGAGGCGTCGTTAATCAAGCGCCGAGCACTGCTTAAGCCTGAGCGACGGCCGGAGACGCCGAAGTCGACTCGGACGGCATGGAGAACTCCTGACTCCCTCGAGATCGCGTCCGAATAATGCCCCACGATCACGGGTCTCTTGGGAACCGCAGAAATCAGCTTGGTCGTGTCCGGAGTCGCTGCCGTGGGTTCCGTCGCCGCCACCGTCACTACTTATCGGCTCGGCGTCCGGCGGCTTCGCGAGGACCGGCGACTGGGGGACCTCGCGGATGCCCGAGCGGTCCTAAGTGAGGCGCCGTCGAGCTTCATCTTGCGGCGAGCGCTCTCAACGTTCTCCGCGCCCGGATCGAACCGGCGCCGATGGATCGAAGTAGCGACCCTGAGGACGCCGATGCTCTGATCGAGAGAGCTGCCGAGCAAGGTAAGAAACTTGAAATGCGTGTAGCCACCGTGATGATCCGCTTTAAGAACAGCGACGCCGTGACACGCTCTCTCAACCTTTCATTGGAGGCGATGTTGGGGCTCGTCACCGCCTATCGAATGCGGCATCGAGGGCGCAAAGACGACGACGCGCTAGTCGAGCGAGAAGCCAAGGTCGAAGATTTACGCAATCAGTTCGACACTTGGAGCACTACCTTTTTTGAGGCTGCTCAGTACGCGGTCGGCTCAGTCGGCCTGCGCTAGCGCTCTCGTGTGTTTCTGCATCACGCCGTTACAGTCGCCTCGGCCTCAAGCTGGTAGTCCCGCCTCTCCGGTCGCTCCCTCACACGTTGATTTTGCCGAAGGCGTCAGCTTCGGTTGAAGCTGATGAGGGCTGCCTCGTTTGGACCGCAGAGCTACCTCATACATCGAGGGAAGCTTGCGTAAACCGCGACGGCGTTGTCGCGCGGCTCAGAACCTAAGCGGCGACGCGCTCGCCCACGGGAACGAAGTGCTCCAGAACAGCGTCGTCGCGCTCAAGGGCAAACGGGATGCCCTCCTCGGCCAGCTTGGCGACCTCGGCATAGGAGTCTCCGGCGGCGGACCAGCCCTCGACATCCGGTGACTCGGCCCACCAGCCGTCCCCTTCGTGGTGATAGATGACGCGCACGGTTTCCATTCGATCCTCCACGTCAGATTAGCTTCCGCGCATCTTCCTCATCAAGTCCAACGTCCCTGACGAGGATCTTGCGGACCAGGCCCGCCGGGATCGTCGCTTTGTCATGGAAGGCGAAGGTCAGCGGTGGGTGGCCCGGCGACTCCATCCGCCGATGTGAACCGGACCGGCGAGCCACCCGGTAGTTCAGCGGCTGCCTTTCCAGTACGGCCAAGAGTCGCTTCGCCTTCATCGAGGGAAAGGGATTCACGGCGGGTGACCCTAGAAGCGGCCTCGGCTACGTTGCCCGGCCTCGACTTGTCCCGGGAGCACTGGCCGCGAGCGAATTACTCCTCAGGGGTTCGACTCCATTCAGCCGCATCTCCGTTTATGAGGGTCCGAGCACGAAGATGTCGATCGCGATGTCGGCTTCGACGTTGATCGTGCTGAGGTGGGCGGTGACCGGGCGGCCGACCGCGGCGGACATGCGGGTCTTGTAGGTCTCTTCGACCGCTACCTGGTGGACGGTGCGGGAGGTGCGGACCAGGTCGGCCTCGCCGACTCCGATCAGGGTCCTCTCCGACGCCGTGAAGACATCGGAGAGGACGCAGGTGACGAGGTCGTCGGTGACGTAGCTCTTTGCCGCGCCCGGGCCCCGGCCGAAGCTCTCGCGGTGGAGTTCGACCGCGGTGTTGGAGATCGCGGTGAGCGAGGGTTGCTCGGGGTGCATGGGTCGCGACGGGTCGATGGGTTCGCGGGCTCAGTACCAGCGGCCGCGCACGAAGCCGCCGAAGGCGATCAATCCGATCAGCAGGATGATCAGCCCGACCCAGAAGCTCCAGACGATCATCAGGACGATGCCGATGATCACCAGGATGCCGCCGAGCGAGATCCCGCCGTTGCCTCCACGTGAATTACCTCTTGCCATGTGTCTTTCCTTTCGTTTCCAGGGTCTGGTCAGCGGACCCGCGTGCGGCCGCTCGGCTTCGGGAACGGTGCTCGGGGGGCCGCCGGGGGTGGCGACAAATCGTCTTCCCGGTTGCCGGTGAGCCGACCCTGCAGCTCGCCCAGGTCGACGTTGCCGCCGAGGACTCCCGCGACGGTCCAGAAGACCGCCGCTCCCACCAGGCAGAGGACGGCATCGCCGAAGCCGAATGCGATCCAGGCCGCGACGAAGGCGAAGCCGATACCGGCGGCAAATGAACGTTGGTCTTTCATGCGAGTTCCCTTCGGTCCTTTCGGTTGAAGCTGACGAGCCTGACGTCGACCCGGTCGACGTCGAGCTGATGACGGGCGAGGCTCTCGCGGGCGAGCCGGGCGACCTCGCGCAAGGTCTCGACCAGTTCGGTCGCCTCCCGGGTCCGCACCAGGATGAGCACGCCGTCGTCTTCGTAGAGCGCCCGCACGCCGGTCACCCGCGGGTCGCCGACGGCGGCGCCCTCGGCGGCCCGCTCGATCGCCCGCGGCTGGATCTCGGTCAGGCCGGGCGAGGTCTCGGGCAGGACGACGGCGTGACGGGTGAGGCGGGCCCGGGGCAGGCCGCGCCAGAAGAGGAAGGCGCAGGGGAGCGCGATCACGAGGGCGACGGCGGCGACGATCCCGCGGGCGCTCGCCGAGATGTCGTCCGGGCCGAGGCCCGCGAGGTAGTCGAAGGCGCTGCGGTAGCCGCTCAAGTCGTTCACGGTCGCCGGGTCCACCTTCAGGGCGAGAAGGACGAGCATCGCGCCGTAGTAGACGAGCGCGAGGCCGAGGAGGACGACGAGGACGCGGCCGACCGCCGAGGCGACGGCGGAGCCCTCCACCCGCAGGCGTTGGCGCAGCATCAGACCACCCGCCCGCCGCGCCTTGGGACCCGGTTGCGGACCCGCGGGCGAAGCGCGAGCTCCCCCTCCAGGTGCTCGAGTTCGGCGACCGCCTCGGTGGCACGCTCGCTGCCGTCCTGGGAGCGGGAGCGCAGGAGGCTGAGGCGGGCGCGACCGCCGCGCCCGCGCCGGTTCGGCCGCACGCGGACCTTGGCGCCGAGCACGTCGCGCGGGCGCTCGGCGAGGTAGGCCAGGGCCGCCGCGAGGGCGCGTCGCCGCGCGGTCAGCCGGCCCTCCGTCCCCTCCTCGATCAGGAAGAGGCGATCGCGCCGCGGGACCAGCGCGCCGAGCACCAAGACGAGGCCGAGGAGGACCGCGCCGGCGCCGCAGATCGCGGCAACGGCCGCGCTCGGCCCGTCGGCTTCGAGGTCGGCGAGCCAGGGCCCGACCGTGTCGCGGAGTTCCCCCAGCGACAACAGTTCGGCCGCGTGCGCCGGGCTGAGCGAGGCGGTGCCGCCCTGCGCGCAGAAGACCGCGACCGCGATCCCGGCGACCGCGAGGGCGCCGAGCAGCAGGTAGCCGACCAACGCCGCGAGCGCTCCGGAGAGCCGGGTCATCGCACGCCCTCCTCGTCGGCGGACGGGAGCAGGAGATCGTGGACGGTGATGTCGACCCGCCCGAGGCGGTCGTCGAGGCCGTCCCGGCGCGCCGCCGCGGCGACGTCGGCACGGAGCAGCCCGGCGACCCGCTCGATCGGCGCGGGCGGCCAGGCGAGGTCGAGGTGCAACTCCACCCCGACCTTCCCGTCGGCACGCTCGGCGGCGATGACCCCGGCGATCTGCTCGCGGCCGTCGAGCGTCATCCACCGGCCGCGGCCGGCGTTGGGCTCGACCATCGAGTCGAGCGCGATCACGCCCGCCGCGATCCGCGCCAGGCGGACCCTGACGGAGCGCGGCCGCTGGGGGGCCGGTGTCGATGCCACCTTGGGTCTCCGGGGTCGGGCTCGCGCCTAGGAGACGCGGCTGTCGCGGTCGTCCTCGTCACCGGGGAAGTAGAGGTCGTCGACGCTGATGTTGACCTCGACCACCGTGAGCCCGGTGATCCCCTCGACCCGTTTGATGATCTGCTGGCGGACCTCCTCGGCGACCTGCGGGATGCTCTCGCCGTAGTCGACGACGATCGTCAGGTCGACCGCCGCCTCGCGCTCGCCGACCTCCACCGAGACACCCTGGGAGCGGGCGTCGGTGAGCCCCACTTTCTGGGTCACGGCACCGACCGCGCGGGCGGCCGTCCCGCCGAGTTCGTGGACGCCCGGGACTTCGCCCGCGGCGAGGCCCGCGACCTTGGTGACGACGCCGTCGGCGATGCTGGTCTGACCGCGGTCGGACTGCAACGGCTCGCTGCTGCGCCGGGTCAGTCCGCCGCCCCGGCCCGAGGTCGACTGCGGGGAGTCCGCGGCGTTCGGGGTCTCGGTGGGGCTCGAAGTGGTTTTGTCTTGCTCTGCCATCTGCGGATGCACCTCTCTCGGGGTCTGATCTCGGGTTCGGGACCGGGCGCGTCGGCGCCGTTCGAAGTCCTCACTTACTTCGACAGTACGAACGAAGAGAAGTTCGTGGCTCAGTCGATGTCGTCGATCGAGACGTCGATCGAGCGAGGCGTGGCGCCGGTCAGTTCGCTGACGTCACGGGCGACGGCGGTCCTCACCGCGTCCGCGATCTCGGGCAGCGAGGGCCCATAGGCGACGATCAGGCGGACCCGGAGCCCGACCACTCCGGCCGGATCCTCTTCGGCGGCGATCACCGCGGCCCGCTCGACCGCGTCCACCCCGAGCGCCGCCCGCTGGGCGACCTCGGCGATCAGCCGATCGGTGACCAGGGTCGACCCCAGGGCACCGACGTCGACGGTGACGAGCGCGGTCTTCGCCCGGATCCGCGCCATCACGGCGCTGAGGATGCCGCCGGGGACGTGGACCGGCTCGGCGGCGAGCCCCCGCATGTCCTCATGCGCCCGCCGGATGCGGCGGAGCGCCGCCTGGCAGTGCGGGCAGTTGCGCTGATGCTCGGGGTCGGCGGGGTCGGCGCCTTCGAAGACCTGGCGCACCAGGTCCTCGACGTCGACTCCGCACGGCAGGCGTTTGTCGATGGCGCTCATCCCTCCCCCACGGTAGCCACGAGCGCAAGGCGCGCACGGTGCAGGCGCCCTTTGACAAGGCTTTCGCTCAGCTCGAGGATCGCGCCGATCTCCTCGTAGCTCAGCCCCTCGAGCTCCCGCAGGACGATCAGCGCCCGCTGCTCGGGCTCCAGCGTCAGGAGGGCGGCAACGGTCATCCGCATGCGCAGACGCTTCTCGGCCTCCTCCTCGGTTCCCGCCACCGTCGCGACCTCGGCCTCCTCGATCGGGATCGACTCGATCCGCCTGCTGGAGAGCACGTTCAGCGAGCGGTTGGTCGCGATCCGGTAGAGCCAGGTGCCGAAGGCGCTGTCGCCGCGGAATTTGGCCAGCGATCGCCAGGCCTGCACGAACACCTCCTGGGCGACTTCCTCGGCATCCGACGAGGAGCCCAGCATGCGGAGCGCGACACGGTAGGTGGCCTCCTGATGGAGCCGGACGAGCGCTTCGAAGGAAGCCAGGTCGCCCTCCCTGGCCGCCGCGACGAGCGCGTCTTCCTTGGCGACTTCGACCACGTACCGGGACCCTACCCGGCCGTCTAGGAGGCGATCGCGCCGGCGAGCTGGGCGCGCGAGGAGATGTCGAGCTTGCGGTAGGTGTTGGTGAGGTGCATCTCGACCGTGCGCAGGGAGACGAAAAGCTCCTGGGCGATCTCGCGGTTGGTCGAGCCGCCGGCCGCCGCGGCCGCGACCCGGCGCTCGCTCGGGGTCAGCGACTCGGCGCCGGAGAAGGCGCGTCGGCGACGCCGCGCCCCGGCGACCTGAAGCTCTCCGTCGATCCGTTCCTCGAGGCGCTCGGCGCCGCACTCCTGCGCCAGCTCGACCGCCTCGCGGAGGTGCTCGCGCGCCTCGGCGCGCAGCTTGCCCCGGCGGAGCGCCCCGCCGAGCGCCGCCAGGGACCGGGCGAGCTCCAGCCGGGTGGGCGCGTCGCGCAGGACCGCCACCGACTCGCGTAGCTCCGCGACCCCCTCCTCCCCGCCCCGCAGCAGGCCGAGCGCCCGCAGCGCCGCCCCCTCGGCCGCCGGCGATTCGACCGCGCGGGCGAGCTCCAGCTCCTCCGCCGCCAGCGCCAGCGCCTCGTCGCGGTCGGCCTCCGGCAGCAGCAGCGCGAGGCTCGAGCGCCAACGCGAGAAGCGCGGCGTCGCCCCGAACGGGACGAAGATCTCGGCCACGGCGCGCAGGTCGGCGATCGCCCCGTCGCGATCCCCCCGCGCCGCCTTCACCGCCGCGCGCGGCTCCAGCAGCATCCCGCCGCTCTGCGTCGCGGCGAAGTCCGGCGGCAGCTCCAGCCCCTCCAGCGCCGCGCGGACCCCCTCCAGCCCGCTCCGTTCGACCACCGTGTCGGCGCAGAAGAAGAGCATCGTCGTCAGCGCCATCAGGCTCAGCTCGTTCTGCTCGACCACCTCGACCATCGCCGCGAGGTCGGCCTCGGCGTCGCGCAGGCGGCCGCGGCGCGAGGCCACGGCGGCACCCAGGCCGATCCCCGCCACCGTCGCCAGCAGGGCGCCGCGCCGCCGCCCGTCCTCGACCAGCTCCTGGCCGATCGTCTCGACGTCGTCGAAGGCTTCGACGACCAACAGCGCCAGCGCCGCCTGGGAGACGGTCGTGATCTCGCGCCCGTCCTGGCGCATGCTCCAGTCCCGCTCGCCGGGATGACAGAGGTGTTCGATCTCGGCCCGCGGGGTGTCACGGACCGACCCGAGCCCGGCGAGCATCCAGCGCAACCGCCGCGACGCGTCCACGGTGCTCGCCTCGACCAGCGCCCGCAGGCGCGGCAGGTCGCGATCGAAGTCCGCCGCCCGGGCGGGGTCATAGCCGCGGTAGGCGGCGCGGAAGGCCTCGAGGTCGAGCAGGCCGGGGACGTCCTGGTCCCCGAACCGGGCGAGCCCCGCGTCGACGGCCTGGACGCACGCCTCCCACAGCCCCGCCAGCGACAGGAGGTCGGCCAGCTCCAGGTAGATCCCGATCGCCGTCGCGGGGTCGGCCGTCAGCTCGGCGGCCTCCCCGAGGTGGGCGATCGACTCCGGGTCGCGGACCACGACCTCGAGGCTGCCGAGCCTCGCCAGCAGCCCGGCGCGCTCGGCGCCCGGCTCGAGCAGGGCCCGACGCAGGTAGGCGATCGCGCTCTCCGGGGCGCCGCGCCGGGCGGCGGCGTCGGCGGCCCGCTCGAGCGCGGCGAGGCCGCCCGCGAGGCCGCCCGGCTCGGACAGCAGGAGGTGCGCGGCGACCACCTCCGGATCGGCTTCCCGCCTCGCCAGCGCCTCCGCCGTCCGGGCGTGCAGCTCGGCGCGGCGGGCACCGGGGATCTCCTCGTAGACGGCCTGGCGCACGAGCGGGTGGACGAAGCCGTAGGCCGGGCCAGGGTCGAGGATCGACGCGGCGGCGAGTCGGTCGACGATCGTCGCCACGCCCTCCCGCTCGGCCCCGGTGAGCACCGCCAGCGCGGTCAGGTCGGTGGCCTCCCCGAGTACCGCGGCGGCGCGGGTCAGGTCCGGCGCGAGGGGATCGATCCGGGAGGCCCGCTCGGCGACCGCGGCGCCGATCCGCCGCGGTCCCATCGACGCGATCCGGTCCGGCAGCAGCCCGGCGTCGGCCCCTTCCGCGGCCAGCTCGACGAGGAGCTCGGAGATCAGGAACGGGTTGCCGCCGGTCGCCTCGTGGCAGGCGTGCGCGAACGGTGTCGGGGCGGCGTCGCCGAGCCGCTCCTCGACCAGCTCCGCCGTGCCCGCCTCGCTGAGCGGCTCGGGCCGCAAGGTCGGCACCCCCGCCTCGGCGGCGAGCCCGCGCACCAGCTCGGTCTGCACGCCCGGCTCGTCGGGCCGCGCGGCGAGCACGAGCAGGACCGGCATCCCGCTCAGGCGCCGCGCCAGGTAGCGGGCAAAGCGCAGCGAGGCGGCATCGGCCCAGTGGGCGTCGTCGATCGCGAGGACCAGCGGGCGGTCCTCGGCGAGCCCGGCGACCAGCCAGAAGAGGCCATAGAGCGAGCTCTCGGCGCCGCCCCCCTCGAGCCCGTCGCCGCCGAGGCCGAAGATCGGCTCCGCCAGGGCCACCGGCCCGGCGAAGAGCGCGGCGCGCGCGTCGGCGTCGAGCGTGCGCAGGAGCGGCCCGATCAGCTGGCGGACGACGCCGAAGCCGAACTCTCCCTCCATCACGGAGCCGCGCGCCGCCAGCACCCGGAAGCCGTCGGCGTCGGCTCGTCGCTCCAACTCGGCGAGGAGGGTCGACTTGCCGACCCCGGCCGGGCCCTCGATCAGGAGGGCGCCGCCCCCACCGTCGGCGCGGGCACCCGCGAGCGCGGCATCGACCGCGACAAGGTCACCCTCACGCTCCAGCAGACGAGACATCGCGGAAACCCCAGATCATCGAACCACACCCCGGACCGGCGGGAATATACGCGGGTTTTCGATGCGAAGTCCCTACCTATTCCTTCGGTGCGACCACGTTGAAACGACGGGCCCGGCCAGGAACCATGCCGCCGGTGTCTTGGAAGAGGACGAAGAAGCTCGTCGGCGGCGTCATCGCATCTAGCCTCCTCCTCCTGGGCTGGACGGCGCTGCTGCCGACGAGCAGCGTCGTTGCCGCCACCCCGGCGTTCTTCCCGAGCGCACCGACTGCCGTCCAGGTCTCGCGCCAGGTGAGCCTCGCTGAAGCGGCTCAGGCGGGCGCGGCCAAGCTCGGTGCGAAGGGCGGGTTCAGCGGCGACGACGTCTCGCTCGAACTCGAAGGCAAAGAATTCAAAGGGCCGATCACGGTCGCGCTGAAAGTCGAGTTCACCCTGCCGAAAGGCAAGACGCCGGAGGAACAGAAACAACTCACCGAAGTGGTCCCGTTCGAGCGTGAACAGACCGAAGCCGAGTTGAATCGCCTGCCGAACAAAACCAGCAAAGGCGACCCGGTCAAGTTCAAACTCGAATGGAAGGTGGCGGACCCGAACGACCCGCCGACCCCGAACTACCAGCACGTGACGGTGGTCGATCCGCTGAAAGACCTCGGCGAGCCCGACAAAGGCTTCCGCTCGGAGACCGAAGGGCTCGGGACGCCGAACGTCGGCGGCAACGAAATCGGCGCCAAATTCACCGCCTCGGACATGGGCAGGCCGGGGACGATGGCCCACGAGATGCTCCACTTGATGGGTGTCGACGACCACTACGTCGACGTCTACCGCTACAAAGGCCGCGATTATCCGCTCCCGGAGACGGGGATGGCGCCGACGCCGCTGAAGGAATACCTCAAGGCCCACAAACCGCCACTGCCCACGCCGCCCGCCGGCGATGTCCGCTCGAAAAACATGAAGGGCTACTCCCCCTGCGACATCATGGGAACGGGCGCTGGCAAGAAGTGCCGCAAAATCTCCCCGAAAGACCTCGACTGGTTCGACTCGCAGGCCGGGACCCTGGTCAAGGCCGAACCAGGCGAAACGCTGCTGAACAAGAAGGACTCCGACCAGAACTTCGGCATCGGCTTCGAAACGATCGTCTTCGCCGCGCCGGGCTCGACCACGGTCGCCAACGGCATCTCCGCCTACTGCCTCGACCATGACCGTGGGATCCCGTTCGAAGGCCTCTTTGACGTCGGCCCGAAGGCGAGCGAAATGCCGGGCTACGAGGGCGTCGCGAAGCTGCTCGCCTACAACTTCTCCAACTCGCAGCCCAGCCTCGACGATTCGCCGGCGGCGATGCAGGCGGCGATCTGGAACCAGACCGACGGCACGCCGCTCGTCGCGATCGGCGGCGCGGAGGAAGTCAAGGCGCTGCTGTCGGGCGCCGGTGTCGGCGAAAACACGGCCGGGACCGACCTTCCGGCGATCGCGAACCCGAACGCCGGCTCGCCGAGCACCGGGGCCGTCTCGGCGAGCGGCGAGGTGCTGCCGAACAGCCTGGTGGCGGAAATCGAAGAACCGTCGATCGTCCGGCTCGACGCCGCGCAGCTCTACCCGAAGCGCTTCAACGCCGGCAAGAAGGCGTTCGGCGACCTCGTCGTCGCCGCCAACGGCAACGTCGAACACCTCGACCTGACGATCCAGCGCAAGGTCGGCAAGGCCTGGAAGCAGGCAAAGAAGCTGCCGACCCGCGACTTCGACCCCGGCACCACGACCGTCGCGGTCCCGCTCGGCCGCCTCGCTGTCGGCAAGTACCGGCTGCTGGTCTCGGTCGCCGGCCCGGTCGGGGAACCGGAATCGCGGACCGTCGGCTTCTCGGCGGGCAAGCCCGCCGGCCACTGACCTCGCACCTGCCCGTGTCAAATCGCTCGAAAGGATTCGCATGTCTCGTATTCGCCAACGGCTCACCTACTCCAACGTCATCTCGACGATCTGCCTGTTTCTGCTGATCGGCGGAGGCACCGCCTTCGCCGCCTCCGAACTCGGGAAAGAAAGCATCGGCCCCAGGCAGTTGAAGAAAGAAGCCGTGACGCCCGCCAAATTGAGCGCGAAAGCGAAGTCGACGCTTGCCGGACCGGCGGGACCGGCAGGCCAGAAAGGCGCCACGGGCGCAACCGGACCGGCGGGACCGGCGGGCCCCGCGGGAGCGGCCGGAGCAGCGGCGACGGTGTCGACCGAACTCGTGAACGCGGTCACGGCCAACGACACGACCGCGGTGAAGGAGACCTCCGTCGCCTGCCCGTCCGGCACGGTGCTCAGCGGCGGATACGTCCTCAACTCGAACGGCAACGCGGGCGTCGTCCTGCGGACCACTCGTAGCTACGCGCCGGACGCCGGCAGCTGGCTGGTGCGCGCCGCGAACAGCGGGGCCGCCGAAGCCTGGCAGCTGACGGTCGTGGCCGTCTGCCGGAGCTAGCCCCGGCGACCCACCGCCTGACGCGCGCGGCGGCCTCCGGGCCGCCGCGCGCCGTTCGGATCGAACCTTCCTGCCTTGTTCAGGGTTTCTTCCAGACCCGCCGATAGACTCGGACGAACAGGGCCGAGGGGCCTCTCAGCAGGGAAAACGTGACGATCCGACCGAACGAGGCCAATTTGATCCGCTCCACCCGCCGTCGCGGCTTTATGCCGCTGCTCGCCGCCTTCGCCCTCCTGGGGGCACTGATCCTCTCCGCCGCCGCGACCGCGGCGACGCCGAACCCGAAGGCGAGCGGCTCGGTGATCGGCGGCCACAACGCGAAGATCGCCGAATATCCGTCGCTGGCCTTCATCGAAGGCGTGCAGGCGACGGCGGGCTACGCCTGCACCGGCACCGTGGTGGCGCCGCGGGTCGTCCTCACTGCCGGGCACTGCGTCGAGGACATCGAATCGAGCTCGATCGTCGAGCCGAGCCTGATCGCCGTCGCCACCGGCGTCTCAAACCTGACCAAGATCGACAAGACGCAGGTGAGCCAGGTCGAAAAGGTCCTGGCCTACCCCGGCTTCGACCCGACCGAGCTGCACGGCGACGCCGGCCTCCTGATCCTCACCGAACCGGTCGACGCGCCGCCGATCGCGCTCGCCACCGCCGCCGACTCGGCGCTGTACGAACCGGGCAACCAGCTGACGGTCGCGGGCTGGGGAATCGACAACCGCAACACCGGCCATGCCCCGAATCAGCTGCAGTCGGCGCAGGTGCCGATCGAGGAAGGGTCCCGCTGCAAGGAAGGGACGAAGCGCTACTACCCCTTCTTCGACCCGAGCCGCCAGGTGTGCGCGCTCGACGCGCCGACCTTCCACATCACCACCTGCCACGGCGACTCGGGCGGGCCGGCGATCGCCACCCGCACCGACGGGACCCCGGTCGAGGTCGGCGTGACCAGCCTCGGCGATGGCTCCTGCAACCCCTCCAGCCCCGCCGTCTTCACCCGCGTGGACCAGATCTCCTCCTGGGTGCAGAGCTGGATCGACGCGGTCGAAGCGGGCGGCCCGGTGCCGAGGATCAAGGTGCCAAAGGCCCACATCCCGACCCTGACCAAGGAACGCGCCGAGGAAATCAGCGCGATCGCGCTGGAGGAAGCCTTCGGCCCGAAGTTCACCCACGGCAAGGAACAGACGATCAAATGCGAGCGCCTCTCCAAGGCCCGCCTGAAGTGCGGCGTCAGCTGGTTCCAAGGCCCGAACGACTACTTCGGCAAGGTCACCGTCTTCTACTCGATCCGCCGCAACGTCGTCCTCGCCGGCGTCCACTACACCGTCAACTCGGTCAACGACCGCTGCTACTTCCATAGCGGCCACCCCCAGAGCTGCAAGGTGCAGACGAAGAAGAAGTAGGGACGGGGGCGGCGGACGGGCGTTGTCCCGGCCGCTCCGGCATTCCTAGGACGTGAGGGATTCGTGTGATTGCCGGCACAGGCGCGGGCGGAAGAGGGCCCGGAAACGCGCTGTCGACTTTGACCACACCCTGGTGTGGTCAAAGTCGACAGCGCGTAAGTCGGTGTTGTCCAACACGCACGGAAGCGTGGACTTCCCACGCTCTCGGTCACGACTTGCGAGTCTCGTCACGGAGGAGAGACACCACTCCTCCCTCGCCGCAGACCCTTGCGTCCTGCGTGCTCCGGGCGCCAGCTTTCCGAGGCCCGGACCCTCGCGCCCTACCCCCGCCGAGGCGGCATCCACTGGAACCTCCGCGAGGCAACAGCCGCGCCGAGGACCGCCCAGGCGACCAGGACGGCGAAGTCGAGCAGGACCGGGCCGGTCGGTACCGCGCCGACGTAGGCGCGGTGGATCAGGTCGGCGACGTGCTCGACCGGGAAGATCTTCGCCACGATTTGGAGGAACTTGGGGAGTTCGGAGATCGGGATCCAGATGCCGGAGATGAAGAAGAGGGGGAAGGTGATCAGCTGGATCATCGGCTGGGCCGAGTCGGCGGAGTCGGCGAAGGTGGTGAGGGCGTAGCCGAGGCCGCAGAAGGCGAAGGCGCCGCCGAGGACCCCGAGTACCAAGGCGCCCCAGCCGTCGGAGGGGATGTGGACGCCGAAGGCGACCGCGCCGACGAGCAGCAGCAGCGCGACGGTGCCGATCGCCATCAGGGTCACCGTCAGCGACTGGCTGACGACCAGTGCCCAGGCGGGCATCGGCGTCGCCCGCCGGCGCTTCAGGATCCCCAGCTCGCGCTGCTGGACGACCGTCGCGACCAACATCGCCAGCGTGGTCAGGGTCAGGGAGAAGACGATCACGCTCGGCACGAAGAACTGCCGGTAGTCGATCTTCACCCCGTTGACGGTGGTTTCCCCTCCGTGGAAGACGCCGGCGAGTAGCGCCAGCAGGATCAGCGGGATGATCAGCGTGAACATCCGCGCGCGCTTGTTGCGCAGGTAGGCGCGCAGCTGAAAGCGGGTGACGTGCAGGACCAGATCCATCTCTTAGCTTGCCTCCTCGGCGGCGACGCCCGCGGCTTCGGCGGTCAATCGCAGGTAGACGTCCTCCAGGGTGGGACGGCGGACCTCGAGCTCCGACACCTCGATTCCGCGGCCGTCGGCCCAGGATCCGAGGCGGCCGAGGTCGGCCAGCGGCGCGGCGCTGTGCAGTTCGATCCGCTCGTCGCGGCGCTCCGGCTGCATCAGCGCGATCAGGTCGGAGGGCAGCTCGCCCTTCCCCACCCCCCGGGGCAGCCCGAAGAGGATCTCGGAGGCGGCGAGATCACGGTGGCCGATCGTCGCCGGCGTCCCCTCGTCGATGATCTGCCCGCCCGCGATCACCGCGATCCGATCGGCCAGACGCTCCGCCTCCTCCATGTAGTGCGTGGTGAGGAAGATCGTCTTGCCGAGGTCGCGCAGGCCATCGAGCATGTTCCAGGCGTCCCGTCGCGCCGCCGGGTCGAAGCCGGTGGTCGGCTCGTCGAGGAAGATCAGCTCGGGATCGCCGATCAGTGCCAGCGCGACGTCGAGGCGCCGCCGCTGCCCGCCGGAGACCTGGCCGGAGTTCTTCGCCGCCGCCTCCTCATCGAGCCCGACCAGGGCCAAGGTCTCGTCGACGTCGCGCGGGTTCCGGTAGAGCCCGGCGTAGAGCTGCATGCACTCGCGCACCGTCAGCTCGAGCTCCCCGGCCGACTCCTGCATGACGATCCCGACTCGCTGGCGCCACTCGGAGCCGGCCCGGGCCGGATCGACGCCGAGGACTTCGACCTCCCCCGCGTCCCGGCCCCCGAACCCCTCGAGGATCTCGATCGTCGTCGTCTTCCCGGCGCCGTTGGGCCCGAGGAACGCGAAGATCTCTCCGTGGCCGACCTCGAGGTCGACTCCTGCGACGGCTTGGACGTCCCCGAAGGAGCGCTGCAGCCCGTGAACGCGTATCGCCGTATCCATGGCCGAGAAGCTACGGCGGGTCGGTCCGATCCGCATCGGCTCGGACGCCGAACTTGCCGCTCAACCCGTGGGTGGAGACGCCTCCCCCACGCTCAACCCCGGCGCCCATGACAACCCGGAGGCCGCCTCCTAACCTGTGCGCATGCAGATCTTCCGCCCGGACGACCAACCCGACCGCCCGCAGGGGATCGTGTTCCTGCGCGAACGCCTCCGCGAAGAAGGCAAGGGAGGCGCGCGGATGCGGATCTGGCCGGTCGTCTCGATGGTCCTGATCCTGATCTCGGGACTGATCGGGACGCCGACGCCGGCGCTCTGGGGCGAAGGCCTGGTCACCCTGCTGGGCGGAGGCACGCTGGTCGTCCTGATCGCGGTCGAGTTGATCTACGACCCGCAGGACGACCGCGCCGAGTTCGTCTTCGTCCTGTTGCTCGGCCTCGCCTCGATCGCGCTGATGACGGTGCAACCGTCCGGGACGGCGGTGCTCGGCACCTACGCCGCGGTCGCCTCGGCGGTGATCCGCCTGCCGAAACGGATGGCGCTGGCGGCGATCATCCCGATCATCGCGATCGTCGACATCGGCATCCTGGCGACCGCCAGCGAACGCTTCCTCGTCTTCGCCTGGACCAACATCGCCTACATCTTCATGTTCGTGATCGGGAACCTGTTGCGCCTCAGCGAGGATCACCAGATCCAGGCGCAGGCACTGCTCGAGGAGGAGGAGCGGACGCGGATGGCGCGCAACGAGGCCGCGGCGCTCGACGAGCGCGGGCGGATTGCGCGGGAGCTTCACGACGTCCTCGCCCACTCGCTCTCGGCGCTCTCGGTGGAGCTCGAGGGTGCGCGGCTGCTGGCGCTCGACCGCGACGTCGACGCCGATGTGATCGCGGCGATCGGCCGCGCCCACCGCCATGCCGCCTCCGGGCTCGACGAGGCGCGGGCGGCGATCAAAGCCCTGCGCGGCGACTCCGTCCCCGGCCCCGACAAGCTGGGGGAGCTGCTCGAGGACATGCGGGCGAGCGGCATCGACTGCACGCTGGAGATCTCCGGCGAGGCCCGGCCCCTCCCCTCCGAAGCGGCGCTGGCGGTGTTCCGCACCGCCCAGGAGGCGCTCACCAACGTGCGCAAGCACGCCGAGGAAGCCGAGCGGGTGTCGATCCGCCTCGACTACGATCCCGACGGGGTGCAGCTGATCGTCGCCGACTCCCACGGCGACGGGGACGAGCCGCGGGTGCCCCAGCCGGCGGCGCTGGCGAGCACCGGCTCAGGCTACGGGGTCAGCGGGATGCGGGAGCGGGCCGAGCTGATCGGCGGCCGCCTCCTCGCCGGGCCGACCGTGGACGGCTTCCGGGTCGAGCTCTGGGTGCCGGCGTGAGCGACCCGGACTCCCCGGACGCGTCGCGGCCCCTGCGGGTCGTCGTCGCCGACGACCAGCGCGTCGTCCGCGAGGGCCTCACCCTGATGCTCGGGCTGATCGCCGGGATCGAGCCGGTCGGGGCCGCCGCTGACGGCGAGGAGGCACTGGCGATGGTCGCCGCCGAGCGCCCCGACGTCGTCCTCATGGACCTGCGGATGCCGCGCCTCGACGGCATCGAGGCGACCCGGCGCCTGGCCGAGACCCACCCCGAGGTCGGCGTCGTCGCGCTCACCACCTACGCCGACGACGAGACCGTCGTCGCGGCCCTCCAGGCGGGCGCCCGCGGCTACCTCACCAAGGACGCCGGGGCCGAGCAGATCCAGAGCGCGGTCGAGCGGGTCGCGGCCGGGGAGGCGGCGATCGATCCGGCCGTCCAGCGGCAGCTCCTGACCGCCGTCCGCGGGGGCGACACCCCTCCCCCGCCCGACGACGACCGGCTCCCGGACGGCCTCACCCCCCGCGAGGCCGAGGTCCTGCAGCTGATCGCCGCCGGCCTCTCCAACGGCGAGATCGCCGCCCGCCTCGTCGTCAGCGCCGCCACCGTGAAGAGCCACGTGAACCACCTCTTCGCCAAGATCGGCGCCCGCGACCGCGCCCAGGCGGTGGCCTACGCCTACCAGCACGAACTGGTCGCGCCGCGGGAGGAGTAGGGGGCGCGGTGCTTCGGGGCCGGGGAAGCTGGCGCCCGGGGAAAGGGACGCTGCCCTCTCGGCGGCGGCCTTGGCAGGCTGTGGCCGCCGCCGAGAGGGCGGGTCTGTGGGGAGTGCCGGATCCGCTGACGGTGTGCGACGCGGGACGCACGCGAGTCCCACGGAGATTCACGACGACGTGACGAGACTCGCAACTCGTCACGGAGAGCGTGGGAAGTCCACGCTTCCGTGCGTGTTGGACAACAGTCAATTCGTCGCTGCACGCAGCGCGTTTTCGGACCCCTTTTCCGGGCCCGAGAGGAGACAGAAGGCGCGAGAGGGCGACGTTCCCGGCATCTCCGTCACGGAACTCAGGCAGATGTGCCTTCTCTCACACGAACCCCTCCCAGGACGCAGCTAGGACTGCCGCCCCCGGCCGGGAGAACGGGCGGAACCCTCACAGCCAGACGTGCTCGAAGGCTCCCGCCCGCAAGACCCCCATCGAGTGCCGCGGGGATCGCCTGCGCTCGGTCGGGCTGCCCGGGTTGAAGATCTGGAACCCGTCGTCCTCCTCGCGGAGCGGCAGGTGGCTGTGGCCGAAGACCACGGCGTCGGCGTCGGGGAAGCGGCGGCGCATCCGTCCCAGCCTCGCCTTCGACGGGCCGGCGTCGTGGATCATCGCCACGCGGGTGCCTTCGAGGTCGACTTCGAGGGTCTCCGGGAGGAGCTCCCGGAGGTCGGGGCGGTCGACGTTGCCGTAGACGGCGTGGACCGGGCCGCGGGACAGCGATTCGATCTCGCGCAGCGTCTCGATCGCGAAGAAGTCGCCGGCGTGGAGGGTCGCGTCGGCCTTGCCCAGCAGCTCGACGCAGCGCGGCGGCAAGGCGCGGCCGCCCTTCGGCATATGGGTGTCGGAGACGACGGCGATCAAGCCGTGCCGAGGGCCCGGTCGATGAACGGGCCGAGCAGCTCGGCGACCGAGGCGGCGGTGGAGTCGGGCGTCGTCGAGGGGTTGGTGATGTAGGAGATCGCCAGGCGGACGAGGGCCTCGGAGAGGAGCTTCACGTCGTCCTTCGGCGCCTGCGGCCAGCCCTCCTCGATCACCCCGGAGAGTCGGGTGGTCGCCCAGAGGACGACCGGCATCCCCTGGGTGGTGACGAAGGGGAGCATCCCGCCCTGGCCGTCGTCGCTCAGCAGGGTGCGGATCAGCGGGTCTTCGCCGGCGGTGCGGAGGAAGAGCTCGAGCGCGGCGCGGACCGCGTCGCGCGGATTGTCGGTGTGGGCGCGGACCGCGTCTTCGACCGCGGCGAGGAAGCGTTCCCCCTCGTGGATCGTCAGGTTGACCGCGAACTCCGATTTGTTGCCGAACTCCTTATAGAGCGTCTGGCGGCTGACCCCGGCGGTGGCGGCGATGTCGCCCATCGTCACCTCCGACCAAGGGCGGGTCTCCAGGTGATGACGGGCGGCATCGAAGAACGTCCGGCGGAGCAGGTTCCGCGCCGCCTCGGGATATGGCGTTCGCTCGGCCATCACCCCTATCGTCGCAGCGGGAGCAGTCAGGCCGCTTCCTCGGCCGGCTCGAAGTCCACCTTGTCGCGGACGCTGCAGTCGGGGCAGGCCCAATCGTCGGGCACCTCGGCCCAGGGCGTGCCGGGCGGGAAGCCCTCGCGCAGGTGCCCCTGCGCCTCCTCGTAGACGTAGCCGCAGCCGGGACAGCGGAAGGCGCTCACGCGGCCACCCCGTGGCGCTTGAGGATCTTCTCCCGCTTGCGGGGCTGGATGTTCGCCTGGGTCACGTCGCCCTCGAAGTGATCGAGCAGCCGCGGATCCATCACCCGTCGCCAGATCGGCGGGAACCAGGCCAGCACGATCATCCCCGCGTAACCCGTCGGCAGCTGCGGCGCCTCGTCGACGTGGCGGAGCGCCTGGTAGCGGCGGGTCGGGTTGGCGTGGTGGTCGGAGTGGCGCTGCAGGTGGTAGAGCAGCACGTTGGAGGCGACGTTGTTCGAGTTCCAGCTGTGTTTCGGCAGGCAGCGCTGATAGCGGCCGTCCTCTTTTTGCTCGCGAAGGAGGCCGTAGTGCTCGAGGTAGTTGACGACCTCCAGCAGGGAGAAGCCGATGATCGCCTGCAGGACCAGGTACGGCAGCACGATCGGGCCGAAGGCGACGGCGAGGGCGGCGAAGAGGACGACGGTCATCGCCCAGGCGCCGAGGATGTCGTTGCGCAGGGACCAACGGGACTTGCCGAGGCGGTCGAGGCGGACGGCCTCGAGGCGCCAGGCGGAGGTGAGGCTGCCGGACACCGTGCGCGGTAGGAATTCCCAGAAGCTCTCCCCCAGCCGCGAGCTCGCCGGATCCTCCGGCGTCGCGACCCGCACGTGGTGGCCGCGGTTGTGCTCGATGAAGAAGTGCCCATAACCGGTCTGCGCGAGCGCGACGCGGCTGAGCCACTTCTCCAGGTCGTCGCGCTTGTGCCCGAGCTCATGGGCGGTGTTGATGCCGATCCCGCCGACGACGCCCATGGTGAAGGCGAGGCCGATCGATTCGAACACCGACAGCCCACCGTCGCCCCACTCCCAGGCAGCGAAGATCAGACCGGCGTACTGGATCGGGATGAAGAGATAGGTGCACCAGCGGTAGTAGTGATCCTGCTCCAGCCACTTCAGCACCGAGTCGGGCGGATTGGTGGGGTCCATCCCGATCAGGAGGTCCAGGATCGGGAAGGCGACGAAGATGAGGATCGGTCCGGCGAACCAGAACCCGCCGAAGCCGGTCGCTTCGACCAGGCCCCAGGCGATGAACGGCGCCAGCGGCACCAGGATGCCGAGCAACCAGGCATAGCG
The DNA here is from genome assembly GCA_965200635.1 of Solirubrobacterales bacterium. Classification (GTDB taxonomy): domain Bacteria; phylum Actinomycetota; class Thermoleophilia; order Solirubrobacterales; family 70-9; genus VAYN01. The sequence continues at coordinate 2,649,854 of OZ241364.1, read as the reverse complement.
CTTGCCGTCGCTCCAGGCCGCCGGATTCACCTCGACGTCGTCGTGATGGTGATGGTGATGCGCGTGCTCGGCGTGCGCCTCCACGTGAACTCCTCCTTGTCAATCGCGACACTAAAGTCTGCGTACTTGACAAAGATACCGCGTTTGTCAACCAGAGTTACAACAGAGCCATCTTTGACGCAACTCAGCCGATCGCGAGGAGTTCGAGGCCCGCGGCGCCGGCCTCGTAGCCCCGCCAGGAGCCGGGCGGGACGCGGACGGCGTCCCACCTGCGCAGGTCGTAGGGGAAGCGGTAGTCGGGTGGGACGCGCTGGAAGGTCAGGCCGCTGTGCTCGAGCCCGAGCAGTCTGGTCGCTGCGCGTGAACGGCAAGCGCCGTCTAGATCTTCAGCAGCACGATCGTGTTCACGACGAAGAGCACGGCGAAGAAGACGGTGGCGCGGTCGAGGTTGCGCTCGACCATCGAGCCGCCGCCGATCTGGCTGCCACCGCCGCCGATGCCGAAGGCACCGGAGAGCCCCGCGTCTTTCCCCGAATGGAGCAGGATGAGGAAGACCAGGACGGCCGCGATGATTACCTGAAGGACGCCGAGAATCGTGTACACGGACGGAAGTGTAGAGGGTCTGAGCGGTTAGTCGCGGTCCGAGGCGCCGTCGGCACCGTTGCCGTTCCCGTTGCCCTTGGCGTGCCCGTTGCCGTTCGCGTGGCCATTGCCGTTGGCATGGCCATTGCCGTTCGCGTACCCATTCGTGTGCCCGTTGCCGTTGGCGGGGTGGTCGTCGCCGTCCTCGTCGCCGATGTAGTCGCTTGGCAGGCCCGCGCGACCGACACGCAGCGTCTCGCCGGAGCCCGCCCCCACGCCGACCGCGTCGAGGATCTCCACCGCTTCCTTGCGGAGCTCGGAGTCGAGGATCGCGTAGTCGTCGTCGGAGAGCTTGCCGGAGGCGTGGTCGAGTTCGGCATCGCGGATCTCGCGGTATTTCGCTTCCTTGAGCGCGTCTGCCTCGGTGCGGACCATGGCGCCTTTGCGGCGGCTGCGGGAGGGCCAGACCGCGATCAGCGCGCCGATCAGGCCGATGATGCCGCCGATCCACATCCAGAGGACCAGCGGGTTGATGATCACCTTGAAGGTCGCGGCGCCCGCCTCGCTGACGTAACCGCGGGCGATCCGTTCGGCGGAGAGCAGCTGCAGGCTTTCGATCTGTGCCAGAGCCTGGGGCTGGAGCCGCGGTTCGGCCGCCGCGGCGCGCATCAGCTCGTTGAGCTGTTTGCACTGTTCCGGCGTCCCCGGTTTCGCCCCGATGCACTTTTCGAGGCCCTTTTCGGCGACCGTGAGCTGGTGCTGGACCTGCTGCACGTTGGGCGCGACGGTCGTCCAGATGTCGTGGTTCCAGCTGGTCTTCAGGCCGACCTCGGAGGTCGCCTCGCCGCTGAAGTAATCGGCCAGGCCGCCGGTGGCGGCGGCGCCGGTCGGGCGGAAGAAGCGGCGGCTGGTTTCCAGCGTCGTCAGGTACTTGCCGTCTTCTTTGACCTCGACGATCGCGCCGATCGTGTACTTCTCGGAGTCGACCTTCACGTAGGGCCGCTTGTAGGTGAATTCGCGCCCGTCGACGACCCGCGTTTCGCCCGGTTTCATCGAGACGTTCTCGTTGGTCTGGAAGCTCGAGGAGGCGGCGATGCCGATCAGCAGGACGGCGATCCCGATGTGGACGATGTAGCCGCCGTAGCGTCGCCGGTTGCGGGCGGTGACCGCGCCGAGCGCGCCCGCGAACGAGCCACCCGAGGTCTTCTTCCGCGCGGCGGCGCCGTTGTAGAACTCCTGCAGGACCCCGGCGATGGCGAAGGCGGCGAAGGTGAAGAGCGCCAGCGCCCACGGCTTGTGGGCGGCGTCGGTGAACGCCCAGAGGATGACCAGGGTCAACAGGCCGATCGCGATCGGGACGCGGAAGACCCGTCGCGCCGAGGCCCAGGTGACGCGGCGCCAGGCGAGGAGCGGCCCGATCCCGGTGAAGAGGACGAGCACGATCGCCAGCGGCGTCGTGTAGTTGTCGAACCAGGGGGCGGCGAGCGAGCTCTTGGTGCCGGTGAAGAGTTCAGAGATCAGCGGGAAGAAGGTTCCCCAGGCGATCACCACGACCATCCCGACCAGCAACAGGTTGTTGATCAGGAAGACCGATTCCCGGGAGACCAGGGAGTCGATCCGCTTCTGGTCGGTGCGCAGGTCGTCGAGGCGGGAGACGATCAGGCAGGTGGAGCCGATCACGACGATCCCGATCACCGCCAGCAGGTAGGGCCCGACCGTGTCGTCGCCGAAGGCGTGGATCGACTGCAGGACGCCGGAGCGCACCAGGAACGTGCCGAGCAGGCACATCGAGAAGGTGGCGATGATCAGCGTCGCGTTCCACACCTTCAGCATGTTGCGTTTCTCCTGCACCATGATCGAGTGCAGGAAGGCGGTGCCGAGCAGGAAGGGCATCAGTGCCGCGTTCTCCACCGGGTCCCAGGCCCAGTAGCCGCCCCAGCCGAGCTCCGAGTAGGACCAGCGGGCGCCGAGCAGGAGGCCGAAGCCGAGGAAGGTCCAGGCGATCAGGGCGAAGCGGCGGGTCGCGCGGATCCATTCGGAGTCGACCCGGCGGGTGATCAGCGCGCCGATCGCGAAGGCGAAGGGGACGGTCCAGGCGACGTACCCCGAGTAGAGCATCGGCGGGTGGATCATCATGCTCGGGTGCTGCAGCAGCGGGTTCAGGCCGATCCCGTCCTGCGGCGTCTGGATCGTGTGGAACGGGTTGACGCCGGGCGCGAACAGCATCAGGCCGATGAAGAAGGTGGCGATCGCCATCATCACGGCGGTCGCCCAAGGGACGATCTCGCGCAGCTTGTGGCGGGTCGTGTAGAGGGCCAGCGACGCCGCGACCGAGAGCACGAACGCCCAGAGCAGCAGCGAGCCTTCCTGGCTCGACCACATCGCGGCCAGCTTGTAGAACATCGGCGTCTCACGCGAGGAGTGTTCGGCGACGATGTTGAGGTGGAAATCGTTGGTCGCCATCGCGACCTCGATCAAGATCACGCAGACGAGCAGCAGGCCGAAGACGAGGTAGACGCCGCGGCGGGCGAGGATGACGCGGGAATCGTCGTGCCGCCAGACGACGGCAGTGATCGCTGAAGCGGCGGCGACGAAGAAGGCGAGCGCGAGAAGTACGCCGCCGACGCTAGCCATTACTGCTGGAAGACCCGCTACCGGTTCCGGCGGTTTCGGTGGCGTCCGTCGTGAACTTCGACGGGCACTTGGTGATCAGCGATTCCGGTTCGCCGACGAAGGTGCCGTGTTCAACCGCGCCGGTGAGGACGATCTCGCGGCCGCCGCGGAAGGGGTCGGGAACGACGCCCTGGTAGCTGACCGGCATCGCGCCGCCGCCGTTGCGGTCCTCGACTTCGAACTTCAGCGTTTCGCCCTCGTGATGGACCGATTTCGGGATGACTTTCGCGTTCATCTCGAACTTCTGGCCCGGCGTCGCGGTGAGAATCTGCGACGGTTCCTTCGTCTGGTCAGCCGCGCTGAAGCTGACGTAGACAAGGGCTACGGCGAGCAGCACCGCCACAGAGAGGGCGACACCCAAACGAATCTTGCGCCTACGCGAGGGATCCACGACATCGCTCATTATCGCAAGCCGGACCGGTCGGCACATCAAGGGCGCTTAAATATCCGGGATGCCAGACAGAAACTCAGTCTCAGAGCCAAATAAACCGGTCCTTCTGATCACGGGCGCAAGCAGCGGGATCGGCGCCGCGACGGCACGCCTGGCCGCCGATCGGTACCGCCTCGTGCTGGCGGCGCGGCGGCGGGGGGCGCTGGAGGACCTCGCGGCGGAGCTCGGCGGCCCGGAGGGGGCGATCGCGGTCGAGTGCGACGTCACCGAATGGGACCAGGTCGAGGCGCTGGCGGCACGGGCGCTGGAGGCGTTCGGGCGGATCGACGCGGTCTTCGCCAACGCCGGCTTCGGCGCCTCCCGCGGCTTCCTCGAGGAGTCTCCCGAGCACTGGCGCTCGATGGTCCTGACCAACGTCCTCGGACCGGCCCTGACGATCCGCGCCACCCTCCCCCACCTGCTGGAGCGCGGCGACGGCCACTACGTCATCACCAGCTCGGTCGCCGGCCGCCGGGCCCTCCCAGGCTCGCTCTACTCGGCGACCAAGTTCGCCGCGACGGCGATCGGCGAAGCGCTCCGCAAGGAGCTGCGCGAGGTCGACGACAACGACCGGATCAAGGTGACCCTGGTCGAGCCTGGCATCACCGACACCGAGTTCTTCGACGACAAACCGGCGGACTGGGCGCTGCGCGACGAGGACATCGCCCGCGAGATCCTCCACGCCCTGATGGCCCCGGCGCACGTGGAGATCAACGAGATCCTGATCCGCCCGACCGCCCAGCGCGGCTGACCCCGCGTCAGCTGTTCCTTTTGCGCCTATGAGGCGCAAAAGGAACAGCTAGCGGGGGAGCAAGGCGCGGACGAGGCGCCAGTAGGTGCGGAGGGCGAGGCGGACGGGGGTCGAGCGGACGACCTCGGGGATGAAGGGCGAGTCGAGGTCCGGGGTCAGGGCGGCGGCGAAGGCGGCAGCGGAGATCCGGCGCCCCCGGCGCAGGGCGCGGCGCTCGCGTAGGAGCCGGGGGAGCCAGACGACCACTTCGGCGTTCGCGCGGAGCTTCTGGCCGCCCCAACCGCCGGCCGTCGCGGCGAGGAGGAGCGCAACCTCGGTGGCGAGCAGGGCCGGGGCCAGGAGCAGGAGCAGCGAGCCGGGCCAGAGGCGGACGAGCGTCGCCAGCCGGTTGCGCTCGAGCCAACGCCACTTGTTGCCCGCCGAGGCGGTGAACTCATATTCGTGGGCGACGACCGCGGTCGGCTCGATCCCCACCGTCTCCCCCGCCAGCCGCAGCCGCAGCGAGAGGTCGACGTCCTCGTGGTACATGAAGAACTTCTCGGCGAGGCCGCCGTGACGCCGCCAGACGTCCGCGGGCACGGCCAGACAGGCGCCCGAGAGCGCGGTTACCTCCCCCGTCGCCGGCGCGGCCGCGATCGGCTCCCCGTGACGGCCCGCCCAGACGATGCAGGTGAAGTGGACCGGGTTGCCCGCGGAGTTGATCGTCTGGCCGTCGCCCTCGGCGACCAGCCCCTGCCAGGCCGACCAGCCGCGGCCCTCGCGCCAAGGCCAGCGGATCGCCTGTCCCCACCCCGGTTGCGGGATCGCGTCCGGGTTGAGGACGACCAGCAGGTCACCGGACGCGGCCGCCGCGCCGACGTTGACGCCTCCGGCGAAGCCGCGGTTGCGTCCCATCGTCACCACCGTCGCCTCGGGTGCCAGCTCGGCGACCACCGCGGTGGAGTCGTCGGGAGAAGCGTTGTCGACGACGATCAGCTCGTCGCCGTCGACCAGCTCGGCCCGGAGCGGCGGCAACAGACGGCGCAGCTCGGCACTCGAGTTCCAGGCGACGATCAGGACTGAGATGGAGGGGCGCACCGGCGCGGAGGCTATTTCAGCCTGCCGCGCCGGTGCCCTTCCACGCCCTCCTCAGGGCTACTTCGACTTCTTCTTGCCGCCCCCACAGCCCGCCACGTTCAGGCGGAGCTTGTTCGTCTTCATGACCTTCCCGTTCTGGCCCTTCATGTTGAGGATCGCCAGCTGCGGGCTCTTGCAGAGGTTGGTCGAATTCTGCAGGAGGCTCTTCTTGCCGCCCCGCATGTTGAGGATGAACGTCTTCAGCGGGACGTCCGGGGTGTTGTTGAACACCGTCTTCAGGCCGCCGTGGCTGGAGCTGATCACGCCATCCAGCTGGATGTTGATCTGGCCGTTGAGGTCCGCCAGGAGGTCCGGAAGCTTGTGCTTCGAGGACACCAGGTAGACCGGGCCGTGCAACTTCTGCTTGAGCAGCGGGCTGCTCGCTTCGGCGTTCCCGTAGATCGAGTTCTTCGGGCATTCCTTGGCCGCCAGCTGGACCCTCGTGCAGATCGTCTTGATGTGACCCTGGTCGAGGAACAGCGAGTGCGGCAGGTTCAGTGCGGTGCGGGCGATGTTCGCCTGCCCCTTCTGCGCCTTCAATATGACCCGAATCCGCGGGTTCTTGGCCCGCGTGGTCGGGCCGGAGATCCGGGCGTGGAGCGTCGGCTTGAAGCCGAGGCTCTTGCACCCGGTCGCCTGGAACGGCGCCGAGACCGCGTAGCTCGACCAGCTGCTCGCGTTGGCGGGATTCGACCCGCCGCCACTAAGCGTCCCGGCCGTGGCACCGGCCTGGCAGTTGGTCGGGTTGAGCATGAACTGGTAGCGGTTGGCGTTCAGCTCGATCGAGCGGATGTCCAGCTTGACGCCGCCGAACACGTTCGGGATCGGATCCGAGACCGCGTTGATCTCGGCGGTCAGCGGGTTGACGTTGAGGGCGACCCGGATGACCACGGTGCCGAGGTCGTACGGACCCGAGACCGCCGGGGTGATGACCGCCAGCGAGAGCGGGGCTCCCTTATATGGACCGGCGAGGTAGGCCACGCCGCTGAGGCTCAGCGGCGCGCCGCCGGTTCCGGCCTTGGTGACGACCGAGCCGATCGCGCTGTTCGAGGAGCAGCTCGGATTCGCCTGCTGCGCTTTGCCGCTGCTCGCCGCCGCAGCGGCAAGTTCGGGTTCTCCGCAGTAGGGGATCCCGGCCAGTCGGCCGACGAGGCCCTTCGGCAGGGTCACGTTCACCGATTTGATCTCCTGCTGGCCGTCGGCACGGCTGACGGTCAGTTTGAACGGGCTGAACTTCGCCGCGGCGGTCGATTCGCTCGCCGCCGAGTAGCTCGGCGTGAACTTGCGGGCCGCAAGGCTGGTCGGGCAGCTGCCGCCGCCGGGCACGGTCGCCAGCGTCGTGTTCGACGTCGGCTTGTTGTTGTCGGGATTGCCGGACCACGGAGTGAATTCCGTGGTCGTAGTGTTGGTGCCACAGGTGGGCGGCGTGGTCAGGATGCCCTTGTCCCCGCCGAAGAAGTTCAGACGGAAGTTCCTGAACGTCGCCTGCGGGTTTTCACCCACTTCCGCGGTCAGCTGACCGGTCGTGGCATCCGGCTTGACCGAGCCTTTGAGGCGCACGTTGACGCCATACCGTTCCGAGAATCCGTAGATGAGGATCCGGAACTGTTCCCCGGATTCGAACACGCCGGGCCCGTTCTTCAGCGGGGCGCCGACATAGACGTTGCCTTTGATCGAGCCCGAGGGCAGCGACGGGGTCTGAATTTCCACCGTCCCGATCTTCGAGGCATCGGGACATTCCACCGGCAGGGCCGTGTGGTAGTGGAACTGTTCGTCCGTGCAGACCTGGAGGCCGTTGCTGGCGGACGGGTTGATGCCCATTCCTTCCGGCAACGTCACCTTCGCCGTTTTGAGGTACGAGTTGGCGATCGGCGCGTCCGCGTTGAACGGGATCCCGACATCGACCGTGGTCGGTTCAGGGCTGTCCACCCCTCGTTTGCCTTCCGCCGTGACGGCGATTTCCGGGTTGAACGGCACGTTCTCGCACCCGGTGGCGCCGGTCGGCGTCGAGTACGGGAGTTCCGTGATGCTGCTCGCTTCGGCTTCGAGCGGCGGGCCCTGCGTGTCGAGCGAAAGTTTCGAGACCTGCGGACCGGCGCAGTTGCTCGGCATCGTCAGGTAGGTGCCGTTGTTCAGAGGGTTCCCGGCGGCCAGTGGGCTGTTCGGGGTCTTCGCGCTGAGGAAGACCAAGCGCGACTCGATGATCGGCGGGCCGGTCGGCGGAGGCTCGATGTCGCTGATCGTGAAGGTGACGTGCTGGTCCACCGGGCTCAGGGAGCCGACGATGTAGGTGATGCCGGAGGAGCCGGGGAACGCGACCATCGAGGGCACGCCTTGGAACGGCACCATGTTGTAGACCGGCAGCGCTACGCGGGCCTGGAGGCATTCGCCTTTGACCGGCGTTTTTTCTTCACATTTGTTTTCTTTCGGCCCTTCGGCCGCAACGGTGAGGTAGTTGATCCCGACCAGCGTCGCCGGAGGACATTTTCCCGTCGACTCCAACACGGCGGGTTCGCACTGCGGAAGCGCTTCCGGGTTGACGCTCAGACCTTCAGGCGTGTTGACGACGATGTCTTTGAGGAACGTCGTCGGGAAGCCGCTCACCGGGAACACCGACGGGAAGGTGTCGATCCGGAAATCGGTGATCCCGAAGGTCGGGTGACCACCCGCCTGGGTGAAGAGTTTTTCCGGAGTCGCTCCCGTGCACTGGCCCGCGGGCGGGGTCAGCGATTGGGAGATGCCGGGTTCCGGTTCGCCGAATTTTTCAGGCAATGGCGCCGGTTTGTCTTCATTCGCGTTACAGGTCAGCGATTCCCATTTCTGGACGCCGACGGCCGCGTTGGCCGTCGTGGCCACGAACAGGGCACCGAGGGCCCCGACCGCGATCACGAGAAGCAGCAAACGTCTCACTTTGAATCCTCCTCCGTTCGACGCGGTATGCGTCCCGTGCATGTCACTTGCCGCGCGACAGCCGTGCCGCGCGGTTCAGGGTCAGGGTGGTGGCCCGGCCGACATCCTGCAGCTGCAGGACCCCGTAGAGCTTGATCTCCTTGGAAGCGAGATCGTTCTTGACGATCTTGCGGCCGAGCTTGGTAAGCGGCACCCTCATGTTCATGGCCGTGCCGATTTTGAGCGAGTAGTTGCGACGGGCGATGATGGTGGCCGCCTTTCCCTTCGACTTCTTCGTGCTGAAGGAGACACTGCCGGTGCACGCCCCGTCGACACTGCAGCGCAGCGGCACGATGATCGCCTTGCCGTTGGCGATGAGCTTCCCGGAGATGCGGCCGTACCCGACCGGCGCCGGAGTAACCGGCTTGGGTGCCGGGTTCACCGGCGCGGGCGGCGTCGGCGCCGGGGGCGCCTGCTGGAATTCCTTGGCCAGCGTGTAACCCGCCGGCACCACCTTCGGTGCCGGGCTCTGGACGAGACCACCCAGTGCGCCCGGCTGGTCCATCACCGGCAGACGCAGTTCCAGGCTGTTGACCGAGATGTTCGTCTGCAGGTTGGACCAGCGGCTGTAGGGGTTGTCGGACGAGAGCAGTTCCAGCTTCGCCACGTGGCCCGCCGCGAAGTGGTAGCCCTGCGGATGCAACTGGAACACCATTTCCTGGGGCCCGCCTTCCGGCCGGTAGACGCCACGGGCGATCAGGGTCTCGGTGCCTTCCGGCGAGACGTCGACGAGGCGCGCCGCGATCTCCGAGTTCGGGCTCGGCGTATCGATGTTGGCGATGATCGTCGGCGACCCCATGAGGGTGTAGCCGCCTTCCGGCGCTGCGCCGAGGCGGTAGTTGGCCGACAGCGGCTGATCCGTGTCGGGGACCGACGAGCACGCCGTTTTCCCGATCGCCGGGCCGATGATCGGATCGAAGGTGCGACTCGCTTCATTGAATTTGAACGGGTTCGCAAAACCTTCTTCGGCGGTTTTCTGTTCTTCGGCCGCGGAGAGGTGCCCGATGACCTGCGGTGCGTCCGACCGGAAGTTGACTTCACCCGGCTGCAGGCTGGCCCAGTCAGTTGCCGTGAAGGGGCCTTCGGAGGCCGCCGACGCCGGGCAGGTGGTGGTCCGCGCTTCGACGCTGGAGCTCGGCGCGGCGCCTTCGCCCTTCAGGTAGTGGGCGAACCAGGCTTCGAGTCGAGCGTTGAACGCGGCGACATCGGCGGCCTTGTTCTGGCTGCGGCTGTGGCCGAAGTCGGAGAAGGCCAGCGAGATCGGATCGCCGGGGTACTGCGCCCGGGTCCGCTGGTAGTAACGCAGTGCTTCGTCGACCGGGAAGAGGTCGTCGTTCCAACCGTTCTGCAGAAGCGTCGGCGCGGGCTGGACCGAGGGGTCGATGCCGAACGCCGAGTGGTAGGTGGAAAGTTCCTGGACGATCGCATCGGTTCCGCCGGCGCTGTACGGATCGCCACCGCGGAAGCGTTCCCGATAGAGCGGGATGCTGTCGAATTTGCTCGGCGAGTACCTGCCGACTTCGGCGCCCACTTTGTAGAGGCCTTCGGTGTAGCTGAATTTGTAGACCCCGATCGGGAGTTTGCCGGTCGGGCCGCGATACGGCGAGTTGGTGACGTAGTCGAGGTTGCGACCGTTCGGCGCCAGCGCGTAGGCGATGTCCGACCAGGCCCATTGAGGGACCGCGGCCGCGATTTCCATCGCCGTGCCTTCGGGGCTGGTCCAAGGGACGAGCGCGCCGCTTTCTTCCATTTCGCGGTTACGCAGCGCACCGAGGGCCAGCGAGATGCCGCCGCCGTAGGAGACGCCGGTGACACCGATCTTCGTCGGCTGGACAAGTTCTTCGTCGGCAAGCTCCGACATCAGGTATTGGGCGTCGCGGACTTCGTAGCGATCGTCCATCAGGTGGTTGAAGCCCTGTGCGCATTTCGCTTCGGCTTTGATCGCCGATTCGTCATACGCACCGCAAGAGAGGCCCCAGCCGCGGTCGGACATGCTGAAGACCGCGTAGCCGTTTGCTGCCCACTGCTGGATCCGGGGATCTGCCTGTTCGGAGATCGGGGTCGTTTTCCCAGCTTCGGGGGCTTTCAGCGGCACGGTTTTCAGCCCCTGCTTCGCGGCGCCCCAGCCGTGGAAGTCGCCGATCGTCGGGAACGGGCCTTCGCCGAACGATTCAGGCGGAAGGAAGACGTTGACGTCGATCTTGGTGCCGTCGAAGGATTCCGTGGCCCCGTTGCATTCGGTGATGCCGCCGGCTATGGGCGCGCATGGAACCCCTTCGAGCACTTCCGTGGGGGGCGCTGCCTGTGCTGCCGGCGCAACTACCAATACCCCTACCGCCGCGAGTGCGGCTAGCAGCCACCTCATACGAGGCAGTGCCATCGAACGACCGAACATCTATTCCTCCTCCGTTAACGCGAATCCCCAAAAAGCGAAAACGCCGCCCCTGCATGGCGGTGCTTCATCCCTCTCCCACCCGGGACACTAGCGTTCCGAGCGGAGGGGTCAAGTCGACCGGTCGGCCAACTTGGAACGGGAATAAGTAGTGGGTAGGACCCGCTACGACTGCTTGGCCTTCTGGCCCTTGCTGCCGTTGCCGCCCTTTTTCTTCCCGCCTTTGGCACCTTTGCCGTGCTTGGCGTTCTTGCCGTGCTTCGACTTCTTGCCGTGCTTGTTCTTCTTCTTGTGATGCTTCTTCGGGTGCTTGCCCTTGCACGGCCTCTGAATCCGTGGGTGGCGCGCGACCTTCTTGCCGTTCTGGCCGACCACTCGAACGATCCCCCGGACCGGTTTCGCGCAGAGGTTCGTCGACGCCTGCAGCAGCCCGTGCTTGCCGCCCGGCAGGGTGAGTTCGAACTTGCTCACCGGCAGGTCGGGGATGTTGGCGAAGGTGGTGCGGATGCCGCCCTTGAAGCTGTCGATCTTGCCGTCGAGGACGATGCTGACCTGACCCTTCAGGTCGGCGACCATGTCCGGCAGCGTGTTGTTCGAGGACCGCAGGTACACCGGCCCTTCGACCGGCTTGGCGAGCAGCGGCGTCCAGGCTCGCGCGTAGCCGTACCGCGATTTGGCCGGGCACTGGCCGGCGGCGAACTGCGGCCGCGTGCAGACGGTGCCGAGACTTGCCTGGTCGAGGAAGATCGCGTGCGGCAACGCCACCGAGGCCAGCGCCGTGTTCGCCTGACCTTCCTGGGTGGTCAGCGTCGCCTGCAGTTTCGGGTGCTTCGCGCGGCGGGTCTGACCGAAGAGGCGCACCCTCAGGCCCGGGTTGAAGTCGAGTGCGTCACACCCTTCGCCTTGGACCGGCACGTTCACGTTGAACTGTGACCAGGCCGAGGAGTTGGACGGATCCCCACCCCCGCCGGAGATCGAGCCGACGGTCGAGGACTTGTTGCAGTTGGTCCCGTTGAGGGTGAATTCCTTGCGCTTGAGGTTCACCAGGATCGAGCGGATGTCGAGCTTGGCACCGCCGAAGACGTCCGGGATCTGCGCGTTCGTTTCGATCTGCCCCGATTCCGGGTTGAGATTCAGCGGGGCGACGACGACCACGTTGCCGAGGTCGAACGGGCCCGCGACCGCGGGGGTGATCACGACCGCCGAGAGCGGCGCGCCGTTCAACGGACCGGAGAGGAAGACCTTGCCTTCGATCTTCAGCGGCGTCTGGCCGGTGCCGGCTTCGATCGTGGCGCCACCGATTTCACTCTTGAGGTTGCAGCTCGAGCTCTTCTGCTCTTCGGCCCCCGAGCGACCCGCGGCGCGGTTGTATTCGCTCGCTTCGCAGTAGGGGACGTTGGAGATGTTCGCCGTCGCCCCCGGCGGCAGGGTCAGCTTGAAGCCTTTGATCTCCTGCTGGCCTTCGTCGCGGGTGACCTTCAACTGGAAGGGCGTGTAGGTGGCGGCCTTCGCGGTGTTCGGCTTCGCGGTGACACCGGGCGAGAACGGGCGTTCGCCCAGCGTCTTCGCGCACGCACCGCCGCCCGGCGCCTGGGTCAGCTTCAGTTCGGTCGGCGGGGTCGCGGCGACGGCCCCGGTCGAGTACGGCACCGCGGTCGAGGTCGACGTCTGGCTGCAGAGTGGCGGGCTGCTCAGCACCGGGATCGCGTGTTTCGCGGTCGGGCCGAAGGTGAGCGCCGCCGAGCTGAACCCGACCTGCGGCAGTTCGTTGAATTCGGCGCTCAGCTGGCCGGTCGTCGGGTTGGCCCGGACCTTGCCTTCCTCGCGGACCTGGACGCCGTATCGGGTCGATTCGGCGTTGAAGAAGACGCGGTACTCCTGACCCGACTGCGGGTCGCGGCTCTTCTGTTCGGCGAGGTAGACGGGACCCTTCAGCGATCCGGCCGGAAGCTCCGGGGCTTCGATCGCGATCGTGCCGATCTGCGTTTCGGGCGAGCAGGTGACCGGCGCTTTGGAGTGGATCGGGAAGGCGCCGTCCGGGCAGAACTTCAGCCCCGGCGCGGTCGCCGGGTTGAGGCCGGTGCCGGCGGGCAGCGTCACGTTCGCGGACTTCACCGTCGAGGTGTTGATTTCCGCCGCGTTCAGGTGCTGCGGGATGTTGAGCGCGACGGCGACCGTCGAGGAGGAATCGGTCGGACCGCTCGCGGCCGCGGTCACGCTAGGTCCGAAGGGCACGGCCGCGCAGTTCGCGATCGGCACCGGGGGCGTGGTCGGCACCGGGCCGGCGGTCGCGCCGACCTGGCTTTCCACTTCGAGGATGCTGGTGGAGTTGCCGTTGCACGGGCTCGGCAGGGTCAGGAACGAGCCGCCGCCTCCGTTGAATCCGCCTGCCTGGCCGTTGAAGGTGAGGCGGTCCCGGCCCAGCGGCGGGAACGCGGCGATGTTGTTGATGAAGAAGGACTCGTGGTAGTCGCCCGCCCATTCGATCGCGGTTTCGAGGTAGACGAACTCGTTGACGAGGCCGAACGCGGTTACGTGGAATCCGAAGAGGCCGGGTTCCCCCTGGTTCGGGACCAGGCTGTAGACCGGGAAGGCGGGCGGGGTGACCGGGGCCTTGGGAAGGACTCCGCCGAGGATCGGCACTTCGAGTTCCGTGGTGACGGAGCTTTCGCCGACCTGGCTGGTCGAGGGGCAGGCGTCTGCCTGGAAAGCGTCGAGCGGGCACTGAGGGACGGCCACGGGGTTCACGTTCAGCCCCACGGGGAGTTCGACTTTGGCCCGCTTCGCCTGGTCGGATTCGCCGCTCGTGGTGAGCGTGAAGTCGGTGACGCCATCGGGCGGGTGCCCGGCGGCCTGGGCGAAGAATTCAGCGGGCGAGCCGGCGTAGGTGCAACCCGGCGCCGCGCAGGTGCCGGCTTCCCATTTGGCGATGCCGATCGCCGAGGCCGAGCTCGCGCCGAAAGCGGCGCAGATCAGCGCGATCAGGGCCAGGGCCCCGGTCATCCCTACAGCGTTACGTGCAGTCCTCCTCATCGCGGCGACCCCCTACCCAGCTAGATGACTTCGAGAAACAACCACGGCTAATTGTGGCTGTTCTTCCCTTTACGGTGCTTCTTGCGATTCGGATGCTTCGCACCCTTGCATCCCGCCACTCCGAGCGGCAACCGTTTCTTGACCAGGTGCTTGCCGTTCTGCGCGAGGAACTTCAGCTTCGAGAAGTAGCGGTGCGTGCAGAGGTTGCGCGAGTTCTGGATCAAGCCCTTCTTGCCGCCCCGCATCGTCAGCGTGAACTTCGACACCGGAACGTCGGGAATCGGCGAGAAGGTCGAGCGGATGCGCCCGTGCTTCACCGACTTGATCACGCCGTGCAGCCGGATGTTGACCTGGCCGCGCAGGTCGGCGAGCAGGTCCGGCAGCACGTGGTCGGAGGACACCAGATAGACCGGCCCGGCCAGTTCTTTTTCGAGCAGCGGCGACCTGGCCTTGGCGCTGCCGTAGATCGAGGCCTTCGGGCACTGCTGGGCGGCGAGCTGGACGCGCGTGCAGATCGTCTTGATGTGGCTCTGGTCGATCAGCTCCGAGCGCGGCATCGTCAGCGTCGCCCGGGCGATGTTGGCGTCCCCACCGCGGGCGGTCAGCGTCGCCCGCAGCTGCGGGTGGCCGGCGCGGCGCGTCTGCTTCTTGCCGCCGATGAACCTGGTGACGAGCTTCGGGCGGAATTTCAGCGCCTGGCAGTCGGAGGTCTGGAAGGGGACCGAGGCGGCGAACGAGCTCCACGCGGAGGAGTTCGCCGGGTCGCCCCCACCGCCGTTGATGGTCGCCGTGTTCGCCGCCTTCTCGCAGCTGGTCGGGTTGAGGGTGAATTCCTTGCGGTCCAGTGCGAGGGTGATCCCGCGGATGCTCAGCTGGGCGCCGCCGAAGACGTTCGGGATCGGATCGGAGACCGCCGTCACCTGGGCCGTTTCCGGGTTGACCCGCAGCGCCACTCGCACCACCACCGTCCCGAGATCGAACGGTCCGGCCGTGGCCGGGGTGATGACTGCGAGGGAAAGCGGAGCCCCGCGGTAGGGGCCCGCGAGGAAGACCTTGCCGGTGATCGAGAGCGGCGTCCCCGCGGTGCCCGCCTGCACGGTGGCGGTGCCGACTTCGCTTTTCCCCGGGCAGCTCGAGTTGGCGGTCTGGGCGACGCCGCTGGTCCCCGCGGCGGCGGCGATCGCGCCGTCCGGGCAGTAGGGGACGCCGGCCAGCTTGGCGATCGCTCCGGGCGCCAGGGCGACCGTGGCGGCCTTCAGCTCCTGCTGGCCGTTGGCGCGGGTCAAGGAGACCGTGAGCGGGCTGAAGGCGCCGGCCTGGCTGCTCTTCGGACCGGCGGCGAAAGATGGGGCGAAGGGTCGCGCCGCGAGCGTCGTCGCGCAGGGTCCTCCGCCCGGGGCGGCGTGCAGGGAGAAGCTCCCGACCGGCGCGGCGGCGGGACTGCCGGACCACGGCGTCATCTGGGCGGTGGTGTTGTTCGGGCCGCAGGTGGGCGGGCTGCTCAGCACCGCCCGCTGGCCGCCGATGAAGGTCAGCGTGAAGCTCGTGAACGGGACCTGCGGGATTTCGGCGATCTTCGTCGTCAGCTGCCCCGTGGTCGGGTCGGCGAAGACGTGGCCGAGGAGCCGGACGTCGACGCCGTACCGGGCCGATCCAGCGTCGATGAAGATCCGGTACTCGTTGCCTGACGCGGGGTCGCTCGATTCCTGCTTGCCGATGTAGACGTTGCCTTCGAGCGCGCCTTCCGGCAGCGCCGCCGCGGTGATCTTCGCGGTGCCGATCCTCGACTCGGGCGGGCAGGTGATCGGCGCGCTCGAGTGGAGGACGAACTGTCCGTTTTCGCAGGTCTTCAGGTTGTTGGACGCGGCGGCGGCCGAGGGGTTGATCCCCATCCCCGGCGGCAGCGTCACCTGCGCTTCCCTGGTCGTCGACTGGTCTTGACCGTCGGGGCCTTTCGGCGGCGGGACGGCGACGGCTACCTGGGCCGCGGCGGGCGCGTCGACTTCATCGGTCCCGGGAGTGACGGTGAGGCTTGGCACGTAGGGGATCGTGCTGCAGCTCTTCGGCGAGGTGCCCGGCGGGATCGGGGACTCGAGGTAGGCGCCGGCGCCGGCGGGGAAGCTCTCCCCCGCCGCGATCTCTTCATAGGAGGCGGCGCGTAGGAGGGTCGAGTATTCGCTGCCCGATTCGATGAAGGCCTGGCCGTGGCAGGTGCTCGGCGTGGTGAGGAAGGTGCCGTCGCCGGCGCGGCCGTTGAAGACGAGTCGGTTTTTCAGGATCGTGCTCGGCACCCCGTTGAGCGGCAACGCGTGCGGGACGGCGATCGTGAAGCCCTCGTGGTAATCGCCGGCCGAATCGATGTCGCCTTCGAGGAAGACTTCGTTGCCGGCGAGTTCGAGACCGAAGCGAGCGGCCTGCCCATCTTTCGGGACGAGGTTGTAGACGCTCACTTTCGTCACACCCGGGATCGGCGGGACCGGCAAGCCGGTGCCGGGCACCGCGGCGGTGACGGCGCTTTCGCCGACCAGCGAGCCCGCGGGGCAGCCGGCCGCTCCGGCTTCGAAGGTCGCGATCGGGCAGCGTTCGGCGGCGCCCGGGTTGACGCTCAGGCCGACCGGCAACTCCACCCTTACGTAGGCGAGTTCGTTGGTCGGCACCGGGCCGAGCAGTTCCGGTTTGCTGGCGACGATGAACTGGGTGAAGCCGTAGTTCGGGTGGGCGGCGGCGGTTTCGAAGAACTGGCCCGGGGTGGCCACGGAACATTCGGCCGGGGCGAGGGGCGGTTCGGCGTTGCAGGTGCCTGCCTGCCAGCCGGAATCGACTTTCGGTTCACGCGGATTGCTGGGCGCGATGACCGAGGCGGTATCGGCCGCGGCGAACACCGGCAGCGCCGCGAGCGCAAGGGCGACCCCGACGCAGATCACGAGAAAAGTGATCCATGCGTCACCGAACGGCGCATCTCTCCTACAGATGAACATCCCAAAGCGACTGTACCTGAAATTAGGTACATGAGTCAATAATTTTTGGTAATGTCGCAGCGCGATGCCAAGCGGAAACGGAGTACAGACGCTGATGAAAAACGGAAACGGAAATGGAAACGGAGTCGTCGACGTGAACGGCCATGCGTCCACCAACGGCAATGGCAACGGGAGCCGTCCGAAGGGCGATTCCATCCCCGTAAACTGGGAACGCCTCGCGCGTGCCACCGCGCACCCGCTCCGCGTCTCGATCCTTGAAATCCTCGGTATCGACGGCGGCCGGATCCTCTCCCCCAGCGACCTCAGCCAGGAACTGCAGATCCCGCTCAGCAACACGAACTACCACGTGACCGAGCTCGCCAAAGCGGGTCTGATCGTGCTGGTGCGCCAGCGCGCGGTGCGCGGCGCGACGGAGCACTTCTACACGCTGCCTGAAGCTCTACCTAAGGTTGAGGCTGAAGCCGAGACCATCGGCGAACCCGTCCCCGCCTGATCAGGCACGGCCCGGGGCGAAAGCCGCCGCGGCCGATCCATCCGAATCGCGCTGCTCGTCCCGCACATCCACCCTGGACCGTGCCAGCCCGCGGATCGCCAGCAGCACGACCGTGACGAGGATCAGGCTGACGCCGCCGGCGCCTACCCCGAGCCCGCCGCGATGGGGTTCGACCGCGGCCCAGTCGGCGATCGAGGCGCCGAGCGGCCGGGTCAACACGTAGGCGGCCCAGAAGGCGAGCACCTCATTCATGCCGAACCAGCGGTAGCCCGCGAACGGGACCAAGATCAGCGCGCCGAAGATCGCGATCGAGTCGAGGTAGCCGAGGTGCAGCGAAGTGGCGGTCATGTCGCCGGCAGCGGTACCGAGGGCGAAGGTCGCCAGCACGGTCGCCCAGTAGAAGCCCTCCCGGCGGCGGGTGTAGATCGAGTGGATCGAGAGCGTGCCCTCGACCCGGTGCCAGGTGACGAAGATCGCCGTCAGTACGAGGGCGTAGAAGATCGTCGAGGCGACGTAGGGGATCCCGAGCCCGACGTGCAGCGCGTCGGCCGCCGAGGTGCCGAAGACCGCGACCATGACGACAACGCCCCAATAGGTCCAGGCGTCGTAGCGATCGGCGCGCAACTGACGCCGCAGGGTCCAGACCAGCGCGACCAACATCACCGGGATCGCGATCGCGGGTCCGAAGAACCCATTCATCCAGTCCGAGGTCGTCTCCCCCATCGCCGTCGTCGCCACCTTCGTGAGCCAGAAGACAGCGAGAATCTCGGGAACCTTGGTGAAGCTCACTTTGCCCAGCGCGTGGTTCATGGCGCGGCAGGCTAAGCCGGAGTGCTTAAGGGGTCATGAGAGGCCGGGGGGCGAGGCTTGGTGAGCTGGCGCCCGGGGCAAGGGACGCAAGGGTCTGCGGCGAGCACGGCCGTCTCGGTCACGGCCCTGGCTGGCTGTGGCCGTGGCCGAGACGGCCGGGGGATGTGGGGAGTGTCGGGGAGCCTCCGGGGCGTGCGCCGAGGGCGCGTCACGTGACGGAGAGCGTGGGAAGTCCACGCCTCCGTGCGTGTTGGACAACACCGGCTTACGCGCTGTCGACTTTGACCACACCAGGGTGTGGTCAAAGTCGACCACGCGTTTCCGGGCCCTCTTCCGCCCGCGCCCCTGCCGGCAATCACACGAACCCCACACGTCCTGGGCGTCTCATGGCGGTCACAGCCAGCCAGGACCGCCATGAGACGCCCAGGACCACATAGGACTGCCGGGGCGGCCGGCACAACGCCCGTCCCCCGCCACCCCCTACGGCAACCCCCCGCCCGCCAGCGCCACCACTATCCCCGCCGCCCCCGCCGCGAGCAGCACCGTCACCACTCCGCGCCTCGCCGCCAGCAACGCCACCGCCGCGGCGGCGAGGACGAGGAACTGCCAGGTCTCGGTGAGGGCTCCGGCGAGGGGGACGGCGGAGCCGAGGATCGCGCCGATCGCGGCGGGGCCGGCGCCGGCGAGGAATCCGCGGGCGAGGGGGTTGCCGCGGAGGCGCTCGAAGCGGCCGCCGCCGAGGAGGATGAAGGAGAACGAGGGGAGGAAGGCGACCAACGCGGCGAGGAGGCCGCCGCCGATGCCGTAGGCGCCGTAGCCGACCGCGGCCACGGTGGCGACTACCGGGCCCGGGGTCACCTGTCCCAGGGCGACGGCGTTGAGGAATTCGGAGTTGGTCATCCAGTGGTAGGCGTGGACGGCGTCGCCCTGCATCAGCGGCACGATCACGAAGCCGCCGCCGAAGGAGAGGGCACCGACCTTCAGCGCGGTCCAGACCAGGTCCCAGACCGTGCCGGTGGCGACGACGGCGAGCGGGGCGATGAGCAGCACCGCCACGGAAGGCATCCCGTCCCCGGCCAGGGCGCGGCGGATCAGCAGCTCGAGGACTCCGCAGCCGAGCAGGACGAGGACGAGCCACGGGCCGATCGTCGCCGCTGCCACGGCGCCCGCCGTCCCGTAGGCGGCCCAGCGGACCAGGTGCCCGCCTTCGGCCCCGGCGCGTTCATAGCTCGGGCGCAGCAGGTCGATCCCGGCGCGCACCGCGACGGCGGCGACCGCCGCCCCGGCCCCGGCCCCCGCGCCGCGGATCCAGTCCGGCGGCGAGCCCGAGAGGAAGACCACCGAGAGGGCGAGGATGAGGACGACCGCGGGGACGATGAAGCCGAGGCCGCCGACGATCGCGCCCGGCCAGCCCGCGACCCGGTAGGCGCAGAAGATCGACAGCTGGGTCGAGGACGGTCCCGGCAGCAGCGAGCAGGCGGCGTTCGCGTCCTCGAATTCGTGGTGGTCCATCCACCCCTCGCGATCGACGACCAGCTTGCGCAGCAGCGCGATGTGGGCGGGCGGGCCGCCGAACCCGGTCACGCCGATCCGCGTCCACTCGCGGGCGACGGTCGAGAGCGGGGCCTCGGCGCTCCGCGCGGCAGGGTCGCTCACCGGCGGAACTCGCGCATCGCAGGATTGTGGCCCGACACCGGCGGGCGATGTTAAGAGTCGGTCACCGAGAGGACGCGCGGCGGTAGGCCGCGGGTGACGAAGAAGGACGCGAGCACCAACAGCGCGGCGGCAAGGAACGCGGTCTTCAGGGCGACGATCTGCGCGTCTTCGTAGTCGGAGACGAGCTCGGTGGCGGTCGCCTGAGGGACCCCCGCCTCCCGCGCCGCCGATTCCACCTGCGCGGACTCGACGAAGCTGGCGCCGGCGGCGACGCGGATCTCCACCTGTTCGTTGACGTCGGCGTTGACCTTCGGGTTCGAGGCGACGTTGTCGGTGAAGGCGAAGATCAGGCCGCTGATCACGATCGCGCCGAGGAGCGCGGTACCGAGGGCGCTGCCGAGCTGGGCGGCGGTGTTCTGCAGGCCACCGGCCTCGCTGCGGTCCTCGTCGTCGACCGCCGACTGGACCACGTTGCCGAGTTGGGAGACGATCAGGCCCATCCCGACGCCGAGGACCCCCATCGCGATCAGGAAGGCGGTGTCGTCGAGCGTCGTGTCGACGGTGTCGAGGAGCAGCAGCGTCGAGACGAAGGCGATCGCGAGGCCGACCCGCACGAGCAGGCGCGGCGGGAAGCGTTTGGCGAGCGCCGAGCCGACCACGGCGCTGGCGAAGAGTCCGACCGAGGCGGGAAGCATCCGCACCCCCGTCTCCAAGGCATCCAGACCGTGGACGATCTGCAGGTAGAGAGGCACGGTGAAGAAGACGCCCATCAGGATCAGGTTCTGGGAGACGAGCATCGCGGTGCCGGAGCGCAGGGCCGGCCGGCGCAGGAGGCCGAGGTGGATCAGCGGGTCCTCCCCACGCTCCTCGCGGCGGCGCTCCCAGGCGACGAAGGCGACGAGGATCAGCGCCCCGGCGGCGACCACGAACGGGGTCAGCGAGAAGCCGAACGGCTCGACCGGCGAGTTGCGCGGCTGGAGCCAGCCCCAGTTGCTCGCCTGCAGGACGCCGAGCACCAGGATCCCGAGGCCGGCCGCCGACAGCACCGAGCCGACCCAGTCGAGGCGCGGCACGCGGGACGGACGCGGCGGCTCCTCGATCAGGCGGATGCCGACGAGGATCGCGATCGCGACGACCACCTCGCCGGCGAAGACGACCCGCCAGCTGAGCTCGGTGGTCGCCCAGCCGCCGAGGATCGGCCCGACCGCGATGCCCGCCCCGGCGACGCCGCCGAGGACCCCGTAGGCGACGGCGCGGTCCTGGCCTTGGAAGTTTCCGGCGACGAGGGCGACCATCGCGGGCATCACCAACGCCGCGCCGATCCCCTCGAGGCCCGACCAGCCGATCGCCAGCGAGGGGACGCTCCAGGACGCGGCGGTGAGTGCCGACCCGGCGCCGTAGATGACGAGGCCGACCGCGAAGGCGCGCCGCCGCCCGAAGATGTCGCCGAGCTTGCCGCCGGTCAGCATCAGTCCCGCCATCACCAGCGCGTAGAGCGCGATCACCGCCTGGATCGTCGTCACCGTGGTGTCGAAGTCGGCGACCAGCTGGGAGATCGAGACGTTCATCACCGCCTGGTCGAGGACCATCAGGAACTGCGCCGCCGCGAGGACGACGAGGACGGACCACCGCTTCATCAGCCGACCGTATCTCCCCGCTCGGCGATCGCGAAGGAATCCTGGCCCGATTACCTCCGGGCGATCGGACCGTCGGCGGCGCCGCACCAGGCCCGCTTGGCCGCCAGTGCCGCGGGCGCGGCGGCGGCGACCATCGCCGCCAGGACGAGGAGCAGGGAGACGCGGACGTCGGGGTTGCCGAGCGGGCCGTTCGGCGCCGAGGCCAGATCGGTCGCGGCGGTGACCAGGCCGACCAGGTAGGCCAGCGTGGCGAGGGCGATGCCGACCATCGCCGCGGCGACGACGGTCGCGCAGGCGGCGGCGAGGCGCAGGACCGACGCGGGCATCGCGGCGGCGAAGAGACCGCGGCGCGCGGCCAGGGCGCAGCCGAGCGCGCAGGCGATCCCGACGAGGCTCCAGCCGGCGAGGAGCGCGGTGGCGGCGCCTTCGCTCGGCGCCGGGTTCCGGTTGGCGACCAGGACGACGACGGCGGTCGCCGCGACGATCGCGACGACGCAGCCGGCGGCGGCGAGCGCGGCGCGGCGGACGCCCGGGCGGCGGCGCGACTGCGCCAGCGCGACGACGACCAGCGGCGCGGCGCCGAACAGGAAGGCCAGCGAGGCGATGGTCGCGAAGACCCCGAGCGCCGTGTGGGCGGTGGCGAGCAGCGCGTGGGTGGAGGCGGCGGCGCGGAACGCGGGACCCTCGGTGGTCTTGGCGAAGGCGAAGATCGCCGCGGCGGCGAGCAGCCAGCAGAGGAGGACGGCGCTGACGCCGAGCCGCATTCGGTCGTCGCGGCCGACCGCCCCGGCGACCGCGGGCTCCGGCCGCACGTGGGCGCGGACCGCGCCGCGGGCGAGGTCGGCGACGGCGCGCGGGGAGGCGCCCTGGTCCTCGACCAGCGCCGCCATCTCCGCGCCGTAGCGACGGCGGTAGGCGAGCGGGTAGAGCGCCAGCGCGAGGCGCGCGAACCGGGCCCTCACGAAGTCGCCCCCGCGGCGCGCAGCCGCTTCATCCCGGTGTCGACGACGCGGTCGAGCATCGCCAGCTGCTCCGCCAGGGCAGCCGATCCGGCGGCGGTGATCTTGTACGGGCGGCGGCGGTCCTCGCTCGGCAGCGCCTCGATCAGGTCGCGGCCCTCGAGCCGCGACAGCGCGCCGTAGAGGGTGCCGGGACCGAGCTTGATGCCCGCCACCTCCTCGACGTCCTGGGTTATCGCGTACCCGTGCTTGGGCCCCTCGGCGAGGCTGGCGAGGACGAGGAGGCCGGGATCGGTAGATCGCTCGCTGATGTATCGCATTGCGTAATAGTAGCGCCCGGGACGACGCCGCGCAAAGTCCAGCGCAGGGCGCCGAGGGCGATGACCGGGGCGAGCCACCAGGCGTTGAGGCCGACGGCGCAGACCGCCGCGGTCAGGCCGATCGCGAGGACAGCGGCGAGCGCCAGGCGCCAGTCGTCGCCGACGACGAAGTCCCAGACGGCGAGGACAGCGCGGCGGATCATGCCGCGGCCCCCGCCGGCGAAGCGTCGGCCGTTACCCGGCCGCGCGAGCGGATCTCAGCGACCATCGCCAGCGCCGCGAGCGCGACGACGGCGACGAGCGCGGCGAGCGAGGCGTCTCCCCCGGGCCAGTCGGCGCCCGCCCCCTCGGCGCCCCAGAAGATCCCGAAGCTGGTCAGCATGGCGCCGACCACGAACTTCATCCCGTTCTCGGGCACGCGGGAGAGCGGCGCGCGCAGGGCGAGGCCGGCGGCGAGGACCGCGGCGATGGCGGCCGCCGCCGCGACCGCGGCCAGTCCCACGTCGTGCTGGTTGGCGCCGAAGGTGAGGACGATGAAGGCGACCTCCAGGCCCTCCAGCAGGACGGCTTTGAAGGAGATCGCGAAGGCGTAGCCGTCGAAGCCGGCGGCGGCGGGCGCGGCGGCGGCCTCGGCCTCCTCGGCGCGGAAGATCGCCTCCTCGTCGTGCTTGTCCTTGGCGCCGGCCGCACGCAGGATCGCCTTGCGCAGCCACTGCAGCCCGAAGGTGAGCAGGAGGCCGCCGACGACCACCCGCAGGACGCCGAGCGGCAGGCTCGTCAGCGCCGGGCCGAGCGCCGCGACCACCGCGGCAAGCGCCAGCGTCGCCGCCCCGGTCCCGAGGAGCGCGGGACGCCAGCTCCGCGTCGTCCCCACCGCGAGGACGATCGTGAAGGCCTCGACCGCCTCCACCGCGCAGGCGAGGAAGACCGACACGCCCAGGCTGAGCTCCGCGCCGCTCAACTTGGGACCGCCGAGGCCGGCAGGGAGAGCCAGACGTCGGCGCCGCCCCGCGGACGGTTGGTGGCGCCCGCCGAGCCGCCGTGGGCCTCGGCGACGGTGGCGACGATCGCCAGGCCGAGTCCGGAGCCGTCGCCGCGGACGCCGGGAGCGCGGCTGAAGCGCTCGAAGGCGCGCGGGAGGAAGTCGGGCGGGAAGCCGTCGCCCTCGTCGGTGACGTGGATCTCGATCGCCTCGCCGGCCCGGCGGGCGGAGAGGACGATCGTTCCGGCGCCGTAGCGCAGCGCGTTGTCGACGAGGGTGCCGATCGCCTGGTCGATGCGCAGCCGGTCGGCGCGCGGCTCCAGGCCGCCGTCCTCCCCGACCTCGATCCGCCGCCCGGCTTCGGTGGCGCGTCGGGCGAAGCGACGCTCGACCGTCTCGAAGGCATCGCCGAGCGGCAGCGACTCGACCCGCAGCGGCAGCTCGCCGCGCTCGGTCTGGGCGATCGTCAGCAGGTCCTCGGAGAGCTGCGTGAGGCGGTCGGTCTCCTCGGCGGCGGAGGCGAGCGCGGCGCGCAGCTCGTCGGGGCTGCGGCCCTGGGCGAGCGCCAGGTCGAGCTCGGCCCGGAGGATCGCCAACGGCGTGCGCAGCTCGTGGCTGGCGTCGGCGACGAAGGCCCGCTCGCGCTCCATCGCGTCGCCGATCCGGGTGAGCATCTCGTTCAGCGTCTCCCCTAGGCGCGCGACCTCGTCGCGGGTCGCGGGCACCGGCAGGCGCTCGTCCGGGGCGGCGGTGGTGATCTCCTCGGCGCGGGCGCGCATCGCCTCGACCGGGCGGAGGGCCGCGGCGGCGACCCAGTAGCCGGCCGCGCAGGCGAAGATCAGCGCCGCGGGGAGCGCGACCAGCAGCAGCTGCTCGAGGTCGGTGAGGGACTCGTCGCGGGGGGCGGTCGAGGTGCCGACGACGACGATCCGCTTGCCGCCGGGCGCTTCGACCGGGGCCGCGAGCAGGCGCACGCCACCCTCGCCGTCGGTGCCCGGCAGCCCGCCGCGGTCGACGAAGACCGGGGCCGCGCCGGCGGCGCGGAGCTGGTCGGGCTCCAGCAGGTTGATCCCGCCGATCGCCTGCGAGGAGTCGAGGACGGCGCCGCGCGGCGAGAGCACCTCGGCGAAGCTGTCGGCCTTGCCGACCAGGTGCTGCTCGTGAGCGGAGAGGCTGGTCGCCTCCTGGCGGACCACCGCCGAGAGTTCGTCGGCGCGCGAGCGGAGGCCCGAGTCGACCGCGGTGTCGACGTCGTTGCGGAACTGCAGGTAGACGAAGAAGCCGGTGCCGGCCAGCACCACGGCGACCGCAGCGGCGAAGACCAGGGTGAGGCGAAGTCGGATCGAGAGGCGGCTCAGCACCCCCCATCCTTCCGCAACCGGTAGCCGGCGCCGCGCACGGTCTCGATCGAGGTGACGCCGAAGGGCACGTCGACCTTGCGCCGCAGGTAACGGATGTAGACCTCGACCACGTTGGAGCGGTGCTCGAAGTCGTACTCCCAGGCCTGTTCGAGCAGCTGGGATCGGGAGAGGACGTAGCCGGCGTGGCGCATGAAGGTCTCCAGCAGCGTGAACTCCTTCGAGGAGAGTTCGACCTCGGTCTCCCCGCGCCAGACCTGCCGGGTGCCGGGGTCTAGCCGCAGGTCCCCGACCTCGATCACCGGCGGGCGCTCGACCGTCCCCCGGCGCACCAGCGCCCGCAACCGCGCCAGCAGCTCGGCGAAGGCGAACGGCTTCACCATGTAGTCGTCGGCGCCGCCGTCGAGGCCGACCACCCGGTCGTCCAGCGACCCGCGCGCGGTCAGCATCAGCACCGGCGCCCACACCCCGTCGCGGCGCAGCCGCCGGCAGGTCTCGAACCCGTCGATCCCGGGCAGCATCACGTCCAGCACCACCGCGTCGTAATCGGTGGCCCCCGCCATCGTCAGCGCCCGCTCCCCTTCTTCGGCGACGTCGACCGCGAGCCCTTCCTCGCTCAGCCCCCGCCGCAGCAGCGCCGCCATCTTCACCTCGTCCTCGACGACCAGAACTCGCATCGTCCGAGCATCTTCCCCCTACATGAAGGAGAGATGAGAAGAAACCTCTCTCATCTTTCCTTAAGCACGGGTCGCAACCGTTGGGGCATGTTCGTCCAAGCTTCCGTCACCGATTTCGTCCTCAACCCGATCGTCGATGTCGCCACCGACTTCATCAGCTCGGTGGGATATCCCGCCGTGTTCGTCCTGATGGCGCTCGAGTCGGCCTGCCTGCCGGTGCCGAGTGAGGCGATCATGCTCTTCGCCGGCTTCGCCGTCTCGAAAGGGGAACTGACCCTGCTCGGGATCGTCGCCGCGGGGGTGCTGGGCAACCTGGTCGGGTCCTGGGCCGGTTACGCGATCGGCTACTTCGGACGCACCGACCTGCTGGAACGCCACAAGGTCTTCCACGTGAACCCCGAATGGCTGGGCAAGACCGAAGGCTGGTTCGAGCGCTACGGCGACGCTGCCGTCTTCTTCTCCCGCATGCTGCCGATCGTCCGCACCTTCGTCTCACTCCCCGCCGGAGTCGCCCGGATGCCGATCCTCCGGTTCTCGATCCTCACCGTGCTCGGCTCGATCCCCTGGGTCTTCGCCCTCGCCCTGCTCGGCCAGGAGGTCGGGTCCAACTGGGAAAGCTGGCGCCACAACCTCGGCTACATCGACTACGTCGTCGCCGCCGCGATCGTCGCGGGAGTGGTGTGGTGGATCGTGCGCCGCCGCCGGGACGAGGGCGGCGGCGACGCGGCTGCGGCTTAGGTCGGCGGAGGACGGCGAGGGTTTGGGGCGTTTGAAGCTGGTGCCCGGGCCAAGGGACGCAAGGGGTGTCGGCGAGCACGGCCGTCTCGGCCACGGCCCTGGCTGGCTGTGACCGTGCCCGAGACGGCCGGGGGATGTGGGGATTGCCGGGGAGCCTGCGGGGCGTGCGCAGCGGGCGCGTCACGGGAGGAGCGACGGAACGCTCACCGCTTTCTCACGAGGAGGTGACGAGACTCGCAAGTCGTGACGAAGAGCGTGGGAAGTCCACGCTTCCGTGCGTGTTGGACAACACTCAATTCGTCGCTGCGTGCATTGACCCCCCTATAGGGGCCCTAATACACGCAGCGCGTTTTCGGGGCCCTGTTCCAGGCCCGAAAACAGACCGAAGATGCGCGGAAGGGTGACGTTCCCGGCATCTCCGTCACGGAACACAGGCAGGTGAGGCTTCTCCCGCACGGACCCTGCACGTAAGTCCGACCTCCGCCCGCACCTGTGCCCGCAATCACACGAATCCCTCACGTCCTGGGCGTCTCATGGCGGTCACAGCCAGCCAGGACCGCGATGAGACGCCCAGGACCTCTCTAGGACTGCCGGAGCGGCCGGCACTACGCCCGTCCCCCGCACCCGTCACGGCCTCCATCGCCGGATCCCTCAGGTCCGCGCGTGGACGGTCGTCGACGCCGGTCTCGATCCCTTGCCGGAGATCGCCGGCAGGCGCGAGCGGACCTCCTCGGCGGGCAGCTGCGGCACGCCGTGCTCAGGCTTGGCGGACGTGACGAAGCTGCGGCTCTTCTCCTTCACTTGGGTGGCAGGGTGGCGACGAAGGCGAGGGCGCGGTCGATCCAGGCGTCGAGGTCGTCCTCGCCGGCGAGGGCCTCCGGAGCGACGACGAGCCAGCCGGGCATCGGCCGTCCCCGCATCTCCATCGGCTCGACCCCGGGACGCGATTCGACCTCCTCGGCGTCGTCGGGGTCGGTGCGGACCAGGAGGCCGCCGCGGCGGGACGCGGCGACCGTGAGATTGCCTTCGACCATGAAGGCGAGGCCCCCGAACATCCGCTTCTCCTCCACGTCGCAACCCTCCGCCGCGAGGCGCTCGCGTACTTCCTCGGCAAGACGTTCGTCGTAGGTCAATGATCCGCCGGTTCCCATAACCGCGTAGTCGTGGTGAAGAAGCGTAACCAATGGAGGAGGCGCATCATGCCGAAGCTGGACGCCGTATCGCGGCGCAAATTCATCGCCGTAGGCGGTGGCACGTCGCTCGCGGCGTTCCTCGCGGCCTGCGGTGGAGGTGGCGACACCACGACGATGGTGACCGACACCCCCGCTAAAGAAACCGAACCCACCGACAGCAACCAGGGCTCCGAAACCGAAGAATTCGGTAAGGGTGACATCGGGATCCTGAACTACGCCCTGACCCTGGAGTACCTCGAGGCGGCGTTCTACAAGGACGTGGTCAAGAGCGGCCTCTTCAAGGGTGAAGAACTCGCCGTCCTGAAGAAGTTCGGGGCCGAGGAGCAACAGCACGTGGAAGCCCTGAGCGGCACCGTGAAGAAACTCGGCGGCAAGCCCGCGCCGATGCCGAAAGCCGAATTCCCGTTGAAGGACGCGAAATCGGTGGCCGAACTGGCGGGGACGGTCGAGAACCTCGGCGCCGCCGCCTACCTCGGTCAGGCTGGCAACATCAAGAGCCCCGAAGTGCTCGCCGCGGCGCTCTCGATCCACAGCGTCGAGGCCCGTCACGCGGCAACGTTGAACACGCTGCTGAAGTTGTCGATCACGCCCGACGGCGCCTTCGGCAAACCGGCAGACGTGGCCACCGTCCTGAAGTCCGTCGAACCCTTCATCGTCGGCTGACGGTCCACGAACGAGCCAAAGGAGAACACTGATGAGTGAACAGAAACTGGCAGACGTCGAGGGCCTGGTCCATCCGGAGCTGGCTGGCGTCGAGATCATCGAGGAGAGCGGCGGGGACCTTTCCCGCAGCGATGTGTTGCTGAAGGGCGCGCTTGCCGCGGGGGCCGTCTACGGCACCCTCATGGTCAGCCCGTACATCCGCAGCGCCTTCGCCGCGGGTGGCACGAGCGACGTCGACATCCTCAACTTCGCGCTGACCCTCGAGTACCTCGAGGCGACGTTCTACGAAGAAGCGAAGAAGCGGGTGAAGGCAAACGGTGAATTGAAGCCGTTGATCTCGCTGCTGGCGTCCGACGAGAAACAGCACGTCGAAGCGCTGGAAGGCACGATCAAGAAACTCGGCGGTAAGCCCGTCTCGAAGCCGAAGTTCAACTTCGAATACAACGGCACCCCCGAATTCCTGAAACTCGCCGAAACGTTCGAGAACACCGGTGTCAGCGCCTACAACGGCGCCGCCCCGTCGATCAAGTCCAAAGAAGTGCTCGGCGCAGCGGGCTCGATCGTCCAGGTCGAGGCGCGCCACGCCGCCGCGATCGCGCTGCAGAACGGCCAGGAACCGTCGCCCTCGGCGTTCGATGCCTCGCTGGAAGAAAAGCAGGTACTGAAGGCAGTCGAACCCTTCATCGCCTAGCCCGGTCCCCGCTCCGCTCAGGGCGCCGCGGCGTTCTCGGCGGAGCGGGCGACCAGGTCGCCGATCGCGACGCATTCGGGGCCGAGCTTGTAGCCGACGGCCCCCGCCTGGATCTGGCCCGCGGCAAAGGTCAGTTCGGCGACGTACTTAGCTTCGGCCTCCGAGCCGGGCGCGGGTGATTCCTGGGCGACGTCGGAGGTGTAGTTGGCGGCGGTCGTCAGGCCGTTGGAGAAGCGTTCGAGGCCGATGTCGGGGACGTCCGGGTCGACCAGCGACTGGAGGCGGCCGCGCATCGTCTCGATCACCTCGAGATAGCCACGGGCCCGTTCAGCGCGGTCCCCTCCCTCTCCCTGGGGAGCGCCATCGAGGGCGAGTTTGCAGTAGCCCGCGACCTCGGCGCGGAAGGCGGCCGGGGTCGGCGCCTTCGTCGCCGAGGTGCCCTGGTTGAAGATGCCGGAGACCGCCAGGCTCGCCCCGATGATCACCAGGACCAGGATCACGATCGTCACGTACGGGCCCCAGGCGCGCTTCTCCTCCCGCGGGCGCGCGGCAGCGGCGGCACGTTCGGCCTCGCGTCGCGCCTCGACCGAGCCGAGCGGGACGTCGGCGCGGGCGATCGGCGCCGGGACAGACCCGGCCGGATCAGCCTCCTCGCCCGACCCCGCGTCCACGTAGCCACCCTCGATCGCCAGCTCCACCAGCCGCGCCCGCTTCTGGTTCTGGGGCAGGTCCTCGATCCCGAACTTGCGGTAGAGCGTGCGCAGGTGACCCTTCACCGCATCGACGCCGAGGAAGACCTCCGCGGCGATCTCCTGGTTGGTCGCCGGGGTCGCGTAGGCATTGCCTGCGACGATCGGCCGACAGAGCGCTGTCAGAATGCCAAGCTGCGTATCGGTCAGCCGGACGTCGTTCGGGGGTTCAGCCATGAGAGGTAGTTGCACCGTGACAAAGATCAGCCGCCGGGTCACCCTTCTGGGGACTGCCGTCCTTGCGTTGCTGGGACTCTACGGGGCGGTCGGGGCCGACGCCGCCGGCACCTTCGCCGCCCACGCCCAGCGGCCGGGCTACGACTCCGGCGCGCTCGAACTGAAAGGCCACGGCGGCTACACGACCGCCCGCGTCCACGACGAACTGAAAGTCACCGTCTGCCTGCAGAAGCGGCTCGGCGGGCGCTCGTTCTCGGTCCGCTGCGCGACCGGCACCGGCTCGGGCAGGCGGGTGACGGCGGAAGTCGGCGTGCCGGGCTGCGTGAAGGGCTCCTGGCGCACCGTCGCGACCGGCGAAGCACTGAACGCGAAGGGCTCCTGGGTGCATCAGGCGAGCGCCACCAGCGCCCCGTTCCGCTGCTGAGCCGCCGGCGCCCCCACCTCAGCGCGGAGGTCCGTCGCTCCCGCGCGACGGACCCCCCCCCCTGCTCGTCACTTGTCCATCGCCCCTACGCCGCGGCGGCCTCCGGGTCGGGTCGGACGATCACGGTGTCGGCGACCGCGATGATCTCGTCCACCGGCAGGCCGGCCCGCTCGGCGTGCTCGCGGATCGCCTCCGGGCTGGTGGCCTGGTAGACGCAGACGGTGCCGACCGAGCCACCGCCCTCCTCGAGCACGTAGCTGCGGATCCACCGGATGTCGTCCGACATCTCCTCGTCGCCCACCTGGGACGACCGCGCCGCGGCCTCCTGGAGGTCGGCCGGTGACTTCCAACCGCTCCGACGCAAAATCACGTAGGTGTCCATCGATTTTCCCCTCTCGTATGACTGTCTCCGAGCATACGTCCGGAGGGGACCCCGGGTTCGACCTTTTTCCGGATCAGGTTCGGCGGTGCGCGGGGCGCGGCGCCCGCTGCAAGGTGGCCGAGCGGTTGGCGGTCTTCGGCGTCCCGCCGTTCGGCGTGAAGGTCACGCGGAATTTCACCGGCGCGCGGAGCAGCGTCTTCAGCCGCTTGGCGAGCTCGACCCGCGCGTGCAGCGTCAGCCACATCGACTGCGCGCCCTTCGATTTGCGCGTGACCGCGTGGACCTTCTTGCCGAAGAGCAGGACGAACCCGGCGCTCGGCAGCTTCACCTGGATCCGCACCGTGCCGTTACGGAGGTTGTGGACGACGCGGCCGAAGCGGAAGCTGTTGGAGGGCGGCGCCGGGGCGGCGATCGGCGCGGCCGGGGGCGGTGGCGCCGTCACCGTCACCTGATGCGTCGCCGTGAGGCCACCCCCGCCGCAGAAGAAGGCGCGGCCGGTGAAGACCTGGGCTTCGCCGCACCCTTCGTCGTCGACGACGCTCAATTTCGCCCCGAAGGTGCCCGCCTGCGCATAGGTGTGGGACACCGAGATTCCGAAGCCGGTCCCGCCGTCGCCGAAGGTCCAGTTCCAGGAGGAGATCGTGCCGTCGGGGTCCGACGAAGCCGCACCGCTAAACGCGGCGGGCGTCCCGGCGGTCGCCTGGGGAGCGGTGAAGACCGCCGAGGGCGACTGATCGGGTGACACCGCCAGCGCCCGGGTCCCGGGGACGGCGATCGGAGCGCCGGTCACGAAGTTCGTCGCCAGGTCGACGGTGACGATCTTGGATTCTTCGACCGCGACGTACATGGTCTTGCCGTTCGGCGTGACCGCGAGCTCGGCCGGCGATTCCCCGACCGGGATGGTCCCGGTGGCGCGGTCGGTCGAGAGGTCGACGACGGAGACCGTCCCATCGTCGCGGTTGGCGACGTATGCCTTCTTCCCGTCCGGGGAGATCGCGACCCCCGAGGGCCGGACCCCCACCGGGATCGTCCCGATCGCCCGCCGGGACGCGGTTTCGATCACGGTCAGGCTTTTGCCTTCGAAGTTCGCGACCAGGGCCGTCGACCCGTCAGGGGTGAAGGTGACCGTGAACGGAGCTTTCCCGGTCGGGATCTGGCCGAGTGAACGACCGCTCACCACTTCGATCACCTCGACGGCGGCTTTGTCCTGAAGAGCCACGTAGGCGTATTTGCCGTCCGGGGTGAAGGCGACGCCGTACGGGCTTCCTTCCGCGGCGATGGTGCGGGTGACCTGGTTGGTCTGAGTGTCGATGACATTCAGGTCGTTGCTGCTTTCGTCGGTGACCCAGGCCGACCGCCCGTCGGGCGCCACCGAGACCTGGATCGGACTTTCCCCGACCGGGATCGGTTCGTCGACGGTCTGCCGGGTCGCCGTGTCGATGACGGAGACCGTGTCCGTGGACCGGTTGGCGACGTAAGCGAAGCGACCGTCGGGGGTCAGCGCGATCGAGAACGCGAAGCCCCCCACCGGGATCGGTTCGCCGACCACCTGATCGGTCGCGGGGTCGATCACCGAGACCGAACCTTTGGTCCAGTTTGCCGAGTACAGGAGCGGCGCGGCGCCCGCGCTCGCGGCGGCGACGCCGAGGAGAGCGCAGACGGCGGCGCTCGCCGCGAGCCCCCGCACGCTGAACGAAGAACGATCCATCGAACGCGGAATTCTAGGCGTCGGCGGGTCGCTCGGCGTTCTTCGCGTGCTTTTCGGCCTCGTCGCGGAGCGCCGGGAGGACGTCGGCGGCGAACTGGTCGAGGAAGCGCTTCTGGTCGTCGCCGGGCGCGTGGAGGACGAGGTCTTCGAAGCCGAGGTCGACGTAGGGCATGACCGCCTCGATCACCTCGTCGGGGTTCGAGGTGACGATGAAGCGGTTGTGCGCCTTGTCGGCGTTTTCGTCGGCGACCCGTTCCATCTCGATCGGGTCGTCGATCCCGGCTTTCTGGTCGTGGGACAGTCCCAGGGCCGACCAGATCTTGCAGGCCTCGAAGGCGTCGTCGTAGTCGCGGTCGTAGGAGACCTTGATCTCGATCTGCTTGCGGATCGCGTTCGGATCCCGCTCGGCTTTCTCCGCCCCCTCGGCGAGGTTGGCCAGCAGTTCGCGGTAGAGGTCCGGATCTTTGCCGCTGGTCGAGATGAAGCCGTCGCCGCGGCGCCCCGCCAGTTTCGCCGCCAGCGGGCCGGAGGCGGCGATGAAGATCGGCACCGGATCGTCGGGTTTGTCGTAGACCGTCGCCCGCTGGGTTTCGTAGTACTCGCCTTCGAAGTCGACCCGCTCCTCGCGCCACAGCTGCTCGATCAATTTGACCGCCTCGGCGAGGCGCCGGCGGCGCTCTTTCGCCCCCGGGAACTCACCGCCGGTGGCGGGCGTCTCGTTCAGCGACTCCCCCGTCCCGACGCCGAGGAAGACCCGGCCCGGGGCCAGCGCGCCGAGCGTCCCGAACGCCTGGGCGATGATCGCGGGCTCGTAACGCAGGGTCGGCGTGAGGACGCTCGTCCCCATCACGACCCGCTCGGTCGCCTGGGCCAGCGCGCCGAGCCAGACCAGCGCGTTCGGGGCGTGGCCGCCCTCGTGGCGCCAAGGCTGGAAGTGATCGGAGACGGCGACGATGTCGAGGCCGGTCTTCTCCGCCTCGATCGAGAAGTCGAGCAGCTCACGCGGGCCGAACTGCTCCGCCGAAGCCTTGTAACCGATCCTGATCGCCATCCACATCCTCCTGGAGCCGTTGCTGGTCTCCGGAGCCTTACAGGTTGGCGGCGCCGGCCGAGCGGCCGGGTGTCGGCCTCAGGTGCCGGGGATTTCGATCGGGTGCTCGGGGCTGAGGTACTTGCTCAACCGGCCCAGCAGGATGCTGGCGTTGCCGACCCCGTTGTCCGAGCTCTGCGGCAGCTGGGTGGTGACGATGCCGACCGAGATGTCCTGCGCCTTCAGGTAGGCCGAGACGCCGGTGTAGCCGTCGATGAACGGGTTCTGGAATTCCCAGCCGTTGGCGACCGTGATGCCCAGCGCGTAGAAGAGGTGTTCGCTGAACTGCGGGATCGTGCCGACCGAGGTCGGGGCGATCCGTTCGGCATCCGAGCGCGGCGAGATCAGCGCGCCGCGGCCGAGCTCACGGGCGCCGCGGACGACGTCGGCGATCGGCGAGGTCATCACGGTGCCGTCGCCGATCGTCCACGAGGGGCTCCAGAAGGTGGCGTCCTCGTAGACGCCGCGTTCGCCGGTGTAGGAGTGAAGGGCTTCGCCGGGCATCGCCGGGTAGCGCGAGACCTGGGTGCGGTCAAGCCCGAGCGGCCCCAGCACCCGTTCGCGCATCAGCTTCGAGATCGGCTCGCCGGTGACCTGGGAGATCACCTGGCTGAGGATCGCGAAGTTGGTGTGGGCGTAGGTGAAACAGGTGCCCGGCTTGCAGGCGACCGGCAGGGTGAAGGCCCAGTGGAGCAGTTCGTTCGAGGTCCACTGGCGGAACGGGTTTTCGAAGAGCAGCTGCTGGAACGGTTCGTTGCGCTGGACCCAGTCGGGGTAGCCGCTGGTGACGTTCGCCAGCATCCGCAGCGTCACTTCGCTTGCCTCCGGGAAGTTCGGCCGGTACTTGGCGAGCTTGTCGTTCAGGGAGAGCTTGCCTTCGTCCTGCAGTTGGAGCAGCAGGTTGATCAGGTACGGGATCGCGATCGAGCCGATCCGGAAGTACATCCGCGGCGAGGCCGGCACGCCCTTGATCGAGTTGCCGAACCCTTTGTCGACCAGCGGCTGTTCGCCGGTGTCGACCCGCATGATCGTCGCCCGCAGCCCGAGTTCCGGCATCGCTTCGCGGACCATCCCTTCGATGTGGCGCTGGGCCGTCGTCCGGCCGACGCAGCCGGATGAGACGCGCAGCTGCCCTTCGGGACACTGCGCAGCGCTCGCCGAGGCGGCGAACGAGGACAGGGCGATGAGCAGCGCCGCGACTACCGCGAACTTGGCCGAGATCCGCAAGGTGGCGGCAGTCTATAAGTCGTCAAGCAGGCCGGCAATGCGTCCGAGCACGTCGGCGGCGGCCTCGAGGTCGCGCTCGGGGACGTCGGCCAGCGCCGCGTCCCAGCGCTTCAGCCAGAGGCGGCGGCGCTTCTTCAGCACCGCCCGGCCCTCGTCGGTGAGGAGCACGAGGACGCGGCGGCGGTCGGCGTCGGAGCGGACCCGGGTGACGATGCCGTCGCGCTCGAGGTCGTCGAGCATCGCGGTGACACTGGCCGGGCTGAGCCGGGCGGTCTCGGCGATCTCCCCCGCCGTCTGTGCCTCGCCCTTGTCGAGGGCGAAGAGGGCGCGGACCTGGGCGATCGTGAGGCCGTCGTCGTTCTTGCGGTGCTGGTCGCGGCCGCGGAGGCGGCGCTCGGCGCCCATCAGGCCGCCGAACTCCTCGCGGACCGCGGTAAGCGCCTCGGCGCGCCGGTCGGGCGCCGCGACGCTCATGCCGACTCCAGCGCCAGTTCGCGGGTGTCCGCCTCGACCCGCGGCGAGCCCGGGGCGCTCGCCTGCGGGCGCTTGCGGGTGCGCTCGATCCGGGCCAGCATCAGCGTCGGCAGGAGCGCCGCGGCGGTGATGCCCATCACCCAGATGAACGTGGTGCCGAAGGCGTCGGCCATCGCGGGCTGCGAGGTGCCCGCCGTTTCGAGGTGGGTCTGCAGGATCACGGTGAGGATCGCCGTGCCCATCGAGCCGCCGACCCGCTGCAGGGTGGTCAGCTGCGGCGTCGCGTGGGTCACCTGGTCGGGACGCAGCACGCTGTAGGCGGCGGTCATCGCGGGCATGATCGACATGCCGATGCCGAAGCCGCGGACGATCATCGCCGCGCCGATCACCACGAACGGGGTGCTGTCGGTGAGCAGGACGAAGGGGACCGTCGCGACCAAGGTGATCGCGGTGCCGAGCGCGGCGGTGATGCCTCCGCCCCACCTTTCGGTGGCCCGGCCGGAGAGCCCCATCGCGACGGCGGCGCCGAGCCCCTGCGGGATCAGCAGCAGGCCGGTGGTGACGGCGTCCTCGCCGCGCACGGTCTGGAAGTAGAGCGGCATCAGGACCATCGCGCCGAAGAGCGCGCCGCCGAGGCAGAAGGTCGTGAACGACGCCGCGGCGAAGGCGCGGTCCTTATAGAGGCGCACGTTCAGCAGCGGGTTCGGGACCCTCAGCGCGCGGAGGACGAAGGCGGCGACGCCGAGGATGCCGATCCCCAGCGGGACCAGGACCGAGCCGGCGAAGAGCGTGCCCGCCGAGCCCGTCTCGGCGAGCCCGTAGGTGATGCCGACGAGGCCGACCGAGAGCATCCCGAGGCCGAGGAAGTCGAGCCGCTCGGCGCCCTCCGGCTGGTCCTTCGGCAGCAGCTTCAGCGCGGCGACAAGGGTGAGGATGCCGACCGGCAGGTTGACGAGGAAGATCGACTGCCAGGAGACGTGCTCGAGCAGCAGGCCGCCGATGGTGGGACCGAAGATCGGGGCGAGGACGATCGGGACGCCGATCGCGCTCATCACCTTGGGGAGGTTGCGCGGGCCGGCGGCCTTGACCAGGATCATCTGGCCGGTCGGCACGAGCATGCCGCCGCCGATGCCCTGGATCACGCGGAAGGCGACCAGCGACTCGGTCGACTGGGCGAGCCCACAGAGCACCGAGCCGGCGGTGAAGAGCAGCAGCGAGAAGATGTAGACGTTGCGGCTGGAGAAGCGCCGTGACGCCCAGCCGCTGACCGGGATCACGGCGGCGAGCGCGAGCAGATAACCGGTCACCACCCACTGGATCTGGTCGACCGACGAGTTCAGGTCCTTCCCCAGCGTGTCGAGGGCGACGTTGACGATCGTCGTGTCGAGCACCGACATGATCGTGCCGAGCACGACGACGACGGCGATCCGCCACACGTTCCGCTCGATCTTGCTTCCCGCACTGGCCACTGCTTCGCTCACTTCCACATCACTTCCTTCGAGTCCAAAAGGTTTGGTGCCTAACAGTTTAGCGCCGAACCTTAGGTACCGAAAGGTTCTGTGACGAGGTTCACAGGAGTGCGGATAGCGTGGCGGGATGGCAACGGCGATCGTCTGTCCGGACGGGTTCAAGGGGACGTACTCGGCACGGGAGGTCGCCGCGGCGATCGGGGCCGGGGTGCGGGAGGCGGGGTTCGAGGCGGTCGAGCTGCCGCTGGCCGATGGTGGCGAAGGGACGCTCGACGCGCTGCTAGCGGGCGGCGGGGAGCGGCGGACGGCGACCGTCACCGGGCCGTTGGGCGAAGCGGTGGAGGCCGACTACGGGTTGCTCGACGGAGGTCGGGTCGGGGTCGTCGAGATGGCTCAGGCCAGCGGGCTGACGCTGGTGCCGGCGGAACGTCGGGACGCGTGGGCGGCGAGCACGCGGGGCACCGGCGAGCTGATCGCGACGGCGGCGGCCGCGGGCGTCGAGCGGATCCTCGTCTCGGTCGGCGGCTCGGCCACTACCGACGGCGGCGCGGGGGCGCTGGCGGCGCTCGGCGAGGCCGGGGTCCCGGTCCCGCCCCTCACCGTCCTCTGCGACGTCGCCACCCCTTATGAGGACGCGGCGGTCGTCTTCGGGCCGCAGAAGGGCGCCGACCCGGCGACGGTCGAGCGGCTGACCGCGCGACTGGACGAGCTCGCCTCCACCCTCCCCCGCGACCCCCGTGGAGTGCCGATGACCGGCTGTGCGGGCGGGCTGTCAGGCGCGCTCTGGGCAGCGCACAGCGCGGAGCTCGTCTCCGGCGCCGACTACGTCCTCGACCTGCTCGGCTTCGACCGCCTGCTCGCCGAGGCCGACCTGGCGATCACCGGCGAGGGCCGGCTCGACGAGCAATCGGCGGCGGGCAAGGTCGTCGGCGTCGTCGCCGGTCGCTGCCGCGCCGCGGGAGTGCCGTGCGTCGCGGTCGTCGGCCAATCGGCGCTGGACGAAGCCGCCGCGTCTGCGATGGGCCTCACGAGCGTGATCGAGGCATCGAGCGCCGCCGAACAGCGCGAAGCGGGCCGCGCGGCCGCCGAGGCCCGTCGCTAGCTGTTCTTTTTGGCGCCCCGGACGCCATAAAGAACAGCTGGGGCGAGGGCGGCGCCGAGGAGGGAGCCGGCGATCGCGTCCAGGGGGTAGTGCACGCCGGTGTGGACGCGGGAGTAGGCGACCAGGCCGGCCAGGGCGTGCAGGGGCAGGGAGACGGCCGGGAGGACCCCGCCCGCGCCGCCGGCGAAGGCGAAGGCCGCCGCCGAGTGGCCGGAGGGGAACGATCGGGACGCGGGCATCGGCACGTGGCGGGCGATCGGCACCTCGTGGAGGAGGCGGTCGGGACGGCGGCGCCGGGCGAGCGGCTTCACCGCGACGTTGACGACCGTGGCGGTGACGGCGATCGAGGCGAGCCCGGCGATCGCGGCCCGGCGGCCCTCGGTGCCGCCGAGGAGCGCCAGCCCGGCCGCCGCGGTCAGGTTCAGCTTCGAGTGGTCCGCGGCGCGCGAGAGGCGTGACATCGCGCGGTCGAGGCGGGGAGTCGGGGTCGATGCGATCGCCGCGTAGCAGGCGATGTCGAGGCGCTCGACCTCCTCGAGCCAGGCGCGCGCGCCGCTCACCACTTGAGCTCGATCTCGAGCTCGCTCTCCTTCGCGTCGATCTCCAGCTCCACCTTCCATTCGATGTGGTCGGGAATCGCGACCTTGAACTTCATCTCGTCGCGGTCGAACTTGACCTCTTCCCCCGACCCCGACAGGAGGTTGGCGATCCGGCGCAGGCGGGTCGCCGCCTCATCGCGGGTGAGGGTCTCGCGTTTCTCGACCTCGAAAGTGTCCATGGGAAGTTCCCTTCGTCGGTTTGTGATTGCCGTCCAGGGCGGCGCGGTCGCCTTCGATCGCGATGCGCAGCAGCTTCGCCACCGCCGGGGCGAGCCCCCGCGGGACCACGGTCGAAGGCGAGGCGCCCGGGTGCCGGGGGGCGATCCGTACCGCCAGCGTGCCCGGCTTCGAGGTGAACTCGAGCGGCGGCACCAGCGTCACCGCCTCGCCGTCGATCCCCAGCGCGACCGGGTCGTCGGCGTCGACGGTGAAGCTCGGCCGCTCCCACTGGCGCAGGCTGAGGCCGACCCGGAGCCCGCGGCCGGGCCCCTCCTCGGCGGCGGCGATGCCGAGCACCCCGGCGTCGAGGTGCGGCCGGGTCCCGGAGCCGAGCGCGGCGCCGAGCCGATAGACGTTGTTGGAGATCATCAGCGCGACGGCGGTGCGGCCGTCCTCTCCGTCGGGCCCGTGCCAGCGCAGGTCCGGCTGGGAGGCGTCCCCGCCCAGCTTCTCCGGCGCCACCTCGAGCAGCGTGCGGAGCTTCGCGTCGCGGTAGCCGGGCCGCTGCACGGCCTCCGCGTAGATCCCGATCGAGACGTTGTTGACGAAGACGCGCCCGTTCACCTCGGCGAGGTCGACGTGCCGCTCGCCGCCGTCGACGAAGGCGTCCAGTGCCCCGACCACGTCGTTGCGGTCCACCCCGAGGTCGAGGGCGAAGTGGTTGCGCGTCCCCGCCGGGACGCAGGCGTAGGGCAGCCCATGGCGGGCCGCGATCTCGGCGACGATCGCCTGCGAGCCGTCGCCGCCGGCCATCGCCAAGCCATCGGCGCCGTCCTCGATCGCCCCTTCGACCAGCTCCCGCAGGTCTTCGCCGTGCCCCAGTTCGATCGGCACGATGCCGCGGCCGCGGGCCTCCTCGACGAGGTGGAACCGGCTCGCCTTGCCGCCGCCCGAGAGCGGGTTGAAGAAGAGCACCGGACGGGCCGGCTTCGGCGCCCGCGGCAACACGACATGGACCCGGAAAGCGACGCGGGCGAGGGCGACGGCGAGCGCGAAGGCGACCACCACCGCGAGGTCGCCGAGAAAGTCCCCGAGGTCGATCAGCAGGACCGCGGCGCCGACCAGGGCCAGAGCGCCGACGCCGGCGGCGAGGAGCCGACGCGAGCCGCCGCTCCGCAGCGCGAACCAGCCCGCGACGAGGGCGGCGACGAGGCAGGCGAGGATGGCGATCCCGCGCGGGAAGCGTTCGATCGCGAGCACCACCGAGAGGACGAGCGCCCCCGCCGCGAACCCCAGCGACCCGAGCGCGGCGCGTCGCCGAGAGGTACCGCTTCGGGACTTTGCCCGGGAGCCCACAGCCTCGATCCACCTCCCCCGAGGGAACGAGTTTCGGATTCGGTTTGCTTCAACGACCTTAACCGTGGGACCGATGACCCGCAAGCGAGATGAGGGAACGGCACAGCGCGGGCCGGCGACGGCCGATCAGGCCTGACCGATCCAGCCGCGGAGGATGCGGTTGATCGCTTCCGCCCCGACCACCTCGTCCTCCGGCCACTCGAGCTCGGTCGGGTGGAGGACCAGCGGGAAGCTCTGGGTGCCGCCGAGGCCGCCGTGGGAGCCGACCAGCTCCTCGAACGCCGCGACCTCTTCGAACCGCGGCCAGTAGGCGCTGTTGATCATCAGGTCGGCGCAGTGCGGGAAGGAGTCGGTGCGGCGCAGGTGGCGGGCTGCGTTGGGACCGAACGGGGCCAGCGGGTCCTCCCCCTCGACCCGCCCCGAGTCGAGGAAGGCGACCCCGCGGGCGCCGATCGCCAGCGCGCCGTCGGCCTCCGAGCGAACCATCACGAAGCCGACGCCGGGATGGTCGCGGAGGGTCGGGATCAGCGTCGGGTAGAGATCGTCGATCCGCTCCAGCGGGACCCGTCCCGGCAGCCGCGGGAAGCTGACCAGCCCGAGGCAGCCGGAGGCCATGACCGAGAGCTCCGGCAACTCGTCCCCGGGATCCGGGGAGGCCTCCTCGCGCCCCCGCTCGTCGAGCATCACGGCGCCGTCGGCGACCTGTCGGCGGGTCGCGGTGCGGATGGCGCGCCCGGCGACGGTGTCGTCACGGGCGACCTCGGTGAGCCCGGCGCTGAGGTAGGAGAGCGCGTCGTCGTCCCCGCCGATCGCGGCGAGCACGCGGTCGCTGTGGCAGGCCTCCCGGACCAGGTCCTCGAGCGTCTGGCCATAGCGGTCGCGGAAGGTCTCCCCCTGCGACTGGCCGTGGTCGGAGAGGACGACGAGGCGGTAGGGGCGCGGCGCGTCGGCACAGGCGGTGGCGATGCGGGCGATCTGGCGATCGAGGTCGTGGAGGACGGCGAGCGCGTCGGCGCGTTCGATGCCGGAGTGGTGGGCGACCTCGTCGTAGGCGAGGAAGGTGGTGTAGACGGCGGGGCGCCCGGCGAGCAGGTCGCCGATCACGGTCGCCACCTGGAGGTCGCGCTGGACCACGGTCGCCCAGGCGCGCATCAGCGAGTAGGTGCGGCTGCGGGCGATCCGCGGGCGGACGTCGTCGCGGACCTGGGCGCGGGCGGCGCGGCGCTCGCGGCCGATGTCGGCGAGGGCGAGGACGAAGGTGCGGGCGACCGCGTAGGGGCGGGCGAAGTAGGCGCTGTAGTCGCGGCCGAGCGGGCGCCGGCGGCTGAGCGCGGTGCTCATCGTCAGCATCGAGTGGGGCGCGTCGCCGGAGAGGATGTTGGCGCGGCTGGCCCTGTCGGCATGGAGCAGGCCGCGGCCGTCGGAGTGGCGGCGCTCGAGCTCTTCGGCGTCGCGCGGATGGTTGGTGACGATCGCCCGGCCGCGCTCCTTCTCCCACCAGCGGAACGCCGGCATGTCCTCGTTGGAGCCGTGCAGGATGCCCGCCTGGCAGGCGCCGGTCTGCGAGGACCAGTCGGTCTCCCAGCGCCGCAGCTCGTGGCTGCCGGAGTGGAGCCAGCGGGCCATCGTCGGCGCGTTGCCGTCGCGGATCGCCCGCAGCAGCACGTCGTGGGCGAGCCCGTCGATCTCCAGCATCAGGAGGCCGGGGACCTCGGACTCGACCACGTCGCCGCGCCGCCGGGCCTGGCGCCTGACCACGCCGCGGTACCACCATTCGTCCTCGTCGATCGCGAAGCCGTAGTTGACGATCGCGGTGCTCGCCGCGAGGACCAGCGTGACCACGATCGCGGCGGGCAGGCCGCGGATCTCGGCGCCGGGCAGGAGGTCGATGACGAAGGCGACCAGGAGGGCGTTCAGGACGAGGCCGCCGAGGCCGAGCGTGAGGACGTTCAGCGGCAGCGCGAAGCGCGCGAGCGCGGGCCAGACCAGGGCGTTCAGGACGCCGACCAGCGCCGCCGCGAGGAGCGCGCTCCCCGGTCCGTCGAGGACGAATCCGGAGAAGATCCAGGACAACAGCAGGAGCACCGCCGCGTCGAGGACGGTGACGAAGACGGCCTGGCGGATCCGCGACGCTCGCATCGCGGCAGTCTCCTCCCGCTATCGACCGAAAGCAACGGCGGCGCCGGGCGGCGCGACGCGGACCTCGACCGCCGGCGCGACCGCGCGGGCGTGGGCGACGAAGGCCCGCGGCGGCTCGGTCAAGGGGCGCGGGCGAAGGCGCTCCAGGCCGACCGGGTAGAACGTGCCCCAGTGGATCGGGACCGCGAGCCGCGGCGCCAGCAGGGCCGCGGCGCGGGCGGCGCGCTCGGGGTCCATGTGACCGGGGCCGAGCGTCGGTCCCCATCCCCAGACCGGGAGCAGGGAGAGGTCGAGGCCGCCCGCACCGAGTGCGGCCATCCCGTCGAAGAGGTCGGTGTCGCCGGCGAAGTAGACGCGCCGCGAGCCCTCGACGAGGTAGCCGACCGGCTCCCCCACCACCCCGCGGCGGCCGATCTCGTGGTCGGCCTCGGTGGCGGTGACGAGGACCGGGCCGACGGCCTGGGACTCACCGGGCGCGAGCTCGACCACGTCGCCCAGGCCGCGGCGCGCGAAGAAGTCGCGCGTTCCCGCTGGGACGATCACGGGCGCTCCCGCCGCGGCAAGGCGTCGCAGCGAGCGCGGCTCGACGTGGTCGCGGTGCAGGTGGGAGATGAGGACGGCGTCGATGCCCGCGGCGACCTCCGGCCCCGGCGAGGGGCCGTGCCTGCGCAGCGGTCCCACCCACTCGCCCAGCACCGGGTCGGTCAGCAGCCGCACCCCGTCGAGCTCGATCAGGACGGTCGCATGGCCGACGTAGACGATCCGATCCGCCACCGGTCCAGCGTAGACGGCCGGGGCTCAGCGCGGGAGCGGGAAACGCATGCGCAGCTCGGTCCCCTGGCCCGCCTGGGAGATCGTCAGGTGCGCGGCGAGGCGGGCGATCGTCGGCAGCCCGAGGCCGAGGCCGTCGGACTCGCGCAGGCCGAAGCCCGCGCCGCGGTCGATCACCCGGATCTCCAGCCAATCCGCGGCCACGGCGGCGGTCAGGCGCACCGAGTCCTCGGCGTGCACACCGGAGTGTTTGACCGCGTTGGTGACCGCCTCGGAGACGGCGAGCGCGATGTCGCCGCAGAGGACGTCATCGGCGCCGTGCTCGGCGGCGAAGTCGGCGGCAGCGTGGCGGAGGATCGGGATCGCGTCGGGGACGGCGGGATGGCAGACCTTCAGCGAGAAGATCGACGAGGTCGCGGGGACCTCGTCGCTGATCGGCGCGTCGGTCACCCGTCGTCCCTGTCGTCCGCGGCGTAGGCGATCTCGACGGCGAGGTCGTCGCGCTTGGCGACCACGAGGTAGGAGCCGTGCTGCTCGACCACGTCCTCGATCGGCTCGATCTGGTGGTCGGGGGCGACGAGAAAGCGCTCGAAGCCGGTCCGCACCTCCTCGTACTCGGAGATCGTCAGCTCGACCGTCTTGCTGCAGCCGAGGTTGCCGCACTCGCAGACGAAGACCGCCCTCCCGGTGCCCTGCGCGCCGCGCTCGATCGCCTCGTTGACGCGGCGGCCGTTGATCTCCGCCGCCGCGGCCCGCTCGACCGATCGGGGCTGATCGCCCTCGAAGCTCGTCTCCGTGTTCAGGTCGGTCATGGCCAGCCCATCATTCCCGGGCGGGCGGCGGCGTAAACGTCCGGTCGGAGCCGCTCCTCAGAGCTGCACCTCGATGTCGTCGGCTTTGCGGCCGTGGTCGCGGGCGCGATCGCGCTCCCGGCTGACCCGCATCTCGGCCTCGTCGGCCTCGCCGGCGAGCGTCTCGGCCCGCTCCTCGGCCTGCTGGGCCTGCTGGGCCAGGCGCTCGGCCTCGGCGGCCTGGTCGGCGGCGTCGCGGCGACGGGCCTCCTGCTCCTGGGACAGCGTGCTGGCTTTGGCCGCGTGGGTCTCCGCCTCGTCGCGGTGGGCCTCGGCCTGTTCGGCGAGCCGTTCGCGTTCCAGCCGCTGCTGCTCGGCGCGTTTGCGCAGCGCCATCACGGCAGCGACGACCACGATCAGGACGACGATGACGATGACGACTACAAGGACGGCGGACATTGCGGACTCCCCTTCGGTCGGTTGACGGCACCGACCTCCTACCCCGCAAAGGCATCTCTACCCAAACGCGGGCAAGTACTCGAGCCGCTCAGCGGTGGGCGCTAGGCTCGGCTGGCCCGCCGACCGAAGGAGGAGCGACACGTGAACGCTGAAGAGATCGACCAGTCCGTCCCTCCCAGCGGCGACGGCTGCGCCGAGTGCACGGCCGATGGCGGCTGGTGGCTCCACCTGCGGCGCTGCGCGACCTGTGGACACGTCGGCTGCTGCGACAACTCGCCCGAACAGCACGCGACCAAACACCAAGAGGAGACCGGGCACCCGGTCATCCGCAGCTTCGAGCCGGGCGAGAACTGGTTCTACGACTACCGCTCGGGCGAGTTCCTCGAAGGGCCCGAGCTGGCGCCGCCCGAGGCCCATCCGCTCGCCCAGGGCGTACCGGGCCCCGAGGGCCGGGTACCGCCCGACTGGCAGTCGAAGCTCCACCCCTGACCCCGCACGCGGCGGGACCAGGGGTGGGCGCGGCTCATTTGAGCTTG
This sequence comes from Solirubrobacterales bacterium, assembly GCA_965200635.1. Taxonomy (GTDB): domain Bacteria; phylum Actinomycetota; class Thermoleophilia; order Solirubrobacterales; family 70-9; genus VAYN01. Next base: position 2,605,161 of record OZ241364.1, on the reverse strand, counting down.
AATTCGACTTTGTAGACGGAGTGCCCGGAGACGAGGTCGCCTTTGACCAGTCCCTGGCCGCCGGTGCCTTCGAAGCGCCCGACGGGCGGGCTGCTCGGGCCTTCGTTGTGGACCTGGGCGACGCGGGCGTCGCCCTGCCAGGCCAGTTTGGTGAGCGTGAAGGTGCGGTCGGTGCCGCCCGTCTCCAGTTTCACCGTGGCCACCGCCGGGTTGCCTTCGACCTTCATCGAGCCGGAGGAGACGACGGCGCCTTTGACGCCGAGGCCCTGGGCCACACCGATCGCCGCGCCGAGCGTCCCGGCCTTCGCGGTCGGGTCTTCCGCCCCGTTGGTGAGTTCGTATTCGCCTTCGTATTCGGAGGCGTCCCCACCCCAGCCCGTCTTGGACGGTTCGGATTCGTGGATCTGGGTCGCCGCCGGCGGGGACGCGGTATAGCGTTCCTCGTCGTCGAGGACTTTGAATTCGACCGGCCAAGGGCCGCCGCCATGCAGGCGCAGGAGGCCTTTGACGGTTTCGCCTTCGGGGTTGAACAGCTGCAGTTCGCCGTCTTCGGTGAGCTGCCCGTACTGGGCCGAGGCGCCGACCTTCAACGCCGTGAAGCCGAGGCCTTTGTCGGCCGCGAGTTCCTTCGGCGGGTAGAACGTGAACAGGCTCGTTTCGATTTCCCCGGTCGGGCCGTAGGTGTAGAACTGCGAGATCCCGACCAGGAACTGCGGCGAGGAACCCTCCTCGAACTCGAACTTCATCTCGCCCGAGCGGATCCCGGCGCCGCTGCCGACCGCGGTCAGCACGTAGCGGTTTTCGAACGGGGCCTGCTTCTGGGCCGAGACGTTGACCTTGGGCTGCGGGTAGCCGGTGGTGGCACCGGTGGTCGCCCAGGCGACGCCGACGCCGCTCAGCAGCGCGAGGACCCCGGCGAGGGCGACGATCGTCTTCAGCCGCCTCATGATTCGCTCACCGGCACTTCCGCGCAGCTCTTCAGCTTCGCCGCTTCGGCGAGTGCGCCGAGCTTGATTTCGACCAGGGCGGCCGAGAGTTCGCGCACCGCGTCGAAGTTTTCGTTACGCGCGGCGTTGGTCATTTTCGTCAGCTCCGGCACCGCTTTCGCGAGACCCGCGGTGTAGGCGGCTTCGGCGGACCCGGAACCGTCCAGCGCCGCGACTTCGCCGTGGAGCGTTTCGATCACCTGTTCGGTCGCCTCCAGATACTGGGTGACCTGTTCCTGCTGGGGGGTGCCCAGCGCGACGATCGCTTTGTTTGCCTTGGTGCACGCCGCTTCGGCGCCGGCGGCGAAGTCGCCACCACCGCCTCCCGAGGAGCCCGAGCTCGAGCTCCCTCCCCCGCCACAGCCGGCGATGACCAGCACGCCTACCGCACCGAGGGCGACGAAAGTCATTACGGAACGCATTCTCACGTTCGACCTTCCCATCCTCTTGGTTTTTTCGTTCTTGAAATCGTCATCGCGGGTCAGCTCGTCCCCAGATCCGGGATGCGGTAGACGAGGTTCGCGGAGTCGGGGTCTTCGGTGACCGAAGGATCGAAGCCCGCGAGCCAGGTCCCGCCGTTGCCCATCATCGATTCGATCCCGCGCGACCTGAGGTAGACGCTGGCCCGCAGGAGGTGCGGGCCGCGCCCGTCGCCGACCGCGCGGGAGCGCGCGGTCGTCTCGGTCGCGAGCACCTGCGAGGTCGCCGGGTCGAAGATCATCGAGTACACCGCCGGGGTGCCCCCGACCTCGATCGGGACGCCGACCGCGAGGCCGTGCCTGCCCGCCGGATCGGTCGCCGCGCCGAGGAAGGCGATGCCCGGCACCCGCTTGGCGGCCTCGAAGAGCGACTCGCGGACCCCGGGCGAGGCGCCGGGGTCGCGCAGGTCTTCGGCGATCAGCTGAAGCGTGGCGGCGCCGAGCGGGAGTTCGGCGCGTTCTACTTCGGCCTTGGCGCGCAGGCGGCGGGCGAGGGTCGCGGGGTCGACGGGCAGCTCTTCGACACTCCCGCGCAGCATCCCGACGTCGAGGAAGCGGTCTTCGGTGCGACGGGCGAACGCGAGGGCGAGGAAGGTCGGCTCGCCGGCCCCTTCCCATTCGGCGCGGTCGCCCGAGCCGACAAAGCGCGCGGGCTCGTCGACGATCCGCAGGCGCCCGGCGCCGTCGTGGGTGACCCATTCTTCGCGGGTCGTCGACTGCCGGACCTGCCAGGAGCGGCGCTCGGCGGCGTTGGTGTCCACCGACACTTCGCGGGTCTTCAGGTAGGTGTAGGGCGTGCCGGTCATCTGGGAGCGCGAAGCCGCCGTCGTCGCCGCCCGGTCGAGCGCCGCCGCGAGGCCGTGCTCGTTGTTCCCGCCGCCCCCGCCCGTCAGGCCGAGGACGAGGAACAGGACCGCCGCCGCGAGCGCCGCGGCTCCGGCCGCCGTCAGCGCGAGCCGCGGGGTGCGGCGTCGCCGCGCGGGCGCGCGCACCGGCGCGGGCGCCACGCCATGCCCGGTGGCCACGATCCGCTGCAGCAGGTCCCGCGCCGCGGGGGACTCGGCGGCGTCGTCGAACTCACCCGGCTCCACCGGGTCGAGCCAGCGGAGCTCGCGGTTCAGGTTGTCGTTGCGCTCGGTCATCGTGCCTCGGAGGCGTCCGCCACCCGTCGTGGGACATGGCCGGCGGCGCGCTCACCAAAGGAGTGTCCGCGCGCCTCCAGTTCTTTCAGTAGGCGTTTGCGGGCGCGGTGCAGGCGCAGGTAGAAGGTCGCCGTCGTGCAGTCGAGTACCGCCGCCGCCTCGCTCGCCGAGAGGCCGTCCCAGTTGACCAGGGCAAGCACCTCCCGGTCGCTCGGGCTGAGAGCCGCGAAGGAGGCCGCGAACGCCTCCCGGTCGGCCACCAGGTCGGCGATCGGGGTCCGATGATCGGGGTCGGCGACCGCCTCCAGCGGCACCAGCGGCCCGTCGGGGGTGTTGCGCCCGGCGGCCCGGCGCTGGTTCGCCAACACCTTCCGGGCGACCCCGAGCAGCCACGGCAGCGGCTCCGCCGGCATCGCGTCCATCCGCCGCCAGGCGATCAGGAACGTCTCGGAGACCGCTTCCTCGGCCGCGGCCCGGTCCTTCGTACGACGGATCGCGTAGCCCAGCACCCGTGAATAGCTGGCGCTGAAGATCCCTTCAAATTCGCGTGCTCGACCTGGCGCCGGTCGAGACTCTTTCTTCGACACTGTCGAAGCATTGTCGCGAACCGGTCACTTCTTTCAGGTCGGAGGGAATTTTCTCCAGGCTTCGGCGAGGCGTTCCAGGCCGGTGGCGATGCGCTCGGGGGTCTCGGCGGAGTAGGCGAGGCGCAGGGTGGCGGGGTCGGGCTCGCCGGCGAAGAAGGATGCGCCGGGGACGTAGGCGACGTCGCGGTCGAGGGCGCCTTGGAGGAGCGCGGCGGAGTCGACGCCGTCGGGCATGCGGACCCAGCAGAACATGCCGCCGTCGGGGTCGTTGTGGGTGGCGCCGGGCGGCAGCGCGGCGGGCAGGCCGGCCAGCAGGGCGTCGTGGCGCTCGGCGTAGGCGTCGCGCAGGCGCGCCAGGTGGGCGTCGAGGTCGGTCGTGCCGAGCCAGTGGGCGGCGGCTGCCTGGTCGACGGTCGAGGTGTGGAGGTCGGTGGCCTGCTTGGTCACCACGAGCCGCGCCCGCAGCTCCTCCGGCGCGAGCATCCAACCGATGCGCATGCCGGGCGCGACGATCTTGGAGAGGCTCGAGATCGCGATCGTGCGCTCGCGCATGCCGGGGAGGGCGACCAGCGGCGACTGCGGCGCGCCGCGGAAGCGCAGCTGTCCGTAGGGATCGTCTTCGAGCAGCCACAGGCCGCGCCGGCGGACGACCTCGGCCACCGCCTCGCGCCGCTCGGCGGAAAGGGTCCGCCCGGTCGGGTTCTGGAAGGTCGGCACGAGGTAGACGACCTGCGCGCCGCTCGCCTCGGCGGCGCGGTCGAGCGCCTCCGGGTCGATGCCGCCGTCGTCGCAGTGGACGCCGACCGGCTCGGCACCGTGCAGCCGCAGCACCTGGAGCGCCGCCAGGTAGGAGGGCTCCTCGACCAGCACCGCGTCGCCAGGCGAGAGCAGTGCGTGGGCGGCCAGCCCGAGCGCCTGCTGGGAACCCGTCGTCACCAGCAACTCGTCGGGCTCGCACTCGACGCCGCGGCGCGCCTCGATCGCGCTCAGCTGCCGGCGCAGATCGGGGTCACCCTCGGAGGTCGAGTACTGCAGCCGCCCCTCCCCCGCGTCGCCCGCCAGCACCGCGGCGAACGCGGCGCGCAGCCCGGGGACGTCGATCAGCTCCGGCGCCGGCAGGCCGCCGGCGAACGAGATCACCTCGGGCCGGCGGGTCAGGGCGAGCAGGTCGCGGACCGGCGAGGAGGCGGGTGCGGACGAGCCGGGAGCGTTCACCCCGACATCGTACGATTCGTCCCGCCGGTCGAAGGTCTTCAAGTTTTCCCTGGATTGGGCGATAAGTGGCTGACCAACCAGTCCCGGCGCCACCACTGGCCGCCCACGAAAGGAAACCGTGAAGAAATACCCCCTGATCCTGCCGGTCGCGCTGCTCGCCCTGGCGATGGCGCTGACCGCTTGCGGAGGTGGCTCGAGCAGCTCCGGCGGCGGCGAAGAAGCGGCGATCGAAGAAGCGATCGAAACCTCCGCGACGAGCTCTGACCCCTCGAAGTGCAGCGAAGTCCAGACCCAGGCGTTCAACGAAGCCGAAACCGAGAAAAAAGGCGATGCGGCGCTAGAAGCCTGCGAAAAAGAAGTCGAAGCCGAATCCGAACCGGCCGAATCGGTGACCGTCTCGAACATCTCCGAAAACGGTGACACGGCGACCGCCGAAGTCGCGATCACGGGCGGCAGCCTCGAAGGCCAGGCGGTCGAGATCGAGCTGGCGAACGAAGACGGCGACTGGAAGCTGAACGAATTCCACGGCTTCACCAAGTACGACCCGGCGGGCATCGGCGCGGTCATGGAAGAAAAACTGGCCGAAGAAGAAGGCATCACGCCGGAACTGGCCAAGTGCGTCGCCGAAGGCGTCGAAGGAATGTCCCAGAAAGAAGCCGAAGAATTCGTCTTCGAAAAGAACGTCGAAGGCATCGAAGAATTCGCTACCTCCTGCAACAAGTAGCTCCTCCGCTGGACGGTCCGGGGGTGGCTGACCGCCCCCGGACCGACGGCTTCACCCGTCTGCGTCGCGGCCCGCGAGGGTCGCGCAGGCGAGGTAGTCGACTCCCTCGATGAACGGCCACCGCCATAGCGCGGTCGCCGCCGGGACGATCCCGAGCGAGTCGAGCGCCGCCCGTGGGTCGCTCTCGGCCGGTCCGATGCCGCGGGCGACGAGATCGAGCGCGGCATGGACCGCGTCGGCGTCGGCGAGGCGCATGATCTCCTCGAGGTCGACCGGCTGCTCGTGTCCCTCCCACCAGGCGAGCGGGTCATGGACGTGGACGACCGTCGACGCCGAGGCGTGGAGCCGGGCGACGGTCGCGCGGGTCAGCGCCGCCGCGTAGGCGCGCAGCGTCGCCGCGCGACGCTCCTCCGGCACACCGAGGTCGACGAGCGCCGGGTAGAGCAGCTGGCTGTAGAGGAGGTCGCCGATCGCGAGGTCGTAGGGGGCGCCGGGGAGCGGGCCCTCGGGAGCGCTCACCCCTTCGGCCACCGCGCCACGGGCGGCGCCGTGGACGATCCGGTCGGCCGCCCCGCCGGTCGCGTCGTGCTCGACCACGGAGACCCGTCGGCGGCGGCGCCAGGGCAACCGTCGCCGCGCCGCGCGGGCGGCGACGGGGTCGAGGTCGATCAGCGCCACCGAGCCGGCGCGTGCCGCGATCCGCCGCAACGGCAGGTCGTCGCCGTTCCCGGCCCCGAGCACCGCGACGCGGTCGCCGTCCCGCAGGTGCGGCTCGAGGAACGCCCAGAGCGCGTCCCGAGCCGGCGCCCAGCGTCGGTGCCGCCCGACCTCCGCCCCCGCGTTGCGCGCGGAGTTGGCGCTGGCGCTAGGCCGGCTCACCCGGGTCGTTCTTCACCGTCATCAGCGACTGCCAGGTGATGCGCAGGATCACGACCGTCACCACCATCCCGATCAACGGGTCCGCGATCGGCACCCCGAAGGCCACGAAGGCGGCGCTGGCGACGACGGCGAGGCTGACGAATCCGTCGGTGCGCGCGTGGTAGCCGTCGGCGACGAGGGCCGGGCTGCGCAGCCGCGCCCCTGCCCGCAGCCGCACGACGGCGGCCGCCTCGTTGCCGAGGAAGCCGATGACCCCCGCCCCGGCCAGCGCCCACAGGTGAGTCAGGTCCTGCGGATTCACCAGCCGGTCGATCGACTCGCCGAAGGCAACGCAGGCGCTGACGAAGATCGTCGCGACGACGAAGTAGCCGGCGCCCCTCTCCGCCCGGAACGACCGCATCAGGAACGCCGCGCCGAGCGGCACCGCGGTGAGCGCGTCCCCGGCGTTGTGGATCAGATCGGCGAGCAGCGCGATCGACCCGCTGAGCGCGAAGACGACGATCTGCAGCCCCGCGGTGGCCCCGAGGATCACCAGGCTCAGCAGGACCGCCCGGAGGCCGTCCCGCGAGCGCTTGATCGAGGAGTCGACCAGGCCGTGGCTGTGCCCATGCCCGCCGCCGTGGTCGTGCGCGTGTGCGTGCGCGTGGCCGGCCATCAGGCCTCGGCGGCGGCGCCGCGATGCGTGTGGTCGGCGAGCCCGAGCCGCAGATGCTCCACGTGCGACATCGCCTGCTCCAGCAACTGTCCCACGTGCTCGTCATATAGCGAGTAGTTGACCCGCCGCCCTTCCCGCTCCCCGCTCACCAGTCCGAGGTGCCGCAGGATCCGCAGCTGATGCGACACGGCGGACCCGTCCATCCCGACCGCCTCGCTGATCTCCCCTACCGAGGCGGGCCCGTCGTAGAGCCGCGCCAGGATCCGCAACCGGCTCGGCGTCGCCAGCGCCTGCATCGCCTCCGCGACCTGGCCAGCCAGGCGCAGGTCGAGGAGATCGGTCGGGTCGGAATGTCCACCGTGGCTCATCCCGACCCATGTTAGTTGAAGGACTGTTCAGACGTGAATGCTTTGCGGAGGTCCTGGCGCGGCTACGGCGCCGTGTAGGCCCAGGTGCCGCGCAGCAGCCCGTTGAATTCGCTGCTTCGCCAGGTCATCACTCCGCTCACCGGTCCGGCGAAGTTCGAGCCGGGCAGCGTCGAGATGAAGGATTCGAAGCCCATGCCTTCGTTGAACGACTGGTAGATGCACATGTAGCTGGGGGCCGCTTTTCCGGCACCGGGACATTCAGCCGTTCCGGAGCTGCCTTCCGGCAACACTTTGGTGTGGTTTTCGGCCACCGATTCGGGCAGGTGCGGCCAGAACTGGACGAGCACCGTGCCGGCAAGATTTTTGGCCGCCGAAGCAATGAAGTCGCCGGCCTCGGTCTGTCCCGACTGCAGGACCGAGTCGGCGGTCAGGTAATGGTCGGCGGGCTGGCCGCCGAGCGCGTCGGCGTCTTTGGAGGTGGTGGCGACTTCCGCGGTGGCGGCGGAGCCCGCCCTGATCGCCGTGTTGGCGCTCAAGGCCACTTTCGCCCGGTCGGCAGTTTCGGCGTGCTTGACGCTTTCCGGGGTCGAGCTGCTCGTCGTCGTCGCCGGCAGGCCACCGACTGGCACGAGCCGTTCGCGGACCCCCTGGGCAAGCTTCGAGGCGGTCACCGCGTCATCGGCGACCTTGCCGGTGAGGACGGCTTCAGACTGGATCTGGGCGGACCCGACGCTGCTCTTGGGGAGGGACGTCGCCGCGTAGCTGACGCCGCCGAGCGCGGCGAAGAGGGCGAGGCTGGCAACGACGTTCGCGTAGGTGAGCCGAGGCCGGGGAAGCTTCATGGTCAGGATCCTCCAGGGGTTGGTGGAGACATCCATCGTCCTTCTCGCGACCGAGCTTGAACCGCGGGGGTGATCGAGCAATCCGATCGCGTCGACGGCCGGCCCGGCTCGCCGTAAGGGTCCCGTTAGACCTGAGGAGGACACTCCCTGTATGGCCGAGAGCTACCGAGAGCCGCCGCCGTTGGGACTGGGCAATCCGCGCGACCTGTCGCAGCCGCCCGAGCTCCCCGACGGGCCGATCCATCCCGGCTCGGGGCGCACGCCGCTGCGCAAGAAAGCCGGAGGCCTGCTGGCGCCGCTGGCCGCCCTCGCGGTCAAGGCCAAAGCCCTCCTCCTCGTGATCGGCAACTTCAAGCTGCTCGCCACCTTCGGCTCGATGGCGGTCTCGATCGTCGCCTACGGCTGGCTCTTCGGCTTCACCTTCGCGATCGGCTTCGTCCTGCTCCTCCTCCTGCACGAGCTCGGCCACGTGATCCAGCTGCGCCGCGAGGGCATCAAGGCGAGCGCCCCGATCTTCATCCCCTTCCTCGGCGCCATGATCGCCGCCAAGTCCCTTGGCAAGGACGCCGCTGCCGAGGCCCGGGTCGGCCTCGCCGGACCGATCCTCGGCTCGATCGCGACCCTCGTCCCACTCGGCATCTGGCTCGCCGGCGGCGGCGAATACTGGCGCGCCCTCGCCTACCTCGGCTTCTTCCTCAACCTCTTCAACCTGATCCCGGTGGTCCCCCTCGACGGCGGCCGCGCGATGGCCGCCCTCAGCCCCGCCGTCTGGGTCGCCGGCCTCGCCGGCCTCATCATCCTTGCCTTCCTCTACCCCAGCCCGATCCTGATCATGATCGTCCTCTTCGGCGCCTACGAGAGCTACCGCCGCTACAAGAGCCGCAACCTCCCCCAGAACAAGGCCTACTACGCGATCCCGGGACGCACCCGCGCCCTGGTGGCCGTCGTCTACCTAGGCCTCGCCGCAGCCCTCTCGGTCGGCGTCGCCGAGACCTTCGTCTCGCGCGGCTTCTAGCGACTAGCGGGGTCAAGCCCCCGAGCGACAATCTGCCGGGGTGGAGAGACCGATGCGACTCGGCTCGCACGGGCGCGAGACCCGTAGTCTCCCGTTCGGTACCGAGCGATGGCCAGCGGGGGGAAAGAGAGCGAATCCACGGAGGCGGCGGTGATCTCCGCCGTCGATGTACGAGGCGGCACTCCGAACGAGGAGGTCGTCGGCAGGCTGGAGGCGGCGCTTCGCCAGTTGGATTTCGAGGATTCGATCCGCTGGGCCGACCAGGGTGGGACGCGGGCTCACGCTTGGGTGATCGAATTGACCCTTGCAGCGCCCCTCGGGGCCTTCTTCGTCAAGTTCAGCGAGGCGGCGGGAACCGATGCCTACCAGTCGCTCCGCGCGTGGATTGGCAGGGTCCGGGAAGGCGAGCGCGAACGCGCACTCACGTTGCGCATAGCCGCCGAGGAGACGACCGTCGAGATAAGGTCGACCGTCCCCGACGAGGCACTGGAGGCGTTGTCTGGCATCGACTGGACCGGCGTCGGGGAGGGTACGCTCGAGTGGGATCCATCCCGTCGCCGGTGGCGACGCCTCGGGATGGATCTATGACGAGGTGCTTTTCTCGGGCGACCGCACCGCAGAGGGCGCCTGATGGATGAGCGTCTGGCGTGGTTCACCGCGCGAGCTTCGGCGATCCTGGCACCGGACGGCGTCCCAGCGTATGAGGAGACCCTGTTTTCGGTCTCTCACATCGCCGACGCCGAGAGCTCCGGCCTGGCCCGGGCGACGATCGTCGCCGCAATCTGGGCGTGGTACGGGAACGCCCGGCACCCCGACCAGATCCTCCACCGGCTCCGAGAGTTCGGACTGGTCAAGGCATCGGCGGCCGAAATAGAGATCAGCGAAGGCCTCGTGGTGCCGGCCTGCGCCGCGGTTCGCCACGGCCGGGCGCCGTTCGAATACTGGTGGGAGTCGGACACGATCTACTGGTCGCTGCTCGCGGCCCTGCAGCACCAGACGAAGATCTCACCCGAGGACTCGGCGGCCTGGCTTGAGACCCGGTGGGGACTGCGCGAGCCGCACACGGTTTCCTTCATGACCGGACTCCTCGCCCGCCGGTGGAGTCTTGACGTGGACCCTTCGGAGGAGGCCCTCGGCTTCCGGGAGCTGCTCGGGCAGGCCGATCCCGCCGAGGTCTCGGACGATGCCCAGGCAGCCGAGCCTCCGGAACTGGCCCGGCGGACCGACCTGGCGCAGATCGCAAGGGAATACGCCGCGGCGCTGTTAGTGGACGAGGCACTCGGTCAGACCGACGAGGAAGACCGGGAGAAGATTCTCGCGACCCTCGCTCCCCGGCGTCGCGCGATCGGCGAGCTCCTGGCGCAACTCACCCCATACGAGGCACAGCTGGTCTCGCCGGGCACTCGCGAGGATCGGATGCTCGGGGCCATCGTCACGAACCCACCCGGCTCGGCGTTCATGGAGAACATGCTCGACGGCCTGCCCGACCGGACCGTCGAGGGGATCCGACTACCGCGGTGGATGCGCGACTACATCATCAGAGGCGGCCATACGCAGCAGGCCGTCGTCGGCGGGTTCCCCTACTGGTTCGCAGTGATCGACACCCCTGTGGCACATGCCGGCCTGTCGAATCGCCCGAGCGGCCTGACCATCGAGGATCTGCCACAGGGCGTCGTAGTGCACGTCGTGATCGACGACGGGGAGCCTGCACCGCTTCATCTCCCGTTCACTTTCTCGAGAGGCTTCTTCGCGACGACTGCGACGCTGGCGTTGATCGCTCTAAAAGGGAACGTACGGTTTGATGTACTGCACATGGATCGGCACGGTGCGCTCGCGCTCGCCGCATCCCACAGACTCGATCTGCCCTCTGAGGCCATCGCCTTGATGCGGCAGACCGCGATCGCCCATCTCAAGGAGTCCGGGATCTCCTCGCCGGACGAATTCTTCGAGGCGCGCCGCCGAGAGACTTCGGAGACCAACGATCCGGCCGTCGGCTTCGACGGGCTGGACCTAGGCAAGGCCGAGGAGCTGATCCGACCGCAGGACCCGGAGCTCGACGAGCGGGAGCGCGACGTCTTGAGGCTCAGGGACCTTCGCGCCCAGGCGGTCTGGACAGGGCGGCCGACCGAGACGATCGACACCTCACTGATCGCGGCCGAGTCCGAGGAGTTGAACGCACTGCACCAGGCCCGGGCCCGCGAGGCGAAGAGGAGCCGGAGTCCCGGCGATCTCGAACCATTGCGGCGCGTCGCTGAGCGGGTGCTGGTGCCGGGAACGTCCTTCGTGCACCTCGGACTCGCCGAGCGCGGTCTCGAGTGCACGGCAGTCGGAGCCGGCGAGTTCTGGATCGAAGAGATCGAGGTCGGGGACCTCTCAAGCGACCGAGTCCGCAGGCTCGTACTCGACTGGGTGCGATCGGGGGAAGTCACGGCGGAGCGGTTACGCCACGTGCTTGAGCCGCTCAACACCCTGGGCCGGTCACTGGCGGCATTGGTCGAGCGACGATCGCTGTCTCGACTCATCCTCAGCCCGGCCTGGTATGCCCACGCCCTTCCGCTTCATCTCGCACGAGCCGGCGAGGGCACCTTTCTCGTCGATGCCGTCTCCTCGGTCGTCTATGCCCGATCGCTGCGGCTGCTCGACGCTACCGGTCTACACCGAGCGAACCCGGACCCCGGCACCGCGAGCTTTGCCTTCAGCGCCGATGACGATCTTCCCTATGCCATCCGTGAGTCCACGCTGGTCGGCGCCCTGTTCGACACTCCGCCGCATACGGGCGCCGAGGCGACGATCTCGGAGTTCGTGGCCCGAGCACCCGGCTCGAAGCTCGTCCACATCGCCGCGCACGGACTCCAGATGGTCGGTGACCACTGGAGCTCCGGGGTCGAGCTGGCCGACGGCTTCCTGTCGAGCGCGCGGGTGCGACAACTGGAGTTTTCGGGAAGTCTTGCCGTGCTCGCCGCTTGCGGATCGGGGCTCGCGATCAACGCCGAGCTCACCCGCGAGATCTTCGGCGGACTGGACCGAGCCTTCCTGGATGCGGGGGCCGACACGGTGGTGAGCGCTCTCTGGTCGCTGAAGGACTTCGCGAGCTGCTTGTTCTCCGCCGCGTTCCTGGTCTCCTGGCGAGCCACTGGGGATCCCGAGTCGGCGATGCGCGACGCGGTCGGATTCCTGCGCAATCCGGCGATCGGCGCGACCGACAGCCCTGCAGGGACGGCGCTGGACGAGTTCGTACCCGGCTGGCGTTCGAGCCTGGCGAGCCAGGACATTGCCCTGAGCGACCCGCTCGTCTGGGGAGCCTTTCGCCTGTCGATCGGCCGCGGCAGCCTGAAGTGCCTTGCGACCTAGCGGAAAGCGTGCCGGGTATGCCCCGGCCTCCTTCCCCTCCGCCAAGAGCGCAGAAGGACGAGGATCTAAATCGCCATTTGAGGGATCAATCCGTGCCTGAAATCTCCTCGACCTCGCCTAGTCGATGGCTTGTAACGGGTCGACGCATGGGGTGGTGAGCACGTGCGCCGGCAAATTGGAACGACGTGGAACAACGGACGATCGGGATTCCTCTTAGGGCACAAGAAGGAACGTCCTTTGCAGGCCCTCAGGTGTAATTGGGAGCCGGCTCAGTCTTATTGGTGACCGCACGGTCTCCATCGTTTGCGAATCAACGCATCGCTAACCCTTCAGCCATGCGAGCATCGCTTCCGTATCGATTCTCGGTTTCGGCGAGAAGTTGACCTTGACGACGCGGGCGTCGGGCAACATCTCGCGGACACGGTCCGCGTCATCTGGGTGATGGGCGCTCACGGCCAGCGGCACTGGGGAGCGCTCGAGGCGTGCGACAAGATGGTCATCTCCCAGGCCGTGACCGAGTACGAAGATGTGCGTGGCATGCTCCAAGGCCCGGTCGAACTCGGTCCATATCCCGGCGACGACCGAGTCCTCGATGACCTTGTTCTTGCTCGGGTAGAGCACCGCGGGACGGCTGATCTCGGGGTGATTGGTGTTCAGGGCAGGAACCTCCACGATGTTGCCCGCGTCCCGGTACCAACCGACTGCGCCGTGCAGATGCAGGACCGAGGGCTGAGCCGCAAAGGTCCCGAGATCCCTCAATGAAAGGTTTGGCAGGCTGATGCCATCGTGGTGGAAGCCCGTTCGGACACGGAAATCCATTTCCCGTAACGCAATCTCGAGCGACCGGTCGTAGTTGGTCGTCGCACAGACCAACTCTTCTGGGCGTCCCTTATGGATCTGGCGTAACAGGTAGTTGTACGCCCTTGCGGACCCTTGGGCGTCAAAACGCGAGCTGCCAAATTGCGCGACCAAGGTGTCGTCAAGCGCCGTCTCAAGTGCCTCCCCCCGTCTCTCCGCGTCCTTGATCGACTGCCTGATGAGCGCCACTTTCCGTTCGTTGTACTTGTCGCCCCGACTCAGCATGGGAGCGAATCGCAGGTTGAGCTCTTTGAGTTGGAGCCACCGCGTGAGCTCGCCTAGTAACTCCTCGAACTGCTGCCCGGTTGTCACTGCGCTCAAGCCGATGATCCTCAAGATCTCTGGGCCGAGTCGATGTTCGAGGACATCCGCCCACTCGTCCATCAATGCGATCCGGTGAGTACCACGGGCGTTGAGGTTTCGGCTGGCACCCGCGCCGGTGATGAGGAGCTTCATTCGCGACGCGAGTCTACGACGCTGACATACCTACACCGGTTTCCCGCAGTACCGATTGTGTAGGCATTTGGGCGGCACCTCTTCAACGACGAGAACCCCCGAACGCGGGTTTCTCGTGAAATAACGGGGGAGAGATTCAGCCTTATCGGTGAACGGACAACGTCAATTGAATTGCAGTCCCCTTCTCCCAGGCGGCTGGTCGGCAAAGCGGGAGAGAGGGGCAGCGGCACGATCTTGTTCTCCGAGGGATCGACAGCGCTGATGGTCGCTTGGCGATATGAAAGGTCCAGGCCGGATCAACCACTGCCGAACGCCCAGCGCGTCGGAGGGAGCGAAGCGCTCACCATCCCTATCGACGAACGTCCGCCCTCATCGCCCACAACCCAGTGAGGCAAGAAGCTGCCAGGAGCGGACGCTAAGGTGAGGATGAAGGGTTGCGGCCGAGGTCGAGACCGAGGGTGATAGCGGCGGCGAGCTCCTCGTCGGCCTCCGCGGCCAGGCGGTCAGCCTGGGCCACGATCACCTCACCGGCAGCATCATGGACCTTGCCCTGAGCGCGGGCGAGCAGGAGCTCAGGCACGATCACCGCGAGCGCACCAAGATCCTCACCGACTCGCCCGAAGATTCCGTCGATCGTCCGCCGCGCGTCCTCCGCCTTCCACCCCCACCACGCCTCGTAAGGCCCGAGCCAGCGGAAAAAGGAGGCGAGGATCAGTGGGTCATAGTAGGAACGAAGCATCCCGGCGAGGTCGAATACGCGGGGCTGGGGCGTTGCGCGATCGTGATCGGCCCGCGCCCGAGCCATCGCCGCGCCGACTGCGGCAAAGGTGGTGCGGGCATCGAGCTTGTGTCCAAAAATCGAGTTCTGGGTCAGCCGGGCCTCGGCCCCCGAACCCCAGAAGAGGGCGGGCTTCTGGCCGGTCACTTCCCCAGCGCATAGTCGCAACCGAGCGTCGAGGAAATCGGCGCGGGCGCCCTCATAGATCGCCGGGTCTAAGCGCTTCAGAAGCTTTTCCTCTTGACGGAGCGGCGAGGAGTCGGGCAGGAAGAAGATCCAGCCAGCGTGCAGGCAACGGTCGAATGAATTGCAGAGCGTCTGCCACTCGCGCAAGGTTGGAAGCCGTGCATGAACGACGAACCCTTGGAGGCCGTATCGGTCCTCGTGGGGGATACGTTGCACCGCGAAGAGTGCCCGTTGAAGCGAGTGGCCGCTGACGGCGCCGAGAGCGAATATGAGAATCTCGTGGGCTGCGGCGATCTTGGTCTCGAGGTCAGCGCCGAAGGGTCCTTCGATCGGGAAGGCAACGACGTCGGCGCCCGGGGCCACCGAGGGTGCAAGCGCTTCCCAGAAGTCCGCGAACTGCTCGAGGCGGTGCTCATGTTCGGGGACGAGGACGAGGTCGGCCTTCGCGCGGAAAGGCTCGCGGGTGAAGCGCACCGGCGCAAGCGGGTCCCCCTCTGCCCCGAAGCCGTCGCCAACCAGCCGCACCCGAGAGTGCGTCAGCTTGCGGAAGTCGTCGTCGCCGAGAAGCACCTCGATGTCGAGACGCAACGGCATCGGGTGAGAGGAGGGTCGGGCGATCGCGCTTGGGTTCGCCGAGCGACTCTCGACCGCCACCGCCCCCGCCCCCTCGGCGCTTGCCTGCCAAAGCGTCCAGTTCGCCTGGGCATCCTTCGTCGAGGGCATGATTGGCGCCATCTCGCCCTGGGACGTGCCATCGAAGGTGAAGGGATTGATCGGAATCAGGCGCGAGCGCTTGGGATCGCTGCACAGGTCGCAGGTCTCTTTCGCCGGCGCACCACGCCTGACCAACGGATCGTGGCCGGGCAAGGGCAGCCACGTCTCGATCAGATCCGTCTCCTCCGCCGGCCGCTCCTTGTCCACCATGATCACCAGGTGCGGATCAACTAAGCCGGTGATCTCCCGCATCGCGGCGACGATTCGGTCGCGGACCGAACCCGATGAGTTGACAGAGAGGATTGCCAGCACCCGCCCCTCTCCGCCAGCGGCGTTTTCGAAGGCATCGTGGACGTCGACGAAGGTGCGCGGGTAATGCTCGAGTACGGCGACGGGGGCGTCCTTCAGTCCCGCCCGTCGCGCCGCTGCCTCGTAGACTGGGGTAAGAGTCCCGGTGTCGAGGACGAAGCCGACATCTTCGCCCAGATGGGGCATGAGCCAGCTTGCCAGGACCTCGGCATCACGCGGCTCACGGATCGCGTCGGTCAGCTTGATGAAACCTTCAGCGTGCTCGCCCGAGGGCAACCGGTAGTGATAATCGGTGGGCTTCCAAACCGCCCGGTTCCACTCAAGAAGCGCTTCCAGCTCGATTGCCCGCGCCTCGTCCAGATCGACCTCAGGCTCGCCCTGCAGCGGCTCGATCCACGCATCCTCGCCGACCGGCTGGTGGAGGAGACAGACCGGCATCTCGAGCCCCCATCGCCCGATGACCTCGGCGACCTGCTCTCGCTCGCCCTCGCTCCCCGCCTCATCCGCGCCGACGGAGTGCGGATGGTTGGCTCTGATTAGAAGCGTCGCGCGGTGGTTGCGCAGGGAACTGGCAGGGATCCGCCGCAGTGCCGAGGGGTCCCCGTCAAGCGCGTTGTCGACGAAGAGAAAGGACCCGGGCCCGAGACACTGGCCATGGTCGCGGGTTCGCGGGGCTCGAACGGAGACATAGGCACCGCTCTGGTTCCCCGAGGCCACCTAGAGGGCTTAGCTGAGAGGGAGCGGGAAGAACGCGTTGATCACGGTGCCGGCGACCTGCGGCGCCGAGAGTTCTGTCACCTCGGAGGTAACGCTGACCCGCACCTCACCACTCCAGAGCTCGAGCGCGGCCCCGGGAGCCTGGGCGATTTGACCCGCTATCGTCGCCAACCCAAATCCACGACCCCGATCCCAGCCAGGCAGTTTGCCTCCGAGAAGCGCCCCCAGCAAATCGTCCTCGCCCGGATACGCGGGAGCGCCGCCGAGCTTCGGCCGCAAGGTTGTCGCCACCCCGGGGCCGGTATCCAGAACGCTCACCCTCAGCCGCCGCTCAAGCCCCTCGCCCGCCACCTCCAGCGCAACGACACTGTCGACACGGGAGCGGTTGGAAGGCGTTATCGCGTGCTCGCGGACGTTATGGACGAGCTGGTCGACCGCGAAGATCGGCGCAGCGATGAACGTCTCCTGCTCATGGGCGGAGAGTCCCGGCGCGACCACTTGGGTCAGCCAACGGCGGACCAAGGGCGTCAGGCTCGCGTGCCCGTATGGCTCCGTGGTCAGGTGAGGGTTGATGAACACGGCGTGCTCGGGACCGAACAGGAGCGTCTCCGAATCGACGCCATCCTCGAACATCGGCGCCATAACTGCATGGGCTCCGGGGGTCCACGTGTTCCAGAATTTGCCTTGTCCAAGCGTCGACGGCAAGCCCTCAAAACGCACACATCTGCGCCGCGCGAGTGCCGAGACGACGCCGCTTCGAAGCAGCCAACGAAGCGTCTCGGGCTCGTCGTGCAGATCAACGACTAGCTCGAAATCATCCGGGGCAGTGAGCATCGCCTGGGCGAGGACCGCGGTCGCGATCGGATCTGGGTCTTGATCGAGTTGAATGCTCAACCGCACTCCGGTTTCTCGAAGTGGCCGCACCGCGTAGCCGTAGCGCAACTCTCCCAGGCTCGCGCCAATGCTCTCGGCACGGAGCTCTCGCACCTGCACCTCACTCACCGTGTTCCTCCCGATCGAACCAGAGCGTGGATAGCAGTGGACACCTTGGAGCGCAAGCCTCGCAGCGCGACCGGACGGAAACCGAGAGCGGAAAACGGCATGGAAAGCGGGCCTGCATCCGACAGACATTAGTGCGAGAGGGACCCATACGGACGATCAGATGCAGATATTTTGGGGGCAACGCGGCAAAACTCGGACTGCGTACACCGAAGCGAGGAGCGACGGACCGGGTGGCACGGGCCGACAATGGCGTCAGACGAGCCGCTCGAGGCCAGCTTCGAGAGGCGCAGCGACCAGCGAACCTAGCAACCGCTGTAGGGAGCGTGGGCGGACTACGAAGACAGGGCGCAACCAGACATAAACCGAGTGACTCGTGCGAGGCCGCCTGTGAGACACCAAACCTTCAGGGTCACCAGTACGGCGATAGCGGGGACAAGATTCGAACCTGCGAAATCTGTCGGACAGAAGCAGTTGCTTGAGATACGCGCCAGGACGCGCATCCGCGACGCGGCCCTACCGCCCGTTGCGCTCCCGGTGCTTGCACCCGGGCCAGCAGCAGGGGCGGCGCATGCCTTCCTCTAGCTCTTCGCGGGTGCGGCGGATGCGGCGTTCGCGGGTGGCTTGTTGTTTGGCGTCCTCGACCCAGCAGATGAACTCGTTGCGGGCCAGGGGGGTGATGTCTTGCCAGGCCGAGAGGGCGGTGGCGTGGGTGGTGAGCTCGGCTTGGAGGTCGGGCGGGAGGTCGTGGACCACGCCGCCGGGGAGGGTCTCGGTGGGGGTCGCCTTGGGCATGGGTTGAGGGTAACCGGGGACCGGGCGTCGGCGGGGTCAGGGAGAATGGGCGGATGCGAGTTGCCGAGATCAAGGACAAAGCGATTGGCCCGGGGACCCGGGAAGACCCCACGCCCGGTTTCGGCCAGGCGCTGATCCGCGTTCGCGCGGCGGGGATCAACGGGGCCGACCCGGTGCAGGTGGCGGGGTTCTATCCGCCGCCGGCCGAGGCGGGCGTGCCGGATGACATCCCTGGAATGGAGCTGGCGGGCGAGGTGGTCGAGTCGCGTTCGCCGGTGCCGCGGTTCGAGCCCGGCGCGCGGGTGATGGCGATCGTCGCCGGCGGCGCGCAGGCGGAGTACGCGGTGGTCGAGGAGCGACAGCTGATGCCGGTGCCCGATTCGCTCGACTGGATCCAGGCGGGCGGCTTCCCGGAGGTCTTCGCGACCGCGTACGACGCCCTGGTCGGGCAGGCGAAGCTTCGCAGCGGGCAGCGGCTGCTGGTCAACGGCGCCGGGGGCGGCGTCGGCACCGCCGCGGTGCAGCTCGGCCGCGCGCTCGGCGCCGACGTGACCGCCTCGGTGCGCAACGAGAAGAACCGCGCCGCGGTCGAGGAGCTGGGCGCCCACCGCGCGCTCGCCCCCGACGAGGCTTATGAGCACGGCCCCTTCGACATCGTCCTCGAGCTGGTCGGCGCTCCCAACCTGGAGCCCAGCGTGAAGGCGCTGGCGACCTGGGGAACGATCGTCGTGATCGGCGTCTCGGCCGGGCACGAGGGCACGCTCGACCTGCGCCGGCTGATGACCAAGCGCGGCACGGTCCGCGCCTCCACCCTCCGCTATCGCTCGACCGAGGAAAAAGCGGTGCTGGCGCGGGAGCTGGAAGCGCACGTGCTGCCGCTGGTCGCCGACGGGCGCCTGCGGGTGCCGGTCGATGCCGAGTTCCCACTCGCCGAGGTCGCCGCCGCCTACGAGCGCTTCAGCGCCGGCGGCCACGTCGGCAAGGTCGTCCTGCGCTGCGACTAGCCCGCGGCGGGCCCCGGCGCCTCGTCGGCGACCGGGTACATCTGGACGCGCCCGTAGAAGGCGTTGGCGAGCCGCAGCGCGTGCACCTTGGCGGCCGCCGCGATCGGGCCGTCGTAGAACTCGTCGACGGTCTGGCACCAGAGGACCAGCCAGCGCTCGAAGTGCTCCTGGCGCAGGCCGCCGGGGGCCTTCTCGTGCAGCCGCGCGTGCGGGCCGAAGGCGCCGCCGCTGTAGGACTTCGCGCCGAGCAGGTTCGTCGCCCAGAAGGCGGAGATCACCGGGACGTGCGCCTCGAGGTCGAGCTCGGCGACGTCGGTGAAGAGCCAGCCGATCCGGTCGTCGGCCATCGCCTTGCCGTAGAAGGCGCGGACGAGCCGTTCGCAGTCGGCGGTGGTCTCGATGTCGGGGAGGCCCTCGGTGGTGGCGATCACCGAATGCTACGCAGCCTCGACCGCGAGCACGGTGGCGCCGGAGAGGAAGGCCGCACGGTCGCGGATCACCGGGCCGTACCCGAAAATCCTCGCGCAAACGTCGATCTTTGCAGCGATCGTCACGAATGCGCCTAGCGTCGGGAGATGCAACCGAAGTCGCTGGCGATCGCCCTCCTTGTCGTGTCGATGCTCGTGCCCGCGGGCGCCTCGGCCGCCGTCTTCACCACGGCTCCCCCGCAGACGGTGACCGAAGGCGCGGGCCCGATCACCTGGGCCTTCGAGAGCGACGCCCCCGGGACGATGTGGGGGAACGTGACCTGGAAGGTGAGCACCGAGTCCGAATGGCACACCTGTGGTGGCCCGGCGGGCGCGGTGACCCTCGATGGCCTCGGCGCCGGTACCTACTGGGTGGAAATCGCCGACGAGGTGGACCTGGCATTCGCCGAGGCCCCTGCGGGCGAACCACCGTTCACCCGTTGCACGGAACCGCACTCCCCGGCTCCGGGGCCGCTTCAACCGGTGACCCTCGCCGCGGTCACGGTGGTCGCCCCTCCCCTCTCCCCGGCGACCGCGACGACGACCGTCACCGTCGTAAATCCCCCGCACTGCAGGAAGGCCCGACCGAAGCACGCGGGCTCGAAGCGCACCAAGAAGCCGTTGCGGAAGATCCGCCCTGGCTGCCGGTAGGCGGACTCGGAGGGTGCGGACGGCTCTTCCGTAGAGCGTCCTGTGATCTATACGTCACTGCCTGATACGTTGACGTAACAGTGGCTACGTCGATCGAGAAGGAGCGCGTCGAACGCATCCGAGACCAGCTCGGGGACCGGCGCTGGCACGAGCTGAGCATCGAAGAGCTGGCGGCGGCGATGCAGCTCTCGCGGATGACCCTGCACCGCCGCGGGATCGACAAGGACGCCCTGCGCGAGGCGCTCGCCGAGCTGCTGGCCGAGGAGTTCCGCGCCGCCGCCCTTCCCGCGCTCAGCGCCGCGGGACCGGCGCCCGAGCGCCTGCGGACGGCGCTCGAGGGGATCTGCCGCGTCGACGAGCGCTACCTCGGCCTGATCGAGGACCTCGGCGACGACCGCGAGCGCGTCTTCCACGACGCCGGCGACGGCGAAGTCCTGACCAAGGGCAGCTTCACCGAGGCGATCCGTCGCATCCTCGAAGACGGCGAGCGCGAGGGGACGCTCGACCCCGGGGACGTCGAGGAGAAGGCGACGCTGCTCTTCAACGCCGCCGGCTGGACCTACCGCCACATGCGCCTCGGCCACCGCTGGGACCCCGAGCGGGCACGGTCGCAGGTCGTCGACCTGCTCATCGCCGGGGTCACCAAATGAGCACCGCCCCCTCCCCGCCCCAAGTCGCCGCGCCCGCGATCGACGGCCGCGCGATCGTCCCCTTCTCCTTCGCCCACGGCTGCGCCGACCTCTGCCAGGGGGCCGTCCCGGCGCTGCTGCCGACCTTGATCGCCGCCCGCGGGCTGAGCCTCGCCTCCGCCACCGCCCTGGTGACCGCCGCGACGATCGCCTCCTCGGTCGTCCAGCCGCTCTTCGGCATCTGGTCGGACCGCCTCGACTTCCCCTTCCTCGCCCCGCTGGGCGTCGTCATCGCCGGCCTCGGCCTGGGCACGGTCGGCTTCTGTCACTCCTACGCGGCCCTGGCGGCGGCGCTCGCGATCAGCGGCCTCGGCGTCGCCCTCTTCCATCCCGAGGCGGCACGGATGGCGGGTCGGGCGGGTGGCGGCACCGCGCGCGGGATGAGCTACTTCTCGGTCGGCGGCAACGTCGGCTTCGCGGTCGGCCCGCTGGCGGTGCTGCTGAGCGTCGGCATCTTCGGCCTCGGCGCCTCGCCGGTCCTGGCCCTCCCCGGGCTGCTCGCCGGCGCGGTGCTGGTGAGCGAGCTGCGGGGACGCTCCGCCGACGCCGACCGGCACGCCCACCACGCCCGTCGCCCGCACGGCCCGGCGCGCTGGGGACCGTTCACCCGCCTGACCGGGGCCGCGGTCGCCCGCACCGTCGCCTTCTTCGCCCTCCAGGCCTTCGTGCCGACCTACCTGATCGTCCGGCTCGGCGCCGGCGACGCGCTCGCCGGCATCGCCCTCACGACGATGCTCGGCGCCGGTGCCCTCGGCACCCTGGTCGGCAGCCGCTGCGCCGATCGCTGGGGGCGGCGGCTGGTCCTCGTCTGGGCGATGGTCCCGCTGACCGGCCTCCTGGCGCTCCTGCCAGAGCTCGGCCTCCCCGCCTCGATCGCCGACCTGGCGGCGATCGGCTTCCTCGTCGACGCCCCCTTCGCGACGACCGTGGTGATCGGCCAGGCCTACCTGCCCGGCCGCGGCGGCCTCGCCTCCGGCATCACCCTCGGCCTGGCGATCGGCCTCGGCGGTCTGATCGCCGCCGGCCTCGGCTTCCTCGCCGACGCGACCAGCGTCACCACCGCGCTCCTCGTCCTCCCCGCCTTCACGGTCGTCGCCGCGGCGCTCGCCGTCTCGCTCCCGGCGGAAAGGCGGAGAGCCGCGGTCGAACCCGGCCCGGCCGTCTGAGGCATTCCCGGCGCGCCGGCAGCGACCGAGATGGTCGGCTGCCGGCTGGATCCTCGTTGGACCCCGCGCCGCTGCCAGAGTTCCTATTCGATCGTCAGCGTCCCTTCCATGCCGGCCTCACGGTGGCCCGGGATGCTGCAGTAGAAGGTGTAGGTGCCGGCTTCGAGTTCGACCTTGTCGGAGGTTTCACCTTTGGTGATCGTTTCCGATTCGACGATGGTCTTGCCAGAGGAGTCTTCGATCGCGACGTTGTGCGGCACCGCGGAGGGGTTCTTGAAGACGATCGTGTCGTCGCCTGCCTTCCCGGTTGCCTTCATCGCGGTGAACATCAGCTGGCCTCCCGGGTTCGCTTCGAAATCGATCGACGATCCGGCCGAGCTTTCTTCCGTGCCGCCCGCTTCGGCGGTGGTGCCAGTTTCGGCGGCTTCGGTGGCGGAGGAACTGGTGGACCCGCCCCCGCCACAGGCGACGAGAGCAAGCGATACGGCGAGCAGCAAGAGAGCTGCCGAGAGCTTCTTCATCAGGTACTTCCCTTCTGCGATCCTCCATGCGGACTGCAGATATATGTGGAAAGGCAATACGCCTCACCTGTACCTACGCGCCCGTGGCAGTCGGCGGCTCAGTGACATCGGGCACACAGCCGGGCAGACGGCGAATCCCATCGACCGGCGTGAGGGCTGAGAGCGTCCAGCGGACCATTCCATTCGGGAATGGTCGGCTTCCAAAGGCGACTGGCCGGACCCACCTCGCGGGTGCAAGCTGGATGCATGGAATCCCAAGCAGCCCTCGAGACCCTGGCCGCGCGCGCCCCTCGACGTCGCGGGGAGCGACGCTTCATGCGTGAGCTCGAGCATCCCTCCCACGCCTTCCGCCACATCGGGCCGAACTGGTTCGCCTCGGTGATGGGCACCGGCATCGTCGCCAACGCGGCGATCCTGCTGCCGACCCAGTTCGGGGCCCTGCGCGACTTCGCACTCGGGGTCTGGATCCTCGCCGCGGTCCTCCTGCTCGTGCTGGTCGCGGCCACGGCCGTCCACTGGATCCGTCATCCCGACCGCGCACGCGCCCATATCTCCGAGCCGAAGATGGCGCCCTTCTACGGCGCCCCGCCGATGGCCCTCCTCACCGTCGGCGCCGGCACCCTGCTGGTCGGCCAGGACCTGATCGGCCTCCACGCCGCGGTCGTCGTCGACTCGGTGCTGTGGGGGATCGGCACCGCGACCGGCCTCCTCGCCTGCACGATCGTCCCGGTGATGATGTTCGTCCGCCACAAACTGCGGCCCGAGAACACCTTCGCCACCTGGCTGATGCCGGTGGTGCCGCCGATGGTCTCGGCCTCGACCGGGGCGGCCCTGATCGGGCACCTGCCCACCCCGGGCCTCCAACAGGCGATGCTGCTCGGCTGCTACTCGCTCTTCGGCCTCAGCCTGCTGCTCTCGCTGATCACCATCACCCTGGTCTGGTTCCGGCTCGTCTTCCACGACCTCGGCCCGATCGAGATGGTCCCGACGCTCTGGATCGTCCTCGGCCCGCTCGGCCAGTCGGTCACCGCGGTCGGCCTCCTCGGCGCCCAGGCCCACGGCCTGATCGCCGCCCCCTACGACACCGCCTTCAAGGAGATGGGAGTCCTCTACGGGGTCCCGGTCTGGGGCTTCGCGATGCTCTGGCTCGCGATCGTCGGCGCGATCACGATCCGCGCGGCCCGCCACCACATGCCCTTCACCCTGACCTGGTGGAGCTTCACCTTCCCGGTCGGCACGGTCGTGACCGGGACCTCCGGGCTCGCCCTGCAGACCGGCGCCGGAGCGTTCTCCTGGATCGCGGTCGGCCTCTATGCCTTCCTCGTCGGCGCCTGGGCGACGGCGTTCGCCAACACGGTGCGCGGCGCCTGGATCGGCAGGCTGTTCGTGCCGCCTGCCCCGGCGCCGGAGACCGAGGCGCGCGACGACGCGGGGACGCTCGGCGCCAGGCCGTCGCGGATGCCCCTGCCGGCATGAGCGCGAGTCACCTCTCGCGGGATCGCCTCAGCACCTATCCGATCGGGGCGTCGAGGTCGAGGCAATCACGGCCCGATCGTCAGCAAACTGACACTGGTGGTACGCCGCCGGCCCTTTCGGGTTCATGGTCGTACAAACGAACTCCAGGGGGAGAAACATGTTCAGGAAGTTGAGCATCACGGCAGTGTGTGTCGTCCTAGCTTTGACGGTGATGTCCGTCGGGGCGATCGCCGCCGGACAGCACGGTGTGGCACGGGGTAAGACCGGTCAGGGTCGGTCGATCCGGATGGCGGTCTCGCCGCGGCAGATCAAGCTCCGGGGCTTCTCGATCGAACTCCGCTGCTCGGGCGGCTATCTGTTGGTCGACCAGGAGAGTGACTTTCTCCCGACGACGGTGAACCCCAACGGTCATTTCCAGGATCACCAGTACGGGTCGACCGACGAAGTGCTGATCCGCGGCCGCTCGCAGGCCCATTCCGTCCGCGGCTGGATCCGGGTCCGCGATCGGCTCGGCAAGCACCGCTGCTCCTCGCCTTGGGTGCGGTTCACCGCCAAGACGGGGTGACCTCCGGAGGCCGCGATCGGACCTCCCCCGAAAAGGGTGGTTCGTGAGGGCTTGGTGAGGATGGGCCTCCCTGACCGTTTGCGGTCGCGGAGCGCGGCTAGTCGAAGGTCATGAACTCAAGACAAAGACTCAAAATGAGAAGACATAAACCGCTCGCTGTCGCGATGGCCGCTTTGGCCCTGGGAATGATGGGGCTCACCGGACTACTCTCCCCGGGCACCGCGGAGGCCGGGAACGCCGGCCACGCCAACTGTGCCCGCGACGGCGACCAACACCGGGCCCTCTGGCATCCGGCGGCCACCACCGCGCCCTGGCAGTGGCAGCTGCAAGGGAAGATCGACACCACTGTCCCGGCCTGCGTCTATGACGTGGACGGCTTCGAAACCTCCAAAAAGACGGTGGACCAGCTCCACCGCAAGCACGTGAAGGTCATCTGTTACATCGACGTCGGCAGCTGGGAGCCCTACCGACCCGACAAAGCGGAGTTCCCGCGCTCGGTCATCGGCCGTCGCTACGCCGGCTTCGAAGAAGAGCGCTGGCTCGACGTCGCCCACTTCCACCGCTTCGAGAAGCCGATGAAGCAGCGGTTCAACATGTGTGCGCACAAGGGATTCGACGCGGTCGAGCCCGACAACATCGCCGGTTGGGAAAAAGAAAACCGCACCGGCTTCAAGATCACCCGCCAAGACCAGCTGCGTTACAACCGCTGGATCGCCCGCCAGGTGCATGCCCGCGGGATGTCGGTGGCGCTGAAGAACGACGGCCGTCAGGCGAAGGAACTGGCGCCCGACTTCGACTTCGCGGTGGTCGAGGAGTGCTTCCAGTACCACGAATGCGGCTACTACAAGAACACCTTCATCGATGAAGGCAAGGCCGTCTTCGAGGCCGAATACGAACAGAAGCCGAAGGAATATTGCAAGACCGCGCTGGCGATCGACTTCAGCGCGATCCGCAAGTCCTACGACCTGTTCGCCAAACCCTGGATCACCTGCGGTCGTTAACCCGGCGGGCCCCCGGCGAGAAGCCAGGCGTCCCCGGCGCTGGTGACCGACCCGTCCTCCGCGAGTGCGCGGAGGGCGGTCGTCACCGACGGGCGCCGGGCGGCGACGAGGTCGGCGAGGAGGGCATGGGTCAGCGGCGCGACGACGCGCGCGCCGTCGGCCGTCATCTGCCCCCACCGGTCCGCCAGGTGCCAGAAGAGCAGGTGGAGGCGGCGGTCGACCCGCCGCTCCTGGACGATCGCCAACTCGATCGCGAGATGGCGTGAGCGGAGCATCGCCCGGTCCACCAGTTGGGCGGCGATCTCCGGGAACGGGCTCACCCTGCGGGTGAAGGCGCGGTCGAGGACGGCGACCTCCACCGGGACGATGGCCTGCCATTCGGCCTCGAAGGGCCGGCTCGCGAATTGACCGACGGTGAGCCAGGGACGCAGCAGGTCGCCGCGGCCGAGCAACTCCGCCCCGTAGCGCTCCTTCCGTCCCACCCTCCGGACCAGGAAGCCGGAAAGGACGATCAGGCCGAACCCATCCTCCTTGGTCTCCCCGTCAGCCGGATCGAAGGGGCCCGCGCCCAGGCGCTCCCGGCGTACGCGGCTGGCGCCGGCTGCTTTGCGCAGACGCTCACCGCTGAGTCCTCCTCGCAGATCAGGGTCGAGACTCAAGAGGCTCTCGAGGCCCGCCAGATCCTGATCGGGCTGGTTCATACGCGAGCACTCTGCCACTTCAGGGCCGATGGGCCGGATTGTCAGCGTTCTGACAGTCGGCGGTACTCCCGCTCTGCGGACAGTTAGAGCAGATGAGCCACCCCCCGGCTCGCAAGCAAACGATGTCGCCGCAAGACGGCGACGAAACCGGAAGGTATGAATGACCAACGCACAGCACCCAGGCAGGGCGCAGCGGTGGGCTCTCCTCAGCATCGGCTACGCCGCGATGCTGGTCTCGCTCCTCCTCTTCGCCTCCGCCGCCTCCGCGGCCCGTGACCCGATCGCGAGCGGAGCGACCGATCTGCATATGAAGAAAGGCTTCCTGCGCAAGCTCTCCAACGCCGCCATCACCGTGACCGGCATCCGCGAAGGGGTCGCCACCGGCAACAAAGTCGGCCTCACCGTCACCGGTGGGATGCTCGATCCGACCAACGCCGAAGGACACCTGGAGGCGGAGGGCGGCTTCAAGCTCTCGCTCGGCAACCGCGGCGTGCCGATCTACAACGTGAGCGTCAACACCGTGAAGGGCTCCGTCTACGCCACCGTCGCCAAGGCGCACATGCAGTTCGCCACCTTCGGTACCCCGCTCGTGGCCCGCGAAGGGTTCGGCGCCAACTTCAAGGCAAACCAGCTCGTCCTGACCGAAAAGGCGACCCGCCGGATCAGCAACCAGCTGGGCCTGACGGGGAACCTACGGCTCAAGGCGGGACGCGTGATCAGCAACCTCTATTCCTCGGCCCAGCCCGGGACCGTCACCGTGCTGCCACAAGGAAACGCCGCGTTGACCCCCGACGCCACGACCCTGTCGAAATTCGCCGCCAAGGGAGTCAAAGTTCCGGGTGGCATCACCCCGATCGCTCCCGCCGTGGCCCCGACTCCGGCGACGCTGCAGTTCCCGATCGTCGGAGGCACCATCGCCCCGGACGGATCGGCGGGAACGCTGCAGACGACCGGCGGCGCCGAAATCACGAAAAAGACGACGACGCTGTCGCCGACGGTGAAGCTGAACAACATCGCCATCGACTTCGGCACGAAGGCGGCCACGGTCGAACTGGAAATCCTGCCGACGCCGCCGTTCCCCGGCGCGACCGGGCGTGCCTCGATCGCCGATCTCACGTTGCCGAGCGGCTCAGTGGTCGCGAATCCCGTCACCCGGCAGATCTCGATCACCGCGGCCGAAGCGAAGCTCCAGGCCGTTACCGCGACGACGCTGAACAGCGTCTTCAACCAGCCCGCCCCCGAACCGCCGCCGTCGAGCAACTTCGTCGTCGGCGATCCCTTCGGGACCTTCTCGCTGGTGGTCCAGGCTCAATAGCCCAGGCGTTCCTTACCTATTGACAAGATGACTCCAGGGAGAGGGGAAATGATGAAGAAGGTGAGTGTTCTCGCGGCGCTGCTCATGGCGGCGATCGGCATGAGCATCGTCGGCGCCGCCGGCGCGGCGCACGGTGAAGGACCGGTGACGGTGAAGGTCGGCGAACTTGAATTAACCGCCAACGGAGGGTTTTCGCCGAAGACGCTGCCGAAGAAGTCCTTCCAGCCGGTCGGCGTGACCGCGGGCGGCGCCGTCCGCGAGGCCGACGGAGGGCATCCGCCGGCGGTGCGCCAGGTGCTGCTCGAAATCGACAAGCACGCGACGGTCAGCACCAAGGGCCTCGCGGTCTGTCGCTCCGGCCAGCTGCAGGCGACCGACACCCAGGCGGCGATGAAGGCGTGTAAGTCGGCGCTGATCGGCACCGGCAAGACGACCGCCCAGGTCGCCTTCGCCGAACAGAAGCCGATCGACGTACCGTCGAAGCTGCTGGTCTTCAACGGCGGCGACAAGGGCGGCAAGGTGACGATGTACATCCACGCCTACTTCTCGAATCCGATCAGCGGGGCGATCGTCACCACGGTGACCTTCAAGAAGATCCATCACGGCCGCTTCGGGTGGCTCGCCGAAGCACGCATCCCGCAGATCACCGGCGGCAGCGGCTCGATCACCTCGTTCAACCTGAACATCTCGAAGTGGTTCCGCTACAAGGGCCACAAGACCCGGGCGTTCAGCGCCCAGTGTGCCGACGGCAAGCTGAAGGTCCACGTCCAGGCGAAGTTCGAAGACGGCACGAAGGCGGAAACCGAAATCGTCCGGGCCTGCCGCCCGAAGGGCTGAGCCAGGCCGGGCCGCGGATCGCGTTCCGCGTGCCCGTGCGCGTCTAGGCGGCTCGTCCACCCGACAAGCCGCCGCCGGCGTCGCGGGCGAGCAGCTCGTCGATCCCGCCGTGCCGCAGCCCGCGGTCGACAGCGGTCTGCCGCAGCGTCTCCAACAGGCGGCGGATCCGCTCGCGAACGGCCTGGTCGGCGTCGGCGAACTCGATCGGCTGCGTGAACCCGAGCGTGGCGAGGCGGTCGAGGTCCGGTGCGTCGACCAGTAGGCGCGGCTCACCCGACCGCCCCACCCTCACCGCACTGGACCTCTCGCAGCCGGCGAAGCGCATCAGGCAGGCGGTCATCGCGTCGAGCGCGTTCGTCGCCGTGGTCGGATCGTTGATGCCGGGCGACAGCCCCTTCAGGGCGACGTCGGCGAGTTGGCGGATCGGAAATCCGGGGTCCTGCGGCAACGTGCGCTGAGAGCCGAGCCGAAACAGCTCGCCCACCCGGTCGGCGAGCTCCTCGGCGACCTCGTCGTCGCGCGGCCAGACCTCGGCGACCGGCTCGCCGGGAAGGACGTAGGCGCCGATCGGCACCGTCTGGCGCACCAGCCCGTCCTCCCGCTCCGCCAGGTCCACGATCTCCGCCGCCCGGACGACCACCAAGAATCCTTCGCCGCGGTGGCGGACCGGGCTGCCGGGTCTCGATGAGCAGCGACGCCGCGCCGTCGCCTCGGCCCGATCGGGATCCGCCGGCTCGCCCCCGAGCCCGGCCGGGAACGGCCGCGTGAGCTCCTCCCTGGCGTCGAGCGCGATCGAGGCGATGATCGACGACGGCTGCAGCATGTTGACGATGTGGCCGATGAAGAGCGCGAACATGCCGAACGAGGTCAGGGCCAGCACGATCGCCAAGCCGATCGACAGATATGGCACGTGTTCGGCCCGAGAGGAACCGAGCCTGGCCAGCACCACGACGCAGAAGACGAACGTCCCGAGGAACGAAGCCAGGGTCAACTGCGCGATGAGGTCGCGCCGGAAGCTGCGCAGGACCCGCGGGCTCAGCTGGTTCGCCGAGAGGGTGAAGGCGACGATCGTCACCGAGAAGGAGATGCCCGCGACCGACACGGTGGCCGTCGCCACGGTCTCCAGCATGCTCCGGGCGGCGTCCTGGGTCGAGAAGACGAAGAGCGGCACCTGGACGTTCAACCAATGGTCGACGGCGGGCAGGCCGAGTCCCACCACCAGGCCGAGGGCCATCGCCAGTGCCGCGGGGAAGCCGAACGTCGTCCGCGCCTGGTCGACGACGGCGTCGAGCCGCTCGCGGGAGTTCGGCGAGATCGATCGAAGGCCAGGCATCTCCGTTGCCTACCCGATCCCGCGCCGCCGTCGCGTCGAAGGTCCGTATCCCCCGTTGCCTAGCCCGTCAAAATCCTGACGGTGTGGAACGCAGTCCCCGCAAATGGCTCTGGAATGGAAGGAGAAGCGGCGGACGGGGGTCGAACCTGCGCTCGGCGCCTGAGCGAGCGGCGACCTAGTCGCTCGTCCGCCTTCTCAGCGCCAAGGCCAGCGCGAGACCGGCCAGCGTGAGGGCGGCGATCGCTAGCCATCGATCGAGCTCGTCGCGTCCACCGTGACCGGCGCCCTCCACGTTGGTCGGAGCCGAGTCACCACTCGACTCGGTCTCCGCCGCGATCGGACTCTCGTCGGAGATGCCCTCTCCTCCGGCGTTCTGCAGAGGGGCCCCAATCCTGACCTCCGTCAGCGGCGCGGGGCTCTCCGAATCAGGCCCGCCGATCCATCGCACTACCTTGCCGTCGTCGTAGACCTGCAGAGCCTTCCAGTCGATGGTCCCGGGCTTCGGCGGGGTCGCGGCGAGGAAGGAGAATTCGACGAAGCCATCGGGCGCGGCCACGCCCTTCCAGGTGATCGTCCCGACCGCGCCGGTCTTCGCGGTCTGCGTCGTGCGCCGCCAGCCTGGCGTCGAGCCGAAGGAATAGGCGAGCACATCCGCCGGGACCTTGAGGACGACTTCCTCGGTCCGATGCGGCGCTCGCTCGCCGGGGACGAGCACGGTGAATTTGACGGCGTCGTTCGGCGCCACCGTCGTCGGACTGACCTGGATGTGGGCTACTGCCGTCGCCGCGGTGGCGCCGAGGAGCCCGAAGAGCAGGCCGAGGAACAACCCGGCCCGCCTCACCTCTTCAACCGGAAGCCGAAGCTCGCCTGCTGCCGATGGCCGTCGACGCTCACCCACACCACGCTCGCCGTGTAGCGCCCCGGAACGAGACCCGACCTCAACCCGACGCTCACCATCATGAAGTTGTGCGGATCGCGACTGCCACTGCCCCTCGACACCTTGCTGCCGTCGGGGCCGAGGACCTTCAGGGTCCCGCTGCGGATCAGGCCGCTGAGCGTCACGGTGACGCGCTTAATCTCGGTCTTGGCGGATTTTGCCGGAGCGGTGGCGAGGATTTCGACGTGGGCGGAGGCGGTGGCCGGGACGATCAGGGCCAGGCAGGCGATCACGAGGATTGCCAAGCTCCGAAACCTGCGAAGCCCGGACTGAGCGTGTCTATTCATTGCTTTCTTTCTTGGCGCTTTTGAACGGATCCGCGTACCGCGGGTCCTTGGAGAAGTCCGGTTCGGTGAGCGTGGTCAGGAACGCCACCAGGTCTTCCCGATCTGCTTCGGTCAGGCGGATGCCCGAGATCAGCGGATCCTTGTGGGGGTTCTTGCGGCCGTCGCCGGCGTAGGGGCCTTCGGTGATCACGCGGCCGCCGGCGGCATAGTTGTCGACCACTTCCTTCAGGGTCGCGACCGACCCGTCGTGCATGTAGGGGCCGGTGCGGGCGACGTTGCGAAGCGAAGGCGCCCGGAAGGCTCCCATGTCCTTGGGCTTGCCCGTGATTTCGTAGACGCCCCGGTTGGGGAAGGGGTATTCCCCCGTTTCGCCGACGTTGTAGATGCCGGTGTTGTGGAATCTCGGCCGTTCGGCAGGTGACCCCACGTAGGTGTCCTGGTCGTCGAAGAGGAAGCTGCCGTGACAGTGGTGGCACTCCCCTTCCTCGCCCATGAAGAGGTCCATGCCCCTCGTCTCCGCGGCGTTCAGCTTCTCCTTGCCACGCAGGTAGCGGTCGTATTTCGAGTTCGCCGAGACGATGCTGCGCTCGAAGGCGGCGATCGAGTCGATCACGTTAGTCCAGGTGATCGGGCGCTTGGCCTTGCGGAACACCCGTGGGAAGCGCTTCGCGTACCAGCGGTCGCCGCGGATCCGGTTCAGCACCTTGCCTTTGTTCTTGTCGTTGAGGCCCAACTCGACCGGGTGGGTGGCGAAGAGCGGCACCGCCATCTGGTCTTCGAGGCTGGTCAGCGCCGGATTGGCCCAGGTCAGGGTCGTGCGGTAGGCGGAGTTGACGATCGAGGGTGAGTTCCGTGGCAGGGTTTCGCCGGTCGCTCCTACCGGCGTCGTCTTGCCGTCGGTGAAGGCCAGCTGAGGCTGGTGGCAGGTGGAGCACGACTCGGTCCCGTTGCCGGAGAGGCGGGCGTCGTAGAAGAGTCGGTGCCCGATCGCAACCTTCCCTCGGGTCATCGGATTGTCGGCCGGGACCCGGGGCTGCGGCATCCCGGGTGGCAGCGACCAGGCCCAGTGGCCGTCCGTGTGGGGGGCGATCGCGCCCACGGCCTGCATGCCGAAGAGCGCCGCGCCGACGACGGCCAGAGCCGCCGCCGACGCCACGACCTTCCGCGCGAGGCGGCGCGGGACCGCGAAACGGTCCCGGCCGCGATCCCGCGCCACTGCTACTTCCCGATGACGCGGAAGGTGCTCTGCGCCATCGTCCTGTTCGTCCCGAGCTTCATCCCGAGGGCCTCGAAGACCGACGGGCAGTCAGGGTCGTTCGTCTCCGACATGCAACCGGGCGTCAGGCTCATGCCTTCCATGCCGTCCATCGCGGCCATTTCCATGCCGCCGCCGCTGCTCGCCAGGTCATCGCCGGCAACGAGGGCCTTGAGATCCACTCCGATCTTCTGCCTGGACGGATCGAACTTCGACAGAGTCACCTCGTTTTCGTTGCGGAGGTCGCATCTGACCTTGCCGCCGGTGGCGGGGTTGCCCTTGCAGTCGGTGCTGCCGATGTGGACGAAGAACGTCTTCGATTCCCACGCCGGGCCACCGTCTTCGCTGAGCTCGATCTTCATGAACTTGCGACCGAACTGCCAGGACCAACCCATCGCGGTGTTGTTCAGCGGCGCGGGCATCGCCGTCAGGTCGGTATGGCTCAGCGATTCCGGCACGCTGACGCTGTAGCGGATGCCGACGTAGCTGCCCTTGGGGACGGAGCCTCGGAGCGCGGAGTTCATCGCCTTGGTCCCTTCCGCGGCGCACCCGCCGGTGCCGTTCTCGAGGTCGATCAGCGTCACCGCCGCGTCGCCCTTGGAGTAGCTCCACTTCGAGTTGGCCGGCGGCGTGAGGTCGACCGCTCCGCCGCCCTTCTTCAGCAGCTGCACGTCGGTGAGGTAGAAGCGCAGGTCGGACAGCTGCGCGGTGGTCGAGGCCGTACCGAGGCCGGTGATCGGCTTTCCGCAAGAGACCGGCTTGGTCCCGGCGACAGCGGCGAAGTCGATCGCCACCTTCTGGGTCTGTGCCTTGCCCTTGTCGGAGGAATCGTGGTGCCCCGGGTGAGCGAGGGCAAGGCCCGGCAATGCAGCCAGAGCCAGCGCGACGATCGCAAAGATCGCGCGCGAACGCGTGATGAATCTCATCATTGTTTCCCCAATCTCTGGGTCGTCTGCCGCGCCTACGATCAGGCGGGCAGCGTGGCGTCGCACGACGGCAGGCAGGGCCTGCGGCGCGCTTCGCCGATGGCGTTTTGTGGTCAGCCCGTCAAAGGACGGGCACGCCGGCGCGCACCGGGCCACGGACGCCCATTGGGGCGCCTCGCAACGGTGATGGAACGCGTCAGGCGGAGAACGCCGCGGGCGGCGGGCGGGTTGCGAGGTTGAACGCGAGCAGGGCCGAGCCGCGGGGCCGCAGGGCCCTGGGAGCGGGAAGGCGAGGGACCGATAGACGACGAGAAGGTCGCCTGCGCGGACGACGCCACGCCAGTCGCTGGATCAGGTTCTCGCCCGGGTAGAAGTCGAAGGCGAGCGCGAGGCAGATCGCGACCAGCGGCAGTGCCGCCAGCGTCTCTTCGGGCCCTCCGGCGAAGAAGGTCGCGCCGATCAGCAGAGCGCAGACCAGCGCCAGCAGCAGGGGCAGCGTCTTCAGGCGAAAGGGACGAGACATCGAGGCCCCGTGGACCCTATCGATCTGCCTCCAAGGTCAGCGCCATGCCGACCGAGCCCGGAGCCGTCTCGACGAAGCCGAAGCGCCGGTAGAGGCCCCGGCCCGGGGGGTCGGCGAGCAGGTTCACGAAAGCGCCCTCCGGGGCGCGGTCGCGGATATCGTCGAGCAGCGCGCCGAGGATGGCGGCGCCGAGGCCGCGCCCCTGGTGCCCGGGAAGGATCGCCATGTCGACGATGTGGAAGTACCAGCCGCCGTCGCCGAGCACCCGGCCCATCCCGACGGTCTCCTCCCCGGCATCGAGGTGCACGACCGACCAGCTGCCGGCGAGGGCCGCCTCGGCCTGGTCGCGGCGCCGTGGCGTCAGCCCGGACTCCGAGCGAAGGCGCAGGTAGTCCGACACCGACGGTGGGCCGTCGATCAGCCGGTAGGGATCGACGAGCCCGGGTGGCCTCATGGCTCTCCCCCCGCCTCGATCCGCTCCCGTAGTTCAGGGCCGCGACCCGCCGCGACCGCGCGGGCGGCGCGGTCCGGGGTCAGATCGAATCGCCTGTCGATGGCGAGGTCGAGGAGATCCTGCTTTTCGATGTCCTCCTTCGCCCAGCGCAGGAAGACCCAGGCGAAGATGCCCAGGGCGAGCATCGTGCACTCCCCCATCAGGATCGCCCCGGCCGTCGACTGATCGGCGATCGGCGCGATCCCGACCGCTTCGGAGGTCTTCGAGTAGGCCGGATAGAAGACCGTGTCGGCCCACATCAGGACGTTCGCGAGCACCATCGCAGGAGCCCAGATGAACACCGTGTAGACGACGTGCGCTCCCTTGCCGAACCACTGCGGTTTCGGCAAGGGGCCGAAGAGCGGCATGAAGAGAAGGACGCCGGTGCCGATGAACAGCAGGTGCTCCAGCACGTGCAGGGACTCGGAGCGGAGCACCGCGTCATAGAGGGGCGGCGTGTGCCAGAGGTAGAGGTTGAAGGTGAAGATCGAGATCGCGACGACCGGGTGGGTGAGGACCCGCAGCGGCCGGCCGGCGCGGAACTTGAGGAGCGGCTGCAGCAGCGGCCCGGTGAAGCCGAGGACGATCAGCAGCGAGGCGATGTCGGCCAGCAGCAGGTGCTGGATCATGTGGACGTAGACCAGCTTCTTCGACTCTTCCTCGACCGGGCTGGCGATCGCCGCGGCGATCACGACCATGCCGGCGGCAAAGCAGAACTGGCGCCAACCGGGGATCGGACGACGTTCGACGCCGAGTCGGTGTGCCCGCTTGTAGTAGGCGAGGGCCAGCCCGACCGGGACGACGATCGACATCACCGACCAGAAGCTGTCGATCACGTTGCCGAGCGGCAGCGCGAGCGTCATCGGAGGCGCCCTCGTGGCGCCGCGGTCAGCCGGCGTAGTTGGCGGGGCTCGAGCCCCGTGGATCGTCCGGGCCGTCCCCGTCGGCGGCATGCCGCTTGCCGGAGAGCCAGACGAAGAGCCCGACCACCGGGATCGGCGCGAAGAAGATCATGCCCTCGTACCAATGACGTAGGCAGGCGTAGGCGACCATGGACCGACAGGTTACGCCTCCGTGTCCGGCGACCCCGGGTCACGCGCCGATCAGGCTCCGGAAGTCGTAGGCGAGGTCGCTGCTCGGCACCTGGCCGCCCGCGTCGATGATCGCCGCGATCTTCCCTTCGCGGGTGACCGGATAGATCACCGCGGTATGGGAGCTGTCGGGGTCGCCGGCGATCTGCGGCCCGACGTGCCAGGCGTCCCAGTAGGGCTGCAGTTCTTCTTCGGAGCCGATCAGATAATGGAAGTTGGCCGGCTCGCGGTGGACCTTCAACCAGGCCTGGACGGCGGAGCGGGTGTCCCCGCGCGGATCGACCGAGAGCGCGACGACGTCGACCCTCTTCGCCTGCGCCCCGAGTTCCCGGAACGCCGCCGACAGCTCGGCCCCGATCAGTGGGCAGACGTCGGGGCAGTGGGTGTAGAGGAAGGTGACCATGTAGGGCCGACCGTGCAGCGAGGCGGTGTCGAAGGGTTTGCCGCTCGCGGCGTCCTCGAGGCGCATCCGCGGTGCCGGGACGCTCCCGCCGGGGTATTCGGTCGCCGCCCGCAAACCGGGCGTCTCGGCCTTGGTGGAATTCGATGTGACGATGAAGACGGCCGCCAGGACGAGCAGCGCCAGAAGGCTGACGACCGCGATCGCCGTCAGCGCCCGTAGGCGCCGATCGTCGCGTATCGGCATGGCCGAAAGACTATGACTCCGGCGGCGTCGGCGACCGGGACGTCAGCCGACGCCGAGGAATATGCTGCCGAACAGATGGCATCAAGGCGCTTCTCGAAGCGCGGCCGTCTCGTCCTTTCAGCCGCATTCCTCGCCCTCTCCGCAGGGTTGATGCTGGCTACCGGTTTCGACCTCGGTCTGATGATGGTGCTGCCGGCCCTGACCTTGGCCGCGGTCCTCATCGTCTGGCCTCATCCGGGCCTCGAGCTGATCATGCGGCTCGCCGCCGGACGCCGGCCTCCCCGGCCCCGTCGCGCCCGACCGCCGGCTCGCCGGCGCCGCTCGGGGATCGCCCGCGGTGGGCGATTGATCGCCGCATCGCTCGGCGGCCGGGCCCCGCCGCTGGTCGCTCTGCCCGACTGACGAGACCTGCCTCAACAGGAGGTATTCAGATGCGCCCGGTGCGAGCCACGACGGCCGTCGTGGCACTCGCGCTCGTCGCCGCCCTGATCTGGGCGCCGGCGGCGTTCGCCCACGCGCGGCTGGTCGGGACGAGCCCCGAGACGGGCTCGACCGTGCAGAAACAGCCGAGCGAGGTGATCTT
Organism: Solirubrobacterales bacterium; assembly: GCA_965200635.1. GTDB lineage: Bacteria > Actinomycetota > Thermoleophilia > Solirubrobacterales > 70-9 > VAYN01. The sequence goes on along the minus strand of OZ241364.1, from coordinate 2,568,639 downwards.
CAAATACGACCAATCCGTCGGCGGGACCGACGGAGCCGTCCGCGTCTACGACTCGGAAGGCAACGAGGTCGACGACGGCAACGTCGAACACCCGGGCGGGCGCGAGTCCTGGCTCGGCGTGGGCCTGGAATCAGGGCTCCCCGACGGCACCTACACGGCGACCTACAGGGTCATCTCCGCCGACACCCACATCGTCTACGGCGGCCTCGTCTTCAACCTCGGCCACGCCAGCGCCAACGGCGGCGTCAGCGTCGCCGGGCTGATCAGCAGGGACCAGAGCGGCGAGGTGACCAAGCTCGGCTTCGGGGTAGTCCGCTTCCTCGACTACCTCTCGATCGCTCTGATGCTGGGCGGGCTCGTCTTCCTCGCCTTCTGCTGGCGCCCCGGCCTCGCCGCGGTCCGCGGCGGCGAGCCGCGCTGGGCCGACGCGGAGGGCGCCTTCGTCTCCCGCGCCGTCCGCCGGCTCGGCGTCGCGGTCGGGCTAGGGATCGTCGTCAGCCTGCTGGGCATCCTGCTCCAGGGGGCGAGCGCGGCGGGCCTCTCACTCTGGGGCTCGCTGAAGTGGTCGATCGTCGAAGGGACGCTCAGCGAACGCTTCGGCACGGTGTGGATCTTGCGGGCGATCGACTGGGTGGCGCTCGGGCTCGTCCTGGTCGTCTACCTCAAGGCTCCTCCGATCCGGCGGTGGCTGGTGCCCTTGATCGCACTCGGCGCCGCCTACCTCGCGAGCACGCCGGCCTTCGCCGGCCACGCCTCGATCGAGAGCCCGGTCGCGGTGATGTTCCCCTCCGACTTCATCCACGTCCTCGCCTCGAGCGTCTGGGTCGGCGGGATCGTCTTCCTGCTCCTGGCGCTGCCGGCGGCGACGCGGCGGCTCGAGCCACCCGAGCGGACCCGGCTCCTGCTCGCGACCCTCGCCCGTTTCTCGCCGATCGCCCTCGGCTCGGTGGTCGCGATCGGCGTCACCGGCCTGGTCCAGGCCTACGTCGACGTGCGCCGGGTGGCCGACCTCTTCGACACGACCTACGGCCTCCTGGTCCTCGCGAAGATGGTCCTGCTGGCGATCTTGATCGGGTTCGGCTGGGTCAACCGAGACCGCATCATCCCCCGTCTTCGGCGCCTGGTCGATGCCTTCGCGGCGCCGGGCGAGGCCGGCGTCCTCGCGCGCCGCAGCCTGCGCGGAGAGCTGGCGCTGATGCTCGTCGTCCTCGGCGTTACCGCGGCGCTGGTCGCCTACGCCCCGCCGATCGACGCGGCCACCGGGCCGTTCTCGACGAACACGAGTCTCGGCCCGGCCGAGCTGGAGCTCTCGGTCGAACCGGCCGAGGTCGGCCTGAACGGGATGCACCTGTATCTGATCGACGCGAAGGACGGCAGCCAGTTCACGAGGACCAAGGAACTGACGATCACCGCCTCGCTGCCCTCGAAAGGGATCGGGCCTCTGAAGCTGCAGGTCGAGGACTCGGGGCCGGGCCACTACGTGGTCACGGGCGCCGAGCTCTCGCCGGGCGGCACCTGGGAGCTCGACATCACCGATCGCGTCTCGGCCTACCAGGAGTTCTCGAAGACGATCTCGGTGCCGGTCGGATGAGCGCCCTCCTCTACCTGGCGCCGTGGTTCTTCCTGATCGCGGTGTGGATCCTGGCCCGCCGCGCGACCGAGGACCTGATCGTGCGGATCGCCGGGTGGCGGCCGCGGCGTCGCCGCCATGCCCCACCTCTGACCACGGCACGACACGCCGGATTCGAGTCGGTCGCGCCGCGCGGCGGACTGCTGGTCGGCCTGCGGCTCGCTGTCCGCGGTCCGCCGGTTTCCTCGTAGTCCCCACGCCCCAAGGACCTCGAAAACGAGGAGATTCACGTGAGACATAAGAAGCTGGCCGCGCTCGGCGCGGCCCTGATCGCCCTGCTGGCACTCCCCGCGTTCGCCGCGGCGCACGTCAGCGTCCACCCCAACACCGTGCCCGCGGGCGCCTTCGCGACCCTGAACGTCCGCGTCCCGGGCGAGGAAGAGAACGCGTTCGCCTGGAAAGTCGCGATGAAGATGCCACCCGGCTTCATCAGCGCCGACATCGAAAACGTGCCCGGCTGGAGCGTCGAGACGAAGACCAAGAAGCTCGCCAAGCCGATCGAAACCGACGATGGGCCGATCGACGAAGAGGTCTCCGAAATCGTCTGGACCGGGGACAAAAAAGAGGGGAAATTGGAAGACGGGACGTTCGCCCAGTTCCCGCTCTCGGTCGCGATCCCGGAGAGCTACGAAGGCAAGTCGCTGGCCTTCAAGACGCTCGAGTACTACAGCAACGGCAAAGTCGCGCGTTGGATCGGCTCGCCGGAAGCCGAAGAACCGGCGCCGACGATCAACGTCACCGCGAAAGGCGGGTTGATCGAGGAAGTGGCCGGCGGCGAGGCAGGGCCGGCGGCCTCCGAAGTGCCGTCCGGAGAGGCATCGGCCGGTTCCGGCGAATCGGGCGAAGCGCAGATGAAGATGTCCGGTGAAGAATCGTCATCGGACTCGGGTGGAGGCTCCGACGACACCTTGGCGATGATCGCCCTGATCGTCGGCATCCTCGGCCTGCTCGTCGGTGGAGGCGCGTTGGTCGTCGCCCGCCGGACCGTGGGAGCGGCCAAATGAGGCCGCGGGTCACGCGGTTTCTCATCCTGGCGGCGGCAACGGCGCTCGTCGCGTTGGCGGTCGTCGGCTGCGGTGGATCGAGCGACTCGACCACCTCGGCAAGCGTCGGCCTGAAGCCGGTCGAGTCGAAGTCGGGCTCGATGGAAGGCATGCCGGGGTCCGAAATGGAAGGGATGTCCGAAGGGGAAGCGGAAGGATCCTCCTCGGAACCGACCGAAGGCCCGACCGGGATGCTGATGGCGCCGTCCGACGCCCACGGCAGCGCATCGCTCGAACAGAAGGGCGACAAGCTGACCGGGACGATCACCGTCTCGGGCCTCGAACCGAACAGCGACCATGCCGAGCATCTGCACGGGCCCGACGGCTCCTGCGAACCGGCGAAGATGGTCTCCAACATGGCCGTGGTCCTGCCTGACCTGAAGGCCAACTCGAAGGGCGTGGCGACCGCGAAGGTCAACTTCACGGTCCATCAGGACGTGGTCGAAAAGGGCTACTTCATCATGGTCCACGAAGAAGGCACCCCGCCGGCCGAGCGCGACCAGATCGGCGCGGCTCCGGCCTCGCCGGCGTTCATGCAGGCGCTCTCCAAGAACCCGGGGATCCTCTGCGGCGACGTCGAGGTGAAGTGAACCGGTTCGCTCCATCGCGGTGCGGGCGCCTCGTCTCGGCGAGGCGCTTGCTCGGCCTGCTCGCCGCCCTCTCGGCGGTCGCCCTCCTCTTCCCGGGGGCGGCCGCCGCGCACGGGATCGTCGGCCGCGCCGACCTGCCGATCCCCTCCTGGCTCTTCGCCTGGGCGGCGGCGGTGGTGATCGTCATCTCCTTCCTGGCGATGTTCCGGCTGCGCGCGCGGCGATTGGGAGCACTGCCGCGACGCGTGCTCCTGACCGTGCCGCGGGTGCTCGACTGGCTCGCCGGCGCGGCCGGTGTCGGCCTCTTTGCCGTGGTGGTCTACTCAGGGCTGCGGGGCGAACAGAACTTCACCTCGGACCTGGCGCCGACGGCCGTCTACGTCGTCTTCTGGGTCGGCATCCCGATCGCCTCCGCCTTCGTCGGCGACCTTTGGCGCCCGTTCAACCCGTGGCGGGCGGTGGCGCGGGCGGGCGCCGCCGGCCTGGGTGGGCTCGGGGTGCGGCCGCGGCCGCTGCTCGGCGCCTATCCGGAGCGCCTCGGCCGCTACCCGGCGGCGCTCACCCTTGTCGCCTTCGCCTGGCTCGAGCTCGTCTACCCGAGCAAAGACGACCCGAGCCTGCTGGCGATCCTCGGCCTCGTCTACGGCGCCGTGCAGCTCACCGGAATGGCGGCCTACGGGATCGAGACCTGGACCTCGCGCGCTGACGGCTTCTCCGTCTACTTCTCGATGATCGCCTCGCTGGCGCCACTCGACTGGCGCGGCCGGAAGCTCGCGCTGCGCCCGCCGTTGATCGGCGCCCGGGAGATCGAACCGGTGGCCGGGACCTCGGCGGTGCTCTTCATCCTGATCGGGTCGACCAGCTTCGACGGCTTCTCCAACGGAGACATCTGGTACGCGGTCGGGCCGGACCTGCAGACGTTCTTCTCCCACTTCGGCCTTGGTCCGATCGGCGCCTACGAGTGCGCCGGGACGGTCGGGCTCGCCTTCTGGATCGGGCTTGTCGCGACGATCTACCGACTTGGGCTGATCGGCATGGCCCGCGCGACGCGCCGACCGGTCGGCGAACTGTCGAACCTCTTCGTCCACACCCTGATCCCGATCGCCTTCGGCTACATGCTCGCCCACTACTTCTCGCTGCTGGTCCTCCAGGGGCAGGCAGTCGGCTACCTGATCTCCGACCCCCTCGGCCACGGATCGAACCTCTTCGGCACCGCCGAATGGCTGGTCAATTACAACCTGATCAGCTTCGCGGCGATCTGGTACGTGCAGATCCTGGCGATCGTCGGCGGACACGTCGGCGGCATCGTCCTCTCGCACGAGCGAGGCCTCGACACCTTCACCTCCCTGCGCCAATCGGTCACCGCCCAGCAATGGATGCTGGTGGTGATGGTCGCCTTCACCTGCCTCGCCCTCTGGATCCTCTCCGCGGTCACCACGGCGACCGGCTGATCCGCGCGGCCGGCTCGGCCGGGCCGCTACGGCCCGTAGGTTGCACCGATGGACCTCTCCTTCGGCGCTCTCCTGCTCGTGCTCGGCGCCCTGCTCACGGTGTCGCTGCCCTCTCGGGGGTGATGCGCGGCACGAGGACGCCGGTCAGCGCTCTATCTTCCAGGCTGAAAGTGGGGGCGGCGGCTAGAACGCAGTCCCCGCAGATGGCTCTGTAATGGGGAATCGGAAGCGGCGGACGGGGGTCGAACCCGCGACCTCAAGCTTGGGAAGCTTGCGCTCTACCAACTGAGCTACCGCCGCAATGCGGTGCAGTCTAGTTCGGAGCGGCGAAGGCGGGAGGCCGCCCGAGGCCTACTGCGGGAAGACGAAGTGGCCGAGGAAGAAGGCGATCGCGAAGACGACCAGGAGGATCTGGGAGAGCATGAAAAGGATGACGCCCACCCAGAAGCCGATGCCGATTTTTTGTTCCAAGTTCATCGGGGGCTGAATTTACCGCAAAGTTCAGCCAGAAATAGTTCCCACTGGAACCCGCTCAGTACCTAAGATGGGGAATGGCCACGATCGAGTCCAAGGGCGGCGACCTGCGCAGGGAGTCACGGGAGAGCCTGCGGGCCGAAATCGCCGAGGTCGCCTTCAAGATCTTCGCCGAGCGCGGCTTCGACGCGGTGACGGCGACCGAAGTGGCCGCCGCGGCCGGGGTATCGCGGGCGAGCTTCTTCCGTTACTTCGACGCCAAGGAGGACGCGGTCTTCGTCGTCCAGGAGGAGCTGGGCGTCGATGTCGCCGCGGCGCTCGGCGAGCGGCCGGGGGGCGAGGACGCCTGGACGGCGCTGCGGCGCGCGCTCGACGTCGCGGTCCGCACCTACCAGCGCGATCCCGACGAGATGCTGGCCCGGCTGCGCCTGATCCGCTGCACGCCCGCCCTGCGCTCGCACCAGCTGGACCGGCTGGACGAGTGGAAAGAGGCGCTCGGCGCCGCGCTGTCGGAGCGGCTGGGGACGGCGGCCGCGGGCGTCCGGGTCGAGGCGCTGGTCGCCGCGGCGCTCGGGGCCTTCGACGCCGCCCTGACCCGCTGGTCGGAGAGAGACGGCGCCGACGACCTGATCGCGCTGATCGACGAGGCCTTCGCGGCCGTCGCCGACCCCTTCCCGCGTCTCGTCGACAACGTCTGAGTCCCGTTGAACCGGCGCTTAGGCGCTTTTCGTAGTCTCTGACGTCCCGTGCGCATCCGCTCAGTAATCGCCGTCCTGGTGGCCGTGGCCATCGTCGCCCTCCTGGTCTTCGGCCTGGTCAGCAAAGGCAACTCGCGCATCGCGGTCGGGGAGACGGCGCCCGCCCCCACCCTGCCCAAGCTCGACGAACCGGGCGAAGGCTCGCTGAAGGAATACCGCGGCCAATGGGTGCTGGTGAACTTCTGGGCCTCCTGGTGCGTCCCCTGTCGCGATGAGGCGCCGGCGCTGGAGCAGTTCCAGAAGGAACATGGCAGCAAGGACTTCACCGTCCTCGGGATCGATACCCAGGACCTGAGCGACGACGGCACCAAGTTCGCCAAGCAGTTCGAACTGAGCTATCCGCAGCTGCACGACGGCAACGGGGACACCGGCCACGAATTCGGGACGACCGGCGTCCCCGAGAACTACCTGATCGAACCGAGCGGCAAGCTCGCCTGGGGCGTCGCGGGTCCGGTGGATGGGAAGATCCTGGAAGAACAGGTGACCCCGCTCATTCCCCCCAAATCGAAGGAATCGTGACCTTCGCGCCGCGCGGCGGCAGGCTGACGACGCTCCTCGCCGTCCTGGTCGCCCTCACCGCCCTCCTGCTCCCGACCGCCGCCGGAGCGGCGGAAGGCCCGAGCTCCCTGCGCACGACCCTCAACGAAATCGAGGAAGAAGTCATGTGCCCGGTCTGCGGCACCCTCCTCGGCCTCGCCGAATCGCCCCAGGCGACCCGCGAGAAGGCCTTCGTCGAAAAGCTCGTCAAGGAAGGCAAGACCAAGGACCAGATCAAGGACGAACTCGTCGCCCAGTACGGCAACGCCGTCCTCGCCGAACCGAACGGCAGTGGCTTCAGCATCTCCGCCTACGTCGTCCCGATCGTCGCCTTCATCGTCGCCGCCCTCCTCCTCGCCGCCGCGGTCTGGAAATGGCGTCGCTCGTCCCGCACGAGCGACGGATCCCTGCCCGCCGTCGAAGGCCCGAGCGACGAGGACCGCCGCCGGCTCGACGAGGACCTAGGCCGCTACGACCTCTAGGCCTGAGGCCGCCCACGCCGCCTCAGGCGGTCGTAGAGGACGCGACGACGACGGCGCCCAAGGCGGCGGCGCCTAGCCAGGACAACGCCTCGGCGTTGGCCTTCGCCGCGCGGCGGTCGGGACGTTCGGAGAGGGCGGTGAGGACGCAGTCGGCCTCGCCGGCGGTGCTCGAGAGGGCTCCGCCGGCGCCCTCCAGGGGTGGGCCGAGGAGCACGATGAGCTCGTAGGCGTCGCGGAGCTTGGTCGCCATGTGGTGGAAGCTGCCGAGGCCGAGGAGCGTGCGGGCATCGCGGGCGGGGCGGCCGGCGCAGACGCAGGCGAGCGGCCTCGTGCCGGGGGCGCTCGCGGAGCCGGCCAAGGTCAAGGTCTGCACGATGGCGGCCGGGGTGGCCTCCCAGCGCAGGTACTCGTGGAGGCCCGGGGCCGGGGACAGTCCCAGGCTCGCGGCGATCCGGGGGTGCTCGACGTCGCACTCGATCAGCGCCGTCGCGGTGCCGGTCGAGGCGCCGACGCCCGCCAGGGCGATCGCGAGCGTCGCCGCGGGCCCTTCCTCGCCGGTCACCAGGACCACGCGGCGTCCGCCCACCTCGGCGAGCACGCCGCTTATCGCCTCGAAGTCGGCGCGCCGCAGGCCCCAGGCGCGGCCGTTGGAGGACGCGGGGGCGCCGATCTCGGCGAGGACGGGGAGCTTTGCGGCCACGGGCGCGCGACTACATCCGCTCGGGCGCGGAGATCCCGAGCAGGTCCAGCGCCTCGGCGACGGTCCGCTTCGCGACCAGGCAGAGCGCGAGCCGCGAGGCTTCGACCCCCTCCCCCTCCGCGCCGACCACCTGGCAGTCGCGGTAGAAGGCGTGGAAGTCGGCGGCGACCGCGGTAGAGTAGGCGCAGATCCGGTGCGGCGCCCGCCGCGCCGCGGCCTCGCGCACCTCGTGCGGGAGCTCGAGCAGCCGCTTCACCAGCGCCTTCTCGGAGGGCTCGAGCGGAGCGGTGCGGCCCTCGGGATCGAACGCGTCGGAGGAGCCCTCCGCCGCCGCTTTGCGCAGGATGCTCGCGATCCGCGCGTGGGCGTACTGCACGTAGTAGACCGGGTTCTCGCTCGCCTGCTTGCGGGCCAGGACAAGGTCGATGTCCACGGTCGTCTCGTGGGACCGGGAGAGCATGAACCAGCGCGCCGCGTCGGTGCCGATGTCGTCGATCAGGTCGTCGAGGGAGACGAAGTCCCCGCTGCGCTTCGACATCTGCGCCCGCTGGCCGTCCTCGACGATGTGGACGAGCGACATGATCAGCGCCTCGAAGCTCTCCGGGTCGGCGCCGAGCGCCTCGATCGAGGCCCGCAGCCGCGCCACGTAGCCGTGGTGATCGGCGCCGAGGACGTCGATCAGCCGGCCGAAGCCGCGGTCGAGCTTGTCCCAGTGGTAGGCGATGTCGGGCATCAGGTAGGTCGGCTCGCCGTCGGAGCGGATCAGCACCCGGTCCTTGTCGTCGCCGAAGTCGGTGGTCCGCAGCCAGAGGGCGCCCTCGTGGCGGTAGGTGTGCCCGCCCGCGTCGAGCTTCGCCAGCGCCGTCTCGGCGTCGCCTTTCTCGACCAGGGTGCGCTCCGAGAACCAGGTGTCCATGACGACGCCGAAGCGCTCCAGGGTCGCCCGCACCTGATCGATCATCAGCGCGATCCCGCGGTCGCCGACCGCCGCGAGGTCGTCGGGGTCGATCCCCTCGGCGGCGATCTCCTTCGCCAGCTCGACCACGTACTCGCCCTGGTAGCCGTCCTCGGGCAGCGGCTCGTCCTTGATCCGCGCCGAGATCGATTCGGCGAACTTGGTGATCTGGGACCCGGCGTCGTTGATGTAGTACTCGCGCTCGACCTGGTGGCCGACCGCCGCCAGCAGCCGCACCACCGCGTCGCCGTAGGCCGCCCCGCGGCCGCCGCCGACGTGCAGGGGGCCGGTCGGGTTGGCGGAGACGAACTCGACCAGGATCCGTTCCGGGGAGTCGGTCGGGGCCGGCCCGAGCCCCTCCCCCGCATCGACCAGCGCCGCGAGGGCGCGCCGGTACCAGGCATCGGAGAGGTAGAGGTTGACGAAGCCGGGTCCGGCGACCTCGACCCGCTCGAGGCTCCCCGCGTCCCCGCCGAGGATCGCTTCGAGCTCGCCACGCAGGCGCTCGGCGACCGCGCGCGGGTTGTCCCCGAGCGGCGCGGCGAGCAGCATCGCCGCATTGGAGCTGTAGTCGCCGAGGTCGGGTTTGGGCGGACGGTCGAGGGTCGGGGCGGGCTCGGTGGGCTCGCCGTCGCGCAGCGCCCGCGCGGCGGCCTCGACGGCACCCTTCAGCTCGGCGATCGAATCGGTGGGAGGCATTGACCAATCGTAAGTGCCTGGTCGGGTTGACCGGTGGGCGGGGGGCGGGACGGTTACCCTGGATCGCTTGCGCGTAGGGGTGATCTCAGATGTCCACTCCAATCTTCCGGCACTGGAGGCGGTTCTCGAGTCGATCGAGGCCGCCGGTCCGGAGGAGATCTGGTGCCTCGGCGACATCGTCGGCTACGGCGCCCAGCCGGACGAGTGCACGGCCCTGGTGCGCGAGCGCTGCGCCTTCGTCCTGAACGGCAACCACGACCTCGCGGTGACCGGTGGGATCGACGCGTCGAGCTTCTCCGAGACGGCGCGGGCGGCGGTCGACTGGACCCAGGAGCACGCCTCCTCGGCGACGATCGAGTACCTGATGGCGCTCTCGCCGGAGGGCGAGCGCGAGGGCTTCGGGCTCTTCCATGCCTCCCCCCGCGACCCGATCTGGGAGTACGTCCTCTCGATCGACCAGGCCGAAGCGGGCCTCGACGCCCAGAGCCAGAGGATCTCCCTGATCGGCCACTCGCACGTCGCGCTCTTCTTCACCCGCCCGCCCTCGACCGGGCGGCGCAGCTTCGCCACCGGGGCGCAGGCCGGCGACGGGGACCTGCTGGACCTCGCCGAGGGCGAATGGCTGCTGAACCCGGGCAGCGTCGGACAGCCGCGCGACGGCGACTCCCGAGCCGCCTGGCTGGAGATCGACACCGACGAGTGGACCGCGCGCTACCACCGGGTCAGCTACGACGCCGCCGCCGCGGGCGCGACGATCCTCGAGGCCGGGCTGCCGACGGCGCTCGCCGAGCGGCTCCAAATCGGTCGCTGACACGGAAACCTCGGGCCGAATGCAGGGTAAATATCGACTCAGAAGTGTTCTCTAGACTCGAACGATGGGTCGCGTCCGCGCAGCCTCGCTGGTCCTTGCCGCTCTTGCGGTGGGACTTCTCCTGGCCGCTTGCGGAGGCAGCGACGCCACGCTGCTGCCCAGGCCGACCGCCGACCAGATCGAATCGCACCTCGACCGGGTGCGCGAAAGCTACGAAGCGGGAAACTGCGAAGCGGCCGAAGAGGGAGTCGCCAAGGTGAGCACCCAGGTCGACGAACTCGGCAAGGTCGATGCCCAGCTGAAGAAGGCCATGCGCCAGGCCGCAGCACAGCTGTCATCGGTGGTTTCTACTTGTAGGGCCGAAGAAGAAGAAAAGGCAGAAGCCGCCGAAGAAGCCGAAGCCGAACAGCTCGCCGAAGCGGAAGCCGAAGAACTGGTCGAACAGGAAGCCGAAGAAGAAGCGTTCGAAAAGGAAGAGAAGACCCAGGAACGCGAAGAAAAGGAAAAGGCCCAGGAAAAAGCCGAAGAACAGGCCGAACAGCCCGGGCCCGATGAAGGCGAAGAACCGAACGGCAAAGCAAAAGGCCACGAAGAGGAAGAAATCGAACCCCCCGCCGAAGGTGAAGAAGAAGTGACGCCCCCCGAAACCCCGGGCGGAGGCCCGGCGGGCGGAATCGGTCCCGGCGCCGAAGCGGGAGGCCCCTGATGGAGGCCGGGACCCTCTCCGGGCGCTACGAAACGGGCGAGCGCCTCGGCTCGGGCGGGATGTCGAACGTCTACAAGGCGACCGACCGGATCCTCGAGCGCCAGGTGGCGGTGAAGATCCTCGCCGAGCACCTCTCCGACGACGAGCGCTTCGTCGCCCGCTTCCGTCGCGAGGCGCTGGCCGTCGCGCGCCTGATTCACCCGAACATCGTGCAGGTCTACGACTCGGGCGTCGACGACGGCCGCCACTACATCGTCATGGAGTACGTCGCCGGGCGCTCCGGCGCGCAGATCCTGCAGCGCCACGGTCCGGTCGACGCGGAGACGGCGGCCGAGATCGGCATCCAGGCCTGCGCCGGGCTCGACTACGCGCACCGCCGCGGGATCATCCACCGCGACGTCAAGCCGGGGAACCTGATGATCAACGGCGGCCCGGTCGGCGGCGGCGACGTGAACGTAAAACTCACCGACTTCGGGATCGCCAGGGCGATCGAGCAGACCCGGATCACCCAGGTCGGGTCGGTCGTCGGCACCGCCGCCTACCTCTCCCCCGAGCAGGTCCGCGGCGACGAGGCCACCCCCGGTACCGACGTCTACGCGCTCGGCGTCGTCCTCTACCAATTCCTCACCGGGCGGCTGCCCTACGAGGGCTCCTCGCTGGCCGAGCTGGCGGTGCGCCAGCAGAACGAGAAGCCGCTGCCGCCGAGCACCTACAACTCCGAGGTGCCCGAGCCGCTGAGCGCCGCCGTCCTGCGCGCCCTCGAGGGCGACACCAGCCGCCGCTACGCCAGCGCCGACGAGTTCGCCACCGGCCTCCAGATGGGCCTCGAAGGCGAAGACGTCACCTCCCTCGACAACTTCGGCGGCGGCAACACGCCGACCCGCGTGATCGGCGGCGACACCGCCGCCACCCGCCACCTGGACCGCACGACGGCCCAGACCGAGTACCGCCCCGCCCCACCGCCGCCGCGCCGGTCCGAACCGCGCCGCGAACCCGACTCCCGCCGCGCCGTCCCCTACGCTGGCGACCCCCAGCGCCAGGCCCCATCCCGCGCCGCCTACCAGCCCCCGCCCCGCAAGCGCTCCGGCTTCTCCAAATTCATCCGCTTCATCCTCGCCCTGATCGCGTTGGTGCTGGTCGCGGGCGCCGTGGCGACCGGCGTGATCCTGACCACCGACAAGGCCGCGGGCGTCCACATCTCCAAGGTCGCCGGGGACACGGTCGACAAGGTCGTCGAAGAATTCAAGGGGCTCGTTTCCAAGAACAAGGAATAGGGACGGGGCGTTGCAGGGGCGGGGGTCCTGACCCTCTCCTCTCTCAAACTCGGGCTGGATCGGCTTCACCCGTCCGAAGTTCGGTTCGGGCCCTCGTTACAAGCCGTTCGGAGAGGGTCAGGACCCCCGCTTCGGAGCGCTCGCGGCAGGACCCGTGACGCGGGACGCACGAGAGTCCACGGGCGTGTGTCGAGACTCGCAAGTCGTGACGGAGAGCGTGGGAAGTCCACTCTTCCGTGCGTGTTGGACAACAGTCAATTCCGCGCTGCGTGGATTGACCCCCCTATAGGGGCCCTAATACACGCAGCGCTTTTCGGGCCCCTTTTCAAGGCCCGGAAACAGACAGAAGATGCTCGGAAGGGTGACGTTCCCGGCATCTCCGTCACGGAACTCAGACAGGTGTGCCGTCTCCTGCACGGACCTCCGACGTAAGTCCGACCTCCGCCCGGACCTGTGCCGGCAATCACACGAACCCCTCACGTCCTGGGCGTCTCATGGCGGTCACAGCCAGCCAGGACCGCCATGAGACGCCCAGGACGCAGCTAGGACTGCCGGGGCGGCCGGCACAACACCAGCTCTACCCCGCCAAAGCCCCAGCCGCGTCCCACGGCGTCGCGCCGGCCATCACGCCCGCGCGGTAGGCGTCGAAGGACCCCGCCTGGATCGCGCGCCTCGCGTGGTTCGTCAGTTCGCGCATGTACGTCAGGTTGTGGAGGACGATCAGGCGGACTGCCGTCAGTTCTTCGGCGCGGCTGAGGTAGGAGATGTAGTCGCGGGTGTGGCGGGTGCACGCCGGGCACGGGCAGCCGTCGACCAGCGGGGACTTGTCGCCGACGTGGCGGCCCTTGCGGAGGTCGAGGCGCCAGCGGGTCTCGGGGCTCGGGGCGAGCGCGACGCCGTGGCGGGCGAGGCGGGTGGGGACGGCGCAGTCGAAGACGTCAAGGCCAAGGGCGATGCCGCCGAGGAGATCGTCGACCTCGCCGATGCCGAGCAGGTGCTTGGCCGCCTCCTCGGGCAGGAGCGGCGCCGTCATCGCGAGGACGGCGGCCATCTCCTCCTTGTCGCGACCGAGGGTGCCGCCGATCGCGATGCCGTCGACCCCGGCCTCCGAGATGTAGGCGGCCGATTCGCGGCGGAGGTCCTCGTGGGTGCCGCCTTGGACGATGCCGAAGAGGGCCTGCCCGGCCGGGCCGTGCTCTTCGTGCCAGGCGACGCAGCGGTCGAGCCAGCGGTGGGTGCGCTCGGTCGAGCGGGCGGTGTAGTCGCGGTCGGCGTGGAAGGGCGTGCACTCGTCGAAGGCGAGGGCGATGTCGGCGCCGAGGGCGGCCTGGACCTCCATCGAGACCTCCGGCGAGATGAACAGCTCACGGCCGTCCCGCGGCGAGTGGAAGCGGGCGCCCTCCTCGGTGATCTCGACCTTCGAGCCGTGCCCGCCGTTGCGGCCACTGCCCTTCACCTCGTTGGCGACCCCGCCGTGGGCGAGCGAGAAGACCTGGAAGCCGCCGGAGTCGGTGATCAGCGCCCGGTCCCAGTTCATGAAGCCGTGGAGGCCGCCCGCGGCGGCGATCCGCTCCGGCCCCGGGTTGACGAACAGGTGGTAGGTGTTGCCGAGGATCAGCTGGTAGCCGAGTGCCGAGACCTCGTCCCCGTCCAGCCCCCGCACCGACCCCTTGGTCGCCAGCGGGATGAAGGTCGGCGTCTCGATCGGCCCGTGCGGGGTCTGGATGACCCCCGTCCGCGCCGCCCCGTCGCGGGCGTCGATCGTGAAGCTGAGGCGCGCCGGGTCGTGGCGCACTAGTCGATCAGCGTCCGGCCGGTCATCGGCTCGGGCTGGGCGATGCCGAGCAGGGCCAGGGCCGTCGGGGCGACGTCGGCGAGGATGCCGCCCGAGCGCAGGGCGAGCCCCTCTTCGGTGACGATCAGCGGCACCGGGTTCAGCGAGTGCGCCGTGTTGGGGGAGCCGTCCGGCTCGAGCATGTTGTCGCAGTTGCCGTGGTCGGCGGTGATGATGCAGACGCCGCCCTTGGCGGTGACCGCCTCCACCACGCGGCCGAGCTGGGCGTCGACCGTCTCCAGCGCCTTCACCGCCGCCGGGATGACGCCGGTGTGGCCGACCATGTCGGGGTTGGCGAAGTTGATGACGCCGAAGCGGTAGGCGCCCTCCCCCCACTTCGAGACGAAGATGTCGGCCGCGGCCGCGGCGCTCATCTCCGGCTTGAGGTCGTAGGTCGCCACGTCGCGGGCCGATTCGACCAGGGCCTGTTCTTCGCCCTCCTGCTCGCCCTCGCGCCCGCCGTTGAAGAAGTAGGTGACGTGGGCGTACTTCTCGGTCTCGGCGACGTGGAGCTGGCGCCCGCCGGACTCGGCGATCGTCGCGGCCAGGGTCGTCTTCGGGCGGCGCTCCGGGAAGGCGACGGGGTAAGTCCACTCCTTGCGGTAGGAGGTCATCGTCGTCATCTCCAGCGTCGGTCCGCCGGTGCGGTTGAACTCGTCGAAGTTCGCCTCGGCCAGCGCCCGGGTCATCTCGCGCGCCCGGTCGGGGCGGAAGTTGACGAAGATCGCGACGTCCCCGGCGGCGGCGCCGTCGTAGTCGCCGATCACGGTCGGCAGGATGAACTCGTCGGTCGTGCCGTCCTCGTAGGCGGCCTTGATCGCCTCGGCGGAGCTCGCCGCTTTCTGGCCCTTCGCGTGGACGATCGCGTCGTAGGCGAGCTTCACCCGCTCCCAGCGCGTGTCGCGGTCCATCGCGTAGTAGCGCCCGCTGACGGTCCCGATGCGCCCCGCGGCCCGCAGCCAGGTCTCCAGCTCGGCGAGGTACTCGCGGCCGCCGGTCGGCGCCGTGTCGCGGCCGTCGGTGAAGGCGTGGAAGACGACGTCCGGCACGCCTTCCTGGGACGCCAGCTCGACGATCGCCTCGAGGTGCTCCCAACCCGAGTGCACGCCGCCGTCGGACACCAGCCCGAGCAGGTGCAGCCGCCCCCGCGGGCTTTCTCGTGCCCGCGCGCAGGCGGCGACGAGCGCCTCGTTGTCATAGAAGGAGCCGTCGGCGATCGCGCCGTCGATCCGCGCCAGGTCCTGCTTGACGATCGCGCCCGCGCCGAGGTTCAGGTGCCCGACCTCGGAGTTCCCCATCTGGCCGACCGGCAGGCCGACGTCGGGGCCCTGCGCCGAGAGCTCGGTGTGCGGGTAGCGCGCCCAGAGGTCGTCGAAGACCGGCGTGTCGGCGAGCGAGACCGCGTTGCCCGGACCGGGCGGCGCGAGCCCCCAGCCGTCGAGGATGACCAGCGCGAGCGAAGGAACGAGCGGCATCGCTCGGAGCCTACGCCGCCTCGACGATCGCCGCGAAGTCCTCAGCGTCCAGCGCCGCGCCGCCGACCAGCGCGCCGTCCACGTCGGGCAGCGCCAGCAGCTCCGCCGCGTTGCCGGGCTTGACCGAGCCGCCGTAGAGGATCCGCACGTCGTCGGCCGCCGCGCCGCGCGCGCGCAGGACGTCGCGGATGAACGCGCACGCCTCCTGGGCCTGCTCGGGGGTCGCGACCTTGCCGGTGCCGATCGCCCAGATCGGCTCGTAGGCGACCACGACCTTGGCGATGTCCTCATCGGACACCTCGGCCAGGTCGGCCTGCAGCTGGCGCTCCAGCACCGTCTCGGTCTGGCCGCCCTCACGGGCCTCATCGGTCTCGCCGACGCAGAGGATCGGCTCGATGTCGGCGGCCAGCGCCGCCGGGACCTTCTTCGCCAGCGCCTCGTCGGTCTCGCCGAAGAACTGGCGCCGCTCGGAGTGGCCGAGGACGACCGCCTCGACGTCGAGCTCCACCAGCATCGGCGCCGACACCTCGCCGGTGAAGGCCCCGGACTCGCCCTCGTGCATGTTCTGTGCGGCGACCCGGACGGCGGTCCCGCGCCGGCGCTCGACCACCTCGTGGAGCGCCGTGAACGGCGGGCAGACGACGACGTCGTGCTGGGTCGCGGCGATCCGCGGCAGCAGCGTGTCGATGAATTCGGCCGCCTCGGCGACGGTCTTGTTCATCTTCCAGTTCGCGGCGATGTAGGGCGTGCGGGCCATCAGCTCTTCTCCTCGTCGGTGGGCTTGGCGTCGATCAGGGCCTCGACACCCGGGAGCTTCTTACCCTCGAGCAGCTCCAGCGACGCGCCGCCGCCGGTCGAGAGCCAGTCGACCCGATCCTGCAGGCCGAATTGGACCATCGCGGCGACCGAATCGCCGCCGCCGACCACGGTCTTCCCGGACGCCCCGGCCACCGCGTCGGCGACGGCCCGGGTCCCGGCCGCGAACGGCTCCATCTCGAAGGCTCCCATCGGCCCGTTCCAGAGCACGGTCCCGGCGCCGGCGACGGCCTCGGCGTAGAGCGCGCCGCTCTTGGGCCCGATGTCGAGGCCCATCCAGCCCTCCGGCACGTCGGTCCCGTCGGCCTCCTGGCGCTCGGTGTCGGCGCTGAACTCGCGTCCCATGACCAGGTCCACCGGCAGGGTCAGCTCGCAGTCGGAGGACTCGGCTTTCGCCAGCGCCTCTTCGGCGGCCTTGACGCTGTCGTCGTCGTAGAGCGAGTTCCCGATTTCCTTGCCCTGCGCCTTGAAGAAGCTGAAGCACATCGCGCCGCCGATCAGGATCTGGTCGGCGACCTCGAGGAAGCGGTCGATGACCCCGACCTTGTCGGAGACCTTCGCCCCACCGAGCACCACGACCAGCGGCCGCGCCGGGTCCTCGACGACCTTGCTCAGTTCGGTGACCTCGCGCTCCAGCAGCAGGCCCGCGTAGCCCGGCAGGTGGCGCGCAACGCCCTCGGTCGAGGCGTGGGCGCGGTGGGCGGCCCCGAAGGCATCGTTGACGTAGACCTGCGCCAGCGAGGCCAGCGAGCCCGCCAGCATCGGGTCGTTCTTGGCCTCCCCCGGCTCGAAGCGCGTGTTCTGCAGCAGCACGATTTCGCCCGGGCCGAGACAGCCGGCGGCGAGGTCGACCTCGGCGCCGACCACCTTCGGCGCCTGGGTGACGGGGACGCCGAGAAGCTCGCTCAGCCGCTTGCTCACCGGGGCCAGCGACAGCTCCGGGTCGACCTTGCCGCCCGGCCGCCCGAGGTGGGAGGCGAGCACCAGCGCCGCCCCCCGTTCGCGCAGCAGTTCCAGGGTCGGCAGCGCCGCCCGGATCCGCGTGTCGTCGACGACCTCGCCGTCCTTCAACGGGACGTTGAAGTCGACGCGGACGAGCACGCGACGCCCCTTCACGGAGGCGTCGCGCACGCTTGCCTTGGAGAACGCCATCGAGCCTCTCAGCCCCGATCTAGCCCGAGACCCGGGCTAGAGGACCTTGCCGGCGAGCTCGACGCAGCGGTTCGAGTAGCCCCACTCGTTGTCGTACCAGGCGATCACCTTGGCCAGGCGGCCGTCGCCGATCACCATCGTCGACTTCGCGTCGACGATCGAGGAGTGCGGGTCGCCGACGATGTCGGTGGAGACGATCGGGTCCTCGGTGTAGTCGAGGATGCCCTTCATCGGGCCCTCGGCGGCGGCTTTCAGCGCCGCGTTGATCTCGTCCGGCGTCAGCGGGTTCGGCGTCTGGAAGACGAGGTCGACGGCCGAGCCGGTCGGGACCGGGGCGCGCATCGAGAAGCCGTTCAGCTTCCCGTTCAGCTCCGGCAGCACCAGGCCGACGGCTTTGGCGGCGCCGGTCGTGGTCGGGATCAGGTTGAGCGCCGCGGCCCGCGAGCGACGCGGGTCGGAGTGCGGCATGTCCTGCAGGCGCTGGTCGGCGGTGTAGGCGTGGATCGTCGTCATCAGACCCTGCTCGATGCCGAAGGACTCATGCAGCACCTTCGCCAGCGGTGCCAGGCAGTTGGTGGTGCAGGAGGCGTTGGAGATGACGTTGTGGGCGTCCTTGTCGTAGGCCTCGTCGAAGTTGACACCCAGCGCGACGGTCACGTCGGGGTCGGTAGCCGGGGCCGAGATGATGACCTTCTTGGCGCCCGCGGCAAGGTGCTTGGCGGCGTCGGGGCCCTTGGTGAAGAAGCCGGTGGACTCGATCACGACGTCGACGCCGAGGTCGCCCCAGGGCAGGTCGGCGGGATCGCGCTCGGCCAGCACCTTCAGCTCCTTGCCGCCGACGATAAGGGCGTTGTCGGTGACCTCGACCGTCTCCGGGAAGCGCCCGAGGACCGAGTCGTACTTGAGGAGGTTGCCCATGGTCGCGGTGTCGACCAGGTCGTTGACGGCGACGAACTCGATGTCGGCGCCCGACGCCTGCGCCGCGCGGAAGACGTTGCGCCCGATCCGCCCGAAACCGTTGATCCCGACCTTCACTGCCATTGAAGCCTCGCTTCCCTAACTCTGTTGGACGAGCCGATCCTAAGGATTCGGCGCTGATGTGTTGCACCCCGCGGCGGCGGGGCGGGACTAATCGGACCCGACCGTGATCTCGATCTCGTAGCCGTCGGGGTCCTGCAGGAACGCCGAGAACGAGCCCGAGCCGTAGGTGCGGTGTTTGCCGGGCTCGGCGACGCTCGTGCCGCCGGCTTTGATCCCGTTCTCGTAAGCCGCCTTCACCGCGACGATGCCGAGGCCGGAGACGCTGAGCAAGCCGTAGCCAGGCTGCGGGGGGTGATGGGCGGAGATGAAGAAGACCGGTTTGGCGATGCCGTAGCCGATCGTTTTGTCCTCGTCGAAGTGTCGCCGCCAACCAAGGGGCGCGAGCATCGTGTCGTAGAACGAGGCACTTCGTTCGAGGTCTGAGACCTCAAGGAGGACGTGGTGCAGCATGCAGTGCAGGAGAATTTATATGTGCGGGGCGACGGCAGGCGCCGCGCCTCACCCCGAGCGGGGGGTCCAGCGGAAGAAGCGGATCGCCAGAAGGAGGCCGCCGAGGCCCCAGACCGCGACGATCAGGAGGTGGTCCCAGGCGACAGCGTGGGCCGCTCCGGGCACGTAGGCATCGAAGAAGGCGATGAAGAAATGGCGGATCGGGAAGACGTCGGCGAAGTGGATGATGCCGCTCGGCAGCTGGTCGTCGGGGATGAAGACGCCGGAGAGGAAGTAGAGCGGCAGCAGCAGGAAGTTGACGATCGGGGCGGCCGCGTCCTGGGTCGGGATCGCCGCGGTGAGCGCGATGCCGAGGCAGGAGAAGGAGGCGGCGCCGATCCCCAGGACCAGGAGGATCTCCGGGATGCGGCCCCACGGGAAGTGCACGCCGTAGGCGAGGCCGCCGATCACCGCGAGCAGGACCAGCATCATCAGCGCGGTGACGATCGAGTTGCCGACCCGGCCGGCGATGAAGACCCAGGGGGGCATCGGGGTGCCGCGCCCACGCTTCAGGCGCCCGTCCTCGCGGGCGATCACCAGCGCCATCGCCAGCGTCTGCATGGTCGAGGAGATGATCGCCATCGTGATGATCGCGGGCACGTAGTAGGTGTCGGTGTCGATCTGGCCGCCGCGCACTTCGACGTTATCGGAGCCGAAGATCGTCCCGAAGATGACCAGCAGCAGCACCGGGAAGAAGACGGTGAAGCCGACCGCCGCGGGGTTGCGCCAGAAGGCCTTCTGGTCGAAGCGGAACTGGTGGCCGACGAGAGCGAGGCCGCTCATTCGGTGCCCGCCGCCTCGGCGCTCGCGGTGAGGTCGAGGTAGACGTCCTCGAGCGAGGGGCGCGTCACTTCGAGGCCCTCGAGCTCTTCGCCGCGCTGCAGCGCCTCGCCGGTGAGGCGGTTCAGCTCCCGCACCGGGTCGAGCGTCTCGATCGTGACCGCCTCCCCCGCCGCGTCGCGGTAGCGGATCGTCGTCGCCGCCTTCTCGCGATCGCCGAGGTCCTCCGGGGTGCCCTCGGCGACGATCCGCCCGGCGGCGATGATCGTCACCCGGTCGGCGAGCCGCTGGGCCTCGTCCATGTAGTGGGTGGTGAGGAAGATCGTCTTACCGAGATCCCGCAGGCCCTCGATCACGTCCCAGAACTGGCGCCGCGCCGAGGGGTCGAAGCCGGTCGTCGGCTCGTCGAGGAAGAGCAGCTCGGGGTCGCCGACCAGCGCCATGCCGACGTCGAGGCGCCGCTGCTGCCCGCCGGAGAGCTTGCGCGCCCGTTCGTCGGCCTTCTCCTTCAGGCCCACCAGCGCGATGACCTCCTCGACCGAGCGCGGATGGCTGAAGTACCCGCCGTAGAGCTCGATCGACTCGCGCACGGTCAGGTAGGGATCGAGGCTGTTCGATTGCAGGACGATGCCGATCCGGTCGCGCCACGCCCGTCCCGCGCTCGCCGGATCCTCGCCCAGCACCAGCACCTCTCCCCCGGTCCGCTTCCGGTATCCCTCCAGGATCTCGACCGTGGTCGTCTTCCCGGCCCCGTTCGGGCCGAGGAAGGCGAAGATCTCGCCCCGGGCGACCTCGAGGTCGATCCCACGTACGGCCTCGGTCTCGCCGTAGCTCATGCGCAGGCCGCTGATGGATATCGCAGAATCAGGCACTAAAGGTCGATGCTACTCAGCCATCGATCTCAACATCACGGTGCTTGACCCGGACGACCACGTCGTCGCGCTGCTCGAGGTCGGCGCGGATGCGGCGGGCGACGGTCACCGAGCGGTGGCGGCCGCCGGTGCAGCCGATCGCGATCGTCAGGTGGCTCTTGCCCTCCGCCACGTAGGCGGGGAGGAGGAACTCGAGCAGGGGCATCAGGCGGCCGTAGAACTCGCCCGCCTGGGTGCCCGACTCGACGTAGTTGCGGACGATCTGGTCCTCACCGGTCAGCGGGCGCAGCTCGAGGTCGTAGTGGGGGTTCGGCAGGAAGCGCACGTCGAGGGTGAGGTCGGCGTCGCGCGGCGGGCCGTTCTTGAAGCCGAAGGTGAGGAGCGTCAGGGCCAGTTTTTCGTCGCGCTCGGTGCCGAGGAGCTCTTCGGCGATCCGGCGCCGCAGTTCGTGGCCGGTCAGGTCGGTGGTGTCGATGACGATGTCGGCGCGCTCGCGCAGCGGCGCCAGGATCTCGCGCTCGGCGCGGATGCCGTCGACGATCCGCCCTTCCGGCGCCAGCGGGTGGCGACGGCGGGTCTCCTTGTAGCGGTCGAGGAGGGTCGCCTCGTCGGCCTCGAGGAAGAGCAGTTTCGGTTCCGGCCCATCGCGTTCGAGGTCGTCGACCACCTGCGTGAGGTCTTCGAAGTACTCGCCGCCGCGCACGTCGGAGACGATCGCCGCCCGCTCCACGCCGCTGCCCTCGTGGATGAAGAGCTCCCCGAGCCCGCCGATCATCCGCGGCGGCAGGTTGTCGACGCAGAAGTAGCCGCCGTCCTCGAAGGCGGCGATCGCTTCGGACTTGCCCGCCCCCGAGTGCCCGGTGATGATCACCAGGCTCATCTCGCGACGTGCCTTCGCCTCCTGCGGGGTGTCGATTTCGCTAGCCAATGCGGTGGAGTTGCTCGTGGATCTCACGCCCGAGTTTGCCAGGCAGACCGGGCACGCTCTCGAGTTCCTCCCGCGAGGCGGCCAGGAAGCGCTCCGGAGAGCCAAAATGTTTGAGCAGAGCGCGCTTGCGGGCGGGGCCGACGCCTTTCAGCGTGTCGAGCACGGAGCCGGTCATCGCCCGGTCGCGTCGCCCGCGATGGTGTTCGATCGCGAAGCGGTGCGCCTCGTCGCGGACCCGCTGCAGGAGCTTGTTTCCCTCGCTGCCGCGCGGCAGCTCGATCGGGTCGGTGCGGCCGGGGACGAAGACTTCCTCCTCGCGCTTGGCGAGGCTGACGATCGTCACGCCGAGGCTGGCGAACGGCTGCAGCGCCCTCATCCCCGCCGCCAGCTGGCCTTTGCCGCCGTCGATCATGATCACCGAGGGGAGCGAGGAGAAGCTCGCGTCGCGCTTGCCGTCGTGCGGCGAAAGATCGTTCTGTTCGAGGTAACGGTTGAGGCGGCGCGTCAGCACCTCCTCCATCGAGGCGAAGTCGTCTGGCCCGATCGATCCCTCCTCGCGCATTTCGCCGCGCACTTTGAAGCGCCGGTAGTCGGACTTCTTCGGCGCGCCGCCCTCGAAGACGACCATCGAGGCGACGGTGTGCTCGCCGCCGATCGTCGAGATGTCGAAGCCCTCGATGCGGACCGGCAGCTCGTCCATGCCGAGCGCCTCGGCGAGGGAGCTGAGCGACTCGACCCGGCGGGCGCGACGGTGCTCGCGCCGCAGGCGGTCCTGGTCGAGCGCCAACTGGGCGTTGCGCTCGGCAAGCTCGCGCAGCCGCCGTTTGTCGCCGCGCTCGGCGGCGTGGACGTCGACCGAGGTGCCGCGGCGCTCGGACAACGCCTCGGCGATCACCGACGCGCGCTCGCGCAGCTCGGGGCCGACGATGATCGTCCGCGGCATCGAGGGCGAGGCCGAGTAGTACTGGCCGATGAACTCCTCGGTGACCTCGGCGACGTCGCGTTCGCCCTCGTTGTCGAGGTAGAAGCTCTGGCGCTCGGCGAGGATCCCGTCGCGGACCTGGAACACCTGCGCGTTGGCGTCCGCGCCCTCGACCGCGACGCCGATCAGGTCCGCGGTCCCGACCGTCCCGCCGGCGACGCGCTGGCGCTCGAACAGCGAGCGGATCGCTTTGAGTCGGTCGCGGTAGATCGCCGCGCGCTCGAACTCCTCGGCCTCCGCCGCCTCGGCCATCTTCGTTTCCTGCTCCTTTTCCACCTCGCGATAGCGGCCGGAGAGGAAGTTGATGATCTGGTCGATGTTGCGCCGGTATTCCTCCTGGGACACGTGCCCGACGCAGGGCGCCCCGCAGCGCTTGATGTAGTAGTCGAGGCAGGGGCTGCCGGAGCGGCGGCCCGGCTCGGCCCCGTCGCAGGTCCGGAACTGGAACAGTTTCCCGAGCAGATCAAGCGTCTCGCGCAGGCGCTTGGCGCTGGAGAACGGGCCGAAGTAGGCGCGGTGGGCGCGGTGCTTCTCACGGGTGAAGTAGACGCGCGGGTAGTCCTCGTCGAGGCTGACCGCGACGTAGGGGTAGGACTTGTCGTCCCGCAGGCGGATGTTGAAGCGCGGGCGGTGGCGCTTGATGAAGCTCTGCTCGGTGAGGAGCGCCTCGGCCTCGGAGTTCGTCACCAGCGTGTCGATCCGTTCGATCCGGCTGGTCAGGCGCGGCTCGCCGCCGCTGAAGTGCGAGGCGATCCGTTTGCGGATCGAGCGCGCCTTGCCGACGTAGAGCAGCTCGTCGTCCTTACCGTAGAAGAGGTAGACGCCCGGCTGGTCGGGCAGCTTGCGGCGCTCGTCGGCCATCCGCTCGGCGCGGCTGAGCGCCCCGTTTGAGTTCGTGTTGTGATCGCCGGCAGCCATCTCCTCTAAGGGTAGGCTGCGGCGATGATCAACCCACCGGACCTGAACACGCTGCGGATCGAGATCGACGACGCGATCGCCACGCTCACCCTCGACCGCCCCGACGCCTTCAACGCGATGAGCCCCGAATTGATCGGCGAGCTCGGGGTCGCGATGGCCTGGCTCGCCGACCAGGGCGAGTTCCGCGCCCTGATCGTCACCGGCGCCGGCAAAGCCTTCTGCGCGGGCGGCGACGTCAACTGGTTCCGCAAAGGGATCGAAGACCCTGGCCACGACATCTCCGCCGACGTGCGCCGTGGCGCCGAGGCCCTCCACTCCGCGATCGTCGACCTGCACCGGATCGAGCAGCCCGTCGTCGCCGCGATCAACGGCCCCGCCGCCGGGGCAGGCTTCTCCCTCGCCCTCGCCTGCGACATCCGCGTCTCCGCCGAGAGCGCCTTCTTCGCCCCCGCCTACGGCCGCATCGGCGCCTCGCCCGACGGCGGAATGACCTACTTCCTCCCCCGCGTCGTCGGCCCGGCGAAAGCCCTCGAACTACTCCTCGACGACCCGAACCTGAAGGCCCCCGACGCCCTCGCCATGGGCCTCGTCAGCGAAGTCGTCCCCGACGACGATCTGCTGGACCGCGCCCGCGAGCGCGCCGCCAAGCTGGCCGGCCTCGCCCCCCACTACGTGAAGATGGCCAAGTCCCTGGTCAACACCTCCCTCGACCACACGATCACCGAGCACCTCCAACTCGAGCGCCACGGCATCGCCGACGGCCTCGGCACCGAAGACGCCCGCCTCGGCGTCACGGCGTTCTTCAGCGGCGAAAAGCCGGAGTTTCGGGGGCGGTAGATCTGGCGTAATCCCGGCCGGGGCGGCAGTCCTAGTTGGTCCTGAGGGGTCCGTGTGATTGCGGGCCCGGGCGAGGGCGGAAGAGGGCCCGGAAACGCGCTGTCGACTTTGACCACACCCTGGTGTGGTCAAAGTCGACAGCGCGTGAGTCGGTGTTGTCCAACACGCACCCACGCTCTCCGTCCCGTGACGCGCCCGTGGCGCACGCCGGGACTTCCCCCGCCACTCCCCACATCCCCGGCCGTCTCGGCCTCGGTCACAGCCAGCCAGCCAGGGCCGTGGCCGAGACGGCCGTGCTCGCCGACACGCCTCGCGTCCCTTGCAGTTCGGGCGCCAACTTCCCGCGGCCGAGCAGTACCGCTGAGCTAACCCTCGACTGCGCCCGCCCGAGCCGCGAACAACGCAACGGCTCCGCGCACCCGGATCTCGCGGTCGGAGAAGACGCTGCCGAGGGCGGCGTCGAGCTCCGCCGGGCCGTCGTCCCAGTTGTGGAGGATGCCGCGGGCGTTGCTCAGGGCGGTGACGGCGCGGGCGAGCGGGTTTAGGGGGACGTCCTTGGCGAGGATCGTGGCGCCGAAGAGGGTGCCGCCGGGGGCGAGGACGCGCTTCGCCTCTTCGAAGGCGACCGTCCGCTCGGCCATCGAGCCGGGCAGGCAGTGGAGGATGTGGGTCAGGGCGACGGATTCGTAGGTGCCGAATTCGAGGTGCCAGTCATCGAGCACGTTGGCGCGGTGGGTGCGCGGCGCATAGCGGGCGAGGCGGTGGGACGCGGCGGCGAGCGAGTTCGGGTTGAGGTCCATCAGCGTGATCTCCGGCTCCGCGACCGGGAAGCGGGTGGCGTCGAGGAGCGTTCCGGTGCCAACGCCGATGTCGAGGTGACGGGCCGAGACGTGGGCCTCGTAGTGCTGGACCAGCCGGGCCTTCGGGCACCGCCAGAGCACCGGGCTGTTGAAGCCGTAGACGACCGCGTCGTAAACCGAGAGGAAGCTTCGCGTGTAGACCGCCTGGCCGGCGTGGGCCGGGTCGTCGCGCTCGATCGTCGCGGCGGGCGTCATCCGACCGACCCGCGGCGGAAGCCGCCCTCGGCGTCGAGGGTCTGGCCGGTGACGGCGGCACTCGCGGGGGAGGCGAGCCAGGCGACCAACGGAGCCACGTCATCGGGTCGACTCCAGCGGCCGGACGGGAAGGCCGGGGCGAGGCGCTCGCGCAGCTCGTCCGTGGGCCAGCCGGTGTCGACCGGGCCCGGGTTGACCGCGTTGACGGTGATGCCACGGTCCGCGAGTTCGTCGGCCAAGGTGCGCGTCGCGCCCTGGACGGCGGCCTTGCTGAGGACGTAAGGCAACTCTCCCGGCATCGGACCGAGGTGCCCGCCGGAGGTGAGGAAGACGATCCGCCCGTCGGGACGCGCGTCGTCGCGGCGCGCCGCGAACGCCTGCGCCAAGAGCGCCGTGGCACGGGCGTTGACGGCCCAGGCCCGGTCAAGCTCTCCGACGGTCACGCCATCGAGCGACTGACCGGAGCTGTGAGCGTGGTTCACGACCAGAGCATCCACCGCGCCGAACGCCTCGACCGTGCGCTCGATCACCATGTGCGGAGCGTCACTATCCCCCAGGTCCGCCGCGACCGCGGCCAGGGAGCCGCTGGCGCCGCCGAGCTCCTCGAGCAGCGCCGCGTCGACCGCGAGCGAGTGAACCATCACCCGCACGCCGTCGGCGAGCAGGCGCCGCGCGATCGCGAAGCCGATCCCCTCGCGGTGGCCCACACCGGTCACGACCGCGATCCTGTCGTCCCTCCCCCGCTCCACTCGCGCCCCCCGACGCCCCGCCGCTACTCAGGCGGGCGGCGCCATCATCCGGGTCACCGATTCGCCGACGAAGCTCGGCTTCTCGGCGCCCTCGACCGTGATCGTGAACTTGGTCACGGCCTGCCACCAGCCGCCGTCGAGCTCGTCGAAGGAGATCAGCTCGGCGGTGCCGACGATCTGGCTGTCGACCGGCACCGGCGCCGGGAAGCGGACCTTGTTCCAGCCGTAGTTGACCCCGAGCGCGAAGCCGTCGGCCCGCACCAGCTCTTTGCGGAAGCCGTCGGCCAGCGACAGGGTCAGGTTGCCGTGGGCGATCGTCTTGCCGTAGGGGCTTTCCTTCGCCGAGCGCTTCGGATCGACGTGGATCCACTGGTGGTCGCCGGAGACCTCGGCGAAGCCGTCGATCAGCTCCTGGGTGACCGTCTTCGGCGCGCTCGGCCCGATCGCCTCGCCGACGATCCCCTTCATCCCCTCGACGCCGCTTACCTCGACTCCCGCCATCAGTCGGTCCACCAGTCTTTAAGCAGTTCGCCGTCTTTTGCGTGGTGGGCGCCGACCGCGAGTACCGAGATCCCGTCCGGGCCGCCCTCGATGGAGCGGCCCACCGCGGGGGCGATCCGGATCGCGTCGAGCTCGACCACGTCGATGATCTCATCGTCGAGTTTGAGCCTGCCGGAGCCGGCGATCACGACGTAGATCTCCTCGGCCTCGTCGTGCTTGTGCCCGAACGGCATCCGCTTGCCCGGCTTGACCTTGATGTGGCTGAGGCCGGTCTGCTCGGCCCCCAGCGCCTCGCGGGCGAAGCGCGCCTCCTGAGTGTCGTCCATCCCGAACTCCGGCGCCGAGTCTTTGACCTCGCTCAGATTCATGTGCGTGTAGTCCGCCATTTTTCCTCCCGTCTTTCGTGTCCCGGTTGACGAGTTTCGTAGCCTAGAAGGCATGTCCCGTCCTGTCAGCCGCGTCCTCTCGAATTCCCAGATCGACATGCTGGCCGAGCACGGCGAGGAGCGCTCGGCTGCCGTCGGCGACATCCTCTTCGAGGTCGGCGACGCCACCTATCCGTTCATCGCGATCCGCGAGGGGGAGGCGGCGATCCTCGACGCGAATGGGCGCGAGATCGTCCGCCACGGGGCGTCCGGATTCCTCGGCGAGATGAACCTGCTCTCCGGCCAGACCGTCTTCCTCACCGCGGTCGTGACCGAGCCGCTGCGCTACGTCGCGGTCGACCGCGAGACGCTGCGCGGCCTGCTCTTCGAGGACGGCGTCCTCTCCGACACGCTCCTCTCGGCCTTCGTCCAGCGCCGCGAAATGCTGCAGCGCGTCGAGGGCGTCGGCCTCGAGATCGTCGGGCCGGGTCGGGACCACGCGACCCGGGACCTGACCGAGTACGCGAAACGCCAGCGGCTCCCCTACTCCTGGCGCGACCCCGACGAGGATGCCGAGGCGGCGGCGCTGGTCGCCGACCTGGCGCCGGAGGAGATCCCTCTGGTACGGCTGCCGGGTGGCGTGGACCTGCGTCGGCCGTCGCACGGCGAGCTGTCGCGGGCGCTCGGCATCGGCCTCGACCTGGCGCCGCGCGAAGAGGTCGACCTGCTGATCGTCGGCGGCGGGCCGGCCGGGCTCGGCGCGGCGGTCTACGGCGCCTCGGAGGGCCTGGACACGCTGGTGGTCGAGAGCAACGTGCTCGGCGGCCAGGCCGGGACCTCGCGACGGATCGAGAACTACCTCGGCTTCCCGGCCGGGATCAGCGGCACCGAACTGATCAGCCGCGCGATCACCCAGGCGCGCAAGTTCACCGCCCGCACCGCGACCCCCTACAAAGCACTCTCGCTCGAACCGGGCGGAGCGGGCGACCACGTGGTCAAGCTGGAGGGCGACCGCGAGGTCCGCGCGAAGGCGGTCCTGCTCTCGACCGGTGCCGAATACCGCAAACTGCCGGTCGACGACCTCGAAGAGTACGAGGGCCTGAGCGTCTTCTACGCCGCCGGCCCACCCGAGGCCCAGCTCTGCGGCGCCCAGCGCGTCGGCGTCGTCGGCGGCGGCAACTCGGCCGCGCAGGCGGCGGTCTGGCTAGCCCGCGGGGGCGCTCTCGTCACCCTCCTCCACCGCCGCGCCGACCTCGCCGAGACGATGTCCGCTTACCTGATCGCCGAGCTCGATCGTTACGGCGTCGTCGTCCGCGACCGCAGCGAAATCACCGAGCTCCACGGCACCGACGGCCGCCTCGAGTCGGTCACCCTCACCGATGGCACCGACCTCCCCTTCTCGTTCCTCTTCCTCTTCCTCGGCGCCTCCCCCTGCACCGGCTGGCTCGGCGACTGCATCGCCCGCGACGAGAAGGGCTTCATCCTCACCGGCGCCGACGCCGACGCCGAGGGCCTCCTCGAGACCAGCGTCCCCGGCGTCTACGCCGCGGGAGACGTCCGCGCCGGCTCGATCAAGCGCTGCGCCACCGCCGTCGGCGAGGGCGCCACCGTGGTCCGCTTCGTCCACGAGCACATGAACCGCGTCCGCGAAGAGCACACCCCGGCTTCCCCCTCCTGAGACGGCCGCCCCATCGATCAAATTCCCCTTTGCAACTTTGACCACACCCTGGTGTGGTCAACTCACCAAGCGTGTCGCGCAATCAGTTCCCGCGGCGAAATTCTCGCCAATCGCGAAGCAGGTCGAAGGCCCTGTGCGCTGACATCGCGGAGCCAACTACGTGTGCACCTCTTCCCGGTTGAAGACAGTTCGTTACGTAACCGCAACATCAAGCCACCAGCCTCACTTCGAACGCGGGGACGGCGATGGCGCCGGCGCCGCCGAGGAGGGCCATGATGCGGGCGACGTATGCGGACGTCTCGGGGATCGCGGGGATGCAGTGGCAGGCTTCGATCGGGGCCGGGCCGGCGTTGTAGGCGGCGAGGGCGAGCTCGGGAGAGCCGAACTGGTGGATCAGGTCGGACATCAGGTGTGCCTGCGCGTCGATGGCTTCGACCGGGTCGAAAGGGTCCGCGAGGCCGTAGCTCGCGGCCGTGCCCGGCATGAACTGGGCGATTCCCTGGGCACCGGCGGATGAGACCGCGAACGGGTTGAAGTTGCTCTCCGCCATCAGCTGCGCCGCCAGCAGGGCGGCGGAGACGTTCCACTTCGCCGCCGAATCGACCAGCGGGTCGCGGAAGCGGACAGGGACGAAGCTCGGGAGCGTGGCGCCGGCAGGTGGACCGGCGTCCCCGCCCGGCCCGCTCACCGCGTTGCCCGCGTCCGAGCAGGGCGCGGGCGGACGGTCGTAACCCATGTGCCAGGCCTCCCAGCTATAGCGCTGGACGAACCCGAAGCGGCCGGCGTTCGCGTCGATCCAGGCGTAGGCGGATTCGGGGCCGAGGTCCAACTCGGTCGCGCAGCGATGGAGCGAGGTCCCCGGCGGCGCCACCCACTTCGGGTCCGGATGGGCGGCGAAGAGTTCGGCTTGTTCGGCGTCCGAGCGGAAGCCGGAGACGACGATCAGCGTGATCCCGGCGGCCACGGCGGCGGCCGACATCTGGTCATAGGCGGCGGCGACGTCGGGGCGCATGCCCTCGCCGTTGCGGTAGACGAGCGCGCCGCTGTACCCGCCGCCACTGGCGACCGCCGGCCCTTCGCCACCGGCGCTCGACACCGGTGCCGCGGCTTCGGCTTCGGCGCTCGCCTCGACCGCGGGGCGCCTACCGGGGCCGAGGTCGAGGTCTCCGATCACCGTCGCCTTGGCTCGCACCGGCGCGAACGAGGAGGCGTCCGGGAAGGAGACGCGGAGATGCCCGTCGCCGATTCCGTTGCGGCGAGCCGCCGCGACGGCGGCGTCGCGTGCCCGACCGAGATAAGTCGCCTTGCCGATGTGGGACGGATTGGGCACACCGTTGGGCAGGCGCGGCGGCGAGAGAAGGTCGGGAAGGTCGTCGCGCATCGAGCGCACCGCCGAGATCGCCGTCAGGTCGGCCGCCCTTTGGGCGCGTCCTTTGCCGGTGACCGCTCCGGCGATCGTGACCAGGGCGATCGCCGCGGCGATCAGGACCAAACAGCCGCCGAGCGCGAGCGGCAGGGCCTGACCGGACTCGTCCCGAACCTTCGCGGCTCTGCCCCCGTACTCCGGGCAGACATTCCCGAAGAAGGAGCCGAACCGATGCACCGAACTCGAACCCGGGCCACGACGCGCCGCGCGCGCAACCTCGTCGCACTCAGCCTCGCCGCCCTCCTGGCCGTGACTGCCGTGGCGGTGCCGACGGCGCTCGCGCGTGGAGGCACGGCCGTCGCCGGCGAGGCGACCGCGCCGAGCCTCCACAAGACGGTCCTCACCGACACCAAGGGCCTCACCCTCTACACGCTGAGCGGTGAGACCGGCGGCAAATTCATCTGCACCGGTGCCTGCCTGAAGACCTGGCCGCCGCTGCTCGTCGCCGCCGGCACCAAGCCGACGGGCCCGGTCAAGCTCGCCACGATCAAGCGCCCCGAAGGCAAGACCCAGGTCACCTACAAGGGCATGCCGGTCTACACCTTCTCCGGCGACAGCAGGAAGGGCGAAGCGAACGGCGAGGGGCTGCGTGACGTCGGCGTCTGGCACGCCATCACCCCCTAATCCCGAGGTCGAGCAGCCGCCGCAGCAGCGGCTCCGGTAGGCCGCCGGAGTCGCTGCCGAGCGCGCCGAACCCGGCACGCCGCTCCGTCACCCAGCCGAGCCGGCTCTTCAGGACGCCCACGCGGAGCCCGCGGCGATGCAGATCGTCGACTGCCAGCGCTACCAGTGGACGGGCGTCGGTCAGGTCGGCCCGCAGGAGGGCCGCGTCGGGAACGGGTGCGCCCTGGTCATGGTCCAAGAGCGACTGGACAAGGTCCGGCGCGAGGTGGACCACGACCAGCTCGCCGCGGGCCACCGTCGCCGCGATACCCGCCGTAGCGAGGCCGTCCTCGTCCGCGGCGACCGAGAGATGGCACACCTCCCCACGCGCCGCCGGACGCATGGTCGGCAGGCGCGCCGCCAGACGCTCCTCGAGCCGGTGGGCGGAGGCGGAGGCGATCAGGGTCGGCCGCGGCGTCCGGCCGCCGACGTCGACCAGCAGCGCCGCCTTCTCGACCCCCGACCCGGCACAAGCCAGCGCCGCGGCCGCGCCCCGCGACCCCTCCGCCCCACCGACCGAGGTGACCACCACGACGGTGCCATTGCGTGGCGCCGTGAAGGTGCCTCCGGCAGCCGCGCCGTAGACGCCGTCCGACGATGGGTCCCGTCCGAGCACGACCGGCCCGAAGGCGGGCGCGGCGACCGATCGATCAGCGCGGCTCATCCGGCGGACCTCGCGCTGGCCATGCTGGTCACGGCCAGGTGGTCGGCGATCGCGCCGAACGGGGACGGCGGACGGAGATGGACGATGACCTCGTCGCCGTCGACCGCCACCGAGACGTTGTCGTCCGCCCAGCCCGGCAGGGCGCCGCGGGCCGCGTCGACGGCCGAGCCGCCCCGGGCCAGAGCAAGCGCGCCCGCCTCGGCGGCGCCGTCGGCCAGGGTCAGGGCATAGCCCGCCGCGAGCAGCTGCAGGGAGATCAGGGCGGCGAGGATCAGCGCCGGGACCGCGGCGACCAGTTCGACGCTCGCCTGCCCTGCCTCTCGCGTCGCGTTCGATTCAGCCATCGTCATCACCCAGTCCGCTACGCGCGCCGACCTTCACGACCGGCAGCTGCGGCAGCAGGGTCGGGACCGGCACCTGCACCGAGATGGCCCCGTCGTCTTCGTCCTCGGAGACCACCGCGCCATCGCGCATCGCGTCCGGTAGGGCCCGGCGGGCCGCGGCTTTCGGGTCGGCGCCGATCAGGGCCGCCCGCGCCCCGGCCCGCGCGGCCACGCTCGCCGACCAGAGAGCCTGGCCGGCGAGCGCGATCTGGGCCGCGGCGGCGAGCGCCAACAACAGAAAGGGCACGGCCGCGATCAGCTCGACCGAAGCCGTCCCTCTCTCCCCGTGACCTGCGTTGTCAGCGCTCTTGGGTGGCACGTAGACCACCCTGAAGAGGAAATGCGCGCCTGTGGTGCGCGGTTTGGATCAATTCCGGGCCAATTGTGTGCCCGAAGTGGAAAGGCCTCCCCCTACAGGGGGAAGTGGCGAGCTCAGTAGGTGTTCGCCTCGGTCCAGACCCGCCAGATCGCGACGACCGCGCCCGCCAGCAGCAGCAGCCAGATCAGCGTCCCGCCGCCCGTCGACCAGAGCTTGTCGTACCCCGCGACCAGCAGCGCCAGCACCCCGAACGCGCCGTAGAAGATCGCCCGCCTGCCGTCGCTCAACGTCGCCAGCGTCAACTGATTCTGGCGGCTCAGCGTGTAGAGCATCCAGGAGATCCCCGCCAGGAACGCCATCCCGATCGCGGTGGTCACGGTGTCGACCGCGTTGCCACCTCCCGGGAGAAACGCCACCCCGAGCGCCAAGATCATGATGATCGCGACGTTGCGCGCGGCCTTCACGTGACAAAGCGTACTCCGAAGCGACGCCCCACTCGACGAAGTGACGAGCAGCGCCCGGCGGCGCTACTTGCCGGTCATCACGATGACGCCGATGACGATCGCCGCCAGCACCGCCAGCAGTGCCAGCACCGAGACCCCGGCAGCGGCCCCGGCGGCCACCGACCGCTCTTCCTGATTCAGGTCGACGAAGCGCGCCACACCCCAGATCGCCACCGAGAAGATCACCGTCACCCCGACCCCCGCGACGAAGGCGAAGACCACCGTCTCCAGGAGCTCCTTCGTTTCGAGGATCTCCGCAAGGACCGGCACCGCGCTCACCCGCTCTGCACCGTGACCGGCGCGCCCCGCTGCGCCCGCCGCACGAACGCCGCCAGGACCGCGCCGAGCGCCACCACCGTCACCACCACCGGCCCGACGGCGCCGTTGCCGAAGACGCTCGTCACGGCGTAGGCCACCGCCCCGATGAGCGCCGCCGCGGGCAGGGTCAGCACCCAGGCGACGACGATGTTCCCGGCCACGCCCCACCGCACTGCCGAAAGCCGTTTCGCCGCCCCCGCGCCCATCACGCCGCCGTTGATCACGTGCGTCGTCGACAGGGGGAAGCCGAAGTGGGTGGAGGCCAGGATCACCGCCGCCCCCGCGCCCTGCGAGGTGAAGCCCTGCGCCGCGTCCATCTTGATGATCCGCGTGCCGGTCGTCTTGATGATCCGCCAGCCGCCGCTGTAGGTGCCGGCCGCGATCGCCGCCGCCGAGGAGGCGATCACCCAGAACGGCGGGTCGGCGCCGGCGCCGAGGCTGCCGTTGGCGATCAGCGCCAGCGTGATGATCCCCATCGTCTTCTGCGCGTCGTTGGTGCCGTGCGCCAGCGCCAGCATCCCGCCGGAGAGCACCTGCCCGTACTTGAAGCCGCGGCTGACGATCCCCGGCCGCTGTCGGCCGATCACCCGGTAGGCGATGCCGATCGAGATCCCGGCGGCGACGAAGGCCAGCAGCGGAGCGATGATCGCCGGGATCAGGACCTTCCCGACCAGCCCTTCGGCGAGCACCACGTGGAACCCGTCGGCGGCGACCGCCGAGCCGACGACGCCGCCGATCAGCGCGTGCGAGGAGCTCGATGGCAGCCCGAAGTACCAGGTGACGAGGTTCCAGGCGATCGCCCCGATCAACCCGGCGAAGACGATCGTCGGCGTGATCGCGGCGGCGTCGACGACGTCGTTGGCGACCGTCGCGGCGACCGAGATCGAGATGAACGCCCCGGCGAAGTTCAGCAGCGAGGCAGCCGCGATCGCCACCGACGGCCGCGCCGCCCCGGTCGAGATCGAGGTGGCGACGACGTTCGCGGTGTCGTGGAAGCCGTTGGTGAAGTCAAAGGCGAGGGCGGCGCCGATGACGATGACGAGAATGATGTCCGATGACACTGGCCGGGAAAATACCGGCCTCGTTCACATTCCTGTTACAACCCTCTGAGACCCGCATTCCAAGCGGCTTCACGGGCGAAGCGCGGACTACGAATTCTTGATGACGATGCCCTCGAGGATCTGGGCGGCCTTCTCGGTCGCGTCGATGGCCTCCTCGAGAACGCCGAAGATGTCCTTCCAGCGGATCACGACCATCGGGTCGATCGCGTCGGTGAAGAGGGCCGCCACCGCGTCGCGGGAGATCCGGTCGCCTTCGTTCTCCAGGCGGTGCACCTCGATCCAGTACTGGTCGAGGTCCTTGAAGGAGGGGAGGTTCTCGAGACCCTCGGCGAGCGCTTCGCAGGAGCGCACCAGGACCCCGGTCAGCGCGCCGGCCTGGTCCATCGGCGCCTCCACCTGGTAGAGCCCGAGGAAATCCGCGGCCTCCTCGGTGAAGTCGACGATGTCGTCGAGCTGGGTCGCCAGGCCGTAGATGTCCTCGCGGTCGATCGGCGTGACGAAGGTGGTGTTCAGGCGTTTGATGATTTCGTGGGTGACTTTGTCCCCACGGTGCTCGGCTTCGACGACCTCCTGGTGAAGCGTCCCCGAGTCGGGCCACTCCCGCATCAGCTTGTCCAGCAGCTGCGCCGAGTGGACGCTGTTCTTCCCCGCCTCCACGAAGAGATCGAAGAAGGTCTGATCGTGAGGGAGAAGCGAGAAGCGCGCCACCGAAGACATCCTAGTCGCCATCCGCCCCTCCCGTTCAGCCCGCCGCGGCGGAGGTCGAGGTGACGATGGGGTTGGACGCGCTGCTCAGCTGCTCGGCCGCCCGCGACGCCGCCCGCTCGCGCAGTTCCGCCTGCACGTCGCGCCGCGGCTCGTCCGCGCCGCGCCGGGCCCGCGTCCACGAGCCGTCGGCCGCGAGGTCCCAGGAGTTCGAGTTGTCGGCGAAGCAGCGCTCCAGCACGTCGATCATCTCCGCCCGCAGCCCGGGATCCTCGACCGGCGCCACCAGCTCCACCCGGCTGTCGAGGTTGCGCGGCATCATGTCGGCGGAGCCCATCACGACGACGGTCTCGGTGCCGCGCCGGAAGGTATAGACGCGCGAGTGCTCGAGGAAGCGACCGACGATCGAGACCACCCGGATGTTCTCCGAGACGCCCGGGACCCCCGGTTTCAGGCAGCAGATCCCACGCACGTTCAAGTCCACCCGCACCCCCGCCTGCGAGGCCCGGTAGAGCGCCCGGATGCACCCCGCATCGACCAGCGAGTTCATCTTCAGCGCGATCCGCGCCTCCTCCCCCGCCTCGTGCGCGGCGATCGTCGCCTCGATCTCCCCGATGAAGCGATCCCGCATCGTCGTCGGCGACACCCACATCTTGCGGTACTGGGCCGGCCGCCCGTATCCGGTGAGGAAGTTGAACATCTCCGCCACGTCGGCGCCGATGTCGGGGTCGGCGGTGAAGAGGCCGAAGTCGGTGTAGAGCCGCGCCGTCTTGGCGTGGTAGTTGCCGGTGCCGACGTGGACGTACTCGCGCACCTGCTGGCCCTCGCGGCGCGCCACCAGGATCGCCTTCACGTGCGTCTTCAGCCCGGGGATCCCGTAGACGACGTGGACGCCGGCCTCCTCCAGGGCTTTCGCCCAGTGGATGTTGGCCTCCTCGTCGAAGCGCGCTTTCAGCTCCACCATGCAGACCGCCTGCTTACCGCGTTCGGAGGCGCGGATCAGGGCCGGCACCAGCGGCGAGTCGTCGCTCGTCCGGTACACGGTCTGCTTGATCGCGATCACGTCGGGGTCTTCGACCGCCTGCTCGACGAAGCGTTCCACCGAGGTCGCGAAGGAGTCGTAGGGATGGTGGACCAGCACGTCGGCGTGGCGGATCTCGCCGAACATGTCGACCTTGCGCTCATCCTCGCCCTGCAGCCGCGGCTGGGTGACCGGCGTCCAGGGCGAGTAGCGCAGCTCGGCGTGGCCGGGAGTGTCGGCGATCTCGGAGAGGTCGGCGAGGTCGATCAGCCCGTCGATGTCGTAGACCTCGCGGTCTTCGAGGCGCAGCGCGCCGATCAGCTCGCGGCGCAGGCGCGGGTTCATCCCGGTGGCGATCTCGAGGCGCACGACCTCGCCGAAGCGGCGGCGGCGCAACTCGTCCTGGACCGCCTGCAGCAGGTCGTCGGCCTCGTCGGAGACGGTGAAGTCGGCGTCCCGCGTGACCCGGAAGAAGCCGTGGTCGACGACCTCGGTGCCGGGGAAGAGCGCGTCGAGGTTCGCCGCGATGATCTGCTCCAGCGGCACGAAGGTCCCCTCCTTGCCGACCGACAGGAAACGTCCGAGCAGCTCCTTCGGGACCTTCACCCGGGCGACGATCTCGACCTCGGACTCGGGGTCCCGCAGCAGCACCGCGAGGCTCAGCGAGAGGTTCGAGATGTAGGGGAACGGCCGCCCGAGCCCGATCACCAGCGGCGTCAGCGCCGGGAAGACCTGCTCGTGGAAGCGTCGGTGGATCCCGCGGCGCTCGTCCTCGTCGGCGTCATCGAGCGAGACGATGCGGATGCCGTCCCCCTCCAGCGCCGGGCGCAGCTCGCCGCCGAAGCAGCGCTGCAGCCGTTTGTCCAGCTCCAGCACGCGGCGCTGGATGCGGTCGATCTGGTCGGCGGGGCGCAGCCCGTCCGGTGCGCGGGCGTCGATCCCGGCGTCCATCTGGTCGAAGAGCCCGGCCACCCGCACCATGTAGAACTCGTCGAGGTTCGAGGCGTAGATCGCGCAGAACCGCAGGCGCTCGAGCAGCGGCACGCTCTCGTCCTCGGCCAGCTCCAGCACGCGGCGGTTGAACTCCAGCCAGGAGAGCTCGCGGTTGAAGTAGAGAGACGGATCCTCGAGGCTGATTCCCGTGTCGGCCAAGGGAACATCGTACCGGTGCTCCAAAAGACTCCCTGTCCTTTACGCGACGCGGCGGAGCGGTTGCGGGGAGGGCGCCGGAGCGCCGGCCGGGACGCCGATCGTGGCGCCGTCGAGCGCCAGCCGGTAGCCGGCGGCGAGCTGGCTCATCGAGCGCTCCCAGGAGCGGGCGCGGGCGGCGCGCGTCCCGGCCGAGCCGAGCTTCGCTCGCAGCTCCGGCGAGGCGGCCAGCTGCAGGATCGCCCCGGCGATGTGGTCGGCATCGGGACGGCAGAGCAGGCCGGTGTGGCGGTTCTCCACCAGCGCCGCCGGCCCGCCCTCGGCGATCGCGATCACCGGCAGCCCGCTGGCGCCGGCCTCGAGGATCACCTGGCCGTAGGTGTCGGTGACGCTGCAGAAGAGGAAGGCGTCGGCGCTGGCGTAGGCGACGGCGAGATCCTCGCCGCCGAGCCAGCCGAGGAAGGTGGCGGCGTCGCCGAGGCGCTCGCGCAGCCCCTCCTCCTCCGGCCCGCCGCCCGCGAGCAGCAGGTGCAGCCGGGGATCGGCGGCCTGGGCGGCGAGGAAGGCGTCGGCGAGCAGGTCGACGCCCTTCTCCTTGGACAGGCGCCCGGCGTAGAGGACCTTGATCTCCCCCGGGTAGCCGTCGCGGTCGGCCTTGGCCGGGTCGAAGCGCTCGACGTCCACACCGCGCTCCCAGCGGCCGACCTTGGCGCCGTCGATTCCGAGATCGGCCAGGGACGCGTCGGCGGCCGGGCTCGGGGAGAGGACCCGGACGGGCGCGCCGTAGAAGGCGCCGAGGCCGGCGGCGGCGACCGCCTCCAGCATCGCGTCGGCGCGCAGGCCCGCGTAGGTGGCCAGCTCGGTGTGGTAGCTGGCGAGGAGCGGCACGCCGGTGATCCGGCTGAGCAGCGTCGCGGCGATCCCGGCCGGGCCGGGGGCGGTGACGTGGACGAGGTCGTAGTTGCCCTCGGCGAGCGCCTCGACCAGCTCGGGCACCGCCGGGACACCGAGCTTCATGCCTTTGTAGAAGGGCAGCTCCAGCTCGGCGGCGGCCGGAAGGCGGCGGTCGACGCCCGGGTCGGTGCCGATCACGTCGACGTCGAAGCCGGGGACGCCGCGGTCGCGGATCTGCTCGATCGTGTGCGTCACCCCGTGCACCTGGCCGATCCCGTCGGCGATCAGGGCGACGCGGCGGCGGTCGCCCGGCGCCCGCTCGCGCAGCTTCGCTTTCTCGGCGCCGAGGAAGGCGATCGAGGGCGCGTAGGGGAAGGCGGGGACGAGCGCCTCGAAGACGCCGGTCGCGGCGCTGCCGAGGTCGCCGGAGGAGAACGCTTCGACCCCCTCGTCGACGGCGAGGCGCAGGCGCCGCTCGTGGCGGCGGCGGGCGCGACGGTAGAGGTCGGCGTGGGAGAAGCCGTCGGCCTGCAGCAGGTCGAGGAGCTCGCGGCCACGGGCGTCGATGCCGACCCCGGAGAGCCAGGCCTCGAGCAGGCAGCGGGCGTCCTCGGGCCCGACGTCGGTGGCGACCTTGCCCTCGCGCTCGGAGCCCTCCCGGATCACCCGTTCGGCCATCTTCAGGACCGCGTTGGGGTCGGGCGCGGTGCCGGGCGCGGCCACTTCGGCCTCGTCGAGCGCCCGCGTCGCCAGCGCCATCGCCGCGTGCGTCCACTTCGCGGCCGAACCTTGTTCGCCCCGCGCCTCGGCATCGCCGGCGCGCATGTGGGCGAGAAACTCGTCCGGCGTCTCGGCGGCCGGGACCTCGGTCCAGGTCCTGCCGATGTCGACGCCGGCATGGTCGTCGGAGCCGCCGATGCCGGTGCCGCCACGCGTGTCGACGTAGACGGCAGCGGGCATGTTCAGCTCCGCGGCGCGCGACCCGTTGCGAACCTCCCAGATCGGGAAGAGCTCGGCCAGCCGCCGCCGATGGCGCCGGGTCAGCGGCGCCGCGACGTAGAAGAAGGGATGCGCCAGCGCGCAGGCGATCTCGTTCTCGTGCAGGTACGCGGCACAGGCCTCGACATCGCCGGCGTGAGCCTGCAGCCACTCGTGGTCTCCGGGAGTGATCCCGTAACAGAGGACGTGAACCGCCTGAGGCTCGCCGGCAAAGCGTGCGGTCAGCTCCTCGGAGACGAAGGCATCGGGCAGCCCCTCCAACTCGAGCGCCCCCTCGATCGTGTCGTGATCGGTGATCGTCACAAAGTCCATCCCCCGCTTCTTCGCCAGCTCATAGACCTCCCCCGGCGGAGTCGCGCACTCCGGCAGCCCAAGGCTGCGCTGGACGCCGAGTCGAGAGAGCTGCGAAGCGGTGGAGTGGCAGTGCATGTCAGCACGGGAAGTCATCGGTGTCTCCCTTTTTCATTGCTATTCATCTGCACTGCATATTTCGTCGTTTGCAGGGACTTCATGTGAACCACCTGCAAACGAGGAGTGAACTTCGTGTGACCGGGGGCGGTCGAGGGACGGGCAAGGGACGCGAGGGGTGTCGGCGAGAGCGGCCGTCTCGGCCACGGCCCTGGCTGGCTGTGGCCGTGGCCGAGACGGCCGGGAGTGCGGGAGGAGTGTCGGGGAGCCTCCGGGGCGTGCGCCGCGGGCGCGTCACGGGAGGAGCACACGGAACGCTCACCGCCCTCCCACGGGAACGTCACGGGACTCGCAAGTCGTGACGGAGAGCGTGGTAAGTCCACGCTTTCGTGCGTGTTGGACAACAGTCAATTCGTCGCTGCGTGCATTGACCCCCTATAGGGGCCCTAATACACGCAGCGCGTTTTCGGGGCCCTGTTCCAGGCCCGAAAACGGACCGAAGATGCGCGGAAGGGTGACGTTCCCGGCATCTCCGTCACGGAATGCAGGCAGGCGTGGCTTCTCCCGCACGGACCTCCGACGTAAGTCCGACCTCCGCCGGAACCTGTGGCGAGACCCTCAACTCCCGCTTAAGCAGCCCGCAGCGCCGGGCCGGCGCTGCTCGCGCCGTTGCCGTTGGCAAACAAGTCGAGGATGATGCCCTCGCGGAGGCCGCCCTTGCCGATCTGGAGGGGTTGGCCGAGGAGCTCGGCGACCTTCTCGAGGAGGAGGACGCCGGTGGTGAGGATGCGGACGCGGCGGGGGTCGAGCTCGAAGCGGCGTGCCACGTCGGCGGCCGGTTCGGAGGAGAGGACGCGGACCGCGCGCTCCAGGGTCTCGTACTCGAGCACCGCGCCGACGAGGCGTCGGAGGCTGGTCGCCGAGCCGCCGACCGCGACCGCCTGGTCGGGGTGCTCGATCTCGACGCCGTCGAAGAAGTCCTCGATGTGATCGCGGATGCGGCGGATCTCGGAGGCCGAGGGCGGATCGGAGGTCACCAGCTGATCGGCGAGGACGCCCGAGCCGATGCGCCAGGAGCGCACCTCGTCGACCCCATCGGGCACTGTGCCGAGGATCACCTCGGTCGAGCCGCCGCCGACGTCGACTACGCCGATCGAGCCTTCGGCCGGATGCCCGAGCCCCTTGGTCGCGCCGATGAAGGAGAGCCGGCCCTCCTCCTCGCCGCTGAGGATGTCGACGTCGACCCCGGCCGCGGCGGAGATCGCCGCCGCCACCGCGGACCCGTTGGAGGCGTCGCGCACCGCCGCGGTCGCCACCGCGCGGATCTCCTCCGCGCCGAGCTCGCGCGCCAGCCGCACCTGGGTGGCGACCAGCTCCCCCACCTCGGCGACCTTCTCCGGGCGGATCGCACCCGCATCGTCGACCGCTTTGGAGATCCGCGTGTAGGCGCGCTGCTCCATCACCTTCTTGAGTTGACCGTCGATGAGCTCCGCGACCAGTACGCGGGTCGTGTTGGAGCCGATATCGATCGCAGCGCAGAGCATCAGGCCGTCGGGCCCAATGTTCCCAGGCCGCGCGGATCTAAGCGTGCGCGTCCGGATGCGAAGCGTCCTCGAACTCGCGGAAGAGCCCGGTGACGACGAACGCGACCTGCTCGCCGATGTCGACCGCGTTGTCACCGATCCGCTCGATCGCCCGCGCGGTCAGCATCATCGTCATCGCCCATTCGCGCTTGTCGGCGTCGTCGCCGATCGCCAGGGCGAGGCGGAAGCAGTCGCGGTTCAGCTCGTCGATGACGTCGTCGCGGGTGACGAGATCGCGCGCCATCTCCACGTTGCGCTCGCAGAAGGCGCGCTTGCACTGGGCGATCAGCGCCTTCGCGTGGGCGCCCATGGTGAGGATCAGCTTCACCATCTCCTCGTCGGCGGGCGGCTTGTGCCCCGTTATCGGGATCACCTTGCAGACGTTCACGCACTGGTCGCCCATCCGCTCGATGTTCTTCAGCACATGCAAGAGCGCCGAGATCAGCCGCAAGTCGGTCGCCACCGGGGACTGCGTCGCCAGCAGCGTGATCAGCGCCTGGTGCACCTCCAGATAACGGCCGTCGATCCGGTCGTCGTCGGCGACGACGATCTGCGCCAGCTCGATGTCCTGGTGCTCGATCGCCTCCAGCGTCCTGACCAGCTGCGAGGTGACGAGATCGAGCCCGCCCAGCGCGCTCGCTTCGAGGTCCTGCAGTTCCTCTTGGTATTCGACCCTGATTCCAGGCATGTCCCCCGCCTCCCCCGTGCCTAACCGAATCGACCGGAGACGTAGTCCTCGGTCTCTTTCTGCTTCGGTTTGGTGAAAATCTCATCGGTCGGGCCGATCTCCACCAGGTGCCCCGGCTTGCCCGATTCGTCGAGGTTGAAGAACGCGGTGGTATCGGACGCGCGCGCCGCCTGCTGCATGTTGTGGGTGACGATCGCGATCGTGTACTCCTTCTTCAGCTCGCCGATCAGGTCCTCGATCGCCAGCGTCGCCACCGGGTCGAGGGCCGAGCAGGGCTCGTCCATCAGCAGGACCTCAGGGCTGACCGCGGTCGCCCGGGCGATGCAGAGCCGCTGCTGCTGGCCACCGGAGAGGCCGGAGCCGGGCCGCCCGAGACGGTCTTTGACCTCGTCCCAGAGGTGCGCCCCGCGCAGGCTGCGCTCGACGACCGCGTCCTTGTCGGACTTCGACACCTTGCGGGCGTTGAAGTTGAGCCCGGCAGCGACGTTGTCGTAGATCGACATCGTCGGGAACGGGTTCGGCTGCTGGAAGACCATCCCGATCAGGCCGCGCACCGCGACCGGGTCGACGCCCTTGGCGTAGATGTCCTCGCCGTCGAGTTCGATGTCGCCCTTGACGCTCGCGCCCGGGGTCAGCTCATGCATCCGGTTCAACGAACGCAGGAAGGTCGTCTTGCCGCAGCCCGAGGAGCCGATCAGCGCCGTCACCTTGTTCGGTTCGATCGTCAGGCTGACGTTTTCGACGGCGTGGAAGTCCCCGTAGTAGAGGTTGACCTCCTTCGCCTCCAACCTCTTCGCCCGCCGCGCCGGGGCGGTGCCCTGCGGCTGGCTCGAGGTCTCGGTGACGGGACCGGCTGGCGACATCTTGGTGCGGCTCTCCTCGGACTTGGTCTCAGGCTTGGTCGACGCCCCGAACATATCTCTAAGTTTCCTTCCCTCCATGGCAGTCTTAACGGATCTCCGTTTTGTAACGGCGGTAGACGAGGCGGGCGACGACGTTGAGGATCATCACGATGACGATCAACGTCAGAGCCGCCGCCCAGGCACGGTCGTAGGACGCCTGTTTCATCACGCCCGGCGACCGGTACTCGTTGTAGGCGTAGACCGCGAGGTTCTGCATGCGGCCGTCGAAGGGGTTCGTGTTCAGCGAGGTGACCACACCGGTGGTGACCAGGAGCGGCGCCGTCTCGCCGATGATCCGCGCGGTCGCCAGCATCACCCCGGTGACGAGGCCGGCGAAGGCGGTCGGCAGGACGACCTTGACGATCGTCTTCCACTTCGGCGTGCCGAGCGCGTAGCTCGCTTCGCGCAGGTGGTCCGGGACGATCTTCAGGACCTCCTCGGCGGAGCGGATGACGATCGGGATCATCAGCACCGAGAGGGCGAGCGAGCCCATGATCCCCATCTGGATGCCGGGCCCGAGGAAGAGCTCGAAGAGCGCGTAGGCGAAGAGGCCGGCAACGATCGAGGGGATGCCGGTCATCACGTCGACGAAGAAGGTGAGCGCGCGGCGCAGCGGCCCGCGCCCGTACTCGTTCATGTAGATCGCCGCCATGATCCCGATCGGCACCGAGATGACGACGGCACAGGCGGTGATGATCAGCGTGCCGACGATCGCGTGCTCGGCGCCGCCGCCGGTGATCGCCCCGCGGCTGGTGGAGGTGAAGAATTCCCAGTTGATGCCCGCGGCGCCGCGCTTGATCACCTCGTAGAGCAGCGAGATCAGCGGCGCCATCGAGATGCCGAAGGCGGCCGCGATCGCCATCGTGACCGCCCGGTCCTTGGCGTGGCGACGACCCTCCACGGTCCGCGACCAGGCGTAGATCGCGACGATCGCGATCGGTAGGCCGATGACGAGCATCAGCGCGATCGTGAACCAGCCGAGCGCCGCCTCGATCGCCCCGGCGAAGACCAGCGAGCCGACGACGGCGCCCCACGGGGCCCACTTCGGCAGCGTTCCGCCGCTGCCACTCTCCTGGGTGAAGAGCGAGCGGTCCTGGGTCTCGGCCAACGAGCTGTCGGGTGGGGGCGTCACTTATTTGACCTCCGAGCGGGCGATGATCCAGCGGGCGATGAAGTTGGTCGCCAGGGTGATGACGAAGAGGACGAGGCCGGTCGCGATCAGCAGGTTGATCGCGAGGCCCGAGGACTCGGGGAAGTTGAGGGCGATGTTGGCGGCGATGGTCGAGGGATTCGACTGGCTGATCAGGTTGAAGCTGACGCCGCCGGAGACCGAGAGGATGATTGCGACCGCCATCGTCTCGCCGAGCGCGCGGCCGAGGCCGAGCATCGCGCCCGACATCACCGACGAGCGGCCGAACGGCCAGACGGTCGTCTTGATCATCTCCCAGCGGGTGGCGCCGAGTGCCTGCGCGCCTTCCTGGAGTTTGCGCGGCGTCTGCGAGAAGACCTCGCGGGCGACGGCGGAGACGATCGGCAGGATCATCACCGCGAGGACCAGCCCGACGACCAGCATCGTGCGGCCGGTGATCGACGCCGGCCCTTCGAAGATCGGGATGAAGCCGAGCTTCGCTTCCAGCCACTTCATCGCCGGGACGGCGGCCGGGCCGAGGACGAAGATGCCCCAGAGGCCGTAGATGATGCTCGGGATCGCGGCCAGCAGGTCGACCACGAAGCCGAGCCAGAGCGCGATCCGCGCCGGCGCGATGTGGGTGATGAAGAGCGCCACCGCGACCGCCAGCGGCACCGCGAGGATCATCGCCAGGACGCCCGCCAGGGCGGTGCCGAAGGCGAGCGGGGCGACGTAGCTGAGGAAGCTTTCGCCCTTGGGAAGTTCAGAGGAGGAAGCGGTCAGCGCCGGCAGTCCCTCGCTGACCAGGAAGATCGCGACCCCGGCGAGCAGCACCAGGATCGTCACCGCCGCCACTACGGCGACGTTGCTGAAGATCCGGTCGCCCCGGCGGCGGCGTCCCCCGGACGCCGCCGCCAGCAGCTGGCCGGCATTCGTCGTGGTGTCGAAATGAGCCACGAGAGTGTTGATTCAGTCGAAGGTCCGAGGACCTATTCGATGGCGCCGACGGCGGCTTCGACTTTTT
The DNA here is from genome assembly GCA_965200635.1 of Solirubrobacterales bacterium. Taxonomy (GTDB): domain Bacteria; phylum Actinomycetota; class Thermoleophilia; order Solirubrobacterales; family 70-9; genus VAYN01. Next base: position 2,524,218 of record OZ241364.1, on the reverse strand, counting down.
CGGTGAGCTGGCTCGAGAGAGGCGCGGACCCGGCGGCTTCAGCGGCCAGTTCCTGCCCTTCCGGGCTGATCGCGTATTCGAAGTAGCTCTTCACCACAGCCGCTTCGTCGGCGCTCTTGTATTTGGTGCAGCCGATCAGCGAGGAGACCAGGATGATCGGGTAGACGCCGCTCGCTTCAGTTTTGCGGTCGATTTCGAAAGCGATGACGTTTTTCTGGCCGTTCTCCAGTTCCGGATCTTCTTTGGAGAGATCGAGAACTTTGGCGGCTGCTTCCGGGGACGGTTCGGCGAAGTCGCTGCCGACCTGGATCAGTGCTTTGCCGAGTTCGCCGGCCTGCGAGGCATCGGCGTAGCCGATCGCGCCTTCGCCGGCGGAGACGGCTTCGATCACACCGGAGGTGCCGGAGGCTGCTTCGCCACCTTTCACCGGCCATTCACCGCTCACTTCGTGTTTCCACACGCTGGGCGCGGCTTTGGAGAGGTAGTCGGTGAAGTTTTCGGTCGTGCCCGACTCGTCGGAGCGGTTGACCGGGACGATCCGCGTGTCCGGGAGTTCGACCCCTTCGTTCTCTTTTTCGATCTCCGGGTCGTTCCAGTTTTCGATTTCCTGGTTGAAGATCTTCGCCAGGGTTTCCGGGGTCAGTTTCAGTTCTTCGACGCCCGGGAGGTTGTAGACGATCGCGATCGGCGAGATGTAGTCGGGGACCTCGACCAATTCGCCGGGGCCGCAACGCTTGATCGCTTTGCCGAGCTCGCCTTCGTCTTCGGAGAGCGGCGTGTCGGAGCCCGCGAACGCGGTGGCGCCTGCGATGAATTTTTCGCGACCGCCGCCGGAGCCGACACCGTCATAAGAGATGGTGGCGCCGCTGTTGGCGTTCTCGAATTCGGCGGTCCAGGCTTTCTGGGCCGCTTCCTGTGCGGTCGAGCCGGCACCTGCGATTTCGCCGGAGGCTTCGGTCGACGGAGCTTCGCCGCCGCCCCCACCGCTTTCGGGTTCGCTGCTTTCGCTGGTGCTGGACGAGCTGCTGCTGGAACTATCCCCGCCCCCGCAGGCGGCCAGGCCGAGCACGAGCACACAGGCAGCCGCGAACACCGCAAGCCACTTAGAGCTGGACATCAGTCTCCTCTTTGAGTTGTTGACGAGATTGGGACCCGCCCCGTTTGGGCGGTCCGCTTGGGCGAGCGTGTCAGCGTCGCCCTTGCAGCTTGTTATCCAGGCGTGGCGCCGATGTGAAAAAAATGTAAAAGGCCGGCATCAGCCGTCGGGCGAGAACCGGTAGCCGATCCCGTTATGGGTGTAGATCAGCTTCTGGTCGGGCAACGCGGCACCGAGCTTGGCGCGCAGCCGACTCACGTAGACGTCGACCGAACGGTCCTCACGGCGCGGTGGCGTGCCCCAGACCGAGGTGTGGAGCTCGTCCCGGGTGAGGATGCGTTGCGGGTTCGACCACAGCGTGACCAGGAGCTGCAGCTCCCGGACCGTGAGGCTCAGCGGGCGGCCGTCGACCAGCGCCGCGTGCTCCTCCGGCCGCACGTCCAGCCTTCCCGTTTGTTCCGATGCGTTACCTACCACCACCGTGGCGGAGAATGTCGCTGAGCGTTGCCGAACCGGTTACGCCGCGGTGAAGCTTTTGTGAACGACCTGTGAACTTTGGTCATTCGGAGACGCCTCGGCGGGCGTCGGGGGGCCGACCTGTGGGACGGCGTCGCCGGAGGGCTCCGGGTCGAACCGGTAGCCGACCCCGAAGTGCGTGTGGATGTACTCCCACTTCGGGGAGCGTTTCTCGAGCTTCTGGCGAAGCTTGCGGATGAAGACGTCGACCGAGCGGTCGCCATGGGCCATTGCATAGCCCCAGACCCGTTGGTAGATGGTCTCGCGCTCGAGCACCTGGCCCTGGGTGCCGGCGAGGAGATGCAGGAGCTCGAACTCGCGCCGGGTTAGGTCGAGGCTGTCGCCCGCGACAAAGGCCTGGAAGCGGTCTGGGCGGATCTCGAGCTCACCGGCGGCGACCGGCGCCGACTCGGTCTCGTGGCGGCCGCGGCGGTGACGGCGGGTGACCGCTTCGATCCGCGCGATCGCCTCCTCGGGGTGGGAAGGCTTGGTGATCCAGTCGTCGACGCCGAGCCGCAGGCCGCGCACCCGCTGGGCCACGGTAGAGCGCCCGGTGCAGACGACGACGCCTAGGTCCGGCAGCAGGCTGCAGACCCGGTCGAGGTAGCGCCACGCTTCGTCGCCGAGGACCGCGGGGTCGACCAGCAGCGCGTTCAGCTTCATCGCGACCAGCTGATCGGGAGGGACCGGCCCGGTCGAGGTACGCAGGAGCCAGCCCGCCGCCTCGGCGCGCTTGGACAGGACGGTGACGAAACCGGAATCGGTGTCGATCACCGCGAGGCGAGTGGTTGCATCAGAAGCCAACTCGAGGGAAGTCTAAGCCCCCGAAGCATCCGTTTACCCGTGTTTACAGGTTTTTCACAAGTCCGAGAGGCCCAAATTGCGGTCATCCGGAGGTCCGCACCGCTTGTTCAAGCCATCCACCTCTCCGCCCCCGAATGGTGGGTGTGACCGAGTCACATTCGGTTCACCCCGGCGGAGTGTCGAAAGTCGCTCAGAACGTCGACGGGCGCAGGCCCGTCGCGATCACGATCAGGATCGCGATCCCGGCCGCGTAGCGGTAGAGCACGAAGGGCCGGTAGGAGGTCGTCCGCACCAGGCGCAGGAGGAAGACGATCGCGACGTAGCCGGAGACCGCGGCGGCGATCGTCCCCACCACCATCGGGCCGCCGACCCCCGGCGGCAGCCCTTCGTGGACGGCGCTGATGCCTTTGAAGAGGGTGGCGCCGGCGACGATCGGGATCAGCAGCAGGAAGGAGAAGCGGGCGGCGGCGTCGCGGTCGAGGCCGAGGAAGCGCCCGGCGGTGATCGTGATCCCCGAGCGCGAGGTGCCCGGGGCCAGGGCCAGGATCTGGGCGAGGCCGATCCAGAGGCCATCGCGGACCTCCGTCTTCTCCAGCGAGCGGCGCTGGGCTTTGCGGTCGGCCCAGTCGAGCAGGGCACCGAAGAAGATCAGCTGTAGGGCGATCATCCAAGGCTCGCCGAGGTGTTCGTCGATGAAGTCGGAGGCGAGGCCGCCCGCGAGCACCGCCGGGATCGTGCCGATCGCGATCGCGATGGCCAACCGCTCCTCGCTCGTCTCGATCGTCCGCTTGCGCACCACCGCGATGAAGCTGACAATCAGACGCCACACCTCCCTGCGGAAGAACGCGATCGCCGCGATCAGCGTCCCCGCGTGGAGCGCGACATCGAACGTCTTGTTGAACGAGTCGTTTTCGGTCAGGAACGTGTAGTCCTGGAGCCAAGGGACGATGATCAGGTGGCCGGAGGACGAGATCGGTAGGAACTCGGTCAGCCCCTGGACCACCCCCAGCAGAAGAGCCTCAAGGTTGGACACCGCGCGATCCTAACGCCGGCTCGTGCGATAGATTGCGGTCCGTGAAGCGCGGAGCATTTCTTTTCATCGCGGCCCTGACGACCATGCTGGTCGCCGCCCCGATGGCACTGGCCGAGAACGGTGAGGGCCTGCTCGGCAAAGCCGACGACAAACTCGTCACCATCTTCTGCTTCGGCGTGATGGCCTTCTTCGTCATCCTCGTGATCGGCATGTCGCTGATCCAAGGCGCCCTCGAGCGCCGGAAGGCGCGGCGCCGTTACGACATCGAGCGCCTGAGCTAAGCCCCGGCAGTCCTAGTTGGTCCTGGGCGTCTCATGGCGGTCCTGGCTGGCTGTGAGCGCCATGAGACGCCCAGGACGTGAGGGGTTCGTGTGATTGCGGGCGGAGGTCGGACTTACGTCGGAGGTCCGTGCGAGAGAAGGCACACCTGGCACGGATCGGACACAAAGATGCCGGGAACGTCACCCTTCCATGCACCTTCTCCCTTGTTCCGGGCCCCGAATCAGGGCCCGAAAACACGCTGCATGAGTTGACCTTGCCATAGCACGGTCAACTCACGCAGCGGCGTCGTGCGTGTTGTCCAACACGCTCGGAAGCGTGGACTTCCCACGCTCTTCCTCAAGACTTGCGAGTCTCGTCACGTCCTCGTGGGACACCGGTACGCGTTTCGTGCTCCTCCCGTGACGCGCCCGCGGCGCACGCCGGGGCTTCCCCCGCCACTCCTCTCACATCCCCCGGCCGTATCGGGCACGGTCACAGCCAGCCAGGGCCGTGACCGAGACGGCCGTGCTCGCCGGCCCGCCTTGCGTCCCTTTCCCGGGCGCCAGCTTCAGAACGCTCGGCCCCTAAGTCAACCGGAATCCGCTCAGCAGGCGCTTCTCGGTCTCGCCCTCGATCTCGGCGATCACTTCGACCTTGCCCTCCAGCGGGGTGCCGCGGATCTTCGTCGCCAGGAGGTCGTCGACCTGGAAGATGCCGGCGGAGTTGTTCAGCTGGATCTCGATCCGGACCGGGTGGTCCTCGCCGGCGGAGATGCGGACCTCGTCGATCGCGGCGGCGGAGATCGAGTGGATGCCCTCGTGGCCGGTCTCGATCGGGATGCGGGTGCGGCCCTGGGCCATGTCCAGGGCGTCGGCGACGCGGACGACTCCGGCCTCGACCGTGTAGGGCTCGCCACGGCGGCGGTGGCCGATGATCGCGTGGAGGATTTCCGCCGCGACCACGGTGCGCTCGGGCTGTTTGTAGGCGTCGGAAAGCAGGCGGTCGAGGGCGCTCTGAGCGAGGAAGAGCGAGTATTCCTCGTGGTCGGCGCGGTGGATCGACATGCCGACGTCGTGAAGGAGCGCCCCTCCCGCCACGACCACCTCGGCGTCACGGTCGCGCATCCCGTGGTCGGTCACCATCGCCGGCTCCACCCCCGCTTTCACCAGCAGGCGCAGCAGCCGCAGGGAGATGTTGAGGACGATCTGCATGTGGACCCAGCTGTGGTCCGACATGCCGAGGCGCTCGGCGTTGACCTGGGCCATGTACCACCAACCCCGCACCTGGTCGTCGGAGTTGACCGCGTCGATGAAGCTCTCCAGGCGCCGGTTGCCGCGCGTCGGGGCCCGAACGTGGGCCTCGGCGATCGCCTCGCGCGGCGGCTTGCGCGTCGGGCCGCCGGGGTCGGGGGCGGGAACCCCCTCCTCTGTCTCTTTCACCTCATCGGTCGCCATTCCCCGGATCGTAGTCCGGGGAGATGGGCGCCGGTGTTACTGACCGCAGACCGGCCAGGGACTGGAGCCCGACCGGGAGTAGAGAAGGGCGGCGCGGTACTCCTGCTCGGCGGCGGGGGCTTCGGTGGGCAGCCCGCTACCGCCGACCGATTCCCAGGTGCCCTGGTCGAACTGGAAGAGGCCCATGTAGCTGCCGTCGGAGGAGACCGCTTCGGGGTCCCCGCCGGACTCGCAGGCGGCGATCGCTTCCAGGGTCTCCAGCGAGACGCCGCCCGGCAGCTGCGCGAACTTTTCTTCTTCTTCGCGCGCTTCCTCCGCTTCGCGCTTCTTATGCCGATGGACCATCTGGCGATGTTCGGTCCGCTGCGTCGTCGCGGCGATCAGCCGGCTGAAGCGATCGACCGGATCGAGCAACGGACCGTCGACGGCGACCGCGTCGCCGATCGCGTTGGCCGAGCTCGCGCCGATGTTCGGCGCCGCGGCGCGGAGACGCACCCGCGGAGGAAGCTTTTCGTCCTTAGGCTGAGCGGCCGAGGCGGCGACGGGCGAAGCCAGCGCGATCACCGCTCCGAGCAGCGCAATATGTTTGCGTTCTGTGAGCAAGCGGTGAACGGTCGCGGGGATCTGCGCCGCTGTGTGTGGCCCTCGTCACAGTTAGATTCCGCATGTTGGGCGCTTTTGGCTCCAGAGCGGCGATTCGGCGGCGAATAGTCCATGATTCCCTGATCGCTCCGGAGGCCGACACCACGCGTTTGCTGCTCGCCTGTCCGGATCGGCCGGGGCTGATCGCGACCGTGTCGGGGTTCCTTGCCGAGGCGGGGCTGAACATCGTCGACGTCGATCAGCACTCGACCGCGGCGGGACGGTTCTTCATGCGGATGGTCTTCGACTCCCCCGCCGGGGGCGAGCGGGCGGGCCTGGAGGAGCGGTTCGTCCGCGAGATCGCGGAGCCGTACGAGATGGAGCATTCGTTCGCCGAGCCGGGGGCGCCGAAGCAGGTGGCGGTGATGGTCTCGCGCGAGGACCACTGCCTCTCCGACCTCCTCTGGCGCCGGCGCAACGGGCACCTCGGCGGCGAGATCGCGATCGTGATCTCCAACCACGAGGACCTCCGCGACGAGGTCGAGGCGGTCGGGATCCCCTTCCATCACGTGCCGGTCAGCCGCGACACCAAGGAGGAGGCGGAGCGCCGGTCGCTGGAGCTGATAGACGGCATCGACCTGCTGGTCCTCGCCCGCTACATGCAGATCCTCTCCCCCACCTTCCTCGATGCCCTGGACGCGCCGGCGATCAACATCCACCACAGCTTCCTGCCCGCCTTCGTCGGCGCCGACCCCTACGCCCGCGCCCACGAGCGCGGCGTGAAGCTGATCGGCGCGACCGCCCACTACGTGACCGCGGACCTGGACGCCGGCCCGATCATCGACCAGGACGTGGTCCGGGTCGGCCACGAGGACGAGGTCCCCGACCTGGTCCGCATCGGCCGCGACGTCGAGCGCCTGGTTCTGGCCCGCGCGGTGACCGCCCACCTCGAGGACCGGGTGCTACTCGACGGCGGGCGGACCGTCGTCTTCTGAGTTGGGGGTCGGCGGGGAGGGACGGGGGCGTTTGAAGCTGGCGCCCGGAAGCACGCAGGACGCAGGGGTCTGCGGCGAGCACGGCCGTCTCGGTCACGGCCCTGGCTGGCTGTGACCGTGCCCGAGACGGCCGGGGATGTGGGGAGTGTCGGGGGAAGGCGCCACGGGCGCGTCACGGGAGGAGCGACGGAACCCTCACCGCCCTCCCACGAGGACGTGACAGGACTCGCAAGTCGCGAGGAAGAGCGTGGGAAGTCCACGCTTTCGTGCGTGTTGGACAACAGTGACTTTCGCGCTGCAGTCCTTATAGGCGCTATAGCGACGGTAATAGCTGCAGGGCGTTCTTGGGGCCCCTTTTCCAGGCCCGAAAGGAGACCTAAGGTGCGCGGAAGGGTGACGTTCCCGGCAACTCCGTCACGGAACTCAGACAGGTGTGGCATCTCTCGCACCCACCTCCGACGTAAGTCCGACCTCCGCCCGAACCTGGCGAAACCCTCAACTCCCTCACGTCCTGGGCGTCTTATGGCGGTCACAGCCAGCCAGGACCGCCATGAGACGCCCAGGACCATCTAGTACTGCCGCCCCCGCCCGAACGACAGGCCTAAGTCGCCGCCGTCTCCGCAGCCCCCTGCGCCGTCTCCCACTGACCGACCAGTTCCTCGAGCGCCGCTTTCGCCGCCTCGTGTTTGGCGGTTGCCTGCTCGGTGCGGGTGGGGTTGGCCCACGCGGCCGGGTCGGCGAGCTCTTCCTCGACCGCCTTCAGCTCGGCTTCGGCCTTTTCGATCCGCTGCTCCAGGCGGGCCGCCTTCCGGACCGCCTTTTCGGCGGCCTTGTCGTCGCGACGCTTCGTCGCGACGCCGTTGCCGTTCGCGGCCTTTGCCTTCTTCGCCGCGCCCTTCGCCGCCGCGTCCGACTCGGCTTCGCGTTCGTCGTGGCGCCGCTGGTACTCGGCCCAGCCGGTCGGGTGGCTGGTCAGCTTGCCGTCGGCTAGCACGATCGTGCGGCTGCCGACCGCCTCCAGGAGGGCCCGGTCGTGGGAGATCAGGACGACCGATCCCTCGAACTCGATCAGCGCGTCCTCGAGAGCCTCGCGGCTCTCGATGTCGAGATGGTTCGTAGGCTCGTCGAGGACCAGGACGTTGGCGCCGGAGGAGACCAGGATCGCGAGCGAGAGCCGTCGCTGCTCGCCACCGGAGATGTCGGAGAGCTGCTTTTCGACGTCGCCGCCGGAGAAGAGGAAGCCGCCGAGGAGGGCACGTGCCTTCGGCCCGGTGAGGCCGGTCTCGCGCTGCGCCGCGTCCAGGACCGTCCCCGCGCCGGAGGCGGTGTCGGCGTGCTGGGAGAGGTACCCGAGGTTGACGTTGTGGCCGGTCCGGACGACTCCCTCGGCGGCGGGCTTCTGCCCGGCGAGCGTCTCGATCATCGTCGTCTTGCCGCTGCCGTTGGCGCCGACGAGGACGACGTGCTCGCCACGCTCGACCTCGAGCTCGGCGTCCTCGAGCAGCACCCGTCCCGGCACCTCGATCTTCGCCTCGGCCATCTTCAGGACGACGCGGCCGGGCCGCTCCGGCGGTTTGAAGGAGAAACGCAGGTGCCGCGTGTCGCGCTTTTCGGTCCGCGGGCCTTCCTTCTTCTTCTTGTCGATCTGTTTGACCCGCGACTGGGCCTGTTTGGCCTTCGAGGCCTTGTAGCGGAAGCGCTCGACGAAGCGCTCCATCCGCTCCAGCTCGGCTTCCTGGCGGTCGATCGCTTTGCCGAGCGCGATCTGGCGGGCGGCCTGCTCTTTACGCCAGGCGTGCCAGGGGCCGGCGAAGAAGCGGGCTTTCTGCGCCTCCAGCTCCAGCACCGAGGTGCCGACCGCCTCGAGGAACCAGCGATCGTGGGCGACCAGGACGACGGCGGAGTCGATCGTGACCAGATAACGCTCGAGCCACTCGAGCGAGGGGATGTCGAGATGGTTCGTAGGCTCGTCGAGGAGCAGCAGGTCGGGCTTCGCGGAGAGGGCGCGGGCCAGCGAGGCGCGGGTCAGCTCGCCGCCGGAGAAGGTCTTCAGCTCGCGGTCGGCATGCTCGGGGCCGAAGCCGAGGCCGCGCAGCACTTCCAGCACTTCGTCGCGCCAGCGGTAGCCGCCGCCGGCTTCGAGCCGCGCCTGGGCGTCGGAGTAGGCGTTCATCGTCTCTTCGGAGACGCCGCCCGACATTTCCCCCTCCAGCCGCTCCAGCTCGGCCTCGGTCTCCAACATGTCGCTGCGGCCGGAGAAGACGTAGTCGCCGAGCTTCACCGAGGAATCGCGCGGGGGCCGCTGGTCGTGGAGGGCGACGCGGGCGCCGCGCTGGATCGAGATCGAGCCTTCCTCGGGATTCAGCTCGCCCGCGAGCGCCCGCAGCAGCGTCGACTTGCCCGCGCCGTTGCGCCCGGACAGCGTCATCCGGTCCCCCGGCTCGAGCTTGAAGGACACGTCTCCGAAGAGCAGCTTGCCGCCGACGTAGACGGTCAGTGAGGTAGCGGTCGCGATCGCCATGAACATTCCAAGGTAGATGACGAGGAGCTTCGGCGGCGTGCCGGGAAGCGAGGCGGCTCAGGCGCAGTACTTGGCGGCGATCTGCTCGATCGTGCCGGCGGTGCGGGTGGTGCCCTTGCCGAGCGCTTGGTCGAGCGCCTTGGTGTCGACCTCGGTTTCGGAGAGGCCGACGCTCGGCAGCCAGTGGAGCTCGCGGTCCTCGACCACCATCAGGTCGCCCTCGGGGCAGAGCGCCTCGACCGCCTTCTTCGCCTTGGCGCTCGGTTTGCGACCGAGCAGGACGACCTGGGGCTTTCCCTTCTTCGCCGCGGCGCGCTTGATCGCCTTCGCGTCGAACGGGTCCCGGGCCGCGATCGCCGCGACCTCCTCGGCCGAGCGCAGGAAGACCGCGACGTCATACCCGAGCCGGTCGTCCAGCTCCCCTTCGAGCCGTTTCCCCAGCTTCGACTCCGATTCCCCCTCCGGGTCGACGAAGACGACGTTGCCGCTCGCCCGGAAGGTGGCGACATCCTCCAGGCCGATCGCCTCGAAGTGCCCCACCAGCTCGGGGTTCTTGATCCGACGCTTGCCGAGGTTCATCCCCCGCAGGAAGGCGACGTAGCGTTCCATCGCGCCACCGTATCCTGCGGGTCGGTGGGGAGTCCGCTGCGACACCTGGGCGAGCTGGCGCGGGCGCCGTTGCGGCGGCGCACGTCGGCGCGCGCCGACGGCGAGCTGCTGGCGGAGCTGGAGGCGCGGCCACTGGCGCTGCCGCCCGGGCTCGAGGTCGAATGGCTCGGGGTCTCCGGTTACCGGCTCACCTACGAGAACCACTCGCTCCTCATCGACCCCTACGTCTCGCGTGTCCCGCTGCGCGACCTGCTGCTGCGGCGGCGCGCGCTCCCCGACCCGGCGGCGCTCGACCGCTTCGTCCATGCCCCGGGTGAGACGGTCGGCGTCCTCGTCGGCCACACCCACTTCGACCACGCGATCGACGCCCCGGCGTTGGCCCGCCGCCTCGGCTGCAAGGCCTACGGCTCGGCCTCGCTGGTCAACCTGATGGCGCTGCACGGGATGGCCGAGCGGGCAGTCGGGGTGGACCCCTATCGCGTGTATGAGCTCGGGCCGTTCGAGGTCAGCTTCACCCCCAGCGCGCACTCGAAGCTGCTGCTCGGCCTCGCCGTCCCCTACGACGGCGAACTGACCTGCGAGCACCTCGACTCCCTCTCCCCCGCCGCCTACCGCTGCGGCCAGGTCTGGGGGATCTCGATCGCCGTCGCGGGCATCCGCTTCTACCACCAGGGCAGCGCCGATCTCCTCGACGACGCGGTCCGCGAGCGCGGCGTCGACGTCTTCCTCGCCGGCGTCGCCGGGCGCAACTTCACCGACCGCTACTGGGAGCGGATCCTGCCGCGGCTCGAACCGCGCGCGGTCGTCCCCACCCACTACGACAACTTCTTCCGCCCCCTCGGCCAGGACCTCGAGTTCGTCACCGCCGCCGAGCTGGCCCGCCTGCCGGAGGAGATCGGCGCCGTCAGCGGCGAGATCGAGCTGGCGGCGCTCCCGCGCGCCGACCTCTCGCCCCCGGCGTGAGCGCGGCCGCTCCGATCCTGCCCGACGTGCTCGGGCCCGGACTGCGCGTCGTCTTCTGCGGCACCGCACCCGGGACGGCGTCGGCCCGCGCCGGTGCCTACTACGCCGGGCCCGGCAACCGCTTCTGGATCACCCTCCACGAGATCGGCCTGACGCCCGTCCTCCTGCGCCCCGCCGAATTCGCCCGCCTGCCGGAGTTCGGCATCGGCCTGACCGACATCTCGAAGACCGCCTCGGGCTCCGACCAGGAGGTCGGCCGCCGTGGCTTCGATCCCGAGCGTCTCGTCTGCGCCATCGCCGCCGTGTCCCCCGCCTACCTCGCCTTCAACGGCAAGAACGCGGCCCGCGGGGCCCTCGGTCGCCCGGTCGACTACGGCCCCCAGCCCGAGCGCATCGGCGGAGCGAGCGTCTGGGTGCTCCCTTCGACCTCCGGCGCCGCCCGCCGCTTCTGGGATATCGGTCCGTGGCGCCGGTTGGCCGCCGCGCGCCTGGTTAAGATCCCCTGATCAAGCGCCTCGTCCTCGTCTGGTCCCTCCTGCTCCTCGGCCTGCTCGCGCCGACGAATGCCCTCGCGGTCTCACCGCTGCACTCGATCTCGGTCTTCGACGAAAGCGACAGCGGCAAGCCGGTCGCCGTCTTCGCCACGGCGACGTGCACCCGGAAGGCGGGCAAGGTCGGCAAGACCTTTGAAGCCAAGGCGGTCTCCACCGACGGCCAAAGCGACCTCCAGTTGACCATCCCCCAGTTCAGCGGATTCAAAAAGGAATACGAAATCGAACCGGGCACCGAATCCTCCGCGCCTTACCTCAACGTGTTCATCGGCGAAGGAGAAAACGGCGGCGCCTTCTACACCAACCGCTACGCGCCGCCCGCCCCGATCCCGACCATCGGGCGCGTCATCTTCCGCGAAGCCGGCCACCTCCTCGGCATCGGCTACGGCCCGGCGATGTACAACTTTCAGCGCTCGAAAGCGATCACGTTCACCGGCGTGATCGAATGCGAAAAGCCGAAAAAAGGCAAGAAGCACTAGCGCGGTAGCGGTCTAGGCGGCGAGCCCGAAGACTCGCTCTCGCTCGGCCCGGCGCCGGCGGACCGCGGTCCGGGGAGCGACTCCGGTGACCCGCTTGAAGGCACGGGCGAAGGCGGCCTCGGAGCCGTAGCCGAGTTCGGCGGCGACGGTCGCGACCGTGACCCCGTCCTCTTCCAGGCGGCCCTGGGCGAGGCGCATCCGCCACTCGGTCAGGTAGCGCAGGACCGGGACCCCGACCAGCTCGGTGAAGCGGGCGGCGAACGCGGATCGCGACATCGCGACGTCACGGGCGAGGTCGGCGACGGTCCAGGCTCGCTCCGGTTCGGCGTGGATCAGGTTCAGCGCGCGGCCGATCCGCTCGTCGCGCAGGGCGCCGAGCCAACCGGCGCGGGCCTCGGGGTCGGTCTCGATCCAGGCACGGATCGCCTGGATCACGAGGATGTCGGCGAGCCGGGTGACGACGGCCTCGCCCCCCGGCCGCGGCTCGATCGTCTCCGCCGCGAGCAGGGCCAGCGTGCTCTGCATCGCCGCCGGTTCGTCGACCCGGACGATCTCCGGCAAGAGCTCGACCAGGTTCTGGGCCGCGGGGTGGTCGAAGCGGACGGCCCCGCAGATCATCCGGCAGGACTCGCCGTCGCCCTCGACCCGGAGCAGCTCGTAGCGCTCGGAGACCTGCTTGCGGTCGAGGTCGAGGATGTCGGGGGCATCGACGCCTGGAGCGCTGCGCAGGACGTGCCCGGTCCCGTGCGGCACCAGCGCCAGGTCGCCGCGGCGCATCGCGCGGGTCGTGCCCTCGGCCTCCAACTGGCAGCGGCCCTCGTTGACGACGTGGAACCAGGCGTAGCCGGGGAGCGGCGGCAGGGTCATCCCCCAGGGCTCGGCGAGGTCGGAGGCGCAGTAGAAGGCGCCGGTCATCTGCAGCGGCTGCAAGGCGACCGCGAGAGGGTCGGCCATGGTCGCGGCGATCGGCTGGGGACCGGGCTCGGCGGGCATGGGAGGACAGTAACCGTTTCGACCCCGTCGTCCCAGATGACTGGACGATGAATCAAGGATTGGCGATCCAGTGACATAGACAGTCCGAGACGAGGCCACGAAGCTGGACGCAGCATCCATCGATTCCCAAGGAGCCCACGATGATCCAGCCCGGACAGATCCTCAAGAACCCCGTCACCGGCGAGCGCTTCACCTTCCGCGAGACCGCTGCCACCACGGGTGGCGAGCTGCTCGCCTTCGAGCTCGGGCTGCGCCCCGGCGGCGCCGTCCCGATCCCCCACGTCCATCCGATCCAGACCGAGCGCTTCAAGGTCCGCGCGGGAATCATGCGCTTTCGGATCGGCTTCCGCCACGTTCTCGCCGAACCCGGTGACGTCATCGAGGTCCCGCCCGGCGTCATGCACGGCTTCGCCAACGTCGGCGAACGGGAAGCGCGCGTCGATGTCGAGGTGCGGCCGGCCTTGGCGATGGAGGAGATGTTCGCGGAGGTGGTCGCGATGGCCGAGGCTGGTCGGATGGGGAGCAGCGGCATGCCACGCAACCTCCTCGACCTCGCCTCGCTCGCCCGGCGCTACGACCGCGAGGCCCACGCGCCGTTCCTCGGCCCCCTCGGTCAGCGACTGCTGCTGGCGCCGCTGGTCCTCGCCGCCCACCACCTGCGCCCGGCCTCGCGCCGGCTCCCGGCCCTGGCCGCGTGATGCGCTCGTCCGACCTCTTGGGCCGGACGAGCTGATGATGGAGGCGCCGAGATTCGAACTCGGATCCGCGGACGCTGGGCGAGGGTCTCTACAGGTTTAGCCGGTGCTTTGTTCTCGTCTCCCGGGGTCCGCACCGACAGGCACTACGGAAGACAAAGCCCTTTGAATTTCCCTTGGCGGACAGGGCAAGCCGCCTAGGTAAGCCCGATTTTTGAAGCCGGTGCCCCTCCCCTCGGGCGAGGGAGGACCGACTCTCACAGCGCCTTAGCTATTGACTAAGCGGCGAGGGCGAACTCATGGTCCGCACGTATTGGTTTGTGCCGGGGTTTAACGAGGCCTCCGACAACCTCGACCTGCAACCGTTCGCACGAATCGACCACGTCGAAGCCTGTCGCCCCCGTGCTGGATGCATCTGGAAGTGTACGCCCTATGAGCAACCAGACCTATGACGCGATCGTCCTCGGGGCCGGCCCGGCCGGAGAGGTCGTCGCGGGCAAACTGGCAGACGGCGGCTGGAAGGTCGCGATCGTCGAGAAAGACCTGGTCGGCGGCGAATGCTCCTACTGGGCCTGCATGCCGTCCAAGGCGCTGCTCCGCCCCGCCGACGTGCTCGCCGAGGCCCAGCGGATCCCGGGCGTCCCGGTCGCCGAGGACGCCGAGCTTGACCCCGCCCCGATCCTTGCCCGCCGCGACAAGGTGATCCACAAGGAAGGCGGCGCCGAGCCGGACGACTCGGGACAGATGCCCTGGCTCGAAGAACGTGGGATCGACCTCTTCCGCGGCGCCGGGCGCTTCGTCGGCGAGGGCACGATCGAGGTCGGCGACGCGACGCTCCACGCCTCGCGGGCGACGATCGTCGCCACCGGCTCCGGCGCGGCGATGCCGCCGATCGACGGCCTCGACTCGGTCCGCGCCTGGAACAACCGTCAGGCGACCACGGCGGAGAAGGTGCCGGTGAGCATGATCGTCCTCGGCGGCGGCCCGGTCGGCTCGGAGCTGTCCCAGGCCTGGGCCTCGCTGGGGACGAAGGTGACGCTGGTCGACGCCGCCGAGCATCTGCTCGGGCGCGAGGAGCCCTACGCGGGCGAGGAAGTGGCGGCGGCGCTGCGCGGGCGCTTCGGCGTCGACGTGCGGCTCGGCGCCGAGGTGCAGTCGGTCCGCGAAGAGGGCGGCCGCATCGTCGTCGAGCTGGCGGGCGGCGGCGCGGTCGAGGGCGAGGAGCTCCTTGTCGCGGTCGGCCGCAAGCCCCACACCGACGACATCGGCCTCGACGCGATCGGGATCGACCCCGACGACCATGGCTTCATCGAGGTCGACGACCGCATGCGGGTCGCCGGGCGCGAGGACCTCTTCGCGATCGGCGACGTGAACGGGCGTGGCCTCTTCACCCACGTCGGCAAGTACCAGGCGTGGATCCTCGCCGAGAACCTGCTCGGCCGCGAGGTCAGCGCGTTCGCCGAAGGGCTTGGCTCGCCCCGCGTCACCTTCACCGACCCGCAGGTGGCGGCGGTCGGCAAGACGCTCGGCGCCGCCGAAGAGGCCGGGATCGACGCCCGCGCGGTCGAGGTCCCCACCGATGGCTCCCCCGGCGCCAGCTTCCAGGGCAAGGGGACGGGCGGCAAATCGCGGCTCGTCGTCGACCGGGGGTCCGACACGATCGTCGGAGCGACCTTCACCGGCTTCGAGACCGCCGACTTCCTCCAGGCCGCGACGCTGGCGATCGTCGCCGAGGTGCCGCTGGCGCGCCTGCGCCACGCGATCGCCCCCTATCCCACGCGCAGCGAGGTCTGGCTGAAGCTGCTGGAGAAGTGGGAAGCGGGCGACGACTAGATCGTCGCGCGGGACTTCAGGTCGGCGAGCACGTCCGGTGGGAAGCCCACCACCTGATCCAGATCGTCGATCGAGTCGAACCCGCCGAGCCGCTCGCGGTGGGCGAGGAGGCGGGTCGCCTGGGTGACGGAGAGGTTCTGGCCGCGCAGCTGCTCGAAGGTGACCGAGTTGAGGTAGATCTGGGCACCGGCGGGAGGGGTGGGTTCGGCCCGCGGCGGCTCGGGCGGCAGGCCGAAGGCGTCCGGGGCATCGACCGACGCGGGCGGTGAGCCGAGCGAGTTCGGCGCGTCGGGCGGCGGCGAGCCGAAGGGCGTCGGCGTGGCCGGAGCGAACGGAGCGGGCGGCGGGGTCGGGGCGGGCGCGGGCGCGGGCGGCGGGATCGGGGCGCTCAGGGTGCGGATGACCTCTTCCTCGGCTTCGCGGGCGCGGCGCTCGGCCTCCTCGGCGCGACGTTCGGCCTCCTCGACGCTGCGCTGCATCTCTTCGAGGCGACGCTGCTGAGCTTCTTCTTCGGCCCGGTAGCCCTCCAGGCGTTTCGCCGCGGCGGCCCGCTCTTCGGCGGCCTTGGTGCGCTCGTCGATCTCCCGCAGCCGCTGCTCGGCTTCGGCCATCGAGCGCTCGCGGGCCGCGCGACCCTCCTGCAGGCGCTGCTCGGCGAAGCTGAGGTCGGCGGCCGGCAAGGCGGGCGGCAGCGGGGGCGACACGGGCGCTTCGGGCGCGGGCGCGGTGGGGACCGGAGCCGGGGGCGCCGCGAGGGCGCTCAGCGGCGGCGGCGCGGCCTCGGCCTGGAGGCGTTCGGCCTCCTGCATCCGACGGTCGGCCTCGGCCCTGATCCGCTGCTCCTCCTCCCGCACTTCGGCAACTTTGTCACGGACGCGCTGGGCGGCGGCGGCCGCGTCGGCGTCGGTAGGGCCGCCGGTCGGGGACGGGCCCGGCGGCGGAATCGGAGGCGGCGACGAGATCGCGGGGGATTCGGCGGTTTCCGGACCGGGGCTCGCGGCCTGGGCGTTCAGGTTCTGCACCGGTGGCGGCGGCGGTCCGGGCGGCGGCGGGGTCGCCTCACCCGGGTAGGACGGCGGCGCGCCGAGCGGCGACGGCGCGGTCGCCGCGAGGGCGTCCACCGCGGGCGACGTGCTCCCCTGAGCCTCGATGACGGCGCGTTCGTTCTCGCCACGGGCGGCCGCGAGGCGCTGCTCGGCTTCCGCCCGTTCTTTCTTCCTCTTGCCACCGAACCCGAAGAGCGACATATCCATTCCCTTCTTCTGCGGACCTTTGCTGGTCGAAGCGGGCGCCGCGATAACGGCAGTTTCGCCGGTCGCCGGAGCGGGCGGCGCCTGCCCCCCGCGTTTGGCGGCGCGCTCGGCTTTGCGTCTCTCGATCGCCTCGCGACGATCCCGCCGCATCTGCTCGCGCGCCGCGCGCTGCTCCTCGCGCAGCCGGTCGCGCCTCTCTTTGCGGGTCTCGCTGGTCGGCGGCGTCGGGGCCGCGGCCGGGGTCGTGGCAGCCCGAGTTTTTTCTTCTTCCTCTTTGCTCCGCCGGTTGGTCACCCAGACCACCAGCAGGAGCACGAGGATCGCGACGACGAGCGCGGCGACGAAGTAACCGGTGTGATCGGAGATGTAATCGCTGACGGTCGCGACGAGCACGCCACCATCCTTACAAACGATCGGGGCGAATCAACCGTCCGGACCGCCCGCTGGTCCTCCCCGTTCAAGGTCAGCGCATCCGGCCTTTGAAGTCACGTTCGACTTCGCGACGGACGTCGCGGTCGGCGATCTCGCGCCGGCGGTCGCGCCCCTCCTTGCCGCGCGCGAGCGCCAGCTCCACCTTCGCCCGCGGCCCTTTGAAGTAGATCCGCACCGGCACCAGGGTGAGGCCTTTCTCGGCGGTTTTGCCGACCAGGCGCTCGATCTCGTCCCGATGCAGCAGCAGTTTGCGCGGCCGATCGGGCACGTGGGCGTCGATCTCGGAGAACTCGTAGGGCGGGATGTAGAGCTTGCGCAGCCAGACCTCACCTTCTTCGACGACCGCGTAGGAGTCGGTCATCTGCGCCTGCCCGCCGCGCAGCGCCTTCACCTCGGAGCCGGTGAGGACGATCCCCGCCTCCATCGTTTCGACGAACTCGAATTTGTGGCGCGCCCGGCGATTGGTGACGACGTCCCCCGACGCCGCCGCGCGTTTCTTCTTGCCCTTCTTCGACATCAGGCCTTGCCCCCGCCGCCCGTGAGCTCCAGGTCGACGCGGCCGCGCACCGAGTCGACGCCGGTCACCCGCACCCGCACCGGGCCGCCGAGCGCCAGCGCCGTCGCCCCGTCGCCGCTGCCGCGCAGCGACACCTCGGTGCGGTCGAGCTCGTAGCGCCCGCCGGGAAGCGTCCGCGCGGGCAGCATGCCCTCGTAGACGTCGCCGAGCTCCCCGCCGAAGGCGACGAACGCCCCCGCCCGGATCACGCCCGACACCTCGCCGTCGAATTCGGCGTCGAGGCCGCGCTCGCCGAGCTCTCGTTCCAGCAGGAAGGCGGCGCAGACGTCGTCGGCATCGCGCTCGATCTTTGCCGACTCGCGCTCCTGCGCGGAGCTGTGGGCGGCGACCTCGCGCGCCTCGCTCAGCGTCGGCGCCTCCTCGCCCTCCCCCAGCGCCGCCAACAGGGCGCGGTGCACCAGCAGGTCGGGATAGCGCCGGATCGGCGAGGTGAAGTGCGTGTAGGCGTCGGAGCCGAGCCCGGCGTGGCCGGTGTTCGTCTCGCTGTAGGCGGCCGGCTTCAGGGAACGGAGCACAAGGGAGGTATATGCGTCCCGGCCGTGCCCGCGCCGTGCGGCCTCCGCCCGGACCAGGCGGCTGGCGTCCGCGGCCATCTGCCCGGCCGAGCGCGGCGAGAGCCCCTGGCCGAGCGGCGGCGTGGGCACGTCGAGCGCCCCCAGCTGCTCCAGCAGGCGTTCGATCCGCGGCGGGTCGGGCTGCGCGTGGACGCGGTAGACGGCGGGGACGCGGCGGTCGACCAGAAACTCCGCGACCCGCTCGTTGGTGAGGATCATCAACCGCTCGATCAGCCGGTGGGCCTCGGTCTGGGGCACCCTGTGAGCGGCGGCGACGTTGCCCTCGGCGTCGAACTCGAACTCCGGCTCGGCCGATTCGACGTCGAGGCTCGATCCTTCGCGACCCTCGCCGAGTGCGGCGGCGAGGTCACGGGCCGCGGCGAGCGGTTCAACGACCCCCGCGGGCGGCTCCTCGCGACCGTCGAAGATTCGATCCAGCCCGTCGTAGTCGAGCCGGACGTCGGAGCGGATCCGGCTGCGGTAGAAGGCCGTGCGGGTCGGCCGCGCGTCGGCGTCCAGCTCGATCTCGGCGGTCACGGCGAGGCGCTCCACCCCAGGCGAGAGCGAGCAGGCGCCGCTCGAGAGCGAGTGCGGCAGCATCGGCTCGACCGTCCCGGGAACATAGGTCGAGTTCGCGCGCCGCAGGGCCTCCATGTCGAGCGGGGAGCCCGGGCGCACGTGGGCGGCGACGTCGGCGATGTGCACCCAGACCCGCCAGCCATCGGCCTCGCGCTGGGCGGAGACAGCGTCGTCGAAGTCCCGCGCGGTGGCGGGGTCGACGGTGAAGGTCGCGAGCGCGGTCAGGTCGCGGCGCGGGACCGCGCGCTCCTCGGCCTCCTCGGCGGCGCTCTGCGCTTCCTCCTCCACCAGGCCGGAGAACCCACGCAGCCCGAGGCGCTCCTCGAGCAGGTCGGCGACCGCGTCGCGGGCGCTCGAGGGCTTGTCGCGGCGGTGCAGGGTCCCGCCGCGTGCCCCGGCGCCCCGACGCGGGGCCTCGCGGGCCGCGGCACGCTCGGATCGGCTGCGGCGCGGCCCGGCTTTCTGCCGGCGCCCGCCCCCGCCGCCGCGCGCCGGGCTCAACCTTCGACCTGGGCGGCGACCGTCTCGAGCGCTTTCTGCCGCGCCTCGTCGACCGCCGTGTGCGGTTTGTCGACGACTTTCACTTCGGGATGGATGCCGCCCGTGCGGGCGAGGTTTTCGCCGTTCGGGGTGAAGTATTCGCCCACCGTCAGCTTCAGCGCCCCGCCGTTGGCGAGGTCGTGCTCTTCCTGGAAGACGCCCTTGCCGTAGGAGCGGGTGCCGACCACCGGAGCGTGCGCGTCGTCCTGCAGCGCGGCGGTCAGAATCTCGGCGGCGCTCGCCGTCCCCCGGTCGATCAGCACGTCGAAGGGCACGTCGACGATCTTCCCGGGGCCGCTCTTTCGTTCCGTCGACCCCTTGGTGCGCGATTTGGTCGAGACGACCACTTCGTCTTCGGGCAGGAACAGCGACGCGCCGGCGACCGCCTCGTCGAGCAGCCCGCCCGGGTTGTCGCGCAGATCGAGGACGATGCCCTCGACCCGTTCGTCGTTCAGCTTTTCGATCCCGTGGGCGAGCTGCTTGCTCGCTTCGGAGCTGAACGAGAGCAGCCGCACGTAGCCGATCTTCTTGCCGCCGATCGTGAACACCCGGCTCGACACGTTCGGCAGCACCACGTTCGCCCGGGTCAGCGTCTTTTCGACCTTCTTGTGGGTCTTCGGCTTTTCCAGCGTCACGGTGACCTGGCTGCCTTCGGGACCCTTGATCTTCCGCGTCGATTCGGCCGAGGTGAGGCCCGCGAGCGATTCCCCTTCGACCGCGATGATCGTGTCGCCGGCCTTCACCCCGCCTTCTTCGGCCGGGGAGCGTTTGAAGACCTTGACCACCCGGAGCCCCTGTTTCACTTCGATGACGCTGAGTCCCACGCCGGAGAAGTGCCCTTCGATCTGGGTGTTGAACCCTTCGAGGCTTTCCTCCGAGAAGTAGTCGCTGAAGCGGTCTTTGTGGCGTTTGCGGAGCTCGCGGACCATCCCCTGCAGGGAGGCGTTGCCGAGCTCGGTGTTGCCGACCTTGCGGAAGTAGTTGTCCTTGATGATTTCCGAGGCTTCGCCGACCAGGCTCGTCGGTTCTTCGGTGAACGTTTCGCGGGCGAAGCCGGGCAGCTTCGACGGGTGGCCACCGAGCCATACCCCGATGACGAGGCAGGCGACCAGGGCGACGCCGAGGGCGATCGCGCCACGCGCCCTCACGCGGCCCTCAGACCCGGAGGAAGCGACGCAGCGTGACGCCCGAGCCGATCGTCGAGACGAGGATCGCGGCCCCGAAGAGGATCGCGATCAGCACCGGGAAGGCGATCGTGCTGTTGTGCTGAGCCAGCGCGAAGGAGTCCCCGTTGTCGCTCAACGGGTCGACGATGGTGAGCTTGCCGATCCACAGGATCAGTATGGCGACCAGGCCTCCCATGAAGCCCACGACGACCCCCTCGATGAGGAATGGCCAGCGGATGAACCAGCGGGTGGCACCGACCAGGCGCATCACCTCGACCTCGCGGCGACGGGTGAAGATCGAGAGCCGGATCGTGTTTCCGATCAGCATCAGCGAGGCGGCGATCAGCAGCGCCATGATCACGGTGAGGACGATCTTCAGCGCACTCGTCACCTTGGCGATCTGCTGGGTCGACTGCTGGCGGGAGAAGGAGTTGGAGATCACCGGGCTGATCGGGTCCGGTTTGCCGCCCGCGGAGGTCCCCATCACTTCGCGTTCGATCTCGGGCAGGTCCTGGGCGTTGGTCGCGGTGACCTGGAAGCTGGCGGGCAGCGGGTTGGTGTGGAGCTCGTCGACGATCGTCTTGTCGCTGAGTTCGCTCTTCAGCGTCTTCAGCGCCTGCTGCTTGGAGATGTAGGCCACCGAGTCGACGCCCGAGATGCCTTCCAGCTTGCCTTTCGCGGCGGTGATTTCGCCGTTGGTCGCGTCGGGATAGAGCGCGAACTGGACGTTCAGCTCCCCGCGAACTTCGTCGGACTTCGCCTGGGCCGTCTGGAAGACCGGGATCAGGACGCCGAGCAGGACGACGGTGACGACCGTCGTGACGACCGCCGCCAGGGTCGGCGCGCCGTTGCGGCGCAACGCCCGGAACGCCTCCGAGAAGAAGAAGAGGATGCGTGACATCAGTGGGTGAGCGAGTGGCCGTTGGTCTTGCGCTCGCCGCGCGGGCCGACGCCCATCTCGGCCTGCATGCGCATGCCGAATTCGGTCGTCGACTCCTCGGTGTAGCCACCGGAGACCTCGTCGCGGACGACGCGGCCCTCGTAGAGCTCGACCACGCGGCGGCGCATGTTGTCGACCATCTCGCGGTCGTGGGTGACGACGACGACGGTCGTGCCGGTCTTGTTGATCCGGTAGAGCAGCTGCATGATCCCGATCGAGGTGACCGGGTCGAGGTTGCCCGAGGGCTCGTCGGCCAGCATCAGCGGCGGGTGGTTGACGAAGGCGCGGGCGACCGCGACACGCTGCTGCTCACCGCCGGAGAGTTGGTCCGGGTAGTTGTGGAGCTTGGTCGAGAGGCCGACCAGGCGCAGCGTCGCCGGCACCTGCTCGCGAACTTCCGAGCGGCTGGCGCCGATCACCTGGAGCGCGTAGGCGACGTTGTCGTAGACGGTCCGGTTGGGGAGAAGCTTGAAGTCCTGGAAGACCGTGCCGATGTTGCGGCGTAGCTGCGGCACCTTCTTGTCGGGCATCGCGGCGATGTCGCGGCCGGCGATGCGGACGCTGCCCTCGGTGACGTCGAGCTCGCGGATCAGGGTCTTGATCAGCGTCGACTTGCCGCAGCCGGTCGGACCGACGAGGAAGACGAACTCGCCCCGGCCGATCGACAGCGAGACGCGGTCGAGCGCCATGTGACCGCCCGGGTAGACCTTGGTCACATCGTTCAGCTCGATGATCGGGGCGCGCCGACCACGCGAGCGCACAGGCTCGGGGGCGCTTCTCTTGTTGCGTCGAATTCTCGGCATAGGTGGGTGCTGCCTTCTGCGACAACAAGATGACTCCTGCGGCCACTCGGCTGCGAAATTTTGCGCCCAGAAAAAGGACGTTTGGCTCTATGAGCCGAGGTAAATCAGACGCCGACGAGCTCGGGGCGGGCTCCGAGCGCCGCCTGGGGGTCGACGAGCACGACGACGTCGTCGATCTCCCGCGAGTGCATCACGTCGCCGGCGGCCGCGGCAAAGTCCGCGTCCCCGACGATCGTCTCGATCACCTCGAGCCCGGCCCCGCGCAGTGCATCAGCACCCTTCTCGGCCCGGTCGAGGGCGTCGGCCAAGTCGATCGGCGAGTCCGGCCCGTGCAGCGAGGTCGCCGGAAACAGCAGCGTGAAGCCGGTCCCCTCGGCCCGTGGCCGCAAGGCATCGACCATGATCGGCGGCTCCGCCTCCGGTCCCACGATCACCAACACATTGCGCTTGTCCTCGGTCTGCTGCATCGCAGTCTCCTATTCGTCATCGGGTGTCCCCAGCCTTCACCCTGGACGTAAACGCCCAGCCAAGGCGAACTGAGGGTTCCCTTAAGACGTTCTGGGAGCGCCCGGAAAAGGGACGCTGCCCTCGGGCCCTTTTCCCAGGCCCGAAAACAGACAGAAGATGTACAAGAGGGTGACGTTCTCGGCATCTCCCTCACGGAACCCGGGCAGGTGTGCCTTTTCTCACGCGAACCCCTCACGTCCTGGGCGTCTCATGGCGGTCACAGCCAGCCAGGACCGCGATGAGACGCCCAGGACGCCACAAGGACTGCCGGGGCGGCCGGGACTACGGCGTCCCCCGCCTCCCTAGCCGATCGCCACCATGCGCTCGATCGGGACCTTCGCCAACTCGGCGATCGCCGGCTCCACATTGACCTCGAACTTCATCTCCGCCAGCGAGTCCCGCAGCTTCGGCAGCGTGATCATCTTCATGTATTTGCAGAAGGCCATCCGGTTGGCCTCGATCAGGTTGGCTTTCGGGGCCGCCTGCTGGAGTGGGTAGAGCATGCCGTTCTCGGTGGCGACGATGAACTCGCCCTCGGGATGGTCTTCGACGTAGGTCTGCATGCCCGAGGTGGAGAGCATGTGGACGCCGGTGCTGTCGATGTCGCCCGAGGCGACGTACTCCATCGCCTGGGTCGAACAGCCGCACTCGGGGTGGATCAGGAACTCGGCGTCGGGGTGTTCGGCCCGGGTGCGGGCGATGTCGTCGGGGCGGATGCCGGCGTGGACGTGGCACTCGCCGTCCCAGACGTGGAACCGGGCGCGCCGCTCGGGTTCGGCCGTCAGGCCGGTCTCCCGCTCGACGAAGGCGCCGAGCCACATGTCGGGGCCGAAGAGGATCTCGGTGTCGGGACCGTGCTCGCGCCAGATGTGCTCGACCACCGAGACGGCGTTCGAGGAGGTGACGCAGTAGTCGGTCTCCGCCTTGACCGCCGCCGAGGTGTTGACGTACATGACGACCATCGCGCCGGGGTGTTCGGCCTTCCAGCCGCGCAGCTGCTCGACCGTGATCGAGTCGGCGAGGCTGCAGCCGGCGTCGAGGTCGGGGATCAGCACCTTCTTGTGCGGCGAGAGGATCGAGGCCGTCTCGGCCATGAAGTGGACGCCACAGAAGACGATCACGTCGGCGTCGGTGCTGGCGGCGGCGCGGGAGAGCCCGAGGCTGTCGCCGCGGTGGTCGGCGACGTCCTGGATCTCCGGCACCTCGTAGTTGTGGGCGAGGATCACCGCGTTGCGCTCGGCCGCGAGCACGCGGATCTCCTCGCTGAGCGCGGCGATCTCCTCCGGAGCGAGCTCCGGGGCAAAACCGGGTTGGATCGTCGGGAGCTCCTGCATGAGCCCTTCCTTTCCTCTGTTCGCCGGCAGACCCTTCAGGTCGAACCAGGTCGAATGAACGTGGATACATTCTAGCCGCCCCGTAGGGTGGCCCTCCCCCCACCCGAGAGGAACCGATGCGCCGCCTCTCGTCCCCGGCGATGAGCGTCGCCCTGCCGGCCCTCTCCATCGCCCTCGGCGGCAGCGCCTACGCGGTCACGAAATCGACTGCCAGGTGAACTCCATCGTCATCGAATCGATCTGCGGCTCGGGCCAGTCATGATTTAGGGATGCCGGAGCTACCCGAGGTCGAGATCACCGCGCGGCGGATCGCCGAAGCGACGCGCGGTGCCACGGTCGAGTCGACCCTGGCACCGGGGATGAACGTGATGAAGACGTTTGACCCGCCGCTGGAAGCGCTGGTCGGGCGCGAGATCACCGGCGTGCGGCGGATCTCGAAGATGCCGGTGATTGAATTCGGCGACCTTTCGTTGCTGATCCACCTGATGTCGGCGGGACGGCTGCGCGTCTCCGACAAACGCGCCTCGCTGAAAGACCGTGCCTCGCGGGTGCTGATCCGGCTCGAGGACGGCCGCGAGCTGCGCCTGCGGGAGATGGGCACCAAGCAGCGCGCCTGGGCGAAGCTCCTGCCCTCCGACCAGGTCGCCGAGGACGAGATGGTCGCGACCCTGGGCCCGGAAGCCTGGCCCGCGCCGCCGCTGGAGGAGTTCGCCGCCGCGATCGACAAGCCGCGCCACCTCCACCCCCTCCTGCGCCACCAGAAAGACATCAGCGGCATCGGCCGCTCCTGGGTCGACGAGATCCTCTGGGAGGCCCGCCTCTCTCCGTTCAAGAAAGGCACCGAACTCGACGAGGAGGAGGTCGCCCGCCTCCACGCCGGTCTCCATGTCCTCGGCGACGCGATCGACCACTACGAGGCAACTCTCGGCCCCGACCTCCCCGACAAGATCAAAGTCCCCCTACGAATCCACAAACACGAGGGCGAGCCCTGCCCTCGCTGCGGCACCACCCTGGAGGCCGTCTACTTCTCCGAACACCAGATGAACTACTGCCCCCACGACCAGACCGGCGACCGCGTCCTCAAAGATCGTCGTCTCTCGAAACTCCTGAAGTAGCCCTCAGACCGACGTCGTGTCGCCCATGAAGTGGATCGGGGCCGTCGTCTGATCCAACGGCACGTCCCACGGCGGCGGGTTCGGGGTCGCCCTCGGCATCGGAACCTCCCGCCACGGGCGGAGGAACAGAAGCTTTTCGATCAGCGCGCGCATCAGAAGGTCACCACGACAACGAGGGTAGCGAGCGAGACTCCGACCGTCGACAACCCGATGGAGAAAAGGCGCTCAGCGGTTCGAAGCCGCTTAGCGGCCGCGTCACCCTGCCTCGTCGTCGATTCGATCGAGGCGAGCAGCGCTCGGATCGTCCGTAGGTGCACGCGCCAGAGTTCCGCCTCCTCGATGAACCGGGATGAGGTGTAGTTGGCCACCTCATCGGCCGAGAGGTCAGACACGAGTTGCGGCAGAAGCGCGACTCGCAAGGCCGTTGCGAAAGACGACACGAGCAGCACGGCCCCGACGAGAAGCAGGCTGCCCGTCCAGATTCGCGCCGCTCCATGCAGCGCGTCCAACATCGACTCGGCATTGGCACCCGCGATCGCAAGGACGGCCCCCGAGAACCCGGCCAGCTGAGCAGCACGGCCGGAGAGCGACTGAACCCGACCGCGAAGCTGACCGAGGAGGGCTTCCGACCTCTCCAGGTACCAAGCGATCGCTTCGGGGTTCGGGGCGCCGGGCATCGGCCGAAGGTAGCTCCCGATTTGGCCTTCCCCGCGATCCGTGCGAGAGATTTGTCAGAGGCGTGCGCTAGTCGGCGCTGAGCAGCAGGGAGAAGTCGAGAACCGGGGCCGAGTGGGTCAGGGCGCCGACGGAGATGAAGTCGACTCCGGTCTCGGCCGCGGCGCGGACGGTCTCGAGGTTGACGTTGCCCGATGCCTCGAGGGTCGGCTTGCCGCCGCTGCCGTGGACGTCGCGCAGTTCGACCGCGGCGCGCATCGTCGGCGGGTCCATGTTGTCGAGGAGGAGCTGGTCGGCGCCGGTGCCGAGGGCGTATGCGGTCTCGTCGAGGTTGCGGACCTCGACCTCCACCGGCAGCTCAGGGTGGGCCTTGCGGGCGGCATAGACGGCCTTGGGGATGCTGCCCGCGGCGGTGATGTGGTTCTCCTTGATCAGGAAGGCGTCGAAGAGGCCCATACGGTGGTTGGTGCCCCCGCCCGCCGCGACCGCCGCCTTCTCCAGCCTGCGCAGGCCGGGGGTGGTCTTGCGGGTGTCGAGGATCTCCGCGTTCGTGCCCTCGACCGCATCGACGTAGCGAGCCGTCAGCGTCGCCACCCCGGAGAGGTGGCCGAGGAAGTTAAGCGCGGTGCGCTCGGCGGCGAGGATCGCGCGGGCGGAGCCACGGGCGACCAGCACCTCGACCGGGACCGTCTGGCGCCAGAGCGCCTCCGGGGCCAGCCTCTCGATCTCCGCCACCCCGGTCTGGGCCAGCGTCTCGGCCACCAGGTCGAGCCCGAAGACGACGCCGGGGGCTTTCTGGACGATCCGCGCGGTCGCGGTCGCCTCGGCGGGAACGGTCGCCTCCCCGGTCACGTCGCCGTCGCCGAGGTCCTCTGCCAGCGCCCGGGCGACCAGCTCGTGAAGTTCCTCTGCGGAGATTGCGGACACATCGCCACCCTATTGGAGTCAAGGGGGGTGAAATCTCACGTCCCCAGGACTTGGCACGTTTGAAGAGAGATGGCAGAGCTACCCCCGTTCCAGACGCTGATCGACGAGCACGCCACCGAGGTGATGGCGGTCCTGCGCGGCGCGGTCGGCAGGGACGGCGCCGAGGACGCGTTCCAGGAGACCTTCCTGGCCGCGCTGCGGGCCTACCCGAGCCTGGGCGACGCCCGCAACCTGCGCGGCTGGCTGGTGACGATCGCGCACCGCAAGGCGATCGACCACCACCGGGCGCGGGGACGTTCCCCGGTGCCGGTCGAGTCGGTGCGCGAGGAGGCGGTCTTCGACCCCGACCCGACCGACGGCGAGGTCTGGCGCGCCGTCGCGACCCTGCCACCCAAACAGCGGGCCGCGGTCACCCTGCGCTTCGCCGCCGACCTTCCCCATGAGGAGATCGCCGCCGCGCTCGGCTGCTCGCCGGAGGCGGCGCGCCGCAGCCTGCACGAGGGACTGAAACGACTGCGAAAGGAGATCGCATGAACGCCCTCACGGAGAACACCGTCATCAACAAGTCGATCGAGAGGCTGCGCGAGCGCGCCGCCGCCGAAGGCCTGCTCGACATCGCCTACGGGTCCGCCGACTCGCCCTTCGGGACGCTGCTCTTGGCGCGGACGCCGCAGGGGCTGGTGCGGCTCGGCCTGCCGGGCGAGGACGTCGACGCGACGCTCTGGGAACTGGCCGAACGGATCTCACCGCGGATCCTCGAGGCGCCGGAGCGCTTCGACGAGGAGCGGCGCGAGCTCGAGGACTACTTCGAGGGCCGCCGCCGTGGGTTCGAGCTGCCGATCGACTGGCAGCTCAGCCACGGCTTCATGCTCCGCGCCCGCGAAGGGATCGCCGCGATCCCCTACGGCGAGACGCGGATGTACTCCGACCTCGCCCGCGGGGCGGGCAACGAGCGCGCCGTCCGCGCCGCCGGCTCGGCCTGCTCGCGCAACCCGATCCCGCTGGTCGTCCCCTGCCACCGCGTCGTGCGTAGCGACGGCAGCCCCGGCCTCTACGCGGGCGGGGTCGAGATGAAGAAGCGCCTGCTCGAGATGGAGCACCAAATCAGGTAGGTCAAACGTCGAGAGAGGTAAAGATGCGCTCGATCGGGCCGATGCAGGCCCCATGAAGCGCTACCCCCTCGCACTCCTCCTCCTCGTCCTGCTCGGCGCACTCGCCGTCGCCCAGGTCGCCCCCGCCGCCACGTCCTCGTCGCGACCGACCCCGACCTTCGCCCAGTCGACCCTCCGCGACGCCGAAGCCGAAGAAGAAGAATTCGAAGCCGAAGAAATCGAATTCGAATTCGAAGGGGACTGCGAAGCCGGCGGCACGGACGAATTCGAGTTCGAAGAAGAAGGCGAAGAAGAAGAATTCGAAGCCGAAGGAGCCGAAGAAGAAGAATTCGAAGAAGGCTGCGGAAACGACGCGGCAAAGGCCGCCAAGAAGGGCGCGCCCTTCGTGACCGCCCCGGCCGCGTGTCAGGTCAGCCAGGCGGAATCGACGATAACCACCCTCCCCGCCTCAAACCAGGTGCGGCTCACCATCCACTACCGGACCTACTCGCCCACCCCGGTCACCGTCGCCCTGAAGCTGAAGGACCACAAAGGCGCGGTCGCGATCGAACACGCGACCAGGCACCTCGGCGACAAGGGCGTCCTCCACCTCTCCACGAAGCTCGGCTCCGCGGTCATGGACCGGGCCGAAGCAGCACGCGAGTTCGATGTCTCCCTCCGCGCCCCGGAAACCCCCGGCTACTGCGCCGGCGCGCTCGAACAGCGCCTACTCAGCGCGAAGCACACGACCGCCGGCGCCCCGCGGGTCTACGCGAACTGATCTAGGCGGGACGCGGCAGCCTCGCCGCCAGCCAGTCGGCGGCGAGAGGCACCACTGCCGGGTCGATCGTGTGGACCACGTCGGACTCGCGGTAGGTGACGTCGATCCCACCCCCGACGAGCAGGTCACGGGCGGCACGCCCGAAGCCGATCTCGATCACCGGATCCTGCGTGCCGTGTGAGACGAAGGCGCGGGTCGCGGAGCGGCCCTCGAAGCTCGGCCGCCAGCCCGCCACGGTCGGCACGAAGCCGCTGAAGGCGAGCACCCCGGCGACGGTCGGCCGCTCGGCGCTCCACCCCATCGCGTGGCTCATCACCGCCCCCATCGAGAAGCCCGCGAGGACGGTGCGCTCCGGCCCGATGCCGGACTCCTCCCAGAGCCCGTCGTGGAGCTCGGCGAGCGCCGCCCGCGCGGCGTCGAAGCTCCCTCGGTCGGGATAGCCGACTTTCGGCACCAGGTACCAGTGGTAGCCCGCCCAGCCGGGCACCTGCAGCGGCCCCCGGGCGGAGACCACCCGCAGGCGATGCTCCGGATCGAGCGCGTCGGCCAGCCCGAGTAGGTCGTTCTCGTCGGTGCCGCGCCCGTGGTGGAGCACCAGGAGCCCGTCGGGCTCTCCCGCCGCGGCCCGTTCGACAGTGAGCAGCGGCGGCGTCATCGCTTCCGGACGCCTTAGCTCGCCGAGGAGGCGGCGGTTTTCTCGAGGTACTCGCGGACGAAGCCGTCGATGTCACCGTCGAGCACCCGGTTGACGTCGCCGACCTCGTGCTCGGTGCGGTGGTCCTTCACCATCGTGTACGGGTGTAGGACGTAGGAGCGGATCTGCGAGCCCCAGGCGACGTCTTTGACCTCGCCGCGCGCCTTCGCCAGCACTTCGGAGCGTTTGCGCTCCTCCAGCTCGATCAGCTTCGATTTCAGCAGCTGCATCGCGACCGCCTTGTTCTGGGTCTGCGAGCGCTCGTTCTGGCACTGGACGACCGTGTTGGTCGGGATGTGGGTGATCCGCACCGCGGAGTCGGTCTTGTTGACGTGCTGGCCGCCGGCGCCGGAGGCGCGGTAGGTGTCGATGCGCAGGTCGGACTCGTCGATGTCGACCTGCACGTTGCCCTCCACCAACGGCCCGACGTCGACCTGGGCGAAGCTCGTGTGGCGGCGCCCCGAAGAGTCGAAGGGGCTGATCCGGACCAGGCGGTGGACGCCCCGCTCGGCGGCGAAGAGGCCGTAGGCGTTCTCGCCACGGGCGATGAAGGTCGCCGACTTCAGGCCGGCCTCCTCCCCCGCCGAGGCCTCCGCCATCTCGACGTCGAAGCCGCGCCGTTCGGACCAGCGCAGATACATGCGCAGGAGGATCTCGGCCCAGTCCTGGGAGTCGGTGCCACCGGCGCCCGCGTGGACGGTGACGACCGCGTCGCCGGCGTCGTACTCGCCGCTGAAGAGGCGCGCCTCTTCAAGCTCGGCCAACCTCGACTCGATCGTCGCCAGCTGCCCCTCAAGTTCGCCCTCGATCTCCACGTCTTCCTCGGCCAGCTCGGCGAGGTCGTCGAGTTCGGCGACATCGGACTCGAGGCCGCGGAACATCTCCAGACGGCGTCCGGCGCGGGTGTGGGCGGCGGAGGTGCGCGCCGCCGTCTCCTGGTCGTCCCAGAAGCCGGGCGCGCTCATCTTCTCCTCGAGCTCGGCGGCTTCCTTTTCTAGGCCTGCCGGGTCAAAGGTAGTCCGAGAGCAGGGACAGCTGCTCGCGGACAGCGGCGATGCGCGGCGCTACGGGCTCTTTCTGGACGGCATCGGCCATCCATCAAGACTACCGATGCAAGAACCCGGCACGGCGCATTGCCTCTTCGCGGTCCTCCGAGGGGCGCCAGGAGCGGATCCGACGCTCGTGCAGCTCGAAGGTCCAGGCCATCTCGTCCTCCCCCGCGAATTCGCCCTCGTCGTCGTCCCAGTGCCAGTGACGCCGGATCAGCGCCACGGCGTATCCGCCGCCGCCCTCGGTCCCTTCCTCGTAGAGCTCCTCCAGCTCGATCGTCTGCTGCACCCCGCCGCGCTTGCGCGTCGCCCACTCCCGAGCACCGTCGGGGCCCGTGATCAGGCCCTTCATCGAGTGCAGCTCGACCTCCGGGTCGAGCACCGCCACGAAGCCGTCGAGGTCGCGCTCGTTGAACGCCCGGATGAACTCGCGAACGGGGTCCCTCAGGACCCGTGGCACTTCTTGTACTTCTTGCCGCTGCCGCACCAGCAAGGGTCGTTGCGGCCGAGTTTGTCGTGCTCGTCTTTGACCACGGTCTCGACCACCTCGCCACCGTTGCCACCGACCGCCTGCGAGGCGGCCAGGTCGACCGCACCCCCCGCGGTCGCGGTGCCGGCCCCGGCGCCGAGGGCGACCTGTTCGAGCGCCGAGGGCTGGCCCTCCGCGGTGCCGCCCGAGTAATCGAGTGCCCGCCGGTCGGTGCCCGCTTCGAAGCCGCCGCCCTGGAACTGGGAGCCTGCCGGTTCGGTGTATTCGATCTCGGCGTGGAAGACGAGTTTCGAGAACTCCTCCCAGATCGAGTGCATGAGGTCTTCGAACATCGTGAAGCCCTCGTTTTTGTAGGCGACGAGCGGGTCGATCTGGGCGAAGCCGCGGAGGTGGATGCCCTCGCGCAGATAGTCCATGTCGAAGAGGTGTTCGCGCCAGCGGTTGTCGATCACCTGCAGCAGGATCGAGCGCTCGAGGTGGCGCATCAGCTCCTCGCCGAGTTTGTCTTCGCGCTCGTCGTAGGCCGCCATCGCGTCCTCGTCGAGATCGTCTTTGAGGCTCTCGCGGTCGATCGACTCAGGCGCCAGCTTCCCGACGTCGATGCCGATCGGCCAGATCTGGCGCAGCTGGATCTCCAGCTCGTCCAGATCCCAGTCCTCGAGCAGATCGCTGGAGGTGTACTCCTCGACCAGGCGCTCGATCACGCCTTCCAGCTCCTCGCGGGCGTTGTCGGAGATGTCACGGCCTTCGAGGATCTCGCGGCGGTAGCGGTAGACGACCCGGCGCTGCTCGTTCATCACATCGTCGTACTCGAGCACGCGTTTGCGGATCAGGAAGTTCTGTTCCTCGACCTTCTTCTGCGCGTTCTCGACCGTTTTCGTGAGCATCTTGGCCTCGAGCGGCACTTCGCTGCCGTCGTCATCGACCGGCCCGAGTTTGTCGAGGATTTTGAAGATGCGATCGCCGGCGAAGAGGCGGATCACGTCGTCTTCGGCGGAGAGGAAGAAGCGCGACTCGCCGGGATCGCCCTGACGGCCGGAACGACCACGCAGCTGGTTGTCGATCCGGCGCGACTCGTGGCGCTCGGTGCCGCAGATGAAGAGCCCGCCGAGCTCGCGGACCTCGTCGGCCTCGTTCTGACACTGCGGCTTCAGCTCCTCGGTGCGCTCGGCGAGCGCCTCCTCGTAGCCCTCGTCGCCGTGGGCGATGCCCTGCTTTTTCAGGTCGGTGATCGCCAGGTGTTCGGGGTCGCCGCCGAGCTTGATGTCGACGCCGCGGCCCGCCATGTTGGTCGCGATCATCACCGCGCCCTTGCGGCCCGCCTGGGCGATCAACTCGCCCTCTCGTTCGGCGTGCTCGGGTTTGGCGTTGAGGACGGCGTGTTTGATGCCGTCGCGTTTCAACGCCGCGGAGATCATCTCCGAGACCTCGACCGAGACGGTCCCGACCAGCACCGGCTGGCCCTTTTCGTGGCGGCCGACGATTTCGTCGATCACGGCCTGCCACTTGCCGTCTTTGGTTTTGAAGATCTGGTCGTTCTTGTCCATCCGGACCATCGGCTGGTTGGTCGGGATCTCGATCACCGGCATTTTGTAGATCTTCATGAACTCGGTCGCCTCGGTGAGGGCGGTACCGGTCATGCCGGAGAGCTTGTCGTAGAGCCGGAAGTAGTTCTGCAGGGTGATCGTCGCGAGCGTCTGGTTCTCCTCGCGGATCGCCACGCCTTCCTTTGCCTCGACCGCCTGGTGGAGGCCTTCCGACCAGCGCCGACCCTCGAGGATGCGGCCGGTGAACTCGTCGATGATCATCACCTCGCCGTCGATCACCGCGTAGTCGTCGTCTTTGCGGTAGAGCGCCTCGGCCTTCAGCGACTGCACGAGATGGTTGACGAGATTGCCGTTCTCGGCCAGGTAGAGGTGGTCGATACCGAGGAATTCCTCGGCTTTTTTGACCCCTCGCTCGGTCGGCGCGACGGTCTTGTGTTTCTCGTCGTACTCGTAGTCGAAGTCGGCGTCGGAGGTGTCTTTCGATTCGCCGAGGCTTTTCAGCTTTTCTTTGTGCGGGACGCCCTCGAGCTGTTTGGCGAGGCGGGCGAAGGTGTAGTAGGTCTGCGCCGCCTCTTCCGGGCGACCGGAGATGATCAGCGGCGTCCGCGCCTCGTCGATCAGGATGTTGTCGACCTCGTCCACGATCGCGAAGTCGTGGCTGCGCTGGACGCATTCCTCCAGCGACTGCGACATGTTGTCGCGCAGGTAGTCGAAGCCGAACTCGGAGTTGGTGCCGTAGACGACGTCGCAGGCGTATTTGGTCTGGCGCGCGGCGTGGTCGTCGGAGTCCTGGACGGCGGCGACGGTGACCCCGAGGGCCTCGTAGATCGGCGTCAGCCATTCCGAGTCGCGGCGGGCGAGGTAGTCGTTGACGGTGACGACGTGGACGCTCGCGCCTGCCAGCGAGTTGAGGAACACGGGCAGGGTCGCGGTGAGCGTCTTGCCCTCTCCCGTCCTCATCTCGGCGATGGCGCCGTCGTTCAGCACCATCCCGCCGATCAGCTGGACGTCGTAGTGGCGCTGCCCCGTCGTGCGGCGCGAGGCCTCACGACAGAGCGCGAACGCCTCCGGCAGGAGGTCGTCCAGGGACGTCCCCTCCCGCGCGCGCTTGCGCAACTCGTCCGCGACTTCGCGGATTTCTTCGTCGGAGAGGGCTTCCATCTCCGGCTCATAACGATTGATCGCCTCCGCGCGCTTCTGGTACGCCTTGAATTTGCGCCCTTCCCCCGTGCGCAGGGCCTTGGTCACCAAGTCCATTGCGGGCATTGCTCAAGAGTAGCGGTCCGCCCCTTGTGGCCGACGGGTGGGCGGCGTACCCTGGAACTTCGAACCCCAAAGGAGGTCACCCATGCGGATGGAGATTCGTGGACGCAACGTCGAGATGACTGACGACCTGCGTGAATTGGTGAGCAAAAGGTTCAATCGCCTGGGGAGGCAGGTGCCGGGTCTCGCGACGCTCGAGATCGTGCTCTACGAAGAGCGCAACCCGTCCATCTCCGACTGCCAGGTGGCCGAGGCGACCGTCCGCCTGAACGGAGCGACCCTCCACGCCCACGAGGCCTCGCCCGAGATGGCCCACTCGATACACAAGCTTTACGAGGACGTGCGAAGGCAGGTGAAGAAACACCGCGAACTGACGCGCAAGCGCAAGATGACGCGGCGCGTCATGGGCCAGATGCGAGGACGCCCGGCCGTCTAGGCCGTGAGGCCCGAGGCGCGGCCGGTGCCCGCCGGCCGGCGCCTGGGCTGGGTTGCGACGAGGGACGGTCAGAAGCGTCACGGACGCGTCACTTCTTGCGCCTTCGGTGACTCTTTCGTGGCGTTCGTGCGTGTTTCACAACGCCCGATCCGACGTTCGTGCACTCAAGGGCGCTATAGGGCGCTCAAGTGCACGAGCGACTGAGGGGCCGTTGAGGAAGTGTGCCATCCCTCCCGTGCCGTGCCCTCCGTCCCGCCCTCCCCGCTCCGGGCTGCCGCGGAGGCCGCTAGAGGCGGCGGGTGAAGGTCAACGCCACGACGCGCTTCGCGCCGGCGCCGCGCAGGGCCATCGCGCAGGACGTCAGGGTCGCGCCGGTGGTCAGGACGTCGTCGACCAGGAGGACGCTGCGGGGCGCGGCGCCGATCGGCTCGACCTGCGGGGCGTGAGCAATGCGGTCGGCGCGGCCGTGGCCGACCTGGTGGCCGAGGCCGCGACGGGCCAGGCACGGCGAGAGGTCGGTCCCCAGCTTCGCGGCCAGTGCCGCGGCGAGCTCGCCCGCCGGATCGAAGCCGCGGCTCCGCAGCCGTTGCGGCGCCGCGGGGACCGGGACGACGGTGCCGCCGAGCAGGTGGCCGGGGGCGAGCCAGTGGATGCGTTCGGCCATCAGGTCGGCGACCGGGAGGAGGCGGCGGAACTTCAAGGCGCCGACGAGGGACCTGGCGACGCCGTCGTGGGACGCCGAGGACCAGGCGCGGTCGATGCCCTGGGGCCCGCCGGCGAGGATCGGCGGCGCCGCGGCCAGCGTCCTCGAGCAGCGGGTGCAGATCACCGCCTCGGCGCGGCAGCCGCGACCGCAGGCGGCGCAGAGCGGCGGTGCGAGAAGCAATGAGGCGGCGTGGAGCAGTCCCATGCCACGAGCCTGCACGGGAAATGCGCGCGCGTGGCGCGCAGAAAGTGAATTCTTGCGAGCGGGCCTGTGCCTACTCGCGCGCGCCGAGGATGGCGCCGATCAGGATCGAGCGCTCGGGCACCTGGGCGCCCGGCAGCACGATCACGTCGCGCAGGCGGCTGCCGGCGCCGATGCGGGCACCGTCGCCGATCACCGAGGGCCCGTCGATCCGCACGTCGTCGCCGATCTCGCAATCGGGCCCGAGGAGGACCGGACCGTCGAGGTCGGGCTCGCCGTCCTCCCGCCCGCCGCTGCGGAACCCGTCGACCATCTCCCCTACCTGCTCGACCTCCACGGCCCCGGTGAGCGCGTCGTAGGTGCTTTCGCGCAGCTCGGCGAGGTTGCCGATGTCGTTCCAGTAGGCGTCGATCTCGTGCGAGTAGAACGGCACGTCTTGCTCGAGCAGCTTCGGGAAGACGTCCATCGCCCAGTCGGCGAAGCCATCCGGGTCGCCCTCCTTGGCGGCCTTGCTCGTTCCCGGCGCCGGGAAGAAGTCGAAGATCTCCTTACGGAACATGTAGATGCCGCAGTTGGCGAGGTCCGACAGCGCTTCGCTCGGCTCCGGCTTCTCCTGGAAGCCACCGATCCTTCCGTCGGAGTCGGTGATCGCGACACCGAACTGGGTCGTGTCGGTGACCCGTTTGGTGGCCAGCGTGGCGATCCCGTCATGGCTTTCGTGGTACTCCCGCATCGCGGTGAGGTCGAGGTCGGTGAGCGCGTCGCCGGAGATGATCAGGAAGCTGTCGCCGAGAAAGTCGGCGACGTTGCGGACGCCGCCCGAGGTGCCGAGCAGCGCGTCCTCGCGGCTGTAGGTCAGCGAGACCCCGCACGCCGAGCCGTCGCCGAAGTGCTCGGTGATCATCTCCGGGAACCAGTGCAGGTTCGCGATCGTCTCGTCGAATTCGTGCTTGGCGAGCAGACGCAGGATGTGCTCCATCACCGGCCGGTTCAGCACCGGCACCATCGGCTTGGGGCGATCGAAGGTGATCGGCCGCAGACGCGTGCCGAGGCCGGCGGCAAGGACCATCGCTCTCATCCCATCTCCTCCTTGAAACGCTCGATCGCCTCCACCGCCACCGAGTCGACGCCGCGCTGGCGGGCCAGCTCCAGGGTGACGAGGTCGCCCAGCATCACGGCCCAGAGCATCCGCTCGAGACGGGTCTCCCCCGCCGTCTCCACCCGTGCCACCGCCGCCGCCCCCGACTTCACCGACTGCGCGGTCAGCTCGAAGCGCCGGGCGATCCGCGGGTGCTGGTCGCGGTCCTCGAGGAAGATCGCCGCGGCGCGCTCGTCGCCCGCCGCCCCCGCCCAGCCGCAGAGCTCGTTGTGATCGGCCTCCGGCAGCTCGCTCCAGAAGGCGGGGAACTTAGCGTTCTCGTTCACCTGCGTCTTCCAGCGGCGCGCCACCGGGGCGGTCAGATCGGCGCCGTAGATGACCGGCACGGCGCCGGCGACCAGCGTCGCGATCTCACGCGCCTGCTGCTGCAGCGACTCCGATTCGTCGGCGAGGAAAGCTGCCGCGGCGTCGATCTCGGTGTGGATGCGCGGCGCGATCCCGGCTAGCGAGGCGACCTCGGCGGCGATCACCACCATGTAGGCGACCGCGGTCCGCGGCTGGAAGATCCCCGGCAGGCCGACCACCGGCACCTCGGACTCCCGCGCCCGGTCGACCAGCGGGCCGCCGATGCTGGCGACGAGCCGGTTGGCGCCGAGCGCCTCGGCCGCCTCGAAGCAGGCCAGCGTCTCCTCGGTCTCCCCCGAGTAGCTCGAGCAGAGCACGGTCCACTCCGGCGTCGCCCAGCTCGGCAGGGCATAACCGCGGACCGTCACCATCGGTCCGGTCAGCCGATCTCCGATCGCCGCCGCGGCGAGGTCGCCGCCGATCGCCGAGCCGCCCATGCCGCAGACGAAGACGCCCGCCGAGGGAGTCGAGGACAGGCGCGCGGATTCCAGCCGCCAGAGCGCGTCACGGAGCTGGTCGGGAATGCCGAGAACGTCGTCGATCATCGCTCGGGGGCAACTCTCTCATTCTCGGCGACCATCGTGTCAACAAGTTGGGCGCCCGGCTCGACCACGACGCCGGCGGCAAGGACCGAGCCGCTCACCCGCGCTCCCGCGCCGATCGAGCAGCCGTCGAGCAGGACCGAGTCGATCACGACGGCCTCGGCACCGACCGCGCAGCCCGCCGAGACCACGGCGCGAGGACCGACCCGGGCCGAGTCGGCGACGACGGCACCCTCGCCGAGGAAGAGGCCGGGCGCGGTCGGGCGCACCTCGCTCCCCACCCTCCCCTCGAGGATGTCCCAGGTCGCCTGCAGGTATCGCTCATGGGTGCCGATGTCCATCCAGTACCCATCCAACGGCAGGCCGCACAGCCCCTCGCCGACGAGGCGTGGGAAGACTTCGGTCTCGATCGAGACGTTGCGTCCGGCCGGGATCAGATCGAGCACCGAGCGCTCCAGCACGTAGGCCCCCGCGTTGACTTCGCCGGGCTCGGCGATACCGGTCTTCTCGGTGAAGGAGAGGACGACCCCCGCCTCATCGCAGACGACCAGCCCGAAGGCCGCCGCGTCGTCGACCTGGTGAAGGCCGATCGTCGCCCGCGCGCCGCGCTCCTCGTGGGAGCGCAACAGTGCTCCCAGGTCGAGCTCGGTGAGCAGGTCGCCGTTGAGGGCGAAGAAGCGATCTTCGAGGCGATCGCCGAGGGCGTCCGCGGCGAAGCGGATCGCGCCCGCGGTGCCGAGGCGCTCCGGCTCGGTCACGTAGGTCAGCTTGACGCCCTCGTGTTCGCCCTCGCCGAGGGCCTCGCGCAGGCGATCGGGCAGGAAGCCGCAGGCGAGCACGACCTCGCCGACGCCATGGGACCCGAGCCACTCGACCATGTAGGCGAGGAAGGGGCGATCGACCAGCGTGATCGCCGGCTTCGGGACTTTGTCGGTGAGGGGACGGAGGCGGGTCCCCTCGCCGCCCACCAGAACGATCGCTTGCAAGTTGCTCTCCGCGGCCCTGGAGCCCTAGGAAACCTTGGAAGCGGCCTGCCTCGGCAGCCTGCCGATGCCCTCGTACTCGAAGCCCGCCGCGGCGATCGCGTCGGGGTCCAGGTAGTTGCGGCCGTCGACCATCAGCGGTCGTGCCATCTTCTCCGCGGCGGCGGCCCAGTCGAGGTCGCGGAACTCCTTCCACTCGGTCACCAGGATCACCGCGTCGGCGTTCTCCAGCGCGGCCATCGCCGAGTCGGCCATCTCGACCGTGGTAAGCATCTCGCTGGCCCGCTCGATCGCGACCGGGTCGTAGGCGACCACCTCGGCGCCCTCGCCCTGGAGCCGCGCCGACAGCACCAGGCTCGAGGCCTCGCGCATGTCGTCGGTGTCCGGCTTGAAGGCGAGCCCGAGCAGCGCGATCCGTTTGCCGATCAGGGAGCCGAGGTGCTTCTCCAGCTTGCCCACCACCCGCCGCTTCTGCAGCTCGTTCACCTCGATCACCGAGGTCAGGAGCTGGAAGTGGTAGCCAGTGTTGCCGGCCAGCATCTTCAGCGCCGAGACGTCCTTGGGGAAGCAGGACCCTCCGTAGCCGATCCCGGCGCGCAGGAAGGAAGAGCCGATCCGCGTGTCGGCGCCCATCCCGCGGGCGACCTCGCCGACGTCGGCACCGACCTCCTCGCATACGTTCGCGATCTCGTTGATGAAGGAGATCTTCGTTGCCAGGAAGGCGTTCGAGGCCAGCTTGATCATCTCCGCGCTGGCGACGTCGGTGCGCAGGATCACTCCCTCCTCGCCGAGCGGCGCGTAGAGGGCCGCGACCGCGGCGGCCGCCTCCTCGTCGCCGGGATCGGCGCCGACCACCACGCGGTCGGGGTGCATGAAGTCCTCGACCGCGGTTCCCTCCTTGAGGAACTCGGGACAGGAGACGTAGGCGAGGTCCGGCTTATCGCGACGGATCGACTGGCCGGTGCCGGCGGGCACGGTGCTCTTCATCACCAGCACGTGGTCGGAGCCCTCGGGCAGCTCGGCGACCACCGAGCGCACCCGCGAGAGGTCGGCGTCCCCGGAGTAGGTCGGCGGCGTGTCGACGCAGGTGAAGAGCAGGCGGGCGCCGTCGAGCAGCTTCGTCATGTCGGTGGTGAAGGTGATCCGCTCGAGGTTGCGCTGGATCATCTCGGTCAGCCCCGGCTCGAAGATCGTGACGTCGCCGCGGGAGAGTGCCTCCACCTTCTCGGGGAGGATGTCGCGCGCGATCACCTCGTGGCCGAGCTCGGCGAAGCAGGCAGCGGTCACCAGACCGACCCAGCCGACCCCGATCACTCCGACCGCCTGGCCTCTGTCGCTCATTCGCTCTGACTCCCCTTCTTCGCGGTTTTCTTCTTCTTCGTCGGCTTGATCACGTGGCAGGACTCCGCGATCCCCATCATCTGCTCGTTGGTCAGCGACTGCTGCAGGCTGTTGGAGATCCAGTAGGTGTTTTCGCCGCGGTGCCAGGCGACCAGCTTGATCTTGCCGCTGTCGGTGTAGATCGAATATTCACGGCCGTTCACGGTCTTCGTTTCGGTCGGGTCGTCGAGGATCGGTGGGTCTTCCCAGCCGGCGATCCCCTGTACCCCGAAGTAGTTCGCTTCTTCGTAGATCGGCTCGAAGACCCCGACCATCCGGTAGGCGGCGTGCCTTTCCTTGTCTTTGTCCTTCAGGTGGTAGACGCGGGGATCGACGATGTGTTCGTAGGGGTTCGATTCCTGGAAGGTCGCGGCTTCGGGCAACCGCGTCGGGTAGAAGACCGGGAAGCCGCCGCCGACCTTGCGGGCGGCGATCTCGGCCTCTTGTTCGCCCAGTTCGGCCGCGGGCACCAGTTCGTCACCGCCCGGGGGCACGTGCTTCTTCGGCTTCTTCGTCTTCTTCGACTTTTTCTTTTCCTTGCCGCTCTTGCCTTTGCCCTTGTTCTTCTGCCGTTCTTCCTGGCGCTTCTTCTTGCGTTCGGCCTTTTGTTCTTTTTCTTCGATTTCGATCTTCTGCGTCTGGTATCCCGCTTCGCCGAGGAATTCCTTCGCCGCGTGTCGGATTTCGTCCTCGTTCGAGTAGACGAAGCTGGGCCCGAGTTCGGCCGGGAAGTGGACCTGCTGGACTTCGGCCCCACGGAGTTCGTAGAGCAGGTCGAGCAGTTCCAGCAGTTCGGTCCCGCCCTTGATGTCGGAGCTGGTGAATTCGGCCAGCGTGTCGATCAGGTTGTTGTTGTCGGTGATCAGGTCGGTCGGCGAGACCTGATGGCGGACCTGCCCGAGGAAGCTCTGCTGGCGAGCCGAGCGGACGATGTCGGTGTCCGTATGCCGGTAGCGCACGTACTCGAGCGCTTTTTTGCCGCAGAGCTTCTGATAGCCCGGCTGGATGTTGATTTCCGAATACTGTTCTTCGGGAGGCACGCCCACGTTCGAGTGGAAGTAGCGCCGGTCGACGTCGGTGTAGACGCACCCGATCTTGTCGACCGCGCGGACGAAGCCGAGGAAATCGATGTTGATCACGTGGTTGATCTGCAGGCCGGTGAGCGCCTTCACCACTCTGACCGTCAGTTTCGGGCCACCGTAGGAATAGGCGCCGTTGAACTTTTCGGGGCCGAAGAACGGGAGTTCGACCTTCAGATCGCGCGGGATCGACATCACGGAGATCAGGTTCTTGCCGGCGTCGAGGCGCAGCAGGATCGTCGTGTCGGACCTACCGTGTTCTTCTTCCAGGTTCGCGCGTTGGTCGGAGCCGAGGATCAGGATCGTCTCCGGGTCGCCACCGTGGAC
Organism: Solirubrobacterales bacterium; assembly: GCA_965200635.1. Classification (GTDB taxonomy): domain Bacteria; phylum Actinomycetota; class Thermoleophilia; order Solirubrobacterales; family 70-9; genus VAYN01. Next base: position 2,483,358 of record OZ241364.1, on the reverse strand, counting down.
GTCGGTGACGACTTCTTCGACTTCTTCGTGGAGTTTGGTGTTGTGGCCGGTCCCGAAGGCTTCGGCGATCGAGTTGATGTAGAGCAGGACGGCCGAGGAGGTCGCGGCCGCGGCGACCGCGACGATGATCACCGACGCGAGGGTGAAGCGCCACCAGTAGCGCTTCTTCTTTGGCGCCTCGGTGCCGTCGCCCTCGGGAGGCGGCTTGCGGGAGAAGCCGCCGTAGCCGGGCGGCGGGGTGCTACTCACCTGATCGCTCCGGGATCGCGCGCAGGAAGGACTCGAGTGCCTGCCGGTAGCCCTCCAGCGAGGAGATCGAGACCCACTCGGCCGGGCCGTGATGGCCGGCGCCGACCGGGCCGAACTCGACTCCCGGCACCCCCACCCGCAGGAAGGACACGATGTCGGAGGCCCCGTCGCGTCCGACGCTCATCGTCTCGCCGTTGGAATAGGTCGCGGCGGCCTCGCGCAGGCCCCGCAGGAAGGGCAGATCGCGGTCGACGGTCGCGGGCGGGCGCACCAGGAGCGGCGCGACGGTGACTCCGGGCATGGCTCGGATCTCCTCCAACAAGGCTTCGGGATCCTGGCCGGGCAGGTAGCGGATGTCGACGTCGATCACGCATCGGTCGGGCACCTTGTTCAGAGCGTCGCCGCCCCAGATCCGCCCGAGGTTTATCGACGGGCGATCGAACAGCTCCGAACTCTGTCTCGCGAACGGTAGCGACTCGATACTCCGAAAAACGTCGATCGCGTTCAGGACGGCGTTGTCGCCGAGCCACGGGGTGGCTCCGTGCGCCGCCGTGCCGCCCACCTCGAGCCGCAGCGCCAGCACTCCCTTGGCCTCCACCCCGATGTGCAGGTCGGTCGGCTCGCCGGTGATCGCGAAGTCCCCGGTGAAGCCGCTCTCGACCAGCCGGTCGCAGCCGCGGTCCTCCCCCTCCTCGGACTCCTCGTCGCCGACGATCCCGAGGCGCACCCGCACCTTGTCGGAGTCGCGCAGCGCCGCGGTGACGACCATCATCGCCGCGATCGCGCCCTTCATGTCGTAGGCGCCCCGCCCGTAGAGCCGATCCCCCTCGATCCGCGGCTCGAATTGCCCAGGGTGCGCCGGGACCACGTCGATGTGGCCCTCGAGAACGATCGTGGGCGCGTCGGCAGGCCCCACTTCGGCCTTCACCACCGGCAGCCCGCGGACCTCTTCCCGCTCCGCCTCGATATCGCGCGCCTCCAGCCACGCTTCCACAAACCCCGCGCACTCATGAATGCTTCGCTCATCGCACGTTTTGTACGAGATCAGGCGTTTGGCCAGGGATAGGAGCTCGGGGTTCATGGTTTTGAGTGAGGGGGTCCGGTCGTCTCGTTCCGGAATTGCCTTCGCGCCCCTGCGGGGCGGCTCGGGGAATTTAGTGCCCGCCAAAGGCGGGCAGGAATCGGATTGGCATTGCCGCCGCTTCGCGACATTCCTCCACGAGACGACCGGACCCCCTCCCCGGAGCGCGCCCCGTCAGCTCCGCAGGCCGAGGGTTCAGCAGCTCCCCAGGCCGGAGGGCCAGCGGCTTTCCCTACCCGGAGACGGTCGTCAGCTCGTGCCTGCGCGACGCAGGCGGGGTTCTCGGGCGCCACTCGCGGGAATATCGCGAAGCGGCGGAAATGCAATCCGATATATGCGCCCCATAGGGGCGCTCCATCTTCCGTGACCTGCGCCCGAAGGGCGCGGGAGGCTATTCCAGCGAGGGGCGCCCGAGAGCCCCGCCGCCTCATCCCTCGGCGATGCGAAGAAACGTCTCTGCGCGCTGTTTGTCTTTGACCGCGCGCGACCACTCCGCGGTGCCCGACTCGGACTCCGAGAGCCGCCGTTCCGCGTCTGAGAGCTCTTCTTTCAACGCCCCGGCGTCGAGATTCTCCGGCTCCACCGCTTCCTCGACCAGCACGCGGGCGGTGTTTTCGAAGACCTGCAACCAGCCGTGGGACTGCGCGAAGCTCTTCGTCTCCGAGTCGGAGACGTGGAGGCGCAGCGTGGTCGGCTGCAGGGCGCCGAGCACCGGGGCGTGGTTGGCGAGGATGCCGATTTCGCCGACCTCGGTGCGGGTCGAGAGCTGGCGGACTTCGCCTTTGAAGACCTCCCCCTCGGGGGTGAGGACTTCGACGTCCAGCATGTGCTCGGCGGCCAACTTAGTGACCTTCCGGGAACCCGCGCGTGCGACTGGCGAGTGCCGCACCGAGCGGGGGTAGGACGCAAGGAGGCCGAATAGCAACGCTATTTGGCCGACTGAGGACGACGCCCCGCGAAGTGCGTGCGGCGCCGCCAGACGTGCGTGGGGGTTCCCGGAAGGTCACTTGGCTCCTTAGGCTTTCGCGGCGGCGTTCTCGGTGACCTGGTCGATGCCGCCCTGCATGTAGAAGGCGCCCTCGGACAGGTCGTCGTGCTGGCCGTCGAGGATCTCGCGGAAGCCGCGGACCGTCTCCGACACCGGCACGTACTCGCCGGTGCGGCCGGTGAACTGTTCGGCGACGAAGAACGGCTGCGACAGGAAGCGCTCGATCTTGCGGGCGCGCGACACCGTCTGCCGGTCCTCGTCGGAGAGCTCGTCGATCCCGAGGATCGCGATGATGTCTTGGAGCTCTTTGTAGCGCTGCAGGACTTCCTGGACCTCGGTCGCGGTGCGGTAGTGCTCGTCGCCGACCACGTCGGGCTTGAGGATCGTCGAGGTCGAGTCGAGCGGATCCACCGCCGGGTAGATGCCTTTCTCGGAGATCGCCCGGGAGAGCGCGGTGGTCGCGTTGAGGTGGGCGAACACCGACGCCGGGGCCGGGTCGGTGTAGTCGTCCGCGGGGACGTAGACGGCCTGGATCGAGGTGACCGATCCGCGGTCGGTCGAGGTGATCCGCTCCTGCAGACCGCCCATCTCGGTCTCCAGCGTCGGCTGGTAGCCGACCGCCGACGGCATGCGCCCGAGCAGCGCCGAGACCTCGGAGCCCGCCTGGACGAAGCGGAAGATGTTGTCGATGAACAAAAGCACGTCCTGGCCGCCCTGCTCTCGGTAATATTCCGCCATCGTCAGGCCGGAGAGGGCGACGCGCAGACGCGCTCCGGGCGGCTCGTTCATCTGACCGAAGACGAGCATCGTTTTCTCGATGACGCCGCTTTCTTTCATCTCGAGCCAGAGGTCGTTCCCCTCGCGCGAGCGCTCGCCGACGCCGACGAAGGCGGACAGGCCCTCGTGCTCCTCGGCGATGTTGCGGATGAGCTCCTGGATCAGCACGGTCTTGCCGACGCCGGCACCGCCGAACAGCCCGACCTTGCCGCCTTTGGCGTACGGCGCGAGCAGGTCGATGACCTTGATCCCGGTCTCCAGGACCTCCTGGGTCGGGGTCAGGTCCGACGCCTTCGGAGCGGGACGGTGGATCGGCCAACGCTCGACGTCGTCGGCGAGCGGCTCGCCATTGTCGATTGGGTCGCCGAGCAGGTTGAAGATGCGGCCCAGGGTGACGTCGCCGACCGGCACCGTGATCGGGTTGCCGGTGTCGACGACCTTGTCGCCGCGCCGCACGCCGTCGGTGGCGTCCATGGCGACCGCGCGGACGCGGTCGTCGCCGAGGTGCTGCTGGACCTCGCAGATCAGCTGGGTCGCCTCGTCGCTGTCGCGGTCACCGGCGCCGACGTCGCCGACGTCGATCGTGATCGCCGAGTAGATCTCCGGCAGCCCGTCGGGGAAGACCGCGTCGATCACCACGCCGGTGACCTGCTCGACGCTACCGATGTTGTGCTCGCCTGCTCCGTTGCCGTTCTCAGCCATTGATTCTGGGTCCTTTTCCTGGTCTTCGAAGTCTGATCGATTGGTTCTCGGGGACTGCGGCCTAGCTCAGCGCCTCGGCGCCGGAGACGACCTCGAGGATCTGCTGGGTGATTTCCGCCTGGCGGGCGCGGTTCATCTCCAGCGTCAGTTTGTCGTTGATTTTTTCCGCGTTCTCGGCCGCGTTGCGCATCGCGGTCATCCGCGCGCCGAGCTCCGAGGCGGCCGACTCGAGCAGAGCCCGGTAGACCGAGATGGTCACGTACTCGGGGATAAGCCTGGTCAGGAGCTCCTCGGGATCGGGCTCGTAGAACCACTCCGAACGCGCCTGGGTGCCGCCGCCCTCACCCGACTCCTCCATCGCCGGCTCCTCCTCGGCGTCGGCGCCCTCGCCGACGACCTCGGCCTGCTGCAAAGGCAGCAGGGTCTGGCGCCAGACGTGCTGGGTGAGCGGTGAGACGAAGCGGTTGTAGATCAGCTCGACCCGGTCGAGGTCCTCGTCGACGTAACGGGCGACCATCTCCTCGCCGATCTGGCGGGCATCGGAGAAGGCCGGGCGATCGGTGAAGCCGGTGTATTCGCCGACCAGATCCTGCTTGCGGAAGGTCATCGCGGAGACGCCCTTGCGGCCGACCACGGAGAAGACCGGCTCGGCCCCTTCGTCGCGGACGCGGGCGGCGGAGCGCATGCCCTCGCGGATGATGTTCGAGTTGAAGGCGCCGGCCAACCCACGGTCGGCGGTGACGAGGACGATGCCGACTTTTTGCACGTTCTCGCGCTCGGCCAAGACCGGCACCCGCGGCAGGCCACCGGCGTGCTCGGAGGCGATCCGGGTCAGTTTCCGCATCCCCTCCGAGTACGGACGCAGGTCGGCGATCCGCTGTTCGGAGCGGCGCAGTCGCGCCGCCGCGACCATCTCCATCGCGCGCGTGATCTTGTTGATGTTCTTGATCGACGCGATGCGACTCTTGACTTCCTTCTGCGAGGCCATGGTTTCGTCCCGGTCCGGCTAGGAAGCCGCCGATGCCTCCGCGGTCTCGTCCTGGGTCTCGGTCTCCGAGGCCTCCGATTTCGGCTGCTCGTCGCCGGCGGTCCGGGCGGGGGCGTTGCGCTCCTCCTCGGACTTGACCCGGTCGGACTCCCCCGCCTCGAGCGGGTCCCCGTGCTCGTCGAAGTCGGGGCCGAAGTCGTCGACGAAGTCGGCGATCGCCTCACCAAGAGCCTTCTCGTCGTCCTCCTCCAGCTTGCCGGTGTCGTTGATCCGGTCCAGCAGGTCCTTCTGCTCGGAGCGGAGGCGGACCCGCAGGTCGGCGAGGAACTCGGACACGCGCTCGACTTTGATCCGGTCGAGGTAGCCACCGGTGCCCGAGTAGATCGAGGCGACCTGGTCGGCGACGCCGAGCGGCTCACGCTCACGCTGTTTCAGGAGCTCGACCAGGCGTTCGCCGCGGGTCAGCGCTTTTTGCGTCTCCGCGTCGAGCTCGGAGCCGAACTGGGCGAAGGCCTCGAGGTCGCGGTACTGGGAGAGATCGAGGCGCAGTTTTCCGGCGACCTTCTTCATCGCCTTCGTCTGCGCGTTACCGCCGACCCGGGAGACCGAGATGCCGACGTTGATCGCCGGGCGGACGCCGGAGAAGAACAGGTCGGACTCGAGGAAGATCTGGCCGTCGGTGATCGAGATGACGTTGGTCGGGATGTAGGCCGACACGTCGGAGGCCTGGGTCTCGATGATCGGCAGCGCCGTCAGCGAGCCGCCGCCGAGCTCGTCGTTCAGTTTCACCGCGCGCTCGAGCAGCCGCGAGTGCAGGTAGAAGACGTCACCCGGGTACGCCTCGCGGCCCGGCGGGCGCCGCAGCAGCAGCGACATCTGGCGGTACGCGGAAGCGTGTTTGGTGAGGTCGTCGTAGACGCAGAGGGCAGCTTTGCCGTTGTAGAGGAAGTGCTCCGCCATCGCGCAGCCTGCGTAAGGGGCGATGTACTTGATCGGCGCCGCCTCGTCGGCCGGAGCGGCGACGATGATGGTGTTCTCCATCGCGCCGTTTTCTTCCAGCGTCTGTTTCAGCTGGACGACGGTGGACATCCGCTGCCCGATCGCGACGTAGACGCAGATCAGGTCCTTGTCCTTGTTGTTGATGATCGTGTCGATCGCGATCGCGGTCTTACCGGTCTGGCGATCGCCGATGATCAGCTCTCGCTGTCCGCGGCCGATCGGGATCATCCCGTCGATCGCCATCAGGCCGGTCTGCACCGGTTCCTCGACCGGCTGGCGCTCGACCACGCCGGGCGCTTTGAACTCGGCCGGGCGGGTCTCGGTCGTGGCGACCTCGCCGCGGTTGTCGAGCGGGCGGCCGAGCGGGTCGACCATGCGGCCGAGGAGCGCCTCGCCGACCGGGATCTCCAGCAGGTGCCCGGTCCGTTTGACCGTGTCGCCCTCGACGATCTTGTCCCACTCGCCGAACAGCACGGCGCCGACGTTGTCGGACTCGAGGTTCAGCGCCAGGCCGGTCACGCCGTGGGGCAGGTCCAGCATCTCCAGCGCCATGCAGTTGTCGAGGCCGTGGACGCGAGCGATGCCGTCCGCGACCGAGAGGACGGTGCCGACCTCGGTCAGGTCCGCCGAGTCGGTCTCCAGGCCCTCGATGCGCTCGCGCAGAATGCTCGCGATCTCGTCCGGCTTGATCTCCATCGCCATGCGTGTACTTCCCTCCTACGCCGCGCTCGCGACGCTTTTTCGCAGTTTCTCCAGACGAGTGCGGATGCTCGCGTCAAGGACCATGTTGCCGACCCGCAGCACGATTCCGCCGAGGATCCCATCGTCTACTTCGCTGGACAGCTCGACCTTCTCGCCGGTCTGCCTTTCGACCTCCTCGCCGATTTTCCCGACCACGCTGGGGTCGAGCTCGATCGCTGAGGTGACGGTCACGTCGAGGCGGCGGTTGGCTTTTTTCCAGAGCTCTTCGTACTCACGCCGGATGCGGAACACGTCCGGCATCCGGCCCTTCTCGACCAGCAGCTCGAGGAAGTTGGAGAACTCCGGCTCGGCACCCGTCACGGCACGGCCGAGCCCCTCCTTCTTGTCCTGCGAACTGAGGTAGGGGCTGAATAGAAAGACCTGCAGCTCGCGGTCGCCTTCGACGGCGTCGGCAAAGCCGGCGAGCTGCTCCTGCAGCTCGTTGATCTTGCCTTTGTCCTCTCCGGCAGCGAAGAGGGCCTCGGCGTATACGCGGGCGGCGTCGGCCATTTGCTCCAGGTACCCCTAGTTCTCCGAGCTCTGGCCCGAGAGGGCCGAGAAGTCGACCTCGCCAAGGGCCTCCTCGACGAGCCGTCGCTGGTCGTCCTCGGTGAGCGTTTTGCGGGTGACTTTCTCGGTTGCCAGGACGGTGAGGTCGGCGACCTCTTTACGGATCGCATCTAGCGAACGCCGGGTCTCGGCCTCGATGTCGCGCTGGGCCTGGGCGACGAGCTCGTCGCGTTTCTCCCGGCCGGCGGCAGTCGCCTCCGACTCCGCCGTATCGGCGGCTTTGCGGGCCCGGGCCATGATGTCGTCGGCCTGCTCACGAGCCTCGGCCAGCCGGCCGCGGTACTCCTCGAGCAGTTCGTCGGACTCTTTGCGCTGCCTTTCGGCGGCCTCGATCGAGTCGGCGATGGTTTTCGCCCGTTTGTCCAGAGCCTCCTGGATTTTCGGGAACGCCACCTTGCTGAGCACCCACATGGTGATCAGGAACAGCAGGATCGTCCAGATCATCAGCCCGACGTTGGGCGAGACCAGGAAGCTCCCTTCGCTGTCCGCGACCGGGATCGCGGCTATCTGGCCGAGGAGCGCCATCGCTACGAGAGGAAGAAGGCGATCAGGGCGAAGATGAACGTGTAGAACGCCACGGCCTCGGTAAGCGCGAAGCCGAGCCAGCGGATCGATTCGAGCTCCGATTTCATCTCGGGCTGGCGGGCGACGGACTCGATCTCCTTACCGAAGATGAAGCCGACGCCGATGCCGGCGCCGATCGAGCCGAGACCGGCACCGACGCCGAGGGCGATCGCTTTGCCTGCGCCTTTCACATCTTCGCCGGTGATGGCTTCGGTTGCGGCAATTACGGGTGCCAGGTCCATCAGAGAAAGTGCTCCTTTTCTTTCTTTCGTCAATGACTGGCGGAGGTGGCTCCGCCGATGTAGATAGCGCTGAGGGTCGAGAAGATGAATGCCTGCAAGGTGGCCACTAGCCCGACCTCGAAGATGAAGAAGACGAATGCGAGCGGGAAGGTGACCGCGCCGAGCGCGGCGATCCCGAGCAGCACCGCGAGCCCGCCGCCCATGAAGAGCAGCAAGAGGTGGCCCGCGAGGATGTTGGCGAAAAGACGGACGGAGAGGCTGATCAGCCGCACGAAGTGGGAGATCACCTCGATCGCGAAGATCGCGCCGCGGCCGATCGGGCTCATGTTCTCGAGGCCCGGCGGCAGCCAGCTCTTCAGGTAGGGCAGGAAGCCCTTCGCCCGGACCCCTTCGACGTGGTAGCTGATCCAGACGACCAGGGTGAGGACGATCGGGATCGAGATGTTCGCCGTCGCCGCGTAGATCGCGAAGGACGGGATGTTGAGCCCGAAGACGTTGAAGGTCTCCTCGCTGTTGGTCGGCAGCGGGATGAACCCGATGATGTTGGAGAACCAGATGAAGAAGAAGAGGGTGGCGATGAAGGGGAACCAGCGTTTGGCGACGTCTTTGCCGAGGTTGTCGCCGAGGATGTTGTTTTTGACCAGTTCGTAAGAGATCTCGACGCCGGTCTGCACGCGGTTCGGCTTCTGCGTCATCCGTTTGGCGATGTAGGTCATCGTGAAGATCGTCAGCGCGCTGGCGATCGCGAGATAGAGGACCGCGCGGTTGATCGAGAGGTCGATCGGCCCGAGCTTGATGTGGATCCAGGCCGGGAGCTTGAACTCGTTCTGCGGTTTGAACTCTTCGTTCTTGCCGTCGTTGCCGAAGATCAGGAGGAGCGCGATGGCGATCGCGAGGTAGGACCCAAGGCCGATCAGGACTTTGGTTTTGGTCTTCATCGCGCTCATCGCGGCTGGACGCTCCGTTGTTCAGGTTCGAGCAAGTAGGCGAAACCGGAGGCGCCCATCGAGATCGTGAAGAGCGCCGCCAGGAGGACCGCCGAGGCGAGCCCGGCGTCGTTCTGGGCGATGCCGACGACCAACACGATCGTTGCCATCAGCCAGACGCGGCCGAGCGTGGTGGCGGCGACGATCCCCATCGCGCGCTGGCGGTTGCCCGCCTTCAGCGCTTCGTTGGAGCGACGCTGTGCCAACCACTGCACCCCGCGCTGGGCGAGCCAGGCGACGGCGGCGGTGAGGTAACCGAGCAGGGAGAACCCACAGACGGCAAAAACCACCGCGGCGGCAGCCAGAACTATCAGATCAACATGCTTGGGAGGAGACATAAAGTCGCCCGTCTCGGCAACCCGGCGGACGCGGGGCGACTATATCCGAAGCGGCCGACAAATGGCTTTCTGATGCGGGTTAGTGCCCCTTGCCACTACCTGAAGAGGCTTCAGGTGGGGCTGTCTCTTCCGCCAGTTCGAGGGCTTCGAACTCCCCAGTTTCCGGGTTGATACGGCCGCGCCGTAGCTTGAGGATCTCGAGCACGTAGATGAGGTACACGCTGTAGGCGAGCGCGGCGGCGATCAGCACCAGCATCACCGCCGTCCAGAGGGCGTCGAAATGCCCGTGATTGTCGCTATAGGGGACGAAGCGCAGAGCGAGGGCGAGGGCCGCCATCACCGTCGTCCAGGCGTAGAGGTAGGCCACCGTGCGCCGCTGGCTGAACCCCTTGTTCGCCATCCGGTGGTGGAAGTGCCAGTTGTCGGCCCGGTAGATCGGCTGGCGGTGTTTGAGCCGTTTGGCGACGACGAAGCCGGTGTCGAGGACCGGCACCGCGAGGACCATCAGCGGGAAGGCGAGAGCGACCACGGCGTTGGTCTTCAGCGCTCCTTGCACCGAGGCCGTGGCCAGGAGATAGCCGAGCAGGTTGGAGCCGGTGTCCCCCATGAAGCTCGAGGCAGGCGGGAAGCCGTGGCGCAGGAAGCCGAGCGCGGCGCCCGCGGTGAGCGCGGCGAGCACGCCCGCCTCGTTGCGTTCGAGCGAGAGCGCGATCGTCGCCAGGGTCACCGCGGCGATCACGCAGACCCCGGCGGCGAGGCCATCGACCCCGTCGAGGAAGTTGATCACGTTGACCACGGCGACGATCCCGAGCACGGTCAGCGGATATGCCCAGCCATGAAGCTCGAACCCGCCGACGAACGGCAAGGTCAGGTTTTCCACCCGCACCCCCGCCAGGACCGGGATCAGGGAGGCGCCGACCTGGCCGACCAGCTTCGGCAGGGCCGGGAGGTCGTAGATGTCGTCGAGGACGCCGACCGCGGCGATCGCGACGCCACCGAGCAGGATCGAGCGGCTCTCGCCGTCCCCGGGCAGCCAGATCCACCCCGCGGCCTCGACCGCGACCAGGATCGCCAGCCCCGACAGGCGCGGCATCGGCTTGTCGTGGAGGCTGCGCTCCTGCGGATAGTCGATCGCGCCGACCCGGAAGGCGAGGCGCTCGGCATAGGGAACCAACAGCCAGGCGATCGCCGCTGCGGCGATGAACGCGAGTAGGGCATCGGTGGTCGCGGCCAAGTTTCAGTCCCGCTTGTAGAGGGTGCGAGGGCCCTGTCCGGCCTTCCCGGACCGGGTCAGGTTACGGATATACGGCGACGGCGCCCAGCACCGCGGCGAGGAGCAGGCTCGGGTCGCGCGGATTGAGGACCCCGACCGGATCGGATCGCTTCCGCAATCGCAGTTCCGCCGGGTCCTCCAGGACCAGCAGCCTGCCTTCGTGGATCAGCACCTCGTCGACCCCGCCCATCTTGCCGCTGAAGGTGGTGTAGACCGGCGTGCCGAGGGCGACGGCCTCGCGGTTCATCGTCCCCCCCGCGCTCACCACCAGGTCGGCGCAGGCGATCAGGCTCTGCGCGTCGATCGCCTGCTCCGGGATCAGCAGGTTCGGCGCGCCCAGCGCCCGCGCCAGCTCGGCCTGCTCCTCGGTGCGGGGGATGATCACCGCCTGCGCCTCGCCGTCGGCAGCGGCCAGCCGGCGGACGGTGGCGGCGTAGAGGTCGTTGCGCTCGTGGTACTCGGAGGTCTCCGGCGGCGGGCGGACCACCGTGATCACTTTGCTCCGGTCCAGCCCGAGGTCGTCGATGATCCCTTCGTCGGGCGTGAAGTCATAGAGGTAGTACTCCTCCTTCAACCCGGGGTAGCGGACCAGCTTCTTCGCCTTCGCCCCGATCTTCCGCAGGCGGTCGACCGGGATCGCCTCCGGCGCCAGCACCCTCCTCGCGGCGCGGAAGGCGATCGTCCGCTGCAGGTTGGCGAACTCGTAGTCCTGCATCTGCACCGACGGAATCCGCAGGAAGTAGGAGACCACGCCGAGGTCGACCGACCCGTGCGCGATCGCCAGTTCCGGCTGCTTCGCCCAGACCACCTTGGACAGCGCCCGCGAGCGTGACTCCAGCGCCCGCGCCTTGCCGAGCTTCGAGGCCCCCCCGTGCTCCCCGACCACCGTGTAGTGCATCCCGAGCCGGTCGAGGATCCCGACCGTCTGCCCGTACTCGCGCGTGGTGATGAAGACCTCGTCCCCGCGCGCCTCGAGCCGCTCGATGATCGGCCGCAGCACGATCGGATGTGCGGCAGCGGTGCAGTCGACCCAGACTCTCATCGTGGCGACCCTAGCGAGTCTGGTGCGTGTCGAGTTCGGGCGCTCAGAGCGCCCCAAGTCGACGTGCGTTCAGACCGATGCCGGGCTGAGCTGCGAGTACAGCGGGTGGCGGTCCATCAGGGCGCCGGTGCGGTCGGCGAGGGAGGACTTCTCGGACTCGAAGTCGGGGCCGAGGGCGGTGGCGATCACGGCGGCGATCTCCTCCATCTCCTCCTCCTTCATCCCGCGGGTGGTGAGGGCCGGGGTGCCGATTCGCAGGCCAGAAGGGTTCATCGGCGGGCGCTCGTCGAAGGGGATCGCGTTGCGGTTGACCGTGATGCCGACGGACTCGAGGCGGTCCTCGGCGGTCTGGCCGTCGAGGCCGGTCGTGGTGAGGTCGACCAGGACCAGGTGGACGTCGGTGCCGCCGGTGAGGACCGGGATGCCGTTCGCTTCCAGGCCGATCGCCAGGGCGCGGGCGTTGGCGATGGTCTGACGCTGGCGCTCGGCGAAAGGCTCCGAGGCGGCGATCTTCATCGCCACAGCCTTGGCGGCGATCGTGTGCATCAAGGGGCCACCCTGCTGGCCGGGGAAGATCGCTTTGTCGATCGCTTTGGCGTGCTCGGCTTTGCTGAGGATCAGTCCGCTGCGCGGACCCGCCAGGGTCTTGTGGACGGTGGTGGTGACCACGTCGGCGTAGGGCACGGGGCTCGGGTGCTCGTTGGCGGCGACGAGCCCGGCGAAGTGGGCCATGTCCACCATCAGCAGCGCGCCGACCGAGTCGGCGATCTCGCGGAAGCGCGGGAAGTCGAGCTGGCGCGGGTAGGCGGACCAGCCGGCGATGATCATCTTCGGCTTGTGCTCGGCGGCGAGGCTCGCGACCTCGTCCATGTCCACCAGGTAGTCCTCGCGGCGCACGTGGTAGGCGACCGGGTTGTAGAACTTGCCAGAGACGTTGATCTTCATCCCGTGGCTGAGGTGGCCGCCGTGGTCGAGGGCGAGCCCGAGGATCGTGTCCCCCGGCTCCAGCAGCCCGAAGTAGACGGCGTTGTTGGCCTGCGCGCCGGCGTGCGGCTGCACGTTGGCGTGCTCGGCGCCGAAGAGAGCCTTGGCCCGCTCGATCGCCAATTCCTCGGCGACGTCGACCTCCTCGCAACCGCCGTAATAGCGGCGGCCGGGGTAGCCCTCGGCGTACTTGTTGGTCAGCACCGAGCCGGCCGCGTCGAGCACCGCCTGGGGCACGAAGTTCTCCGAGGCGATCATCTCCAGCGTCCGCTGCTGGCGGTGCAGCTCACGGTCGAGGACGGCCGCGATCTCGGGATCGACCTCGCTCAGAGGGGCGGTCTGGAAGTTCTCGGGAAGGTCTGCCATTGCTGGTGCCGACGATAGCAATGGCCTCCGATATCGCTGGGAGCTGCCGAGTACTCTTCGCGCCGTGAAAGCCCCCCTGGCGGTCCTCGCCGCCGCCCTCGTCCTCGCCGCGCCCGCCGCGGCCGCCCCGCAGAATCCCTGCACCGGGCCGCAAGCCGCGCGCCTGCTCTGTCCGAACCTGCGGATCGGGACGCCGAGCGAGATGAAGGCCGAAAGCTACGAGGGCGAGACGATCCTGCGCGCGACCTCCGACGTGCAGAGCCGCGGCCGTGGCCCGATCGAGGTGCGCGGACGACGCGACGGCCCGAAGTCGATGAAGGTCAACCAGCGGATCTACAAGGTCGGCGGCGGCCACATCACGGTGCCGACGAACGCCTCCCTCCACTTCACCGACGTCGGCGAGTACTTCGGGGGCTCCTACTGGAAGGTCCACCAGCTGGCCCGCTTCGACCTCCGAAAGGTCCTCACCGACGGCACCCTCGGCCCGGTCCTGAGGACGAGCCCGAAGCTGAACTACTGCCTGCGCGACCTCGAACGCACCCGACCCGGCAAGGGCTCTCCCACCACCCGCCACTACCCCGCCTGCGACCAGGACCCGAGCAGCCGCCGCGATGTCCTCGGCACCTCGGTCGGCTGGTCGGACATCTACCCCGCCGACTACGACGAGCAGTACATCGACGTCAGCGGCCTGCGCGGCTGCTTCGTCTTCGGGATGACGGTCGATCCGAAGCACCTGCTCTTCGAGGCGAACGAGAACGACAACAGCTCCCACCGCCGCGTGCGACTCCCCTTCACCGGCGCCGGCTGCTGAGCGGCGGGGACTAGTCGAGGCCGACCGAGGCGAGGGCGCTTGCCAGGTCGCCTTCGGAGATCGCGCCTTCGCGGAGGATCTCCCAGCTGCCGCCGTCGTCGATCGCGGCGATGTCGACGACGGTCGAGGGCAGGCCGGTCAGCTCGCCTCCGTCGATCGCCAGGTCGACCTCGTCGAGGATCGCGTCGGGGATGTCGACGAAGCGGCCGGGCGCGGGCTTGCCGCTGAGGTTGGCCGAGGTCTGGAAGATCGGGCACATCGCTCCCGCCAGCGGACCGGCGAGGAGGCGGATGCCGAGGCGCTCGACGTCCTCGCGGCAGGCGAGCGGATAGCGATGGCCCCGGTTCTTCACCACCAGGGTCACCGGACCGGGCAGCAGTGCGGAGACCGCGGCGGCGGCGCGCGGGCCGAGCTCGGCGACGAGCTCGCGCATCGCCAGCGGCGAGAAGTACATGACCGCGGCCGGTTTGCCGTCGTCGCGACCCTTGATCCGGTGGATCCGGGCGATCGCGCCGGGGTCGAGCGGGTCGCAGGCTAGGCCGTAGACGCCGTCGGAGGGAAAAACCGCGACGCCGCCCGTGGCGATCGTCCGCTCGAGCGCCGAGCGGGCCGTGGCCGCGCCACCGTGCAGCAGCGGCACGACCTCCGGGGAGGCGCTCATCGCTCCCCCACCACGACGCGCTCGATCCCGGCCAGGTCCTCGCGCACGGAGACCTCGGCGAACCCCGCGTCGCGCATCAGCTCGGCGACCTCGATCGCCTGGCCCGCGCCGATCTCGACCGCCACCGCAGCGACGCCCGCGAGCGCCTCGGGGGCGTCGGAGAAGGTCGGCCGCAGGCACTCCGCCGGGCCCGCGTCCATCGGCGCCAGCAGCTCGCGGTAGGCGTCGAGGCCGTCCTCGCCGGCCAGCAGCGCCTCGCGCGGCTCCCACTCGGTCACCTCCGGCTCGAGGCCCGCCCAATCACCTTCGGCGACGTAGGGAAGGTTGGCCAGCACGAGGTCGAAGCCGTGGCCCTCCGGCACCGTGCCCGCCTCGAAGTGGACCCGCTCGGCGAGGCCGAGGCGCTCGGCGTTCGCCCGCGCCACCTCCAGCGCGGCGGGCGAGGTGTCGGTGGCGACGATCGTCGCCCCGGGCAGCTCGTCGGCGAGCGCCAGCGCGATCGCCCCCGACCCCGTGCCGACATCCAGCACCCGGCCGGGTCCGCGCTCCAGCGCCACTTCGACCAGCAGCTCGGTCTCCGGCCGCGGCACCAGCACCCGCCGGTCGACAGCCAGCTCGATCCGCCGGAAGCCTTTCGTCCCGACGATGTAGGCGACCGGCTCGCGCCGCAGCCGCCGGCGCACGAATTCGCCGTAGAGGCGGCTCACCGCGGGCGGGAGCGGTCCGCTCGGGTCGGCGATCAGCGAGGCGCGACCACGGCCGCTGGCGGCGGCGAGGAGGACTTCGGCGTCGAAGCGGCCGTCCGGCACCCCGGCGGCGAGAAGCGCGTCGGTGGCCGCGCCGAGAGCGTCGCCGACCTTCGCGTCAGCCGTCGTCCCGGGCACCTCATTCACCCTTCCGCGGCAGCCTCGAGGCGGCGCCGCTTCTCCTCTGCCGAGAGGGCGTTGGTGAACTCCTCGAGTTCCCCGTTCAGCACGCCGTCGAGGTTGTGCGAGGTGTGCTTGATCCGGTGGTCGGTGATCCGGCCCTGGGGAAAGTTGTAGGTGCGGACCTTCTCGGCCCGCTCGCCGCTGCCGACCTGCGCCTTGCGCTCGGAGGCGATCGCCTGCTGCTGTTCGGCGATCTGTTTCTCGAGCAGGCGCGCGCGCAGCACCCGCATCGCCTTGTCGCGATTCTGCAGCTGGGACTTCTCGTCCTGCATCGAGACCACGATCCCGGTCGGTTTGTGGGTGATCCGTACCGCCGAATCGGTCGTGTTGACCGATTGGCCGCCCGGACCCGAGGAGCGATAGACGTCGATCTGCAGGTCGTTCTGGTCAACCTGGACGTCGACTTCCTCGGCCTCGGGCAGCACCGCGATCGTCGCGGTCGAGGTGTGGATGCGACCTTGGCTCTCGGTCTCCGGCACTCGCTGGACGCGGTGCGTCCCACCCTCGAACTTGTAGACGGAATAAGCGGCGTCACCGCGCACTTCGAAGGTGACCTCCTTGAAGCCGCCCGCCTCGGAGGCGGACTGCGAGAGGACCTCGGTGGTGAAGCCGCGGAGCTCGGCGTAGCGGGTCAGCATCTTGTAGAGGTCGCCCGCGAAGAGCGCCGCCTCGTCGCCGCCGGTGCCGGCGCGGATCTCGACGATCACGTTCTTCTCGTCGTTGGGGTCCCGCTCGACCATCGCCAGGCGGATCTCCTCTTCGAGCTCGGAGAGGCGCGCGGGCGCCTCGTCGACGACCGCCCGCATTTCCTCGTCCTCACCCTCGGCGAGGAGCTCGCGGGCGCCCTCGAGGTCGTCCTTCAGGGTCGAGTACTCCGCCGCGAGGTCGTGCGCGGCTTTCAGCTGGCGGTATTCGCGACCGACCTCGGCATAGCGTTCGCGATCGGCGATCACCGCCGGGTCGGACATCTGCGCCTCCAGCTCGGCGAAGCGCGCGCGAATCTGTTCGACCAGCTGCTCGATCATGGGTGAGACTCTAGATGTGCACCGCCACCAGGGCGGGTGCGGTACGTCGAGGTGCCGCTAGGCGACGATCTCGATCGTCTGATCGGAGCGCAGGTCCTCAGGTTTCTCGCGGGCGAGGACGGCATTCAGCGAGGCGATCGCGACGGCGAGCTGGTCGAGACTCGGCTCGCGCGTGGTCAGGTTCTGCAGCATCAGCCCCGGCCACATGACGGCGCGGACCCAAGCTTTGCGGCGGTGTTTGCCCGCCCACTTGATCACCTCGTAGGAGAGCCCGGCGATGACCGGGATGCCGACGATGCGGGAGATCACCAGCCAGTACCAGGCGGGCAGGCCGAGCGGCGCGAAGATGAAGATCGCCAGCACCATCACGATCAGCAGGAAGCTGGTGCCACAACGAGGGTGCAGACGCGAGTAAAGCTTCGCCCGCTCCGGGGTCAGCTCGTCTTCGGCCTCGTAACAGGAGATCGTCTTGTGCTCGGCCCCGTGGTACTCGAAGGTTCGTCGCAGGTCCGGCATTTTCGAGATCGCCCAGATGTAGCCGATGAAGATGGAGGTGCGCAGCAGGCCCTCGACCAGCCAGAAGAGCAGTGGCGAGCCGAGCTGGTCCTTGATCAGGCTGGTCAGCCCGACCGGGACGACGAAGAAGAGGCCGATCGCGAGGACCAGCGAGAAGGCGATGGTGAGCCCCCAGACCCAGCCGCCGATTTCTTCGGGCTCGCCGTCCTCGTCGTCCTCGATCTGCGCGTTGGCGGAGATCGCGAGCGCGCGGAAGCCGATCTTCATCGATTCGGCGAGCGCGACGACGCCGCGGACGATCGGCACCCGGTAGAGGCGATGGCGTCGGGCCCACGGGGTGAGCGGCTCGGACTCGACTTCGATCTGGCCCTCGGGGGTACGGACGGCGACGGCCCAGGTCGAGATGCCGCGCATCATCACGCCCTCCAGGACTGCCTGCCCGCCGACCGGCGCGTCGCGCTTGGCGACGAGCCGCCCGTCGGGCATGCGCAGCGGGTCCCCTCCGTTACTGCTGTTGCTGGAGGGGGAGGTTTGGTGCGCCTGTTGTGCGGAGCCCGCGATGGGGCTCACGATTCCTACCGCCTACCGGCCCGGTGTTTCGCCTGACGACGCTGGAAGCGCTCGACGCGCCCGCCGGTGTCGACCAGCTTCTGTTTGCCGGTGTAGAACGGGTGGCACTCGGAGCAAAGCTCGACGTGCAGATCGTCTTTCGTCGACCGCGTGTAGAACTGGTTGCCGCACGAGCAGTGCACGTTGGCAAGCTGATAATCGGGGTGGATTGAAGCTTTCACTCCTAAGAGTTTAGAGCAGTGCGCAAGCGGGCTCCGGGCAGAGGGTCTCTGCCGCTTGCGCACTGGGTTTGGGCGGGGCGGGGGACGGGGAAAGGGACGCGAGACGCGTGCGCTTTGGACAACACCGCTCCAGGTCATGGTCCGGGCCGAAGACGGATCAAAGGTGCGCGGAAGGGTGACGTTCCCGGCATCTCCGTGACGGATCCATCGGTCGGTCGCCGGCCGTGGCGACTTAGTCGCCCTATGAGCGAGTAAGTCGCCACAGGCCAGGGATCCAGGCCTGTGGATGCGGGCCGGCACCCCTTAGCCCGGCAGCGGGGCCGCGAAGCTGTCGATCAGCGCCAACAGGACCGTCGTGATCTCGGCGCGGCTCGCGGGGTCGGTCGAGCGGGCCTGGAGCATTGCCGCCTCGTCGAGGGCGCCGAGGAGGAGGTGGGCGGTCGGTTTGACGGGGAGCGGGCGGATCTCGCCTGCCTCGATCGCGGCGATCAGGCTGGCCTCGATCAGGCCGAGGCCGTTGGCGGCGGCGATCTCACGCCAGCGCTCCCAGCCGAGGACCGCCGGGGCGTCGTGGAGGACGATCTGTTGGAAACCGGGCTCGGCGCACTCGTCGAGGAAGGCGGCGACGCCGGCCTTCATCGCCGCCAGCGGGCTGTGCATGTCGGAGTCGAGAACGATGTGGGCGACGCGCTCGGTGGATTCCGCCTCCATTCGTTCGTAGATCGCCTCGAGGAGGGCGGCCTTGCCGCTCGGGAAGTGGTGGTAGAGCGCTCCGCGGGTGAGGCCGGCGGCACGGACGACCTCTTCGGCCCCGACGTCGTCGTAGCCGCGCGCGGTGAAGAGGTCCCTCCCGGCCGCGATCAGCGCCGTACGGGTCGCCTCGGCACGCTGCGCCTGGGTCCTTTTTTGCTTTTCATTCATGCTGTATGTATGTTAATGGCCATGGACCGACAAATCGCGTTGCCGCAGGGAACTATCCGCTACCGGGAGGCGGGATCCGGGCCGCCGATCGTCTTCGTCCACGGCTACCTGGTCGACGGACGGCTCTGGGACGGCGTCGTCGACGCCCTCGCCGACCGCTATCGCTGCATCGCCCCGCACTGGCCGATGGGCGCCCAACAGGTGGCGATGGCACCCGACGCCGACCTCTCCCCTCCCGGCGTCGCCTCGATCATCGAGAGCTTCCTCGAGGCGCTCGACCTCGACGACGTGACCCTGGTCGGCAACGACTCCGGCGGCGCCATGTGCCAGGTGCTGGTCGCCCGGCGCCCGGCCCGCGTCGGCCGCCTCGTCCTGACCAACTGCGACACCCACGACAATTTCCCGCCCGGGATCTTCAAGGCGCTGCCGCCGCTGGCGAAACTCCCCGGCGGCGTGACCCTGCTCGCCTTCCCCTTCCGCTTCGGGTTCGTCACCCGCACCGCCTTCAAGCCGTTCGCGAAGCGGACGCCACCGGCCGCGCTGGTCGAATCCTGGGCGAAGCCCGGCATCACCGACAAGGCGATCCGGCGCGACCTCGGCAAGGTCACCCGCGGGATGAGCAAGGCGCACACGCTGAAGGCGGCGGACGAACTCCGCGGCTCCCGGTTCCCCCTGCTCCTCGCCTGGGCCCCCGGCGACCGCTTCTTCCCGATCAGCTATGCCGAACGACTGGCCGAGGAAGTGGGCGGCGCGAAGCTGGTCCGCATACCCGATTCGGCAACGTTCGTGCCGCTCGATCAGCCCGACCGCCTGGCGATGGCGATCGCCGAATTTGCGCCGTCCCCATAGCAGCTTTTGCGAACAACTGTTCGCAAAATCCGCAAACTGCAACTTTTTCGTCCGACCGGGGGGTGAATCTTCCTCAAACCCCTACTCCAGGACGGAAGAGCCATGTCTCAGCATATCTTCGACCAGGACCGGCCGCGCAGCACGATGGCACGCATGCTCGACGAAGCCTTCGCGGGCTGCGACGAGTGGACCATCGCGCCTCCGGTTCAGCGGCGAAGCACGCTCGACTTCAGGCCTCGCGCCGTCAGCTCCTCGCAGATTCTCGGCAGAGCTGACGCGGTGCGCTCCCAAGAGTTACGCGCGCTATAGAAATCCGCGTCGTGTAAAAGGACGATGTCCCCGGGGCGGATCCCCTCGGTCGCCTTGCTCGCGATCGACGCCGCACTCGCCCGACGCGTCCAGTCCCGTCCCCATTTCGACCACAGCACCGGTCGCCAGCCGCGTGAGCGGATCGCGGCGAGCCCGACGCCGCTGAAGATCCCATAAGGCGGCCGGTAGTCGGCGATCCCCTGGCCGGTCGCCTCCTCGATCGCCGCCCGCGCCCGTTCGGCGTCGTCGAGGATCGCCCGCGGGGTCAACCGCAGCTGATTGCGATGGCGGTGGCAGTGGAGCTCCACCCGGTGCCCGGCGGCGACGATCTCGGCGGCCAGCGCCGGGCGTTGCTCGACCTGCTCGCCGACGAGGAAGAAGGTCGCCCGCTGGTCGGCCTCCCGCAGGATCTCCAGGACCGCCGGGGTGCCCTGCGGGTGCGGCCCGTCGTCGAAGGTGAGCGCGACCCCCGGGTTCCCCTCGTCGCGCAGGACGACGGGGAGCCGCTGCCCGACCGCGGGGACGATCGGCGCCAGCGCGGGGCCCGCGTGCGGGATCGCGACGGCGAGAGCGACGGCGCCGGCGCCGGCCGCGGCCTTCGCCGAAGGGACCCCCCTCCCCCCGGGCGCCTCGCTCAAGGAGCGGCTTCGGCTTCGGCGGTTTCCTTCGCGACTTGGCGCGAGGATTCGGCCGGGCCGAGCTTTTTCGCCGCCTGCGTCGCGTCGGGGTCGGTGCCGAAGTGGATGCGGCTGGTGACCGGCTTCAGCGGGCGCAGCGGGCTCTCGCGACGGGCCGCGGAGATCACCAGCACCACCGCGATGATCGCCAGGCAGGCGACCGCGACGGCGCGCGCCGTGCGCAGGCGCCAGACCGGGTCCTGGCGGACCCGCGGCCGCACCGCGAGCGCCCGCGAGGCGATCGAGGGCAGCGAGGCGAACGACGAGTCGGGCGAGCGGCGCTCCCCGGCGACGTGGCGCAGGGTCGCCTCGAGCTCACGGTCCGAGCGCGCCACCTCGGCGATGCCGAACCGTTCGAAGGCGGCGTTGTTGGCGCGCAGGTGGCCGGCCGCGAAGCCGTAGGAGATCACCGGGCAGCCGCGGATGTGGGCCTCGAGCACGGTGAGCCCGGCGGTCGCGTGGACCATCGCGTCGGCGGCCGCCATCCAGTCGCTCATCTGGTCGGTGAAGCCGAGCACGCGGACCCGCTCGTTGTCGGCGAAGCGCGCTTCCAGCTTCTTCTGCGCGAGCTCGTTGCGCCCGGCGATGCAGACCACCTCGGTCTCGCCGTCGGCGAGCGCCAGCTCGATCGCCCGCTCCAGGTCACCTACCCCCCAGCCGCCCCCGGAGACGAGGATCATCCGCGCGTGCGGGGCCACGCCGAGTGCCTCGCGGGCGTCGCGGCGGGTGCGCGGGGCGAGGAACTCCGGCGAGATCGGCGGCCGCGCCCACTCCACCGTCCCCGGCCCGACCAGTCGCTCGACTTCCTCGATCGACTCGGGGTGGGTGACGTAGTGGAGGTCGACGCCCGGGTGAGCCCAATAGCGCAGGCCGGCCAGGTCGGTGATCGCCGACTGCACCGGAATGCTGAGTCGACGCTTCTCGCGCAGCATCCCGAGGATCGCGGTGACGCCCGGGTAGGTCGAGATGACGACGTCCGGGTCGTAGGTCTCGACCGCGCGCAGCACGCCGCGACCGGATAGGAGATAACCGAGGTGTTGAAAGAGCCAGCGGGTCGGAGCGAACTTCGTGATCAGCCAGTACTGAACGTCGAAGATCCAAGGCGCCCAACGGAAAATGATTTTCGAGCCGTTGCGCAACACGGTCGCCGAGAGCTTGCCCATCGCCTCGAGACCGTTCTCGATTTTCACTTCGGTGCCGGGAACTTCCTTTTCGAGGTCGGCCTTGATCATCCGCGCCGGCAGGTCGTGGCCCTCGCCGATGTCGGCGGTGAGGATGAGCACGCGCGGCTCACGCGGCTCGCCTGGCCGCGAGGCACCCGCGAGCAGCGCGCCGGCGGCGTGATCGTTGCCGTTCATCGAGGGCTTCGTCCCGGGGATCGGGTCCGGCGGGCGGGTCGTGCACTTGACCCACTCGACGTACCGGCGCACGCCCTCCTTGAACGGGGTCTCGGCTTTCCAGCCGAGCTCCTCCAGCGCGCGCACGTTGGAGATCGTCTTGCCCGGGAAGTCGCCGGGGCGCGGCGGCGTATGGGTGATCTCGCAGGTGTCGACGTTTTCCTGCACCGCCTCGGCGATTTCGAGGATCGTGGTGATCTCGTCGCCGGAGAGGTTGTAGGTGCGGCCGGCCGCCTCGGGAGCGAGCGCGGTGACGATCCCGTCGGCGAGGTCCTCGACGTAGATGAAGCTGCGCGTCGTCGAGCCGTCGCCGGCGATCGTCAGCGCCTTGCCTTCGAACGACAGGTCGGTGAATTTGGCGACGACGCCGGCGGCACGGGCGCGCGGGCCATAGGGGATGCCGAAGCGCAGGATCGTGTAATCGAGGCCGTAGAGCTCCGAGTAGCTGGCGCAGTAGGTCTCGCCCGCGAGCTTGGTCGAGGTGTAGAGGTGGCGCGGCGCCGGGATCGCGGTTTCCTCGTCGACCTCCTGCTCCGGGCAGTCGCTGTAGACCCAGGTGGTCGAGCCGTAGACGACGCGGCCGACCTTCGCCCGGCACGCCGCCTCCAGCACCTGCAGGGTCCCGCGGGTGTTGACCTCCTCGGCCAGCACCGGGTCGGCGAGCACGTGGCCGACGTCGGCCACCGCGGCGAGGTGGATGACCGCGTCGCAGTCGCGCATCGCCAGGTCGAGATTCCCCGGGTCGGTGATCGAGCCGGTGAAGGTCTCGACCTCGAGCGGCGAGTGGTACGGCGAGGCGCTGAGGTCGAAGATCCGCGGGGTGATGCCCTCGGCGATCAGCTTGTCGACGACGTGAGAGCCGATGAAGCCCCCACCGCCGGTAACCAGGACCCTCATCCTCACCCCTCCTTGCCGGCCAGAGCCGCGTCGCGACTCTCCGGGCGGTAGTAAAGCGGCACGCACCAGTGGTTCTCGGCCACCCAGTCGGTGTTCGGCAGCTCCTCGGAGCGGCCCATGATGCGATGACACGGCTGGTCGTAGACCTTGCCGGTGCTCTTCTCGATCTCCTCGAAGACGATGTACTTGTAGAGGCCGGAGGTCATCCCCTCGGGGACCGCCAGGCGAGCCGGGTGGACCGGATCGAGATGCTCCCGCGCGTAGTCGTTCTTCCAGTCGACGATCTCCTGCATCCGCTCCGCCTGGACCAGCGCGACGGCGGCGGTGAACTCGTTCATCCGGAAGTTGAGGCCGTCGACCTGATGGTCGAACTTGCCGTAGTTGCGGAACTTCCTCGCGTACTCGATCAGGTCATCATTGCCGGAGACGAGGACGCCGCCCTCGCCGCTGGAGACGGTCTTGGTCGCGTAGAGCGAGTAGACGCCGGCGTCGCCGAAGCTGCCGGGACGGGCGCCGTTCCAGTCGGCGCCGTGGGCGTGGGCGCAGTCCTCGATCAGGAAGATGCCGTTCGCGTGGCAGTACTCGGCAATTTGTTTCGAGTCGAAGGCGAGGTGGCCGCCGACGTGGACGAGGATCGCGGCCCGCGGCTTGTGCTGCTCGGCCTTGCGCTCGAAGTCCTCGAAGGACATGCAGAGGTCGTCGCGGCGGCAGTCGACGAACTCCACGTTCGCGCCCGCGCCGACGGCGGCGAGCGGGGTCGCCATGAAGGTGTTCGACGGGACGAGGACGGTCTCGCCCTTGACGCCCGCGAACTCGAGTGCCGCCAGCGCGCCGCCCGCCCAGCTCGAGAGCCCGACGCTCGGCAGCTTGTTCCACTCGGCCCAGCGCTCCTCGAACGCGGCCAGCTTGGCGCCCTCCGACCACTGCTCGGAGTCGAGAATCTCGGTCCACAGCTCGAAGAGGCGAGGACGATCACGGTGATCGAAACCGATCGCGAACTTGGTCACGTCGGGCAGGGATGTCTCGGCGGCGCCTACGGTCGGCTCCTTCTTAAGTGGGCTGGGAAGAAAACGGAGTCTTGGAAACAGTTTCGGCGGTTAGTAATTGGCGATTCGTCGCCGAAAGCGGCGCAAGGCTACCAGCGAAAGCGGAGGGCAACCTTCCATCGACAGCTTCACTCATCGGCATGAGCGGACTCGATGACCGCGCCGACCGCCTTGGAGCCGGCCAACGAGACGACCCCGACGAGGATCAGGAGTATCGCGAAGACCAGCGCCGCGCCGCCTCCAGGGGTCCCCGACCACGACTCCTCGAAGATCAACGGGGCGAGGATCACCGGGATCACGACCTGGACCGCGAACATCACCGGCGCGACCCGCGTCGCGGGCATCCGCCCGAGGGCGCTCATCTCGCTGAGCAGCGCCAGACCCTCCGACGCCGCGGCGGTGGCGAGCCAGACCGCGGCCACGATCAGCGACCCGGTGGAGATTTCGTCGGTGAGGAGCTTCGAGGCGATCGCGGTCCAGGCGTAGCCGAAGCCGGCCGCGACGACCGCGAGCGTCCCCGCCGCGTTCCGCCACCCGCGCAAGGCGAACGGAGCGACGATCGGGATCGCCACCAGTCCCAGCGCGATCGCGATCGGCACCGTCCCGGCGTTCGAGGTGGTCCGCTCGGGCGCTGCCCAGGCGATCCCACCGACGCCGACGACGATCGCCGCCACCGCGCCGTACTCCCGCCGGCCCGGCCTCTCCCCCAGCCGCGTGACGCCGAGGAACAGCAACAACACGAGGCCGCTGGCGAGGCAGGGCTGCACGACGGTGAGCGGCGCCAAGAGCAGGGCCACAATCTCCAGCGGCCAGCCGAGCAGCCCGATCAGCGTCGCCACCAACCACCGCGGGTTCCGGATCAACCTGCCGATCAGCGAAGCCCGCAGCGCGTGCTCCTGCCCCACCTCCCGCGCCTCGAGCGCCTGCAGCGCGATCGAGGTGTTGTAGAGCGCCGAAGCCCCGATCGCACAGATGATCCCCAGAGCCAGCATCTGGCGAGCCTAGCCGGCGGACGGGCCGCTTACTTGCGCGCGAAGCGTTCGCCGGCCACGAGGATGATCACCACCGAGGCGCACAGCCAGACCATCTCGACCATGATGATGAGCTGTTCTTCCGCACCGAGTCCTTCGAGGCCGTACAGGATGGCGCCCTGGACCACGAGGCAGGAAAGGAAGGCGAGCAATTGGGCGCGGCGAGACATCTCGATCGAGGCTAGCGCGTGCCGATCGAAATGAGGATTAGTCCGATGAGGACGAACAAACCGCCGAAGCCGCCTTCAGCGGTACGCCTCCGTCGATCCTCATCCGAAGACGCGGTGAGCACGGCGACCGCCTGGCCGAAGAAGGCTCCGATCGCGATCGCGGCAGCGAGGCCTCCGGCTCCGGCGAGGAGTCCATTGGGGCTGAGAAACGCGACGGACAGCACCCGGGGGATGCTGCCCGCCAAATCCGCGCGCGTGGTGCGCGGAAAGCAACTTCTTCGCTACGGAAGCGTCAGGTCTCTTGGTACAGCGGGCCGTCGCCGCCCTCGGGAAGGGTCAGGCGGCCGCCCTTGGCGGTGATCGCTCCGCACTGGACGCAGTTGGAGGCGGTGACGTGGACATCGACTTCGGCCGCGCCGTTCTCCAGCTGGTCATCGGGGATCTCGTAGACCTGCGCCGGGCACATGGAGACCCAGGTCTGGGCGACCTCGCGCGGCACGTGGGTCTGGATGCGGACGTGGTTGGGGGCGTCGTCGCGGGTCGCGTTGCCCGAAAGGAACACCGACCCGAGCTTGTCGAAGGTCAGCTCGCCGTCGGGCTTCGGGTACTTGGTCGAGGCTTTGCCGATCACCATCGCGTTCTCGGAGTCGTGCTCCTGCTTCCAGTGACCGCCCGGGAAGTTGCCTTTGGTGACGGTCATCGCCGAGGCGATCGCGCCGCCGACGACGAAGCCTTTCGAGAACGGCTGGCGCATGTTGCGCGACTCTTTGATGTCCTTCTCGATCGCCGAGTTGTGGACCCGCTCATCGTAGGCTTCGAAGTTGACCGAATCGATGTCGGCCTTCAGCGACTCGACGATCGTTTCCGCCGCGTACATGCCGGCGTGCATCGCGTAATGGACGCCCTTCAGGGTCGGGATGTTGACCATGCTGGCCGCGTCGCCGGCGACCATCATTCCCGGGACCGCCATCCGCTTCGGCATCGCGAAGTAGCCACCGGAGGGGATCGTCTTCGCGCCCCATGCCGTCCGTTTGCCGCCCTCGAGCAGCTTCTTGATGAAGGGGTGCGTCTTCAGTTGCTGCAACGCGTCGTGGACGCTGAAGGTGGCGTCGGTGTAGTCGAGGCCGGCCACCATGCCGATGCAAATCTTGTCCTCGCCCATCGGGTAGATGAAGCTGCCGCCGAACTCGTTCCAGCGGGCACCGAGCCGGAGCGGCCAACCCATCGTGTGGATCACGCGATCGAGCGGCTTCTGCACCTCCCAGACCTCTTTCACCCCGAGCTCCCACCGCATCGGGTCGGAGCCGTGCATGTCGAAGTAGTCGTAGGCGGCGTAGCTGAGGTGGCCGACCGTGCCCTCGGCGAGGACGGTCGCCTTGGCGATCACGTCGGACCCGGGCTCGAAGTTCGCCTGCTCCTCGCCGGCCTTGCCGCGGCCGCGGTCGCCGGAGCGGACGCCCTTGACGACCCGGTCCTCGACCAGCAGCTTGGTCGCCGCGGTTTCGCCGAGGATGTAGACGCCCGCTTCTTCGGCTTTGTCGGCGAGGAAGCGGCCCAGTTTCGCCACCGAGGTGACGTAGTTGCCGTGGTTCCTGAACCCGGGCGGCACCGGTTTCAGGGGGAGTGCTTTCTTCGGCGTGAGGACGTAGACGGCGTCCTTCTTGACCTCTTGGTAGACCGGCCACTCCTCCTTCGGCAGGTCCGGAAAGAGCTCTTCCATCGCCGAAGGCTTCATGTTCGCCCCCGACAGGAGGTGTGCCCCGGCCACTTTGCCCTTCTCGATCACGGCGACCGGCACTTCACCGAGCTTCTCGGTCAGCTCCGGCTCGTTCTCGAGCAGCTGCATGATTTTGTTGGCACAGGCGAGGCCGGCGGGACCACCGCCGACGATCGCGATGCCGACCTCGATCCGATCCTCGGGCGCGTCGGTCGGCGGACCGATCACCGAGTTCGAATCGAACGGCGGCGGGAACTCACTTGGTCTTACAGCCGGCATCTTTGGGCTCCTCCTGAAGGGGCGAAACTGGGGGCTGAGCCGAGGCTCAGCCGCCCTTCTTGGCTTTGATCGCCTCGGTGAGTTTGGGGACGATTTTGTGTAGATCGCCCACCACGCCGAGGTCTGAGAACTCGAAGATCGGAGCGTTCGGATCCTTGTTGATCGCCAGGATGTTCTCCGAGTTCTGCATACCGACCTTGTGCTGGATCGCGCCGGAGACGCCCGCCGCGAGGTACAGCTTCGGCGCGACCGTCTTACCGGTCTGGCCGATCTGCGCCGCGTAGGGGTACCAACCGGCGTCGACGACCGCGCGGGTCGCGGCGACTGCGCCGCCCATCGACGCGGCCAGTTCCTCGGCCAGCTTGAAGCCGTCCGCGGCACCGAGGCCACGACCGCCACCCACCAGGATGTCGGCGTCCTCGATGTTCACGTCGGCGCCGCGCTGCTCGCCGCGCTGGACCAGCGTCGCCTTGGTCGACCAGGCCGAGAGCTCGACCTCGACGTCCTCGACCGCGGCGGTGCCACCGCTCTCTTTCATGTCGAACGCGTTGAGGCGGCCGATGATGATGCCCGGCTCGGAGACGTAGCCGACGTCGGCGATCTCGGAGTCCTGCAGGATCGGACGCTCGACCACGAGCTTGCCGTCCTGGACTTTGACCGCGGTGACCTCCATGGTCACGCCGGCGTTGAGACGGGCGGTCAGGCCGGCACCGATCTCGAAGCCGAGCAGGCCGCCGCCGAACAGCGCATAGCTGATGCCGTTGTCGGCGATGACCTTGGCCATCGCGTCGACGATCGGCTGGGCGAGGCCCTCCGGCACGCCTTTGGCCCGGTAGACCTTGGCGGCGCCGTATTTGCCGAGCCCGGCAGCGGCGTCGTCGGAGACGTCGCCGACCACCAGCGCGGTCGCCTCGCCGCCGACTTCAGCGGCGAGCTTGGCGGCCTCGGAGATGGCGCCGAGCGAGTTTTTGTTGAAGTTGCCCTCGTCGTCGTGGAGGGCGTAAACCAGGATGCCTGCCATCTAGATCAATTTCCTCTCGTCCAGCCAGGCGACGATCTTTTCGACCGTCTCGTTGGTGTCTTCGTCCTCGATGATCTCGCCGGCTTCCTTCGCCGGAGGCGGGTTGAGGGCGAGAACTTTGGTCTTCGAGCCGGCCTCGCCGACCTGACCGGCTTCGATGCCGACGTCGCCGGTGGCCTTGTTGTCGAGCGGTTTCTTTTTCGCGCCCATGATCGCTTTCAGCGACGGGTAGCGCGGCTCGTTGATCGCGTCGCCGACGCTGATCACGGCCGGCAGCTCGATCTCGACGGTGTCGTAGCCGTACTCGGCCTGGCGCTCGCAGCGGAGCTTGCCGTCGTTGACGTCGATCTTGATCACCTGCGTCAGCGACGGCATCTGCAGATGGTCGGCGACGATGGCGCCCATCGTGTAGCACTCGCCGTCGTCGGACTGCTGACCGAGCAGGACCAGGTCCGGGCTCTCGGTCTCGAGCACCTTGGCCAACGCGAGGCCGGTGGCGCAGGCGTCAGAGCCGGCCAGGGCGTCGTCGGTCAACTGCACCGAGCGGTCGGCGCCGAGGGCGACGGCCTTGTGCAGAGCACGGGTGGCGGACTGGGGACCCATGGTCACCGCCACGACCTCCTCGACGGGGATCGCGCCACCCTCCTTGATCTGCATGGCCGCCTCGAGGGCGTGCGTATCGAAGGGATTGAGGTTTTTCTCGCCGCTACGGTCGAGACGCATCGTGCTCGGATCGATGCGCTTCTGGACCGCGGCGTCAGGTACCTCCTTGACCAGGACGCAGATCTTCAAGTTGAAGCCTCCTTGGGGAACGTTCTCGGTGTGCGATGAAGGCCGCGTGGGTTGCGTTCGTAAGGGGCCTTCGCGGCCGGCCATGTTATCGGTTCAGCCGGTTGACTGACCAGTCAATCAGGCACTATACCCGGTCCGCGCGGACGTGTACACCGATCCATGTAGGCAAATAGGAGGAATGTCGCCTATCGGCGACGCTATCCGCTCAGGAACCGGCGGCATGGCGCTCGGCGGCGCCCACGCGGATGAAGTCGACGATGTCGTCGGTACCCGATCCCGGCGTGAATACTTCGGCGACGCCGAGTTTCTTCAGCTCCGGGATGTCATCGGCGGGGATCGTCCCCCCCACCGTCACCAGCACGTCGTCGACGCCCTGCTCCTTCAGCAGCGACACCACTTTCGGCACCAGCGTCATGTGGGCCCCCGACAGGATCGAGAGGCCGACCGCGTCGGCGTCCTCCTGGATCACCGTCTCGGCGATCTGCTCGGGCGTCTGGTGCAGGCCGGTGTAGATGACCTCCATCCCGGCGTCGCGGAGCGCGCGGGCGATGATCTTGGCGCCACGGTCGTGGCCGTCGAGGCCGGGCTTGGCGACAACGACGCGGATCTTGCGGGCGGTGGCGGCCTCCATCGTGACAATGGAGATTATTCGCTCGCGGGCTCGTGTTGCGGTCCGGGTCGCGGCCCGACGGTCGCCAGCCAGGAGCCGACCAGGATCAGGGCGAGGCCGAGGAGGGTGCCGGCGCCCGGTTCCTCGGCGAGGAAGACGACGCCGAGGGCGAGCGCGATCACCGGGTTGATGTAGGTGATGACCGAGGCGCGCGAGGGCCCGGCTTCGCCGATCAGGATCGCCATCAGGACCAGGGCGAGGGCGGTGCAGAAGATGCCGAGGACGACGACCGAGGCGAAGGCGCCGGCGGTCGGGGCGCTCCCCGGGAGGACGATCGCCGCCGGGATCAGGAGCAGGACCGCGGCGATCGTCAGGCAGGCGGCCATCATCGCGGTCGGGTCGAGGTCGGCGAGCCGGCGTTTCAGGATCAGCGGGCCGGTGGCGTAGCCGGCGGCGGCGATCAGGACGGCGCCGACGCCGAGCAGTTCGCCGGAGTCACCGGAGACGTCGACCCCGACCAGGAAGGCGACTCCGGCGAGGCCGACCAGAAGGCCGGCCAGGCGGGCCCCGGTGACGCGTTCGCTCGGCTCGAAGCGCAGGCTGAGCAGGGCGATGATCAGCGGCACCGTGGCGATCACGATCGCCGCGGTCGAGGAGGCGACGTGCGTCTCCCCCGCCGCGATCATCGGGAACGGGATCGCGATCTCGGCCACCGCGAAGGCGAGGAGCCAGGGCAGGTGGCCGCGGAGGCTCGCCAGGGTCCCCGCCCGCCAGGCGATCGCGAGGAGGACGGCGGCGCCGAGGGCGATCCGCAGCCAGGCGAGGTCGAGCGGCGGCATGCCGCCGTCGTCGGCGATCTTGATGAACAGGTAGGGCAGCCCCCAGAGGACCGAGACGGCGGCGAAGGCGCCCCAGGCGCGTCGGCTCATCCGCCGCGGCGGCGGGCGAAGCGGCGCGGGGCCGGGCGCCGGTGGGCGGCGACGCGCGAGGCGCCGAAGCCCGCCACGGTGGCGAGCACCGTCACCGCGACCGCGGTCAGCCGTCGGCCGAGGCGCTCGAAGCGGAGGGTCTGCCAGTCCTCCTCTTTGGCGATCGCCGCCAGCGGGGGGTCGGGGTTGACCGCCACCGGGTTGCCGACCGCGCGCAGCATCGGCAGGTCCGACAGAGAGTCGGAGTAGGCGTAGGACTCGCCCAGATCGATGTCGTGCCTGGTGGCGAATTCCTCCATCGCGGTGACCTTGCCGGGGCCGTAGACGAAGGGGCCGTCGAGGCGGCCGGTGAAGCTGCCCTCGGCGTCGATCTCGTAGCGGGTGCCGATGCCGCCCTCCATGCCGAGGACCGTCGCCAGCGTCTCCACCACGTCGTTGCCGGCGGCGCTGACGATGAAGCACGGCCGGCCCAGGTCCTGGTGGGCGTGGACCTCCTCCAGCATCTGCGGGTAGACCCGCGGCAGGATCGCCGCCATCACCTCCGGCCCCATCCGCGCGACGGTCGTCGCGGGCAGGCCCGAGATCAGCTCGCGGGCGACCTTCAGCACCTCGCTGGTCTTCTCGTCGCTCGCCCCGCGCAACCGGTAGCGCAGGTGCTCGAAGCCCCAGCCGGCGAGCTGGCGCCGGCTGACGATCCCGCCGCGAGCGGCGACCCGCGCGAACTGCATCCCGGAGGACCCCGCCATCAGGGTCTTGTCGAGATCGAAGAAGGCGGCGGCTTTTGACATTCGGATCTCTGCCGCCTTCCGCGACGCCGGGCGTTACGCCGCGGCGACCTCGAGCACGATCGCGTCGCCCTGGCCGCCACCGCTGCAGATCGCGGCGACGCCAAGGCCACCGCCGCGACGGCCGAGCTCGTGCACGAGCGCGCCGACGATGCGGGCGCCGGAGGCGCCGATCGGGTGGCCGAAGGCGATCGCGCCGCCGTTGACGTTGACGTTGGTCTCGTCGATGCCAAGGATCCGCATCGAGCCGATCGCGACCGAGGCGAAGGCCTCGTTGATCTCCCAGAGGTCGACGTCGCCCGGCTGCATGCCGATTTTCTCCAGCGCCTTCAGCGCCGCGTTGCCGGGAGTGCGGGCGAGGTAGGCGAAGTCGTCGGCGACGGTCGCGTAGGCGAGCACCTTCGCGAGCGGTTTAAGACCCTCACTTTCGGCCCAGTCCTCGGAGGCGACGACGATCGCGCCGGCACCGTCGTTGACGCCAGGAGCGTTGCCCGCGGTGTGGGTCGCGCCCTCGCCGCCGACCGCCTTCAGCTTCGCCAGGGTCTCCAGCGTGGTGTCGGGACGCGGGGCCTCGTCGACCTCGACCACGGTGTCGCCCTTGCGGCCCTTGACGGTCACGGCGACGATCTCCTCAGCGATCCGGCCGGCCTCGGCCGCCTCGCCCGCGAGCTGCTGCGAGCGCACGGCGAATTTGTCCATGTCGGCACGGGTGATCTCGAGCTCGTTGGAGACCTCGGAGGCCTCGTTGATCATCTGTTTGCCGGTGAAGGCGTTGGTGAGGCCGTCGTGGGTCATCGAGTCGAGCGCCTGCACGTCGCCCATCCGGAAGCCGAAGCGCGCGTTCGGCAGGAGGTAGGGAGCCTTCGACATCGACTCCATGCCGCCGGTGACGGCGACGTCGAGGTCGCCGACCCGGATCGCCTGGTCGGCGAGGCCGAGGGTGCGCATGCCCGAGGCGCAGACCTTGTTGATCGTCGCCGAGGGGACCTCCTTGGGGATGCCGCCCTTGATCTGGGCCTGGCGCGAGGGGATCTGGCCCTGGCCGGCCTGGAGGACCTGGCCGAAGATGACTTCCTGGACCTGCTCGGGGGCCACGCCGGAGCGCTCCAGCGCCGCCTCGATGGCGATGCCGCCGAGCTCGGGGGCGTCAACCGATGCGAGTGCCCCTCCCATCTTGCCGACCGGGGTGCGCGCGGTACCAAGGATCACTGAGCTGGACATCTAGGCCTTTCCTCTCCGTTTACGGGCCCGACGGACGGGCGCCTCACCGCTCGGGACGATAGCGGCCTCAGCCGCTTTCCCCGCCTCTTTAGACTCGCGCTCCTATGAAGATCGATGTGAGACAAGGGTCACTGCAAGACGCCGACGCGGCACTCGTCGCGGTAGGGCTCTACGACGGCGAGGCGCTGCCCGAGGAGGTCGCCGGGGCTCCGGGCGCGGACGACGCGAAAGGCACCTTCAAGGCGATGACCCGGCTCTACCCGGGCGGCCCGGAGCGGCTGCTGGTCGTCGGGCTCGGCGAGCGCGAGAAGCTCGACGCCGAGAAGCTGCGGGTGCTCGCGGCGCTCGTCGCCGGCGAGGCGGCCAAGCTCGAGGCGACCTCGCTGGCCTGGGCCCTCCCCGCCCACGAGGACGAGGCGGCGGCCGCGGAGGCGCTGGTCACCGGGACGATCCTCGGCGCCTACCGCTTCGACCGCTTCAAGGGCAAGGGTGCCGAGGAGGATGACGAGGGCGACGGGCCGGGTCCGCGGCTCGAGTCGCTGACGGTGCTCGCGCCGGCGGAGCTCGCCGGCGTCGCCGAGACGGCGCGCGTCTACTCCGAGGCCGCCAACCGCGCCCGCGACCTGCAGGAAACGCCCGCCAACTTCGCCCAGCCGAAGGACCTGGCCGCGCGCGCCGAGGAGATCGCGGCAGGCAACGACAAGGTCACGGTCGAGATCCTCGACGGCGACGCGATCCGCGCCAAGGGCATGGGCGGCCTCGCCGCGGTGACCCAGGGAGGCCCGGTCGACGCGCGCCTGATCGTGCTCCGCTACTCGGGCGGAGGCGACGGGCCGACGCTCGGCTTCATCGGCAAGGGAGTGACCTTCGACACCGGCGGCATCGTGCTGAAGCCGGGCGCCGGGATGCCGGACATGAAGTTCGACATGTCGGGCGCCTCCGCCGTCCTCGAGGCGACCGCCGCGATCGCCGAGCTCGGCCTGCCGGTCGACCTGATCACGGTCGTCCCCTCGACCGAGAACATGCCCTCCGGCACCGCGGTCAAGCCCGGCGACGTGATCACCCAGTACAACGGGATGACGGTCGAGGTGAACAACACCGACGCCGAGGGGCGGCTGATCCTCGCCGACGCCCTCGCCTACGCGATCGAGCTCGGCGCCGAACGGGTCATCGACATGGCGACGCTGACCGGCGCCGTGGTGATCGCGCTCGGCTCGACCTACGCGGCGGTCGTCTCCAACGACGACGAGCTTGCCGGTGAGATCGCCGCCGCCGGCGAGGAGAGCGGCGAGCTGGTCTGGCGCCTCCCCCTCCACGACGAGTACCGGGACCTGATGAAGGGCACGGTCGCCGACCTCTCCAACCTCGCCAAGAAGCGCGAGGCCGGAACGATCACGGCATCCGCCTTCCTCGAGCACTTCGTCGACGAGACGCCCTGGGCGCACATCGACATCGCCGGCACCGCCTGGGACGTCAACCGGGCCTACACCGGCAAGGGCGGCAGCGGCTACGGCGTGCGGCTGCTGGTTCAGTTGGTCCGGGACCTGGCCGGCTAGGCGGAAATGGACGAGGAAGGGACGCTGCCGGAGAGTGTCGGGGAGCCTCCGGGGCGAGCGCCGCTGGCGCGTCACGGGAGGAGCGACGGAACGCTCACCTTTGTCCCACGAGGACGTGACGAGACTCGCAACTCGTGACGGAGAGCGTGGGAAGTCCACGCTTCCGTGCGTGTTGGACAACAGTCAATTCGTCGCTGCGTGCATTGACCCCCTATAGGGGCCCTAATACACGCAGCGCGTTTTCGGGGCCCTGTTCCAGGCCCGAAAACGGACCGAAGATGCGCGGAAGGGTGACGTTCCCGGCATCTCCGTCACGGAACCCAGACAGGTGTGGCATCTCTCACGCGAACGCCCCCGAATCAGCCCCCGAAGATCATCAACGTCGAAGTCCCCGTCGCCAGCAGCTTCCCGGTGTCCTCGGCGGTCAGGCGCGCCTCGGCGGTCGCCTGGCGGCGGCCGCGGTGGACGACGGTGCCCTCGCAGAGGACCCGGCCGGTGTCGCGGCTGATCGGGCGCAGGTACTTGACCTCGAGGCCGAGCGAGGTGTAGCCGACGCCGGCGGGCAGGGTGCTGTGGACGGCGCAGCCGAGCGCGGAATCGAGGATCGTCGCGGCGTACCCGCCGTGGACGACGCCGATCGGGTTGTAGTGCTCCTCCCCCGGCTCCCCGGCGAAGACCGCGCGGCCCTCCTCGAGCTCGACGATCTCCATGTTCATCGTGACCGAGATCGGTGGGCGCCCGAGCTCACCGGCGATCACGGCGCGCAGGTAGTCCAGCCCCGCCATCTCGGCCCCGGCGGCGGCGGTCGCCACCGGGTCCTGCCACTCCAGGGTCCGCGAGCGGGTCGCGGACTCTGCGGTGCTCACCGGCGGCCCCGGCCGCCCGACGCCACTGCTCCCGCCCGACGCGGCTCGGCGCCGCGGTACTGCAGGTCGGCGGTGATCTCGTCCTGGCTGATCGCGATCCGCGGGGTCCGCGGCCGGCCTCGGTCTCGCTGTCTCTTGGTCTGGAACCTCATGGTCGCCTCCGTTCGGCGCACTTCGGTTTCGTCATGCAACTAGCTTTCCCAGCGACCCTAACCGAGCGAGTTTTGTGATGCAACCCGAGTGTGCCAAGATCACACTCGTGCTCGGTCGCGACTACCCGAACCAGGTCTGCTCCCTCGCCAAGTCGCTCGAAGTGATCGGCGAGCGTTGGTCCCTGCTGATCATCCGCGACGTGATGACCGGCAACCGCCGCTTCTCCGGCATCCAGGCGAACCTCGGCATCGCCCGCAACGTCCTCTCGGCACGCCTTCAGCGTCTCCTCGACGAGGGCATCATCGAGCGGCGCGCCTACCAGGAAAGCCCGCCCCGCCACGAATATTTCCTGACCGAGAAGGGCCTCGACCTCTGGCCCTCCCTGATCGCCCTGATGGGCTGGGGCGACCGCCACTCCGGCAATCCGGATGGCCCCCCGCTCAGCCTCGCCCATAAGGACTGCGGCGGTGCCGTCTCCGACCGCGGCATCTGCGATTCATGCGGCGAGGTACTGACGGCCCGCGACGCGAGAGCCGTCCCTGGCCCCGGCGCCGCAGTCGCCTACGAGGGTCACTTTTCCCCCTTCTTCGAGCGCCGCTGAACTTCGGTCAAGGCCGTGAGCTCTTCGGCCATCGCTTTGTCCTTCGGTCGGCCGGCCGCACGCTTCATGCGGATCAGGTCGTCGACCGAGGCGATGCGCACTGAAAATCCCCATAGGTCTTCCAGTTTCGCGTCGGCACGCATCGTCGCGTAGTCCCTCATCCCGGCAGCCTCCCCGAGAATGTCGAAGCTGCCGAACTCGCTGACGAAGGTGAAGTTGCAGCCCGCGGCGAGGGTACGGGCGTCAGGCTGGAAGGGCAAATCGGGCGGCGCACCGCGACGGGTCACCCCCAGTTCGGTGAGGGCCGAGGCCATCCGCTGCAGATTCTGCTCGTCACGCGCATAGACGACATCGAAGTCGAAGGTCGGATGTGCCGAACCGTGGACGATGCCCGCTATGCCGCCGACCACGATGAAATCGACCGCGTGACGGTCAAGAAGCTCGAGTAGGGGTCGAAGTCGCAAGGAGGGCCTCCGTTCGGCGTTGGTAGCCATCTCCTAAGCCGCCTCCTCCCTGAATTTCTCCCCCCCTGATTTCGCGAACAACATCGGAAAATCCAAGACCTCGTTCCAATCGCTCGGTGGGCGTGAACTCGAGATTGAGGTGGTTGAGCGTCAGATCGACTCCCCAATCGCGCCGCCGAGTACCGAAGACGAAGTCCTCTTCCATCGCCTGGAAGAGCGCGGTGAGGGTCTTGATCGATGGCGAGACCCGATCGCGCTCGATCCTGGCGATAGCCGACTGGGTCGTTCCCGCTCGGATCGCCAACTGCTCCTGGCTCAGTTCGTGGCGGAGGCGTGCGCGGCGCAGGAGTTCGCCCGGCGTCACGTCTTCCAACGGTGCGATCTCGGGAACTTTGTCCACAACACTACAATAGCCGATCCGCAATAAATACTTATTCGCTATATCCACTCACCCGCTAGCTTGTCTGAAGACGGGCGATCGACTTAGGAGGGGAGCGGAGATGGCTACTGCGGCGGTGATCGGAGCGAGGGACAAGGTCTTTATTGGGGGCGAGTGGGTCGTTCCGGCGGGAGCCGATCCGCTGCCGGTGATCAACTCGGCGACCGAGGAGACGATCGCGACGATCCCGGGCTGCACGCCGGTCGAGGTCGACCACGCGGTGGAGGCGGCGCGGGGGGCATTCGAGGGCTGGTCGACCACTCCGCGGGCCGAGCGCGCCGAAGCGCTGGCGGCGATCGCCGCGGGGCTCGGCGAGCGGGCCGAGGAGCTGACCGACACGATCACCGCCGAGCTCGGGATGCCGCGCAAGCTCACCGGGATGATCCAGGTCGGGCTCGGGATCAACCACTTCGCCGCGATGCCGAAGGCGCTCGAGGAAGTCCGCTGGGAAGAGGAGGTCGGGAACTCGCGGGTGCTGCGTGAGGCGGCCGGAGTGGTCGGCGCGATCACCCCGTGGAACTACCCGCTGAACCAGATCGGCGCCAAGGTCGCCCCTGCCCTCGCGGCCGGGTGCACGGTCGTCCTCAAGCCGAGTGAGATCGTGCCGCTGAACGCCTTCATCCTCGCCGAGGTGATGGAGTCGGTCGGCCTGCCGCCTGGCGTCTTCAACCTGGTCACCGGGATCGGCCCGGTCGTCGGCGAGGCGATCGCCGGCCACCCTGGGGTCGACCTCGTCTCCTTCACCGGCTCCACCCGCGCCGGGCGCCGCGTCTCCGAGCTCGCCGCGGCGACGGTCAAGCCGGTCGCGATGGAGCTCGGCGGCAAGTCCCCGAACGTGCTGCTCGAGGGCGCCGACTTCACCCGCGCCGTCCCCGACGGCGTCGGCAAGTGCTTCCTCAACTCGGGCCAGACCTGCAGCGCGCTGACCCGGATGCTGGTGCCGCGCGAGCGGCTCGCCGAGGTCGAGGAGCTAGCCACGGCGGCGGCCGGGAACTTCACTCCCGGCGACCCGCTCGCCCCGGGGACGCGCCTCGGCCCGCTCGTCTCCGCCACCCAGCGCGAGCGCGTCCGCGGATTCATCGCCAAGAGCGAGGCGGAGGGCGCGAAGCTCCTCACCGGCGGGGCCGAGCCGCCCGAGGGCCTCGAGCGCGGCTACTTCGTCCGCCCCACGGTCTTCTCCGAGGTGACGCCGGAGATGACGATCGCGCGCGAGGAGATCTTCGGCCCGGTGCTGGTGATCATGCCCTTCGACGATGAGGACGACGCGGTCCGGATCGCCAACGCGACCGAGTACGGGCTCGCGGGCGGCGTCTGGGCCGGCGACGAGGAGCGCGCGATCGCGGTCGCGAGGCGCCTGCGCACCGGTCAGATCGAGATCAACGGCGGCGCCTTCAACCCGCTCGCCCCGTTCGGCGGCTACGGCCAGTCCGGCCACGGCCGCGAGAACGGCCGCTTCGGCCTCGAGGAGATGCTGCAGACGAAGTCTCTTCAGATGTGACCTGAGGCGGCGTGGCCCAGCCTCGCAAGGACGCAGGGAAGCGAAGCGAGGGGAGCGCACTCAGGTGCGTGACCCGAGGTGAGCGCCCGAGGACACCGCGAGGCGCCCCCACGGCGCCTCAGGCGGGGAGGGTGAAGCGGACGCGGGTGCCCGGTTGGGCGTCTTCGAGCCAGATGCGGCCGCCGTGGGCCTCGACGATGGCGCGGGAGATCGCCAGGCCGAGGCCGGCGCCGTCCTCGCCGCGGGCGGAGTCGCCGCGGTAGAAGGCATCGAAGACGCGCTCGCCCTCGGCGCTGGGGATGCCCTCGCCGGAGTCGGCGACCTCGACCTCCACCCCGCCCGGCCCGCCCTTCGCCCGCACGGTGACGCTGCCGTCGGCCGGGGTGTGGCGGATCGCGTTCTGGATCAGGTTGAAGAGGACGCGCTGGACCTTCTCGGCGTCGGCCTCGGCCACCACCTTGCCCTCGGGCAGCTCGGCGGCGAGGTGGACGCCGCGCTCCTCGGCCGAGGTGCGGAAGGCGGCGACGGTGTCGCCGATCAGGTCACCGAGCTCGACCCGGCGCATCGTCCAGGAGATGTCCCCGGCCTCGATCCGGGAGAGCTCGAAGAGGTCGTCGATCAGGTCGCTGAGGACGGCGACGTGGGTGCGGATCTCACGCAGATAACGGTCGCGGTCCTCGCCCGCGACGCCGTCGTCGATCGCCTCCACCAGGAGGCGCAGGGAGGCGAGCGGCGTGCGCAGGTCGTGCGAGGCGGCGGCGACGAGGCCCCGGCGCGCGTCCTCGACCTGGCGGCGCATCCGCTCTTCCATCGATTGGCGCACCGCGAGTCCGGCGGCCACCGCGGCGGCGGCCACGGCGACCAGCACCAGCAGGATCTGGTCGAAACCCATCTGGTCGGGGATGCCGACCGCGGCGGCGCCCGCCAGGAACGCGGCGATGGCGATCAGGGCCGCGCGCCACTGGCCGGGGCTCACCGTCGGGAAATCGCGCTTCACGGCCGGAACCTGTAGCCGACGCCCCAGACCGTCTCGATGAAGCGCGGCGCGCCCGGGTCGTCCCCGAGCTTCGCGCGCAGGCGGCGGACGTGGACGGTGACGGTCGAGGTGTCCTCGAACCACGGCTCCATCCAGACCGCCTCCATCAGCTGGTCGCGGGAGAAGACGCGCCCCGGATTGGTGGCGAAGAAGGCGAGCAGGTCGAACTCCCGCATCGTCAACATCACCTCCTCGCCGTCGAGGAACACGCGACGGGAGGCGGGCTCCACCCGCAGGGCCCCGTGGACGATCGCGGGCCGATCCTCCTCCGCGACGGGCGGCGCGAGGCGGCGCAGGACGGCCTCGACCCGCGCGACCAGCTCGGCGGGCGAGAACGGCTTGACGACGTAGTCGTCGGCGCCGTTGCGCAAGCCGACGAGGCGGTCGGACTCCTCCCCGCGCGCGGTCAGCAGGATCACCGCGATCGGCGGGCCCTCCCGTTCCTGCAGCCGTTCCATCACTTCGATGCCGTCGATCCCGGGCAGCATCACGTCGAGGACGACGAGGTCGGGACGGTGCGCGGTGGCGGCGTCGAGCGCCTGGTAGCCGTCGGGCGCGGTGTAGGTCTCGAAGCCGGCCCGCTCCATGTAGCGGCCGACGATCTCGACGATCGTCGGCTCGTCGTCGACGACGAGGACGGTGGCGGTCTTCTCCGCGGAGCCGGCGGCGGGCTTATCCGAAGGTGAAGGCATATCCCTGCACGCCTTCTTCGGGGACGAGTTCGAGCACGTGGTGTTCCACTTTCGGCAGTTCGACCAGGTTGTAGAGGCGTTGATCCGTCACCTTGACGTAGCCATTGTGGACATCGGAGCCGTCGTCGGCGGCGGAGATCGGCTTGCCGTCCAGCATCACCTTGACTCGGCGCGGCTTCCCGGGCGAGCCGAGCACGAGGTAGACGCGGCGGGCACCGAAGTTGAGGTCGAGCTGGGCGCCTTTGCCCGCCGCGACCGGTTGCTCCCCGATCTTCCATTCGCCGCCGTAGGAAAGTTCGTTTTCGCCGGGCTCTTCCAGCGAGAAGCTATGGCGTCCCAGTTTGATCGTGCCGTTGGTGAAGTTCTCGGCCCGCTCGGCGCCGAGGTAGGACTCGGGCGTCGACACCGTCGGTTCGGCGGCGATGCCGTGAGCGTCGGCGTGGGCCTTGCCCGGGTCGTGGCCGGCTTCGGCGAGCAGCTCGCGGATGACCCCTTCTTTCTCTGAATATTCGCCCTCGCCGAAGTGGGCGTAACGGACCTGGCCCTTGGCGTCGACGAAGTACTCGGCCGGCCAGTAGAGGTTGCCGTAGGCGTTCCAGGTCCCGTTTTCGTTGTCCTGGACGACCGGATATTCGATCCCATCCGTCTTGATCGCTTCTTCGACGTTGGAGGCTTCGCGCTCGAACGGGAACTCGGGCGTGTGGACGCCGACGATCACCAGACCGTCCTTGGCGTAGCGCTTGTTCCAGGCGTTCAGGTAGGGCAGCGTGCGGATGCAGTTGATGCAGCTGTAGGTCCAGAAGTCGATCAGGACGACCTTGCCGCGCAGGCCCTTCATCGTCAGCGGCTTGTCGCCGGGGGTGTTGAACCAGTCCTGGGTGTCTTTGAATTCGGGGGCCGGGCCGATGTCGTTGAGCGGCACCGTCGCTTCCTGCTTGGAGGAGAGGCGCGCTTCGCCGACTTCGCCGAGCGGCTCTTCGTTCTGCTCTTCGCGCGTCTTGTCGATCTGCCGTTCCCCTTCGGCTTCCGCGGCCCTGATGCCGAGCCGGCCCTTGGCGTCTTCTTCGCGGATTTCGGCGAGCGCGAGCTGCGCGGAGCTGCTCTTTTCGATCCCTTCCGCCGGATTGGTCAACCAGGACGGGAGGTCGGCGGTGATGTTCGACTGGAACTTCGTGTCGTATCCCTGCCACATCGCGAACGCGACCAGGACCATCACCGCGCCGATGCCCATCTGGAACGCGCCACTGCGGCGCGCGAGCGGGGCGGCGAGCTTGCGACCGCCGATCATCAGCAGGTAGAGGACGACCGCCGAGCCGATCGCGTAGGCGACGATGACCGCGAGGCGAGCGGCGTTGAACGACTGCGAGGCGGAGAAGGTGAGGACGCCGGCGAGGATCGGGCCGGCGCAGGGCGCGTAGAGGATCCCGAGGCTGATCCCGAGGCCGACGCCGGCCCAGTAGCCGTCACCGCCTGACTTCACCCCGACGCGGCCCGCGAAGCGCGAGCCGAAGGCCTCGACCCGCGCCGCCAGCGGCGGGATCAGGAGGACGACGCCGAAGCCGAAGAGGACGACGATCGCGATGTTGCGGAGCAGATCGTTCGGGAGGCCGAGCGCGCTGATCACGTAGACCAGCGCGAAGAGCGCGAAGGTGAAGGAGAAGACCAGCCCGGTGACGACGCCGAGCGGTTTGCGCCGCCCGCCGGTGGCCGCGGCGGTGAGCGCGATCGGCAGCACCGGCACCACGCACGGCGACACCGCGGTCGCGGCACCGGCGACGAAGCCGAAGATTAGGAGTAGCGCCATGGGTCAGAGAGCCTTCCAAGAAGACATTACGAATCCGTGACGCTCGTGGATCGATCCGCGGTGAATTTCCGCCGGCGGGGCTAGCTGCGGGGCGGGATCGAGGTGACGACGCCGTCGGCCAGCCCGACCACGGCGGCGGCGCGGCCGACCCCGTCGCCGATGCCGAAGTGCTCGCAGATTGTCAGCTCGTGCTCGCGCAGGAGCGGTCGGGCGGGGTCGACCACCGGGGCGGCGCGCAGCCGGGACTCGTCGATCGCCGCCCAGACCCCCGCCCCGGCGGCGCCGGCGCAGACGTCGACCGGGACGGCGACGACGCGGGCGCCGCGTTCGCGCCGACCGCTCCCCGCCAGCTTCGCCACCAGCCAGGAGGGGTGGTGGTCGGTCGAATCGATGTAGACGGACTGGACCTCGCCGATCGCGGCCCCCTCGAGGTCGGCCAGCGGCCCGCCGACCCAGGCGATCGCCTCGGGCAACGGCACCGGCGAGGCAAAGCCCTCAGTCATCGGTCTGGCGCTCCAGGATCTGGCCGGCGGCGCTGGCCGGATCGACCTCGCGCCGCACCACGGCCTCGAGCAGCTCCGCGGTCCCGACGTCCTCCGCGGCCCAGGCCTCGAGCTTCCGGCGCATCCGCGAGGTCGCGATGCCGATCACCTCGCTGCGCAGATTGCGGGCGCGGCGCTCGGCCAGCGTGCCCTGCTCCTCGATGAAGGCCCGGTGCAGGTCGATCTGCCGCGCCAGCTCCTCGACCCCCACTCCGTCCATCGCTTCGGTCCGCAGCACCGGCACCTTCCAGGCGCCGTGTTCGTGGGAAAGCGCCAGCACGCCGCGCACCTCGCGCACCATCGTGTCGGTCATCGGGTGATCGGCCTTGTTGACGACGATGATGTCGGGGATCTCCATCACGCCCGCCTTCAGCGCCTGGATCGAGTCGCCGGAGCCCGGCATCAGCGCGAGGATGATCGTGTCGGCGTGGTCGACGATGTCGATCTCCGCCTGGCCGACGCCGACGGTCTCGATCAGCACGTCGTCTTTGCCCGCCGCGTCCATCACCAGAGCCACCTGGAGCGCGGCCTCCGAGAGGCCGCCGAGGGCGCCGCGGCTGGCCATCGAGCGGATGAAGACGCCGGGGTCGAGGAAGTGCTCCGACAGCCGGATCCGGTCGCCGAGCAGGGCGCCGCGGGTGAACGGGCTCGAGGGGTCGATCGAGAGCACCGCGACCTCGCGGTCGGCTTTGCGCATCTCCCCGGTCAAGGCTCCGATCAGCGTCGACTTCCCTACCCCGGGCGGGCCGGTGAAGCCGATGATCCGCGCTTTGCCGGTCCGCGGGTAGACCTCGCGGACGAGCTCCCAGCCGGCCGGGTCGTCGGACTCGATCAGCGTGATCGCGCGCGCGAGGGCGCGCTTGTCGCCCGCGATGAGGCGCTCGGCAAGCGGGGCGTCTTTGGCGACGTCGGGCACGGGCGGGCAAGTCTAGTGCGGCGTCCGGTGACACCCCGCGCGGCAATAGAGTTGCCC
Source organism: Solirubrobacterales bacterium (assembly GCA_965200635.1). Lineage (GTDB taxonomy): Bacteria > Actinomycetota > Thermoleophilia > Solirubrobacterales > 70-9 > VAYN01. The sequence continues at coordinate 2,440,460 of OZ241364.1, read as the reverse complement.
CCGCGTGCTCCGCTTCATCGCCCGTCACCGGATGTACAACTGGCGCTACGGATTGCTCGCCTGGCGCTACGCCTGGCGGCGTCTGTTGACCCCGGCCGGCCGCCGCTGGCGCACCGACGGCTTCGTCTTCTTCGGCGGCGGGCTGGAAATCGAGATCGGGGCCCGCGGGCGGGTCGACTTCGGGCGCTTCGTCTGGATCGGCGACCGGACCAAGGTCCGCTGCCACGAGGGGCTGGTCGAGATCGGCTCGAAGACGGTGATGGGCCAGGAATGCACGATCACCGCCTACCAGCACATCCGGATCGGCGAGCAGTGCGTGATCGCCGACAAAGCGATGTTCATCGACTTCGACCACGGCGTCGTCGAGGTCGAGCGGCCGATCCGCACGCAGGGCATCTACAAGCGCGACGTCGAGGTCGGCTCGAACGTCTGGATCGGCTACGGCGCCTGCGTCCTGCGCGGCGTCCGGGTCGGCGACAACTCGGTGATCGGGACCAACTCGGTGGTCACCAAGGACGTGCCCGCCAACGCCGTCGTCGGAGGCATCCCGGCGCGGATCCTGCGGATGCGCGACGCGCCTGAGCGGCTGCGGTGGGAGCGCCCGGTCGAACCGGACCCCGACGCGCACACGACCCTTCAACCGCCCGAAGTGGAGGAGCCGGTCGAAGCGGGTACGGGTTCGCCATGCCCGACTCCGAAGAGATCCTCGACGAAGCCACCGCGATCGAGCGCCTGAACAGCGCTCTCGAACTGCAGTACCGGTCCGTCCTCCAGTACTCGGTCGTCGCCGCCAGCCTGCGCGGCCTCGAGGCCCAGGCCGTCGGCTCCAAGCTGACCGAGTTCGGCGATCAGGAGCTGAGCGACTGCCGCCGCCTGATCGAAAAGATCGTCTCCTTCGACGGCGAGCCGACCACGAACGTCGCCGAGCTGCGCTACGAGCGCTCGACCAAGAAGGCCCTCGAATGGCTGGTCGAGTGCGAGCGCGAGGCCGTCGAACGCCTCAAAGACGCGATCGAGCCGACCGGCCGCGAGGGCCGCTCCGAGGCCCTCGAGCACCTGATGGAGCACCTGATCCTGCGCAAGCAGGGGCAGGTGGACTTCCTGGAGCGGGCGGCGGGCTGATCGAGGGATCGGCTGTTCTCCCGGCCGCCCCGGCAGTCCTAGCTGCGTCCTGGACGTCTCATGGCGGTCCTGGCTGGCTGTGACCGCCATGAGACGCCCAGGACGTGAGGGGTCCGTGTGAGGGAAGCCACACCTGCCTGCATTCCGTGACGGAGATGCCGGGAACGTCACCCTCCCGCGCATCTTCGGTCTGCTTTCGGGCCCGGAAAAAGGGCCCGAGAACGCGCTGCGTGTATTAGGGCCCCTATAGGGGGGTCGATGCACGCAGCGACGAATTGACTGTTGTCCAACACGCACGGAAGCGTGGACTTCCCACGCTCTCCGTCACGACTTGCGAGTCTCGTCACGTCCTCGTGGGCCGGCGGTGAGCGTTACGTCGCTCCTCCCGTGACGCGCCCGAGGCGCACGCCGGGAGGCTCCTCGACACTCCCCACATCCCCCGGCCGTCTCGGACACGGTCACAGCCAGCCAGGGCCGTGACCGAGACGGCCGTGCTTGCCGCAGACCCTTGCGTCCTGTGTCCGTCCCTAGGTCCCCTCCCGCTCCTCGATCAGCTCGGACACCCGGCGCTCGACCATGTCGGTCCCCAGGCGCAGGAAGCGGACGATGGTTTCGAGCTCGGCGTTGGAGAACTTGTCGAGCCATGGCAGGGAGCGCTCGGCGAGGGGGCCGTAGAAGCGCTTGGAGACCTTGTCGAGCTTCTGGGTCTTTTCGATCAGGACCCGGCGGCGGTCGCTCGGGTCGGCGACGCGGCGGACGTAGCCCTTCTCGACCAGGCGGTCGATCACGGCGGTGACCGCGCCGCTGGTGAGGCCGGCGTCGAGCGAGAGCTTGCCCGCGGTCACTGGGCCGAGGCGCTCGACGATGTCGAGGGCGCGGTGATCGGTGCGGTTGACCCCCATCCCCCGGGCCGCGGCGTCGTCCATCTTGTCCGTCGCCACCTGGTTGGTGCGCACCGCCGCGAACAGCTCACCGATTAGTTCTGCCTTCTTCACCAGTCTCGCCTCTTACGTCGGAGTCTCTGTTATCTTGATTTTCAAGATACTTGAGAATCGAAGGAAATCCTACAGGAGGGACAGGGTGGGCGAAGCGAACGCGATCGAGGCGGTTGATCTCCGGAAGTCATACGGCGAGGACGTGCAGGCGCTCGACGGCCTCACCTTCTCGGTGCCGGCCGGGACGGTCTTCGGGCTGCTCGGCCCGAACGGGGCCGGCAAGTCGACGACGGTGAAGATCCTCACCACCCTCGCCAATCCCGACGGCGGCTCGGCGAAGGTCGCCGGCCACGACATCCTCGGCGAAGCGCCGCGGGTGCGCGAGTCGATCGGCGTCGTCTCCCAGGCGGGAGGGCTCGACCGCGAGGCGACCGGCCGCGAGAACCTCCGCCTGCAGGGCCAGGTCTTCGGCATGGGCGGACGGGAGCTCGAGCGGCGGATCGAGGAGTTGCTGGAGCAGTTCCGGCTCGACGATGCCGGCAACCGGCTGGTCCGCGAGTACTCCGGCGGGATGCAACGGCGCCTCGACGTCGCCCAGGGGCTCGTGCACAAACCGAAGGTCCTCTTCCTCGACGAGCCGACCACCGGCCTCGACCCCGAGGTACGGGCGGAGATGTGGGACGAGATCTCCCGCCTCGCCGGCGCCGGGCTGACCGTGCTGCTGACGACGCACTACCTCGAGGAGGCCGACCGGCTGGCGGCGCAGCTGGCGATCGTCGACAAGGGCAAGGTCGTCGCCGAGGGGTCCCCGGACGCGCTGAAGCGCGAGCTGCGCGGGGACGCGATCCACATCGAGCTCGGCACCGAGACCGTCGCCGAGGCGGCGGTGCGCGAGGCGCTGGCGCGGGTCGACGGCCTCGACGAGATCATCTTCGACGACCGCGTCCTCCACGCCCGTGCCGAGGACGGCGCGCGGACCGTGCCCGCGGTGCTGGCGGCGCTCGACGGGGCCGACCTCGAGGTCGCCGCGGTGACCGTGGCGCGGCCTTCCCTCGACGACGTCTACCTGCGCTTCGCCGGGCGGACGTTCGGGGCGGCCGAGAGCGATGAGAAGCCGCGACGAACCGACGACGAGAAGGAGGCGGTGCGATGAAGGCGCTGCGCGACACCCGACACATGACCGTCCGCCACCTGATGGCGCTCTGGCGCCAGCCTTGGTGGATCGCCGTCTCGCTGATTCAGCCGGTGATCTGGCTGCTGCTCTTCGGCGCCCTGTTCAAGGCGGTCACCGACATCCCTGGCTTCGGCTCCGACAACTACATCCAGTTCCTCGCCCCAGGCGTGGTCGTGATGACGGCGTTCTTCGGCGCCGGCTGGGCGGGCATGCCGGTGATCGAGGACATCGACCGCGGCGTCATCGACCGCTTCCTCGTCTCCCCGGTGAGGCGCGGCTCGCTGATCTCCGGCCGGCTCGCCTCCTGGGCGCTGACCACGACGATCCAGTCGCTGATCATCGTCGTCCTCGCGCTGATCGTCGGCGCCACCTTCGCCAACAACGTCGTCGGCGTGGTGGTCTTGTGCATCGAGGCGACCCTCGTCGGCGCCGCCTTCGGCTGCCTCTCGATCGGCCTGGCGCTACTGATCCGCAAAGAGGAGACGCTGATCGCCGCGGTCCAGTTCCTCGTCCTGCCGCTCTCCTTCATGTCGGTCACCTTCATGCAGAAGAGCCTGATGCCGGGCTGGATGCAGACCGCCTCCGACTTCAACCCGCTGAACTGGGCGGTCGAAGCGGGGCGCGACGCGGTCACCGCCGGGCCCGACTGGGGCGCGATCGCCGGCAAGACCGGCCTCTTGATCGCCTTCCTCGGCCTCTGCGCCTGGTTCGCGACGCGGGCGTTCAGGACCTACCAGCGGGCGGTCTGAGGGTCAGTGCTGGGCGCCGAGCCGGCGCACGCCGCGCTCGGTGACCGCCCAGATCTTGTCCCCGGAGGCGGTGTAGAGCTCCCCCGAGACGACGCCTTCGGCACCGAGTTTGCGCAAGACGTCGGCGACGTCGGTGGTCTCGCGTTCCAGGGAGGTGGCGACGGCGATCGCGGTGCGGTCGTCGTCGACGCGCCCGGACTGGGCGAGCACGGCGAGGATCGAAGCCTCCTCGGCACTGAGTTCGCCGGTGGCGGGCTCGAGCGACGAGGCCGCCGGGGCGGGCGCGGCGTTGATCGGCTGCGGCACGTCCTCCGCCCCCGTCTCGGGCTCGGGCGCAGGAGCCGGTGCGGGCGCCTCGGGCGCGGGCGCCTCGGGCTCCACCGCGACGACCGGCACGTTCTCTTCGGGTTGCACCGCGGGCTCGAACCCTGGCTCCTCCCCACGCCGCTTGCGGCGGAAGACGGCGGCACTGAACGCGGCACCGAACGCCAACCCGGCCAAGGCCAGGCTGCGACGCTGGTCGCTCAGCCTCTGCAGAAGGTTTCGGCGCGGCTTGCGCTTGGAGAAGGCCACAACCGGAGATTAGCGAGCGCGTTCATCGATTTTGGTTAACGACCTACGCACGCTCGATGTCGGTCTGCGCAAAGTCGTCCCCGATGAAGAGGAGCGGTTTCGCGGCAACCTTGGCGGTCGCATAGGTCATGCAGTCGCCGAGGTTCAGTGCCGCGGGATGACGACCCTTGCCGTAGTGGATGAATGCCTCGCTGGCAATCTGCCAGTGAGATTCCCCGAACGGGATCACCGTGACCCCGAACCGTTCGAGAAATTGGGCAATCAATCCACGACCTGGCTCCCCCATCCGACTGATCATCACCATCCCCGTCTCGAACAGAGTCGGGGCACCGATCGCAACGGCGGAGGTCGTCTCGAACTTGGCGACCAGGAGCCTGTGGCCCCGCTCCCCGAGCAGGACGGAGACGACCGCCGACGTATCGAGAATCAAAACCCATCGGGCCCGTACCCGAGAATCTCTTCGCGTTCTGCCTTGGTCATCGGCTCGCGATCAAGAAGCTCGTCGGGAACTTGCGGCCAGATCTCCGTTTCCAGCCACTTCTGGATCTCCGCGGCCGTCCGCGTTCGCCGACTCGACTGCATCTGCACTCGCTCGAGCCGTTCGCGCGCCGCCGTGCGCACCGCGCCGGTTTTCGTCTCTCCCGTCATCTCCGCCAGCTCTGCAACCAGCGCCTCCGTCTCCTTGTCCTTGATGTTCAAGGCCATGGTGGAATCTTGACATAAAGGTGTAATCCCCATTCTTCTCGCGGCCAATTCGTTCAGCCGCCTCTCTTCCGGCGTTTCCAGCATCCCTGCCATCTGCACGGACCGTACCAGCGTGCAGCCAAAACCTCTCCAGACAAAAGGCTTCCTTACGTTCTCTTCCCGCATGGCCCGTGAAATGGATCGGAGGGGGATCGCAGAAGGCGTCGCGCTGCGGTTCGGGCAGAACCTGCGGCGCAGCCGGCAGCGCGCGGGGCTCTCCCAGGAGGAGCTCGGCGAACGGGCGGAACTCCACCGGACCGAGGTCGGCAGGCTGGAGCGGGGCGATCGCATTCCCAGGATCGACACGCTGCTGCGGCTCGCGGGGGCGATGGCGATCCCCCCGGCCGAGCTGGTCGACGGGATCGACTGGACGCCCGCGCCGTCGCGCCGCGGGGCGTTCACCTTCGGCACCCCGCCGCGGACTCCGGACGACTAGCCCCTAGGCCGGGCCGAGCTTGGCGCCGACGAGCTCGGCGTAGACCGCCGCCGTCCGCGCGGCGACGTCGGCCCAGTCGAAGCGCAGGACGTGCTCCTTGGCTTCGGCGATCAGGCGGGCCTCGAGGTCGGGGTCGGAGAGGACGCGGATCGCGACCTCGGCGAGCGCGGCGGGATCGCTGGCCGCGAAGCGCAGGCCGCCGCGCTCGTGCGGGACGACCTCGCGCAGGCCCCCGGTGTCGGCGACGATGCAGGGGCAGCCGGAGGCCATCGCCTCGAGGGCGACGAGGCCGAAGGGCTCATAGATCGAGGGGACCACGGTGAGGTCGGCGATCCCGTAGAGGCTATGCAGCACGTCGTCGCCGATCCAGCCGAGGAAGGTGCCGTGCTCCATCAGCCCGAGCTCCTCTGCCTGGGACTTCAGCTCCTCCTCATGGGTGCCCGAGCCGGCGACCAGGAAGCGGGTGCCGGGGACCGCCGCGATCACCTCGGGCATCGCCTCCAACGCCAGCTGGAACCCCTTCTCGTAGACCAGGCGGCCGATCAACAGGACGAGGCGCTCCTCCGGCGCCGCGAACTCGGCGCGCAGGCGGGCGAGCTCGGCGGGATCGGGCCGCGGCATGTCCCCGGGATCGATGCCGTTGGGGATCACCGTGATCCGCCCCTGCGGCACGTCGAAGATGTCGGCGATCTGGTCGCGCATGAAGGCCGAGCAGGCGATCACCCGTCGCGAGCGGTTCGCGATCCAGCGCTCGACCCCGTGGATGTAGGTCTGCGGGTAGTCCTTCACCCAGCCCTGGTGGCGTCCGTACTCGGTCGCGTGGATCGTCGTCACCAGCGGCGCGTCGAAGCGGCGCGCGAGCCCCTCGCAGGCCCCCGCCACCAGCCAGTCGTGGCCGTGGACGAGGTCGAAGTCGAAGATGTCGCCGAGCTCCACCCCGGCTTCCAACATGTCGGCGTTCATCTGCCCGACCCAGTTGACGAACTCGTCGAGATCGCGGGGGTGGGACGGCTCGCGGATCCGGTGCACCTCGACGCCTCCGGCGGTTTCCTCGGCGGCCGAGCCCTCGCCGCCGCGGGTCAGCACGTGGACCTCGACCCCGAGCTCCACGAGGGCCTCCGACAGCTTGCGGACGTGACGGGCCAGGCCGCCCTCGATCAGCGGCGGGTACTCCCAGGAGAGGATCAGGATGCGCGGCACGGGGGGCCTCAGGGCTCCAGGAGAGGCGCGAGGGTCATGTCCGGGGCCAGCGAACGCATACGCGGATCGGTGACACGGTCGCATCCTAAGGCCTCGAGGAGCGCCCGAGAGTGATCGGTCGCCCGCTGCCACGCGTAGTCGCCCGCCTGGCCGCGGCGGTCGAGGAAGGCCCAGTCGCTCGCCTGGGCGGCGAGGAGCTCCCGCGCGGCGCGCTCCGCCCGCCCGTCGCGCACCCCGCCGCGGACCGCCCGCACCAGCCGCAGCTCCAGGCGCCGGGCCGCCCAGGCCAGGTCGGCCACCGGCGGCGAGTCCCAGGTCGAGAAGTCCTTGTCCTCGCCCCAGCTCGCCCGGCGCAGCGGGCGGCGCTCCGGCTCGTGGTCTTCGAGCGCCCGCGGGACGGTCACCAGCCGCACCCCCGCGGCGGCCGCGCTCTCCAGCACCGCCGCCAGCCACAGCGGGCCCTCCGACCACCAGTGCCCGAGCAGCTCGGTGTCGATCGCGAAGGTGACGAGGCCGCGTCGGCGCCGCTCCGCCGCGTAGTCGCGCAGGCGTGCCGCGATCGCCGCGAGGAACTCGTCGGCCTGGCGCCGCGCCGCCGCCGCGGCGGCGGCCGGGTCGTACGCCCCGCCGCCGATCCGCCAGAGCCTCATCCCGCGCAGCGATTTCCCGTCGAAGACCGCGTAGGCGGGGTCGGAGGGGTAACCGCTGAGGTCCCAGAGCCAGGAGATCGCCTCCCAGTCGATCGGCAGCGCCACCGGGCCCGCGTCGGTCGCCACCGGGCGCAGCGCCGCGAGCGGCTCCTCGTGGGCGCTCTGGTCGACCGGGAACCACTCGACCCCGGCCCGGGCCAGCCCCCACTCCAGCCCCGGGTCATATGCGCACTCCGGCAGCCAGAAGCCGCCGTCCCAGCCGAAGCGGCGACGGTGCGAGCGGATCCCGGCGTCGAGCTGTAGCCCCAGCCCGGCCCGGGTCGCCAGCAGCGGCAGCAGCGCATGGGTGGCCGATGACGCGGCGAGCGCCACCCGTCCTTCCCGCGCCGCGCGCTGGAACGGCGCCAGCGGATCGCCGCCCGCCGCGTCGAGCAGCTCCAGCGCGTGCAGGTAGCGGTCGCGCTCCGCCGCGGCGGCCGGCCGCAGCTCCGCGTCCACGTCGCCGAGGTCGGCTTCGGCCGAGCCGATCCGGAAGTCGAGAAGGAAGCGCCGCAGTCGCTCCGCCACCCCCGCGTCCTCGAGCTGATCGGCGAGGACCGGCGTCACGGTCAGCGTCAGATCCCGCGCGACCTCCAGCACCGGCAGGTAGGAGCGCACGACCGCGTCGAAGAGCCACTCCTCGCCGAACGGATAGGTCCCGAAGCCCTCGACGTAGGGCATGTGTGAGTGCAGGACGATCGCCAGGTCGCCCGCGGTCCTCGCGGTCCCGCCGGCTTCAGGGCCGGCAGACGGCAAGGAAGTCGAGCGCGCGGTCGAGGTCCTCGGTCGCGAGGCGGAAGTCGGAGGCGGCGATCGCCGGCGTGAAGCGGTCGTAGAAGGGCTTCGTCAGTCCCAGCCGCTTGTGGACGTCGTCCCAACCCGCCTTCAGCGCCCAGCCGTGCACGCGCAACTTGCGCGCGTGGAAGAGGCCGAGGATCTCGACCCGGCCGAAGTGGGCCTCGCAGAGCGCGCGGAACTCCTCCGCCCGGTACTCCTTGATGTGCCAGGGGTTGTCGGACTTCTCGGCGCCCTCCGGCGCCAGCGTCAGCAGGTTCGGGGTGGTGACGTAGGCGACGCCGTCGGGCCCGATCATCGACTTGAAGTGCTCGAGGACGGCGCCGGGGTCCTGCACGTGCTCGATCGTCTGCAGGAAGGTGATCGCGTCGCAGGGCTCGGAGAAGAGTTCGACCGCGTTGCGCTCGAAGCGCAGGTTCGGGCGCACGTAGCGCAGCCGCGCGTGCTCGTGGGCATCGGGGTTGGCGTCGACGCCGACCACGTTCGCCGCGCCCGCGGCGGCCAGCAGGTCGGACCCGTAGCCCTCCCCGCAGGCCATGTCGACCACGCGCAGGCCGCCGACCCGCGCCGCGATCCACTCGTACACCGCGAGGTGGCGCCGGAACCAGTAGTTCTCGGCGGGGACGTCGGGGAGCGTCCGCTCACCGGTCAGCGGCAGCGGCGGCACGCCCTCGGGCTGATTTGCCTGCAAGATCTCCTCGGTCACGGGGCCGCACCGTATTGCAGCGGACCCATAAAGTCCCGGCCGCATGCCCGCCTCGCCCACCGCAACGCCCGAGCACATCAAGGACGTCAACACCCGCTACCACGATGCGGCGGCCTCCGAGTACGACGCCAAGTGGGGCATCGACTTCGGCGACGTCGGCAAGGATCAGGTGCGCGGGAAGCTGGTCAAAGCTCTCGGCGGCGCGTCCGGGGAGACCTTCGGCGACGCGCTCGAGATCGGCTCCGGGACCGGCTATTTCTCGTTGAACCTGGTGCAGCTCGGGCTGATCGGCAACCTGACCGCGACCGACATCTCACCGGGGATGCTGGAGCAACTGGCGAGCACCGCCGAGGGCCTCGGACTGGAGAACGTCACCACCGTCGTCACCGAGGCGGAGACGCTGCCCTTCGAGGACGAGAGCTTCGACCTGGTGCTGGGACACGCCGTCCTCCACCACATCCCCGACCTCGACGGTGCCTTCGCCGAATTCAAGCGGGTGCTGCGGCCCGGCGGCCGCATCGTCTTCGCCGGCGAGCCCTCACGCTACGGCGACCGTTTGGCGGCGCTGCCGAAGCGCACCGGGGTCTTCGTCGCGCCCCTCTGGCGCCGCGCCGTCGGCGCCCACGAGCGCGCCGTCGCCGAGACCGAGCAGTCCGACGGCCACTCCCTCGAGGGCGAGGTCGACGTCCACGCCTTCGCCCCCGCCGACCTCCGCCGCCTCCTCGAACGCGCCGGCTTCGACGACCGCCACGTCGGCGGCGAGGAGCTCCTCGCCAACGCCTGGGGCTGGGGCCTCCGCACGGTCGAGTCGTCCGCCGAGCCCGACACCGTCCCCTTCGGCTGGCGCAAGTTCGCCTTCCGCAGCTACATCGCCCTGCAGAAGGTCGACACCCGCTTCCTCGAGCCCCGCCTCCCCGCCGAGCTCTTCTACAACCTCCTGGTCAGCGCCCGCCGACCCTGAGGCGGCGTGGGAGCGCCTCGCGGTGTCCTCGGTCGCTCGCCTCGGGTCACGCACTGAAGTGCGCTCCCCTCGGCTAGCTTCCCTGCGTCCTTGCGAGGCTGGCCCACGCCGCCTCAGGGCGAGCCTGTCGCGTAGCCGCGAGGATCGCCTCCACGTGCCCCGGTTCCCGGGCCACCTGCCAGTGGGTGAATCGCTGGGTGGTGAGGCCGGCGGCGGTATGCACCTGGTCGCGCACCAGATCACGGCTCTGCTTGATCGCATTGCGGTGATAGCGCAGCGAGTCGGTCTCGACGACCAGCCCGAGGTCGGGCCAATAGAAGTCGACTTCGTAGCCGTTGAGGAAGGCTTTGGTTAGCGGCTGTGGGAAACCGGCCGCGATGGCGATGGGACGGAAGAGCCGCTCCAACTCCGAATCCGAGAGGCGGAACGTTTCGGGATCGAGGAGCTTCCTCAAGCGCCTGACCCCCGGCTCGCCGGTGCGCAAATCGCAATAGCGACGAAGCGCCGGTAGATCGAGGTCGATACCCCTCGCGACATCCGCTTCGTTCACGAGCCGCTCGAGCGAGGCATCCGAGATCGGCGTCGCGGCCTGGTCCAAGATCGTTCGTGGCACGGTGGTGACGGGAATAGAGGAATGAATCGTGATGTCGTCGTCGGGTAATGACGGGCGGCCACGACCCCTGACGTCGTTCAGTTTCGACCAGGTGCGGTGCCGTACGCTGATCTCGATCAAGCGCCACTCATATCCAATTCCCCAGAGAGCCGCCGCGCTGCCGTGACTGAGTATCGCGTCATCCCCTGAAGCGAGCACCGCTGCCATCCAGCGCCCTTCCCGCGTCACCTCGGGTCGACCTACGACGTAGATTCCGTGACGGACTCGGTGCAATCGCCCGATCGCAAGGCGGTGCTTGATCGCGGCGGTGCTGAATCCGAGCCTGAGCAGATCTTTCCGCGTAATTACCCCGTGCTGCCGGCGGGCCAGTTCCCAGGTTTCGGCGCTCCGCGCTGCAGTCGATTTGGCTGCCATGACGACCTAATGGACTGCAGCGGCGAATTCACCCCCCTTCAGGGACGACGGTGTCCGAATTTGCGGTGAGGAGGCGGGTGAAGGTGTCGTCGCGGGCGGTGAGGGCCGCCTCGGTTGCGTAGCCGTGGCCCAGGAGGCGGTGGGACCGTCCTCCGTATTCATGCGCCGGTAGCCACTGAGGCGCCCCCACGCCGCCTCGGGTCACTGGTCCGGGCGGCCGAGGATTTCGCTGCGGTCGCCCTCGCGGCGGACGCGGAAGAGTTTTTGGCGGGCGTCGATGCCCTTCAGGCGGCGCTCGCCGGCGAAGGAATAGGTGAGACCGGACTCTCCGGCCGCCTCGCGGGTGGCGGTGTCGACGAGGACGCTGCCGGGGCGGGCGATGCCGGTGACGCGGCTCGCGAGGTTGACCGAGCGGCCGTAGTAGTCGCCCGATTGGGGCAGGGTCGGGCCGGTGGCGATGCCGGCGCGGAGGACCGGGAACTGGTCGCCTTCGGCGGCCGCGGCGGCGACGAGATCGAGGGACTGGGAGATCAGCGGCTCGGCCTCGGCCGACACCAGCATCACCGCGTCGCCGATCGTCTTTACCAGGCGCACCGGCGGGGCGACGATGCTCGTCGCGAGCTCCTCGAAGTGGCCGACGACCGCCCCCAGCTCCTCCGGCGCGATCTCCTCGCCGAGGCTGGTGAACTCGACCAGGTCGGCGAAGCAGACCGAGCGTTCGACCACCCCGCCGATCTCCCCCGCCGCCAGGTCCGCGGCACCGATCACGTCGCGTTTGATCAGCTCCAGCAGGTTCGCCTGAAAGGCGTAGGCGAGGAACTCGGTCCCCAGGGGCATCAGGAACTCGGCCGTTCCGACCAGTCGCTCGGCGAGATCGCGCTCGGTGTCGCCGGGGCTGGTGAGATTGCGGACCACCAGATCGCGGTTGGCTTCGGCGACCCGCGCCGTCGCCATCCCTACGACCCGGGCGTTGCGAAGCATCTCCTCGACCGGGAAGCCGGCGTCGAGGATCGCTTTCGTGCGCCGCGCGGCCTCGAGATCGTCCTCGGTCCCGGCCGGATCGTCGAGGTCGTCGCCGTAGGGGATGCCCAGGGCGGCGCGGAAGGCGAGCAGGGTGTCGAGGTCGAGGCCGACCAGCTCGGAGATCTGGTTGGCCGAGTAGCGGGGACCGTCGCCGGCGATCGCGCGCTCCACGGGGAGCACGGTGAGGTGGCCGGTGGCGACCGCTTCGCGGAGTTCGTCCAGCGATACGCCTTCGTCGCTCAGGCCCTCGAGCAGCTCCCGGCGCGCCTCGCGGGCCTCGCCCTCGAGGTCGTCGAGGAGCCCCTCGGCAGCGAAATCGATCTCGGCCCCACCAGACACGGGTCCCATTCTTATTTATCCGAAGGCCACCGCGCCACCGCGCCGGGGGTCGCCGCCACCGCTGAGGGCGCCGGTCGCCGGATCGCGGGCGACGGCCTGGACACCGCCGAAGAAGAGGTTGATCTCGGGACGACGGGCGACGGCGACCCCGCGCGCCTCCAGGCGCGCCAGGGCTGCCTCGTCGATCCCCGGCTCGGCCTGGACCAGGCCCGCCTCGGAGTGCAGGCGCGGCGCCGCGATCGCCTCACCGGGGTCCATCCCCTGCTCGACCACCCGGACCACGGTCTGCAGGATCGCCGAGCGGATCCGGTTGGAGCCGGCGCTGCCGACCGCCAGGATCACCTCGCCGTCGCGCAGGACGACGGTCGGGGACATCATCGACGGCACCCGCTCCCCCGGCGGAATCCGGTGGAAGCCGCCCGGGTTCAGGTCCTCCTCGCCGAGCATGTTGTTGAGGATCACGCCGGTGCCCGGGACCAGCACCCCGGAGCCCGAGCCGTTCGAGCAGGTGACCGCGACACAGACGCCGTTCGAATCGATCGCCGAGATATGGGTGGTCGAGCCGAGCAGGTCGGCGCGGTGCTCGTTGGCGGCGTCCATCGCGGCGACCAGCTCCTCCGGGCCGCTGGCCGGGCCGAGCCGCTCCAGGCGGTCGAGCGAATGGACGATCAGCGTCCCGCCGGCCGACGGTGGCGGGTTGGTCAGCACCTCGGTGCCGCGGAATCGCGCCCGCGCCGGCGTCCGCTCGATCGCCGCGTAGCTCGCCAGGTCCTCGCGCCCGAGGGTGCCGCCGTGCTCGACCACGAAGTCTGACAGCCGCGCCGCCACCTCGCCGCGGTAGAACGGCACCACCCCCTCGGCGGCGAAGCGTTCGAGCGCCTCGGCGAGCTCCGGGAAGCGGAACGTCTCCCCCTCCCGCAGCGTCCGCCCCTCCGGCGCGTAGAGCTCCCGCGTCCCCGGCAGGCGTTCGTGGATCGGCGAGAGGATCTCGAGGATGTAGGCCTGCTCGTGGGTCACCGGGGCACCCTCGCGGGCCAGCCGGATAGCGGGCCCGACCAGCTCCCCGAGCGGCATCGAGCCGAAGCGCCGCAGCGCCTCGACCAGCCCGGCGGGCGTTCCCGGCACCCCACAGGAGACCGGGCCGACGTAGAACGTCTGGACGGTCTCGGCGTCGAAGACGACATCGACGGGGGCCAGCTCGGCCGTGCGCTCCTTCCGGTCGAGGCCCGGGGCGGCGACGAAGAAGTCCAGCACCGTCGTCTCCCCGCCCGCGTGGACGGTCATGAAGCCGCCCGCGCCGAGCCCGGTCAGCGGCGACTCGACCGCAAAGGAAGCGAGCACCGCAGCCACCGCAGCGTCCACGGCGTTGCCGCCGGCCCGCAGCGCCGCGGCGCCGGCCTCAGCACTCTCCGGATGGCCCGCCGCGACGACGCCGGGCATTGCTACGTGCTCAGCCGGGAAGGAACTCGGGGACGTCGATCCCCAAGGTGTCGCCACTCGAGCGCCCGGTCTCCGGCGGTCGGCCGCGACCCATGTCTTTGGTGCGGCGGATCGTCGGTTCCTGGGCGGCCGGCCGCCGCGGGGCGCCGCGGCCGTCGAAGCGGGTGGCGACGACGGTGACCCAGATCTGGTCGGAGAGCTCCTCGTCGACGTTGGCGCCGAAGATGATGTTTGCGTCCGGGTGGGCGGCCTCGCCGACGACCTTGGCGGCCTCGGAGACCTCATGCAGGGAGAGGTCGGCGCCGCCGGTGATCGACAGCAGGATCGCCCGCGCCCCGTCCATCGAGGTCTCGAGCAGCGGCGAGGAGATCGCTTTCTCGGCGGCGAGGATCGCGCGACCTTCGCCGTGCGCCATGCCGATCCCGAGCAGCGCCCGGCCGGCGTCGGACATGATCGTCCGCACGTCGGCGAAGTCGAGGTTGATGACCGAGGGAAGCGTGACCAGGTCGGAGATGCCCTGGACTCCCTGGCGCAGCACGTCGTCGGCGACCTGGAAGGCCTCGACCATCGAGGTCTGCTGGTCGAGCACCTCGAGCAGGCGGTCGTTCGGCACGACGATCAGGGTGTCGACCTCGTTGGCGAGTTCCTCGATGCCTTTCACGGCCTGACTGGCGCGCTTGTTGCCCTCGAAGGTGAACGGCTTGGTGACGATGCCGACGGTGAGCGCGCCGACCTCGCGGGCCAGGCGGGCGACCACCGGGGCGGCGCCGGTGCCGGTGCCGCCACCCGCGCCGGCGGCGACGAAGACCATGTCGGAGCCCTTCAGCAGGCGCTTGATTTTGTCCTGCTCCTCGAAGGCCGAGCGGTGGCCGACCTCGGCGTCGGCGCCGGCGCCGAGCCCGCGCGTCTGTTCGTCGCCGATGTGCACGGTGACGTCGGCGACGCAGAGCTGGAGCGACTGGAGATCGGTGTTGACGGCCATGAACTCGACCCCGGGGATGCGGGCGTCGACCATCCGGTTGACGGCGTTGACGCCGGCCCCGCCGACACCGACGACCTTGATCACCGGCTGATGGGGTTCACCGGAGCCGGGCGCCTCGTAGGCGGGCTCCTCGCGGCCGTAGCGCGGCGTCTGCAGGAAGTCCTCGCGCGGATCGCGCGGACGCGGCTCCTCGGCGAATACCCGTTTCAGGCGCTCCGGGGCGGGCTCAGAAGACTCAGGGGGGTCGGTGCGGCGCGGCGCGGGCGGCTCGGGCGCGGGCTCCGGCTCCTGGGCGACGGGCTGCTCGCGGCCCGGGTCGGGCTGCGGCTCGGCGGCGGCGGGTCGCTCAGGGCGTACGTAGGGCTCCTCGCGGGCGGGTGAGCGCGGCGCGGACGGCGCGTCGGACTCGCTTTCCTGGTCGAAGAAGGTGCTCGAGGCGGGCTGCCGAGGAGCGGGAGCGCTCGGTTCGGTCGGCGCGGCGTCGGCTTCGGCCTTTTTCGCCTCGGCGGGATCCTCGCGGCCGTAACGGGGGCCACGGCCCGGGCGCGGAGCCTCGGGCGGATCCTCCGGGGCGTCCGCCCCGGTCGATTTGAACAGGTCCGAAAGCGGACCTTCGCGCATCGATGCTCGTTTGTTACGCCGAGCCATGGGAGAGGACCTCCTTGGCCAGATCCCGGTAGTAGCCTGCCGCGCTGCTCTCCGAATCGTACTTGAGGACGCTGGCACCTTTCACCGGGGCCTCGGCGAACTTGATCGCCTTGCGGATCCGCGATTCGAAGACGAGGTCGCCGAAGTTCTCCTCGAGGATTTCGACCGCCTCCTTCGCGTGGATGGTCCGGGTGTCCAGCATCGTCGGCAGGATGCCCTCGATACGGACGGCTGGGTTGAGGTTTTCCTGGATCATCCTCAGGGTGTTCTGCAGCTGGACGAGCCCACGCATCGACAGATACTCGCATTGCACGGGGACGATCACTTTGTTCGCCGCCGTCAGCGCGTTGATCGTCAGCAGCCCGAGGCTCGGCGGCGTGTCGATGCAGACGAAGTCGTAGTCGGCGGAGACCTCTTTCAGCGCTTTCTCCAGGGTGCGCTCGCGGCCGATCTTGGTGCTCATCGCGATCTCGGCGCCGGCCAGGTCGATCGAGGCCACCGCGATGTCGATCTCGCGTTCGACGATGATCTCGGAGATCGGCATGTCGTTGACGAGCACGTCGTAGAGGCTGTGCTCGACCTTGTCCGGGTCGATCCCCTGGGACATCGTCAGGTTGCCCTGCGGGTCGAGGTCGATGCAGAGGACGCGGTAGCCGGACTCGGCGAAGGCGACGGCCAGGTTCAGCGTCGTCGTGGTCTTGGCGACGCCACCCTTCTGGTTGGCGAAGGCGATCACGTCGGCGGTGTCGACCGGCTCGGGCGCGGGAGCCTCCTGCGGCCGGAGGAAGTCGAGCCGCGTCGGCGCGATCAGGTCGACCGCCTTCATCCGCGCGTCGCCGGGCTCCTCGTCGTCGTTGCGCTCCGCGTTCAGCGCCTCCTCGACTCGCAGCGATCCGACCTCGACGCCCCCGGAGGGCGCCTCACGCTGAGGAGCGGGAGGAGCGGGCGGAGCGGGTGCGACGGCCTCGGGCTCCTTCTCCTTCACCGCGGCGGCCGGGGGCTGGACGTCAGCCGCGACCGCATCGCCCGCAGGTGGCGCGAACGGCTCCCGCACGTCAGCAGCGCCCTGATCCACGGACAGGTCGTCCACGTATTCCGGCTCGTAATCATTCACACGCCGCTCGGGGACCGCCTCTTCCATCCCCTGTAGCTCTTCCTCGAGCGGATGCGTCTCCTCGACGACGGCGGGCTCCCGATTCTTCTTCTTGCGGCTTAGAAATCCCATTGGGGGGGATATTCGGATGTCAGCCAATTTTTCCTGCCTGGACGGAAATTGCTAGGAATTGTCCGATACCCGAACTATTAGACAAGCGGCTGGTCATCGTCACCGGCAAGGGTGGGGTCGGCAAGACGACGGTCGCGGTGGCCCTCGGGATGCGGGCTGCCGCCGAAGGGAAGAAGACGATCGTCTGCGAGGTCTCCTCCCAGGAGAACGCCTCGCGGATGTTCGATCACACCACCGTCGGCTTCCACGAGGTCGAGCTGGAGGAGAACCTCTGGGCGATCTCGATCGACCCCGACGAGTCGATGCGCGAGTACGTCCTGTTGCAGCTGAAGGTGCGGGCGATGCGCGACATGCTCTTCCGCAGCCGGATCTTCAACTACCTCGCCGCGGCGACGCCCGGGCTGAAGGAGCTGGTGACGATCGGGAAGATCTGGGAGCTGGCCCAGCTCGACCGCAAGGTGAAGGCGGGCGGCAAATACGACGTCGTGATCGTCGACGCGCCGGCCACCGGCCACGGGGTCGGCTTCCTGCAGACGCCGCGCACCTTCGCCAACATCGCCCGGGTCGGGCCGATCCACTCGCAGGCCCAGACCTTGGACAACTTCATCACCAACCACGAGGACACCGGGGTGGCGATCGTCGCCCTGCCGGAGGAGATGCCGGTGAACGAGACGGCGGCGCTGGAGCACGACCTGGTCAACGCGGTCGGCGTGGCGGTCGACCGCGTCTACCTGAACGGGCTCTATCCCGAGCGCTTCTCCAAAGCCGAGGCGGAGAAGCTGACGGCGCTGGCAGACGGCGAGGGAGGCGCAGCGAAGGCGGCGGCGCGGGCGGCGCTCTCGGAGTATGGGCGGGCGAAATCGCAGCGGGCCCAGCTCGCGCGGCTGCGGCGGCGGGCGCAGGCGCCGGTGAAGACGCTGCCCTTCCTCTTCGAGCCCGACCTCGGCCCGGAGGCGGCGCGCCGCCTCTCGAAGAGGCTCTCGTGAGCGCCGCCTCCCCCACGCTCGCCGACACCCTCGAGGGCAAGGAGGTCGTGATCTGCGCCGGCTCCGGCGGGGTCGGCAAGACGACCACCTCGGCGGCGATCGCGACCGGGCTGGCAGCCCGCGGGCTCAAAGTCTGCGTGCTGACGATCGACCCGGCCAAGCGGCTCGCCGACTCGCTCGGACTGGAGGAGCTCGGCAACGACGCGCGGCGGGTCGACCCGAAGCTCTTCGAGGCGCAGGGCGTCAAGATCAAGGGCGAGCTGTGGGCGATGATGCTCGACCCGAAGGCGACCTTCGACGAGCTGATCGCCCGCCAGGCGCCCGATGAGGAGTCGCGCGACCGCGTCCTGCAGAACCCGATCTACCAGCAGATCTCCGGTGCCTTGGCCGGGTCCCAGGAGTACATGGCGATGGAGAAGCTCTTCGAGCTCCACACCGAAGGCGATTACGACATCCTCGTCCTCGACACGCCGCCGAGCCGCAACGCGCTCGACTTCCTCGAGGCGCCCCGCCGCCTAACCCAGTTCATCGAAGGCAAATCGCTAAAGGTCTTCATGAAGCCGACCGGCTTCGCCGCCAAGGTCGCGGGGCGCGGGGCGACGGTGGCGCTGAGCGTGATGAAGCGGATCGTCGGCTTCGACCTGATCGCCGACCTGGCCGAGTTCTTCAACGCCTTCAGCGGCATGGTCGACGGCTTCCAGGCGCGCGCCAAGCGGGTCAACAAACTGCTCGGCTCACCCACCACCTGCTTCCTCGTCGTCTGCGGCCCGCAGGGCGAGCCGATCCAGGAGGCCGTCTACTTCCACCGCAAACTGGTCGAGGCGAAACTCCCCTTCGGCGGCGTCATCGTCAACAAGGTCCACTACCCGGCCGAGGACCTGCTCGGCGACGACGAGGACCTGCCCGCGACCCTGGCGGAGAAGCTCGGCGACGAGGACCTGGCGCGCCGGGTGGCGGCCAACTTCGCCGACTACCAGGCGCTCGCCGAGCGCGACGCGCGCAACATCGAGCACCTCGCCCGGGAGATGCGGGCGACCGGCGTCATCCGCGTCCCCTACCTCGACGAGGACGTGCACGACCTGGCCGGGCTGGCCCAGATCAACCGGTACCTGTTCGCGACGGGCGAGGAGCGCGTCGCGATGGCGGCGGGGCGGGCTTAGGGCGGAAGGGTTGGCGGGGGACGGCCGTTGTCCCGGCCGCCGCGGCCGTCCGAGGTGGCCCTGGGCGTCTCATGGCGGTCCTGGCTGGCTGTGACCGCCATGAGACGCCCAGGACGTGAGGGGTCCGTGTGATTGCCGGCACAGGTTCCGGCGGAGGTCGGACTTACGTCTGAGGTCCGTGCGGGAGAAGCCACACATGCCTGGGTTCCGTGACGGAGATGCCGGGAACGTCACCCTTCCGCGCATCTTCGGTCTGTTTTCGGACCTGGAAAAGGGGCCCGAAAACGCGATGGGTGAGTTGACCTTGCCATAGCACGGTCAACTCACCCATCGCGGTCGTGCGTGTTGTCCAACACGCACCGAAGCGTGTACTTCCCACGCTCTCCGTCACGACTTGCGAGTCTCGTGACGTTCTCGTGGGAGGGCGGTGACGGTTCCGTGCTCCTCCCGTGACGCGCCAGCGGCGCTCGCCGGGACTCCCCCGACACTCCCCACATCCCCGGCCGTCTCGGGCACGGTCACAGCCAGCCAGGGCCGTGACCGAGACGGCCGTGCTCGCCGCAACGCCTTGCGTCCTGTGTGCTCCGGGGCGCCAGCTTCCCAACCCCGCGAAGCTTTTGGGCTACAGACGCCCTGAGGACCCCGCCCCTAGCGGCGGCGGTACTCGAACTCGGGGTGCGAAAGGGACCAGTCGGAGTCCGGCACCGGGAAGAGGTGGCGGACTCGGGGGGTGTCGATCTTCTCGCGGTGCTGAAGGTCGCGCTCCTCCTCGGGGGCGGGCCACTCGAGCGAGTGTCCGCGCTCGTCGTCGACCTCGTCGAGCCAGTGGGTGGCCGTGACCTTGATCTCACCGGGGGCGGGGATCGGCTCGAGGATGCGGGTTTCCAAGGGTTCGTCCTCCTCGAGGTCGGTGTCCGGCTCGGCTTCGTCCCCGAGGTAGCTCTCGGCTTCGCGCAGATCGGAGGCGAGGTCGTCCGGCTCGGCGTAGGCACCGTCCTCGGGCGCGTCGGCGGTCAGATCGCGGGCCTGGGTGACCCGGAACTCGTCGACCGGCACGTCCTCCGGCTCCTCGACCTCGGAGTCCTCTTCGGCGTAGACCATGATCTCCGCGTCGCCGGCTTCGAGGCCGTTGGTGATCAGGGTCTCGTCGGCGACCGTCGAGAGGTCGTTGCCGAGTTCGCCGAGGGCGGCCTGGCGCAGCAGGCGGCGGGCGCCGTCCTCCATCCAGGTCGCCAGCTCGATCGCGTGGTCGAGCATGCGGCCGTTCATCAGCGCGCGCTCCAGCTCCAGCACTTCCTCGACCCGCTCGCGGGCCTCGATGCGATCGAAGTTCTCGTCGGCGATCAGCGCGGAGGCCCGCAGCGGCAGCGAGGCGCCGACGGGGCCGTGGCCCTCCAGGACGGCGCGCAGGGCCAGTAGGTGGTCGGAGAGGCCTTCCATCGCGCTCTCGCGCTCGCAGCCCATCTCGAAACGGCCGACCGCCCAGGTGAGGGCGCTGTCGGGGTCGGGGCGCTGCTCCAGCAGCTCGGCGAAGGCGGCGAGCTCGGTGCCCTCCTCCTCGGCGAGGCGGTAGCCGCCCGGGCGGGTCGCGGGCGCCCCGGTGGTGATCCGGCGCCAGGTGTCCTCCCCGGTCGGGGCGAAGGCGAACGGGCCGATGCCGATGCCGCCGACCTTGAACATCCGCATCACGCTGATCAGCTCGCGCAGCTGCTCGAGGGCCGCCTCGGCCCCGTCGGCACCCTGCTCGGCGACGGCGAGGAACTGCGGCTCCCAGGCGGCGCGGCCCATGCCCTCGCTGCGCATCGCCTCGACCGGCG
Organism: Solirubrobacterales bacterium; assembly: GCA_965200635.1. Taxonomy (GTDB): domain Bacteria; phylum Actinomycetota; class Thermoleophilia; order Solirubrobacterales; family 70-9; genus VAYN01. Next base: position 2,419,729 of record OZ241364.1, on the reverse strand, counting down.
CGGCAATCGAGTCGGCGCGGACGATCCGCACCCCGTTCGGCAGCTGCAGGCGGCCCATCGACATCCGCAGGCCGACGATCGGCACGATCAAGCTGTCGGCGTCATCGGCGCTGCGCGCTTCGGCGTCGAGCGTCGAGACCAGGGCCTCCAGCCGACCGCGGTCGAGCGCGAAGCCGTTGCCGTCCTTGAAGAGCTCCACGGTGAAGACCTCGAGCATCCGTTCGGCGCGGGCGGCCGGGGCAGGCGGGACGGTCTCGCCGCGGCCCTCCAGGTAGGTGGAGGCGACGCCGGCCTCGACGACCGCCTCGCGGGCGGCGTTCCAGCCCGACAGCGCATGGAGCTCGGCGATCCGCTCCTCGACGAAACGGCCGGTCTGCGGCACGTAGCTGTAGAACGGCGAATCCTCAGCCGTGTCGGTCGCCACGTCGAATGGGATCTGCTCCCCTTCGGCAACCATCGCGTTGAAACGGGTCGCGGCCTCGGTGGCGAGGCGGCGAAGGCTTTCGTTGAGAAGGAAGTCGCGCACGGCGCATCCTTCCGCCAAGCCGTCCGGGCTCCTCCGCCTGCACGACGGCTTGCAGGTTATGCGGTCGCCGGGACCGCCTCAGGCAGCAGCGACTTCGGCGGGCTCGCCCGCCTCTTGCAGCAGCCAGCGGCTGCCGTAGGCACGCATGTCTTCGACCAGCGGCACCAGCGCGACACCTTTGGGGGTGAGGGCGTACTCGACCCGCGGCGGCACCTCGGGGTAGGTGTGCCGCTCGACGATCCCCTCCTCCTCCAGCGCCCGCAGCCGCAGGGACAGGGTCCGCGGGCTGATGCCCTCAAGCGAACGTTCGAGCTCGCAGAAGCGGCAATTCCCCTCGGCCAGGTCCCTGATCACGAGGAGCGTCCACTTCCCGCAGACCACCTCGGCGGTCTTGCAGACGGGACAATCGGCATTGCTTGCGGCGCTCATCAAATCTTTCCGCGGGACGGCTCGGGCGGAGCCGTAGACCCACTTCAGGAAGTGTAGCGCTGTGGCTTCATTTACTGAAGCGTTGGGACTCCGCCGAGCAGGGCGACGAGCCCGCCGAGGGCGAGGAAGGGGGCGAACGGGAGGGTCGAACCCATCGCGCCGCGGCCGTCGCGGGCGAGGAGGACCAGGCCGAGGAGCGAGGCGGAGAAGAGGGCGACGATGACCGCCTCCAGCACGGCGGTGCCGAGGAAGAGGCCCATCGTCGCGATCAGCTTCACGTCGCCCATGCCGAAGGCGTCGGGCCGGATCAGCGCGAGGAGGAGGAAGGCTCCCCCGGCCGCGGCCATCGCCGCGATGCCCGTCGCCAGCCCTGCCGGATCGGCTAGCGCCAGCAGCGGGAGGCCGATCGCCACCCCGGCCGCGAGGAGCCGGTTCGGGATCAGCCGCGAGCGGAGATCGGTGACGGTCGCCGTCGCCAGGACCAGGACGAGGACGAGATCGGACGCGAGTCGCACCCGGGGTCAAGGGGCCGGCGGGCCGGTTTTGACCCCCCACCGACGCAAAAGGGGCCGGACCTTGCGGCCCGGCCCCTGAAGGTACGGCGTGAATCTGGGTACCGGTCCCGGTGCTAAGCGACCTCGCGCAGTTTCTGCGCCTCACCGAGGGACTGGAGCTTTTTGAGGCTCTGGTTCTCGATCTGGCGGATCCGCTCGCGGGTGACGTTGAACGTCCGGCCGACCTCGTCCAGGGTCCGCGGGTGCTCGCCGCCGAGCCCGTAACGGAGCTCGAGCACGCGACGCTCGCGGTAGGAGAGGTTCTCGAGGGCTTCCTTGAGGGCCTCTTTCGTCAGCAGGTCGGCCGCCCGGTCGAACGGGGACTCGGCCTTCTCGTCGGCGATGAACTGGCCGAACTCGGACTCCTCCTCGTCGCCTACCGGCTTCTCGAGGGACACCGGCGCCTGCGCCGAGCGCTTGATCGAGTCGACCTCCTCGGGATCGATGCCGGTTACCTCGGCGATCTCCTCCGGGGTGGGCTCACGGCCCAGCTCGGTGACGAGCTTGCGCTCGGCACGGCCGATCTTGTTCAGCTTCTCGACCACGTGGACCGGGATGCGGATGGTCCGCGCCTTGTCGGCGAGCGCACGGGCGATCGCCTGGCGGATCCACCAGGTCGCGTAGGTGGAGAACTTGAACCCCTTGCGGTAGTCGAACTTCTCCGCCGCGCGGACGAGCCCGAGCGTCCCCTCCTGGATCAGATCGAGGAAAGGCAGGCCCTGGTTCCGGTAATTTTTCGCGATCGAGACGACCAAGCGGAGGTTCGACTCGACCATTTTCTGCTTGGCGTCGAGATCGCCGCGCTCGATGCGCTTGGCGAGTTCGACCTCCTCCGCCGCGGTCAGCAGGCGGACTTTGCCGATGTCCTTGAGGAACAGCTGCAAGGAATCGGTGGTCATGTCGGGTTTCAGGTCGAGCGTCGTTTTGGCGCGACGACGGCCTTTTTTCCCGGTATCGGCGGGCATGGCATCCGCTGCCGCTTTCTGGGCGGGATCCATGTCCTCGACGAGCTCGATGCCCGCTTTCTCGAGGTGTCCGTAAAGATCCTCTACGTCAGACTCATCGAGGTCCACCTCGGACACCGCGGAGGCGATGTCGCCGAAGGTCAGCACGCCAAGCTGCTGACCGCGGTTCATGAGGTTTTTGACCTCCTCCAACTCCTGAAGCTCTGCTACCAGCATGTATCTACTTCTTTCCCTAGCGCTTGTACGAAAGTGCGTGGGCGTATAAATGCCTCAGACGACGACAAGTCGCGCCACGCGACGAAAAAAGCGGACCGGGGGACTGGTCCGCGAATGAGTAAACCAAAGGCCTTTGATGCCGGTGCCCCGTTGGGCGTGCGTTGAAACAACCGTCAAACGCTCGTTCGAATGGTAGTCGCTTCAGTTTGTAAAGTCAATGCCCGCTCCTACCCAAAAATCCCGCCGCTGGCTCAGCGCTTTTTGGAACCGCGCCTACCGTGAGAACGTCACCGGGCTGGCGGCCATGGTGGCCTACAACCTGATGCTGGCGGTCTTCCCGTTCACCCTGCTGGTGCTCTTCATCGGCGGCCAGGTGCTGAAGATCCACGGGGTCGAAACGAGCGTCCTGACCGACCTCCAGCGCCTCTTCCCGAACACCGAGTCCCGGACCCTGGAAGACGTCCTCGGCCGCATCGAGAACAACACCGCGACGATCGGGATCGCCGCCTTCGCCGGCTCGATCTGGATCGGCGCCTCCTTCTGGGGGGCGATGGACACCGCCTTCTGTCGCATCTACCACGTGCCCTGCCGCGGCTGGGTCGAGCAGAAGCGCTTCTCCTTCGCGATGCTCGGCGTCGTCCTCATCTTCATCGCCCTCTCGATCTTCGTGCCGACGGTCGAGAGCACGCTCGTCTCCAGCACCGACAACCTCCCCTTCGGCCTCTCCGGGGTCGAGGTCCTGGACAAGATGCTGCTGCTCGGCGCCGCCCTCCTGATCACCTTCGGGATCTGCTCGGTCATCTACTGGGCGGTGCCGAAAGCGCCGGTGCCGTGGCGGGCGATCTGGCCCGGTGCCCTCTTCGTGACGATCGGCGCCGGCATCGCCAACTGGCTCTTCCCGCTCTACCTCACCAACGTCTCCAGCCTCTCGCGCTTCGGCTCGACCCTCGGCTTCGTCCTGATCGCGTTGCTCTGGTTCTACCTGCTGAGCCTCGGGATGATGGCCGGCGCGGTGATCAACTCGCTGCGCTTCGAGCTCCACGCGACCGGCGAACTGCCCTACGGCGACGAGTCGACCCCGCCCGCGAACCCCTGCGCCGGTCTCACCGTGGAGGAGCGCCGACGGGCAACGGCTGCACGCGCGTCGCAGGACTGAGATGATGCGCTCACCGTGGGGAGGCACTCAAGTACTGGGTTTGCTCCGAGTGATCGGGCGCTCGGGCCCCTACCGAGGCTGAAGCCTCCATCCCAGCGTCGCCGGGTCCTCGACGCGATGGTCGCCTGCTGCGCCGAGAAGACCTATGCCGGGACGACGATCGCCGACGTGGTCTCGACGGCGGGGGTGTCCCGGTCGACCTTCTACAAGCTCTTCGGCGGCAAGCGCGACTGCTTCGACGCGGCCGCCGCCCACTGCGTCGACCGGATCGCCGAGAGGGTCGCCGAGGCCGCGTCGGGGTGCGATTCCCCCGCCGCGGCGACCCGCCGGGGCGTGGCGGCGCTGCTCGAGATGCTCGCCGCCGAGCCGGAGCTGGCGCTGCTCCTGAGCGGCGACGTGATCGGCATCGACCCGGGGCTGGTCGAGCGCTACAGCGCCTTTACCGTCCCGGCGCTGGAAGCGATGTGGGAGCGCGAAGGCGTGCGCCCGGCCAAGCACCTGAGCCCCGGCCTCGCCTTCGGACGCGCCCAGCTGCTCGTCTTCCACGAGGTCGCCGCCGGGCTTCCGGAGCGCCTCCCCGAGCTCGCGCCGAACCTCGTCTACCTGGCGATCGCGCCCTTCGCGGGCCACGACGAGGCGCTGCGCCAGGCGCGGTTCGCGAGCGCCGGGGCGACGGCGTGACCGAGGCCGGGAGCCTCCCGCGCGGCCGGCACGGCCTTTCCCGCCAGGCGGTGGAGCGCTCCCAGCGCGAGCGCCTCCTCGACGCGGCCGCCCGGGTCACCGCCGAGCGCGGCTACGAGGCGACGAGCGTCGCCGACATCCTCGCCGAGGCCGGAGTCGGGCGGGAGACCTTCTACGAGCTCTTCGAGGACCGTCGCGCCTGCGTCCTCGCCGCCCACGGAGAGCTGCTCGACGAGCTTGTCGCCGGCGTCCGCCGTGCCTACGAAGGCCCGGGCGAGTGGGTCGAGCGCTGCCGCGCCACCCTGAGCGCCCTGCTCGACTGGTTCGCTGCCGACCCGGTCCTGAGCCGCTTCCTCCTGATCGAGCCCGCCGCCGTCGGACCCGAGTTCCACGCGATCTTCCAGGCGGGCTTCGACCGCTTCGTCGCGATGATCGACGCCGGCCTCGACGAGGACCTCCCCGACCCCCAGCCCCTCCCCGCCACCAGCCTGGCCGTCGGCGCCGCGATCTCCCGCGTCTACGGCGAGGTCGCCGCCGGCCGCACAGAGCGGCTGCCGACCCTGCTGCCCCAGCTCACCTACGAGACCTTGGTCCCGTACCTCGGCGAAGCAGCGGCGCGTGATGCAGCGTTCGCCGGGGCCGCGCGAGCGCGCTAGGTAGCTCGAGTTGCGTGCGAGGGACGACCGAGCGACGCGAGACGGCCGGGGAGAGCGGCATAAAAGCTGGGGAGGAACTCCGACGTCGTTGAGGGAGACGTGCGGGAGACGCCACGAACTCCACTGACGGCACCCGCCCCAGCCGTTCGTCGCTTGTACGCCATACGGGGGGCAAACAGCGAACGGCTGCTCTTCGGTGCGACAGAAGCGTGACGAGGGTGTGAAGTTCCGGGCGAAAGCGTGACGAACCCCCGCGCTCCCTACGAAACCCTCACGTCCTGGGACTGCCAGGGCGGCCGGGACAACGGCCGTCCCGCGTCCAACCCTCAGTCGTCGGCCATCTCCGCCGCGGCTTCGCGCAGCGCCTGGTCCAGCGGGATCCGCTTGCGGCTCGGCAGCGCTTCCATGCCGGTCGGGTCGGTCACAACCGTCTCGTGAGACAGGCCCTCGACCAGGGGGCGCACGACGCCGGTGTCGACCGGGGTGACGAGGCCGACCCAGAGCGAGGAGAGATGAGGGCTCAGGAAAGGAACCGTGACGCGGATGGGTGGTCGCCGGTCCATGGCTTTGGCGAGCTCGTCGATCATGCCGCCGTAGGTGGTGACGTCGGGGCCGCCGAGCTGGATCTCGCGGTCGAGGGGCGCGGAGAGGTCGGTCGCCGCGGCGAGGTCGGCGACCACGTCCTTGACGGCGATCGGCTGGGTGCGCACCGTGGTCCACTTCGGCGTCACCATCGCCGGCAGGCGGCGGACCAGGTAGTAGACGGTGAGGAAGGACTCGCTGCCGGCGCCCATCACGGCCGCGGCACGGTAATAGGCGACCGGGACCGCGCCCGCCTGCAGGGTGACGGCGGTGGCGTGACGGCTGTTCAGGTGTTCGGAGCCGGAGCCGAGGCCGCCGAGGTAGACGATGCGCTTGACCCCCGCCGCGGCTGCGGCCTTGGCGAAGTGGCGGGCGCCGTCCTGGTCGCGTGAGGCGAAGTCGTCGTCGCCGCCGCGTCCCATCGAATGGACGAGGTAGTAGGCGACCTCGACGTCTTTCAGGGCGGGGCCAAGGGTGTCGGGCTCGAGCACGTCGGCGCGCCGCACCTCGCAGCCGGCGGCGGCCAGGTCCTCGGCTTTCTCCGGCGTGCGCGCGAGCGCCACGACCGGTTTGCCTTCTTCGGCCAGGCGCTTGGCAAGCAGCCCGCCGACGTATCCGGTGCTTCCGAGAACGGCGATCACAACGTCCAGGTTCCCCCGAACACGAAGTTCAAGCCTCCGGCCCGGTTAACCGTAGGTTTCGGAGCCGACGACTTCGCGGAGCTTCGACCGATCGTGCGTCGCCTGGACGCGGCGGACCGTGCCGGAGCGGGAGCGCATCACCAGCGATTCGGTGGTCGCGCCTTTGCCGCGATAGCGGACGCCCTGGAGGACGTCGCCGTCGGTGACGCCGGTGGCGGAGAAGAAGACGTCGTCGCCCGAGCAGAGGTCGTTTGCTGTGAGGATCTTGTCGAGGTCGTAGCCGGCGTCGATCGCGGCGCTCCGCTCCTCGTCGTTGCGCGGCCAGAGGCGGCCCAGCAGCTGGCCGCCCATCGACTTCAGCGCCGCCGCGGAGAGGACGCCCTCGGGCGTGCCGCCGATGCCCCAGAGAAGGTCGACCGGGGAGCGCTCGGAGACCGCGAGCAGCGCCGCGGAGACGTCGCCGTCGGTGATCAGGCGGATGCGCGCGCCGGCGTCGCGGATTTCCTTGATCTGCTCCTCGTGGCGCGGCCGGTCGAGTACGACGACGATCACGTCGCCGATCGAGCCGCCGCGGCGCTCGGCGACCAGCTTGCAGGTCTCGACCAGCGGCCGGTCGAGGTCGAGCAGATCGGCGATGTCTTCCCCGCCCGCGAGCTTTTCCATGTAGACGCAGGGGCCGGGGTCGAACATCGAGCCGCGCTCGGCGAGCGCGATCACGGCCAGGGCGCTCGGCATCCCGAGGGCGCAGAGGCGCGTCCCCTCCAGCGGGTCGACCGCGATGTCGACCTGCGGCGGGCTGCCGTCGCCGATGTTCTCGCCGTTGAAGAGCATCGGGGCTTCGTCCTTCTCCCCCTCGCCGATGACGACGACGCCGTCCATCGAGACCGAGTCGAGGACGAAGCGCATCGCGTCCACGGCGGCGCCGTCGGCGGCCAGCTTGTCGCCGCGTCCCACCCAACGAGCGGCCGCGAGTGCGGCTGCCTCGGTGACGCGGACGAGCTCCAGCGCGAGGTTGCGGTCCGGCTTTGCCTGGTCGGGCGACGGCATCGGATCGAGGACCCTATAAGGTCGCGGTCGATGGAGGGACGTTGGGGTCTGACCTTGCCGCTGAGCGGCGTGCCGCTCGCCGAGCATGGCGAGTACGTGAAGCGCGCCGAGGCCGCGGGCTACACCGATCTGTGGACCGGCGAGACGGCGGGCCCGGACGGTTTCACGCCGCTGGCGCTGAGCGCCGCCTGGACCGAGCGGATGCGGCTCGGGACGGGGATCGTCGGCGTCTTCCAGCGCGGCCCGGCGCTGCTCGCCCAGGAGGCGGCGGCGCTTGCCGACGCCTCGGAAGGCCGCTTCGTCCTCGGCATCGGCTCCTCTTCGGACCGGATCATCGAAGGCTGGAACGGCATCCCGTTCGAGAAGCCGCTGTCGAAGGTGCGCGAAACGCTCGAATTCCTCCGCCCCGCGCTGGCGGGCGAGCGCACCGAGACCCGCTTCAAGCTGGAAACTAAGCCGCGGTACGAGGTGCCGATCGTCCTCGCCGCGCTGCGCGGCAAGATGCTCCAGCTGGCGGTCGAGAAAGCCGACGGCGCCTTCACCAACTTCCTCCCGCTCGACGGGCTGCCGCAGGTGGTCGAGGGGGTCAGTGGCGCGCCGGAGGGCTTCGAGCTCCTCTGCCGCTTCTTCCTCCTCCCCGGTTCGCGCGAGGAGGTCGAGCCGCTCGCCCGCTTCATGTTCTCCTCCTACATCACCGTCCCGGTCTACACCGAGTTCTACCGCTGGCTCGGGTGGGGCGAGCGGATCCAGCCGATGCTCGACGCCTGGAACGCCCGCGACCGCGAGAAGGCCGCCGCCGAAGCGCCCTGGGAGGCGATCGAGCAGATGTTCATCTTCGGCTCGCCCGAGGAGATGAAGGAGCGCCTCGAGCGGTTCGTCGAGGGCGGCATCACCACCCCGATCCTCACCCCCGTCGTCCCGCCGGAGAAACTGGCCGACGCGATCGACGCCCTCGCCCGCTAGGCGAGCTTCGCGAGGCTCAGCGCGTAGTCCTCGGCCGGGTCGGTGAACCAGCGGGCCAACGCCAGGCCGGTGCCGGCGTAGGACTCCTCCAGGCGCGGGCGGGTGAACTTGGTCGAGATCTCGGTGCGGAGGATCTCGCCGGCGGCGAAGTGGGTGGTCAGGTCGAGGCTCGCCAGGTAGACGTCCTGGTCGACGAGGGAGCGCAGGCCGATGTCGATCCACTCGTGGACGGCGTCGAAGCGGGCGACGTGTTCGAAGGTGTCGAGGTCGAAGTCCCCGCCCAGCTCGCGGTTCAGCACGCGGAGGACGTTCTTGTTGAAGTCGGCGGTGACCCCGGCCGGGTCGTCGTAGGCGAGCTCGAGGCGGGCGGTGTCCTTGACCAGATCGGTGCCGAGCAGCAGGTGGTCCCCGGTGTCCAGGAGGCTGCAGATTCGCGTGAGGAAGGCGGCGCGCTCGTCCGGGTAGAGGTTGCCGATCGTGCCGCCGAGGAATGCGATCAGGCGCGGGCCGGCCTCGCTCGTCGTCGGCGTTCGCTCCAGGTGCGCCTCGAAATCGCAGACCAGCCCGTGAACGTCCATGCCCGGGTACTCCTCGACCAGCGCCGAGGCGGTCTGGCGGGTGATCTCCTCGGAGATGTCGACCGGGACGTAGGTGCGTAGCGAGCCGGCGTCGCGCATCGCGTCGAGGAGGTGGCGGGTCTTCGACGCCGAGCCGGAGCCGAGCTCGATCAGGGTCGCCGGGTTACCCGCCGCGGCGACGATCTCCCGCGAGCGTTCTTCGAGGATCTGCCGCTCGCGACGGGTCGGGTAGTACTCCTCGAGCTCGGTGATGTCCTCGAAGAGACGGGAGCCGCGCTCGTCGTAGAAGTACTTGGGCGAGAGCTCCTTCGGCGTGGTCGCCAGCCCTTCGCGCACGTCGCGCTCCATCGCGGCGGCCTGGTCGGCGGGCAGGTGGACGTCGATCGCGATCGTCATGAGATCTCCTTGGCGAGACGGATTCCGGCGAATATCTGGCGGCGCTGCGGCAGGTCCCAGTTGCGGAAGCTAGGCCGGGCGACGTGCGGGTGGGTCGCCCAGGAAGCGCCGCGCAGCACCCTGTAGGTGTCGCCGAAGAACGCCTGGGAGTACTCCTCGTACGGGAAGGCTTCGAAGCCCGGGTAGGCGAGGAAGTCCGAGGAGGTCCACTCCCAGACCCCGCCGACACCCTCGAGCCGCGGCGCTGCCGCCTCCCACTCGAACTCGGTCGGCAGGCGCTTGCCGGCCCAGCGGGCGAAGGCTTCGGCCTCCTCGTGGGAGACGTGGACGACGGGGCGCCGCGGGTCGACCGGGACATTGACGCCCATCGCGGCGCGCGCCCAGCCCTCGCCGTCGCGCGTCCAGTACATCGGCGGCTCGGCCCCGGTCTCCCCCATGTATTCGATGTACGCGCCATTGGTGATCGGCGATCGATCGATCTCGAAGGCGGCGAGCTCGACCCGGTGGCGGGAGCGCTCGTTGTCGTAGGCGAAGCCGCGCTCGGGCGCTCCGATCTCGTAGGTGCCCGCCTCGACGAGGACGGCCCCGCCGCCGTCTTCGATCGGTGCCGGCGCGAAACGCTCCGGGTCCGCCTCGGCGGGCCGATAGGGAACGTCGAGCATCTGCAGGAGCTGGAGCATCGTCTCCTGGTGCTGCAGCTCGTGGGCGACAAGCATCTCGTAGACGAAGCCTTCGCGCAGCAGCCGGTCGGGATTGTCGGGACCGATGTCGACCTCGTCGAGCACCGCGAGCGTCCGGGCCCGCACTTCGCTCATGTAGGCGCGCAGTTCCTCGTCCCGCAGGATCGGCAGCTCCCCGCGCTCCTGCCGCGGATTCTCGATCGCGTCGTAGAGCTGCCCGAGCTCCCCATGCAGTGGCGCCCGTCCGCCGACGGTCTGCACCAGCCACAGCTCCTCGAAGTTCGCGATGTGCCCGAGGTCCCAGGACAGCGGGCTGAGCAGCTCCGAATAGACCTTGTTCAGCAGCGCGTCCCCGAGCGGCACGATCAACGCAATGGTCCGCTCGCGCGCCTCGGCAAGCAGCGCCGCGATCGACTGCCGGGTCGGACTGGTCGTCACCTCGGTCGCGATTGAGGAAGCCTACCCACCTCGACCCCTCGCCTCCGCGGAAGCCAGCGCCATGATCCAGTCGTTTCAGGCCCGGATCCGGCTCGACCGGTTCTTCGGCCAATCGCTTGCGGAGTGCAACCAGACGTTCGTCTGCCTCAAGATCCTGACCTCTTCCCTGTGTTCGGCGTCGATCCATCAACGCTGAATTCGCGTCCGCCGATCTGGCCAAGAAGTCGCGCCTGGCGCCTTAGAGACTCAGCTCAATCGGAAGGTCTCCGGTTGACGACGCCCGGAACACCGGCACCCCGGCGCGCACGATCAGGCGCTCGAGGTGCATCAGCCGGTGCCTTCGGCCTCGGGGTCGCGCCAGACTTCCTTCAGCCAGGGTGGGACGACGGCGAAGGTGGCGTGGGAGTCGGCGGCGATCGGCTCGAGGGGGATCAGGTGGACGCGGCGGCCGGGGATGAAGCGGGTGCCGCGGGGCTTGCCTGCGGCGTTGCCGGCGTGGCTGCCGCCGGAGACGAGGAGGACGCCGGTCTCCGGGCCCCAGCCGTTGGGGTGGCGGACGCCGATGTCTTCGGAGATTTCCTTGAGGACGTCGATGCCCGCATCGGAGCCCCAGTCGAAGTCCTGCAGCGAGTAGTTGTAGCCGTCGTGGGACGAGGCCCGCTCGTCGACCGAGCCGTCCGGGTTGATGCGGACCTGAACCGATTCCCAGTCGTCGCGGTGTTCCCCTTCGTCGCCGACGATCGGCACCCCGCGGAGGGTGGCGGAGTTGGCATAAAAGAGCCAGTACTGGATGTAGAGCCGTCCCGCCCGGTCTCCCGAGCAGTCGACCCCTGCCGCTTCGCTGGCCTCCCGCGCGCCATCGCGGCAGTCGACGATGTGGACGAAGGCGGTCACCGGCAGCCGTTCGTCGGTGCGGTGGACGAGGCCGTCTTCGGGGGCGTCGCCGCAGCTCGTTTCGCGGCAGCGGCGGTAGTCGACGGGGACCGCGCGCGAGCCCTCCTCGAAGCCGATCGTCGGCATGTGCCGCCGCACCAGCCGCCCGAGGTCGTCGCCGTAGGTGGCGATCAGGACCGGCTCGTCCCCGCACCCGTCGGCGAGCTCGACCGCGCAGAGGAGGTGGCGGGCGATCGAGCGGCCGAGGTCGACCCCCGGGACCCGGACGCCGATCGCGAGCACCCCGACCAGGAGCAGCGAGACGACGCACACCACCCCGACCCACTCGACCGTCCCCTGTCCGCGCTCGGAAGCCACGGATGCCTAAGGTCCCGACGGGCCGACATACTCCCCCCTCGATGAGCCTTCGTCGACGGGGAACCACGCACCTTGCGGGTGTCGTCTTTGCGACCGCCGCGCTTCTGGCCGCCGGCGGGCCCGCGACGAGCGTCGCCGCCAGGCAGGCGAAGCCGAAGAAGCCGAAGGCGCCCGCGGCGGCTTCGTTCTGCTCGGCGCCCGTCGTCGACAACTACTGGGCCCCGGTCGAAAAGCTCCAGCCGATCCCGGCGCCGCCGGAAGGCGGCGTGCTCCCGTTCGCGCCGGTCGGGACGACCCTCGCGGCCACCGGGCCCCAGCGACTCCTCCTCGGCGGCTCGAACATCGGCTTCCGCCTCGCCAATGGCGCCCCCGCGACCGGAGCCGCCCCGCGCCGGCTGAACTGGACCGTGCTTGAGCGGCTGATCCGCCTCACCGACGACGGCCGCAACCTCCATCCGGAAGGCCTCAAACGGATCAACCTCAAGCAGCTGCCTGCCGGCAAGCACCGCGGGCTGACCTTTCCGATCCCGAGCAAACCGGCGATCTACTCGCTCGAAGTCACGATCCAGAACCACCGCGGGCGACTACTCGGTCGCTACGGCCAGTACGTCCGGGTCGTGAACCGCGTGGTGAACGTCGGGATCAAGCTCTCGGCCACCGACAAGGTCGTCCCCGGCACCAACATCGAAAGCTGCTTCGAAAACCACGGCAGCGCCACGGTCACGCCCACCGGGACCAACCTCGAACGCCTCGACAACGGGAATTGGCGGCCGGTGGCCGTCGGCCCTCAGTACTCACCGTCCCAGTCGGCGATCCAGCGGACGCTCGGAGCCGGGGAAGCGGAACGGATCGCGACGCTGGTGCCGCCCGACGCGAAGCCGGGGCTCTACAAACTGAACGCCTTCGGCACCACGGACCTTGGCGACCCCGTCGCGGTCGCCGCGGAATTCGGGGTGAGTTAGAGGTTCTCGATCTCCGCCGCGATTTCGCTCGAGGCGGCTTTCGCGTCGGCGAAGAGCATCGAGGTGTTCGGTTCGTAGAAGAGGTCGTTGTCGATGCCGGCGAAGCCGGTCGAGAGCGAGCGCTTGATCACGATCACCTCGTTTGCCGCGGAGACCTCGATGATCGGCATGCCGGCGATCGGTGAGTTGGGATCGTTTTTCGCCGCAGGGTTGGTGACGTCGTTGGCCCCGATGACCACGGCCACGTCGGTGCGCGGCATTTCGGGGTTGATCTCCTCCATCTCCCTCAAGTTCTCGTAGGGCACGTCGGCCTCGGCGAGAAGCACGTTCATGTGCCCCGGCATCCGCCCGGCGACCGGATGGATCGCGTAGTTGACCGTCACCCCGCGCGCCTCCAGCTGGTTCGCCATCTCCTTGACCGCGTGCTGGGCCTGGGCGACCGCGAGGCCGTAGCCCGGGACGATCACGACGGTGTCGGCGTAGGCGAGCTTGATCGCCGCGTCCTGGGCGCCGATCGAGGTGACCGGGCGTTGCTCCCCGGAGCCCGCGGTGACCGCGGGCGCGCCGCCGAAGCCGGAGAAGAGGATGTTCGCGACCGAGCGATTCATCGCGGTCGCCATCTCCATCGTCAGGATCGTTCCCGAGGAGCCGACGAGCGTGCCGGCGACGATCAGCGCCACGTTGTCGAGGGCGAAGCCCGCGGCCGCCGCGGAGAGGCCGGTGAAGGCATTCAGCATCGAGATCACGACCGGCATGTCGGCACCGCCGATCGGCAGCACGACCAGGTTTCCGAGGATCGCCGCGGCGACCAGGATCAGGATGAAGAGGCCCTGCGACGGCGGGTCGTTGTTGATCGCGATGATGATCGCGACGACGATCACGCCGATCCCGAGCACCGCGTTGATGATCTGCTGCCCCGGCACCGCCAGCGGACGGGTGGGGATCAGGTCCTGAAGCTTGGCGAAGGCGATGTTGGAGCCCCAGAAGGAGATCGAGCCGATGATCCCGGCGAGGAGCGTCGGAATCAGCTCCTGCAGTGGCATCGCGCCGCCGAGGTGGATTCCGTGGCGGATCTCCGACCAGGCGATCAGGGCCACCGCGCCGCCGCCGACCCCGTTGTACAGGGCGACCATCTGCGGCATCTCGGTCATTTTGACCTTGATCGAGGCGTAGGCGCCGATCGCGGAGCCGGCCGCGAGGCCGATGATGATCAGGCCCCAGTTGCCCATCCCGTCGAGCAGCAGGGTGGTGACCACCGCGACCGCCATGCCGACGGCGGCGATCATGTTGCCGCGCTTGGCGGTGGTCGGGTGCGTGCCCTGTTTCAGCCCCAGGATGAAGAGCGAAAACGAGACGATGTAGAGCGCCGTGGCGGCATCGCCGCCCGGCTTGAGCACTGCCTCGGCGATCATTTAGCGGCGCCTCCGCCTTTGCCGTCTCCAGCTTTGGGATCGACTTTTTTCGGCTTTTTGACGAACATGCCGAGCATCCGGTCGGTGACCAGGAAGCCGCCGACGATGTTGATCGCGCCGAAGGCGACGGCGATCGTGCCGATCAGATACTCGACCCCGTCGCCGGCGTAGCCGAGGACGATCAGGCCGCCGAGCATGACGATGCCGTGGATCGCGTTGGTCTGCGACATCAGCGGCGTGTGCAGCGTGGTCGGCACCTTCGAGATGACCTCGAAGCCGACGAAGATCGCCAGCACGAAGATGGTGAACTCGGTGAAGAGGCTCATGCGGAGTCCCTCCCGGCAGCGCGCTCGTTTTTGATCTGGCCGCCCTGGGTGATCAGCGCCGCGGCGAGGATGTCGTCCTCGAGGTTGACGTTCAACTCGCCCTCCTCGGTGATCAGCAGCCCGAGCAGGTTCTCCAGGTTTTTCGCGTAGAGCTGCGAGGCCGGGACCGGCATCAGGCTCGGCAGGTTGCGCGGGCCGATGACCTTGACGCCGTTCTCGACCACGGTCTCACCGGGCTTCGTCAGCTCGCAGTTGCCGCCGGTCTCGGCGGCGAGGTCGACGATCACCGAGCCCGGCTGCATGCCCCGCACCGCGTCGGCGGTGATCAGGGTCGGCGCCGGACGGCCCGGGATGGCGGCGGTGGTGACGATGATGTCCTGTTTTTTCGCGTTCTCGGCGAGCGCGTCGCGCACCTGCGCGTTCTCCTCGTCGGTGAGCGGGCGCGCGTAGCCGCCCTCGCCCTCCGCGTCGGGGATGAAGTCGAGTTCCAGCGGGCGACCGCCGAGCGAGGCGATCTGCTCCCAGGCGGCGCGGCGGATGTCGAAGCCGGTGACGATCGCGCCGAGGCGCTTGGCCGTGGCGACCGCCTGCAGCCCGGCGACGCCGGCGCCGAGGACGAGCACTTTGGCCGGCGGGACGGTGCCCGCGGCGGTGGTCATCATCCCGAAGAAGCGGCCCGACTCACGGGCGGCGATCAGCATCGCGGCGTACCCGGCGGCGGCGGCCTGCGAGGACAGCGCGTCCATGGCCTGGGCGCGGGTGGTGCGCGGGATCGCCTCCATCGCGAAGCTGGTGACGCCGGAGGCCGCCAAGGCCTTGTTGGTGTCGGCGGCGACCCACGGGTTCAGGTGCGAGACGTAGACCTGGTTCGAGCTCAGGCGGCCGACCTCCTCGGCGCCCGGGACGGCGACCCGCAGGACGACGTCGGCGTTCCAGATCTGGTCCGCCGGGGCGATCTCGGCGCCGGCGTCGGTGTAGGCCTGGTCGAAGTGCCCGGCGGCCTCTCCGGCCCCGGACTCGATCAGCACGTCGACCCCCTCGTTGGCTTTCTTCAACGAGCGGACGACGTCGGGTACGAGCGCGACCCGGCGCTCCCCTTCGGCGGTCTCTTTTGGCACTCCGATCTTCACAGCGGCGCGGAACCTTATGCGATTCGGTTCAAAGAGGTCAGCCGGCCGCGCCGACGTCTGCCATCGCGGCCAATCGACTGAGCGTGTGAAGCTGCTGATCCCGCTCTACATGGGCCGGTGAGACGATCAGACGGTCCACGCCGGCGGCGGCGAAGCGCCCCACCCGATCGGCTACTTCGGCTTCGGTCCCGACCAAGGAAGTCGCCGCGACGATCTCGTCCGGGAGGGCCTCGAAGGCCCCGCCGCGGTCGCCGGCCACAAAGCGCCTCTGGACCTCGTCGGCGACGTCGCCGAAGCCGAAGCGGTGGGCGAGGTCGACGTAGAAGTTGGTCTTCCGGGAACCCATCCCCCCCAGGTAGAGCATCAGGCCGGCCTTGACCATGTTCCGGGCCGCCTCCAGGTCGCCGTCGATCGCCACCTGGACCGACGGGCTGATCTCCAGGTCCGCACGGGTCCGCCCGGTCGCCGCGAAGCCGGCCTCCAGGTGCTCCCCCCAGGTCTCCTGGAGGTGGTCGACGGAGAAGAAGATCGGGATCCAGCCGTCGCAGATTTCGGCCGCCATCTGCACCGATTTGCGCCCGATCGCCCCGACGAACACCGGGATCTCGTTGCGCAGCGGGTGGAAGTTCAACTTCAGCGCCTTGCCCTCGCCGCCCTCGAGCGGCAGGTCGTAGTGCGTCCCGTGGTGCTCCAGCGGGCCCTCCCGGGCGATGATCTCCCGCACCACTTCGATGTACTCGCGGGTCCGTCCCCAAGGCTTCGCGTAGGGCACCCCGTACCAGCCTTCCGACACCTGGGGGCCGCTCGGCCCGAAGCCGAAGAGGAAGCGCCCGCCGGAGAGTTTGTCGATCGTCGCCCCGGCCATCGCCGCAGCGGCGGGCGGTCGAGCGGGTACCTGCATGATCGCCGCGCCGAGATTGACGGTCTTCGTCTGCCCCGCCAACCAGGCGAGGACGCTGGTCACGTCAGAGCCGTAGGACTCCGCCACCCACACCGACTCGTAGCCAAGATCCTCGGCCGCGCGCACGAGCTCGAGGGCCTCCTCACCGGCAGGCCCGATCCCCCAATAGCCCAGATTGACGCCCAGCTTCACCCCCATCCGACGCAACCCTATTCAATAGACCCGTGGCAACCGCAACCGCGACCCCCGACACCGGCCTCTCCACCCAGGAGGCAGAGGCCCGCCTGCGCAAGCTCGGGGCGCCTCCGGAGAACAGCTCGCGCTCGACCTCGAGCATCATCGCGGGCAACGTCTTCACGCTCTTCAACGCGATCATCGCGGTCTTCTTCGTCTTCGATCTGGCGTTGGGGCTCTACGCGGATTCGCTCTTCGGCCTGATCGCCGTCATCAACTCCTATATCGGCATCCGCCAGGAGCTGAAAGCGAAAAAGACGCTCGACGAGGTCGCGGTGCTGGTGGCGCCGCGGGCGCGGGTGATCCGCGACGGCAACCCGGTCGAGCTGCTCGCCGACGAGGTCGTCCCCGGCGATCTCGTCGCGCTCAGCCCCGGCGACCAGCTCGTCGCCGACGGGCGCGTCGTCTCCAGCCGCGGCATGACGGTGGACGAGTCGATGCTCACCGGCGAGGCCGACGGCATCCGCAAGGACGGCGGCGACGAGGTCCTCTCCGGCTCCTTCGTCACCTCCGGCTCCGGCCACTACGAGGTCGAAGCGGTCCGCGAGAAGAGCTACGCGGGGCGCCTGGCGGGCGAGGCGAAACAGTTCCGCCACCCGCTCTCGCCGCTGCAGGAGGAGGTGAACCGGGTGATCATCGTCTCCACCTACACGATGATCCCGCTGGCGATCCTGCTGATCATCAGCCTCAAAGTCCGCTCGGTCGGCCTCCACTCCGCCGCCGAGACGGCGACCGCGGGCCTGGTGACGCTGATCCCCGAGGGCCTGGTGCTGCTGATGAGCGTCACCTTCGCCGTCGCCGCCGTGCGGCTGGCCAAACGCGACACGCTGATCCAACAGATGAGCGCGACCGAGAGCCTCGCCTCGGTCGACACGATCTGCGTCGACAAGACCGGCACGCTGACCCAGGGCGAGCTGCACCTGCGCGGGGTCGAGTTCGCCGACGATGTCGACCCGGCCGTCGGCGCCGCGGTGCTGGGACGCTTCGCGGCGAGCGCCGGCAGCCGCAACGGCACGCTCGAGGCGATCGCCGCCCGCTATCCGGGCGACCCCGGGCAGGTCGAGGCGGAGGTTCCGTTCTCCTCGGAGTGGAAGTGGTCGGGCGTCTCCCTGGCGGGGAACGGCGCAGGCGCCGGAACCTTCGTGATGGGCGCCCCCGACATCCTCGAAGAGGCGGGCGCGCTGGTGCTCTCGCCGGGGATGGCGGGCAAGCTGCGCGAGGAAACGTCGGCCGGGCGGCGCGTCGTCGCCTTCGGTCGCACCGGCGAGGCGCTGCCCGCGGACGCCGCCGCCAGCCCGGCGCCGCGGCTCACCGCCGTCGCCCTGATCGTGCTGGAGGAGACGCTGCGCGAGGACGCCGCCGAGACGATCGCCTTCATGCGCAACCAGGAAGTCGACCTGAAGCTGATCTCCGGCGACGCGGCGGCGACGGTGACCGCGGTGGCCTACGCGGTCGGCGTGTCGCGCGACGCGGGCGTGGTCGAGGGGCCCGATCTGCCGGACGACCCCGACCGCCTGCAGGAGGTCGTCCTCGCCAACACGATCTTCTGCCGGATCAAGCCGGAGCAGAAGAAAGCGCTGGTGCGGGCGCTGGTCGACGCCGGGCGCTACGTGGCGATGATCGGCGACGGCGTCAACGACGTGCCGGCGCTGAAGCAGGCGCGGATGGCGGTCGCGATGGGCTCGGGGACGCAGGTCACCAAGGGCGTCGCCGACGTCGTCCTGCTCAAAGACCAGTTCGGGCGACTGCCGGAAGCGGTCGGCGAGGGCCGGCGCATCGCCCGCAATATCCATCGCCTCGGCCGCCTCTACCTGACCAAGAGCGTGTACGCGGCGACCCTGATCGTCCTCGTCGCCGTGCCCGGCTTCGCCTTCCCCTTCCTGCCCCGCCACCTCACGATGGCGGCCTTCCTGACGATCGGCATCCCGTCCTTCGTCCTCGCCTTGGCGCCCTCCGACGGCCCTCTCTACCGCGGCCGCCTGATCCGCGCCCTGGCCGCCTTCGCGATCCCGGCCGGCGTCGCCACCGGCCTCGCCTCGATCATCTCCTGCTTCCTCGTCAACACCGTCGCCGGCGGTGGCCTCGCCGCCGGGCGCACCGCCGCCACGACGACGCTGATCTTCCTCGGCCTCGCCTTCGTCCTGCTGCTGGAGCGCGGCCCCGGCCGCGAGGGCAACGCGGTCCAGAGCTACATGCTCTCGATGGTCGCCGGCCTCGGCGCCCTCTACGCCCTGATGCTCGCCGCCGAACCGGTCCGCAACTTCTTCGAACTCGAAATCCTCAGCGCCACCCAGTGGTTCCTCGCCCTCGCCTCCGCCGCGATCGGCCTCACCATCGCCGCCCTCGTCTGGCGCCTCCCGGTGATCGAACGCTGGGAAGCCGAGATCGACGAACCCGGCGAGCCCCCGAGCCCGATGGAGGAGTCCGAGCCGGAGCCACCGACCCGGGCGTTGTAGAGACCTGAGCTAGCCCTTCGCTGTTACCCCCTCATACGGAGGGGAAGTAGCGAACGGCACCACAGCCCTTCGCCCTTTGTCCCTCATCGGGAGGACAAACAACGAACACCCCTTCGTCGTTTGTCGCCCTGTGGGCTACAAGCAGCGAAGGGCGGCGGAACCGTGACGTAGTCCGGACGGGGCTTCCACACGAAACCCTCAACTCGGACGGCCGCGCCGGTCCCGGCCCCCGCAAACCCTCCACCCGTCTAGTCGCGACCGTCCGCTTTTCAGACTTTGGGCCATGCCCGATCCGGGTAGTCCTCCTTAGCGTGCGAGCATGGCGACGACCTTGAACCCGGCCCGACCCTTTCCCGGCGCCGGTGTGTACCCGTTGGATGCGGGGCACTTCGACGAGGCGTTCGCCCAGGCCGGCACCTCGCGCCCTCCCTACGCGACGGTGGTCGACGCGCTCGCGCGGCATAACCTGGTGGAGCTGCGCGAGCGCGTCCGGTCGAACGTCGAGCGGATCGGTCTGTCCTTCGGCCCCGGCCGCCCGATGACCGTCGACCCGGTGCCGCGGGTGATCGACGCGGCCGAGTGGGAGGCGCTCGAGGCGGGTCTGCTGCAGCGGGCGCGGGCGCTGAACGCCTTCGTCCTCGACGCTTACTCCGACCAGCGGATCTTCGAGGAGGGCATCGTCCCGCGGCGGCTGCTCGAGACCTCCCAGGGATACGAGCCGCTGATGCGGGGACTGCTGGACCCGGCCGTGCCGCCCGCGACGGTCGCGGGCATGGACCTGATCCGCGACGCCGACGGCGAGCTGCTGGTGCTCGAGGACAATCTGCGGATGCCCTCCGGGGCGACTTACGCGATCGCGGTGCGGGAAGCGGTCGGCCCCGAGCTCGGCTCCGCGGCGGCGAGTGACGTGCGCCAACCGGACGGCTACGTCAAACGGCTGGGAGAGGCGATCCGCTCCGCGGCGCCCTCCCAGCACGCCGCCGAACCGGCCGCCGCGATCCTCTCCGACGGTCCCGAGAGCGGCGCCTACTACGAGCACGAGCGGCTCGGCCGCGAACTCGGGCTGCCGATCGTCACCCCGGACCAGCTCTCCCAGGCGCGCGGGCGCCTCCACGCCCGGATCGGCCGCGAGCGCCTGCAGCTCGACGTCGTCTACCGTCGCCTCGACGCCGACCGCCTGACCGACCCCGGCGGCGCGCTGACCCCGCTCGGCGCGCTCCTCGCCCCGGCCCTCGAATCGGGCCGGCTGCGCTGCGTCAACGCGATCGGCACCGGCCTCGCCGACGACAAGCTCGCCCACGCCTACGTCGCCGAGATGGTCCGTTTCTACCTCGGCGAGGACCCCCTGCTGCGCTCGGTCCCGAGCTACGACCTCTCCGATCCCGAGGCCCGCGAAGAGGTGGTCGGGCGCCTCGACGAGCTGGTGGTGAAGCCGCGCGACGGATTCGGCGGGCACGGCGTGACGATCATGCCGCGCGCCACCGAGGGCGAGCGCCGCAAGGTGATCGGCCTGGTGCGGCGCCGGCCGGAGCGCTTCGTCGCCCAGGAGCTGGTGCCGCTCTCCACCCACCCCACCGTGGTCGGCGCCGGCCTCGCGCCGCGTCGCGTCGACCTGCGCCCCTACGTCCTCAGCCCGGCGGCGGGCGAGCCCTCGGTGATGCAGGGCGGCCTCACGCGCTACGCCAAGAACGCCGGGGAGATGGTCGTCAACAGCTCCCAGGGCGGTGGTTCGAAGGACACCTGGGTATTGGGACGCGCAGACGACGTGGTATGAAGACGCGCTCCTTGGCATCTCGGCAACAACGGCCCCTGATCGGGGTCACGACCTCCGAGGTCCGCCCGAAAGAGCGGACCAATCCGACCCCGGAGGGCGACCCGCTGAGCAAAGAGATGGCCCTCGGCCTCCCCTATCTGCGCGGGATCGAGGCGGCGGGCGGGCTGCCGCTGGTGATCCCACCGATGGACACGAGCGCGATCGAGCCGCTGCTCGACCGGCTGGACGGCATCTGCCTCTCCGGCGGCCCCGACCTCGACCCGTCGCTGTATGAGGCCGAGCCCCATCCCGAGCTGGGGCCGATCGAGCCCGATCTCGACCGCTTCGAGATCGACATCGCCGCCCGCGCCGACGCCCGCGAGATGCCGATCCTGGCGATCTGCCGCGGCACCCAGGCGCTGAACGTCGTGCGCGGCGGGGCGCTCCACCAGCACCTCCCGGACCTCTCGACCGAGGTCCTCCACCGCCAGACCAACCCCGGCACCGAGACCAGCCACCCGGTCGAGGTCGAGCCCGGCTCGGAGCTGGCGGAGATCCTCGGCGGCGACGGCGAGGTCGAGGTGACCGACGTCAACTCCTTCCACCACCAGGCGATCGACCGGCTCGGCGAGGGACTGCGGGTCAGCGCCCGCGCGCCCGACGGCACGATCGAGGCGATCGAGGACCCGCGGCGGCGTTTCCTGATCGGCGTCCAGTGGCATGCGGAGACGCTCGTCCACCGGGAGTCCGAGGCCGCCCTCTTCCGCCGCTTCGTCGACGCCTGCCGCGACGACGGAGCCGAGTACGAGCGGGCCGCGCGGCGGCGTGAGGTCGCGTGACGGCCGAGTCCACCGGGACGACCATGCCGGCCTGGGCGAGGTGGCCCGAGCCGCAGGCCCAGGGGGCCTACACCGTCGGGATCGAGGAGGAGGTGATGCTGCTCGACCAGCTCACCTGGGCGCTGGCCCACCGCATCGACTCGGTCCTGCCGCGCCTCCCCCACGCGCGTGACAAGAGCTTCACCGCCGAGACGCACGGCTCGGCCCTCGAGATCCAGACCGGCGTCCACGGGCGCATCGACTCGGCGATCGAAGAACTCGGCGCGCTGCGGCGGGAGCTCGACGAAGTGCTGAAACCGCTCTCGATGCGGGCGGCGAGCGCCGGCATCCACCCTTTCGCCGTATGGCAGGAGATCGTCGTCACCGCGGGCGAGCGCTACCAGTTCGTCTACGGCTCGATGCGCGAGCTGGCCCGCCGCGAGCCGACCTTCGGCCTCCACGTCCACGTCGGGGTGCCCGACGCCGAACAGGCGATCCATGCCGCCAACCGCCTGCGCTCGGAGATCCCGCTGCTGCTGGCGCTCTCGGTCAACTCGCCCTTCTGGCAGGGCCGCGACACCGGCCTCGGGTCCGCCCGCACGCCGCTGTTCCAGGCTTTCCCGAGGGTCGGCGTGCCGCGCGCGTTCCACAGCTACGAGGAGTACGTCGAGTCGGTCGACGTCTTGATCCGCTCCGACGCGGTCCCCGAGCCGACCTTCCTCTGGTGGGACGTGCGGCCCCAGCCGCGTTTCGGCACCGTCGAGGTGCGGATCATGGACGCTCAGACGACGCTCGCCGACACCGCCGCGCTGGCGGCGCTGGTCCAGTCGATCGTGCGGCTCGAGGTCGAGGAAGGCGCGCGCACCTACGACGACGGGATCCCGCCCGAGGTGCTGAACGAGAATCGCTTCCTCGCCGCCCGCGATGGCATGGAGGCCGAGCTGATCGCCCATGACCTGAACGAACGCGTCCCCGCCCGCGATCTCCTCGACGACCTGCTGGTCCTCTGCCGCCCCCACGCCGAGGCGCTCGGCTGCGGCCCAGAACTGGAGTCGGCCAGGCGCCTGGCCGACCGGACCGGCGCTCGCCGTCAGCTGGAGCTGAGCCGCAGCCTCAACAGCCTCCCCCGCGTCGTCGCGGTCCTCGCCGACGACTTCCTCGCCGGCGCCTAGCTAGATCGCCAGCGGGTCGCCGGGCGGGATCACGAACTGGCTGACCACGAGGTGGGCGGCCAGTTTCGAGTTGCCGTCGCGGAGGCGGTCGATGCGGACCTGGATCACGGCGGTGCTGCGGCCCGCGTGGAGGGGCTCGGCGGTAGCGACGATTTCGTCGCCGAGGCGGCCCGCGCCGAAGACGTTCAGCTTCAGCTCGATCGTGGTGAAGTCCCAACCGGGAGGGATCGCGCGGAAGGTGGCCCAGGCGGCGACGGTGTCGCCGAGGGCGGTCCAGACGCCACCGTGGACGAAGCCGCCGGGATGGAGGTGGCGGCTCTCGACCATGATCCGGCCGCGGGCGTGGGCATCCTCGATCTCGAGCGGTTCGATCCCGATGTCGGCAGGGAAGCTGCCGACCGCGAACTCGCGGATGTCTTCCGGCTTGACCTGGGAGAGATCGGCCATTGGTCGTATATGTAAACAAGAAGCGACCCCGTCATGGGGCCGCTTCGTCACATAACGATTACTCGGGCGTCCTCAGACCCGTTCGACGATCATCGCCTTGCCCTGCCCGCCGGCGACGCACATCGTCTCCAGGCCGACCTGCGCGTCATCGGTCTCCATGCCGTTCAGCAGGGTGCCCATGATGCGGGCGCCGGTCATGCCGAAGGGGTGGCCGAGGGCGATCGCCCCGCCGTGCGTGTTCAGCTTGCTTTCCTCCATCCCGGTTTCCTCCATGATCGGGATGACCTGGGCGGCGAAGGCCTCGTTCAGCTCGTACTTGTCGATGTCGCCGATCGACATCCCGGCCCGGTCGAGGACCTTCTTCACCGCGCCGATCGGGGCGACTCCCATCAGCTCCGGCTCGTTGCCGTAGGTGGCGGCGGTGACGATGCGGGCGCGCGCGGTGAGGCCGAGCTCCTTGGCCTTCGTGTCGCTCATGATCAGGACCGCGGCGGCGCCGTCGTTCAGCGGGCACGAGTTGCCGGCGGTGACGCCACCGCCGCCTTCGAAGGCCTCGTCGAGCTGGCCGAGCTTCTCCAGGGTCGAGGAAGCGCGCGGGCCATCGTCCTTGGCGACCACGGTGCCGTCGGCGAGCGTGACCGGCACGATCTCGCGGTCGAAGTAGCCGTCCTCCTGCGATTTCACCGCCAGTTCCTGGGAGCGCTGGGCGAACTTGTCCATGTCCTCGCGACTGACGCCGTACTTCTTGGCGACGTTGACCGCGGTGATGCCCATGTCGATGTAGGCGTTCGGCTGGCCGTTCTCGCCGATCAGGTTCTGGTCACGGTCGTCGACGCGGACCGGCTCGGAGGCTTCGTTGAAGCGGCTGACCCACTCGACCCCGACGGCGATGTAGGCGTCGCCCTCGCCGGCCTTGATCGCGTTGCCCGCGTGGCGGATCGCGTCGAGGCTGGACGAGCAGTAGCGGGAGACGGTGACGCCGTTCACGGACTGCGGCAGCTTCTGCGAGAGCAGGCTGATGATCCGGCCCATGTTGAAGGCCTGCAGGCCCTGCGGCATGCCGACGCCGCAGAAGACGTCCTCGACCAGGGCGGGGTCGAGCCCGGGGTTGCGCTCGAGTAGCTGGTCGACGACGAAGGCGCCCTGCTCCTCGGGCCGCAGCGAGGCGAGCGAGCCCTTGAAGGCGCGGCCGATCGGAGTGCGGATGGTGTCGACGATCACTGCTTCGGGCATCTCAGGCGCCTCCTTGGGCATCGGTACGAATCTGACTGCGGTCGTGGACCGAACGGCAGCGTAGAGCAAACGCACCACGGACTGACTGACTGGTCGGTCAATCTCTTGTCACATCTGCCACGTAAGTTTGGTGCAGGATCGGCGTTCTGGGGTACATTCGGTCGATCCAGCCCGTGCCGGAAGCATGGGATAAAGCCGCACCGCGGCAGGAAAGGAGGCCTCGATGCCTGAGGGCTACTGCGTGAAAGAGCGCAAGAAGGTCGAGATCAAAGACGCCAAGCAGGTGACGATGAAGAACGGTCGCCCCGCGATCGAAGGGGTCTGTCCCGACTGCGGAACCAAAATCTTCAAGATCGGCAAACTCGAGGCCTAGCTGCTCGGGCGGGGGGCGAGGCCGCGGCGGCAGTCCTAGCTGCGGCCTGGGCGTCTCATGGCGGTCCTGGCTGGCTGTGACCGCCATGAGACGCCCAGGACGTGAGGGGTCCGTGTGATTGCCGGCACAGGCGCGGGCGGAGGTCGGACTTACGTGGGAGGTCCGTGCGAGAGGGCACACCTGTCTGAGTTCCGTGACGGAGATGCCGGGAACGTCACCCTTCCGCGCATCTTCTGTCTGCTTTCGGGCCTGGAACAGGGCCCCGAAAACGCGCTGCGTGTATTTGGGCCCCTATAGGGGGGTCAATGCACGCAGCGCTGAATTGACTGTTGTCCAACACGCACGGAAGCGTGGACTTCCCACGCTCTCCGTCACGACCTGCGAGTCCCGTGACGTCCTCATGGGACAACGGTGAGCGTTCCGTGTGCTCCTCCCGTGACGCGCCCGCGGCGCACGCTCCGGAGGCTCCCCGACACTCCCCACATCCCCCGGCCGTCTCGGGCACGGTCACAGCCAGCCAGGGCCGTGACCGAGACGGCCGTGCTCGCCGCAGACCCTTGCGTCCCTTACCTGGGGCGCCGACACCCCTACGTCCCTCGCGCTCCGGGCGCCAGCTTCCCCCGGCCTACCCCGGCAACCGCACACCCACCGCCGCCCAGGCCGTCGCGGCAGCCTCCGAGGCCCCGCCCACGCCGAGCTTCGCGTAGGCGCTCTGCAGGTGCTTCTCCACGGTTCGGGGGGAGATGCCCATCGCCTTGGCGACGTCGGGGCCGCGGCGGCCGAGGGCGACCCAGCGGAGCGCCTCGGCCTGGCGGCGGGTGAGCCCGAGGCTCTCGAGGGCGGGGATCGTCAGACCGCTGACCTGGGGCTCGATGACGAGCATCTCGCTGCCCCCCTCGGGGCCATCGAGGACGCGGAGGGAGAGCGGACCGTCGGGGCCATCGAGGACGAGCGGCTCGCTGGCCGGCGTGTCCGCCTCGCGCCGCGCGGCAAGCGCCGCGGTCACCTCCCGGGCCAGCCGCTGCGGGCTCTCGCCGCCGAGCGGCCCGGCCAGGAGCCGCCGTCCCGCCGGGGTCGCGAGATCGACGCGCCCGTGGCGGTCGACGACGATCACCGCCGTGCCGACCTGCTCGAGCCCTTCCTCCAAGGCCGCGATCGTCGCCTCGCGCGCCGCCGCGAGCTCGGCGTTGCGGTAGGCCTGGATCAGGTGCGGACGGGCGGCGCCGAGGCCGGCCACCTCGCGGTCGGTGAAGTCGACGCGGGCGCGGGTGAGGGCGAGCCCGATCACCACCGGCGGCCGCGAGGGCAGGGAGAACGCGCACTGATACTCGGCCTCGATCTTGCCGTAGAACTCGCGGTAGAGCGGCAGTCGGTGGTACTCGGCGCGGGTGAGGAAGTCGGAGATCCGGTAGGGCCGACCGTCACGGGTGCGACGCATATGGGCAAGCACCGGATTTTCCCCGGCCAGATCGCGGAAGGCCGCGACCAGCTCGGGGCCGAGCTCGAGCGCGGGGTCGCTCGTCCACCAGGAACCGACAGGGTCGTCGTCCATCTCGTTGTAGGAGACGACCTCGGCGGGGACGAATTCGCGCAGCAGGACGGGGATCCCGTTACGGAAGTCTTCGAGATCCTCGAAGGCGTGGGCGTTGCCGATCAGCTCGGCGAGGGAGACGGACACCCGGGGAAACGTAACCGCGCGTCGGGATCTTTCGTTTGAACCTTCCCGCCCCGCTTGCCGTAGAACTGTCGTCATGACGTACGAAAGCGAGACCAGAGGCGGCGTGAGTTGGGCGCGCTGACCCGCGAGCGCGACGTGCGGGAGGCCTACTCCGCGCACTCGGGCGAGCTCTACGGCTTCGCGGTGCGCTCGCTGGGGGACGCCGGCCTCGCCGAGGAGGCCGTGCAGGAGACCTTCCTGCGCGCCTGGCGGGCGGGCGACCGCTTCGACCCCGAGATCGGCAGCCTGCGCACCTGGCTGTTCGCGATCCTGCGCAACGTCGTGATCGACCTTGGCCGCGCCCGGGCATCGCGCCCGCGGGTCGCCGAGAGCGGCATCGAGCCGTCGGTCGAACCGCTGGAGCAGGCCCTGCTCGCCTGGCAGGTCGAGGAGGCGATGCGGCGGATCGGCGAGGACCACCGCAAGGTGCTGCTGGAGACGCAGTTCCGCGCCCGCCCCTACACCGAGGTCGCCGAGGAACTGGGCGTGCCGGAGGGCACGATCAAGAGCCGCGTCTACTACGGGCTGCGGGCGCTGCGGGTCGCGCTGGAGGAGATGGGCTATGAGGACTGACGACCACCGCGACTGGAAGCTCTCCCTCGGTGCCTACGCGCTCGGGGACCTGCCCCCCGACGAACGCGCCGCGGTCGCCGCCCACCTCGAGGGCTGCGAGGAGTGCCGGGCCGAGCTGCGCTCGTTGCAGGGGGTCGCCGCACTCCTGCCGCTCGCCGACCCCGCCCGGATCGAGGCGCCGACCGCGCGCCCGCCCGCCGACCTCGGCGCCCGCATCGAGGCGCAGATCGCCGCCGAATCGACCCGCGAGGGCCGTGCCAAACGACGCCGCCGCCTCCGCTTCGGCTTCGGCGGCGCGATCGCCGCGACCGCCGTCGCGGCCGCCCTGGCGCTCGTCTTCATCGCCGGTCCGTCCGGGGAAAGTTCGCCCGCCCAGCAGGTGGAGTTCGCGTCGTTGCCGAAAGGGATGAGCATCGACGCAACCCTCGAACCCCACGCCTTCGGCACCGAGATCGAGATGTACGTGAGCGGAGTCCGCTCCGGCACCCTCTGCCGCGTCTTCCTCCGCGACGCGAAGGGGCGCACCTACTCGGCCGGGAGCTTCCGCTATCGCTGGGACCCCGACTCGCACGCCGTGCTCAGCTCGGCGCTCGACCTCTCCCAGGCGACGGAAATCGGCGTGCACGCCGGCGGCCGGACCTTCGTGTCCCGGGTCGACCAGGCGACCGCGCTGATCGGTGGGGCGGGCATCGACGCGACGTGAGCCGGCGCGCAGCGGCGCTGCTCGCGGCAGCAGTCCTCGGCATCGGCGCGCTCGCCGGCTGCGGCGGCGGCTCGGGATCCTCCTCGACCACCGCGACCGAAGCCGGCAAGACCACCTCTGCCGTGCCGAAGCCCAAACCGCCGCCCCCGAACGCCGAAGAAGGCACGGTCTTCGTCTCCCTTGGCAGCGCCGCGGGCCTCGGCGAGGTCCTCGTCAACTCCGAAGGCCGCACGCTCTACGCCTTCAGCGGCGAAGCCTGCGAAGGCGTCTGCGCCAAAGCCTGGCCCCCGCTCCTCGACGAAACCGGCGAACCGCAGCCGTCCAACGGCACCGCCGCCGCCCGCCTGGGGACGGTCGAGCGCCCCGACGGCACCACCCAGGTCACCTACGCCGGCCGGCCGCTCTATAGCTTCGGCGGCGACGGAGCCCCGGGCGAAGCGAACGGGGACGGCGAAAGCGCCTTCGGCGGTACCTGGACGGCACTCAAAGGCGACGGCGAACCGGCCGGCTAGCTCCTTGCCGCCGCGGTGGCGGCGGCGTACCTTTCCGCCCGTGGACTGGACGGAAAACCTATTTATCGATCGGCGGCCGATCCACGCGACCTCGTGGATCGACCGCTGGTCGGCCGTCAAGCCCGTCCTCAAGGCAGACCTGATCGAAACCGGGCACGGGCGCGGGCGGATCGCGATCGACAGGGACGCGATCTGGGTCGTCAACAAGACCAGCGAGACGCTGACGCGGATCGCACGCCGTACGGCGCTGCCCGACTGGCGGACCGACCTCGAGCACCAGCCCGAGGCGGTCGCGGTAGGCGCCGAAGCCGCCTGGGTCCTGGCCGAGAACGGCTGGCTGTGGCGCTTCCACCCCGACGGCACCAGCGAGGGCGTGGCGCGGACCGGCCACGACGCCCGCGACCTCGTCTGCGATGCCGAGTCGGCCTGGGTACTGCAGGGCGACGGCGACCTGATCGCGTTCGACCAGTGGACCGGAGAAGTGACGGTCGAAGCGAAGATCCCCCGGGGCGCGCGCCGGCTCCTCGTCGCCGACGGCGTCCTGTTCGCGCTGACCAGCGGCGGCGATCGGGTCTGCCGGATCGCGCGGGAAAACGGGATCATCGAGGCGCGCGGGACGCTGCCGGCGAACGGGAACTGCGCGGCGGTCCACGGCGGGGTGCTCTGGGTCGCCTGCTCCCGATCGCTCGCCACCCGGTGGGGCGCCCTCGTCGGCGTCGACCTGGCGACCATGGCCCCCACCACGGTCCACGAGCTTCCGAACGCCCCGCGGGCGATCGCCGCCGGCGCCGGTCACCTCTGGGTCGCCTGCGGACGGCGCGGCGACAGGGCCAGCTCCGTCATCCGGGTCGACCCCGCCTCTGGCGAGATGACCCGTTGGGCAACGACCGAGTTCACCATCCACGACCTTGCGATCGCGGCCAAGCAGATCATCGCCGCCTGCGGGATGAGGATCTCGATCGACGTCGCCGCCCCCGCCGGAGGCGGCTAGGCGGAGCGCTTGCGGTAGCTGAGGGCCGGCGGGGCGATCGCGCGGATCTCGGCTAGGAGGCGGGCCGAGATGTCGGCGGCCGTCTCATCGGGGCGGGGCTGGCCGCCGCCCGGGTCGAAGAAGCGGATCTTGATCCGGGGACGCTTGGGAAAGCCGGTCAGGTCGGCGGTGCCGGTGATCGCGACGCAGATGACGTGGGCCTCGGGGACTTCGAGGGCCAGCCGGCCGACACCGCTGCGAGCCCGCATCTCTCTGCCCCGCGAGCGCGTGCCCTCGGGGAAGACGCCGACGCAGGAGCCTTCGCGCAGCGCCTCGACCGCGTTGGCGAGCGCCTGGGCGTCGCCGGCCTCGCGCACGATCGGGATCTGACCCATGCCGTTCAGCACCGGCGCCAGGCCCCGCACCTCCCAGAGCTGAGATTTCGCCAGCGCCCGGATCTGCCGCCGCCGCCGCGCGGCGTAGCCGATCATCACCGGGTCCCAGTGGCTGTCGTGGTTGCCGACGACCAGCAGCGGGCCGCTCGCGGGCAGTGCCTCGACGCCGCTGACGTCGAGCCGCGCCCAGGCGGCGACCGGCGCGTTGATCGCCATCGCGACGCGATAGGTGGGGGTGAGGTCGGCCATGCGAATCGGGAGCGTATTGGTTGAGCCCGTTGACGCGGCCACAACTCCGGGCACGTCAGGGGTTGGACCTGACATGGGAGCGTCGAGCAGAAGGATCTGGGTTGCACTTGCCCTGTTGGTGGCGCTGGCCGGCGTCACGACGGTCGCGACACGTGCCGGCGCGGCCGCGACGCGGCGCGGCGCGGCGGAGCCCTCGACCCGACCTTCGGCGAAGGCGGACGCGTCGCGGTCGCGACGATCGAAGAAGCCGCCCCCGCCGAATTCGTGGCGGCGGCCCGGATGCCCGACGGCGACCTGGTGCTGGAGGTGCGCTACCACGTCCCGAGGAGCGAAGATGCCTGGCAGCTCGAGCTCCGTACCCCGGATGGCGCTCCGGTCCCGACCTTCGGCCAGGAAGGACGGGTCACGCTCGAAGGGGGAGGCGGCGGCCTCGCGGTGACCGGCGACGGCGACATCGTCGTCGCCACCGAAAAATGCGACGGCAAGCTCGGTTCGGTGGAGATGCTCGACCCGGGCGGCGCCAAGGTCACGACGTTCGGGCAGGAAGGCTGCGGACCCGACCTCGGGTTTCAGGCGAGCCGTATCGCCCTCGACTCGCAGGGACGCTTCGTGCTCGCCGCCTCGGTCTACTACTGCGAACCGTGCAGCAAGGACTCCGTCCCCAGGAGGCAGACGCTGATCGCCAGGGTCCTCCCCGACGGCACGTCCGACCCAGGCTTCGGCACCAAGGGCTCCGTCGGCACCCATGCGATCCTGCCGGAATCGGAAGGCTCCTTCGGCGGCGAAGGTCCGCTCGGGCTGGGCACGACCGCGGACGGCGGGGTCCTGCTCGGCGGCACCGGTGCGCTTCTCCGACTGAACCCCGACGGCTCCCTCGACACGGCCTACGGCCAGGGCGGCGTCGCCACCGCTTCGTCGGTGAGCCTCGTGGTCGAACCGGACGGCAGCGCCGTCTTCGCCACCAACTCCGACAAGGGCGTCGCGGTCACCAGGCTCGGTCCGACCGGGGCGCCGGACCCGAGCTTCGGCGACGGCGGAACGCTCCCCCTGTCGCTGCCCCCCGACTCGACCTCGGAACTGATCGCGTCCGCACCCGGGGGCGGCTACCTGATCGCCGGGAAGTACGACGACTGCGACCCTTGCGCCCCGCCGCCGTTCCTTGAGCGCCTGACCGCCGGGGGCGCCCTCGACCCGAGCTACGGAAACGGCGGCGTCGCGGCCAACCCGTTGATCCCGCCGCCCGCGTCGCCGAGCGAACAGCACGCACTGGCGGTCGCCCCCGACGGCTCGGCGATCGTCGTCGGCGGCAACCTCGAAGAGGACGGGTTCGCCGCGGCCTGGACGCCGAGCGGTACCCCCGACGCGTCCTTCGGCGCCGGCGGTTTCCTGACCGAGCATCGCGAAAACCCGGCCCTACTCGAGCCGACCGGCCTTGCCCTTTCCCCCGGGGGAGGCCTGACCTTGCTGAACGAGCACTCGGACTTCCCCGGTCTGGACCCTGGCCTGCGCGCCGACTTCGGCGCCGACGGGCGGCAATTGCCAGGACCCGATGGGGCGTCGGTTGTCGAAACGCCCGTTCACGGCACGATCGCCCCGGTCGGCAACGACGGCGGGGTCGCGGTCCTGAGAGCCACCGGCAAGCTCCCGGCCCTCGATACCGATGGCGGCCTACTGGAGGGGTTCGGCAAACGCGGCAGGGCGCCGCTTCCGAAAGGCTTCGCGGCCAGGGCGATGGCGCCCGCGCCTGGGGGCGGCCTCGCCCTGTTCGGCACCTTCGAACAACGGGCGATGGCGGTCTACCGGCTCGGCGCCGGCGGCCACCCGCTGCGGCACTTCGGCAACGGCGGGCTCACGGTGGTCCGCTTCCCGCACCGCTTCTCGGTCGGGACCGCGGGCCTGGTCGAAGGCGACGGGGACATCGTCGTCACCGGCTGGGCGGGCGGGCGCGTCGGCATCGCCCGGCTGCTCCCCGACGGCCGGCTCGATCGGAGCTACGGCCACGGCGGGCGCGTTCGCGGCCCGCTCGAACAGTCCAGCTACGGACCTCGGGTAGCACCGCTGGACGGCGGCGTGGTGATCGCGACGCTGCGAGGGAAGTGGATCCCGGACGCCACGGCCGGGCTGATCCGCCTCGACCACGACGGCCACCTCTTGCGTGGCTTCGGACATCGCGGCATCGTCCAAGCGGTGCCGGAACGAGGGCTGATCGCTCTGCTGACCGGCGCCGACCGGATCGTTCTCGTCTCCGATCCGTATCTCGAAAAGGGCCACCACGGCGGCGGGGTCGAGCTGCGGTCCTACCTCCCTGATGGCTCGGTCGACCGGTCCTTCGGCGTGGGGGGCGTGAGCTTCCACGGCGTCGGCCGCGGCGAAGCGCACAGCTTCGCCCCCGCCGCCGCCGTCCAGCAGCGGAGCGGCAAGGTGGTCGTCGCCGGCCTCTCTCGCGACGGCGAACGGGTTCAGGCCGAACTGGTCCGCTTCCTCCTCCGATAGGAACCGCCGGAATGCCGCAAAGTCCGGGAGGGAATTCGAACTAGAGTGTCGGTTGTGTCACATAAGCCGCTTGAGTTGATCCTTGCCAGGAACTTGATGTCGGCCCTCTCCACGCCGGCCTTCCTGGTCGACGAGGACGGGCTGCTGGTCTTCTACAACGAGGCCGCCGGGATGCTGCTCGGCAAGGGGTTCGACGAGGTCGGGCACGTCGGGCGTAGTGACTGGGACGGGGTGTTCGGCCCCCGGGACGGGTCGGGCCAGGTCGTGACCTATGACGAACTGCCGGTCGTCCGTGCCCTGCGGACGACGCTGCCGACGCACGGCAGCTTCTGCGTCCGCGGCTTCGACGGGCGCATGCACGACGTCGAATCGACCGCGTTCCCGTTGGTCGGCGCGCGCGGGACCGAGGGCGCGCTCTCGATCTTCTGGCAGGTCGACGAGGTGCCGGCGTGAAGGTCGATCTTTGGGGCGCGCGCGGGTCGGTCCCCTCCCCCGGCCCGGAGACGATCCGCTATGGCGGGAATACGTCGTGCGTCGGCGTCACCCTCGCCGACGGCTCGCTGCTGGTGCTCGACGCCGGCACCGGCATCCGCTCGCTCGGCCTGGCCCTCCCCGACGAGCCGATCCGCGTCAACCTCCTGCTCACCCACCTCCACCTCGACCACATCCAGGGCCTCGCCTTCTTCGCGCCGCTCTTCCGTAGCCAGGCCGAGATCGTGATCTGGGGACCGGCGACGCCCGAGGCGAGCCTGCGCGACCGCATCGCCCGCTACATCTCGGCGCCGCTCTCCCCGGTCGAGGTCCGCGAGCTGCCCAGCGACCTCTCCTTCCACGCCAGCCCGGAGCAGTGGGAGATCGGCTCGGCGACGGTCACCGCCGCCGCGGTCGCCCACCGCGGGCCGACGCTCGGCTACCGGATCGAGGACGGCGGCGCCTCGCTCGCCTACATCCCCGACCACGAGCCGGCCCTCGGCGCCGACCTCGAGACCCTCGACCCCGAGTGGATCTCCGGCTTCGCCCTGGCCGAGGGCACCGACCTGCTGATCCACGACGGCCAGTACGCCGACGAGGAGTATGAGGGCCATCTGGGCTGGGGACACTCGGCGCTCTCGCACTCGCTGGCGCTGGCTCGGCGCACGGAGGCGCGGCGCACGCTGCTCTTCCACCACGATCCGATGCACTCCGACGACTGGCTCGACGCGCACGCCCTCCGGGCGGCGGCCGATTGGGAGGCACGCGGCGGCGCGCCGGGCGCCATCGAGCTGGCCCGCGAGGGAGCGAGCTACGAAGTCGATCCAGCCACCGGCGAGTTCGCCCTCGCCCCCGTGGCCGGGGCCGTCGCGTGAGCCCGATCGACACCGCTCCGATCGACGACGCCGCCGCCCGCTCGGAGGTGATCGCCCGCGCGCAGGCCCGGGCGGCCGAGGCGCACGCCGGCCAGATCCGCAACGGCAGCAGCGGCCTCCCCTACATCGAGCACCCGCGGATGGTCGCCGCCACACTCGCGGCCCACGACTTCGCCGAGACGACCCTCGCCGCGGCGCTACTCCACGACGTGGTCGAGGACTCCGACACCACGGTCGAGGAACTGCGCGCCGAGTTCGGCGACGAGATCGCCGACCTGGTCGCCGCGCTCTCCGACGACGAGTCGATCGAGGACTACCGCGAGCGCAAGGAGGAGCACCGCGCCCGGGTAACCGCGGTCGACGGCGACGCCTTCGCCATCTACGCCGCCGACAAGCTGACCAACCTGACGACGATCCACGAGTCGGTCCGCCGCGAAGGACAGACCGCGGTGGCGGCGGAGTTCAAGGTGCCGCTGGAGGTGAAGCTCGAAGTCTGGGCAGCGGACGCCGCGATGCTCCGGCGCGAGGCACCCGACCTGCCCCTGCTCGACCCACTCGACGCGGCGATCAGCCTTCTTCGGGCGGATCTAGACGCGGCAGCCCCTCGTCCCGGTACCTGAGGCGACGGCGCAGCGGTAGCGCCACCCAGAGCACCGCGAACATCGCCAGCACCGCCACCGTCGTCACCACGGTGGTCGCCACCGTCCCCCAGAGGACGTTGGTGACGAGCAGGATCGCGCAGGTCATCGCCAGCGCCAGGACCCCGAGCCCGGCGATCGCCAGCCGGTTGGAGACGAACACCAGACGGTGCTTCTGCTGGTAGCGGAACGTGAGCCGGTGGTAGGCCGATGGCGCGATCAGGAGCGCCCCCGAGAACGCCGTCAAGAGCAGCGTGACGAAGTACATCGTCTTGTCGAATTCGCTGATTTCGGTGAAGTTCTGCTGGAACGGCACCGCGAGCAGGAAGGCGAACAGCACCTGCACGCCGGGCAGCGCGACGCGGAGCTCCTGCAGGAGCTCGCCGAGGTTGCGGTCGAGGCGTTCCTCTTCGGTCTCGTTTCGGCCGGACCCTGGATCGGGCATAGGTGCAACATATGCCTGGCAGGGCGATGTTCAAACGTGGGGGGTTCGCCGCACTCCTGGTCGGAGTGGCGGTCATCGTCGCCGCCTGCGCGAGCGCCGACCACTCGTGGCGCGGAGAATTCGACGCGCGGCTCCGGGCCGCCGGGCGAATCCCTGTTCTTCAAATCCCAACTGATCAAGAATCTGGATCCGCCACCGGGCTGCGAAGCGCTGCAGGTGAAAGGGAAGGCCGCCGTGTACGGTGCCGCCGAGCTCCTGGGAGGCGCTTTCAAGAACCTGACGCCTGGGCTGGAACGGAATTTCGCGGCGATCCTGGAAAAAGAACTCGCCCGATTCGAAAAGCTGGAGCGCGAAGCCGCGACTTGTGAATAGGTCTATCTGGATCTGGGGTACAACTCCCGCATGACCGGCAAGACCTCAGTCGTCCTCTTCACCCGTGACCTGCGGGTGACCGACAACCCGGCGCTCTGGGCCGCCTCGCGGGCCGAGCGGACGGTGCCGCTCTTCGTCCTCGACGACGCGATCCTCGGCTCGCGTTTCGCCGCGCCGAACCGGGTCGCCTTCATGAGGGAGGCGCTGGTCGACCTCGACGGGCGGCTGAAGGCGATGGACGGCCGACTCTTCCTGCGCCGCGGCCAGGTGGTCGAGGAGGCGATGAAGGTCGTGCGCGAATGCGAGGCGACCGAGCTCCACCTCGCCGCCGACTGGAGCCGCTACGCGCGGCGCCGCCAGAAGGCGCTCCGCGATGCCTGCGAGGAGGCCGGGGTCGAGTTGACCACGCATCCCGGCATCACGATCCTCGACCCGGGCACGGTGATGCCGACCGGCGGCGACCACTTCAAGGTCTTCACCCCCTACCACCGGGCCTGGAGCGCGGCGCGGTGGCGCGAAGAGGCCGGCACGCCGCGCAAGCTCTCGGTCCCGACGTCGCTCGCCGCGGGCGAGCTGCCGCCGCTGGAGGACCTGACCGACGGCGAGCCGTCCCCGAGGCGCGAGCCCGGCGGCGAGACGCAGGCGCGCAAGCGCATGGGGGCCTTCCTCCGCGACCGGGTCGACCGCTACGACGACGGCCACGACGACCTCGCCGGCCAGGGGACCTCGAGCCTCAGCGCCCACATCCGCTTCGGCTGCGTGAGCCCGCGGGAGCTGGCGGGCGCGGCGAGCGAGGCGCGCGGCGGCGAGCCCTTCGTGCGGCAGCTCTGCTGGCGCGACTTCCACCACCAGGTGCTCGCCGCCTTCCCCGACCTGCCGCGGCGCGACTACCGCTCGCGCGCGGACCGCTGGTCGCGCTCCGAGCAGGTCTTCGAGGCCTGGAAGGAAGGCAAGACCGGCTACCCGCTGGTCGACGCCGGGATGCGGCAGCTGGCCGCCGAGGGCTACATGCACAACCGGGCGCGGCTGGCGGTCGGCTCCTTCCTCACCAAGGACCTCTACGTCGACTGGCGCAAGGGCGCCTGGCACTTCTGGGACCTGCTGACCGACGGCGACATCGCCAACAACTCGGGCAACTGGCAGTGGATCGCCGGGACCGGCAACGACACGCGGCCGAACCGGGTGCTCAGCCCCGTGCGCCAGGCCGAACGCTTCGACCCCGACGGCATCTACGTGCGCCGCTGGGTGCCGGAGCTGGAGTCGGTGCGCGGCAAGGCGATCTTCCGGCCCTGGCTGATGGAAGGCTTCGAGGCCCTCGACTACCCCGAGCCGATCGTCGACCACGACGACGCCGTCGCCGAGTTCCGCGCCCACCGCGCCGACTGAGCGCGGGCGGCATACGATGCCGCGATGGGACGACTGGCCGTCATCCTCGGCTCCAACGCGCTCGGCCCCGGTGGTGAGGAGATCGCCACGGCAGCGGCCGAGCACGGCGCGGCGATCGTGCAGCGCCACGGCGCCGACGGAGAATTCGCCCTCCCCCACGAGATCGACCACGTCGCCAACCTGAAAGCGCTGGTCGACCAGGGGTGCGACCGCGTCCTCGCGATCGCCTCGGTCGGCAGCCTTCGCACCGACCTTCCCGTCGGCTCCCTCCTCTGCCCCGACGACTTCATCGCCCTCCACGTCTCCGACTCGATCTTCGCCGACGCCCGTGCCCACTCGGCGCCGGCCTTCGCCGCCCACTGGCGCGCCGAGCTGCTCGCCGCCTGGGCCGAAGGCGCCGAGGCGCCGATCGACGGCGGCGTCTACTGGCAGACGATCGGGCCGCGCTTCGAGACCCCGGCGGAGATCCGGATGCTCGCCGCGCACGCCGACGTGGTCGGGATGACGGTCGCCTCCGAGTGCGTGATCGCCGGTGAGCTGGGGCTCGAGTACGCGGCGGTCTGCGTCGTCGACAACCTCGCCAACGGGCTGGCAGAGGGAAAGCTCTCGGTCGCGGCGATGGAAGCCGACCGCCTGATCAACGCCAACCGCGTGCGCGACGGCCTGGCGGCGGTGCTGCCGCGGCTGGGCGCGGTGGGACGGTGAGCGAGCTCCTCGTCCTCGACGCGCGCCTCGACGGCGAGCCGGTCGGGCTGCGCTGCGCGGATGACGGGACGATCGCCGCGATCGGGCCCGCCGTCGTCGCGGCACCCGGCGAGGAGGCGCTCGACGCCGGCGGCGCGATCCTCGTCCCGCCACTCGTCAACGGCCACACCCACGCGGCGATGACGCTCTTCCGTGGCAGCGGTGGCGACCTGCCGCTGATGCCGTGGCTGGAAGAGCGGATCTGGCCGGTCGAGGCGAAGCTCGAGGCCGAGGACGTCTACTGGGGCACCCGGCTGGCCTGCCTGGAGATGATCCGCTCCGGCACCTCGCGCTTCTGGGACATGTACTGGCACCCGGAGGCGACGGCACGGGCCGTCGCCGACGCCGGGATGCGGGCCTCGATCGGCGCCCCCTTCTTCGACAAAGGGCGCGATGTCGGCGCGATGCGGGCCGAGGCGGTCGAGCACCTCGACGCGTTGATCGCCGTCGGCGGGCTGGTCGACCCCGCGCTCGCCCCCCACTCGATCTACATGGTCAGCGAGGAGTCGCTGCGCTTCATCGCCGAGCTCTCGGCCGAGCGCGACGCGCCGGTCCAGATCCACCTCTCCGAGACCAAGCCCGAGGTCGACGACTGCATCGGCGAGCACGGCCGTCGCCCCGCCGCTTACCTCGACGACCTCGGCCTCCTGACCGAGCGCACCGTGCTCGCCCACGGCGTCTGGCTCGACGACGAAGAGCTCGACCTGATCGCCGCCCGCGGCGCGACCGTCGTCTCCAACCCGGCGGCGAACATGAAGCTCGCGGTCGGCAAGGTCTTCGACTACCCCTCCGCCCGCGCCGCCGGGGTACGGGTCGGCCTCGGCACCGACGGCGCCGGGTCCAATGACTCCCTCGACCTCCTCGCCGACCTGAAGCTCTTCGCCCTCGCCCAGCGCCACGCCGCCGCCGACGCGACCGCGATCTCGGTCGACGACGCCTGGGCGGTCGCCACCGGCGCCAAGGCCCCCCTGCTCGGCGCCACCCCCCTCGAGGTCGGCGCCCCCGCCGACTTCCTCCTCCTCGACCCGCACGTCCCCGAGCTGGCGATCGGCGACCTCGCCGCCGACCTCGTCTACGCCGCCGACCGCACCGCCGTCGACACCGTCGTCGTCGCCGGCAGGGTCCTGATGCGCGGCGGCGTCCAACCGGAGCGCGACGAAGTCGTGGCCAAGGCCCGCGAGCGGGCGCGGCGCCTCGGGCTCTGAGGTCCGGGGCCGATTGAAGCTGGCGCCCGGAGCACAAGGGACGCAAGGGGTGTCGGCGAGCACGGCCGTCTCGGCCACGGCCCTGGCTGGCTGTGGCCGTGGCCGAGACGGCCGGGGATGTGGGAGGAGTGTCGGGGCGTGCGCCGCGGGCGCATCACGTGACGGAGAGCGTGGGAAGTCCACGCTTCCGTGCGTGTTGGACAACAGTCAATTCGTCGCTGCGTGCATTGACCCCCCTATAGGGGCCCTAATACACGCAGCGCGTTTTCGGGCCCTGTTTCCAGGCCCGAAAACAGACCGAAGATGCACGGGAGGGTGACGTTCCCGGCATCTCCCTCACGGAACTCAGACAGGTGTGCCTTCTCTCGCACGGACCCCTCACGTCCTGGGCGTCTCATGGCGGTCACAGCCAGCCAGGACCGCCATGAGACGCCCAGGACTCCCCTAGGACTGCCGCCGCGGCCGCCGTCACGACGCTGTCCCCGCTTTCCGATACCCCCCAGGGGTATCTGCTACGGTCACCCGATGACGGTCGGATACAAAACTGACAAAGAGGCTCTGCTCAAACGGCTCGCGCGGATCGAGGGACAGGTCCGGGGGGTTTCGCGGATGGTCGAGGAGGAGCGGTACTGCATCGACGTGCTGACGCAGATCGGCGCGATCGAGGCGGCGCTCGACCGGGTCGCGCTCGGGTTGATCGACGACCACACGCGCCACTGCGTGGTCGAGGCCGAGGGCGGCGAGCAGGCCGAGAAAGTCGACGAGCTGGTCGCCGCGCTGGGCCGCTTCGTCGGTCGCTGAGTCGAAGGTCCCGCGCGTGGTCGTCCTCGAAAAGCTCTGGCAGGGCCTCGAACAGTCGCTGCTG
Organism: Solirubrobacterales bacterium; assembly: GCA_965200635.1. Lineage (GTDB taxonomy): Bacteria > Actinomycetota > Thermoleophilia > Solirubrobacterales > 70-9 > VAYN01. The sequence goes on along the minus strand of OZ241364.1, from coordinate 2,380,140 downwards.
ATGGCCTACGAGGTCTGGTGGGCGCTGGTGATCGGCTTCGCGATCTCCGGGATCGTCCAGGCCTGGGTCCCGCGGGCGAAGATCGAAGGGGCGCTGTCGGGCACCGGCTTCGCCCCGATCGCCAAGGCGACCGGGCTCGGCGCCGCCTCGTCCTCCTGCTCCTACGCGGCGATCGCGATCGCCCGCTCGCTCTTCGCCAAGGGCTCCTCGGCGATCACCGCGCTCGCCTTCCAGTTCGCCTCGACCAACCTGGTCTGGGAGCTCGGGCTCGTCCTCTGGGTGCTGATGGGCTGGCAGTTCACGCTCGCGGAGTTCGTCGGCGGCATCGTGATGATCGGCCTGATGGCGGTGCTGCTGCGCCGCTTCGTCTCCCCCGCGCTGGAAGAGCGGGCGCGCCGCAACGCGCAGGACGCGGCCGGCGAAGGGGGCCACGAACACCACGACCACGGCGGGTCCGGCGAGGCCCGCCCGCTCCGCGAGTCGGTCCGCTCGGCGGAGGCCTGGCGCGAAGTCGCCGGCAACTTCCGCATGGACTGGGCGATGCTTTACAAGGAGATCGCGCTCGGCTTCCTGCTCGCCGGCTTCATCGGGCTGCTCGGCGACGATTTCTTCAACGTCCTCTTCGTCACCGACGCGCCGCCGCTCCTGCGCACCCTCGAGAACGTCCTCGTCGGCCCGCTGATCGCGATCCTCAGCTTCGTCTGCTCGGTCGGCAACGTGCCACTCGCCGCGGTGCTCTGGTCCGGCGGGATCGGCTTCGCCGGGGTCGTCGCCTTCATCTTCGCCGACCTCATCGTGCTGCCGATCGTGCTCGCCTACCGCAAGTACTACGGGACCGCGTTCGCCCTGCGGATCACCGCTCTGATGCTGGTCACGATCATCGTCGCGGCGTTGATCGTCGACGGCGTCTTCGGCATCGCGGGCCTTGTCCCCACCGGCCCTCGCCCGACCCGCACCGACGTCTTCGGCGAGGTCGGCCTCGACTACAAGCTGGTGCTGAACGTGGTCGCCACCGGGGTCTTCCTCGCCCTCGTCTGGCTCTCCCGCGGAAGCTCCGGCGACGGCGCCTGCCATCACCGTAATCTTGACGGATCTGGTCAAGAAAAGCGTGAACCCGACCCCGCGGGGGTATAGGGTCGCTCCAGTGCCGGACCCGGCCGCGTTCGAACAGTCCCAGGGAGGAGCCTCCTCCGTCAGCTACCAGGGCGCTACCAAGCGCTATGGAGGCTCCGACGAGCCGGCCGTCGACCACCTCGACCTCGAGGTGGAGGCCGGTGAGATCTGCGTGCTCGTCGGTCCGTCGGGCTGCGGCAAGACCACCTCGATGCGGATGGCGAACCGCATGATCGAGCTGACCGAAGGCGACATCCTGATCGGCGGCGAGTCGATCAAGAGCAAGGACGCAGCGAAGCTGCGGCGGGAAATCGGCTACGTGATCCAGCAGGTCGGTCTTTTCCCCCACCGCACGATCGCCCAGAACATCGCCACCGTCCCCCAGTTGCTCGGCTGGGACAAGGACCGGATCCGCGCCCGCACCGCGGAGCTGCTCGACCTGGTCGGCCTCGACCCCGAGTTCGCCGACCGCTATCCGGTGCAGCTCTCGGGCGGCCAGCAGCAGCGCGTCGGCGTGGCGCGCGCGCTCGCCGTCGACCCGCCGGTGATGCTGATGGACGAGCCCTTCGGCGCGATCGACCCGATCGCCCGCGAGCGCCTCCAGAACGAGTTCCTCCGCCTCCAGGCGAACATCCGCAAGACGATCCTCTTCGTCACCCATGACATCGACGAGGCGATCAAGATGGGCGACCGGATCGCGATCATGAAACAGCACGGACGGGTCGAGCAGTACGCGACCCCGGCCGAGATCCTGATGGCCCCGGCGAACGAATTCGTCGAGGACTTCGTCGGCGCCGACCGGGCACTGAAGCGGCTCTCGCTGATGCGGGTCGGGGACGTCAACCTCTGGCGCGCGCCGAATGCCAAGGCGGGCCAGTCGACCGCCGAGGTCCGCGCCGAACTCGACCACCCCGACGTCGAAGTCCCCTACGCCCTGCTGGTCGACGACCGCGAACGTCCGCAGGGTTGGCTGACCCAGCGCGACCTGCTCGGCGACACGGTCCCCGCCACCGCCGACTCCCCGCTCGGGCCGGTGCTGGAAACGGGTGACGTGATGCGCGACGCGCTCGCCGACCTGCTCCAGGGCGAGTCGATGTACGCGCCGGTGGTCGATCACGACGGCGGCATCGTCGGCATCCTCTCGGTCGAGATCATCTCCGAGTTCCTCGCCTCCCCGGAGGCGAAAACGGACGAGCACAGGGCGGTGGAGCGTCCGCGCGACGCCGACCGCGAGACCCAGATCCAGGCCGATGAATAGCTCCCTGATCGGGATGCCGCTCGCCGCGGTCGGCGAAGTCGGCGAAGGGTTCGTCCAAAAACGGACCGGCGAATCCCTCCCCTGCCAGGCCCGACCCAGCCACCTCTTCTGCTGGGACTGGGCCTCGGAAAACATCCATCGCTACGGGACCCCGGCCCTGCAGCAGTTCGAACTGGTGATCATCTCGGTGGCGATCGGGTTCATCGTCGCCTTCGCCTTCGCTCTGTTGGCCCACAAATTCCGCCTCCTGCAGTGGCCGTTGCTGGCCGGGACCGGTGTGATCTTCGCGATCCCGAGCCTCGCCCTCTTCCTCCTGTTGCTGCCGATCACGGGGCGCGGGCGCGAGACCGCGATCATCGCGCTCAGCGCCTACACGCTGCAGATCATCTACCGCAACATCATGAGCGGCCTCGCCAATGTCCCCGAGTCGACGAAGGACGCGGCGCGCGGCATGGGGCTGACCGAGGGCCAGCTCCTCTGGAAGGTGGAACTGCCCCTGGCCGTCCCGGAGATCATCGGGGGCCTGCGGATCGCCACGGTCAGCACGGTCGCGATCGCGACTCTCGCCGTCTTCGCCCACGCGGGCGGCCTCGGCACCCAGATCTACGGCGAAGGCAACCTCACCTTCCCGACCTCGATCGTCATCGCCGGCGCCATCGCGATCGCGATGGCCCTCACGTTCGACACGGCCTTCCTCTTCGCACAACGGCTGGCCACCCCGTGGCGCCGGGCGGCGTCGGAGGCGACCGCGTGAGCATCGCGCTTCTCCCCCACCCGCTCTTCGCCGGATTCGCCGGCGCCTTCGAATTCATCTTCTCGAAGCAGAACTCGAGCGTCACCGGCGGCAAAAAGGTCGGCGGCCTCGACCAGGTGCTGGAACTCGCCTGGACCCAGATCGAGGTGAGCTTGCTGGCCCTCGCCATCGCCATCGTCATCGCCCTTCCGATCGGCCTCTACTTCGGCCATAAGGGGACCGGCGAACTAGCCGCGGTAGGTATCGGCAACGCCGGGCGGGCGATCCCGGAGCTCGCGCTGATCGCCTTCGTCGCCGCGATCATCGGCGTCGGCATCGTGCCGCTCACCGGCGCCCTCGCGGTCCTCGGACTTCCCTCGGTCCTGACCAACACCTTCATCGGCATCCGCCAGGTGGACCGGGCCACGGTCGACGCGGCGCGTGGCCAAGGAATGTCCGAGCTCGAAATCATGCGCAAGGTCGAGCTGCCGATGGCGGTGCCGAGCATCATGACCGGCGTCCGTGGCGCATCGATCAACATCATCGCCACGGCGACGATCGGGCCGCTGGTCGGCGTCGTCACCCTCGGCGACTTCATCCTCGGCGAAAATGTCTACGGAGTGGACGGCGTGGTCGCCGGCGCGCTCTGTACCGCGATCCTCGCCTTGATCTTCGAGTTCGCCTTGGCAGGGTTGCAAAGGCGACTTACCTCTCGGGGCCTGCGGTTGCAGCCCCAGTGATCACTCGTCCCACGAAACACATCCAAGGAGGCACGTAGTGAGGTTCAATCAAAAGAAGCCGCTGATGGCGCTGGTCATGCTCATCGCGGCGCTCGCGCTGGCTGTTGGCATCTCCGCCTGCGGCGGCGGTGACTCGAGCAGCTCATCGTCGGAATCGACCGAAGCCGAAGAAACGACGGCGCCGGAAGAAACGGGCGAAGAAACCGAAACCGAAGAACCCGCCGAAGAAGGCGAAGAAGCAGAAGAAGCCGAATCCGGAGCGGAAGCGATCGCCTCCGACCCGGCCAACGCGAAGGTCAGCCTGACGATCGGCTCGAAGAATTTCCCCGAACAGGAAATCCTCGGCGAAATCTATTCGCAGGCACTGGCGGCAGCAGGCTACAAGGCCAAGAGCGACCTCAGCCTCGGTTCTGAAACCGTGGCGCTGAAGACGCTCAAAGCCGGGCAGATCTCGGGTTACCCGGAGTACGCCTCCACCGCACTGACCTCGTTCTTCGGCCTGGAACCGGAAGAAGTCCCGTCCGATGCCACCGAAGCCTGGGAAAAAGCCAATACCGAATTCGAAAAAGAAGGCCTCGAGGCGTTCGAACCCACCCCGTTCGCCAGCGCCAACGCGGTCGGCCTGCTCAAATCGACGGCGGAAAAGTACGACCTGAAAACCATCTCCGACCTCGAAGGCGTCAGTGAAAAACTGAGCCTCTACGGGTCGCCCGAGTGCCGCCAGCGGATCGACTGCCTGGCCGGTCTCGAAAAACTGTACGGGCTGAAATTCAAGGAATTCAAGCCCGTCGACATCAGCCTCCGTTACCCGGTGCTGGAAAAGGGTCAGGCGGATCTCTCGATCCTCTTCACCACCGACCCGCAGCTCGCCTCGGAGAGTGAAAAGTTCGTGATCCTGGAAGACGACAAGAAGGTCTTCCCCTCCGGCAACATCATTTTCGTGACCTCCAAAAAGGTCGCCGAAAAAGCCGGTCCGGACTACGAAAAGACCATCCTCAACGTCCAGAAAGGCCTCACTCTCGAAGTGATGCAGGAGCTGGACGCACGGGTCGAACTCGAAAAACAGACCCCGAAGGAAGCCGCCGCCGCCTACCTGGAAGCGGCCGGTTACGTCGAATAGGCCGGCCTTGCCGACCTAGACGGATGCCCCGAGCGGGCGGGCCCCGGAGCTCGCCCGCTCGGCCATCCGGGTGAAGATCGTCCGCGCGGCCCAGGCGGCGCTGAGGCCGGAGACGCCGGCCAGCACCAGGGTCCAGCGGGGGTCGTACGCCTCGGCCAGCCAGCCGGTGAGCGGGCCGCCGATCGGCGTCGAGCCGAGGAAGACGATCGAGAAGAGGGCCATCACCCGGCCCCGCATCTCCGCCGAGACGGCGAGCTGGATCGTCGAGTTGATCGAGGAGACGAAGGTCACCGCGGCGCCGCCGAGGACCGCGAGTACGATCGCCTCGAAGACCAGGTTCGGCATCACCGCGGCGAGCAGTGCCGCGACGCCGAAGGCCAGGGAGGCGACGGCGATGATCCCGCCGCCGGTCTGGCCGCGATGGCCGTTGACGAGGGCGGCGACGATCGACCCGACGCCCATCGCCGAGACCAGCACCGCGTAGGAGCCCGCGCCACCGCCGAAGCTGAACTTGGCGAGGAGCGGCAGCGCCACCTGGAAGTTGAAGCCGAGCGTGCCGACCAGCGCCATCAGCGCCAGCGGCACCGCCAGTTCGGGGTTCCGGCGGACGTGGCGCAGGCCCTCGCGGATCGCGCCGGGCTTGCGGACCGCGGGCGGCGGTGCCTGCAACGCGCGTGGGTCCATCGACCAGAGCGCGGCAAGCATCGCCGCGAAGGTGAGGAGGTTCAGGCCGAAGGCGGGAGCCACGCCGACCGTCGCGATCAGGATCCCCGCCAGCGCCGGCCCGACGATGCGGGCTACCTCGATGATCACGCTGTTCAGGCTGACCGCGTTGACGAGGCGGTCGGGTCCCACCATCTCGATCACGAAGCTCTGGCGGGTCGGGTTGTCGACGCAGTTGACCGCGCCGAAGAGGAAGACCGCGATGTAGATCATCCAGGGCGCCTCGACGCCGAAGGCGGTGACGGCGAAGAGGCCGGCCGCCGGGATCGTCATCAGCGTCTGGGTGACGAGGAGCAGGCGGCGCTTCGGGATGCGGTCGGCGAGCACGCCTCCGTAGGCGCCGAAGAGCAGCATCGGGAGGAACTGCAGCGCCGTGGTGAGGCCGACCGCGAATCCCGAATTGGTCAAGCTGAGGATGAGCCAGAGCGCGGTGACGTTCTGCATCCAGTTGCCGGAGAGGGAGATCACCTGGCCGACGAAATATCGCCGGTAGTTCGGTACCTCGAGGGAGTTGAACGAGCTTCGCAGGGCGGTCGTCAACCCTGCTCATCCTCCCGCATCCGTTCGAGCAGCTCGGCGGCGCGGGCGAGGGTCTCGAACTCCTCGGGGTCGAGATCGCGCAGGCGACGGGCGAGGTAGGCGTTCTTGCGCCGGCGCAGGCGGGTCATCCGCTCGCGGCCGGCGTCGTTGACCGCGACCAGGAAGCTGCGGCCGTCGGTCGGGTCCGGGGTGCGTTCGATCAGCCCTTCGCGTTCGAGGCAGCCGAGGGTGCGCGTCATCGACGGGCGCTTGACCCGCTCGATGTCGGCGACCTCGCTCGGGGTGAGCGGGCCGAAGCGGTTGATCGTCGCCAGCGCCGAGACCGCGGTCGCGGTCATCCCGCCGGTCTCCTCGGCGCCCTCCTGGCGCAGCCGGCGGGCGGTGCGGACCACCGCGTTCCGCAGGTGGGAGGCGGTATCGGCCAGGGAGGTGTCGGAAGCTTTGGTCGCCATAGAAAGTTAGCGTTGGTAATTAGCCTAGCAAACTACCTCTCTCGGCTAGGGTGAGCGACGTGAATCCCGCGGAGGCCCGCGAGGTCGACTCGTCCCGATACCCGTCCCACCTCTCCGAGGCAGGCTTCATGCAGCCCTGCCCGCGGCGGATCCGCGCCACGCGCGGCGGTGCCACGGTGATCGACACGCTGAGCGCCTTCTACGTCTGGGAGGTCCCGTACTACCCCGCCTACTACCTGCCGGCGGAGGACGTCGACCCCTCGGTCGTCGAGCTCGAGTCGACGCAGACCTTCGAGAGCGGGCCGTTCGCCGGGCTCGTCCACGTCGGCTGGGACGCCGTCGACGCCTGGTTCGAGGAGGACGAAGAGGTCTTCGTCCACCCCCGGAGCCCCTACGCCCGGGTCGACGCGATCCGCTCCTCGCGCCACATCCGGGTGGAGCTCGGCGGCGTGGTCCTCGCCGAAAGCGCCGCGCCGGTGATGCTCTTCGAGACCGGCCTGCCGAACCGCCACTACATCCAGCGCACCGACGTCTTCTTCTCGCACCTGACCCGCATCGACACCGTCACCTCCTGCCCCTACAAGGGGACGACCAGCGATTACTGGTCGGCGACCGTCGGCGGCACCGAGCACCGCGACATCGCCTGGTCCTACGCCTACCCGACCGTCGCCGTCGCGCCGATCGCCGGGTTGGTCGCCTTCTACGACGAGCGGGTCGACACCTTCCTCGACGGCGTTCCCGTCACCCGCCCCCGGACCAAATTCCACGGAGAGGACGAGTCATGACCGACGTCGCCGACGCCCGCGACAAACGCTGGATCGCCCTGGCGCTCCTCTGCGTCGCCCAATTCGTCGTCGTGCTCGACGCCTCGATCGTCAACGTCGCGCTGCCGACGATCGGCGAAGCGCTGGACTTCACCGAGTCGAGCCTGCCCTGGGTGCTGAACGCCTACGTGCTCACCTTCGGCGGCTTCCTCCTGCTCGGCGGACGGCTCGCCGACCTGCTCGGCCGGCGGAGGCTCTTCATGGGCGGCTTGATCCTCTTCGCGATCGCCTCCCTGGCGGGCGGCCTCGCCACCACCTCGGGGCAGCTGATCGCCGCCCGCGCGGTGCAGGGCCTCGGCGCCGCGATCCTCTCCCCCGCTGCCCTCTCGATCGTCGCGACGACCTTCAAAGACGGGGCCGAGCGCAACAAAGCGCTCGGAATCTGGGGCGCGGTGGCGGGCTCCGGCGGCGCCGCGGGTGTTCTTCTCGGCGGTGTCCTGACCGAAGGGCTGGGCTGGGAATGGGTGCTCTGGGTGAACGTGCCGATCGGGATCATCGCCGCCGCGATCGCCCCCAGCCTGATCGCGGAGACGAAATCCGAAGACGAGACCCGTCACTTCGACATCGCCGGCGCGCTGACGATCACGCTCGGCCTCTCGGCCTTCGTCTTCGCCCTGCTCGACGCCGAAACGGCCGGCTGGGGCTCGGCCCAGACGATCGGCACGATCGTCGCCTCGCTGCTCCTGCTGGCCGCCTTCGTCGTGATCGAGCAGCGCTCGAAAGCGCCGCTGGTGCCCTTCTCGATCTTCCGCGTCCGCACCGTCACCGGGGCCAACGTGGTCGGCATCCTGGTCGGCGCCAGCCTCTTCTCGATGTTCTATTTCATCTCGCTCTACATGCAGCAGGTGCTCGGCTACAGCCCGATCAAGGCCGGGCTCTCCTACCTGCCGCTGGCGATCAGCATCATCCTCTCGGCCGGGGTCGCCTCCGGCCTGGTGACCAAAGTCGGCTTCAAGCCGATCCTCGCCACCGGCATGCTCCTGATCGCGCTCGGTCTCCTCTGGTTCACCCAGATCAGCGTCGACGGCAGCTTCCTCGCCGACATCCTCGGGCCCTCCCTGCTCGCCGCGGTCGGCCTCGGCTTCGCCTTCGTCCCGGTGACGATCGCCGCCGTCTCCGGCATCCAGGACCGTGAGCAGGGCCTCGCCTCAGGCCTGATCAACACCTCCCAACAGGTCGGCGGCGCCCTCGGTCTCGCGATCCTCGCGGCGATCGCCAACGCCGTGATCGGCTCGACCAAAAACCCGACCAAGCTGGTCGAAGGCTTCCAGGCCGCCTTCGCCGTCGGCGCCGGCTTCGCCATCCTCGGCCTGATCGCCACCCTCGTCCTGGTCCGCAGCTCCGACAGCCGCGCCCACGTCGAACTGGGCAACAAGGAAGCCGCCGCCGAAGCCGACTAGACCGGCGGCTGGAGGTAGAGCACCTCGCCGCCGGTTCAACATCGCCGGCCCAAGGACACACCCACCAAGCCACTTCAAGCGATGTCGCAGAGTTGGCGCAGAGAGGGGGTGAGGCGGCACTTGTCGAATGGGTTTCGGTGAACTCTGAGGTCGTAGACGTGCCGGTTCGCTTCAAGCCGGGGATGGATGAGCGCAGTACCCGGGTCGCCGAACGGCTGGCGACGCCGATGCTCTTCGCCGCGGCGCTGGTCATCCCCAGCGTGGCGCTGTCGGAGTCGCATCCGGGCGGGGCGCTGGAGACGGTCGCCTTCGCGCTCAACTGGATCACCTACCTCGCCTTCCTCACCGAGCTGGTCGTGATGCTCATCGTCGTCCCCGACCGCTGGACCTGGATCAAGCACAACCCGCTCGACCTGGTCATCGTCTTCCTCACCCCGCCGGTCCTGCCCGCGGGCCTGCAGAGCCTGCGGGCGCTGCGGCTCCTGCGCCTGCTGCGGCTGCTGCGCCTCGCCCAGCTCTCCCGCGACGTCTTCTCGCTGCAGGGCCTGCGCTATTCGGCCCTGCTCGCGATCCTGACGATCATCGGCGGCGGGGCGGTGTTCGGCGCCTTCGAGAAGCACTCCCAGCACCTCACCTTCTGGCAGGACACCTACTGGGCGATCACCACGATGACCACGCTCGGCTCGAATATCTACCCGACCACGACCGGCGGCCAGATCGTCTCCACCTGCATCCTGCTGATCGGGATCGGCTTCGTCGCGCTGATCACCGGCGGTATCGCGCAGCGCTTCCTCGCCCCCGAACTGACCCAGATCGAGGAGGAGCTTGCCGAGGAAGAGATCCGGCCCGAGGAAGTCGCGCTGCGGGAACTGAAGAGCGTCCAGGAACAGCTCCAGTCGCTGCAACTGGCGGTCGAGACGCTCGCCCGCGAACGCGAACGCAGCGGCGCCGCCTCGCCCTAGTCGACGGCCGGGTCTAGAGCCCGGGAACCAGGGCGTCGACGATCGTGCCCTGCTCGAGCCCGGCGATCACTTCGGCGGTGCGGACCATGTCCTCGACCATGCCGTCCTCGGCGAGGCTGATGATCCGGTCACGCGGCCCGATCGTCCCCAGGGCGCTCCGCACCTCCCCGTCCGGGAGGACGATCGGGACGGCGATCGTGGCGGCTCCGACCTCCGACTCCTCGTCGCAGATCGCGTGGCCGCGTTCGCGGATCCGCACCATCTCCGACTCGAAGTCCTCCTCGTCGACGATCGACTTCTCGGTGAAGCGCGCCATGCCGCCGCCCGCCTCGATCAGCCGTTCACGCTGCTCCGCCGAGACGTGGGCGAGGATCGCCTTCCCCGACCCGGCGACGTTCGGCGCCATCGGCTGCCCGAGCGGCACCGTCACCGTCATCCGGTTGGCGTCGATCGTCGGCAGCGAGCGCACGCAGATGATCGCGTCGTCGACCACCGAGGCGAGGAAGAAGCACTCCCGCCAGCGGTCCCGCAACGCCGTCATCCCGGCTTCGATCGAGGCGCCGCGGCCGATCTGGGTCACCATCCCGGCCAGCTGCACCAGCCCTGGACCGACGCTGTAGCGACGCGTCAGCGGGTCACGATGCACCAGCTCGTCTTCGGCGAGCGCCGCCAGCAGCCGATGGCAGGTCGCCGCCGGGAGCGAGGTGGCGTTTGCGATCTCGACAAGCCCGCCGCCATCCGGCCGCCGCGCAACCTCCTCGAGGATCGAGATGGTGCGACTGATTATCTGCATCGGCGGCGCTGCGTAGGCAAGGGCGCTGGCTAGCTTTCGTCGTCGGTTTCCTCCGCGATCTTAGCCTCCAGTTCCCTCATCACGCCGGGATCGCGCAAGGTGGTGACGTCGCCGAGCGTCCGACCCTCGGCGATATCCCGCAGTAGACGGCGCATGATCTTGCCGGAGCGCGTCTTCGGCAGGTCATCGGCCCAGACGATCCTTTTCGGTCGGGCGAATTTGCCGATCCGCGTCGCGACCGTCTCGCGGATGCCCGCCTCGACCTCCGCCGAGGGCTCGGTGCCGCCCCGCAGGGTGACGAAGGCGCAGATCGCCTGGCCGGTGTCCTCGTCGGACTGGCCGATCACCGCCGCCTCGGCGACGTCGGTGTGGGCGACAATCGCCGACTCGACTTCCGCGGTCGAGAGCCGGTGCCCGGAGACGTTGACGACGTCGTCGATCCGGCCGATCACCCAGAAGTAACCGTCGGAATCGCGCCGGGCCGCGTCGCCGACCAGATAGCGCTCCTTGCCGAATTTCGAGAAGTAGGTCTCGATGAAGCGGTCGTCCTCCTTGTAGAGGGTGCGGAGCATGCTCGGCCAGGGCTTTTCCAGCATCAGCAGGCCTTGGCCTTCCTCGACCGGCTCGCCGTCGGACTCGCCGACCACCTGCGCCTCGACCCCCGGGAACGCCTTGGTCGCCGACCCCGGCTTGGTCTCGGTGATGCCGGGCAGCGGCGTGATCATGATCGCGCCGGTCTCGGTCTGCCACCAGGTGTCGACAATCGGGCACCGTTCGCCGCCGATGACCTTGTGGTACCAGAGCCAGGCCTTCGGATTGATCGGCTCGCCGACCGACCCGAGCAGGCGCAGCGAAGAGAGGTCGTACTTCTCCGGGATGTCGGCGCCCCACTTGATGAAGGTGCGGATCGCGGTCGGCGCCGCATAGAGGATCGTCGCCTTGTAATCCTGGACCAACTCCCACCAGATCCCCTGGTGCGGATAATCGGGCGCCCCCTCCCACATCACCGAGGTCGCGCCGTTGGCGAGCGGGCCGTAGACGATGTAGGAGTGGCCGGTGATCCAGCCGACGTCGGCCGCGCACCACCAGACGTCGGTCTCCGGCTTCAGGTCGAAGACGTGGCGGTGCGTGGTCGTGACCCCGGTCATGTAGCCGCCGGTGGTGTGGAGGATGCCCTTCGGCTTCGCGGTGGAGCCGGAGGTGTAGAGGATGAAGAGCGGATGCTCGGCCTCCATCGGCTCGGCCGGGCACTCCGGATCGGCGGCGGCACAGACCTCGTCGTAGAAGACGTCGCGGCCCTCGGTCATCGGGCACGGGGTCCCGGTGGCGCGGACGACGACGATCTTCTCCAGCGTCGCCAGGTCGCCCATCTCGGAGTCGACCTGCTCCTTGATCGGCGCCGTCTTGCCCTTGCGGCGCGCCCCGTCGACGGTGACGAGCGCCTTGGCCTCGGCGAATTCCATCCGCTCGCGGACCGACTCGGCGCTGAAGCCGCCGAAGACGACGTTGTGGACGGCGCCGATCCGCGCGCAGGCGAGCATGGCGACGGCGACCTCGGGGATCATCGGCAGGTAGATCCCGACCACGTCGCCCTTGCCGACGCCGAGGTCCTTCAGCGCGTTGGCGAGCTTTTGCACGTCGCGATGGAGATCAGCGTAGGTGACGTCGCGCTCCTCCCCCTCCTCGCCGCGCCAGTGGTAGGCGACGCGGTCGCCGTTGCCCGCCTCGACGTGGCGGTCGAGGCACTGCGCCGACGCGTTGATGCGGCCGTCCTCGAACCACTTGTAGAAGGGCGGGTCCGAGTCGTTCAGGCCCTGAGTCGGTTCGACGTCCCAGTCGAGCAGTTCCTTGGAACGCGCCGTCCACCAGGCGACCGGGTCGGCCGCCGCTTCCTCGTAGATCGCCGGATCCGACCAGCCCGCGCTCTCCCGGAACCCCGCGGGCGGCGGGAACTTCTCGATCTCGAGCATCCGATCGAGCTCGTGCTCGAGGCTCGTGTCGCTCATTTGTCACCCAACGGCATCACCGGCAGCACCGTCCTGCCGAAGGTGGAGTTGACCACCGCCGCGAACGACGCGTACCAGGCCGCCGCCGCGGTCAGGAGGCCTGCCCAGCCACCGACTTCGACCATCCCCGCATGTCCGCCGGATTCCCCGATCCCGAGCAGGAAGAAGGTGATCGTCAGCAGCAGGAAGACGAGCGAGACCGCCGCCGTCGTCCGCAGGCTGGCGACGAACATGTAGAGGGTGAAGATCCCCCAGGCGATCAGGAACAGGCCGATCGCGGCGCCCGCGTGCTCGGGTGGGATGTCGGCGGCGAAGAACGTCACCAGCGCCCAGAAGGAGACCCAGAACGCTCCGTAGGACGTGAAGGCGACCGCCCCGAACGTGTTGCCGGTGCGGAACTCCCACATCCCGGCGGCGAACTGCGCGATCCCGCCGTAGGCGAGCGCCACGCCGAGGACCACCGGCTCCCCCGCTTTGCTGACGAGACCGGCGTTGAACATGCTGAGGACGAACGTGGTGAGAGCGAACCCGGCGAGCCCGAGCGGCCCCGGATCGGCAGGCGCCCAACCTCCGCGGCTCCCCTCCGCTGGTTCGTCGGCGATCGGCGGCCGAATTCCCGGCACTGACCCTGACTCCATGACTGGCTCCTTCCCTCGGAGATGTGTAACCCAAGAGCGGCAGTACCCAAAAGGGGAAAGTTGCAACCAACACATTCCAGTTGCTGGGTCGGTGTCCTGTTGGCGGGCGGAGAGGCGGGGAGCGGACCGCTGGGCTTCCGGCCGCTCCGGCAGTCCTAGTGGAGTCCTGGGCGTCTCATGGCGGTCCTGGCTGGCTGTGACCGCCATGAGACGCCCAGGACGTGAGGGGTTCGTGACATACGCCGGGAGGTCGGCACGGGCTCCGGCGGAGGCCGGACTTACGTGGAGGGTGCGTGCGGGAGAAGGCACACCTGTCCGAGTTCCGTGACGGAGATGCCGGGAACGTCACGCTTCCGTGCGCCTTCGGTCTGTTTTCGGGCCTGGAAAAAGGGCCCGAGAACGCGCTGCGTGTATTTGGGCCCCTATAGGGGGGTCAATGCACGCAGCGGCGAATTGACTGTTGTCCAACACGCACGGAAGCGTGGACTTCTCACGCTCTCCGTCACGACTTGCGAGTCTCGTCACGTCCTCGTGGGACAGCGGTGAGCGTTCCGTGCTCCTCCCGTGACGCGCCCGCGGCGCACGCCCCGGAGGCCCCCCGGCACTCCCCACATCCCCCGGCCGTCTCGGCCACGGCCACAGCCAGCCAGGGCCGTGGCCGAGACGGCCGTGCTCGCCGCAGACCCTTGCGTCCTGTGCTCCGGGGCGCCAGCTTCCCCAGGCCCGCGGGCCCCCGCCTAGACCGAGAACACGATCAGGCAGAAAACCCCGGCGCAGATGCAGTAGATGCCGAAGGGGCTGAGGCGGTTCGTCTCGAAGTAGCGGAGTAGGAATTTCACCGCGAGCCAGGTGGTGAGGGCGGCGGCGATGGCTCCGACCAGGGCCTGCCCGCGGACGCCGTCGCCGGTGGAGCCGAAGAGCTCGGGCAGCTTCAGGACTCCGGCGGCGCCGATCACGGGGGTCGCGAGGAGGAAGGCGTAGCGGGCGGCGTCCTCGTTGGAGAGGCCGGACAGGAGGCCGCCGCCCATCGTCACGCCGGAGCGGGAGATGCCGGGGATCAGGGCCAAGGCCTGGGCGGCGCCGATGCCGAGCGCCTGGCGGAAGCTCATCCGGGCGATCCGTTCGTCGCCGTCCCCCTCCCCGTCGCCGGGAAGCGGCGGTCGGCGCCGGAAGTGCTCCACCGCCAGCAGCAGCACGCCGTTGACGGTGAGGAAGATCGCCGCCGCGGTCGGCGAGGCGAACAGCGTGCGCAGCTTGTGCTCGAGCGCCAGCCCGAGGATCCCGGCCGGGATCGTCCCGATGATGATGATCCAGGCCAGCCGCGCATCGTTGTCGCTCGGCGTCGCCCGACCTTTGATCGAGCGCAGGAAGCCGAACCAGATCCGCTTCCAATCCTGGAAGAAGTAGATGAAGAGCACCAACGCCGTCGCGCAGTGGGTGGCGACGAGGAAGGAGAGGAAGTAGTCGTCGTTCTGATGGATGTTCCAGCCGAACAGCTTCGGCAGCAGCACCGCGTGGCCGAGGCTCGAGATCGGGAATGGCTCGGCGATCCCCTGCAGGGCCCCGAGGATGATCGCCTGCAGGTAGGAGATGGGTTCCACGGCCCGGGCACCCTACCCGCGCTTGATTAAAGCCCGCTTAGAGGCCGGGCGGGTGCCGGACGATGAAGCCTTCCGGCGAATCCACCGGAGAGCTGTGCCAGCGCGGGCCAGGGCCGCCGACGGTGTCGAAGGCGAGGCCGCCGATGATCATCCAGGCGTGCTCGGCGTTGGCGTAGACCGTGATCCACTTGCCCGGGCCCGGTTCGCCCCAGGTCTCGAGGCCGGTCGAGTCGAGCGGGCTTTCCAGGAGCCCGCCGCCGTGCAGCGCGTAGGAGACGGCGCCCGAGCAGTCGTAGCCCGAAGATTCGAAGGACCCGTGG
The DNA here is from genome assembly GCA_965200635.1 of Solirubrobacterales bacterium. GTDB lineage: Bacteria > Actinomycetota > Thermoleophilia > Solirubrobacterales > 70-9 > VAYN01. The sequence continues at coordinate 2,364,917 of OZ241364.1, read as the reverse complement.
CCGCCGCCCCAGATGTAGGGCGTCATCGCGATCGCGTTGGCCGCGGCGACCGCGCCCTTCACCTGTTCGGGCGCCGCTTCGGGGGCGCTCGCTTCCGATTCGGAGATGAAGGCGACGCTTTCGCCGGAGTTCAGGGGCGCCGGGAATTCACCCGCCGCTTCGCTGACGATGCCGGAGGCTTCGGCCCGTTCGGCCGCTTCCTGGGCACGCTGGTCGGCGATCTGTCCGGAGATCGAGGAGAGGTTGTCGCCGAGCGCCTGTTCCTTGGACTCGAGCGCGTTCATCGTTTCGCGCCGCTGCGCCTGCGCCACCTTCAGTTCGGCGAAGCGCGCCTCGGCGGCTTCCTTGGCGGCGGCGACTTCGGCCTCGGTGGAGGCGATCGAGTCCCGCGCGCCTTCGATCCGGTCACGGGTCGAGGAGAGCCTGCCGACCGCGGTCTGCACTTCGCTTTTCAGGGTCTTGACCCGGCCGACCACCGCGTTGTCGTAGTTCTGGATGCGGCTCAGGTATTCGGTCTGCGCCGCCATCGAGGACCAGTTTTCGGATTCGAGAATCGCGTTGAGGACGTCCGGCGAGCCCGCCTCGTAGATCGAGATCAGCCGTTCGCGCAGCGAGCCGAGCGCGCGGGTCAGCTGATGGCGGACATCGACCAGGTGTTCACGTTCTGAGTCGAGCGCCTTGGTCGCGGCGGCAAGCTCTTCTTCCTTGGCCGCCAACTCTGCCTCGACCGCTTCCTGTTCTTGGCGCAGGGCCGAGACTTCGCCGATCATCGTGTCGATTTCGGCGTTCTCGGCGGCGATCGTGTCGGCCAGGGCGCCGGCGTTCGCTTCGACTTCGTTCAGCTTCGACTGGGTCGCGTCGCGCTTTTCTTCGAGGCTCGCGGCAGGGGCCGTCGAGCTCAGCATCAGCGCGGCCACGCACAGCGCCGTCAGGAGGACGGCGGCGGTGCTGAAGGCGCGGCGACTGTGCGCGCGACGGGGGTCGGTGTGGGAGAAAAGAGTCCGCATCAAAACCGGGTCGGTTCGTGAAACAGGGGAACCGGACCGCGGTCGCGCAGGCTAGCGGAGCCACCCTATCGCCAAGGGGGTTACCGATAATTTGCAAGCTCTGTTGCACAACGAGCCCATTTGCAGGACTTTTCGGCGTCGCGTAGAGGGCGGGCGGAGCGCCCTTCGCGCCCCGCCGCACCCTTCGCCTCAGCTGATCACACGAGCAGCTTGGTCTTTGCCTGGTCGAACTCCGCCTGGCTGAGCGCGCCCTTTTCGCGCAGTTCGTTCAGCTTGTGGAGTTCGTCCGCGGGCGAGGTATGAGCCTGTTCCCGCACGTATTCGTCGAAGTGTTTTTTCGCGTCGGTCTGGGCTTTGATCGCTCGGTCCCTCATCCCCGAGCCACGTGCGATCAGGTACACGAGGCCGGTCAGGAACGGGATGAAGACGAGGAACAACAGCCACACCGCTTTCCCCCAACCGGACATCTCGTGGTCGCGGAAGAGGTCGGTGATGATCGTGAAGAGAATCCAGATCCAGATCACGAAAAGGAAGATCTCGACGACGACGAGCAGAAGTTCGCCGAAGGTGATGTCTGCGAGGGGCACTTTGCTTCCTTTCGAGGGTGGCTCAGATTGAGTTGCAGAACAGATGTCGGCAGTTAGGAAGGTGAGCTTTACCTATGACACGCCGGTATGCAATCGGATCGCGTAGAGGACGGCGGCGACGGAGGTCGCCAGGTTGAGGCTGGAGACGCCGGCGCGCATCGGCAACGCGATCCGGCCGTCGGCGGCGCCCAGCAGCTCCTCGCTCAGTCCGTGGCGCTCGGTGCCGAAGGCGAGGACCGCCCGCGGCGGGATCGCCGCCGGGTCGATCTCCTCCCCCTCCGGGTCGAGCGCCAGCAGCGGCCGGCCGTCGGCCCGGGGCGCGCGCTCGACCGCGGCGACGACCGGCAGCGCGTAGTGGAGCCCGGCGGCGCCGCGCACCGCGTCGGGGTGCCAGGGGTCGTTCTCGCCGATCGTCAGCAGGCCCGCCGCGTCGACCGCCGCCGCGACCCTCACGCAGGCGCCGAGGTTCCCCATGTTGCGCGGCTGCTCCAGCAGGACCACGGGCGCCTCGCGCGGGTCGGCGAGCGCCGCCGCCAGGTCCGCGGGCTTGCGCCTGGCGATCGCGACGACACCCGTGCGCGGCGCCTGCGGCACCAACCCGGCCAGCGTCTCGGCGTCGACCGTCCCCACCGTCGCCTCGAAGCGCCCCGCCAGGTCCGGCGCCAGGTCGGCGGCCAGCCCCTCCAGCTCCGCCGGGTCGGTCGCGACCGCCGTCTCCACCTCCGCCCCGAAGCGCATCGCGTGCTTGAGGGCGTGGAAGCCCTCGAGCACCGTCAGCTCGGGATCGCGGCGGGCGGAGCGGAAGCGTCGGCGGAGGTCGTCGTCGGCCACGGCGCCATCGTGCCAGGCCGGATCAGGCGACGGCACTGACGAGCCGGTCGCGGCCCGACTCCTTCGCCTCATACAGCGCCTTGTCGGCGCGGGCGACGAGATCGTCGACGCTCTCCCCCGGCGTCCACGCCGCCAGCCCCGCCGAGCAGGTCTGACCGGCGGGCGTGGCCGCCCGCAGCCGCTCGAGGATCTCGCTCGCGTCGTCGGGCCCGCAGTCGGGCAGGACGACGAGGAACTCCTCGCCGCCGAAGCGCAGGATCGTGTCTTCCCCCCGGAGCGACTCGTCCCAGGCTGCCGCGCATTCGCGCAGCGCATTGTCGCCGGCCAGGTGACCGTGGGTGTCGTTGTAGGCCTTGAAGTGGTCGATGTCGATGATCGCCAGGCAGAGCGGGGACCCGCTGCGCAGCGCCCGCGCCATCTCCCGCGGCAGCTGGTCGTCGAGCGCGCGGCGATTGGGCAGGCCGGTCAGCGCGTCGGAGCTGGCAAGCTTCTCCTTCTCGGCGATCAGCGCCTCGCGTTCGGCCTGGATCGCTTTGCGCTCGGTGATGTCGGTGGAGCGGGCGTAGACGAGCTCCTCCCCGGGCTCGAACACCGAGCTGGTCCGCAACCAGTGCCAGCTGCCGTCCTTGGCCCGCACCCGCGTCTCCAGTCCCTCCGAGACGCCGCCCGCGAACACCCGCAGCGCCTCCTCGGTCGCGTCCGCGTGGTCTTCGGGATGGGTCAGCTCGAGTAGTCGCCGCCCGCGCATCTCCACCGGCCGGTAGCCGAGGTTCCGCTCCCAGGATCCGTTGACCTCGATGCAGCGCCCTTGAGGGTCCATCGTGCACAGCATGTCCTGGGCCAGGTCGAAGAAGTGGCGGGCCCGGGCGTCGGCGCGTTCGCGGCGCGAGGCGAGACCGTTGACGAAGAGCATCACGACCGTCAGCGAGACGGTGGTGAAGACCCAGCGGGTCACCGGCGAGTAGCCGCCGGTTCCTTCGACGATGGCGAGCGCGCCGGCGTAGACGAGGAGCAGCCAGGCGAGGTGGATCGCGGCGGTGCGACGGGGGAAGAAGTAGGCCGAGATCAGGGTCCCCCAGATGAAGATCGAGCCGTACTGCCCGACCGCGAGGCCCGACTCCCAGATCAGGACGGAGGTGGCCACCGCGGTGGCGGCCAGCAGCAGGTGGACCAGCGCCACCGGCACCCGGGCGGAGAGGAGCCAGACGCCTCCGCCGACCACGGCCATCCCGGCGGCGGTCGCGCAGAGGGCGATGAAGTGGCCGCCGGCCGGGTGGGGAAGGATCAGCGAAAGGGCGACGAGCCCGGCGCCCGCCAGCAGCAGCGCCGACGTCGCACGGGCCTCTGAGCGCCCCGGGGGACGGATCTGCTCACGCGCTGACGTGCCGGTCGCCATTACGGCGTATGAATCGACAAACCACCGGGTTCCTTTAGCTCTGGGATGGAGCGGAAACCTTGATCGTCCCGCGCAGCCAGGGGTGGATCGCGTCCATGAACCAGAGCCGGGTCCCGGCCTTCGCGGTCACCTCCTGGGCGAAGCGCCCACCGCGTTCGGTCCCCGAGTACCAGGAGTCCCCTGGCAGCGTCTTCGTGCCCATCGTGTCCCAGCCCGGCGAGCCCGTCTCGGCCGGGTTGACCGTCGGCACCCCTTCGCCGTGGACGCCCTGCCATTCGGCGATCGCCCAGCAGATGTGGCCGGGCGTGAAGCAGATCGCCTGCGCATGCCGCGTCCGCGGCAGGTAGCCGCGCCGCACCAGGGAGAAGGTGACCGGCCCTACCTTCTGCGGGTTGGTCTTGTCGACGATTTCCAGTTCGTCGCCTTCAGCCACCGTCGCCGGCCCGACGAAGGTCAGCCTGCCCGCCACTTCTTCGACCGCGATCGTCACCGTGTCCCCGGTCGGTTCTGGCAGCGGCGCGGCGGCCGCGGCGACCCCCGCGCTCAGGACGAGCGCGGCGACGACGAGCACGACTGCGCGACCCAGGAACGGCACCGACCGGAGGATAAGCTCCGCGCATGCCCAACACCTTCCTCCACACCTGCTATCGGATCGGCGACATCGACAGATCGGTCGCCTTCTACGAGAAGCTCGGCTTCTCCGAGGTGCGCCGGATGCCGATCGGCGACGAGGCGATCAACGTCTTCATGGCGCTCGAGGACGGCGACCCGATCCTCGAGCTCACCTACAACCACGGCGTCGACTCCTATGAGCTGGGCACGGGCTACAACCACATCGCCCTTGCCGTCACCGACCTCGACGCCATCCTCGCGGGCCTCGCCGAAGCGGGCATCGAGCCCGAGAAGCCGCCCTACCGCCCCGGCGGTCGCACCACCGGCAGCCGCATCGCCTTCGTCCGCGATCCCGATCAGTACCGGATCGAGCTGGTAGAGAAGGGCGACCTCACCGAGTAGCCCCGACCCTCCGCCCCTGGGGCGGCGCCCCACGTCCCCCCAGGGTCAGCCTTCGGGAGAGAGGCCGCCGCCGGCGGGAGCCTGGGTGACTTCTTCGGGCGCTTCTTCGACCGGGGCTTCTTCGAATTCTTCTTCGGCCCCTTCTTCTTCTTCGCCTTCTTCTTCTTCGAATTCTTCGTATTCGTTTTCTCCGCCGGGCTTATAGGAGCTGCCGCTGGTGGTGTGACCACCGTCGAGGGCGGAGAGTTCGGGCAGGGTTTCGGGCGTTTCGAAGGCCGGGCATTCGCCCCCCGTCGCGCGGTCCATGAAGTACTTCCAGATCGGGCCGGCGGTCGGGCCGCCGAAGCCGGTGTATTCACGGCTGCGTGGGTGCCCGACCCAGACCGCGGTGGAGAATTCCGGCGTGTAGCCGACGAACCACGCGTCGGACTCTTCCTCGGAGGTGCCGGTCTTGCCCGCCACTTCCCCGCAGCCGCTTTCCAGGTTGGTGTAGCCGGCGCCGGTGCCCTGCGTGATCACGCCCTTCAGGACGTTGGTGACGTCGTAGGCCTGCCCTGGGGTGAGCGCGCGGTCGCCTTCTTCGCTTTCGATCTCTTCGACCTTCCCGTCGGGGAATTCGACTTTGCTGATCGCGGTCGGTTGGTGGTGCACGCCGCCGTTGGCGAAGGTCGCGTAGCCGTCGGCCTGTTCCAGCGGGGAGACGCCGTGGGAGAGGCCACCGAGGGACTCGGCCGGCACCGACTGCAGTTCGGCTTCGATCCCCATTTCATGCGCGGTCTGGCTCACGCTTTCCGGCCCGACGTCGAGGTCGAGCTGCGCGTAGACGACATTTACCGACGCCCAGGTGGCCGCTTCGAGCGACATCGTGCCGCCCTCGGTCGGCTCGGAGTTGTTCACCGTCCAGGTTCCGCCGCCCGGGTTTTCGAGCGTCATCGGGCCGGTGCCGTCGTAGTAGGTGTCGCTGGGGTCGATGCCCTGCTTGATCGCCGTCGCCAGCACGTAGGGCTTGAACGAGGATCCCGGCTGCTTTTCGGCCTGCCAGGCGTAGTTGAATTCTTCTTCGCCTTCTTCGCCGGGGGTCGAGGCGAGGGCAAGGATCGCGCCGGTCTTCGGATCGACCGAGGCGAGGCCCGTCGCGGGGCCGCCGCCGGTGTAACAGAGGCCGCTTTCCGAGCAGGTCGCGACCGCCGCTTCGGCGTCTTCCTGCAATTCGGGGTCGATCGTCGTGTAGGCCTTGAGACCGCCGTTGCGCACGGTGTTGATCCCGTAGCGTTCGATCAGTTCCTGTTCCACCAGGTTGTAGAGGAACGGGTCGTTGACGTGGGAGTAGTGGTTGCCCTTCTGGAGGCCGATCCCGGCGGTCCGCGCCTTCAGGTAGCGCTCGCGGGTGATGTAGCCCTGTTCCCACATCGTGCCGAGGACCTCGTTGCGGCGCTGGAGCGCCGCTTTCGGGTTGAAGAAGGGGTTGTATTCGGAGGGCGCCTGCGGCAGGCCCGCGATCAGGGCCGCCTCGGTCAAGTTCAGTTCCCCGGCCGGCTTGTTGAAGTAGGTCTGCGCCGCGGCTTCCACCCCGAGCGCGGTCTGCCCTTCGTTGGTCCCGTAGGGAGCCGTGTTCAAGTAGGTGTTGAGGATCCAGCGACGGTTGTGCTGTTCGAAGAGCTCTTCCGCCAGCGCCGCTTCTTTGATCTTTCGTTCCAGGGTGTCTTCTGGATGGCGGATGTAGAGGTTGCGGACCAGCTGCTGGGTGATCGTCGAGGCGCCCTGGACCGGCTTGCCGCCGGCGAGCAGATCCTTCCAGGCGGCGCGGGCGATGCCGGCGGCGTCGAGCGCGCCGTGCTTCCAGAAGTCCTTGTCCTCGATCGAGATCGTCGCGTTCTTCAGGACTTTCGGGATCTCCCCGCCGGAGATCGGCTGGCGGACGTTTTCCGAGTGGATGTAGCCGATCAGCTTGCCCTCGGCGGTGTAGATCGCCGAGGTGCGGCCCTTCTGCACCGGCTTGAGGTTCTTCAGCGGCGGTGCCGAGTGGTAGATGTTCAGCGCCCAGGCAGCGGCGATACCACCCACGGCCAAGGCCGCGCCGACGATCAGCACGATCGGGATCGCGAACTTATGCCAGCGCATCTTTTGCGGCTGCCTGCGCCGCCTACGGGTCCTCGAGGCCATCGGCGAGCGATTCTAGAGAGCCAAGGTAATCGGCCGGTTAAACCCGGACGCTTTGGCAGACGCCGCCCAGCGGACTAAGAGCGGAGCTTGTAGCCCTTCTGGAAGAGGCGGAGGTTGACCAGGAAGAGTGCCGCGGTCGCCAGCGTCAGCGCCCCCAGGGCCAACGGGATGTTGACTTCGGTGAAGCCGACGAACCCGTAGCGGACCAGGGAGATCATGTAGTAGACCGGGTCGAACTTGGTCAGGGTCTCCCACGGCTGCGGCAGCAGCGAGGCCGAGTAGAAGACGCCGCCGAGGAAGATCAGCGGGGTGAGGATGAAGGTCTGGGCGAAGGCGACGTCGTCGAACTGCTCGGCCCGCACCCCGATCAGCACCCCGAGGTTGGCGAAGAAGAAGCCGACCAGGACGATCGCCGGGATCAGGACCAGGACGTGGTCGACGGTGAGGTTGGTGAAGACGATCGCGACGAGGAAGGTGAGGATCGCGACGATCAGCCCACGGACGAAGCCGCCGAGGCAGAAGGCGAGCAGCAGCTCGCGCGGCGAGGCGGGCGAGGAGAGCTGGTCGTGGATCGCGCCGAGGAACTTCTGCTGCAGGATCGAGGAGCTGTTGTTGGTGAAGGCGTTGGTGGCGAACGCCATCATGATCAGGCCGGGGATGACGAAGACGATGTATTCGATCCCGTGCAGTTCCTTGATCCGCGAGCCGAGCGCCGCGCCGAAGATCGTGATGTAGAGGAACGTTTCCAGCAGCGGCCCGCCGAGCGTCTGTTTCTTGATCTTCATGAAGCGCGAGATCTCGCGCCGCCAGAGGCTGAAGAAGCGGATCTGCCAGGTCGTCATCAGGCGACGACGTCGGCCTCGACGTGCGAGCGCGACAGCTCGCGCCGCCCGACCAGGGCCAGGTATGCGTCCTCGAGGTTGGCTACGTCGTAGCGCTGGGCGAGGTCCTCGCTCGTCCCCTGCGCGGCGATTTCGCCGTCGGCGATGAAGGCGATCCGCCCGCAGAGCTGGTCGGCCTCCTCGAGGTAATGGGTGGTCAAGAGGATCGTCACGCCTTCGGAGTTGATTTTCTGGACGTAGTGCCAGAGCTCCAGGCGCAGCTCGATGTCGACGCCGGCGGTCGGCTCGTCGAGGATCAGCAGCCGGGGCCGGTGCATCAGCGCCCGCGCCAGGATCAGCCGCCGTTTCATCCCGCCGGACAGGGCCCGGGTGCGCTCCTTGGCTTTCGGCGTCAGCGAGAAGGTCTCGAGCAGCTCCCTCGTCCGCTCCTGCCGGTCGCGCTTGGGCATCCCGAAGTAGCCGCCGTGGAACTCGAGGGTCTCCTCGCAGGTCAGGAACTGGTCGAGGTTGACCTCCTGCGGGGCCAGGCCGACCGCCGAGCGCGCCTCACCGTAGTCGGCGATCGCGTTATGGCCGAAGACGTGGATTTCCCCGCCGGTCGGCTGCGCGAGCCCGGTCGTGCAGTGGATCAGCGTCGACTTCCCGGCGCCGTTGGGACCGAGCAATCCGAAGAAGTCCCCCGGCTCGATCGCGATCGACACCCCCCGCAGAGCCTCCACCCCGTTCGGGTAGCGTTTCTGCAGGTCGACGATCTCGAGTGCTTTGTCGGGCGAGGCGGGCACGAGCCGCCCACGCTACCGAGCCGGCGACTCCGGCTGGACCCGGTGTCCGTCCGCGGCAGCTTGCCACCCGGCATCAGCCCGCCGGCGAACCAGAGCCAGCGGCGGAAGAGACAGCGGTTGCGGGCGAGCGTGGTGAAGACGTGCGGCGGCCTGCCCCCCCAGCGTACGAGCTTTGGGGCCATATATGGCCTCTAAGCTCGGAAGGTCCCGGCGCGCCTCGATATAAGTGGGGCGTGGCCGAACGCGCTCCCCTCCTCGTCGTCGATACGCCTTCGATGCTCTTCCGCGCCTTCTACGCGCTGCCGAAGACGATCACCGGACCCGACGACCAGCCGGTGAACGCCCTGCTCGGCACCGCCAACCTGGTCCTGCGGGAGGTCGAGCTGCACCAGCCGCGCGCCGTCGTCCTCTGCTTCGGCCCCGACGCCGCCGCCTACCGCACCGAGCTCTACCCGCCCTACCACGCCGAGCGCGACGAGGCGATGCCCGACGAGCTGCCCCACCAGTTCGAGGCGGCGGTCCCGTTCTTCGAGGCCTTCGGCTGGACCACGGCGACGAGCCCCGACCTCGAGGCCGACGACCTCCTCGGCACGCTGGCCCGCCGTGAGGCCGAGACGGGCGGCCGGGCGCTGATCATGACCGGGGACCGCGACATGTACCAATGCGCCGCGCCCGGGGTCACCGTCCTCTACGTGCGGACCGGCAACAAAGGATCTGAAGAAGTCGACCCCGACGGCGTCCGCGAGCGCTACGGCATCGACCCCGAGCAGGTCCCCGACTTCATCGCCCTGCGCGGCGACCCCGCCGACGGGCTGCCCGGCGCCAAAGGCGTCGGCCCGAAGAAAGCGGCCGAGCTGCTGAAGGAGCACGGCACCCTCGAGGCGATCCTCGACGCCGCGATCCGCGAGCGCCGCCCCGCCCTCCGCGCGGCCCTGCTCGAAGGCCGCGACGACCTCCTGGCGTTCAAAGACATCGCGACCCTCCGCGACGCCGGCATCGACCCTCCCCCCGACGGGCCGACCGACTACGAAGGCGCCGCGAAAGCCGCCCTCGAACTGGGGATGCGTAAACTCGCCGAGCGCTTGATCGAGACCGGCGCGAAGGCGTAGGCGACACTCGGGAAAGGGACGCGAGGCGGGTCGGCGAGAGCGGCCGTCTCGGCGGCGACGAGGATGTGGAGTTCCGGGCGGAAGCGTGACGAACCCTTGGACTTGCCCATGAAACCCTGATGTCCCAGGACGCAACTAGAACTGCCGCAGCCTCCTAAACCTCCGGCGGCTCGACCTCTTCCATCGCTTCGGCCGCCTCGGCTTCCTCGCCGAGCAGGACGAAGAGGCTCCAGGCGGAGACCAGGGCCCAGACGCCCTCGAGGAGGACGAAGCCGATCTGGCCTTCGATCACGGCCAGCACGGTCAGGATCGCCGCGCCGACCACGTTCAGGGCGAGGTAGCTGCGGGAGTCGGTCGGCAGCCTGCCGAGCTGGCTGCCCGCGAAGGCACCGAGGATGATCAGGGCGCCGACGATCTGGATGACCTGGGTCACCCGCCGAGAGTAGAGCGCCGGGGCGGCGCCGTGCCGGCCGGTTAGGTTGGGCCCATGGCGAACGGCACGATTCCGTGGCGCGGCCCGGGCGACGACCGCCCCCGGCTACCGCTGCCGCCCGGCCCGATGCCGCTCTGGCGCGACGGCGGCCTGCGCAAGCGGTGGCGCTACGTCGGCTTTTACGGCGAGACCCTGATGCTGTGCGCGGCGCGGGCCGAGGTCGGGCCGACGGGCCAGTGCTTCTGGGCGCTCTGGGACCGCGAGCGCGGCATCGAGCTCGACCACACCTCACTGCGTCCGGGCAGCCGCGAGGTCGTCCTCGACGGCCCCCGCCTGGTGATCGACGCCGCCGGCCTCCACGCCGACCTGCGCCTCGCCGACGCCGAGCCGATCGAATCGATCTGCCCGAGCGGCGACGGCGGCGGCTGGGGTTGGACGCGCAAGCGCGTGGGGGTGGCGATGGAGGGCACCATCGAGACGCCGGGCCTGCGGGCGCGGGTCGAGGGCTTCGGCGTCGACGACGAATCGGCCGGTTACCAGGCCCGCCACACGAGCTGGCACTGGTCGGCCGGGGTCGGGACCGCCGCCGACGGCCGCGCCCTCGCCTGGAACCTGGTCGAGGGCATCAACGACCCGCCCGAGAAAAGCGAGCGCGCGATCTGGCTCGACGGGGATCCCTACGAGCCGGCGCCGGTCAGGTTCGACGGCCTCGACGGTGTCCGCTTCGCCGGGGGGTCACGTCTCGACTTCGAGCCCGGCGCGGAGCGGGTCCGCGACGACAACTTCGTCCTCGTCCGCTCCAGCTACCGCCATCGCTTCGGCACCTTCTCCGGCGCGCTCGACGGCATCGAGCTGGCCGGGGGCCACGGCGTCATGGAGTCCCACGACGCGCTCTGGTGAGCGCCGCGCTCACCAGGTGTCGACGGGACGCGGGCGCTCGGCCGGCGGCGCGGTGCCGGCGGCTCGCAGCGTCCGCGCGATGACCCCGCGGGTCTCGGCCGGGTCGATCACGTCGTCGAGCTCGAACAGCGTCGCGGCGTTGATCGCCTTCGCGTTCTCTTCGGCCGCCGCGGTCAGCTCGCGGACCCGGCGCTCGCGCTCGTCGGAGTCGGCGATCTCGGCCAGCTCCTTGCGCAGCGCCAGCCGCACCGCCCCTTCGAGCCCCATCGGCCCCAGGTGCGCGCCCGGCCAGGCAACGGTGAGCAGCGGCTCGTGCAAGCTGCCGCCGGCCATCGCCTGCGCGCCAAGGCCGTAGCCGCGCCGCAGCACCACCGCGATCAGCGGCACCCGCAGCGCCGCGCCGCCGACCAGGAGCCGCGAGGCGTGCCGCACCAGTCCCGTCGCCTCGGCCTCCGGCCCGACCATGAATCCCGGCGTGTCGAGCAGCGAGACGATCGGCAGCCCGAAGCCGTCGCAGAGCGAGAGGAAGCGGGCCGCCTTGTCGGAGGCCTCACTGGTCAGCGCGCCGGCGGTGTGGCGCGAGTCGTTGGCGATGAAGCCGAGCGGGCGGCCCTCGATCCGCGCCAGCGCGGTAACCATCTCCGGGGCGAAGCGCTCCCGCAGGAAGGTGACCGAGCCGACGTCGGCGAGCGTCTCGATCACCGGGCCGACGGCAAAGGCGCGGCGCGCCCGCTCCGGGACCATCTCGCGCAGCGCCGTCTGGTCGGGTGCCTCGCCCGCCGGCGTCGCGCCCTGGAAGTAGCCGAGCAGCCGCTTGGCGAGCGCGGTCGCCTCGGCCTCGTCGGCGGCGACGACGTCGACCACCCCGTTGCGCGCCTGCGTCTCCAGCGGCCCGACCTCGTCGGGGTCGACCTTGCCGAGGCCGCCTCCCTCGATCATCGCCGGCCCGCCCATGCCGAGCGAGGAGCCCTCGGTGGCGATAATCAGGTCCGAGCAGCCGGCCAGCACCGCGTTGCCGGCGAAGCAACGGCCGTGGACGATCGCGATCCGCGGCACCAGGCCCGAGAGCCGCGCCCAGAGCGCGAAGGCCCGCGTGTCGAGCGCCGACACCACCGGGTAGTCGGTGTCCCCGGGGCGCCCGCCGCCGCCCTCGGCGAAGAGCACCGCGGGCAGGCGCATCCGCTCGATCAGCTCGAACAGCCGGTCCTTCTTGCGGTGGCCGAGCGCCCCCTGCGTCCCGGCCAGCACCGTGTAGTCGTAGGAGAGGACCGCGCAGGCGGCGCGCTCGCCGAAGAGCTCGCCGTCGACCGTTGCGGTGCCGCCGATGAAGCCGTCGGCGGGGGTCCGCGCGATCAGGTCGTCGAGCTCGCGCCGTCCGCGCTGGGCCGCGATCGCGAAGCGCCCGTACTCGACGAAGCTGCCCTCGTCGATCAGGTCGGCGAGGTTCTCACGCGCGGTCCGCCCGCCCCGCTCGTGGCGCTTGGCCACCGCCTCGGCGCGTGCCGGGTCCTCGGTCAGCGCCCGCCGCGCCCGCAGCTCGGTGAGGTCCGGGCGCTCCTCGCCGGACACGTCGTCAGCCCTTTTTGAGCTGCGCGGCGAGCTTCTTCAGGGCTTTGCCCTGGGCCCGTCGCATGAAGGCGCGCGAGACCGGGGCCGCAACCCGTTCGGTGCGCGGCGTCTCCAGCCACTCAAGCTCGAGCTCGATCCGAGTCCGCGCCTCGCCGACCTCGGCGAAGCGGTAGGTGCCGCGGGTCTTGCGTTTGCCGTGGGCGCTCTCGACTTCCTCGACGATCCGCTCCGGCGCGGCCGCCTCGACGACCTCGAGCGTCACCTGCTCGCGGGCCGAGGGCGCGTTGACCTGGGCCTTGGCGATGGCGCCGACGCCGCGACTCGGGCCCTCGAAGCTCCAGTACTTATAGAGGTGGTCCATCCAGCCTTCGCGGTTGGCGAGGACATCGACGAAGTCGAAGACCTCCTCACGGGGGCGGGCGACCTCGACGCTGACTGTGACTGGGTCCGGCATCGGCCGGATCCTAAGCGCTGGGGGCTCCTTCGCCGTCGGCGACGCCATCGGCATCCCGCGGCACGTCCATCTCCGCCCCCACCTCGGGGACGAAGCCGTCGGGGGCCGGCTCGAAGGCGGCCATGCCGACGACCAGCGCCTTCGACTCCTCCTCGTTTTTCTCCATCCGCCGGCGACAGAGCTCGTGGATCGCCTCCAGGCGATTGGTGACCGCCTCGAAGACAGCCGTCACTTCGGCCCAGCCGGCCTCGTCGACCGCCATCGGCATCCAGTTCAGGGTGGTGTCGTCGCGGGCGTCCATCGTCCCCGCCTCGAGCGCGTCGGCGGCCTTGTCGAAGAAGGTGCCAAGCGAGGCTCCGGTGACCGCGTCGCGCAGGCTCTTCGGCACTTTCCGCCAGTCCTGGTGGCCGATGTAGGAGCGCGGCCGGGCGCGGAAGTAGTGCTCGACCGCCCCTCGCCGCCGCGCGGTCGCCACCTGCTCGATACAGCCGCATTTCTCCAGCACCCGCACGTGGTAGGCAACGTTGCCGAGTGGCGCCTGCAGCAGATCCGTAAGCTCGCTCGGGCTGGCTTTGCGGAGCTGCACGACTTCGAGGATCTTGACCCGCAGCGGATGCCCCAACGCCCGCACCAGCCGTTGATCTATTCGGTTAGGTCGACGCCGATTCATTGATCGGGCAGTTTTGCGTAAGGCACTCCCTGGAGAGCATAAATCGCTCGATTGAGCCAGGAGATTGGACCAATACAGATAGTTGATCCGAAAAGCGGGGACGGCACTCTCTCGGCCGCGGAGAAGCGCCGTCCTCCGATCTCAACTCAGGCAGGCTTCTGGATGCTTGCCGTGGGAATGATCCATGCGATCTCGTCCAGTTTCATTTCATCACCTCCTCCCTGCATCCGCGCCGGCAAGCGGAATGCAGAGAAAAGTTTGATAGAAACTGACTAATCAAACAACGTTATCCGGAGTTTCTCCTTTCTGTCTCGTGCAAGCGAGCGAGATCGGGTTTAATGGGCCCGGGTCAGTAACTCAATTTTTTTTTGGAGGAGAGTTGGGAACCACCCCTGCCAACGGTGCGAAAGAGTTCGCGATCCCGAGCCCCGAGTTCCTCAGCCCTCAGCTCGCGGCCGCGATGTCCCATCCGACGCGGGTGCACGCGATGGGAATCCTGCTCGAACGCGCGGCGTCGCCACGCCATATCGCCGAGGAGATCGGCGAGCCCCTCAACAACGTGACCTATCACCTGAACCAGCTGCGGAAACTCGGCTGCATCGAGCTGGTCCGGACCGAGAGCGTGCACGGTGGCCGCGTGCTCGAACGCTTCTACCAGGCCCGCCGCCAGCTCTATTTCGACCAGGAGGCGTGGGAGGCCCTCACCGAGAAAGAGCGCCTCGATGTGACCAGCGTCTCGTTGCGGATGATCTCGGAAGACATCACCGCCGCGATGGCGAAGGGGACCATCTACGGCGTCGACAACAGTCACCTCTGCCGCAACGCGATGGTCGTCGACGACGCCGGCTGGCAGGAAGTCAGCGAGGTGATCGAACGGGCGACGAGGGAGCTGATCGAGGTCGAAGAGGCGGTCGCCGACCGGGCGTCGAAAGGCACCCCGGTCGACATCCACGCCCGGGTCGAGCTGATGCAGTTCCGGGCGCCCCGGTTCTCCGCGGACGGGCGCAGCGCGGAGGACGACTAGCCGCGGATCGCCTTGCCGACGAGGTTCTTGACCCGGGTCCGGTCGCGGGCGCTCAGGTTGTTGGGTTTGCCGCGGGAGTTCTTCACCAGCGTCCAGAACTCGGTCTGCTCGCTGTCCGTCAGGTTGTCCCGTACGCGGTCGCGGCCCTTCTGGGCGAGCCAGAGGGCGATCGTCCAGACGGTTTTCCAAGGGACTTTCTTCCAGACCCAGGGGACGGCGCGGGCGGCGATCCAAGTCGGCATGCAAGCAAGGTACCCGGCGCGCTCATGTCCTGACGGCCAATAGGATCCGCCCGTGCCGGACGCCGACCGCCACCGCCGGTGATCACCGCACTCGCGGCCGCGGTGACGGGCCCGCGTGGGCGCTGGGTCACGATCGCGGTCTGGATCGCGATCGGGGTCGGCGGCTACGTCGCCCGCTCCCACATCGGCGAGGTCACCGCGGCCGGCCAGTCGAGCTTCTTGCCGAAGGGAGCGGAATCGATCCAGGCGATCCAGGTGCTGGACGGGGCGGCGGCCCTGGGCGGCGCGTCGACCCCGAGCGACGCCGGAGTCCCTGCCCAGGGGACCGGGGAATCGGAAGGCAGCGGCGGCGGCGCGACCGACCCGACCGGTGGCGGCGTCCCCACCACGGCGGTCGACTCCCACGCCGAAGAGGTCCCCGCGGTGATCGTCTTCGACCGCGATGGCGGGCTGACGCCCGACGACCTGAACGCGATCGGGGACCTCGGCCGCGGCCTCGAGCGCCTCGGCATCACCGGCGCGACGCCGATCATCGACCCGTTCACCGCCGAGGCCGGCAGGCCCCTCGGCCAGGTCGCCGACTACGCCAAGGGCATCGGCCCGATCTCCAGGGACGGCGAAGCGGCCCTCCTCGTCCTCGCCCTGAACGCCGCCGACCACGGCGCGATCGGCGACGGCGTCACCGCGCTGCGCTCCTACCTCGCCGCGCACCCGGTCCCCGGCCTGCACGCCTACGTCACCGGCCCGGCCGGGATCGCCGCCGACCTCGACAAGGTCGCCGACGAAGCCGGCCGTACGCTGCTGATCGCGACGCTCGGGCTCGTCCTGTTCCTGCTGCTGCTGGTCTACCGCGCCCCACTTCTGGCGCTGCTGCCGCTGATCGCGGTCGGCGCCGCCTACACCGTCGCGATCGGCATCGCCTACCTCGTCATCAAGGCGGGCTGGATCGTCGTCAACAGCGAGGGGACCTTCCTCCTCTTGGTGCTCGTGTTCGGCGCCGGGACCGACTACTCGCTGCTCCTGGTCCACCGCTACCGCGAAGAGCTGCAGTCCGGATCACCCGCCGACGTGGCGCTGCCGAGGGCCCTGCGCGAGAGCATCAAACCGATCGCCTCCTCCGGCGGCACCGTGATCGCGGCGATGCTGGTGCTGCTCTTCGCCAACCTGCAGTCGACGCACTGGCTCGGGCCGATCCTCGCGATCGGCATCGCGGTGATGGTGTGCTCGGCGTTCACCCTCCTCCCCGCCTTGCTCGCGGTGCTCGGCGAGCGCGCCTTCTGGCCGCGGGCGGGGCTGACGACGCGCGAGGGCCCGAGCCGCTGGGAGGCGATCGCCGGATTCGTGCGGCGGCGCTCGCGGCCGATCATCGGCGCGGTCATCGTCGGCCTGCTCGTCCTCGCCGCCGGGAACCTCGTCCACCACGGCACGATCGGCTTCGGCCAGGGCGAGACGAAGCCGACCAACTCGAGCGAAGGCACGACGGTCCTGAACGAACACTTCCCGCCCGGCCTCGCCTCGCCGCTGACCGCGGTCGTCCCGGTCGGCGAAGCGGCCCAGGTGGCGCGCGCGATCGGCCGCCTCGACTCGGTTCGCCTCGCGATCCCCGTCCCGACGGGCGGCCGGTTCGGCTCGGCTCTGGTCGTCGTCATCCTCGCCGGCAACCCCTACTCGGGCGAGGCCGCGGAAGAGGTGGAGAGGGTCCGCGACCGCCTCCACCGGATCTCCCCCGACGGCCTGCTCGGCGGCCTCCCCGCCGAGAACTGGGACGTCGAGCAGACCAACGGCCGCGACACGCGCCTGATCGTGCCGCTGGTGCTGCTAGTCGTCGGCCTGATCCTCGCCGCGGTGCTGCGGGCGATCGCCGCGCCGCTCTACCTGATGGCGACGGTGGTCCTCTCCTTCGGCGCCACCCTCGGCCTCTCGACCTTCGCCTTTTCGGTGATCGGCGGTGAAGGGATCACTTTTGATCTGACCCTGCTCGCCTTCTTATTCCTGGTCGCGCTGGGGGTCGACTACAACATCTTCCTGATGACCCGGGTCCGCGAGGAGGCCCGCGTCCATGGCACCCGTGAGGGCACGCTGCGCGCCCTGGTCGCCACCGGCGGCGTCGTCACCGGGGCCGGCCTGATCCTCGCCGGCACCTTCGGCACCCTGACCCTGCTGCCGCTCGAGGAGCTGATCCAGATCGGCGCCACGGTCGCCGTCGGCGTCCTCCTCGACACCTTCGTGGTCCGCGCGCTCCTGATCCCGGCGATCACCCTGCGGCTCGGCGACCGGGCCTGGTGGCCGTCCTCGCCGTCGCGCTGATGCTCTCCACCGACGACATCCTCACCGGCCTCGGGCTGGTCATCGTCCTCGCCGTCGGCTCCCGGCTCCTCGCCCAACGGCTCGGGGTGCCGGCGCTGGTGCTGCTGCTGCCGGTCGGCTTCATCGCCGGGGCGATCACCGACGACGTCCATCCCGAAGCCCTGCTCGGTGCCGCCTTCCAGCCCTTCGTGTCCCTCGGCGTCGGGCTGATCCTGTTCGAGGCGGGCCTGCGGCTGGACCTCTCCGAGCTCGGCGAGGGGATGCGGAAGGTCGTCTGGCAGCTGGTCGGCGTCGGCGCGGTGGTGACCTTCGTCTGCGTCACCCTCGCGGCGCGGTTCGTGATCGGGCTGAACTGGGGCGTGGCGACCGTGCTCGGCGCGATCCTCGTCGTCTCCGGGCCGACCGTCGTCCTGCCGCTCCTCGCCTTCATCCGTCCCAGCGACCGCGTCCGCTCGGTGCTCAAGTGGGAGGGGACGCTGATCGATCCGCTCGGCGCGCTGCTCGGCGTGATCGCGCTTCACGCCGTCCTGCAAGGGGCGATCGGCGAAAAGCCGTTCCACTTCGGGGTCCTGCTCAGCAGCATCGCCGTCGGCATCGGGGTCGGGCTGGCCGCCGCCTTCATCCTCGCCGTCCTGCTGCGGCAGGCGATGCGCTCCGACCCGGCTCAGGGGATCGCGGTGACCCTGATGATGGTCGCCGCCGCGGTGGTCGGCGCCGACCTCCTGCGCGAGGACTCGGGGCTCGTCGCGGCGGCGGTGATGGGGGCGATCCTCGCCGGCCGGCGCGAGCTCGACGTGTCGCGGATCGTCGAGTTCCACGGCACCGTGGTCGAGCTCCTGATCGGCATCCTCTTCGTCCTCATCTCCGCCTCGGTCTCGCCTTCCCAGGTGCACGCGGTCCTCTGGGACAGCCTCGCGCTGGTCGGGCTGATGGTCCTGGTCATCCGCCCGCTCGCGGTGGCGCTCGGGACCCTCGGCTCGACCCTCGACCGGCGCGAGCGCGCGTTCGCCGCCTGGATGGCGCCGCGCGGGATCGTCGCCGGGGCGACGGCCTCGTCCTTCGCCCTCGCGCTCGGGGAAGCCGGGATCCGCGACGCCGACCGCCTGCTGCCGATCGTCTTCGTCGCGATCTTCGCCACGGTCGTCATCTACGGCCTCAGCGGCGGGATCGTCGCGCGCCTGCTCGGCGTCGCCGGGGACGGCGTCCCGGCGCTGCTCCTGGTCGGCGGCGCTCCGGCGCTGCTGGTCGCCGAGGAGTTGCGCGCGGCGGGCGCCCGGGTGGTGCTCTGGAGCACCCGGGACGATGAGCGCGCAACGGCCCGGGGCCTCGGAATCGAGGCCGACGAGCCCCCCTTCGGCCCCGAGGCGGTGCGGCTGGAGTCGCGGCTCGAGGACGTCGGAGAGGCCCTCGTCCTCGGCGAGAGCGAGGACTACAACCGCCTCGCCGCCCACGAGCTGCGCGAGGTCCTGGGCCACGAGCACGTCCACGTCGTGACCGCCGCCGAGCTCATCGACACCGAAGCCGAGCGCGCGGCAGCCGCCGTCCTCCTGGCGGTCTCCGAGGAGGGCTCGGTGCGGGTCGCGCCGCGCGGGGTCGGCCTCAGCGGCCGATCCGGCGAGAGCGTGGTGGCGCTCGGGCCACGGGTGGGCGGTCCGTAGGAGTTCGGGATGCGCCCGGGGCGTCACGGGAGGAGCACGGATCCGTCACCGGGCGCCCACGAGAACGTCACGAGACGACGTTCCCGGCATCTCTCTCACGGAACCGCAACTGGTGTGGCTTCTCCCGCCCGAACCTTCGGCGAAAGACGCACTCCGACCCGACTCGGACGGCCGGAGCGGCCGGAGCGGCCGCCACCACGCCCGTCCCCCGAAACCCCTCAGATATTCGGACTCCGTTTGATCTTCTTGCGCTCGCTCTTATGCGCCCCCGAGCCTTTCTTCTCCAGCGTGTCGCAGGCGTGTTCGATGTCCTTGGCGAGGCGGTCGATCTGGGAGCGGCTCAGGGTGTGCTTGACCAGCGCCCGCAGCACCTTCACCTCCTGGGCTTCCGGCGGCATCGTGTAGGCGGGCAGCATCCAGCCGCGCTCGGCCGAGACCTGCCAGGAGACGTCGAACTCGTCGTAGCTCTTGCCGTCGATCAGCTTGAAGGCGACGAGGGGGAGCTGCTCCTGGTCCTCGCCGATCAGTTCGAAGTGGCCGCAGCGGTCGAGCTTCTCGACCAGGACTTCGGCGTTCGACTGCATCGCCCCCATCACGTCGGCGTAGCCCTCCCGGCCGAGCCGGACGAAGTTGTAGTACTGGGCGAGCACCATCGAGGCGCCGGTGGAGAAGTTGAGGGTGAAGGTCGCGTCGGTCTCCCCCAGGTAGTTCTCGTAGAAGACGAGGTGCTCGGCGAGGTCGGACTTTTCGCGGAAGACGAGCCAGCCGATGCCCGGGTAGACGAGCCCGAACTTATGGCCGGAGACGTTGATCGAGCGCACCTGCTCGAGCCGGAAGTCCCACTCGGAGTGCGGGTAGAGGAACGGCCAGACGAAGCCGCCGCTCGCCGCGTCGACGTGGATCGGCACGTCGTGGCCCTTCTCCTCGCGCAGCTTCACCAGGTAGTCGTTGATGCCGGTGATGTCGTCGGCGTGGCCGGTGAAGGTGGTGCCGAGGACGGCGGCGACGCCGATCGTGTTCTCGTCCACTTTCGGGACGATGTCGTCGGCGCCGATCGTGTACTTGCCCGGCTGCAGCGGCACCACCCGCTGTTCGACGTCGAAGTAGCGGCAGAACTTTTCCCACACCACGTGGACGTCGCCGCCGAAGACCAGGTTCGGCTTGTCGGTCGGGCGGCCCGCCGCCTCCTGGCGCTCCTTCCACTTCCACTTCAGCGAGAGGGCGCCGAGCATGATCGCCTCGGAGGAGCCCTGGCAGCGGGCGCCGGTCGTTTCGCCGGGGGCGTTGAAGAGGTCGGCGAGCATCCGGATGCAGCGCTGCTCGATCTCGGCCGAGATCGGATACTCGGCGTGGTCGATGAAGTTGCGGTAGTTGTTCTCGGCGATCAGCCGCTCGGCCTCCGGCTCCATCCAAGTGGTGACGAAGGTCGCCAGGTTGCGGTTCGGATCGCCCTCGAGCTGGATTTCCTCTTCGACCAGCCGCTGCGAGTCGAGCGCCGACATCCCCTTCGCGGGGAACGGCCCGTCGGGGGCGTCCTCGGTCAGGAAACGGGTCCCGTAAAAGCGGGCCTCTTCGGTGGAGCCGTTGTCTTTCGCCATGGTGCCGAACCTATCGGCGCTCGCGACGCCCCGCTTTAAATTTCCGGTGCGGCGCGGTGACCGCTACTGCCGCTTGGCGCCGCCGGGCTCCTCGTCGACGGTCAGCTCGGCGAGCGGTTCGGCCTCGAGGCGGCCGTCGGGGATCGGGTCGCCGGACCTGGTCGAGACGCCGTAAGTGCCGGCGGCGAGGCGCTCCTCGGCGCGCTCGAGGCGGTCGAGGCGACGCTCGAGGTCGCCCTCCTGCCCTTCGGCGAGCTCGTCTTCGTAGAGGTTCTCGTTGTTGAAGTCGCCCGCGGGGACGTCCTCGGTCGACTCGCCGCGGCCTTCGCCGCGGACCCGGGCGAGCGCCGCCTCGATCCGCTCGCGCTCGGCTCCCAATAGCTCTTTCCCACGTGCGTCATCCATGGGGCGCAGCCTACTCGCCCGGGGGTTGAGGTCCGGAAGCTGTAGCGCTATCCTATTTAAGCACTAACTACAGAAAGTGGACTTGGCAATGACTTACAGACTCGTTCCCCTTGACGACGCGATCGTGTTCCCGACCGTCACCGCGACCCTGCCGATCGACGTCGGCGAGGACGAGCGCGTCTTCCTCCTTCCCCGCAGCGATGGCGAGTACGGCCGCGTCGGCGTCGTCGCCGAAGTGGTCGAGCACGGCACCTCTCGCCGTGGCCACCCGGTCGCGACCGTGGTCGGCCTCCATCGCGGCATCGCCGGCGCCGCCCAGGCGGGCGACGACACCGACGTCCTCCACGTCGAGGTCCAGGAGATCCACGACGGCCACCCCGACGACGAGCACACCCGCGAGGTGGCACGCGAGTACCGCGCGGTCGTCGAGGAGATCCTCGAGCTGCGCGGCGACGACGGTCGCATCGCGAACTTCCTGCGCTCGATCGAGGAGCCCGGTGCGCTGGCCGACACCTCCGGCCTCGCCCCCGACATCCCACTCGAGGGCAAGCTCCGCCTGCTGGACACGATCGACGTGAGCCAGCGGCTGGAGATCGCGGTCGGGCTGCAGCGCGAGCGCCTCGCCGAGCTGCAGGTCCGCTCGAAGATCCGCGACGACGTCGAGTCGGGCGCCCAGAAACAGCAGCGCGAGTACTTCCTGCGCAAACAGATGGAGTCGATCCGCAAAGAGCTGGGCGAGGACGACACCGACGTGATCGCCGAGTACGAGACCAAGATCGCCGAGGCCGGGATGCCGGAGGCGGTCGCCGAGCAGGCGACCAAGGAGCTGCGCCGACTGGAGCGCCAGGGTGAGCAGTCGCCCGAGAGCTCGATGATCCGCAGCTACCTCGACTGGCTGATCGCGGTCCCGTGGAGCAAGCGCTCCGAGGACAAGCTGGATCCGAACCACACCCGTGAGGTGCTGGACTCCGACCACGCGGGCCTCGATGACGTGAAGAAACGGATCACCCAGTTCGTCGCCGTGCGCAAGCTGCGCGAGGAGCGCAAAGACGAGATCGAGGAGGACTCGCGTGCCAACGGCACGATCCTGACCCTGGTCGGGCCTCCCGGCACCGGCAAGACCTCGATCGGCGAGTCGATCGCCCGCAGCCTCGACCGCGAGTTCGTCCGCATCAGCCTCGGCGGCCTGCACGACGAGGCGGAGATCCGCGGCCACCGTCGCACCTACATCGGCGCCCTGCCAGGACGGATCGTCCGTGCCCTGCGCGATGCCGAGACGATGAACCCGGTGATCCTGCTGGACGAGGTCGACAAGGTCGGCGCCGACTGGCGAGGCGACCCGTCGGCGGCGCTGCTCGAGGTCCTCGACCCGGCGCAGAACCACTCGTTCCGCGATCACTACCTGGACGTCGAGGTCGATCTGTCCGAGGTGGTCTTCATCGCCACCGCGAACCTGCTCGACACGATCCCGGCACCGTTGCTCGACCGGATGGAGATCATCTCCTTCGACGGCTACACGACCGAGGAGAAGCTGGCGATCGCCAAGGGCTACCTGGTGCCGCGGCAGCTGAAGCGCAACGGCCTGCGGGTCGAGGAGGTCAGTGTGGAGGACGACGTCCTGCGCACGGTGATCTCCGAGTACACCCGTGAGGCGGGCGTGCGTCAGCTCGAGCGCGAGGTCGGCAAGCTCCTCCGCGGGGCGGCGACGAAGATCGCCTCCGGCGAGGGTGAGGCACCGATCGTCCTCGACCTCGAGGCGGTCCGCGAGGCTCTCGGGCGCCAGAAGGTGTTCCAGGAGTCGGTCGAGCGCACGGCGATCCCGGGCGTGTCCACCGGGCTCGCGGTCACCGGCGCCGGCGGCGACATCCTCTTCATCGAGGCGACCGCCATGGACGGCGACAAGGGCCTGGTCCTGACCGGCCAGCTCGGCGACGTGATGAAGGAGTCGGCGCGGATCGCCCTCTCCTACGTCCGCTCGCACCGCGAGGAGCTAGGCGTCCCCGAGGATCGGTTCCAGCGTGAGTTCCACGTCCACGTGCCGGCCGGGGCGATCCCCAAGGACGGCCCGAGCGCGGGCACCGCGATGACCACGGCACTGGTCAGCCTGCTCACCGGCCGCCCCGTCAAGCACACTGTGGGGATGACCGGAGAGGTGACCCTGCAAGGACGGGTGCTGCCGATCGGCGGCCTCAAGCAGAAGGTGCTGGCTGCCCACGCGGCCGGGCTGACCGAGGTGATCCTGCCCGAGCGCAACCGCGGCGACCTCGACGAGGTCCCCGAGGAGGTGCGCGAGCAGATGAAGTTCCACCCGGTGATGTCGATCGACGAGGTGCTCGGGCTGGCGCTCGAGCCCGCGGAGGCCGGAGCGGATGTCGCCCAGGTGTCGTAACTGCGAACCCGTGCCGAAGGAGCTCCGCGCCGCCGCGGGGCTCCTCGAGCGCCGCTGGACGATGGCGACGATCTACGCCTGCTCCAGCGGCGCTCATCGCTTCAACGAGTTCCGCCAGTCACTCCCGGGGGTGTCGCCGACGACGCTCTCCGAGCGACTGGAGCAACTCGAGGCGGCGGGGATCGTCGAGCGGCGCCTGGTCGCCGGCCGTCCCCCCCACGCCGAGTACGCGCTGACCGGCCGCGGCGAACGCCTCGCGCTCGCCGTCGCCGGGTTGCTCGAGCACTAGCGTGAGCTTCTCGCCGTCGTGGCGACTTACTCGCCTCATAGAGCGACTTAGTCGCCACGGCAGGCGACCGACCGACGGATCCGTGAGAGAGATGCCGGGAACGTCACCCTTCAGTGCGTCTTCGGTCGCTCCTCGCGCCCCGATCAGCGGCCGAGAACGACTGTTGTCCAACACTCACGGAAGCGTGGACTTCCCACGCTCTCCGTCACGCGCGTCCCTTGCCCGGGCGCCGGCTTGAAGACGCGCCGAAGTTAGGCCGGAGCCCCAGGACCCGGCGCGCTCGGCGGATCCGGCGGCGGAACCGGCTCGTTCCATTCGTCCGCGCCCACCGCCCCCGCGTCGCTCGGGTGGCCGGGGGCGGACTCGCCCTTCAGTTCGAGCAGGCGGTAGTAGAGGACGGCGGCGACGAGGCCGCCCACGGGGGCGGTGATGGTCGCCGCGAGGGCGCCGAAGACGATGCGGAGGATCGGGCCGCCGGCGATCGACTCGGCGATGCCGGTGAGGATGAAGGAGGCGATCGCGGTGATCAGGGTGGCGACGATGACGGTGCCGAAAACGGGCCAGCCATAGCCGCGGACGAGCTCACGCGAGCGACCGAAGGCGGGAAAGATGTCGCGTTTCTCGATCACGATCGCGGGCGCGATGACGGCCCAGATAGTGAGCAGGATGCAGCCGGGGACGAGCAGCAGGAAGAAGCCGATGCCGACGCCGAAGCCGTAGAGGAGGCTGGCGCCGATCAGCGGGCCGAGGACCGGGCCGACCGACCTGAAGAGCTCCCCGACCGAAGAGTCGCGGCGCCCGTCCTGGACGTCGTGGACGAGGCTGACGACCATGCCCTGGTAGAGGATCGCGACCGCGAAGGTGACCACGGCGACGAGCAGCAGCAGGCCGACGTTGTGTTGGCCGACGATGCCGCTGAGGATCGACACCACCAAGAAGAGCCAGAAGGCGGCTGGGATCAGCACCCCGAAGTGCTGCTTGTAGAGGTCGAAGACCCGGTTGAGGACCTCCCCGACGCCGAGCGTTCGTCCACTTTCCATGGCGCCCCATTCGACTCTGGGCCTAGGATCCCTGCGTGGCAGAGATCGAGCGAAAGTTCCTCGTCGCCGAGATGCCGCGGGCCGAGAGCGCCGCGGCGACGATCGAGCAGGGCTACCTGGCCCTGGACGAGCAGGGCGAGGTGCGGCTGCGCCGGATCGACGGCGAGCTGCTCCTGACCGCCAAGAGCGGGCACGGCGAGGTGCGCGAGGAGGTCGAGGTCTCGATCCACCCGAAGGCCTTCGAGGCGCTGTGGCCGCTGACCGCGGGACGGCGGGTTCGCAAGGTCCGCCACTACGTGCCGCTCGGCGAGGGGCTGCGGGCGGAGATCGACGTCTACGAAGGGGGCCTCGAGGGACTGTTGACGGCCGAGATCGAGTTCGACTCGCGCGGGGAGGCCGATGCCTTCGCGCCGCCACCGTGGTTGGGCGCCGAGCTGACCGGGGACGAGCGCTATGCGAACCAGACCCTGGCGACCGCGGGGTTGCCGGAGACCGAGGAGGAACGCGACGATATGGACGCCGAGGCTCAGACGGATGTAACGACGGAGGCGCCCGACCGCGCCTACCGCCTGCACCATGAGGAGGACGCCGCGGACGGCGTGCGCCGGGCGATCGTCGGCCGCCTCGATAAGGCCGTCGAACGGCTGCGCGAGGCGGGCGGCGCCGAGAGCGACGGGCGGGCGGAGGCGATTCACGGGACGCGCAAAGACCTGAAGAAGGCGCGGGCGGCGCTCCGCCTGGTCCGCGACGAGCTCGGCGAGAAGACCTTCAAGCGCGAGAACCGCGCGCTGCGCGATGCTGCCCGCACCCTCTCGGCGGGCCGCGACGCCGAGGTCAAGCCGGCGACGCTCGACGCGCTGGCGGCCGGCGACGGCGAAGTGCCGCCCGCGGCGACGGCGCTTTGGCGCGACGCGCTGGCCGCCGACCGCGACCGGATCGTCGGCGAGGAGAGCGCCGGGACCGAGGACGCCGTCGCCGCGATCGAGGCGGTCGCCGCCCGCGCCCCCGAATGGAGGCTGCGCGCCGGGGGCTGGAAGCTCCTCTCCCCCGGCCTCGACACCGCCTACCGCGAGGGCCGCGACGCGTTTGCCGCGCTCGGCGACTCACCGAGCTTCGAGGACGTCCACGCCCTGCGCAAACGCGGCAAGGACCTCTGGTACCAGCTGCGGCTGCTGCGAGACGCCTGGCAGCCGGTGCTCGAGCCGACCGCCGAAGAGGTCCACGACTTCACCGATCTGCTCGGCGACCACCACGACCTCGCCGTCCTCTGCGTCGACCTGGTCGGCCGCGCCGAGATCGACGCGATCCACCGCGAAACGCTGCGGGCGCTGATCGAGGCCCGCCAGGACGCGCTGCTCGATGAAGCGCGCGCGGCCGGCGAGCGGGTCTACGCGGAGAAGCCGCAGGCGTTCTCCCGCCGCATGCGCGCCTACTGGCGCGCCTGGCGGCTCAGCCTTTGAGTTTGAAGTCGATCTTGTAGACGGAGTGGCCGGAGACCAGGGTGCCTTTGACTTCGCCTTGGCCGCCGGTGCCTTCGAAGTGGCCGACCGGAGGGCTGTCGGGCCCTTCGTTGTGGACCTGGGCGACGCGCTGGTCACCCTGCCAGGCCAGCTTGGTGAGGGTGAAGGTGCGTTCGGTGCCGCCGGTCTCCAGTTTTACCGTCGCGACGGCCGGGTTGCCTTCCACCGACATCGAGCCGGAGCTGACGACCGCGCCGTTCACGCCGAGCCCCTGGGCCACACCGATCACGGCGCCAAGCGTCCCGGCCTCTTCGGTCGGGTCACTGCCGCCGTTGGTGAGTTCGTATTCGCCTTCGTATTCGGAGGCTTCGCCGCCCCAACCCGGGTTGTTCGGTTCGGCTTCGTGGATCTGCTTCGCCGCCGGCGGGCTGGCGGTGTAGCGCTCATCGTCACCGAGGACTTTGAATTCGACCGGCCACGGGCCGCCACCGTGTAGGCGGAGCTGACCTTTGACGGTGTCGCCTTCGGGATTGAAGAGCTGCAGTTCGCCGTCTTCGGTGACCTGCCCGTACTGGGCCGAGGCACCGACCTTCAGCGCCGTGAACCCGAGGCCTTTGTCCTTCGCCAGTTCCTTCGGCGGGTAGAAGGTGAAGAGGCCGGTTTCGATTTCCCCGGTCGGGCCGTAGGAGTAGAACTGCGAGATCCCGACCAGGAACTGCGGCGAGGAGCCCTCCTCGAATTCGAACTTCATCTCGCCGCTGCGGATGCTCGCGCCGCTGCCGACCGCGGTCAGCACATAACGGTTTTCGAACGGCGCCTGCTTCTGCGCGGCGACGTTGTTCGGCGGCTGCGGATAGCCCGTCGTCGCGCCGGTGGTCGCCCAGGCGACGCCGACGGAGCTCAGCAGCGCGATCGCGCTGCCGAGAAGGAAGATCAGCTTCAGTCGTTTCATTCTTCGCTCACCGGGACCTCTCCACAAGATTTCAGATTCGCTTCTTCGGCCAGTTCGCCGAGATGGATTTCGACCAGGCCGGCCGAGAGTTCGCGCACGGCGTCGAAGTTTTCGCTGCGGGCCGCGTTGCTCATCGCGGTGATCACCGGAAGCGCTTCGGCGAGACCGGCGACATAGGCCTTCTCCGCCGCGCTCGAGGGCGACAGGGCGGTGACTTCTTTGTGCAGCCGTTCAAGCAGCTGTTCGGTCGTCTGCAGGTACTTGACGACCTGTTCCTGCTGCGGCGTGCCCAAGGCGATGATGGCGCCGTTGGCCTTGCGACAGGCCGCTTCGGCGCCGGCGGCGAAGTCGCTCCCGCCGCCGCCGCTCGAGGAGCTGGATCCGCCGCCGCCGCAGCCGGCCAGAACCAGCATGCCGACCGCGACGAGAACGAGGAGGGAAGCGAGAGACCGGAACTTCGCCATCGTCGCTTCCACTCCCATCCGGACCTATTTTCCGCCGACGATGTCTTCGACCACGTAGGCCGCGACGTTTTTGATTTCTTCTTCGCTGAGGATGCTGCTGAAGGCGGGCATCCCGCCGCCGCCGTTGGTGACCTGTTCTTCGGCGCCGGCCTGTTCTTTGGCTTTCGGCATCGTCGTCAGGTCGGGACCGCCGTTGCCGCCGAGGCCGTCGGAGCCGTGGCAGACCGAGCAGTTTTCGCTGAAGACTTCTTTGCCGGCCGCAGCGTCCACGGCGCCGCCGGCTTCAGCGGTTTCGCCGCCTTCTTCCGTGGCTTCTTCAGCACCTTTTTCGGGGGCTTCTTCCTGGCCCTCTTCGGTCGGGGTTTCGCCTTCGTTGGCTTCTTTGCCCGGTTCATCACCCTTGTGGGTGGTGCCTTCGCCTTCCTTTTCGGTGCCTTCCTCGCTTTCCATCGTGCCGTTCAGCGAGAAGACCCAGAAGTTTTCGCCGTGCGGCGTGGCCGCCAGCGAGTTGCCGCCCGCGTAGATCGCGATCTTCTCTTCGCCTTCGTCTTCGAACGGGGTCACCGTCGTGTTGGCGCCGGCGCCGGTCTGGAAGCTCCAGAGTTCTTCACCGTTTTCGGTGTCGAAGGCGGAGAGCTCGCCGTTGTTCTGGCCGATGAAGGTCAGGCCGCCGGCGGTGGTGACGGCACCGGAGTAGCAGGATTCGGGGAACGAGTTCTGCCAGGCGATCTTGCCGGTCGACATGTCGTAAGCGGTGACGTAGCCCGGAGCCGCGAAGCCGGTAGTCCCGCCGATGTCGCCACCGGTGAACGTTTCGCCTTCGTTGTACTCGGTTTTCCCGGTTTCGGCGATCACGCCGAGCGCGCCTTCGGTGGAGCAGACGATGTAGATGTTCTTTTCCGGGTCATACGAGGACGCGGGCCAGTTGTCGCCGCCGACCGCCGAGTTCGGCGTCACGACGATCGAGCTCGGATCGGTCGACATCGGCTGGAACATCTTGCCTGCGACGACTTTCTGTTTCGGCGTGTTGCCGGCGACCGATTCCTGGATTTTTTCGACCGATTCCGGGCTGACCTCGATCGGGCTGAACGGTTCCATGGTCGGCTCCGGCTGGGTCGCCGCGGTTTTCTGCGACGGGTCCTGCGGAACTTTGACCTCGGGGATCGGGTAGATCGGTTTGCCCGTGTTGCGGTCGAGCAGGTAGACCCAGCCGGTCTTCGAAGGCTCGCCGACGGCTTCGACTTCTTCGCCGTTCATTTCGCCATCCATCAGGACGGTCGGGCTCGGGCTGTCGTAGTCCCAGAGGTCGTGGTGGACCTGCTGGTAGCCCCATTTGATCTTGCCCGTCTTGACGTCCATGGCGACGATCGAGGCGGCCCATTTGTTGTCCCCTTCGCGTTCCGCGCCGTTCCAGTCAGGCGCCGCGTTGGAGGTCGAGAAGAAGATCGTTTCGGTCTTCGGGTCGACGGTCGGGGTGTTCCAGATGCCTGCCCCGCCGTGTTTCCAGGCGTCGTTGTTGGCGGGCCAGCTGCCTTCGAAGCCTTCTTCACCGGGAGACGGGATCGTGTACGACTTCCAGGCGATCTTTCCGGTTGCGGCGTCGACGGCCGTGAGGCGACCGCGGATGCCGTACTCGCCGCCGGAACCGCCGACGTAGAGCATGCCGTTGTAGTAGAGCGGCGCGCTGGTGATCGAGTAGCCCTGGCCGGGCTTGACGACCGGGGTCGACCATTTGACCTTGCCGGTTTCCTGGTCGAGCGCGACCTGGTCGCCGTTCAGCTGCGAGACGAAGACCATCCCGTCGCCGATCGCGACGCCACGGTTGTCCCAGCCGCAGCAGATGACTTCGCCGAGCGGGTCGGGCGGAAGGTGAGGTTCGTAGGTCCAGAGGATTTCGCCGCTGCTCGCGTCGAGCGCGTAGACGTTGTCGGCGCCATCCGGGATGTAGATCGTGCCTTCGTACTCCAGTGCCTGGCCCTCGGCGGAGAACTTCGCCGCGGTTGCTTCTTTGCCGATCTTGGTGACGTAGTCGCCTTTGAGTTCGGAGACGTTTTCGGTGTTGATTTCGTCGAGCGTCGAGAAGCGGTCGTTGTCGGTGCTGCCGCCGTTGGTCACCCAGTTGTCACCGGCGGATTCGGCGAGTTCGTCGCTGGTGAACTCGGGCGCCATCGTGATCCCGTTGGCGGCGGTGACTTTTTCGCCTTCTCCGGACGATTCGCCCGACGATTCGGTGGACATCGTCTGGCCGGAGGCCGCAACGGTGGTCGTGCTCTTGTGTCCGGTGAAGTGACCGAGGAAGAACCCCGCGACGAAGGCCAGAGCGACCCCCATGCCGACTGCGCTGACAGCGACTGCCGCCCAGAATTTGAGCCCCAGGTCTTTTTCTTTCACCGATTCACCTTTCCGAAGTCCCTAAACGCGCCGAAGTGCGCTTTCAAAGCCAAAGGCGAAGTACCCGCCTTAAGCAACCTTTATTCGTATCGGAAACCTATCGACTCGGGTTCACGGGCAGCAGGGTCGGGTCGCTAAAGTCGCCGGTCATGGCCCTGATTCCGCGCACCGATCTCGATGTCTTCGGCCTCTGCCTCGGCGGCAACGTCTTCGGCTGGACCGCCGGCAAGGAGGCGTCCTTCGCCGTGCTCGACGCCTACGCCGCGGCGGGCGGCAACTTCATCGACACCGCCGACGTCTACATGGCGGGTGTGCCCGGCAACAGCGGCGGCGAGTCGGAGACGATCATCGGCGAATGGCTGGCGGCGCGAGGCAACCGTGACGGGGTCGTGATCGCCACGAAGGTGGGCAAACTCGCCGGCCTCGACAACCTGCGCGCGGAGACGATCCGCAAGGCGGCCGACGACTCCCTGCGCCGGCTCGGCACCGACCACATCGACCTCTACTACGCCCACTTCGACGACACCGAGACGCCGCTGGCCGAGACGCTCGGTGCCTTCGGCGAGCTGGTCGCCGCGGGCAAGGTGCGGGCGATCGCCGCCTCCAACTACTCGGGTGCGCGCCTGACCGAGGCGCTCGAGACCTCCGAGCGCGAGGGGCTGCCCCGCTACGTCGCCCTGCAGCCCCACTACAACCTGATGGAGCGCGACTACGAGTCCGACCAGCAGGCGGTCTGCGAGCGCGAGGACATCGCCTGCTTCCCCTTCTACGCCCTGGCCAAAGGCTTCCTCACCGGCAAGTACCGGCCGGGTGGCGAGGACGTCGACAGCGTCCGTGCCGAAGGCGCCAAGGCCTACCTCGACGAGCGGGGCGAGCGGATGCTGGCCGCCCTCGACGAGATCGCCTCCGCCCACGACACCGAGGTCGCCGCGGTGGCCGTCGCCTGGCTGCGCGAGCAGAGCACGGTGCTGGCCCCGATCGCCAGCGCCCGCAACGAGGAGCAGCTGAAACCGCTGATCGCCTCCGCCTCGCTGACCTTGAGCTCCGACGAGCTCGCCGCCCTCTCGGCGGTTTAGTCCCAGACCACAAAGGGAAGCCTGCGGGGATGCCTGATCTCGTCCTAGGACCGCTTCTGCGCTACGTCTCCGAGACGGAGGCGACGATCTGGGTCGAGACCGACGAGCCCTGCGAGGTCGCCGTGCTCGGCGCGGTCGAGCCGACCTTCACCGTCGACGGCCACCACTACGCGCTGGTCCGGGTCGAAGGGCTGAAGCCTGACACCGAGCACCCCTACGACGTGCGCCTCGACGGCGAGGAGTGCTGGCCGGAGGCCGACTCGCCGCTGCCGCCGCCGTCGGTGCGCACGCTCGGCGGCGGCGGGCCGCTCGACGTCGCCTTCGGGTCCTGCCGCGTCGCCGTCCCCCACGAGGAGCCCTACACGCGCTCCAAAGACGAGGACGAAAAGGGGCATGAGGTCGACGCGCTCTGGGTCCTCGCCCAAGAACTGGTCCGCGGCGCCTGCAAGCGACCCGACCTGCTCTTCCTGCTCGGCGACCAGGTCTACGTCGACGAGGGCAGCCCGGAAACGCGGGGGAAGATCGAGGCGCGGCGCGGCACCAAAACCGAACCGGGCCGCGAGGTCACCGACTTCGAGGAGTACACCTGGCTCTACCAGGAGAGCTGGCGCGAGCCGCTGATCCGCTGGCTCTTCTCGGTCGTCTCCACCTCGATGCTCTGGGACGACCACGACATGTCCGACGACTGGAACATCTCCGAGTCCTGGGTCGCGGAGATGCGCGAACGGGCCTGGTGGCACCGGCGGGCGATCGGCTGCATCGCCAGCTACTGGATCTACCAGCACCTCGGCAACCTCTCGCCGCGGGCGCTCGACCAGGACGAGATCTACAATCAGGTGCGCGGCAACGAGAAGGCCGACGAAGTGCTCTTCGAGTGGGCCGACCGGATCGAAGCCGAGGGCTCCGGGACGCGCTGGAGCTTCTGCCGCGACCTGAACGGGACGCGGGCGGTCTTCGTCGACTCGCGGGCCGGCCGGGTGCTCGACGAAGGCGCCCGGCGGATGGTCGACGAGGAAGAGTGGCAGTGGATCGAGGCCCACACCGAAGGGGACTTCGACCATCTGCTGATCGCCACCACCGTGCCCTGGCTCCTCTCCCCCGGCCTCGACCGGCTCGAGGCGTGGAACGAGAAGGTCTGCGACGGCGCCCACGGTCCGGTGGCCGCGAAACTCGCGGAGAAGCTGCGGCGCGAAGTCGACTTCGACCACTGGGGCTGCTTCTCACACTCCTTCCGGGCGCTGCGGGACCTGCTGGGCGAAGTCGCGGATGGCAAGCGGGGCGCCAAGCCGGCCTCGATCGTGGTGATGGCGGGCGACGTCCACCACGCCTACCTCTGCGACGTCGGCTGGCCGGCGGGCGAGGCCGACGGCAAGGCGCCGATCTACCAGGCCGTCTGCTCGCCCTACCGCAACCCGCTCTCGAGCAAAGAGCAGCGGGTGATCAAAGCCGGCTTCACCTCGACGTTCACCCGCGTCGCCGCGGGGCTGGCGAAGCTGGCCGGCGCCGAGGAACCCGGGATCCGCTGGCGCCTCCTGGACGGCCCCTACTTCGACAACCAGGTGGCGACCCTCCACCTCGACGGCCGCCACGCCACGATGCGCCTCGACAAGACGGTGCCCGGCAACGAAGACGAGCAGTCGCTGAAGGAGAGCTTCGAGCGTCAGCTCGCCTGAGCGGGCATGCGTTCGGCGGCGACGGTGAGCCCCTCGCGGAGGATCTGCGTGATCTCCTCGAGCGTCCCGCGGTCGGAGATCAGCGGCGGGGCGATCTGGACGATCGGCTCGGTGCGGTCGTCGAGTCGGCAGACCAGGCCGCGTCCCCAGAGCTCGGCCGAGAGCACGTCCTTCAGCAGCCATTCGGCGTCCGGGCCCTCGAAGGTCTCACGCGTATCCTGATCGCGGACCAGCTCGATCGCCCAGAAGTGGCCGGTGCCGCGCACGTCGCCGACGATCGGGATGTCGCGCAGGCCGTCCAGCAGATCGCGCAGGAGCGGCTCATTGGCCTTCACGTTGTCGAGGACGTTCTCCCGCTCGAAGATCTCGATCGAGGCGAGCGCCACCGCCGAGCCCACCGGGTGCCCGCCGAAGGTGATCCCGTGCAGGAACATCTCCCGGCCTTCGATGAAGGGCGCGGCGACGCGCTCGGAGATCATCACCCCGCCCATCGGGAAGTGGGCACCGGTCAGCCCCTTGGCGAAGGTGATCATGTCCGGCTGGTAGCCGAACCGCTCCGCCCCGAACCAGTTGCCGAGGCGGCCGAAGGCGCAGATCACCTCGTCGGAGACGAGCAGGATCCCGTGACGGTCGCAGATCTCGCGCAGCCCCTGCCAGTAGCCGTCCGGCGGCATCAGGCAGCCGCCCGCGTTCTGCACCGGCTCGGCGATCAGCATCGCGATCGTCCCCGCCCCCTCGCGCTCGATCGTCTCCTCGACTTCGGCCAGCAGCGCGTCGCGCATCCGCGCCTCGTCGGCCCCGTCGGGGTGGCGGTAGGCGTTGGTGTTGGCGACGTGGGACACGGGCACGCCGAACGGCTCGAACGGAGTCCGGCATTCCTCCAGGCCGGTCATCGCCAGCGCCCCCATCGTCACCCCGTGGTAGGCGTCCTGGCGGGCGATCACCCGGCGGCGCTCCGGTTCGCCGTTGGCGCGATGGAACTGGACCGCCATCTTCCAGGCCGACTCGACCGATTCCGCCCCGCCCGAGGTGAAGAAGACGCGCTCGAGGCCGGCGGGCGCCAGCTCGGCCAGCTTCGCGGCAAGCTCGATCGCGGGCGGGTGGGCGACCGTCCAGTTGCTGGTGAACGGGAGGCGCGCCATCTGCTCGGAGGCGGCGATCGCGATCTCCTCGCCGTGAGAGTGGCCGAGGTTCACGCAGTAGAGGCCGGAGAGGCCGTCGATGTAGCGGCGGCCCTCGGTGTCGAAGACGTAGGGCCCCTCCCCACGCTCGATGATCGTCGTGCCGTCGGCGACGACCGACGCCATGTCGGTGAAATGCAGCATGAGGTGCTCTTTGGCGAGCGATGACAGCCGGTCCTCCACGCCACCCACCCTACGCGCTCGCTTCGTGGGGGTTACGGGATCTGGGCTTCCTTCTCGCAGTTCACGGCGGAGTTGTTGCCACCGCCGCCGTTGCATTCGTCGAACCCGCCTTTGCCGTCCAGCTTGTCGTTGCCGCCGCGGCCGAGCAGGTCGTTGGGACCGTTGTCGCCGGTGAGGATGTCGTTGCCGGGCGAGCCCTCGATCTTCTCGGTCGAAGAATCGATGTGGCCGGGGGTGCCGCAGCTGCCGTCGGGGTCGGTGACCTCGCCGCCGATCGTCGCTTCGACCGCCACGCCGGAGTTGTGGACGCGGGCGAAGGAGGCGCTGTCGTTGGCGCCGGCGCCGCCGTTGAAGGTGTCGCCGTCACACGGCTGGCCGCCGATCATCAGGTCGGAGCCGGCGCCGCCGTTCATCGTCGCCGCGCCCGAGTCTTTTTTCGGGTGGAAGATGTTGACCCCGTAGAGGACGTCGTTGCCGCCGCCCCCTTCGAGCGTGTCGGGGTCGTGGTCTTCGCCGGCGTAGAGGACGTCGTTGGCCGCGCCGCCGACCAGCTTGTCGGAGCCGGTGCCGCCTTCGAGCGTCGCCGGGACCGAGTGCGGGACGCCGCCGCCGATCGTCACTTCGTCGTTGCCCGCGCCCATCACGGCTTCGATCGTGTCGACCTTGCCGGTGCAGGTGAGCGTGCCGCTGCCGGTGCAGTCGGAGTTGCCCGGATCGCCGTTGGTGATGTCGGAACCGCTGATCGTGTACTTGCCGCCGGAGTAGTCGACGGTGCCCTGGTCGGGGCCGTTGGTGCCGCTGAGGATCAGCGTCGACTGGCCATCGATCGATTCGTAGATTTCGACCGCGAGGCCGTTGGAGCCGCCCGCCGGGCCGCATGAGGTTTCTTCGGCGAAGCCGCCCGTGCACTGGTCGCCGCCGGGGCCGCCGAAGGCGTCATCGCCGGAGCCCGAGGCGACGAGGCGGTCGGTGCCCGGGCCGCCGTCGAGACGGTTCGGTTCCGAGGAGCCGATCAGCGTGTCGTTGCCGGAACCGCCGATCGCGTCCTCGATGCCGGTCAGGTGCTCGTTCTCGGCCCCGCTGACGCTCCCGGAGGCGAGGTCGACGTTGACGCCGCCGCCGACGCCCTGGTAGTCGGCGATGTCATGTTCGCCGGGGCCGCCGTCGATCTTGTCGTTGCCGGTGCCGCCGAAGATCACGTCGTCGTTGCCGGCGCCGCCGTTCAAAGAGTCGTCGCCCTGGTTGCCCTCGACGAGGTCGCCGTCGCCCGCGCCGCCGTTGACGGTGTCGTTGCCCTGTTCGCCTTCGACCTTGTCGGTCCCGTCGCCGCCTTCGATTTCATCGGAGCCGCGTTCGCCGTGGATCGTGTCGTTGCCGCCGCCCCCGTCGAGCTTGTCGGAGCCGCGTTCGCCGTAGATCGTGTCGTCGCCTTCTTCGCCGAAGATCGTGTCCTTGCCGCGTTCGCCGTAGACGGTGTCGTTGCCGCCGCCGGCGCAGATCAGGTCGTTGCCCCCTTCGCCGTGGATCGTGTTGTCGCCGTCACCGGCGACGATCACGTCAGGGGCCTTGGTGCCGGTGATCGTCGCGGCGTTGGAGACGATCGTCGCCGCCTTGCCTTCGCAGGTCGGGGCCGCGCCGGCGTCGCGGGCGCCTACCGCCAGCAGCGTCGCCAGCGCGAAGAGCGGCGCCAGGATCAGCAGCGCCGTGAGTCGGGCAGAGAAATGGGGGCGAAGTGATGAAGGCATGAGTTCCATTTCGGCGGCGTTGCCCGCGGAACTTGAATGAAACGAGGTGCCTAGACGGATTGTCTAGGCGTTTGTCGGACCGCGGTAGGAGGCTAGGATCGTCGCGGAAGGGAATCAGACGCTGAGGAGGGCAAAGTGAGGATCCGGGCCGCGGTGCTGGAGGAGTTCGGGAAACCGCTGGCGGTCCAGGAGGTCGATCTGGCCGAGCCGAAGGCGGGCGAGGTACTGGTGCGCCTGGAAGCCTGCGGTGTCTGCCACACCGACCTGTACACGGCCTCAGGCGCCGATCCGTCCGGCTACGCGCCGACCGTCCTCGGCCACGAGGGCGCCGGGGTCGTCGAGAAGGTCGGCGACGGGGTCACCTCGGTCGCACCCGGCGACCACGTCGTCACGCTCTTCTCCCCCCAGTGCCGCGAGTGCGTCCATTGCGTCGATCCGCGCACCAATCTCTGTATGGCGATCCGCCCCGAGCAGAACCTCGGCCACCTTCCCGACGGCAGCACCCGGCTGGCACGCGGCGAGGAGGACATCCGCAGCTTCATGGGCTGCTCGACCTTCGCCGAGTACACGGTGATGCCGGAGATCGCGCTCGCCAAGGTCAGCCCGGAGGCGCCCTTCGAGCACATCGCGCTGTTCGCCTGCGGGCTCTCCACCGGCCTCGGCGCCGCGATCAACACGGCAAAGGTCGAGGCGGGGACCACCTGCGCCGTGTTCGGAGCCGGGATGGTCGGCCTCGGCGCGGTCGCCGGCTGCCGCCTTCAGGGTGCCGAGCGGATCATCTGCGTCGACATGTCCGAGGACCGGCTCGAGCTCGCCAAGGGCCAGGGCTCGACCGACACGATCATCGGCGGGCCCGATGCCGTGAACGAAATCCTCGCGATGACCGACGGCGAGTACGGCGCCGATTACACCTTCGAGGCGACCGGGCTGGTCGCGGTGATGCAGCAGGCGCTCGAGGCGACCCGGATGGCCTGGGGGCTCTGCACGGTGGCCGGCGTCGCCGGCAAGGGCGAGACGCTCGACGTCGTCCCCCGCCTCCTGATCACCGGCCGCCGCATCGCCGGCTCCTCCTTCGGCGGCGTCAAGGGCCGCGATCAGGTCCCGGTCCTGGTCGATCGCGCGATGGCCGGGGAAATCGACGTCGAGCCCTTCATCTCCCACAAGATCACCCTCGACGAAGTGAACCGGGGGTTCGAGCTGATGGAGGCCCAGGACGGGATCCGCAGCGTGATCGAGTTCAACTAGGGCCTCTCCTTGAGGTACCGTGCCACGCCGGATGTTGCTGCGGACGGGATACGACAGGCACTACGTGGGGGGCTGCCGCGAGTCGATCGGCGCTGCCGTCGAGGAGCTGCGCCGGGCCGGGGCCGGGTCGGCGGCCTGGAACCAGCTCGTGCCCGCGCTCGATCGCTGGTTCTCGTTGCGTAACCCGAAGGTCGAAGGGCGCGACGGCAATCCGATCAACGAGGTGCGTGTGCTCGCCGAATCGGTGACCGAGCACGGCTCCGTGATGGCGGTCCCGCGCGGGATCAAGCTGGACCCGGAAAGCTCGGTGCTGGGCTTCGAGGAGGGCGAGGAAATCTCCCTCGACGGTGACGCCTTCGAACGTCTCCTCGACGCCTTCCTCGCCGAAGTGGAAGCGAAGCTCTGCTGATGGCCGCGGTCGAGATCGAGATGGTCAAGAGCCGCCGCGGGATCGGCGAATTCATCGACCTCCCGTTCCGTCTCCATAAGGGGACGCCCTGGGTCACGCCGCTGAAGCTCGAGCGCCACCAGTTCCTGACCCGGAAGCTGAACTCCTACTTCACCCACGGCGAAGCCGACTACTTCCTGGCGCGTCGTGACGGCCGCGTCGTCGGTCGGATCACCGCCCAGATCGACTTCGCCTACAACCAGTTCCACGGCAGCCGGACGGGGATGTTCGGCTTCCTCGAGTACGAGGACGACCCGGAGGTCCTCTCGCGCCTTCTCACCACGGCGGAATCGTGGCTGCGGGCACGCGGCTGCGAGCAGATGCTCGGCCCGATGGACTTCAACCTGAACGAGGAGTCGGGGATCCTGATCGAAGGCTTCGAGCTCGAACCGCTGATTCGCCAGAATTGGCACCCGCCGCGCTATCAGCGGCAGATCGAGGAGCTCGGGCTGGAGAAGGCGATGGACCTCCTTTCCTGGAAGCTCTCGGTCGACGACCGCGGCTCGATGAAGCCGATCATCGAAAAACTCGCCAAACGCTGCGAGGAGAAGTACGGCGTCACGGTCCGCAAAATGACCCGGCGCTCGCTGCGCGAGGACCTCGACAAGTTCGCCGAGGTCTACAACTCGGCCTGGTCGGAGAACTGGGGCTTCGTGCCCTACGCCAAGGAGGACCTCGACGCCTACGCCCTGGATCTCCAGATCGTCTACTCGCCGGAATGGTTCATGGTCGCCGAAAAGGACGGCGAGACGATCGCGATGGCGATCACCGTGATGGACGCCAACCAGCTCCAGAAACGCATGGGGGGCCGTGTCCTCCCCACCGGCTGGTGGCATTTCCTGCGCCGCAACCGCACCACCGAGCGCCTCCGCGTCGGCTTCCTCGGCGTCAAGCCCGAGTGGCAGCACACCGGCGTCGCCGCCCTCCTCTACGTCGAACACTTCGAAGCCGCCGCCCGCTCCCGCCTCAAACACGGCGAGGCCGGCTTCATCCTGGAGACGAACCACGCGATGAACGCCGGGCTCGAAGCGATGAACGGCCGCGTGGTGAAGAAGTACCGCGTCTACGAACGCAAGCTCTGAGCCGCCGCCGATCGCCCCTTGGAGGGCGCGCCGGCCCTGTGACGTTTTGTTCTCAGCTTTTTGTATCTCTATTCAACTGACTCTTTTTGTCTGTAGATGATTTGTCTTCGGACCCAGAACATGGGCCGATGGAGATCGCCGATCGTTTCGCCGCGAACCTCGTGCGTCTGCGCGCGGCCGCCGAGCTCACGCAAGAGGAACTTGCGGAGCGGGCCGCCGTGCATCGCACGCAGATCGGGCTGCTCGAGGGCGGCAAGCGATTGCCGCGCCTGGACACCCTGGTGAAACTCGCCGGTTCGCTCGGCGTCTCGACCGCGGAGCTCACCGAAGGAATCGTCTGGGAGCCGGTGGTTCGCACCGCGGGAGGCCTAAAAATATCCGGAATTTGAGACTTTTCGGCCGTTTTTCGAGACATTTGTCTGTTTTTCGTGACCCAACTGTATGCGAACATGTGTTCGTATGGAGAGGTCACAAAGACAGCAATTCGGCCTGAATCTCGCCGCGGAGCGAAAGAAGGCCGGACTCAGCCAGGAAGACCTTGCGTTCAAGTCCGACCTGCACCGGACGGAGGTCAGCCTGATCGAGCGCGGCCTCCGCGAGCCCCGCCTGGAAACCTTCCTGAAGCTCTCCCGCGGCCTCGGCGTGACCCCGGCGACGCTGATCGACGGGATCAGCTGAGCTCGAGCTCGCCGAGGAGCGCGACGATCCGCTCGGCGGAATCGACCGCGTAGATCGCCTGCTTGTCGAGACCG
This sequence comes from Solirubrobacterales bacterium, assembly GCA_965200635.1. GTDB lineage: Bacteria > Actinomycetota > Thermoleophilia > Solirubrobacterales > 70-9 > VAYN01. The sequence continues at coordinate 2,325,556 of OZ241364.1, read as the reverse complement.
GGAACGACATCGGCGTAGTCGGCCTGGTTTCGCAGCCCGCGCAGTGCTCCGCCCAGTACGCCGACCGTCCGCCAATCAGCCCTGCTCTGGGGAGTGGCCTTCTCTGCCGTTTTGAAGACGCGCCAGACCGTGTCGTGGGCGCGGTGGTTGTCGATCGGTATGCCGTGCGCTTCGAGCCAACGCCGAGCGAGGTTGAAGGCCCCGTAGTAAGCCCGACTGACCCCACTCCGCTTCGACGACTCGGACTCGTCACCGACCAGGATTCCGGCGAGCGCGACGTAGCCGACCCAGATCATCCGAGGAACCCGATGGTCAGCCGCGGCAGGACCGGGGCGACGAGATCCTCTTCCTCGCGGAGAAAATCGGCGAGGCGGTCGATGTTCGCGTCGAACGGGACGTCGTTGCGAAGCCGAAGGTAGAGCTCATCGCTCCCCTCCGGATCGTCGTAGAACTCGCTGACGACCTTCCGCTCGATCTCCGTCCCGGTGCCGAAGTGCGCGATGAGCGCCCCTTCGACCGCCTCCAACTTGGCCTGCAGCTCGGGGTCGGCGTCCAGGACCGCGGCCACGCGGGCGTCCAATGCCGGGTCCCTCACCAGATCCGTCTCCGACGGTTCTCGCCAGGGCGCGAGCTGGGCCATCGCCTCATGATCGAGTCGTGGCGTCGCGGGTCGCTCGACCCGCTTCTCCGGACCGGCGAACAGCGACTCGAGGATGACCTCCACCTTTCCTTCCCGCAGGAGGTCGGCGATCGAGCGGCCCGCGAACTCCACCTGCGGCCGGCGCAGGACCGGGGCGAGCTGACCGACGTCTTCGCCGACGACCGACTTCATCTGGGTGACGACGAGGAAGAGGTCCCGCAGCGCCTCCTCGGTCCGCCGCTGGAAGCGGCTGTCGGGGCGGGCTCGCGAGATCGTCTCGCGCCGCAGACCCGTCAGCTCCGCGATCTCTTGGTTAGTGAGCACCGTGCGGAGCTCGGTGAGCTCGTCGAAGGGAGTCTTGAAATCGAGGGACGCCACATCATCGAAGATACCGACACTCACTATTGACCTCACGTTTTATCTCACGGAAAAAGTCACACCGCTTTGATGCCCAGCACCGGACCGATCGCTTATGGGTGCTCCCGGCGCCCGACGTCCACAGTAGCAAAGGCGAAACGTTTTGTCGTCCCTTTTCGGCGGTCAGATGTGACTTAACTGTTGCTCGCAGATAGGAAGTAGCAAGCCTTCACGCATGGACGTTTTGGAGCGGTTCGGGGGAAATCTGCTGCGGGTTCGGCAGGCCCGCCGCCTGAGCCAGGAGAGCCTTGCGGAACGGGCCGGGATTCACCGCACCCAGGTCAGCCTGTTCGAGACCGGGCAGCGGCAGCCGCTGCTCGAAACCTTGGTGCGTCTGGCCGGGGCGCTCGAGGTGCCGGTCTCGGCGCTGGTCGAGGGGATCGCGTTCAAGCCCGGACAGGGCGACGGCGAGTTCTCCGTCTCCGACCCGCCGGAACTGCCGCGGGTCGGGGGCTAGTCGCGGCGGAAGGCGACGACGCAGTTCTGGCCGCCGAAGCCGAAGGCGTTGGCTATGGCGGTGGTGGGGTTGGCCTCGCGGGCGGTGAGGGCGATGTGGTCGAGGTCGCACTCGGGGTCCGGGTTGGTGAGGTTGATGGTCGGGGGGAGGATGCCGTCGCGCATGCCGAGGAGGCAGACCATGCCGGCGAGGGCTCCCGCGGCTGCGATCAGGTGGCCGACCATGGACTTCGGGGACGAGGCGGGGATGGTGTCGGTGGCGTCCCCGACGGCCTTGCGGATGGCGCGGCTCTCGGAGGTGTCGTTGGCGCGGGTCGCGGTGCCGTGGGCGCAGATGTAGCCGAGCTCCTCCGGGGCGATGCCGGAGCGCTCGAGGGCGAGGCGGATGGCCCCGGCGGCGTAGTCGCCGCTCGGCTCCGGCGCGCTCATGTGGAAGGCATCGGAGGTGAGGGCGCCGCCGGCGATCGAGCCGTACGGGGTGGCGCCGCGGGCGGCGGCGTGCTCGGCGGACTCGACGACCATGACCACCGCGCCCTCGCCGAAGACGAAGCCGTCGCGATCGGAGTCGAAGGGACGGCTGGCGCAGGTCGGATCGTCGTTCCGCTCCGAGAGCGGGCCCATGTTCGAGAGGCCGGCGAAGACCGCCTCGTTGATGCCCGCGTCGGTGCCGCCTGCGATCACCACATCGGCCTCGCCGGAGAGGATCAGGCGGCGCGCCTCGAGCAGCGAGTAGGTCCCGGTCGCGCAGGCGAGGGAGCTGGCGGTCACCGGGCCGTGGGCGCCGAGGTCGATCGCCACCTCGCAGCTCGCCATGTTGAGGATCGTCGAGGCGACGTAGAACGGACTGACCGCGCGCGGCCCGTCGTCGATCAGCGCCCGCACGTTGCGCTCGGTCTCCGGCGTCCCCGCCACGGCGCTGCCGATCGCGACGCCGACGCGGTCGGCGACCGCCTCGACGTCCAGCCCGGCGTCCCCCACCGCCTCGCGCGCCGCGGCGATCGCCAGCTGCGAGAACCGGGCGCTGCGGTGCGCCCGCTTGGCCCCGAGCACCTCCACCGGGTCGAATCCGGTGACCTCGCCCGCGATCCGCGTCGCCAGGCCCGAGGCGTCGAAATGGGTGATCGTGCCGATCCCCGACCGGCCGCCGACGAGGGCCTTCCAGGTCGAGGGCGCGTCGAGCCCGACAGGGGTCAGTGCGCCGAGCCCGGTTACGACTGGGTCTGCTGCTGGGATCACTGCGGGCGGCACCGGGCGTTCATGCGGATCTAATTATCCCGGTTCGCGCGGATCGTTACGTCGCCCCACCCGCCTGATCGGGTTACTCAGACCGCTTCACGACTGGCTCTGCATATACGTTTTTGCGCAGTGCATCTCTATGTGAGGGAAACATCGGGACGCCTCCAAGGCGAGATCTCGGTCCCCGCGTCCAAGTACCACGCCCACCGGGCGCTCATGCTTGCGTCGCTGGCCGAGGGTGAGAGCCGCATCAAAGGCGGTGTCGCGGCCAAACACGTGCAGTCGACGATCGAGGTGCTGACCGGCCTCGGGACCCAGATCGAGACGACGCCCGACGGCTTCCTGGTCCGTGGCGGCCTCCCCTATCGCCCCCTCCGGGACACCGTCTCGGTCGGCTCCTCGGGCACCACGCTCTATTTCATGATCGGCCTCGCCTCGCTGGCCGACGCCCCGATCACGATCACCGGCCAGAAGTACTTCCAGCGCCGCCCGGTCGGGCCGCTGCTGGAGGCGCTCGCCGACTGCGGGGTCGAGCTCTCCTCCGCCAACGCGACGCCCCCGATCACGGTGGGGCCGAAGCGCCCCCGCGGCGGCCGCGTCTCGATCGCCGGGACGCTCAGCCAGTGGATCTCCGGCCTGATCATCCTCGCGCCGTTCGCGAGCGGCCCGACAACGATCGAGGTCGAGGGCACCCTGAACGAGCAGCCCTACGTCGAACTGACCGTGAACATGATGCGGGACTTCGGGCTCGAGGTCGGCGTGTCCGAGGACTGGCGCCGCTTCGAGATCGAGGGGGACCAGACCGCCCGGGCCGCCGACGTCACCCTGCCGCCGGACATCGGCTCGCTCGCCTTCGGCCTCGCCGCCACCTCGATCCACCCCTCCGACGTCTTCTTCCACGGCGTCACCGAGATCGACGGCGCCCGGGTCGACCATCCCGAGGCCCACTTCCTCGACGTGGTCGCCGAGATGGGGCTGCCGATGGAGCTCGACCGCGAGGCGGGCGGCATGAGGGTGCGCCACGACGGGGTGCGGCTGCGCGGGGTCGAGATCGACTGCCGGCCGATGCCCGACATGCTGCCGGTGCTCTCCACCATGGGACAGTTCGCCGAGGGCGAGACCCGCTTCTCCAACGTTGCCCACGTGCGGCTCAAGGAGTCCGACCGGGTCGTCTCGATGCTGCAGCTGAACCGCATGGGCGGGGACGTCGAAGAGCAGGGCGACGAGCTGGTGGTGCGCGGAATCGACGGCGACCTGACCGGGTCTCCCCTCTCCAGCTTCAACGACCACCGCGTGCACATGTCGCTGACCGTGGCGGCCTCGCGGGCGCGCGGCGAGAGCTCGCTGACCTACCCCAACGCCTACCGGATCTCCTATCCCGGCTTCCTCGACGACATGCGGGCGATCGGCTTCGACCTCTCGATCGAGGATGACCGCGAGCGCTCCGCCAGCGGCGCCCCGGTGGCGACCGGCGAGGCCGAGGGCGGCCAGCGGGCGGTCGAGTCGATCGCGATCGACCAGGCGGCGGAGGTGCCGATCGTCGACTGGGTCGGGCGCTGGGCGCGCGAGCGACCGGCCGAGGACGCGCTGGTCGACGTGCGGGGGAACGGGACGAGAACTTGGACCTGGGAGGAGCTCGACCGCGAGGCCGACAAGGCCGCGTCGCTGCTGCTGGAGCTCGGCGTCGAGCCGGGCGAGACCGTCGCCTACCAGCTGCCGAACTGGGGCGAGTTCGTGATCCTGACCCTGGCCTGCATGAAGGTCGGCGCGATCTGCTGCGCGCTGATGCCGATCTTCCGCGAGCGCGAGATCGGCTTCGCCCTGCGCCGCTCGAAGGCGCGAGTACTGGTCGTCGCCGACGAGTTCCGGGGACGCAAGCACGCCGAGGAGACCGCGAGCATGATCGGTGACACCGGCGTGGAGCACGTGCTGGTCGTCGGCGGCGGCGGCGCGCCCGCGCTGCCCCGCACCGACGACGCCGACGGCGTCCGCTGGCACGACTTCGCCGCCGCACTCGAGGGGCAGGAGCCGGATACGGCCGCGATCGCGGGGCGCAAACCGGCGCCGACGGCGCTGTCCCAGCTCTTCTTCACCTCCGGCTCGACCGGCGAGCCGAAAGGCGTCCTCCACCGCTACGACGCGCTCACCCGCGCGGCGATGATGGAGGTCGAGCACCTCGGCCTCGGCCGCGACGACACGATCTTCATCCCCACCCCGCTCGCCCACCAGACCGGCCTCCTCTACGGGATGTGGCTGGCGTTCGCGCTCGGCTCGACCCAGGTGATCCAGGACGTCTGGGACCCGCACCTCGCCGCCCGGGCACTGCGGGAGTGGGACGGGACGTTCGTGCAGGCGGCGACGCCGTTCCTCGCCGACCTCGTCCGGGTCGTGGAGGCGGGCGAGGAGGAGGCTCCCCCGGCACTGCGGATCTTCGTCGTCACCGGCGCCGCCGTTCCGCGGGCGCTGGCCGAGCGCGCCACCACCGTCCTCTCCGCCGCCGTCTGCGGCGCCTGGGGCTCGACCGAGTCCTGCCTCGGCGCCCTCGCCGCCCCCGGCGACGACCCGGCCAAGGTCTGGGGCACCGACGGCCGGGCGCTGGCGGGCACGCGGATCCGCATCGTCGACGCCGACGACCGGCCGCTCGGCCCCGGCGAGGAGGGCAACTTCCAGGTGACCAGCCGCTGCCTCTTTGAGGAGTACCTCGACCGTCCCGACCTGACCGCCGCGGCGATGACCGCCGATGGCTGGTACCGGACCGGCGACCTGGCGACGATCGACGGCGACGGCTTCCTGCGGCTGACCGGCCGGGTGAAGGACATCATCAACCGGGGCGGCGAGAAGGTGCCGGTCGCGGAGATCGAGCAGCTGCTGCACGAGCATCCGGCGGTGGCCGAGGTGGCGATCGTGGCGATGCCCGACGAGCGCCTCGGCGAGCGCGCCTGCGCCTTCGTCGTCCGCGCCCCCGATGCCGGCGGCGACTTCGGCCTCGCCGAGGTCCGCGAGTGGCTCGACTCCCACGAGATGTCCAAGCACTACTGGCCGGAGCGGGTCGAGATCCTCGACGAGATGCCCCGCACGCCGAGTGGAAAGATCCAGAAGTTCGTCCTGCGCGAGCGCGCCAAGGGGCTCCGGCCCGAGCCGCAACCGACCCCGACCGACAACAAGGAGCCCGTCCGATGACCCCCCAAGCCGCGATCCCAAGCCCTGAGACGTTCGACGATTCGGGGTTCGAGGACCTGAGGGCGGAGATCGCCGCCTACGTCGCGAACGAGGGCGAGGAGTGGGCGGCGCGGATCGAGGCCGACCGGGCGGTACCGCCGGAGCTGAGGGTCGAGCTGAAGGAGCGCGGCTATCTGTCGCTGGCCGGCCCGAAGGAGTACGGTGGCGCCGGGATCCCCTTCTCGCGTTACCTCGAGCTGCTGGAGCTCTTCGCGATGTCGCACGCCTCGCTGCGGATGATCGTCCACGTCGCCAACGGCGTCTGGCGCTCGGTCGACCAGTTCGCGACCGAGGAGCAGCGGCGCGACTACGTGCTGCCCGCGGTCACCGGTGACCTCACCGTCGCCTTCACGCTGACCGAGCCGACCGCCGGGACCGGCGCCGACCTGCGCTGCGAGGTCGAGCGGGAGGGCGACACCTACTACCTGTCAGGCGAGAAGCACCTGATCACCTTCGGGGTCAGCTGCGACCGTTGGCTGCTCTTCGCCCGCGCCGCCGGGACGAAAGGCGCCGAGGGCACGATCGCGCTGCTGGTCGACCGCGACACGCCGAACGTGCAGTGCGAGGACATGGGCGAGTCGATGGGCTGCCGCGGGACCGACCACGCGCACCTCGTCTTCGACCGCGCTCCGGTCCCCGTCACCGACACCCTCGGCGAGGAGGGCAAGGGCCTGCAGGTCGCCTTCGGCGGGTTCCTCACCCCGAGCCGGATCGCCGTCGCGATGACCTGCGTCGGGCTCGCCCAGCGGGCCCAGGACCTGGCGGCGGAGCACGCCGCGAAGCGCGTCACCTTCGGCAAACCGCTGTCCCAGCGCCAGGCGATCTCCTTCGCCCTGGCCGAGAACGCCGCCGACATCGAAGCCGCCCGCCAGCTCGTCCTCCACGCGGCGCGCCGCTGGGAGGCGGGGCAGCCCGACGCGGCGGTGCTCTCGTCGATGTCGAAGCTGGTCGCGGTCGACATGCTCGGCCGGGTCACCGACAAGGCCCTGCAGGCGCACGGCGGGATCGGCTTCTGGGCCTCCTCGGCGATCGAGCGGGTCTACCGCGACGCGCGCGCCCAGCGCTTCGAGGAGGGGACGAACGAGATCCAGAAGACGATCATCGCCCGCGAGGTGTTCGCCCCGGTCCACGCGACGATCGCCGAGCGCGAGGTCGGTTGATGGCGGACGCGAGTTACGCGGCCGGCAAGGTCGCGCTGATCACCGGCAGCTCGCGCGGCATCGGCCGCACGCTGGCGCTGTCCCTGGCCGAGCAGGGCGGCTCGGTCGTCGTCAACTACAAGGTGAACGAGGACCTGGCCAAGGAGGTCGTCGCCGGGGTGCAGGAGCGCGGCGGTCGGGCGATCGCCGTGCAGGCCGACATGGAGTCGCCGGAAGACATCGACCGGCTCTTCGACGCGGCGAAGGAGGAGTTCGGCAAGCTCGACTACTTCGTCGACAACGCGGCGGCGTCGAGCTTCAAGAGCATCCGTGACCTGAAGCTGCACCACCTCGACCGCTCCTACGCGATGAACATCCGTAGCTTCGTGCTCGGGGCGCAGCGTGCGGTCGACCTGATGAGCGACGGCGGGCGGATCGTCACGCTCTCGAGCTACGGGTCGATCCGCGCCTACCCGACCTACGCCAACCTCGGTGCCGCGAAGGCCGCGCTGGAGGCCTACGTCCGCTACATGGCGGTCGAGTTCGCGCCGCTCGGGGTGAACGTGAACGCGGTCAACGGCGGCATCATCGAGAGCGACTCGAGCGCCTACTTCTACGACGTCGAGGGCATGCCGGACCTGCACAAGGACGTCCTGCCGAAGATCCCGAAGCAGCGGATGGGGACGGTGAAGGAGGTCGCCGACACGGTCGAGTTCCTGCTCGAACCGCGCTCCGAGTACATCACCGGGCAGTCGCTCGTCGTCGACGGGGGGCTGACGATCATCGCCCCGCCGTTCTTCGACGACGCGACCGGGCCGCTGCGCCTGCCGGACGTGGACGCGGGCGCCGCGTCCGATGCCTGAGCCGGCCGACTCCGCCGCGCCCGAGGCGCTCCCCCACGTCTTCACGCCGGTCACGATCGGCACCCTGCGCCTCCCCCATCGGATCGCGATGGGCTCGATGCACCTCTGCATGGAGGGGCGCGACGACGCCGGCGAGCGGCTGGCGGCCTTCTACCGCGAGCGCGCACAAGGCGGCGCCGGCCTGATCGTCACCGGTGGCTGGGCGGTGAGCGCCGACGGCGCGGCGGACCACAGCTACGGGGTTCTGGGAGCCGACACCAAGCGCGGTCGTCCTAAGGTCCGGTACACGGACGCAGGGTCGACCGCGCCGGCGACGGCGGACCTTAGGACGACCGCGGACGGGGCGCGACGGGCGCTGGCGTTGGTCGCAGCCGCGAGCGCCGGCACCGAGGCGTCGATCGCGCTGCAGCTCTTCCACGCGGGGCGTTATGCGCTGGCGGACTCGCCGGGCGAGGTCGTGGCGCCTTCGGCGATCGCGAGCCGGGTGTCGCGGGTCGAGCCACGGGCGCTCGGCGAGGAGGAGGCCTGGGACGTCGTCGCCGAGTTCGCGGCGGGCGCGGCGCTGGCGAAGGAGCTCGGGTTCGCGGCGGTCGAGGTGATGGGGTCGGAGGGCTACCTCGTCGACCAGTTCCTCTCCCCGGTGACGAACCACCGCGAGGATTCCTGGGGCGGCGACGCGGAGCGGCGGATGCGATTCGGGGTCGAGGTCGCGGCGGCGGTGCGCGAGGCGGTCGGGAGCGAGTTCCCGGTCCTGTTCCGGATGACCGGCGCGGAGCTGATGCCCGAGTCGCGGCCCTGGGAGGAGGTCGAGGCCTTCGCGGCGGCGCTCGTGGGCGCGGGGGTCGATGCGCTGAACGTCGGTGTCGGGTGGCACGAATCGGCGGTGCCGACCGTGCAGGGGGCGGTGCCGGCGGGGGCCTTTGTTCCGTGGGCCGAAGGGTTGAAAGGGGCGATCACCGGCACTTCGGCAGCAATGGCGGCGGTGCCGGTGATCGCGGGGAACAGGATCAATCGCCTCGAGGACGCGGAGCGGATCCTTGCGGCGGGAGGCGTCGACTTGATGTCGATGTCGCGACCGTTCCTGGCGGATCCTCGGATCGTGGAGAAGGGACGGAGCGGCGGCGCGGTCAACGTCTGCATCAGCTGCGACCAGGCGTGTATCGATCGGTCGATCGTCGGCGAGCACGTCTCGTGCCTCGTCAACCCGCGATCCGGCAACGAGGTCGACTTCCCGGTCCCCCACGCCGTCGCGACCTCCGGCGACTCGCGGGCGACCGTCGACGGATCTCGATCGGCCGGTGCCGGCCGATCGGCTCGCCGCCGCTTCGCGGTGATCGGGGGCGGTCCCGCCGGGCTCGAGGCCGCGCGCGCTCTTGCCACCCTCGGCCCCGAGGTCCGGCTCTACGAGGCACGGGACGAGCTGGGCGGCCAATTCCGCTGGGCGCGTCAGGTCCCGGGCAAGGAGGACTACGGGGCGACGATCTCCTACTTCGAGTCCGAGCTGCGGCGCCTCGGCGTCCACCTTCACCTCGGCCACGAGGTCGGCGAGGACGACGCCGACCTCGTGGCCGATTGCGCCGGCGTCGTCCTCGCCACCGGCGTCCACCCTCGCGTCGTCGACATCCCCGGCGCGTCCCTCCCCCACGTCGTCGACTACGCCGAGGCGTTCGAATCGGGCCTCGGCGACGCGCGCACGGTGGCGATCGTCGGCGGCGGCGGCATCGGCGTCGACCTCGCCCACCTCCTCGTCCACGAACCGGACGATTTCTTCGCCCGCTACGGGGTCGAGTCGCCGGCTGTGGCGCCTAACTCGCTCAGGGAGCGAGTTTCTCGCCACGGCAAGCGGTCGAGCGCTGGGGCGAACGTGACGGTGATGCGACGGTCGGGACGGGTCGGCAGCGGGATCGGGCGGACGACGCGCTGGGTGTGGCTCGACGCGTTGAAGCACGCCGGCGTGCGAACGCTCACCGGCCTCTCTTATCGCCAGATCACTCCGGAGGGGGTCGAGATCGAGCTCGAGGGCGGCGGCGTCGAGACGATCGCCGCCGCGCGCGTCGTCATCGCCGCAGGGCAGGAGCGGCGGGACGATCTGCGGCCGCTGCTCGAACGGCTGGAGGTGCCCCACCGGGTCGTCGGCGGGGCGCTCGACCCGGGCGAGCTGAACGCGGTCCGTGCCTTCGGCGACGGGCTGCGCGCGGCGTACGAGCTCGCTGGCTGAGCGCTCAGCCCAGGGTGCGGGTGAGCCTGGCCGAACCGCCCGGCGCGGTGACGGTGACCTTCAGCGTCTTGCCGGCGAGCTGACCGAGGCGTTTGCTCCAGGCCCTCGTCGCCTTGAGGCGGAGCGTGACCTTGCCTGCGCGCTTCGCCTTGACCCCACCCCTGGCGACGATCTGGACGCCGACCTTGCCGGTCGCCGTCACCTGTCCCCCTTTGGCGACCTTCACGGTGATCGGCAGGCCTTTGGCGAGGGCGCCTGCCTTTACGGTCTTCGGGAGCGGGGACAGGGTCGGCGCGTCGTCGTCCCCCTTGCCGCCGCCTTTCTTGTCGTCGCCCTTCTTCGGCGGCGCGGGGACCGGTGCGGGTGCAGGTGGAGCGCCGCCACCCGTGGTCCCGCCGCCACCACCGCCGCCGCTGGTGCTCGGCGGCACGGCCGCCGTCGAGTTGCCGAGCGATGGCATCCGGCCGGTCGCCGAGATCACCACGGGCGGGCTCGAGAGGTTGCAGACCGCCGCTTCGGGCGTGGCGAACCAGACCGGCGTCCCGGCGACGACGACGCCGCGGGCGTCGTGCCAGGCCATCGTCGTGCCGTCGGCGGAGAGCGAGACTTCGCTCGCGTCGCCCTGGGTCGGCAGGTCGCATCCGCTCAATTCGTCGAGGGCGCCGCCGAGCGCGCTGACCGGGAACATCGCGACGCCCCGGTGGCCCCCCGATTCAGCCTCGACCGCGAGGATCTTGCCGTTCGCGCTGACCTCGGCCCGCTGCAGCCCGGTGGCGTTCAACCAGGGCGTGAATTCTTTCGAGTACGGGGGCTGGCCGGCCGCGTTCTGGACGATGACCTGGCTACCGCTACGGGCGACGAGACGGCTCCCCGAGAGCGTCCCCGATTCGGCGCCTTCGAGGTCGAAGGGCTCGAGGTACCAGCTGCTGGAGCCCTCGGCGTAGGTGCCGAACTCGTATTTCGTTTCCAGCCCGAAGCCCGACCAGTTGGAGTAGCCGTAGGTCACGATCTTCCCGTCCGGGGAGAGGCTGAGGGTGACCGGATAGGCATAGGAGGTGCGCCCCGGTTTCGCGGTCAGGCTCCCGTTCCCGACCACCGCGCCGTCCGGGCCCCAGAGCTGCGTCGCGTTCAGCGTGCCGATTTTCCCCGGTTCACGACGCACCCCGATCACGGTGCCGTTTTCGGCCTGCGCGGTCTCGGTCCAGGTCTTTTCATCCGGGGACGGTCCCGACAGCGAGCGCTTGCTCGCCCCGTCGAGGGTCGAGATCCAGACCTGGCCGCCGTCGACGTAGGCGACCTGGGCGGCTCCGGCGCCGCTCGCGCCGAGCGCGGCGAGCAGGGAGAAGGCGGACAGGGTGGCGAGGACGAGGCGGTGGGATCGCATGGTCTCCGATGGTCGTCCAGGCAAACTGAATCCGCATCGGTGAAACCACGGACACTCGGTATCTTCGGCGCGTGTCCGTCCAGACCGATTCGCTGCCCCTGGTGGGGCGCGAGGAGAGCCTCGCGCGCCTCGCGGCGCTGACCGACGCGGTGCGCGCGGGCGCGGGCGGCGCGATCCGCATCGAGGGCACGCCGGGCGTCGGCAAGAGCGCCCTGCTCGAGGCCGCGGCGCCGAGCGACTTGACCGTGCTGCGAGCTGTGGGCGTCGAGGCCGAGGCCGGGATCCCGCTGGCTGGCCTCGAGGACCTGATGCACGGGCTCGGAGCGGAGTCCCTGCCCACCGAAGACCGCGAGGGCCAGGACCCCGTAGCGCTGCTGCGCGAGGTCTCGACCCGCCTCGCCGAGGCGGCGCCGGTCCTCTGCCTGGTCGACGACGTCCAGTGGCTCGACCCCTCCTCACGGGCGGCGATCGCTTACCTGGCGCGGCGCGCGAAGCGACTCGGGATCGGCGTGATCGCGGTCTGGTCGCTGCGCGGCGAGGCGCCGGACGAGTGGCCCGGGGTCGAGACCCTGGCCCTGGAGGAGCTGCGACGCGAGGACGCGCTGGCGCTGGCGCGGCGCGGCGGCCTCGCCGATCCAGTGGCCGAGGCGCTGGTCGCGGCGGTCGGCGGCAACGCGCTGGCGCTGGTCGAGGCGCCCACGGAGCTGAGCGCCGCCCAGCGCGGCGGCCGCGCGATCCTCCCCGACCCCCTCCCCGCCGGCGAGCGCCTCCAGCGCGCCTTCACCGCCCGCGTCGCCGAGCTGCCGGAGGCGACCCGCGACGCCCTTCTACTGGCGGCTGCCGGCGCGCCCGGGACGATGGTGGCCGCGGCCCTGGGACCCGCCGAGGACGCGGGGCTCGTGGCGCTCGGCGCCGCCGGCGTCGCCTTCTCCCACCCCTTGGTCCGCGCGGCGGTCTACCACGGCGCGGCGCCCTCGGCGCGGCGCGAGGCGCACCGGCGGATCGCGGACGCCGTCCCCGAGCCGGAGCGCTCCTGGCAGCTCGCCCAGGCAGCGCCGGCACCGGACGAGGGGCTCGCGGCGCGGCTCGAGGAGCTCGGCGAGGAAGCGCGGCGGCGCGGCGCGCCCGGGACCGCCGCCACGGTGTTGGAGCGCTCGGTCGCGCTCAGTCCCGACCCCGCCGACGCGACGCGGCGCGCGCTCCAGACCGCGGTCGCCGCCGGAACGGCCGGGCGGCCGGCGCTGGCCCGCGGGGTGCTCGACGCGGTCCTCCCCACCGTCACCGACCCGCTCGCCCGGGCCGACGTGCAGATGCTGCGCGGGATGGCGATCCACCAGGGCGGCCGCCCGCGCGAGGCGTTCGCGCTGCTCGAGGCCGAGGCCGCCGCGATCGAGGACGTCGACCCGCTGCGCGCGTCCGCGCTCCTCACCCAGGCCTGCATCGCGCTGATGGGCTCCGGGCCGATGGCCGGGCTGCAGGAGACCGCGGCACGCGCCCGCGCGCTCGCCCCGCCCGGCGCCGACACGATCCCGAGCCTGCTCGAGGCCGAGGTGCTGGTCAGCCTCGGCGAGCACGCGCGGGCGCGGGAGATGCTCGACCGGATCGAGCCCGGGCTCGCTGCCTGGGACCCGACCGCACCGGGCCATGAGGTGCTCGCGATCGACGCCCTCTGCCGCCTCTGGACGGGCGACCACGACGTCGCCGAGCGCATGCTGACGCGCCTGATCGAGGCCAACCGGGCGGCGGGCGCGGTGACGCCGCTGGCGCTGCCGCTCGCGGTCCTCGCCACGCTCCACATCCGCCGCGGGGACATGATCCTCGCCGCCGCCTGCGCCGAGGAGTCGAACGAGATCGCCGAGACGGGGCTGAGCGGCGGCTTCGTCGCGACGCTCTCGCTGGCGGCGGTGGCGATGGTCGCCGCCCATCGCGGCGACGCCGAGACCTGCGAGCCGGCGGCGGCGCGCATGCTGCGGCTGGGCGAGGAGATGGAGCTGCCCTCGACCCTCGCCTGCGCCGAGCAGGCCCTCGGCCAGCTGGCCCTGGGAAGTGGCGACGCCGAGGGCGCCGCCGTCCACTGCCGCGCCGCGCTCGACCACACCGCCGCCCACGGCACCCGCGACCCGGCCTTCCTCTTCAGCCACGCCGACCTGATCGAGGCGCTGGTGCGGCTCGACCGCGCCGCGGAGGCGGGCCCGGTCCTCGCCGAGCTGGAAGCGGGCGCCGAGCTGACCGGCGGCGCCTGGGCGCGCGCCGCGGTGCACCGCTGCCGGGCGCTGCTCGGGCCAGAGGAGGAGATCGACGCCAACCTCGCCGCGGCGCTGGCCGCCCACGCCGCCCCGGCGATGCCCTTCGAGGCGGCGCGGACCCGCCTCGCGATCGGCGAGCGCCTCCGCCGTGCGCGCCGCCGCGCCGACGCCCGTCCCCTGCTGGCGGAAGCCCGCGACGCCTTCACGAGCGCCGGCGCCCGCGGCTGGAGCGAGCGAGCCGCGAGCGAGCTGGCCGCGGCGGGTGCGGCGGCCGGCCCGATCGAACCGAAGGGAGATCTCACCTCGCGCGAGCGGGACGTCTGCGAGCTGGTCGCCGCCGGCCGCACCAACCGCGAGGTCGCCGCGGCCCTCTTCCTCTCCCCCCGCACGGTCGAGCACCACCTCCGCTCGGCCTACCGCAAGCTCGGCGTGCGCTCCCGGACCGAGCTGGCCGTCCGCTTCGCGAGCGCCGCCTAGGTCAGGCTTCGGGGGCGACGGCGCCGATCAACCAGGTCGAGGACGGGGCGAAGACGCCGTCGTCGGTCTCGAACTGCTCCAGCACGGCGCGGATCTCGGCGGTGATCGTCGGGCGGATCTCCTCGGCACGGTCGCCCCAGAGGCGAAGGACCTCGCCCGCCGGCCCGATCGACATCACCAGGTCGACCGCCCCGTCGATGTCGGCACCCATCTTCATCGGCAGGTCGCTGCGGCGCAGCTCGATCTCCTCGAAGCCCGCGATCGCCAGCTGCTCGGAGACCACGTCGGCATCGGCCATCGAGAACGGGCCCGGCCCGCAGGTCGGCTCCTCGGACTCCTCCGGGTGCTCGAGGTAGCGCTCCACCACCCGCTCGGCCTCGCTGACCCAGCCGTTGTCGAGCTTGCGCCGCCAGACCACGAAGCAGGCCCGCCCGCCCGGTCGCATCGCCTCGCGCACGTTGCGCAGCGCCTGCACCGGGCCGGCGAAGAACATCACGCCCATCCGCGAGAAGACGTAGTCGTAGGGCCCACCGAGGTCGGCGATCTGGACGTCGTCGACGCGGTAGGAGACGTTGGCGACGCCCGCCTGCGCCACCTCCTGGCGCGCCAGATCGATGAACGGCTCCGACACGTCGACGCCGACCGCCTCGCCCTCCGTGCCGACCATCTCGGCGAGCCGCCGCGTGGTGTCGCCGAAGCCGCAGCCGATGTCGAGGACGCGATCGCCCGCCCGCGGCGGGTGCGCGGCCATCCCCGCCTCGCCGTGGCGTCCCAGCCCTTCGGCGACGTAGGGACGGAAGCGCACGAAGCGCTCGAACAGCGGCCCACTCCAGGCCTCGGTCGACTCCAGGTTGGCGGGAGCGATCTCCGCCATCACTCGCCCTCGACCGGCCGGAAGCCGGAGCAGAGGGAGCGCATCCAGCCGATCCGGCCGTCGCGCCCGCCGATGTAGGCCTGCTGCTCGACCTCGAAGAGCCCTTCCGGGTTGCGCACGAGGAAGCGATAGCCGACCCGCTCGCGGTCGGCGACGGTGCCGGTTTCGACGTTCAGCAGCTCGAGGATCTCGTCGGAGTCCTCGAACCACTCGCGCAGCACGCCGCTCACCACCGCCTCGGGGTCCTCCGCCTCCCACACCCGGTTCGGCGTCAGTCCCCGGAAGTCGATCTCCGGGTGGAGCAGCTCGCGGACGCGGTCGAAGTCCTTCAGCGCCAGGGCGGCGGCGAAGGAGGAACCCAGGGACGACTGCTCGACGATCACGGTCTCGGACATGGACCGATCCTGGCGCTCGCGCCGCCGGCTGTCAACGCTCACTCGAGCAGGTCGCGGCGGGCGAAGACGATCAGCAGCGCCAGGGCGGGCAGGACGGCGGCGACCACGGCGCCGGCGCGCCAGCCCAGCGCCTCGACCAACGGGCCGACGAGGGCGGAGCCGATGCTGGCGCCGACCGTCGTCGCCAGGGCGAGCCAGGTGAAGGCCTCGGTCGCGGTGCCCTGCAGGAGGGTGCGCTGCACGACCTGGTTGCGGACGGTGATCTGCGGCGCGAAGGTGATGCCGGAAAGCGCGGCGAAGACGAACATCTCCGGGACCGAGGTCGCCGCGACCAGCGGCAGGCAGCTGAGGACCATGAGGCCGCCGAGGATGACCAGCGCCCGGCGCGGTGGGCCGAAGATCCCGGGGCGGGCGCCGAACGCCAGGCCGCCGGCGCCGGAGCCGAAGGCGAGCGCGGCCGCGAACGGCCCGCCCAGCGCGGCGGCCCCATGGTGGGCGCCGAAGGCGGGCAGCATCACGTCGAGGGCGCCGAAGGTGCCGGCCAGCGGCAGGTCGGAGATGACGAGCAGGCGCAGGTGCGGGGAGACGAGGGCGCCGAGCCAGTGGCGCTCGGCGCCGGGGTCCTCGCCCGGCTCGACGGTCGAGAGGCGGGCGAAGCCGATCGAGCCGACGATGCCGAGGACGCCGGCGACGATCAGGCCCTCGGCGGGGCCCGCGGTCGCCGCCAGGATTCCCGCCAAGAGCGGCCCGCTGACGAAGACGACCTCCATCATCACCGCGTCGAGCGCGTAGGCGGTGGGCAGCTCGGCGGCGCCGACGAGCTCCGGCCAGCGCTGGCGGAAGATGCCGCCGATCGGCGTCGATCCGGCGCCGGCGAGGAAGCCGGCGGCGATCAGCGGGACCGTCCCGGCGCCCCCCTCGCCCAGCACCACGAGCGCGACCATCGCCGCCATCACCAGGAGCGCGCCGGGAACGATGACGAGGCGCGAGCCGTGCCGGTCGATGAACCGCGCCACCGCGGGGCCGGTGATCCCGAGGCCGATCGTGTAGGCGCCGGCGACGCCGCCGGCGATGCCGAAGGAGTCGGTCTGGCCGTGGATGAAGAGGATGATCGCGACCGCGCCCATCCCGATCGGCATCCGCGCCAGCAGCGCGAAGGTGACCAGCGGCCGCACCCGCGGCGCCGCCAGCACGCGGCGGTAGGCGGCGAGGCCTTGGCTGGGTGGGACGGGGGCGTCGGCGGCCATCCCACCAGCGTCCCAAAAGCGTGGTTATCCCGGTCTGACGCCGGGCAACCCGGCGCTGGCGAGCTCGGCGTCCTCTTGCTCGCGACGGAGCTCGCTCGCCGTGGGCTCGCCGCCGCCCGGTCCCCGCCCCGGCAGGACCCAGGCGATGATCGCGGCGATGACGCAGATGCCGACGCCGGTCCAGGTGATCGCGTCGTAGCCGGCGAGGCGCGGGAGATGGCTACCCGCCGGGGTCTCGGCGGCGAGCAGCGACGCGGTGATCGCGCTCCCGAGCGAGAAGCCGATGTAGCGGACCACCTGGTAGAAGCCGGTCGCGCTGCCGGTCTCGTTTTCCGGCACGGCGCGGACGATCATCCCCGGGATCGCCCCATAGGTCAGCCCGTAGCCGAGGCCCATCACGCCCATGATCACGAAGGCGCTCCAGATGCCGCCGTTGAAGAGGGCGAAGACGACGCCGCCCGCGGCGACGGTCAGCGCGCCGACCGGCAGCAGGTTCGCCTCGCCGACCAGGCGGGTCCAGAACGGCAGCGTGCGCGAGCCGAGGATGCTGACCACCGAGAAGGGCACCAGGCAGAGGCCGGCGAGGACCACCGAGGCGGAGAACCCGTAGCCGAGCCCCTGCGGTGCCTGGACGAACTCGCTGACCCCGGTCAGGTACATGTACATCGCGACGCCGAGGACGAGGGCGGCGATGTCGGCGGTGAAGACCGCCGGGTGGCGGGCGAGGCGCAGGTCGACGAGCGGTTCCTCCACCCGCAGCTCCTGGGCGCCCCAGAGCGCGAGAAAGACGATCGCGACGACGAAGAGGCCGATCGTCTCCGGCGCCCCCCAGCCCCAACCACCGCCCTCGGCGATCGCGATCAGGAGCGCCGCGAGGCCGATCGTCAGGAGCACCGCGCCGCCGACGTCGAGCTTGGCCGCGGACTGTCCCGAGGTCGAGGAGACGAAGAGGACGGCTAGAACCATCGCCAGCACCGCGGCGAAGGCGCCGAACCAGAACGCCGCCGAAAGGCTGATCCCGGCGAGCAGGCCCGAGATCGGGTAGCCCGCACCTACCCCCGCCGCGCCCGCGACCGAGAGCAGGCCGATCGTGGCGGGGACCCGCTCGGCCGGCAGCTCGTCGCGCGCCGTCGCCATCCCCTGCGGGACCAGGCCGAGGCCGACGCCCTGCATCGCGCGCCCGACGACCAGCATCTCGAGACTGGAGGCGAGCGCCGCGATCACGCAGCCGAGGGCGACGACGGCGAGGCCGCCGATCAGGGTCTCGCGGCGGCGCGGGCCGTCGGCGAGCCACCCCATCACCGGGGAGGAGACGACGCCGACGAGGAGGGTCGCGGTGAGCGACCACTGCGCGGCGCTGAGCGAGACGCCGAGGTCGTCGCTGATGCTCGGGATCAGCGGGGCGCCGAGCGAGGAGATCACCCCGGTGACCATCACGATCGACACCAGGGCCCCGGGGAGGAGCCGTGCCCGCAGCGCCGGGCTCACGGGTCGCGGGGCAGCAGCGTCTCGATCAGGCCGCCGAGGGTTTCGGAGGCGTGTGCCAGGTCTGTCAGCTCGTCGTCGGGAAGGTGGAGGAGCGCGTCGCGCATGCTCGCGTGGATCTCCGCGCGGACTTCCTCGAAGACCTCGGTGCCGACCGGCGTCACCTCGACCATGACGACGCGGGCGTCTTCGCCGGACCGCGCGCGGGCGACGAGGCCGCGGCCCTCGAGTTTGTCGACCAGCTGGGTGACGGTGGGCTGGGCGAGCGCCTCGGTCTGGGCGAGCTGGGTGATGCGGCGCGAGCCTTCCGAGAGCGTCGCCAGGACGCCGACCTCGGTCCGCGAGAGGCGGTGGGCGCCGCTCGGCATCAGCAGGCGGGTGAGGCGCGCCGCGCGTCCCAGCAGAGTGCTTGCGACGAGGTCGATCGCGGCGGTGCGATCGGGAGCGGACGGAGACATGCCGACCAATATAGAAAAACTATGGAAGTTTCGCGAACTCAGGTCGCGGTGAGCGACTTCGTTCACGTCGCCGTTCCCAGGCTGCCCAGGCGACCATGACCGTGCCGGCGTAGACCCAGCCGAGCAGGATGTCGAAGAAGTAGTGCTCGCCGGTGGCCATCAGGGAGAGCGCCATCGCCGCCGGATAGAGGAAGACGAGCGGCCGGGCGCGGCGCCACGGGATCAGGTTCCAGAGGTTGATCGCGACCAGCATCGTGAAGGCGGCGTGCAGCGAGGGGACCGCGGCGACGAGGTTGACCGAGGCCTGGCCTTCGGAGAAGAGGACCGAGGTACCGACGCCGATGATCTTCCAGCCTTCGGAGGTGGTCCGGTGAATGTCGTGGAGCAGCCCTTCCTGCCCCGCCAGCCAGGGCGGCGCGGCCGGGAAGAGGATGTAGGTGAGGACGCCCGCGATCGCCAGCGAGACGAGGCGCTTGGCGAAGCGGAGGTAGGCGGGGCGGTCGCGCGCCCAGAGCCAGCCGGCGAGGGCGAACGGGGTGATGAAGTAGCTCGTGTAGGTGAGCGTGAAGAAGACGTTCCAGCCGGTCACGCGGGTCGGGTCGTAGAGGTGGTGCTGGAGCCATTCGGTCGGCGTCTGGCCGAAGAAGACGGTTTTGTCGAAGTCGATCATCGGGTGGAAATGGACCCCGATCCCGAGCTTGTCGGCGGCGCCGCGGGTGACGTCATAGGCGCCGAACACGATCACCATCGGCGCCCAGTCGATGACCAGCCAGAGCATCTCCCGCGGGTGGCGGCCGATACAGGCGCAGGCGAGGGCGCCGCAGACCCAGGCGATCACCAGATCCCGCTGGACGGGGATGCCGTAGTTGTAGCTCCAGACGATGAGGCCGACGAAGTAGAGCCCGAGCGCGCAGCGCCTGACCGCCGGCCAATGGCCGAAGTTCAGTACGGGCTCCGCGTCGGAGCCCGTCCCGGCAAGGTCGGCGGAACTCACCCGCCTAACCCTATTCAGACGATGCGACCGAGTGAGGTATCCGCCGTGGGTGGGTACGGGACGCGGCATGAGACTCAGACTCGTCCTCCCCGCCCTTGCCCTCGTCGCGCTGCTCGTGCCCGCCGCGTCAGCCGGCGCCCACGCGAAGCAGAAGTACTCGATCTACGGCTCTTGCGACAACGGCAAGCCCTACAAGGCCGCCGACACCTGTCACTACGACAAGTCGCTGCTCTTCCGCGGCACCTTCGTCTTCGAAAGCCACGTCGGCAAGAAGCCGGTAAAAACGTGCTTCCGCATCTACGGCAAGGCACCACTCCAGGGCGGCAAGTGCCAGAAGCTCGCCCCCACCGCCTACAAGGCATTCCCCTTCAAGGTCAGCGGCATCCGCCAGAAGTTCTCGGTCAAGGTGACCTGGTTCGTGAAGAACAAGGGCAAGTGGCAGCAGGTGGGATCGTCGTTTATGAAGGTGCGGACCTGAGCGGTTGGTGGCGCCGGCCGTGGCGGCAGTCCTAGCTGTAGTTCCTCACCACGTTGTTCATCCGGGCCTCCTTGAAGGCTGGGGGTGCGACCCACCCAGATCAAGGAGGACCCGGATGAGGATCCACGCTAACGCCCGCACCTGCCCGAACTCCCGCCGCCTGCTGGTGAGGCGGATCGAGGAGGAAGGCTGGGCGCTCACCCCGGCGGCCGAGGCCGCCGGGGTGAGCGGGCGGACCGCCAGGAAGTGGCTCGCCAGGTGGCGGGCCGAAGGAGAGGGCGGCCTGCTCGACCGCAGCTCGGCGCCGAGGAGGAGCCCCACGCGCCTGCCCGCCGACCGACTCGAGGCGGTCGTGGCCCTGCGACGGCTGCGGATGACCGCGGCGGAGATCGCCGAGGTGCTCGGCATGGCGCTCTCGACCGTCTCCAGGTGGCTGAGGAGGGTCGGCCTGGGCCGGCGCAGCAGGCTCGAGCCCCCCGAGCCGCCCAACCGCTACGAGCGCAAGCGACCGGGCGAGCTGATCCACGTCGACGTGAAGAAGCTCGGGCGGATCGAGGGCGGGGCGGGCAAACGCGTGACCGGCGGACGGCGCGGCCACCACAACCGTCAGCTGCGCGACGCCGCCGGGGTCCGCCGGCACACGGTCGGCTGGGAGTTCGTCCACGTCTGCGTCGACGACGCCACCCGCCTCGCCTACGTCGAGGTGCTGCCCGACGAGAAGGGACCCACCGCAGAAGGGTTCCTGCGACGGGCGGTCGCCTGGCTCGCCTCGATGGGCGTGACGGTCGAGCGGGTGCTCTCCGACAACGGCGCCTGCTACCGCTCGGCGCTCCACGCGAAGGCATGCCGCGAGCTCGGCATGCGTCCTCTCTTCACCCGGCCCTACCGACCCCGCACCAACGGCAAGGCCGAGCGTTTCATCCAGACGCTGACCAACGGCTGGGCCTACGGCGCGATCTACGGCTCCTCGGCCGAGCGGACCGCGGCGCTTCCCGGATGGCTAGACCACTACAACTTCAGGAGACGACACGGCTCCCTCGGCCACAGGCCGCCCGCCGCTCGGCTCGCCGAGCTGGAACAACCTCGTGGGTAACTACACCTAGCGGAAACGCACGCTCCTCCCGTGACGCGCCCTCGGCGCACGCCCGGCGGTTTCGCCTCGCGTCCCCTACCTCGGGCCTTCTAGCTGCCCAACGTGACGCCGACGATCAGCAGTCGGCTCACGCGGCGGCCGGTGTTGACGACGCGGTCGGCGCCGTCGCGGATCAGGACGGCGTCGCCGCGGGAAAGGGTCACCGGGTCCTGGCCGTGGACGGTGATCTCGAAGGTCCCGCTGATGACATAGATGAAGAGCTCGCGGTGGTGGAGGATCTCGCGGGCGGCCTGCTCGCCGCCGAGGATGTCGATGGTCCCCCCCGCCTCGTAGTCGGAGACCCGCGGGGAGAGCCGCCAGCGCTGATGGCCGAGGAAGCGGGTGGTGATGCCCTCGGCGCTGGAGGTGAGGACGCTGCCCTCGCCGTCCCGGATGACCTCGAGCGGCTTGCGCTCGGTGCGGCTGCCATCGACCAGGTCGCTCAGTTCGACTTCGAAGAAGTCGGCCAGGCGGACCAGGCGGCTGATCGTGATGTCGGACTTGCCGCTCTCGACCAGCGAGAGAAACGAGCTCGAGATCTTGGTCGCCGCTTCCAGCTGGCTCAGCGAGAGGCCGCGCTCGGTCCGAAGGGCACGAAGTCTGGTTCCTAGGTCAATTTTGTTCATCGGAGGCGGCGATCATCTCATCCATCACGCCTTCCTCCAAGAAACTGGAACTTTCCTACTACTCGGTGGACGTCCGCGCCCGGTCAGGGACGTCGCGCCGTCCCAGCTTCGCCCCCATCTTCACCGCCTTGACCGCGCTGGTCGCGCCCGCCTGGAGGGTGAAGCCGATGATGAAGATCAGCAGGCCGGGGAAGCGCAGGAAGGGCGAGCCGAGCATCAGCAGGCCGATCCGCCCGAGCACGTAGGCGGGGGTCGAGACGACGGCGCCGAGAACCGAGCCGACGACGCTCGCCGAGAGGCGGTCGCGGCGCGAGACGGTGCCGGAATCGACGCCGATCAGCCGGGCCGGGACGGCAACGTAGGCGATCATCATCACCCCGATGACGATGCTCAACGTCAGCGCGAACCAGGGTGAGCGGGCGCGGGTGACGACGGTGACGGTCAGCCCCAGGGCGAGCCCGACGACGGCGCCGGAGCCGAGGATCGCCGCCAGGTGCGGCCGCGCTTCGTCCATCGCCGGGCGCACTTCGGGCTTACCGTCCTGGCTGATCGCGAAGCCGAAGACGGCGTTCAACCAGAAGCAGACCATCGTGATCGCGACGACCCCGATCACGATCGGCGCGACGATCGGGCCGGTGATCGCGTTCCAGGAGCGGTCGTGGAGGACGTGCCCGCGCAGGTCGTACATCGCCGCCCAGATCCACATCGCGGGCGGGATCTGGATCACCGTCAGGCGCCAATTCGTGAGCAGCAGGCGGACGCCGCCGAAGAGCATCGCGACGCCGCCGACCAGGAGCGCCAGCGGGGCCAGCAGGCGGTGGCGACGGCTGAGTGCCTCGACCGCGCGGACGACCTCCCCCTCGTCGCCCTCGCGCACCCCGCGGGCGACCTCGCCGAGCCGCGCCGCCCATTCCCCCGCGGTCACCTCAGCCTCGCGCGGACTCGACCGCGGGGCGATGATGGCGGCGGCGCGTCCGTCCCACGGTGATGCCGAGGCAGAAGACCACCATGCCGACGATGCCGAGCCAGAAGGCCCATTCCGGCCACTCGTAGCTCTCGTGCAGCTCCCAGGTCTCCTTCACCGCGATCAGCGAGGCGCCGACGGCGACGTAGAGCCAGGCGTTGAGGACGTCTTTGACGGTGAGGAAGGCGAGCAGCGTCTCGTCGTCGAGCGCCTCGCCGATCTGGTGGCGGTAGATGCTCTCGCGGCGCCGCTTCAGCAGCCACCAGACCGGCGGCAGCAGCAGCCACCAGCGGGAGACCGGCTCCGGCTCGGCGACGTTGGCTTTGGCCTCCTCGATCGACTCCCGCTCGAAGCCCGTCTCCTCGATCTCGCGCACGGCCTGGTCGAGGGGCCCGGCGACGAGCAGCCAGGCTCCCAGGAATCCACACCAGGCGATGACGTGGGGCATCGCCGGTTCATAGCGGATCGGGCGCCGGATCGGCTAGCGCGACCAGACGAAGGCGAAGGAGATCGGGTGGTGCCGGAAGCGCTCCCACTTCGGCTTCAGCGCCACCCACTCGTCGTCGACGAGCCGCTCGTGGAGCCCGGCGAGCGCCAGCCCGGCGTCGAGTCCCGCGGCGACGTGGTCGCTCAGCAGGTGCACGTGGGTCTCGATCGCCAGCGACTCACCCGAGTCGGCGTCGTCGAAGTGCGTCGGCATGCCCGAGGCGACGATGAAGTGCGGGTGGAAGCCGACGAGGACGAAGCGCCCACCAGGGCGCGCGAGCCGCGCCGCCTCGGCGTAGAGCGGGCCCAGGTCGCCGAGGTGCTCGTCGACGAGGCAGGAGACGACGAGGTCGTAAGCCTCGGATCCCAGGCCGGTGTCGCCGACCTCGCCCTCGCGCAGGGAGGCGTAGACGCCCCGGGCGCGCGCCGCCTCGAGCATCCCCGGCGAGAGGTCGACCCCGTCGATCTCCCCCACGCCCCGCGTCGCGAGCCAGCTCCCGGTGCGCCCCGTTCCGCAGCCGAGGTCCGCGACGCGCCCGACCGCCGGCCAGTCGAGCTCGAGCCGCTCGAGCAGCGCGACGTCCATCGCGTCCTCGACCGTGTCCTCATAAGTAGCCGCCCACCGGTCGTACCCCTCCCGCGGGTCGACGGTGCGGTAACCGCGCGTGTCGAACGAGGAGAACGAAGCCATGCCCTCAGCTTTTCATGCCCGGTTATCGGGATTTCGGGTCGGTGGTTCGGGATCGGTTTCGCGCTCGGCGACGAGGGTGGCGGCGGCGTGGAGGTCGGCGAGGACCCGCTCGCGGATCGCGACGACGAGGGCGGTGGCGGTGCGGGTGTCGCGGGCACCGGCGGCGGTGGTGGCCGGGTGGGAGCTGCCGACGATCATCTCCAGCAGGACGAGGCCAGGGTCTTCGCCGGGGAAGGCGCCCTCGGGCAGGTCGTCGAGGAGGGAGACGACGACGTCCTCCAGGGCCATCGCCGTGCGCAGCACCTCCTCGACGAGGTCGCGGGTCGCCTCCAGGTCGAGGGGCTCGCGTGGCGGTCGGTGGCTGTGTCGGCGTCGTGCCATGCGCCCCCAAGGTCCCGGCGCCCCGAGTTCTCCCCCCACCCGGCGCCAAATCCGAGTGCCGAAGCCGCTGAGTGGGTAGAAAACGGGGCGATGAGCTACGACGCAGATCCCAATCGTTATGACGGCAAGATGGTCTACCGGCGCACCGGCCGCTCCGGTCTCGACCTCCCGGTCCTCTCCCTCGGCTACTGGCACAACTTCGGCGACGACCGCAAATTCGAGACGCAGCGTGAGATCGCCCGCCGCGCCTTCGACCTCGGCATCACCCACCACGATCTCGCCAACAACTACGGGCCGCCCTACGGCGCCGCGGAGATCAACTTCGGCCGCCTGATGCGCGAAGATTTCCGCCCCTACCGCGACGAGATGGTGATCTCGACCAAGGCGGGCTGGGACATGTGGCCGGGCCCCTACGGCCAGGGCGGCGGCGGGCGCAAGTACGTCCTCTCCTCGCTCGACCAGTCGCTGGCGCGGATGAACCTCGACTACGTCGACATCTTCTACTCGCACCGGCTCGACGGCTCGACCCCGCTGGAGGAGACGATGGGCGCGCTCGACGCCGCGGTCCGCCAGGGCAAGGCCCTTTACGTCGGCATCTCCTCCTACGACGCCGAGCACACCCGCGAGGCCGCCGCGATCCTCGCCGACCTCGGCACGCCGCTCCTGATCCACCAGCCGAGCTTCTCGATGCTGAACCGCTGGATCGAGGACGAGGGCCTGCTGGAGACGGTCGACGAGCTCGGCGTCGGCGCCATCGGCTTCACCGTGCTCGCCCAAGGCCTGCTGACGGGCAAATACAACGACGGGATCCCGGAGAACTCGCGGGCGACCCAGAGCGACTACGGCGCCTTCGAAAGCGACTGGATCAACGACGATGTCATCGGCCGCATCAAGGACCTCGCCTCCCTCGCCGAGAAGCGCGGCCAGTCCCTGCCGCAGATGGCGCTCGCCTGGAGCTTGCGGGACCCCCGGATGACCTCGCTGGTCATCGGCGCCTCCTCCACCGAGCAGCTGGAGCAGAACGTCGACGCGCTCGACAACCTCGACTTCACCGCCGAGGAACTCGCCGAGATCGACCGCATCGTCGACTTCGAGTCGAACGTCGACGTCTGGGCCGACGCCCGCGCGGGCAAGGTGGGGTCCGGGATCTGAGCGGAGGGGCGGGCCGGCGCACCCGGTTCGGCATGCTTAGGACATGACCGATCTGACCGACGCCCCAACCCGCCCCGACGTTCCCCTCTCGATCCTCGACCTCGCCGCGGTCGGGCCGAACGAGTCGATCGGGGACAGCTTCGAGGGATCGGTGCACCTCGCCCAGGCCGCCGAGCGCCTCGGCTACCGGCGCATCTGGTACGCCGAGCACCACAACATCCGCTCGATCGCCAGCTCCGCGACCGCGGTCCTGATCGCCCACGTCGCCGCCCACACCGAGAGGATCCGCCTCGGCGCCGGCGGCATCATGCTGCCGAACCACTCGCCGCTGGTGATCGCCGAGCAGTTCGGCACCCTCGCCGAGCTCCATCCCGGCCGCATCGACCTCGGCCTCGGCCGCGCCCCCGGCTCCGACACCGCCGCGATGCGGGCGCTGCGGCGCGACGAGCTCTCCAGCGAACGCTTCCCCCAGGACGTCCAGGAGCTGCAGGGCTGGCTCGGCGACAACAGCCCCGTCTCCGGAGTCATCGCGATCCCCGGCAAGGGCACCCACGTCCCCCTCTACATCCTCGGCTCCTCCCTCTTCGGAGCCCAGCTGGCCGCGGTCCTGGGACTTCCCTACGCCTTCGCCTCCCATTTCGCCCCGCACGCGCTCTTCGACGCGCTGCAGGTGTACCGGGAGAACTTCAAGCCCTCCGAGCAGCTCGCCGAGCCCTACGCGATGGCCGGTGTCGGCGTGATCGCCGCCGCCGACCGGGCCGATGCCGAGCGCCAGCTCGAGATCACCCGCCGGATGCGCGTCAAGAGCCTCTTCAAGACCCCGGGCGGCGGCAAGCTGACCGACGAGGAGGTCGACCAGATCCTCGACTCCCCCCGCGCCCGCGCGGTCGACGAGATGCTCACCTACTCGGCCGTCGGCACCGGCCCCGAAGCGGCCGCCTACCTCGCCGACTTCCAGGCCAAGACCGGCGTGGACGAGCTGATCACCGTCCACTACGCCGACTCGGCCGACAACCGCGTCCGCTCGGTGGAGATCCTCGCGGAGGCCGCGGCGCTGGGAGTGCCGGCGGCGGTTTAGGGCGGCACGAAGCCGGGGTTCGGGAAGGGATGCGGCCGGGTCGAGCTGGCGCCCGGCGTGTTGGACAACACCGACTTACGCGCTGTCGACTTTGACCACACCAGGGTGTGGTCAAAGTCGACAGCGCGTTTCCGGGCCCTCTTCCGCCCGCGCCCGTGCCGGCAATCACACGGACCCCTCACGGCCTGGGCCAACTAGGACTGCCGCCCCCGCCCCAACAACTCCACCGCTTCGGCCAGCGCATCCAGGATCTCGGTCGCGCCCCCCAGTTCCGCATCAGGGTGGGTGGTGCGGAAGGCGACGGTCGGGATGCCGGCGGCGCGGGCGGACTCGATTCCGCTCGGCGCGTCCTCCAGCGCCAGGCAGCGGGCCGGGGCGACGCCGAGGCGCTCGGCGCCGAGGAGGAAGGGTTCAGGGTCGGGCTTGCCGCGCTCGATCGAGTTCGCGGTGACGAGGATCTCGGGCGGCTCGAGGCCGGCGCCGCGTAGGCGCGCGGTCGCCAGCTCGGTCGAGCCGCTGGTGACGACCGCGATCGGGATCGGCCCGGCGAGCAGGTCGGCGGCGCCCTCGTAGGCGGTCACCGAGTCGGCATCGTCGACCTCGTCGCGGTCGAGCTGCCCCTGCTCGGCGTCGCGTTCGCCCTCCGGGACGAGCAACGCGATCGTCTCCCGGGTCGGTCGTCCCATCGCGAAGCGGTGCGTCTCCTCGGGGTCCAGGCCGCGCCGCCGGGCGAACGCGCCCCAGGCCCGCTCGCTGGAGGCGACCGAGTCGACCAGCGTGCCGTCGAGGTCGGCGAGGATCGCCGCGGGCGCCCAGATTCCGGCGCCCGCCGCGCCTCTACCTTGATCGGCTCCGCTCACCGACCCGATCCTAGAGCGCCCGCGCCTCCCCCACGGCGAGGGTCTGGACCCGCTTCCCCCGCCCGGCCTTCGCCTTGCGGTTGACGCGCTTGTCCTTCGCCTTCTTCGCCGGGTGGCGCTTCTTGTGGTGCTTGCGCTTGGCCTTCGGCGCGGGCTTGCCCTGGGGACCCGCGGCGCCCGTGGCACCGGGCGTGCCCGCCGGGCCGGGAGTGCCGGTCGGTCCGGCCGGGCCGGGCGTCGCGGTGTCCGAGGCCCCCGCGGGAGGCGTCCCGATCCAGAGCGAGACGAGGTCGCCGAACGCGACCGGCTGAGAGCCCGCGAGCGCTGCCGGGCCGCGGTCGGCCCGAGCGAGCCACGCTTCGTCGGCGTTCGGTGCCGCGACCCCATCGATCGCGACGACCTGGCCGCCGGAGATCGACAGCGATTCGACGCACCCGGCGGGGTTCGAGCCCGCCTGCGCCGCTTCGAGCAGCGCGGTCAGCGGCGCGCCCGCGGGGGCAGTGACCTCGCACATCCGCACGCTTTCGCCGCCCAGTTTCACCGCCAGTAGGTGGCGCACCGGGGTCCCGTCGGCGACGCTCGGCGGGGTCCGCAACGTCTGCGGCGCGGCAGTGAACGCCCCACCCGCGAGCGCCCGCACGATCTCCTGGGTGTTGTAGAAGTTGGCGCCTTCCGGTTCCTGGTAGCCGAAGGCCCCGTCGTCCGCGCCGGCTTCGTGGATCTGCAACGAGAGGACGTAATCCACCGGCGTCTTCCCCGCCACCGTCGTCCATTCGGCCGACTGCGGGTCGATCCCGCAGGCGTTCAGCCCGCTGATCGCCCAGGCGTTGGTGTCGCCGTTAGGACCGCCGAAGGGGTATTTGAACCCGCCGTTTTCGGTCAGGTTTTCGTGCAGGAATTCGATCGCGCGGGCGACCTGTGGATCCCAGGCCGGGACCCCCGCCTCGCAGAACGCGGCGATCGCCGCGCCGGTCATGTCGGCGGTGCCCCGCGTTTCCTTCGCCGCCGCGGTCGTCGCCGCGCCGAATTCGAAGCCGCCGTCGTTGTGCTGGTTGCGCCGCAGGTAGGAGACCGCGGGCTGGAGCGCCCAGGCGGGCAGCGGGGTGCGGTCGAGCGCCAGGATCCCGAAGACGGTCGAGTTGGTGCTCGGCGCGCCGAAGCTGCCGGTCGCCGAGTTCCAGAGGCCGGCGATCTGCGCAGGCAGATTCTGGTCGGCGGAGAGGCGCGCCGGGTCGAGGCCCGCCGCGTAGCTCGCCATCGCGGCCCGCTCGAAGTCGGTCGCCGGACGCGGGAACTGCCCGGTCCCGGCCAGTTCGGTCCATTCGGCTTCGGTGTATTCGGCGAGGAGGCCGTCCTGCAGGCTCTGCGGCCCGTAGGTCGGGTTGACCACCTGGGATGAGTCGACGCCGACCGAGGCGAGCGCGCTGGCGGCCCAGTCCCCGCCGAAGCCGGAGATCGTGCCGGTGTAGGTCGCTTCGGGGTTGAATTCGTTCGGCTTCTGCTGGGCGCGGATGTAGGTGACCGCCGATTCGATCGCCTGATCGATTTCGGCGGGGGTGGCCGCCGAGGCGGTCGGGGCGAGCGCGAGGATGCCGAGGACGGCGGCCGCCGCGAGGGCCGTGAGGGTGCGTTTCATGTCGTTGCTCCTGTTCGGGGCGGCGACACGCACGCAGGGGACTGCGAGGGTGACCGGCCGCCTGTTCGCGAGACGTGTGGACTCCTCACGACCGGGTCTTCGGACTCGGGATCAGCCTCGCGGATCTCCTTCCCAAGCCTTCTTTTTCTCGGCTCAGTGGACCTGACGATCCGCTCGTCACCCTCACCGCTGCGCGTCAGTCCCGGACTCTCACCGGGTTCCCCGCTTTCGTGAGCCGAGGCAGTGAAGCACACCGCGGCGGCGTCGGTCAACTCGGGCGCGGCCGCGGCCGCGGTCGGCTACGCTGCCCGGCACAAGAGGATCGGTGGACGGGGAAGTCCGGTGAGAAACCGGCGCGGGCCCGCCACTGTGACCGAGACGAAGCTCGTCGCGAAGCGCGACGCGCGGCCACTGGCGAGAGCCGGGAAGGCGCGGCGGGCGACTCGGAAGCCAGGAGACCTCCCTCCGATCCGTAACCGTCGACCGCCCTCGCGGAAAGGGGCCAGACATGCGCCAGATCCTGGCGGCCTACGTGGCCGTGCTCACCGTCACCGCCATCCTCGTTCCGAGCGTCGCCGCGGCCGCGCCGACCGAGGTCAACGTCCGCATCGAGGGACGCTCGGAAACGCTCTTCGAAGGGCCGATCGCGGCCGAACCCCACGGCGTCCGGGCCAGCTCCGACAACCTCGCGGCGGGGAAACTGCGCCGCTGCGACGGGGTCAACCCCAACGATCCCCAGAACACCGCCCCCGGCGTCACCCCGACCGCCGTCTCCGCCGACGCGATGGCGCTGATCGGCCAGACCTTCGACGGCCGCTGGTACAAGGCCTACGAAGACTATTTCGTGCTCCGCTTCGGTCCCGACGCGGCCGATCCGGCGACCGAAGCCGACTGGGGCATCCTCGTGAACAACACCTTCAGCAGCGTCGGCGGGTGCCAGTACCAGCTGTCCGGCGGCGACGAAATCCTCTGGGTCTACGACGCCTTCAAGAGCCGGCCGACGCTGGCCCTGTTCCCCGAAACCGCCGGCTACACCTCCGGTCCCCGCCCGCTGACGGTGCGGGGCGTGGCGCCCGGCGAAGCGGTGCCGCTGGAAGTCGTCTCCTACGCCGACGACCTGGAAAAAGGGCCGCCGCCCGGGCCGACCCGGGCCGGCTCCGCTGCCTTCGAAGGCGCGCGCGTCTCCCCCGTCCTGACCGCGGCGAACGGGTTCGAGCGGGTGGAAACCCTGCTCGGCACGACCTCGGGCGCGGGCGGCAGGGCGAGCGTCAGCTTCGCCGAACCCGGCTGGCACCGG
Source organism: Solirubrobacterales bacterium (assembly GCA_965200635.1). GTDB lineage: Bacteria > Actinomycetota > Thermoleophilia > Solirubrobacterales > 70-9 > VAYN01. Next base: position 2,295,027 of record OZ241364.1, on the reverse strand, counting down.
GTGAAGGCGACGGTCGGGAGCCCCGGCGCCGAATCGACGATCCGCTCGAACCGGATCGACATCTGCGTCGAAGGCTCGGGCGGTGCGGCCCTGGAAGGGGCGACGGGCTGCGGCGAAGTGCCCGCCGCCGACAAGGTTCGCGCCGCGTCCCCGATCGCCGGGGTGGTCGAAGGTCCCGAAACGACCTCTCCGCCGACGCCGAGCACGCCGACCGCGGCGCCCGCCGCACCGAGCCCACCACCGCCCGGCAAGGTCTCCGCCGACCCCGGCAAGCTGCGGCTCAGCACGCCGAAGGTCGACCGCAAGGCGCTGGCGAAGGGTCTCGTCAAGGTCAGCTGGAAGGTCCTCGACGCGGGCCCCGGCATCCGGCGCTGGACGATCTCCTCCCAGGCGATCGGCGGCAAGGGCGGACGCTGGATCACCCGCGCGAGCGGCGCCGCGAAGACCACGGCGACGATCCGCCTGCCGAAGGGGGCCGCCTACAGACTGCGCTTCGTCGTCGTCGACGCGCGAGGCTCGATCTCCACCGTCTCCCTCGGCAAGGTCAAGGTGCCGCGACAGACGCACCATCGCCGCCACCGATGAGGCGGGTGGTGATCGTGGTCGCGGTCGGGGCGGCGCTCGCCGGGAGCGGGTTGGCCCTCGCCGACACGGCCGGGCAGCAAGCGACGGTCGACAGCACCGTGCGCTTCCTCCAGGGGCGCCAGGGCACCGACGGCGGGTTCGCCGAACCGGGCGGCGAGCCGAGCCCGGGCATCACCGGCTGGGTCAACCTGGCGCTGGCCTCGGCCGGGATCAACCCGCAGGACCAGTCGCGCTGCGGCGAATCCTCCTGGGCCTTCGCGACCACCCACTTCGCCGAAGGCCTCGAAGAAGAATTGGCCTGGCCGCAGATCGCCACGACCGCCTTCGAGCGCGAACTGCTGGTCGTCGACGCGGCCGGGGGCGACCCGCACTCCTTCGCCGGGTACGACCTCGTGGGGGAGATCCTCGCCCGGCAGCTGCCCGATGGCTCCTTCCCCTACGTCCCCGGCGGCGAAGCGGGCGGCGCCAACGACACGATCTTCGCGATCCTCGCCCTCGGGCCCGTCCATGAGCCCGCGGCCGAAGCGGCGATCGCGGCGGCGCGCGAATGGGTGGTCGAAGCCCAGAACGAGGAAAGCGGGGGCTGGTACTACTCGGGCAAGAGCGCGGTCAGCGAAGTCGACATGACCGGCGCGGCGCTCGAGGCGCTGGTCGCGGCCGGCCCCCCGACCGCCGAACCGGCGCTCGCCGCCTACCGCGAAGCCGAGGAAAAGGGCCTCGGGTACCTGCGGCGCGCCCAGCTCCCCGACGGCGGGTTCCCGGCGCTGCCGACGTCTGAAGCGGAATCGAACGTCGCCTCGACCGCCTGGGCCGTGCAGGCGATCTGGGCGACCGGCGGCAACCCGGAAACCTGGGTGGACGAAGGCCACGAACCGCTCGACTACATGGAATCGATGCAGGACCCGACCGACGGCCACATCCGCTGGCGGGCGAGCACCGACCTGAACGGGATCTGGATGACCGCCTACGTGACGCCGGCGTTCGCCGGTCAGGCGCTGCCGATCCCGGCCGCCGAACGGGCTCCTTCTTCGCCGGCCGAAGCCGCCGACTGCCTGAAGTCCGGCGACGAAGAAGGCCACGCCCAGCAGCCGCCACCCCCTGGCGTCGAAGGCGTCACGGCCGGTGGCGGTGGCGGTGGCGCCCCGGCGTTCAGCCGGCCGAAGGCGGGGAGCAAGGGCCGGACGCCCGGCGGCGCCCGCCTCGTCCGCGGTCAGGGCCTGCGGGCGAAGGACCGCAGCGATCGCCGGCGGGGCGCCAACCTCGAGCAGGCGCGCGGGACCGAGACGACCGAACCGGGGAGCGACCCCGAAGCCGACCAGGAAGTCGAAGAAGTCTCCGCCGGTCCGGCCGGGACCGCGGACAGCGGCTCGGGCGGCGATGGCTCGAAGGGGAACGAGCGCGGGCAGCGCGGCGCGCCGCTCGCCGTCGGCGACCCGCCCCCGGCCGGTTCCGACACCACCGGCGACGAAGTCAGCGGGGTCGTGATCGGCTCCCCCGACGGTGACGAAAAGGGCAAGCTCGCCTTCGGCGCGCCGGGGTTGCGCAGCGCCGGCGCGGGCGCCGCCGGCGAGCCGTGGACGGCGATCGCGATCGGCGCCGCCGCGCTCGTCGCGGCTCTGTTGGGAGCAGGCTTGGAGCGACGGCGAGGAGGGCTCGCGTGATCGCCGCCGCGCTCGACCTCGGCGACGCGCTCTCCCACATCGCCACCGCGCTGCGGGTGCCGGTGCTGATCGCCGCGGTCATCGTCCTGCTGCTCTGCGCGGTGGAGGTCGGGCGCTTCGCCGCCGAATGGTGGCGCCGGTGGCGCAACCGGCACTTCGACCTCGGCGAGCTGGTCGCCCACGCGATTGCCGATCCCTCCCAGGCCGGCCACTACGCGCGCTACGCCCGCAGCCCGATGGCCGCCCGCGCGGTGACGGCGATCGCCGCGGCCCCGGCAGCCGAGCGCGGCGGCGCTGCCGAGCGCGCCCTGGTCGACTACGAGCTGGCGGTCCAGCGCAGCCTCGACCGCACCCGCCTCCTGGTCCGTGCCGGCCCGGCGATCGGGCTGATGGGCACGCTGATCCCGCTGATCCCGGGGCTGGCGGCGCTCGCCGGCGGCGACGTCGCGACTCTCGCCAACGACCTGCGAGACGCATTCGGCGCCACCGTGGTCGGCCTCTTGGTCGGCACCGTCTCTTTTGCCCTCACCTTGACCCGCACCCGCACCTACACCGAAGACCTCGCGGGCCTCGAGCGCGGTGCGGCACCGGCCGGGCCGGCGGCGGCGCTCGTCCGATGAGCCGCGTCGGCCTCGGCCGCCACCGACCGGTCGCCGACGACGTCGGCGACCCCCTCGACGGCCTGGTCAACCTCTTCGACGTCGGCATGATCCTGGCGATCGCCTTCCTGATCGCCGGCCTCGGCCTCACCCTCAACCTGAAAACCGACAAGTTCGAAGCCCGCCAAGGCAAGGCCCCCAAAGCGAGCACCGCCAAGTCGGCGGGGGCGGAAAAGGTGATCCCCCACCCCACGAGCGCCCCCCACGCCGCCGGCCGCGGCACCCCCGTCGGCCAGGTCTACCGCCTCCCCGACGGCCGGCTCGTCTACGTGAAGGGGAAAGGGGGCGGGCGGTAGACCCGCGCGACTTGGCGTCGTGGACGGGAGGGCCCCTATCTCCGCAACTCCGGCCTGAGGGACGAGGAGAACTGCAAAGGGACGCAAGAGGTTGCGGCGAGCACGGCCGTCTCGGTCACGGCCCTGGCTGGCTGTGACCGTGCCCGAGACGGCCGGGGGATGTGAGGAGTGGCGGGGGAAGTCCCGGCGTGCGCAGCGGGCGCGTCACGGGAGGAGCACGGAAGGCTCACCTTTGTCCCACGAGGACGTGACGGGACTCGCAAGTCGTGACGGAGAGCGTGGGAAGTCCACGCTTCCGTGCGTGTTGGACAACAGTCAATTCGTCGCTGCGTGTATTGACCCCCCTATAGGGGGCCAAATACACGCAGCGCGTTTTCGGGCCTCAATCTCGGCCCCGGAAACGGACCGAAGGCGCACGGAAGCGTGACGTTCCCGGCATCTCCGTCACGGAACTCGAACAGGTGTGCCTTCTCTCGCACGCACCCTTCACGTAAGTCCGACCTCCGCCGGAACCTGTGGCAGAACCCACACGAACCCCTCACGTCCTGGGCATTTCGTAGCGGCCACAGCCTGCCAGGGTCGCTACGAAATGCCCAGGACCGATCCTAGGACTGCCGCCGCGCCCACCCCCTAAGGCACGAACACCACCCGCCGACCCCCCTTCACCCTCCGTCCCCACGCCCCCTCGACCTCGGCGAGAGGCACCTTCTCGGCACCGACCGTGAAGGTGCCGGCGTCGATCTCGCGGGCCAGGCCGGGGAGCTCGGCGACGATCCCGGCGGTGGAGACGGAGCCTTGGCCGCTGCCCATGAGCTTCAGGTTCGCCGCCCGGAGGGCTGCCGAGGGCAGGGCGATCTCGGGACCGGCGACCGAGCCGATCTGGACCCAGCGGAGAGCTCGCGAGCGGTCGTGGCGCCGGCGGACGATCGCGGGGATCGCCGCCTCGGCGGGCTCCCCCCAGAGGTAGTCGAGGACGACGTCTACCTCCGCGGCTGCCTCGCCGAGCACGTCGATCGACTCCGCGCGCTCGAGCGCCACCACCCGGTCCGCGCCCAGACCCGGCAGCAGCGCCAGCGCCTCCGGGTTGCGGCCGGCGGCGATCACCTCACCCGCCCCGTGGTGCTTGGCGACCTGGACCGCCATCCTTCCCGCGTTGCCGGTCGCGCCGAGGACGAGGACCGCCTCGCCGGGGGCGAGCTCCGCCCGCCGCCGCAGGCCGACCCAAGAGGACATCCCCGGGTTCATCGCCGCGGCGATCGCCACCGCGTCGACGCCGTCGGGCAGCGGCACCGACCGGCGGGTGTCCATCACCGCCCGCTCGGCCATGGTCCCGGCGACGTGGTCGTCGGCGACGAAGTAGTCGAGCGACCCGTCGGGCCGGCGGCCGACCGCGTCGACCCCGGGGACCAGCGGCAGGACCCCCTCGCTCGTGTAGTGCTTGCCGCCCGCGCCGGAGCGGACCCTTGGGTGGAGCCCGGCGGCGAGCACCTCGACCACGACCTCGTGCTCCCCGGTGGCGACCGGCTCGGCGAAATCCTCGTAGCGGGGTGGGTGATCGAACGACGTGACGACTGCGGCCTTCATCTGGGCACCTCCTGCGGCGGCGACCGAGGACATCCCGGCTCGCGCTTTCAATTTAGTTGGTGACACTAACAAAATTGGTTCGTGTCCCCAACTAGTTGCTAGGGTGCCGACGATGACCGATCCCGAGCCGGCCCTCGTCGATGCGCTCGTCCAGTCCTCCTTCTCGGTCCAGGGAGTGCTGCGGCGGGTCGGCGCCCGCCACGACCTCTCGGTCGTCCAGATGCGGCTGCTCGGCATCCTGCGCGACCGCCAACCGGGCGTGATGGCGCTCGCCCGTCACCTCGAGCTGGACAAGTCGAGCGTGACCGGCCTGGTCGATCGCGCCGCGGGCCGCGGCCTGGTCGAACGCGTCGCCGATCCCGATGACGGCCGCGCGGTGCGGGTCCGGCTGACGCGGAAGGGACGAGCGCTGGCGAAGGCCGTCGAGGCGGAGGTCGCTCAGGAGCTGGCGACGGTGGTCGCCGACCTGACCGCGGCGGACCGGCGGCGGCTGGGCGCCTTGCTCAGTGTGACCGTGCGGAGCGCTGCTGAGCGGAGCGGGTCACCGATGGACGGCTGAGCACGACCTTCTTGGAGACGAGCTTCGTCTTGCCGGAGTTGCTGAACGCGACGTTGACGCCGACCTTCGCCTTCCCCACCTGGCGCAGGCGGCGGTTCGTCGGGCCTTTTGCCGCGACCACCAGCCGGTACTGGCCGGCGGCCGGCGCGGCGAGCGATTCGGCGCGGACGGCGGAGCCGCTCAGCTTCAGCAGCCCGGCCGCGTTCACCTTCGCGGTCAGGACCGCGGAGCCGTTGGCGAGGCGACGGACCCGGGTCACCTGCAGTTCCAGCGAGGGTTGCGGCGCGACGACTTCGGGCGTCGGCGAGGGGCTCGGCGTCGGCGGGGCGGGCGTGGGCCCCGGCGGGGCCGGGATCACCGGCAGCGGCGCGCACGTTTCTTCGATCCCCGCGGGGAGAGTCTGTTTGGTGATTTTGGCGTAGGCGTTCTTGGCGGCCTCGCCGAAGTAGGGGCCGAAGAGGTAGCCGGGCTGGTTCGCGTAGCCGTAGGCGGTGATCGACAGCACCGTCGGCGCGCCGGTCCCGACGCCGACCGCCCATGGCCCGCCGCTCGAGCCACGGGTGAAGTCGCTGGCGATCTTCATCGGCACCGGTGAGAAGCCGCCTTCGACGTCGGCACCGCCGTAGGCCGAGACGTGCGAGTAGAGGAGTTCACCGCCGTACGGAAATTCGGCCGGGTAGCCGAACTGCGTGTAGGTCTGGCCGCACAGCTGATCGAAGCCGACGCCGAAGGTGCCGACTTCCTCTTCGGCGAAGCTCTTGCCTTCTTCGTTGCCCCCGAGCGAGATGAACGCGAGGTCGGCGCCCTCGTTCGGACGCAGGCCGGCTTTCGCCGTGTTTTTCCATGCTTCTGGCACCACGAAGGACTGGATCCGCCAGTAGCCGAAGGGCGCCGATCCGTTGCGATAACCGGGGGCGAAGATCAGTTCGTTGCTGGTGATCGTCCCGGTTTCGGGATCGATCAGGCAGTGCCCGGCGGTGACGATCAGGTCGCCGTGCGGGGAATTCACGACGCTCCCGGAGCAGGTGTAGTCCTCCCGAGTGAAGTGCCCTTCGGTCGGGATGTAATAGGAGCCGAAGACCTTGCCGTTGGAGCTGCTCGGGAAGACCGTCGATTCGGCGGCGGCGACTTCGGTTCCTTCGACCGCGGCGGTCCGGGCGGCGCTGTACCGGAGGGCCGCGGTGCTCGCTTCCGGTTCGGCTGCCGGTTCCGGGCCCGGGAGGGTCACCAACGGCAACGGTTGCGCCTGTTCGAGACGTTCCGACGTCCAATGGCTCCAGAACCACGGCGAGGGAGCCGGGGATTCGACCACGGCGCCGTCTTCGGTCCCTTCGGCGGCGGCAAGCGCCGGGAACGCCAAGGCGGCGGCGAGGAAGATCATCGCCACCTCGTAAGCCGATCGCCGATTGCGCAGGCAAAGTTTCACCGGTGTGATCGTACCTACTTTTCCGCGAATCGCGGGACGTATTTCCTACTCGCCCCCCGTTGACAAATGCCCGCCGGCGTGATCGGGGGGGTTCCGGTCGGCTTCGATCCGGGCCCGCAGTTCCGGTCCCCGCCCGGCGGCCACGGCGCGGGCGGCCCGGGCGGCGCTCAGTTCGACGTGGTTGTCGATCGCCAGGTCGAGCAGGTCCTGTTTTTCGATGTCCTCCTTCGCCCAGCGGAGGAAGACCCAGGCGAAGACGCCGAGGGCGAGGAAGGTGCACTCCCCCATCAGGATCGCGCCGGAGGTGCTCTGGTCGGCGATCGCGGTGATCCCGACGGCTTCGGCGGTCGCCGTGTAATCGGGGTAGAAGACGGCGTCCGACCACATGAAGACGTTGGCCATCACCATCGACGGCAGCCAGATCCCGACCGTGTAGATGACGTGGGCGCCCTTGCCGAACCACTGCGGTTTCGGCAGCGGGCCGAAGAGCGGCATCCAGAGCAGGACGCCGGTGCCGAGGAAGAGCATGTGCTCGAGCACGTGCAGCGAGGTGTCGGTGAGGACCGCCTGGTAGAGGAACGGGATGTGCCAGAGGTAGAGGTTGAAGGTGAAGAGGGAGATCGCCACGACCGGGTCGGTGAGCCGGCGCAGCGGGCGGCCGGCGCGGAAGGTGAGGAGCGGCTGCAGCAGCGGGCCGGTGAAGCCGAGGACGATCAGCAGCGAGGCGATGTCGGCCAGCATCAGGTGCTGGATCATGTGGACCCAGAGGAGCTTGTCGGCCTGGTCGTCGATCGGCCCGGCCACCGAGCCGCCGACCACGATGATCCCGAGGGCGAAGCAGAGCTGGCGCCAGATCGGCACCGGCCGGCCCTCGTCGGCGAGCGAGTTGGCGCGCTTCAGGTAGGCGGCGGCGACGGCGAGCGGCACCGCGACCTCCATCACCGACCAGAACGTGTCGACGGCGTCGGCCAACGGCAGCGCGCTCATCGGCGCACCTCGGCGGCGGTTCGGCGTCCCTCCCGCGGGGGGGCGGTTCTCGGATCGTTATCGGCGATGAAGACGGCCGCCAGGACGAGCAGCGCCGTGAGGCTTCGGACCGCGATCGCCATCGACGCCCGTGGGCGCCGATCATGGCGGATCAGCATGTCAAGAAGAATAGGGACATGGACGAAGATGCCCAACGCCGCCGCCACCGAATCGCCCTGCTGGCGATCGCCCTGCCGATCCTCGCCGGGTTCTTGATCGCCGGGATCGTCTACGTCGCCGGCGGCAAGGAAACCGAGGTGGTCACGCCGAAGGGCGAGGAACAGATCGAACGTCACCTGGTCGAAGCGGCGGCGCCTGCCGAAGCCGGCACCCCGGTGCCGCGCGTGCGCCTAGCCGAAGCGGGCAGCGGCAGACCGTTCGACGCCGCCGCGCTCGGCGGCGAGCCCTACGCGGTCGTCTTCCTCGGCAGCCGCTGCGAGGATTTCGGCGGCTTCCTCTACCGCGTCGCCGCGGAACTGGGACCCGGCGCGGGCGCCGTGCTCGCGATCTCCGCCGACCCCGCCGCCGACACCCCCGCCGCCGCCGGAAAGTTCCTGTCCCAGAACCACATCAAGCCGGGCGGCCCGGTCCACTTCCTGGTCGGGAGCGAAGCCGAACTGCGCGGCTACTGGAACGCGTGGGGCTTCGACGGACCGGAAGCGCAGTGCCCCGAGTCGATCGCCGCCCACCTCGTCTCGGGCGAAGGGACCAACACCGGCCTCCTCGACATCGAGCCCGACTCCCCCGCGAGCCTCTTGGTGGACCCGTTGCGCGGCATGGCGAAGTAGCGGCGAGCGCGGCCATCAGGCCGCTTCCCCCTCCGCGACCCGCTCGCGCAGCCAGCCCAGCACCTCGGCGGCGTCGCGGTCGGGTGGGAAGACGGGATAGAAGGCCTTGACGATCCGCCCCTCCGCGGCGACGAAGGTGAGCCTCCGGTAGAGCGTGCGCCCCTCGGCCTCGAAGGTGGGCAAGCCGAGAAGCCCGCGCAGAAGCAGCCCCGCATCGCTCAGCAACGGGAACGGGATGTGCTCGCGCGCCGCGAACTCCTCCTGCTCGGCCGGCGACTGGGCGCTGATGCCGATCACGCTCGCCCCGACCTCCTCGAAGTCGGCGAGCGCGTCCCGGTAGGCACAGCTCTGCGGCGTGCAGCCGCGGGCGCCGGGGATGTCGTCCCAACCCTCCGGCAACGCCACCCCCGGCGTGCCGGTCATCGGATAGACGTAGGCGACCAAGAGCCCGTTCGCCAGGTCGGTGAGCCGCAGCGCCGGCGGCTCGTCGTCGGCCGCCCGGTCCGCCGCCTCCGCCCCGGCGGACCGAAACTCCAGGTCCGGGAGAGCCCTTCCCACCAGCCCGTCCGCCGCCCCGTCGTCCACTGGCACCGGCAGGTCGGCGGGAAGCTGCGAAAAGTCGCTCATCCCGCCATCGTGTCGCATCGCCCCCCACGCGCAACCGCCGAGGCGGCAGAAGCGGTGGTGGCGTTTCGGCCGGGGTGGCGGAGCGGGGGCGGGTCGGGCCGGTCGGACTTTCGTCGCAGGTGCGTGCGGGAGATGCCACACCTGTTCCGGTTCCGTGAGGGAGATGCCGGGAACTCCACACTTCCGCGCGTCTTAGGTCTGTCTTCGGGCCTCAGAAAAGGGCCCGAGAACGCGCTGCATGCCTTTTCCACCCTATAGGGGGGGTCAATGCATGCAGCGTCGAATTGACTGTTGTCCAACACGCACGGAAGTCCGTACTCCTACGCTCTCCGTCACGACTTGCGAGTCTCGCGACGCTTTCGTGGGAGGACGGTGACCGTTCCGTGCTCCTGACGTGGTGAGCCCCCGGCGCACACCCCGAGGACCCACGCCACTCCTCCGCACCCTCGGCCGTCTCGGCCACGGCCACAGCCAGCCAGGGCCGTGGCCGAGACGGCCGCGCTCACCGACAACCCCTTGCGTCCCTTTCCCGTCCCTCGTCTCCCGCCCCACCCCACTACGCTCCCCCGATGCCCGCCCAGCCCGAGGTCGTCTGGATGCCCGGTGGGGTTCGCACCGAGATCCACCTCACGGGGGACGACACCGGTGGCGCCTTCTGTCTGCTCGTCGACCATCCTCACGCCGGCTGGTCGCTACCGCCTCATATCCACGAGGACGCGGCGGAGACGATCCATGTGGTCGAGGGCGAGTTCGAGATGACGATCGGCGGGGTGACCGAGCGGCTCGGGCCGGGGCAGACCGTTCACGTCCCGGCCGGGGTCGTCCACTCGGGCGCCAACGTGGGGAGCGGCGCGGGGCGGCGGGTCCTCACCTTCACGCCCTCGGGCATGGAGGAGTTCTTCCGCGAGGCGGGTGCGGCCGCGCCGGACGCGGAGGCCGACCGCGCCACGGTGCGCGACGCCGCGCTCCGGCATGGCTGGCGGTTCGCGGACGTCGACTAGATCCGTGGGGGGCACCTGCCACAGTCCAGGGCGATGACCGTTCTCGGACTCTTCGCGGGTGCCTGCACCACCCTCAGCTTCCTGCCGCAGGTGATCCGCACGCTGCGGACCCGGCACGCGGGCGACCTCTCGGCGGCCTGGCTCCTGATCTTCACCGTCGGCACCGCGGCCTGGCTCATCTACGGCATCCTGCGCTCCGACATCGCGGTGGCGGCGGCGAACGGGGTCACCTTCGTGCTGGTGATGATGCTCGTGGTCGCCAAATTCACCACGACGCCGCCGTCCGCCGCCGACTGAACGGTCAGCTAGCCCGCGGCGCGCCCGGGTAGGTGCCGAAGGACCAGAGGTTGCCCTCCGGGTCCCGGAAGATCACGTCGCGGCTGCCGTAGTCGCGCTCGACCGGGCCTTCGATCACCTCCGCTCCGGCGGCGAGCGCGCGGGCATGCACCCCCTCGGGGTCGGCGGTGACGATGTAGGCGCCGCAGGTCCCCGGCTTGCGGTCCCAGGAGGTGCCGCCCCGGTCGTCCCCCAGCATCACGCCACCGCCCTCGGGCCAGTCGAGCTGGGCGTGGTGGATGACACCGTCTTCCTCGTAGGCGACGTTCTCCACGAAGCCGAAGGCCTCGACCAGGAAGTCGATCAGCGTGCGCGAGTCGCGAGCCCGGAAGGCGGGCCAGACGTTGGGTGCGTTGGGAGTCTCATTCATGCCTCCCAATCTCGCGCGTAGCGGTGGCCGCCGGCTTGGATATTTGGGAACTCCTCGGCGATCCAACCGCTCGGCGAGGTGCCGGCGAAGGCGCGGAACTCGCGGTCGAGGTGGGACTGGTCGGCGAAGCCGCAATCGGCGGCGAGCGCGGCGAGGTCGAGCGCGCCGTCCCTCACCCCCGTGCCGATCCGCGATACGGCATGGGTGAAGCGCATCGTCCGCGCGGCCTCCTTCGGCATGATCCCGAGCTCGGCGGCGAACAGGGTCGAGAGCCGCCGGCGACTGAGGAAGACCCGGTCGGCGAGGTCCCCGATCCGGATCCGCCCGCGCGTAGCCGTGAGGATCGACCAAGCCGCGACCACCTCGGGCCGCGGGGCGGTCGACCTGACGTCCGCAGCTCCCTTCGCGGTCGACCTGACGTCCGGGAGCCGGACGCGAGGTCGACCGCGCTCCGCCTGGCGGACGTAGGGTCGACCGCGCTGGGGGAGCCCGATCTCGGCGGCGAAGATCGCGAAGCGCTCGTCCCAGTCAGCCGCTTCGGCGAGGCGCTCGCGCAGGCGCGGCGCGGTGCGGCCGAGCACGTCCTCGCCCTCGACGGACAGCCGCGCCAACTCGCCCGCGGGCATCCCGAAGAGCCGGCGCGCCGCCAAAGGATGGACGGCCGCCTGGAGCCCCGACTGGCTCGGGCATCTTCACCATCTCCACCTCGGTCGAGAGCCCGGCGACGACCACGTCGAGCCCCCGCTCTCCCCCGCCCTCGGCGATCACCACCGGCGAGTCGAGCGTGACGATTAAGGTGAGGAACGGCGACGGCAGCCCGCGGTGATCGCGCGGCGCCGCGGCGACCGACTCATAGCCGACGGCGCTCACCAGCGCGCCGGTCGGATCGCGCGGCGCGGGAACGAAGCGATCGCTCGTCTCGGTCACCCCGCCATTGTCGCGCGCTCAGGGCTTGACGGGGCTGTTCGCCGGCGGCACGTATTCGCGGCACGGCTCGCCGCGGAGCCCGGGGCACGGCGGCAGGTCGGTCGGGACGTTGACGCCGGGGACGACCGGCAGCGACAGGCTCGAGGGGTCCTGCTTGGAGTAGGCGATCGCGACCTTGGACTTGCCTGCCGGTTCGGTTTCTTCGAAGTCCCAGATCGGCTGGGTGCCGTTCGGCGCCGCGATCGTCACCCGGATGCGCGAGCCCGCGCGGTAGGCGTGGCCCTCGTAGTAGAGCGGGATCGTGACCTTCGCGAATTCGCCGGCGGGCATCGGTTCGATGTCGGATTGGCGCAGGCTCAGGACCGGCTCGAGCGGCGTCGACTTGGCCGCGTCGAGCTTGCGCTCGTCCGCCCGCACCCAGCCGTTCTGCACGAAGGTCTCCTTGCCGTCCGGGCGCACCTCGCTGATCGTCGCCTGGAGGTCCACGTTCGGGGTCGAGGAACGCACCCAGAGGTTCACCGCTCCGGCACCGATCACGGTCGTGTTGGAGGCGAGCGGTCCGGTCACGTAGGAGACGGCGGATCCGGGCGGACTCTGTTCCCAGTGGTAGGTCGGCGTCGCGGTCCAGAGGCCGCCCGCGCTGCCGTCGGTCGGGCCGCTGAAGTCCTGCAGCGCCAGCGCGTGGGCGTCCCAGGTGAATCCGTCGGCGTGCGTGCCGCGCGGCTTGGTCGGCTTGAGGCTGCCTCCCGGCGACAGGTACCAGGTCTTCGCCCGCGTCCCCGGGATCGGGAATTCGCTGAAGGATTCTTCGAAGGTCGGGTAGGGCTGGCCCGGCGAGAGGCCGCCGGCGCCGCTGTCGAAGGTGACGCGGATCGGCTTCTGCGCTTCGAAGGCGGCGAGGGCCGAGCCGTAGGTCGGCAGCAGCTGGATCGGGTCCGGGGGCAGCGTCAGCCCGGGGATGCCCATCGCTTCCTGGAAGACGAGCGGCGCCGCGACGTGCATCACCGCGCCGGTCACCAGCGGCGGTTGCTTTGCCACGTATAGCTCGAGGAAGTCGAGCCAGCGGTTGAACGTCGCCGGGTCGAGCGAGTCGATGTGGGCGCCGTTGGTGAAGGTGAACCACTTCTTCCGCGTGCCGGTGAAGTGCTCGGCGAGGTCGGGGCAGTGGCCCCCGGTCTGCTCGTCGGTCCACTGGCAGGCCATGAAGGTCGGCACGTCGATCTTGTTGACGAAGGTGACCGGCGAGAGCGGGTCGGCGACTTTCGGCACGTAGTGGCCGTTGTCTTTGACCTTCTGCAGGAGGTTCACGGCTTCCGGGTGGAGCGCCTGGTTTTCCTTGCAGACCTGGTCCCCTTGCTGGACCTGCTTCCAGGCATATGCCTGGCCGCTGGTCGGCCCCGCCGCTTCGGCGTCGTGCACCCGCTCCTTCGCCCATTCGAGCGCGAAGCCGGTGTTCAGGATGCCGCCGGGATAGAGCGTCGTCTGGGTGTTGTCGATGACCGAGAGCGGCGCGATCGCGGCGAGGGACGGCGGCCGCGTGGCCGCGGTGAAGAGCTGGCTGATGCCGCCGTAGCTGATCCCCATCATCCCCACTTCGTGGTGGAGGACCCACGGCTGATGGGCGATCGTCTCGATCACGTCGTAGCCGTCGAGGTTCTGCAGTGGTTCGAAGAAGTCGTAGGCGCCGCCGGAGCAGCCGGTGCCGCGCATGTTCACGTCGACGACGGTGAAGCCCATCAGGTTGGCGATCAACGAGATGCCGTGTTCGGGGCCGGCCGGATCGGCGTAGCCGTAGCCCGCGTACTCGATCAGCGTCGGGGTCGGGCCGGTCGGGACGTAGGGGAGTTCGATCGCCGAGCCGTGGGCCGCCTTTCCCTCGCTCGCCTGGCCCTTGGCCGCCCGGCGCAGCTGCAGCAGCTTCTGCCGCGGGGACCCGCTCAGCTTGATGCCGAGCCCTTCGCCGACTTTCCCGAGCACTTCGGAGAGCCCGCCGGCCACTTCGCTCACGCCGGGGATTTCCTTGATGATCTTTTCCAGTTCGCCGATCGGCAGCTGGGGCAGTTCGGGGAGGCCGCCGCCCGTGGTCCCGCCCGAGGTTCCTTCGGCCGGGTCCGGGATCTGCCCGGTGACCAGCTTCAGCACGTCCTGGGGCGGATGGACGTCGATCGCCAGCTGCGTCCCGTCGCGCGTGGTCAGGTACTGGTAGCCGGAGGGTTCGATCTTCTGTTCGTAGATCGAGGTGCTCGGCGGCGCCGAGCGCTGCGTCAGCACCGTCAGCGGTTCCGACTGCCGGCCGCCGACTTCGAGCTTGTAGCCGCTCCCCGGCTTTACTTCGCGGAAGAGGACCGCACCGAGCGAGTCGGCGTTCTTCGAGCCGACCGCGTTCCCGGAGCCGTCCCGCAAGGTCACCGCCGCGCCACCCGGGACGCCGGTCGCGTAGACCTGTTCCACCGAGCCGGAAGCTTTAAAGGCCGGCGCCGCATGCGCGACGCCGGCCCAGGAGGCACATGAAGTGAGGAGGAGCAGTACCGAGGCGACCACAGACAATCCCACCGTGCGCCGCGCCGGCCTCACACCAAGAAGAGTTCCCGCTCCTCCCATAGTGTGGGAATTACTACCACAAATTCAGTAGTTGAAACAGAGATTTTTTGCGAGCGCCCGTTCGGAGCGCCGAATTATTCGACGATCGAGACGGCGCCGTTGGCGATGTTGTAGACGCCCGCGACGACCTGGATCTGCCCCGAAGCGACCGCGGGCGCGACGATCGGGCCGCGGGCCGCGAGGTCCTGAGCCTGCGCGATCGCGTTCGCGGGAACGCAGCGGGCGAGGTCCCGCTGGTCGGCGGGCAGCGATTCCACCGTCGGGGTCAGCAGGTCGACCACCCCGCCGATCGCCCCGTATTTGGAGCTCGGGTAGGTCTTGCCTTCGGTGACCGCGCCGATCGCCGCCTTGATCGCACCGCAGTCGCTGTGGCCGAGGATCATCACCACCTTCACGCCGAGCACGGCGATCCCGTACTCGGTGCTTCCCAGCGTGCCTTCGTCGATGCTGTTGCCCGCGATCCGTGAGACGAAGATGTTGCCGCGTTCGACGTCGAAGACCAGCTCCGGCGAGATCCGCGAGTCGGCGCAGGTGATGACCGCCGCGAACGGTTTCTGTTCGGACGCCCGTTTCTCCCCCACCGGCGAGTAGTCCCGCAGCGAGAGCTTCCCCTGCCGGTAGCGCTTGTTCCCGGCCTGGAGGATCCGCAGCGCTTCGGCCGGCGTCTTCGGGTGCGGAGACTTCCCGCCCGTCGACGCCGCCAGCGCCTCCACGGCGCCGGCCCCACCGAGCGCCGCCGCCCCGGTCACCGCACCGAGACCACCCATGAACCGCCGTCGCGAAAGAAAGGAATCTTTATTCATCGACCGAGTCTAGGTTCGTGCAGCGGACGCGATCTAGGTCTCGGCGGATGTCGGGCCGCGTCGCACCCGGTGCTACAGTCGAGCCCATGAGTCGCGATGTCTCGGTCAGAGAGCTACGAAACTCGACCGCCGATGTGATCGCCGAGTTGGAGAAAGGCGAACGCCTGACTCTCACGGTCAACCGTCGGCCGGTCGCCGACATCGTGCCCCACCTCGAGGAGCGCGATCCCTGGGTGCCTGCATCGGAGTTGCGAAGCATCCGCGGAGAGGCCGCCGCCGACCCCGGCCTGCTGACCGACCTCGCCGACGTTCGCGGCGACGAGCTCGACGAGCCGTGAGCCGCGCGGTCGCCGACACCTCCGTCTTCATCGCCCAGGAGACCGGCCGCGAGCTCGATGAGCTGCCTTCGGAGATCGCCGTCTCGGTGATCACCGCCGCCGAGCTCGAGCTCGGGGTGCTCCGGGCAACCGATCGACAGGTCCGGGCCGCCCGCCTCGCGACCCTCTCGCGCGTCCAGTCGACCTATCCGCTTCTTCCTATCGACCCGCAGGTCGCGAGCTGCTTCGCGCGGATCGCGGCGGCGGAGCGTGACCGCGGCCGCCGACTGCGCCGTCACGACACCTGGATCGCGGCGACCGCGATGCGTCACGGCGCGACCGTCCTCACCCAGGACGCCGACTTTTCCTCCTTCGAGGAAGTCGACGTCCTGCGCGTCTGAGCCCTAGTTGTTCAGCATCTCCATGCCGGAGTCGTCGTAGCGGGCGCCGCGCACGGCGTCGGGGGAGATCGCGGCGTCGAGCTCGGCCACCTGGGCGTCGGTGAGGTCGAGGTCGGTGGCGGCGGCGTTCTCCTCGACGCGCTCCGGCTTTTTGGTGCCGGGGATCGGGACGAGGTCGTCGCCCTTGGCGAGGACCCAGGCGAGGGCCACCTGAGCGGGCGTCGCGCCGATGCCCTGGGCGAGCTCCGCGACGCGGTCGGCGAGGCGCAGGTTCTCCTCGAAGGCCTCGCCCTGGAAGCGCGGGTTGGTGCGGCGCCAGTCGTCCTCGGAAAGGTCGTCGATCGAGCGGATCTGGCCGGTGAGGAACCCGCGGCCGAGGGGCGAGTAGGGGACGAAGCCGATGTCCAGCTCCCGCAGGGTCGGCAGCACCTCGTCCTCGGGGTCGCGCGTCCACAGCGAGTACTCGGACTGGACCGCGGTCAGCGGGTGGGTCGAGTGGGCGCGGCGGATGGTCTCCGGCGCCGCCTCCGAGAGGCCGATGTAGCGGACTTTCCCGGCGGCGACCAGTTCGCCCATCGCGCCGACGGTCTCCTCGATCGGCACGTCCGGGTCGACCCGGTGCTGGTAGTAGAGGTCGATGTGGTCGGTGCCGAGCCGCCGCAGCGACTCGTCGCAGACCCGCGCCGCGTTCTCGGGGCTGCCGTCGACGCCGCGCGTCTCGCCCTTGAAGTCGAAGCCGAACTTGGTCGCGATCTCGACCTCGTCGCGGCGCCCGGCGACCGCGCGCCCGACCAGTTCCTCGTTCGCGTAGGGCCCGTAGACCTCGGCGGTGTCGAGCAGGGTGACGCCGAGCTCGATCGCCCGGTGGATCGTCGCGGTCCCGCCCTCCTCGTCGCCCGCCCCGTAGGCGTAGCTCATGCCCATGCAGCCGAGCCCCTCGGCCGATACCTCGAAGCCTTGGCTTCCCAGCGTCCTTCTATCCATCGATAACTCCTCGTCGTATGTAGTTCAGAAAGGGAGGACGAGCGAGCCATCGTCGGCCAGGGTGAAGCCCGGGTTGTGGGCGATCTCCCAGAGGTGGCCGTCGAGGTCGGCGAAGTAAGCGGCGTAACCACCGTAGAAGGTCTCGGCTGCCGGTTTCGTGATCCTCGCCCCCGCGGCCCCGGCGGCCGCGACGATCTCGTCGACCTCCGCCGGCGAGCGCACGTTCTGGGCGAGCGCGACACCGCCGAACCCGTCGGCACGCGGGTCGTCCACCCCGGCGTCCGCGGCCAGCTTGTCCCGTCCCCAGAGGACGACCGCCGACCCGCCCGCCTGGACGAAGACGGTCTCCTCGACCTCCCTGCACTCCCACCCGAGCGCCTCGTAGAAGCGCTTCGCGGCGGCGAGGTCGGCGACCCCGAGGGTGATCAGGCTGACCCGCTGGTCCATGCCTTGAACCTGCCCGTTCCCCGACCGGGCAAACCCGCCGCGATCAGGCGGCGGTGCGGTCTTCGCTCAGGGCCTCGAAGGCGCGCCACATCGCGGCGTAGTGGCCGCCCCTCGCGAGGAGTTCCTGATGACTGCCGATCTCGGCGATGCGGCCGGCATCGAGGAGGACGATGCGGTCGGCGGTGCGGGCGGTCTGCAGGCGATGGGCGATGACGATCGTGGTGCGGTCGGCGGAGAGGCGCTGCATGGCGGCGACGACGCGGGCCTCGTTGGCGAGGTCGAGGTTCGAGGTCGCCTCGTCGAGGAGGAGGATGGCGGGGTCGACCAGCTCGGCGCGGGCGAGGGCGATCAGCTGGCGCTCGCCGGCCGAGAGGGAGCGGCCGCGCTCGGCGACCTGGTGGCCGTAGCCGCCGGGCAGGGCGGCGACGAAGTCGTGGGCGCCGACCGCGCGGGCCGCCGCCTCGACCTCGGCGTCGCTCGCCTCCGGGCGGCCGTAGGCGATGTTGTCCCGGACCGAGCCGGTGAAGAGGAACGCCTCCTGCGGCACGTAGCCGAGGCGGTGGCGATAGGCGGGCAGGTCGAGGGCCCGGAGGTCGTGGTCATCGACGGCGACGCGCCCCGAGTCGGGGTCGTAGAAGCGGGCCAGGAGCTTCACCAGGGTCGACTTCCCGGCCCCCGTTTCGCCGACCAGGGCGACCGTCTCCCCCGCCTCGATCGCGAGGTCGATGTCGCGCAATGCCTCGGGCGCCTTGGCGCGGAGGAGTTCGTCCTCGGCGGCCCCGGCAAGCCTCGCGTCGGCCGGCCCGCGCACCGCCGCCACGGCGCTCGGCGCCGCGGTCGGCTCCGGGTAGGAGAAGCTCACGCCCGCCAGCGCCACCGCGCCCGCGAGGCGCCCGGGCGCGAGCGGCTCGGCGGCCGGCGGGGTCGTCGTCTCCAGACCCATCAGCTCGTCGATCCGCGCCACCGAGATCCGCGTCTGCTGCCAGGAGTCGAACACCTGGGACAGCTGCTGGATCGGGCTGAAGAACATGTCGACGTAGAGGATGAAGGCGATCAGCACGCCGGTCGTCAGCCGCCCTTCGTGGATCATCTGAGCGCCGACGGCGAGCACGATCACGTCAGCCAGAGAGGAGAGGAACTGGACGAAGGGGAAGTAGGTCGCGACCAGCCGCTGGGCGCCGACGCGCGATTCGAGGTAGTCGTCGCCGAGGCGGCGGAAGCGCCGCCGGGTCTCGCCCTCGTGGACCGCGGCCTGGGCCTCGCGCACGCCGGAGAGGCTCTCCTGGAAGTCGGCGTTGACGATCGCGATGCGGTCGCGCGCCTGGTCGTAGAGGACGCCCGAGCGGCGCCGGAAGGCGACCGTGGCGAGGGCCAGCGGGATCACCACCGAGAGCGTCGCCAGGCCGAGCTCTAGGTTCAGCACCAACAGCGCGACGCCGACCCCGAAGAAGGTGGCGAAGGCGACCAGGGCGGAGAGCAGGCCGTTCTCGATCAGCGCTTCGAACTGGTCGACGTCGGTGGTCATCCGGGTCATGATCCGGCCGGCCATCTCGCGCTCGTAGTAGTCGAGGCCGAGGCGCTGGAGCTGCGCCCAGATCCGGATCCGCAGGGACAGCATCACCCGCTGCGCGGTGCGGCCGGTGACGAAGGTCTCCCCCACCTCGTCGACCAGGTCGGCGAGGGTGACCGCGAGGAAGATCGCCGAGGCGACGAAGAGCGCCGACTGCGAGCCGACCGCGACGCCCCCATCGATGCCTTCCTTCACCAGGACCGGCCCGGCGATCGCGGCGAGCGCGTCGAGGACGACCAGCACCAGGCCGAGGAGCAGCGGCAGGCGGAACTCGCGCAAGAGCTTGCGCAGGGTAAAGCCGCGGACGTGGCGGGCCTCGCGGTCGAGGTCGACATCGGCACGGTCTCCGACCGGGCGCAGCTTCGCCACCTGAGCGAGCAGCTGCGGCGTCGGCGCCAGGCTTTTGCCCATCGCCCCACCGCGGACTCCGCCCGGTTTGCCGAGCCCGCCGCCGAGGTTGGGCGCACCAAACGTCTGGGTGGTCGTGGAGGTCGGAGTCTTCTCGGGATCCGATCGCCAAGCGGAAGCGGTGGTCCCGGCCACTCGCGTGCTCAGCGCGTCGACGCTTCCCTCGACCGCCTCGGCAACGTCGTCGTCGAGCCCGGTCAGCAGCCCGCGATAGACGGCGGAGCGCTCGGCGAGCTCCTCGTGGGTGCCTTCGTCGATGATCCGGCCCTCATCGAGGACGACGACGCGGTCGGCGAGGTGAAGGGTCGAGCGGCGGTGGGCGACGAGCAGCGTCGTCCGCCCGGCGAGCACCGTGCGCAGGCCCTCGTTGATCGCCTCCTCGGTGCGCGCGTCGACGGCGCTGGTCGCGTCGTCGAGGATCAGGATCCGCGGGTCCTGGAGGACCGCGCGGGCGAGCGCGATCCGCTGGCGCTGGCCTCCGGAGAGCGTCAGCCCGCGCTCGCCGACGACGCTGTCGTAGCCGCGCGGCAGGCGCTCGATGAACTCGTGGGCCTGGGCGACGCGGGCGGCCGCCTCGATCTCCGCGTCGCTCGCCTCCGGCCTGCCGTAGGCGATGTTCGACCGCACGCTGTCGGAGAAGAGGAACGCCTCCTCGAAGACGACGCCGACCTGGGAGCGGAGCGAGTGCAGCGCCACCTCACGGACGTCGTGGCCGTCGACCAGGACCGCGCCACGGTCGGGCTCATAGAAGCGGGAGACGAGCTGCGTCGCGGTGGTCTTGCCGCTGCCGCTCGGGCCGACGATCGCGACCCGCTCCCCCGCCTTCACGTGGAGATCGAAGCCCGCGAGGACGTCGCGCCGCCCCCGGTAGCCGAAGTGGACGTCGTCGAAGTCGATGTCCCCGTCCAGCGCCCCGAGCTCGACCGCGTCGGGCGCGTCGGCGATCGCCGGCTGGAGGTCGAGCAGCTGGAAGATCCGCTCGACCCCGGCCCGCGCCTGCTGGCCGATCGCCATCAGCCCGGCGAGCTGGCGCGTCGGCGAGACCAGCTGGCCGACGTAGGTGGTGAAGGCGAGGAAGGTGCCGAGGCTGATCTCACCGTGCAGCGCCAGCCAGCCGCCGAAGGCGAGGATCGCGACCTGGCCGAACGACGGGATCGCCTGCAGCAGCGGCTGGAAGCGGGAGGTCAGCCGGACGGCTCGCATCTGCGATCCGTAGAGGTCCTCGGACGCGGCGGCGACCCGCTCCAGCTCCCGCCGTTCCTGCCCGAACGCCTTCACCACGCGCACCCCGCCGACCGCCTCGTCGACGATCTGGATCACCTCGCCTTCGCGCTGCTGGGCGTCCCAGGTGGCGGGGAAGATCCGCGTCCGCATCCGGTAGCTGACCGCGAACAGGGCGGGCGCGATGATCAGGCTGACCAGGGCCAGCGGCGGCGAGAGCCACAGCATCACGCCGAGCGAGAGCACCATCAGCAGCAGGTTGCCGCTCATCATCGGGATGAACATCAGGAGGCCCTGGACCAGCGTCGTGTCGGAGCTGGCGCGGGCGACGAGTTGGCCGGTCGGCATCCCGTCGAGGGCGGCGAAGTCCATCCGCTGGAGATGCGCCTGCATCTCGTTGCGGAGGTCGTACTGGACCTCGAGCGCGACCTTGCCGCCGCGGTAGCGCCGTAGGTGGGCGGCGAGGAAGGCGCCGCCGGCGACGAGGACGAGGGCGATCAGCCAGGGCCAGAGCGATTCGGAGCGTTCGACGATGACGCCGTCGACGATCTGGCGCTCGAGCAGCGGCGCGCCCGCCTGGCAGGCGGCACCGAGGACGGCGGCGCCAAAGGAGATCGCGACGTCGCGGCGATGGCGCAGGACGTAGCCGATGAGGCGCCGCAGCCAACCCTGCTCGCTCAAGCGTCCTTCCCCGCGATCCGCCTCGCCTTGCGCGCCGCGAGCCGTTCGTCGGCGACCTCGTCGAGCGCCTCGCCGAGCCGCGCCAGCGCCTCGAGCACCGCGTCGGGGTCGGCGGTACGGGAGGTGAGGTCGTCGAGCCGACCGAGCATCTCCTCCTCGACCGAGGCGAGCGCCAGCTTCCCCGACGGGGTCAGGGACAACGTCGCGGCGCGTCGGTCCTCGGCGGCGTCCTCGCGGGAGAGCAGGCCGCGCTGGGCCAGCGACTCGACCGCGGCGCTGACCGTCGGCTTGCCCAGCGCCAGTCGCGCCGCGACCCGCGAGGCCCGCTCGTCACCGTCGGCGACGGCGGAGAGGACCCGGTAGTGGGCGAGGTTGAGGTCCCCGGAGGAGCGTTCGAGCTGCCGCGCCATCCGCGCCAGCGCCCGGATCGCCTGCCTTCGCTTTTCGTTCGACCGTCGAACCATCGACGAACCAGGCTAGCAACACTGGTTCGTCGGCCGAACTATCTCTGCGAGCCGTGGTCTCTGATCAAGGAGCCCTGGCCGGCTCGACCGGCGCGCCTTCTGGGTCGACCCAATCTTCGGGCTCCTCGATTCGAGCGTCCAGGCCGGCGTGCTCCTTAAGGAGGTAGAGGAGGTTCGTCCCGTCGAGCAACTCCAGGGGCTTGTCCTTTGCAAACTCGAACGATGCTTTGCCATAGCCGCTGGTTGAGACGAGGATGCCCTTGCTCGCACCCTCGTTTACGACCGTTCCGTAGAGATCGCGGACAGCGCTGACTCCCACCGTGTGGGTGTACCGCTTGGCCTGGATCACAACTTTCCCGCCCATCACCGGCCTGGCGTCCCAAGCGACGCAGTCAACTCCGCCGTCGCGGGAGGGACGAGTCTGGCGAGTCTCCAAGCCCATCTTCTGGAAGAGATTCGTGATCAGTGCCTCGAATTCACTCGGACTGAGGGACATCAGGTTCTGACGCTGATCGAGCCCGGACAACACGTCCGTCTCGTCGATGAACCGATCATCAACCATTTTGAATTCGAGGATGGGCCTCACAGGTGCAAGCTCCGATGGTTTCCTGGAAACCCCGGCGTTGAGTCCTTTGAGGCACTCTTCAGCGTCAACCCGGCTCAAGTCGAGAGCGCCGAAAGTATCGCGGGTCGTTCGAAGGGTGACTACACAAACCCGCGCGGGCTGACCAGTCTTTTTGTCGATGCTGTCGACCATCCCGTTGTAGACGATGGTCTCGACCGATTCGTTGCGATCGGCCTCAAACAGCTCGTGGACCGTGCGCAGGGCGACCTGAGCGATAACGCTCGAATAGAGAGTGCGGCGCTGACTCTCAGGGCGAGCAGCGACGGTGATCTCGTCTCGGGATTTCACGTATTTGAATGCTTTCGCCTGTGGCACGACATCGAACGCGGGTAGATCGTGCTCCAAGACCAACTGGCGGCTCTCGGGCACGAAGGCGAGCCTGTGCCCTTCCGGGAAAGAATCCAGGTACTTACTCGCATCCAGGACCATGCCGAGATAGTCGACGATCGCTGCGGGTCGGCCTTCGCCAAGGTGGGTGCGGAATTCGTCGATCTTCTGGTTTGCAGCTTCGACCGACTCGCGCTTGCTGCTCTCTCGTTTTAGGTGTGCCTTTTCGGCCGCCGCAATCCTCTCGTCTCGCCTTGCCTCAGCCTCCATCCATTCCTCAACAGCCACTTCGTGCGCGCCAATCGCTTCTTGCTCGGCCGCGGCGTGCTTGGCCTTGGCACCTGGCATGAGAGCCGCAAACGCGCCAAGAGGTTGGACCGGCTCCAGCTCGGGTTCGGCGGTTACGGCCCCGAACCCGGTGGTCGAAAACGAAGACTCGCGGTAGGCCTGCTTCAGAGACTCGAGGTCGATGTGGTCGTCGACTTCGAGGGTGGCCTCCAGGATCGATTCAAGACTCCTGACATTCGATTCCAGCTCCCTATTCAGGGCTTCCGTCTCCCGGACGCGACTCTCGAGATAGACACGCTTACGTTCTTTCTCGTCTCGAGCCTGCTGTTTTTCCCATTCCCGTTGAGCGCGCTCTTGCTCGCGCTGGAGACGTCGAGCTTCTTTGATTTCGAGTTTCCGTCGCCGTTCGGCTTCGCGCTGCATTTCCGCGAACAGTCCCAATTGTCACCCCCGCACTCGTATTGGACTGCGCGAGCCTAATACTGAGCGCGATTCGCGGCAAATCGTGACGGCGCGCTCCGGCGAGCGCCCAATGCCGCCGGGCCCTTCACTCGGGAGCCGGCACCGCCTCCACCCCGCGCTCGGCGAGCTCGCGGTCGAAGTCGACGATCGCCTGGGTGTCGACGTAGAAGTCGCGCTGTTCGACCACCTTGCCCCAGCGGGTGCGAAGGACGAGGACGGTCGAGTTCTCGTAGACGCGGGAGCCGTCGGGGGCATCGGCGTGGTCGTCGAAGCGGACCCACATGGTCAGCGCCCAGAGCGGGCCGCTGGTGGTGATCTGGATCAGCTCGCCTTGGATCTTGGACGCCGTGAACATCTGGAGGAAGCGGGCCATCTCCGGCTTGCCGACCCAGTCGCCCGACCAGCGGTGCGGGCCCTTGTGGAAGTGAAGGACGATGTCGTCGGAGTAGGCGTCGAGGAGCGGCTCGTAGTCGCCCGCGTTCAGCTTCGCCACCGACGGCGCGAATTTGAGCACCAGTAGGCGGGGAAGCGCGGCGCGGGCGGCGAGGGCGAGTGCGGCGCCGGCGAGCATGGAGCGGAGCTTCATCTTCGGTCCCTTCTAGGTAGATCGCTCTAGTGAGAGAGAGCGTACACTTCGGGTGGTGAGCAAGTCGCCCGCCACCGCCCCGCCGAAGGTCCCGACCCGCGATCGAATCCTCTTCGCGACCGCCGAGCTCTTCCGTCGCCAGGGCTACAACGGCACCGGCCTGAAGCAGGTCGTCGCCGAGGCCGAGGCGCCGTTCGGCTCGCTCTACCACCACTTCCCCGGCGGCAAGGCCGAACTCGGCGAGGAGGTGATCGAGAAGGCCGGCGCCTTCTTCCAGGCGCTGGTCACCGCCGTCTACGACGAGGAGGCGGGCGCCGCGGACTCGGTGCGCGCCGTCTTCGCCGGCGCCGCCGAGACCCTCGACGCGACCGACTACGAGGACGCCTGCCCGATCGCCACCGTCGCCCTCGAGGTCGCCAGCACCGACGACCGCCTGCGGGCCGCGACCGCCGCCGTCTTCGAGCGCTGGACCGCGGCGCTGACCGAGCGGCTCGGCGACCGCGACAAGGCCCTGGCGATCATCGCCGCGCTGGAGGGAGGCTTCGTCCTCTGCCGCGCGTCCCGCGACACCGAGGCGATGCACGCCGCCGGCGCGATGGCCGCCGCCCTGGTCGCCTAGGCGGCGCTCGCCGCTTCGATCCAGTTCGAGAACTCGCAGGCGAGGTGCCAGCGATGGGCGTTCACGAGGCGGGCCGGGGTGGCGCGCGGGAACTCGATCGTCAGCCGGGCGGTGAACCGGCCCTCGGGCTCGTCGCGGAACTGATGGCGCAGGGCACCGGAGGGCGGGCCGTCGAGGCGAGCGCGTCCGAATGCCACCCATTGCACCGGGAAGCTCGGGTCGGCGGGGGTGTCGATCGGGCCGACCTCGTCCTCGATCAAGAAGATGCGGGTGGCGAGGGGTGAGCCACCGGTCGTCTCGATCACCTGCTGGACGCCTTCGCCACGCTCGCAGAGAACCCAGTGGTCGGGCGAGGCGGCGAGCAGTGGCGCCTCGTCGCCGGAGTCCATCGCGGCGCCGTAGAAGGCGGGTACCGCCTCGGCCGTTCCGCCGCCCCCGCGCAGCTCGACCGTGCAGAGGCGCCGGCCGCCGCGGGAGAGCACGCTCATCACCCGGCTCGAGCGCGCGGCCATCGCTATCTGCCGGGCGAGCCGCCGTTCGATCTCGGCGTGCCCGAGCTCGAGCTTCTTCGCCACCAGGGCGCCGCGCCGCCCGGCGACGTCGCCGGGCGGCGTGCCCATGCCGAGCTGCTTGAAGACGGCCGCGGCGCGGCGTCCCTCCCACTCCAACACCTCGGCTCGGGACACGCTTCTGTCGCCGATGGCTGCAGTGATGTCGAGGACGCCGCCGGAGGGCACGCGACGATGCTAGTGGCGTTCCTCACATTTGAAGGTGACGCTCAGCACAGGTCGCGCGCTCAGGGGTTCTGGTCGGTCAGATGGCTAGCCGTTCCATTCGGTGTCTTCGCCGCACCAGTGGCCGAAGTGCGAGCACATCGCGTCGGTCACGGTGGTCGCGAGGTTCCCCGCGCCGGCCTTGTTCGGGTGGATCCAGGTGTCGTTCAGCAGCACCCAGGAGCCCTGGTCGCTCTTCGGCTGGTGGTCTTCCCATTCGCCGTTGTCGGGCTGGGTGTAGACGAGGTTGTCGTCCCGGTTCGTATACGGCCACAGCTTCTTCGCCCGTTCCTTCGCCTTGATCACGGCATCCTGGATCAGGTTGTTGAGTTCGCTGCCGACCGCGGTGGCCTGATCCCACTGGGAGACTTCGCGGCTGTCGCTGCGGCTGATTTCACGGGTCTGCGATTTACAGGAGTTGCCCGAGGCGGGGCCGCCGTTGGGGTTCGCCTTCGGCTGCCAGTTGCCGAACGACCACGAGCAGTCGCGGTAGTAGCCGAGCACCACGACCCGGTCGTTCTGTTCGAGCAGCTGGGTGTAGATGCGGACGAGATGCTGCGTCTGGCGGATCTTGTTCCACTGGTTCCGCAGGCAGTTGACCGCGTTGTCGATCGGGCCCGCGTACCAGGAGCGGAAGCCCCAGATGCCCGCCTTGTAGCCGGTCGAGTCGACGCACGGCCCCTCGACGTCGGTGAACGGGATGCTGATGTCGATGTTGGTGAAGTAGGACAGCAGCGGGTTCGCCCCGAGGGTCATGCCGACGTACTGGTTCTTCAACCTGCCGAGCACGTTGCCGAAGGCGCCGCCGTCGGGATCCCAGTCGGCCGGGGTCGAGCCGGTCAGCGCCCAGTCGGAGACTTCGGCCTTTTCCGGGCCGGTCTGCCGGGCCGCGATCTGGAAGGGATAGGCGATGTTCGGCGAGTCCGCGCCCGCTTCCCACGGTTCAGAGAGCCACGGCTGGCCGTCGAGGTTGTTGTTGCTGCAGGCGTCGGTGGGCCGGCCGCCGTCGGGCGGCGCGCAGTCCTTGAGGCTGTTGTCTCCGAGGTACCAGTTGTTGCGCATTTCATCGTTGGGCTTGCAGTTGATGTTCTTGGCGTTCTCGGAGTAGCCGCAGTAACCGAAGCCCGCGGTCACGGAGTCGCCGATGAAGGTCATCTCATCGCGGTACTTGACCGCACCGGGCGCTTCCGCTTCCGCCGCGTCGGCGACGCTCGCGGTCAGCGCGAGCAGCGAGAGCATGGACGTGAAGAGCAGGGCCAGACGCCCTGCGCGAAACCTGATCATGGAGAGGAATACCTATCTTTTCGGGAGCGATGTCCAGACTCCATCGGCCGCCTGAGACTGAGTCTTGACCTCAGTTTTGAGGTCCTTCGACGCGGACTTTCAGGTGCGGCCCGCCCTCAGGGTGAAACTCCGGTACGTCAGTGGGCGTGGGGCCGGTGGATGACCAGCACCGAGCTCTCGAAGTGCGACACCGTGGCGGCGGCGACGGAGCCGGCGAGGTGGCCCAGCAGGCCGCTCCGCTGGTGGGAGCCGATCACGATCAGGCCGCAGCGGTGCTCCTCGGCGACGGAGACGAGGCCCTTCCAGGTGGGAGCGGCTTCGACCGTCACCGGGCGAGCCTTGAAGCCCGCCTTCTCGGCCAGGTCGGCACCCTCCGCGGCGGTCTCCTTGGCCGCCTCCTCGACCTCGTTGGCCGCGGCGGCGTGGAGCTCGCGTCCTTCGATCGGCACGAAGCCGACGTCGGCGGGCTGCCAGACGCAGACGACCAGGGCCTCGCGGCCGGGGGCGAGCTGGAGGCCCGCCTGTTCGATCGCGTAGCCCGCCAGGTCGGAGCCGTCGTAGGCGAAGATCGCCGGGCCGGCGGCCTCGCAGGGCGACGGGGTCGAGGTCGATGCCTCCATGTCAGTCAGCTCCTTGGGTCACGGTCTGTCCCCGGGTGGGAAGGTTGCGGAGACGGGCGAGGAGCGGCGGCGACTCGTATGCCGCGCCCTCGCCGGCGAGGAAGCCCTCGATGTCGGGCTTTTCGGTGCGGGCGCCGCCGAGCCAGTAGAGGACCACCGGCACGATGCCGCCGAGCAGCGCGAGGACGAAGCCGATCCAGAGGACGATGCCGACGCCGTGGTTGAACCCGCCGCTGACGTTGGTCGCGAAGTGGGCGAAGATCGGCGCGATCAGGAACGCCGCGACGGCCCGCATCAGCTCGACGATCGCGAAGACGCGCTGCAGGTTCGTGGCCCGCAGGGCGAAGCCGGCGACGAAGAGGGCCGGGGCGACGGTGGCGCCGAGGCCGATGCCGGTGAGGAAGGAGCCGAGCAGGGTCATGCCTTCGCTGGATGGCACGTCGATGCGGAAGACCAGGATGCCCGCGGCCAGGAACACCATGCCGACCAGCGGCAGGAAGTGGATCGAGCGCCGCGTGATCACGATGCCGAGGGCGAAGGCGGTGATCACCGCGCCGCCGAGCTCGGGCAGGTAGAGCAGCCCCAGGTGCAGCGGGCTGTAGGTGTCGGCGAGGGCCGCCGCGGTCAGCGCGGTCGCCGAGACCGACGCGGCGGCGGCGAGCAGCGCCAGGACGATGCCCGCCACCGGGATCGTCGAGGTGAGCATCTCGCGGATCGTCAGCAGCGGGTTCTTCGCCGTCGCTTGGTAGACGATCAGCAGCACGATCACGGCCAGGCCGCCGAGCAGCGGGATGATCGCGACCGGGCTGAGGAAGGCGTGGCTGGTCAGCATCGAGGCGCCGAAGAAGGCGGCGAGGCAGCCGACCGCGGCGAGGCCGAGGGCGAGAGGGTCACGCGGCGAGGTCGGGTCGGCGGCGGGCGCGTCCTCGAAGGTCAGGATCGCCAGCACCAGCGCCAGTGCGGCGACGCCGGCGACGATCCAGAAGAGCGGGCGCCAGGCGTCGGCCTGGGCCTGCAGACCGCCGATGGCGGGGCCCGCGGCGACGGCGCCGAAGATCACCATGTTCATGATCATCGCCGTCGTTTTGAGCTTGGCGACGGGGTAGCCGAGCGCCAGGGGCGGCACCGCGGCGATCAGCAGGAGGCTGGTGCAGAGGCCCTGGATGACCCGGCCGGCGATGAATACCTCGATGCTCGGAGCGGCGGCGGTGAGGATCGAGCCGATCACCAGCAGCACCGCGTAGCCGACCATCATCCGGCGCTGCGGATAGTGCTGGGCGAGGGAGACGGCCAGCACCGTGCCGACCGCGTAGGAGGCGTTGGAGAGGCCGTTGCCGAAGCTCAGCGTCTGGGCGCTGGCGTGGAGCTGTTCGCCGATGATCGGCGTGACCGACTCGAGTGCGCCGGACAGCGCCAGGTAGGGCAGCAGCGCCAGCAGCACCATCGAGGCGACGGCGGGATAGCGACCTGCGAGCGGGCCTTGGCGCATCAGCGGCCTCCGCGGTTCGGATCGTTGGACGGGGCGGTTCTGGTCATCTCGGGTGAGGTCTCCGGTGAAGGCTGGGGTGTAAAAGGGGGAAGCGGGAAGCGGACAGACGTGTCCGCTGACTGCCTGAAAGGGATATCAGATAAACGGAGTCTAGCTCCACTTCATCCAGCTTATGTGACGTAATCACGCATGGTGGACTCCCCAGGCGGCTGCGAACCTAGATGGACAGCACTGTCCGGTTGCTAGGGTTCCGCGCCGATGCCGGTGGCCCCGACAGCAGATCAGCAGCGCCGTGACGCTCGCGACAATCGCGAGGCGATCCTGGCGGCGGCGCGCGAGCTCTTCGCCGACTCGGCCGACGTGGCGATGGTCCAGGTCGCGCGCCGGGCCGGGGTCGGCCAGGCGACGCTCTACCGCAACTTCCCCAGCCGCGGCGCGCTGGCGGCGGAGATCCTCGACGAACGCGTCGACCGGATCGCGGCGATGGCCGCCGAGCACGCGGGCCAGGTCGACGCCTTCTTCGTCCTTCTGCGTGGCCTGATCGACAGCATGGTCAACCTCTACGGCGTCGCCGTGCTGGCCCGGCGAGACGCCGAGACCGACGCGCACCTGCAGGCCTCACGACAACGGATCCGCGAGCTCCTGAAGGACCCGCTCTGCGACGCGAAGGCGGCCGGCACGTTGCGGCGCGACGTCTCGGTCGATGACGTCTTCCTGATGTTCGGGATGGCGCGCGGCGCGATGGAGGGCCTCGCCGACTCCGGCGCCCGGTCGGCGGTCGCCCACCGGGTGCTGGCGCTGATCCTCGGCGGGATCGAGACGCCGCGCGCCGGGGCGGGCGCCTAGGCCGCGACCGCCTGGCCGGACGCGAGCGCCTCTTCGGGGGCGGTCCAGCCGCGGCCCTGGTCGGTCGCCACGGCGCTGTCGGTCAGCTGCCCGCCGCGGGCGCTGAGGCCGCCGAGGAAGCCGGGGTCGGAGCGCAGCGCGTCCTCGACGCCGTCGGCCAGGCGCACCACATAAGGGAGCGTGGCGTTGGTGAGCGCGCGGGTCGAGGTGATCGGCACGGCGCCCGGCATGTTGGCGACGCAGTAGTGGCTGATCCCGTCGACCTCGTAGACCGGGTCGGTGTGGGTGGTCGCGTGCGAGGTCTCGAAGCAGCCGCCCTGGTCGATCGCGACGTCGACCATCACCGAGCGCGGCTTCATCAGCGAAAGTTGCTCGCGGCTGACGACGTGCGGGGCCTTCGCGCCCTTGACCAGGACGGCGCCGATCACCAGGTCGGCCTCGGCCAGGCGCGCCTCGACCTCGAGGCCGGTCGAGTAGCCGGTCTGGATCCGTCCGTCGAAGATCTGGTCGAGCTCGCGGAGGCGGTCGATCGAGCGGTCGAGCACGGTCACGTCGGCACCGAGGCCGACGGCCATCCGGGCCGCGTTGGCGCCGACGATGCCGCCGCCGATCACGAGCACCTTGCCCGCGGCGACGCCGGGCACGCCACCCAGGAGGACGCCGGAGCCGCCCGCCGGGCGCCCCAGCATGTAGGCGCCGGCCTGGGTCGCGAGGCGTCCCGCGACCTCGCTCATCGGCGCCAGCAGCGGCAGGCGGCCGGCGGCGTCGGTGATCGTCTCGTAGGCGACGGCGGTGGCGCCGGAGTCGAGCAGGCCCTGGGTCAGCGCGGCGTCGGGCGCGAGGTGCAGGTAGGTGAAGAGGACGTGGCGGGGCTCCAGCATCGCGACCTCCCGCGGCTGGGGCTCCTTGACCTTGACGATCATCTCCGCGGCGGCGAAGACCGAGGCCGCGTCGGGGAGGATCTCGGCCCCCTGGGCGACGTAGGCGTCGTCGTCGAAGGCGGAGCCGACCCCGGCCCCGGACTGGACGACGACCTGGTGGCCGCGGTCGGTCAGCTCCCGCACCCCGGCAGGGGTCATCGCCACCCGGTACTCCTCGACCTTCACCTCGCTCGGCACGCCGATCTTCATCGCCTTCTCCTTCTCAAAGTCCGTGGGGGGAATCCCCGATTCCTGTGGGGATCCCCGCGATGGTGCGCTTCGGTGCTCGGATCCGCAAGGTCCGAGAAGACATCTCTACGATTCCACAGTCATGGATGAGATCGACGACCGAATCCTCGGCATCCTCGCCACAAACGGAAGGGCTTCCTTCGCCACGATCGGCGAGGAGGTAGGCCTCAGCCCCCACGGAGCGGCGGACCGCGTGCGCCGCCTCGAGCGCGACGGCGTCATCGCCGGCTACGCGGCCCGCATCGACCCGGCGGGCGTCGGCCGCTCCCTCGACGCCTTCATCGACGTCCGCCTGCTCCCCACCACCGATTCCGAGGAGTTCGAGCAGCGCGTCGCCCGCCTCGACTCGGTCCGCGAAGTCGCCTTCCTCACCGGCCGCTTCGACTTCCAGCTCCGGGTCGCCTGCCGCGACGCCGACGACCTCAACGACACCGTCCGCACCATCCGCCGCGAGGCGGGCGCCGCCGGCACCGAGACGAGGATCGTCCTGCGGTCGACGAGCTTCGAGCGCGCGCCGGCGGGATAGGGGCGCCGGCGGGTGGGCAGGACGCCGGCTGGCGCCTCGGGCCGATGCGATGGGGAAGCTGGCGCCTCGGGCTGCTGATCGGCGACCCGGCTGGCTAAGGCCGCCGATCAGCAGCCAGGTCGGCAGGGTTGCGGCGAGGGACGGGCGGGAGCGTCACGGACTCGTCAATTCTTGGCCCTTCCGTGACTCTTCCGTGGGGTTCGCGCGTCTTTCACAACGCCGACCCGACGCTCGTGCACTTAAGGGCGCTATAGGGCGCTCAAGTGCACGAGCGGCCGAGGGGCCGTTGAGGAAGTGTGTCTTCCCTTCCGTCCCGCACCGTCCCGCCCTCCCCCGCCCGGGCTGCCGCGGATTCCGGGCCGACCCATAGCCAGCCGGGGGTCGGACCGGAATCCGCGGCTCCCTCCACGCCCGAACAACCACGCAAACGTCAGAAATTCTCCGTTTTCACGACGCGGGGTCGCACCTATAGTCGACACTATGCCCCGCACGAATGCAGACTCTTCTCTCCCGCCGATCGGCTGGATCGGCCTCGGTGAGATGGGACTTCCGATGTCCGTCAACCTGGTCGCGGCCGGCCACACCGTCTACGGCTTCGACCTCGACCCGGACAAATGCGCCGCCGCGGCCAAGGCGGGGGTCGAGATCGTCGGCTCGACCGCCGAGCTGGTCGAGCGCGGCGAGCTGCTGGTGAGCATGCTGCGGACCGGCGCCCAGACCGAGGCGCTGCTGCTCGCCGACGGCGGGCTCGCGGAGCTGGCGGACGGTGGGCCGCGGGACGTGGTCGTGATGAGCACGCTCGACCCGCCGGCGATGGAACAGTTGGCCGACGAGTGCGCGAAGCGGGGACTGACGATCCTCGACGTGCCGGTGAGCGGCGGCGTGCGCGGGGCCGAGGCGGCGACGCTCTCGATCATGGCCTCCGGCGACGCCGCCGGGCTGGAGCGGATCCGCCCGCTGCTGGAGCCGCTCGGCTCGCGCATCCACCTGCTCGGCGATCGTCCTGGCATGAGCCAGGCGGCGAAGCTCGCCAACCAGGTGATGATGGCGGTGGCGATCGCCGGCACCTACGAGGCGCTCGGGCTGGCCGAGGACTACGGCATGGAGCCGGGCCCGGTGATCGAGGCGGTCCTCGACGGCACCGGCCAGAGCTGGCCGCTCGCCCACTGGGACTGGATGCGCAGCCTCTGGGAGGACTACGAGCCCGAAAACGCGCTCGACATCCTCGACAAGGACCTGAAGGCGGTGATCCGCGCGGTGCGCGAGCGCGAGGCCGACATGCCCGTCACCGAGGCCACCTTCGCCCGCCTGACCGAGCTCTGGGACCGCTCCCGCGCCGAAGCCTCCGAGCGCGAGTGACGATGTTGATGGGCCGAAAACTTGCCTATATGTCTAGAAATCGGCCCATCAACATCGTCGGGCTATTCGAGGGCGAAGTAGCGGCTGAAGTAGGCGAGGTGGTGGCGCATCGCCTCGCGGGACGCCTCGGGGTCCTGGGCCGCGACGGCGTCGACGACCTCCTCGATGCCATCGAGGACGCGGGGCGGATCGACCTCCTGCACCTCCTCGGAGAAGCGGCGGAAGGCGGTCGCGGTGGCGCCGGCGAAGCCGATCAGCAGCGGGTTGTGGCTCGCCTCGGCGAGCGCGCGGTGGAAGGCGACATCGACGGCGATCGCGGCCTCGACCGGGATCCCGTCGGGGTCCTCCGGGAGGACCGCGCGCAGCGCCTCGAGGTCGGCGTCGGTGCGGACCTGGGCGGCGGTCGCGGCGGCGCGCAGCTCGAGGTCGAAGCGGACCGCGAAGAGCTGCCCGTAATCGAGCGTCTTCATCCCCAGCGACAGCGAGATCACTTCGCCGACCGCCGCGCCGAGCGCCGCCGGGGACAGCTCCGCCACCCGGTAGCCGCCGCCGCGCCCGCGCGCCGAGGTGAGCACGCCGTCGGCGCGCAGGGTGCCGAGCGCCTCGCGCACGGTCGGCCGGCTGCAGCCGTACATCTCCGCCATCGCCTCCTCGCTCGGCAGCCGGTCGCCGGGGCCGAGCGAGCCGTCGAGAATGGAGTCGCGGATCGAGGCGGCGATCTGCTGCGGCAGCGTCTGCACCCGCGTCGCGCGAAGTCGGTTGGTCTTGTCCACGTGCATGATCGTAAGGCGGGTCCCGCATGAGCTACGCAGTCGGAATCGACGTCGGCGGCACCTTCACCGACTTCGTCGTCGTCGACCAGGACGACCTCGG
Source organism: Solirubrobacterales bacterium (assembly GCA_965200635.1). Taxonomy (GTDB): domain Bacteria; phylum Actinomycetota; class Thermoleophilia; order Solirubrobacterales; family 70-9; genus VAYN01. The sequence goes on along the minus strand of OZ241364.1, from coordinate 2,261,439 downwards.
CTACTGGGCGCACAAGTCGCCGAGCACGCCGGAGGACCCCTCCCGCGGACTCCTCAACGGGCTGCACGAGATCGCCGACCTGCTCGAGCTGTCCGAGGCGGAGTTCCTCGCCCGGCTCGACCTGATCGTCCACGGCACCACCGTCACCACCAACGCGGTGCTGACCGGCAACGGCGCGGCGACTGGGCTGCTCACCACCGAGGGGTTCCGGGACGTGCTCGAGATGCGCCGCGGGGTGCGCAGCCGCCTTCACCTCTACGACAACAAGTACACGGCGCCGGCGCCGCTCGTCCCCCGCGCCCGCCGGATGCCGGTGGCCGAGCGGATCGACGCCGAGGGCGCGGTGCGGATCCCGCTCGACGAGGCCGGCCTGGAGGCCGCGGTGCGAGCGCTGGTCGACGACGGGGTCGAGGCGCTCGCGCTCTGCTTCATGCACTCCTACCGCAACGATGAGCACGAGCGGGCGGCGAAAGCCGTGGTCGAGCGGGTCGCGCCGGATCTCTTCCTGAGCGTCTCATCCGAGGTCCTCCAGCAGGTCCGCCTGACCGACCGCGTCTCGACCACGGTGATGAACTCCTACGTCGGCCCGGTCCTGCGTCGTTATATCGAGGCGCTGGTCGCGGGCCTCGGCGACCTCGGCTTCGGCGGCACGCTGCTGGTGATGCAGTCGAACGGCGGCGTCGCCACGCCGGAGATGATCGCCAAGCTGCCCGCCTCCACGGTGCTCTCCGGCCCGGCCGGCGGCCCGGTGGCGGGCCTCGCCCATGCGCGCGACCGCGGCGTCGCCGACTGCATGGTCGTCGACATGGGCGGGACCAGCTACGACGCCTCCGTGGTCTCCAACGGCGAGGTGACGATCACCCGCGAGGGCGAGATCGACCGCAACCCGATCGCGCTGCCGATGACCGACGTGATGACGATCGGCGCCGGCGGCGGATCGATCGCCTGGCTCGACGAGGGCGGCCTGCTGCGCATGGGCCCGCAGAGCGCGGGCGCCGATCCCGGGCCGATCGCCTACGGCCTCGGCGGGTCCGAGCCGACCTGCACCGACGCCAACCTGGTGCTCGGCTACCTCGACCCCGACTACTTCCTCGGCGGGCGGATGAAGCTCGATGTCGAGGCGGCGCGCGAGGGGATCCGCACGAAGATCGCCGAGCCGCTCGGGCTGGAGGTCGAGGCGGCCGCGGCGGCGATGCACGAGGTGATCACGCTGATGATGGCCGCCGGGACCAAGGACCTGGCGCTGCGGCGCGGCTACGACCCGCGCGAGCTGCTGATGATCGGCGGCGGCGGCGCGGGCGGCCTGCACTCGGGGCCGATCGGCGCCGAGCTGGAGCTCGACCGCATCGTTCTCCCCCGCGTCTCCTCGGTCCTCTGCGCGTTCGGGATGCTGCTCGCCGACCTCCGCCACGACTACGTGCGGAGCTTCCACCACGAGTGGGATGCGCTCGACCCGGGCGCCGCGGCGGGGCTGGTCGCCGCGATGGAGGCCGAGGGCATGGAGGCGCTGGCCGCCGAGGGGACGGCGGAGGCCGACCGCTCGCTCGTCGCCGGCGCCGAGATCCGTTACCGCGGCCAGCACCACGAGGTCTCGGTGCCGTTCGACCCGGCCGACCTGGCGCCGGGACGGATGGAGGCGATCGCCGCCGACTTCCACCGCCTGCACGAGCGCCTCTACGGCTTCTCGTCCCCGGACCGGCCCCTGGAGACGATCGCGCTGCGGGTCTCCGTGCGCGGCAAGCGGCCGGAGCTGCGGCTGTCCCGGCCCAGCGCGACGAGCGAGGAGCCGCCGCGGCGCGGCTCCCGGCGCGCCTGGCTGCCCGAACGGGGCGAGTCGGCCGAGGTACCGGTGCTGGACGCCGACGCGATGCTGCCCGGCCACCGGTTCGCCGGCCCGGCGCTGGTCGAGGGCGCAAACACCACCGTGATCGTCCCGGAGGCATACGACCTGACGGTCGACGCCTCGAGCAGCTTCGTCCTGCACCGCAAGGGTTTGAAGGAGGAGTCATGAGCGACCCGATCCTGACCTCGATCATCGCCAACCGCCTGCGCTCGATCGGCGAGCGGATGGGCGTCGTGGTCGAAAGATCCGCCCGGTCCCCGCTCTTGGTCGAGGGGCGCGACTTCAGCGTCGGCATCTACGGCGTCGACGGCACGCTGGTCGAGCAGACCGAGTACATCCCGGTGCTCGGCTACGCGACGACGCCGGGGATGCGGGCGATCGCCGAGCGCTTCGTCGGCAAGGTCGAGCCCGGCGACGCGATCCTCCACAACGACCCCTACAGCGGCGGCAACCAGCTGAGCGACTGGAAGGTGACCAAACCGGTCTTCCACGACGGCGAGCACGTCGCCTGGGTCGTGATCGTCGCCCACCAGGCCGACATCGGCGGCGCCGTGCCCGGCACCTACAACCCGAACGCGACCGACATGTGGCAGGAGGGCCTGCGGATCACGCCGGTGAAGATCATGGAGCGGGGCGAGCGGCGGGCCGACGTCTGGGAGCTGATCTTCGGCAACGTGCGGCTCGACATCGTCGCCGACGACGTCGACGCGATGATCGGCGCCTGCACGGTCGGCGAGCGCGAAATGCGCGCGCTGCTGGCGGCCTACGGGATCAAGGCCTACCGGGGCGCGGTGGAGGCGCTGCTGGACGCGGCGGAGCGCAGCGCGGCGGAGGCGATCCGGCGGATCGACGACGGCAGCTACCGCGCCGAGCTGACCGTCCACGACGACGGCATCGACCACGACGGCCAGTGGACGATCCGGCTCGAGGTGCGGGTCGAGGGCGAACGGATCACCTTCGACTTCGAGGGCACCGACCGCCAGGCCACCGGCTACATCAACACCCCGCGGGCGGTGACGATCTCCTCGGTGATGATCGCCTTCTTCATGATCGCCGAAGGTGAGATCCCCCACAACGACGGCGTCCTGCGGCGGATCGAGGTGCTGACGCCGAGCGGCTCGCTGGTCAACCCCGAGTTCCCGGCGCCGACCTGCTTCGGCAACCACGTCGCCGACCAGCTCGCGGCGGTGATCATGCTGGCGCTGGCGCCGGCGGTGCCGGGACGGGTGACGGCGGGCTGGAACGCGCTGCTCGCCTCGACCGTGAACGGCGTCGACCCGCGCAGCGGCCGCCCCTACGTCGACATCCTGCTGAACGCCTGCAAGGGCGGCGGCGGCGGGACCGAGGGGGCCGACGGCTTCGACCACATCGGCCTGATCGGCTCCGGCGGCGCGATCGCGGCCCAGGACCCGGAGATGTTCGAGCTCGTCAACCCCCACCTGCTGCGCCGCTACGAGTACATGCCCGACTCGGCCGGGGCGGGCCAGTGGCGCGGCGGCCTCGGCGTGATCACCGAACTGGAGTTCCTCGACGACGGCGCCGAGGCGTCGATCTTCGGCGACGGCGACCTGCCGAGCACCGCGGCGTTCGGCCTCTTCGGCGGCGGCCCCGGATCGGTCAACGAGATCGACTTCACCTACCCCGATGGCAAGGCCCACCGACCGCACCTGAAGGACCTCGTCAGCGGCATCCCGCGCGGCACCGTCTATCGCCAGGTGGCGGGCGGCGGTGGCGGATACGGCGACCCCCGCGAGCGCGAGCGCGAGACGGTCCGCCGCGACCTCGCCAACGGCGTGATCAGCGAGAACGCCGCCCGCGACCTCTACGGCCTCGACGAGGCCTAGCCAGCTCCGTCAGCTGTTCTTTATGGCGTCCCCAGCGCCAAAAGGAACAGCGGAGTGGAGGAGGGACGCGGCCTCGGTCGAGAACTCGGCGACGATGTCGGCGGCGGGGCGGATCGCGATGATCGCGCCGACGCCCTCGCCGGCGAAGCAGGCCATCGCCTCGACCTCGCCCTCGGCGTCGGCGACCGGGGCGAAGCCGGCGAAGCGGGGGACGTCGATCCGCTCGGCGCCGGCGCTCATCGTCCCGACCGTCGGCCCCTCCCCCGCCTCGGCGGCGGCGATCGAGCCGCGCAGGACGCGGTGCGGGGCGTCGGGCCAGAGCTCGCCGAAGCGCTCGGTGTAGACGGTCGCGTCACCGTCGGCGTCGATCAGCAGGGCCTTGTAGTCGGCGTGGAAGTCCGCCTCGACGCTGGCGACGAACCGGGTGCCCATCCGCACGCCCGCGGCGCCGGCGGCGAGCGCGGCGGCCATCGCGCGGGGCGAGGAGATGCCGCCCGCCGCCACGATCGGCGTGCCGAGGACCTCGAGCGCCTCGGCAAGCATCGGCCAGAGGCTCCGGGTCGCGCGGACGTGGCCGCCGGCCTCGATGCCCTGGAGGGTCACGAGGTCGACCCCGGCCGCCTCCGCCCGCTGCGCCTCGGCGACCGAGCCGACCTGCCAGCCGGCCAGCGCGCCGCCGGCGTGGATCGCCTCGACCAGCGCCGGGTCCGGCTCGCCGTAGAAGAACTCGACCAGCGCGCAGCGCTCGGCGGCGACCGCGAGCGTCTCCATTCCCCCGTCGCGGTCGAAGAAGGGCTCGACGAAGTTGACTGCGACCGGCGCGTCGGTGAGCGCCGCGTACTCCTCGCAGGCGGCGGCGAGGACCGCCGCGTCCCCGAGCGAGCCGCCCAGGGTCCCGAGCCCGCCGGCCCTCCCCACCGCCGCCGCCAGTGGGACGTTCAGCGAGGAGCCGAAGCCCGCCTGCTGGATCGGCACCGTGCAGCCGACGAGGCGCGTGAGCCCGGTGTCCCAGGTCACCCGGGCGGCTCCAGCGGGTGGGCGTCGAAGAAGCGTCGCGCCGCGGCGGCGACCGCCTCGGGCTCCTGCACGAAGACGTAGGCCGGGTGGGCGTCGGGGATGCTCGCGACCTCGAAGTTCGAGATGCGCTCGGCCATCAGGCTCAGCGAGGGATCGTCGGCGGGGTCGAGATCCTGGCCGTCCCAGGTGCGGGAGCCCTGAATGACCATCGTCGGCGCCTCGATCCTGGCGAGGTCCTCGCGCACGTCGGCTTCCAACAGGCAGTGGCCGACCGTCGCCTCGACCGTCTCCGGATGCAGGACCGCTTCGATGTTGCGGGCCTCCCAGGTGCCGAACCAGGGAATGTCGGAGACGTCGAAGACGTTGGCGAGGACGCGGGCGCCGAAATCGACGGTGCCGAAGTTGCGGACGATCGCGCCGTAGACGTCCCAGATCAGCGGGTAGCCCTTGGTTGGGTCCTGCGCGTAGACGTCGGTGTAGGTGGCGAGGGCGCCGATGCGCTCCGGGTGGGTGGCGGCGAAGCGGTGGGCGATGTAGGAGCCGAAGCCCATCGCCCAGACCTGCACGCGGTCGAGCTCGAGCGCGTCGAGGAGCGCCGCGAGGTCGTCGGCCCAGACCGGGACCGAGTACTCGGCGGTCGCGGGGTCCGGCGTGGCGGAGAGTCCGAGGCCGCGGGGCTCCCAGGTGATGAGGCGGCGCTCGTCCCCCAGGTACGGGCGGACGAAATCGAAGCCGAAGTGGCCGGCGGTGAAGCCGCCGAGCAGGACGAGTGGCTCACCGTCGCCGCCGGTGTCGTGGTGCCAGAGCGCGACGCGGTCGGTCTCGACGACGCTGCCGTCGCTCGGTTCGGTGCGCCCGACGAACGGGTCGAACTCCATCATTGGCCCACCATCACACCGTCACCGCGACCTTGATCACGCCGTCGTCGCGGGCCTCGAAGAGCTCGAAGCCGTCGACGATTTCGGCGAGGGCGAAGCGGTGGGTGATCATCGGGCGCAGGTCGAGGCGGCCGGCGTCGATCAGCGCGACCAGCTCCGGCAGGCAGTCGAGGCGGGCGAGGCCGCCGGTGTAGGTGACCGCCTTGTTGAAGAGGTCGATCAAGGGCAGTGATTCATGCTTTCCCGGGTTGCCGATCACCGCGATGCGGCCGCCGGGGCGGACCAGCTCGACCGCGGCGCGGAGCGTCGCCGGGTGGCCGGCGCACTCGATCACGACGTCGGGCTCGCGGCCGTCGGTGGCGGCGAGGACGGCGGCGGCCGGATCGTCGCCGGGGGCGAGCGCGGCGTCGGCGCCGAGCGTCAGCGCCATCTCGCGGCGGGCCTCCTCCGGCTCGATCGCGACGACGCGGGCGGCGCCGAAGAGGCTCAAGGTGTGGACGGCGCAGAGGCCGACCGGCCCGGCCCCGAGGACCGCGACGACGTCGCCGGGCGCGACCGCCGCCGAGCGCGCGCCGTGGAACCCGGTGGCGAGGACGTCGCCGACGAGGAGCACCTGCTCGTCCTCCAACGTGTCGGGGACCTTGGCGGCGGTGCGGTCGGCGAAGGGGACGCGCAGGCGCTCGGCGTGGCTGCCGCCGAAACCGCCCCAGGTCGGGCCGCCGCCGAGGATGCCGCCGCTGCGACAGCCCTGCGGCGCGCCGACGCGGCAACGATCGCAGACGCCGCAAGAGACGATCGCGGCGCCGACCACGCGGTCGCCGGGGACGAGCGTGCGGACCGCCTCGCCGACCTCCTCGACCACGCCCACGTACTCGTGGCCGCTGATGAAGTTGCGCTCGGCGGGGATCACGCCGTGGCGGAGGTGGACGTCACCGCCGCAGATCGTCGTCGTGGTGACGCGGACGACGACGTCGGTCGGTTCCTCCAGGCGCGGCTCGGCGACGTCGATCAGGTCGATCGCGGCGTCATCGCCGATCTGAAGCGCCAGCATGTCGGCATGATAGTAGACACCGCAGCACGGTAGGATGTCGACTCCGATGAGCGATGCCTACCCCACTCCCGGCGGCACGGCGCCCGAGCCCTCGGCGACGGCCTGGCTGGCGCGGCTCGAAGCCGGCGAGGTCAGCTCGCGCGAGTTGGTCGAGCGGACGCTGGCGCGGATCGAAGCGGCGAACGCCGAGCTGAACGCGGTGACCGCGATCCATCCCGACCGCTCCCTGGCCGCGGCCGACGAGGCCGACCGCGAGCGGGCGGCAGGCGCGAACCAGTCCAAGGCCCTGCTCGGCCTCCCGGTCACGATCAAGGACACGGTCGACGTCGAGGGCTGGGAGACCACCGCCGGCGTCGTCTCCGCGCGCGGTCGCCTCGCCGCGCGCGACAGCTCCGTCGTGCGGCGGCTGCGCGAGGCGGGCGCGATCGTCGTCGCCAAGACCAACGTCCCCGAGTGCTCCTCCGACGCGGAGACCGACAACGCCCTCTTCGGCCGCACCGACAACCCGCACGACAAGGCGCGGACGCCGGGCGGCTCCAGCGGCGGCGAGGCGGCGCTGATGGGCGCCGACGCCTCCCTGGTCGGGATCGGCGTCGACGGCGGCTGCTCGATCCGGCTGCCGAGCCACTACTGCGGCGGCGTCGGCATCCGCCCGACCGGCGGGCGCGTCCCGGAGACCGGCCTCTGGCCTTCGACCCGCGCGACCGGCATGTTCGACCTCAGCTGCATCGGGCCGATGGGCCGGTTTGTCGAGGACCTGGAGCTGCTGCTCGGCGTGATCGCCGGAGCCGACGGCGTCGACCCACTGGCGCCGCCAGTCCCGGTGCCGGATTTCGGCGCGAGCGACGCGCCGCTCCGGGTCGGCTTCTACCTCGACGACCCGCACACCGTCCCCACCGCGGAGACGGTCGCGGCGGTGCGCGGCGCGGCGGCCGCGATCGGCGACGCCGAGGAGATCGCCGCGCCCCCGGCCGCGGACGCCAACGACGTCGTCTTCGGCGCGATCGGCGCCGACGGCGGGTCCCACATCAAGGAGGTCGCCGGCGACGGCCCCCACACCGCCCGCTTCCAGGACTTCCTCGACAACGCGCTGCCGAAGGAGATCCCCAGCGCGGTCGAGTTCGAGGCCCAGATGCGCCGCCTCTTCACCCTCCGCGCCGCGATCCGCGCCCACATCGCGCCCTACGACATCGTCGTCTGCCCGGTCGCCCCCGGAGCCGCCCCGCTCCACAACCAGTCCCCCGCCGAAGGCGATGGCGCCAAGGCCGAGGGCTACAGCTGGCTCAACTATGCCTCGACCTACAGCGTCGCCGGCCTCCCCGTCGCCGTCCTCCCGGCCGGCGAAGAATCCGGCCTCCCGCTGGGAGTCCAGATCGTCGCGAACCCTTTCCGCGACGACATCGCCCTCACCGCCGCCCGCCACGTCGAGAGCGCCTTCGGCGGCTTCCGCCCGGCAGCCCTTCGCTCTTTGTAGCCCACAGGGCTACAAACGACGAAGGGTCGGGTCAGCGGCGGAGGCGGGGGGACACGCGGTAGCGCGGGTCGTGCTCGGTGGCCCAGAGGTCATCGAGGATCGCGACGATGCGCTCGCGGGTCCACTCGCGCTCCCAGGCTTCGGGGCCCTTCGGGTGGTTGAGGCCGACGACCATCGCCCGCTCGAGGTCGGCGGGGGTGGCGATGCCCGCTTGCAGGGCGAAGGCGGCCTCGTTGACGAGGTTGGCGACGATGCGATCGAGGATCGTCGCGGCGCGGTCGGGCTCGGCCGCGGGCATCGAGCGCCAGGAGTCGCCGTCGTCGTAGAAGCCGCCGCCACTCTTGCGGCCGAGGCGCCCGGCGGCGACCTGGGCGACCTGGATCGGGCTCGGGCGCCAGCGCGGCTCGCCGAAGGACTGCTCCCACATCGACTTGGTGACGGCGAGGCCGACGTCGACGCCGACAACGTCCATCAGCTCGAACGGCCCGAGCGGGAAGCCGCCGGACTCGACGCAGACGCGGTCGATCTCCCAGGGCTCGGCGAAGCCGTCCTCGACCATCCGCAGGGACTCGGCGTAGAACGGGCGCGCGCAGCGGTTGACGAGGAAGCCGGGACCGTCGAGGACGTCGACGACCTGCTTGCCGAGGCACTCGGCGAGTCCGCGGGTGCGGTCGACCGCGTCGCGGTCGGTGCGCGGGGTCGCCACCAGCTCGACCAGCGGCATCGCGGTCGGCGGGTTGAAGAAGTGCAGACCGAGCACGCGCTCCGGAGCACCGCTCTTCTCCGCCAGCGTGGCGATCGAGATCGAGGAGGTGTTCGAGGCGAGGATCGGCTCCCCCGGGAGCTTCGCCAGGTCGGCCAGCAGCTTCGCCTTCAGCTCGACGATCTCCGGCACCACCTCGATCGCAAGCTCGACGCCCGCGAGCTCCTCCACCGAGCCCACGGCGGTCACGCAGCCGCGGACCTCGGCCGCCTCGGCCTCGGTGCTCTTGCCGCGCTCGACCGCGCGGGCGAGCGACTTCTCGATCCGCGCCAGGCCCGTGGCCAGGGCGTCGGGGTTCGCGTCGCAGAGCAGCGTCTCGACCCCGGCGCGGGCGCAGAGCTGGGCGATCCCGGCCCCCATCGTCCCCGCACCGAGGACGCCGACGCGCCCGATCGCCCCGTTCGCTCCGGCCTCGCTCACGACTTCACCGGCACGGCGTCGATGTCGTTCTCCAGGCGCCCCTTGATCAGGTGCATCTCGGTCTTGTAGACATGGGCGCCGCGCTCCCAGACCGCGTCGCTCGCCTTCGCCGAGCGCCAGCTGGTCAGCGTGATGACGCAGCTGTCTGGTCCACGCCCAAGTTCCTCGCCGCCGCGCACGCGCGCCGAGTTGACCTTCATCAACGCGTCGCTGTCGGCCCCGACCCAGTAGTCGACGATCAGCAGCTCCGGGTGCGGTTCGGGACGGATGTAGAGGGTCGAGCCGTCCCACAGCGAGACGCCGCTGAAGAGGCCGTCGCCGAGGTCGACCCGGTCCCAGCTGCCGAGGGTCCAGTAGGTCTGCATGCTCCCCGAGGACATGAACTCGAAGGCGGTCCGGGCATCCACGGCGACCTCGATCGAGGCCGTGTGGGCGAAGGGGTCGACGTACATCAGGACTCCTCCCCGGTGCCGAGCTCCTCGCGGAGGATCTCCATCCCGGTCGAGGCCTTCGGGTAGCCGACGTAGACGGCGAGCAGGGCGACCAGCTCGTCGAGCTCCTCGCGCGTGCAGCCGTTCTCCGGCGCCCAGCGCAGGTGGCCGCGCAGCCGCGCGTCGACCCCGCCCTGGGTGATCAGGCTGGCGATCACGATCAGGCTGCGGTCGCGCCGCGACAGCGCGTTGTCGCGCCAGGTCTTCGCCGCGGAGTGCTGGGCCTCCTCGGCCATGTGCTCGCCGAGCATCCCCGCCATGAAGGGGATGACCTCCTCCTCGGGGATGTCGAACTGGCTCGCGTAGGCGGCGATGCCCTCGGCGCGGCGGCGCGAGTCGTGGTCGTTCTGCTCTGGCTCTGACATTTAGGCTCCTGTGCTCGGTTCGGGGCGCGCGCTCAGCGCATGAAGAGGCCACCGTTGACGTCGATCGTCGTACCGGTGATGAAGGCGGCTCGCTCGGAGGCGAGGAAGGCGACGGTGGCGGCGACCTCGTCGGGGTGGCCGGCGCGGCCGACCGGGATCTTGGCGGCGATCGCCTCCTGGCGCTCGGCGGGCATCGCGTCCATGATCGGGCCTTCGATCGCCGCCGGGGCGACCGCGTTGACGGTGACGCCGGAGCCCGCCAGCTCGGCGGCGACGATCTTGGTGAGGACGATGATCCCCGCCTTCGAGGCGGCGTAGTGGGCACCGCCGTTGACCCCGCCCTGCTGCCCGGCGAACGAGGCCATGTTGACGATCCGTCCCCACTTCGCCTCGCGCATGATCGCGCCGGCCGCGCGACAGCCGGCGACCGTACCGCGCAGGTTCACGGCCATCACGTCGTCCCACTCGGCCGGGTCGATCTCCCAGAAGGAGCGGGCGACGGTGCGGCCGGCGTTGTTGACGAGGATGTCGAGGCGCTCGGCGCGGGCGGTGAAGTCGGCGACGGTCTGGTGGACGGCGGCCCAGTCGGCGACGTCGAGGGCGGCCGATTCGGCGGTGCCTCCCGAGTCGCGGATCGCCGCGGCGGCCGCCTCGGCCGCGTCGGCGTCGATGTCGGCGAGAAGGACGCGGGCGCCGCGCCCGGCCAGCTCGATCGCGATCGCCTCGCCGAGCCCGCGCCCGGCGCCGGTGACGATCGCGGCGCGCCCGTCGAGACGGTCCGCGTCGCTCATCGGCCGAGGCGCGATGCGATCCGCTTCCCGACGCTCTCCTTCAGCAGGCCGTTGGCGACGATCCGCCCGGAGGCGGCGTTCAGGCCCGGGCCGGGGAAGGTCGCGGCGCCGCACATGTGGAGGCCGTCGACCGGGGTCGCGTGCGATCCGTAGCCGGGCAGCGGGCGCCAGAAGTAGGTCTGGCCGAGCTCGCAGTCGCCGGCGTAGATGTCGCCGCCGACGAGGTTCGGGTTGCGGCGCTCGATCTCGGTCGGGTTCAGCGCGACGGTCTTGCCGCGCGCCGCCGCGAGGTTCTCCACCTGCGGCTCCAACTTCGCGAGCACGCGCTCCACGTAGGCGTCGGTCAGCTCCGCGGTCCAGGTGCCGTCGCCGGTGTCGATCTCCCCGGCGGCGTCGCCGCGCGGCGCCCGCGGGACCTCCTGCAGCTGGATCCAGATCATGCCCTTGCCGTCGGGGACGCGGGACGGGTCGACGCGGGCGGGCTGGCCGACCACGACGGTCGGCGAGGACGGCAGGAGCCCGGCGGCCGCCTGGGCGCAGGCGAGGGTGACGTCGGCGGGACGGTCGGCGAGGTGGACGATCGCGGTGTCGTCGAGGCGCGAGTCGCGCCACTTCAAGGGCTCCGACAGGGCGATGTGGACCTGCATGCCGCTGCGGCGCCCGTAGCGGTAGGCCTTGCCGGCGGCCACCGCTTCGGCGGGCGCGTCGGCGGGGTCGAGCAGGCGACCGTAGAGCTGGGTCGGGGTGACGTTCGCGATCACCGCGCGGCGGGCAAGGATCTCCTCGCCCCCGGCGACGACGCCGACGGCGCGGCCGCCGCGGACGCGGATCTGCTCCACGTCCACCCCGGTGCGCACGGTCCCGCCCTTGTCGGCGATCAGCTGCTCGAAGGCCTTGACGAAGTTCGCCGAGCCGCCCTTCACCACCGGCAGGCCGAAGCCGTGCAGGGTCGCGGCGATCGCCAGCGTCTGGAAGCCGCCGCCCGCGGCGTCGGGCGCGAGGCCGGTGTGCAGGGACCACGGCGCGTAGAGCCGCCCGACGTCCTCGCTCTCGAAGCGATCGAACCAGGTCTGCGCCGAGGAGACGAGGCCGCTGCCCAGCTCCATCGTCGGCCGGTGGCCGAGGGTCCGCCGCAGTTTCAGCGCCAGCTTCCCGGCAGAGAGCGAGTAGAGCTCGGTGCCGAGGAGCTCGCCGAGGATCGGGATCGACTCGCCGAAGCTCGCCAGCTCGGCGTCGTAGGTCGCGCGGTCGGCGGCCGAGAGGCCTTCCAGGGTCGCCGCCGGATCGCGCCGGGCCAGCAGCACTTCGCCGTCCGTGCCGACTGCCCCGGTCGTCGCGTCGAGGGTGCCGACGTACTCCAGGCCGCGCGCCGCGAGCTCGTCGCCGAGCTCGGCGAAAGCGCCCGAGATGTGGAAGAGCGGGTGCCAGCAGGAGAAGGTGTCGTGGCGGAAGCCCGGGTCGGTGAGTTCCTCGGTGGCGACCGCGCCGCCCGCGACGGCGTTGCGCTCGAGCACCTCGACCTCCCAGCCGGCCCGCGCCAGGTAGGCGGCCGCGACCAGGCCGTTGTGACCGCTTCCCACGACGACTGCGTCGACGGTCCGACTCATGACTAAAAGTCTACATAGGTCCTTGCTGAGATGTCGACTAATATTTCGACATGGGAACGGAGATCAGCACCTCAGAGACCGGGTTCAACGACGTAGTCGCCGAGCTGCGGGCGAGTCTGGACGGCGCGGTGATCGCCGCGGGCGACGCCGAGTACGCCGAGGCGGTCAAGGTCTGGAACGGGATGTTCGACGAGCGGCGGCCGGTCGCGATCCTGCGCCCGTCAAACGAGGAGGACGTGCGGCGCGCGGTCGCTGCCCTCGCCGACGTCGACGCGCCGCTGGCGATCCGCGGCGGCGGCCATCACATCGCGGGCTTCGGCGGCTGCGACGGCGGCTTCGTCCTCGACCTCGCGGGCCTGCGCGGCTCCGCCGTCGACCCCGAGGCGCGGCGCATCCGCGTCGGCGGCGGCGCCCTCCTGCACGATCTCGACACCGCGGGCGCCGAGCACGGCCTATCGGTCCCGGTCGGCGTCATCTCCGCCACCGGGGTCGCGGGCCTGGTCCTCACCGGCGGCGTCGGCTGGCAGACCCGCAAGCACGGGTACGGCTGCGACAAGCTGCGGCGCGCCCGCGTCGTCACCGCGGCCGGCGAGATCGTCGAGGCCTCGGAAACCGAAAACGCCGACCTCCTCTGGGGCCTGCGCGGCGGCGGCGGCAACTTCGGCGTCGTCACCGAGTTCGAATTCGAGGCCCACGAGCAGGACGAGGTGCTGGTCGCCTCCGCCTACTACGTGGTCGAGGATGCCGAGGAGAGCGCGGCGCTGGTCCGCGCCTACCGCGACTGGTCGCTGGACGCGGGTCGCGACGAGACCATGTGGACCTACCTCGGCACCGGCAGCACGTTCTTCGGCGACCTCGAGCCCCGGCTGGTCGGCGCCGAATACGTCGGCTTCACCGCCACCTCGCTCGACACCTCGGATGCCGCGCGGGCGCGCCTCGCCCAGATCGCGAGCTTCGGGGAGAACCCGCTGCTGTCCCAGACGCGGGAGATGCGGATCGTCGAGCTGCAGCACTTCGGCGACGCCGCCGATTCGGCCCTGGCCGGCTTCCCGCGCTACATGCGGGGCGAGATGATGCGCGAGCTGACCGACTCGATGATCGAGGGCATCGCCACCGAGGCCGCCGCCATGCCGACCACCCGCACCATCTTCGAGATGGGCATGCAGGGCGGCGCGATGGCCGACATCGGTGAGATGGAGATGGCGGTCGGGATGCGCGACGCCCAGCACCTCGGCGGCTGGTCCGTCATGGGCGACGAGCCCGGCGAAGACATCGCCGACGCGATCCAGTGGGCCCGGGACGCCTGGAAGGTCCTCGCCCCCGGCTCCTGCGGCGGCACCTACCTCAACTTCGACGGCGAGGCCGACGAAGGCCGCGTCCTCGGTTCCCTGTCCGCCGACCGCGGCGACGAAAAGCGCACCCGCCTCGCCCAGATCAAGAAGACCTGGGACCCGGGCAACCGCTTCCACGTCAACCACAACATCAAGCCCGCCTGAGCAAGGTATACCCGGGTATACTCGAACCATGGCCAAGGTCATGGTTTCCCTTCCCGACGACCTCCTCGCCGAGGTCGACGCCGAGGCGCGTCGCGCCGGGACGACCCGTAGCGCGGTGATGCGTGAATTCGCCGATCGGGCCCTCCGCCATCGCCGCGAAGGCCGGGCGGCAGCGATGCGGGCACTCCTCACCGAGTCGACACCCCACGGCGGTCGCAGCGCCGAGCAGGTCAAGGCCACCCGGCCAGACCGGTGACGACCTTCCTTCTGGACGCGAGCGTCCTACTCGCCGCCTTCGACCCGGACGACAAGCACCACGAGCCCGCCCGGGCGCTGCTCGAAGACGACGAGAGCACCCTCGCGACGATCGACCTCGCCCGCTATGTGGTCGCGAACGTCGCGGTCCGGGCGTGGCGCTCGGCCGAGTCCGTCGCACCGCTCCTCACCGCCATCGACAGGCTCGCCGACGACGGCGGCGTCCTCTCCTCGACCGGGACGCTCCTGACCCACGCCGCCGCGATCGCCGAGGCCCACGCGATCTCCGTCTACGACGCCGCCTACGTGGCCACTGCCGGCGCCAACGGCCTCCGCCTGGTCAGCTGCGACGAGCGCGACCTGGTCTCGAAAGGCCTCGCGGTCCTCCCGGGGCGGGCTCGCGACGCCTAAAGCTGGCGCCCGAGGCAAGGGACGCGAGGCGGTGCGGCGAGAGCGGCCGTCTCGGTCACGGCCCTGGCTGGCTGTGACCGTGCCCGAGACGGCCGGGTATGAAAGGTGAGGAGAATCTCCGACGCCGTTGAGGGGGATGCGAGGGAGATGCCACGAAGTTCACAGTTCCGCGCAGGTTCCTCCACGAACTCCACACTTCCGTGCGCCTTCCACCTCGATCCGAGGTCCCCGTCGACAGCCCTTCGTCGTTTGCCCCCCATATGAGGGGCAAACGACGAACGGCATGTTCCCGGTGCGACAGAAGCGTGCCGAAGGTGTGGAGTTCCGGGCGGAAGCGTGACGAACCCCCGCACTTCCCCACGAGACCCTCACGTCCTGCGCGTCTCATGGCGGTCACAGCCAGCAAGGACCGCGATGAGACGCCCAGGACTCCTCTAGGACTGCCGGACCGGCCGGGAGCACGGCCGCCCGGCGCAGCGGCCGGGAGCTAGGCCCCGGCGGTGGCGGCGTTCAGGACCGAAGCCGCCTCTTGGTCGGCGGCGAGCTCGGCCTTCAGTTTCGTGCCGTCCTCGTCGGCGAGGGCGGCCTCGTGGAGCTCGGCGAGGCGCTCGGCGGCGCCGGATGAGCCGAAGAGGTCGTCGGCGGCCTGCATCAGGAGGGCGAAGCTTTCGGAGCCGTGCTCGTAGGTGGAGCCGTAGCCTTTGAGGACGTGCTGGAGCTTGACGACCTCGGTCGCCAGGGCCTGGTCGGTCGGGGCGATCGCCAGGGCGCGCTCGGTCCAGGCGTCGATCTCGGCCTGCTCGCGCACGAAGCGCACCGTGCGGGGACGCAGCGGGCGGGCCCGAGCCATGACGTTCAGCAGCGTGTAGCCGCCGACCGAGCTCGTGTTCAGCACCATCCCCTTGTTGGTGGTGATGTAGACGAGGCGGCGGAAGGACTCCGACTTCGACAGCGGGTGGCCGAGCCAGGTCGGCATCGTGTCGATGATCTCGTCGATCTGCGGGTGGAGGTACTCGCGCACCTCCATCAGCTGGTTGTCGCGCACGTGGGCTTCGTCGCGGATGCGCTTCATGCGGTTGCGGCGGATCTTCTGCTGGGCGACCTGGATCGTGTCCTGGTAGGCCATCCAGAGGGCGATGTGGCGGGCCGCCTCGCGGGTCAGCTCGGCGTCGCCGTCGGCGTCCTGCTCGAGGTCGGCGAAGCGCTTGACGCGGGCCAGGTAGCGCGCCGCGTAGCCCTTGTCCTGGAAGACGGCGGTGCGGACCAGGCCGTGGAGCGTCATCGAGCGG
Source organism: Solirubrobacterales bacterium (assembly GCA_965200635.1). GTDB lineage: Bacteria > Actinomycetota > Thermoleophilia > Solirubrobacterales > 70-9 > VAYN01. Next base: position 2,245,444 of record OZ241364.1, on the reverse strand, counting down.
CAGGCGACCGGGAGATCACGGACCTGCTCGGCGAGGTCGCGCAGCGCCGGGCCGACCATCGAGCCGGGATCGCGCCCGGCCTGCTCGTTGCGCTCGCGCTCCTGCTTGGTCTTGTGCTCCTCGCCGGCGCGGGCCCGGGCGGAGCCGGGGATCGCGTTCGGCGGGTCTTTCTCGGCGGTGTTGGAATCGAGCGTCGCCGCGGTGCCGCCGGGGACGACGGAGAGCTCGATCGAGTCCGCGGTCGCGTCCATCGAGGTCGGCTGCGCCGTGGCGTCGGTCTTCAGATCGGTGTCGGTCGACGCCGCGTCCGCGTCGGCGAACGGGTCGACCGGACCGGCCGCGGCGGCTTCGGCACGCGCCGCTTCGTTCGCTTCGTCCTCGCCCTGCTGGCGCGCCGCCTCGAAGCCGAGCGCGAACGCGGCGAGCGAAGGCTCGACCCCGCGGCCGGAGGCCTTGATCGCATCTTCGTAGGCCTCGCGGGTGAAGGGAAGGGCCTCGGAGCCGGCGAGCGCGCCGAGCAAGGAGGAGCTGATCACGCTGCCCGCGTCTTCGGCGAGCGACATGAAGTCGTCGGCGACCAGGCGCCTGGAGGCAGCCCGCGCGCCTTCGATCAGCGCCGCGTCGTTGACGCGGCCATCGGAGAGGGCGATCTTCTCGTCGATCGAGTAGACGCGGCTGGTCGAGGTGATCAGCGTCGTGCGGTCGGCGGTGGAGAAGCCGCGCTGGACCGCGCGGCCGCTCTCCATCAGCTCGGAAGCGATCACGACGTCGACCTCACCCGGGGTCGGGAAGATGCTCATCACCGGGGTGTCGCGGACGCGCGGACGGTCATCGTCACCGTCGACGTCGTGGCCCGGGGGCAGCATCTCCAGGTAGTAGACGGTCGCGCCGGTGCGCTGGGCGACGCCCGCGACCGAGGTCGTCTGCGCGTGGAAGCCGGCCGTCTCGGCGGTGGCGACGATCCAGTCGGCGAGGACGCCGCCGCCCTCGCCGCCGAGGGCGAGGATCGCGACGCTGAGGGGGCGCTTGCCGTCGGTCCAGCTGGTCGACATCAGGCGGTGGCCGCCTCGAACTTGGCCGCGCGACGCTCGATGCCGCGCGAGGCGAACTTGGTCCAGCGGCTGCGGACCTTGGCCTTGAATTCGTCCTTTTTGTTCGGGTTCTGGACCACGTCGGTGCGGTAGAAGCTCGGGCAGAGCGCCGCCGTGTGGGCGTTGGTCCCGCAGACGCCGCAGCCGACGCAGCTGTTCAGGACCGTCGCCACCGGGTCGGTCCGCATCGGGTCCGGGTTCGGCGCGATCGAGAGCGAGGGGCAGCCGCTGATCCGGATGCAGGCGTGGTCGCCGGTGCAGGTCTCGGGGTCGACGCCGAAGCGCTCGCGCACCACCCGTTTGCCCTCTTTCAGCGCCTTGCGCGTTTCCGGTTTGACCCGGCGCTGGCGGTTCAGCTGGCACTCGCTCTGCATCACGAGGACCTTCGGGCCTTTCTCCTCGGTGGTGAAGGCCTCCATGAAGGCGTCCTTGACGTCGCCGACCTCGTAGGTGTCGTCGATCGTCTTCGCCCACTCGACCCCCACTCCGCGGGCCGCTTTCTCGATCGGATGCTGGGTCGAGCGCTCCGGCTTGGTGGCGTGCGAGGAGAGCAGGTCCTGGCCGCCCGTCGCCGCCGCGTAGTCGTTGTCGACGACGACCAGCACCTGGTCGTTCTCGTTGAAGACCGCGTTGCCGACGCCGCTGGTGAGGCCGTTGTGCCAGAAGCCGCCGTCGCCCATCATCGCGACGGTGCGGCGGTCGGCGTCTTTGGAGTTCAGCGCCGCGGCGCCGGCCGAACCGAGGCCGTAGCCCATCGTCGTCGCGCCGAGATTGAACGGCGGCATGATCGAGAACAGGTGGCAGCCGATGTCGGCGGAGACGTGGTGTTTGCCGGTCTCCCGCTCGGCCAGCTTCAGGCCGGAGAAGATCGGCCGCTCCGGGCAGCCGGTGCAGAGGCCCGGCGGGCGCGGCAGCACCGCGTCGGGATCGACCGGGGAGGCGAACGGGCTGGTCGGGTCATCGGCCGGCCGCAGCAGCGACGGTTCACGGCCGATCAGCTCCGGCCGGTACTTGGCGAGGAAGTCGAAGATCCCCTTGGTCATCGCGGCCGAGGTGTACTCGCCGGCGACCGGCAGCATGTCCTTGCCGTGCAGGGCGACGTCGGACCCGGCGCGGCGGAGGATCGCGTTGAGGTTCTGCTCGATGTAGTCGGGCTGGCCCTCCTCGACGAGCAGCACCGCTTTCTTGCCCTTGACGAAGTCGAGGATCTCGTCGTCGACCACCGGGTAGGTCACGTTCATCACGTAGAGCGGCAGGTCGGAGCGGCCGAAGGCGTCGGAGCAACCGAGCAGCTCGAGCGAGCGGTTCAGCGTGTTGTAGAGACCGCCCTGGAGGATGATCCCGATGTCGCCTGCCTCGGCGTCGGCGGAGATGACCTCGTTGAGGCCGCGCTCCTTGATGAATTTGACCGCGGCGGGCCAGCGCTCGTTGACCTTCTCCTGCTCGTGCAGGAAGGAGGCGGGCGGCAGGACGATGCGGTTGACGTCGCGCGTCGGGTGCTCGATCGCGTCCTTGACGGTGACCGCGGGGCGCTTGTTGTCCTTGGCGACGAAGCCGCCGTGGAGGTGGCATGAGCGCAGTCGGAGGTCGAGCATCACCGGCGTGTTGGAGGCCTCGGAGAGCTCGAAGCCGGCTTCGACCGCGTCGACGATCGCCTGCACGTTCGGGCGCGGGTCGAGCAGCCACATCTGCGACTTCATCGCGAAGGCGTGCGAGCGCTCCTGCATGATCGAGGAGCCCTCGCCGTAGTCCTCGCCGAGGATGACGAGGGCGCCACCCTTGACCCCGCCGCTGGCGAGGTTGGCCAGGGCGTCGGAGGCGACGTTGAGGCCGACCGTCGACTTGAAGGTGACCGCGCCGCGCATCGGGTAATGCACCGAGGCGGCGAGCATCGCGGCGGCGGTCGCCTCGGAGGCGCTGTTCTCGAAATAGACGTCGAGCTCCTCGAGGATCGGACGGGCGTCGCCGAGGACGTCCATCAGGTGGGAGATCGGTGCGCCCTGGTAACCGCCCACGTAGGCGACCCCGGACTGCAGCAGCGCCTTGGTGACCGCAAGGATCCCCTCGACGTGGAGCTCGGTGCCCTCGCCGTTGCGCAGTAGCTCTACCTCTTTAGCGAAGGACCGCTCAGCCATCTCAACCTCTCCTTACTTGGGACTTCAAATGGTGCCAGGAGGAAGCGAAACTATACACCCCACACCGCCGGTAAGCAGACTATCCAGCGGTATAGAAAACGTCGTCTACCCCTCCTCCACAGGTCCAATCGTAGCCATCGTGGGCTTCCGGGTCGACGAAATGCTCGGCATATCTCCCCGGTTACCTGTTGAATACAATGCGGGCCATGAACGGAGAAGACGTCTACATCATCGAGGCGGTACGCACCCCGGTCGGGCGCGGTCACCGCGAGAAGGGCATCTTCCGCGACGTCCACCCGGCGGAGCTGCTGGGTCGGACCTTCGCCGGTCTGCTCGGGCGGGCCGGGGTCGACTCGTCGCGCGTCGACAACGCGATCGCGGGCTGCGTCTACCAGATCGGCGAGCAGTCGACGGGGATCACCCGCAACGCCTGGCTCGGCCGCGGGCTGGCGGAGGAGACTGGTGCGATCACCGTCGACATCCGCTGCGGCTCCGGCCAGGAGGCGACCCACTTCGGGGCGCTGCGGATCGCCGCCGGCGTCGACGACCTGGTCGTGACCGGCGGGGTCGAGTCGATGTCCCGGGTCGGCTTCCCGGTCAACGAGGCCCAGCAGGAGGCGTTCGGTCGCGGATTCGACCAGGCGTTGCTGGACCGTTATGACCTGATGCCGCAGGGCCTGGCGACGGAGCTGATCGCCGAACGCTGGGGGATCTCCCGCGAGGCGAGCGACGAGTTCGCGGCGCGCTCCCAGCAGCGGGCGGCGGCGGCGAGCGAGGCGGGCAGGTTCCGCCGCGAGATCATGGACTTCGAGGTCGACGGCGAGGTGCACTCGACCGACCAGGGCATCCGCCCCGGCACCACCGCCGAGAAGCTCGGCGAGCTGAAGCCGGCCTTCAAGGAGGGCGGGACGCTGACCGGCGGCAACTCGTCCCAGGTCTCCGACGGGGCCGCGGCGCTGCTCCTGGCGAACGGCAAGACCGCCGACGAGCTGGGGCTGCGCAAACGGGCGAAGATCCTCGACGAGGTGACGCTCGGCGTCGACCCGATCACGATGCTGACCGGCCCGATCCCGGCGACCCGCGACATCCTCGCCCGCAACGATCTGGCGATCGGCGACCTCGACGCGATCGAGATCAACGAGGCCTTCGCCCCGGTCGTCCTGGCCTGGGAGAAGGAGCACTCGCCCGACATGGCCAAGGTCAACCCGCGCGGCGGCGCGATCGCCCTGGGCCACCCGCTCGGCTCGACCGGCGCCCGTCTCCTCACCACGCTGCTGCACGAGCTCGAGGACGACGACGGTGAGCTCGGCCTGGTCACCATGTGCTGCGCCGGCGGGCTCGGCACCGCGACGCTGATCCAGCGGGTGTGAGCGTGGGCGGCACCGCGATGCCGCCCCTCGACCCCGCTTCACTGCGCCGCGACGTCGAGGCGCTCGCCGCCCTCGGCCCACGCTTCGCCGGGACCGAGGGTGAGGCCCGCGCCCGCGACTTCCTCCTCGCCGAGCTGACCGCCGCCGGCCTCGAGGTAGCCACCGAGGAGTTCACCCACCTCGCCTATGTGCCGGGGGAGTCGTCGTGCGCGGTCGTAGGGGACGGGGCTTCGCTTCGCTGCGCCGGGCTCCAGATGACCGCGGCGGGCGCGGTCGAGGCGGAGGTCGTCTACGTCGGCGACGGGGTCGCGGCGGCGGCGGGCGGCGAGGGCGCGGAGGCGATCCCGGGACGGATCGTCGCCTTCCGCAACGGCGTGCCGACTACCGTCGCACCCGGGCTCGCCGCCCAGGGTGCCGCCGGCATGATCGCCCTCTCCCCCGCGCCCGACCGCCTGATCACCCACCTCGTCGCGGCCTTCCGCCCGCTGGCCGGCCCGTCCGAGGAGGAGCGCGTGCTGCCGATCCCGGGCGTCATCGTCGAGGCCGAGGCGGGCGAGCGCCTCCTCGCCCGGATCTCACGCGGCCCGACCCGCCTGCGACTCGAGCACCGTGCCTCTTATATGGAGCGGACGTCAGCCAACCTGGTCGCCGAGATCCCGGGCACCGACCCCGACGCGCCGAAGATCGTCGTCGGCGCCCACTACGACAGCCAGCTCGAAAGCCCCGGTTCCGCCGACAACGCCACCGGCCTCGCGGCCCTCCTGGCGATGGCCCGCGCCTGGGTCGGCTCCCGCCCGCGCCGCACCATCGCCCTGGTCGCCTTTGGCGTCGAGGAGACCGGCAGCTGGGGCGCCGCCGACTACGCCACCCGCCATTCCGGGGAGGGCATCGCCGCGATGGTCAACCTCGACGCCCTCGGCCCGCCCCTCGACGCGACCCGCACCATCGTCGCCCATCCCCGCATCGCCACCCTCGCCGCCGAATCCGCCCGCGCCACCGGCTGGCACGTCGAGCAGGAGCTGGACGCCCGCGACTTCCCCTTCGCCGACCACGCCCCCTTCGTCGCGGCGGACATCCCGGCAGCCTGGATCTGGCGCTATCCCCCGCCCCACCCCTACTACCACTCGACCGGCGACACCCCCCGCTGGGTCAACTTCACCCTCCTCGCCGAGGACGCCCAGGCGAGCGCCTCGACGACGTGGCGGCTCGCGAACCCGTAGGGCGGGAGTCCTGACCCTCTCCGGAGCGGCTTGTAACGAGGGCGCGGGGCGAACCTCGGACGGGCGCAGCCGCCGATCGCCCGAGTTTGAGCGAGGAGAGGGTCAGGACTCCCGCCCGCCGCCGGTCAGTTGCCGAAGAGCGGGGGGCGGGACGTGGACAGGTCGACGTCGACGACCTTCGGGGCGCTGTACTCGAGGAGGGTCTCGGCGGAGAGCTCGCGGCCGAAGCCGGAGTCCTTGACGCCGCCCATCGGCATGCCGACGGGGAGGTCGAACCACTTGTTGACCCAGACGATCCCCGACTCGAGGTCGCGGGCGACGGTGTGGGCACGGGCGAGATCGGAGGTCCAGACACCGGCGGCGAGGCCGTAGCGGGTGGCGTTGGCGCGGGCGACCGCGTCCTCGACCTGGTCGAAGCGCTCGATCACGGTGACCGGGCCGAACACCTCCTCGGAGGAAGCGCTGGTGGAGCCGCGCTCGTCGCCGAGGACGGTCGGGGCGTAGAAGAAGCCGTCCGCCAGCTCGCCGCCAAGGTCGAGGCGCTCGCCGCCGAGCGCCACCGCGGCGCCCTCCTCGCGTGCCCGGTCGACGCAGCCCGCCACCCGGTCGCGCTGGGCGGCGGAGACGAGCGGGCCGAACTCGGTGCTCGGATCGAGCGCGTCGCCGACCCGGATCTTCTTCGCCGTCGCCAGGAAGGTCTCGCGGAACTGCTCATGGACGCCGGCCTGGACGAGGAGGCGCGAGGCGGCGACGCAGGCCTCGCCGTTCGCCATGTAGATGCCGGTCAGCGCGTCGGCCGCGGCGGCCTCGATGTCGGCGTCGTCGCAGACGATCATCGCCCCCTTGCCGCCGAGCTCCATCAGGCACGGGGTCAGCGCCTGGCCGGCCGCCGACATGATCGCCCGCGCCGTCGCGGTCCCGCCGGTGAAGGTGATCTTGGCGATATCGGGATGGGCGACCAGCGCCGCGCCGACCTCGGGGCCGAAGCCGGTGACGACGTTGAGCACGCCGGGCGGCAGGATCTCCTGCGCCATCCGCACGAACTCCAGCACGCTCGCCGAGGCGAACTCCGAGGGCTTGACGACGACCGTATTGCCCGCCGCCAGGGCCGGCCCGATCTTGTTCGCCAGGGTGATGATCGGCGAGTTCCAGGGGATCAGCGCGGCGATCACGCCGAGCGGCTCGCGCGTCGTGTAGATCAGGCTGTCGGCGCGCTCGACCGGGATCTGCTGGCCGTGGTGGGACCGCGTGACGCCGGAGAAGAAGCGCAGGATCCCGGCGCAGGTCGGCACGTCGGCGATCAGCGCCTCGCGGATCGGCCGCCCGTTCTCGGTTGCCAGCAGGCGCGCCCAGCGCTCCGGCTCGGACTCGACCGCGTCGGCGAGCGCCCAGAGCATCGCCTGCCGCACCTCCGCCGAGCTCCGTCCCCACTCCTTGCCCGCGGCACGCGCGGCGGCGACCGCGGCGTCCACCTCGGCCCCCCCGGCCTGCGGGATGGTCGCCCAGGCCTGGCCGCTCGACGGGTCGATCGCGTCGAACCCATCCGGTGCGGCAACCGCCTCGCCGCCGATCACGAGCTCGTAGGGAGCGGCGGGGGCGAAAGGCTCGCGGGACCCGGTCGGTGCGTCGGTCTGGTCGGTGCTGCTCATGCGGGTCCTCCTGGTGGCGGTTCGTTCGGATTCAGATTGTCAGGGCGACGCGTTCGGCTTCCTCGATCGCCGCGGCGGTGGGCCGCGGCGCGAAGGCGTCGCCGATCGTCAGCAGCTCGGGGCCGGCGCCGGCGAGCTCGGCGGCGAGGCCGTCCCGCGAGCGCCGCCGCAGGGCGAGGACGACGGTGTCGACGTCGGCGATCCTCTCCGTCGGCCCGCCCCAGAGGTCGGTGACCTCCACCTCGTCGCGATCGACGGCGGTGACGGCCCGGCCGGCGTCGAGGCCGACGCCGAGCGCGCGCAGGCGCGGCAGCAGGTGGGGCAGCTCGAGGTGGAAGGCCGGTTCGGTCCCGATCTCGCCGCGCGCGGTGAGGAAGCGGACCGCAGCGCCGGCGCTCGCGAGCGCCTCGGCGAGCCCGAGCGGCGCGTAGGTGCCCGTGTCGTCGGCGATGACGACCGAGGCGCCGAGCCGCGACGGGTCGACGCGGGCCGCCTCGATCGCGGCGTCGAGGCCGAGCAGGCGCGGGCCGCCGTCGCTGTGGCGAGAAACTCGTGGTATGCGCGAGTTTCTCGCCACACCCGCGATGCCGGCGGGGACGGCGGGGCTGGCGCCGGTCGACTCCCACTCGGCGCCGGTGGCGAGGAGGACCACGTCGGGGGACTCGGCGTCGACGAGGGAGCGGTCGACCTCGGTGCCGAGGCGCAGGGCGGCGCCGGAGCGGGCGAGCTCGGCGAGCAGGTCCTCGACCGCGCGGCCCCAGCCCGCGCGGGTCGGCAGCGTGGCGAGGTCCGCGAGGTGGCCGCCGGCCCGCTCGCGGCGCTCGAGGACGGTGACCTCGTGGCCGCGGGCGGCAAGGACCGCGCCGGCGCGCAGCCCCGCGGGGCCCGCGCCGACGACGAGCACACGCCGGGACCCGCCGGCCGGCACCGAGCCGCCGAGCGGGCGGACGCCATCGACGACCGCGGCCGGCGGCTCGGCGGGGTCATACGGCCAGCCGTCGAGCTCGCGGCCGGTGCTCGGGCTCAGCACGCAGGCCACCGGCTGGCCCGCCTTGGCGCGGCCGACGCAGACGTTCGCGCCGACGCAGCGGCGGATCTCCCCGGGGCGGCCCTCGCGGGCCTTCCGCACCAGGTGGGGGTCGGCGAGGTGGGCGCGGGACATCGCGACCATGTCGACGGCGCCGTCGCGGACCGCGGCGGCCGCCATCCGCGGATCCACCACGCGGCCGGCGGCGAAGACCTTGGCGCGGCCGGCGACGACCTCGCGGGCGCGGCCGGCGAAGTCGAGCGAGAAGCCCTCGGGCACGGCCATCGGGGCGATCGTGAAGTGGACCGAGTGGGGCGCGCCGACCGAGAGGTCGAAGAAGTCGAAGACACCCTCCGCGCAGAGGACCTCGAGCTGGGCGAGGGTGTCGGCCTCGGTGATCCCCGCCTCGCCGATCTTCTCGTCGTAGGTGAGGGCGATGCCGAGTGGGAAGTCGGGGCCGACCTCGGCGCGGATCGCCCGGCCGATCTCCAGGGCGAAGCGACAGCGGTTCTCGACCGAGCCGCCGTAAGCGTCCTCGCGCCGGTTGTAGAAGGGGCTGAGGAACTGGCAGATCAACCACCCGTGGGCGCCGTGGATCTCGACCCCGTCGAGCCCGCCTTCCTTGACGTGGCGGGCGGAGCGGACGAAGTCGGCGACGATCTCCTCGATCTCCCCCACGCTCAGCGGCCGCGGCGTCTCCCCGCCCGGCGAGCCGATCGCCGAGGGCCCGCGCACCGGCCCCCAGCCCGAGAGGCCCGCGGTCGAGGAACCGGAGACGCCGCCGCAGAAGAGCTGGGCGAAGAAGCGCGACTCGTACGGCGCGAGGCGCTCCGCCAGCGCCGCGAAGCGCTCGACCTGCCCCTCGTCGTAGGCGAGGATCTCGCTTCCGAACGGGCTGCGGCTGATCGGCGACGCGGTCAGCTGCTCGCTGAACATCAGCCCCACCCCACCCCGCGCCCGCTCCTCGTAGATCGCCAGGTGGCGGTCGGAGATGAACCCGCCGTCGCCGTATTGCAGCGTCATCGCCGAGGTCATCACCCGGTTCGGGATCTCCGTCCCGGCGAGGGAAAGCGGCCGGAAGAGCGGGGAGAGGTCGGGCGTCGTCACCGCTTCAACTGGAAGCCGACGGCTTCGCGGTCCCAGTCGCCCTCGAGCACGCCCTCGTCGCGGAGCACCGACTTGCGCACCTTGCCGTTCGCGGTCTGCGGCAGCTCCTCGACGATCCGCACGAAGCGCGGGATCGCGAAGTAGGCCAGGCGCGGCTCGCAGTGGCGCATCAGGTCCTCGGGCGCGAGCGTCTGCCCTTCCTCGAGGATGATCGCCGCGGCGACCTCGTCCTCGGCCATCTCCGAGGCCACCGGGAAGGCGGCCGCGGCGCTCACCGCGGGATGGCTGAGCAGCGCCTGCTCGACCTCGAAGGAGGAGATGTTCTCCCCGCGCCGGCGGATCGTGTCCTTGATCCGGTCGACGAAGCGAAACCAGCCGTCGGGTTCGCGGACGACCCGGTCACCGGTGTGGAACCAGAGGTTCCGCCAGGCCTCGACCGTCTTCTCCGGCATCGCGAAGTACCCGGTCGCGAAGGCGAACGGCGGGTCGGCGCGCACCAGCAGCTCGCCGTCGACACCGTCGGGAACCTCGCGGTCGAGGTCGTCGGCGACGATCGCCTGGAAGCCCTCTCGCACCGGCCCCATCACGCCGCCGCGCTGGTCGTTCAGGTCCGACATCAGCACCGCGTTGGTCTCGGTCGAGCCGTAGCCCTCGACCGGGCGCAGGCCGAAGCGCTCGGCGAAGCGGTCGAAGAGGTCGGCCGGCGTCGCCGGCGCCAGCGCCACCCGCACCTTGTGGGCCCGGTCCTCGGGACCCTCGGGGCGCGACATGAGGATGTTGACCATCGCGCCGAGCACGAAGGTGACGGTCGCTTCCGCATCCGCCAGTCGGGTCCAGAAGCGGGACGCCGAGAAGCGCGGCCCGAGGTGGAACGTCGCCCCCGCGACCAGCGCCTGGACGAAGGCGTTCAAGGCATTGGTGTGGAAGAGCGGCAACGAGGTGTAGAGCACGTCCTCCTCGGTGAGGTCGAACACCTCGCCCATCAGGATCCCCCACCAGTAGAACTGGGCGTGCGGGCACTGGACCCCCTTGGCGGGGCCGGTGGTGCCGGAGGTGTAGAGGATCGCGGCGGTGTCGCCGGGGCCGACCGGGGCCGCCTCGACCGGCGCGCCCTGACCGGGCGGCGGGACGACGTTGTAGTCCGCGGGGACCGAGTCGGGGACGCCGTCGAGCGCCCAGACCGCCTCCAGCGTGTCGGGCTTCTCCACCACCTCGAGCAGCTCGACCAGCGCCGAATCCATCGCGATCACGCGGGCGCCGGAGTTGAAGAGCTGGTGGCGCAGCTGGACCCCGCGCAGCGCCGTGTTCAGCGGCACCGCGACGGCGCCGAGCCAGGCGCAGCCGAGCATCAGGTCGAGCAGCTCGATCCGGTTCTCGCACATCATCGCGACACGGTCGCCGCGGACGATCCCGGCCTCGGCCAGGGTGCCCGCCGCGGCGGCGACCTCGTCACGCACCTCGACGAAGGAGCGGTCGAGCCCGTCGAAGCGCAGCAGCGACTTGTCGCCGAAGCGCTCGGCGCCGAGCTCCAACAGCGCCGGGAGGGTCTGCTTCTCGAGCTCCAGATCGCGGAGCGAGGACGGGTTGAACGACGGGCTCACGCGTCACCCCACAGCTTCGGGCGCTCGGTGTCGATCCGCATCGAGATCGCCTTCGGCGCGCTGTACTCGAGCAACGTCTCGGCGCAGAGCTCGCGCCCGTAGCCGGACTGCTTGACCCCGCCGAGCGGCTGCCCGAACGGCTGCTGGAACCAGGTGTTGACCCAGACGGTGCCCGCCTCGAGCCGGTCGGCGAAGCGGTAGGCGGCCGAGAGGTCCGACGTCCAGACACCCGCCGCGAGGCCGTAGGCGCTGTCGTTGGCGCGGGCGATCACGTCGTCCTCGTCGCGCCAGCTCTGGGCGACGACGACCGGGCCGAAGATCTCCTCGCGGGCCGCCGTCGAGGCGCCGCGCGGGTCGTCGATCAACGCCGGGTCGACGAAATAGCCGCCCGCGAGCTCGCCCTCCATCGAGCGCGCGTCGCCGCCGGTGAGGACGTCGACGCCCTCCGACCGCGCCTTCTCGACGTAGCCGAGCACCCGATCGCGGTGCGGCGCGGAGACCAGCGGGCCGACCTGGGTCTCGTGGCTGACCGCGTCCCCGATCCGCACCGACTGGAAGGCCGCCGCCATCCGCTCGAGGAACTCGCCGCGCACGTCCTCGTGGACGAAGAGCCGCGAGGCGGCGACGCAGACCTCGCCGTTCTGGAGCAGGATCCCCTTCAAGGCGTCGGCGACCGCGGCGTCGAGATCGGCGTCCGGGCAGATCACGAAGGCGCTCTTGCCGCCGAGCTCGAAGATCGCCGGGGTCAGGTTCTCGGCCGCGGCGCGAGCGATGTGCCTCGCCGTCGGAGCGCCGCCGGTGAAGGTGATTTTGGCGATGCCGGGATGGGCGACCAGCGCCGCGCCTGCCTCCGGGCCGAGCCCGGCGATGACGTTGACGACCCCCGCGGGGAGCAGCGGATCGCAGATGCGGGCGAACTCGATCACGCTCGGCGCGGCGAACTCCGAGGGCTTCAGCACCACCGTGTTGCCGGTCGCCAGCGCCGGACCGACCTTCAGCGCCGCCGAGATCACCGGCGAGTTCCAGGGGATCAGCGCGGCGATCACGCCGAGCGGTTCGCGCACCGTGGAGATCCGCATGTTGCGGTCTTCGGGCGGCAGCGTTTCACCGTGGAGCCCGCGCACCAGCCCCGCGTAGTAGCGCAGGATCCCGGCCGCGGCCGGGATGTCGGCCATGACCGCCTCGCGGATCGGCCGGCCGTTCTCGGTGGCCAGGAGCTCCGCCAGCCGCGGCGCCGCCTCGATCGCGTCGGCCATCCCCAGCAGGATCCGCTGGCGTTCTTCGAGGGTCGAGTGGCGCCAGCCGGTGAAGGCCTTCGCGGCCGCGGCGACGGCGGCGTCGACCTGGTCCTCGGATGCCTCGGCGACCGTCGCCCACTGCTCGCCGGTCGACGGGTCGAGCGCCGCGAACTCGGCGTCGCCGGCGATCTCCTCGCCGCCGAAGAAGAGCCCATAGGGCCCCGCCGGTTCGTAGGCGTCCCGGGTCAAGGTGTCACTCATGGTCAGTCCTCCTCCTGCTCGTTGGCGAACGCGCCGACCACGGCGGCGAAGCGGTCGGCCTCGTCCTGGTGCGCGGCGTGGGCGCTGTTCTCGAAGATCTCGTAGCGGCCGTCGGGCGCCTGGTCGGCGATCCATTCGGCCAGGGCTTCCGGGTAGTAGGGATCGAGCCCACCGTAGAGGGCGAGCACCGGCACCCCCAGCTCGGCGACCGCCTGGCGGTGGTCCAACTCGACCTGGGCGCGGACGATCCGCATCGCCATCTCCAGCGGGGTCTGCATCGCGACCGCGAAGCTGAGCTGGGAGAAGGCGCCGTCGGGGTCCTTCATCGACTCGCGGACGAAGTCGAGCTCGGCCCCCGGCCAGCCCGCGGCGAGCCCCTCGAGGTAGCCGTCGAGCTGCTCGGCCGGCACGCCGAAGGGGAAGTCATCGGAGGCGCGGAGGACGATCGGGCCGTTGATCAGCACCAGCCGCGAGGCGCGGGCGCCGCCGCGCGAGAGGTACTGGAGGCTGATCGAGCAGCCCATCGACCAGCCGACCAGCGTCGCGTCCTCGACCCCCAGCTCGGCCAGGACGAACTCGAGGTCGTCGGCGAGCACATCGAAGTCATAGGGGCCGGAGGGCTTGTCGGACTCCCCCATGCCGCGGTTGTCGAAGGCGACCACGCGGAAGCTCTCGGCGAGGCGCATGACGGCAGGGTCCCAGAGGCGGTGGGAGCCCTTCCAGCCGTGGACGAGGACGATCGTCCGCTCGCCCTCACCGCGGTCGGTGTAGCGCAGGCGGACCCCGTCGGGCTTGGTGAGGAAGCTCATGCGAGATCTCCGGTCGGGTAGGTCCAGGGGCGTACGCGTTCGATCTCGGCGGCGAGGCGGAAGGCGATCGCGTCGCCCGACGGCGGGCCGGCGACCTGGACCCCCGTCGGCGTCCCGGCCGGCGCCAGCCCGGAGGGGACCGTCAGCACCGGGCAGGAGGAGGCGACGTTGAAGATCGGGGTGAGCGCGGCGTCGCAGAAGTGGTCGAGCGGGGCGCCGTCGACGGTCAGCGGCCGCGCCGTGTAGTCCTCGCCGGCGTCCATCGCCGCCACCCCCACCGTCGGGACCAGCACCGCGTCGAAGGTGTCGAAGAGCGCGAAGACGCCGTTGCGGAGGCGGTTTTCGACCGCGACCCGGCGCTCGATCGGGATCGCCGCGGCGGCGGCGACCGCGCGCTCGAAGCAGGCGACCGCGTAGGGCGAGAGGGTGCCGGGGCGCTCGGCCTCGCGCGCCAGCGCCGCCTTCGCCCGGGTCACGTCGCCATGGCCCCACATCACCTCGTTGGTCTCCTCGAGCCGCCAGTCGAGCTCCACCTCGCGCACCTCGACCCCGGCCGCGGCGAGCGCCGCCGCCACCCGTTCGGCGTTGGCGGCGACCGCGTCCTCGACCGGCAGGTCGCCGGGGCGGGCGGCGAAAGCGATCCGCAGGCCGGCGGCGGGCTCGAAGAGGGCGGGCAGGGGCGGGGCCGCGGGCAGCGAGCAGCGGTCGCCGGGGTGCGGGCCCGCCATCGCGTTCGCCATCAGCGCCGCGTCGGCGACCGTGCGGGCGAGCGCGCCGGCGTGCTGCCAGGTCTCCGTGTTGGCGGGTGGCTCCAGCGGCACGCGGCCGTGCGGAGGCTTGTAGCCGACGACGCCGGCGAGCGCGGCGGGCACGCGGATCGAGCCGCCGATGTCGGTGCCGGTGGCAAGCGTCGCGGTGCCCGCGGCGAGCGCCGCGGCGGAGCCGCCGGAGGACCCGCCGACGCCCTTGGAGAGGTCCCAGGGGTTGCGGGTCGTCCCCCACCGCTCCGCGTGGGACATCGGCATGCAGCAGAGCTCGGAGGTGGTGGTGCGGGCGTGGACGATCGCCCCCGCCGCCCGCAGGCGCTCCAGCGCCCAGGCGGTCTCGGCCGCGGGCGCGGGGTCGAGCGGCTCGCGCAGCCCTTCGCTCACCCGGTGCCCGGCCAGCGGCTGGGCCTCCTTGGCGGCGACCGGCAGCCCCTCGAGCGGCCGGGCCGTGCCCGCCGCCCAGCGGCGCTCGGCCACGCGCGCCTCGGCGCGGGCCCCCTCGAACAAGGTCTCGGCGAACGCGTTGACGGCGGGCTCGACCCGGACGGCGCGCTCGATCAGCGCCTCCAGCAGCTCGACCGGAGAGAGCGCGCGGGCGGCGAAGGCGACCAGCGCCTCGGCGCCCCCGAGGTAGGCCAGGTCCGCGCTCGACTGTGAGCTGACGGTGGCGGCCACTGCTGTCTCGGGTCCCATCGAAGGTAAGGCGAAAGATGCGGGGCGACGCTCGGCGCCGCCCCGCATCCGGTACTTAGCCTTTGGCGATCGTCACTTCGCCTTTGACTTCCGTCACCGGCATTTTTTCCAGCGTGTATTCCCGTTCGTCGAACGGGACGTATTCGCCGAGCGTTTCTTCGCTGACCAGGATCGATTCGACGATCAGGCCTTTGGATTTTTCACCTTCGAGCGCCGCGTTCATCGCTTTGATCGCAGCGAACCCGCTGGCGAGGTTGTCCGGATCCCAGGTCCAGGACAGACGGCCTTCTTCGACCGCTTCGATCGCGTCCTGGTCGCCGTTGGAGCCGATCACGATCACGCCTTCCGGATTGCCGGTCGTCGCGATCGTCTTGCCACCGGCCAGGAGGGCCGCCGAGACGCCCATCGCCGATTCGTCGTTGTAGTCCCAGACCGCTTCGACTTCGGGGTACTTGGTCAGGAGCGGTTCAAAGACTTTCTGCGAACCCGACGCGTTGTCGGCTTCGTTGTTGGTCACGTTGATGATGTCGAGACCGGCTTTTTCGGCTTCCTGCTTGAAGCAGTCGCCGAGGGCTTTGGTCGATTCCGCGACTTCCAGGCCGATCATGATCGTTTTCGCGCCCGGTTTGAGTTTCGCGATCATTTCGGCCGACCGCTGCTGCGGGCCGCCCGATTCGCACAGCTGCACTTCCCACCAGACGGAGGAGGTGACGCCGGTGCCCGTCGAGTTCATCCCGATCACCGGGATGTTCTTCTTCTGGGCTTTTTCGTAGGCGCCCGCGACCGCGTTCGGGTCGAGGGTCCAGGAGGTGATCGCCGCGGCGCCCTGATTCACGGCAGCTTCGACGTTGGAGACCTGCTTTTCGGCAGACAGGGCCGAGTCGAGCACGCTCTCCGACCAACCTAGTTCCTTCGAGCCCTGTTCAAGGCCTTCGTTGATCTGCTGCTGGCCGGGCTGCGCCGCGACCGGGCTGATGTAAAAGACCTTCTCGCCGCCGCTGCTGGTTTCTTCGGCGCCGCCTTCGGTTTCTTCGGTGGGTGCTTCGGATTCCGTGGCTTCGGTGCTTTCCGAGCTGCTGCTCGAACCGCCGCCACCACAGCCGGCGATCACCAGGACCAGCAGCAACATCGCTGCGGGCAAGGCCATCCAACGTCTCATTGCGTTCCCTTCGTCGAACTCCATGTCACATTTCCCTCTTCCAGCACCCGCTCATGGACGTGGCGGTCTTCGGAAGCTTTTGCGGGGGCGGCGCGATTCATGCCGTCTCCAAGATGCGGTCCGCCGTGCGCTCGGCGAGGACCATGATCGACACCATCGGGTTGACCCCGGTCGCGGTCGGAAAGGCGCTCGCGTCGCCGACCCAGACCCCGCGCGTGTCGTGCAGCTCGCCGCGGCCGTCGGCGACGGCGTCCTCGGGTGAGGACCCCATCCGGCAGGAGCCCATCTGGTGGGCGGAGTACGCGGTGTACTCCTCCGGCGCGGCCGCCTCTAGCTGCTCGATATAGGCGTCGAAGTCTTCCCCGCGGCGCCAGTGGTGGGGGGACCAGTGGAAGGTGAAGATCTCCTCCGCGCCCGCCGCGTGGTGGACGCGGGCGAGCTCGGTATGGGCGCGGATCGCGACCTCACGGTCGAGCTCGTCGTCGGTCATGCTCCAGCGCACCAGCGCCTTGCCGTCCTCGCCCAGCACCACCTGGCCGGAGCCGTGGTCGTGGGTGATCGAGTGCCAGCTCGCCATCGACGGGAACTTGAGGAAGTGGGAGCGGATCGCGTCGCCGTCGGTCCAGGGCGACTGGCCCGCCCAGGTCGCCGGGCTGAGCCCGAGCGGCGAGATGTAGAAGCCCGAGTCGCCGAGGCAGTGCTGGAAGTCGAACGACATCACCGTGATCAGCTGGCCGTTCCAGGCTTCGACCGGCTCGTCGTAGACGCCGCTGATCATGTAGCTCGGGTGGACGCGGAGGTTCTTGCCGACCGCCGCGCCGCCGATCTCGGAGCGCAGCAGCAACGCCGGCGACTCGATCCCACCGCAGGCGACGACGACCGTCGGGGCCTCGACCGTGACCTCGGTCTCCCCCACCCGCGCCTTCACACCGGTGGCACGCTCCCCGTCGGTGGTGATGTGGTCGACGAAGCAGTCGACCAGGAAGCGGGCGCCGGAGTCGGCGGCGTCCTGAAGGTAGTTCTTCAGCACCGAGCGCTTGCAGCCCTGCTGGCAGCCGGCGTTGCAGTAGCCACAAAATTGTGGGTCGTCGGTGAGGTCGGCGTTGCGGGGGATGCGGTGGTGCTCGAGGCCGCTCGCGGTGAGGCCCTCGATCAGCACCTCGGCGTTGCGGTTGTAGACCGTCGCCTCGCTGTTGGCGCCGAGCGCGGTCCAGACCGTGTCGAAATGGGTGTCCCACTCGGCGCCGTCGACGCCCTCGAGGCCCGCCGCGGCCCACTCGGCGCGGACGTCGTCGGGGAGCGGCCGGCAGGCCATCGAGTTGATCACGGTGCCGCCGCCGAGGGTCGAGCCGGCGAGCAGGCCGAGCTCACCGCCCTCCGACCAGCCGAGGCCGCCGCCGAGGAACATCTGCTGGGCGCCCTCCGCCTCGAGCTGGCGGAAGTCGGACTCGTTCTTGTAGGAGCCCATCTCCAGGACCAGGACCGACTTGCCGGCCGCGGCGCATCTCGCGGCGATGACCGCGCCGCCGGCGCCGGAGCCGACGATGCAGACGTCGGCGGTGAGGGTGGCCTCGGAGCCGGAGACCTTCTCGGTCGGGATCGTCTTCGGCGCCTGCGCCGGGGTCGGCGGCGCCGAGATCGGCCCGGGGTAGGAGATCTCGTCCCAGATCGGGTTGCGGCCGTTCTCGTCGAAGGAGCCGAAGAGGTCGCCGAAGACCATCGTCTTCAGCTGCTTCAGGGCGAAGCGAGCCGCCGGGTCGGCGGCCGCGGCGTGCAGCAGCTCGACCCGGCGCTCCGGGGTGGCGTCGGAGAAATCGGGCTCGGCCAGACGGCCGAGGAGGGAGTCGACCGCGGCGGCGACGTGAGGCGGCAGGCCCGCCGCGATGCCGTCGGCGACGCGGCCGGCGATGCCGAGGTCGGAGGCGCTCTGGTTCCAGGCGTCGGCGCCGTCGCCGCGCGCCGGCAGCAGGGTGTCGCAGATCGCCGCGACGAGGTCACGGTCGAGCGCGCCTGCCGCGCTCGCCGCTCTGTCGTCGATTGCGCTCAAGCGACCGGGCCTTCGGTGGCCGCGGCGCTGGCGCCGCGCGACCGTCGCATCGACCAGCCGCGTTCGCGCACCACGCCGAGCCCGACCGCGATGATCAGGATCGAGCCGGAGACGATCCCCTGCCAGAAGCTGGACACGTTGGAGAGCGTCAGGCCGTTCTCGACCACGCCGAGGAAGACGACGCCGATAGCGGTGCCGACGATGCCGCCGATGCCGCCGGTGAAGCTGGTGCCGCCGATCAGCACCGCGGCGAGGACGGTCAGCAGAAGGTTCGGGTCAGGCGTCGGGGCACCCGCGGTGAGGCGACCGACCGAGACCAGACAGGCGAGCCCGCCGGCGAGGCCGGCCAGGGTGTAGACGAGGATCAGGACGCGACTGACGTTGATGCCGCTGAGGCGGGCGGCGTCCTCGTTGGAGCCGATCGCGAACAGCGAGCGACCGAAGGTCGTGTAGCGCAGCAGTCCGCCGGCCAGCAGGATCAGGACGAGGTCGAAGACCAGGAGCAGCGGGATCGGGCCGATCGAGTTGGTGACCAGGTCGTGGATCGGGCCGAACGCCTTGGCCGAGAAGATCGAGACGGTCTGGCCTTCCTGGACGACGAGCGCGAAGCTCTGCCAGATCGAGAGGGCGCCGAGGGTGACCGCGAGGAAGGAGATGCGGCCCTTGGCGATCAGGAAGCCGTTACAGAAGCCTGCCGCCGAGCCGAAGGCGAGCGCGAGGCAGACCGCCGGCACGAGCCCCCAGCCCGATTTGAAGGCGATCGCCAACATCATCGAGGAGGCCGTCATCACCGAGGCGGTCGAAAGGTCGATCCCGGCGGTGATCACGACGAAGGTGGCGCCGAGGGCGAGCACCAGGATCACCGAGTTGGCGCCGATGATGTTTTCCATGTTCGCCCAGGTCAGGAAGGAGCTCTGGGTGACCGTGAGGACCGCCGAGACGACGATCAAGGCGACGATCACGCCCGCGTAGCGGCCGAGGGAGAGTGCCTCCAGGGATGCGAGCGGCGATCGCCGGGGCTCCTCGACGGGCGCCACGACGGCGCCGGGGGTCTCGTCGGTGCTGCTCATCTCACTCACCTTCCGGTCGGTTGGGCTGGGTCTGCACGGGTGGGTCTTCGGCCTCGGCGTGGACGCCGGTGACGGCGACGTGGGCGACGGCTTCCTCCTCCATCTGCTCACGCGTGAACTCGCCTTTGATCTCGCCGGCGAAGAAGACGACGACACGATCGGCGAGCCCGAGCAGCTCGGGCAGCTCGGAGGAGATCAGGACGATGCCCGCCCCCTCTTCGGCCGCCGACTGCAGCAGGTCATAGATTTCGGACTTGGCGCCGACGTCGACGCCGCGGGTCGGCTCGGAGAGGACGAGGACCTCGACGCCGAGCTCGAAGGTCCGTCCGAGCACGACCTTCTGCTGGTTGCCGCCCGAGAGCGTCGTGATCATGCTGGACGCCGAGGCGGTGACGACGTTGTAGCGCTTGATCGACTTGGAGACGTCGCGGCGCTCTTTCTGCAGTTTCAGGATGCCCTTGCTGGAGATGCGGCGGATCCAGGGAAGGCTGAAGTTCTCGGCCACCGAGCGGTTGTGGAGGATCGCCGAGCGCTTGCGGTCGTCGGGGACGAAGCCGATGCCGCCGGCGATCGCCCGCCGCGGATCGCCGAGCTTGACCTCCCTGCCCGCCACCTTCACGACGCCCGCGGTGCGGACCGCGCCGCCGAGCGCCAGCCCGAGCTCGGCCTTGCCCGAGCCGACCAGGCCCGCGACGCCGACGATTTCGCCGCGGTTCACCTTCAGCGAGGTCGGCCGCAGGACGCCGTCCTCGGAGGCGAGCCCGTCGAGTTCCAGCACGCAGTCGCCGCGTTTGACCTCGCGCTTGTTGTAGTAGTCGTCGAGCTCGCGGCCGACCATCATCGAGACCAGTTTGCGTTCGGTCGTCCCGGGCAGCGGCGCGTTGCCGACCAGGTGTCCGTCGCGCAGCACGGTCGCGGTCGAACAGACGGCGTAGAGCTCGGCCATGCGGTGGGTGATCATCAGCACGGCGACGCCTTTCTCGCGGTGCTCTTCGACCAGTTGGAGGAGGCGGCGGGTGGCGGACTCCGAGAGCGAGGAGGTCGCCTCGTCGAGGATCAGCAGCTTCGCCTCGCTGGAGAACGCGCGCGAGATCTCCACCATCTGCTGGAGCTCGACGTTGAGGTCGCCGACGATCGCCGTCGGCGAGACGTCGACGCCGATTTTCTCGAGGACGTCGCGACCATCCTTACGGAGCCGGCGCCAGTCGACCCGGCCCCCGCTGGTCGGCAGGCGGCCGAGGAAGATGTTCTCGGCGACGGTGAGGGTCGGCGCCAGCGTCAGCTCCTGGCTGATGTTGACGACGCCGAGGTCGAGGGCCTGCTTGGGGTTGGCGATCGTGACCCGCTCGCCTTCGAACCAGATCTCGCCCGCCGCCGGCTTCGCCGAGCCGTTGATGACCTTGGCGAGGGTCGACTTGCCCGACCCGTTCTCGCCGGTGAGGGCATGTACCTCGCCCGCCCCGATCGAGAAGTCGACGCTGTCGAGAGCGACGACGCCCGGGTAGAGCACGGTGGCTCCACGGACTTCGACCAGCGGTGCGTTTTTGTCCTCACCCAAAGAGTTCAATTTGCCGTCGCTCCCTTTCCCAGAGGGGGTATTCATTTCGGCAGCATACTCGACTAACCACCCCACTGTGGTGTCGAATGTCTAAAGATGTTTGGACGCTGGTACAAGATCCCGATGTCCATCCTTCACCTATGAAAGCGGTTTGGACAGGTCTAACCGGCTCCATTACTCAATGTGGCAGCAGGCTGCGGTGTAGACCAATAGGTGGAAAGCCGCGCTTTTAGGCGAGCGGGCCGAGTGGACGTTTCTCCACCTTCAGCTGCAGTACGTCGAAGCGGTTGTAGTGACCGACGATGTCGTGGAACATCCGCCCCTCGACCGTCGCGTCGGGATCGCAGTCGGAGTACACGATCCCCTCCTCGTCGCGCAACGAGTCGATCCAGCTGCCGTCCGGGCCGATCGTCCCCGAGATGCAGTTCCAGGCGTCCGGGTCGTATTCGGTGCCGATCGCCTCGCAGATCTCCGGCGTGCCGAACTCCTGGGAGACGACGTTGTAGAGGCGGCCCTCGTAGGCGTGGGCGGCGGCGGGCAGGTAGACGTCGTTGGTGTTGGTGTGGTGGCCGCCGAGCGGCGCGCACGAGGGGAAGTTGGCGACGTGCACGCGCTCGCCGTCGGCGAGCAGGGCGTAGCGCGCCAGGGTGTTCACGTTCTCGCCGCAGTTGAGGGTGCCGAGGCGACCATGCGGGGTGTCGAAGGTCTGCAGGGTCGAGCCGTCGCCACCGGTCCACACCACGCGCTCGGCCCAGGTCGGGACCAGCTTGCGGTGCTTGCCGAGGTAGCCCTCGGGACCCAGCACGACGTTCGTGTTGTAGAGCGTGCCGATGTGGCCCGGGTCGCGCTCGGTGATGCCGACGACGGCGGTGACGCCCGCGTCGACGGCGGCGGCGGCGAGGGCGTCGATCTCGGGGCCGGGGATCTCGAGCGCTTCGTCGTGGAGGCGCCGGTGGAGCGGCACGGCCTCGGCCAGCGCCATCGTGAAGAGCCAGTACGGGAAGCCGGGGACGAAGCCCTCCGGCAGGGCGACGATGTCGGCGCCGCCCCGGCCCGCCTCGCGGATCAGCTCACAGGCACGCTCGGTGCTGCCGCCACGGTCGAGCCAGACCGATGCCGCCTGGACGGCGGCGGTGCGGAAGGTCTTGCTCATCCGGCGAAGAGGTCGTCGCGCATGTCATCGCCGAGGTGGTTCCAGACCAGGCGGGCCTCCTCGATCAGGCCGAGGTCGAAGTCGGCGACCGCGATCCCCTCCTCCCAGTCGGGGACCGAGGCGAGGGTGCGGCCCATCGGGTCGATCAGGTAGCTGCCGCCGCTGTGGCTCCACCGCGGGCCGTCGCCCTCGCCGGTCGGCTCGACCTCGGTGGTCAGGCTGGAGATGACGACGAAGGTGCCGGTGTCGAGCGCGTGGGTGATGCCGAGCGCCTGGTGCTGCTCCAGCGTCTTGCGCTCGGCCGCCATCTCGCGCGGCGAGGGGCCGGTCCAGAGCGCGCAGTGGATCTCCTCGCCGAGCCGGCCGAGCGCGCGGCGGAAGAGCGGCTGCAGATTCTCGAAGCAGATGCAGACGCCGAGGTTGGCCTGCGGGGCCTCGAAGGTGCGGATGTCCTCGGCGGTGCCGCGGTCGAAGATCAGTCGCTCGTGCATCACGCCGACGAGCTTTCTGTGCTTGCCCAGGTAGTTGCCGTCCTGGTCGATCACGACGCCGGTGTTCCAGAGCCGGCCGCGCACCTTCGGGTCTTTCTCGGAGACGCCGACGACGAGCGTCGCGCCGACCCCGCGGGCGATCTCGCCGAGCGCGTCGGTGAACGGCCCGGGGATCACCTGCGAGCCCTCGACGTAGGAACGGTGGTAGCGCACCGCCTCCTCCCAGGCCTCGGTCCCCTCCGCGGTCGGCGGGAACGGGTCGGGCACGAAGCGCGGGTAGCCGGGGACGAGGAGCTCGGGGAAGACGATGACCTCGGCGCCCTCGGCGGCGGCCTTGCGGGCCCACTCCTCGATCCGTCCCAGCCCGGCCTCCGGGTCGAGGTGGCTCGCCTCCAGTTGAACTGCGGCTACGCGCGGCATCTCGTCGCGATGCTAGACGATGCAGCGCCCTGATGTGCAGATTATTTACACGAAGCTTTTTCCGCGCTCGCCACTCACGCCGGATCTACGCCCATCGCGAGGTGACGACCTTCTTGCGCGTGTAGAGCTCGAAGGCGTCGGCGCCGTTGGCGTGGAGGTCACCGTCGATCGAGTCCTTCCAGCCGGCGAACGGGAACCAGGCGACCGGCGCGGCGACGCCGACGTTGACGCCGATCATCCCGGCCTGGACGCCGTAGCGGAACTCGCGGGCGGTGCCGCCGGAGGAGGTGAAGAGGATCGAGGAGTTGCCGTAGCGGGAGGCGTTGACGACCTCCAGGGCGCCGTCGAGGTCCGGGGCGCGCACCACGGTCAGGACCGGGCCGAAGAGCTCCTCGCGGACCGCGCGGGAGTCGAGCGAGGCGCCGTCGATGATCGTCGGGCCGAGCTCGGCGCCGCCCTCTCCGCCGCCGTGGCGGCCGTCGAGGACCAGCTCGGCACCTTCGGCGAGCGCCGTCTCGATCTCGCCTTCGACCCGCTCGCGAGAAGCGACCGAGACCAGCGGGCAGACGTCGGTGGCCGGGTCGGCGCCGTCGCCGACGGTGAGCGCGCCCGCCGCGTCGACCACGGTCTTGAGCGTCGCGTCCTGCTCGTCCTCGGTGCCGACGAGCACCAGCAGCGAGCCGGCGAGGCAGCGCTGGCCGGCGGCGCCGAAGGCCGAGGCGGTGACGCCGCCCGCGAGCAGCTTCGGGTCGGCGTCGGGCATCGCCACCATCGCGTTCTTGGCCCCGCCGAGCGCCTGGACGCGCTTGCCCTCCGCGACCGCGGTGGAGGCGATGTAGCGGGCGGTCTTCGCCGAGCCGACGAAGCTGATCGCGTCGACCTCGGGATCGTGGAGGAGGCCGTTGACCGCGTCATGGGCACCGAGCACCAGGTTGAGGACGCCGGCCGGGAAGATCTCCGCCTCCTCGATCAGCTCGAAGAGCCGGACCGAGGTGAGTGGGTCCTGCTCGGAGGGCTTCAGCACGAAGGTGTTGCCGCAGCCGACCGCGTAGGGCAGGAACCAGAGCGGGATCATCGCCGGGAAGTTGAACGGCGTGATCGCGCCGACCACGCCGAGCGGCTGGCGGATCATCTCGACGTCGACGCCGGTCGCGACGCCCTCGAGGTTCTCCCCCTTGAGCAGGTGCGGGACGGCGCTCGCGGCCTCGATCGACTCGATCCCGCGGCCGACCTCGGCGAAGGCGTCGTCGAACGTCTTGCCCATGTCGAGGGTGACGAGCTCGGCGAGCTCCTTCTGATGGGAGGCGACCAGGTCGCGGAGCCGGAAGAGGGCGCGGGCGCGCTGCTGGGGAGGCGTGGCGCGCCAGGCGGGGAAGGCGGCACGGGCGGCCGCGGTGGCGGCGGCGACGTCGGCTGCTCCCGAGAGCGGGACCACGGCGATGACCGCGCCGCTGGCGGGCGAGCGGCTCTCGAGCGTCTCGACGCCGTCGACCTCGACCCAGGCGCCACCGACGTAATTCTTGAGGTTCATGGATTGAGGATTACCGATCTCCCCTCGCTACATAAGCCCCATAACGTGTCATCTAGGCGATACTGGTTGCACGAATCGTGCATCACCCCGAGCCCGACACCCTGCCCGTCCCCGAGCTGTCGATCGCCGAGTTCCTCGCCCTCGCGCCGGTCCGCCGCGGCGCCCCGGAGGTGGTCGCGGGGGCGGCGGACCTGGGGCGCCCGATCCGCTGGGTCCACTCCGGCGAGGTGGCGAACATCGCCTCGCTCCTGCGTGGCGGCGAGCTGCTGCTGACCACCGGGATGGGGATCGGCGACTCCGAAGCCGCCCGCCGGGACTTCGTCGAGAGCCTCGCGGCGCGGGGCGTCGCCGCGGTCGCGGTCGAGCTCGGCACGGCGCTGGCGACGATCCCGCCGGCCCTGGCCGAGGCCGCCGAGCGGGCCGGGCTATGCCTGATCGCCTTCCACCGGGAGGTCCGCTTCGTCGACGTCTCGGAGGCGTTCCACCGGCGCCTGCTGGACAGCCGCGCGGCAGGCGAGCGCCGTGGCGACGAGTTGCGGGCGCGCTTCGCCGAGCTCCTGCTGGCGGGACGCGAGGGGCGTGACCTGCTCGCCGAGCTGGCGCGGTTCACGGGCAATCCGGTGCTCCTGGTCGGCGCCGACGGGGCGATCGTCTACCACGTCGCCTTCGGTGCCGACGACGCCGCCGTCCTCGGCGGCTGGGCCTCGCGCGAGCGCGGCGGCGCCTCCGCCCCGCCGGCGATCGAGCAGGGCCTGCCGCTCGGTGCCGACGCCGACCCGGGGCGGCTGATCGTGCTCGGCCTCGACTCGCCGCCCGCGCCGGAGGACCGGGTGGCGATCGCCCGTGCCGTCGACCTCCTCTCGATCGCCCTGATGAGAGACCGCGAGGGGGCGCGGCTGGCCGCCCACCGCCGCGGCGACTTCCTCGCCGAGCTGGTCGCCGGGACCGAGTCCTCGGGCACCGAGCTCGCCCACCGCGCCGCCGACCTCGGCTTCGCCGCCGAGGGGCCCGACCTCCTGCCGATCGCGGTGCGGGTCACCGGCGCCCTGCCGCGCGACCGCCGCTGGGAACCGATGCGGCTGCGCCTGGCCCGCGAGCTTGCGGGCCGGCGGATCGGGCTCCTCTCCGGCGTCCCGGGCGAGTCGCGTGACCTGCAGCTGGTCCTCGGCCTGAGCGCCCGCGACCGTGCCCGGGTCGCCGACCTGCTGGCCGACGAGGTGCGCGCCGCGGCGGCGCGCGAGTTCGGCGAGGCCGCCAGGGCCACCGCCTGCGTCGGCCCGGCGGTGGCGAGCTGGACCGAGGTCGGCAAGGAGCTCGCGGCGGTGCAGTCGGTCCTCCCCGCCGCCGCCGAGATCGAGCCGCGCCGCTGGCACGACGCCGAGGTCGCCGACGTCGACCGCCTGCTCTGGGGGCTGCGCGAGAACGCCGAGCTGACCGAGTTCGTCCGCCGCCGGCTCGGGCCCCTCCTCGCCGCCGACCGCGGGGGCCGGGGCGACCTGCTGCGCACCCTCGAGGTCTACTGCGAGTGCGCCGGGCACAAGACCGAGGCCGCCGCCGCGCTGGGGATCGAGCGCCGCACGCTCTACCACCGCCTGGCCCGGATCGAGGGGATGCTCGGCGTCGACCTGTCCCGCGGGCGCGCCCTCCTCGGCCTCCACCTGGCGATCCGCGCCCACCGGATCGGCAAGGACGAATAGTCTGCATCTCATCGGGCCACTACGTTGAGGGACAGAGATATGCAGACTCCTTACTGGAATCCCCGCACCGAGACGCTGCCCCGCGACCGACTCGAGGCGCTGCAGCTGACCAAGCTCCGCGACCTGGTCGACTGGACCCTGGCCGCCGCGCCCTGGCAGGCCGCCCGGCTGCGTGAGGCCGGCATCACCTCCTCGGAGGTGCTGCGCACCCACGACGACATTCGCCGCCTCCCCTTCCTCACCCGCGACGACTGGATGGAGTCGCAGATCGAGGATCCGCCCTTCGGCGCGCTGCTGGCCCAGCCGCCCGAGGCGGCGATCCGCTTCCACACCACCTCCGGCACCAGCGGCCGCCAGCCGCTCGCGGTGCTCGACGGGCCGAAGGATTGGGAGTGGATCGCCGAGATGTGGTGCTACGCGCTCTGGGGCTTCGGCGTGCGACGCTCCGACCGCATCTTCTTCGCCTTCAGCTACGGCGCCTTCGTCGGCTTCTGGGGCGCCCACTACGCCGCCGAGAAGATCGGCTGCCTCGTCCTCTCCGGCGGCAACATGACCACCGAGGCGCGGGTGCGGATGATCGCCGACACCGAGGCGACGGTGATCTGCTCGACCCCCACCTACGCGCTGCGGATGGCCCAGGAGGCCCAGGCCCTGGGGATCGACCTCCCCGGCGGGCCGGTCGAGCGGGTCCTCCTCTCCGGCGAGCCGGCGGGCTCGATCCCGGCGACCAAGGCGCTGATCGAGGAACAGTGGGGCGCGAAGACCGCCGACACCGCGGGGATGACCGAGGTCGGGACGATCGTGATGTTCGAGTGCGACCACCAGCCCGGCGGCGCCCACGTGATCGAAGACCATTACCTGGAGGAGGTCATCGATCCGGAGTCCGGCGAGCCGGTCGGCTATGACGAGGAGGGCGAGCGCGTCGTCACCTCCTTCGGCCGCGGCTTCATCCCGGTGATGCGCTACCGGACGCGGGACCTGGTCCGGCGCATCCCCGCCGATCGTTGTGGCTGCGGGCGCACCTTCGACATCTACGAGGGCGGCATCCGCGGCCGGGTCGACGATATGAAAGTGGTCCGCGGGACCAACATCTACCCGCGGGCGATCGAGGAGATCGTCCGCCACCACGCCGATATCGAGGAGTTCCAGGTCCGCCTCTACACGGCCGACGGGATCCGCGACGAGGTCGAGGTGCTGGTCGAGTGCGACGGGCCGGGCGAGAGCGAGGTCGAGTCGATCCTCGCCGGGCTGCGCAGCGAACTGGCGAACGCGCACGAGGGGCTCCGCATCGGGGTCCGGCAGGTCGAACACGAATCCCTCCCCCGCTTCGAGCTGAAGGCCAAACGCCTGCTCGACGAGCGCGACGTGTGGGGCGGCAAAGGCGAGAAGAAGGTGATGTAGATGAGCGACGTGAGCAGTGAGGACTTTCCGCCGTTCGAGGTATCGGTCGGCGAGCAGCAGGTGATCGATTGCTTCAACAGCCTGCGGGCGACGCTGGCCGAGCACGGCGACGAGCTGCCGCCGTTCGTCGAGCGCAACGCGATCAAAGCCCTTGCCGCCCTGTGGCAGGTCGCCAACGGCGAGGCGGCGCGGCCGGGCCAGCTCTACGACTTGGGGGCCTGATGGCGCGGGTCGGGATCCTCGGGGCGGGCTCGATCGGCGGCTCGGCGGCGGCGCGGTTCGCCTCCCAGGGAGTCGAGGTCGCGACCTTCGACATCGATGCCGAGAAGGTCGCCGCACTCGCCGCCGAAGGTGTGGCCGCCGCGGCAAGTGCCCGCGAGCTGGCCGAAGGCGCCGAGGTCATCTTCCTGGCGCTGCCGAACACGCCCCATATCGAGAGCGCGCTGTCCGGCGACGACGGACTGCGGGCGGGCCTGCGCGAGGGCACGCTGGTGTGCCTGCTGAGCACGATCGATCCCGCCGAGGCGCGCCGCATCGGCGCCGAGTTGGCCGAGGCGGGGGCAGAGCTCCTGGACACCCCGGTCAGCGGCGGCCCGGTCGCCGCCCGCGCGGGCGAGCTGACGATCATGGCCGGCGGCAGCGATCAGGCTTTCGAGCAAGGCAGGCCCCTCCTCGAGCTGCTCTCCAACCACCTCGTCCACGTCGGTCCCTTGGGCGCCGGGGAGACGGCGAAGCTCGTCAACAACCTGATGGGCTCGGTGATCGTCCTCGGCATCGCCGAGGGAGTCGCGCTCGCCGCCAAGGCGGGCCTCGATGTCGAGCGCACCCTGGAAGCGATCGCCGGCGCCTCCGGCTCATCCTGGATCCTCGACACCTGGATTCCCCGCACGATCCTCAAGGACCCGAGCGAGACCCACTTCGCGGTCGAGCTGATGGCCAAGGACATGGGCCTGGTCCGTGAGCTCGCCGAAGAGAACGGCGTCGCCCTCGAGGCGGGAGCCCTGGCCGAGAAGACCTTCACCGAGCTCCGCGACTCCGGCGACGGCGCCCGCGACTTCTCGATCCTCCTCGCCCGCCGCGCCGAAGCCGCCGGCGCCACCCTCGGCGACGTCGACTGACCTAGTCGGTGGTGTTGTCCTCGAACCTCATGAATCCCTCCTTTTCTGACCCTCTCGCATCATCGACTCACCGTAGCGCCGCCCGCCCCGATAGAGGGGATTTTTCCGCTCACCAAAACCAGCGGATTTCGACAACTTCGCCGACCGCGAGTCTCGGAATTTTCTCTACGACTTCCATCCGGCCCGCCTTCTCCTTCGGCGAAAGTTCCCTGCCGGGATTCCGCGGTAGCGCAACTCGACATTGCTCGGTGGCGACTCGGGCGGCCAAACGACCCTCCCCGCCTCTCGCGAGCGCGGAGCAGAATCACCGCCGTGACGGCCAAGAGCCCGAGGATCGCCGCGTCGACGGCCTCCACCGAGGGGCGACCGACAATCTGGAGCGCGGCCACAGCGAGGCCGACCACGATCACGAAGACCGCGTCGAGATTGCGCCAGACGAAGAGCCCTGCCTCCTTGAACGACCTCACGATCAGGAGGGATAACACCCCAATATGCCAGTCGGTCGGCTGGCACAAAGGCGTTTCAGATCAGCTACAGAGCGAAATCTCTCAGTCGCCGCCGAGGGCGGTGCGGGCGTTCTCGATGGCGGCTCGGGTGACGAAGGCCTCGCCGCGGTGGGCGATCAGGGCGGCGGGGTCCTTCGTGCCCATCGGGAAGGGCCAGTCGCTGCCGAGGACGATCTTGTCCTCGCCGAAGACTTCGATCGCGCGGTCGACGGCGCCGGGGTCGTGGACCAGGCAGTCGACGAAGAAGCGGCGGACCGCGGTCGAGGGGGGCTCGGTGAGGGGCTCGAGGCCGGGGCGGTCGGTGGCGACGCCGTGGTCCCAGCGGGGGACGAGGTCGGGGACGCAGCCGCCGCAGTGGACGAGGAGGACGCGCATGCGGGGGTGGGTCGGGAGGACGTCGCCGAAGACGAGCTGGGCGGCGGCGAGCGCGGTCTCGACCGGGTTGCCGAGCAGGTTGTGGAGGTAGAACTCCTCGAGGCGCTCGTCGGGCGAGGTGCCCGGGTGGAGAAGGAGCAGGGCCGCCTCCTCGTCGAGCGCTCTCCATAACGGGGCGAGCCCCGGGTCGGCGAGGGAGACCGAGCGGCCCCCGGCCGAGGCGCAGTAGCCGACCCAACCGTCCTCGGCGCTCAGGCGGCGGCGTTCGGCGATCGCCAGCTCGGGGTGCTCGAGCGGCAGGTAGGCGAGCGGCAAGAACTCCTCGTGCCCGGCCGCGACCTCCGCGAGGCCGTCATTGGCGGCCCGCACCCACTCGGTCGCCGCGTCGGCGTCGAGGTCCTGGCGGAAGAACGGCGGCGGGATCGAGACGACGGCCCGGTCGATCCCGCTCTCCCTCAGCTGCTCAAGGAGCGCCTCGGGACGGTGGAGCGCGGGCGGGCCTTTGACCTCGTCATGGGCAAATGGGGCTAGATGAGTGTGGAAATCGACGCGCATATCCGCATTTTGCGGTATTCCGGTGGCCTCAGCATCAGACATTTGATAAATGATACTTCCACGTGGCTGACCGATCCGTCCGCATTCCGGCCCCATCGCTGCTCGGCGCGACCGCGCGGGTCTTCGGCGCGCTCGGGCTGCCCGACGCCGCCGCGGCGGCGGTCGCCGAGGGCCTGGTCGAAGCCGACATGCGCGGGATCCCGTCCCACGGGCTGATGCTGGTGCCGATGTACGCGGAGCGGATCGGGGCCGGTTCGGTGACCACCGCGATCGAGGGCGAGGTCGTCACCGACCTCGGCGCGATCGCCGTGCTCGACGCGGGGAACGCGCTCGGCATCCTCACCGGGGACCAGGCGATGGCGCTGGCGACCGAGCGTGCGCGCCGGTTCGGCATCGGCGCGGTCGCGGTCCGCCACGCCTTCCACTTCGGCGGTGCCTTCCGTTACGTGATGGCGGCCGCCGAGGCCGGCCTGGTCGGGATCGCCGCCGCCAACACCCGCCCGCTGATCCCGGCGCCCGGCGGCGCCGCCGCCGTGATCGGCAACAACCCGCTCGCGATCGGCGTGCCGACCGCGAGCACCGAGCCGATCGTCCTCGACATGGCGCTCTCAGAAGCCGCCCTCGGGAAGATCCGCATCGCCGCCGCCGAGGGCCGCGAGATCCCGCCGACCTGGGCGACCGACTCCTCCGGCGTGCCGACCACCGACCCCGAGGCGGCGATCGCCGGCCTCCTCCTCCCCGCCGCCGGCCCGAAGGGCTACGGCCTCGCCTTCATGGTCGACGTGCTGACCGGCGTCCTCTCCGGCGGCGCCTTCGGCGCGGGCGTACAGGGGCTCTACTCCGACACCGGCACGCCGAACGACTGCGCCCACTTCTTCTGCGCGATCGACCCGGCCGCCTTCGGCGGTGCCGACTCTTTCGCCGCGCGAGTCGGCGAGCTCGCCGCACAGGTGAGCGCCTCGCCGACCGCCCCCGGCGTCGACCGCGTCCTGCTCCCCGGCCAGCTCGAGGCCGAGCGCCACGCCGCCGCGGCGACCGACGGCGTGCGCGTGGAGCGCAGCGTCATCGACAATCTGCGCGAGGTCGCGGCCGGGCTCGGCGTCGACCTCGGCGACCTGGGACAAGCCGACCGCGAGGAGGACGACGGATGAGAGCGAGCTTCGACGCCGGCGGCGAGGTGCTGATCGTGACCGGGGGTGCCCGCGGGATCGGCGCCGCCGCTGCGCGGGCCTACGCGGAGGCGGGTGGCATCGCCTACGTGCTCGACGTGGCGCCGAGCGAAGAGCTCGAAAACGTTGCCGGGGTCACTCAGTTTGCCGTCGACATCGCGGATCGCGACGCGGTCCGCGATGCGGTTGGCGAGATCGCGGAGCGCCGAGGTCGCATCGACGGCCTGATCGCCGGCGCCGCGGTGCAGCCGCGCACGCCGCTCGTCGAGATGGACCCGGACGAGTGGCGCCACACGCTCGCGGTCAACCTCGACGGCGTCGTCTGGGCGGTGCAGGCGGTCCTTCCCACGATGCGCGCGGCGCGCCGCGGCTCGATCGTCGTCTTCTCCTCCGGCCTCGCTCACATGGGCCGCGCCGAAGCCTCCGCCTACGCCGCCTCGAAGGGAGCGCTGCTGCCCTTCGTCCGCTCGATCGCCGCCGAGGTCGCCGCCGACCGCGTCCGCATCAACGTGCTCTGGCCGGGGGTCATCGACACCGAGCAGTTCCGCGCCGCCAACCCCGGCTCCGAGCGCGAGCACTGGCTCGCGACCACCGGCATCGGCACCCCCGAGGACGTCGTCGGCGCGATGCAGTTCCTGCTTTCCGACGCGGCCTCGATGACCGGGTCGACGCTGACCCGCGACCGCGTCTTCACCAGCGAGGAGGAGGACCAGTGAGCAACCCTGAACAGCTTCCGATCGGCATCGCAGGCGCCGGGCCGATCGGCCTCACCACCGCGCTCGGCCTCGTCCACCACGGTCTCCCGGTTGTCGTCTTCGAGGAGGACGGGCAGCTCTCCGGCGACACCAAGGCGGGCACCACGCTGACCCGCACGCTCGAGGTGCTGAACCGCTACGACGCCCTCGGCCCGGTGCTCCGCGCCGCCGTCCGCATCGACGAGATCGGCGACATCGATCGGCGCACGAACAAGGCGTCGAGCTCGGTCGTCACCGGCGCGCTGACCGAGGACACCCGCTTTCCCTTCGTCATCAACATCCCCCAGAACGACCTCGAGCCGGCGCTGAACGAGACGCTCCACCGCAAGGCCCCCGAGGCGCTGCGCCTCGGCCACAAGGTGGTCGGGTTCGAGCAACATGAGGACCACGTCGAGGTCCAGGTCGAGCACGACGGCGAGGTCCGCACCGAGAAGGTCCGTTATCTCCTCGCCTGCGACGGCGGCCGCTCCCCGATCCGCGAGCAGCTCGGCATCACGGTCGAGGGCCACACCCTGGCCGAACGCTACATGCTGGTCGACATCCTGGCCGACCTCGACGTCGCCAACCCGCGCGACTACCCGTACCTCGCCTACTTCGGCGACCCGGAGGAGTGGATGATCATCGTCCGCCAGCCGCACTGCTGGCGCTTCCTCTACCCGCTGCACGAAGGGCAGGCCGAGCCGACGCCGGAGGAGCTCGCCGACAAGGCGCGCCGTTTCATCGGCGACGTCGACCAGCTCGAGGTCCTGGGACAGAACGTCTACACCGTCCACCACCGGGTCGCCGACCGCTGGCGCGACGGCCGCGTCTTCCTGCTCGGCGACGCCGCGCACCTGATCACCCCGATGTGGGCGCTGGGGCTGAACACCGGCGTGCTCGACGCCTCGAACCTCCCCTGGCGCCTCGCCTGGGTGGAGCGCGGCTGGGCCGAGCCGACCCTCCTCGACGGCTACGAGGCCGAGCAGGCGACGGTCGCGATCCAGGGCTCCGGCGAGATGGCCGAGGCCGCCCGCCTCTACATGTCGCGGAAAGCCGAGGCGGCCCCGGCCGAGGACGCGGGCAACTGGGGCAACGCCTTCACCCGCGGCCTCCTCGGGGTGAGCCTCGACGTCGACGGGACCGGGGACTGGTCGATGGTCCGCACCGGCGCCGAGCCCGACGCCGTCCGCCCCGGCGACCGCGCCCCCGACCTGCCGCTGGTCGCCGAGGACGGGATCGTCCACACCCACGACCTCTGCGCCGACGCCTTCGTCGCCCTCTACTTCACCGACACGCGCCGACGGCCGGCCGTCCCCGCGCAGGACAGCAAGGCGCTCCGCCACTACATCGTCAGCCGCTGGGACGCGCCGCACGACTCGGGGCTGCGCGACCGGGCGCTCTTCGACCCGGCCGAGCGCGTCACCCGCCGCTTCGGCGTCGCCCCGGACACGATGGTGCTGCTGCGCCCCGACGGCCACGTCGCCGCGATCGAGCCCTGGGACCCGCAGGGCGGCGGCGACCGCGCGGGCGAGCTCTACGCCGAGATCACCGGCCAGGCCGTCCCCCACATCACCAAAGAAGCGATCGACGTCGACCTGGGCGACATCGGCACGTCCGTCGTCTTCGAGAACGAGCACGTGCGGGTGTGGGAGGTGCGGCTCGAGCCGGGCGAGACCCAGACCTGGCACAAGCACCAACACCCGTACCTGATCGTCGGCGTCGAGGGCGCCGACAACCGCATGGACTTCCTCGACGGCTCCGAGCCCCGCCACATGCAGGAGACCCCCGGCCGCGTCGTCTTCCGCGACGCCGGGAAGGTCCACATGCTGACCAACGAGGGCACGACCCGCTACGTAAATCGATTGATCGAGCTGAAGGCGCTCGACGAGAACACGGAGATGTGATGGACGAGCGCAACGTAAGTGAACCCGCCGCCTATTCCGGCGTGGCACCCGACCAGGCCCGGGTCGGCGACACGCCGGCCGAGGAGGGCGCGATGTCGGTCTTCCGCGAGATCCTGCTGCAGACCGACGACCTCGACTGGGTCGACAAGACGCTCGCGGGGCTGTCCCAGAAGATGCTCTGGCGCGACGACGAGACCGGCGCCTCGATCGCGATCGTGAAATTCGAGCAGGGCTCCGGCGTCCCGTCCCCGCACGCCCACGCCTCGAATCAGTTCATGTTCTGCCTGCGCGGCCGTTACCGCTACGTGCCGACCGGCGTGACGCTGACCCCCGGCAGCTTCTACTGGAACCCGAAGGGCGCCCAGCACGGCCCGACCGAGGCGCTGGAGGAGTCGGTGCTGCTGGAGATCTACGACGGCCCGCACTACCCGACCCAGCCGAGCTGGTACGAGAACGAGGAGGACGCACGCTGATGCCCAAGCAGGAGGTTCGCTCCGAGGAGCTCGCCGAGCCGAACGGGCACTTCGCCCAGGCGGTGGTCGCCGAGGCGAGCGGGCGACTGCTCTTCGTCTCCGGGATGACCGCGCGCAACAACGAAGGCGGGATCACCGGCCTCGGCGACATCAAGGCGCAGACGCGCCAGGTCTGCGAAAACGTACAGGCCGCGGTCGAGGCGGCCGGCGGGACGATGGACGACATCGTGCGGGTCGACGTCTACGTCACCGACATGCGCCACTTCGAGGCGATCCACGAGGTGCGCCGCGAGTTCTTCACCGGCACCCCGCCCGCGTCGACGATGGTCGAGATCTCGAAGTTCAGCCGTCCCGGCTACGAGATCGAGATGAACGCGATCGCGGTGCTTCCTTGAGGCTGGCGACGGTCCGGACCGAGCGCGGCGATCGCCTCGCCGCGGTGGTCGAGGCCGACGAGGCGGTCATCCTCCCCGCGGCGGTGGGCTCGCTCGATGACGTCGTGCGCGGCGGGCCGGGAGCGCTCGAGGCGGCCCGGGTCGCCGCCGCCAACGGCGAGCGCGTCCCACTCGACCCGGCCGCCCTCGCCGCGCCGCTGTCGCGGTTCAACCGCGACATCCTCTGCACCGGCTGGAACTACTGGGACCACTTCTACGAGTCGGCGGGGCTCCGCGAGGGCCAGGAGCCGGCGGCGAAACCCGAGCACCCGACCTTCTTCACCAAGGGCCCCGACGTCGTCGTCGGCCCGACCGACGACATCGCCTTCGACCCCTCGCTGTCCTCCAAGTGGGACTACGAGGCCGAGTTGGCGCTGGTGATCGGCCGCGACGGCCGCTCGATCGACGAGGAGGATGCCTGGGACCACGTCTTCGGCTTCTGCGTCGCCAACGACGTCTCCCAGCGCGACCTTCAACGCGCCCACGGCGGGCAGTGGCTGAAGGGCAAGTCGATCGACGGCACGATGCCGCTCGGCCCCTGGATCACGACCATCGACGAGGTCCCCGACCCGGCCGCGCTGCGGGTCGAATGCGAACTCGACGGGGAGCTCCTGCAGTCGGCCTCGACCGGCGAGATGGCCTTCCCGATCCCGACCCTGATCGCCGAGCTCTCGCGTGGGATGACCCTGCGCGCCGGGGACCTGCTGTTGACCGGGACCCCGTCGGGGATCGGCAACGCGCGCGATCCGCAGGTCTTCCTCGCCGACGGCAATATCATCGAGACCCGGGTGAGTGGCCTGGGAACGTTGCGCAACAGGGTGACCGAGACGAACTTATGAGACGTAGCTACGACGCGGTGATCGTCGGCGGCGGGCACAACGGCCTGATCGCCGCGGCCTACCTGGCCCGGGCGGGCTGGGAGGTGCTGTTGCTGGAGCGCAACGCGGCGGTCGGCGGCGCGATCGCGAGCGCCGAGGCCACCGCGCCCGGCTTCGTCCACGACCTCTACGCGACGAACATGAACCTCTTCCTCGGCTCCGCCGTCTTCGCCGAGCTGGGCGAGGAGCTGGCCGCCCAGGGCCTCGAGTTCGCCGGCACCGACAAGCCCTACGCGAGCGTCTTCCCCGACGGCAAGAGCCTGCGCGTCTGGCAGGACCGGGCGCGGACGCGGGAGGCGATCGCCGCGCATTCCGCCGCCGACGCCGAGGGCTGGGACCGGCTCGCCGCCGCGTACGACCGCTTCGCCCCGAGCCTCTTCGAGCTCTACGGGACCCAGCTCGCCTCGCTCGGCGCGCTGAAGCCGCTGACCTCGACGCTGCGTGCCCACGGCGCCCGCGGCACGGCGGAGCTGGCCCGCCTGCTGCTCGGCACGACCCGCGACCTCGGCAACCGCTACTTCAGCAGCGACGAGGCGAAGGCGCTGATCGCCGCCTGGGGCATGCACATCGACTTCGGCCCCGACGTCGCCTTCGGCGCCCTCTTCCCCTTCCTCGAGACCTTCACCGACATGGACAACGGCATGGCCGTGGTCGCCGGCGGCGCCTCGAACCTGCCGCGCGCCCTGGCCGCCGTGGCGGAAGCCGCGGGGGCGGAGATCCGCACGAACGCCGCGGTGACGGGAATCCTCGGCGCCGACGGCGCCGCCACCGGGGTCGAGCTGGCCGACGGCGAGCAGATCGGCGCCCGCCGCGCGGTGATCGCGAACCTCACCCCCGGCCCGCTCACCTCCCTCCTCCCCGCCGACGCCGCCGGCAACGCGACCCGCGACGCCCTCGACGGCTACACCTACGGCCCGGCGACGATGGTCGTCCACGCCGCGCTCAGCGGCCCGGTGCCGTGGGCGGCAGGCGCCGACCTCGCCGAGTGGGGCTACGTCCACGTCGGCCCCTACGTCTCAGACATGGCGCAGACCTACACCGACGCCCAGAACGGCATCCTTCCCGTCGAGCCGCTCCTCGTCTGCGGCCAGACCAGCGCGCTCGATCCGACCCGCGCCCCCGGCGACGGCACCGTCCTCTGGATCCAGGTGCGGATGCTGCCACCCAAGATCAAGGGCGACCGCGGAGGCACCATCGACGCCACCGACTGGGCGGCGGCGAAAGTCCCCTACGCCGGGCGCGTCATCGACAAGCTCGAGCGCTACGCCCCCGGCGTCAAGGACCGCGTCCTCGACTGGCGCGTCCTCGGCCCCGACGACCTGGAGTCCGCGAACCCGAACCTGGTCGGCGGCGACAGCATCGGCGGCTCCCACCACCTCTCCCAGAACGCCGTCCTGCGCCCCGCCCCCGGCACCGCCGGAGGTCGCCTCCCCCTGAAGAACCTTGCGATGGTCGGCGCCGGCACCTGGCCGGGCGCCGGCGTCAACGCCGTCTCCGGCCGCCTGGTCGCCAACCGCCTGATCGCCGGCGGCCCGGCTGACCGCGCGAAGGCGGCGCTAGGTCGGCTCGGCCGCCGAGCCCGGTAGCCACTGCAAACTGCGGAGCCTCGGGAAGCTGGCGCCCCCGGAGCACAAGGGACGCAAGGCGTCGCGGCGAGCACGGCCGTCTCGGCCACGGCCCTGGCTGGCTGTGGCCGTGCCCGAGACGGCCGGGGGATGTGGGGAGTGGCGGGGGAAGTCCCGGCGTGCGCCGCGGGCGCGTCACGTGACGGAGAGCGTGGGAAGTCCACGCTTCCGTGCGTGTTGGACAACAGTCAATTCGTCGCTGCGTGCATTGGCCCCCCTATAGGGGCCCTAATACACGCAGCGCGTTTTCGGGCTCCTTTTCCGGGCCCGAAAGCAAGCCGAAGATGCGCGGAAGGGTGACGTTCCCGGCATCTCCGTCACGGAACTCAGACAGGTGTGCCTTCTCTCGCACGGACCTCCGACGTAAGTCCGGCCTCCGCCGGAACCTGTGCCCGCAATCACACGAACCCCTCACGTCCTGGGCGTCTCATGGCGGTCACAGCCAGCCAGGACCGCCATGAGACGCCCAGGACGCCTCTAGGACTGCCGGGGCGGCCGGGAGAACGGCCGTCCGCCGCACCCCTCCCCTCAGCTCACTCCGCCTCGGCCTTGCGGCCCCGCCGGGGCAGCCACAGGGTGATTTCTCGCCCACCCGTCAGGCCCTGGGGGCGGAGGACCAGGATCGCGGTCATCACGACGCCGATGATCAGCAGGGTCATGCCGTTGGGGAAGTCCAGGTGGAGGGGGCCGAGGCTGGCGCCGGCTTCGGCTTTCTGCAGGTAGACGTTGAGGATGCTGATCACGGCGCCGCCGACGGTCGCGCCCCAGAGGCTGTTGGAGCCGCCGACGACGAGCATCGCGAGGGTGATGAAGGTGAGCTGCAGGTAGACCTGTTCGGTGGTGATCGAGCCGAGCTGGTGGACCAGCAGGGCGCCGGCGAGCGCCGCGAGGGCGCCGCTGAGGGAGAAGGCGATGAGGCGGTGGCGGTGGATGTTGACGCCGAGCGCGCGGGCCGCGATCGGGTCTTCGCGGCTCGCCCGCAGGAGCCGGCCGGAGCGGCTGTTCTGGTAGCCGAAGGCGACGACCGCGGCGAAGAGCGCCCCGAGGGTCGCCGGCAGCAGGCTGGTGGTTTCCGGGATCAGCGCCAGCGATTTCGCCCCCGGTCCGATCTTTTCCCAGTAGCGCAGGACGTTGTGGACGATCTGCAGCAGGGCGAAGGTGGCGATGCCGGCGGCGAGGCCGTTCAGGCGCATCAGCGCGACGCCGCCGACCGCGGCGATGATCGCGCCGAGGATCATCGCCAGGATCATCGACTCGAAGCTGGTGATCGAGTTGTTGGCGATGAAGGGGAAGAGTTCCGGCAGCAGCGTCGGCTTGACGATCGAGGGGATCGTCATCACCCCGGCGGCGAAGGCGCCGATCGCGACGAAGCTGATCTGGCCGAAGGAGATGATCCCCGAGTTGCCGATGAAGACGTAGAGGGAGATCACGATCGTCATGTTCACCAGCACGCCGATGACTTCGGTCTGGGTACTTTCCGAGACGAGGTTGCCGACCAGTCCGATGACGACGATCAGGAGCAGCGGCGGGGCCAGCTGGCGCAGACGCGCGGCGACGCTCATACGCGATCCACCGCCGACTGGCGCCGCGAGGCGAAGAGGCCGGCGGGCCGGACCAGCAGGATGATGATCACCAGCAGGAAGACGGCGGACGGCAGGAAGACGCGCTGACTGGAGGGCAGGACGGCGCCCAGCAGCGAGTTGGCGAAGCCGATCGCGAAGCCACCCGCGGTCGCGGTCAGCAGGCGGTCCATGCCGCCGACGACGATGCCGACCAGCGCCAGGATCGTGATTTCGAGGCCGAGCGTCGGCGTCACCAGGGGTTCGGAGACGGTGACCAGGATCGCGACGGCGGCGGCGAGCACGCCGGAGATGACGAAGGCCATCGAGATCACCCGGTCGGCGCGGACGCCGATCAGCCGGGCGGCGCGGAAGTCGGCGGCGGCGGCCCGCATCTGCAGGCCGATCGAGGTGCGGTTGAGGAAGCCGAGGATCCCGATCAGCATCGCCGCGCCGACCGCGAGCTCGACGAAGGTGATCCAGCGGATCGTCAACGAGCCGTGGATCGCGAGGTGGTTCAGCCCCGGCAGCACCGAGACCGCCTTGCCGCGCACCCCGAACACGATCACCCAGACCGCCTCCAGCGCGATCGCGACGGCGAAGGTGGCGATCAGCGTCGTCTCCGGACTGACGCCGCGGAGCCGGCGGAAGACGAAGCGCTCCATCGCCCAGGCCATCGCGACGGCGACCGCGATCGCGAGGATGATCGTCACCGGCACCGGCAGGTCGCGGGCGACGTAGAGCGTGTAGGCGGCAGCGGTGATGAGCTCGCCGTGGGCGAAGTTGACGAGGCGCATGACGCCGAAGATCAGCGCCAGCCCGATCGCCACCAGGGCGTAGACGGAGCCGAGCGCGACCGCGTCGACGAGCGACTGGACGCTCATGCCTTCCCCTCCCCCGAGGCGCCGAAGTAGGCGTCGGTGATGCGGCTGAGGTCGTTGGCGTCCTGCGGGGTCAGGGTGCCGCGCAGCTCGCCGTTGGCGACGATGTGGGTGCGGTCGGCGAGCTCGATCGTGATTTTCGCCCGCTGCTCGACCAGGAAGATGGTGACGCCGCGATCGCGGATCAGACGCAGCGAGCCCCAGAGGTCCTCGACCACCGAGGGCGCGAGGCCGAGGCTCGGCTCGTCGAGCAGCAGGATCCGCGGCCGCGACAGGAGCGCCCGGGCGATCGCCAGCTGCTGCTGCTGGCCGCCCGAGAGCGCGCCCGCCTGGCGGCCCGAGAACTCGGTCAGGATCGGGAAGAGGTCGCCGACGTCGAGGTCGGTGTCGAGGTGGTCGTCGTCGCGTCGCGCCGCCATCGAGCCGAGGCGCAGGTTCTCGGCGACGGTCAGCTCGGCGAAGACGTGGCGGCCCTCGGGGACGAGGGCGACGCCGGAGCGGGCGATCGCGTCGGTGCGGCGGCCGAGGATCGACTCGCCGGCGACCTTGACCTCGCCGCGGGCGACCGAGGTCACGCCCATGATCGTCAGCATCGTCGTCGACTTGCCGGCGCCGTTCGGACCGACCAGGCCGACGATCTCCCCGCGGGCGACCTCGAGCGAGAGGCCGCGCAGGGCGGGCACGCCGGCATAACGGACTTCGAGGTCCTCGATCGCGAGGATCGGCGTCGCCGCCATCAGCCGACGCTCCCGAGGTAGGCGGAGGCGACGGCCGGGTTGGACCGGACCTCTTGCGGCAGGCCGGAAGTCAGGATCGCGCCGTTGTCGAGGACGACGATGAAGTCGCAGAGCTCCATGATCAGCTCGATGTTGTGGTCGATGATCAGGACGCCGACGTGGTGGTCGCGGCAGATCGAGCGGACCGTCTCGACGAAGGCAGGCACCTCCGGCTCCGACAGCCCGGCGGCGGGCTCGTCCATGAGGACGAAGGAAGGGTCGGCCGCCAGCGCGCGGGCGACGCCGAGCTTCGAGGCCTCGCCGTGGGGCAGCGAGCGCGCTTCGGCGTCGGCATAGCGGACGAGGTCGAAGCGCTCGAGCAGCTCGTCCGCGGTCGCGTTCGCCGCCGCGGCGCGGGCGCCGACCCCGAGCGCGCCGAGGGCGACGTTCTCACGCGCGGTCAGCCGGTCGAAGAGGTGGCCGTGCTGGAAGGTGCGGGCGAGGCCGGCGTGGGCGCGCTTCTCGGCCGTCCACGAGGTGATGTCCTCGCCGTTCAACTCGATCGTGCCGGAGTCGGGAAAGTCGACCCCGCTCATCATGTTCACCAGCGTCGTCTTCCCCGCCCCGTTCGGGCCGATCAGCCCGGTGACCTGGTCGCGGCGCAGGTCGAAGCTGACGCCGTTCAGCGCCTTCACTCCTTCGAAGGAGCGAAAGACCTCCACCGCCCGGAAGCTTGAGCTTCCGGGCGGTGGGGTCGCGGCGGGAGAGTCCGACAACTTGGTCTCTTCGTTGTGCTTCCGGCTCAGCCGGAGATTTCGGCGGGTTCGCCGGCTTCCACCGGTTCGACGAATTTCGCCTTGCCGTCGGTGACCTCGATCAGGCGGTATTCGCGACCGAACGCCGTGTGGAGTTCGGACGAGAAGCTGACCGCGCCGGAGACGGTTTCAAGTCCTTCGAAACCTTCCATCGACGAGGCGAGCGCTTCGCCTTCGGTCGAGCCTTCGTTTTCTTCGATCGCCGCTTTGATGCCGTCGACCGCGCCGGCACCGAGCAGGAACGCGCCGGTTACCGGCTGCTTGCCTTCCGCGGTCAGTTCTTTGACGATCTTGTTGACTTCCGCGCTCGGATCGTCTCCCACGGTAGCCGCGGGGCTGAGGGTCCAGATGTTGGTCGCTTCTTTCTGGTTTTTCGGCAGCCAGAAGGTGCCGTCCAGGGACCACGGGGTGAGGATCGGGGCCTCGTTGCCCCCGCCGCGGAGACTGGAGACGAACGTCGTCGCGTCGCCCGCCACGGTGGCGCAGATCACGTTGAATTCAGCGCCGGCGCCGTTGACCTTGTTGGCGACGCTGCCGATCGTGCCGTCACCCTCGGTGAACTTTTCTTCCAGCTTCACTTCGCCGCCGTTTTCTTCGAAGCGCACCTTGAAGGCTTCGCAGACGTTCGGCTCGTAGGCGATCGACTGGTCGACCGCCATCGCGACCGATTTCCAGCCCTGGTTTTTGGCCGCTTCGGCCATCGCCGCGCCTTCGTCCTGGGCGACGTTGCCGAAACTGAAGGCGAGCTTGCCCTCGCCGCCGAACCGTTTCGGGCCCATCTGGTCGGTGCCGATGCAGGGCGAGATGGTGAGCAGCTTCTTGGCGAGACCGACCTGGATCGCCGGGGTGGCGACGTCGACGTCGCAGGTCACCCAGAGGATTTCCGCACCGTTGCCGACCTGTTCTTCGGCGACCGACTTGTTTTTGCCCGGTTCCGCGGAGGTGTTGCCGACCGTGAATTCGATTTCCCGGCCGTCGACGCCACCGGCTTCGTTGATCTTTTTCGCCTCGAGTTCGGCGCCGGCCAGAGCCGGATCGTCGACCGAGCTCATGAAGCTGGATTCGTCGATCGCGGCGCCGATCTTGATCGGTTCGGTGCTCGCGGCTTCTTCTTCGCCGCCGCCCGCGTTTTCTTCGCCGCCGCCGGCTTCTTCGCTGGTTTCCGCGGCTTCAGTCGATTCGCTGCTGGAGCTGGAGCCCCCGCCGCCGCACGCGGCCAGGGCGATGCTCATCGCCAAGACCAGAATCATCAAGCCGAACTTCGTAAACGGTGACCTCAAGGTTCTCTCCTCCTGTTGCTCCCCGGGGCCGCCAGGTCGCTCCCCCAGACGGATTCGCGGCCATTGACCCCTGTGATTGCGGGCAAACTACCACAGTTTGATCAAATAGCACGAAGATCTGACCAGATCAGCCGGCAGCCGAGGCCGGCAGCTCGCGCAGCTCGTAGAAGACCGGGCCGCCCATCTCCCTGGCGATCCCGTTGGCGGTCTCGACCAAGTGGTTCCAGAGTAGGTCCTGGGCGAGCTGCGGGTCGTGGCCCGCGCAGGCCGCGACGAGGCGGCGGTGCTCCCCGGCGCGGGCGCCGAAGAGCCCGAGCGCGCCGCCCAATGCCGCCGCCCGGTAGCGCTCGGCGTTGTCCCAGAGCGGCGAGATCAGGCGCGGGAGCCAGCGTGAGGAGGCCGCCCGATAGAGCTCGAAGTGGAAGGCGGTGTGGGCGCGGAGCGCCTCCGAGCGGGCTTCGTCGGCGGTCGCCTGCTCGAGCCGGGAGAGGTGCCGCAGGGCCCGCTCCTCCTCCTCCTTGGTGAAGTTTTCCGCGGCGCCGGAGATCGCCGAGAGCTCCAGCAGCAGGCGGGCGTCGTAGACCTCTTTGAGGTCCTCGAGCGTGAGGTCGGCGACGCGTGCCCCGCGGTGGGGGATGTTTTCCACCAGGCCGACGCCGTCGAGCCGCCGCAGCGCCTCGCGGATCGGCATCGGGCTGAGTTCCATCGCCGCGGCGAGGTCCTCGATCGGCAGTCGCTCGCCGGGGCCGAGCGCGCCCATGACGATCGCGTCGTGGAGCATCCCGAAGGCTTTCTCGGCGAGGGTGCGGTGCCCGGCCTCATCGCCGAAACGACGGATCCGCTCGGCGACATCGCCCTGCTCCCCTTGTGCCACTCGCTCCGCCACGCGAGGTGAGTATAGGGCTGGACGCCCGGTTTGATCACCTATCGAAATCGCGGTAGTCGCTCTAAGGGTGACCGTGCTCGAAGGTGAGCGCGAGCCATTCCGCGCAGACCGACGGGTCGACCTTGGCGTCGACCAGGAGCGGCCCGATCGGCGCGGCGGCCCAGGTCGCGACCGGCTCGAGGTCGGCGCGCTGGCGGACCTCGACCGCGGCGAGCCCCGCCGCGCGACCGAGGGCGGCGAACTCGACCTCCGGGAAGCGGACCAGGGAGACGTCGCGCCCGGCGGCGCCGAACGGATGCACCTCGGCGCCGTAGGCGGCGTCGTCGTAGACCACGATCAGCAGCGGCAGACGGAGCCGGGCGACGGTGTCCAGCTCGGGCAGGGACATCTGCAGGCCGCCGTCGCCGATCGCCAGCACCGTCGGCCGGTCGGGCCGCGCGACCGCGGCGCCGATCGCCGCGCCGAGGCCGAGGCCGACCGCTTGGAAGGCGTTGACGAAGACCCAGGAGCGCGCGTCCGGCGGCTCCAGGTACATCGCCGGCCAGCCGAGGAAGTGGCCGGAGTCGACCACCATCGTGCGGTCCGCCGGCAGCACCTCCTCGAGCGCGAGCGAGAACGAGCGGGGGTCGATCCGCCCGGACCCGGAGGACTCCTCGAAGGTCTGCAGCCGCCAGGCGCAACGGCCCGCGGCCGCTTCGATCTCCGGGTCGGCACGGCGCTCGTGGCCGCGCCGGGCGAGCTCCGCGCAGAGGGCCGCGGTGACCTCGGCGGCGTCGCCGAGGACGACCAGGTCGACCCCCTCGCCGACCGCCGCGTCGGCCTCGACGTCGATCCGCACCAGCTTCTCCGCGGCAGCGAGGAGCGAGCCCTCGCGGGTCGTCCACGGGGTCAGCGAGGCGCCGACGGCGACCACCAGGTCGGCGCTCGCGATCAGGTCGGCGGCGGGCGGCGTGGAGAAGCCGCCGCTGATCCCGACCAGGTGCGGGTGGCCGGCGAGGAGGCCCTTCGCCATCGCCGTCGTCGCCAGCATCGCGCGGGCCCGTTCGCCGAGCTCGCCGATCGCCTCGCCGGCGTCGGCGACGACCGCCCCGCGCCCGGCGATCACCAGCGGCCGGCGGGCGTCGACCAGCAGGTCGGCGACCTCGGCGATCGTCGCGGGCGGCGCCGTCGTGGGACTCG
This sequence comes from Solirubrobacterales bacterium, assembly GCA_965200635.1. GTDB lineage: Bacteria > Actinomycetota > Thermoleophilia > Solirubrobacterales > 70-9 > VAYN01. The sequence continues at coordinate 2,200,862 of OZ241364.1, read as the reverse complement.
GAGCGGGCGCCGGCGTCGGCACCGCGGCGCCCTCGACCAGCTCCTCCTGCAGGTCGACGGGCGCCATCAGGACGACGGGGCGGCGCTCGTCGCGGGCCCGGGCGATCGCCCGGGCGGTGTCGGCGGCTGCACTCTCGGCGCCGTACAGCCGCGCCGCCACGGCGCCGACCGATTCGACCAGCGCGTGCTGGTCAATGCGGAAGTTCGAGCGCAGCGCGCCGGGCGCGGTGTCGCCGGCGAAGACGACCATCGGCACCCGTGCCTTGGCGGCCTCGCCGATCGCCGTGACCGCGTTGGTGAGGCCCGGCCCTTGGTGGACGCTGACCAGCGCCGGGCGCCCGGTGACGCGGGCGAAGCCGTCGGCCATCGAGGTCGCGCCGGCCTCGTGTCGCGCCGCGTGGAAGGTGCCGCCGGCGGCAACGAAGGCCTCGGTGGCGACGAAGTTGCCGCTGCCAAGGACGCCGAAGGCGGTGTCGAGGCCTTGCGCGTAGAACGTCTCCCCCACCACCTCGGCGACTTCCCTCAGGTGGCTCGCGGGGCTCTCCCGCGTCGAGTCCATCTCCCGGTCAGTGGCTGCCGTCGAGCAGCGCGCCCGCGCCCGGCACCGCCGTCGGCAGGTCCAGCTCGCGCAGGATCGCGAGGGTGGTGGCGACGCTGGCGCTCAGCACCGGCAGGCCCTTGGCCTGCTCGACCGGTTCGATCGCCGCCAGCGAGGGCATCTGCACGCAGGCCGAGAGGACGATCGCGTCGACCCCGTCGAGGTCGAGTCGGTCGGCTACCTCGACCAGCGCCAGCGGATCGCGGGCGCCGACCTCGAGGTTGTCGCTGATCTCCAGCGAGATGCTCTCGGCGACCTCGACGCCCTCGTTCTCGATGTAGCCGACGACCATCTCGGTGAGCGGCTTCATGTAGGGGGTGACGACCGCGATGCGTTTCGCGTCGAGCGCGGCGAGGCCTTCGACCAAGGCGCCGGCGCTGGTCACCACCGGGGCGGCCGCGCCGTTGTCGGCGGTCACCTCGTGCAGGCGCCGGGACGACTCGCGGTGGTAGCCGTGGCCCATCGACATGATCGCCACCAGGCAGGCGTAGGCGAGCACGTCGACGCGGGCATCGGAGAGCTCGGCGGCGCAACGGTCCGAATCGGCGTCCATCTGGGCGAGCTCCTCGGCGGTCACCTTCTTCATCCGCATGCGGCTGGAGTGGAAGGTGAACCCGTCGGGCCCGACGTCGGTGTGGGCGCGGAGCAGCGCCGGCACCTCGGTCTCCATCGTCGTGTTGGAGCTGGGCACGATCTGCCCGATCCGCAGCGCGCTCATGCGGAGGCGTCGACGACCCGGTTGCGCAGGACGCCGATCCCGTCGACTTCGGCCTCGACCGTGTCGCCCGGCTGGAGGAACTGCTGGGGGACCATGCCCGCGCCGACGCCCGCGGGGGAGCCGGTGGCGATCACGTCGCCGGGCTCGAGCGTCATGCCCGAGCTGATATCGGCGATCAGCTGCGGGATCTTGAATAGCATGTGGCGCGTGTTGGAGTCCTGCTTGGTGTCGCCGTTGACCCGCAGGCGCAGGTTCACGTCGTGCGGGTCGCCGAGCTCCGACGCGGTCACCAGCACCGGCCCGAAGGGGGCGTAGGTGTCCTGGCCCTTGGAGAAGAACCACTGCCCCGAGCGGCGCTGATCGCGGGCGCTGACGTCGTTGATGACGCTGTAGCCGAAGACGTGGTCGAGGGCGTCGGCGGCATCCACCCCGCGCGCGGCGCGGCCGATCACGACGGCGAGCTCCACCTCCCAATCGAGCTGGGAGGTGAGGCGGCCGTCGTGGAGGATCTCCCCCTCGGTGGCGACCACCGCGGTCGCGGGCTTGTCGAAGAGCACCGGACGCTCGGGCAGGTCTTTGTCGGTGTCGAGCGTGCGGCTCGACTCGTCCACGTGCTCGACGTAGTTCAGCCCGACGCCGACGATCTTGCCCGGCCGCGGGATCGGCGGCCGCAGGGTCGCCTCGGCGAGCGCCAGGCGCTCGGCCGAATCGCCCGCCGCGTCGACGATCTCCGTCACCTTCGCCTCGGCGTCGCCGGCGGCGATCAGCTCCAGCATCGAGGCCGGGAACGGCAGCTCCAGGCGCGACGCGGCCGTCGTCAGGTCGACGATCTCCTCGCCGTCGAGGAGCCCGATGCGGTCGCCCTCGGCGCCCGACGCGGTGAAGGTCGCGAGCTTCAAGAGGCCACCTCTTGATGCCCTTCGTTGTCCTCGAACGGCTTCTCGAGGTAGAGGGCCAGGGCCTCGATCACCGGCAGGTCGTTGAAGGAGAAGAGGACCGCGTCCTCGCTCGAGGAGCCGTTGGCGTGCTCGTGGACGTCCCAGGAGGGAACGCAGAAGATGTCGTTCTCCTTCCAGTCGAACCGCTTGCCGCCGATGATCGAGTGGCCTTCGCCCTTGGCGACCGTGTACATGATGCTGCCGGTGTGGCGGTGGGCCTTCGTCGCTTCCCCGGGCGCGAGGAGCTGGATCTGCGCGCCCATCGTCGGCATCACGTGGCCGCCGGTCACCGGGTTGGTGAAGCGCAGCACCGCGCCGTCGTAAGGCGAGGGGGCCTGGGACTTCGCCAGCGACTGCAGCGCCTCGTAGCTGCGCTCGAAGGGGTACTTGAGGAGCGGCGAGTAGGGCTTGTCCCAGTTGCTGTCGGGGAGGAGGCCGGTGGCCGCGTAGCTCCCGGTCGAGCGGTTGATCTCACCCTGCGGCGTCTGCTGGCCGTCGGAGTGGACCTCGTAGGTGTTCGCCTCCATCGCGTTGACGAACGGGATGTCGAGGCCGTCCTGCCAGATCGCCGGGACATCGCCATCGGCGACGCCGTGGTCGTGCCAGGTCCCCGCCGGGGTGATCACGAAATCTTTGGCGCCGAGGGTCGCTTTCTCCCCGTCGACCACGGTGTAGGCACCTTCGCCCTCGATGATGAAGCGCAGGGCCGCGGCGGCGTGGCGGTGGGCCGGCGCCCACTCGCCCGGGCCCATGATCTGCAGGCCCGAGTAGAGCCAGCCGACGGCGGCCGAGACCTCGCGACGGGTCGGGTTGGCGAGCCAGACGACGCGGCGGCCGGCGTCCTGCGGGGTGACCAGGTCGGCAGCCTGCAGCACGAGCGGCCGGAGCGCCTCGTAGTTCCACAGGGTCGCCGTCGATTTCGACTTCGGTTCCCACGGCTCGATGTCGTTGGCGACGGTCCAGAGGGCTCCCGCCGAGAGCTCCTCGAGCTTCGCGTAGTACTCCTGCAGCTCCGGTCGGTCCTCGACCCGGGCGCGTCCGAGCACGGTGTCATCGGTCATCGCTCATCCCTTTCCTCGCTGTCGCTGGGGTCCGCTTCGGCCGGGGGCCCCGGCCGTTCGTCCGCGGAGCTCGCACTCCGCAGCCGGACCGGCGTGCGGCGCCGGTCGTCTACCTGAAGGTCGAAGACGTCGAAGCGGTTGTAGCCGCCGATCACGTCGTGCATCTGCTTCGGCTGGATGCAGCGGCGCAGGTCGATCTCGGCGTAGACGATCCCCTCGTCGTCGATCAGCGACTCGCCGATCTCGGCGCCGTCGGGCCCGATCACGCCGGAGAAGGCGCTGTGGGTACGGGACATCAGCTCGCGCCGCCCGGCGTCGTCGCCGGCGACGGTGTCGAGGATCTCCTCGCTGATCGTCGAGCAGGAGATCACGGTGAAGACCTTGCCCTCGAAGGAGTGGGTCATGCCGCGCAGGCGGATCGCCGCGGCCATGTCGTACTCGGGCGGGGCGACCGGCAGGCTGATGTAGCCGGCGACGTGGACCAGCTCGCCCTGGGCGAGCAGCGAGTAGCGCGCCAGCGGGTTGGTGTTCTCGCCGCAGGCGAGGACCCCGAGCGGCCCGACCTTGGTGCCGTGCACCTTCAGCCCGCTCGCGTCGCCGGGGGCCCAGGTGAGTTTCTCCGCCCAGGTCGGCACCAGCTTGCGGTGGACGCCGACCACTTCGCCGTCGGCTTCGATCGTCAGCGTCGTGTTGTAGATCGCGCCGACGCTGTGCGAGGCGCGCTCGTTGATCCCGACGACGACGACCGCGCCCGCCTCACGCGCGGCGCGCCGGACGATGTCGATCGCCGGATCCTCCAGGCCGACCGAGGACAGCTGCAGCTTCTCGAACCAGGCGCTGCCTTCGAGCGGCGTCATCACCCAGTTCCAGTAGGGATAGCCGGCGATGAAGACCTCGGGAAAGGCGACCAGCTCCGCCCCGTTCCCCGCCGCCTCCCGAACCAGCTCCGCGACCCTCTCCGCGGTCGCCTCCGCGTCGAGATAGACGGGCGCCGCCTGCACCGCGGCGGCGACGAACGGGCGGGCAGCGGAGAGATCGGTGAAGGGTCGACTCATCGTGCCCGCGCACCCTAGCGGAGTTCTGATTTCGTATCAAATCGCAAATCTGGACGGTTGGTTAGGACGGAGTTGTCCCGGCCGCTCCCGCAGTCCTATGGCGTCCTGGGACGTGAGGGTCTCGTGGGGAAGCGCGGGGGTTCGTCACGCTTCCGCCCCGAACTCCACACCTTCGGCACTGTTCCGTCGCACCCTGGGCCGACCCTTCGCTGTTTGTAACCCACAGGGAGACAAACAGCGAAGGGCTGTCGCCGGGGACGTCGGATCGGGGTGGATGGCGCACGGAAGTGCACCTTTCATCCCCCGGCCGTCTCGGGCACGGCCACAGCCAGCCAGGGCCGTGACCGAGACGGCCGGGGCTACTTCCCGACCCGGGCGGCGGGGCGCCAGCGGCTGTAGTCGGGCTCCGGCTCGGGCGGGTCGAAGCTGCGCAGGGGCTGGCGTCGCACGTCGATCTTGCCGTCCATCGGGCGGCGGCTGCCGCCTTGGTACTGGACGATCCAATCCTCGCGGCGGCCGACCTCCTGGTCGGCGGCGGCGTGCAGGGTCCAGAAGGGGTCATAGAGGTGGGAGCGGCCGATCGCGCAGAGGTCGGAGCGGCCGGCGAGGATCGTCGTGTTGACGTCGTCGTAGCTGGAGATGGCGCCGACGGCGATCGTCGGGATCTCCACCTCGTTGCGGATCCGGTCCGCGTACGGGGTCTGGTAGCTGCGGCCGTAGGCGGGTTTCTCTTCCGCCCAGACCTGGCCGGTGGAGACGTCGATGATGTCGATCCCCATGTCCTTCAGCACCCGGGACAGGGCCACCGCTTCGTCGCCGTCGAAGCCGCCGTCGGCCCAGTCCGTCGCCGAGATCCGCACCGACATCGGCTTCCCCTCCGGCCAGGCGGCGCGGCAGGCGGCGACGACCTCGAGCGGGAACCTCGACCGTCCGGCCAGGTCCCCGCCGTACTCGTCGGTGCGCCGGTTGGTCAGCGGCGAGAGGAACGAGGAGAGCAGGTAGCCGTGGGCGAGATGGACCTCGAGCAGGTCGAAGCCGGCTTCCTCGGCGCGCTGGGCCGATTCGACGAACTGGTCGCGGACGGTCTCCAGATCGTCCTTGGTCATCTCTTTCGGCACCTGGCTGTGCTCGAAGTACGGCACCGCGGACGGCGCCATGATCTCCCAGTCGCCCTCCTCGAGCGGCTGGTCGACGCCGTCCCACATCAGCTTGGTCGAGCCCTTGCGTCCCGAGTGGCCGATCTGGCAACCGATCTTGGAGTCGCCGTGGCCGTGGACGAACTCGGTGATCCGGCTCCAGCCGGCCACCTGGTCGTCGCGATAGAGGCCGCCGCAGCCGGGGGTGATCCGTCCCTCGGCCGAGACGCAGACCATCTCGGTCATCACCAGGCCGGCGCCGCCGATCCCGCGGATGCCGAGGTGGACGAGGTGGAAGTCGCCGACCGCGCCGTCGGCGGCCGAGTACATGTCCATCGGGCTGACCACGACCCGGTTGGCGAGCTCCAGGTCACGCAGCCGCAGGGTGGTGAACATCGGCGGCTGCAGCTCCGGCGCGCTGCCGTTGCTCGAGGCCGGCCCTCCCGGCAGGTTGTCGTTCGACGGCACCAGCTGCGGCTCGTCGAGCCGGCTGTGGAAGTCCTCGTCGACCCGCCGCATGAACTCCGGGTCGCGCATCTTCAGGTTTTCGTAGGTGATCCGGCGGCTGCGGGTCAGCAGGTTGAAGGCGAACTGCGGCGGCGACTGGCCGACGTAGCGGGAGATCCCCTCGAACCACTCGAGGCTGGCCTGCGCCGCGCGCTGGGTCGACTCGACCACCGGCCGGCGGTCCTTTTCGTAGGAGAGGAGCGCCTCGGCGACGTTGTCGCCCGAGTCCTTCAGCGCCCAGGCGAGCGCCGTCGCGTCCTCCATCGCCAGCTTCGTCCCCGAGCCGATCGAGAAGTGCGCGGTGTGCGCGGCGTCGCCGAGCAGCACCATGTTCTCGTGGCGCCAGTCGAGGTTGCGGATCGTCTGGAAGTTCAGCCACTTCGAGTTGTTCGCGCGCAGTTCGTGGCCCTGCAGCTGCTCGGCGAACATCTCGCGGAAGCGGGCGATCGCCTCCTCGTCGTTCTCGCCCGGCGCGAAGACCTTGCCCTCGGTCGAGTCGAAGCCCGCCCGGCGCCAGGTCTCCTCGTCGGTCTCGACGATGAAGGTGCTCATCGTCTCGTCGTAGGGATAGGCGTGGATCTGGAAGATCCCCCACTCGGTCTCGACGATGTGGAAGGTGAAGGCCTCGAAGACGAGATCGGTCCCCAGCCACATGAATTTCGAGAAGCGCCCCTCGGGGGTGGTCCCGAAAGCGTCGGGGTAGGTGGCGCGGATCGCGCTGTTGACGCCGTCGGCGGCGATCACCAGGTCGTGGGACGCCATCAGCTCGCGGTGATCCGGCGAGTCGGTGCTGAAGCGGACGTCGACGCCGACCTCCTCGGCCCGCTCCTGCAGGATGTTCAGCAGCCGCATCCGGCCGAGCGCCGAGAACCCGTGGCCGCCGGAGCGTTCCACCGTGCCGCGGTAGTAGATGTCGATGTCGGCCCAGCGGGCGAAGCTGTCGGCGATCGTCTTGTAGCTCTTCGGGTCGGCGGCCTCAAAGGCAGCCAGCGTTTCGTCGGAGAAGACGACGCCGAAGCCGAACGTGTCGTCGGAGGCGTTGCGCTCCCAGACGGTCACATCATGGCCGAGCCGGCCGAGCAGGATCGAGGCGTAGAGGCCCCCCGGGCCGCCGCCGATGATCGCGACGTTCACGATTTACCTCCTTGAGCGAAGAGAGTGCGGGCGATGATCTCGCGCTGTATCTCCGAAGCTCCCTCGTAGATCCGGGGGGCGCGAACGTCGCGGTACAGGTGCTCCAACAGGTGGCCGCGGACGAGTGCCCGCGCGCCGAGGGTCTGGACGGCGACGTCGACTGCTTCCTGGGCGACCTCGGTCGCCATCAGCTTTGCCATCGCCGCCACCTGGGTGATCGGCCGCAGGCCGCGGTCGAAGGAACGGGCGGCGTCGTGGACCAGGAGGCGCGCACCCTGGACCCGGGCGGCGACCTCGGCGAGGCGGTGCGAGACCGCCTGCAGGTCCTTCAGCTTGCCGCCGAAGGCGTCGCGGTCGGCGGCGTGGGCGACCGCGACGGCGAGCGCCGCCTCGGCCATGCCGATCGCAAAGGCGCCGACGCTGGGCCGGAAGAGGTCGAGGGTCCGCATCGCGACCGACATCCCGCGGTCGACCTCGCCGAGCAGCGCCTCGCGGGGCACGTGGACGTCCTCGAAGACGAGGCGGCCGATCGGGTGCGGGGAGAGCATCTCGATCGCCTCGCCGGTCAGCCCCTCGCTCTCGCGCGGGACCGCGAAGCCGGAGATGCCGCGGGCGCCGGCGCCCTCGGTGGTGCGGGCAAAGACCGTGTAGAGGTCGGCTTCCGGGGCGTTGGAGATCCAGATCTTTTCGCCGTTGAGGATGAAGCCGTCGTCGTCGACCGACTCGGCCCTCAGCGAGAGCGCGGCGACGTCGGTGCCGGCGTCGGGCTCCGAGAGGGCGAAGGCGGCGACCGCCTCCCCGCGCGCCAGGCGCGGGACCCACTCCTCGATCATCGACTCGGTGCCCGACTGCAGCAGCGGGAACGAGCCGAGGCCCTGCAGGGCGAAGGCGGTCTCGGCGGCGGTCGACCCGCGCGCCAGGCCCTCGCGGATCAGGCACAGCTCCATCGCCTTGACGGTCCAGGTGCCGTCCTCGTCGCGGGCGTAGAGGCGGTCGTAGAGGCCGGCCTCGGCGATCGCGCCGATCAGGTCGCGATCGAGCTTCGAGCCGTTCCCGGCCTCCTCGTTGGCGCCGGCGATCGGGCCGAACTTGTCGGTGGCGAGCGCCTCGCACTCGGCCAGCAGCGCACGCTCCTCCTCGGTGAGGTGGGCGTCGAGCAGCGACACCTGGGCGTAGGTGGCGGCGGCCATCAGGACCCCTCCTCCCCCGGGATCACGGCGATCGCCATCAACTCGACCAGCGCCGGGTCGTCGAACAATCGGGTCACGCCGAAGAGGCCGGAGGCCGGGTAGTGCGTGCCGAAGTTGTCCTTCCAGACCTTGCCGAGATCGCGCAGGTTGTCTTTGTATTCGACCACGTCGCGGCAGAAGATCTGCATCGAGACGATGTGCTCGGCCTCGCCGCCGGCGGCGCGGAGCGCGGTCATCACGTTATCGGCGGCGACCTCGAACTGCTCGACGATCGTGTCGCCGACGATCTCGTTCTCCTTGTTCAGCGCCGTCTGGCCGCCGAGGTAGACGGTGCGGCCGGGCGCGGCGACGATCGCCTGCGCGTAGCCGACCGGCGGCGCCAGGTCCGGCGAGACGACGATGCGGTGCGGGGTCTCGGGCATCAGCGTCCCTCCCATTTCGGATCGCGCTTCTCTTTCCAGGAGTCGTAGAACTCGCCGTGGTCGTGCGTCTTCATCATCAGCGCCTGGGTCAGCGCCTCGAGCTCGATCGAGGAGGCGAGGTCCATGTCGAGCTCCTTCGCGATCAGGGACTTGGTCGTCCCGTAGGCGAGCGCCGGGCCGTCGGCCAGGCGGCGGGCCAGGGCGGCGGTCGCGGCGGCCAGCTCCTCCGGCTCGTGCACGGAGTTGGCGAGGCCGTAGCTGTGGGCGGTCGCGGCGTCGAGCTTGTCCCCGAGCATCAGCAGCTCGGTCGCACGACCGGCGCCGACGATGCGCGGCAGAAGGTATGCCGAGCCCATGTCGGCGCCGGCCAGCCCGACCTTCGTGAACAGGAAGGCGAACGACGCTTTGGTCGAGAGGAGGCGGAAGTCGGCGGCGAGCGCGACCACCGAGCCGGCGCCCGCGGCGATGCCCTGGATCTGGGCGATGACCGGGATCGGGATGTCGCGCAGGCCCTTGACCGCGGCACCGGTCATGCGGGTGAACTCGAGCAGTTCGGCGGCCTCCATCTTCTGCAGCTCGCCGATGATCTCCTCGACGTCGCCGCCGGAGCAGAAGCCGCGGCCCTCGCCGGCGATGACCAGCACGCGGACGTCGCCGCGGTGCGGCAGCTCGGCGGCCAGGTCGCGGAGGTCGGCGTAGCTCTGGAAGGTCAGCGCGTTGAGCTTGTCGGGACGGTTGAGCGTCACCGTGGCGACGCCGTCCTCCACCTTGAAATCGAAGTGCTCCCACTCATCCGTGAATTGCGCCGAAGCGCGGAACGGGCTCATGCCTGGATCCCTCCTCCGTCGATGACGATCGTCTGGCCGTTGATCGGCGCCGCCTCGGTGGAGGCGAGCCAGATCAGGGTGGCGGCGACCTCGTGCGGGTCGACCAGCCTGCCGAGCGGTGCCGAGCGCTCCAGCGCCTTGCGACTCTCCGCCGTGTCGCGGCCGGTGGCGGCGACGATGTTGGCGACCGAGCGCTCCGTCATCTCGGTGTCGACGAAGGTCGGACAGACGGCGTTGGCACGCACCCCGGTACCCGCCACCTCGGCGGCGATCGCGCGCATCAGGCCGACGGCGGCGTGCTTGGAGGCGGTGTAGGCGGCGGTGTAGCGGGCGCCAACCTTGCCGGCGGTGGAGGCGACGGTGAGGACCGAGCCGTGATCGCGCTCGAGCATCCCGGGGACGACGGCGCGGGTGCAGAGGAAGGCGGCGGTGGCGTTGACCGCGATCTGGCCCTCCCAGTCGGCGAGCGAGGTCTTGGCCAGCGGCGCGCTGACGGCGATGCCGGCGTTGTTGACGAGGACGTCGACGGCGCCGATCTCGCCGAAGGTCTCTTCGACCTCGGCCTCGACCGAGACGTCGCAGTGGGCGGTGCGGACGTTGGCGCCGGCGACCCCGAGCGAGCTCGGGAGCGCGGCGAGCGCCTCCTCATCCCGGCCGAGGGCGACGACGGTGTCGCCGAGCGCGGCGAACGCGGCGGTGGCGGCGCGGCCGATCCCCTTCGCCCCTCCGGTCACCACGACCGTACGGCTCATGCGGAAACCCTGCCGCTGAGGTTGACGCTGTCCGGAAAGAACCCCATCTCCCGAAATAGTCTACACCCGGGCGAGGAGCTATGTCGAATGAAATGTGGGAAAAGCGACTAGAGGCGCGGCCCCTACCGCGGGGTGCGGATCCCGGCCGCCTCGAGGCGGGGCACCACCTCTTCGACGAAGTACGGCAGTTCGCCGAGGTAGTCGACGAAGCTGACCGTGCAGCCGCCGAAGCCGGAGCCGGCCAGTTCGATCAGCGCCGCCGCGACTTCCTCGGGCGTCCCCATCAGCGGCAGCGTGCCGTGCCCGGCGGCGAAGCGCTCGCGGAACGTCTCCAGCATCTCCGGCGTGAACGACTGCGCGTGCAGGCCCTGCAGCTCCATCAGGTTGTCGACCGCGTCCCAGTCGGCGTTCTCGTTCGCGTAGTAGTCGAGGAACTGGTCGGCCTCCTCGCGGGTCGGCCGGCACACGACGTGGCAAGGCGTGAACGCCCCGACCTCGCGGTCGTACCGCTCCCGTGCCAGGTCGGCGATTTCCTTCACCTTGTCCCCGCCCGAAGCGGAGTCGGCGACGATCGTGAAGAGGAAGCTCGCGTTGTGGCCCGCGTAGTCCATCCCCTGCGGCGAGGACCCGGCATTCAGAATCGGCACCGCTCCGTCCTGCGGCTTCGGGTCCCCCTCCACGCCCTTCAGCGAATAGAACTCGCCCTCGTGGTCGAACGAGCCCGGCTCGCTCCAGATACGGGAGACGATCTCGAACCACTCCTGCGCCATCGCATAACGCCTGTCGTGGTCGGTCGGCAGATCGACCCCCATCGCCTCGTACTCGGGTTTGTTCCACCCCGCGACCACGTTCAGCCCGGCCCGGCCCGGCCCGATCTGATCGAGCGTCGCCAGCTCCTTGGCCGCGACCAGCGGATGGTTGAAGGCCGTATGGATCGTCGAGAAGACCGTCAGTCGCTCGGTAACCGCCAACTGCGCCGCGGCAAGCACGACCGGATCGAGCACGCCACCATGAAAGTTCGTGTCCCCGCCATAGCCGATCCACCGAGCAATCGGCAGCAAAAAGTCGATCCCCAGCTCATCCGACAACTTCGCCAGAGCAATGTTGTCCTCATAAGAAGCCGACCAGCGCTCCGGAATCTTGGTGACCGCCAACCCGCCGCTGCAGTTGGCCGAGAACAGTCCGATCTTGAACCCCGTCGCCGGATCAAGAATCCGCTTCACGCTATCCCTCCTCTGGTCGGTGCGAAGGGAACACTCTACGCCGCTGCGCGGAGCCGTGCAGAATAATTCCGGGACCAAGACCGGGGGCCTCAACTGGTCAGCGCCCTGACCTCCTTGGCGATCATCGACCGCGGTCCGACGATCCTGAAGCCGTTGGTGGCGAAGTCGCAGCCGCTCAGGTGGATCTGGACCGCAACGGGTCTCGCCCCGGCGTAGAAGAACAACCCGATCGCGGTCGCGCCGGTGTCTTCCGGACAACTCTGTCCGCCGGGCGCCGGCACCGGGGAACCGTTGAGGGTTCGTGCTATCCCAGAGACGATCTGCCGGTCGGTGACCATCCTGCTCGCCGCGAGGCCTACATTCCCAGGCGGGCTTTCCGTGCCGTAATACCGGCAGAGCCGAAGCCTTGAAGCACCCACAGGCGCCAACAGCTTCTGGAGATCGTCGATTCCGCGATTCGCGGTGCGCACGTCGGCGACCTTCGGCTGCTCCGCGGGACAACTCCGGTGAAGTCGAACGACCGTCGATTCAAAAATGCCTGAACCCCCACTACCACCACTGCACGCCGTAACCACTACCAAAGAGAAGGCGACAGCGAGGCTTATGCAGGCAGCCTTCACGATACCTCCGCGATCTTTACTAGTCTCACCCTGCGCAATGGTACCAGTGATTTCGGAATCCATTCCCGCTCGGCTTGAGGGCGTCGGGCACCGCCAGCGTTTTACCTCCCGGTTCTTCCATACGCACCCGCTGGCGGACCGGAATTTCACCTAGCGGCTTGAGTCCTCCACCCGCGATCGGCTGAGCTTCGGTGAGCGTCCAGTTCGTTTCGAGGAAGTCATAGAGATGGAACGGTTCACCCTTTTCGGCCCCGTTGGTGTGGATGGGCCGCTCATCGATGAAATCGACTTGTGACTGATCGAACCCTTCTTTTGCCTTTTTCCCACCTATGAAACCAACGTGATTGCCGCGGCCTTCGTGGCCGTTGCTTATAAAGAACATGGGGTATCCGGTTGAGGATTTGTGGATCTGCATGTAGACCGAATCCCCGGGCTGAATCGGGACGTGTAGTTCATGATCGGGATTATTCCCGGACTGCCCTTCTGAACTCGGGGCTATCGCGTTCCAGAACGAACTGGTATCACCGTTGTCCTTCGTCTTGGTGCCAATCTGATCGAGTCCGTCACTCTTGCCTCCAAATCCGACCCAAGAGTCAAGGGAATCACCGTGGCATACGTCCGGTTCGCCTTCGACCTGTACGAAGTTTCCGACGATTTCCAACCAGCGCGGTTCCCCTTCCGGGTCAAGAGCCTCGTAGCCGGAATAGGTATTGCCGGTCTTGACCCCGGCCCCCGCTCCCCCTTCGCTGTCATCTTCCTCAGTGCCCGTTGTGCTCATGCACGTACCGGGGGCCGCGGCACTTCCGCTCGTAGCCACTTTCCAGGCGGCGAACGCTGCTTTTTCCGAAGTGCTCGGACGAGGTGGGAGGGCGTACTCTTCGAGTTCTGCCGCGGTCGCGGTCAGCGGATCAAACCCTTCTGGCGGCTGAGGGAACTTATACGTTTCGCCATTGGCGGTTTCGTAGGTGTATAGCGTTCCACCGCCAGGGAGTTCACTGGTTTCGGTCGCCGGGGTCGGCGTTTCGCCTCCTAAGGGGTTGCAGGCGGGGATATCACCGTCCGGTTCAGCGAGTTCAAGGGTCTGAGAGGACTGGTTACCGATGTAGTCCATGACAGTAGCGGTGACCAAGTGGGAGCCAGAGCCATAGCTCTGTGGCAGGTACGTCCATTCAAGAGTAGCGGTGCATCCTTCGTGGGCACAGCCGGTACTGTTTTCAGCGACCGTCGCGCCATCGACGTCCACCGCTATCCGCCTGATCCCGGGTCCCGCGTAACCCGAGTTGTAATCGGTCGCCGTGACCACCAAGGGATATTCCGAGGTTCCTTCGGAAAGACCTTCGGTCAGCGTTCCGGACAGATGAATCGCCGGAGAGACCTGGGTTCGATCCTGGGAGGCGACTATTTCAGCCTCATCGAGCGCACGATCGTAGAGCCGGGTTTCGTCGATTCGCCCTTCGAAGTGATAACCGAGGCCACAGCCGAGGCGTAGAGGCCCGCTCGCAGTCGTCAAATCGGGAGCCTGCGCAGTCCGGACCCGTTCACCGTCCACGTAGAGGCGTAGGTGAACTCCATCATCGGTGAGAGCAATATGGGTCCAGGAGTCCTTCGGAATAGGCGTGACTCCATATATCCCCTGGAAGCCTAGTTCTTCACCGTCACGGAGCCACGCCTTGGGCGATTCTTCGCCGCCCGCCAACAGCATCCAGGAAAAGTGTTCATGACCTTCTGCGGGTTCGGTGTCTTCCATCGTCAAGAACGGTTCGGCGCCTTCTCCTTCACCTTCGTATCGCAGCCAAGACTCGAAGGTAAATTCTTCGGTGGGCTGGAGGCCTTCGGTAGCGGTGACGGTGGCGCAATCGCCTTCGTTTTTGAATTGGAGTCCGGAGCCGTAGCGACCCCGCGTCCATTCCGCCCCTTCGATCGTCGCGGTGTGACCGTTACCGGTCACGTCTTCGACGGTTTCTCCAGAACCTTTGTCGAATGAGTAGGCGGCTACGGGACCCTGCTTTGGCGTCTGGATCGGGGCCGCCATGTCCGTCGCGACTTCGCCGACGTTCAGGGAGCGGTTATAGATGCGGAGCTCGTCAATACGGCCGTCGAAGAAAGCTTCGGTCTGGCTGTCCCCTCCGATGATCAGTTTCCCTTCGGTCGCGATCGGCGGGGCCGCTGCTTCTTCGCCGATCAGTTGACCGTCGACGTAGAGACGTAGCTTCACGCCGTCGTAGGCAAGCGCGACATGCGACCAGGCATTTTCGGCAAGGGGTTCTCCCGAGTCCAATTCGCCTTCGGAGTAGATCGTGCCGCCGTACGCAACCCCCGGAGTGGAGTCACCATCATCGAGAAAGTAGGTGGAGACGTAGGGGTTTTCGCCAGGGCTGGTCTCCTTGGCGACGATCGGTGCCCAACGGTTGTAGCCCTGCGGCCGCACCCACGCCTCGAGGGTAAATTCTTCGGTGAAGTCCAAGTCATTCGAGTCCGGGACCGTGAGGTAGTCACCTTCGGAGGCGTCGAATTCCATCGCCCCGCCGTAGCGGCCGTTCTCGGTCCATTTGGCGCCTTCAACCGTGGCGGTGTGGCCGTTGCCCGAGGTGTCGGCCTGGGTTTCTTCGTTGTCTTCGTCGAAGGAGTAAGAGGCGAGGGGACCCGCCTTCGGCGTCTGCAGCGGCGTTTCCATGTCGGCATCGACTTCGGCCGTGTCGAGGCCGCGATCGTAGATGCGGACCTCGTCGATGCGGCCGTCGAAGTACTCGCCCCAGATGCTGTTGCCGCCGAGGCGGATTTCGCCGTGCCCTCCGAGGGGGATCGCGACCTCGGTGTCGACGAGCGCGCCGTTCACGTAGAGACGCGAGTAGGCACCGTTGTCGGTGATCGCCAGATGGGTCCATGCCCCGGCTGGGAGCGAAGGTTCAGATGGGGCCAGCACCCCTTCTTCGCTTTCTTGGAAGTAGCCATGCGGTTGGTCGTTGTACTGGTAGAGGGCGTAGGAGTACGACGGCCCGCTTCCTTCTCTTTCCTTCATCAGGATCGTCGACTCGGCGGTGACCGTCGGTCGCACCCAGGCCTCGATGGTCAGTTCTTCGGTCCCGTCGAGGGAAGTCGAGGCCGGGATCGAGACAAAGTCTTCGTTCGCGGCGTCGAATTCGAGGGCGCCGCCGTAACGGCCGTGGGTCGTCCATTCGGCGCCCTCCAGGGTCGCGGTGTGGCCGTTGCCGGTGAGGTCTTCGGCGGTTTCGCCGCTGCCTTCGTCGAAGGAGTAGTCGGCGACCGGACCGGTCTTCGGCGTCTGCACCGGCGCTTCCATGTCGCCGGCGACTTCCGCATCGGTGAGGGCTCGCCCATAGAGGCGGACCTCGTCGATGCGACCATCGAAGTGGTAGCCCCAGGGATCGCAGCCGATCTGCAACGGCCCACTGCCGGTGGTCAGCGGCGGCGCGACGGTGGTCCGGACCAGTTCACCGTTGACGTACAGCCGTAGGTGGGCTCCATCGTCGGTGAGCGTCAGGTGCGACCAGGCATTTTCCGGCAGCGGTTCGGTGCCGTAGATCCCCTGGTATCCCGAGCCGGCTTCCCTGATCCACGCCTTCGGCACTTCGTGCTCGCCGGCGAGGAGCTCGTAGGCATAGCCTTCTTCCGTGGGACCGGCTGCTTCGTCGCCCTGCACGATCAGGGGATCGCCTTCTTCTTTCGAGCCGGTCGGTCGGACCCAGGCCTCGAGCGTCATTTCTTCGGTGAAGTTCAGTTCGGCGGAGTTGGCTACGGTGACACAGCTTTTTTTGCCGTCGAACTTCAGCCCATTACCGAAGCGGCCTTTCGTCCAGGTCGCTTTGCTGATCGTCGCCGTGTGACCGTGGCCCGTGAGGTCGGTCGCGGTCGTGCCTTTGCCTTCGTCGAACGACCACTCGGCGACCGGGCCGGTCCTGGGGGTCTGAAGCGGCGTTTCCATGTCGAGGCCGACTTCGGGGGCGCTCAGCGCTCGATCGTAAATCCGGAGCTCGTCGATACGACCTTCGATCGAGTCGCCGTGTTCGGTCTCGGCACCGATCTCAAGTTCACCTTCGGTGCTTACCGGCGGTTTCGCGTCCGTTTCGTCGACAAGGTCGCCGTTCACATACAGTCGCTCCTCGGCACCGTCGAAGGTCAGGGCGAGGTGGGTCCATGCGCGTGCTTCGATCGCTTCGGGAGCCGTCACACTTCGGCCGCTACCAAGTGGGTTTTCCACTTCGCCGAATGGTTTGTGCTCCCAGTTGCCCGCGTAGAGGCCATAGCTGAACGTGTTCGTGTGCCCGCCGCCGCCCGCGAGCTTGTCGACTACCGGCGAGTAGAAATTTTCGATGGTCGAAGGCCGCACCCAGGCCTCGAGCGTGAATTCTTCGGTGAAGTCGAATTCTGAGGAATCGGGGACGGATAGATATTCCGTTTCGGCGCCGCGGAATTCCACCGCGCCGCCGAAACGCCCCTTAGCCGTCCATTCGGCGCCGTGAACGGTCGCCGTATGACCGTTGCCGGAGCGGTCTTCAACCGTCTCGGTTTCGCCTTCGGTGGTTACTTCGTCGAACGAATAGGAGGCGACGGGACCGGAGCCGGCGGCCGACGCGACGGCCGGAAGGGCTGACGCGAGAGCCACGCAGAGGCCGAGGAGAAGGGTCAACCGCCGAAGCTCCACGCTGGACGAAGCGGGAAAAAGGCACGGCAAAGCACGACGGACCATCCGGAAGCCCCCTGCGAAGATTTAAATTGGTCCCGAAAAGCTGATCGGGCGAGGTCCGTGTTGTAATCGGCAAGGTATCCAGTTGTCAAGGCAATGCCTTAAGAAATTGGACAGGCCCTCGTTACCGGACCGGGACCTACTCGAAATTGGGAAGTGCGGCCGGACGATCGTCCGGCGCGCGAGCGTCAGTCCGAGCTGCGGGGGACGGCGATCTCTTCGAAGTGGCGATCGGCGGCGCCGGACAGGCCCTCGTAGACGGCGTCGAAGGTCTTGATCGACTCGGCGCGGCGGTCGAGCAGGGGGGCGATCGAGTCGGGGAGCTCGGGGTCGACGAGGGAGAAGCCGCGAAAGGAGTGCATCAGGCGGGTGCGGGTGACGAAGGCTTCGCGGTCGGAGAGGGCGCGGCGGGCGGTGGCCTTGGTGAGGGGCGAGAAGGTCTCGAGGAACTCGTCGTAGCGGGGGCCGAGGGAGTGGAGGTCCCAGGCGCCGGAGGCGAGGATCGCCTGCTCGGAGCCGCGGGCCATGCGGGCGAGGAAGATCGAGACGTAGTCGCCGACGGCGAGGGTGTCGACCAGGGCGCGGACCTCCTCCTCGCGGTCCGACGCCGCGATCCAGGTGGCGTCCTGGAGGGAACCGAAGCCGAGGAAGCGCAGGCGCGAGGCGAGGCGGGAGCGCTCGACCCGGCGGTCCTCCGGGATCGTGTGCCAGAGGAGCGTCCAGGCGTCGGCGCCGGGAGCGCGGCGGCCGAAAGAGAAGATGCGCCGATCGCCCTCGGCGAGCAGCTCCTGGGCGCGCGGGGTGAGGGCGTAGTTGATCATCCGCCCGTCGCGGTGGCGCTCCAGCATCCCCCGGGTGACGAGGCGCGAGAGGGCGGCGCGGACCGCCTCGGTGGAGAAGCCGAACTCGCCGATCAGCTTGACCATCCCGCCCGACCAGACCCGGCCGCCCGCGCGCCGCATATGGGAACCGAGGATCGTGATCGTCAAATCCTGGGAGCGCATCGTCCCGTTTGAATGGCCGGGGGCAGGGGCGGTGGCCGTGGCGTTCACTCGGTCAAGCATTCCGTCGCGGACGGACGGCAATGGTGACGCGGCTCATCGCATGTACGCGACCGCCCTCCCCTGAGATCGTCACGTCCCAGATCCAGGTGGTGCGGCCTTTGTGGATCGGCCGGGCGACGGCGTCGAGGACGCCCTCCGAAACCGGCCGCAAAAAGCGCGTGTCGTTCGACATCCCGAGCCCGATCTCGCCGTTCGGCGTCACCGCCCAATTGGTGCCGCTGGAGGCGAGCGCCTCGGCGACGCTGGCGTAGACGCCACCGTGGACGATCCCGGTCGGCTGGTGGAGATGCGGCTCGACCGGCAGCCGCCCCCGGACCAGGTCCTCGCCGCACTCGACCACCTCGAGCCCGTAATGGGCGTCGAAAGGTGAATTCCCCGCTAGTGCTCGATCAAGATCGTCAGTCGACATGGCAACCCGGTGCTGCGCCTAGCCTACTGAGTGAAGCCGTCCGAGCAGGTCGTCGGCTAGCTTGCGCCCGCGCTCGCCGGCGGCGAGGACGAACGAGCCGCGCCGGTCGACCAGGAGGTCGAAGCCCTCGGGGACGACGATCGTGGTCGTCGCCAGCTCCACGATGGCCGGGCCGGAGGCCTCGGAGCCGGAGCTTAAGGTGTGCCCGTCGTAGACCGGGGTGTCGACCATCGCGCGGCGGCGCGCCGACCAGGTCGGCCGGTTGCCGACCGGGTCCGGGGCCCCGGAGGACATCTCGTCCATCTCGCCGCCCAGCTCCGGCTTCGTCGTCTCGCCCCGCGCGCTCAGCCGCAGCGCCAGGCACTCGATCGTGCCCTCGGGCGAGGAGTAGCCGAAGGTCCGGTCGTGCTCGGCGTTGAAGGCCGCGACCATCGCGCCCAGGTCCGGGGACCCTCCCGGCGCCCACGGCAGCTGCACCTCGAGCTCGTGCCACTGGCCGGCATAACGGAGGTCGAGCGACGCGGAGAAGGAGATCGCCCCGTCGGCGACGCCCTCGCCGTGCAGGGTCTCGCGACCGCCGGCGGCAAGCTCCTCCAGGGTCCGCCCCACCTCGGCCGCATCGAGATCCGCCAGCGGTGCCTTCAGCGCCCGGACCGCGTCGTGCTGGAAGTCGCACATCAGCATCCCGGCGGCGCAGAAGATCGAGGACTCGCGCGGGACCAGCAGCAGCGCGACCTCGAGCTCGGCGGCGATCGCCGCCGCGTGCAGCGGCCCGGCGCCGCCCGCGACCACGACCGGGAAGTCACGCGGGTCGAGCCCGCGGCGCACGGTCATGTCGCGCACGCCGGTCGCCATGCTCACGTTGATCAGGTCGTACGCCCCGGCCGCCGCCTCCTCGATCGAGACGCCGAGCTTGTCGGCGACGGGCTGGAACGCCGACCGCGCGGCCTCCAGGTCGAGCGACACGCCCCCCGCCAGCGTGCTCGTCGCGGAGAGGTAGCCGAGGATCAGGTCGGCGTCGGTCGTAGTCGGCTCGGTGCCCCCGCGGCCATAGCAGGCGGGCCCTGGTTCGGCCCCGGCGCTGCGCGGCCCGACCGAGAGCATGCCGCCCTCGTCGACCGCGGCGATCGAGCCACCGCCGGCGCCGATCGTGTGGATGTCGATCGTCGGCAGCGCCAGCGGCCACTCGGCCACGGTGCCGTCGGTCATCGTCACCGGCCGCCCGTCGACGACCATCGCGACATCGAAGCTGGTGCCGCCCATGTCGACCGTGAGGCAGGCTTCGACCGCCGCGTCGGCGAGGTGATGGAGCCCCGCGGTCGGCCCCGAGGCCGGACCGGAGAGCAGCGAGAGCGCCGCCCGCCGGGAGACCTCCTCGGGAGTCGCGACGCCGCCGTTGGACTGCATGATCAGGAGCACGCCGCCGAAGCGCAGCTCGGCGAGCCGCGTCGTCAGGCCCTCCATATAACCGCTGATGATCGGCCCGACGTAGGCGTTCAGGACCGTGGTCGAGGTCCGCGGGTAGTAGCGGATCTGCTCGAGCAGCTCGTGCGAGGCGGTCAGGTAGGCGTCGGGCATGACCTCCTCGACGATCGCTTTCGCGCGCCGCTCGTGGTCGGAGTTCTGCGGCGAGTGCATGAAGGAGATCGCGACGGCTTCGACCCCGTCGGCGCCGAGCCCCTCGGCGGCGGCGCGCACGCTCGCCTCGTCGAGCTCGGCCAGGACCTGGCCCTCCGGCCCGATCCGCTCGACGATGCCGTGGGTGCGCTCGCGCGGGGCCAGCGGCCGCGGCGGCGTCAGGTGGTTGTCGTAGGGCGTCGCCCGGGTGCCGTCGCGCAGGCGCAGCGTGTCGCGGAAGCCCTCGGTCAGCAGCGCGCCGGTCTTCGACCCGTTGCCGGTCAGCACCGCGTTGGTGGAGACGGTGGTGCCGTGGACGATCAGCTCGATCTGGGCGACGAACTCCTCGAAGGGCAGCCCCAGCCGCCCGGCGATCTCCTCCAGCCCGCGGACGAAGGCGAGCGACGGATCGTGGGTGGTCGAGCTCGTCTTGTGGACCAGCGGGGACCCGCCCCCGAGGCAGAGGAAGTCGGTGAAGGTGCCGCCCACGTCGATGCCGAGCCGGTAGCTCATGCCACACCTCCCACGATCGAGTTGTTCATCTGCGCGCGGAGCCGTTCGGTCTCCTCGCGCTCGTGGCCGGCGCCCTCGGCGTCGACCGCGACGCCGTAGACCTCGCGCGCCCGCTTGCCGCTGAGCAGGCCTTCGCGGACCTCGCGGACGACCAGCTCCGGATCGCGTTTCCCCGGATCGCCGTACCCGGCGCCGCCGCCGTGGTTGGAGACGCAGACGGTGCCCTGCGGGATCTGGACGCCCTCCTTGGAGCCCCAGTCGCGCTCGGAACCGTCGGGCTCGGTCAGGCGCAGCACGTTCAGCCGCCCGTCCTCGCCGCCGAAGAGGCCCTGCGCGGGCGCCGCGCCCTCGGCCTCGGAATCGTCGCCGATCGTCGAGCCGCGCACGCCCTCGCCCTCGAAGCGGAACCGCGTCCGGGTGCCGTAGCCCCCGCGCCACTCCCCCGCCCCGGCCGAGTCGGTCTCCAGTTCGACCCAGTCGACGATGTGCGGGGTCGAGAGCTCGAAGATCTCCATGTCCTGCGAGCGCATCGAGCCGGGCGTGCCGGTGAAGCCGATGCCGTCGTAGCCGTCGGTGCCCTTCATCGCGCCGGAACCGCCGCGCGAGAAGAGCAGCAGGTCGACGTAGACCTCGCCGGTGCGCGGGTCGACACCGCTGAGCGAGGCGGGCAGGAACTGGTTCCAGCCGGCGCAGACGAGGTCCGGCAGCGGCTCGGCCAGCGCCATCATGATCGACTCCAGCACCTCGTCGCACATCTGGTTGCCGAAGACGCTGGCGGCCGGGAACTCGGGATCGATCAGCGAGCCTTTGCGGAACTTCGTCGACATCGTCGCGAAGAGGCCGGCGTTGGTCGGGATCGAGAGGCCGGACGCGTCGAGCAGCATCATGAAGGCGATCGAGATCGCCCCGATCGCCGAGGCCGCGGGCATGTTCGTGAAGCCGGCCGCCTGGTCGTCGGAGCCGGAGAAGTCGAAGGTGATGTCCTGACCCGCGATCGTCACCTCGACCGCGATGCGCAGGCGCTTGGTCGGGTCGATCCCGTCGGACTGCATGTAGCTCTCGCCGTGGTAGACGCCGTCGGGCCAGCGCTCGATCTCGGCGCGGACCTGCCGTTCGGCGGCCTCGATGACGAAGTCCATGTGGCGGTCGAAGACCGCCGAGCCATAACGGTCGAGCACCTCGACCAGGCGCCGGCGGCCGATCGTGCAGGCGCCGATCATCGCCTGGACGTCGTCCCAGGTGATCTCGAGGCGGACGTTCGCCCGCACCAGCCGCACCACGTCGCGGATTGGCTCGCCGCCGGAGTGGATGCGCAGCGGCGTCATCCGGAACGCTTCCTGCCAGACCTCGCGGAATTTCGGGTCGTAACCGCCGAGGGTCATCCCGCCGACATCGGCGACGTGGCCCTTGCCGGCGGTCCAGGCGACCAGCTCGCCGTCGTGGAAGACCGGGGTGTAGATGCCGACATCGGCGAACTGGTTGCCACCGCTGAAGACGTCGTTGTGGATGAAGACGTCGCCGTCGTGGACGTCGTCGCCGAACTCCTCGATGATCGCTCGCAGTGACGGAGCGGCGCCGAAGGCGATGATCGAGGCGAACTCGGTCTGCGCCAGGGTGCGGCCGTCGCGGTCGAAGATGACCGTGACGAAGTCCCCGATCTCGTTGAAGATCGGCGAGCGCGAGGAGCGCATCAGCACCGTCGCCATCTCCCGGGAGACGGCGACGACGCGGCGCTGCAGCACCGACGCGAGAATCGGGTCGGCGGCCGGCTGCTCGGTGGCGGCGGCGGGCGAGACGGTCATCCCCGGGACGGCCTAGCGGGGGACGAAGGCGAGTACCCGCGAGGGGCTGCCGGTGCCGTCGACCAGCTTCAGCGGTGCCACGACGATCAGCGCGCCGGTGCTCGGCAGCTGCGTCAGGTTCGCCAGCTGGGTGAGGCCGTAGCGGCCCGCGCCGAGGAGGAAGTTGTGGACCGGGAAGCCCGGGTCCATCCCACCCGCGGAACCGGCGTCGATGCCGACCGTCTCGCAGCCGAAGCCGACGATGTTGGGGTGCTCGGCCAGCCATTTGGAGCCGGAGACGTCCGGGCCGGGGCTGTTCGGGCCCTCGGGGCCGAGGTTCAGGAACGAGGCCTCGTCCTGGGCGCGCGATTCCCAACCGGTCTTGAAGAGGAGCCAGCTGCCCGGCTGGATCTCGCCGTTCTCGGCCTCCCAGGCGTCGAGGTCCGCGGCGGTCAGCAGGTAGCCGTTGTCGGCCTCGACCTCGGCGGTCTTGTCGACGACGACGGCGGGACCGACCAGCTGCGCGGCCGGGACCGAGGCGACGTCGGCGCCGTCTTTGCCGGTGACCCAATGGATCGGCGCGTCGAAGTGCGTGCCGGTGTGCTCGCCGAGTTCGAGGACGCTCCAGGCCCAGGCGGGGCCGAGGTCGTCGTAGTGGCTGAGCTCGCGGCGGGAGAGGTGCGGCGTGTTCGCGAAGGGGTCCGGGAGGACGAGCACCGGCGTCGACTCGCTGAGCGGCTGGGTCAGGTCGACGACCTCGACCTCACCGGCGGCGAGGGCGGCGGTCAGATCGGTGACGGAAGTGTTGGGCATGTTTGCTCCTCGCTCTCGTTTACGTGACGGCCGACTTACTCGGCGTGACGGCCAATTGTGGCGCAGCGCCCCGCGACGGTCGTCCGGCGACGGGTCACCATAAGGGACCCGACGGCACGGACGACCGTCGTCTCGGGGGGCGCCGGCGCGGCCGGAGGTGCACCGTGGGGGGACGGCAGGCCGCACCGCTTGGGACCGCTTCGACGCGGGGTGTCGATCGGCAGCATCTGCGGCGAAAGCCTACACCCTGGCGCGATGGTGTGCAGATTATTTTTCGGCGCGTAGAGCGCCGTCGGCCAGGTGCAGGGAAACCGTCTCGCCCGGATCGACATCGGCATCGATCCCGGCGATCACGGGAGGCCCGGCGTCGAGCTTCACGGTGCCGAGGCGGATCGGCTCGCCGTCGTAGCCGGGGGCCTCGGTGACGTCGAGCAGGGTGCCGGTCGGCGCCGGGACGTCCTCCCACTCGGCGGCGCCGCAGACGGGGCAGGCGAGGCGCGGCGGCCAGATCGCGTGGCCGCAGTTCGTGCAGGCCGGGATCGCGAAGTCGCTCATCCCACCCGCTCCAGGACCGCGGCGTTGTGGGAGGCGCCGTGGCGGTAGAGGACCATGCCGTAACCGGCGACGAGGGCAAGCTCCGCACCGGTCTGCCTGTCCTCCTCGACTTGCCCGCGCAGCTGGCGGACCGCCTCGACCAGGCCATGCATGCCACCCGCGCAGCCCGCCTGGCCGGCCGAGAGCTGACCGCCGGAGGTATTCAGCGGCCAGCCGCCCTCGAGCACCGTCGCCCCGAGCCAGCGTTTGAGGTCGCCGTCTCCGACGAGGCCGAGGTCGATGGCCTGCGCCAGCACCATCACCGGATAGTCGTCATATAGATAGGCGGCGTCGACGTCCTCGGGGCGGGTGCCGGCGGCGCTCCAGAGGTCATCGGCGATCTCGGCGAAACCGGTGGTGAGGCCGTCGCCCTCCTGCTGGTCGGAGTTGAAGAGCGAGCGCATCGCGCGGACCCGGGCCGCGGGGCCGTCGGCGGTGGCCCGCAGGACGATCGCGTCCCCGCCGGAGACGACCGGGACGCAGTCGAGGCGGCAGAGCGGCGGAACGAAGATCGGCGTGTCGAGGTACTCGGCCATCGTCAACGGATCGCGGTAGACGGCGAGCGGGTTGCGAGACGCCCAGCCGCGCTGGGCGACCGGGATCGCGCCGAGGTCCTCGCGGCCGAGGTCGCGGGCGTCCATCCAGCGCTGCGTCAACAGGGCGAAGAGGGCGTTGGGGCCGCCGTAGTTCAGCGGCGCGAGGTGCTCGGAGGTGACCCGGTTGTAGTTGCGGACGAGGTCGGAGAAGGCGTCGCGGTCGAGATGGTCGCCGCTGCAGAGGACGATCGTCTCGGCGTCGCCCGCCTCGATCGCCCGCACCGCGTGGCTCAGCAGGTTGAGGCCACTGGCCCCGCCGTGCGGATCCTCCATCAGCCAGCGGGGGCTGAGGCCGAGGTGCCAGGCGAGGTCGACCGCGTGGTCGGGCTTCAAGGAGAACGAGGCGACGCCGAAGCCGTCGACGTCCTTCAGCCCGATGCCGGCGTCGGCGACGGCGCCGAGGACCGCCTCCTTCAGCAGCTCCTTCGTGTCGCGCCCCGCGGGCGGGCGGCGTTCGTAGCGCGCCTCGTAGGCACCGACGATCAGGGCGTCGTTGGACACGCCGTTTAATCTACACCGCAGCGCGGTGCCCCGTAGATGTTTTGAAGACCCTGGCAGCGATCGACTGGAGGAGACCATGGCAGCCACCCCCACCCCACTGAGCGACCTGGGAGCGCGGGTCGACGAGATCTCCTCTCGCGTCGTCGACCGGCGCCGGTACCTCCACGAACGCCCCGAGCTCTCCTACCAGGAGTCCGAGACCTCGGCCTTCATCGTCGCCGAGCTGGAACGGATCGGCGGCTTCGCCGAGATCTCGCAGCCCACCCCGACCAGCGTCGTCGCCGACCTGCGCGGCGGCGGCCCCGGCCCGCGGATTGCGGTCCGCTCCGACCACGACGCGCTGCCGATCGAGGAGGCGACCGGCCTCCCCTTCGCCTCCAAGAACCCCGGCGTGATGCACGCCTGCGGCCACGACGGCCACACCTCGATGATGCTCGGCGTCGCCGAAGTGCTCGCGCCACTGGCCGACAGCCTCGCCGGCGAGGTCCGCTTCCTCTTCGAGCACGGCGAGGAGGCGCTGCCCGGCGGCGCCTCGCAGATGGTCGCGGCGGGGGCGATGGAGGGCGTCGACCGGGTGATCGGCCAGCACCTCTGGGCCTGGTTCCCGGTCGGCAAGGTCTCGGTGCGACCCGGCCCGGTGATGGCCTCCTGTGATGTCTTCGAGATCGTCGTCGAAGGTCGCGGCGGCCACATCTCCAAGCCCCAGGACGCGATCGATCCGCTCGTCATCGGCGCGCAGATCGTCACCAACCTGCAGCACGTCGTCGCCCGTGAGGTCGACCCGCAGGAGATCGCGGTGCTCGGCGTGACCCAGTTCGAAGCGGGCGAGTCGGTCGGCGTGATCCCGCAGACCGCGCGCTTCGAAGGCGGCACGAACATGTTCTCCCCCGCGGTACGCGACCTGCTCGAGCGGCGGATCGGCGAGATCGCGACCGAGATCTGCGCAGCCCACGGCGCCACCTGCTCCTACACCTACACGCGGGGCTACGACGCCGTCGTCAACGACCCCGCGACGACCGAGATCGTCGCCGGCGCCGCCCGTCGGGCCCTCGGCGACGAGGCGGTCTACGAAGGCGAGCTGATCCTCGGCGGCGAGGACTTCTCCGCCTTCCAGGCCTGCGCGCCCGGGACCTTCCTGCTGCTCGGCGCGAGCGACCCCGACGCGGGCGAGATCCACGACCACCACCACCCGGAATTCGACATCGACGAGCGCGCCCTCGCCAACGGCGTGAAGGTGATCTCCGAGTCCGTCGTAGCGCTGCTGGAAGACGGAAAGGCCTAGCGGCCTTTCCACTCCGGCGGGCGCTTCTCACTGAAGGCCCGGGCGCCCTCCAAGGCGTCCTCGGAGCTGCCGACTTCGGCGTTCAGCCTGCGCTGCTCCGCCCAGAGGGCGGCTTCGTCGAGGTCGGGCGCCATCTGCAGCATGCGGCGGGCGCCGGCGACGGCCAGCGGGGCGTTGGCTGCGATCTTCGCGGCCAACTCGAGCGCCCCGTCGACCGCGGAACCCGGGTCGGTGAGGCGGCTGACGACGCCGTGCTGGGCCATCGCCTCGGCGCCGACGAACTCGCCGGTCAGGATGATCTCGGCGGCGACGCGCGGCGGCAGCAGTCGCGGCAGCCGGACCAGCCCGCCGCCGGCGGCGAGCAGTCCGCGGCGTACCTCGGGTAAGCCGAAGACCGCCTCGCGGGAGGCGACGATCAGGTCGCAGGCGAGCGCCACCTCGAAGCCGCCGGCGAGCGCGTAGCCCTCGACCGCGGCGATCAACGGCTTCTGCGGCGGCGCCTCGGCGAAGCCGGCCAGGCCACGGCCCTCGATCACCGGTTTCTGGCCCGCGGCGAAAGCTTTGAGGTCCATCCCGGAGGAGAAGTTCCCCCCTGCTCCGGTGAGGACGCCGACCTTCAGCTCGGGGTCGGCGTCGAGCGAGTCGAGGGCGGCGGCGATGCCTTCGGCGACCTCCAGGTCGAGCGCGTTCTTGACCGTCGGGCGGTCGATCGTGATCAGCAGCGTCGCGTCGCGCCGCTCGGTCAGCACAGAGGTCACCGGCGAGGATCGTCCTCGTCCGGCAGCACCATGCTCATCAGCCAGTTGACGATGCTGACGATGATCGCGGCGAGGACGGCCCACCCGAAGCTCCTGATCTCGAAGTCGGGCACGAGCCAGTCGGTCAGGTAGAGCATGAAGACGTTGATCAGGAAGTAGAAGAGCCCGAGCGTCAGCACGATGAAGGGGATCGAGAGCACCGTCAGCACCGGTTTGACCCAGGCGTTCACGACCGTGAAGACGGCGGCGGCGATGAACAGCGTCCACCACTGATCGCCGTAGCTGATCCCGGAGAGGATCCAGGCGGCGACGAAGAGGGCGACGACGTTGCCGACCCAGCGGACGAGGAGCTTCTGCATCCCGGCGAGCATAGGGCTCGCCCCGGCGCCTGCGAGGGTTGCGCGATGAGCGGGTGGCTGATCGGTAGGGACGCGGAGTGCCGGCGGGTGGACGCACTGGTCGACGGAGTCGGCGAGCGTGGCGGCGCGCTGGTGGTCGGCGGCGAAGCGGGGATCGGCAAGTCGGCGCTGCTCGCCCGCGCGCTCGAGCGGGCCGGTGAGGTCGGCGCGCGGGCGGTGACGACGGCCGGGGTCGAATCGGAGGCGCGGCTCGCCTTCGCCGGGCTGCATCAGCTGCTGCGCCCGTTCGACGATCTCGTCGCGCGCCTTCCGCGCCCCCAGCGACTGGCGCTGCGCGCGGCCCTCGGCGCCGGCGACGACGCCGAGCCCGACATGTTCCTGGTCGCCGCCGCGGCTTTCGGCCTCCTCTGCGAGGCGGCCGAGTCGACGCCCCTGGTGATCGCGGTGGACGACGCGCAATGGCTCGACCCGTCGAGCCTCACCGCGCTGGCCTTCGTCGCCCGCCGCGCCGAGGGCGAGCCGCTGGCGCTGGTCGCCGCGGTGCGCGACGGCTTCGCGACCCCGCTGGGGAGCGCGGGCCTGCCGGAGCTGCGGGTCGAGCGCCTCGACGACGCGGCCGCGGTCGAGCTCCTCGATCGCGACGCCCCCGCCCTCCACCCGCTGATCCGCGCCCGCGTCCTCGACGAGGCGGCGGGCAACCCGCTGGCCCTGGTCGAGCTCGCCCGCTCGATCTCCCCCACCGCCGCGCAGGAGCTGCAGCCGCCGCCGACCACGCTGACCGGGCGCCTCGAGGCCGCCTTCGCCGCCCGCCTCGAGGACATCCCATCGGCGAGCCGCATGGTTCTCCTGGCCGCGGCCCTCGACGGCTATGCCTCGCTCGAGGAGCTGCTGGCCGCCGCGGCGCTGGCGGGCCACATGTCGGGGGGCCTCATGTCGGCGGGCCCGCCGATCGGCGCCTCCGCCATCGACCCGGCGGTCGCCGCCGAGCTGATCGCCGTCGACGGGACGGGCCTTCGCTTCAGCCATCCGCTGGTCCGCTCCGCGGTGCGCCAGGCGGCGCTGCCGGGCGAGACGCAGTCGATGTACGTGGCGCTGGCCGAGGCCGTGGCCGATCCCGAACGGGCGCTCTGGCACCGGGCGATGGCGGCGATCGAGCCCGACGAGGAGATCGCCATGGCCCTCGAAGCGCAGGCCGAGTCGGCGCGACGACGGGGCGCGGTCGACGTGACGGCTGCCGCGCTGGAACGTGCCGCCGTCCTCACCCCGGACCCGCAACGCAAGGAGGAGCGCCTGGTCGGCGCGGCCGCCGCCGCCTACGACCTCGGCCTGATCGACGCCGCCCGCTCCCTCACCGATCAGATCACGACCTCCGGGCTCGGTCCGGTCGAGGCGGCGCGCCTCGCCTGGCTGCGGTTGATGATCAGCGGCGACGTCTGGGTCCAGAGCGGCGCGACGAAAAGGTTCGTCGACCTCGCCGAGCAAATGCTCGCCGGCGGTGACCCCGACGCGGCGCTGCGCTCGTTGGTGCCGATCGCCCACCGCTGCTGGTGGACGCCGACCCGCACCCGCACCCGCGACTACCTGGTCGAGACGGCCGCGGCGATGCCCTTCCCCGCCGACGACGCGCGCCTCCTCGCCGTGATCGGCCTCGCCCACCCCGAGCGGACCGGGCGCGCGATCCGCGAGCGCCTCGCCGGCCTCGGGCCTCCCGACGCGAGCGACCCGGTCGCCGACCTCCACCTCGGCATCGCCGCGGAAAAGGCGGGCGACCTCGTCACCGGCGTCCGCCTGCTCGAGCGCGCCGCCGACGGCCTGCGCGAAGCCGGGCGACTCGGCGTCCTCACCCAGGCGCTCGTCCACTTCGCGTGGTCGGCGGTCCACACCGGCGCCTGGAAACGGGCCGAGATGGCCGGCGACGAAGCGGCGCGCCTGGCGAAGGACACGCGCCAGCCGCAGTTCGGCCTCACCGGTGAGCTCGTCGCCGCGCTCGCCGCCGCCCACCGCGGCACCGACGCCGGCCTCGACGCGCGGATCGCGGCGCCGGAACGGATCCTGCTGGCGACCGACGGCGGCCCGCTGCTCGCCCCCGCCCATCTCGCCCGCGGGGTCGAGGCGCTCGGCGACGGTCGCCACGAGGACGCCTTCGGCCACCTCTGGCCGATCTTCGACGAGACGAACCCTGCCTACCACCGCTTCATGCGCTGGTCGGCCCTGCTCGACCTGGTCGAGGCGGGGCGCGACGAGCACGCCGCGGAGGTCGCCGCGGTCGTCGCCGACCTCGAGCTGGTCGCCGACCGGGCCGAGCCGCCCTACCTCTCAGCGGCGCTCGCCTGCGCCCGCCCGCTGCTCGCCGACGAGGAGGAGGACGAGGCGCTCTTCGCCGCCGCCCTGGGCGGCACGGCGGGCTACCCGTTCCTCCGCGCCCGCACCCTCTTCTCGCTCGGCCGCCGGCTCCGTCGCCGCCGGCGCAGCGCCGACTCGCGCGCGCCCCTGCGCGAAGCGGTCGACCTCTTCGACGCCCTCGGCGCGACCCGCTGGGCCGGCCGCGCCAAGCTCGAGCTGCGCGCGACCGGCGAGCAGGTCGGCAGTCGCGCGCCCGACGCCCGCGACCGCCTCACCCCGCAGGAGCTGCAGATCGCCCGACTCGCCGCCGAGGGCCTCTCCAACCGCGAGATCGGCGAGCGCCTCTTCCTCTCCCACCGGACGATCGGGTCCCACCTCTACCGGATCTTCCCCAAGCTCGGGATCGGCTCGCGCGCCCAGCTGCGCGACGCGCTCGCCGGTGCCGCCGGGACGGCGCAGTCGCAAGAGCAGTCACTCGACTGAAGCGAAGCGGCGCCTGCCGGCGGAAGCTCGTCCCCGACCCGCATCAACCGCGACGAAGGGAACGACATGAGCAAACCGAGCATCGTCTTCTGCCACGGCCTCTGGGCCGACGGCTCCTGCTTCAGCAAGGTGATCGGCCCGCTGCAGGCCGACGGCCACGAGGTGGTCACCGCGCAGTACGCGCTCAACTCGACCGCCGACGACGTGGCGATGGTGACCCGCGCCCTCGGCCGCGTCAGCAGCCCGGCGATCCTCGTCGGCCACTCCTACGGCGGCACCGTGATCACCGCCGCCGGGATCGACGACCGCGTCGCCGGCCTCGTCTACATCGCCGCCCTCGCCCCCGACGCCGACGAAACCTCCCAGTCGATCCAGGAAAAGTTCCCGACCACCGACGTCTTCTCCCAGATCGAGGTCGCCGACGGTCGCATCTGGCTGAAACCGGAGGGCACCGAGTTCTTCTGCGGCGACCTCTCCGAGGCGGAGCAGAAGCTGGTCTGGGCGACCCAGGTCGTCCCCCAGGCGGACGTCTTCGACAAGAGCGTCGAGGGCACTGCCTGGCGGACCAAGCCGAGCTCCTACATCGTCGCCAAGAACGACCGCACGGTCCACCCCGACCTCGAGCGCTTCGCCGCCGAGCGGATGGGCGCCGACACGACCGAGCTGGAGAGCAGCCACGTCCCGATGCTCTCCCACCCCGACGCGGTCGTCGACGTGATCCGCGCCGCCGCCGCCAAAGCCGAGACGGTCGCCGCCTGACCGATGTTGACGGGCCGAAAAGCGCTGATATAGAGCGGTTTTCGGCCCGTCGACGGTGGGCTGTGGGCTAGGCGCCGGCTTCGAGTTGGCGGGCGAGGCTCAGGAGCAGGGGCTCGCCGCCCTCGGGGGCGAGGAACTGGGCGCCGATCGGCAGGCCGGTGGCGGTGAGGCCGTTGGGGACGCTGATCGCGGGCCAGCCGGTGACGTTCCAGGGGAAGGCGAAGGGGCAGGACTCGCTGGCAGAGCTGCCGGTCGCCCAGTAGCCGCGGCCGTCGTAGTCGCCGATCCGCGGCGGCGGCGTGGCGGTGACCGGGGTGAGGACGAGGTCGTGGCGCTCGAAGGTGCGGCCGAGGCGGCGGCGCAGGGACGGCTCGGCGGCGCGGGCGGCGCGCAGGGCCGGGCCCGAGAGCAGGGCGCCGAGGCGGGCGTGGACGCGGGTGCGGGCCTCCAGGGCCGCGGGGTCGATGCCGCGGGACCGCACCCAGTCGCGGACGCCGGCGGTGCCGCGCGGCACCATCGCCGGGGCCACGAGGCCGTAGTCGAGGTCCTCCTCCACGACCTCGTGGCCGAGCTCTTCGAGCCGCTCCGCCATCGCGAAGGTCGCGTCGCGGTGCTCGTCGCAGAGGCGGTCGTGGATGCCGAACGGGACCTTGAGGCTGATCGCGATCCGCAGCCGTTCGGGCTCGCGCCGGGCGGCCTCGGCGAATGGTTCGCTAGCGGGCGCGACGTGGTGGCGGTCGGCCGGGACGTTGCCCGTGACCGCGTCGAGCAGCAGGCCCGCGTCCTCGGCGCTCCGCGCCAGCGGTCCGAGGACGGTGAGCCCGTGGAACGCCTCGGCGTCGGGCCAGGTGGAGATCCGGCCGCGCTGGGGCTTCAGGCCGACGAGGCCGCACCAGGCGGCGGGGATGCGGATCGAGCCGGCGCCGTCGGAGCCGATAGCGCCCGCGACCAGGCCGGCGGCGACCGCGGCGGCGGCGCCCCCGCTCGAGCCACCGGGCGCGTGGCCTTCGTGCCAGGGGTTGCGGGTGGCGCCGAAGGTCGGCGACTCGGTGAAGTGCCACTGGCCGACCTCGGGCGCCTGCGTCTTGCCGACGATGATCGCCCCGGCGCGGCGCAGGCGGCGGACGAGCTCGGCGTCGGTCCGGGACTCGGCGACGGTGCCGCCGCAGCCGAACGAGGTCGAGTGGCCGGCGAGATCGACGTCGTCCTTGATCGCGATCGGCACCCCATGGAGCGGCGGGATCGCATCGCCGTCCCGCCGCCGGGCGTCGGCGCGGTCGGCTTCGGCGAGCGCGCTCTCGGCGCAGACGACGCGGAAGGCGTTCAGGCGCGGCTGGGACTCCTCGATCCGGGCCAGCGACAGCTCGACCAGCTCCCGCGAGCTGACCTCGCCCTCGGCGAGGAGTCGGGCCTGGTCGCCGAGCGAGGCGAAGGCGAGCTCCGGTGCGCTCGCCGCGCCGGGGAACGGCGGCACCGCGACGCTCGGCCTCCCAGCCTCGGTCGTCGCGGTGCCATTGATCTCCTGCCCGAAGGTGTCCATCGGTGCCGCAGGAAGATACTAGATCGTTCGAACGAACGAGCAACCTGGTTACGATTGCCGCGATGCCCGCCCCGACCAAAGGACGCGAGACGCCGGTGACGATCGACCGGCGCCGCGCCCCGGAGACGCGCGAGCGGATCCTCCGCGCCACCCTCACCCTGCTCGCCGAGGAGGGCACCGCGGCGCTGTCGAACCGCCGGATCGCGGCGACCGCCGACGTCGCGCTCGGCTCGCTGACCTACCACTTCCCGAGCCAGGCCTCGCTGCTCCGCGAGGCGCTCCTCCTATATGTAGGGGAGGAGGTCGATCGCCTCGAGGCGATCGCCGCGGCCCTCCGCGAGCGAAACCCGGATCCGGCGGAAGTCGCCGTCGACGTCGAGGCGCTGATCGGCCGGCCCGGTGGCGGCCCCGGTCCCCTCGCCGAGCTCGAGCTTCACCTCCAGGCAGCCCGCGACCCCGAGCTCCAAGAGGCCTCGGCCCGCTGCTTCGCCGCCTACGAGGCACTCGCCGCGAGCGCCCTCGCCTCCCTCGGCGTCGCCGACCCGGCCCGCCACGCCAGCGCCTTCGTCGCCCTCATCACCGGCCTCGGCGTCCGCCGCCTCGGCACCGGCGCCGCCGACACCGAGGCCGTCACCACCGCCCTCCTCACCCTGCTCCGCGGCGCCCTCGCCGACGACTAGCGGGGATCGCGCGGGCAGTCCCGGTCGCCGCTGAGCGTCGCGTCCCCGGGCAGGACCGTGCCGCAGAGGGTCGCCCAGGTCCAGGGGCGTTCGCCGGATTCGTCGTCGTTCCACTTCGAGCCGGAGAGGTCGGCGCCGGTCAGGTCGGCAAGGAAAAGGGAGCTGCGGCGGGGTCGGCCGCGGTCGGAGCCGGCGGCGTCGACGCCGGTGAGGCGGGCCGCCGCGAGGTTCGCGTAGGCGAGGTCGACCTTGCCCAGGGTCGCGTCGCCGAAGTCGGCGCGTCGCAGCGAGGAGGCGGCGAAGGTGGAGTCGGCGATCGTCGCGCCGGAGAAGTCGGCCTCGTCGAGGTTCGACGCCCGCCACTGGGACCCGCGGAGTGCGGTCTGCGGCAAGCTCAGCCGCGGGGCGCTCGCGCCGATCAGCGAGACCCCGTCGAGTTCGGCGCCGGCCAGGTTCACCCCACCGAGCGCGCCGCCGTCGAAGATCGCGCCCTTCAGTTCCGCGTTCGCCATCTCGGCGCCGGCGAGGTCGGCATCGCGGAGCGGCCCGGAGAGCGTCGCCCGCGTCAGCACTGCCCCGGCGAGGTCGCAGAAGTTGTAGGCGCCCGCCACGGGCGCCGGCGAGCCGAGCAGAAGGTCGGAGCAGTCGCGGCTCCCGACCCTCCCTCGGCCCGGCCCGGGCTGCACGGTGGCGACGGTGACGTAGCTGCCGTTGGTCTGCCCGGCGCGCGGGAGCGGCGGGTGCTGGGTGGCGGTGATCACCACGCGGTTGCCGCGGGCGAGCGCGTCGAGCATCTCGGCCTTCGTCACCTCCGCTGGTTCGAACCTGCTCGTCGCCGGCAGGCCCCCGGCGATCGTGAGCGACCCGAGCCGCGTCGGCACCCCGGTCCGGGCGTCGATCGCCACCGCGCGCACGTCCCCGGCGGTCATCCCGGCGGCGATCCCCGCGCGGCTCCAGGTGATGAGGGCGGAGAGCTCGGCCCCGTCGCCGGTCCGTTCGAGATGCCCCTCGACCGCGACCCTGCGCCCCGCGGGCGGCTTGCGCTCCGGTTCGATCCCGCTCGGGCAGTCGCGGTCCTCGACCGCCTTGCGGTCGGGCATCCGGGTGTGGCAGAGCGTCGCCCATTCGAGGTCGAGCGGCGTGAACGGCGCCCCGCCCAGCTTCGCGTCGCTGAAATCGGCGAGGTAGACGGTCGAGCCGGAGCCCTTCAGATCGGTGAGGTCGGCCCCGCGCAGGCTCGCCGTGTTGGCTTCGACCGCGACCCAGGTCGCGCCGCTGAAGTCGGCGCCGTCGAGCCGGGAGCGGTTGAACGAGACGCCGTTCAGCACCGCCCCCTGGAACTTCGCGTCGGTCAGCCGCGCGTCGTAGATGTTGGCCCCGGCGGACTCCTTCTCGGTCTTGTCGCTGGTCGCCCCGCGGGCGTCGAGCCCGGTCGCTTCGGCGCCCGCCAGCGAGAGGTTGTCGAGGACCGCCCCGCGCGCATCGACGCCGTTCAGCCGCCCGCCCGCGACGCTCAGGCCGGTGAGGTCGGCGCCGCGCATCGTCGCCCCGGTGAGGTCGGCGAGCAGCATGCGGGTCGCGGCGGGATAGCGGACCGACACCAGCGCCCGGTCGAGATCGGCACCGGTCAGGTCGCATTCGTTCAGCTTCGCCCCCGGCACGATCGCGACCTCGGCGCAGTCGCGCCGTCCGATCCGCTCCTGCGCGTCGCCGAACGGCTGCAGCCCGTCGACGGTGACGTAGGTCCGCGCCGAGCGGGCGCCGTCGTCGGGGACGACCCCGTGCTGGCTCGCCGTGAGGACGACGCGATTGCCGGCGGCGATCGCGTCCGCATCGGCGTCCGAGACCTCGAACTCCACCTTCTGCGTCGGGTCCTCGTCGATCCGCCGGTAGGTGTCGTCGGCGAGCAGGGTCGGGTGATGGCCGTGCTCGGAGACGGCGACCAGGCGCAGGTCCCCGACCGTCATGTAGTCCGGTGCGCGCGTGGCCGCCGCGCCGTCCCACTCGACCGTGCCGACGACCACCGCGTGCCCGTCCTGCCGTTCGAGCGTCGCGTGCACCTCCACGAACGGGGCGTCGGCGAGTGCCGCGGGCGCGGCCACGAAGCCGATCGCGAGCGCGGCAAGCGCGACGAGCAGGTAGCGCGCCGGCCCCCTCCGGCTTCGGTGGCAGGCGTAGATTCCGCGTAATCTACTGCCGGTGCCGGGGACCCGAACGCTTCCGAAGGTCGTCCTCGGCGTCCTCCTGACCCTCCTTGCCGTCGCCCTCGCGGCGCCATCCGCAGAGGCCAAGGAAGTCCCGTCCCCTTGGAGCTGGACCGAATACGGCGCGCCGATGCGCGACATCTCCTGCTCTTCGCCCGGCGACTGCGTCGCGGTCGGCCAGCGCGGGATGGTCCTGCGCTCCACGCTCGGCGAGGACCAGCCGCTGGCCTGGTCGCGGGTCCCGCTCGAATATCCGGAGGAGCTCGACGGCGTCACCTGTAACCGCGCCTTCTGCCTGGCCGTCTCCAACACGCGGATCTCCGACGCCACCTACGTCTCCAAGGTCTACCGCTCCGACGACGACGGGGCGACCTGGACCGACGGCGTCGCGCTGCCGCCGGACGGCAAGCAGAAGACCCGGAGCGCGCTCGGTCTCGCCTGCGACGGCGGCGGCGACTGCTACGCGGTCGGGCCCGCCGGCGGCGTCTGGCGCTCGGGGGACGGCGGCCGTGACTGGGACGGGCTCGACGTCCCGGACGGCAAACCGGCGACCTACGCCCGCGTCGTCTGCCCGAGCGACGGGAACTGCGTCGCCGTCGGCGGCGAGGAGCGCGGCTCGAGCGCGGTGATCGCCGGCGGCAAGGTGACCGCGGTCGACCTGCCGGCGAAAGCGGGCAAGGGGATGCACGGCCTCGCCTGCGACACCGAGGAGCGCTGCACCGCGACCGACGGCCTCGGCCACTACTTCTCGATCACGCTGCCCGAGGCGAAGTGGGGCGACGTTCAGAACTTCCCGAAAGAAGCGCCGGTGAGCGCGCTCTCGTGCTCGGGGCCGGGGATCTGTGTGGGGCTCAGCGGTGGGATCGCGCTGCGGACCACGAACCTCGGCGAGCCCGACGTCGAATGGCGCCGCCGCCCGACCGACACGCTGAACCTGAAGGCGCTCGACTGCGTCGCCGACGCCTGCGTCGGCAGCGGCGACGAAGCCGCCTGGTACGAGGGCTTCGACGACGGCTACCAGTGGAACCGGGTCAACGAGGTCGCGAAGTTCGACGTCGCCCAGTGTCCTGCCGGCGCGTTCGGCGACAGCTGCGTCGCCGGCGGCGAGCACGACATCGGCCTCTCCACCACCGGCGGCAAGCTCTGGACGGAGCCACTCGGCGGCGTCACCGGGCTGAACATCAAGGCGGTCAACTGCACCGGGGATGCCGACTGCCTATTGCTCGGCAAGACGCAGGCTCTCTTCACCGGGAACATCTTCACCGCCGGCCCCGAAGATTTCGACGCGCGCCGCCCGACCACCGTCGACCCGATGGGCACCGACGCGCAGACCTGCATCGCCAGCGACCTCTGCGTCGGCGCGAGCGAGGGCGTCACCTACACCACCTTCGACGGCGCCCGGACGGGCTGGGGCCAGGCCGGCTTCAAGGGGCGGGCGGGCGCGATCGCCTGCGTCCCGGGCCGCACCGATCCGGCGGTATGCATCGCGACCACCCGCGAATTCGTCGCGATCGGGACGATGGTCAAGACCGCCGACGACAAGGCCAAGTGGGACTGGCGCTACACCGACGCCGACCCGGGTGGCAAACCGGAAGGCGTCACCTGCAACGTCGCGGGCGAATGCACCGTCGTCGGCACCGAAGGGATGATCCTCAGCTCTGACGGCAAGGACCTCATGCACTGGAAGGAAACGGTCGTGCCGAGCGCGGTCGGGCCCGATGAAGACCGGCCGGTGTTCAAGAGCGTCGCCTGCCCGGCCTCGGGCGTCTGCCTGGTCGGCGGCGGTCACGGGGCAAAAGTCGTGCTGGCGACGACTACCAACGGCTGGGCCGACTTCTCCTACGAGACGCTCGCCGGGGTCGAAGGCAAGGAACCGACCCTCGCCGGCTTCGGCTGCGAATCGGCCTTCCACTGCGTCGCCGTCGGCGGCACGGTCCTGGTCGGCACCCGCCAGCCCTCCCGTTGACGGGCCGAAAACTAGACATATAGGCAAGTTTTCGGCCCGTCAACAGTGGGGGACCGAGGTGGCCGGGGGGCCGCCGACGCCGCCTGATCCCAAGATCCCGCCGGCGCCTAACGTCGGGTTGACCGGGGCGCGTTTGTCGGCGTCGATTTCTGAGCCGAGTTTCGCCGCGTTCGCGTTTTCGGCCCTCAGCAGGCCCGCCGGGATCGAGGTGATGCGGTCGACGACACGGCGGAAGGCGTCGGCGTCCCGGGCGAGGATCGTCGGGTCGACGGCGCTCGGCACGTCCCCGGCGGTGTGGAAGAAGAGGCTCGCGCCGCTGAAGGAGACGGTCGGGATGCCGGCGGCGTAGGCGTTGGTCTGCTCGCCGCCGCTGGCGATGTGGGGCGGCGTTTCCGGCGTCGGCACGCCGGCGGCTTCGAAGTCTTCGACGATGCCGCGTTCGAGCAACGGGTTCTCGGAGTCATGCAGGCGGCCGGTCGGGTCGGGTGCCGGTGTCGTGGAGATCGTGCCATCCGGCAGCTCTTCGGCGGTCGGGGCGCCGAGGGCCGAGCCGAGGTGGACGTAGGCGTCGGCACCTTCGAACCAGCTGCCCCGCGGGCTCGCCAGCAGCGCCTGCAGCCCGAGCCAGCCGATTTCGTGGCCGCCGAGCGCCATGAAGACGAGCGTCTCCGGGCGCTCGGAGCGCGGCAGCGCGGCGTAGTGGCGGGCGAGGCCGATCGCGATCGCGACGCCGCTGCCGTGTTCGGAGGCCGCGGGCGTGAACGAGGACAGTGGGGTGCCGACGAACACTCGGCGGCTCGGGTCGGCGCCTTCGAGTTCGCCCCAGACGTCGCGCTCGCAGCTGACGCCGGAGGTGTCGGCGGCGAGGGTGAGCGTGCCCGATTTCCCGGCGTCCGCCGCCGCGAGCACCACCGCGCCCGAGCGCTTGCCGACCATCAACACCGGCAGCGGCCCGGTGCCCCGCCGAGCGTTGACGTCTTCCCACTTCGGGAAGTCGCCGACCGCCTCGGTCACCGCGACGAAGCCCGCCGCTCCGCCCGCGACCGCCTTTTCGATCGCGGGATAGAGGCCGACCGCTTTCGAATTGTGTTCGTAGGCGACCTGGACGACGACGATCTTTCCTTTCGCTCCCGCTTCGGTGAAGCCACCGGTGCCGTCGAGGAGCGGCGCCGTGACCCCGGCCGGCGGCGTCGTCCCCGAGTAGAGGAGCGGCGCGATCGCCGCGCCGGGCACGGTCGTCGACCCGGCGGTGAGGCCGATCGCTTCGACCGCGAAGCGCGGGAATTGGAACGCCCCTTCGCCGAGGATCAGGCCGGCGGCCGCCAGGTTCGCCTCGAATTCGTCCTCGGCCGAGTAGCTGTTCGCGGTGGCGCTGAGGTGGTTCGGCAGCCGCGAGTAGCCGTCGATCGTCGCCATCAGGGACGTGGCCGCGAGCGGGTCTTCGGCCGGCGCGGGAGGCCCGGTCGCCGGGCCACCGCCCGATGGCAGGCCGCCCGATCCCCCGCCCGTCCCGGGTGCACCCTGGCCGGGCGTGCCGGTCGACGCTCCTTTCGCGCTCACCTTCCGCACCGGCGAGACGCCGAGCAGCCGCTTCCCCGCGAAGGCCCGCGCGCGCAGCGTGAGCGTGCCGGTCGCGCGATGGGTCAGCTTGAAGGAGCCGTGCTTCAAAGGACCGGCGACGAAGGGGCGCCACCCCGCCGGCCGCTTCGCCTGGACTTCGACCCGCGCGGCCCGCGGCGCCGGCGTCACCTTCCCGGTCGCCAGGATCCGGTCGCTGCCGGCCGGCTTGACCCGGACCGACAGCGAGACGTGGGTCGGTGCCGCCGAGGCCCCGGATGCGGGGACGAGGATCGCCAGGCAGCCGATCGCGGCGACGAGCACAAGCCACCCAAGATGTCCCGGCGTTCTCACGACTTCCCCTTACCCGGGGATCAGGTCTCCGAGCGCGCGGACCTGGGCTCCGTCGGCGTCGAAGTTCCCCGCGGCGAGCCAGGCCTCGAAGGCAGCGCGGACCGCGGGCCACTCCTCGTCCAGGATCGAGAACCAGGCGGTGTCGCGGTTGCGTCCCTTGACGATTTCGTCCTTGCGGAAGACGCCCTCGAAGCGGAAGCCGAAGCGCTCAGCGGCGCGACGGGACCCGGCGTTGAGCGCGTTGCACTTCCACTCCAGGCGGCGGTAGCCGAGGTCGTCGAAGGCATGGCGGGCGAGGAGGAAGATCGCTTCGGTCGCCGCCGCCGTGCGGCGCAGGCCCGGGGCGAAGAAGATGCTGCCGATCTCGATCGTGCCGTTGGCGGTGTCGATCCGCATGTACCCGGCCTGCCCCAGGGCACGGCCGGCCGCGGTCGGTTCGATCGCGTGGTAGGCGTAGCCCTCGGCGCTCGCCTCCTCCGCCAAGAGGGCGCGCATCTCTCCGGCGTCGGCGAACGGCCCGATCCGCAGGTAGGCCCAGATGCTCGGGTCCTCGCGGGTCGCAGCGTGGAGCGACTCGGCGTCGGCGTCGAGGTCGAACGGGCGCACGATCACCCGCTCCCCACGCAGCACCTCCCCGGTCGGCGCCGCGACCGGGCTCCACTCGACGGGCTCGCCGAGCGGCGGATCGGCGGATGTCTCCGGCGGGGCCACGGCGCGAAATCTAGCCGGGCTTCGCTCAGCGCTTCGCGGCGGGGGTCCCGGTCAGCTTGCCGTTGACGGCGTCCATCACCCGGGACGGGGTCACCCCGCTGAGCGCGACCTGGACCTTGACGTCGACGCCGACCGGGTAGCGGGCCTTCGGCCGCGGCGCGGTGAGGGCGCGCTCGATCGCCGCGGCGACGGTGTCGACCGGTTTGGCGAGCTTCTGGATCTTCGGGATCGTCTTGCGCATCCCGGCGAGGTGCTCGCCGTAGAGGTCGCGGTGCTCGGCGCTCATCGCCGCGGTTTCGGCCTCGAGGGTCGCCGGGGCGTCGCGCCAGAGGTCGGTGTCGGTCATCGCGGGCTCGACCAGGACGACCTTGACACCCCAGGGGCGGAGCTCCAGGCGCCAGGCGTCGGCGATCGCCTCGAGCGCGAACTTGGAGGCGTTGTAGGCGCCGGTCATCGGGGTCGAGACGATGCCGCTGAGCGAGGAGACGAAGACGATCCGCCCGCGTGCCGCCCGCAGGCGCGGCAGCACCGCGTTGGTGAGGGCGACGGCGCCGACGACGTTGACCTCGAACTGTTCGCGCAGGTCGTCGGCGGAGAGCGTCTCCAGCGGGCCGGAGACGACGATGCCGGCGTTGTTGACGACGGCGTCGAGGCGCTCGGGGAGAGCATCCGGGAGCGCCGCGATCTGCTCGCCGCTGGTGACGTCGAGCGGCAGCGGCTTCAGGTCGAGGCCCGCCGCCTCGGTGACGAGTGCCTCCCCGTCGGCGGCCTGTCGCACGGTCGCGTGGACGGTCCATCCGGCGCGCGCCAGGCGCAGCGCGGTCGCCCGGCCGATTCCCCGGCCGGCACCCGTGATCAGAACGCTGGGCATCGCCCGACCATAATCAGCCCCGGCCGATGTCGCAAACGACTAGGCGGCCCTCCTCCCAGCCCCAGCCACGCTCGCCGAGCTGGTCGCGCAGCCGCCGCAGCGCCAGGTCCTTCGCCTTCGCCTCCAGCATCAGGTCGAAGCTGAGCCCGGCGGCGGGGCCGGCGAGGAAGTCCTCGAAGCCGATCGGATCGATCAGGTCGGCGTGCGCCTTCAGCTGCGGCAGCGCCAGGCTGGTCTCGACCCGCCGGCCGACCTTCTTCTTTCGCTCCTCGGTGTCGGTGCGGGGCGAGGAGTAGTGGATCTTCGGCGTCGTCCCGGCATCCCAGGTCCCCAGCGCCAGCCGCAGGGCCTCGCCGACCGGCACCCGGTCGGGGTCGTGACAGAAGTGGTGGAGGATGTCCCAGACGACGCGCAGCCCGGTGCGGCGGTGCAGCTCCAAGACGTCGGAGAAGCCGAAGAGGTTGTCGTCGTTCTCGACCACGAGCCGGGCGCGGGCCGCGTCGCTCAGCAGCGCGAGCCCCTCCTCGAAGCGCCTGAGGGCCGCCTCGGGCCCTCCCGCCCCGCCGCCGACGTGGGTGACGACGACCGCCTCCGGCCCGAGCCCCATCGCGTCGAGGACCGACGCCTGCACCTCGAAATCGAGCGCCGCCGCGGCCCGCACCTCGGGTCGCTCGGAATTCAGCACCGCGTACTGACCGGGGTGGAAGGACAGCCGCAGCCCCGCCGCCCGCGCCCGCTCCCCCAGTTCGGCCAAGGGCTCAGCGCACTCCTCGACCTGCCCATGGAACTCCGGCATGTCGGGGTGGCTGCCGTAGGGCACCAGTCCCGAGGCCATCCGGTACATGCGGATGTCGTGCGCCTCCAGGTAGTCGAAGATCGCCCCGAGCCGTTCCAGCGACACCCTCAGATGCGGCCCCGAACCATGCCGCCGCGCGTCGTGCGAGGGCAGGCCGCCGTCGCCGAGGACCTTGACCGCGAAGCCGAGCCGATACGCCATGCCGGGCACGTACCCACTCCGCGAAGACACTCAAGGTGATTGCACTTCCCCAAGAAGAGCCAGGAGATGACCTCGAACACTGGCATCTGTACACCCCGGAGGGGCTCGTCCTGGTGTGGGGGCCGGACGCCGCCTGGCAGCTCAAGCGAGCTCCGACCCCTGCTGATCGAAGTCGAGGCGGCTACTCGACCGGGGCGTAGCGGCGGTGGAGCATCAGGGCGTTGCCCTCGGTGTCGCTGAAGAAGGCCATCTTGCAGACGCCGGTGTCGTGCTCGCCCGCGAACTCGAGGCCGCGGCCTTCGAGCTCGGCCTTCGCCGCGGCGACGTCGGGCACCCGCAGGGCGATCGGCGCCACGTGGGGCGCGAACTCGCTGCCCATCGCGGTCGGGTCGACGAGATAGAGCGAGACGTTGCCGGTCTCGATCTCCGGCCAGCCGTCGTCCCAGTTCGGGCTCTGCAGGCCGAGCACGTCGCGGTAGAAGGCTTTGGCCCGGTCCATGTCGGCGACCGGGACGGAGACGAAATCGGTGCGTTCGAATTCCATGTCGCGATTCTGCCGGCCGCCGCCGAGGCGTCTGGGAAAAAGCTCAGGAATTAGAGAGCCCTGAATCTGGGAAAGGGAATCCACATGAGCAAGGTCATCGCGGGACTGGCGGTCTCCATCGACGGTTTCATCAGCGGCAACGACCCGCGCGACGCCGATGGTGGGGTCGGGCGCGGGCTCGGCGACGCGCCGATGCTGTTCGACTGGTACTTCGACGGCGACGTGCCGAGCCAGGTCTTCGGTGACAGCTTCAAGCTGAGCGCGCCGAGCGCCAGGATCTTCGACGAGCTCGCGGGCCGCGACGGCGCGGTGATCTGCGGGCACACCACCTACGTCCATTCGAACCACTTCAGGGGCGGCGGCCCCCATCCGAGCGCGCCACTGATCGTCCTCAGCCACGGCGAGGTGCCCGAGCTGGGCGAGCACCAGACGCTCGCCCACACGATCGAGGACGCGGTCGCGAAGGCACGCGACCTCGCCGGCGGCAAGGACGTCGGCCTGATGGGCGGCGGCGTCGTCACCTCGGCACTGGTCGCCGGCCTGCTCGACGAAATCGTCTTCCACCAGGTGCCGGTCCTCCTCGGCGGCGGGCGCCCGTTCTTCGGCGAGCTGCCCGGGCTCGTCGACCTCGAGCTGATCGAGGTCGTGCCGGCGCCCGGCGTCAACCACCTCCGCTACCAGGTCGTCCGATAAGCGCTACGCAAACGACTAGCGTGGGTGCATGAGCCCCCTCCCCCTGGCCGAGCGCGACCGCCGCTGGCAGCGCCTCCAAGACCTGATCGCCGCCGAGAACCTCGACGCCCTCGTTCTCGCTGCCAACGACTACCGCGGCCACAAGGGCACGCTGCGCTGGGTCGGCGACTTCGACCTCGCCCATCGCTACGGCTACGCGCTCGCCGCCCCCGGCCGCGAGCCGTCCCTGCTCCTGCCGGAGAACCTAGCGCTGCAGCCGCGCGGTGAGTGGCCGATCGAGGTCGCCTACGCGCGCAACCTCGGCGCGGGGCTCGGCGCGGCACTGGCGGAGCTCGGCGCGCGGCGGGTCGGCGTCGTCGGGCTCGGACAGGTGATGAAGGTCGAGGACTACCTCGCGGTGCGGGCGGCGCTGCCCGACGCGGAGATCGTCGACGCGACGATGGCCTTCGAGCGCGTCCGCGCCGCCAAGGAGCCGCTCGAGCTCGAGGGCGCCCGCGAGGCCACCCGGATCGCCGAGGCCGCCTTCGCCCGCATCCTCGAAGTGGCAGGGGCCGGGGTCAGCGAGCGCGCGATCGGCGCCGAGGCGGCCCGCGTCGCCCTCGCCGAGGGCGGCCAGGACCTGCTCTTCCTCACCATGTACGGACGTGAGCGCTCCGACGGCACGGTCGGTGGCCACTTCGGCATCCCCCACGACCGCGTCCTCGGGCCCGGGGACGTCCACACCTTCTCCTTCGAGCTGATCGGCCCGCTCGGCTACTGGATGGAGCTCTCGCGGATGGTCTCGATCGGCCCGCCGACCGAGCTCTCCCAGCGGCTGAACGCGTCCGTCGCCGCCGGGCTCCAGGCGGGCGGCGACGCCCTCGCCGCGGGTGCCGACCCGTCCGCAGCCCAGCGCGCGATCGAGGCCGCGGCCGCCGAATTCGACGCCCACTGCGCCTACTGGTCGGGACACGGCATCGGCCAGGACGTGATCGAGGAGCCGTGGGTCGGCCTCGACCTGGTCCAGGACCGCGACGCGCCGCCTGCCGAGCCGCTCGCCGCGGGCATGGTGCTCTCCCTCCACCCCTTCGTCATCGACGACGGGGACCGGGGCATCGGCTACATGGCCGACACCTTCGTCGTCGGCGAGGGTGGCGCCGCCCCGATCTCGGAGCTCTCGCGGGACCTCTACGTGGCGGACTGAAGGCGCGGCAGGAAGAAGAGCCGCGCCTGCTTCCAGAAGGGCACCAACCGGTCGATCGCGATCCAGACCTCGTCAGGCGCGGCGTCCGGGATGACGATCGAGGTCCCACCACTCGGGCGCAGCTCGTGGGCGGGGTCGAGGTCGAGCTCCTGGGCCAGGTGGCGGAGCACCTCGTCGATCTCGGCAGACCCGAGCGGGTTCTCGATTGTCTCTGGGCGGGCGTAGATGAACGTCTGCGTATCTGTCACGCGGCGCTACTACCCATTTATCGGTAGGGAAACCTGAGGCCCGCTTTAGGTCGCGCTGCTACCTTGAGCCGATCGGAGCGGCCGCCCGCCCCGAGAGTTCCATCACGGATCTCCCTGACCCGCACCAACCGCAGGAGGAACGGCCCGCAGTGGAGATCGGAATCGGCCTTGCCGTGCTCGTGGCGCTCGCCACGAACCTCGCCTCCCTGTTGAAGCACCGGGGCTGCCAGGACACCCGCACGGTCGAGATCGGCCGACCGCTGGCGGGGCTGCGCGACCTC
The DNA here is from genome assembly GCA_965200635.1 of Solirubrobacterales bacterium. Taxonomy (GTDB): domain Bacteria; phylum Actinomycetota; class Thermoleophilia; order Solirubrobacterales; family 70-9; genus VAYN01. The sequence continues at coordinate 2,156,275 of OZ241364.1, read as the reverse complement.
GCCCACTCCCGCTGGTTCGTCGCCGGCTGGGGCCTCGCCGCCGTCGCCTGGCTGGCGCACGTCGCCGCCCTCTCGATGGCCCCGATCTCGCTCGTCCAGGCGATCCTCGCCGGCGGCGCGGTCACGCTCGCGGTGCTCTCGCAACGTCTCTTCGGCGATCCGGTCGGGCGCCGGCAGTGGCTGGCCCTGGTGGTCGGCGCGGTCGGCCTCGTCCTCCTCGTCGCCACCCTGCCGCGCTTCCACGGCTCGGACTCCAGCTTCTCCCTGGCGGCGATCCTCAGCTTCGAGGGCGGCCTCGTCCTCCTCGCCGGGGGCATCGCGCTCTGCCACCGCTCGGTCCGCCTCTCGGCGCGCCGCGGCATCCTGCGCGCGATCCTCGCCGGGCTCCTCTTCGCCCTAGCGGGCATCGCGATCAAGGCGGTCACCGGCGGCGCCGGCGGCCCGCTCGGGATCGCCGCGCTGGTCGCGGTCATCATCGCCTGCGGCGCCCTCGCCCAGTACACCGCGGTCTCCGCCCTCCAGGGCGGCGGCGCGATCGAGACGATCGGCCTGATGGGCCTGGTCGCCAACGCGGTCCAGATCGTCGGCGGCATCCTCGTCTTCGGCGACCCGCTCTCCCCCAGCCCGCTGGGGATCGCCCTGCAGATCACCGCCTTCGCGATGGTCTGCCTCTCGGCCCTGCTGCTGCCCTCGCCGCGGCCGCGCAGCGCCCCCGCCCCGGCCTGACGCCGGGCAACCCTCCAGGCGGAGGTGGGCCGTCCGCCATACTTGATCGCATGGCGACGCTGCGGGATGTTCGGTTGTCCGATGCAGGCGTCGCAGCCTGGGGGGATCGCCTGGCGGATGGCATCGCGCGCGGCATGCAGCTGGACCGCAGGATGCTGAAGACCGTGATCTGCACGCTGCTGGCGGGCGGGCACCTGCTGCTCGAGGATCGGCCGGGAGTAGGCAAGACGCAATTGGCGCGCAGCCTCGCCTCGTCGATCGACGGACGCTTCTCGCGGGTCCAGGGGACGGTCGACCTGCTGCCGACCGACGTGCTCGGGACGACCATCTGGCGCTCGAGCACCGAGACCTTCGAGTTCCACCCCGGCCCGATCTTCGCCAACGTCGTCTTGGTCGACGAGCTGAACCGGGCGACGCCGAAAACGCAGTCGGGACTGCTCGAGGCGATGGGCGAGCTGCAGGTGACGATCGAAGGCAAGCCGCACATGCTGCCCCGGCCCTTCACCGTGATCGCGACGCAGAACCCGACCGCCGGCTTCGACGGCACCTACGCGCTGCCGCCTGCCGAGCTCGACCGCTTCATGACCCGGCTCTCGCTCGGCTACCCGAGTGCCGGCGCCGAGGTCGACCTCCTGCACTCCCCTCCGCCCCCGGCGATGCCGCCGGTCGCCCGCCTCGCCGAGGCCTCCGAGGCGATCGCCGCGGTGAGCGAAGTCGAGGCGCGCCGGCCGCTGCTCGAGTACATCGTCGCGCTGCTCGACGCGACCCGCCGCCACCCACTCAGCGACGCCGGAGCGAGCCCCCGCGGCGGTCTGATGCTGCTCGCCGCCGCCCGTGCTCACGCGGCGCTCGACGGCCGCGACTTCGTCGTTCCCGACGACGTCCAGGCGCTGGCCGGGCCGGTCCTCGCGCACCGGATCCAGACCGTCGGCGGGGCCGCCGCGGACGCACAGCTGGCGATCGTCGAGGACGCCCTGGAGGAAGTTCCCGCCCGATGAAGCGGGGCGTCGCGACCGAGCTGCTCGGGTTCGCGCTGCTCCTCGCCGCCGCCCTGCTCGGCTCGGTCGCGTTGTTCGCCTTCGCGCTCGGGCTGCTCGTCGTCGTCGCGGGCTGCCTGGCGGTGACCGCCCTCGGCGGCCGCCGGGCGACGATCACGCGGACCGTCGAGCAGGCCGAGGTCGTCGAGGGGCGCCCGGTGACGCTGCGCTTCGACATCCGCGGCCTGGGCGGGCTGCCCACGCACGCCGAGGTGCGCGGCGAGGACGGGAAGTGGGTGCGCCTCGACCGCGACTCGTCGGTCAGCCTGACGATCGAGCGTCCCGGCGCCCACCTGATCGGGCCCTCGGCGATCCGCGTCCGCGACGACCTGCGCCTCTTCTCCCACCACCGCGCCGCCGGCGAGCCCGCCGTCGTCCTGGTGCTGCCGGCGCCCGCGACCGCCGGGGTCCTGCCGCTCGCCCAAGGCGCCGACCCCGGCGGCGACCCCGAGCCCGACGGCCTCCAGCCCTACTTCCGCGGCACCCCGGTCGGCCGCATCCACTGGCCGAGCGTCGCCCGCGCGGGCGAGTGGCAGGAGCGCCGCGTGATCAGCTCGCCGCGCGGCATGCCGCTGGTCGTCGTCGACCTCTCCGGCGCCCCCTCCGACGGCGCGGTCGACTGGACGCTGCGGGCGGCCGCGGGCCAGATCCACGTCCTCGCCCAGGCGGGCGGCTGCCGCGTCCTCCTCCCCGGCGAGCGTCAGCCGATCCCGGTCGCGAACGTCGCCGAGGGCTGGCCCACCGTCCACCGCCGGCTGGCGAGCGTCCGCGGCACCCGCGACCCCGCGCCCCCCACCGCCCCCTCGGGCGCCGTCCACATCAGGGCGACACACGCACCTTCCTTCGTCGAGCCCGCGGGCTCGCGACTGCCGCCCGGCGTGTTCCCGCTGGAGCGCACCCCTTACGGAGACGGAGCGAACCATCGTCTCCCGTGAGCCCGATCCCAAGCCGCGCTGGGGGGACGCCGCCGCGCTGATCCTGCTGAGCGCCGGGGGCGCCGCGGCCTGGTGGGGTGCCTTCGGCCGGCCCCTGATCTGGCTGGCGCCGATGATCCTGGTCGCGGCGCTGACCTCGGCGCGGGTCATCGGCGTGCGCCCGGCCGTCCTCCTGGTGGTGGCCTGGGTGCCTGGGTCGCTCCTCGCCGGCGGCCTCGGCGCGGGCGTCCTCACCCCCGCCGCCTGGGACACGACCGTGACCGCCCTTCGCGACGGCGCCAACGCCCTGCCGACGATCGACACCGGCACGCCGGTGATCCAGGCCTGGGCGCTGGCCGCGGTGCTGCTCGTCTCCGGCGCCGCGACCGGCCTCGCCGGGATGCTCTGGCGCGGCGACGGCTGGGAGCGCTCGGTGATCGGCTTCGCCCTGCTGCTCGTCCCGCTCGGCGCCGCGATCGCGATGCAGCAGGCGCCCGACGCCCCCTGGGAGGGCGCGATCGTCCTCGTCGCGGTCGTCCTGCGGATGGCCCGCGGGCGGCTCGTCCCGATCGCCGCCACCGCCTCGATCGTCGGCGCGATCGCCCTCTTCGGCGCCCAGGTCGCGGCGCCGCGCGCGGGGTGGCAGCCCTTCGGCCACCACGAGCGTCTCGCCCAGTTCCACGAACTCGACCCGACCCAGAACTACGGCCCGCTCGATGACCGGCGCACCGGGGCGGTGATGCTCGACATCACCTCGCCGCAGCCGGAGCTCTGGCGGATGCAGGTCCTGGAGGCCTTCGACAACCGTCGCTGGCTCGCCGCCCGCGAAGACTCCCACCTGCCCGAACCGGCGGCGCGCAAGATGACCGCCAAAGTCGAGGTGCGGGGACTGCGCAACCGGCTGATCGTCTCGCCGGGGCGGATCGTCAGGGTGGCGAACGCCGGGCTCCTTGAGGTCGAGCGCGGCGGCGGGCGGGCGCTCCTCGATGAACCGAGCGAATACGACACCTACTGGGTCAAGGCCGACACCGTGAACGTCGGCGAGCGGCGCCTGGCGCGGATCCCGATACCCAGCGGGCGGCGCTACCAGAGCCTGACGCAGATCGGCCTCGGGCCGCCGCCGCGCTACGTCCCCTACCCGCTGGCCGAACTCGCCGACGACATGCCCGAGCCGCTGCGAGGGACCGACTGGGGTCGCCTCTTCCGCCTCTCCTACCGACTCTCCCACGGGGTGAAATCAGAGCTCGCCGTGGTCCGCCGAGTCGAGAACTACCTCCTCCAGGAAGGCCGCTACCACTACACGACCGATGTCCGCACGCCGGGCATCGAACCGCTGTTGGAATTCCTCTTCCACACCCATAAGGGTTACTGCCAGCACTTCGCCGGGGCCGCCGCCCTGATGCTTCGGGTCGCCGGCGTCCCCACCCGCGTCGTCGTCGGCTTCGCCTCTGGGGAACAGGTGGACAAGAACACCTGGGCGGTCCGCGACGAGGACGCCCACGCCTGGATCGAGGTCTACTTCCCCGGCGTCGGCTGGGTTCCCTTCAACCCGACCCCCCACGCCGCCGCCGCCGACGTCTCTCCCGGCCTCGACGTCCTCCAGCCGAGCGCCGCCGCCGCGGCCGGGCCCGGCGGAGGAGTCGCCGCGCTCGTCGGCGGCGCCGCCGTCCTGCTCGCCGTCACCCTCCTCCTCACCTCCCTCGCCCGCCGACGCGGCGGCCCGCGCACCCGGCTCGCCGACCTCCTTGTCCGCATCGCCCCCGAGCCCTCCGGCCCCCGCACCACCCTCCGCGGCCTCCACCCGACCCTGACCGAGATCGGCCCCGCCACCGCCGACCTCGCCCTGGTGGCCGAGCACGCCCGCTTCGCCCCCACCGCCGCCGCGGAACCGTCCCACCCCAGCTTCACCGTCTGGCGCGCCCTGGTCGCCGACGTCGGCCTCTGGCGCTCCCTGACCCTGATGCTCCGGGCGGCGGCCTCGGGTCGCTCCTAGCCGAGTGGTCCCCGATCGCTCCGGGCGGTCGCGGTCGCCTGCTCAGAATCCCGCAACCGAGGTGACTCCGGCGTCGCCGAAGCTCGGGTCGAGGTGGCCGTCCGAGGTGAAGCGCGAGAACTCGACCGCGCCCGCCGTCGGGTCCCAGCCGCCGACGACGACCTCGCCTCCTGGCGCCAGGGACATCGTCGTCGCGCGCGCCAGGCCGAGGGCTTCGAGGTCGACCCTGCCGTCGTCGCCGAAGCTCGGGTCGGGCACGCCACTCGCGGTGTAGCGGACCAGCCCGCAGGACCCGAAGCCGCCCGCGGCGAGGATCGAACCATCGGCGGCGGCGGCTATCGCGTCGAAGGGCTCGCGCTGCCGTTCGGCCGCTTCGCCTTCCGGCTTGCAGAGCGCCTGCCCGTCGACCCCGAACTTCCGGTCGAGGTAGCCGGTCGGCTTGCGCCTACCGACGGCCGCGTCACCGCCGCCGAAGCCTTCGTTCGTCAGGAGGATGCCGCCGTCAGGGTGGCGGTTCGATGTTCAGACCGTCCTTGCCGCCGACGCCCGGATCGACCCGGCCGTCCGGCCGGAACCTGACGAAGGTCTGCCAACCGATTTCTTCGTCGCTCCCCTTCACCACCAGCGACCCGCGCGGGTCCATCGCCGCGGATTCGTACTGCCACTCTTCCTGGTACATGGTGTGGACTCCTTCCACCCGCCCGCGGGGGTTGTACCGGACCATCTTCAGGTAGGTCAGCAGGTAGCCGCACGAGGTGGACGGGCATTCCATCTGGTACAGCACGACGACGTGACCGTCCGGCTGGACGAACACGCGGTCCTTCGGGACGACCGGGATCGCCGCGTAGCCGCCGTGCCCGAAGTGGGGGTCGGGCTTGCCGTCCGCGGCGCGGTAACGGCGCAGGACCCTCAGCCCTTCCTGCGGTTCGTCGGCGACGACGACATCGCCGTCGCGAGCGACCGAGATCGCCGCCGCGCCCTTACTGCGGAACGGCCCGATCGTCCCGTCGCCGGCGAAGGAGGGGTCGAGCCGCCCGGCGGCGTCGAGGCGGACGATCGCGGTCCGCCCTTTCGGCCCTGGCCCGATGCCGGCCACCGTCCGACCCTGCCCGTCGACCGCCATCTCGATGTGCGTGCCGGCAACCGCGACAGCAGGGACGGCGCCAAGAAGGACGGCCAAGGACGCGAGGGTGATGACGAGGCGGCGGGTCATGTTCCGATCAATTAACCCGCGTTTGACTATTTTGATGCTCTTCGGTTCGATGACGGGTCCCTGACGCCATGCTTCTCCGCCGCCCGCCCACGATCCACATCCTCGCCGCGACGCTCTGCGCCGTGGCCGTCGCACTCTCTGCCGGCCCCTCCGCGGAAGCCGCGCGACAGCCGCCGTCCGGCCCGCCCGACACGCGGATCACGTTCGGGCCGGAAGGTTGGACGAACCTCACGCAACCCGTCTTCGCCTACGAATCCGACGATCCCGACGCGCGCTTCGAATGCCGGATGGACTCCGAACCCTTCGCACCCTGCGGCATCGTCGAATACGAAGCCTACGAAGAACAGCCGGGGCGCAAGCTCACCGACGGCCACCACCGGTTCGAAGTCCGGGCGATCAACGAAGCGGGCGAAGTCGACCCGACTCCGGCGAGGGCCCCGCTGATCGTCGACACCAGCTACCCGTCGGGGAGCATCCTCAGCCGACCGGGGGAATACACGCTGGATCGCCGTCCGAAGTTCACCTTCGCGCTCTCCGGCGTGGACGAATTCTTCTGCACCATCAGGGGCGAAGGCTTGAAGATCAAGGTCAGATCCTGCGACGGGCGCCACTCGTTCCGCTCGCCACGCCGGCTGCCTGACGGCGCGTACATCTTCGTCCTCGGGTATTCCAATCGAGCCGGAAGCGGCGAAGTAAAAGAAATCGAATTCCACGTGGGCCGCAGGCCTCTCCGCACTCAAGTGCGTGACCCGAGGCGAGCGACCGAGGACACCGCGAGGCGCCCCCACGCCGCTCAGGTCGAGCGGGCGACGAGGCCGTCGAGGAAGGTGTCGATCGAGAAGCGGAAGCGGTCGTCGCCTTCGCCCGCGACCAGCTCGGTGGCGTGGGCGGCGACGTTGGGGTAGCGATCGGCGGGGACGGCGGCGAAGGTGGAGCGCATCCGGTCGACGAAGTCGTCGTCGATCGAGCGGCCGGCGGCGGCGCGGACATCGGCCTCGCTCGCCGTCGCGGTGACGATGAGGATGAGGATGTCGCAGGCCCAGGCGGCGTCCTGGGCCCCGATGCCTCCCGCGACCAGGAGCCCGAGCAGGTTCTCGATGCTGCGGAGGCTGCCGTCGGTGACCACCGGCACGCCCGGAAGCACGGTGGCCAGGCCGGGATGGGCCTCGAGCGCCACGCGGAAGGCGTCCAGCAGGTCGTAGAGCTGCTCGCGCCAGCGCTTCGGGTCCGGCTCGACCAGGGGGATCCCGGCGGCGACCCGGTCGAGCATCGCCCGCAGCAGTTCCTCGCGGTTGCTGACGTAGACGTAGAGGGAGGCCGGGCCGGTGTCGAGTTCGGCGGCGACGCGCCGCATCGTGACCGCAGCGAGGCCCTCCTTCTTCGCCACCCCGAGCGCCGCGTCGATCACCGCCTCCTCGCTGAGCGGCTTCTTGGCGGGGCGGTCGCGGGTCGAGCGGCTGCGCGCCGGGGCGTCCATGCCGCGGATCCTACTTGACACGAACCGTGTTCGTAGCGTACGTTGTTCGTAACGAACGTTGTTCGTCCATCACGAAGGAGCTTTCCCCATGCCTGACACCCTCACCGCCCCGCCCACCCCGCGCCCGCTCGAAACCGCCAAGCAGGCGGTCGCGGCGGTCCCCCATCCGCTGCGCTGGCTGGTCCTTGCCGTCGTGCTGGCGGCGAACATGATGGACCTGATGGACGCGACGATCGTCAACGTCGCCGGCCCGTCGATCCAGGCCGCCCTCGGCGGCGGCGACTCCGCCCTGCAGTGGCTGAGCGCGGGCTACACCCTCGCCTTCGCCGTCTTCCTGATCACCGGCGCGCGCCTCGGCGACATGTTCGGTCGCCGCCGCCTCTTCCTGATCGGCCTGGCCGGCTTCACGCTGATGTCGGCGGCGTGCGCGGTCGCCCCCTCGACCACCGTCCTGATCGTCTTCCGCCTCGCCCAGGGAGCGTTCGGCGCGCTGCTGATCCCGCAGGGCTTCGGGATCATCAAAGAGGTCTTCGCCGAGGAGGAAATGGGCAAGGTCTACGGCGCCTTCGGCCCGGTCATGGGCCTCTCGATGCTGGCCGCGCCGATCCTCGCGGGCGTCCTCGTCGGCGTCGGCTTCCTCGACGGCTGGCGCCTCGTCTTCCTGATCAACGTGCCGGTCGGCATCGTCACCTTCGTCCTCGCCGTCCGCACCCTGCCGCGCACGGTCGCCCATCCGGGCATGAAGCTCGACAAGGTCGGCATGGTCCTGGTCGGCATCGCCCTCACCGCGATCGTCTACCCCCTGATCGAAGGCCGCGAGGCCGGCTGGCCCGCCTGGACCTTCGCCTCCCTCGCCGGCGGCGCCGCGGTGCTCGTCGCCTTCCTCCTCTGGGAGCGCCACTCGCGCGGCGACGCCCTGATCGAGCCGAGCCTGCTCTCCAACCGCACCTACGTCAGCGGCATCCTCGTCGCCCTCGCCATCTTCGGCGCCTTCGGCGGCCTGCTGCTCTGCGTCTCCCTCTTCACCCAGCTCGGCGAAGGCTTCTCGGCGATCCACGCCGGCCTCACCCTGACGCCGATGGTGATCGGGATGGTCGTCGGCATGATGTCCTCCTTCGCCCTGGTCAAGCGGCTCGGCCGCAAGCTGATCCAGGCCGGCGTCCTCCTGATCGCGGCCGGCGGCGCGTTCCTCGCGATCACCGTCACCGGGGCCGACTCCGTCTCCACCTGGGACCTCGCCCCCGCGCTCGCGATCATCGGCCTCGGCGCCGGAGCCAGCTTCGGCCAGCTCTTCGACTTCATCCTCGCCGGGGTGACGATGGACGAGGTCGGCTCCGCCTCGGGCGTCCTGGAGGCCGTCCAGCAGCTCTCCAGCGCGATCGGCGTGGCCGCCCTCGGGACCACCTTCTTCTCCGCTTTCGGGGACGGTCTGCCCACCCACGCGCTGGCGATCACGGCCTGGGCGTGCCTCGTCCCGCTGGCCGCCGCGTTCCTTCTCGTCTTCCGTCTGCCGATGCAGGCGCGCGAGGAGGCGTAAGCCCTGGTAGCCTCATCCATGTTCAAGTCGGTAGACCCGACAAATAGTTGTGCCCGCGCCCGTAGATCGTTTGCTTAACCGCATCCTCCACGTTCGCAGCACGCAGACAATGGAGGTAAGCAAATGGCAACCGGAACCGTGAAGTGGTTCAACGACGACAAGGGCTACGGCTTCGTGACCCCCGATGACGCCGGCAAGGACCTGTTCGTCCACCACAGCGACATCGCAGGCTCGGGCTTCAAGTCCCTCGAAGAAGGCGCGAAAGTCTCCTTCGACTCAGAGCCCGGCGACAAAGGCCCGAAAGCGGTCAACGTCCAGCCGATCTGATCGTCGTCACGATCTGAGCTGTACCGAGAGCCCCGCAACCGCGGGGCTCTCGCTGTTTCGGGGACCGGGTCTTCTCAAGCTGGCGCCCGGAAGCACGCAGGACGTAAGGCGTCTCGGCGAGCACGGCCGGGGGATGTGGGGAGTGTCGGGAAGCCCCGGCGTGCGCAGCGGGCGCGTCACGTGACGGAGAGCGTGGGGAGTCCACGCTTCCGTGCGTGTTGGACAACACCGACTTACGCGCTGTCGACTTTGACCACACCAGGGTGTGGTCAAAGTCGACTACGCGTTTCCGGGCCCTCTTGCGCCCGCACCCGTGCCGGCAATCACACGAACCCCTCACGTCCTGGGCGTCTCATGGCGGTCACAGCCAGCCAGGACCGCCATGAGACGCCCAGGCCGCCCGAGGACTGCCGGAGCGGCCGGGAGAACGGCCCGCTAGCCCGCCAGCAACCCGTCGATCTGGCCGATCGCTTCGCTGATCCCCTGCTCGGCGCCCATCTCGAGCGTCTGTTCCATGCCCTCGCGGCTGGCGAACCGGGACTCGATCGCCATCGTCGTGGCGCCGTCGGACTCGGTTATCGTCACCGTCGCGACCGTCGTCGGCATCTCCTCTTTCGGCTTGCCGTCGTCGTCGGAGAAGCCGTCTTCGAAGCGCAGGCGAGCGGGCGGCTCGATCTCCTCGAAGCGCCACCAGCCGTGGTAGCGCTGCCCGTCCGGGGCGGTCATGAAGTAGGCCGCGCGACCGCCCGGCACGAAGTCGTGGTCGACGAAGGTCGCCGGATGGGACGGTGGTCCCCACCAGCGCTCCAGCTGCCGCGGGTCCGACCAGAGCTCCCAGACCCGCTCGGCCCCGGCGTCGAACTCCGCGGTGACGGTCATCGTCAGCGCGTCGAGGTCCTTGCTCACATCGGTCAGCGGCATCCCACGTCTCCTTTGTCGTCGTCGAGGAGGCGGTCGATCCGCTCGACCCGCCCCCGCCATTCGGTCTCCAGCCGGTCGAGCGCGGCGTGCGCGCGTCGGAGCCCATCGCTCCGTGCCCGCACGATCGTCTCGCGCCCCACCCTCTCCTTGCTCACCAGGTCGGCCCGCTCCAGCACGACGACGTGCTTCTGCACCGCCGTCAGGCTGATCGGGTACTGCCGCGCCAGCGCCGAGACCGACAACCGCCCCTCGCGGGTGCGACGGAGGATGTCGCGACGGGTCGAATCGGCCAGCGCCCCGAACAGCAGGTCTTCCTGATCTACAACCATCTGGTTGTAAGTTAGCAGGCGCCCAGGTATCCGTCTGGCAACATTTCCGTCCCGAAGGTGCGCTTCCATTGAGGACAGCGGAACCGAGCCAGCCATGCGCGCCCTCCCCTTCCCCACTCTCCGTAACGCCGCCGTCGCGCCCGCGCCGACGCTCGAGCGCCTCCGGGTCGAGCTGCCCGACGGCGCCGCGACGACGGCCTGGGTGGCGCGCTTCGATCGCGCCCGGTTCGACCTGCGGGTCGCGCTGATCGAGCCCTGCGCCCCGGTGCTCGACTGGTGCGCGGCGAGCGACGCCGACCACGCGATCGTCGGCGGCTTCTACATGCGGCCGGGCGGGCCGCCGCTCGGGCACCTGCGGATCGACGGCGCGGCAGTGCCGAGCGAACCGTTCGACGCGCCCTGGGATGAGCGCCGCGCCTGCGTCCACAGCGAGGACGGCCGGGTCGCGCTCGCCGCCTGGCGCGACCTTCCGGCCGACGCCGGCGGGGACGTGCTGCAGGCCGGCCCGATGCTCGTCGCCGCCGGCCGGAACCTGATCGGCCCCGGCGAGGACCGCGAGGGCTTCGCCGCGGGCGCCCGTCAGTTCGACTCCGACATCACCGCCGGGCGCTACCCGCGCGCCGCCCTCGGAACCTCCGCCGAGGAGCTGATCGCGTTCGTCTGCGACGGTCGCGCCGACGAGGACGCGGGCCTGTCGATGGCCGAGACGGCGGACGCGATGATCGACCTCGGCGCGTCCGAGGCGATCAACCTCGACGGCGGCGGCTCGGCCTCCCTGGTGGTCGACCGGGCGCTCGTCAACACGCCCCGCGAAGAGCACGGGATCCCGCTCCGCGGCGGTCGCGCCGTCTGCACCGCGCTGAGCTTCGTCCCCCGCTGACGCCGGAGGCCGATCCCGGCCGATTAGGCGGCGCCGGTAGATTCGATGGGATGCCCCCGGATCGAAAAAAGTTGCTGATGGGCGTCTATTTCTATCCGCGGGGCGGCTCGGCCCACGTCAACCGGGCACTGGCGCGGGAGTTCGAGCGCAGCGGCTTCGAGGTCACCGTGCTGTCGGGCTCGCGCTCCGATCTCGGCGAGCACGCGGAGGCCGCGAGCTTCTACCCGGGGGTCGACCTGCGCACGGTCGACTTCACCCCGGCGCTGCGGAGCGCCGACCCGCCGCGGTTCGACAACGGGCCCGGGACCGCGCCGATGCACGGCTCCTACGAGGATCGCCCCGGGGCCGAGGACCCGGTCCTGGCCTGCCTCGACGACGAGGCCTACGAGCGCCAGGTGGAGGCGTGGACGCGGGAGCTCGAGCGCGCCGGCGCCGCCGAGGCCGACCTCCTCTACCTCCACCACCTGACGCCGCTGAACGAGGCGGCGGCGCGTGCGTTCCCGGGGCTGCCGGTCCTCGGCCACGTCCACGGCACCGAGCTGCTGATGCTCGAACGGATCGCCGCGGGCGCGCCGCCGTCCTGGGCCCACGCGGAGGAGTGGCGGCGGCGGCTCTGCGAATGGGCGGCGGCGTGCGACCGGATCGCGGTCGCCAACGCGGGCGGCCTGGAGCGGGCGGCAGCGGTCCTTGACCTCGATCCCGAGCGCTTCGTCGCGGTCGCCAACGGCTTCGACCCGACCTTCGCCCCCGGGCCGGTCGACCGCGCGGCCCAGTGGCGGCGCACCCTGGTCGAGCGCCCGCAGGGCTGGCGCCCGGGCGAGCCCTCCGGCAGCGTCGCCTACGGGGAGGCGGACCTGGCCGCCCTCGACGGAACCGTCCTGACCTCGGTCGGCCGCTTCACCGAGGTCAAGCGCCTGCCGCTGCTGATCGAGGCCTTCGCCCTGGCCCGTCCCCGCTTCGCGGCCCCCGCTTCCCTGGTACTGGTCGGCGGCCACCCCGGCGAGTGGGAGGGCGAGCACCCCTTCGAGGCGGTCGAGCGCCTCGGCGTCCCCGACGTCTTCCTCGCCGGCTGGCATTCCCACGACGACCTGCCCGACCTGCTGCGCGCGAGCGACGTCCTCGTCCACGCCTCGGTCCACGAGCAGTTCGGCCAGGTCCTGGTCGAGGCGATGGCCTGCGAGCTGCCGACGATCGCCGTCGACCGCGCCGGCCCGGCCGAGATCGTCGACGACCCGGAGACCGGCTGGCTGGTCGAGCCCGACGACCTCGAGGGGCTGGCCGCGGCGATGGTCGCCGCCGTCAACGATCCCGCCGACCGGCGCCTGCGCGGCCGCCGGGCCCGCACCGAGGCGTTGGCCCGTTATGCCTGGGAGACGATCGGCGACGAGCTCGCCTTGGTCGCCGACGAGAGCCTCATGCCGTCCGCAGCGCCTCGGTCGGGGTGAGGCGGGCGGCGCGCATCGCCGGGTAGAGGCCCGCGAGCGCGCCGAGCACGCAGGCGGCGGCGAGGCCCCCGGCGACCGCGACGGGCGGCACCAGCAGCGTCAGCCCTTCGGCGGCAGCGTAGGCGGCGGTCGCGCCGACTCCGAGGCCGACGCCGACGACGCCCCCCGCGATCCCAAGGAAGAAGGACTCGCCGAGGAACTGGGCCGCGATGTGGCGGCGGCGAGCGCCGAGGGCGCGGCGGAGGCCGACCTCCGAGCGGCGCTCGAGCACCGAGATGATCATCACGTTGGCGATCCCGATCCCGCCGACCAGCAGGGCGACCGCGCCGAGGCCGAGGAAGAGTGAGGTGAAGGCGCCCTCGGCGGCCGCCCGCGCCTCGAGCGCGTCAGAAGGGCGGCTGACCGCGACTTCTTTCGGCGCCCACGGGTCGGCGGCACTCGGCAGCAGGGCCGCCGCGGCGCGCACCGGCCCTTCGCCCTCGCGGGCCCGGACGTAGACCCGGGACGGGCTGCGGTCGGTGCCGAAGAAGCGGGCCGCGGCCGGGTAGCCGATCAGCGCGGCGCTGTCGAGTTCGGGCACCAGTGGCAGCGGTTCGAGAATCCCGACGACGGTGAAGAGGCGGCCCGAGACGTAGACCTGCACCGGCCCGTCGACCCCGCCGATGCCGAGCCGGTCCGCTGCCTTCGCCCCCAGCACGATCGCCGGGTAACGCTCGGTCGCGCGGTCGACGAAGCGCCCCGCGGCGGTCGCTCCTTCGAGCGTCCCCAACAGCTCCGGGTCGGCGGCCGCGACGAAGATCCCGCCGGTGATCGCGGCCGGCACGTAGGAGCTGCGGCGCACCGTCGCGTCCTTGACCGTGGTCACCGCCGCTGCCGATTCGACGTCCCCGAGCAGATCGATCCGCCCGGTCGCGGCGGCCTGCAGCCGCGCTTGCCCGCCGAAGGGCGATTCGCCCGGTTCGACCGCCAGCAGGTTCGTCCCCAGCCGTTCGATCTTCGCCAGCAGGTCGGCCTTGCTCGTTTCGGAGATCGCGAGCACGGCGACCAGCGAGGCGATCCCGATCGAGATCCCCAGCACCGAGAGCGCCGCGCGCAGCTTGCGGGTGCGCAGGCCGACCGTCGCCAGCCGCAGCAGGTCGCGGGGGCGCAGGCGACTCATCCGTCGATCCCCCGGTCCGCCTCGATCAACCCGTCCCGCACCGCGACCCGGCGTGGCACCGAGGCGGCGATCTCCTCGTCATGGGTGATGATCACAAGGGTCGCGCCGTCCTCGTTCAGCCCGCGCAGGAGGTCCATCAGCTCGCTCCCGGTCCGCGTGTCGAGGTTGCCGGTCGGCTCGTCGGCGAGGACGATCGCGGGCTCGCCGATCAGCGCCCGCGCCACCGCCACCCGCTGGCGCTCGCCGCCGGAGAGCTTCGCCGCCCCATGGCGCTCGCGGTGGGAGAGGCCGACCCGGGCCAGAGCCGCCGCCGCTCGTTCGCGCCGCTCGGGCGCCGGGACACCGGCGTAGAGCAGCCCGTCGGCGACGTTGTCGATGACCGGCGCCGCCTCGAGCAGGAAGAAGCTCTGGAAGACGAAGCCGATCCGCGTCGCGCGCAAGCCGGAGAGCTCGTCGTCGGTCGCGCTCGCCAGGTCGCGGCCCTCGATCGCGACGGCTCCCCCGCTCGGCCGATCGAGCGTCCCCATCAGGTGCAGCAGCGTCGACTTGCCCGAGCCGGAGGGCCCGACGATCGCGGTCAGCTCGCCCCGCCCCATCGCGAGCGAGACCCCGCGCAGCGCCTCCACCCCGCCCGGGTAGGACTTGCGGACGTCACGCAGCTCGAGCACCGGGGCCTCGGCGACCGGGGCGAAGCTCATCGGCCGGTCTCCACGGTCATCCCGGCGCGCAGGCCCCGGCCCGACACCTCGGCGTAGCCGTCGGCGGCGAGACCCGGGTTGACAACGAGCCGCCGACGAGCGCTCCCTTCGACGACGTCTACCGCGAAGCGTTCGCCGCCGATCGCCAGCAGTGCCGTGAGCGGCACGCTCAGCACGTCCCTGCGCACCCGCTGCGTGAACAGGACGTTGACCGACGCCCCGTCGAGCGCCGGGATCTGGCGCGTGCCGATCAACGCGACCGTCGCCTCGAACCCGGGTTCGGTTTCTTCGCCGGGCGGGCTCGCGCCGGGCGTCGGTTCGACCGCGACGACGCCGCGGACCCTGCCAGGAGCCTTGCCGCCGCCGGGGAGGACGACCTCGACCCGCTGGCCGCGGTGGCCGATCGACTGCTGGTCGGCTTTCAGCTCGACGCTGACGACCCGCTGGGTGGAGCTGGTGCGCAGGACCGGCGGCGAGTTCCGGCGGAGGCCTTCGCCCAGGGTCGCCTCCAGCGCGCTCACCCGCTGCGGCCCGGCCAGGAACGCGACCCGCCCGAGCTCGACTTCGCCGGTGACCTTCTGCCCGGTCGCCTCCTGCCAGGCGCGGACAGCGGCGCCGGCCTCGGGCGTGAAGTCGCCGTCGACGGGACCGGGGTCGAAGCCGAGCGCCTTCAGGTTGCGCTCGAGCTGCTCGACATCCCGGCCGCGGCCGACGCCTTCGGCAAGGTCCCGGTAGGCAGGGACCGCGCCGTACATCAGCGTCACCGGCCGGCCCGCCACCCCGTAGAGGCGCTCGCCACGGCCGATCGTGTCGCCGACCGCGGGCAGTGCCGTCACCGTCCCGCCGAGCCGGGCGAGAACCGTCGTCTCCCCCGCGTAGCCGATCGTCCCGGTGGCGGTCAGCCGTTCGGCGAGCGTGCGGCGCTCGACCGTGCCGGTGCCGCCGATGCCGGAAGTCGCGGCCGTCGCGCCGCCGCCCGACCCGGAGCCCCCCAAGATCAGCACCAGCGCGGCGGCCACGAGCAGCGCCACCGCGACGGCGAGTGGCGCGACCTTCGATCGCTTCGTCGCCACCTCAACCACCGACGCCGAATCCGCCCGTGTCGGGCACCTTGTCTCCGCAGGCCGCTTTCGCCGCTTCGAAGGCGGGCGATTCGGTGTCGACGCCGGCGATCCCGAGCAGCACCTTGCCGCGGCCTTCGAAGGTCGGGTCGGCCAGTTCGATCCCTTTGCCGCGCATGCATTCGGTGAAGGCCAACCACCCTTCGCGAAATTCCTCGTCTTCTTCGGGCGAGGTTTCCTGGGCGACCTTGTCGAGCTTGCCGTTGCAGGCCGCCTCCGCCCGCTTCGTCGTCGGGTCGTCCGGGTCGCCGGCGATCTGGATCGATTCCTGGCCCGGCTTCGGGTCTTCCATCTCGACCCCGTGGGCGCGCATGCATTCGGCGAATTCGAGCCCCGCTTCTTCGCGCGCGGCCGCCTCGTTGCCACCGCCCGAGCCCGAGCCGCCACCCCCGCCGCAGGCCACCAGCCCGACCGCGCAGAGCGCCAGCACCGCCGCCACCAGCCAGTCCGTCTTCCTCATCCCAGCTCCTCTCAGGTTGCCCGACATCGCTGCGCCCTGTTCTAGGAGGTGGGCGGTCACACGACGGTCATCGCGGCTGTGACCGCTCTGTGACCGGCGGTCGGGCATCCTTGGGAGGGCATGAGAGTCCTGGTGGCCGAGGATCACGCCGAGCTGGCAGCATCGGTAGCCCGCGTCCTGCGGCGCGACGGCATCGCCGCGGATGTCGCCGCCGACGGCGAGGAGGCGCTCCGGCGTGCCGCGGTCATCGACTACGACGTCGTCGTGCTCGACCGCGACCTGCCGCGCGTCCACGGCGACGAGGTCTGCCGAACCTTGGTCGCGCGTGCCGGCGACACCAAGGTCCTCATGCTGACCGCCTCGGGGACGATCGCCGAGCGGGTCGAGGGGCTCAGCCTCGGCGCCGACGATTATCTGCCGAAGCCCTTCGCCTTCGCCGAGCTGCTGGCGCGGATCCGCGCCCTCGCCCGCCGCGCCCAGCCCTTGCTGCCGCCGATCCTCGAGCACGGGGACCTCCAGCTCGACCCCGGGCGGCGGGTCGCGACGCGCGCCGGCGAGCGCCTCGCGCTCAGCCCGAAGGAGCTCGCCGTCCTTGAGCACCTGCTCGCCGCGGGCGGTCGCGTCGTCTCCGCCGAGGAGCTGCTCGAACGGGTCTGGGACGAGGAGGCCGACCCCTTCACGACCACCGTGAAGTCGACGATCAACCGCTTGCGGGCGAAGCTCGGCGACCCGCCGGTGATCCTCACCGTCGCCCAGGGCGGCTACCGGGTATGACCGTGCGACTGCCGTCCCCGACCGTCCGCCTGCGCCTGACCCTTCTCTACGGCGCGCTCTTCCTCGTCTCGGGCGTGGTGCTCCTCGCGGTCGCCTACCTGCTTTTCCGCAATGCCACCGGAGTCAACCTGATCGTCCAGCCCGCGAACCCGAACGGGGCGCCCGGCGGCCACCTCTCAGAACAGACGCGGAGGATGGCCGAAGAGGCCTACACCGGCGCCGTCCAGCGCGACACCGACGCCCTCCACCAGGGGCTGCTCCGCTCCGCGATCGTGCTGGCGATCATGGCGGTGGGCTCGATCGCCCTCGGCTGGCTGGTCGCCGGCCGCGTCCTGCGCCCCCTCCGCACGATGACCGCGACGACCCGCCTGATCTCCGCGCGCAACCTGCACGAGCGCCTCGCCCTCCGCGGTCCCCAGGACGAGCTGAAGGACCTGGCCGACACCGTCGACGACCTCCTCTCCCGCCTCGAGGCGGCCTTCGGCGCGCAGGGGCGCTTCGTCGCCAACGCCGCGCACGAGCTGCGCACGCCGATGACCCTGTGGCGGGCGCTGCTGGAGGAGACGCTGAGCGACCCCGACGCGACCGTCGATTCCTTCCGCGCTACCTCGCGGCGCCTGCTGGCGCTCGGCGAGGAGCAGGAGCGCCTGCTCGAGTCCCTGCTGACGCTCGCCTCGAGCGAGCGCGGCCTCGGCCGGCGCGAGCCCTTCGACCTGGCCGAGCTCGCGGGCGCGGCCCTCCGCGACCCGCCTCCCGAGGCGGCCGCCCTCGGCCTGCGGATCGACTCCGAGCTCGACCCGGCCCCCGCCGCGGGCGACGCCGCCTTGGCCGCGCGCCTGGTCGGCAACCTGCTCGACAACGCCGTCAGCCACAACGTCCCCGGCGGCGCCGTTCAGGTCAGGACCGGCACCGAAGCCGGCGGGGGCTCCTTCGTCGCGGTGGCGAACGACGGCGCCGCGATCCCGCCCGGCGAGGTCGACCGCCTCTTCGAGCCCTTCCAGCGCCTCGCGGCCGACCGCACCGCCACGAACGGCGACCACCACGGCCTCGGCCTCTCGATCGTCCGCGCGATCGCGGTCGCACACGGCGCGAGCGTCGACGCGCGCGCCCGGCCGGAGGGCGGCCTTGCGATCGAGGTCACGTTCCCCGCGGGCGCGGCGGCTCCGGGCGGGCGACCCTAGAGCCGGGACTCGATCGAGACCGGGACACCGGCGCCGATCCGCGCCGCCAGCCAGGCGATGGCCCGCGGCGCGAGGCGGATGCAGCCGTGCGAGACCGCGGTGCCGAGCGCGCCGCTGAGGTTGCCCGTCCCATGCAGGGCGATCTGGCCGGGGCCGCCGTCGAATTCCGCCAGCGCGTTGGAGCGGGCACTGGTCGCGAGCGCGTAGGGCGCGCCGGACGCTCCCGGTGAGAGGCGGAGCGCCTCTTCGACGAAGAATGTCCCACGCGGAGTCGGGGTCGACGGCTTGCCGACGATCGCCGGGAACCGGCGGACGACGCGGCCGTCACGGGAGACGACGACCCGCCGTGCCGCAAGGGAGACCTGGATCCGCCACGGGGTGATGGCGGGCCGGGTGCGCCGGCTTGAGATCCAGCCAGTGTGGCCGTTGGGCCGGCCCGGGAGTCGCACCCGCAGCCAGGCCCCGTCGCGGCCGGCGCGGCCGAGGACCGGCAGCACGGTCGGGACCCGGGTGAGCGGTCGCCGCGCGGCCACCGCTTCGATGCGGCCTGCCCCGGCGCTCGGGGCGCGGCGGGCGACGTGGCCGCCGAGCAGCACGACCAGGGACCCTGCGGCCGCCGGCGTCGCTGCCGTCCGTGGGACCGGAGCTCCGGCACCCCAGGCCGGTCCGGCGCCGAGGCCGCCGACCACCAGCGTCGCGAGCCCGGCCACGACCCCGAGGCGGATGCCCCGAGGCCGGGGACGGGACCCGCGAGCGGTCATCCGGTGAACCGCGAGGGCCCGTGGCCCGGGTGCAGCACCGGGGTGGGAACGCGGAAGGTGAAGTTGTAGGTCCTCGCCTTCTTCCCGCCCTCGAAAGTGACGCGAACGGTGACGTGGTGGATTCCGGGCGTCGCCGGGACCCGCACCGTCCGGGGATGTCCGGCGCCGCCGACCCGGGCGCCGTTGTCGGTGACGGTGACCGTGCCGATCCCGTGGCCGCGGGCGCCGACGCGCACGCCGGCGTCACTCTTGGGACCGCGGACGAGAGTCGCGGATTCGCTGCCGCCCTTCCCGGACGGCTTCTTCGGGCTTCCGTTCCCGCCGGGTTTGTCCTTGCCGTCCTTCTTCTTCGCGCCCTTGGGGGCGACAGGCGTGGGGGTCGTGGTGCCGACGGGCGCCGGGGTCCCGGTCCCGGTTTCGGTCGGGGTGGGCGTCGTCTCGGTCGCGCATCCGGGCGCGGTCAGCACGTCGTTGATCAGGGTCACTTCGCCGGTGCGGGCGAGCATCCGTCCCAGGACCGTGACGCCGCTGTTCAGCGAGATCGAGGTGAGGGCCAGCACGTTCCCCTGGAACGCCGTAGCGCTCCCGAGCGTCGCCGAGCTGCCGATTTTCCAGTAGACGTTGCAGGGCGAGGCGCCGTTGGTGAGGACGACCGAGCTCGCCGAGGCGGTGGTCAGCGTGCTGGCGATGACGAAGACGAACTGGGCGTTGGGATCGCCGTGCGCGTCGAGAGTGACCTGGCCGGTCAGCTGGGCCGAGCTGCTGTAGCCGTACGCGCCTGGAGAGAGGGTCAGTCCCCCGAGGTCGACGCCCGTCAGGTCGTTGCCGGGCGGGATCGGCTGGCCCGCGGCAACGTCGTAGGCGGTGGCCAGATCGGCCTGCGCCTGGGCGGCGACCGCGTCGTTGGCGTGGGTGGCGCCGTTGACGACGGCGGGCGCGCCGAAGCCGCTGAGCGAGGTGCCGGGGGTGACGCCGAGGTCGCCGTTGAGGACGGAGGGCCCGGTGTTGGTGACGCCGGCGGCCCCGAGCACGACGAACGGCTGGGCGGTCGCGAGTCCGACCGGAGCGGCCTTGGCGACCATCGGGATCGCCACCAGGATCGCGGTGAAGAAGAGGCAGACTGCGATGCCGATCAAGGCGACGCGACCCCGGGTGAAGTCGAGCTGGTTGGACATGAGGTCCTTCCTGAGTACGAGCAGCCCAGACAACGCTCATCTTCTGGTGGTCGCGACGAACTCCGATGGAGTTCCGGGACCCTGCGGACCCGTCTCGCGACGGGGGTGCCTGAGTCGAAAAGTCTGCTCCGGTGTAGGGGGTCTATCGACCGGGACCGCGGCCCACGTGAGCCAAACGGACGAAGGTTGTGGACCTTTCGAGCCGGCCGACTCAGGCGGGCGCCCGCGGCCGCGAGACCACGATCTGCACGGTGGCGACGATCAGGACGATCAGGGTCACCAGGCGCTCGCTGCTGCCGATCTCGTGGAAGAGGGCGTAGATCTGGATCCCGCCGGCGAAGACCTGGGCGGCGACCGGAAGGACGATCGCTCGCCAGCCGTAGACCTCATGCCGGTCGTCCTCGGACGGTCGTGCGGCCCAGGCGGCCGCGGCGATCAGCAGGGCGCCGATGCTCCAGACGAAGTCGTAGTCGCCGTCGAGCAGGAAGCCGCGCGCCTGCTGGACCGAGAAGACGCCGTCGGCCAGCGCGATCAGACCGCAGCCGAGGACGAGGAGGGTCCAGACCCGCCCCGGCCGCCAGGCCAGCAGCCCGCAGACCCCGAGGATCCCGCCGACCAGGAGCACGTCGAGGATCGGGTAGCTGAAGTCGACGATCGTCCCCAGGCTGCCGTCGGTGGAGCGCGACGCCACCGGTTGGACGATCAGCGCGACCGCGGGGGTCATCACGACCAGCACCACGGCCATGCCGTCCATCCAGCGGTGCAGCTCGAAGCCGCGCACCCGGTCGCGGACCAGCAGCACCAGCCCGACCACCGTGACCGGGTACCAGGCCAGCCAGAACGCATCGGCGACGCTCGGGTACGGCGGGTTGGCGTCCCCGGAGTAGAGGATGTCCCAGAGCACGGTGCCGAAGGCCCAGCAGCCCAGGCCGGCCCCGATCCAGAGCCAGGCCCGCCGCCCACGGGGCTCGAGGACGGCGCGAGCGAGGCAGAGGGCCGTCGCGGCGACCAGCAGGAACGCCTCGAGCCCCCGCCCGAGGACCGCGTCCGGCGAGCCGAGGCCGAACACCTCGTGCAGCGCCTCGACCAGACACAGGGACCCGAGCAGCCACCACACCGGCACCAGCACCCGCGGCTGGCCGACGCCGCCGTCCGGCCGTGGCTTCTCGTCCTCGACCGATCGACCCGTCATGGGAGTCTTTTAGCGGATACGACAGGCGCCGGATTCCTACCCTGTCCTCGTAATCCACGAGGAGGAGGAAGCGATGGAGGAGACGGGGCTGCGGGGCAAGGTGGCGGTGGTCACCGGTGCGGCGGGCGGAATCGGCGGCGCGACCGCGACCGAGCTCGCCCGCCACGGAGTGAAAGTCCTGCTTGTCGACGTGCGCGGCGAGGAGGCCGAGGCCACGGCGGCGGCGATCGTCTCGAGCGGCGGCGAGGCCACCGCCTTCACCGCCGACGTGAGCACGGTCGAGGGCGTCGACGCCTACGTCGCGGCGGCCACTGACCGCTATGGGACGATCGACCTCTTCCACAACAACGCGGCGATGGAGGGCCCGTTCAAGCCGCTGACCGAGTACGACGTCGAGACCTTCGACCGGCTCGTCGCGGTCAACGTCCGTGGCGTCTTCCTCGGCCTCCGGGCCGTGCTGCCGATCCTGCTTGAGAAGGGGCAGGGTGCAATCGTCAACACCGCCTCGATCGCCTCGTGGGTCGGCTTCCCGAACCTCTCCGCCTATACGGCGACCAAGCACGCGGTGGCCGGCCTCACCCGCGCGGCGGCGTTGGAGGTTGCCACCACCGGCGTGCGGATCAACGCCGTCTGCCCGGGCGTCATCGAAACCGAGTTCGTCAAGCGGATCGAGCGCGCCAACGCCGAGCCCGGCGACCCTGGCGAAGGCCACGGCCTGTTCATGGGCTCGGTCCCGATGCAGCGTTACGGCCAACCGGAGGAGATGGCCAAGGTCGTGCGTTTCCTGCTCTCCGACGACGCCAGCTACGTGCAGGGCGCCAACTGGCTCGCCGACGGCGGCATGCAGGCGAGCGGCTGACCCGACCGTCGCGGCATCAACCTGAGCGGGGCGCCTCGCCGGCGGCCCGCCGCAGGATGTCGCGCAGGGCGCGCTGGTCGCCGGCCGAGAGGCCCTCGATCCAGGCGGGGGGCTTGAACATCTCCTTCGCCGCCCGGGCCCGGAGCCTGCGGCCGGCGGCGGTCAGCTCGATCACCTTGACCCGACGGTCCTCGGTCGAGGGGCGGCGCGTCGCCAGGGCACGGCCTTCGAGCGCGTCGACGATGCCGGTGATGTTGGACGGGTCGCAGTGGAGGAGCTCGGCCATCCGCCCCATCGTCTGCGGCTCCTCGAGGAACCGCAGCGCGCCGAGGAGCGGCGTGGTGACGCCGAGCTTGTGGGCGATCTCGATGAACCGCGGCGGGTAGACCAGGGGGACGAGCAGCCCCCATGCCTCGGCGGCGACGCCCTCGCCCGCCGACGGACCGCGCTTGACATTCCCGCTCATGGAGGTAGAGTACCGCAATCTTTGAGGTATTCAACTATCGAGAATGACAAGTAGTGGACGGAAGGGATCGATGAGCGCGGAAGGTTCAGCGAAGGGCACGGCGGGCATCGAAGCCATCGGCCTCGTGCGCGAGTTCAAGAAGGGTCCCCGCGCCGTCGACGGGATCGACCTGCGGGTCGAGCCGGGTGAGATCTACGGCTTCCTCGGCCCCAACGGCGCCGGCAAGTCGACCACCGTGCTGATGCTGACCACCCTCCTCCCGCCCACCGCCGGCACCGCTCGCGTCGCGGGCTTCGACATCGTCAAGGAAGGGCCGAAGGTCCGCTCGGCGATCGGCGCGGCGCTGCAGGAGGCGGCCCTCGACCCGTTGCTCACCGGCAACGAGCACATGCGGCTGCAGACCGCCCTGCACGGCCTCGGCAAGGCCGAACGGGAAAAGCGAGGCGTCGAACTGCTCGAGCGGGTCGGCCTGACCAAAGCCGCGGACCGCAAGGTCGGCGGCTACTCGGGCGGGATGAAGCGGCGGCTCGACCTGGCGCTTGCCCTCGCCCACGAACCGCGCATCCTCTTTCTCGACGAGCCGACCACGGGCCTCGACATCCAGAGCCGCACCGCCCTCTGGGAGGAGGTCGCCCGGCTCGCCGCCGAGGAGGGCGTCACCGTCTTCCTCACCACCCAGTACCTGGAGGAGGCCGACGTGCTCGCCGACCGGGTCGGGATCATCGACCACGGCAACATCGTCGCCGAGGGCACCCCGGCCGAGCTGAAGGCCGAGATCGGCAGGCCGACGGTCGAAGCGGTGCCCTGCAACGCCGGCGAGCGCGAGCACACCGCGGCCGTCCTCGCGCGCTTCGGCGAGCCCGCCGACGGCTCCGTCAAAGGCGCCGCGGTCCTGCTCGAGGGCGGCGACTCGGGCCTCGCCGACGTGGTCCGGGCACTCGACAGCGAGGGCATCAAGATCGAGACGCTCCAGCTTCACGCGCCCTCCCTCGACGACGTCTTCCTGGCGAAGACCGGCCGCAGCCTCGAGGGCGCCGAGGAGGCCGACGACGAGGCATCCGACGAGCGCGCCGAGGTCGGGGCGGCGGAGTCCGCGTGACCAACGAGCTCGGTAACCAGGTCGGGCAGCTCGCCCGCCGCTCCGTGGTCCGGACGCTGCGCCAGCCGGCCCAGATCGTCCCCTCGGTGATCTTCCCCCTCTTCCTCCTCGCGGTGAACTCGGGCGGCCTGAAGAGCGTCACGAACCTGCCCGGCTTCCCCACCGATTCCTACCTCACCTTCGCCCTTGCGATCACCTTCATGCAGGGGGCGCTCTTCTCGGTGATCAACTCCGGCACCGACCTCGCGCGTGACATCGAGACCGGCTTCCTCAACCGGATGGCGCTGACCCCGTTGCGCGGCGCGGCGCTCCTCAGCGGCCTGCTCGCGGGCTCGCTCCTGCTGGGGCTGATGCAGGCGCTCGCCTACCTGATCGTCGGCCTCGCCTTCGGCGCCGAACTGACCGCCGGCGTCGGCGGCTTCTTCGTCATCATCGCCCTCTCGGTCACGGTCACCGTCGCCTTCGGCACGATCGGCCTGTTCGCCGCCCTGCGGACCGGGTCGGGCGAAGCGGTCCAGGGCCTCTTCCCGATCTTCTTCGTCTTCCTCTTCCTCTCCTCGATGGCGCTGCCGCTGAACCTGATCCAGACCGACTGGTTCCACACCGTCGCCTCGATCAACCCGGTCTCCTACCTGCTGCAGGCGTTCCGCTCACTGCTGATCGAAGGCTGGGAGCCCGGCAAGATCGCCCTCGGCTTCGGCATCGCGCTGGCGATCATGGCGCTGGGGATGACGGCCGCCTCGAGCGCCCTGAAGTCGAGGCTGGTGCGCACGTGAGCGCCGCCGCCCCCGCCCAGGACCGCCCCACGGCCGGATTCCGCGCCGTCGCCCGGGCCGTCGCCTGGCGCAGCCTGCACAACTTCCTCACCAACAAAGCACTGCTGTTCCCGGCGCTGATCTTCCCGCTCTTCTTCTTCGCCTCCTTCGCGGGCGGGCTCTCCGCCGTCGGCAACGTGCCCGGCTTCGACTTCCCGACCGGTTACACCGCCTTCCAGTACGTCTTCGTCCTGCTCCAGTCGGCGGCCTTCGGGGGCGTCTTCACCGGCTTCGGCATCGCCCGTGACTTCGAGACCGGCTTCGGCCGCCGTTATCTGCTCGCCGCCACCGACCGCCGCGGGATCATCGCCGGCTACGGGATCGCCGCGCTCGGTCGCGCCTTCATCACCTGGGCGGTCCTCACCGCGATCGCCCTCGTCGCCGGGATGCAGATCGACGGCTCCGGGATCGACCTGGTCGGCATGTACACGCTGGCGATCCTGGTCAACGTCACCGCGACCCTCTGGGCGTCCGGCGTGGCGCTGCGGATCCGCTCGATCCAGGGCGGCCCGCTGATGCAGCTGCCGGTCTTCCTGATCCTCTTCCTCGCCCCGGTCTACGTCCCCCTCTCCCTCCTGAGCGGCTGGATCCACACCGTGGCCTCGATCAACCCGGTCACCGCCCTGCTCGAGGCGGGCCGCGGCTTCATCTCCGGCGACCCAACCGTGATCGGCCTCGCCTTCGCCCTCGGCATCGCCCTCCCGATCGCCTTCGGCCTCTGGTCCCGCGGCGGCCTGCGCCGCGCCGAAGCCGCGGGGTAGGCGGCGCTCAGCGGGCCAGGTAGCCGCCGTCGACGGCGAGCACGTGGCCGTTGACGTGGTCCGAGGCGCGCGAGGCGAGGAACGCGGCGGGCCCGACCGCATCCTCGGGGGAGGCGATCTTGCCGCGCGGGATCTGGCGGCGCAGGCTCTCGACCGCATCCGGTTGGGTGTCGTAGAAGCCGTCGGCGATGTTGGTGTGGAAGCCGCCCGGCGCGATCGCGTTGACCGTCACCCCGCCCTCGGCCATGTCGACCGCGAGCTGACGGGCCAGGTTCGTCACCGCTCCCTTGGAGGCGGCATAGGCGGTGAAGCCGGGGTCGGCGGCCGCGCGGACTCCCCAGGTGGAAGAGGTGAGGACGATCTTGCCGTGGCCGCGCGGGGCCATCCGCCGATAGGCGCCCCGGGCGACGAAGAAGGCGCCGTCGAGGTTGACCGCGAGGGTCCGGTGCCAGTCCGCCGCGCTCAGCTCGGTCACCGGCACGACGGGGCCGGCGATGCCGGCGTTGGCGAAGGCCACGTCGGGGATCCCGTCCCCGTCCGTCACCGTCTCGAAGAGCGCTTCCACCGCGTCCTCGTCGGAGACGTCGCACTCGACGGCATGGAAGCGGCTGCCCTCTTTCTCGGCCACCACCGATGTGGCCGCGAGCCCCTCGGTGCTGACGTCCGCGCCATAGACGGTCGCCCCCAGGCCCGCGAGCCCGAGAGCGATCCCCTGGCCGATGCCGCTGCCGGCACCGGTGACCACGATCACCTTGCCCTCGACGTCGATCAGCTCCGCAAGCGCGCGCATCTGGCCAAGACTAGGCGAGTGTCGAGCGTCGCAACAGCGCCCGTCGTGATCAGGCGGACCGACCGCACCCGCGGCGCTCAGTCGTAGACGACCACCGTGCGGACGCCCTCGCCGGCGGCCATCGCCTCGAAGGCCTCGTTGACCTGCTCGAGTGGGATCCTCCGGCTGACGCTCGAATCGAGGTCGAGCGTGCCTCGGCGGTGGAGGCCGAGGATTCGCGGGAAGTCGACCGGTGGGTTGCAGGACCCGTAGATGCAGCCGAGGATCCGCTGCTCGAAGCTGGTGATCGTCATCGGGTCGAGCTCGACGGTTACGCCGTCCGGCGGCATCCCGACGAGGACGGCCGTCCCGGCCGGAGCCAGCATCGCGACCGTCTGCTCGATCGTCGCCTTCAGCCCGATCGCCTCGAAGGCGAAATCGACTCCGCCTTCCGTGATCTCCCGCACCGCCTCCACCGCGTCGACCTTCGAGGCGTCGACCGTGTGGGTTGCGCCGAGCGCCGCCGCCAGCGCCAGCTTCTCGGGGTTGGCGTCGATCGCGATCAGCGGCTCCGCCGACATCGCCGTGCAGCCCTGAACGACCGAGATCCCGACGCCGCCGCAGCCGACCACCGCGACGCTCTGGCCGGCCTGGAGCCGGGCCGTGTTCAACACCGCGCCGACGCCGGTCGCGACCGCACAGCCGACCACAGCGGCCAAGTCGAGCGGCACCGAATCGTCGATTCGGATCGCCCCGTTCTCGGGGACGACCGTGTATTCCCCGAGCGACCCCACCGTCAGCATGCTGCGGACCATCTCGTCCCCCGAGCGCAGCCGCGAGGTGCCGTCGGGCATCAAGTTCTCATGCACCGTCTCGAGCGCCACCATGCAGAGTTGCGGCCGCCCGGCAACGCATTGACGACAGTGCCCGCAGCTGGGCAGCCAAGAGAGCGCGACCCGATCGCCGACCCCGACCCGCTCCACCCCGGCCCCCACGGCTACGACCTCTCCGGCACCCTCATGGCCCAGCACGATCGGCCGCCGAGTCTCGGACCACTCGCCGTTGATGCAGTGGAGATCGCTGTGGCACGTCCCGCTCGCCGCGAGCCGCACCATCACCTCACCCGTCCCCGGCTCAGCGATCTCGAGCTCCTCGATCTCCAACGGACGATTGATCTCCCGCAGCACCGCCGCGCGGATCATCCGTCCTTCAAATCTTGCCGAGTCGCTCATCGCCGTCCCGAGGGTTGGTTATCGGCGGCGGGGCTTGGGCGTGGTGGCGATGCGGATCTTGGCCTTCGCGGACGCCGAGCCGTCGGCGAAGGAGAAGACGACGGTCCGCTTGCCGTGGAGGCGCAGCAGGGTGTCGAACTTCCCGGCACCGTTCACCGTGACGCCCGGCCGGCGTGAGGTGTGGTGCTTGGCGACGGTCGAGATCGAGACCACGGTGCCCTTCGGCGCCGGCTTGCCGCCGCAGGTGAGGCGGCCCGTGTAGCGGTAGGCCCGTCCCTGGCGCAGGATCGCGACGCCGTGCCGGTGGCGGAACGGGTGGACGAGCCGGACCTTGAGCCGCGGCTTGACGCAGACCGAGCCTTTGGGTGCCGCGACGACGGTGAACGAGAGGTGCTTGGTCATCTCGACCGCCCCGGCGCCGTCGATCGACCGGTAGTCGAGCGTATGGTCGCCCGGCGAGGCGACGGCGATCGGCCCCGTGTAGGTCTCCAGCGGGCCGCCGTCGAGGCCGTATTCGGTGGTCTTGATCCCGGAGCTGTCGTCCTCGGCGGTCAGGGCGATGGTGGCCGGGCCGACGACCTTCCCATCGACCGGCGCGGGCAGGATCGTCGCGGTGGTCACCGGCGGGTCGTTGACCACGACTTCGGTGACGTTCTGCCGCTCGACCCCGCCGTCGGCGTCGGTCGAGAAATAGGTCAGCCGGTGCGTGCCGGTCCCGGTGATGGTGAACGGGCCGTTGTAGGTGGTCGGGGCGCCGCCGTCGATCGAGTAGGTCGTCGCCGTGACCGCCGCGCCGCCCGCTCCCGGGATGGCCGTCAGCGTCACGGTCGGATCGGTGTAGACGCCGTCGACCGCCTCCGGCGACAGCGTCGCCGTCGTTTGTGGCGCGACCGCCCGACAAGACCCGGTCGCGTCGTAGAACGTCGTCCCGGAGGCGCTCGGCACGAGCCCCGGGCCGGTCAGCTGCGGCTTCAGCGTCGTCGGGTCGCCGGCCGCGGCGAACGCGGTGTCGAACCATTCGCCGAAGAACGTCCCGAGCCGCGCGCGGCAGGTGCCGCTCTGGTTCGGCAGCCAACTCTCGAACACTTGCTCGAGCTGCGGCTCTTCGATGCTGCTGCCGCCGAATTCTTCACCGAGCTGGCGCAGCGCGCCCGCGAAGTTCCCCGCCCCCAGGATCTGGCGCAGGGCGATGTAGGCGGTGCCGGGCCGCTGGTAGGTGGTCGAGTTCTGGAACAGGGTTTCGGCGTTCGGGTCGGACGGGACACCGGTCCAGATCGTTTTGCTGGCGCTGTTGTAGTTCGTTTTGAAACGCGCGACCAGGCTCGCTTCGAAGGCGGCTTCTCCGGCAGGCGTGTCGAGCCCGCCCGCGGTCACCGCCGCTTCTTTCGCGGTCAGCAGGTACTGGGCGAGCTGGGCCAGGCCCTCCTTGAAGAAGGTCATGTTGTAGCCCGACTCCGAGACGTTGTCGCCGAACCACTGGTGCATGTTCTCGTGGTGGAAGGTGCTGAGGCCGATCTGGCCCCCGTTGAAGGTGATCTTCCCCTGCATCTCCTCCTCGAAGCTGGCTTCGGGGGCGCCGACGATGACGCCGTCGGTGGTGAACGGGAAGGGCCCGGCGAACCGTTCCTGGAAGGCGACGATTTCTTCCTGCATGTCCATGACCGCTTTGTTTTTGATCTTCTGTTCGCCTTCGAGCGAGCTGGCCTGTGCCTCGTAGTAGAGGACGCCGTCGCCGCCGAGGCGCTCGCTCAGGTCGTAGGCGCCGACGCTGCTCTCGACCAGGTAGCTCGCGATCGGCTCCGGCGAGTGCCAGTGCCAGGTGGTCGAGCCGCCCGGGAAGTTCGCGTCGGGCGGGTTGCTGGAGAAGCCGACGAGTTCGCCGTTGGCGATCGCGGTCCGCCCCAGCGTCACCGTCTCGTTGAAGTCGTAGGTCGGCTTCGCCGAGGGGTGGTTGTTCAGCGGCATCCAGGCCTCGGTGCCGACCGGCTCGGTGGTGACGAAGCTGCCGTCGCCCGCCGGTTCGTCGGAGATGAACCAACCCTCCACGGTGCCATCCCCGTCGGTGTGGACACCGGGCGTGCCGGAATACCTGACTTCGACGTTGAAGGCTTCGCCGTCCGCGATCGGCTGAGCCGGAGTGACCACGAGCTTGTTGGCCGGGCACTGCTCCCCGATCGCCGCTTCCCCTTCTTCGGTGCTCGGTCCTTCTTCGCGGTTCGGAGCGCAGGCCGGCGGCAGCGGATTCGCTTCGCTGACTTCCCTTTCCAGCCCGGCCTCGTGGGCGAGCGGATTCGGGTCGTTCTGCCCGTCCGGGTCGCCCGGATAGGTCGGTTGGACGAATTTGAAGCTCGCGGGGACGCCGTTTACGGTCACCCCTTCGACCTGCATTTCCGGCCCGGGTCCTTCTTCGTTGTCGGGCCCTTTGCGCTCGAAGTCGAGGCTGAAATCGCTCAGGCACTGCGTCGCCTGGTCGCTCAGCACCACATTGGTCCCCGGCAGGAATTCGTTTTCGACCGCGTTGTAGGTCAGGTTCACGGTGGTGTGGACGCTGGCGTAGCCTCCGTTGCCCATCTCCGGATAGACGTGGTCCCCGGGCCGCGACAGGGTGTGGGCACCGGACGAGCAGACCCCGGGATCGACCTGGGCTGCCGCGGTGCCGGCCGGGCGGACGGCCGCCGTCCGCGCCCCCGCGCCCGGCGCGCCGACATCGACCGAGCGCCGCGCGCTCGCGCAGCTGAGCAGCCCTTCGCCCCCGATCGGCGTGCACGCGGCCAGCGCGTAGGAGCCATCCGGAAGTTCTTGCGGCAGGGTCACGGTCGTTTCGTAAGGACTGGTCGAGCCTGCCCCCACCCGCACCCCGACCGAGCCGACGACCCGCGGTGCCTGCCCCCGCGCCAGCAGGCGCACGGTCACGTCCCCGGACAGTTCGGAGCCCGCGGAGTTGACGACATCCCCGCTGACGCCGAAGCTGTCCCCCGCGGCGGCATCGGCCGGCGGCGAGGAGAGCGAGGAGACGGCCAGCCTCGACTGTGCCGTCGAGTCCGTCGAGAGCTCCGCCGGCCCGACCGCGGAGTGCGGCTTCGCGGCAGCCCCGCCCGCGATCACCCCGAGAGCGACAACCAACACCGCCGCGACGATCCCGACGAGCCTGAGCCGAGCCGAACCCACTCCATACATATGCCGCTCCATTCGCATCTCGGCCCCGACCGCCCGAGACCTGTCCGGTAATCCCGCCAACGCCAACAACGCCGCCGTCCAGCCAAGCTACTAAAGAAGGGGTATCTCGTTCAAAGTATTTCGGGCAGGCGCTCGAGGAACGGCACCACGGCACCGAGCCAGAGGCCCGGCTCGGTGACATGGGCGTGGTGGCCTCCACGCGGGAGGACCGCCAGCTGCCAACCAGGGTGCCGGGCGACCGCGGCCTCGGCGAAGTCGATCGGGACGTGATGGTCGTCGCGGGCATGGACGACGAGCACCGGCGCGCCGACGGCGTCACCGGCTGAATCGAACTCGCGCCGGCGGACCGCGAGGCGGACCAGGCCCGCGAGCGCGCCCAGGTTGCCCGCGCGGGGCACGTCCGCGCTCGGCGCCCCGGCGCGAGAGCGCATCGCCCTGAGGTAGGCGAGGCGGTGTGCGGCGTAGTCGCGGGCGGTCTCCAGGGTTCCGCGGCCGTTGCGGGCGGGCGGGAAGAACGCGTCGGTGAGGACGAGCGCCGCCGGCGGCCGCGGGTCGCGCGCCTGCATCCGCAGCGCCAGGACGCCGCCGATCGAGTGGGCGATCACGATCGCGCCCGGGCGCGTCGCGGCCTCGACCGCGGCGAGGGCGGCGACGGGATCACGGGGAAGGTCCGGGGTGACGAGCGCCCCGAAGCGGGCGAGGCCGGGGCCGACCCCGTCCCAATCGGCGCTCGTCCGTCCCAGCCCGTGGAGACAGACGACCTCGCGGGAGGCGGGCGGGTCCGCGGGGCCGGTCAGATCCGGCGACCCAGCTCTTCCAGGTCGGCCTTGACCCGGGCGAGCCCCTTCGACCCGAGGTGAGCGGTGAGCTGGGCGTTGTAGTCGTCGGCGAGCGCCACGGCCTTGAGGAAGGTGGCCTTGCCTTTGGCGGTGAGGTGGATCCCGGCCTTGCGCCCGGAACCGGTCTTGTCGCGTTTCAGCAACCCCCGCCCGACCAGGATCTCGACCTGCTCGCCGGCGCTCTGCGGGGTCACCCCGAACCGACGGGCGAGCTCCGCCGACCCGATCCCGTCCTGCTTCATCACCTGGCCGAGGATCCCGAACTGCCGGGCGCTCAGCCCGACGCTTCCCATCAGCTCGCCGAACGACTGGGAGAGCTGGTGGCCGAGGCGGACGACCAGGTAGGGCAGGGACTCGTCCGCATCAAATTTCTCGTTCTCAACCATCAGGATCCTTATGGTCTGCTACGGTCCCTCCGTGCGCGACCATAAGGAACCTTACAGCGTCCGGGTGCTGCGGCACCGAAAGCTGATCGTCTGCGTCTGGATCCTCCTCGCCGTCGTCGGCGCCTGGGCCGCGAGCTCGATCGACGACCATCTCTCCAAGTCCTTCGACGCGCCCGGCAGGCCCGCGTTCGAGGCGAACAAGGAAATCGTCAAGACCTACGGCAACGGCGGCCTGATCGCCCCGTTCGTGCTCGTCGCCGATCCCGACGAAGGCACCCTCGCCGGAGGCGGCAACGAGGCGGCCTTCGCCGCGGCCGCGAAGGAAGTCGCCGCCGCGGTACCGGGCTCGCGCCTGGCGGGCCCGGGGGCCGGCGGGCCGGCGAAGGCCTTCGAGTCGAAGGACGGCAAGGTCGGTTATGCCCTGATCTATCCGCCCCCGGGCCCCGAAGCGCCGGACAAGAACGAAGGCGCGCTCACCGCGGTCCAGGACGCGGCGGCACGGCAATCGGTCGGCGGCGCGCCGCTCCAGGTGACCGGGATCGAGGCGCTGAGCGAAGACTCCGGCGGCGGTGGCGCCGGGCTCCTGATCGAGACCCTGATCGGTGCGCTGGGAGCGCTGATCGTGCTGGCCCTCGTCTTCGGCTCCTGGCTCGCGATCGTGCCGCTGATCATCGCCGGGGCCTCGATCCTCACCACCTTCGCCCTGCTGCGGCTGCTCGCCGAAATCACCCAGGTCTCCTTCGTCGTGCAGTTCCTGGTCGGCCTGATCGGCCTCGGGGTGGCGATCGACTACTCGCTCCTCGTCGTCTTCCGCTGGCGCGAGCAGCGCGCCGGCGGCGAGACCGGGGACGCGGCGGTCGTCGCGGCGATGGGGACCGCCGGACACGCGGTCGCGGTGAGCGGGATCACGGTCGGCATCGGCCTGCTCGCGATGGTCGTCGTCCCGGTCCCGTTCATCCGCTCGATCGGCTTCGGCGGCCTGATGATCCCGATCGTCTCGGTCCTCGCCGCGCTGACCTTGCTGCCGATCGTCCTGGCGAGCATCGGCGAGCGCCTGGATCGTCGCCACAACGTCGATCGCGACGCCCAGGCCGGCGCCTTCTGGACCCGCTGGTCGACCTGGGTCGTGCGCCGCCGCTGGCCGGCGGCGATCGCCGGGATCGCCGTCCTCGCCGCGCTGGCCGCCGTGGCACTCGGCCTCAACCCCGGCCAGCCCTCGGTCGGCTCGCTTTCGGCGGGCGGCGAAGCGAAGACTGCGCTCACCAGCCTCGAAGACGGCGGCGTCGAAGCCGGGGTCCTCACCCCGATCGAGGTCATCACGACGAAGTCCGACGCCGGGGCCGACGCGCGGAAGCTCGCCGCGGTCGACGGGGTCGAGCAGGTGCTCGCCCCGACCGGGGAGCCGTGGGAGCGCGGAGGCACCGCCCTGCTGGCGGTCGTGCCGCGCAGCGACTCCGGCTCCTCCGCCGGCCGCGACACCCTCGAACGGGTGCGCGACCTCGAACCCGACCTCCCCGGCGACGGCAAGGTCGGCGGCCCGGCGGCGCAGGACCGTGACCTGACCGAAGCGATCTACTCCTCGTTCCCGCTGATGGTCGCGATCATCGCCCTGGTCACCTTCGGCCTGCTGGCGCGCTCACAGCGTTCGATCGTGCTGCCGATCAAGGCGATCGCGCTGAACGTGCTCTCGATCGGCGCGGCGTTCGGGATCGTCGTCCTGATCTGGCAGAAGGGCATCGGGTCGGACCTGATCGGCGGGGTGCCCGCGACGGGGGCGATCGTCAACTGGGTGCCGCTGGCGATCTTCGCCTTCCTCTACGGGCTCTCGATGGACTACGAGGTGTTCATCCTCAGCCGCATCCGGGAGGAGTACGACCGCACCGGGTCGACCGACGAGGCGGTGGTCCGTGGGGTCGGCAGGACGGGACGGCTGGTCACCAGCGGAGCGCTGATCCTGTTCCTCGCCTTCGTCGCCCTGGCCTCCGGGCCGAGCATCGAAATCAAGGTGTTCGCGACCGGGCTGGCGGCGGGCATCGCCCTCGACGCGACCGTGGTGCGGATGCTGGTGGTCCCGGCGGTGGTCAGCCTGCTGGGCGACGCTAACTGGTGGCTGCCCGGCTGGGCCAGGCGCCTCGTCCCTCAGAGGGCCTCGGTCAACGAGCGCTGAACCGCCGGGGCGACCAGATCGACCACCGCGGGAGCGGGCAGCGAGGCGAAGGGCTCGAAGGCGAGGACATGACGGACGATGCCGACCCCGAGGAGCTGCGAGGCGACGAGGTTGGCCCGTGCCTCCGGCTGATCGGAGCCCAGGGCCGCCAGCACCGGGGCGAGGATCTCCAGCTCGAGGAACTCGCGGAGCCGGCGCGCGGCGGCCTCCTGGTTCATCGCCGCCCGCAGGAGCGCGACGATCGTGTTGCGCTTTTCCTCGGCGTCCCAGGTGGAGATGAAGAGCTCGACCAACCTCCTGCCCGCGCCGGCCGGGTCGTCGCCGACCACCCGCGGCACCTCCACCGCCGGATCGAAGGGCCAGTCGATCGCGGCGACGAACAGCTCGGTCTTCGAGCCGAAGAAGTGCATGACGAGCGCCGGATCGACGCCCGCCTCCGCGGCGACCGAGCGGATCGTCGTCGGGTCGAAGCCGCGCGACCCGAACTGGGCGGTCGCCGCGTCCAGGATCGCCTGCCGCGTCGCCGTCTCCCCCGGCCTCCGTCCGACCTTGCTCATCGATTCGCCCCTTCCACTTGACCGATCTTTTCAACAGTGTAGAATTCAACAACGTTGACTTACTTCAGGCCACTGATCAAGACCTTGCTCCCCGCGACCGTCGCCGGCCTCTTCGTCGGCTTCGCCTTCGTCTTCTTCTTCACCTCGGCCCTCCACGATCCGAAGCCGGACGGGATGAAGGTCGGCATCGTCGCCCCCGCCCCGGTCCGCGCGGAAGTCGGGGCGCAGCTCGACCAGGCGATCCCGGGAGGGATCGAGCTGGTGAGCTACCCGAGCCCGGCCGACGCGCGCGAAGCGGTTCGCGAGCAGAAGGTCAACGGGGCCTTCGTCGCCGACCCGAAGCGGCCGAAGCTGATCAGCGCGGGCGCGCTCGGCGTCTCCGTCAACGACGTCCTACAGGCGGCCTTCGGCGCGGCCGCGGCGGCCCAGGGGAAGCATCTGGCGGTCGAGGACATCGCGCCGGCGCCGACCCACGACGCCCGCGGGATCTCCGCCTTCTTCGTCGTCGCGGGCACCACGATCGGCAGCCTCATCTTCAGCATCGCCCTCTACTTCCTCGGCGGCCACGGCGGCTTCGCGCCGATCCGCGTCCGCCTGATGCTGATCGGCGGCTTCGCGATCGTCGCCGGGCTCGTCTTCGCCGCCGACACCGAATGGGTCGCCGACGGGCTGGCCGGTTCGTACTTCCAGGTGGCGGCGGTCGTCGCCCTGCTCTCGGCCTCGATCTCGCTGACGACGGCGGCGATGGCGCGGTGGCTGGGGGCGTTCGGGCTCTCGCTCTCGACCCTCTTCTTCATGCTCTTCAGCCTGCCCGCGAGCGGCGGAGCGGTCGGACCGGAATTCGTGCCGGCCTTCTACCACTCGATCGAGCAGATCCTGCCGAGCCACGCGGCCCTTCAGGCCCTACGTGGATTCGTCTACTTCGACGGCGGTGGCGTCCTCGGCCCGGTCCTGATCCTCTGCGCCTGGGTCCTCGGCGCTTGCCTGGTCCACCTGATCGCCCGCCTGGTCAGCCACGAACCCCCGCATCCGCCGGTGATCGGCAAGACCCCCGAATTCCCCGCAGCCGCCTGAAGGAGGCTATTCGCCCCAGCGGCACTGGTCTTCGTCGAAGACCCCTTTGTTCCAGAGCTTCCAGGGTCGTTGAGCGGCCAGCAGTTCTTCGGCCGAGATGCCCAGGCCGTCGGCTTCCGGATTGCTGGTCCGCGACACCTTGCCGAACATGCGTTCCAGGACTTTGTCGGAGGGTGCCTCGTCGTGGATCCAGAAGGGCTTGGCAGGCAGCCCCAGGGTGAGGACCTGCCAGGAGTTGCGGTTGCCGCCGTCTTCGACGTCTTTGTGTTCGAACAGCGAACCGAAGGTGTACTGCCTGGCGACCTGCGAGTAGTTGCCCCATGGGTGGACGGCCTGGCCGCAGATGTAGTCGATCGGGTTGCGCGGCTTGCCGCCGACCTTGTCCGGACTGGGGTCGCGGTTCAGCCGGTAGACGAAGTAGGAGGTCGGCAGCAGCTTTTCGTAGGCGACCCGCTGGACCGAGCGCGAGAGGTCGGCGCCCACCGCCCGTTCGTCCTCTTTGGTGAAGGCGAATTCTTTGTCGCATTTGGCCGAGGACGGGTTGCAGCCGCCCTCTTCGCCGATGATCTTCAGCTTCTTCGGATCGGAGACGATCACGTCGACCATCGCCTTGTAGGTCTTCGCCGCGTTCTCCATCTGCTTGGAGAGCTCGTCGCCGAGCTCGTTCGACTTGATCGCGACGGAGTCGTAGGTCGGCAGGCCGGCCGCGTTCGCGCCGTAGGCCCATACCTCGAGGTCGAGGATCTCGCCGAACGCGTTGCTGACGTGGAAGGTGAGCGGGCCGGCCAGCTTCAGCATGATCGAGGTGAACTCGGCCCACTCGAAGGTGGAGTCCTCGCTGTTGGCTTTCGCTTCCTCGTAGATCCGATCCCCGATCGAGGTCGCCGCCGACCAGCTGGGGAAGATGTTTTCGGTGAACGGTTCGGTCAGGTGCTGGACGTATTCCCTCACGTTGGCGACCCAGTTGAGCTCCGTCACCAGCTCTTCCCGCGCTTCGTTGAATTCACGTTTGCCGAACTGCTTTGCCTGGGATTTCTGCCATTCGATCTTCTTGATCGCCGCCGCGAACGATTCCCATTTGGCGGGGGTGAATTCGAGGCTCCAGTAGGCGGTCCGCGGTTCCGCGCCGAGCTTCGAGTTGGTTTCGCCGAGATAGGCGAAGGCCCGCATCGCGGCGGCATTGCCCTCCAGCGGCCACTTTTCCTCCGGCTGCCACATCAGGACCTTGGCGAGGTTCGTGCCCGTGGCGACCTCGCCTTCCAACGCCGGCTTCAGCAGCGAGCGGCGATCGGGGCGGAGCTCGCCGACCAGGTGGGGGACGGCGCCCTGGCCGAAGACGTTGGCCGCGGCCTCGGCGCCTTCGCCTTCCTTGGCCCCCTTCCACCCGACCAGCACGAAGGTCTGGCCGTTGCTTTCGATCGGACCGCGGGTCTGGGCGGTGCGGTTGAAGCCGTTCCGGGTCCCGCCGATCGTGCCGATGGCCGTGACGAGCTTGTCGTAGAGCGCCTGGCTCACCTTGCCGAGCGACGGCGGGTAGGTCTCTTCGGTCACGGTGCGGTCGCTGTCGGAGACCAGCCGGACGACATCATCTGCCGGAATCGATTCGATCTTCTTCACCATCGCTTCGGTCTGCTCCGTCGCTTCTTTGTTGACGCCGGTGGTGTAGATCCCTTCGCTCAGGGTCTTACCCGTGCGCGGGTTCTGGACCTGTAGGAAGTAGCCCTCGAAGCCTTCGCATTCTTTCTCTTCCTTGCACGGGGAGAACGGTTCGGGTGAGTACCTGAAGGATTCGCTCAGCTTCGGCACGTAGCCGTAGTTGCCGTGCTGGTCCGGGATCAGGTAGCCCGACAAATCGGCGATTTCGCCCGTTTTGTTCCCGAATTCCGCGTCGTCGAGGACGTTGACGTCGGCGTCGCCGCGGGGCATGCCGGGAACGCCGATGCCGCTGAAGGCGCCGGAGCTCCTCGGCAGGTGTTTCCCCTCTTCCTCGGGGAAGCCGATCCGCGCGAGCGCCTCGTACAGCAGGTGGCTGTCGATTTCCGACGTGCCGCTCGGCTGCATCGCGACGATCACCAGCTTCGAGGAGTCGAGCTTGTCGAGTTCTTCCTTCAGTTCGGTGGCACTCGAGTAGAGCACGTTGGCGACGCATTCGAGCGTGCCGCGTTGCAGCACCAACACCTGGAAGGTCGCGTGCATGAATTGCGGATCCTTCGTCGCCTGGCTCCTCAGGTAGACGTAGGGGCCCACCTTGATTCCGGCGTCGACGAATTTCGGGGAGACGATCGTGTCGATCGGGACCATCCGGTTCGGGTAGGTCACTTCCGCGCTCACCGTGTCGGAGACGGCGCCCGCACCCTTCCCCTCCGTCAGCCGGTACACGTACTCCCCGGGCAGGTCGGGGTCGAACTCCGCGCTCGTGCCCGTTGGGCTGTGGAGCTGCGTCGTCGCGTTCGACGGCTGGCACGAAGATGGATTCCCCTCGGGGGTGCGGATCGGCGTCCAGCCGATCGGTCCACTCTCCCCGCCCGGTTCGACATCTCCCTCGAGCTTGACGTCACTGCCCACCGCCGCCGACTGATCGCTGCCGGCACCGAGGAGCGGGGCCGGAGCGTTCACCCAGAAGCGAAGCGTCGCCCGCCTAGCCTTCCCGTTCCGCCTCAACCTGACCGTCAGGTAGTTGCGCCCCGGACGCAGCCCCTGGCTGATCGAAGCCTGAAGGCGCCGGACCCCATGGCGAGCCCGATCGAATTCAGACGCCGGAATCCAGTGCCGATTGAGCCGGACCCGCAGCCGCCCACCCGAGCGGATCCCGATACCCGCCGTGTTCGCCTCGACCACATCTCCCGCCCGCGGCGACACGATCAGCCGACCGCTTTCGACGTTCCCCTGCCGCGCGGCGTTCGCCGCCGGAACCGCAAGCAACACCCCGAGCAACACCAGCGCCACCACAGAGCCGATCCGAACGTGGCGGCCACAGAGAAGGCGGATCGTGCGTTGCATCGGCAGCTACTCCAGAGTCGGGGATAACCGCGGCAGCTTCGCCCCCGAACCCGCACCACACAAGGGACCTGAGTCCCCTGCCACCTCAGGCCCGGCGGATCAGCGTCAGCCCGTCGCGCAGCGGCAGCATCACCTGTTCGACGCGGACGTCGTCGGCGACCTCCTGGTTGAACGCCGCGATCGCCGCCCCGTTGGCGCTCGGCGTCCCGCCCTCAACGTAGGTCTCCCCCTGGAGCAGGGTGTTGTCGACGCAGATCACACCGCCGGCGGCGAGCAGGCCGGTGTCGAGCACCGCCCGCAGATAGTCGCGGTAACCGGTCTTGTCGGCATCGATGAAGACCAGGTCGAAGCTGCGCGCGTCAGCCGCCAGGCGCCCCAAGGAAGCCGACGCCGGACCGACCTCGACCGCGATCTTCTCGCCGCTCGGCGACTCGGCGAAGCAGCGCTCGGCGAAGGCCGCGACCCAAGGGTCGAGCTCGCAGGCGACCAGTTCGCCGCCGGCCGGCAGCGCCTCGGCCATCGCCAGGGCCGAGTAACCGGTGAACATCCCGATCTCCAGCACCCGGGTGGCACCGGAGAGCGCGACCAGGAACTTCAGCGCCTGGCCCTCGACGTGGCCGGAGAGCATCCCCTGGTGCCATGGCCCCTCTCTTTGTTCCCAATCCACCGCCCGCGTGCGTTCGGCGAGGGCCCTGAGGGCCGGGGACTCCGGGGTCGTGCAGCCGCTGAGATAGGGATCGAGGTCGGCGGCGAGCGCGTGCGCGCGCTCCATCTCCGCCTTCAGCTGCGGGTCGACGCCGTCGAGCCCTCCGATCCGCTCGGCGAGGTCCTCGAGCTTGGCCGCCAGGATGCTCACGGGCGTCACCAGGCGCGGCGCCCCGGCCGGTCCCGTCATGTCGAGATCGAACCGGGAAGATTGGCTGGCACGGAAGGCCCCTTGCTGTCGAAGGAAATGGCGATCGACCTGCGCGGACTCTCGCCTTTGCGAGACTCCTCGGATCATGCTGACAGACCAGACCTGGGTGCTCACCGGCGCCGCCGGACGGATCGCGAGCAGCCTTCGCCCGGGTCTGGCGGGGCGGGTCGCCAAGTTGCGTCTGGTCGACCTCGACCCGGTCGACCCCGCCCACGAGCACGAGGAATCCGTAGTCGCCGATCTCCGTGACCAGGAGGCCGTGGAGGCGGCACTCGCCGGCGCCGACGGAATTCTCCACCTGGGCGCCCTGGCCGACGAGGCGGATTTCCACGACCTCGCCGAGACCAACATCCTCGGCACCTACCACGTCCTCGAGGCGGCTCGACGGACCGGGGCCGATCGGGTGGTCTTCGCGAGCAGCAATCGGGTCACCGGCTTCTACCCGCGGAACACCCTCGTGGATCCCGAGATGCCGACCCGCCCGGACGGTTTCTACGGCGTCAGCAAGATCGCGGGCGAGGCGCTGGGACGCCTCTACTCCGACAAGTTCGGCCTCCGGGTCGCGAGCCTCCGGATCGGGACGTTCCAGGCAAGTCCGGAGGATGAGCGCCAGCTCAGCACCTGGCTCAGCCCGGGCGACTGCGAGCAGGCGTTCCTGGCGGCGATGACCGCACCGGAGCTCACCTACACCGCCGCCTATGCCGTATCGCGGAACAGCCGGTGCTGGTGGGACCTCGGTCCAGGTGAAGCCATCGGGCTCGATCCGCAGGACGACGCCGAGCGCCACGCCGACGACGTCCGGGCGGCGGAGCAGTCGGAGGCGGGCGCCCCCCAAGGTGGTCACTACGCCTCTCCCGCCTACAGCCTCGACCGTCAACATCCGGCGCGTCATCTGAGGATCGGGAAACCCTAGCTCTGCGGGTGCGGCCGCTAGGACGCGCTGACGTCGCCTTCGGTCTCGATCTTCTCTTTACGGACCTCCTCGGTCACCTCCTGCTCGGTGGTCACCGTCTCCACTCCGAGCCGGACCCGCTCCTTCGGCACCACCTTCTTCCCCACCACGACCTCCTCTTCGGAGAGCGTCACCGCGTGCTCCTCGTCGAGGATCGCCTCGCCTGGGTCAACGTCGCCGTCGCGGACCGGTTCGGTTTCCAGCACCGCCATCTCTTTGCGGACCGGGACCGTCACGGTCACCTGCTCGGTGACCACGTACTTGCGCAGGCGCGCCCGGCCGGCCTCCTTCGAACGGGTACCGACCGACACCTCCTCCTCTGAACGGGTCATCGCGCCGTCGTCGAGGTCGTAGTGGGTCCAGAGCTCGCGTTCCTCGGACCGTGAGAGCTCCTCGTCGGGCTTGACCCCCGGGGCGTCCTTGACCTGGTCCTTCGTGTAGGCGACCTGGACATCCTCGCCGGCGGGCCTCGAACCGGCGGTCGGCACGAAGCTGGTCTTGGTGCCGAACAGGCCGGTGTTGACCGCCAGCCATTCCGGCCTGCCGTCATCGGTCGCGTAGTAGACCTCGTCGACCGTGCCGATCTTCTCGCCTGCCGGATCGATCACATCCCGACCGCTCCAGTCGTAGGACTCGGTCATTCCGCTCGGCGCGTTCATGAGCCCTGCTTGCGGGTCGAGATGTGGCTTTCGATCAGGCGCTGGATGGTTTTGCTCAGATGAGGATCCATCTGCCTCACTGCACCCGTGCCCGACCAGGCCTACGGACGGGACGCGGTGCCGGTGGGGCCGGTGGCGCCTCGGCCTCATCCGAGAGGCGTTTCTGCAGCACGGCCAGGTCGATCTTCCCCTCGAGGATCCCGACTGCGACCCAGGCGATGGCCGCGCCGAGCAGGCAGAGCAGTGCGTCGCCGAAGCCGAAGCCGATCCAGGCGGCGACGAAGGCGAAGCCTCCGATCGCGGCCAACGTACGTTTGTCGTTCATCCCAATTCCCTTCCGTTCGGACTGTCGAAGCCGGCCAGCGTGACGTCGACCCGCTCCAGCTCGAGTTCGTGTTTGTCGAGGCTCTCGAAGGCCCGGTCCTCCACCTCGTGAAGCGTCTTCACCAGGTCCACCGACCGGCCCGCGGTGATCGCCAGGGCGATCCCGTCGTCATCGAGACGAGCTCGTGCCCCGACCACGGCGGGATGCTCGAGCGCCGCCGTCTCGACCGCCCGCTCCATCGCCCGCGGCTGGATCTCGGTGCTGCCCAGCTCGGTCTCGGTGACCTTGACCTCGTGACGCGCCAGGCGGGGCCGCGGCAGACCCCGCCAGAGCAGGAAGAGCGCGATCAGGGCGAGGACCAGGGCGACGCCGGCGATGATCAGGCGATCGGTCGAGGTGATGTCCCCTGGCGTGAGGCCAGCGAGGTAATCGAAGGCGGTGCGGTAGCCGCTGATGTCGTTGACGAAGGACGGAGAGACCTTGAAGGCCAGCATCATCGTCATCAGGCCGTACCAGGCGATCGCCGCGCCGAGCAGGGCGGCGAGGAATCTCCCGATCGTGTTCGACACGCTCGAGCCCTCGACGTGAATGCGTTGGCGGAGCATCAGATCGTCCTCCCGCCGCGGCGCGGCCTACGGCTGACGGTCTGGAGCTTCAGCGAGAGCGCCGTGGACAGATCCTTGAGGTCCGTCCGTGCCTGCTCGGCTTTCGGGCGCTCGTCGGTACCCGCGGATTCGGTCAGCTTCAGCCGGGCCCGGCCGCCGGTGCGGCTGCGATTGGGACTGACCTTCGCCTTGGCGCTCAGGACCTCGCGCGGCTTCTCGGCGAGATCGGCGAGGGCGCTCCCGGCGGCCCGGCGACGCGCCGCGATCGTGCCACGGTCGGACCGCTCGACGATCAGGATCCGTTCGCGGCGCGGGACCAGGGCGCCGACGATCAGGCCGATCCCGAGCAGGACCGTACCCGCACCGCAGAGCGCG
Organism: Solirubrobacterales bacterium; assembly: GCA_965200635.1. Lineage (GTDB taxonomy): Bacteria > Actinomycetota > Thermoleophilia > Solirubrobacterales > 70-9 > VAYN01. The sequence goes on along the minus strand of OZ241364.1, from coordinate 2,113,922 downwards.
GCGAGCGCGGCGACCGGGCCGTCGGCTTCGAGGCTTTCGAGGAAGGGCCCGACCTTGTCGCGCAGGCCTGGGAGCGAGATCAGGCTCGCCAGGTGGTGGAGGCTCAGGGTCGCGGTACCCCCGCGGATGCAGAAGATCGCGACGACGATCCCGCCGACCGCGATCGCGACCAGAAGCAGGAAGGCGACGACGGCGGCGAGGAGGCGGAGCAGGAACACGCTCATACCTCGACCCCGCCGATCTGCGGCGGCCCGAGCCCCGGAATCTGCTCGGATGCCGGTTCCTCCGGCGACAACAGGTCGTGGATCGTGACGTCGATCTCGCCGAGGCCCCCGGCGAGACCGGCACGTCGCGCCGCCGCGACCAGGGCCGCCCGCAGGCTCTCGGCCTGCTGCTCCATCGGTCGCGGCGGCAGGTAGGCGAGGAGGTGCAGGTCGACTTCGACCCGCCCGTCGGCCGCCGCGGCGACGACGACCCCCGGGATCACCCGGTCCCCGTCATGGGTGGACCAGCGTCCGCCCTCGGGGGTGCCTCCGACGCCGGGGTCGGAGGCGATGACCTCCTCGGCGAGTCGCGCGATCGCGATCCGCCGGGAGGTCGGCCGGGTGGATTCCGGGGAGTCCATGGTCTACCTAGGAGACGCGGGTTTCTTCGGGTTCGTCGTCGCCGGGGAAGTAGAGGTCGTTGACGCTGATGTTGACTTCGACCACCTTCAGACCGGTGATGCCTTCGACCCGCTTGATGACCTGCTGGCGGACGTCTTCGGCGACCTGGGGGATGCTCTCGCCGTAATCGACGACGATCGTCAGGTCGACGGCCGCCTCTTTTTCGCCGACCTCGACCGAGACGCCCTGGGAGCGACCGTCGGAGAGTCCGACTTTCTGGGTCACCGCGCCGACCGCTTTGGAGGCACCGCCGCCGAGCTCGTGCACGCCGGCGACTTCGGCCGCCGAGAGGCCGGCGACCTTGGTGACGACGGAATCCGCGATCGTGGTCTGGCCGTGCTCGCTCTCGAGCGGCTCAGAGCCCTGTTTGGTCATCGAGGTCGACGACGAGGAGCTCTCGCTCCCGGGTTTCGTATCAGGCATTTTTCTTCCTTTTCTGTCGGTGAACTGATCTAGGTCGTTCGTAAGTGGGGTTGCTTCAGGCGGGGCCGTCGCCGCCGGTGACCGCCGCCACCACAGCGCGTCCGCGCTTCACGGCGGCCGAGCTGGACAGGCCCGGCACCTTGTCGAGCAGGTGCTCGACGGCGCCCTCGAGCCGGGCGGCGACGAGGGTCAGCTCCGTTGCCGTCAGGTCGAGCTCGGTGACCTTGGCCTCGGTGGCGAGCAGTCGCCGCTCCAGGACTTGCGCGGCTTCACGGATCTCGGTGAGCTCGGCCTCGAGCGGACGCACCCGCGCGAGGACCTCGTCGAGGGTGCCCTCGACCCGCCCGGCCGCGCCCGCGACCGACTCCTCGACGTCGTCGAGGCGGCCGAGGAACCCGACCGCCGCCCGCAGGGCCCTCGGCCCCGCGAGCGACATCTCGATCAGATCGGGCATCGGTTCCTAGCGGCCGCTGACGTCGCCGTCGGTCTCGATCCGCTCCTTGCGGACCTCCTCGGTGACCTCCTGGTCGCTGGTCACCGTCTCGGTGCCGAGGCGGACGCGCTCCTTGGCGACGACGTTCTTGTCGACGACGACCTCGTCCTTGGAGAGGGTCACCTCGTGCTCCTCCTCGGAGATGTCCTTGCCGGAGGTTGCGGCATCGACGTTGGCGTCGGTGATCGGTTCGGTCTCCAGGACCGCCCTCTCTTCGCTGACCGGGACCGTTTTCGTGACCTGCTCGGTGACGACGTACTTGCGCAGGCGTGCCTTGCCGGCCTCCTTGGTGCGGGTGCCGACCGAGACCTCCTCCTCGGAGCGGGTCATCGCGTCGTCGGTGTTCGGGCCCGAGGTGTCGTGGCCGGTGTCACCGGCGGGGTCGTGGTCATGGCTGTCGTCGGCGCCGTACTCGAGGCCGTAGTGGGTCCACAGCTCGCGCTCCTCGGACTGGGAGAGCTCGCCGTCAGGGTCGATGCCGGGGGCGTTCTTGACCTGGTCCTTGGTGTAGGCGACCTGGACGTCCTCGCCGCTCGGCTTCGAGCCGTCGACCGGCACGAAGTTCGTCTTCGTGCCGAACATCCCGGTGTTGACGGTCAGCCACTCCGGGGTGCGGTCGTCGGTCGCGTAGTAGACCTGGTCGGCCTTGCCGATCTTGTCGCCGTCGGCATCGATCACGTTGCGGCCGTTCCAGTCATAGGACTCGGTCATCGCGGTTGGTGCGTTCATCGTCTTCTTCTCTCTGTGGGGTACTGCGAGCCCGTGCGCGAAGTGCGCCCTTGGAGGCTTGCTGCGGTGCTGTGGTTCGACTACGCCGTCTCGGCGGCGGGGCCGCCGGACGGGCCTCTCTTGTCGTCGAGTTTCTGTTTGCCCTCTTTGGCTTTCGCTTCGGCGCGCTGCTTGCCGAGTTCGACGTCTTCTTCGACCTGGCCCTGCTGTTCGCGGCCCTTGTCGTAGGCGTCCTGCAGCATGCGGCCGGCGACGTCGCGGCCACCGAGCCCGAAGGCAAGGGCGGCGGCGAGGGCGATCGAGCCGAGCAGGAACGTGTAGGTCAGCGAGACGATCGCCGGGGCGATCTTCAGCTGGTTGAGGATCATGAAGACGGCGATCACCATGATCAGCGCCGGCACGACCGTGGCGACGATCTTGCCGGTCGGGGTGTCGCCGAGCAGCTTGGCGACGGCGCCGCCGATCGCACCGGCGAGGGCGGCGGCGATCGCGAAGATGATCACGGCCGCGATCACGTTCGGCAGGTAATTGAGGACTTCGGTCATGAACGCGGTGACGGCGGGGATCTTCAGAGCACTGAAGGCCGCGGTCAGCACGAACAAGAAGATGAACCAGAAGGCGACGACGCCGACCAGCTTCGAGGGGCTTGCACCGGGGCTGAACTTCTCGACGTACTCGCCGGCCGGCGACTCCCGCAGGGCCTTGTCGAGGCCGAGGGCTTCGAGGCCTTTGGTGACGAGGGTGCGGACGACTTTGGCGATCAGCCAGCCGACCAGCAGGATCAGCAGGAAGCCGATCAGATTGGGGATGAACCCGAAGAAGGAATTGAACCCTTCCTGCAAGCTCGAGGAGATGCTGAGTGAGGCGGTCACGACGGACAAGGGGGACGATCTCCAAACGGTTGAGAACGTCAACGGACGCTCGACTGGGAAGTGCCGCTAGGACCAGGCCCGGGCCGCTGGGGTTACAAAAGATCTTCTTGGGGGATTTGTGTAACCAATGGAGCCCCGGATGAGTCTCACCTCGGTTATGCAAGGAACTGCGGCCACGCCTTGACCACCGTGCTGCGGGCGCCGACCGACGAGGATCTCGTCGCCGGCGCCCGGACCGGCGACCTGGGTTCTTTCGAAAGCCTGGTCGAGCGGCACCGCGACGTCGTCTATCGGGTCGCGGCTCGGATCGTCGGCCTCGACGACGCCAGCGACGTCAGCCAGGACGCCTTCCTGCGCGCCTTCCACCGGCTCGACCAGCTCTCCGGCGAAGGATCCTTCCGGTCCTGGCTGCTGCAGATCACCCACAACGCCGCGGTCTCTCACGTGGAGCGCAGGCGGCCCGAACCGGTCGATCCGGTGGCCGCCGAGGGTGAAAGCCAGGGCCCCGGCCTGTTGACGCCCGCCGCCATTCTCGAGCAGCATGAGCGGGTGAGACGCCTGGAAACGAAGATCCGCCTGTTGAAAGTCGAGCACCGGGCGGTGCTGGTGTTGCGCGACGTCGAAGGGCTCTCCTACGAGGAGGTCGGCGCGGCCACCGAGGCGCCGATCGGCAGTGTCAAAGGGCGCCTGCACCGGGCCCGCCACGAGCTGATCGACCTCCTCCGTAACAACACCTATGACTGGGAGCTGCCCGAGTGAGCGGCGCCGCAGACACCCCGGGCGGCGGCCCCGAGCGGCCCCCCGATCCCGGGGAGGGGCGCTTGGTCGCCTACCTCGGTGAGCTCCGCGACGACCCGCCGCCGACCGACGAGGAGCTGGCGCGCCGGGTCCAACGCAGCGCCCGCTGGCAGCAATCGATCCGCGGGCCGCTCGAGGTTGTCGGTCATCTCACCGGCGCCATCGTCGACGGGATCGCCACCTTGCTCGGTGGGTCCAAGCCGTCAGGTCGATCGCGACGGTCCGACAGCTGATGCTCTTCGCCACCTCCAACATCCTCGACACCGCCGGCGAAGAACTCGGCTCTTTCCTGCCGCGGATGTTCGGCGCGATCGTCCTGCTGGTCGTCGGACTGCTGCTCGCGAAGCTGATCGGGGCGATCCTCCGCCGCGCCCTCGAGGCGGCCGACCTCGACGGGGCCTCCGCCCGCCTCGGCGTCGACGGCCACCTTTCGCGCGCCGGCCTCCCGGCCTCTCTTTCCAGGGTGGTCGGCGCCGCCGCCCGCATCGCCCTCAGCCTGGTCGTCATCTTCGCCGCCCTCTCGTTGCTCGGGCTGCAGTTCCTGAGCGAATCGCTGAACGCGGGCGTGCTGGCGATCCCCAAGGTCCTGATCGCCGCGGCGCTGGTCCTGATCGGCCTCGTCCTCGGCGGCATCGCCCGCCAGCGGGTCGAGCGCCTGACCTTCCAACTCGACCTGCCGGTCTCGCTCGGCCAGGTCGCGCAGATCCTGGTCGTCTCGATCTTCGCGATCACCGCCGCCGCCCAGATCGCCGTCTCGACCGCGATCCTCCTCGTCCTCGTGGCGATCGTCCTGGCTGGGGCGGTGTCGATGCTGGCGATCGCCTTCGGGCTCGGCGGGCAAGGCGTGGCCCGCGAGCTCAGCGCCGGCCGCCACGCGCGCGGCATCTTCGAGGTCGGCGAAGAGATCTCGGTGGAGGGGATCCGGGGTCGCGTCACCGCGGTCGAATCGATGGCGACGGTGATCGAGACCGGCGAGCAGGAACGGGTCCGCGTGCCCAACCGCTTCCTGGTCGAGTCGATGGTCACGGTCTATGGCGTACGCCCCGGCGATGACTGAGCCTTCCTTCCCCGCCCGCGGTCTGGAGATCGCCGCCCGGTAGGTGGATCCGCGACGAGGTGGCCCGCTCCCTACCCTCGACGCCGGGTGGCTCCGGTACTCTTGGACCAGGAGGGCATCACTGAGGTCGACATGTCGTCGGCAGCAAGCCGTGACTTCCGGGCCGGTTTCGACGAGTCCGAGGAGTCCAAGGATGTCGCTCTCGCACCTCCCCGGTAAGCAGCAGGATCCGGATCGGGTCCACGGCGGCGGTCGAGCGACTGACCGGGCGCAAGGTGACGGCCTTCCTCAGCGCCAACCAGACCAGACCGACGCGATGCTGATGATCCGCGCGCAGGCCGACGACGGCGACGCGTTCGCCGAGCTCTACGACCGCCACTCCGCGCGGGCCTTCCGTGTGGCGCGCGTGGTCTGTCGTGATCCCGGCCATGCCGAAGACGCCGTCCAGGAAGGCTTCCTCGCGATCTGGCGGAACCGGGGGACCTACCGGGAGGGCGGGTCGAGCTTCCAGGCCTGGGCGATGATGATCGTCCGAAACCGGGCGATCGACTCGACCCGGAGGGCCGCCACCCGGCCACAGCTCCAGACGGCCGAGGCAGAGGCAGGCCGTACGCAGGCCGACGAAGGTGCCATCTCCGCCCAGGACGCCGTCGCCGCCGAGAGTGAGCGCGACGCGATGCTGACGTCCCTCCGGATTCTTCCCGACGCCCAGGCCGAGGTGATCGTCCTGGCTTTCTACGGCGAACTCAGCCACTCCGAGATCGCCACCCAACTCGATCTGCCACCCGGCACCGTCAAGGGTCGGATGCGGCTGGGGTTGAAGAAGCTGCGTCGCGAGATGAGCACCCCAGAGCTCTGACTCCCAGGTGAGGTCCGGGGGCGGTCAGGTGCCTACAGGAGATCGGTTGGAGCGAGGATGAAGACCTCGCACATCATGTCCGGCTGCTGCTGGTTGCCGCTCATGAAGCCGATCACCTTGCGGCCGACCGCCTTTTCGATGACCGCTTCGAAGCGATCGCGCATCAACTCCTGGAACTCCATCCGCTGTTCGATCACGGCCGATCCGCGACCCCCGTCGAGGAGCGTCTGCTCGACCTGCGTATAGCCACCACGGAGGATGCAGACGACGAGATCGTCCTGGTAGTAGGACCTCGCCTGGGTCGGTCCGCGGCCGTAGAATTCCTTCAACAGAGTGACCAGGCCGTCGGAGACGGCGGTCAGCTCGTCGCCGTGGCGACGCTTTGCGAGTGCCGCTTGGCCGTCATCAGCACTCACATCGGGATCCATGATCGGTAGATCCTAGACCAGCGGCTAGTCTCGTCTGACCGTTCGTTGGGTCCTTCCCCCCTCTGCCTCGCGCGCGTCTCTGATCAGAGGACGAGAAGGAAGGCCTATATGCCGTCCATAGCCCGACCCCTAGATGGCGACGATCTGCTGACTGCCGTGACCGATTCGATGGTCGCCCTCCACGAGCGCTACCACCACCGCCCTCCCGGCAGCGCCAAGACCCAGATGCTCGGGGACGATCTCATCGTCTGCGTGATGGGCGAGGTCTACACCGATGTCGAGAAGACGATGATCGAGATCGAGAACACCCCGATCGTGCAGGCGACCCGCAGTGCCTTCCAGCAAGCGATGCAGCACAAATTCATCGCCGAGGTGGAGCGTCTCAGCGGTCGTCAGGTCCTCGCCTTCATCTCCGACTCCCATGTCGGGCCCGACATGGAGATCGAGTTGTTCGTGCTCAGAGACCCTGACTGAGCGGGAAGAGTGAACCGATGAAGAGAGGCGTGCGTAGGTTCGTTTGATGACTTCCATGCGCCCCGCCCGCCGTCCGATCCTGTTCCTCCTGGCAGGAGCGCTCGCCCTGGTCTGCTTCGTCGGCCTGCGCGCCGCCGCCGGGGCGCCGGAGGCCGGCGCCATCTCCGCGCCGAAAAAGGTGACCATCGAACGCTTTGCCTACGCTCCGTCGCCGCTCCGCGTCGAAGCCGGGACCAAGATCGTCTTCGACAACGAGGACGGCAGCATAACCCACACCGCGACGGCCAATAACGGCTCCTTCGACACCGGGGACATCAAGGTCGGGACGACCAAGAGCATCGTCCTCAAGAAGCCCGGCGTCTACAAGTACTACTGCACGATCCACCCGTTCATGCACGGAAAGATCATCGTCAAGTAGGTCCCTGGCGTCGGGAGGCCGGGGTCCGGCCGAGACCAACGATCTGTTTTCCTGAAGCTAGATCGATCAAGTCTCCATCACCAGAGAGGACCCGACATGAAGGCATCTATCGAGGGGGTCGTCGTCGCCGAGGCACCCGACGCCGACCTGATCACCATCGAGGGCAACTACTACTTCCCGCCCTCCGCGCTCGAGTCCGAGCTGTTCAGCGACAGTGCCACCCCTTACAACTGTCCGTGGAAGGGCGATGCCCAGTACCACGACCTGTCGGCAGGTGGGTCGAGTCACCACGACGCCGCGTGGAGCTATCCCGCGCCGTACCCGTCCTCGTTCGACAAAGTCGGCCGTGACTACAGCGGCTACGTCGCCTTCGACAAACAGCAGGTGACGATCGACTGAGAGGAATCGATGCGTACGCGGCCGAGCGCCTTCAGGAGCCGAGGTTGAACTTGACCACAGCCTTGCTTGCGTGGCAGGAGACGAGACCGCGGGGCTTGCCTTCTCCGAGGTTGAAGTGGTTGCAGTCGAACTTGGTCCCCTGCCGGCTCACGTGGGTGGTCGGCCCGCGGCTCTCTCTTCAACCGCCCGCGAGTCCGATCAGGTTGCCTTCGGGGTCGGCGAAATGCGCAACGACAAGGCCGTTCGGCGCGAGCTCGGGCCCCATCTTCCGGACGCCGCCGAGTTCCTCGGCACGCTCGAGCGCCACGGCAACGTCGTCGACGCTCACGTAGAACAGTGCGTGCGGCGTGCGCCCGGGTCCGCCGCCGACCCCACCGGGAATTCCGACCCCGTCGGCGGCGGTCAAAAGGTCGATGAACCCGTAGTCGTCGGGATCGGACACCGTCGTCGCGACAGGCGTCATCTCGTACGTCCACTCGAACAGCTCACCGAAGAACCCGCGCAGCCGGCTCGGGTCTGCCCCGGTCACCTCGAAGTGCACTATCGGTCGACCCATGGAAATCCTCTCCGGCCGGAATCGAACTCCGCGATCGATCCGTGACCTTTTCTCGTTAGGTAGGTAGAGTCAGGCAGAATGATTGCAAAAAACAACGTTCAAATTGCAAATAAAGATCATGCCGACTTCACGTAGCTACCGCGACCTGTGTCCGGTCGCCCGCGCTCTCGATGTCGTCGGCGAGCGGTGGGCGCTCTTGGTGGTCCGTGAGCTGCTGTTCGGACCGCAACGCTTCTCGGAGCTACGCCGGGCTCTGCCGGCCGCCAGTACGAACATGCTGACCGATCGCCTGCGAGAGCTTGAGTCCCACGGCGTAGTCGATCGCCGAGTGCTGCCGCCGCCCGCCGCGAGCACGGTCTATGAGCTGACCGACCGCGGCAGCGCGCTCGAGGGAGTGCTCGACGCGTTGGGCGCCTGGGGAGCAACAGAGCCCGAGCCGGCCGGCGGCTCGGTGAGCCCCGGAGCAGTGCTCATGTTCCTTCGCGATCTCGCCCGGGCCGATCCCGATCCTCCTCGCGGAAGCTGGAGCATCGTCCTGGACGGGCAACCTTGGTCGATCACCGGCCACGACGACGCCTTCGAGGTCCGCCCCGGCGCACTGCCTGGTGTGGAATCTGAGTTCGAGACCGACCCGACAACTCTCAATGAACTCCTACTCGATCCGACCGGGTTCGACGGCACGATCGCTCAGGGTCGGGCGAGATTTCAAGGCGCAGGCGACGTACCGGGCTGGCTCTCGGTCGCGGGGACGCGACCCGGAGCGTAAGGCCGAACTCGCGGCGGCCACACGGCCTTCCGAGCTTCCGTGCCTTGGAACGCTCCCCGCTTCACTCGCCTGCCCCGTAGGCCGTCATCGATCGGCGTCGATGGCCGCGCTGCCGGCCAGAGTCTTTCTAGTAGCGCCTCGACCGCCGAACCCGCCTTGACGCGCGGCGGGACCGTTGGTTGCGACGCTGGCTCCGGTGAAGCGACCGCTGCGATACAACGACGGTCGCAGGATTAGGAGTAGCGGGGGCAGGTTTTGGACACCTTCCTGCGACCGGCTACAGGTTTGTCGAGACGCCGGTGCTTCCTTAACCCCCGGCCAGGCATCCGGTATTCACGGCCCGGGCGATGACGGCGGTCCGAGCGATCATCGCTACGTCAGCTAGCTACCGTGGGGGCGACCGCCGACAAGGATGGCAATCCAGCGCGATAATGCTTCCGGTGCGCCCTTCGACAGGCTTTCGCGAAGGCGCGACCAGAGACCTCCCACCGCTCGGCGATGCCATCGGAAGAGCGATATGCGGCAGGCGCTCAAGGATGGGGTCGAGGACGAGTTGATCGAGATATTCGTCGCCTTCGACGTGACCGCGACGTACTCGAAAAACACGCGCCACCTCGAACTCTCTGCGACGGTGGCACCTCAACTGATCGGCGAAGAAGCGACGGCGGCGACAGGGCGCCCGTCGTCGGAGTTTGAAATAGCGGGGGCCTCCTGCGACCGGCTACCGGGTCATGGAGATTCAGGATTTGCCTTGAGTCCGCCGAGCAGGTCGCCCGCGCCGATCGCAAGGCCGCGGAGCGCGCCACGGTGCGCTCCGCGGGCGGCGACCCCGGCCTCCGGCTAATCAGGCGCCCGGCAACACGGATAGCTAACGGTTGACCCGAAAAACTGCGACCTCACGGCAGGATTCGTGCCTCCATGAACTGGTAGCCGGTCGCAGGAAGGTGGGCCAAAACCCGCCCCCGCGGGCCCGTGCGCCGTCAGCGAGACGTTTCGACGGACCCGCGGTCGAATCGCTGCCGGCCAGGCGGACCGAGCAAATCAGTCGACGACGGCGATGGCCTCGATCTCGACGAGGAGGTCGGGCGTGAACAGCGCGGCGACGCCGATGAGCGTGCCCGGGGCGAGCAGGGTGACCCCGAGTTTCGCGGCGGCGCGGTCGCGGCCCTCTTTGAGCAGGGGCATTTTGTCTGGGGTCCATCCGACAACGTAAGTGGTCAGCTTTGCGATGTTGGCGAAGGTGCCGCCGGCCTCGGCGACGGCGGCGGCAACGTTGAGGTAACACCGCTCCACCTGAGCGGCAAGGTCACCTTCGCCAACCAGATTTCCGTCAGCGTCCCAGGCGACCTGGCCGGCCATGAACACCAGCTTTGATCCTGTGGCGATCGCCACCTGCCGGTGGAAGTCGACCTTTGGCAGTGCTTCGGGGTTGGTCAGGGTAATGGTCATGCTGACTCCTCGCTGTTGTCGCTGTGGTTGCGGGACTTCATGGTTGGGTCTCGAACGGTCTCCCGGCCAAGAGACGTCCCTGTCGTGGCGCTCGATCGTCGGCTCGCCATCTCCAATATTTAGGGCGAACCAATGGGCGACCCAATCGATAAAGCCCCGGCTTGGGGCAGTCCGCCGATCTCTAGGTGATGACCCGAAAGGTAAGGACGACAACGCCGGCAGGGCGGCCCGCGGCCTCCATCTGAACTCTCGTCTCGACGACGGTCCATCCCTGCGTCTCGAGCTCGGCCCCGGCCCTTGCACGGTCGTCGACGGAGATGAGGCTGGCCCGCTGCCAACCACCGGGGCCCTCCAGCGTCGCGGTCAGCTCGATCCCGATCGGATCGACCCGCGCGACATCGGGCCCGAGGGACTCCAAGACGCCGGCAATCGCAGCAGTGTGAGCGATGTCGAGAAGCTTGCCGACGTCCTCCCAAGGGCGCGGCGGTGACGTGGTGAGCCGCTCGAGCTGGCGAGCGAACCCCAGGGGGTCCACGGCGCGGAATGAATCTTCGTAGGACCCAGTCACATTGCTGCTCCAGGTCCTACCTGGCTCGCGCCGAATCCAGCAAGCCATGCTCCTCCAGGAAATCACGGTTCGCCTGGCCGAGCTCGATCAGGTGGCCGTCTGGATCGTGGAGGTAGCGACGCAGCTCGACCCCGTGGTCGACCGGCGGGGTCAGGAACTGGGCGCCCTTGGCGCTCCAGTCTTCATAGATCTCCTGGATGTCGGCGACGCGGATATTCAGGAAGCTGCTTACCGTGTCGGGATCGGGTGCGGTCAGCGTCACGGCCGGCTTGTCGTCGGTCGGGCCACCGCCCGAGTTGATGATGATCCAGCTGTTCGCGAGCGCGACGACCGCGGGGCTTTCGGAGACGATCTCGCCACCGAGGACTTTTGCGTAGAAGTCTCGAGAGCGGGCGATGTCCTCCGAGACGATGAAGTGGGTGAGCAGGATGCCTGTCTCGGGGGCCGGGAACGATGCCATCTCAGTTGTCTCCTAGTCGTTGAGGCGGTGCGGGCGAGGGATCACGCGAGTGTCTCTCAGCTGATGAAGCGGTGGATCGCCTCGTCGGCGTGCTCCTGAAACGACGGGTCGGCGAGATCGGGAAAGATCTCCGCCTGGTCGACCATGGGACCCTTGAGCTTGTTGGCCGAGCTGGCATAGAACACGCCGCTGGTCAGGGTCGGGTCGGTGACACCGTCGACGAGTCGCTTCGCGCCCGCGTCGAGCTTGTGGGAGATCCGCAGGGCGGGCATGACGTAATTGGCCGCGATCCGCAGCGGTAGGGCGAGGCCGTTGGAGGAGGCTTCGGTGCCGGTGGTGGCGCCGGGACTCACGGTGATGAAGCGGCGGTCGGGGTACTGTCGGGCCAGGTAGGCCATCCAGAGGGCGCCGATGTACTTGGACTGCCCGAAGGCCAGGTTGAAGTCGGCCTTTTTGTCTGCGAAGTAGGTCCCGTCGATGGCGGTGGCGAGCTCGTCGGCGGAGGTCGAGGGAAACGACGGCCGCTTCATCCCCATCATCGGAAGCCCGCGGGCCGCCTCGCTTCCGGCGAGAACCGCGACCTCGTCGAGTCGGTCCTCGGCCAGGAGCGTCTCGAGCAGGACGACGTGGCCGAGGACGTTCGTCGCAAACCCGACGGTCACCCCGTCGCCGGTCAGGTCCATCGACCGCGGGCCGATGACACCGGCATTCATGACCAAGGCATCGATGGAGCCGTCGATGCCGGCCACCCCGGCACGGACCGAGTCGAGATCGGTGACGTCCATCAGGACGATGTCGAAGATGGTCCGGCCGGTCGCCGCCTCGAGATCGGCCTTCGCCGCCGTCGCCTTGTCTTCGTTCCGACACGCCAGGTAGACGCGGCCGAAACCGGGGCGCAGAGCCAGTTGCCGGGCCACCTCCTTGCCGATCCCGACGTTGGCGCCCGTGATCAACACGCTCTTTCCTGGGGTTGTGCTCATCTGAATTCGCTCTCACCTTCTGTAGGTCCGGCCGGAGTTGGCTGGATCATGTGGTCGGGCCGCAGGGTCGGTAGGACGGCCAAGCCGTGGTGGCTCTTCCTTCCACGTTGGCAGCGCCCGGGTTTTGTTCTCCAAATTGGCATGCCCACTCCACTTTTGCAGAGATGCTATGGCATGTCAAAGCCAGTATTGGCGTTATACTCCCCCAGTGTCCTCAACCAGTCCTGATCGGCCGCGTTTGACGCGCAGGGGGGCCGAGACGCGCGCACGGATCGTCGACACCGCCGCGGAACTGATCTTCCGCCAGGGCGTCGCCGGCACGACGATCGAGGAAGTGCGCGACGGCGCGCGCGTGAGCAACTCGCAGCTCTACCACTACTTCGACGACAAGCCGGACCTGGTCCGCGCGGTCATCGAGCGCCAGGCCGAACGGGCCATCGGCACGCAAGAGAAATTCGACCTCAGCAGCCTCGACGGCCTACGCGAGTGGCGCGATTTCGTCGTCGATCACAACCGCGACACCGGGGGGCTGGGCGGCTGTCCGGTCGGCTCGCTCGGTTCCGAGCTCGCCGAGACGGAGCCCGAGGCCCGGGCGATCGTCGCCGCGGCCTTCAAACGCTGGGAGGCCAGCATCATGGCCGGTCTTCTGCGGATGCACGCGCTCGGCCGACTCGAACCGGACGCCGATCCGCGCCGGCTAAGCCTGGCTCTGCTTGCCGCGCTCGAGGGCGGTCTCCTGCTCGCCCAGATCCAGCGCGACCCCGAGCCGCTCGCGGCCGCGCTCGACGCGATGCTCACCCTCATCGCCACCCTCGGCAGCACCACGAGCACCTCGCTCGACCGCTGAGCCCCCCGGACCGTCGACGACGGCGGCAAGCCTTCCGGAGTGCGTGCCACAAGGTCCGGAGTCTGTCCTAATTGGAATACATAGGCCACTTCTGCTACGTTCGCCGACAGCAAAGTGGCATATGCATTCTAACTACTGAGGAAGTGGAAAATGGATCTGAAGGACAAACGGGCTTTGATCACCGGTGGCACGTCGGGAATGGGCATCGGCACCGCGCGGTCCATGGCCGAGAAGGGCGCGACGGTGATCATCACCGGCCGTGACGAGACCCGCGGCGCAGGCGCCGTGGAGGAGATCGGGGCGGGCGGGCACGATGCGCAGTTCATCGCCGCCGATCTCTCGGAGTTCTCCGAGGTGGGCCGCGTCGCCGAGGAGGCAGGCGAGATCGATGTCCTGGTCAACCTCGCCGGCGTCGCCGCCATGGGAGCGACGGCCGACATCGACGAGGCGGCGTTCGACGGTCAGTTCCTCCTCAACGTCAAGGTGCCGTTCTTCCTCGTCAAGGCACTCGCACCGAAGATCGCCGCCCGCGGCGGCGGATCGATCATCAGCGTCTCCACGATGGTCGCGCGTTACGGTCAGCCAGGCTTGGGTGCCTACGGCGCCTCCCGCGCGGCGATCGAGTTGCTCACCAAAGCGTGGGCCGCCGAATTCGGGCCGCAGAACGTCCGGGTCAACGCCGTCGCTCCCGGTCCGACGTTGACGCCTACGCTGGAGCCGAGATTGGCGATGGCCGAAGAGTTCGCAAAGCAGATCCCGCTCGGCCGGGTCGCCGACGTGCATGAGCTGTCAGACGTCATCACGTTCCTCGCGACCCCGGCGGCCGGTTATATCAACGGCGCAGTCATCCCCGTCGACGGCGGACGCAGCGCGGTCTGAGAGTAGACGGATGCTCCCCCGCCACTCCCGGTGACGCTGGGGCCCGACGTCAGTCGGCTGCTCGCTCACGATCCTGGTCGCCCGCGACCCGGCCATGGTCGCCGGGTCGCGGGCCGGTAGCGGAGATCGCGGCCGCGATCGGATGGCTCACTGACGATGAAGGAGAAGCACGACCTCGAGTACGCCGTGTTCTTCCGATCCCGGCCTCAGCCTGGGACGGGCGATGGGCGTGCTCACCAGCCCAGTGAGGAAGCGCGCGAGGCGCAGCTCCAGCTCGGTATCGACATCAGCGAGGTCAATGCCGACGGGACCGTGACCATCCCGATGGCGACCGTGGCAATCGTCGAACGACGGCCTGACAATCCACTGGATCGACACGCACCCCGACTACTCAACGCGAACCGAGCCCGCGAGATCCTGGCGGTGCTCGACACCCTTGGAGATGCCGCGTGAACGGCGAGTTGACAGGCCGTTTGGCCCAAGGCGGCGCGTCCGACTAGTGCCCGACCTCCCCTCGGACCTGAGCGCCGGTTGCGGGGGGCGGCGCTTCTTCGATCGGCGCCGCCGCTTCTTCGAGGGGCGCCGCTTCTTCGAGGGGCGCTACCGATTCTGCCTCTGTCGCGTCCAGGGCTCGCGTTTCGTTTTGCTTCACTCGCCCGCGCCCTGGCCCTCCGGGCTTTCCGGGCGCGGCGAGCTTGCGCGACCTTCCGCGCGGCGCGGTTTCTTCGGAGTCGCCGGCGACGTCGGCGACGATCACGAGCAGCGGTCGCTTCCGCCGATCGCGACGCCGACCGTCCAGCTTCCTGCGGCGACGGGGGCGAGTTCGATGCGGGCGGGATCGGAGGCGTTTCGCCGGGTTCTTCGACCGGCGATTCCTGGCTCCCCGCCGGGTGCTGGTGCGAGAAGACGCCGAACACGCAGTGGTGTTCGATCGGGGAAAGAGCGATGGCGCTGCAGATCGCCGCCAGAGCGACCGTCCCACACTGGGTGGCGAAGCGGTCAGCCCCGCCCGACGCCGCGGTGCCGCCCGTCTCGGTCAGGGTGGGTGCCGCCCGCCTGGCCGCTTCGCTTGCGCTTCGCGAGGCCGAACCGAGCGCTCGGCTGATCAGATCGGACACCTCCGAACCGCTGCCGAAATGCGGTGCGTGATGCCTCCGGCGACCACGCCGGGGCCACCTAGCGCCATCGTGTAGTCGACGGCCCCAACCCATTTCGGGGTCAGGAGGTCGCGGGGCGGCAGTAACGCTTCAAGAGCTTCTAGCGCCTCGGCGTGGTGGCGGTTCGCGCTCGAACACTGCGCGTCCCCACCAAGGCGGCGCAAAGCGGAGGGGACGGACCTACGTGCTGCGTGGCCGGGTCCGTTGCGGACTGTGCGGACGGCGGATGGAGGGCATCCACCAAAAGCACAAGAACTGGTACCGCTGCCAATTCCTGTCTCGCCGCGGCACCGTCGCCGCCGACGTTGCGGGCCACCCCCGCGTACTCGGGGTCAAGGAGGAAATCATTCTTGACGAGGTGATCGACTTTCTCGGCCGTCGCATCTTCGGGCCGGACCGTCTACGACTCTTGAGCACGGAGCTTGCCAAGGCGACGGATGCGTCCTGGGAGGATCACGACGCCGAGCTTGCGCGGCTGGCAAAGGAGCAGGGCGACGTGGAGCAGAGCCTTCGCCGTCAGACGCTCAGGTTGGAGGAGCACGACGATCCGGCCCATCCCGTCGTCGCCTTGGCAACGCGCCGCATCGAGGAACTGTCGGCCCGCCTCGGGGCGATCGAGGATGCGTCGGTCGGGCTTAGGGCGAGTCGCCCGGAAGGGGCGCACCCGGAGGAGGTAGTTGCGATGCTCGATGCGGTCCCAGATATGCGCCAAGCCCTCAAGGACGCGGACCCCGACGAGTCGATCGAGATATTCGAGGCCTTCGACGTAACCGCGACCTACACCAAAGAAACCCGCCAGCTTGAACTGACCGCGACGGTGGCACCCCAGTTGATCGGCGAAGAGCGACCGCCGCGGTGGCGGGTCGGTCGCAGGTGTTTGACATAGCGGGGGCAGGATTCGAACCTGCGACCTTCGGGTTATGAGCCCGACGAGCTACCTGACTGCTCCACCCCGCGGCGGACACGGGATCTTAGCAACGTGGCGTTGACTTCCGGGGCTCGTGATGGGATGGGTGGCGGAGAGAGCCGGGGTTGACGGCTGAATAGGGTGCCCGGATGGCGATGGACGCGCAACGGGTCGGGGTCATCGACCTCGGGTCGAACTCGACGCGGTTACTCGTGGCGGACGTGGCCGAGGGGCGGGTGATGCCGGTGGAGCGGCGGAGCACGGTGACGCGGTTGGGGCGGGGAGTCGACCTGAGCGGGCAGTTGGCCGCCGAGGCGATCGAGGCGACCTGCGCGGCTGTCGATCCCTACGTCGCCGTGCTGGAGGAGATGGGGGCGGAGAAAGTCGACGCGATCGCGACCAGCGCGGTGCGGGACGCGAGCAACGGGGGCGCGTTCGTGGCGGAGCTGCGGGAGCGGTTCGCGATGTCGGCGCGGGTGCTCGACGGGGACGAAGAGGCGCGCATGACTTATATGGGGGCGACCTCGGAGCATGTGCCGGAGGTGCCGACGCTGGTGATCGACATCGGCGGCGGCTCGACCGAGCTGATCGTCGGCGAAGGACGCGAGGCCCTGTGGCACGTGTCGATGCAGGCGGGGGTCGGCCGGCACACGGAGCGGCACCTGGTCCACGACCCCCCCACCCCGGTCGAGCTGGAAGCGCTGGCCGCCGATGTCCGCGGAATCATCGAGACAGCGCGGGCGGACGCGCCGGAGGCGAAGGCGGGGATCGCGGTCGCGGGGACGCCCACCTCGCTGGCGGCGATCGAGATGGAACTCGTGCCGTACGACCCGCTGCAGATCCACGGACACGTGCTGGAGCTGCGATCGATCCAGCGGATGCTGTCGCTGTTGGCGAGCACACCGCTCGAGCGCCGACGGGAGATCCCCGGACTGCACGCCGACCGCGCCCCTACGATCGTCGCCGGCGTGGTCATCCTGGTCGAGGCGATGCGCGCTTTCGAGCTTGAGCGCATCATGGTTTCCGAGCACGACATTTTGTACGGCGCGGCGATTGCATTATCGGAATCGACCTAAGTAGACTGTTCACGTGGTCGGACCGGTTCAACTACCGGTTGGACATCGAGTAATCGACGCGTAGGACAAACGGGTGGTTGGTAGAGAGCTACCCCCACAAATGGGCTAGTCGTCAGCCCTAAATTCGGTAGTCCACGGTACGGAGAGTGGACAAACCGTGCCTGCCTTGGCAATACTTCTCGCACCGGGGACGAGGAGGGGTCAGTCCTTCCTTGCCCTTGGCATAGGGCTTAGGCGATTGCCGCATCATGGCGCCTCCCGCCGTCTGAGCCCATCAATAAGGGTCCCTGAAGACGTACCCCTGCCCGTCCTGAGGGATCCGCGTGAATCGCCCGTCAGAGATGTCGGGCGATTCTCGTTTCAGGGGTCATGTACGGCGGCGTTCGCCGATCCGGTTCGCCCCAGTCAGGCCAGGTTGGCTTTGCGCGGGTAGGCAATCTCGGGATCGGTGATGACGTTGACCAACGTCGGCGCGCCGGAGGAGAACGCCCGCTCCAGGGCCGGCCGCAGATCGTCGGGATCCTTGACCACGACGCCCTCGCAACCGAGCGTCTCCACAAGCTGGTCGTAGCGCGTTTCCGGCTGCAGTTCCGCCGCCACCGAGTAGCCGTAGAGGAACTTCATCGGATGGTGCTCGAGGGCCCAGATCCCGTTGTTCCCCATCACGCCGACGACGCCGAGGCCGTGGCGCGCCATCGTGTCGAACTCCATGCCGCTGAAGCCGAAGGCGCCGTCTCCGAGCAGTAGGCAGACCTGGCGGTCCGGGTTGGCGACTTTCGCGCCGATCGCCTGGCCCGGCCCGGCGCCGAGGCAACCGAACGGGCCCGGGTCCATCCAGCAGCCCGGCTCGTAGGTGTTGATGTAGCGACCCGCGTAGGAGACGAAGTCGCCGCCGTCGCCGACCACGATCGCGTCGCGGTCGAGGACCTTGTCGAGCTCCCCGTAAACCCGCACCGGGTGCAGCGGCGAGCGCGAATCCTCGAGCTGCTCGCGCTCGGCTTCGCGCGCCTCGCGCTCGACGTTGCCGAGCTGCTCCAGCCAGGGCTTCGAGCGCGTCCCCTCCCCCGCCGCCGCGGCGATCGCGGCGAGCCCGGCGGCGACGTCGCCGACCAGGTCGAGGTCCGGCAGTCGGTTCGCGGTCAGCTCGTTCGGCGCGACATCGAGGCGGATCAGCTTCGTCTCCTCGCCGAAACTGCCACCGAAACCCAGCCGGAAGTCCAACGGCACGCCGATCACCAGCGCCACGTCGGCGCCCTTCAGCGCGGTCGAGCGGGCGCGGCTGAACGCCAGGTCGTGGTCGGCCGGCAGGCAGCCGCGGCCGAGGCCGTTGAGGAAGACCGGGATGCCGAGTGCCTCGGCCAGCGCCCGCATCTGCTCCTCTCCGCGGCCCCAGTAGAGCCCGGTGCCGGCCATGATCACCGGCCGCTGCGCGCCGGCCAGGAGAGCCGCGGCCTCCTCGACCCCCTCGGGCGCTGCCGCCTCCTGGACGACGGGCGCGGGGATCTCGTACTCGGCCTCCGAGAAGACGACGTCCATCGGGTAGTCGACGAAGGTCGGGCCGCTCGGCGCGGCGGCGGCGGTGTCGAAGGCGGTGGCGGTCAGCGCGGCGATCGCGTCGGTCGACTTCGCCGTCTCGGCCGACTTCACCAGCGGCGAGACGAACGGCAGGTGGTCGATCTCCTGCAGCGAGCCCGAGCCCCAGCGCATCTCCGGCGCCCGCCCGCCGAGCACGACGATCGGCGAATCGTTCGACTGGGCGCTGGCGATCGCGCTCATCCCGTTGGTGACGCCAGGCCCCGCGGTCAGCGCCGCGACCCCGACCCCGCGGGTCGCCTTCGCGATCCCCTCGGCGGCGAAGGCGGCGGTCTGCTCGTGGCGCACGTCGAGGATCCGGATCCCCTCCGCTTTGCAGCCGTCATATATAGAGAACAGATGCCCTCCCGAAAGCGTGAACAGGGTGTCCACCCCACGCGACTTCAGGACCTTGGCGACGATGCGACCTCCGTGATCTCCCATGGCGCGGCATCCTATACGTGACACGAAATGGTGTCGCGTGGGACCGCCGACGCAGTGCCCGGGGCGGGACTCGAACCCGCGAACTCCTAGGAGTAGCGCCTTTTAAGGGCGCCGCGTTTACCAGTTTCGCCACCCGGGCAAAGCGATGGTATCCCGGCAAAATGCCTGCGGGAGCGTGTAAGCGGGCAATAAAAGTTGGCGAACCGCAACTCGGCCGTTGTTACCGTGTCTGAGAGGCACCGGACCCAGTCGTGCCTGGAGGGAACCATGGAGGCATCAGCACTCACTCACGCCAGTCGCCGCGGGCTTCTCGCCCGCAAGTCGCCGCTGCTCAAACTGCAGGGCGACGAGAAGCTGATCGCGATGGCCCGCGGCGGGAACGCGGGTGCCTTCGAGATGATCGTCGACCGCTACCAGGGCCGCCTGCTCGGCTTCTGCCGCCAGATGCTCGGCTCGACCGAGGACGCCGAAGACGTGCTGCAGGAGGTCTTCGTCAACGCCTACCGGGCGATGCTCGCCGACGAGCGTGAGATCAACCTCCGCCCCTGGCTCTACCGGATCGCCCGCAACCGCTCCCTCAACCACCTGCGCAAACCGAGTGCCGACGCGCAGGAATCGATGGACATGGTGCCGGAAGTCGAAGCTGCCTCGACCGCGGAGAAGGTCCACAACCGCGAGGAGTTCCGGCAGATCATCTCCGACGTCAACAAACTTCCCGAGACGCAGCGCTCGGCCCTCCTCCTGCGCGAGATGGACGCGCTCTCCTACGAGGAGATCGCCGACGCGATGGAGACGACGGTGCCCTCGGTCAAGTCGCTCCTGGTCCGCGCGCGGATCTCGCTCGGCGAGGCCAGCCAGGCCCGCCTGCTGACCTGCGGCGAGGTCCGGGTCGAGCTCTCCGAAGCGGCCGAGGGCCTGCGCAAGGTCTCGGCCCCGGTGCGCCGCCACGTGCGCGAGTGCGAGGAATGCGCCGACTTCCGCTCCCAGGTCCGCTCCAACGAGAAGATGCTGGCGGCGCTGTTCCCGGTCCCGGCGCTGATCGCCTTCAAGGGCTTCATCGCCGGCAAGCTCGGGCTCGGCGGCGGCTCGGCCGCCTCCAGCGCGGCGGCCGGCGGAGCCGCGGCGAGCGGCGGCGCGGCTGCCGCGGGCGGCGCGGCGAGCGGCATCGGCGCGGCCCTCGGTGGCGGCGGCGCGGCCGGCGGGCTCGGTGGCCTGGGCGGCGCGATCGGCGGTGCGATCGGCACCAAGGCGGTCGCCGGCGTCGTCACCGCCGCGGTCCTCACTGCCGGCGCCGCGGTCGAGCTGCCGAAGGAACACCACACCTCCACCCCGGTGGCCCCGATCGCCAGGGAAGCCCCCGCGCCCGCCCCGGCGGCAGTCGTCGAAGCGCCACAGAGCGGCGGCCTGGAAGCGGGGATCACCCCGGCGACGGAGGTCGAAAGCTCAAAGCCCGCGATCGCCAGCAACGTGGTCGCGGTGGCTCCGAGCGCGAGTGAAGAAGTTCAGACCTCGACCGAAGTCGCGGCGACCGAAGAAGCCCCGGCCGTCGCCGAAGAAGAAGTCGCGGCGGCCGAAGGGGTCGGCGACGCCGAACCGGTCGACGAACCGGCCGCCGGCGCCTCCGAGGTCGAAGGCAACAACCTCACCGGCGGCGTCGAAGTCGAAACCGGCACCGCGACGACGACCACGACCCCCGGCGCCCACGGCGGCAAAGGGACCGTGACCGTGACCGTCACTCCCGAATCGCCGCCGGCGACCACGACTCCCCCGGCCACCACCACCCCGCCGCCGGTCGCCGAAACGCCGGTCGAAGCGACCCCGCCGACCGTCGTCGAAGAAGTTCTGACGACGCCGACGGAAACGCCGGTCGAATCGCCACCGGCGACCGAAACCACTCCGTAGCACCAGCGCCCGGCCCCGCCGGGCGCTTTCTTTTCCTCAACCGAGGCCGATGACCTTCAGCCGCCGCATCAGGCAGGTCGCGGCGAACTGACGGGTCTCGCCGAGCGAGTAGCCGAACAGCTCGAAGTCGTCGCCGCCCTCCGCCCACGGCGGTGAGAAGACGCCGTCGGCCACCGGTAACGCCTCTTCCAGCGTCCGCTGGATCGCCGCCTTGTAGCGCTCGTCCTCGTGGGCCTTCTCGCGCAGGAAGACGGAGCCGAAGGCGACGTGGCGATGCTCGTCGCGGGCGACGTTGCCGAACCCCTCGACGAACCCCGGCAGCGTGTTCTCCCGTTCGTTGAACTCCATGATGAAGTGCTGCCCGGTGAGGGCCAGCATCCCCTCGATGACCATGTGGTAGAGCGTCACCGCCTCGACCATCGCCTCGGTGTCCTCCGGTTCCTGGGACAGCCGCGCGGTCCGCGCGCCGAGCATC
Source organism: Solirubrobacterales bacterium (assembly GCA_965200635.1). Lineage (GTDB taxonomy): Bacteria > Actinomycetota > Thermoleophilia > Solirubrobacterales > 70-9 > VAYN01. Next base: position 2,092,269 of record OZ241364.1, on the reverse strand, counting down.
TCGTCGAACAGTTCGCCGAAGTTCTGGTTCAGGTGGGACGAGGTCTCGGCCAGCATCTCCGAGAGCTCGTCGGACTCGAGCACCCCGACCTCGCGGTAGAAGCGCTCGAAGAACCGCACGTGCCGCGCCTCGTCGGCGATCTGCGTGCAGAGGAAGACTTTCTGCTCCTCGGTCGGCGCCGCCCGCATGATCGGCCCGAGCTCCTCGGCCACCTTCTGCTCGCCGATGAAGAACGACGACAGCCCGTACATCCGCTGAAACCGCTCCTCCTCCGGGATCCGTTCGTGCCAGTCGATCCGGTCCTGGCTGAAGTCCAGCTCCTGGGTCTGCCACTGCTGGCGCTCCCAGAGGTCATACAGCTCCCCGTAGCCGAGCAGCTTGATGTCAGCCGTCCGGTCCGCCGCCTCGTTCAGCGCCGGATCGGCGGTCGCCTGATAGTCCGCCCGCTGCGTCCGCGACCGGATCCCACCCACCTCTCCAGCCTCCATCGTCCCTCCCTTGGATCGTGGCCGAGAGACGAACGTAACACCGGATTGGCCGGCCGGCCAGTTCTGTGAGGCGCTCCGGGAAAGGACGCAAGGCGGGGTCGGCGAGCACGGCCGTCTCGGTCACGGCCCTGGCTGGCTGTGACCGTGCCCGAGACGGCCGGGGGATGAAAGGTGCACTTCCATGCGTCTTTCACCCCGATCCGACGTCTCCGGCGACAGCCCTTCGCTGTTTGTCTCCCTGTGGGTTACAAACAGCGAAGGGTCGGCCCAGGGTGCGACGGAACCGTGACGGGAATGTGGAGTTCGGGGCGGAAGCGTGACGAACCCCCGCGCTTCCCGACGAAACCCTCACGTCCTGCTAGGACTGCCGGAGCGGCCGGCACAACACCCCAGCAACCCCTACGCGCTGAAGCTCTCCCCCGGCTCGAGCACCACGACGCTTCCGGCTCCCGCGCCCTCCACGTCGGCCTTGAACGCGCCCGCGTCGGTCTCGATCGGCGGGAAGGTGTTGAAGTGCATCGGGATCACGGTGTCGGCGCCGATGAACTGGGCGGCAACCACGGCGTCGTGGCGGTCCATCGTGTAGTGGCCGCCGATCGGCAGGATCGCGATGTCGACCGGGTTGCGTTCGGCGATCAGCTTCATGTCGCCGAAGAGGCAGGTGTCGCCGGCGAAGTAGATCGTCTTGCCGCCGATGTTGATCAGCATCCCTGCCGGGTTGCCGATCACGGTGCCGTCGGGCAGCGTGTTGGTGTGCCAGGCGGGGACGAACTTGATCCAGCCCCAGTCGTAGGTGACGGTGCCGCCGAAGTTCGGGTCTTTGACGTCCTCGACGCCCTGTTCGCCGATCCAGTTGGCGACCTCGACCAGCGCGACGCACTCGGCCCCGGTCCGCTTGGCGACCGGCACCAGGTCGGCGACGTGGTCGGCGTGGCCGTGGCTGATCGCGATCACGGTCGCGTTCACCTCGTCCGCGGTCGCGATGGCGGCGGGATTGTTGGGCTTGAGGAACGGGTCGGTGAGGACGACGGCGTCGCCCTCGGTGATCTCGAAGCAGGACTGTCCGTGGAACTTGATCTCCATCTCAGGTGTCTCCCTCTGGGTCTGGTCGACGCGGTTGGTCGCGCGCGGGGTCGTTGCGAAGCTCCTCGTTCAATGCCCAGCCGACGGCGACGCCAACCATCATCCCCATGCGCGCCTCCTCGGCAAGCAGGCCGCGGACGGCGGTAAGCCGCTCCTCCGGGTCGGGCACGGTGGCGGCGCGCAGCGTCTCGTTGTCGTGCGGCTCGCCGAACCAGCCGCCCTCGGCGAGGGCCGACGCCAGCACCTTCTGCAGCTGCGGCGCGGCCTGGGCGACGATCCGCTCCGCCTCGGCGAAGCGCTCGGGCTCCATCAGCCGCTCGATCGCGGCTTCCAACTGCTGCTCGTCCGGCATCTGGTGGCGCTATTCCTTGTGGTGGAGCGCCGTCGCCGCCAGGCCCGCGAGGCCGCCGACGGCGCCGCCGACGAGGCAGGCGAAGAAGTTCGCGGTGGGGGCGAAGAGCGGCAGCGCGATCAACACCGCGGCGGCGACCGCCACCCCGATCACGTCGTACTCCTGGTCGATCGCGCCGTGCGATTCGGCCCGGCGGATCGCGAACCAGGCCGCGATCGCGCCGAGCGCCATCCCGTTGCCGCCCGCGATCACCGTGAAGTCGCCCTTGGCGCTCGCGATCCCGCCCGCGGCGAGCACGCCGAGCGCCCCGCAGGCCAGGAGCAGCACCGCCGTCGGCGCCGAGCCGAGCCGCCGCTCCACCCCGGTCGCGAAGATCGCCAGCCCGATCGCGACCACGAACAGGTAGCCGACGTCGATGTAGGCGAAGGGCGCGGTCAGGTAGCGCCACCACTCGTCCCCGATCGGGACGATCAGCCCGCCGTAGGTCGACAGCGGGTTGCCGGTCGCCTTCTGGACCAGCAGCAGGAGCGCCGAGCCGAGGATCACGGTCATCGTCGCGTAGGGACGGAAGGAGTCGGAGCGGGCGAAGCTCACCGAGCGGCGCGGACCACCTGAGCGGCCGGGGCGCGGGACCCGTAGACGACGGCGGCGCCGCTTCGGCCGCTGCGCCTCGAGCTGGTCGCCTTTGCGCTCGAGCTTCGGCGCCCTCTTGCGCAGCCTGGCGCCGCAATACGGGCACTCGGTCACATACGGACTGACCTCCGAACCGCAGTTCTTGCAGATGACGCTGAGCTCAGTCTCACTCATGGGCTGCCCCGAGGATACCCGGCGACCGCGCTCCCCATGGTCGATTCCGCTGCCATACTTGCGACGCACCCTTATCTGAGGAGGAATCACAGTGGAGTTGAAGAGCCTGACCGAGCAGAAATCCCTGCTCGCGACGCTTCCGGCCGGCAAACGCGCTCGCCTTTATCGCCTTCTGTACGAGTTCGGTCCGGGCAACGGCACCTTGATGCTGCTGCCGATCGACCAGGGCATCGAGCACGGTCCGCGCGACTTCTTCCCCAACCCCGCCTCGAAGGACCCCGACTACCAGTTCAGCCTCGCTGCCGAGGCCGGGTATTCGGCGCTGGCCTGTCAGATCGGCATGGCCGAGAAGTACTACCCCGACTACGCGGGTCGCGTGCCGCTGATCCTCAAGGTCAACGGCAAGACCGACCTGCCGAGCTCGGCACAGTCCTTCTCCTCCTGCAACTCGAGCGTCGAAGACGGCGTGCGCCTCGGCGCCGACGCGATCGGCTACACGCTCTACGTCGGCTCCCCGCGCCAGGACGAGGACCTCGCCCAGCTGCGCGAGGTGCGCGAGGAATGTGACCGCTTCGGCATGCCGCTGGTCGTCTGGTCCTACCCCCGCGGCGAAGCCGTCGACGGCAAGGGCGGTCCGAACTCCTTCTACGCGATCGACTACGCGGCCCGCATGGCGATGGAGATGGGTGCCGACATCGTCAAGCTCAACATGCCGAAGATCGACGCCGACAAGGACAAGGACGCCCCGGCGCCCTACAACGAGATGCAGATCGACCAGCAGGAGGCGATCCGCCAGTGCGTCGAGTCCGCCGGTCGCGCGCTCGTCGTCCTCTCGGGCGGCTCGCGGGCCGACGACGAGGTCGTCATCCGCAACACCCGTGAGGTGATGGAGGCCGGCGGCAGCGGCGTCATCTTCGGCCGCAACGTCTGGCAGCGCGAGAAGAGCGAGGCGCTGGAGATCGTCGAGCAGATCAAGGAGAGCCTGCTCGCGAACGTGCGCCGCACGCCGTAATTGCGGCTTCCCCCTCGCCGAGAGGGGGGTTATTCCACCCCCGCCCAGGCCTTAGGCGGGGGTGAAGGGACGCGGGAGCATCGTCTTGCTGTTGATCGCCGCGGCGATCCTCCTGCGGCCCTGGGACCTTCACCACGACGGTCCCGGCGGGTCCGAGCATCTGCGGGGGCGCGTCGTGCGCGCGGTCGACGGCGACACGCTCGAAGTCGCGCTCGAGGACGGGCCGACCGAGACGGTGCGGTTGATCGGCGTCGACACGCCGGAGACGGTGAAGCCCGACACCCCGGTGCAGTGCTTCGGCCCGCGGGCGTCGCGCTTCGAGCACGAACACGTCGAAGGGCGTCACGTCCGCCTCCTGACCGGCGTCGAACCGCGCGACTTCTACGGCAGGCTGCTCGCCTACGTCTGGATCGGGCACCGGTTCCTGGAGGCCGAACTACTGCGCCGCGGACTGGCCCGCATCCTCACCTTTCATCCAAACGACCGTTTCGCGCATAGGTTCGAGTTCATTGCGCGAAATGCGTCCAAGGCCGGGAAAGGGCTTTGGAATGCGTGTTGAGCCGCTTCGACCATTGGCACCGTGTGAGCGAACCGTGAGCTTTGCAAGATCCTTTGCTACGGTCAACGCGGCCCCTCGGGGCTACCCGTTATGAAGATGAAACAAAGCATCAACCAGTTCGAGTCGGCCTTCGAACAGGAGACCTCGCTCGAGCGTCGCCGGCGCGAGCAGCTCCGCCAACGCGCCGCCAACCGCTCTCGCGCCCGGCGCGTCGAACGCTCCCAGCACCACGGCTCGGTCCGTTTCAGCGTGCTGGCGATCTGCCTCACGGTCACCGTCGTGGTCGTCGCGGTGGCGATGTTCGAGGCCCTCGCGCTCCTCATCTCCTAGCTCCCGGTACGCCCACGGGACGCTCCCACCCCCGCTTTCAATAGAGTTCCGCGCCAATGCCACGACGCTCTTTGAAGCCACAGCTGAATCAGATCCGCGCCTGGGTCCACCAAGGCCGCACGGACGCCTGGATCGCCCACCAACTCGAAATCTCGACGACCGAGCTGCGCGAGTTCCGCAAGCAGTACGAACTCTCGCCCGACGACGAGAACGCCGGATCGAGCGAGATCGATCTGCGCGACGAGATCGAAGCGGAGATCGAAGCCGCCACCGCCGAGGAGGAGGCCGAGGAGGCCGAGTCCGAGGAGGAGGGTGACGGCGACGAGGACTCCGACGGGGAGGGCGACGGTGACGGTGACGGTGCTGGCCGCCCGCGCAAACGCCGCCGCCGCGGTCGCCGCGGAGGTCGCGGTCGCCGCAAGGAGTACGAGGCGACCTTCGACCACGGCGAAGACGATGGCTACGGCCTCTGGCTCGACGCCTCGGTCAAAGACAATCCCGTCTACGCCGAGCACTGGGCCGGTAACCGCGACGTCACCGTGCGGATCGAGTCCGACCAGATCGTCATCCGCCGCGCCGGCGCCAATGGCGACGGCGACGACGACTCCGACGACGAGGAGTAGCCGCCGGCGGCACTTGCCGCCCGCTCGGTAGCCGGTTCTCGAATAAGGGACGTGGGCGTTGCGGCGAGCGCGCCCGTCTCGGTCACGGCCCTGGTTGGCTGTGACCGTGCCCGAGACGGCCGGGGTATGAGAGGTGCGAAGGAAGTCCGACGTCGTTGCGGGTGATGTGTGGGAGATGACTCGAACTCCACGGTTCCGGGCAGGTTCCTTCACGAAGTCCACTCTTCCGCGCACGTTCGTCCTAGATCTGACGGCTCAGGCGACAGCCCTTCGCTGTTTGTATGCCGTATGGGGGACAAACAGCGAAGGGCTGGTTCCCGGTGCGACAGAAGCGTGATGAGGGTGTGGAGTTCCGGGCGAAAGCGTGACGAACCCTTGGACTTCCTGACGAAACCCTCAGGACGCCATAGGACTGCCTCACCGGCCGGCACAACGCCCCGAAGGGCCACCCCCCTACGCCAGCGTCCGTCCGCCGGCGAAGTCGCCCGCCCCTCGTAGGTAGATCCAGAAGGCCGCGTCGGCGAGGATGTGGGCGTCATCGGCGGCGTCCGGGGCGACGTCGATCGCGATCTGCTGGGCCCAGTCGGTGCCTTGGCCGTAGAGGTCGGCGAGCTGCTCGGAGCTGAAGGTCGGCCCGATGCGGCGGCGGAGCTCGACCCGGATCGCGTTGACGACGCGGTCGGCGAGCCGGCGTTGGCGCGGATCGGCGATCGCGGCCAGCTCGCGGGCCCCCTCCTCCCACTGGTACAACGCGTTGGCGAGTGGATAGGTCACTTATCCGACTGTACCCATTAGGAAATCCGTTCTATTGTCCGGACGATGCTGGTCACTCCCTGGGGGGACGCAGACACGCTCCGCGACCGGCGATTGCCTCCCGGCCGCAGCGACGACCGCCAGGCTGCCCGCCGCGAGCAGCGGGAGCGACTGTTCGCGGCGCTGGTGGCCAGCTGCGTCGAAAAGGGCTATGAGGCCACCTCGGTCGAGGATCTGCTGCGCGCCTCCGGCGTCTCGCGCGCCACCTTCTACGAGCAATTCGACGACAAGTCCGACTGCTTCCGCGCCGCCGAGGAGGAGATCGTCGCGTCCGCGATCCACGCGATCGCCAAGGAGCTGAAGGCCGAGGGCGGCACAGAGGAGCGTCCCCGCGCCGCGTTGGCCGCCTTCATCGAGGTCGTCGTCGCCCAGCCCGCCGCGGCGCGGATGTGCCTGATCGAGTCCTACGCCGTCGGCGAGACCGGGATGGAACCGGTGCGCGCGGCGATCGACTGGATCGTCCTCCTCGCCCAGGGCGCCACCGAGCAGATGCCCGACCGCGCGGGCATGCCACGGCAGCTCGTGCGGGGGATCGTCGCCGGGCTCTACCAGGTGATCTACGAGCGCGTCCTCGCTCACCGCGAGGCGGAGCTGCCGGACCTGATCCCAGAGCTCTGGGAGTGGGCGATGAGCTTCCCGCCACCGCCGCGGCAACTGCGCCGGCCGGGACGCCTGATCGTCGCCAAGCCCGTCTCCCCCGCCCCGCCCTTCGCCTCCTACAGCCCCGAACAGCGGATCATCCGCGGGTTCGCCGTCGCCGTCGCCCGCAAGGGATACCCGGCGACCACGATCGCCGACGTCGCCGCGGCCGCCTCGATCTCCCAGACCACCTTCTACGAATACTTCGACGGCAAGGCCGACGCCCTGGCCGCGGCGCTCGACTCCAGCGGCGCCCAGCTGACCGGCGCGGTGATGCCGGCGGTGCGGCGGATCGAGGACTGGCGGACGGCGGTGAGGATCGGCTTCGAGGAAATCTGTGGCTTCTTCGCCGCCGAGCCGGACTTCGCCTCGCTGCGGATGGTCGACGTCTACGCCGCCGGGCCCGAGGCCATCGCCGCGCGCAACGCGACCGGCCACGAGATCGTCAAGAGCCTCCTGCGCCCGGCGTCCGAGAACGGCGGCGTCGCGCCCTCGGGCCTCGTCCTCGAGGCCACCGTCGGCGCCCTCCTCGGCGTCTTCTTCGAGGCGATCCACAACGGCAAGGCCGCCGACCTCCCCCGCCTCGCCCCCTTCCTCACCTACTTCACCCTGGCGCCCTTCGTCGGTGCCGAGGAGGCGGCCGCGGTGGCGACGAGCCGCGACCGCGGCCGCTAGGTCCCGGGCGTCTGCGGGATTTCTTCGAGCGGGGCGTTCGCCTTGGCGCAGGCGGTCTTCAGCGGTCCGGTCACTTTCCAGACCGTGACCTTGCCTTCCTTGAAGTAGGGCTTGATGCCGCCGGCGCCGCGCAGCCAGCGCGCCTCGGGCGAGGGGACCGGCTTCCCGGGGTGGATGAAGTTGAGGAACGGAGAGGTGACGAGGTAGTCGAGTTCGGCGGCGTTGACGGCTTCACGGAAGCCCGCGCAGGTGGGAATCGCGTCGAAGGCGCCGTGCGGGCCGTCTTCGCCGAGGTAGATGACCTTGTTGGAGAGGTCGGGCCCGTAGAAGCCGTAGCCCGCGAACCCGGCGGTGGTGCCGGCCAGGCCGATCCGCGAGTCCTCGATGCCGCGCGCCCAGCGGTAGGGGTCGTCGAGGTCCATGCCGGGGACCGAGGTGTCGGCGGTGAGGTTGGCGAAGCGGTGGTTCAGGTAGTGGCGTTGGACCGGGTAGCCGAGCGCCACCGCGGCGATCGCGAGCGCCGCCAGCGAGGCGGCGACCAGACGCCCCGGCAGGCCGTCGCGCCGGGCCAGCCAGATCAGCGCCGGGACGGCGACGAAGACGATCACGAAGGCGACGGCGAAGAGGCGGGCCTTGTCGTGGAGGCCGTCGTCGGGACGGTCGGTGACCAGGTAGACCAGCACCAGCACCGCGATCAGCCCCCACTGGCGCTTCTCCCCGTCGAGGGGGCGCGGCAGCGGCAGCAGGACCAGCGCCGCCAGGAACGCCGGGATGACGTAACGGATGTTGATCGCGAAGCCGACCGGGGCGCCCTCGAGGCCCGCCGCGCCGAGCGGCGTGAAGAGGTAGGCGAGGAGGCCGAAGAGGGCGCAGCCGCCGAGCCAGCGGATCAGGGTGTCGCGGCCGGAGAAGATCGCGAAGAGGCAGGCGGCGACGGCGCCGACGAGGAGGAGCGGCCAGAGCGCGCCGAAGGCATCGTGCACCCCCGGCCCGAAGTATTCGCGCCAGACGCCGGTGTCGGTGAGGTAGTGGGAGATGCTGAAGCCGGGGCGTCCTTCCTGCAGGCGCTCGGGGTGCGGCAGGGAGATCGGGCCGAGCTTCGTCACCTCGGGGATCGGGCTGCCGGCGACGATCAGGTTCCGCAGGTACCAGTAGCCGCCGCCGACCAGGCCCGCGACGAACCACCATCCCGCCGCCCCCCAGCGCCTGCCCGACGGCGCGAGGACGATGACGACGACGGAGAGCGCGGCGGCGAAGGCGAAGACCGTGAGCCGGGTGCCCGCCGCGAGGCCGACCGCGAGCCCGGCGGCAGCCACCGGCCACCCGTAGAGCGCGCGGCGCTCGGCGTCCTGCGCGTTCCAGGCCTCGATCAGGATCGCGATGCCGGCGAGGAGGAGCGCCGCCGCCATCAGGTCGTTCTTCGCCGCGCCGGGCTCACGCACCACCAGGGTGTGGCAGCCGATCAGGATCGCGGCGACGATCGTGGTCGGGATCCCACGCCCGTAGGGCCGTCCCACGCAGTAGGCGGCGAGGAAGGCGACCGCGAGCCAGCCGAAGTTGATGAAGAGGCTGAGGGTGTCGCGGCCGGTCGCGAGGATCCCGACCGCGTGCAGGAGCTCGGAGTTCTGCGGGTAGAACCAGTTGACGAAGACCGTTTCGATGTGGTGCATCCCGGTCGTCGAGTGCGACTGGGCGATGTCCGCCGAGAACGGCATGTGGTACCAGAGCGAGTCGAAGTTGAAGATGCCCGCGTCGAGCGCGTGCTTGGCCGTCACCGCCCAGTCGAAGACGACGATCGCGACCACCGCGATCGCGACGAGCGAGGCGAGGGCGCCCGGTTGGACGCCGCGGGCGGTCTGGCCGCCGCCCTGGTCCCGCGGGACCATGCGCGCGGCGTAGGCGACGAGCGCCATCGCCCCGATCAGCGCGCCCGCGTAGAGGAGCCCGAAGGTCCCGAGCACCTCGCTGACCACGGTCAGCAGGCCGACCGCGACGGTCACCTCGACCAGGCGCGCCGGCGCGCCCCGCCAGCCCGGCAGCAGGCGCTCGCGGAGGATCCACGCCCCGTAGCCCGTGGCGGCCGCGAGGACGACGAGCTGGGCGGCCCCCAGGAGGTAGGAGCCGAGGCTAGGCACGAGCCCTCAGTTCAGGCCGTGGAGCACGAACGGGGTTTCGCCCTCGGCGATCATCCCCTGCTTGCGCGCGGTGCTCTCGACCACGGCCGGCTTGTCGGCCGTCTGCACGGCCTGGTGGAGGCGCTTGTTTTCGTGCAGCAGCTCGTGGAATTCGGCCTTTGCCGCGGTGGTCGACTGGTAGGTCTTGAAAAGGTCGATCGCCGGGTTGAGGTAGCTGTAGGCGACGGCGAAGAGGACCAGCACCAACGCGATGCGGCCGACCCGGTCCCATTTGATCCGACTGGCGGAGCGGCGGGCGCCGGGACGACGAGGTGCGGGGCGCCTTTTCGGGGAGCGACGGTTCGAAGCCATGCCCGCAGCTACGCTGCCGGCGAAGCTTCTCCTTCATTAAACGCCGCTCCGAGCGCCCTATGAACGCCGTTGAATGAAGGCGTTCAGGCCCGGGAACTCGGCCGCGTCGCCGAGCTCCTCCTCGATCCGCAGCAGGCGGTTGTACTTGGCGACGCGATCCGAGCGCGAGGGCGCGCCGGTCTTGATCTGGCCGGCGCCGGTGGCGACGGCGAGGTCGGCGATCGTCGTGTCCTCGGTCTCCCCCGAGCGATGCGAGATGACCGCGGTGTAGCCGGCGTCACGGGCGATGCGGATCGCCTCGAGCGTCTCGGTCAGCGTGCCGATCTGGTTCACCTTGACCAGGATCGAGTTGCCGACGCCAAGCTCGATGCCGCGGCGCAGGCGCTCCGGGTTGGTGACGAAGAGGTCGTCGCCGACGAGCTGGACCTCTCCGCCGATCGCGTCGGTGAGGGCCTTCCAGCCCTCCCAGTCCTCCTCGTCCATACCGTCCTCGATCGAGAGGATCGGGTACTTGGCGGCCAGCGCGGCCCAGTAGGAGGCCATCTCCCCCGGCGAGAGCGTGCGGCCCTCGTGCTCGAGCACGTAGTTGCCGCCCTCGAAGATCTCGCTGGTCGCCGGGTCGAGGGCGATGAAGACGTCGGAGCCGGGCTCATAGCCGGCGGCCTCGACGCCCTCGAGCACGGCCTGCAGGGCCGCCTCGTTGGACTCGAGGTTCGGGGCGAAGCCGCCCTCGTCGCCGACGGCGGTGGCGAGGCCGCGCGCGCCGAGGCTCTTCTTCAGCGCGTGGAAGACCTCGGTGCCGGTGCGCAGGCACTCGGAGAAGCTGGAGGCGCCGGCGGGGACGACCATGAACTCCTGGAAGTCGACCGAATTGTCGGCGTGGGCGCCGCCGTTCAGCACGTTCATCATCGGCACCGGCAGGACGCGCGGCTCACCGCCGCCGTAGAGCTCGGCGAGGTAGAGGTAGAGCGGCTGCCGGGAGTCGGCCGCGGCGGCCTTGGCGGCGGCCAGGGAGACGCCGAGGATGGCGTTGGCGCCGAGGCGACCCTTGTTCGGGGTGCCGTCGAGCTCGATCATCGTCTCGTCGAGGGCACCCTGCTCGGCGGCGCGGGCGCCGGTCAGCGCTTTGGCGATCTCGCCGTTGACGTTGGCGACCGCCTTGGTGACGCCCTTGCCGACCCACTCGGAGCCGCCGTCGCGCAGCTCGACCGCCTCGAACTCGCCGGTCGAGGCACCCGAGGGAACGGCGGCGGTGCCGCGCGCGCCGGACTCGAGCGTGACGTCGACCTCGACGGTCGGGTTGCCGCGCGAATCGATGATCTGACGGGCATGGATGCTTGAGATCGTGCTCATAGGAGGGCGATCCTATTCGGGCGCGATCCCTCGGCGCGGTCTGACCGCGCCGGCGTTATTCGCCTTTGGAAGAGCCTTCGGAAGCGCCTTTGGAGGCTTCTTCTCCGCCTTTGGCGGCGCCTTCTCCGCCTTTCGCGGCCGCTTCTGCGGCGGCTTGGGCGGCCGCTTCTTCGACCGCTTTCTGGGCTGCTTCGGATTCGGCGGTGCCTTCCGCGCCTTCGGCGGCGGCGGGAGCGCCTTCGGCACCCGCGGCAGCTTCAGCGGCGGCTTTCTTGGCGGCTTTGCTGAGTTCTTCGGGGCGCGGCCGCTGCACGAGGCGTTCGCCTTCCGGGTTCTGCGCCGTCACCGTGCCGGGGACGGCGGGCTGGTTCTGCACCACCGGCGCCGGACATTCTTTGGCGGGCACTTTCGGGTCGGCTTCGTAACAGGCTTCAGACGCGCCGGCGGGATGGCCCGTGCCCTTGAAGTTCGCGCACTGTTCGGTCGTGAAGTCGGAGGCGCACTGGGTACGCGAGGTCCACTTCGCGGTGAAGTCCTGGGCGACCCACTGGCCGAAGTATTTTTCTTCGTTCTGGGTTGCCAGGGTCTGTTCGATCGTCGCTTTCGCTTCGGCGAACGACTGGACTTTCTTCGGCGTCTCTTTCACGACTTCCAGCAGCAGATAGCTTTTGGCCTGCTTGACCGGGCCGATGAGTTCGCCGGTCTCCGATTTGAAGATGTCTTTTTTCAGCGGTTCCTGAAGGAATTCTTCGGAGATTTCTTTCTGGAGCCCGCCCTGCGCAGCGGTAGTCGGCGAGTATTTTTTCGTGACTTTTTTCCAGCTGGCCGCCGAATTGTCGGCTTCCAGCGCTTTCTGCGCTTCTTCGACTTCTTTTTTGTTTTCGTTCACGACGACACGAACGTCGCGGGTTGGCGGTTTCGTGAACTGTTTCGCCTTTTCGGCTTCGTAATAGCTTTCGAGTTCGGCTTCGCTCAGCGGCGGCGTTTCGCTGGTGATCTTTTCTTGGATTTTCGTGGAGAGGATCTGGAGTTCCAGTCGCTCGTTCACGTCTTCCTTGGTGAAGTGCGATTCCTTGAGGAATTCCTGGAAAGCTTTTTCGGTTTTGAAGCTTTCTTTTTTGACTTTGGCGAGTTCGGTTTCGACTTCTTTCTGGGTGACCTTGATCCCCAGTTCTTCCGCCTCGCCGAAGATCCAGGCGCTGTTCAGAAGTTCGCCGATCGCCGCTTTGTGAAGTTCTTCAGCTTTTTTGGATCCGGCTTTCGGCGGTTTTTTCAGCTGGGCCTGCGTTTCCTGCTGTTCGAGCGACTTCTTGTAGTCGGCTTCCGAGATGTGCTCGTACTTCGCCGGAGCGCTGCTGATCAGCGCGATGTCGCCGGAGGGGACGCTCGGCGAGCCGATGCCCTCTGCCACCGCGAAGACCACGAACAGCGCAACGAATACGACCGAGAACAGCACGAGGCCGACGCGCTGCGCCCCACGTGATACCCCGGTCCGCTCCGCTTGCGGCGCACCCGATTTCTTTGGCCGGCCCCTGCCGCCCCGTTTATTTCGCCCCGATTTGGCTCCCACCGAGCGGGCAGCATAGTGAAAAGGGCTTCAACGGGGGCTAAAGAGTGCGGCGAGGGCGGATTCGCGCGAGGGCGGCGGCCAGCCGCCGGCTGGTGCTCGGGCCGATCCGACGCTCGTGCACATATGGGCGCCATAGGCCCCTCAAGTGCACGAACAGCCGGCGAGGCACTGAGGGGTGTGGCGTCCCGCCCTTGCGGCTAAGCCGCCGCCGGCTCCGCCGCGCGCTTCGCGTCGCGCAGCGCCACTGCCAGCGCCAAGACCGCCTCGAGCCTTTCGTCCGGATCGCCCGGGACTCGCAGCGACGCGGCTTTCTCGCGCCATTCGTAGAGGGCGCCCTCGACCTGTTCGGAGAGGACGCCGGAGCCGGTCGAGTCGAGCTCGACGCCGGTGACGGTGAGTTTGCCGCTGCGGAACTCGACCGCGCGGGCGCCGGCGAGGCCTAGTTCGATCCGGGCGCGCTGGAGTTTGAGCAGGTTCTCGGCCTGCGGAGGGAGCTGGCCGAAGCGGTCGTCGAGCTCGTCGCGGATCGCCCGCAGCTGGCCCGGCTCGCGCGCCGCGACGATGCGGCGGTGGATATCGATCTTCGCCGCCTCGAAGGGCACGAAGGTCGCGGGTAGGTAGGCGTCGACCGGCACGTCGAGGCGGACCGGCTCCGGCGCCTCCTCGCGATCGCCGTCGTCGTCGGAGGCCTCGGTCACCGCCTCGTCGATCATCTGCATGTAGAGCTCGAAGCCGACCGCGGCGACGTGGCCGGACTGCTCGTCGCCGAGCAGGTTGCCGGCGCCGCGGATGTCGAGGTCGCGCATCGCGATGCGGAAGCCGGAGCCGAGCTCGGTGTGGTCGGCGAGGGTCGAGAGGCGCGCCGCCGCGTCCTCGGTGAGCGCCTCGGCGCTCGGGTAGAGCATGTAGGCGTAGGAGGACTCGCGAGAGCGCCCGACGCGGCCGCGGATCTGGTAGGCCTGGCTGAGGCCGAGCTGGTCGGCGCGCTCGACGATCAGCGTGTTCGCGGTCGGGATGTCGAGGCCGGACTCGATGATCGTCGTCGTCACCAGCACGTCGGCGTCGCCGCGCAGGAAGGAGAGCATCGTCTCCTCCAGCGTGTGCTCGTCCATCTGCCCGTGCGCTTCGAGGAAGCGGGCGCCCGGGACGAGGGCGCGGAGGCGCTCGGCGACCTCGAACAGCGAGTCGATCCGGTTGTGGAGGACGAAGGCCTGGCCGCCGCGCTCGATCTCCCGCGAGAGCGCCTTTTTCACCAGCGCCTCGTCGTAGGGGCCGACGTAGGTGCGGACCGGGCGGCGGCCCTCGGGCGGCGTCTCGATCACCGAGATGTCACGCAGGCCGGCGAGGCTCATCTGCAGGGTGCGCGGGATCGGCGTCGCCGACATCGCCAGCACGTCGACTTTCAGTTTGATCTGGCGCAGCAGCTCCTTCTGCTTGACGCCGAAGCGCTGCTCCTCGTCGACGATCACCAGGCCCAGCTCCTTCGCCCGCACGTCACGCGAGAGCAGGCGGTGGGTGCCGATCAGGATGTCGACCTTGCCCTCCTCGAACTCGCGCAGGACGGCTTTGGTCTCGGCGGCGGGACGCAGGCGGGAGATGCCCTCGACCCGGAACGGCAGGTCGGCGAGGCGCTCTTTGAAGGTCCCCCAGTGCTGCTGGGCGAGGATCGTCGTCGGCACCAGCATCATCACCTGGACCCCGTCGGCGGCGGCCTTCACCGCCGCGCGCAGCGCCACCTCGGTCTTGCCGAAACCGACATCGCCGCAGACCAGGCGGTCCATCGGGCGCTCCGATTCCATGTCGCCCTTGACCGCTTCGATCGCCTCGATCTGGTCGGCGGTCTCGCGGTAGGGGAAGTTCGACTCCAGCTCGATCTGCCACTCGCCGTCGGGCGCGTAGGCGTGGCCCTTGCGGGATCTGCGCTCGGCGTAGAGGTTGAGGAGTTCGCCCGCCAGCGCACCCGCCGCTTTGCGCGCCCGCGCCTTGAGGTTCTGCCAGCGTTTGCCGCCGAGAGCCGAGAGGGTCGGTTCGCCGCCCGCGCCGAGGTAACGGCTCAGCTTCTCCAGCTGTTCGGTCGGGACGTAGACGCGGTCCTCGCCTTTGTATTCGAGGTAGAGGTAGTCGCGGGTGACGCCGCCGATCTCACGCGTCTCGAAGCCGGCGAAGCGGGCGACGCCGTGGTCCTCGTGGACGACGTAGTCGCCGACCCGGAGCTCGGAGAAGGCGAGGCGGCCGCGCCCGCCTCCGGTCGCGGGCGTCTCCTCGGCGCGGCGGCGCCGGTGGACGAGGCGACGGAACGGATAGACGGCGAGTTTCAGCTCCGGCGCGACGAAGCCCTCGCGCAGGCGCGCCTCGGCGAAGGAGAGGCCCGGGTCGGGTGAGAGCCGGCCGCCGTCGAGGATCTTCGCGTCGATGCGGTCGAGGCCATAACGGGCGCGGTCGGCCTCCCCCATCGAGTCGAAGGCGATCACGGTCCGGTAGCCGGAGCGGACCAGTTTCTCCAGCTCCGACTCGGCCTCCTTGATCGAGCGGGCGGGGCTCTCGGCGCGGGAGGCGCGGAAGGCGTCGTGGTCGTCATCGCCGACCGCGGTCAGGGACAACGCGGCGCGCTCGTTCAGCGGCCCTGCGACGTCGACGTAGAGGCGGCGGGCGTCCTCAGGCTTCATCGAGGTCGTCGCGTCCTCCCAGACGTCCCGCAGGGCGGGCTCGACGTCCTCGGGGGCGGCGAGGACGACGGCGGCGTTGGCGGGGACGAGGTCGAGTGGCGCCTGGAACTGGTCGAGCGGCAGCAGCTCGCCGAGGTCGGTGGCGCCCGGCTCCCCTTCTGCGGCCTCGAGCGCGGCCAGGGCGGCGAGCTCACGGTGGTCGGCGTCGAGCTCTGCCGCCGGCGCCAGCTCCACCACCTCGGCCTCGCCGAGACTGCGCTGAGTGAAGGTCGAGAACCAGCGCATCGACTCGACCTCGTCGCCGAACAGCTCCACCCGCACGGCGCGTTCCTCGGTCGCCGGGTAGACGTCGAGGAGGCCTCCGCGGACGGCGAACTGGCCGCGTTCCTCGACCTGCTCGACCCGTTCGTAGCCTGCCGCGACGAGGTCCTCGGCGACGACGCCGAGGTCGACCTCGTCCCCCTTGGCGATTTCGAAGCCGGCCGGGCGCAGCGAGGCGTCCGGGACCGCCTCGGCGAGAGCGACGGCGGAGGCGACGACGATCGCGTCGGCTTCCCGCGAGAGCGCGTCGAGGGCGTCGATCCGCAGCCCGACGAGGTGCGGCGGCGGCGTCACGCTCGATGCGTAGCCGGTCCCGCGCGAGGGATAGAGGCGGACGCGCCGCGGGGCGAGGAAGGCGCGCAGGTCGGCGGCGAGGTCACGGGCGGCACGGTCGTCGGCGGCGACAAGCAGCGCGGGCCGCCCCGCTAGCCCGCGGTCGTCCTCGAGCAGCGCCGCCAGCAGCAGCGGCCGCAGGGTCTGGGACGCGCGCAGGCTGACGCTCTCGCCACCGTCGGCGGCGGCGAGCACCTCGGAAGCGAGCGCGTGGACGCGCTCGTTCTCGGCGGCTAGGTCTAGAAGGGGTCGAAGGCTCATTGCACGCAGGAGGACCGGATCAGCCGATCCGGTCCCTCACCCCCAGTGTACGAACCCGCGGCTCTAGGTCTTGACCGTGAACTGGTACTTCGTCACAGCGCCCGTGAGGCCGCCTGCAACCGCGCGGACGCGGAAGGTGTGCTTGCCCGGCTTCATGTGCTTGTAGGTCTTCGGCGCGGAGCACTTCGCCCATTTGGCGCTGTCGAGCTTGCATTCGAACTTCGCGCCCGGGACGTTCGTCACCTTGAACCTGAACTTCGCCGTCGTCGCCCTCGCGGTCTTCCGCGGGCCGGCGGTGATCCTCACCTTCGGCGCGACCTTGGCGACAGCCGGAGCCGGGGCGGGCGCGGGCGCGGGGACCGGGTTCGTGGAACCGGCGCCGGTGCTGCCTCCGCCGGAGTCGCGTTCCTTTTCCCTGGCTTCCTTATCCCGCTGTTCCTGGGCTTCTTTTTCCTGACGTTCTTTCGCCGCTTTTTCGGCCGTTTCTTTTTCTTCCTGTTCTTCGGCGGGGTCTTTGCCGACGGTCGCCGATCCGCCCAGGCTCGAGGTGGAGCCGGAGAGCGTCTGGGTGGCGGCGGCAAAGGTCCCGATCGGGACTTTCGCGAAGCTGACTTTCCAGGCGCCGGTGACGCTGTCGGCTTCGGTTTCGCCGAGGAAGCTTTCGATCTCGCCCGGTTCTTCGGTCGCCTTGCGGAAGACCCGGACCGTCGCGCCCGGTTCGGCGGTACCGCCGACACTTGACCGGAACGCTTCGGTGATGGCGGGCGCCGCGACTTTGGCGCCGTTGATGAAGTTTGACCCATTCGAACCGCGATTTCGTCGCACTTCGTTGTGGGTGGAATCAAATTCGCCGGAGCTCACCATCGAGACCGCCCCGGTGCCGAAGCCTTCAAACAGGTTTTCGGATCCGGGACTGTCGCCGCCGATCTGATTCCCGGCACCACCGAGTTCGATCGTGATCCCCGCCTGGCAACAACTGGCCCCGGTGAATTGGTTGCCGAGGATCCGATTGGAGCCGCCACGTAGGGAGATCGGGAAGTTGAAGCTGTTCGAGAGGGACGTGATCTCGTTGCCTTCGATCAGGCCGCCGCTGGACCCGAAGGAACTTTCGATCCCGGTGCTGGGAAGGGTCGTGCCGGTGAGGTCGATCGTGTTGTCGAGGATCTTGACGGTGTGGTTGCCTCCTGCCAGCCGGATGCCGACCCTCCCCGCGGGGATGGTGATCGACAGGTTCTCGAGCGTCGTTTCGTCGGCTTTGAATTCGAACAAGGAGGAGCTCGTGACAGCGGCGGCGCTGAGGCACGGCACCGCGGAACCCGCGTTGCAGGCGGCCCCATCGATCGTCATCGCGGTGCTGACTTCTGGCAGCGCCGCGGGCGTGATCGTGTCGGTCGGTTCGCCGTTGAAGACCGCGGACGAGAACTTGATCACGTCGGTGCCCGCGCCCGGTTCGTTCGCCGCCTGGATCGCCGCGCGCAGGGTGCATTGGCCGGGAGTCGCGGTTTCGCAGACCGCGCCGGACGCGGCCTTGGCGCCGTCGCCGGTGCTGTTCACGGTGAATTCAGCGGCCGCGGCCCAGGCCGGGACGGCCAGGGCGACGAAGGCACCGAGGATCAGGGCAAGTAGGACGGCGCGGGGACGTCGAGCACCACGGTCAAGGATCACTCCTGCACGGTAGGCAGCACTGCGCTGCCTACCAAGGGACTCAGGTCCCCTCCCTGCCTCAGCTGGTGATCGTGAACTGGTACTTCAAGGTGCCGCCGGTGATGCCGTTCGCCTTCGCCCGCACCCGGAAGGTGTGCTTGCCGGGCTTCAGCTTCTTGTAGCCCTTCGGCGACTTACAGCTCGCCCACTTGGCACCGTCGAGCTTGCATTCGAACTTGGCGCTCGGGACGTTCGTCGCCTTGAACTTGAACTGGGCCGCGGTCGCCGCCGAGGTCTTCTTCGGCCCGGCGGTGATCTTCACCTTCGGCGCGACCTTCGCGACCGGGCCCGATGGAACGGGAGCGGGCGTCGGCGCCGGCTTCGCCGAGCTACGTTCCGCGGCTTCCTTTTCCCGTTGCTCCTGGGCAGCTTTTTCCTGCCGTTCAGCAGCTTCCTTCTCTTCGCGGATTTCGCGTTGTTCTCTTTCTTCCGCGGGTGAGACGACCACATCAACCGGGGCCGAGACTTCGGAGGTTCCGGCAGAGGGCAGGCCGGCGTTGCTGGTCTGGGTCGCGGCGACCAGCGTGCCGAGCGGCACGCTGGTGGAGTACGGGACACTCCACTGACCGGTGGTCGCATCGGCTTTGACTTTTCCGAGGTAGGCGCCGAGCTCACCCGGGTCGGTGCTCGCCTTGACGAACACCCGCACGGTCGCGCCCGGCTCGGCCGTACCGATGGCGGAGGTCGGGTAGGCGCCCGAGATGGTCGGCGGCACGATGTCGTTCGGGAATTCGGAGCCGCTCAGGCCGAGCAACTGGATGAAGGCCAGCTGATTGCCGTAACCGAGGTTCGCGGCTACTTCGTTACGGCTCGTCCCCTGTCCGACGACCACGATCGCGCCACCTTCAGGTCTTTCGCCGGCTTCTTCCGGCACGTAGCCGTTCGCGATCAGGGTGTTCGCTTCGCCGGGGCCATCGCCGCCGATCCGATTGCCTTCGGCCGAGGGAGCAACCAGGATTCCGAACTTTCCGCCGTTGGTGATCGAGTTCCCGATCACCATGTTCGAATCGTCTTCGAGTTCGATGCCGATGACATCGGTTTCGTTGATCGTGTTGCCTTCGATCAGGTTCCCGGTGCCGAAGCCGGAGGTTTCCGTCGTCTTGATGCCGGCGAAGCTGCCCTGGATCGTGTTTCCAACGATTTCGGTGTTGCCGTCGAGGACCTCGATGCCGGTCGGGTCGGGGCTGAGCACCAGCTGGTTGCCGGTGATTTTCGGCGTGCGATTGACGATGATGCTGTTGACGACGTGGATCGCGACGTTGGTCGGCGATTCCGACACGCTGTTGTCGGCGGCGACGCCGATCCGGTTGCCGGCGATGCGGATGCCTTCCGCGCCTTCGGCGAAGATCGTTTCTTCTCCGCCCTCGAAGTAGTTCGTTTCGGTCGGCGCGGTGCCGCCGATCGTGACTTTCATCGCGCCTGGGTGCCCGCCTTCGGAAGGCGTGGCAAGGATCCCGTATTCGGGGTTGCTTGCGCCGAATTCGATCGCTTCCGTGCCGCTGGCGTCGAGACCGACGTAGTTGCCGCGGATCGTGGTCGGGCCTGCCGGCGCTTCGGTGACCAATGCGGATTCGCCGGTCAGGTCGATCCCGATGCCGGCGCTCGACGCGATCACGTTGCAGGGGCCGTCGCAGGCGGGGGTCTGCGCCTCCTGGGGCGTCAGCACGCCGCCGACTTCGTTTTCTTTTGCCAGCCCGCCACCTTCGAGGTTGACGATGCTCACCGGGACGGCGACGCCCGCGAGCGTGCTCCCGTCAGGCCTGACCCCGATGTAGTTGCCCTGGATTTTCGCGCCGGAGGCGGCGGTGACGAGGACCCCGTAGGCGGAGTTGGTGAAGACGTTGCGCGGCTGAGCCGGATCGCCGGAGCCGATCGTCGCGTCATCGCCGCCCGGGCCGACGAGGACCCCGACCTGTTCGATCGGTTTGGGGGTGCCGCTGACATTCATCCCGAACCAGACGCCGTGGACGCTGAATTCTTTGCCGCGGACTTGGATCCCGGTGCCCGCGCCGCTGATCGCGACGTCTTCGATCGTCACCCCGTCGCCTTCGACTTGGAAGCCGATGGCCAGGGCGGGGACGATCAGGCCGGCGCACGGCTTGACCGAGCTCCCGTCGGAGCAGGGGATGCTGCTGAAGATTTTCGTCTGGTGTTCGATCGCGGGAAGCGGTTCGTTCAAGATGATTTCGCTTGAGCTCCCGGTGCCATCGAAGGTCGCGTGCGACAGGTCGATCGTGGCGGGTTCCGCTTTGGCGTCCGCGAGTTCGATCGCGGCCCGCAACGTGCATTCTTCGCTTGCCGGGGCCGCCGGGTCGCAGTTCGTACCAGGGCTTCCGTTCACCGAGTCCGCGTTGCTGTCGACGATGTAGTTCGCGGCCGAGGCGAAGGCGGGGACCACGGCGAGCGCGAGCAACGCGGCGACGAGCGTCGCCAAGGCGGCGACGGCGGTGCGGTTTTTACGAACGCGAGTGTTTCTCCGGGCGAGCACGGCGGCCAACCTACAGGCTGTCGTCGGATCTCCCCGCGAAAACTGCGGGGCCGTTCGTCTACTCGGGGAAGCCGAGGCTGCGCACGTGCTCGACCTGGCCGAGGCCCTCGGCGGCGGAGCGGCCCTCGATGTCGTCCCACTGGTGGAGCATGCGCTTCAGGCGAGCGACGGACTCGGGCGGGTGGGCGGCGATCCCGGCCGCCATCGAGAGCGCCGACTCCTCGGTCGCGGCAGCGGGGGCGACGCGGTTGATCAGGTTGAGGCGCAGGGCCTCGTCGGGGCCGATCGTGCGGGAGGTCAGCAGCAGGTACTTGGCGGCGGCGAGGCCGCAGAGGGTGACGAGGCGGGCCGGGCCGACCGGCATCCCGAGCGCGGCGCCGGGGAAGCGCATGCGGAGGTTTCCGCCGCCGACCCGCATGTCGCAGGCGATCGCCACCTCGGCGCCGCCGCCGACCACATCGCCGTGGCACGCCGCCACGGTCGGCTTGGGGAAGGAGACGACGGTGTCGTAGAGGTCGGAGAACTGCTGCATCCGCGCGACATGACCCTCGTGGTCGAGGTGCTCGCGCACGTCGGCGCCGGCGGAGAAGCCCATGTGGTCGGTCGAGGAAAAGACCAGCACCCGCACGTTCTCGTCGCCCCGCGCCACCGCCAGGTGCTCGAGCAGCTCGCTCAGCATCTGCGTGTCGATCGCGTTCCGCGCCCGCGGCCGATCGAGCCGGATCAGCGCGACACCGTCCTCCCCGACCTCGTAGGTGGTGACGGCAACGGGCTCGGCGGTGTCGCTCATGCCGCGGAACCTATCGAGCGCGAGGCGCTGAGACGGCGTCGCGGTCGTCCTAAGGTCCGGGCCAACCCACCGCGGTCGACTCAAGGTCCGGTAGCCGGACGTCAGGTCGACCGCGCTTTGCTTGGCGGACGAAAGGGCGACCGCACCGGCAGGGAGGCGGTCAGTCCGGGTCGCTCAGGCGCTCGACCAGCCTTTCGGCTTCGCGGGCGGCGTCGTCGACCAGGGCTTCGACCTCGCCGGGGGGCTCGCGGAACTTGCCGAGGACCCAGGCGGCGACGATCTCGGGGTCGGTCGAGTCGGGGCGGTCGACGCCGATGCGGACGCGCCAGAAGTCGGCCGAGCCGAAGCCGCGTTTGAGGGACTTGAGGCCGTTGTGGCCGGCCAGGCCTCCCCCCTCCCGCACGCGGATCTCGCCGAAGGGGATGTCGATCTCGTCGTGGAGGACGATCGTGCGCTCGACCGGGGTCTTCAGCGCGCCGCGCGCCGGGCCCGCCGAGTCGCCGACCGCGTTCATGTAGGTCATCGGCAGGAGCATCGCGACGCGCGGACCCGGGACGCCGGCAGGGGAGCCGGCGCGCCCTTCCCAGAGCTCGCCCTTGTACTTCGACTTCGGCTTGCCGAGGTCCCAGCGGCGCGCCAGCTCCCGCGCTACGTCGAAGCCGATGTTGTGGCGGTCGCGGGCGTGCTCGGGCCCGGGATTGCCGAGACCGACGATGAAGATCCGGTCGCCACCGCTGTCGCCGTCGTCATCGCGACGGCCGAAGAGGGCCACGGCCCGGGTAGGGCTACTCGCCCTCGGAGTCGCCGCCCGAGTCGCCGTCGCCCTCGGAGTCGCCGCCGTCGGACTCGCCGATCAGTTCGGTCTCCTCCTCGACCTCGGGCGCGGCCTCTTCGACGCGCGGCGGGGAGAGGTTGGCGATCGTGACCTCGTCGGGGTCCTCGACCACGAAGGTGACGCCGCTCGGCGGGGTGACCGCGGAGAGCTGCATGGTGTCGTTGATCTCCATCGCGGAGACGTCGACGACGATTTTGTCCGGGATCTCGGCCGGCAGTGCTTCCACGGTGATTTCGTGGGTCACGTGCTCCAGGACGCCGCTCTGTTTGACGCCCGGTGCCTCATCGCCGCCCTCGAGCTCGATCAGGACCTCCGCCTGGATCGCCTCTTTGAGGTTCACCTCTTGAAGGTCGATGTGGCGCAACGTCCCTTTGACCGGGTGCAGCTGCTGCTCCTTGACCACGACCGGGAGGGCTTTGCCCCCGTCGACCGAGAGGTCGAAGAGCGCGGCGCCCTCGGCGATCACGCCGCGGACATCCCGTTCGGAGACCTGGAAGTGGGTGGCCTCCGAGCCGCCTGAGTAGACGACGCCGGGGACGAGCCCCTCGCGGCGCATACGGCGGGAGGTCCGCGAACCGAACTCGGTGCGCGGATCGACATTCAAAGTGGTGCGTGCGTCTGCCATCGGACGCGACAGGATAGAGAATCGGCGCGCAAAGCTGCTCCCGGGGGCGCGGCGTGACCCTTATGACAAGCTCTGTGCGTGCCTGAAGAAGCGAAGATTCCCAAAGGCCGGATCCGCCGCTCGGCCAAGTTGGGGTCGATCATCGGTGCGCAGAGCGCCCGTTACGCGGGAACGAAGGCGGCCAACGTCGCCCGTTCCGACGAGGCGGGGCAGGAGAAGCTCGAGCAGCGCCACCTGGAAACGGCGATGAAAATGGTCGGCGCGCTGGGGCAGATGAAAGGCGCGGCGATGAAGATCGGCCAGTTCGCCTCATTCATCGACACCGAATTCATCCCCGAGGAGTACCGCGAGATCTACCAGGAGCAGCTCGGCAAGCTGCGCTCCGAGGCGCCCGCGATGCCGTGGGAGCAGGTCGTCAAAGTCCTCGAAGAGGAGTACGACGGCGAACCGCTCTCCGACTACTTCGCCGAGATCGACCACGAGGCGTTCGCCGCCGCCTCGATCGGCCAGGTCCACAAGGCCGAGCTGCTCGACGGGCGGCAGGTCGCGGTGAAGATCCAGTACCCGGGCATCGCCGAGGCGATGGAGGCCGACCTGCGGAACGCCGGGACGATCGTGCGCCTGGCGAAGGCGATCGCGCCGGGGCTCGACGCGAAGGCGATCGCCGAGGAGATCCGCGAGCGCATGATGGAGGAGCTCGACTACGAGTACGAGGCGCAGAACCAGCGCATCTTCTCCCGCGCCTACCGCGACCATCCCTTCATCTACGTGCCGGAAGTGGTCTCGCGGATCTCGCGCCGCCGCGTCCTCGTCACCGAGCTGGTCGAGGGCATCGGCTTCGACGCGATCAAAGAACTGCCGCAGGAGGAGCGCAGCCGCTTCGGCGAGATCGTCTTCCGCGGCAGCTTCGGCTCGATCTACCACCTGCAGCAGTTCAACGCCGACCCCCACCCGGGCAACTACATCCTGATGGGCGACGGGCGGGTCGCCTTCCTCGACTTCGGGATGACGAAGAAACTCGACCGCGAGCAGATCCTGCTCGAGCAGCGCGCCTTCGACGCCGCCTCGCGCGACGACCCGGAAGCGTTCCGCGAGGCGCTGCACGAGCTCGGCTTCGTGAAGAACCCGTCGAAGCTCGACGCCGAACGCCTGCTCGAGCACATGCAGGCGATCGGCGGCTGGTACGTCCAGGACCGCGAGATCGAAATCACGCCGAAAATCGTGATGAAGATCATCGAGGTGACGAACGACCCGCGCTCGGAGTTCTTCGACCTGATGCGCCGCGAGTCGATCCCGGCCGACGAGCTGATGGGACGGCGGATGGAGATCGGCGTCGTCGCCGTGCTCGGCCAGCTGCGGGCGAAACGCAACTGGCACCGGATCCTGCGCGAGTGGGTGTACGCCGACGAGCCCGCGACCGAGCTCGGCCGGCAGGAGTGGGACTACTTCGAGGAGCGGGGACTAAAGCGCACGCCGGGTCTGGCCGAAACCCCTTGAATGAAGAGAATCAAACGCGGTTGGGTGCTCACCAAGAAGAGCTGGGCACTCCTCAACTCGCACCGTGAACTCGTCCGCTTCCCGCTCCTCGGCGGGATTGCCACCATCATCCTCGGGCTGATCACGCTCGGCCCGGGAGCGTTCTTCCTCGACCAGCACAACTACGGCCCGGGGATCCCGCTGGTCGTCATCGGGATCTACGTGCTGACGGTGATCGGCATCTACTTCAGCGTCGGGCTCGCGGCCTGCGCCGACCTGATCTTCCGCGGTGAGCGCGGCACGTTCGGCGACGGCGTGGCGGTTGCCAACTCGCGCCTCGGCGCGATCTGCGGCTGGGCGGCCCTGTCGACCGCGGTCAGCCTGACCATCGCCCTGATCGAGAACCAGAGCGGCGTGCTCGGCGACATCGCGGCGCGGTTGATCGGCACCGCCTGGTCGCTGGTCACCTTCCTCTCGGTGCCGGTGATCGCGATCGAGGGCACCGGCCCGACCGCCACCCTGAAGCGCTCCGCGTCGCTCTTCCGCGAACGGTGGGGCCAGCAGATCACCGGCAACATCGCGATCGGCGGGGCCGCCATGCTCTTCGGCTTCCTGCCGGGCCTGGTCCTGCTCGCGATCGGCGTCGTAATCTGGCCCTCGGCGGGTGTGGTCGGCGGAGTCCTGGTCGTCATCGGCGCGCTGATCATGTGCGTCGCGCTGCTGATCTCGAAGGCGCTCAGCGGCATCTTCGGCGTCGCCCTCTACCGCTACGCGACCGAGGGTGAGGTCGTCGGCGGCTTCACCGAGGAAGACCTCGAGAGCGCCGTCCGCCAGAAGCGCGGCCGCAGGCTCGGCGGCGCCTCCCCCGGCACCGCCTGAGCTAACCGGGAAGGTCGAGGTTTGCGAAGAGGCGGGGGTCGTTGGACACCAGTCCGTCGACCCCCATGTCGACGAGCTTGCGCATCCGGGCTTCGTCGTCGACCGTCCAGGCGATCAGCTCGACGCCCGCCCGCTTGCAGATCGCGGCGAGCTTTGGGCTGGCAAGGGGGTGGTAGATCCACATCGCGAAGACGCCGAACTGGGGGAGTTTCTCGGCGGCGAGGCCGGGGAGCTGGAGCCGCATGCCGACGACGGCGGCCTGCAGTATCGGTCTTGCCCAGGGGCGCCGGTTGTAATCGCGCCCGGCTTTCGGGTAGGTCCAGCCGCGGCGCAGCTTCGGTTCCAGTTCGAGCACGCGTTTCAGCACGTGCATCTCCGTCGTCGAGATCATCGCCCGGTCGATCAGGCCGCGCTCGCGGAGGGCGTCGACGAACTCCTCCTCGCGCCCGGGCAATTTGATGTCGAGGTCGATCTCGATCTCCTGGAGCGGCGGCTCGAGGAAGGCGTCGAGCGCCTCGGTCAGCGGCAGCGGGGGGTGGGCGGCCTGCGCCTCCCAGTCGTGGGCGACCATCAGCGGCGCCCGCTGCTCGGGCGGCAGTTCGGCGTCGCGCACCCAGATCACGTCGAGCTCGATCGTGTCGACGCCCGCGTCGGCCGCGGCCTTGAAGCTCTCCACCGTGTTGCCGCGCACGATCAGGTCGGCCCCCTTGTGACCGACCAGTCGCACCGGCCTAGAAGAGCTGATTCTCGCCGGCGAAGATCTCGGAGACCGAGTCGTCGGTGAAGATGCGGCGGATCGAGTCGCCGAAGGTGCCGGCGGTCGAGAGCACGGTGATGTTGTCAGGGGCGCCGGGGCGCAGCGGGATGGTGTCGGTGACGACGATCCGCTCGATCGCCGAGTCCGCCAGCCGTTCGTAGGCGTTGCCGGAGAAGACGCCGTGGGTGGCGCAGGAGATGACCCGCGCGGCGCCCTCGTCCATCACCGTCTGGGCGGCGGCGCAGAGGGTCCCGGCGGTGGCGATCATGTCGTCGACCAGGACCGCGGTTTTGCCCTTCACGTTGCCGACCACATAACCGATCTCGGCGACCGCCTGGGCGGGCCGCTCCTTCTCCATCACCGCCCATTGGGTGCCGATGCGGCGGGCGAAGTTGCGCGCCGTCTTCACCCGGCCGGCGTCCGGGGAGACGATCACCAGGTCGTCCTTCATTTCCTGGTCGATGAACCACTGGGTCAGCATCGGCATCGCCGTCATGTGGTCGACCGGGACGTGGAAGAACCCCTGCACCTGCCCCGCGTGGAGGTCCATGGTGAGGACGCGGTCGACGCCGACCGCCTCCAGGGTCTTGGCGACGATCCGCGCGGTGATCGGCTCGCGCGGGGCCGACTTCTTGTCCTGGCGGGCGTACCCATACCAGGGCATCACGGCGATGATCCGGTGGGCGGAGGCGCCCTGGGCGGCGTCGATCATCGTCAGCAGCTCGACCAGCGAGTCGTTCGGGGTCATCCCCGTCTGCTCGTTGCCGCAGGTCGACTGGACGATGAAGACGTCGGCGCCGCGGATCGATTCCTCGTAGCGGCAGTAGACCTCGCCGTCGGCGAACGTCTTCAGCGTCACCTGACCGAGGTCGATTTCAAGTTTCCCGGCGATTTTCGCGGCGAGCTCCTGCGAGCTGCGCCCGCCGAAGACCATCATCCGCTTCTCGTAGGCGTGGGAGATCGCCGTAGCAGCCACCGGCTGCTCCTCGAGCGTGCTCACGTGTCCTGCTCCTCTCGCATCTTCGCCGCCTTGTCTGCCGCGTAGCCGTCGATATTGCGTTGCGCGTTCTCCGAGACGGCAAGAGCCCCTTCCGGGACATCGTCCTTGATCACCGCACCGGCGCCAGTGTAAGCGGAGTCGCCGACCTCAACCGGCGCGATCAGCATCGTGTCCACCCCGATCCGGACGTCACGGCCGATCGTCGTCCGGTTCTTGGTGAAGCCGTCGTAGTTGGCGGTGATCGTGCCCGCGCCGAGGTTGCTGCCCGCGCCGACGTCGGCATCGCCGACGTAGGACAGGTGGGGGACCTTGGCGCCCTTGCCGATGTGGGAGTTCTTGATCTCGACGTAGGCGCCGGCCTTCGCTCCGGCCTCCAGCACGGTGCCCGGGCGCAGGTAGGTGAACGGGCCGACGTTGGCCCCGTCGCCGACCTTGGCGGTGTCGACGTGGGCGCGCAGGACGCTCGCCTGGGTGCCGATCTCCGAGTCGACCACGGTCGTGTGCGGGCCGACGACCGCGCCGGCCCCGACCGAGGTGGCGCCGCGCAGGCTGGTGCCGGGCTCGATCCGCGCGTCCTGGCCGATGTCGACGCCGGCGTCGATCCAGGTCGAGGCGGGGTCGACGACGGTGACCCCGGCCAGCATGTGGGCCTCGAGCAGGCGGCGGCGCGCCTCGCCCTCCACCTCGGCCAGCTGCACGCGGTTGTTGATCCCCATCGTCACCGCCAGGTCCGGGGTGAGGTGGGCGGCGACCGCGAGCCCCGCCTCGCGCATCGCCGGGAAGACGTCGGGCAGGTAGTACTCGCCCTGGGCGTTGTCGTTGGAGAGCCCGCCGAGGGCCGCGGCGAGCGGCGCGGCGTCGAAGGCGTAGGTGCCGGCGTTGATCTCGCGGATCGCCAGCTGGGCGGCGTCGGCGTCGCCCTCGGCTTTCGCCTCGACGACCTTTTCCACCCCGCCGTCGGCGCTGCGCAGGACGCGGCCGTAGGCGCCGGGGTCGTCGAGCTCGATCGTCAGCATCGTCGCCGCGGCGTTGGTGGCCTCGTGGGCCTCGAGCAGCGCGGCGATGGTCTCGGTCGAGATCAGCGGCACGTCGCCGGAGAGGACCAGGACCGTCTCGGCCTCCTCGATCAGCCCGAGGGCCGCGCGGATCGCGCCGCCGGTGCCGTCGGACTCCGGCTGCTCGACCGTCTCGACCCCCTCGGGGAGCCCGGCGGAGATGTCGCGGCCCGGCGAGACGATCGCCGCCATCCGCCCCGCTCCGGCCTCCCGCGCGGCCAGGATCGGCCATGCGACCATCGGCCGCCCACATACGGGGTGGAGCATCTTCGGCGTCTGAGAACGCATCCGCGTTCCCGAGCCGGCCGCCATGACCAGGACCAGAGGGGCTGCCACTGCCCCGCAACTTACTCGCGCGCGCCCTTCGGCGTCGGTTTCAGCCCGGGCGGGAAAGTTCCTTGCCGACCTGGGCGACCGAGATCAGCGTCCAGCCGGCGAAGATCAGGTCGATCCCGATCAGCAGGCCGATCGCCCAATCGGCACTGGACGGGAACTCCGCCAGCACCAGGATGCCGACGATCAGGCCGCAGACGCCGCTCAGGCCCAACCACCCGGCGTTGGGCGTTCCCCGCCCCATCAGGGCGACGGCGATGCGGGTCAGCCCCATCAGCAGGAAGTAGATGCCGAGGACCAGGGTCAGCGTCAACGTGCCGTTGTGCGGCTCGATGATCAGCCAGAGGCCGACCAGAAAGGTGAGGAGCGCCCAGGCCAGGCGCGCCAGCAGGCTGCCGACCCCGTGCGCGGTGAGCGCGGCGGCGGTGAGGAAGGCGCTGGCGATGATCAGCACGCAGCCGGCGAACACCGCGGCACCGAGGCTGAAGAGCTCCGGCAGCAGGATCGCGAAGCAGCCGACGACGATCGCGACGATGCCGATCAGCCGCACGGACTTATAGGTCCGGGCTAGTCCGTCGCGGACCGCGGGATCGAGTGAAGCTCCTCCGTACTCCATGGTCAGTGATCCTATTCCGGGGGAAGGACTCGAACCCTCTCTTCCTGGACCAAAACCAGACGTGCTGGCCGATTACACCACCCCGGAGCGAGGGTGGAGCCTAGCGCCGAGGAGCGAGGCGGGACGCCGTGCTGCTTGGCGCTCCGGCAGTCCTAGGTGGTCCTGGGCGTGAGGGTTTCGGGGGGAAGTGCGAGGGTTCGTCACGCTTCCGCCCGGAACTTCACACCCTTGGCACGGTTCCGGCGCACCGGGAACCAGCCGTTCGTCGTTTCACCCCTATACGGGGGGCAAACAGCGAAGGGCTGTCGCCGGAGTCGTCGGATCGGGGTGGAAGGCGCACGGAAGTGTGGAGTTCGTGGAGGAACACGCCCGGAACCGTGGAGTTCGTGGCATCTCCCTCACATCTCCAGCAACGGCGTCGGAGATCCTCCTCACCTTTCATACCCCGGCCGTCTCGGGCACGGTCACAGCCAGCCAGGGCCGTGACCGAGACGGCCGTGCTCGCCGCAACGCCTCGCGTCCCTTGCCCCTGGGCGCCGGCTAGAAGGGGCTCAGTCTTCGCCGCCGCCGCGGCGGACTTTGCCGCCGCCGGCCCCCGGCTCGAGTGCCGGGCCTCGCGGCGACGCGATGCCGAGGACGCGCATCGCTTTGAGGCCGAGGCCGAGCTTCTCGCGGCCTTCGGTCGAGGAGACGTCGTGGCCGCAGAGCTCGCGAACGCGCTCGAGGCGATAGCGGATCGTGTGGCGGTGGGTGAAGAGCTGTTTGGCGGTGGCGGCGACGTTGCCGTCGTTGTCGAGGTAGGCCTCCACGGTGGTGACCAGCTCGGTCTCGTACTGCTCGTCGTAGTCGGAGAGCGGCTTGATCGTCTCGGCATAGAAGCGTTCCAGCTCGGCCGGGTCGTCGCTCATCGCGGGCAGCAGGAGGCGGTAGGCGCCGGTGTCCTCGAAGGCGAGGAGCGGGCGGCCCTCGGCCTCGCCGACGTTGACCGCGAGGCGCGCCTCCGAGCCCGCCCGGTAGAGGTCGACGGGATCGGCGGAGCGGCGGCTGCGGCCGATCGTGAGGTGGAACCCCGAGAGGCTGTCGGCGAGCTCACGGGCGAGCCCGGCGGCGGCGCGGGCGAGGCGCTCGTCGTCCTCGGCCGGGACGATCACCGCGACCTCGGTGGCGGGATCGGCGTCCGTGGTGGTCGCCAGGGACCCGGGCGCGAGCGAGCGCAGCGCGCGCAGCGCGAGCGTCAGGACGCGGCCGCGCCACTCGCCGGTCTGCGCCGCGCGCGGGGCGGCCCGCAGGACGAGGACGCCGGCGCCGCGGTCGAGGTCGGCCCCCAGCTCGGCGCCGCGGGCGACGATGTCGCCACGGTCGGTGACGCGGCGCGCGAGGACGTCATCGACGAAGGCGCTCGCCACCTCCTCGCTCGCCCATTCGGGCGCGCGGGACCGCTCCAGCTCGAGCGCCAGCAGCGTCGTCACCATCCGGGCGATCGCGGGCGCGGGCGGGGATTTGGCGCGATAGCGAAGCTCCCCGACCGTGTTGTCGGCGACTCGTAGGTCGACCACGGTGACGCCCTCGCCGCCGGAGAGCAGGCGTTCCTCCTGGTCCGGGGACGCGCCGGCGACCGCGAGCACCGAGCTCGAGCGATCGATCAGGGCGACGCTGGCGTCCAGCACCCGCGCCGCGGCACGCGCCACGGCGGGCAGGCCGGCGCCCGCTTCGACCGCCTCGGAGAGGGCGTCGAGAAGGGTTGGATCTTGCGGAGCCATGCGGTTTTCGGCCTGTTCGGAGGTCGCGGACACCTGAGCATTATCCCGGCGCTTCCCAAAAGCGCCAGAACCAATGACGCCTACTGTGACGAAGTTCAGCTGATGAATTCGTGAATTTCGGGCCAGTATTTGACGATCACGAGCCCGATCACGACGCCGCCGACGATCAATGCGGCCAGCACGAAGAGCGAGAGCGCGCCCGCCGCGGCCTTTTCCCACATCCGTCCGGCACCACTCATCGCGGGGCTGAGGATCAGGGTCACGAAGGTGATCAGACAGATCAGCGCGGCGATCCCGAAGAGGACGTATTGGTGTTCGATCTTGGCGAGGCCGAAGGCGATCACTGCTGCGGATTGTGGCGCAATTGGCTGACGACGAGACCGACGGCCGCGCAGATCGAGAACGCGGCGGCCCCCAGCGCCCAGCCGCCGCTGACATCGGAGAGGTAGTGGACGTTGAGGTAGACGCGGCTGAGGCCGACCAGCGCGGTCAGCGCGACCCCGGCGACCACCACCAACGTCGCCCGCGCCATCCCGGGCCGCAGGCGGACGACGATCGTCGTCGCCGCCCAGACGTAGAACACCGAGTGGGCGGCGTGGCCGCTGGGGAACGAGGAGCCGTGGGCGCCGACCATCGGGTCGGGTGGGCGCGGGCGGTCGACCCAGGCCTTGAGCTCGTGGAAGCCGAGCTGGATCAGGACCATGCCGGCGAGGAGGACGCAGACCTCGGTCCAGCGCCGCGCCCAGGCGAGCGCCGCCGCGCAGACCAGGACCAGCGGCCAGACGAAGAGGCCGGAACCGAGGAAGGTGATGACCCGCGAGAAGGTGTTCATGAAGCCGCAGTGGATGTGGCCCGCGAGTTCGATCGCGGTTTCGTCGCCGGTGGTCGGGCCGGGGTCGCCTTCGACCACGACGATGTAGGCGACGAGGACGAAGAGGGCGACGGCGAGAACCGCCATCAGGCTGGTGAATTCGAGGCCGAAGGTGCCGCCGGGGGTGAGCCGGTCGCCGATCAGCCGCAGGCCGGTCTCGTGCCGGCGGGCGAAGGCGGTGATCGGCCGGGTCGCCGCGTGGTCGTCCATCCAGCGGACCGCCTCTTCGCGGTTCTTCTTCTCCTGTAGGTAGCGGGTCGCCCAGATCGTCCCGACCACGACGACGATCAGCGTGCCGAGGACCAGCGCCCCTTTGCCGGCGTAGTCGATCGCGGTGTCGATCGACTTCGAGAAGACATAGCCGATGACGATCACCGAGCTGGTCCAGATCCCGCAGCCGAGCACGCTGTAGGGGAAGAACTGGCGGAAGCGCATGCCGGAGGAGCCGGCGATGAACGGCGCGAAGGCGCGGACGAAACCGACGAAGCGGCCGAGGAAGATCGTTTTGCCGCCGTGGCGGGAGAAGAAGTCCTCGACCTGGTGGAGGCGCTCGTGGGAGAAGCCGAAACGGGGGCCGTGCTTCATCAGGAACTCGCGGCCGAGGCGGCGGCCGAGGAAGAAGCTGGTGACGTCGCCGGCGCAGGCCATCGTCCAGGCGAGCGCGATGAGGACGTAGACGTTGATCGTCCCCTGGCCGGCGACGGCGCCGCCGAGGAGCATCACGGTCTCGCCGGGCGCGACGAGGCCGATGAAGGCGCCGGTCTCGGCGAAGGCGAAGAAGCCGACCAGCGCGTAGGTCCAGGCGCCGAGCGCCTTGGCCACCGACTCGAGGATCGACTCGAGGTCGAGCACCTGGGTGAAGAGGTAGTAGGCGGCGCCGAGCGCGACGGCGATCGCGACGCGCTGCGCCCACTTGCGCTGGGTCGGGGTGCCGGGGAGCTTCATGCGAGGCACACGATGGTTTCGTCGTGATCGACCTCAGCCGCCGCGGCCTCGGCTTCCCCGATCGTCGGGAAAAGACCCACGACGGTCGGCCCGGAACCGCTGAGGAAAACGGCCGGCGCGCCTGCCCGCCCCAGCCCGTCCAAGGCGTCGCCGATATCGGGACGTAGCGAGACGGCGGCGGGTTCCAGGTCGTTCACGAGAAGGTGGACATAGCTGAGCGGGGACGCGCCTTCCCCTGCCGCTACCCGCAGTTTCCCTGCGATCTCGTCCAGTTCGGCCTCGTCGCGTCCCAGGCCGAGCCGGTCCGCCTCGTCGAAGACGTCCTTGGTCGAGAGCCCGCCGCCGCCCGGGAGCAGGAGCACCGCGTGCTCGGCCGGCGCGGGCAACAGCTCGACCCTCTCCCCCGCCCCCCGCACCAGCGCGAGCGCCGGCCGCAGCTGCGAGGGAACGTCGGCCCCGAGCTCCGCGGCGAGGCCCGCGAGATCTGAGACTTGGCCCTCCGCCAGGCGAAGGACGGCCGCCGCGTCGGCGCTGCCGCCGCCGAGGCCCGCGGCGACCGGGGTGCGCTTCTCGATCTCGATCCGCAGCGGCGGGGCGTCCCAGCCGCCCTCGCGCAGCGCCGCCAGGGCGCGCGCCGCGAGATTCTCGCCCTCGACCCCGGGGCAGACCACCTCGTCGCGCTCGGCCTCGGTGATCCGCAGGAGGTCCGCGAGCGCCAGCGGCTCGAAGAGCGAGCACAGCTCGTGCAGCCCGTCGGGGCGGGCGCGGCCGAGGTAGAGGCCGAGGTTCAGCTTGGCGGGGGCGTGGACGAGCATCGGGCCGGCAGGGTCTGACTTCGTGGTCTGGATCACGTCGCCTGCCGATGCAGGATCGCCGACAGCGCGGCGAATTGCGCGGGCGCCAGGCTCTCCGCCCGCGCGGTCTCGGGCAGGCCGAGCTCGACCAGGCCCGCGCGCGCCGCTTCCCGCGGCCTCGGCACCCCACGCAGGCCGGCGATCTCCAGCGAACGCGCCAGGGTTTTGCGCCGGTGGGCGAAGGCGGCGCGGACGAAATCCCGGGTCGCCGCGTCGGCCCCCGGCCCGGTCCGCGTCAGGCGCAGGATCGCCGAGTCCACCCGCGGCCGCGGCTTGAACACCGCCGGGTCGACCTTGCGCAGCAGCGCCACCTCGCAGGCGAGCTGGGCGATCGCGGTCGGCGCGCCGTAGGTCTTGTTGCCGTGCTTCGCGCGCAGCCGCTCGGCGATCTCCAGCTGCACCATCACGGTCCAGGTCCGCAGGGACGGCAGCTGGGCGATCGTCTCCAGGATCACCGGCGTAGCCACCGAGTAGGGGAGGTTGGCGACCATCGCGTCCGGCGCCGGATCGAGGCCGGAGAAGTCGAACCGCACCGCGTCGCCCCAATGGAGCGTCACGTTCGGTAGCGCCGCGATCGGGGCGAGTGCCGGCTCCAGGCCGCGGTCGATCTCCACCGTGTGAAGGTGGGCGACGCGGGCCGCGAGGCGCTCGCTCAAGACCCCTTCCCCGGCCCCGACCTCGAGCACCACGTCCTCGGGCCCGACGCCCGAGTCGCGGATGATCGCGTCGAGCAGGTTCGGGTCGGCGAGGAAGTTCTGGCCGAGCCTGACCACGCGCGGCTACCAGCCGAAGAGCGCGGCGGCGTTGGCCTCGACGGTGCGCTCGAAGTCCGCGAGCGAGGCGCCGCGCTCGGCCGCGACCACCTCGGCGGTGGCGACGACGTTGGCGGGCTCGTTGCGTTCGCGGCGGCGCACCTGCGGGGTGAGGAAGGGAGCGTCGGTCTCGACCAGGATGCGGTCCTCGGGCACCTTGGCGGCGGCGAAGCGCAGATCGGCGTTGCGGGGGTAGGTGACGTTGCCGGCGAAGGAGACGTACCAGCCGCGCTCGGCCGCGTCGGCGACCCGGTGGGGCGCGGAGAAGCAGTGGAGGATCACGGTGACGCCGTCGGCGCGGGCGTCGAGCGTGGCGAAGATCTCGTCGATCGCGTCGCTCTCGGAGTCCTTGTCCCGGGCGTGGATGACGATCGGCAGATCGAGCTCCCGCGCCACCTCGATCTGGCCGATGAAGGCGCGGCGCTGGTCGTCGGGCGCGGCGGTGTCGCGGTAGAAGTCGAGGCCGGTCTCGCCGATCGCCCGGACCTTCGGATGGGCGCCCAGCTCGAGGAGCGTCGCCTGCGCCTTCTCGTCGAAGCCCCCCGCGTCGTTGGGGTGGCGGCCGATGCTGGCGAAGACGGCCTCCTCGGCCTCGGCGACCCGCACGACCTCCCCGTTCGTCGTCTCGTCGAGCCCGACGTTCAGCATCCGCTTCACCCCGGCCGCGGCGGCCGCCTCGAGCAGCTCGGCGGTCGGCTTCTCGCAGAGGAAGAGGTGCGTGTGAGAGTCGATCACGCCGCGGGCGTCTCGATCTTCGGGAAGAGCGGCTGGATCTTCTCCACCGTCTGGCCGCCGCCGCGGGAGCCGAGCTCGGCCAGGCCGCGCCCCTCTTCGTCGAGCGTCGTCAGCAGCGACTCCGCCGTCGCCGGCAGGAACGGGACGAGCATCAGGGTGACGACGCGCAGGCCCTCGATCAGGTTGTAGAGGACTTCGTCGAGGCGGGCGGGGTCGGCCTCGTCCTTGGCAAGGACCCAGGGCGCGGTCTCCTCGACGTAACGGTTGAGGCGACGGACGAGCACCCAGATGACCTCCAGCGCCTGGGACAGCTCGGCCCGGTCGAGCAGGTCGCGCAAGCGGTCGAGCGTGCCTTCGAAGTCCTCGGCGAGCACCGCGTCGACCTGCGACCCGTCGGGGACGATCCCGTCGCGGTAGCGCGCCACCATCGCCAGCACGCGGCTGGCGAGGTTGCCGTAGTCGTTGGCGAGCTCGGACTCGTAGCGCCCCTCGAAGCCCGCGGTGGAGATCGAGCCGTCCTGCCCGAAGCTCACCTCGCGGAAGAGGTAGAAGCGCAGGGCGTCGGCGCCGAAGCGCTCGATCACGACGAAGGGATCGAGCACGTTGCCGAGGCTCTTCGACATCTTTTTCTCGCCCATCAGCAGGAAGCCGTGGATCACCATGCGGCGCGGCGGCTCGAGGCCGGCGGCCATGCAGAGCGCGGGCCAGATCACCGCGTGGAACTTGAGGATGTCCTTTGCCATCACGTGCAGGTCGGCGGGCCAGAAGCGGTCGGTGAGGTCCTCGCCCTCGCGGGCGAAGGTCAGCGCGGTGACGTAGTTGAGGAGGGCGTCGAACCAGACGTACATGCGCTGGGACGGGTCCCAGGGCAGCGGCAGCCCCCATTTCAGCGTCGGCCGCGAGAGCGACACGTCCTCCAGTCCGCCCTTGATGAACGCGACCGCCTCGTTGCGCCGGAAGTCCGGCACGACGAAGTCCGGCTGCCCCTCATACAGCGCTTCCAGCCGCTCTTGGAATTTCGAGAGCTCGAAGAACCAGTTCTCCTCTTCGACCCAGTCGAGCACGATCTCGTGGATCGGGCAGGTATTGCCCGCGGCCACCTCGCGCTCGGTTTTGAAGTCCGCGCAGCGGGGGCAGTACCAGCCTTCGTAGGAGCCCTTGCGGACCCAGCCGTTGTCGTAGACGCGCTGCATGATCTCCGCGACCTTCGCTTCGTGCCGCGGGTCTGAGGTCCGGATGAAGAAGTCGTTGGTCGCCCCGATGATCGGCCCGAGCGCCTCGAACTTGGCCGCGTTCCGATCCACCAGCTCCGCCGGCGAGATCCCCTCCCTCGCCGCCGCGTTCTCGATCGGCTCCCCGTGCTCATCCGTCCCGGTCAGGAAGAACACGTCGTCCCCCCGCTGCCGATGGTGCCGCGCAAGGATGTCCGCCGCCATCGTCGAGTACGCGTGCCCAAGGTGAGGCTCCGCGTTGACGTAGTAGATCGGAGTGGTGACCATCCAATTGTTTGCGCTCTTCGCCATCGCACCCGAGCCTACTTACAACGCCGAATCAACCAGCCACCCGAGGGGGAGACTGAGCCGGCCGGGGAATAGGATCGCGCGGTGGACGAGGATCTCCTGCGCGAGACGGTTGATGCGTGCCGGTCGTTGATCGAGGAGCGGTTTCCCGATGGCGATTCCAACGGCGCGGCGGCGATGCTGCTCGATGACGACACCATCGTGACCGGCACCGCGCCGGTGACCGTGAACCCGGCCGTCCAGGTCTGCCATGAGACCGAGCCTTACCTCGCCGCGTTTCGCCGCGGGCGCAAGGTGGTGGCGTCCGTCTGCCTGCATCGCGAACGCGGCTCGGTCCTCGTCTTGAGTCCTTGCGGCGTCTGCCGTGAGCGACTTGCCGCCCACGGGCCCGATCTGCTCGCGGCGGTTCCCGGCCCCGAAGATCCCGAGCAGGTCCTGTGGAAGCCGCTGAGCGTCCTCCTCCCGAGCTACTGGGTGACTGTCTTCGAGGACGAGCCCTCTGACGGCTGGGTCAGCTGACCGCGGTCAACGCCTCGACGTCGCGGGGAAAAGCGGGCGGCTCAGGGGTTCGTTCGGCGACCGTTCGGAAAGGCCCGCTTCATCGACCAGGTTGGCCGTCGCGTGCGACCCACCGAAGCGCAGGGTCAGGCCGGGGAATCCGATCGAGAACGTGCCGGTGAGGCGGTGGGTCGCGCGCCGGTAGGTGCCGACGCCGGAGTACGGCGCCGGCGGCCGGAGGGTCGCGCGCTCGGGGTGGTAGCCGCCGACGCTCGCTTCGAGGTGGGCTCGCCCGCGGACCGACCGGTTGACGAAGCGGCCGGCCGCGATCCCGCCCGGCAGATATTCGTAGGTGGCGGCATCGAAGTTGACGATCGGCCGCCGCTCGCGTTCGTAGCCGAACGCCGCGAGTTCGGTGATGCGGTGCGGTCGGCGCAGCCGGGCGCGGAGTGCGTAGCGCCAACCGCTGAAGGATCCGTGACCCCCGGAGACGTAGCCGAACAGGCTCTTCGGCCGGCGCCCTCGCTTGGCGGCACCGTGGCGGCAGCGCAGCCGGGGCGTGCTCGAGAGGAACGCCACGGCGTGGGACGCCGTCCACTTCGAGTAGCCGGCCCCGTGGAAATCGATGGTGCCGCGAAGTTCGCCGAGCTGAGAGGTGCTCCGCGGACCGGTGTAGCCCTTCTGTGATCGGCGCTCGACCGGTTTGCTCGGGACGAAGTCCCCGACGAAGCTACCGAGACCTTTGAAGTGGAGGTCGAGGTGGCCGTCGAAGGGCCCGGCCGGGATGCGCTCGGCGTAGGTGACCGAGGTGTTGTTTTCGATGTCGTAGTTATTGCTCGCGGTGGTCACGACCGCGATCCCCCGCAGGGGGAAGATCCCGAGGGTGAGGGCGTGGGTGCCTAAGAACAGGTCCGGCCGGCTCCCCGCTCGGTTGTGCACCAGGATCACCTCGAGCGTTTCTTCGGCGGGCTGGACTTCGGCGACCGCCGCGCTCGCGCCGGTCGGGGCGAGCGCAAGGACCGCGGCCGTCAACAGCGCCATCAACCCGGCGTGCCCCTTTCTAGAACCCATTCCGCGAAGGACGCTAGTGGACCGCGGCCCAGGGGCGGCGTCCGTTTGCCGAAAGAACCTTCTGGGCAATCGAGCCGGGTGAAGATCCGGGTTGCCCTGATCGTCGGTGCCGTTGTCGCGCTTCTCCTCGCCGGGTGCGGTGGCGGCCCGCATCATTCGGGACCGCCGACGTTCGCCCACCTCGCCGACTGGCTCGAAGAGGAAGGCGGATGCGAAGGCGTCGACGCCGAAGTCACCCGCCTGCCGGTCGCGGACTCGCGCGCCGCGAAGGTCGCGCCGGTCAACCTGCGGTTCCGGAAGGCATCGGTGGCCGCCGTCGCGGGCTGCGGCGGAGTGAACGGCTACATCTCCTACTACCGATTCGCCTCGATCGAGGCCCGCGCGGAAGCCGTCCGGGGACGACAGGGTTTGATCAGCAACGAACTGTTCTGCGTGCACGGCCCGGAGCTGGTCGTCAACGGCCTCCTCGGCTTCGACTCGACGGCGCCGTTCTGCAAGCGCCTGGGCTTCAAGATCCACCGGCCGACCCGGGAGTACTCGGCTGCGCAGAAGCTCGAGCATCGGCTCGAATCGAGGGCCGCGAAGCTCGTCGCCCACGCCACCGGGGTGCCCCGCGTCAACCTCGTCTGCGACCACACCGACGATCCGCTCACCTTCGACTGCCAGGACATCATCGGCGCCGAAGTAACCAAGATCGAACTCGTCAAGAGGGGCGGCCGGTACGTCCCCCGGTGATCCGGGCCGCCGCGCTCAGCAGTGCGGGCGGTAGGTGATTTCGGTCAGGTCGTGGCCGTAGCGGTGGATGCGCGATTCCTGGACCGCCACCAGCGCCGAATATTCTTCCGCGTTGACGTTGCCCTCATGGCCGAGCTTCGTGTGTAGCTGCGCCAGGGCGGCGGCGTCTTCGCCCATCTTCTTGCGGAGGGCGACGCATTCGGACGGTGCCTTCGTCGCTTCAAGACTCTTGCCCAGGGCCGCCAGTTCCGCGCCGTACTGGCGGTAGAGCGGGACGAGGCGGGCCGGCGAGGTGCTGGTGTGGATCTGTTCGATCTCCTGCGCGGCCTGGTTTTCGAACTTGCGCATCACGACTTCGACTTCCTTGGCCCACCTGGCTTCCGGGCTCGCCCCGCTCGCGGCGTCGGTCACCCCCGAAGAGCTGGACCCGCCACCACCACAGGCGGCGAGGACGAGGACGAGGAGAAGCGGGGCGGTCAGGAGCAGGAGGGATTTGCGCACCCCCTGGACGCTACCGGTCAGGGCAGGATCTGGCCGCTGGTCGGCCGCGCGGCGAGGCATCCGGCGCCGTTCGAGGCCCCAGTGGTGCTGCCGTTCCAGTAGAAGCAGTCCTTCGAGGTCTGTTCGCGGGCGAACAACACCGGGCGCCCTTCGCCGTATGCGTACTGGCCGAGCGAGCCGGCGGCCTGCCCGTTCAGCGCTTCGAGGAACCCGTAGAACGGCACGCCGCGGAGGTTCGCGGCGACCCCCCAGTTCGGATACTGGTTCAGGAACGCGGTTTCGTTCGATTCGAGCGCTTCCGGAAAGCCCCGTTCGGGACTCTTGACATGACCCTGCTGGTTGGCGATCACGAGGCCGTTGTTGAGGTCGAAGAGCCCGGTGTTCAGCTCCTGGGACCCGGTGTTGTAGAGGGCGTTCTGGGAGGTCTGCGAGAACGGATCGACCTTCGGCGCGCCCCAGGTCGGCAGCAGGCATTCTTCGTCGCCGGCGGGCGTGCAGCCGACGAAGCCGAGGCCCGGTTCGGCCGAGCTGTCGCCCGACTTCGC
Source organism: Solirubrobacterales bacterium (assembly GCA_965200635.1). GTDB lineage: Bacteria > Actinomycetota > Thermoleophilia > Solirubrobacterales > 70-9 > VAYN01. The sequence goes on along the minus strand of OZ241364.1, from coordinate 2,052,493 downwards.
CTTGTAGGCGACCACGCCGGAGGGCTCTTCGGTGGCCGGATAGCCCGTCCCCTGCGGAGTGAGGATCGCCGATTCGATCCCCGATTCAGTCGTCATCCACTGGCCCGCCGTCTGGGATCCAGAGGGCTTGTAGGCGGCGTAGAGGTCCGGCAGTGGTCCCTTCAACCCGCCGATCGATCGTTCGACCTTGTGGGTCGATTCGTTCCACTGCGGGAGCGCGGTGGTCGCTTCCGACCAGGCCGCCTGCCAGTCGGAGAACGGTGCGCTGCTGATCGCCGGGAGCGGGGCGCGGCGTTCCCCCGGGGCGGGCAGGATCCGCCAGTTTTCGCCGCTCGCCGACGCGGGCGTGAGGACCAAAGGCGCCGTGCCGGCGGACTGCTTCGTCGGCACCGACTTGCCGCCGGAGGTCGGCAGCGAGCCCGAGGAGACCGCCGCCGGGCTGATCGTCACCGCTTCGGCGGCTTCGTAGCGCGCCTGGCGCTCGACCCCGCCGACCGTCTGCGGGACCAGGTAGGGCGGATCACCGTTTTCGGCGCCTTCGTTGGTGACGAAGGCGGTACCGTCGGGCATGTTCGGGAAGGCGGCGATCATCCTGCCGATCGGCTCGTTCAGTTCGTTGACGTAGCTGCTGATGTCGGCGACCGTCAGGGCCGGCGGGTGGGCGGACTTCGCCCCGGGGAGCGGCTGGCCGACGGACATGCCGAGGACGGTCGCGTAGGTGCTCTGGTCGAGGACCGAATAGAGCGCGTAGTAGGCCCACTCGAGGCGGGCGGAGGCGGCGTCGGCGCTGGTGAAGAAGGGCTTGCCGATGCCGCCTTCATCGAGCGCGAACTGGACGATGCCGGCGTCCGGAGGCCCGCCGGTGAAGGCCGATCCGAGCGACCAGCCGCCGAGGTCTTCGACCGCCTTCAGCGGGCGGGCGGAGCTGAGCCGGCGCGACGTCACGTACAGTTCGGAGTAGAAGTTTTCGCAGGTCGGCGTGTAGTCGTCGCAGGCGAGATCGAGGGCCTTCCCGAGGTTCTTCGTCCCCGCGGCGGGCTTTTCACAGCTGGTCTTCCCTTCGCAGAGGATCTGGGTCGCCTCGCCCAGCAGGATCAGCGTCTTGCTGTTGGCGTACTTGATCTGGTTGATCGTTTCCACCGCGTTGGCCGAGAGCGTCGACGAGGTCCCGGTGACGACGTTGCGGTCGACCTGGTTCACCTGCGCCTGGAGGCCGCCGAGATCGCCCTGGATCGCGATCAGTTCGGCCTGGATTTCGTTCAGCTGTTCCTTGATCGCCTGCAGTTCGGCGGACGAGGACTGCCCGGCGACGATGCCGTAGATGAGGCTGGCGACACCGACGACGGCGCCGAAGACTTCCAGGGTGAGGACGCTTTTCACGATGCCCGAGGCACGGGCCGCTGACCCTTCCGCGCTGCCGCCGCCGGGACACGACGAGAGGGTCGGAGCGCTCGGGACGCCGGTGAACCCCATCAGCTCCGCGAACCCGGCGGTCGTCTGCGCGGCTTCCTGCCAGCAGGCCCCGGACGCGGTGCCCTGGACCGAGGCCGCCTTCGCGCCCTTGCGGTCGAGGTGCGAGGCCACGCGGGCCACGTAGCGGTCGAAGCCGCCGTGGGACCGGGCGTGGAGGACGAAGCTGCGCCCGTCGAAGAGATGGCGGTCGGCGAGGTCGGTGGCGAAGTCGAAGAACCCGGGGATCCGGTAGTAGCGCCGCACCGCGCGTCGGGCCCGCTTCGGTGAGAGCCCACCGTGCTCACCGCTGTAGGTGGCCGAGAGGGTCGAGAGCGGCGAGAGGAAGACGGTCCGTCCACCCGGGGACAACGCGCTCAAATGGCCGCCGAAGCGCTTGCCGAAGAGCCGGCCCCCTTCCGTGACGACCAGGAGCTGCCGCGGCTGCTTGCGCGTCCGCAGCCTGACCAGGTCGACGCCGGAGGACCCGAGGCGCCCGCGCCCGAGGAGCCGCCGGCCCGCGCCGCTCTTGCGACCGGTGACCGAGTAGACCCGCACCGTCGCTCCCCGCAGCCGTTCCGAGAGCGAGGCCCCCCCGGCCTCCCCGACCACCGGGACGATCGCCCGCTGCGTGAGGTGATGGACCGTTGCCCGCGGCCGCGCGGCGGAGGCCGCCGGCACGACGGCGAGCAGGGCGATGCCCGCGATCAGGAGAGTGATGGCGACCGATCGACGGCGCCGGAAAAGGGGGACTGACACGCCGCTCGTTTCCCCGTCGGCGCGGTTTCTCCTGCCCGCGATTCGGAGGGCTAGCGCCGGGCCTCGCGGCCGGTCAGGGCTTTGTAGAGGTCGTTCGCCCGGGTGCCGGTGAGGGCGGCGACGACGGAGGCGGCGGCGCGGGGCCGGGCGCCGGACTGGACCAGGTGGCGGAGGGCGTCGACGGCGAAGCCGACGTCCTGGCCGTGCTCGCCGGTCTCGGCCGGGCCGATGACGAGGACGATCTCACCCTTGACGTCGCCGCGGAAGCGGCGGGCCAGCTCGCCGAGGGTGCCGCGGGCGACCTCCTCGTGGATCTTGGTCAGCTCGCGGCAGACGGCAGCGGCGCGGTCCGGGGCGATCGCGGCGAGGGCGGTGAGGCTCTCCCCCACCCGGCGCGGGCTCTCGAAGCAGACGACGGTCTCGGTCGAGCGCAGGACCCGCTCCATCTCCCCCGCGCGCCGCGGCAGGAAGCCCTCGAAGCGCCAACGGTCGGTCGGCAGTCCGCTCGCCACGACCGCCACCGGGACTACCGAGGGCCCGGGCAGCACCGTCACCTCGAGGTCGCGGTCGATGCAGCGACGGATCAACTTGAAGCCCGGATCGGAGATCGCCGGCATCCCAGCGTCGGAGACCAGCGCCACGTTGTAGCCGCGCTCGATCTGCGCGGTCAGCTCCTGGGCACGGGCCGATTCGTTGCCCTCGTGGAAGGAGACGAGGCGCGGCGTCGGCCGGATCCCGAGGCCCTCCATCAGCTTGCCGGTGCGGCGGGTGTCCTCGCAGGCGACGAAGTCCGCGGCGATCAGCGTCTCGCGGACCCGCGCGCTGATGTCGTCGAGGTTGCCGATCGGCGTCGGGCAGACGGACAGGACGCCCGCCATCAGGCCTGCTGTTTCTCGAGCTCGACGCGAGCGAGTGCCGCGGCGCCGATCATCCCGGCGTCGGGGCCGAGGGTCGCTTCGAGGATCGGGGTCTTGTTCATCGGGTTCAGCGCCCGCGCACGGACTTCCTTGCGGGCCGGGTCGAGCAGCAGGTCGCCCGCTTTGATCACGCCGCCACCGACGACGATCGCTTCCGGCTCGAAGATGTTGGCGAAGCTCGCGCAGGCGACGCCGAGGCGCGAGCCGATCAGGTCGAAGACGCCGATCGCGGTCTCGTCGCCGGCGAGCGCCGCCTCGGTGACCGCGGTGCCGTCGACCTCTTCGTCCGCGGCGAGCAGCTTGCCGAGCACCGAGTCGGGCGCCGATTCGGCGGCGGCGCGTCCCTCGCGGCCGAGCGCCGTCCCCGAGGCCAGCGACTCGACGCAGCCGTGGTTCGGGCAGTTGCCCTGGCACGGCGGGCCGTCGGCCTGGATCACGACGTGGCCGAGCTCGGCGCCCGCGCCGGTCGCGCCGCGGAAGATCTCGCCGCCGAGGATCAGCCCGCCGCCGATCCCGGTGCCGATCGTCAGCATCACCATCGTCGGCTTGTCCCGCGCCGCGCCGTAGAGGAACTCGGCGTAGGCGGCGACGTTGCCGTCGTTGTCGAGGAAGACCGGCAGGCCGACCCGCTCCTCGACCACTTCGCGGACCGGCAGGTCCAGCAGCGGCAGGTTGACCGCGGCGATCGCGACCCCGCGCTCCTGGTTGATCGTCGCCGGGATGCCGAGGCCGACCGCGACCACGTCGGGGCGCGCTTCGCGGGCCTCGGTCACCTCGCGGACCAGCAGCTCGACCAGTTCGTCCTGATCCTGGCCGCGCGAGGTCTCGCGGCTCTCGTACAGGGTCTCGACTCCGGCCAGGACGCCGACTTGCATCTTCGTCCCACCGAGGTCGACACCGATCGTCTCGGCCTCATTCATAGCGGGCTAGGCTAGCCCCCTGGCCGCCTCGGTGGCGCGGCGGGCCCCGCCGCCGCAACGCGCTTCCCGCTCCCGCGAACCAGGTTCCTTGCAGGCGCATCGCGTCATCCGGCGAAGTTCGTTGTTCCTTAGGAACCCCGAGTACGGTTTCGGACCTTTTTATGCCTGATGACGAGCAGCGGCCGCAGGGGCCGCCAGACGACCAGCCTGAGCGGGCGCCCCAGAGCCAGCCCGACTACAAGGTGTACCGCTCCAAGCGGGGGGTCTTCTCGCGCCTGAAAGGGGGCGGGGATGTGCCACGCTCGGAGGAGTCGCCGCCGGGCGGGGGCGAGATCGGCGGCCTGCCGCCCGACGAGCCGGGCCGCACGGACTACGGGCGCGGCAAGGGCGGGGGACCGTCCCTGCCCTCGATCCCGCCGCTGAAGCTGCCCTGGAAGCGGCGCGAGGATCGCGGATCGCGCCCGGGGCGCCACAAGCCCCCGGCGCGGCGGATCGCCTTCTGGCTGGGGATCGCGATCGTCGGCTGGATCTTCATCAGCCTGCTCTCCTTTGCGATCTCGTCCCAACTGCAGTCCTTCAAGCTCTCCGGCGAAGCCAAGGACGCCCTCCACGGCAACCCGCTGCTGCTGACCAGCGCGCAGAACATCCTTGTGATGGGCACCGACGCGCGGCCCGTCGACACCAAGGAACCGGGCGCCGCCAACAACCCCAAGTGCTACGAGCAGCAGGAAAAGGGCGAGTCCCCGCACGCCCCCTGCTCACAGGGCGAATACCGCGCCGACACGCTGATGGTGATCCGGGCGGGCGGCGGGACCTTCGACAAACTCTCGATCCCGCGCGATTCCTACGCCGAAATCCCCGGCTACCAGCCGACCAAAATCAACGCCGCCTTCGCCTTCGGCGGCGCCGCCCTGCAGATCAAGACGGTGGAAAAGTTCCTCAACATCAAGATCGACCACGTCGCGATCATCAACTTCACCGGCCTCGAAAATCTGGTCGACGCGGTCGGCGGCGTCCAGGTCGACCTCAAGCACAAGCTCTGCGCCGATATCGCCGGCGGCTCCGGGCACGGGCAGGGCGGCGTCACCCTGCACCTGAAGAAGGGCGAGAACACTCTCGACGGCGAGCAGGCCCTCGCCTATTCGCGCATCCGCGAGCCGAGCGAATGCCCCGGCAAGGGCAAGAGCGCCTTCACCCTCGGCTACTCCGATCTCGACCGCGAGAACGCCCAGCAGGAAGTCATCAACGGCATCAAGGACCGCCTCACCAGCATCACCCGGATCCCCTACAACTTCATCAAGGGTCCAATCATCGGCTGGGACGCCCCCAAAGCCTTCGTCTCCGACATGGGCTTCTTCACCATGCCGCAGCTGGTGATCTCCGCCGCGATCGGCGGCACCGGCGCCGCCAACATCCTCTGCGGCACGAGCGCCAAGGAAGCCGCCAAGTGCGGCCAGGGGCCGGAAGGTTCGATCGAAGTGCCGCAGTCGGTGCGGCGGAGGGCTGTGCATCGGTTGATGGGGTGAGGGGCGCGGGGGGCGTCGGCGTTGTCCCGGCTGGGCTCCCGGCCGCGGCGGCAGTCCTTGGGGCGTCCTGGGCGTCTCATGGCGGTCCTGGCTAGCTGTGACCGCCATGAGACGCCCAGGCCGTGAGGGAGTTGAGGGTCTCGCCACAGGTTCCGGCGGAGGTCGGACTTACGTGCAGGGTGCGCGCGGGAGATGCCACACCTGCCTGCATTCGGTGACGGAGATGCCGGGAACGTCACCCTCCCGCGCATCTTCGGTCTGTCTTCGGGCCTCGAAAAGGGGCCCGAAAACGCGCTGCGTGTATTAGGGCCCCTATAGGGGGGTCAATGCACGCAGCGACGAATCGACTGTTGTCCAACACGCACGGAAGCGTGGACTTCCCACGCTCTCCGTCACAAGTTGCGAGTCTCGTGACGGAGGCGTGTCCCTTGCGTGACGCATCTGTCGTACCTCGGCGGGAGACACGCCCCCGGTATCGGTGTACGAGCTAGTCGCCCGAGGACGACGACGAGCTGCTCTCCGAAGAACCGCTCGAAGACGACGCGGCTTTCGAGTCCGACCCGGAGCTCGAGCTGCCGCTCGAGTCGGAGGAGCCTGAGGAGTCGGACGAGGAGCCGCCCTCGTTCGACGAGCCGTTGGAGCCGCCGCCCTTGCGTTTGCCGTAGTCGGTGTTGTAGAAGCCGGAGCCCTTGAAATGGACCGCCGGGGCGGTCAGCTGGCGTCGCGCGGGGGCGCCGCACTCGACGCACTCGGTCAGCGGGTCCTCCGCCATCTTCTGCATCACGTCGAAGACGTGGCCGTTGTCGCATTTGTACTCGTAGATCGGCACGGCCGTCGATTATCGCAGTCGCTACGGTTCGTAGCATGGCGACCACCCCACAGGAGAAGCCCGACAACGAGGTGACGATGGAGGAGATCGTCGCGCTGTGCAAGCGTCGCGGCTTCGTCTTCCCCTCCTCGGAGATCTACGGCGGGCTCGGCTCGACCTACGACTACGGCCACTACGGGGTGCTGCTGAAGACGAACGTGAAGAACGAGTGGTGGCGCTCGATGTTGCAGGAACGCGACGACATCGTCGCCCTCGACTCGGCGATCATCCAGAGCCCCAAGGTCTGGGAGGCATCCGGCCATCTGGCGGGGTTCACCGACCCGCTGGTCCAGTGCCTCGGCAAGTGCAAGCGGCGCTGGCGGGAGGACCACCTGCGCGAGGCAATCGCGGCCGAAGGCGGCGACCCCGACGGTGAGATCAAGTGCCCAGAGTGCGGCGGCGACCTCTCGGAGCCGCGCAACTTCAACCTGATGTTCGAGACGCACGTCGGCCCGGTCGCGGGCGAGGGCTCCGAGGTCTACCTCCGCCCGGAGACGGCGCAGGGCATCTTCATCAACTTCAAGAACGTGCTGAGCTTCGCCCGCAAGAAGCCGCCGTTCGGCATCGCCCAGGTCGGCAAGTCTTTCCGCAACGAGATCACGCCGGGCAACTTCATCTTCCGCACCCGCGAGTTCGAGCAGATGGAGATGGAGTTCTTCGTCCCGCCCGATGACGCCGACCGCTGGTACCGCGAGTGGATCGAGACCCGCGAGCGCTGGTACACCGACCTCGGCCTCCGCCCCGACCACCTGCGCATCCGTCCGCACGATCCCGACGAGCTCTCCCACTATTCGTCGGGCACGAGCGACGTCGAGTACCTCTTCCCGATCGGCTGGTCGGAGCTCGAGGGAATCGCCAACCGCGGCGACTTCGACCTCAAAGCCCACACCGCCGCCTCCGGCGAGAAGCTCGAGTACTTCGACCAGCAGACCAAAGAGCGCTACGTCCCGCATGTGATCGAGCCCGCCGCGGGCGCCGACCGCGCGACGCTCGCGTTCCTCGTCGACTCCTACGAGGTCGAGGAGGTGGAGGGCCGCCGGCGCACCGTGCTGCGCCTGCACCCGCGCCTCGCCCCGGTCAAGGTCGCCGTCCTCCCGCTGGTCTCCAAGGAGGGCCTGGCGGAGAAGGCCCGCGACCTCTTCAAGGCTCTGCGCAAGCGCGTCCCCGCCGAGTTCGACGAGGGCGGCTCGATCGGCAAGCGTTATCGCCGCCAGGACGAGATCGGCACCCCGTGGGGCATCACCGTCGACTTCCAGACGATGGACGACGACACCGTCACCCTCCGCGACCGCGACTCGCTGGAGCAGATCCGCGTCCCGATCGAGGGCCTCGGCGACGAGCTGGTCAAGCGCCTCGAAGCGCCCTGGCAGAGCCCCAAGCTGGGCTAGCGCCCGCCCCCGGGCGCGGCACCGAAATTCAAGCGCGGCGCCCGTTCAGCCGAATAGGGTCGGGACCTATCCTGCTCGTCCCTTGAACGGAGCCCTGACTTGGCGCAAGAGTTGAACATCCCGAACAGCGACGCGACCGTCAAGGTCCGCAACCCGTGGCTGGTCGTGCTGTGGTCACTGATCACCATCGGGATCTACCACATCGTCTGGTGGTACAAGGTCAATAAGGAGATGAAGGAATTCGGCGAGTCGCGCGGTTACGACCTCGGCCGCAACCCGACGAACTCGGTGCTCGCGGTGTTCCCCGGCGGGCTCATCATCGTCCCCGCGCTGATCACCTACTGGCGCGGCACCAAGCGCGTGCAGGGCACCGCGGCGCTGGCCAACCGCGAGCCGGTCAACGGCTGGATCGCCCTCGTCCTCTACCTCTTCATCGGGATCGCCTTCCCGGCATACCTGCAGGTGTCGCTGAATCACGTGTGGGAGCAGGAATTTGGCACGGGCGTCGGCACCGATGCCGATCCGATGCCGGCCAAACTCGGCGACTGAGTCGGACGTGCGTAGCGATCAGCCCGCGAGGTAGGCCTCGACCTCGCGGGCGTCGGCTTCGAGCTCCTTCGTCGCCTTCTTCGTGACGTTCTCCAGGTGCTCGATCTCGACCTTGCCCTTCGGCAGGCGCCACCGGGCGACGGCGCGGCCCTTCACCAGGGCGAACGGGTGGAAGATGCCGTTGCTGGTGACCAGGCCCTGGTGCTCGCCGACCACGGCCTCGCGGGACTTCCAGCCGAGCAGCAGCGGGTCGAAGGCGCCGAGGAGGCGCGGCGGCGGGAGCGGCGCGGGCTCCTCGCGCTCGCGGAGGTCGACGAGGCCGTCGCCCAGGTCGACGATCCGGCGGGAGATCCTCTTCAAGCCCGCGCGGGCAGAGCCGAGGGTGATCCCGGCCCAGCGGGCAAGGTCGGCGTCGCTCGCCGGGCCGTGGCCGACGAGGTAACGGAGAGCGAGCTCGCCCAGCGCCGCGTCCCGATCGAGCTTCGGCGGGTCGCCGAGCCAGTCGCGGGCATCGACGAAGGCGTGCTCCTTGCCGACCATCGGCCCGCGGACGCAGACGCCGTGGAGGCTGGCGTAGTAAAGGACGTGGATCAGGGCCTGGCCCGCGGTCGGGACGTCGGCGGAGTCGAGGGCCTCTCGCAGCTCCGCCCGGGTGCGCGGGCCGTCGGCGAGCGCGCGGCGCACGGTCTCGACGCCACGGTCGGCGGCGTCCCCCACCCCGGTCTGCCGCAGACGGGTCCGGCTCGAGGTCCAGAGCTGAGGCGTCGTCAGCGCCTGCAGCAGCGGATAGTCCCCGGGGCGGATCAGGTGCAGCGTGCCGCGATTGACCCAGGTGACGATCAGGCGGCGCTCGTCGAGCGCCCGATCGACATCAGACGCCACGAGCCCCTCGCTCCGCGCCCGCACTGCCAGCCGCGCCCCGCGCGGGTCCTGCGCCTGCACCGCCAGCAACCGCTCCGCCACCTCGACCGGGTCGCGCGCCGGGCACGTCGCCAGCCCCTGCGCGGTGATCCGCGCCGCGTGGACGCGGTCAGCTGTTCCTTTTGGCGCTCTGGACGCCATAAAGAACAGCCGGAGCGGCTAGCCCTTGCCGCTGAGCCGGTTCCAGGCCTTGGTCCAGAAGCTCGGCTCGGGCTCGCCGGAGACGTCGTCCGGGGAGACCTCGAGCGAGCCGGGATTCTTCCCCGGCTCCGCCAGCCTCCCGGCGGTCGCCGCGTCGATCGTGAGGATCACGCCGCGGTCGTAGATCCCCTCGACCTCGGGCGCGTCGACGAACTTGTGGCCGCCCGGCCTACGCGGCGTGGTGTCGAAGACGATGCCGTCGAAGATGTCGGCCTCGGGCGCGTCCATGACTTTCACGACCGTCCCCAGTTTCACCTCGTCGGAGGAGAAGACGGGGATGCCGCGTTTGGCGACGAGATAGGAAACCTTCGATCCGAGATCTTCCATGCCGCGAGCCTAACGAAGCGCGCCGGCCGCCTCGCGGCCCGCGTACACTCGGTGCGGGAACACCCGACCGGGAAGGGAAGCGCATGGGAACGAACTTGGCCTCGATCGTCAGCGCGAGCGCCGCTCGCGACGCCGCCGCGCCGGCGGTGCGACTGGGCGACCGCACGATGACCTACGGCGAGCTGGAGGACGGCATCGCCCGGGTGGCGACGCTGCTGCGCGAGCACGGCATGGAGCCCGGCGACCGGGTCGGGGTGATGCTGCCGAACGTGCTCGAGTTCCCGCTCGCCTACTACGGGGTGCTGCGCGCCGGCGGCATCGTGGTGCCGATGAACGTGCTGCTGAAACGGCGCGAGATCGCCTTCTACCTGGAGGACTCCGGGGCAAAGGTGCTGCTCGCGTGGCACGGATTCGTCGAGGAGGCGCGCGAGGGCGCGGCCGAGGTCGGCGCGGAGCTGATCGCGGTCGAGCCGGAGGAGTTCGCGGCGACGCTGGCGGCGCTCGAGCCGACGGCCGAGACGGCGGAGGTCGACGACGAGGACACCGCGGTGATCCTCTACACCTCCGGCACCACCGGCAAACCGAAGGGCGCCGAGCTCGCCCACCGCAACCTCGACGAAAACTCGGAGATCATCTCCCGCACGACCCTGGTGATCGAAGCCGGCGACGTCGTCCTCGGGGCGCTGCCGCTCTTCCACACCTTCGGCCAGACGGTGGCGATGAACGCCTCGATGCGGGTCGGTGCGGTCCTCACCCTGGTGCCGAAATTCGACCCCGGCGAGGCGCTGGCGACGATCGAGCGCGACGGCGTCACCCACTTCTACGGCGTGCCGACGATGTACGGGGCGATGCTCCACCACCCCGAACGGGAGAAGTTCGACACCTCCACCCTGCGCCTCTGCAAGACCGGCGGCGCCTCGATGCCGGTGGAGGTCCTGCACGGCTTCGAAAAGGCGTTCGACACCGAGCTGATCGAGGGCTACGGCCTCTCGGAGACCTCGCCGGTCGCCTCCTCGGGCCACCCCGGCCAGGTCCGCAAGCCGGGCTCGATCGGGACCCCGATCGAAAAGGTCGAGATGCGGATCGTCGATGAGAACGACGAGGAGGTGCCGACCGGGGACGTCGGCGAGATCGTCATCCGCGGCCACAACATCATGAAGGGCTACTGGGGACGGCCGGAGGCGACCGCCGAGGCGATCCGCGGCGACGGCTGGTTCCACAGCGGCGACCTCGGCCGCGAAGACGAGGACGGCTTCTTCTTCGTCGTCGACCGTAAAAAGGACATGATCATCCGCGGCGGCTACAACGTCTACCCGCGCGAGGTCGAGGAGATCCTCTACGAGCACCCGGCGATCCGCGAAGCTGCCGTCGTCGGCGTCCCGCACGACGAGTGGGGCGAGGAGATCGGCGCCGCCATCGTCCTCGAACCCGGCGAGGAGCCCGCGCCGGAGGAGATCAGCGCCTACGTCCGCGAGCGGATCGCCGCCTACAAGTACCCCCGCGTGGTCTGGTTCGTGGACGAGCTGCCGAAGGGCCCGACCGGCAAGATCCTGAAGCGCGAGATCGACGTCCCGGCGCAGGTCGACGCCTGAAACTGGCCGGCCGGCCAGTTACGCGGTACTCTCGGGTTCCAGGTGAACCGAGACACGAAACGGGGTTGAGATGAGCGTCGCGTCCCAGCGTTTGATGGACAACATCAGCTACGAAGACCTCTACAAGCGGTGGGAGCAGGGGAACTGGTCGGCGTACGACATCGACTTCACCGCCGACGTGGGCGGGTGGAACGGGCTGAGCGACATGCAGCGCGCCTCGGCGATGTGGATCTACTCGATGTTCTTCTACGGCGAGGACCGCGTGGCGGACACGCTCGCGCCCTACATCACCGCCGCGCCGACCGAGGAGCAGGCCTACTTCCTCGCCACCCAGCAGGTCGACGAGGTCCGCCATTCGATCTTCTTCCATCGCTTCTTCAAGGAGGTCATCGGGGTCGGCGGCCAGACGATCGAGGACACCCTCGCCTCCACCCTGCCGCAGCTGAACTGGGGCTACCGCGGCGTCTTCGACCGCCTCGACCGGATGGCGGAGGAGCTGCGCGCCGACCGCTCGCTGCCGAAGTACGCGCAGGCGATCACGCTTTACCACCTGATCGTCGAGGGCAGCCTCGCCCAGCCGGGGCAGCACTTCATCGAGGACTTCTTCGCCAAGGGCGGCGCGCTGCCCGGCTTCAGCGCCGGGATGGTGAACGTCTCGCGGGACGAGCAGCGCCACATCGGCTTCGGCGTCAAAGTGCTCTCCGAGCTGCTGGCGCCGGAGCATCCCGCCTCCGCGGAATGCCGCGCCGCGGTGGTCGAGCTGCTGCGCGAAGTGCTGCCCTACAGCCCGGCCGTCTTTCGCCCGCCCAACCTCGACCGCAACTACACCGAGTGCTACGGCTTCACGATCGAGGACATCTACGCCTTCGGCCTCAAACTGGTGCGCCAGCGCTGGCGCACGATCGGCTTCCCGACCGAGGAGATGCCGCCCGGCGTCTTTCCCTTCGACCCCGACAAATCGGAGGACGAGCTCGCCGCCGACCAGGTGAAGCTGATGCTCGGCGGCATCATCGGACCCGCCGACGGCAGCGTCGCGCCCAGCACCGACCCGGAGCTGATGCGCCTCTGGTTCGACATCACGTCCCAGGTCGCCAACCCGAAGGCCGCCAACGGCACGCCGCTCGTCTACCAGTGGAATTTCACCGACGCCGAACCCTGGCACCTGGTGATCGACAACGGCTCGACCCGTGCCGAGCCCGGCATCGCGCCGAACCCGGCGGTGACGATCGAGGCATCGTGGGCCGACTGGCTGGCGACGACCAAACCCGACGCGAACCCGCTGAAGCTGATGCTCACCCGCAAGGTCCGCCCACACGGCAAGGTCCGCGAGCTGGCGCGGATGCGCAAGGTCTTCGGCTAGCGCGAGCTAGGAGATCGGTGGGCGGAGGTCCGCCCAGGGGCGCTCGGCCTCGATCTGGGCGGCGAGGGAGATCAGCAACGACTCGCTTTCGGGGCGGCCGATGATCTGGATCGCCAGCGGCAGGCCGTCGGCGCCGAGGCCGAACGGGATCGACATCGCCGGGTTGCCGGTGTGGTTCCAAGGGACGCAGTAGGGATAGAAGCGGCTCATCCCGAGGACGGTGTAGAGCGCGCCGCGGCCCTGCCAGCGACGGACCGGCAGCGCCGTGCCGCCCATGACCGGCATGACGAGGACGTCGACGTCGTCGAAGATCGCGTTGATCCGGGCGATCTCGGCCGGGCGGTTGGCCATCGCCTTTTCGTAGAGCGCCTCGGGCAGGATGCCGCCGAGCCTGCCGAAGCCTCGGGTGCGCCGTTCGAGGCGCTCCGGCAGCGGCACTTCCTCGACCGTCTCGGCGACTCCCTTGAGGAAGCGCGCGGTGATCGTGTTGCCGACCGTGCCCCAGTCGGGGTCGCGCTGGGACACGTCGTGGCCGAGCGTCGCGAGGAAGGCGGCCGCGTCGGCGGTCGTCTGCTTGACCTCGTCGGTGACGGTCGGCGGGGCGATCGCGCGGGGCGCCAGGGTCGACCAGCCGATCTTGAGGCGGCCCGGCGAGTCCTTGACCGACTCGACGAAGGGCTTGGCAGGCGCCGCCGGCGCTTCGTCCTCGGTCGAGTCGCCGGAGACGATGTCGAGCCAGAGCGCCGTGTCGATGACCGAGCGGCTGACGCAGCCTTCGACCGCCATCCCCCGCCAGCCTTCCTGCCTCGGCGCGAGCGAGACGCGGCCGCGGCTCGGCTTCAGGCCGAAGAGGCCGTTGCAGGCGGCGGGGATGCGGATCGAGCCCGCGCCGTCGCCCGCCGAGGCGACCGGCACCAGGCCGGCGGCGACCGCCGCGCCGGAGCCACCGCTCGAGCCGCCCGGCGTGCGCTGCGGGTTCCAAGGATTGCGGGTGACGCCGTAGGTCGCCGACTCGGTGAAGCCGCAGATCGCCAGCTCCGGCAGCAGGGTCAGGCCGACGACGATCGCGCCGGCCTCGCGCAGTCGCCGCACCATCTCGGAGTCGGCCTTGGCCGGGACCTCGAAGGCATCGGTGCCGTGCGTGTTGATCTCCCCGGCGACGTCGACTTCGTCCTTGATCGCGATCGGCACCCCGAGCAGCGGACGGTTGTCCCCCGCGCCGCGCCGCGCCTCGGCCTGCTCGGCTTCCAGCATCGCCTTGTCGGCGAAGACCTTCCTGAACGCGTTCAGCTCCGGATCGAGCCGGTCGATCCGTTCCAGCGACTGCCCGACCAACTCGGTCGGACTGACCTCCCCGGCACGCACCATCTCCGCCTGCCGAGCAAGCCCCGCGAACGCGATCTCATCTCCCCCCTGCCCCACGGCCCGCGATCCTACTCGCCCAGCTGTTCCTTATGGTCCTGTGGAGACCAAAAAGAGCAGGAAGGGGATGTGCCCGACTGAGGCTCGTCAGTCGCTGACGAGGAGGTACCGAGCCGACGCGGCGCCGGCTTTCAGCGCCGGGCTCATGTCGCGGCTCGGGTCCGAGAGGGACTGGAGGGCGAAGCCGTCGGCGACGGCGAGGAGGTAGGCGACGACCGCCTCGGCCTCGAAGCGGAGGGAGATGATGCCCTCGTCCTCCTTGGAGCGGAAGACGGTGGCGACGTGGGAGCGGGTCGCCTCGAAGAGCTGGCCGACCTCGCGCTGGATGTCGGGATTGCGGCGGCCGGCGGAAAAGAGCTCGTAGACGAGGAGGAAGTAGCCGGGATCGTTCTGGATCATGTCGGTGAGGCTGGAGACGAGGACGTCGAGGACGTCGTCGGCCGTCTGGGCCTCGGCCAGCATGCGGTCGAGGCGGGCGATCCGCAGTTCGGTGTCACGTCGCACCACCTCGACGAGGAGGCGCTCCTTGGTCCCGAAGTAATAGTGGAGGAGGCCGCGGCTGACCCCGGCCTCACGGGCGACGTGCTCGAAGGTCGAGCCCGCCGCCCCGCGGCCGGCGACGGAGTCGCGCATCGCATCGACGATGCGCGACGCCTTCTCGCCGCTGAGCTGACGCTCCTTGGTCCCGGCCTCCACCGAGTTGATCGCCGCCGCCGCCCCGGGCTCTACGAGCCGTTGATGCTGGTGGTGCTGGTGTACTCGAACTCCTCTTCGGCTCCGAAGAGGGCGTCGAGGACAGTCTTGCGGGCACCCTCGCTGACGACCAGGGCGACGATGGCGCCGACGATCGAGAGCAGGATCAGTTTCCGCAGCGGATGGCGCTTCTTCGCCGGCTTCTGCAGACGCTCACGCGCTTCCTGCAGGGCCTCGGCGGCCTGCCGCATTTCCTTCTGGACCTTCTTGTCGGAGGTGACGGCCTTGACCGCTCCCTTGCCGTTCCCGGTCGCGCGGCCATACGCCTTCTTGGCGGAGTCGTAAGCGTCCTTGAGGTTGTCGCGCAGATCTTCATCCTCGATGAGGCGCTGGACGTACGGATTCTCGCGGGCGGCTTCGTACAGGTCGCCGGCGCGGTCCGCCGTCTGGGTGGTCTTACTCTTGGACATCCCTTCTCCCTCGCTTGCTTCGCGGTTTCGGTGAGGATATACCCGCTGTTGGCAACGGGACACCGCGCCGGACGATCGGGCGGCCGCGATCAGCCGGGGCCGATGCCGTCCAGGAGGACGCCGTTGCTGCGGAAATCGAGCTTCGCGTCGCGCAGCCGGCGGAGCCGCAGCGGCGCCAGGCCCGGCTTCTGGAAGCGATAGCGGCGGATGTCGAGGCGCCCCGTGTCTTCGAGCGCGACCTGGCGGAACCCCGGCCCGAGCAGCCGGCGCGGCGGTGGTGGCGCCTCGCCGTCGGAGACGAAGTCGACTTCCTTGACCAGCCAGTCGTAGCCTTCGCTCGCCCGCACCTGGACCGCGCCGGTCGAGAGGTAGTAGCGGAGCGGCGCCTCCCCGAGCGTCCAGGTGACCGTCGCCCGCGGCCCGTTCGGCTCGCCGATCCGCTCGGCGACGGCGCTCCAGTTCGGCCGCTGGAACTCTTCGTCGGCGCTCGCCAGGATGCAGAAGCCGAGCGAGTAGGCGACCAGCAGCGCGCCGATCGCGGTGCCGAGCTTGCGCGAGGCGGGCGAGGCGACCGCGATCCCGATCGCCGCCAAGAGCGGCACCAACGCCGGGATCAGGTTGCGGGCGAGGACGAAGTTCTTGCTCGCGTCCAGCAGGGCGACCGCGACCGGGATGCCGATCCCGGCGGCGACGAGCAGCAGAGGCCGGCCCGCGGCGCGACGCTCCCGCGTGGCGCGGCGCCCGAGGAGCAGCGCGAGCGCTGCCAGGCTCAGCGCCAGCGGGACGAAGGCGAGCCAGGGGCGCTCGGGGCGGGCGATGATGTCCCCGGTCTCCCCGGTGACGAAGGTCGCCGCCGTTTCAGCGAGGCGATGGCCGAGGGTGAAGCTGCCGATCCACTCGGCGTGGCCGAGGGACATCTGGTGGATCGCCACCGGCGCGACCGCGATCGAGCCGGCCGCGAGCACCGCCATCCCGGCGAGGCTCGCCCGCAGCCCGCGCCGGCGCAGCAGCATCACCGCCTCGGCGAGGATCGGGAAGGCGACGAAGTAATGCGTGGCGATCGCGAGCACCGACCAGACGCCCCACCAGACGAAGTCGCGCCGCCGTCCCCGCCGTTCGGCCCGCAGCCAGTAGAGGGCCGAGAGCGCCCCGAAGAGCGCGACCAGCGCGTAGGCCCGCGCCTCCTGGGAGTACCAGAGCATCATCGGGTTGACCGCCACCAGGGCCGCCGCCCAGAGCCCCGCGCGGCGGCCGCGCAGCTCCGTCCCGATCGCGTAGGCGACCGGGACCGTGAGGACCCCCGCGACCGCCGAGACCGTCCGCAGCCCGAATTCCCCGGTGCCGGTCAGCTGCGTCCAGACCCAGGCGATCGCGTAGTAGACCGGCGGGGTCGACTCGCTGACCCAGACCGCGTGCATGGCGTGGCCGAAACCCGCGCGCAGGACGCGGCTGGCGGTGACGATCTCGTCGTGGTGGTAGCTCTGGACGCCGAGCGTGGCGAAGCGGATCGCGGCGGCGAGCGCGGTCAGCCCGACCACGATCCAGAAGGCGCGCGAGTGGTCACGCGCCCAATCGAGCGGCGAGCGACGGCCGACCCGCGCGACGACCCGGCGCGCCGCGCGCGGGAGGGTTGCCGCCTCCATCAGGCGCGCCCCCTCAAGAGAGCGCGACGTCGATCGCTTTCGAGACCTCGTCGACGAACACGAACTGCAAGCCCCCCAGCTCTTTTTTCGGGATCTCCGCCGCGTCCCCCTCGTTGCGCGCGGGCACCAGCACCCGTTTGATCCCCGCCCGCTGCGCCGCCAACGACTTCTCCTTCAGCCCGCCGATCGGCAGCACCTTGCCGGTCAGGGTCACCTCGCCGGTCATCGCCACGTCGTTGCGGACCGGGCGCCCGCTGAGCAGGGACGACAGCGCCACCGTCATCGCCACCCCCGCCGAGGGCCCGTCCTTCGGCACGGCCCCCGCCGGCACGTGGATGTGGACGTCGTGGCTGGCGAACCAGTCCTCGGTCAGCTTCGGCGCGATCAGCGCCTGGTGGCCGCGCACGTAGGCGAGCGCCGCCTGCGCCGACTCTTTCATCACCTCGCCGAGCTGGCCGGTGATCGTCAGGTGCCCGGAACCGGGCATCCCCGCCGCCTCGATGAAGAGCACGTCGCCGCCCGCGGGCGTCCAGGCCAGGCCGGTGGCCACGCCCGGGTCCTTGGTCCGCCGCCGCGTTTCGGTGAAGACGCGCCGCCGTCCCAGCATCTCCCGAGCCTTTTTGCCGGAGATCCGGACCTTGCCTTTGGCTTTGCCTTCGGCGACCTGGCGCGCGACTTTGCGGCAGATCGTGCCGATCAGGCGCTCCAGGTTCCGCACCCCGGCCTCGCGGGTGTACTCCTCGATGATCGCGGTGAGCGCCGCGTCGGCGAACTCGATCTGGCTCGGTTTCAGCCCGTTCGCGGCGATCTGGCGGTCGACCAGGTAGCTGCGCGCGATGTGGCGCTTGTCGTCGAGCGTGTAGCCCGCCAGTTCGATCACTTCCATCCGGTCGAGCAGCGGCCCCGGGATCGTGTCGAGCACGTTCGCGGTGGCGATGAAGACGACGTCGGAGAGGTCGAAGGCGAGGTCGAGATAGTGGTCGCGGAAGGTGTCGTTCTGGGCCGGGTCGAGGACCTCGAGCATCGCGCTGGCCGGGTCGCCGCGGAAGTCGGCGCCCATCTTGTCGATCTCGTCGATCATGAAGACGGGGTTGCGGGACCCGGCGTCGCGGAGCGCGCGGATGATCGTCCCGGGCAGCGCCCCGATGTAGGTGCGGCGGTGGCCGCGGATCTCGGCCTCGTCGCGGACGCCGCCGACCGAGATGCGCTCGAACTCGCGTCCCAGCGCCTTCCCGATCGAGCGCCCGAGGCTGGTCTTGCCCACCCCGGGCGGGCCGACGAAGCAGAGGATCGGGCCGGGCGACTCCGGGTTCAGCTTGCGGACCGCCAGGTACTCGAGGATCCGCTCCTTCACGTCTTCGAGGTCGTAGTGGTCGGCGTTCAGGACCCGTTTGGCGTGGCGGATGTCGAGGTTGTCCTCGGTCTCCTTGTCCCAGGGCAGCTCGACCAGCCACTCGAGGTAGGTGCGGATGACCCCGTGCTCGGCCGCCGCGGGCGGCAGTTTCGCCAGCCGCCCGAGCTCCCGGTCGGCCGCTTTGCGCGCTTCCTCGGGGAGGTTGGCGGCCTCGATCTTCTCCTGCAATTCTTTGACTTCGGCGACCTGCTCGTCCTCTTCGCCGAGCTCGTCCTGGATCGCTTTCAGCTGCTGGCGGAGGAAGAACTCGCGCTGGCCTTTGTCGACTTCGGACTGCACCTGGGTCTGGATCTGGGTGCCCAGCTGGACCACTTCCAACTCGCGGGCGAGGATCTGGGACAGGTGGCGGAGGCGTTTGCCGACATCGACTTCTTCGAGCAGCACCTGCTTCTCGGCGGTCTCGACCCGGAGCGCCCCGGCGATCAGGTGGGCGAGCGCGCTCGGGTCGTCGATGTTGGCGACCGCCAGCTGCAGCTCCTCCGGCAGGTAGGGGATCTGCTCGACGATCTCCGAGAAGGTGCGCTGGACGTTGCGGCTGAGCGCCTCCAGTTTGGGGCTGCGTTCGATCACGTCGGGCATCTCGGCGATGCGGGCGATCAGGTAGGGGCGGTCGGTGACGAACTCGTCGAGGCGGACGCGCTGGGTCGCCTGGACCAGGATCCGGAGGCTGCCGTCGGGCACTTTCACCATCCGCTCGACCACGCCGACGACGCCGACGTCGTAGAGGTCCGACGGGGTCGGCTCCTCCAGGTCGGCGTCGCGCGAGGCGACCATCACCAGCATCCGGTTGCCGCCGAGGACGTCGTCGATCAGCTTGACCGAGCGTGGCTGGCCGACCGCGAGCGGGGTGATCGTGTCCGGGAAGGCGACCGAGTCGCGCAGCGGCAGGACCGGCAGCGCCTCCGGGATCGGCAGCGGGCCCTCGCGGAGCGCTCCTTCGGCGTCGAGCGGCGCTTCGACGACCTCGAGGGTGGGCGAGGATCCCTCCATCGAGGCGGTCAAGTCCGCTCGATCGGGACTCGGTGAGTGGTTTCGTGCGGCTCGCGCAGCGGCAGCTCGATCGTGAGGATGCCGTCTTCGTAGTTGGCGACGGAGCGGGTGCCGTCGACCTCGACCTGCAGCTCGACCACCCGGCGGAAGGGGCCCGACGGGATCTCGATCTGCTGGTAGACGCGGCCCTCGGTCTCCTGCAGCGCGCGGCGGCCGACGATCGCCAGTTGGCGGCCCGCGACCTCGATCCCGATCTCGGAGAGGTCCATCCCGGCGAGGTCGACCTTGACCACGGCCCGCTGCGGTTCGTCGACGTAGTAGACGTCGACGTTCGGCGAGAAACCGGAGGCCCGGCGGCTGACATAACGGGTGCGGCTCCAGGGATCGCCCATCAACTGGTCCATCTCCCGGCGCATCCGCGCGAAATCGGCGAAAAGGTCGCGCTGCGGCATCTGGCGGACAGGTTACCCACGTTGCGGGCCGGCGAGGACGTTCAGGCCGAGACGGCCCGGCCGGTGCCGGCCCAACGCGGCGCCCGCATCAGGAGCACCGGCTGGCGCGGCGGCACGAGGCCCTCGGGACGGTCCGGCCGGAAGGTCGCGCAGGGCTCACCGAGCTCGAGGGCGCACAAGAGGTTCTTGTGGAAATAACAGTCCTCGCAGGTGGGGGCTTTGGGCTTGCGCGGCATCGGCTCGGGCATGTAAGCAATCGCGCCACGCAGGCGTCGGGGGCGAAGCCGCAAATCGCTACTTCTCCGTCACAGCCCTTTCACATTGTCCCCGCGTCTTGCGAGGGGGCCGGGTCCCGTCGCTAACATTCGGCCACATGGAGGCCCACGAGCGCACCCAGCGGCTGTCCGCGTCGCCGCCCCTCTTCAAGAGCGAATTCCTGAACTTCTTCTCCCGGGTCCACCCGGCGATCCCGGCGATCGTGTTCCTGCCGGTGATCGCCGCGGCCGAGGTGATCGGGGCGACGAAGGGCTGGAGCGTCTGGCAGATGCTGCTGATCAACCTCGGCGGCCTCCTCTTCTGGACGCTCACCGAGTACTGGCTCCACCGCCTGATCTTCCACTGGGAGCCCGACAACGCCTTCGGTCGCCGGATGCACTTCATCATCCACGGCATCCACCACGATCATCCCAACGACAAGATGCGTCTGGTGATGCCGCCGTCGGTCTCGATCCCCCTCGCGGCGATCTTCTTCCTCGGCTTCTGGCTGGTCCTCGGCAACGCCGCCTTCCCGGCCTTCGGCGGCTTCATGCTCGGCTACCTCGCCTACGACTACACGCACTACTACCTGCACCATTTCGTCCCCAAGTCAAGCGCCGGCAAACGGCTCCGCGAGGCGCACATGCGCCACCACTTCCAAGACCACAGCTACGGCTACGGCGTCTCCTCCCCGCTCTGGGACGTCGTCTTCCGCACGCTCCCGAAGAAACGCAACCACTAGCCGCGCGTCCTCTGGCCCGGGCCGGGGAGCGCATCGCGGCGTCGTGGCTCGGGTCACCTGCGGAGCAGGCTCCCCTCGCTACTCCTTGCGCTGCTGGCCCTGGCCCGGGCCAGAGGACGCGCGGTGGCTGAGACCATCGTCGAGTTGAGGCGCTCAGAGCGCCCCGAAAGTCCTCAGAGAACCCTGATCGAGCGTTAGGTCGTCGTCGCGGGCTCTGCGGGGCGGTGGCCGTTCGTGGCGGCGACGACCCGGTGGTCCTCGGGGCCGGGGCGCAGGATCATCACCTCGGCCGGCGCCCGCTCCAGCAGCCAGACCAGGTCGTCGCCGGAGAGGCCTTGGGTGCCGGTGGCGCCGGCGGAGGGGACGACGATCCGGTCGAACGTCTCTTCATCGAGCAGACGTTGCAGGGCGTGGCGGGGGGTGCGGCCGCGCTCGATGCGAGCGTCGACGGGGACGCCCTTGGCGGCCGCGCGTTGTTCGATCGCCTCCAGCATCGCCATGGCCTGGCCGGCTTCCTTGGGGATCGGGCAGTCGAGCGGCAGGCTCTTCGGCACCTGGGCGAGGTAGGCGGGCATCAGGGTCGCGCCCTCGGCGTGGGAGAGGCGCAGGGCGGCGTCGACGGCGCGGCGTGAGATCTCGGTGCCGGTGAAGGGCAGGAGGATGTGGTGGACGACGTCGGTCTCGGCGGACGCCCGGCGGTGCCGCGACTTGGCGAGATAGAAACCGCCGACCAGGCCGATCGCGAGCGCCGCGGCGATCAGCACGTGCTCGAGGTGGATCAGGCTGAAGGGGTTCATGCGCCCTCCCCGTCCTTGACGCCGCGGTTGGCGACGATGCGGACGTCGACGCCGGGCGGGGTCGCGCGCATCAGGCGCTGCGGCAGCGGTTCGCGGAGCCGGGCGAGGCCGCGCGGCGGCGGCGACTCGCCGACCATGATGTAGGTGCTGCCGCGCTCGCGCGCCACCCGGGCGGCGCCGGCGACGACGTCGTCGTGCTCCTCGATCAGGAAGGTCGCGCCGAGCACCGAGGCGAGGCGCCGCAGCGCCGTCACCTGCCGCTCGCACTCGCCGTCGATCGGCGCGCCCGGCGGCTTCACCCAGAGCAGGTCGAGGTCGGTCCCCAGCCGCTGCGCCGAGCGCCACGCCCGCCGCACCAACCGCTGGGCGCTCGCCTGCGGCCGCACCAGCGCCAGCAGCCTCTCCCCCACCGCCTTCGCCGCGTCCCCCGCGACCCGTTCGGCGTCGCGCGTCCCGACCGCTCCCGCGTCGGCGAAGACGAGCCGCTTGGACTCGACCTCCTCGGCCACCTGCCGCAGGCTGACCTCGCGCAGCGCCGCCAGGTTCTCGATCTTGAAGAAGTTGTTCAGCGCCGCGTCGATGTTCTGCGTCGGGTAGATCTTCCCCTCGCGCAGCCGCCCGATCAGCGCCTCCGGGGTGAGGTCGATCAGCACCACTTCGTCGGCGTCGGCGAGCACCGAGTCGGGCACCGTCTCCCGCACCCGCACGCCGGTCAGCTCGGCGACCTGGTCGTTCAGGGACTCGAGGTGCTGGACGTTGACGGTGGAGAAGACGTCGATCCCGGCGGCCAGCACCGTGGCGATGTCGTCGTAGCGCTTGCCGTGCTGGAGCCCCGGCGGGTTGGTGTGGGCGAGCTCGTCGATCAGCGCCAGCTCCGGCGCCCGGTCGAGCAGCGCCGGCAGGTCCATCTCGGCGGTCGTCGCGCCGCCGCGGATCGCGACCTCGCGTCGCGGGACCACCTCCAGCCCGTGCGCCTGCTCGCTCGTCTCCGGCCGTTCGTGCGGCTCGAGGTAGCCGATCACGACGTCGCGCCCGGCCACCGCTTCGGCGTGCCCCTCCTGGAGCATGCGGTAGGTCTTGCCGACCCCCGCGGCCATGCCCAGGAAGATCTTGTAGTTGCCGGACACGGCGGGCCCCTGGCCTAGGCCCCCAACAGGTTATGGACGACGAGGTCGATCGCTTTGATCCCGATGAAGGGGACGATCAGGCCGCCGAGGCCGTAGATCAGGATGTTGCGGCGCAGGAGCGCGGTCGCGCCGATCGCCCGGTAGCGCACGCCTTTGAGGCTCAGCGGGATCAGCAGCGGGATGATCAGGGCGTTGAAGATGATCGCCGAGAGGATCGCCGACTCGGGCGTCCCCAGGTGCATGATGTTCAGCGCATCGAGTGGGCCCGTCTTGTGTCCCGCGGCCGCGTAGGTGGCGGCGAACATCGCCGGCAGGATCGCGAAGTACTTGGCGACGTCGTTCGCGATCGAGAAGGTCGTCAGCGCGCCGCGGGTGATCAGCAGCTGCTTGCCGACCTCGACGATCTCGATCAGCTTCGTCGGGTTGGAGTCGAGGTCGACCATGTTGCCCGCCTCGCGAGCCGCCTGGGTGCCGGTGTTCATGGCGACGCCGACGTCGGCCTGGGCCAGAGCAGGCGCGTCGTTCGTCCCGTCCCCGGTCATCGCGATCAGCCGCCCGTCGGCCTGCTGCTCCTTGATCAGTTCGAGCTTTCGCTCCGGCGTCGCTTCGGCGAGGAAATCGTCGACGCCCGCCTCTTCGGCGATCTTCGCCGCGGTCAATTTGTTGTCCCCGGTGACCATGATCGTGCGGATGCCCATCGCCCGCAGCTGGTCGAAGCGGGCTTTCATGCCCTCCTTGACGACGTCCTTCAGGTAGACGACGCCGAGCACGCGCTCGTCGCGGGCGACCGCCAGCGGGGTGCCGCCTTCGCGGCCGATCCGGTCGAGCTCGATCCGCAGCTCCGGCGGCGCGTGGCCGCCCTCGGTCGCGATCCATTCGGCGACCGCGTCGCCCGCGCCCTTGCGCAGCTGGGTCCCGTCGTAGTCGACGCCGCTCATCCGCGTTTCGGCGGTGAAGGGGACGAAGGTCGGTTCGGTGCCGCCGAAGTCGTGCTCGCGGATGTTGAACTTTTCTTTGGCGAGGACGACGATCGAGCGCCCCTCCGGCGTCTCGTCGGCGAGCGAGGACATCTGCGCGGCCTCGGCCAGCTCCTGCTCGCTCACCCCGGGCATCGGGATGAACTCGGTGGCCTCGCGGTTGCCGAGCGTGATCGTGCCGGTCTTGTCGAGCAGGAGGACGTCGCAGTCCCCGGACGCCTCGACCGCGCGGCCCGACAGCGCCAGCACGTTGCGGCGCACGAGGCGGTCCATGCCGGCGATGCCGATCGCCGAGAGCAGCGCCCCGATCGTGGTCGGGATCAGCGCGACGAGCAGCGCGATCAGGGTCGTCTCCGAGAGTTCGGTGCCGGCGAAGAGCGCGAACGGCCGCAGGCTGACGACGACGAGGATGAAGACCAGGGTCAGCGCCGAGAGCAGGATGCCGAGCGCGATCTCGTTCGGCGTCTTGCGGCGCGAGGCACCCTCGACCAGGGAGATCATCCGGTCGAGGAAGGAGCCGCCGGGCTCCTGGGTGATTTCGACGACGATCCGGTCCGACAGCACCTTGGTGCCGCCGGTGACGGCGGAGCGGTCGCCGCCCGCCTCGCGGATGACCGGGGCCGACTCGCCGGTGATCGCCGACTCGTCGACCGAGGCGATGCCCTCGATCACGGTCCCGTCGCCAGGGATGCCCTCCCCCGCACAGACCACGACGACGTCGCCGCGGACGAGCTCGGCGGCCGACTTCTTACCTCCGACCAGCATCTTCGCCGTGGCCTCGGTGCGCATCGCGCGGAGGCTGGCCGCCTGGGCGCGGCCGCGTCCCTCGGCCAGGGCCTCGGCGAGGTTGGCGAAGACGACGGTGAGCCAGAGCCAGACGGTCACCGCGAAGGCGAACCAGGCAGGCTGGTGCCCGCCGCCGAGGCTTTCGCCGCCGAAGGCCTGGATCAGCCAACCGACGGTGGTGATCACGGCGCCGATCTCGACCACGAACATGACCGGGTTGCGGACCTGCACGCGGGGGTCGAGCTTGCGCACCGACTCGAGCAGCGCCGGCCGCAGGATCGCGAGGTCGAAGAGGGAGCGGGACTGGTCCCTGGTGTGCTGTTGCTTATCCGGGTTCATTTCCGTGGTGCCTTTTCTTCCAGCGCGATGTTCAGTTCGAGGACGTTCACGCCGGGCTCGCCGAGCACTCCCAAGGAGCGACCGTGCGTGTGTGCGGAGATCAGGTCTTCGACCTGGGACAGGGACAGGTGGCGGACGGCGGCCACCCGGTGGGCCTGGATCCGGGCGTTGGCCACCGAGATTTCCGGGTCGACCCCGGAGGCCGACTGGGTGACCGCGTCGACCGGGACGCCTTCGCTGGTAAGCGACCTGTCGTAGGGCTTCTCCAGGTGGAGGTAGTCCCTTAAGTATTCGCGCACCTCTTCGCGCGCTTCGACGCTGTTCGGGGCGGCGTTGCCGAAGAAGGTGACGTTGCCGGAGTATCCGGTCGCCGAGGGGCGCGAGTGGAAGTAGGACTTGCCTTTGAATTCCTGGCCGATCAGCTTCGACCCGACGACCCTGCCGTCGAGTGACAGCTTGGAGCCGTTGGCGTGGCCCGGGAAGACGACTTGCGAGATGCCGGTGATCGCGAGCGGATAGGCGAGCCCGAGGAAGAGCGTCATCACGACGATCGCGATCAACCCGGTACGTAGATCCTTCTTCATCAGAAGAGCCTCCCGGTCAGGCCCTGGACCACCGGTCCGAGCAGAAGGGCGGGGAAAAAGGTGAGGGCGCCGACCAGGACGACGATCCCGAGCAGCAGGAAGACGAAGGTCGGGTTGTCGGTGCGCATCGTGCCGAGCCCGGCGGGCGATACCTTCTTGCCCGCCATCGCGCCGGCGACGGCGAGGACGAAGATGATCGGCAGGAAGCGGGCGCCGACCATCACCACGCCGCCGAGGAGGTCGGCGAAGCTGATGCCGTAGGAGCCGGCGTTCCCGGGCGCGTTCGGCTGGACGAAGCCGGTGTAGCCGGCGAGCGCGGAGCCGTTGTTGTTGGCCTGGGAGAGGTAGGCGTAGAGCGTCTCCGAGAAGCCCTGGGGATTGATCCCGGCATAGATCGACCGGGTCCCGGCCCGGGTCGCCGAGGCGATGCCGGAGGAGAGCAGGACCGCGAACGGGGTGACGAGGACGCCGAGCGAGACCAGCTTGATCTCCCGCGCCCCGATCTTCTTGCCGAGGTACTCAGGGGTGCGGCCGACCATCAGGCCACCGATGAAGACGGCGAGGACGACGTAGAGGAGCATCGAGTAGAGGCCGGTGCCGACACCGCCGAAGGCGACCTCGCTGAAGCTGAGGTTCGCGAACGGCACCAGTTGGCCGAACCCGGTCAGGGACTCCAGGGCACCGTTGACGGCACCACAGGAGGTGACCGTGGTGATCGCCGCCCAGAGCGAGGTCCCGGCGACGCCGAAGCGCTGCTCCTTGCCCTCCATGTTGCCGCCGGTCGAGCCGCTGAAGACGTGGGTGTGGAGGCCCGCCGCGTGCTGGGCGGCGGTGCCGTGCTGCTCGGCGATGTAGACGACGATCACGCCGGCGATGAAGAGGACGAACATCGCCGAGAAGATCGCCCAGCCTTGCCGCTGGCTGCCGACCATGCGCCCGTAGGTGTAGGTGAGGGCCGCCGGGATTACGAGGATCAGCAGCATCTCGAAGAAGTTGGTGAGGCCGCTCGAGTTCTCGAACGGGAAGGAGGAGTTGACGTTGAAGAAGCCGCCGCCGTTGGTGCCGAGCTCCTTGATCGCCTCCTGCGAGGCGATCGGGCCTTGGCCGAGGATCTGGGTGCCGCCGCTCAGGGTGTGGATGACGCTCGCGCCACCCAGGGTCTGCACCACGCCCTGGGAGACCAGGAAGAGCGCGCCGACGATCGAGATCGGCACCAGGATGTAGAGGAGGGTGCGGACCAGGTCCTGCCAGAAGTTGCCGAGCTCACGGCCGGAGCGGGCGACGATGCCGCGGATCAGGGCGACGAGGACGACGATCCCGACTGCTGAGGAGACGAAGTTCTGGACGGTGAGTCCGGCCATCTGGGTGAAGTAGGTCAGCGTCGTCTCGCCGCCGTAGTACTGCCAGTTGGTGTTGGTGACGAAGGAGGAGGCGGTGTTGAAGCTGAGGTCCCAGGGGCCGGAGTGGAAGCCTTCCGGGTTGAACGGCTGAATCCCCTGGGTGCGGAGGATCAGGTAGAGGGCCAGCCAGGAGAAGAGCGAGAAGACGATCACGCTGCGGGCGTAGGCCTTCCAGTCCTGGCCCTCCGCCTCGGGCTTCACGCGCAACACCTTGAGGGTGAGGCGCTCGATCGGCCCGACGACGGGGGACAGGAAGACGCGCTGGTTGGTGAACACGCGCGCCATGTAGATGCCGACCGGTTTGACCAGGGCGATCAGGACGGCGACGAAGATCGCGATCTGCAGCCAGCCCTGGGCCATCAGAGGTTCTCCCCGCGCAGCAGCGCGTAGAAGAGGAAGACGCACACGGCGAGCGCGGCGACGAGGCCGAAGACGTCGGCGGCGCTCATATCCGGTCGACCAGGTCGATCGCCCAGAAGAGGAGGGCGAAGAGGACGAGCGCGACGACGACCGCGAAGGCGTCCGCTATCGGACTGCCACCGCCGGGGAAGATGTCTGCGAGGAAGAGCACACCAGCATCGTGCGCCCAACCCCGTCAAGGCCGCATGAAGTTACGGCGGCCCCGTATACAGATCCTGTGAAGGCCCCCGCCGGGCGAGGGTCACTCGGCGAAGCGGTAGCCGACGCCCGGGTCGGTCTTGATGTACTTCGGACCGTCGCCGGGCGGCTCGATCTTACGGCGCAGGTTGGCGATGTGGGCGCGGAGGACCTGGAAGTCGTCTTCGTACTCGACCCCCCACACCTCAACCAGGAGGGCCCGGTGGGTCATCAGCCGGCCGCGGTTGCGGGCGAGGGTGCGGAGCAGGGAGAACTCGATCGGCGTGAGGTGGACGGGCTCGCCGTCGCGCTTCACCGCCCGGGCGGCGAGATCGATCTCGAGGCCGTCGGCGACGATCGTCGGCTCCGCCCCCTCGGGCGCCGCGCGGCGCAGCACGGCCTGGAGGCGGGCGACCAGCTCCCGGGGGCCGAACGGCTTGGTCACGTAGTCGTCGGCGCCGGCCGCGAGCGCCTCGACCTTGCGGTCCTCCTCCCCCACCGCGGACAGCACCAGGATCGGGATCTGGGTCCACTCGCGCAGTCGCCGCGTCACCTCGACCCCGTCGATGTCGGGCAGCATCAGGTCGAGGATCGCCGCCTCGGGCGGTTTCACCGCCGCCAGGTCGAGCGCCTCCTCCCCGGTCGCCGCGGTCACCGCCTCGAAGCCCGCGTCGCGCAGGATCACCCGCAGCGCCCGCAGGATCTGCGGCTC
Organism: Solirubrobacterales bacterium; assembly: GCA_965200635.1. GTDB lineage: Bacteria > Actinomycetota > Thermoleophilia > Solirubrobacterales > 70-9 > VAYN01. The sequence goes on along the minus strand of OZ241364.1, from coordinate 2,024,316 downwards.
GTCGTCGCAGACCAGGATCCGCGCCGCGCTCATCGCTCCCCCCCGTGTCCTTCCGAGCTTTTAGGCCATATATGGCCTAAAAGCTCGGAAGGACTGGCGGCGAAGGTGACGACGAAGCTCGAGCCCTGGCCGGGGAGGGACTCGACCTCGACCTCGCCGCCGTTGGCCTCGATGAAGCCGCGGGCGATCGCCAGGCCAAGGCCCGAGCCGCCGCCGCTGGGCGCGCCGGGGGCGCGGTAGAACGGCTCGAAGATCCGCGCGCGCAGGTTCTCCGGGATGCCGGGGCCCTGGTCGACCACCCGCACCACCAGCCTCGACCCGACCAGGCGCGAGCGCACCAGCACCGGCTGGCCTTCGCCGTGGACGACCGCGTTCTCCAGCAGGTTGGCGAAGGCGCGCTCGAGCTGGGTCGGGTCGGCGCGCAGCGGTGGGAGGTCCTCGTCGAGCGCGAGGCGCACCTGCTCACCGTAGGGGCCGATCGATTCGCGCGCCGCCGCGAGCAGATCGCCGACCTCGACCGCCTCCCGATGCGGCTCGGCATTGCCCGATTCCAGGCGGGACACGTCGAGCAGGTTCTCGACCAGGCGCGAGAGCCGCTGTCCCTCGCCGACCACCGCGTCGGAGAGCTCCCGGCGCTCCTCCGGGGTGACGCTGGGCGAGTCGAGGGCGGCGCCCGCGGCGATGATCGCGGTCAGCGGCGTGCGCAGATCGTGGGACACCGAGCGCAAGAGCGAGGTCTTCAATTCGTCGGAGCGCCGGATCGCATCAGCCTCGATCGCCTCTTCGCGCATCCGGTCGCGCTCCGCCGCCAGCGCCGCGGCCTCCTCCAGCGCCCGGTCGGCCTGCTCGCGGCCCCGCTCCGCCTCGGCCGCCCGTCCCCGGGCCAGCTCGGCCAGGGTGCCGCCGGCGATCGCCACGATCAGGAAGACGACCAGGGCGACGATGTCGTGCTGGGCGTTGATCGTCAGCGTGCGCAGCGGCGGCAGGAAGAAGAAGTTGAAGACGAGGGCGCTGACGACGGCGGTCCCAACCCCCATCCAGAGGCCCCAGGCCGTCGCGATCAGCAGCACCCCGGGGATGAAGACGATGCCCAGGGAGACCGGCTCGGCGATCGATTCGAGGGCCGCCGCGATCCCGGTCCCGATCGCGACGACGACGATCGCGGCGAGGAAGCCGAGCCGCAGGGAGGGAGCCTTGGCGCTGAGCACGAGGGGGAGCGTAGAGCGCCCGCGCGGGCGCTACTCGTACTGGAGGCTCTCCAGCACGTCGAGCCGCGAGGCGCGGCGGGCCGGGATGACCGCGGCGACCACGCCGAGCAGCGCGGCGACGACGAGGATCCCGACCAGCGTCCCGACCGGGTAGCTGAGCGTGAAGCCTTCGGCCTTCAGCGGCTGGGCGATCAGGGCGGCGAAGACGATGCCGATGATCAGCCCGAGGATCGCGCCGATCAGTGCCGTGATCACCGCCTCGTAACGGATCATCGTCCGCACCTGCCGTCGCGACATGCCGATCGCGCGCAGCATGCCGAGCTCCCGCGTGCGCTCGTAGACCGAGAGGCCGAGCGTGTTGATCACGCCGATCAGGGAGATGAACACCGCGAGCCCGAGCAGCAGGTAGAAGAGACGCACGACCCCGTCGATCTGCTTTTCCCGTTCCTCGCGCAATTCGCCCTGATTCAGCACTTCGGCGGTCGGGAAGGCACGTTCGGCGCCGAGCGTGAGGATCGCCTGCACCTTTTCGGCGTCGGCGCCGGGGTCGAGGATCACGAAGTCGGTCGTGTCCTGGCTCTGCTTGAAGGCGTCGGCCATCACCTTCTGGGTGACGAGGACGTCGCCGAAGATCCCGACTTTCGATTCGAACTCGCCCGCCACGCGCAGCTTCGAGTGCGCCTCCGACTGGCTGAGGAGCTCGAAGGTTTCACCGACCTTCAGCCCCTGTTCGTTGGCGAAGTCGTCGGAGACGATCGCTTCGTCGTCACGCAGATGGCGCAGTTTCGCCGGCCCGCCCTTCAGCCATTCGATTTCGACGCCTTCTTCGATGTTCGGACTCGGCCCGTTCACTTTCACCGTCTTGCCGGGGCCGACGACCTTCGCTTCGGCGCCGCGGATCGTCGCCACCCCCTTCACTCCGGGCACTTTTTCGGCGGCGAGGGCGGCGCCCGCGGGGATCGGCGAGAAGCCGTCGGAGTTCTCGATCACCAGGCCGCCCGCGAAGTTTTCTTCGATGATCTGCCCGACCGAGCTCTTGAGCCCCGAGGCGAAGACGGTGACGAAGGTGACCAGCGCCAGCGAGATCATCAGCGCCGCCGCGGTGACCGCGGTGCGGCTTGGGTTGCGCTTCGAGTTCTCGCGGGCGAGGCGGCCGGTGAGGCCGCGGACCCACTCCAGTGGGCGGCCGGTGACGTCGGCGAGCGGGCGCACCAGGCTCGGGCTAAAGAGCGAGATCGCGACGACGACGGCGATCCCGCCGCCGCCGATCTTCGCCGCCCGGCCGCTGATCCCGCCGCCGCCCACCAAGCCGAGCACGACGAAGGCGACCCCGATCGCTGCCAGGAGCGCCGCCACGGCGACGAAGGCGACGCGCCGCCTGCGGCTGACCATCGGGGTGAAGCCGCGCAGGGCGGCGATCGGCGGCACCCGGGTCGAGCGCCAGGCCGGCACCAGCGCCGAGAGGAAGGTGACGACCAGGGCGACGAGGAACGAGACGATGACGGTGCGGCTCTCCAGGACCAGGGAAGTGGTCGGCAGGTCGGCGCCGAACACCTTGAACATCGCGCGCAGCCCGAGCGCGACCAGGAACCCGGCGGCCAGCCCGATGACCGCGCCGATCAGGCCGATCACCCCCGCTTCCAGGATCACCGATCCCAGGATCTGCCTTCGCGACGCGCCGAGCGTCCGCAGCACGCCGAACTCCGAGACCCGTTGGGCGACGGTGATCGAGAAGGTGTTGAAGATGATGAACGCGCCGACCAGCACGGCGACGTAGGCGAAGACGAGCAGGATCGTCTGCAGGAAGCCGAGGCTGTCGCGGATCTGTTCGGAGCTGCGGTCGGCGCTTTCCTTCGCCGTCTCCACCCGCGCCGAGAGCGGCAGCACTTTTTCGATCCGTTTTTTCAGCGTCGTCTCGCTTACCCCGTCTTCGGCGGCGATCGAGATCTGGTCGAAACGCCCACGCTTGTGGGTCAACTCCTGCGCGACGGGGAGCGTCACCTGGGCGATCGAGGCGCCCCCGAAGGAGGCCTGGCCGAGCTGGGTCAGCCCGACCAGCTTGAAGGGCTCCACCTTGCCGGCGCCGATGATCTTCAGCGTGTCGCCGAGCTCCAGTCCCGCCGATTCGGCCGCCGACTTGTCGAGCGACGCTTCGCCGGGGCCGCCCGGCTTCTTCCCTTCGACGTAGGTGAGCGACTCGAGCCCTTCGGGCAGGGTCGAGGAGATGAACTTGGGCGCGAATTTCGTCCCGATCGCGTCGTTTTCCGCGTCGAAGAAGCCGCCCGGCGTGAAGATCGCCCCGGCCGCTTCCTTCACCCCGGAGACCCCCTGCACCTTCGGCAGGTAGGAGCGCGGGATCGTCGCCACTTCGTTGCTTTCCTGTTCGACCGGGTTCTGCGCGGTGACGACGACCGACGTTCCCTGCAGCGACTCGGTGAAGATTTCGTCGAAGGCGGTGAAGATCGTGTCGGTGAGGACGTAGGACCCGGCGATGAAAGCGACGCCGAGGATCACCGCCAGCGAGGTCGCGAAGGCCCGCACCTTGCGCGCCCAGATGCTCTTGATCGAGAGCCTGGTCACCCCTAATCGAGCTGCTTCATCAGCTCGATCACGTCGTCGGCCCCGCCGGGCGCGCCGTCCTGGACGATCCTGCCGTCGCGCAGCGTGATCAACCGGTCGGCGTGGGCGGCGGCGACGGGATCGTGGGTCACCATCACCACGGTCTGGCGGAACTCGTCGACGGCGCGGCGCAGCAGGTCGAGCACGTCGGCGCTCGCCTTCGAGTCGAGGTTGCCGGTCGGCTCGTCGGCGAACACCACCGCCGGTTTCGACACCAGCGCCCGCGCCACCGCGACCCGCTGCTGCTGGCCGCCGGAGAGCTCACTCGGCCGGTGCGTGCGGCGGTCTCCCAGCCCGACCGTGTCGATCAGCTGGTCGACCCAGGCCTGGTCCGGCTTGCGCCCCGCGATCGACAGCGGCAACACCAGGTTCTCTTCCGCGGTCAGCACCGGCAGCAGGTTGAAGAACTGGAAGACGAAGCCGAGCTTGTCGCGCCGCAGCTTGGTCAGCTCCCCGTCGTCGAGGTGCGTGATGTCGACTCCGTCGAGCGTCACCGTCCCCGCCGTCGGCGTGTCCAACCCGGCGAGGATGTGCATCAACGTCGACTTCCCCGAGCCCGACGGCCCCATGATCGCCGTGAACCGATCCCGGTCGAACGCGGTGCTCACCCCATCGAGAGCGACCACCTCGGTTTCCCCGGTGCCATAGACCTTGGACAGCCCGGAGGCGACTACGACCTTTGCGTCCAGGATGGCCACGCCAGCCCACGCTACCGATCGCGCCCCCGACGGCTCGTCTTACCCGTCAAAGGCCTGTTCCTTGACGAAACCGGCGCGGAAGGCGGGGCCGGTGAGCTCGATCGGTTTGCCGCCGAGCGTCGAGACCCGCAGCGTGCCTTCCCAGATCCCCCTGCCGCCCCGTCCCGGGGTCATCCGCGCCCAGCCGGTGAACGGGGCGGGCGGCTTCAGCGTCGCCGTCCCCGCCTTGACGTTGTGACGGAAGGCGCCCCGCCCGGCGCTCAGGGTCGCGCTGCGGGAGATTCGCACCCCTTCCTTTTCTTCGGTCTGGGAGGCGGAGATTTCCACGGTCGTGCGGCCCCCTTCCGCCTGCGAATCGTCGACGGCGACCCGACGGCCCCTACCGCGCTTGAACGACCCCGCGACCGCTTCCAGGTAGACGGATTCGTCGACCACGACGAGCCCCCCTCCTTCGAGTTCACCGCAGGGTTCGAATTCCCCTCCCACCTTGGCGCCTTCAGCTTCGTCGGCGTCGACGTGGATGTATTCGTTTTCGCCGGTGAAGGTGAAGCTGCCGGTGAACGTCAACTCGCCGAGGCACTTACGTGCCCCCTTCTTCGGCCCGAAATGGAAGTTCAGTTCGCCGAGGCGGCCGAATTTCGCCGTCACCAAGTCGTCGGTGAACGTCGCCGGCACCTGGTAGGTGGAGGTCAGTCCGTCGCGGGCGATCGACAGCGTCACGATCTGGTCGCCACCTTCTTCTTCGGCGGAGACGTCGACGGTGAAGCCTTCGACCGGCAGCGAGAAGACGACGGCTTCCTTTTCGATGGATTCGAATTCTTCTTCGGGCAGCGGGACTTCTTTGTCGGGCGGCCGGGACGCGGCCGTCGCCAGGGCCGGAGCCAGGGCGAGCAGGCCCGCCAGCATCACCCCTGCGATGACGAGAGCACGGCGCATCGCGGCGAACAATACGCTGGGCGGCCGTGCCGATCTTCGAAGACTTCGACGGTTTCCTGGTCGACCTCGACGGGGTCGTCTGGACCGGGCGTGAGCCGATTCCGGGCTCGCCCGAGGCGCTGGCGACGATGCTGGCGGCGGGCAAGGAGATCGTCTTCGTCACCAACAACCCGACCAAACTGCCGGCGGACTATGCGGAGCGGCTGCAGGGGATGGGCGTCGACGTGGGACCGGAGCGGATCGTCACCGCCGGCATCACCGTGGCGCGGCTGGCGGCCGAAGCCGCCGGGCCGGGCGGCGGCGCGCTGGTGCTGGGACGCGAGCCGTTGCGGGAGCTGGTCGCGGGCGAAGGCCTGCGGCTGGCCGGCTTCGAGGCACCGACCGAGGCCGACGTGGTCGTCGTCTCCGGCTGGCGGGAGTTCACCTACATGACGCTGCTCGGCGCCAAGCAGGCGCTCGACGCAGGTGCCGCCCTGGTCGCCACCAGCCACGACGCGACGATGCCGATGCCGGGCGGCGAGTGGCCGGGGACCGGCGCGATCGTGGCCGCGGTAGAGGTCGCCTCCGGCAAGAAGGCCACCTTCGCCGGCAAGCCCGAGCGCCACCTCTTCGACCTCGCCCTCTCCCGCATCCCCGACGCCAAGCGCGTCGCGATGATCGGCGACCGCCTCTCCTCCGACATCGCCGGCGGCCACGCCGCGGGCCTCGACACGATCCTCGTCCTCAGTGGCACCTCCGGCCACGCCGGCTCGGGCGGCTCCGAGGACCCGGCGACCGCCACGGTCAAACCGGACCTGATCGTGGCGGACCTCGCCGCGCTGGTTGCCTGAGGGGGCAAGGGACGCGAGGCGGCGCGGCGAGCACGGCCGTCTCGGTCACGGCCCTGGCTGGCTGTGACCGTGCCCGAGACGGCCGGGGTAAGAGAGGTGCGAAGGAAGTCCGACGTCGTTGCGGGAGACGTAAGGGAGATGCAACGAAGTCCACGGTTCCGGGCGTGTTCCTCCACGAACTCCACACTTCCGTGCGCCTTCCACCCCGATCCGCCGTCCCCGGCGACAGCCCTTCGCCGTTTGTAGCCGCATGGGGAACAAACAGCGAACGGCAGGCTTCCGGTGCGACAGAAGCGTGACGAGGGTGTGGAGTTCCGGGCGGAAGCGTGACGAACCCTCGCACTTCCCCACGAAACCCTCACGTCCTGGGCGTCTCATGGAGGTCACAGCCTGCCAGGACCTCCATGAGACGCCCAGGACGCAGCTAGGACTGCCGCCCCCGCCCGGACAACGACGTCAACCGCACCCCCTCAGCGCTCGGCCACCAGCAACGTCTGCGACGCCCGACCCAGCCGGCCGCGCTCGTCGCTCAGGACGGACTCGGCGGTGGCGTTGCCGCGCTCGCGCGGCAGGGTGATGGCGTCGACGCAGACCCACTCGCCCTCGGGGAGGCGCTCGAGTTGCACGGTCAGGTCGACGTTGACGAAGAGGAAGCGGCGGAAATCGACGGCGTTGGAGATGCCGTTGCCGACATCGGCGGCGATCAGGGTGCGTTGCAGGGGCGTCGGCTCCTCGTCGACGACCAGCGGGTGGCGCATGCGCAGCCAGGCGCACGCCGGGCCAATCTCGGTGAAGGCACCGGAGACGAAGCGGATCTCCATCGCGGTGTGGTAGCCCTCGTCCTGCCCGGTCGGGAAGAAGTTCGAGGGGCCGGGCTCGTCCGGCAGGGCCGGGCCGGGCGGGATCGCGACCGCGTCGGCGGGCAGGTCGACCGGCGCCGTGCGTAGACGCCAGGCGCGGGCCATCATCAGGGTCTCCCCGTCGACCCGCAGCTCGGCCTCGAGCATCTGCACCCGCCGTCCCGGCCGCACGATCCGCGCCTCCACCTCGACCGGGCCGATCGGGATCGACCGCAGGATCTCGAAGGTGACCCGGCAGACCTGGAAGTCCGCGGCTTCGGGCAGGAGGTCGAACTCGCGCCCGAGCAGCGCGGCGGGCGGCCCGGCGTGCTGGGCGCCGGGATCCCAGGGACCGCGGGTCAGGCCCGTCGCGCGGAAGCCTGCGCCGTCGGGCTCGTAGAAGGCGGGCACGCCGCCATCCTAGGCAGATGCCGCCAGCTGTTCCTTATGGCGCCGGGGACGCCATAAGGAACAGCCCGGCGCTCAGCACTTGTGGCTGCCGAAGTCCTGCGTCCAGACCGCGGCTTCTTCGTAGCCTTCGATGCCGCCTTCGCGCACGCCGATCCCGATTTCCCGGTAGGGGCCGAGGATGTTGGCGTGGTGCTCGGGCGATTCGAGCCAGGCGGTGAAGATCGAGCCCACGGTCGACTCGGTTCCCGTCCCCCAGGCGATGTTCTCGCCCGCCCGCCAGCAGCCCTTCAGGTAGCCGTACTTCTGGATCCAGAACTGGAACGGACGCCCGCACGCTTCGTGGCTGAATTCGTCACACCCGAGGATGTCGACCGACTTCTGTTCGGCCGCCCGCCCGAGCTGGCGGTTCGCGGTCAGCGGACCCAGCCCGTTGACGGCGCGGGCGAAATTGGTCAGGCAGAGCATCACGCCGACCTGTTCTTCGGCGGAGAGGCCCGTCGCGGTCTGCCCGGGACAGACGGACGGGGGAGCGACTTCGTCACCGCTGAAGGAGAACGACTTCAGGGTCCGCGGGCCGTGGCTGATCGCGGCGCCGGCCCCGCCGGCGAAGACCAGAGCCGCCACCGCGATGACCGCGAAAATTGAGTAGGAGAACCGTATGCGCATCCCTACTTAGTTCGGCCGACGTCACAGGCTTGTAAGGAAGGGGGCGTACTCTGGACATAGCGACGAAAGGAGATTGGACGTTATGGCAACGAAAGTTCAAAAAAGTGATGAGCAGTGGCGCCAGGAGCTGACGCCGGAGCAGTACGAGGTCACCCGCAAGGCCGGGACCGAGCGCGCCTTCAGCGGTCCCTTCTGGGACAACCACGAGGCCGGCAGCTACGACTGCGTCTGTTGCGGCACGGAGCTGTTCGACGCCGACACGAAGTTCGAATCCGGCACCGGCTGGCCGAGCTTCACCGAGCCGAAGAACCTCGAGCACGTCGAACTGCGCTCGGACAAGAGCCTGTTCATGCGCCGCACCGAGGTCGTCTGCAAGAACTGCGACGCCCACCTCGGGCACGTCTTCGAGGACGGTCCGCGCGAGGCAGGCGGGATGCGCTACTGCATCAACGGCTGCGCGCTGGACTTCAAGCCGAAGGACTGAACCAGCCCCGGGGCGGTGGTACTAAGCGGCTCCGCCGGCCCCGCCGGCCCCGAGGTAGCTGAACTTCACCGCCAACGCGACCGCCTCGGTTCGGGTGTCCACCTCGAGCTTGGCGATCGCGTTGCGCACGTGGGTGTGAACGGTCGCCGGGCTCAGCTGTAGGCGCTCGGCGATCTCTTTCACCCGCAGGCCCTCGGCGAGCAGCTCGAGGATCTGCCGCTCACGCGGCGACAGCTCGAGCAGTTTCTCGACCTCCGACGGCTTGCCGCCGGCGAAATCGCCGCCGAGGAACGTCCCGCCGCCGGTCACGGCTTTGACCGCTTTGGCGATGTCCTCGGCCGGCGCCGACTTCAGCACGTAGCCGGAGGCCCCGGCGCGCAGCGCCAGCGCCAGCAGGTCCGGCTGGGCGTGGGCGGTGAAGATGATGACCTTGGTCCGCGGGCGGACTTTCAGCACCTCGCGGGTCGCCTCGATGCCGTCGCGCTTGGGCAGCTCGACGTCGATGATCAGGACGTCGGGCTCGAGCTCCTTGACGACGTCGACCACATCGCGGCCGTTGGAGGCCTCGCCGACGATTTCGACGATGCTCGAATCGGACATGCGGGCCTTGATCGCCTCACGGACGATCTCGTGGTCGTCACAGAGGACGACGCGGCGCGCTTCACGGACGGTGGTGCTCATCGAGCGGAAATTCTTTCAGGCGCGCCGTAGCTATGCAAAGAACTGGGTAGCGAGAAGCTCCCGTCCGCTTCCTGCCGGTTCTCGATCAAAGCGATGATCGTCCTTCCTACCGCGGTCGCGGTCCCGTTCAGCGTGTGCACCGCCTCCGGGGATTCGCCATCGCCGGGTCGATACCTACAACTCAGCCTACGCGCCTGGTAATCGGTCGTGTTGGAACAGGAAGTCACCTCGCGGTAACGGCCCTGCGACGGGATCCACGCCTCGCAGTCGTACTTCTTCGCCGCGGGCGCCCCGAGGTCCCCCACCGCGATGTTCACGATCCGGTACGGGATCTCCAGCTCGCCGAGGATCTTCTCCTCGATCGAGAGCAGCCGCTCGTGCTCGGCCTTCGACTCCGAGGGGGCGACGAACGAGAACATCTCGACCTTGTCGAACTGGTGGACGCGGAAGATGCCGCGGGTGTCGCGGCCGGCGGCGCCCGCCTCGCGCCGGAAGCAGGTGGAGAAGGCGCAGTAGCGCAGCGGCAGCTGGTCGGCTTCGAGGATCTCGTCGGCGTGCAGGCCCGCCAGCGCGACCTCCGAGGTGCCGGTGAGGAAGAGGTCGTCCTTCTCGATCTCGTAGATCTGATCGCGCGCCTCGGGGAAGTAGCCGGTCCCCTCCAACGCCTCCGAGCGCACCAGCACCGGCGGGATCACCGGTTCGTGGCCCTCGGCGCGGACGGTGTCGATCGCCAGCCGGACCAGCGCCAGCTCCAGCAGCACCAGGTCCCCTTTGAGGTAGGCGAAGCGCGAGCCCGAGAGCCGCGCCCCTGCCTCCATGTCGATCAAGCCGAGCTCGGTGCCGATGTCCAGGTGGTCGCGCGGCTCGAAGTCGAAGCTCGGCTTCTCCCCCACCTCGCGGAGCACGACGGCGTCCTCCTCGACCATCCCGTCGGGAGCGTCGTCGTCGGGGATGTTCGGCAGCGCCCGGGTCAGCTCGCGCAGCGCGCCCTCGAGCGCCTCCAGCTCCTCTTTGCCGGAGTCGATCGTCTCGCGCAGCCGGCCGACCGCCTCGATCTCCGCCGCGGCGTCGCCGCCCTCGCGTTTGATCTCGCCGATCCGCTTGGAGGCGGCGTTGCGCTCGGCCTGCGCGTCCTCGACCTGCGGCAGCAGCTCGCGCCGACGCGCATCGAGGGTCAGCAGCTCGTCGACCTCACCGCCGGCGCCGCGCCGCGCCAGAGCCGCCTTCACCCGCTCAGGTTCGGAGCGGAGCAGCTTCAGGTCGAGCATTCGCGCGTCTCTACGGTTCGGCCGGGCCGGCTTCCACGCCGGGGCGTGGAGATTCCTTGGCGTCGGACCCCGCGTACTTGGCGACGAAATCCGCCACCTGTTCGGCTTCTTTGCCGACAACGATGTTCTGCGGCATGATCGCGCCGGAGAAGCCGCCGTTGTGGATCGCGTAGAGCACGTCGTTGGACGTCTCTTCGCGCTGGTTCAGGTTCGGACCCTGGGTCCGCTCGCCGCGGTTGCCGCTTCCCTGGCTGCCGGCGGCGCTCAACGTGTGGCAGCCGGAGCAGTGCTGGGAGAACAGGACGGCACCGTTGTAGTTGCCATCCCCGGACTTGACGGCAAGGCCTTCTTCGCCGTAGCCGCAGGCGGAAATGCCCAGGGCGGCGGCGATCACCGCGACTATCAGGATCATCGTCTTCGGACGCACGCGGCGCGGATCATATTGTTTGGCGACGATCCAGTTCAGTCCGCCATGCCCCGACCAACTCCAGAACACTTCCGAACCGCGATGTCAAGCCTTCCGACGGGGGTCACGATCGTGGCCACCAACGGCGCCGACGGCCCGGCCGGCGCCACCGCGAACGCCGTTTCGTCGCTCTCGATCGATCCGATGCTGATGCTCGCCTGCCTCGATCGGGGCTCCCGCACGCTGCTCGCGATCCAGGCCGCGGACCGCTTCGCGGTGAGCGTCCTGCACGACGGCCAGGAGCCCGTGGCCCGCGCCTTCGCCACCAAGGCACCGCCCGCGGAGAAGTGGGCGGGAGTCGCCTGGAGCGAGCGCGACGGCCTGCCGGCGATCGACGACGCCCTCCTCTGGGTCGCCTGCGACCTCCAAGACGTGATCACGGCAGGCGACCACGTGATCCTCACCGGCGCGGTCACCGACCTGACGACAGCGACCGGGACCCCGCTGGTCTTCCACGGGGGTCAGTACCGGCCGCTGGCGCAGTAGGGGCGAACACGGCCGTCTCGGCCACGACCCTGGCTGGCTGTGGCCGTGGCCGAGACGGCCGGGAGTGCGGGAGGAGTGTCGGGGAGCCTCCGGGCGTGCGCAGCGGGCGCGTCACGGGAGGAGCGCACGGAACGCTCACCGGCCTCCCACGAGGACGTGACGGGACTCGCAAGTCGTGACGGAGAGCGTGGGAAGTCCACGCTTCCGTGCGTGTTGGACAACAGTCAATTCAGCGCTGCGTGTATTGACCCCCCTATAGGGGGCCAAATACACGCGGCGCGTTTTCGGGCCTCAATCTCGGCCCCGGAAACGGACCGAAGGCGCACGGAAGCGTGACGTTCCCGGCATCTCCGTCACGGAACTCGAACAGGTGTGCCTTCTCTCGCACGCACCCTTCACGTAAGTCCGACCTCGGCCGGCACCTGTGGCGAGACCCTCAACTCCCTCACGTCCTGGGCGTCTCATGGCGGTCACAGCCAGCCAGGACCGCCATGAGACGCCCAGGCCGCCCCTAGGACTGCCGGAGCGGCCGGAAGAACGGCCGTTAAGACGAGGGCGCTCGAGCTAGCCCAGCCTGAACACCGGATGCTCCGGGACGATCTCGAGGAGCTCCGCGTCGCTCGAGTCCGGGCCGACGCCGGCAAAGAAGGCGCCTACCTCCCACTTCCACTTGCGCAGGTAGGCGCGCAGGAGCGGAACGGCGGCCTCGCCGGTGACCTCGGTCGCCTTGAAGTCCTCGGTCCGCCGTCCCAGCTTGAGGCGACCGCCGCCGGCGACCCGCATGTTGCGGACCCATTGGGTATTGCCGCGCGGGGCGACCAGATAGCGGGCGCCATCGACCTCGAGGAGGTTGACCGGGGTCGAGCGCCACTCGCCGGATTTGCGCCCCTTGACTTCGAGGACCCGGGAGCCCTGGACGCTGACCCCGAGCGCCATCGCCCCGGCGACGGCGCGGTTGAAGACGTTGCGGGTGAACCACCCGGGCTCCTGGAAGCCCTTCCCGGGTGAGCTCGACGGGGTCGCGGCGGCATTCATGGCGGCGATTGTCGCACGGTCGGGCGAGACTCCGGAAGTCCCCGGAAACCCGTCACATTCCCGTGTAGGGTTGCCCGCGTCCTGAGAGGCGAACACCAATCGGTAGATCGGAATCTGAGGAGACGCATGCCGGGCAAAGGGGAGGACGAGCGAACAACACCACGGCTGTCGCCGCGCAACAAACGTGCCGAGATCGTCGCGATCGCCACCGAGTACTTCGGCGACAACGGCTACGAAGACACCAAATGGGCCGATGTCGCCGCCGCCGTCGGGCTCGGGCCCACGGCCCTCTACCACTACTTCGAATCCAAGCAGCACTGCCTCTTCGAGATCCTCGCCGAAGCCGTCGAGGACGCTCTGGCCGATTTCGAGCGGCTGAACCAAGGGGACTTCGCGACCGCCTTCCCGGCCATCGTCCGCGGTAATTTCGAGCGCGATGACCGCGAGGCGCGCCGCTCGCGCGTCCTCGTCGCCGAGCAGGCCCTGGTCCGCCACCCCCGCCAGGCGCCGCGCGAGGAGGACGCCCGCCTACGGGCCCGCGCCCTGCTGAAGCGCTACGAAGAGAGCTGGCGCAACCTCCTCGCCGCCGGGATGGCGGCCGGGACGATCCCGTCGGAGGACCCCGACCTCCTGGCCCGTGCCGTGCTCGGCACCTACAACAGCGTCTGGCAGTGGTACCGACCCGCGGGGCGGCTGCGGCTCGAGGAGGTCGCGGACTTCTTCGTGCCCCGGGTCCTCGCCCTCACCGGCCTGCGGTCCCAGACGCCCGGTTGAGGGGTCGGCGGCCTGGGTAGGGCGCTTCCCGTGTTCGAAAGTTCGGCCAGGGCGAACAAAGGAACACCGCAAGGGTGGCGACGGAAGGCGGCGCTCGCGCTGCTCGCGGCGCTCGCTCTTCTCATCGCCGGCTGCGGAGGTGGCGGCGGGCCGAACGGCGAATCCGAAGCGGCCGCACGCAAGAAGCTCGAAGCCGGGGCGGCGAAGATCAACGGGGCGAAATCGATGCGCGTCTCGCTTCTCTTCGAAGCCGAAGAAGACGGCGAATCCGAGGAACTCGGCTGCCTCAACCTGGCGGCCGACACCGCCAAGCCCGAACGCGTCGACCTCACCGTCTTCGACCTCAACTGCTCCGGCGGGACGGAAGCGCACGAGCTGATCGCGGTCGGCCACCGGGCCTGGGCCAGCTCCTCCGACGATCCCGAAAGCTGGGCGGCGGCGCGGATCACGCCGGAGCTACTGCACGAACTCGGCAACGAACAGACGGAATTCAGCGAGCTGATGGCCGCCGCCGAAGACATCGAGGTCGACCCCGAAGGCGCCGCGGCCGAGGAAGGCGGCGGCAACTTCGTCGACGTGCCCCTCTACTCGTTCGAGGCACCCGCCTCGGCCTTTCCGGGATCCGACGACCTCGGCGACCTGAAGGTCGAATTCGAGGCGACCCTCGACCGCCACGGCTACCTGCGCGAACTCAAGTTCCACGGCGACGAAGATGGTGCCGGGGCGACCGTCACCGCCACCTACGAGGACATCGACCAAGACCTCGGGATCACGCCGCCGGACCCGTCGGACGTCAAGGGCCCGGCGCGCTCGATCCACTCCCGCGAGGAACTCGACGAGCTCTTCGGACTCCCCTCGACCTAGAGCCCGCTGGTCGTCGCCGCGCGGACGGCGAGGAAGAAGATCACGGTGCAGCTGACGGCCATGATGCCCATCTCGCGGCGAAGGATCTGCATCGCGATCGACTCTTGGGCATCGGGGGGAAAGGATTCGATGTCGAGCTCGCCGAGCTCGCGCTGGGCGGCACCGAGGCGGGCGCCCTCGGCGATGAAGGAGATGATCAGGGGCAGGATGCCGTAGAGGTAGTGGAGGTCTTCCTTCGCCGAGTGGCCGGTGACGAGGAGGAGGCCTCCGAGGGCCGCTTGGATGAAGACGGCAACCTGGGCGAAACGGAGGAGGTACCAGAACGGCACCGAGGGGCGGAGTTTGAACCAGGCCCAGCCGCCGATGACGGCGGCGGCGAGGTTGAGCAGGATGACCAGCATCCCCACGGCGATGTGCAGGCCAACCATTTTTGGGTCAAATCCTCCTGAAAGGGTCGGAATTCGGCTTGCTGATGCGGAAAATCACTATGTGGCAATTTGTCACAATGTGCTTGTATAAAGCACGGTTAAGGGTTACCGAGGGGCCGTAGACTGACCGGCCCGGGGCCCGATCCGAGAGATAACACCACTTCGTGCTCAAGACCTACTTCCCGATCCTCGTCTTCGCGTTCCTGGGCCTCACGGTCGGCGGCGTCTTCGCATTTCTGAATCACCTGATCGGGCCGAAGAAGCCGGCCCGGGCGACGACGTCGAGCCGGCGCCAGGGCGAACCCTACGAGTCGGGCATCCCGGTGGAGCCGATGAAGAACTTCCGCTTCGGCGTCAGCTTCTACCTGCTGGCGATGCTCTTCATCCTCTTCGACATCGAGGTCGTCTTCCTCTATCCCGTCGGCGTGATCATGAAGGGCGCCGACAGTCTCTTCGTCCTCGGCGAGCTGGTCACCTTCGTCGTCCTGCTGATGCTGGCGTTCATCTACGTCTGGCGAAAGGGTGCACTCGATTGGAAATAGAGCGCCGTAGCCTGGAGACCCGTCAGGTCTCCGCCCGCGACATGCTCCGTGGCGACCTCGAGGGCGATGACCTCGAGAAGTACGTCGAAGAGCGGGTCGTCACCACCACCTTCGAGAAAATGCTGAACCTGGCGCGGGCCAATTCGATCTTCCCGCTCACCTTCGGCCTCGCCTGCTGCGCGATCGAGGCGCCGATCTCGATCGTCACCGCCCGCTACGACCTCGCCCGCTTCGGCGCCGAGGCCCTGCGCGCCTCCCCGCGCCAGGCGGACCTGATCATCCTCTCGGGCCGCGTCTCGATCAAGATGGCGCCGGTCGTCCGCCGCCTCTACGACCAGATGCTGGAGCCGAAGTGGGCGATCTCGATGGGCGCCTGCTCCTCCTCCGGCGGCATGTTCGCCAACTACGCCGTCGTCCAGGGCGCCGACAAGTTCATGCCGATCGACATGCACATCCCCGGCTGCCCGCCGCGGCCGGAGGCGGTCATGTACGGCTTCAACAAGCTGCAGCGCAAGATCATCGGCAGCCCCGACCAGGGCTGGCGCCGCCGCTACAACGCGCTCGGCACCGAGGAGTGGGCGCGCGGCGGCCCCGCCTCCCAGCCGAGCCACGAGTCCTCCGAGGCCTACGAGCTCGCCCGCGAGCTGGCCGTGACGGAAGGGCCCGCAGGTGCCTGACGGTCCCGGCCTCGAGCTGCTGCGCGGCGAAATCGACGCCGACCTCCCCGGGGTCGTCCTCGACACCTCCTACGCCAAGGAGCGCGCCGTCCTGATCGTCGACCCGGCCCGGATCGTCGAGATGCTCACCTGGCTGCGCGACACCCCCGGCCAGGGCTACCGCTTCCTGTCCAGCCTCCACGTCGCCGACTACCTGCCGGCCGAACCGCGCTTCGGCGTCCACTACGAGATGTTGAACCGCGAACGGGTCGAGCGCCTGCGGGTCAAAGCGATGCTCCCGGCCGAGGGCCCGGAGATCGACTCGGTCACCCCCCACTTCCCGACCGCCAACTTCCAGGAGCGCGAGGCCTTCGACTTCTTCGGCATCGTCTTCCGCGGCCACCCGGAGCTGACCCGGATCCTCCTCCCCGAGGACTACGTCGGCTGGCCCCAGCGTCGCGACTTCCCGGTCGGCGGCGAGCCCGTCACCTTCACCTACTCCGAAGAGCGTTATGGCTGACCAGCACACCTTCCCCCAGGGCCTGATCGACGAGGATCCGGCGGCGCCGACCGTCGGCAGTCTCTACGGCGAACTCGACGCCGACCGCACCACCGAGATGATGACGGTCAACATCGGGCCGCACCATCCGGCGACCCACGGCGTGCTGCGCCTCGTCGTCGACCTCGAAGGCGAGGTCGTGCGCGACCTCAAACCGGTGATCGGCTACGTCCACACCGGGATCGAAAAGTCCTGCGAGGACAAGAGCTACTGGAAGGTCATCCCCTTCGTCGAGCGGATGGACTACGTCTCCTACTTCTTCCAGATGGAGGCCTACTGCGGCGCGGTGGAGCGGTTGATCGGCCTCGAGATCCCGCCCCGGGCGAAGTACCTGCGGACGATCTTCCTCGAGCTGAACCGGATCCACTCCCACCTGGTGTGGCTGGGGACGACGGCGCTCGACCTCGGCGCGATCTCGATGCTCTGGTACTGCTTCCGCGAGCGCGACCGGATCC
Organism: Solirubrobacterales bacterium; assembly: GCA_965200635.1. Taxonomy (GTDB): domain Bacteria; phylum Actinomycetota; class Thermoleophilia; order Solirubrobacterales; family 70-9; genus VAYN01. The sequence goes on along the minus strand of OZ241364.1, from coordinate 2,007,411 downwards.
TCGACCTCTTCGAAATGGCGACCGGGCAGCGGATGCACACGCGCTACTTCCAGGTCGGCGGCGTGATCGAAGACATCCCGCTCGGCTGGGAGGAGAAGTGCCGCTCCTTCGTCCATGACATGCCGATCCGCGTCGGCCAGTACGAGGCGCTGCTCGACCGCAACGAGGTCTTCCTCCAGCGCACCAAAGGCGTCGGCATCGTCAGCCGCGAGCGCCTGCTGGACCTCGGCGTCACCGGCCCGCTGCTGCGCGCCGCCGGCGAGCCCTGGGACCTGCGTAAGGCCTTCGACTACCTCGCCTACCCGGAGATGGACTTCAAGATCCCGGTCGGCACGGTCGGCGACAACTACGACCGCTACCGCGTCCGCGTCGCCGAGATGGTCGAGTCGACCAAGATCGTCGGCCAGGCGCTCGACGCCCTCCCCGAGGGCCCGTTCATCGCCGACGACCGCAAGTACGTGCTGCCGCCGCGCTCGGAGCTCTCGACCTCGATGGAGAGCCTGATCCACCACTTCAAGCTCGTCACCGAGGGCTTCCGGGTCGACCCCGGCGAGATGTACTACGCGATCGAGGGGCCCCGCGGGGAGCTCGGCTGCTTCGTCCTCGCCGACGGCTCCTCGAAGCCCGCCCGCGTCCACTTCCGCGACCCGAGCTTCGTCAACCTGCAGAGCTTCCGCGACATGGCGAAGGACACCTACGTCGCCGACATGATCTGCTCGCTCGGCATGCTCGACCCGATCCTCGGCGGGGTCGATCGATGAGCCCGGTCGACGGCGCGGGCGCCTCGAACCCGAACCTGCCGGTCGACCGCGCGGTCACCGTCGGGCGCGAGCCGACCTCCAACCCCGAGGGGATCCCGCAGCTCTCCGAAGTCGACTGCCCGCCGGAGCTGCGCGAGCGGATCGAGGCGCTGATGGCCCGCTACCCGGACCGGAAATCGGCATCGATCCCCGCGCTCTGGGCGGTGCAGGAGCGTTATGGCTGGTGCACCCCGGAGGGGATCCGCCAGGCCGCCGCGGTGATGAACGTGACCCCGGCCTACCTGGAGTCGGTCGCCTCCTTCTACGACCTGCTGCACACGACCCGCGTCGGCGAGCACCGGATCGAGGTCTGCACCAACATCAGCTGCTGGATGCGCGGCGGCGACGAGCTGCTCGACGCCTTCCGCGCCGCGGCCGAGGGCGAGGACATCTTCGTCACCGGCTTCGAGTGCCTCGGCGCCTGCGACATCGCCCCGATGGCCTCGATCGACCAGCGCTACTTCGGCCCGCTGCTGCCGGGCGAGGCGAAGACCGCGATCGACCAGCTGCTGTCGAACGACGCGGTGCTGCCGGACAAATCGCTGGAGAAGCGCCCGCTCGCGGGCGACACGGAGGTGCCGAGGTAATGGCTCATCAACTGGAGACCCGCGTCCTGCTCGAGAAGGCCGAGGACCCGCGCCTCGCCACCATGCAGGGCTACAAAGACCTGGTCGGCGGCTACGCCACGCTGGAGAAGGCCTACAAGTCGATGGAGCAGGACGAAGTCCTCAAAGAGCTCGAAGACTCGGGCCTACGGGGACGCGGCGGCGCCGGCTTCTCGATGGGTAAAAAGGCGAGCTTCCTGCCGCGCGGGGAAATGGCGAAGTACCTCTGCTGCAACGCCGACGAGTCCGAGCCCGGCGCCTTCAAGGACCGGGAGCTGATGCAGCGCAACCCGCACCAGCTGATCGAGGGGATCGCGATCGCGGCCCTCGCCTCCGACGCCGGCCACGCCTTCATCTTCATCCGCGGCGAGTACGACTCCCAGGCCGACGTCCTCGACGCCGCGGTCGCCGAAGCCTACGAGGCGGGTTACCTCGGGACCGACATCCTGGGGACCCACCGGGACCTCGAGCTGGTCGTCCACCGCGGCGCAGGCGCCTACATCTGCGGCGAGGAGACCGCGCTGCTCGACGCGCTCGAGGGCAAGCGCGGCAACCCGCGGCTGAAGCCGCCGTTCCCGGCGGTCCAGGGCCTCTACGGCGGCCCGACGCTGATCAACAACGTGGAGACGCTCTCCAACGTCCCGCGGATCGTCGCCAAGGGCGCCGAGTGGTTCCGCCAGTTCGGCACCGAGCAGTCCCCGGGCACCAAGGTCGTCTCGATCTCCGGCGGCGTGCGGCGGCCCGGCAACTACGAGATCTCGCTCGGCCTGCCGACCCGCGACCTGATCTACGAGCTCGCCGGCGGGCCGCTCCCCGGCCGCACGGTGAAAGCGATCTACCCCGGCGGCTCCTCCTCCCCGGTCCTCAGCGCCGAGGAAGCGATGGACCTCCCCTACAGCTTCGAGGCGATGGCCGAAGCGGGCTCGATGCTCGGCTCCGGCTCGGTGATCGTCGCCGACGACACCGTCTCGATCCCGCACATGGCGCTGCGCACGGCGCGCTTCTACCACCACGAGTCCTGCGGCAAGTGCACCCCCTGCCGCGAGGGGACCAACTGGACGGTGAAGATGCTGGAGCGGGTCGTCCGCGGCGAGGCGACGCCGATGGATCTCGACATCATCAGCTCGGTCCAGGAAAACATCATGGGCCACTGCCTCTGCGTGCTCGGCGACTCGATGGCGATGCCGGTGGCGGCGATGGTGCGCAAGTTCCGCGGCGAGTTCGAGGACGTGATGGCGGAAGCCGCCGAAGGCATCGACCCGCACGTCGTGGTCGACGCACCCGTCGAGACCCTGGGAGCAGCAACGTGAATAAAGATGGAGCGCGCCAGATTGCCCTGACCATCGACGGCCGTGAGGTGACGGCTTTCGAGGGCGAGATGCTCCACGACGCGGCCCGCGAGGGCGACGTCGAGATCCCGGTCTTCTGTTACGAGCCGAAGCTCGGCGCGCCGGTCGGCGCCTGCCGCATGTGCCTGGTCGAGATCGAGGGGATCCCGAAACTGCAGACCTCCTGCTCCACCCCGGTCCGCGACGGGATGGTCGTCCACACCCGCACCGACCAGGTGAAGAAGGCCCAGAACGCGGTGGTCGAGTTCCTGCTCGTCAACCACCCGCTGGACTGCCCCGTCTGCGACAAAGGCGGCGAGTGCCCGCTCCAGGACATCACCCAGGGCTGGGGCCCCGGCAAATCGCGGGTGATCGACGAAAAGCGCCACTTCGAGAAGCCGATCGAACTCTCGCCGCTGGTCGCGATCGACCGCGAGCGCTGCATCCTCTGCTACCGCTGCGTGCGCTTCAGCCAGGAGGTCTCCGAGGACGCCCAGCTGCAGCTGCTGGACCGCGGCGACCGCACCTACGTCGGCACCTTCGACGACCGCCCCTACGTCTCGCCCTTCCAGGGCAACATCACCGACCTCTGCCCGGTCGGCGCGCTCACCAACTACACCTACCGCTTCCGCGCCCGCCCCTGGGACATCGAGCAGGCGGGCTCGGTCTGCACGCTCTGCCCGAGCCAGTGCAACGTCAGCTTCACCGTCCGCGACGAGAAGGTGAAACGGGTGATCGTCCGCGACAACCCGGGCGTCGACGACGGCTGGATCTGTGACCGCGGGCGTTATGGCTTCGAGATGTTCGGCGCCACCGAGCGGGTCACCGAGCCGCGCACCAAAGGCGGCGCGAAGACGAGCTACGAGACGGCGATCGCGAAAGCCGCCGAGGGGCTCGCGGCCCGCGACGGCAAGATCGCGGCGATCGTCGGCGACGCCTCCAACGAGGAGGGCTTCCTCCTCCAGGAGATCGTCCGCGGCGCGCTCCACTCCCCGCACATCGACTCGCGTCCGGCCGAGGGCCCGGGGGTCGACACGATCCTCCACCTCGCCCGCCCGGAGCTGCAGGCCGCGGTCGCCGACATCGACGAGGCCGACGTGATCGTCGTCCTCGGGACCGACCCGATGCAGACCTCGCCGATCCTCGACCTGCGGATCCGCAAGGCGATCCGCCGCAACGGCGCCCGCCTGGTGGTGGCGACCGAGCGGCCGACGGCACTCGACGGCGGCGCCGAGGCGATCGCCCGCTTCGCCCCCGGCCAGGCCTCCTACTTCCTCGGCGCGCTGACCGCGGCGGTCGCGGGCGGCGCCCAGAACATCGCGACGCCGCTGGCCGAGAGCCTGCGCGACGCGGGCAAGGTCGTCGTCGTCTGGGGCGAGCGGATCGGCGCCTCGGCGACCGAGGAGCTGCTCGGCCTCGCCGACGCCCTCGGCGTCGCGGGCAGCGAGGGCGCGGGCCTCCTCGAAATCCCCGACACCACCAACGCCCGCGGCCTGCGCGAGGCGGGCGTCCTCCCCGACGCCGGCCCGGGCCTGGCGGCGCTGGCGATCGACGGTCACGGCACCGAGGAGATCCGCGAGGCGCTGATCGACGGCTCGCTCGACGGCGTCGTCCTGGTCGGCGTCGACCCCCTCCGCGACTTCGGCGACTCGGCGCGCTGGGAGGAGGCGCTGAACGCCGCCTCCTTCGTCGTCGCCTTCTCCACCTTCGAGACGAAGACCTCCGCCAAGGCCGACGTCCTCTTCCCGCTCGAGACCCACGCCGAGAAAGACGGCACCGTCACCCACCCCGACGGCCGCCTGCAGCGCGTCCGCCCGGCGGCCGGTCGCCCCGGCGACATCCGCCCGGGTTGGCAGACCCTCGCGAACCTCTCGCTGGCCTTGGGCCACGACACCGGCGTCACCTCCCAGCCCACGGCGTTCGCCGCCCTGAGCCGCGCGGTCCCCTTCTACGCCTCGATCGCCGACGGCGACATCGGCGGCCGCGGCATCCGCTGGCAAGAGACGGAAAGCGCTTCGAGCCTGCCCGCGTCAGCCGCAGGCGCCGCGAGCTCAGCGGCGGACGCCGGTACTGACTCGACGGACACTCAGCGCGAACGCGCGTCCGATGAGTCAGTGCCGGTGGCCGACGCCCCCGCATCGCTGGCCCTCGGCACCTACCGCGACCTCTGGGCAGGTCCGATCACCGAGCTCAACCCCCCGCTGAAATTCCTCAAGCCCAGTCAGCGCCTCGAGCTCTCCCCCGAGGACGCCGCGCGCCTCTCGCTGTCCCACGAGGACAAGGTCCGGGTCACCCAAGGCTCCAAGTCCCTGGAGGCCACCGTCGCGATCCGCGAACGGGTCCCGGAGGGCGTCTGCTTCCTCGCCGAGGGCGTCGCCGGCGCCAACGCCAACAGCCTCCTCAACGGCCATCGGGTCCGCGTGGAGATCGAGAAGCTCGCCGAGGTCCCCGCGTGACCCAGCTGCTCCCCCTGGCGGACACGCAGTTCGCCGAATCCCTCTGGATCATGGCCGCGAAGTCGATCGTGATCTTCGCGGTGATCTTCGGCATCCTGCCGATCCTCACGGTGGTCGAGCGGAAACTGATCGGCCGCTTCCAGCACCGTTATGGCCCGAACCGGGTCGGCCCGTTCGGCCTGATGCAGCCGCTCGCCGACGTCGGCAAGCTCATCTCCAAGGAGTCGTTCCGCCCGCAGAACGCGATCTCGACGCTCTTCATATTGGGACCGTTGCTACCGGTCCTCTCCGGCGTCCTCGCCCTCGCGATCCTGCCCTGGGGCGACGTGAAGAACGGCGTCGGCTTCTACGGCATCGACGTCCCGATCGGCCTCCTCTACTTCTTCGCCGTCGGCTCGATCGCCTTCTACGGCCTCGTCCTCGGCGGCTTCTCCTCCGGCTCCAAATACAGCCTCCTCGGCGCGATGCGCTCGGCCGCCCAGCTGATCTCCTACGAGGTCTCGATGGGCCTGGCCCTCCTCGGCGTGGTGATGATGAGCGGCTCGCTCAGCCTCGTCAGCATCGTCGAGGCCCAAGGCCAGATCTGGTACATCGTCCCCCAGTTCGTCGGCTTCCTGATCTTCATGCTGGCCGGCTTCGCCGAGACCAACCGCACCCCGTTCGACATGCCCGAGGCCGACGCCGAGCTCGTCCAGGGCTTCATGACCGAGTACGGCGGCATGCGCTTCGGCTCCTTCCTGCTGGTCGAATACATGGAGATCCTGGTCGTCTCGGGGATCGCCGCGGCCGTCTTCCTCGGCGGCTGGATGGGGCCCGGCCCCGGCTGGCTCGACCCGATCTGGATGCTGGTCAAGATGCTGGCGCTGGTCTTCGTCTTCATCTGGGTGCGGGCGACGTTGCCGCGCCTCCGGTATGACCAGCTGATGAGCCTCGGGTGGAAAGTTCTGCTGCCCCTGGCGACGCTCAATGTCCTTGTGACCGCAATCCTGGTGGTGGTGACCTGATGCCCGACGATTTCTCCGTGAAAGCGGCCTCATACCTCGACTCGATCGACGTGGTCGAGGTGCAGCGCGGCCCCGAGCCGGGCGGACTCGGCGGCGCCTACCGCGCCTTCGGCGAGACCCTGCGCGGGTTGAAGACGACGATGTCGCGGCTGGTCGAGGGCCCGCTGACGATCGAGTATCCGGAGGAGAAGACGCCGGTCTACCCGCGCTTCCGCGGCCGCCACAAACTGCACAAGTTCGAGGACACCGGGCTGGAGAAGTGCGTCGGCTGCTCGCTCTGCGCCGCCGCCTGCCCGGCCGACTGCATCCGCGTCGTCGCCGCCGAGAACATCCCCGGCGAACGGGTCTCCTCCGGCGAGCGCTACGCCGCGGTCTACGAGATCAACCTCAGCCGCTGCATCTTCTGCGGCTACTGCGAGATCGCCTGTCCCTTCGACGCGATCACGATGGGCCACGACTACGAGATGGCCGACTACGACCGGACGAACCTGATCTTCACCAAGGAGATGCTGCTCGCCGAGCCGATCGAGCGGACGCCGCTGAAAAACGAGGGCGAACCGACGGAAGGCGCCCTCTGATGGAAGCCGTCCTCTTCTTCCTCGCGGCGATCGGCGCGACGGCCGGCGCGATCGGCGTGGTCGCCGCCCGCAATCCCTTCTACTCGGTGCTGGCGCTGATCGCCCACCTGTTCAGCCTGGCGGTGCTCTTCCTGCTCCTGACCAGCGCTTTCGTCGCCGCCGCGCAGGTGGTCGTCTACGCGGGCGCGGTGATGGTCCTCTACATCTTCGTCGTCGCCTATGTCGGCGAAGCCCACGAGGCGAAGCTCGACCCGGTCCCCGGCCAACGACTCTTCGCCGGCCTCCTGGCCTTCTTCCTCTTCGTCGAGATCTCCGCCGCGGTCCTCTCCTCCGCCCTCAAGGCACTCTCGACCAAGGGCCCCGACGTCCCCGCCGGCTTCGGCGATCCCGCCGCCATCGGCAACCTCCTCCTCGAGAAGTTCCTCGTCCCCTTCGAGGCCTCCTCCGTCCTTCTGCTCATCGCCGCAGTCGGGGCGATCGTGCTCGCCGGAAAGAAAAAACCTGAGAGCTCACCGCCCCCGCGCGCAGCCGAGCCGGCCAGCGTCAAGGAGGCGCTGACCCGATGAACACCGACTGGTACATCGTCCTCAGCGCCCTCCTCTTCACGATCGGCGCCGTCGGCATCCTGGTCCGGCGCAGCCCGATGGTGATCCTGCTCTGCCTCGAGCTCATGCTGAACGCCGCCAACCTCGCGCTGGTCGCCTTCAGCCGTGAGGTCGGCAACCAGCAGGGCCAGGTCTTCGCCCTCGTGGTGATGGTGATCGCGGCCTGCGAGGTCGTCGTCGGCCTCGGCCTGATCGTCGCGATCTTCCGCCGCAAGCTGCCGCTCGACGTCGACGACCTGCGGGAGCTGCGCGGATGAGCGCCACCGCCTGGGCCTGGCTGGTCCTGCTCCTCCCGCTGGCCGGCTCGATCACGATCGCGCTGAGCTTCCGCCGCACCTCCTGGCGCTTCGCCGGGATCGTCGGCACCGCCGCGATCGGCCTCGCCTTCGTCTGCGGGATCCTCGCGCTGGTCAACCTGCTGGGCGAAACGCCCGACGCCCGCCACCACGCCTCGGCGCTGTGGGAATACGCCAGCGTCGCCGGCCTCCACATCAAACTCGGCATCTACGTCGACCCGCTCTCGGTCTTCATGGTCCTGGTGGTGACCGGGGTCTCGACCCTGATCCACCTCTACTCGTTCGGCTACATGCAGTCCGACGAGGGCTACCACCGCTTCTTCAGCTACCTGAACTTCTTCGTCTTCTCGATGCTGCTGCTGGTGCTGGCGGGGAACTTCGTCCTGCTGATCGTCGGCTGGGCCTTCGTCGGCTTCGCCTCCTACGCGCTGATCAGCTTCTGGTACCGGCGGACGACCGCGACGCGCGCCGGGATGAAGGCCTTCGTGATCAACGTGGTCGGCGACATCGGGTTGACCCTGGCGGCCTTCCTGATCTTCCAGCAGCTCGGCACCTTCGAATACACCGAAGTGTTCGCCAAGGCGCCGGAGGTCTTCCACACCAACGAGTGGACGGTCACCGCGATCTGCCTGCTGCTCCTGGTCGGCGCCTTCGCCAAGTCGGCGCAGCTGCCGTTCCACACCTGGCTGCCGGACGCGATGGAGGGCCCGACCCCGGTCTCCTCGCTGATCCACGCGGCGACGATGGTGACCGCGGGCGTCTACCTGATCGCCCGCACCCACGTCCTCTTCGTCCTCGCCCCGACCGCCGCCGACATCGCCGCCTTCATCGGCCTGGCGACGCTGCTGGTCGCCGCCACGATCGCCCTGGTGATGACCGACCTGAAGCGGGCGATCGCCTACTCGACGATGAGCCAGATCGGCTACATGATCGTCGGCGTCTCGATCGGCGCCTACAGCGCCGGGATGTTCCACCTGATGACCCACGCCTTCTTCAAGGCGCTCCTCTTCATGGCGGCCGGCTCGATCATCGCGGCGATGGCCAACGAGCAGAACATCGACAAGATGAGCGGCTTCGGCAAGGCGATGAAATTCACTTCGGTGACGATGCTCTGCGGCGGGTTGGCGCTGGCCGCCTTCCCGCTCACCTCGGGCTTCTTCTCCAAGGACGAGATCCTCGCCTACGCCTCGGCCCGCGGCGGGATGTACCTGATCTTCACGGTCCTCGGCTACTTCGGCGCGCTGCTCACCGCGATCTACACCTTCCGGCTGATCTTCCGGGTGCTGGGAGGCGATCCATGTTCGGAGGCCCAGGGTCTGATCGACACCGGCCACGTCGTCCACGCCGAGACGCCCACCAATCCCAAAACCGGTGAGATCGAGGACGCCGATGTCGGCTTCCCCGGCACCGAGCACCACATCGCCGACCAGACCCCGCCGATGAAGATCGCGATGGGCGTGCTCGCCTTCCTCGCGCTCTTCGCCGGCTTCATCCAGGTGCCGGGGGTCGACGAGGCGGTCACCCACTTCCTCGACCCGGTCTTCGCCGACTCGCCGCTGGCCGCGATCCACCCGTCGACCAGCGCCAGCTGGGTCGGCCTGCTGATCGGTGGCCTGACCTCGGTCGCCGGGATCGGCATCGCCTGGTTCCTCTACGTCGCCCGCCCGGAGACGCCGCGTCGCCTGCAGGAACGCTTCGGCGCGGTCCACACCTTCCTCTACAACAAGTGGTACTTCGACGAGGCGATCGACATCCTGATCGTCCGCCCGGCGCTGGCGATCGGGCGGTTCGCCAACAACGTCTTCGAGCGCTTCGTGATCGACGGCGGGATCACCGGCGGCACCGGGGAGACCGTCGGCCGCGCCGGCGCCATCGTCCGCGCCGCCCAGAACGGCATCGTCCGCACCTACGGCCTCTTCCTCGTCTTCGGCGCCGTCGGCCTGGCCCTCTACTTCCTCATCCAACAGTCATGATCAACGCGCTTCTCTGGCTCCCGCTCGCCGTCGGCTTCGTCGGCTTCTTCCTGCCCAAGCGGCTCGTCGGCTGGTGGGCGACCGCGGGCGCGGTGGCGACGCTCGTCATCGGCGTGATCATGGCCTTCGGCTTCGACAACGGCGCCGCCGGCCTCCAGGACACGGTCAACACGACCTGGATCTCCGGCCTCGGCGTCAACTACAGCCTCGGGATCGACGGGCTGAACCTCTTCCTGATTCTGCTGACCGCCTTGCTCTGGGTGGGCGGAATCGCCTTCGCGGCATTCCGTGAGCAAGAGCGGCCGCAGCTCTTCTTCTTCCTGATGCTGGCGGCGGAGACGTCGACGCTCGGGTCGTTCCTGTCGCAGGACCTGCTGCTCTTCGTCCTCTTCTTCGACCTGATGCTGGTGCCGTTCTACTTCCTCTTCGGCATGTGGGGCAAGGACCGGAGCGCCGAAGGTGGCCCGACGGCGCCGCAGGCGACGCTGAAGATGATGATCTACACCCTGATCGGCTCGCTGCTGATGCTGGTCGGCGCGATCGCCACGGCGATCATCTCGGCGCACGGTGGCCACCTCACCTTCTCGATCCAGGCGATCCAGGAACAAGGGCTGCCGCTCGGCAGCCAGCGCTGGATCTTCTGGTTCTTCGCCGCCGCGTTCCTGGTGAAGATGCCCGCCTTCCTCGTGCACGGCTGGATGCCTGACGCCTACCGGGCCGCGCCGCTGCCGGTCCTGGTCGTCTTCTCCGGCGTGCTGGCGAAGGTCGGGGCCTACGGGTTCCTGCGGGTGGTGCTGCCGCTCTTCCCGGAAGCGACCTCGCAGTTCCAGACGATCATTCTGCTGCTCGCGCTGGGTTCGATCCTCTACGGCTCGGTGATGGCATTCACGCAGACCAACGTGAGGCTGATCGCCGGTTACTCCTCGGTGGCGCAGCTCGGCTTCATCACCGCCGGGATCTTCGCCCTGCGGGCCGACGGCGCCGACGGGGCGATCCTGCAGATGGTCAACCACGGCCTGGTCGTCGCGCCGCTCTTCATCATCGTCGCGATCCTGGTCGAGCGGACCGGCTCGGAGGACCTGCGCTCGATGGGCGGGATGGCGATGCGGGCACCGGTGCTCGCCGCCATCTTCCTGATCGTCGCCCTGGCCACCCTGGCGATGCCCGGGTCGGCCAACTTCATCGGCGAGTTCTACATCCTGAACGGGCTCTTCCAGTCGAAGATCGTCTTCGCCTGCATCGCGATCTCCGGGGTCGCGATGTCGGCCTACTACGCGCTGCGGCTCTACCAGGGGACGATGCACAACCGCAAGCCCGACGGAGTCGCCTCGCGGGAGATCGGCCTCCGCGACGGGATCATCCTGGCGCCGCTCGTCCTCTGCATCCTCGGCCTCGCGCTCTACCCGCAGCTGATCCTCCACCGCGCCGACCCGAGCGTCCAGCAGTCGGTCGCGGCGGTGACCGGCGAACCCTCCTCCCCCTCGTCCTCCGAAGAAGAAGTGGCGGTGAACAAGTAATGGCAGGCGAAGGCTTCAACGCTCCCCACGTCGACTACGCGGGGATCTCGCCGATCATCGCGCTGACCGTCGGGCTCATCGTGATCCTGATGAGTGGGGTCTTCGGGCCGACGAAGCGCTGGGCGCCGGGCCTCACCGTGCTGACGCTGGGCGCGACCGCGGGCCTCTTGCTCTGGCACTGGAACGACAACATCAGCCTGGTCGCCGGGGCGCTGCGGGTGGACAACCTGGCGATCGCGATCTCGCTGATCTCGATCGCCGCCGCGTTCTTCACGGTGCTGCTGTCGATCCGCGAGCGGGCGGCCGACGAAGCCGGGCACGGCGAGTACCACGCGCTCTTGATCGGCTCGGTGCTGGGGATGGTGCTGCTGGCCGAGTCGGAGAACCTGGTCACCTTCTTCGTCGCCCTGGAGACGCTCTCGATCCCGCTCTACATCCTCTGCGCCACGAACCTGCGGCGCGAGGGCTCGCTCGAGTCGGGGCTGAAGTACCTGATCGTCGGCTCGCTCGGCTCGGCGACGCTGCTCTACGGGATGGCCTTCATCTACGGCGGCACCGGCTCGACCGACTTCGCCGGCATCGCCCACGGCATCGAGGCCAACGGCCTGGTGAGCGACCCCCTGATCCTGATCGGGATCGCCCTCGCCACGGTCGGGCTGGCCTTCAAGACCTCGATCGCGCCGTTTCACCAGTGGACGCCGGACGTCTACCAAGGGGCGCCGACCCCGATCACCTCCTTCATGGCGGTGGCGACCAAGGCCGCCGCGTTCGCGGTCTTCGTCCGCTTCTTCGTCGTCGCCCTCGGTCCGGAGACCGGCGACTGGCAGACCGGCCTGGCGATCCTGGCGGCGATCTCGATCGTCGTCGGCAACGTCGGCGCGCTCGGCCAGGACTCGCTGAAGCGCCTGCTCGGCTACTCCGGCGTGGCGCAGGCCGGCTACATCCTCGGCGGCCTCGTGGTCGCCTCCGAAAAAGGGATCAGCTCGCTGGTCTTCTACCTGGCCGCCTACCTCTTCATGAACCTCGCGGCCTTCGCCGTGATCGTCGCCCGCGAGCGGGAAACCCCATTCGGCGACGATATCCGCGCGGTCCGCGGGCTCGGCGCCGAGCGCCCGGCGCTTGCCTGGCCGCTGACGATCTCGATGCTCGCCCTGGCCGGCCTTCCGGCGACCGCCGGCTTCATCGGCAAGCTCTACCTGATCGAGGCCCTGGTCGAAGGCGACTTCACCTGGCTCGCCGTCTTCATCGCCGTCGGCACGATGATCTCGCTCGCCTACTACCTGCGGGTGGTCGCGGCGATGTGGATGAGCCCCGGCGAAAGCGCCGTCTCGACCGGCACCGCCGCGACCCCGGTCATCTCGGGCGCCTCGCCCGAAGCCGACCCGACCGACTTGCGCGCCAGCGCCCGCTGGTACCTGGTGGCACCCGCGGTCTTTGCCGCGTTCGCAACCGTCTTCTTCGGCGTCATCCCCCAGCCGCTGGTCGACTTCGCGACCCACGCCGGGTCCTCGCTCTTCTAGCCCGCTGAGCACCCGGTCGCCGCGGCCGGTATATCTCCGGTCCGATGGGCGTCCTAATCACCGCCGCGCTGATCGTCGCCGGCACCGCGGTGGGGGTCGGCGCCGAGCACCGCTATCCGACCGCCGCGATCGGCCTGGCGCGCAAGCTGCTGCGGTTGATCCTCTACGTCGCGGTCCCGATCGTCATCTTCTTCAACCTGGCGAAGGCGTCGATCAGCCTCGACAACGCCGTCGGCATCCTGCTCGCCCTGTTGACGATGGTCCTGATCGGGATCTTCGCCTGGTTCGTCGCCAGTCGGGTGCTCGGCCTCTCGCGCCCGCAGACCGGCGCCGTGATCGTCGCCGCGACCGTCTCCAACACCACCTACCTCGGCTATCCGCTGACCGTCGCCCTGCTCGGCCACGACCATCTCTCGACCGGGGTGCTCTACGACGTCCTGGTCGCCGGTCCGGTCCTGATGCTCGGCGCGTTCGGTGTCGGAGCAGCGTTCGGCGACGAGGCCGGCGAAGGGCTGAAGCAACGAGCGGTCGCCTTCCTCACCCGCAACCCGCCCCTCTACGCGGCGATCCTCGGCCTGCTCGCGCCGCGTGCCCTGGCCCCCGACTTCCTGGTGAACGCCTCCCAGGTGCTGGCGATCGCCGTCCTCCCGGTCGGCTTCTTCGCCGTCGGCGCGACCCTCGCCGAGGGGGCCGAGCACGGCGAGCTTCCCCTTCCTCCGCCGATCAACAAACCGGTGGTCCTCGCGGTCGCCACCCGCCTCGCCCTCGGCCCGGCGGTCCTCATGCTCCTGGCGGCGCCGCTGATCGACCTACCCTCTGCCTACCGGCTGATGTCGGCGATGCCGACGGGCCTGAACGCGATGATCGTCTCCCATGCCTACGGGCTCGACAACCGCACCGTGGCCGAGGCGATCACCTGGTCGACGGCAATAGTGGTCGCGGCGGCATTAATCTCGCTCCTGTTCTGATGCCCGGCCTCGCCCTCCCTCCGATCGCCCGAAAGTCCGCGCGCCCCTGATGCTCCACCACGCCGGCATCGAGGTTTCGCCCGCCGATCTCGAGCGCACCGTCGAGTTCTTCGCGATCCTCGGCTTCGCCAAGGTCCCCGACCCCTTCGACGGCGGCTTCACCTGGCTCGAATCCGCCGGCACCCAGATCCACCTCATGCACGAGGACAACCCCAGCGTCCCACCTCGCGCCCACGTCGCCGTCGTCTGCCCCCACATCGACGCCACCCTCGCCCGCCTCCAAGAGCACGGCTTCTCGGTCGAGCGCCGCCGCGAACACTGGCACGAGCCCCGAGCCCTCGCCATCGCCCCCGGCGGCCACCGGGTCGAGCTGATGCGGGCCCCACCCCCACGCACCACCTAGACCGACCTTGATCAGCCGCGGGGCCGGCCCAGATGTTCATCGAGACGCCTCCAGGTGGACGCCGCCGAGCCACTCGCCGGGGGTGTCGGCGCAGGCGTAGTTGCCTCGGGGTCGACCCCAGAGGAGGCCCAGGCAGGTGCCCATCACTTTCTGACCGTAGGCGTTCGGGTGGAGGGATTCGCGGGCCGAACCTTGGCTGAAGGAGAGGCGGCGAAACCACTCGGCCGTCAGCGGGGACGGGCCTCCGTCGCCGACCCGGCGGGAGCGGCGGTCGCAGAGCTGATGGCCGTCGAAGGCAGCGGCGAGGCCGAGGTACTCGGCCCCGGTCGCCGCCGCGGCGGATCGGAGCGCTTCGCCAAGGTCGACGGTCGCCCGGTCCGCCGCCCAGTCGGCGTCCGCGTTCCAGACCGGGCAGCCGCCTTCGGTCAACCGGGTCCAGCCGTCCTCCGGATAGCGGAACCAGCGGCCCTCGGGGAATGGGGAGGCATAGCCCATCGCCACCAGCCGGTAGTCGGAGCGGGCGTAGCCGGCCGACCGCATCACCCGCCGGACCCCTCGGAAGGCCACGGAGATCGCCCGCGTCGCGTCTGGCAAGGCGCCTTGGATGTGGGCCTCGGCGTCGCGATGGCACGTCGCCTCTTCGTCCTCCGGACTTCGCGCCCAATCGACCGCGCATTCGGCCACGAGTTCGCCGAAGCCGACATCGTTCGCGCCTACGGTCACGATGACCATCCGCACGTCGTCGCGCCGTGCCACCGCGGCCAGCTGGTCGGCCTCCGGGGGCTCGTCGAAGTGCGCTGTCCCCCCTTCGTCACCTGGCCAGAGGTCACGGGCCTTCGCTCCCGAACACGCCAGGTTCACCTTCTCCTCGACGCCGATCGGAGCGCTCTGGATCGGCGCCACGTCGGAGCGGTGGCAATCGTTCGCCTCGCTCGCGCCGTAGACGCGCGCCGGGTCGTATTCGCAGCCGAGGATCCCGCAGCCGTAGGCGGCGCGATCGGTCCCGGAGCGCGTCCCGAGCGGGTCGGATCCGTTGCCGAGCCAGCGGCCGCCCTCGCCCGAGATGAAGCTGTCGCCCATCGAGACGATCGCCGTGGGGCGCGCCGCGGCGGGCGCGGCGGCGAGGGCGAGGACGACGATGGCGAGGGCGGCGATCCGCATGGGCGCCACCAAAGCGCGTGGACCCCGGCCAGGTCAAGGAATGCGGATGAGTTGGCTCAAAGCGGTGGTGAATTGGCACACGGTCAAGCCTTTCGTCACACGCCCCGAGGACATCCAGTGGCAGGCGTACGATGGCCCACCCATGCGCTACCCGACCGAACAATTCACGCCGGATGAGACGGCACTCCTCGCGCCTCACTTCACCAATCTCGATCGGCCGGTCTTTGCCCTGGTCAACCTCCCGGAGACGGTCAAGGGAGCGCTTTTTGCCCGCTATTCGCGGTATTCCGGGTCGGTTCGGCGCCTCTACCTGGACGAGTTCGCCGACGACGCCCCCACCGGCGGCCGCCCCTTCGACGCCGAGGAGGGAGCGCGCGCGGCGGGCCTGTATGAGCGCGTCTTCGTCGGCTACGGGGACGACTCGATCGCCCAGGTCGGCGGCGCCCACGTCGCCTGTGAGTGGGTCTCGAACATCCTCACCAAGGTGCTGCAGCGCGGCCGGCTCGCCGCCTACCTCGAGCAGTCGACCCGCTACATCCCCTACGACAAGGCGCTGCCGGGCGGCGGCTATCGCTTTTATCGCGACGAGGAGCTGGGCCCCGAGTTCGCGGCCGCGATGGACGAGATCTTCGCCATCTACTCGCGCTCGCTCGGCCAGGTCGAGGAGTGGGCGGCGACGCGTTGGCCGCGTGGCGATGAGGAGCCCGAGGCCGCGTGGCGACGGTCGATCCGCGCCAAGGCCCTCGACCTGTTGCGCGGCCTCCTACCCGCCGCGACGCTCAGCCACGTCGGCATCTACGCCTCGGGCCAGGCCTACGAGCAGCTGTTGCTGCGGCTGATGGCCTCCCCGCTGCCAGAGGCGCGGGAGTTCGGCGGGATGATCCTGACCGAGCTACAGCAGGTGATGCCGAGCTTCGTCTCCCGGGTCGAGCGGCCCGACCGCGGCGGCGAGTGGGTCTCCTACCTGCAGGAGCGCCGTGCCGGGACCGAGCGCTGGGTCGAGCGACTCGGCCTCGGTCGCCGCGAGGAAGTCGACCCGGCGCCGACCGTCGACCTCATCGGCGTCGAGGGGTCAGAAGCCGACCTGCTCGCTGCCTGTCTATACGAGGCGGCGGCCGTGCCGGAGGCCGTGGTCCGCTCCCGGGTGGACTCGCTCGGCACCGAGGAACGAGGCGAGTTGCTCGCCGCCGTCGTCGGCGAGCGCGCCAACCGCCGCCACCGCCCCGGCCGCGGCTTCGAGGCGCTCCGCTATCGCTTCGAGGTCGTCTCCGACTACGGCGCCTTCCGCGATCTCCAGCGCCACCGCATGCTGACCGTGCAGTGGCAACGGCTCGGCCCCGAGCTCGGCGCGGGAATCCCCGAGGAGGTTCGCGAAGCCGGTGTCGGCGGTGAGTTCGAACGCGCGCTTGACATTTCCCGCACGGAGTACGAGCGACTCGCGGCGGCGGGCCTCGACGAGCCGGCCGCCTACGCGCTCAGCCTCGCCTTCCGCATCCGCTACATCCTCGACCTGAACGCCCGCGAGGCGATGCACCTGATCGAGCTGCGCTCGGGCCGCGAGGGCCATCCCACCTACCGCGCAGTCGCCCAGGCGATGCACGAAGGCATCGCCGCGGTCCACCCGGGCGTCGCCGCCGCGATGAAGTTCGTCGACGAGACGACCGAGCCCCGCCTCGAGCGGATGATGAGCGAGATCCGCACGCACCGCAAACAGGTCGCGGCCGGCGCGCAGCCGACCGACGCTTAGCTCGGGACCCCGCGCGCGGGCGCGCTGCTGGGCGCCGGATTCTTCGCCTGCGCATGGCAGATCGGGCGGGCCCCGCGTCGGGGCCGCCCGGGGAAGGGACGCAAGGCGTTGCGGCGAGCACGGCCGTCTCGGTCACGGCCCTGGCTGGCTGTGACCGTGCCCGAGACGGCCGGGGTATGAAAGGTGTGAAGGATCTCCGAAGCCGTTGCGCGAGACGTGAGGGAGACGCCACGAACTCCACACTTCCGCGCAGGTTCCCCATGCTTCGTGCGCCTTCCGTCTGACCCCGAATGTTGATGGGCCGAAAACTAGCCCTATAGACGTAGTTTTCGGCCCATCAACATTTTGGTGCTGGAGAAGCGTGACGAGGGTGTGGAGTTCCGGGCGGAAGCGTGACGAAGCTCAGCACTTCCCGACGAAACCCTCACGTCCTGGGCGTCTCATCGCGGTCACAGCCAGCCAGGACCGCGATGAGACGCCCAGGACGCAGCTAGGACTGCCGCACCCAGCCGGCACCCCGCCCGGGGCACCGGCCCTAGCCGCGGCGCTTGCGCTTGCGGCGCTGGGGGCCGTCGCCGGACCCGCCGTCCGACGGGCCTTCGCCGTCCGGTTCGGGCGCTTCCTCGGGTTCGGGGGCTTCCAGCGGCGGGCCGAGGCCGGGGGCTTCGACGGGTTCGTCCGGTTCGGACGCCCGGTCCTTCGGTTCGATTTCCTTCGCCATCCGCTCGCCAGGAGTCGGCCAGGGGATCGCTTCGCCCGCGGCCCACGCCGGAGGTCGGCCGCGGGGCAGTTTGCCGACCAGCAGGAGCGCGAAGTAGATGAAGAAGATCAGACAGAACTGCACCAGGAGGATCAGGGCGGCGACGCCGAGGGCCATCCCGAAGGAGCCCCAGAATTTCGTCAAGAGGCCGACGCGCATGGCCCAGAGGCAGCTGTAGACCAGGGCGATCAGGAGGCCCAGCCGACCCGCCAGGCCGAGGCCGGTGGCGGCGTTGCGCAGCGAGGCTTCGCTCAGCGCGTGTTTGGCCGTGCTTTCTTCCTGTTCGGTCGTTTCGCAGTCTTTCAGCGGGCTCGCGCCGGAGTCGTACTTTTCGCCGAACTCCTTCGCGCCCTTGTCGCGTTCTTCGTCGCGACATTCTTCGGCGCCCTTTTCGATGCTGAGGGTCGACTTCGCTTCACCCTTGTGAAAGGCGTCGGCCGCCTCGTTGGAGGCGATGCCGTTCAGCACTCCGCCGATCGCGAGGAAGATCGGCGCGACCACGATCACCCCGACCAGCTGGGCTTTCATTCTCCCGCCCGATCGCGCCAGCGCCGCGCGGAAGAGGAAGTAGAGGGGCGCCGCGAGCAGGACGAAGCCGATCGCCTCGATCACCGAGGAGAGCGTCACCGAGGAGGATTCCTTGTACAGCGATTCGAGGACTTCGGCTTCGCCGCCGCCGCTGACGCCGGCGATCAGAATCGACGAGACGATCACCAGCACGACGGCAAGGAAGGTCAGCAGCCCGACCCGCACACTCCAGCGCGACTCCCAGGCCAGGACGTCCTCTTTGCGGCGTTTCAACTGGGGCTGCTCTCTCGCACGGGTCCGTACGCTACATCGCATGGATGAATTGACGACGAGTGCACGGCGAGTCCCGCTCGAGGCGGGCGCCGGCCCTGACAACCCGCCCTGCCCCGCGTGCGGCGAGCCGCTCTTCGGCTGGCTCGCCGAAGAGGACCGTCTCGGCGCCCCGGTGCGCCGCTGCGAGAGCTGCGGGCTCGGCATCGTCGGCGAGTCGGCGGGGACCGAGGAGGCGCTCCACGCCCTCGACCGCCTCGGTGACCAGGAGCGGGCGCGGATCCTCAACCGGGCGAGCCTCGCCTGCTCGATCGGCGGCGCCGGCTGGGCGGGCCTCGTCCCCGGCGTCCATTACCTCTTCACGGTCGAGTCCGTGCGCAGGCTGGTCGCCCAGCGCGACCAGGTGGTGCGCCGCCGCCGCTGGGTGCCCGGCGCGAGCTTCGCGCAGACCTGGCAGACGCTGCTGAATTCGGTCACCTTCGGGCACAACGTCGCGCTCGCGGCGCTCGGCTCCGGGCCCGCCGCCCCGGCCGAGGAGCCCTGGCAGCGCCGCATCGACGCCCTCGCCAGCATCGTCCTCGCGATCCCGGCCGCGGTCATCGCGGTCCCGGTCGAGCTGACCGGCGCGCTCCTGCGCGGCGGTGCGGTCGTCGACCTCCGCTTCGAGCTGCTCTAGCTCGAAGGCGGCTCCGCGTCGGCGGCGGGTGGCTAGCTGAGGCCTTCGCGGGCCTCGCGCACCAACGTCACGGCCTCTGGGAAGAGGACGCGGATGGCGTCACGGACCTGCATCGCCTGCTCATCGGCATTGCCGGTGAGGTCGAGCCGACCGATCGAGGCGACGGTCATCTCGACCGCCAGCTTGATCGCGTTGTCGGCCCAGGCGACGCGCTGCGAGGACTGCATCTGCTCCGAGAGCTCCTCCATACGGGCACGGAACTCGTCGGGATCGCCGAAAAGATTGAAAGGGCTTCCCTCCATGGGGCGAATGTAATCAGAACCGGCACGCCGCCGATTCACAATTGGCACACGGTGCGCGCCACAGGTGCGCATTTGGCTCCTAGCGTCGGCGTATGGGCTCCGAGCGAGGACAGGCGACGATCGAGTCGGCGGCGCTGGCGGCGTTGATGGCGCTGCTGCTGGTCGCCGTGGTCGCGGCGATCGCGGGCGGCGGCGAAGTCGACGCGGGGCGGGACCTGGCGCGGGCCATCGGTCGCCGCCTCGTCTGCGGTCCGCACCTGCCGGACGCGTGCCGCCACCAACCGCTCGTCCCCGCCTACGGCTGGCCGCTCGCCCGCCTCGCCCGCGCGCTCGCCCCGGCGCCGGAGCCGCTGAGCGGCCCTGACGGCCTACCCCTCGTCCCGGTCGACTTCCGCCGTTGCCGCCGCGCCAGCTGCGCCGCCGCCGCGGGCCCCCACCTCACGGCGTCCAACCGCCGCACCACCGACTTCACCCAGCTCATCGACCGCCGCCGCGTCGACGGCACGGTCGAGCTCGTCTACTGGGAGTACCGCCCGACCCTCGGCTGGCGCGCCGTCCGCCGCACCGCGACCGGGGCGGACATCGAAGCGGCCGCCGAGACGGAGGTGCGCGCGTCCCAGGACCCGGCCCTGGTCCCCCTCGAGACCCTCCCCGGCCGCAACCACTACGACTTCCCCGCCGCCGAGGAACCGCCCTGGCGGTGGCAGGTCGAAGCCCGCTACCCCGGCTGGTCGGACTGACGAGCGACAAAGAGCAACCGGACTCCGGACACGGCGAGCATGACCAGGGAGAGGACCATGAGCTGGAAGATCGTCCGGTAGTTGATCGCCGCGCCCGTGCCGTCGTCAAGGGTCACCGGGACGTTCGCCGCCTGCATGATCAGGAGCGAGAGCGCCGGTCCCGCCATCGAGAGGACGACCCACCAGCGCCCCACTGCCAGCGGCGTGGCGAAGAACCCGATCGCGGCGACGACGATGAACAGCGAACCGATCGCCTCATCGACTCCGGAGGTCGGAAATCCCGGGTCTTCGGCGACCAGCGTGGCCAGGCCCAGAACGACTCCCAAGGATGCCGTCAAGGCGATGCGCATCCAAGTGCTCACGAGCTCAATTACCCGCCCGAAATCGGCCTGTTACGTCCCGGCTCAACTCCGCCAGCTGTTCTTTATGGCGCTGTGGGGTCCAAAAGGAACAGCGGAACGCGGGATCAGGCGGAGCTTGGGGTCGGCGCCTCGCCGCAATTGCCGGCGCCCGCGCCGCCCTCGGTGCCGCCTGGTCCGGCCCCGTCGTCGCGGTCGGCATCGTCCTGGGCCTGCCTGATCAGGCCGCGCCAGTCGGTGGTGCGGAAGACCAGGAGGATCGCGGCGAAGCCGAGGAGGATCGACCAGGCGGCCATCGCGATCTGGGTGCCGACCGAGAAGGAGAGGACCGCGGCCCGCGAGGGGCCCCTCAGGGTCGCGACGAGGAGGGCCTGTTGGGCTCCCGCGCCGCCGGGCGTGAAGGGGACGATGTTGGCGATCGCCTGCACGCTCATCACCAGCATCACGTTGCCGATCGTCCCTTTCAGGCCGAAGGCCTCGAGGAAGAAATAGAAGGCGGCGAAGCGGAAGAGCCAGCCGACGCCCTGCCAGGCGAAGACCTGCCTCATGTAGTCACGCGGCCGGGTGAGGATCACGAGGCCCTGCCGGACCCGCGCCCAGAAGCGCCGCACCCGCTGGGCCAGGTACCAGATGCCGACGACGATCGCGAGGATGAGGACGCCGACGGTGATCGCCAACGTCTTCGGGTGGTTGGCCCAGAAGGAGACCTCGAACGCGGGCAGGCGAGGCAGCTCGGGCAGCGGCGGCAAGAGGCCCTGGGTGATCGCGTAGGCGAGGACGAGGATCCCGACGGAGGTGTCGAAGACCGTCTGGACGAGGAACGAGGAGGTGACGGCCGGATAGGAGGAGTCGGGGATCTGGCGTTTGACCAGGAAGACCTTGGTGACGTCGCCCGCGTGGGCCGGGATGATCGCGTTGATCCCCGCCCCGGCCAGGTAGGCCGCCGCCAGGTGGGTGAAGCCGATCCGCTTGTCCGGATAGGCCGCCTTCAGCACGTTGCGCCACGCCCAGGCGCGGCAGAGCTGCATCGCGAGCAGGCAGAGGAGCGCGAATCCGAACTGCGACCAGTGCACTTCGGAGAGGTGCCGGAAGAATTCCGTGGTCGCGTTGAAGAAGTGTTCGAGGCTCGACCCGAGGTCGCCGAGGGGCGTCTGAGGGAGATGAACCGACATCGCAGCTAGACTAGCCACGCTCGTGCCGGATACCGACACGCACACCTTGCCCCCGCTGCTACCACCAGACCCTGCCGACGAGGCGATGTGCGCCCGCGCCCGCGAGCGCTATACCGCCGATCGCAAAAGCGCCCGGCGCCGTCGCCGCAAACCGCACGCGGCGATGCCGAACCTGATCATCATCGGTGGGCTCAAGTGCGGCACGACGAGCATCCACCACTACCTCGGCCTCCATCCGGAGATCCAGATGTCGAAGCCGAAGGAGCTGAACTTCTTCGTCGAGGAGCTCAACTGGGACCTCGGGCTCGACTGGTACGCGAGCCGCTTCGACGACCGCTTCAAGGTGCGCGGCGAGTCCTCCCCGCACTACACGAACCTGCCGCGCTACGACGGCGTCGCCGAGCGGATCAAGCAGCACTGCCCCGACGCCAGGCTGATCTACATGGTGCGCGACCCGATCAAGCGCATCCTCAGCCACTGGGTCCACGCCACCGGCGCCGGCTACGAGACGCGGGACATGATCCCGGTCCTCTCCGACCCGGACAACCAGTACACGAACCGCTCCCGCTACTGGACCCAGCTGCAGCCTTATCTCGAGCAGTTCGACCGCTCCCAGATCGAGGTCATCACCCAGGAGGAGCTCCAGCGCGACCGCGACGGGACGATGCGCAAGGCCTTCGCCTACGCGGGCGTCGACGAGAACTTCACCTCCGAGCAGTTCGACCGCGAGTGGGAGAAGTCGGCGGCGAAGTCGAGCGACAAATACCAGTTCATGGAGAAGCTGATCAAACTCCCGGGCTTCCGCTCCTTCGACCGCAACTTCGACCGCCTGCCCGAGCGGATGCGCTGGATCGTCGAGAAAGTCGTCCACGATCCGGACAAGCCCCCGGCGCCGAAGCCGGTGCTGCCCGATGCCCTGGTCGAGGACCTGCGCGGCCGCTTCGGCGAGGAAGTCGCCGAGCTGCAGAAGTTCGCCGGCCGCGAGTTCGTCGGCTGGAACGACTACCCGGCCTGAGCCGGGCGCTCTCCTCGCCTCTCTAAAGTTCGACTGGTGAGGCGTCTCGTCCCCGACCCCGGCCCGACCTCCGTCGTGGAGCAGCTCGACGCCTACCGGCCGTGGGAGGAAGCTCCGACCGACCGGCCTCGCGTCGCCCTGAACTTCGCCACCACGCTCGACGGCCGTGCCGCGATCGAAGGGCGCTCGGGCAAGATCGGCTCCGACACCGACACCGAGATGCTGGTCGGCCTGCGACAGCGCTTCGAGGCGGTGATGATCGGTGCCGGGACGATGCGCGAGGAGCGCTACGGCCGGATCATCGGCGACGCCGCCAGGCGCGAGTACAGGATGCGGCTCGGCCTCCCCGGCGACCTCCTGGTGATCATCGTCGGCAGCCTCGACCTCCCCTGGGACGCGCCCCTCTTCACCGATGGCGGCGGCGAGGTGCTCATCCTCACCGGCGACCAGGAGGAGGAACCGCCTGTCACCGCGACCCCGGTCGAGGTTCTCCGCGATCCCGACGGCCGGGTCGACATCGGCGTCGCGCTGCGGCGGCTGCGCGAGGAGCGTGGCATCCGCGCCCTGCTCTGCGAGGGCGGGCCCCACCTCCACTCCCAGCTGCAGGCCGACGGGCTCGCCGACGAGCTCTTCCTCACCATCGCACCGAAACTGGTCGGGGCCGGGGCGACTATCCTCGAGGGAGCGCTCCCCGAGGTCGCCCGGCTGGAGCTCGCCTGGCTCCTCCAAGAAGAGTCCGAGCTGTTCGCCCGCTACCTACGACGATGAACTAGATTCGGCGCGACCGGGTCAGCGAGAGGGAGGGACAGTGGACTTCGAACCGACGGGGGAGGTCGCCGCACTGCGCGAGCGGATCCTCGACTTCATGGACGCCGAGATCTACCCGGCCGAGCGCGAGCTGGGCGCGGCCCTGGACGAGGAGGTCGGCCCCGGCGTCGCCTACCCGGCCAATCTCACCGCGGTGCGCGAGAAGGCGCGCGGCGACGGCCTCTGGAACCTCTTCATGCCCGACGAGCGCTTCGGCCCCGGCTTGAAGAACTGGGAGTACGGCCTGCTCTGCGAGGAGATGGGACGAAGCCCGATGGCGGCGCCGATGGCCTTCAACTGCTCCGCGCCGGACACCGGCAACATGGAGATCCTGGCCGAGCACGGCTCAGCACAACAGCAAGAGGAATGGCTGGAGCCGGCTCTGGAGGGACGCATCCGCACCTGCTTCTCGATGACCGAGCCGGAGGTGTCGGGCTCCGACCCCACCCTCCTCCAAGGCCGCGCCGTCCTCGACGGCGACGAGTGGGTGATCGACGCGCACAAGTGGTACACCAGCGGCGCGAACGGGGCCTCCCTGGCGATCGCGATGGTCGTCACCGACCCCGACGCGCCGATCCACGCCCGCGCCTCGATGATCTGCGTGCCCACCGACACCCCTGGCTATGAGCTGGTGCGCTCGATCCCGGTGATGGGCCACGACAAGGGGCCTGGCCACTGCGAGATCCGTTATACCGAGTGCCGGGTGCCGAAGGAGAATCTGCTCGGGGAGCGCGGCGCCGGCTTCGCGATCGCCCAGGACCGCCTCGGCCCGGGGCGCATCCACCACTGCATGCGGGCGATCGGCACCGCCGAGCGCGCCCACGAGATGATGTGCCGCCGCGCCAACGAACGCCACGCCTTCGGCGGCCCGCTGGCCGACAAGCAGTTCGTCCAGGAGTCGATCGCGACCAGCCGCATGGAAATCGACCAGGCCCGCCTGCTCACCCTCTACGCCGCCTGGAAGATGGACACCGAGGGCAAGCGCGCCGCCCGCCAGTCGATCTCGGCGATCAAGATCGTCGCCGCGAACATGGTGATGAACGTGCTCGACCGGGCGATCCAGATCCACGGCAGCCTCGGCATGACCGACGACACCGTCCTCGCCCCGATGTGGCGCTACAGCCGCATGCTGCGTCTCGCCGACGGCCCCGACGAGGTCCACAAGATGGTCCTCGCCCGCCGCGAGCTGAACCGCTGGTCCAAGCGCGCGGAGGCGGAATCGAGCGGAGCGCCGCTGGAGCCGCGACACCCCGCCCGCATGGTGTAAGGCCTAGCCGACGTTGGCGCAGACGATCGCGCCTTCGAGAGACCAGCTCGGGGCTCCAGCACCTTTCTCGTTATAGGCTTCGAAGAACGCCGATTCGAGGTTGGAGCTCACCTTGGACTCGTCGATGGCGGCTTCCTTCTGGTTGCCGTTCGATCCGCCGTCGATGTCGAATCCGCTGCTGATGACTTTCTTTCCGGCGGGACAGGCCACCGTCACCGACTTCGGCGAGGTGGTCGACGTGGCGACTTTATCCGTCACGACTTCGAGTCCCGAGAGGCCAGGGACGCCCTGCAGTCCTTGCGGGCCCTGCGAGCCTGGCTCTCCCTGCGGCCCACGGTCGCCTGGTTTGCCTTGCGCCCCAGCGGCTCCGGCGGCACCGGCCGGACCGGTGGCACCCTTCAGGGAGTTTTTCGCGGCCGTATTGATTTTCGCCAGGCTGACCGCTTCTTTTTTGAGCTGCTTCGAGCCGACGGTTTCTTTACCGAGTTGCGACGCAGCGAAGGCGGTGCCGCCGGCGACAACGAGGAAGACGGCGATCGACGACATCACGTTGGCATACGTGAGCCGCTTACGGACGGACTTCATGAGTGTGTTACTCCTGTCTGTGGGAGGGTCGGGACTAGACACCGCGACCCTCCCATATAGACAGGACGTGTCAAGCAACCTAAACGGCTTTCCAATGCCGTTTGCGACTCAGTCTCAGCCGTCGCGCGACTCGATCTGCTCGGCGGCGTCGGCGAGGCGCTCGACCAGACGGGCGAATTCTTCGAGCCCGCGGTTCAGCTCGAAATTGCCGTAGCCGCCGGCGGCGTAGCGGGCGTAGACGCCCTCGAGGATGATCGCCAGCTTCCAGTAGCCGAGCGCGATGTAGAAGTCGAGATCGGCGAGGTCGCGGCCGGAGGCCTCGGCGTAACGGGCGATCAGCTCCTCGCGGGTGGGGAAGCCGGGCAGGAGGTTGGCGGGCATGCCGAGGGCCACCTCGGGGGCGTCGCGCTCGGGCCAGTAGGCCATCAGCGTGCCGACGTCGGCGAGCGGGTCGCCGAGGGTGCAGAGCTCCCAGTCGACCACCGCCGCCACCTCGCCGGAGTCGGCCAGGATCATGTTGTCGAGGCGATAGTCGCCGTGGACGATCGAGGCGCCCCCCTGGGCCGGGATGCGGGCGGCGAGGCGATCGTGGACGCGGTCGATCGCGGCCAGCTCGCGGGTCTTCGATTTCTCCCACTGCCCGTACCAGCGGCGCAGCTGGCGGGCGACGTAGTCCTCCTTGCGGCCGAGGTCCCCGAGCCCGACCGCGTCGGGATCGACGGCGTGGATCGCGGCCAGGGTGTCGGCGACACGCATACCGATCTCGCGGCGCTCGCCCTCGTCGGGAAAGGCCGCTTCCGCCTCGGCCGTCCCCCTCAGCACCGGGCCGCGGACGAAGTCCATGACGTAGAACGGGGCGCCGTTCACCGACTCGTCCTCGCAGAGCCCGGCCACCGGGGCCACCGGCACCGGCGTGCCGCCGAGCGCCGCGACCACGCGGTGCTCGCGCGCCATGTCGTGGGCGGAGCTGAGCGTCTTGCCGAGCGGCGGGCGCCGCAGCGCCCACTCGCTGCCGGCCGCGTCGGTGACCCGGTAGGTGAGGTTCGAGTGCCCGCCGGCGATCCGCTCGTAGGCCAGCGGTGGACGCGCCGTCGGCACGTGCTCGGCGAACCACGCACCGACGCCGGCAGCGTCGATGCCGTCGACCTCCTCGACGGCTGAGCCGTCGCTTTGGCCTGTAGCCTCGTCCCCCATCGCCGCGCAAGCATATTCACGCCGGGCCCGCCGCCTCAGTCCGTCGCTTGCCAATCGCCTCCGGATCGGCTTCGCGATCGCCTTCGCCTTGCTCACCGCGGTGACCGTGATCGGCGTCGGCCGGCTGATCGTGCAGCGCCAGGACTACGAGAACTCGATCGAACGCTCCTACCAGCGTGAGATCGCCGCGCGGGCCCAACTCGCCGAAGGAACGAGGCCTGCGGCGGCACGGGCGACGATCGCCCGCGAAGAAACCAACCGCGCCCAGCTGCGCGACTCGATCTCCGGCGACACCCGCGACACCGTGATCCTCGTCGCCGCCGGCCTGATCGCCGGGCTGCTCGGCGCGCTCCTGCTCTTCGCCGGGCTGATCCAGGCGATGCGAAGGCCGCTCGAGGCGCTGGTCGGGGCGGCCGGACGGCTGGCGGGCGGCGACCGCAGCGCCCGGGTCGAGGTCGGCGGCGTCTCCGAGGTGTCGACGCTCGGCAAAGCGTTCAACGAGATGGCGGCGGATCTCGAGCTCGAGGCATCTGAGCGCGACCAGCTCGACCGGATGAAAGACGAGTTCGTACTGACCGCCTCACACGAGCTGCGCAGCCCGCTGACCTCGGTGCAGGGCTTCGCCGAGCTCCTGATGATGGAGCGCGACTCGCTCACCCCGCGCCAGGTGGAGACGGTCGAGATCATCCTCGACAACTGCCGGCACCTGGTGCGCCTGCTGAACGATCTACTCGACCTCGCCCGCTCCGACGCGGGGCGCCTCGCGATCCGTCCCCAGCCGACCCAGATGGGAGCGCTGGTCGAAGATGTTGTCCGCACGATGCGGGCCCAGACCGAAGCCAGCCATCAGGTCCTGATCGAGCAGATCGACCCCGATCTGCCCCTGGTCAACGTCGAGGCAGACCGAATTCGCCAAATACTGGTGAATTTGGTTACCAATGCGCATGAGTACTCGCCCGAACGCGCGTCTATTCAGGTGTCCGCCCGGGTAGCCGAAAGCGGTGTGGAGATCAAAGTGACCGACAATGGCCCCGGCATACCCCTTGAGCAGTTGGAGCACATCTTCGAGCGCTTCGTGCGCGGCGACGCCGGCCTGACCCAGCGGGTCGGCGGCACCGGCCTCGGCCTGGCGATCTCGAAATCGCTGGTCGAGCTGCACGGTGGGAGGATCGCCGCCGATTCCGAGGTCGGCCGCGGATCGACGTTCACGATCTTCCTGCCGACGTCCGGTCCCGAGGCGCTCGAGCCGGCGGCCCCGGCAGGGCCTCCCGTGCTCGGCGAGCGGGTCCGCCCGTGACCACGGTCCTCGTCGCCGACGACTCCGAGACGATCCTGCTGCTGCTGCGCACGCGCCTCGAGCTGGCCGGCTACCAGGTGGAGACCGCGGCCGATGGCCAGGAGGTCACCGAGCGGGTCGACCCCACCGCTGACGACGGTCCCGACATCCTGCTCTTGGACGCGATGATGCCGCGTAAGTCAGGCATCGACGCGCTGCGCGAGCTGCGCGCCGCCGGCCTCGAGACTCCGGCCTTGATCGTCAGCGCCCACCAGACCCCCGACGACGCCGACGCCCCCGCTGACCTCGAGATCAGCGGCTACCTCTCCAAGCCGATCGACTTCGACGCGCTCCTCGGCGCGGTCGCCGAGCTGACCACCAAGGCGGCCTAGCGACTAGCTCTTGGCGACCTCGAGGCGGATCTCCTTGCCTTTCAGCTTGGTGCCGTCGAGGTACTCGACGGTGCGCTCGGCCTGGTCGGGGTCGACCTCGACGAAGGAGAAGCGGTGGAGGACGCGGACGTCGTGGACTGCCTCGTCGGGGAGGACGGCACCCTCGCGGAGGGCCCAGCGCAGGTCCTCCTCCTCGATGCCCGAGCGCTCGCCGCGGTTGACGAAGAGCTTGGTGGTCTTCTTGGAGTCCTTCGAGTCCGCGGAGTCTTTCGAGTCCGTGGAGGGGGACTCGTCGGAGGGGGACTCCTCCTTGCCCTTGGCCTCATCTTTGGCCTCCGGCTCGCGCTTCTCGCGTTCGCGGGTGCGCTCACGGCGGCGCGGCGGCGGCGCGTGCTCGAGCCGCTCCTCGGGGCTCTCCCACTCGTCGATCTTGGTGTTGACGTCGCGCTCGATGCGGCCGATCTCGTCGCGCTCGTCCGGCGTCACGAAGGTGATCGCGCGACCGGTCCGCCCGACCCGACCGGTGCGGCCGATCCGGTGGACGTAGGTCTCCGAGGAGTTCGGCACATCGAAGTTGATCACGTGGGTGACGTGCTCGACGTCGAGCCCGCGGGCGGCGATGTCGGTGGCCACCAGCAGCTTCACGCGGTGGTCCTTGAAGGCGATCATCACGCCGTCGCGGGATCCCTGGCTCATGTCGCCATGGAGCGCTTTGACATCGAGGTTTTTGTCCTTCAGCGCCCTTTCAAGGCGCGTGGCGCCGATTTTCGTGCGGCAGAAGATGATCGCCTGCTCGGGTTCTTCGGTCTTCAACAGCTCGATCAGGCGGGCCGTTTTCTCCCGCGCCGGAACCTCGACGAAGGCTTGGGCGATCGCGTCGACGGTGAGCGTTTTCGGCGTGATCGAGATCGTCGTCGGGTCGTACATATAACCCTCCGCCAGCTTCTGGATCGGCGGCGGCATCGTCGCCGAGAAGAGCGCCGTCTGGCGGCCGCTCGGGCACATCCGAAGAATTTTCTCGACGTCCTCGATGAAGCCGAGGTCGAGCATCTCGTCGGCCTCGTCGAGAACGACGTAGCGCGCCGCGGTCAAGACCAGCGAGCGGCGGCTCATCAGGTCCATCATCCGCCCGACCGTGGCGACGACGACGTGGGCGCCGGAGCGCAGCTGCGACTGCTGCGAGCGGATCGGGGCGCCGCCGAAGACGGCGACGATCTCGATGTCGAGGTGCTCGGCCATCGAGCGCAGCGCCTGCGTCACCTGGATGCAGAGCTCGCGCGTCGGCGTCATCACGATCGCCTGGACCTCGTGGTTCTCGGGATCGAGGTACTGCAACAACGGCAGGCCGAAGGCCGCCGTCTTGCCGGTGCCGGTCTGGGCCTGGCCGATCACGTCGTGGCCGGCGAGCAGCTCCGGGATCGCCTCCTCCTGGATCGGCGTCGGGTCCTGGTAGCCCAACTCGTCGAGCGCCTGCTGGATCGCAGGGGAAAGTCCGAGGTCTTTGAAGGTCGTCATGCCGCTTTCATGAAGAGGGGTCGAGAAGCAGCTTGCCGGTGCTGGCGCGGGATTCAAGCGCCTGATGTGCACGTGCCGCTTCCGACAAAGGGTAGACGCCACCGATCGTCACGCGCAGTGCGCCCGTCGCCAGCGCCCCCAAAAGCTCGCCGATCAGCGGCACCGCGAGCTCCTGTCGGGCGAGCACGTGGACGAGCCAGAAGCCCATCACGGCCTTCGATCCCTGCATCAGCTTACCCGTGCTGACCATGCGTTCCTCTCTGGACGCATTGCCGAAGACGACCATTCTCCCGAGCGGCGCCAGCGCGTCCAGCTCGGCGTCGAAGGCGTCGCCGCCGCTCATGTGGAGGACCGCGTCGACCTTCTTGCCGTCGTTGGCGGCGAGGATCGCCTCACGCAGGTCCTCGGCCTGGGAGTCGACGGTCGCGTCGGCGCCGAGGCCCTCGACCAGCTCGCGCTTCTCGGCGTTCGAGGCGAGGCCGATGACCCGCGCCCCGGCGGTCTTGGCGACCTGCACGGCAAGCGTGCCGGTGCCGCCCGCGGCGGCCTCGACCACGATCGTCTCCCCCGCCTCGATCCGCGCCATGCGATGGACCAGCGCCATCGCGGTCAGGCCCTGGACGAGCGCCCCGGCGGCCTGCTCGTCGTCGACCTCGTCGGGGACCGGGATCAGCATCGCCTCGGGCACGACGACCTTCTCGGCGTACCCGCCGGTGCCGGTCAGCGCGACGACGCGCCGTCCGTCCGGCGTCGTCCCGACGACCTCGGTCCCCGGGATCAGCGGCAGCTCCTGCCCGGACAGATAGTCGTTGCGGGTCTGGTGGGTGTCGGCGAAGTTCACCCCGGAGCGGGCGACCTCGACGACGACCTCGCCCTCGCCCGGCGTCGGGTCCTCGAGCTCGACCAGCTCGATCGCGTCGGCGCCCCCGAACTCGCTCAGTTGGATCGCTTTCATGCGGCGAGTCTCTCAGGGGAGACGGTAGGGTGCCATCCCCTATGGCCCTCACCGTCGTCGGATCCATCGCCTTTGACGCCGTCAAGACCCCCTTCGGGGAGCGCGAGCGCATGCTCGGCGGCGCCGCCGTCCACTTCTCGCTCGCGGCAAGCTTCTTCACCGAGGTGCGCCCGGTCGGCCCGGTCGGGGACGACTTCGGCACCGAGCAGTTCGAGCTGCTGCGCTCGCGCGGCATCGTCACCGAGGACATCGAGCGCGTCCCCGGCGGCCAGAGCTTCTTCTGGCGCGGCCACTACGACTTCGACCTCAACGTCGCCCACACCGACGACACCCAGCTCGGCGTCTTCGGCGAGTTCGAGCCGAAGCTCTCCGACGCCGCCAAGGCCGCCGACACCCTCTTCCTCGCCAACATCCAGCCCGACCTGCAGCGCCAGGTCCGCGCCCAATGCGACGGCGCCGGCTTCAGCGGCCTGGACTCGATGAACCTCTGGATCGACATCGCCAAAGACTCGCTGCTGGCGGCGATCTCCGAAGTCGACTGCCTGGTCGTCAACGACGCCGAGATCCGCATGCTGACCGGCGAGGTGAACCTCGCCAAGGCGGCCCGCGCGGTGATGGAGATGGGGCCGCGGGCGGTAGTCGCCAAGCGCGGCGAGTACGGCGCTGCCTTGTTCACCTCTGGCGCGGGCACGAACGCGGGCGCCGACCACACCTTCTTCGCCCTCCCCGGATTCCCGCTCGAGGACGTGCGGGACCCGACCGGCGCCGGCGACAGCTTCGCCGGCGGCTTCTTCGGTTACCTCGACGGGGTCGACGGCGACCTCGACGAGCCGAACCTGCGCCGGGCGATGGGCTACGGCACCGTGCTGGCCTCCTTCAACGTCGAGGAGTTCGGCACCGAGCGCGTCTCCCGCCTGGGGCGCGAGGAGATCGATGAGCGCTTCGAGGCACTCCGTCGGATGACCCAGTTCGAGGGTCTCCCGGCCCCCCGCGGTTAACAGGTCGCCGACGCCAAACTGCGATACTCGGGTCGACTCGAGGAAGAGAAAAGTCTCCCCATAGACGACGGAGAAAAAGGAGTGTGGATGGCCACCGAGCAGCAGACGACTGAGGGCGGCGGTGTCGCCGGCGCGACGGAGACCCTGACGGTCACCGACAACCGGACCGGCAAGACCTACGATCTGCCGATCACCGACGGCACGATCCGCGGATTGGACCTCCGCCAGATCAAGGTCGACGAGGACGAATTCGGGATGATGTCCTACGACCCGGCCTTTACCAACACGGCCTCCTGTCGTTCCTCGATCACCTACATCGACGGTGAGGCGGGCATCCTCGAACACCGCGGCTACTCGATCGCGACGCTGTGCGAGAACTCGACCTTCCTCGAGGTCGCCTACCTGCTGATCTGGGGCGAGCTGCCGACCAAGCCGCAGCTGGAGCGCTGGGAATTCGACATCACGCACCACACCTACGTCCATGAGGACCTGAAGCACCTCTACGAGGGCTTCCGCTACGACGCGCACCCGATGGGGATGCTGCTGTCGGGCGTGGGCGCGCTCTCCACCTTCTATCCCGACGCCAAGCAGATCAACGACCCGGAAGAGCGCTACATGGCCGCCGTCCGGCTGATCGCCAAGGTGCCGACGCTCGCCGCGTACTCCTACCGGCACAACATGGGGTTCCCGTACGTCTACCCGGACAACGACCTCAACTACGCAGAGAACTTCCTCTCGATGGTCTTCAAGAAAACCGAAGCCAAACACGTGCCGAAAGAGGAGCTGGCGAAAGCGCTCGACGTCCTCTTCATCCTCCACGCCGACCACGAACAGAACTGCTCCACCAACGCGGTGCGCGGGGTCGGGTCCTCCGACGTCGACCCGTACTCGGCGGTGGCCGCGGGCGTCGCGGCGCTCTACGGGCCGCTGCACGGCGGCGCCAACGAGGCGGTGCTGCGGATGCTGCGGCGGATCGACTCGGTCGACAACATCCCCGACTTCCTCTCCCGGGTGAAGGATCGCGAGGAGAAACTGATGGGCTTCGGCCACCGGGTCTACAAGAACTACGACCCGCGGGCGCGCATCATCCAGGGCTACCTGGACCCGATCTTCGAGGCCACCGAGTACAACCCGCTGGTCGAGATCGCGCGGGAGCTGGAGAAACAGGCGCTCGAGGACGACTACTTCACCGAGCGCAAGCTCTACCCGAACGTCGACTTCTACTCGGGAATCATCTACGAGGCGATGGGCATCCCGACCGACATGTTCACGCTGCTCTTCGCGATCCCGCGGACGGCCGGATGGGTCGCCCAGTGGATGGAGATGAAAGAAGATCCGGAGCAGAAAATCG
This sequence comes from Solirubrobacterales bacterium, assembly GCA_965200635.1. Classification (GTDB taxonomy): domain Bacteria; phylum Actinomycetota; class Thermoleophilia; order Solirubrobacterales; family 70-9; genus VAYN01. The sequence goes on along the minus strand of OZ241364.1, from coordinate 1,974,288 downwards.
CCCGGCCGCGCCAGATCTACACCGGCGCGCGGGAGCGCGACTACGTCTCGATCGACAACCGCGAGGGCCCGGAGAAAATCGTCGGCCCGCCGGCGCGACGCCCGAAACGTCCCCGCCGCGGCGCCTGAGGGCACCCGGGGCGGGAGCCTAAATAAGCTGGGGCGGTGTCCCGTCCCAGCTGGAAGCTGACCGTTCGCAACGGCGCCGAAGTCGACCACGAAGGTTTCGACGACGTCGGCGAGGCCGTCGCGCGGATGCGGGAGCGGGCCCTCGAGATCCGCTCGCAGGGCCCGCCGAAGGCCGCCAAATTCCCGCGTAAGTTCGGGCCCGAGGATCAGGTGACCGCGCGCCTCGAGCTGAGCACCGGCCGCTTCACCGGCAAGCGGGCCGCCGGCATCGACGTGCGTGGCGACGGGACCTTCATGCCCTATCGGGGCGGCCTGCGGCGGGAAGAGCTCGACCCGAGCGGCCACGACACGCCTTTCGACCTGGTACGCGAGACTTTGGAAGGAACCTGATGACCGACTACATGAACATGCCGGGAGTCCCGAAGGGAAGCTACGCCGCCGGCGAGCGCGTGAAGATCCCCGCCGGGGCCGAGCCGCCCTACACCGTCTATGTCAACGGGGTCGAACAGACCGAGGGCAAGGACTTCGACGTCGAGGGCCGCGAACTGGTCTTCACCCGCCCGATCGTCAAGGAGGAAATGGGTACCAGCCGCTGGCTGGCCATGTACCTGGGCCTTTGGGGCACCTACCGCAAGGACGAGAAAGTGGACATCCAGTTCCAACGCAACGGCAAGACCGAACACGTCGCCGACCTCGACGTCGTCCCCTATCCCGGCACCGAGGGGAAGAACAAGAAGCTCGACAAGAAGAAGGGCAAGTGAACATCGGCTTCATCATGCTCACCGACTACTCGGAGGCGGTGAACGGCAAGCTCTACCTCACCGGCGGCGGCTGGAACGTCCTCCGCCTCCCCGAGCTGCCCAATGAGTGGTCCTTCCACATCGGCCTCGGCATCGACGTCGCCTGGCACGAGACCAACAGCCCCCACGAGCTCTCCGTCACCATCCAGGACCCCGACGGCACCGAGCTCGGCGAGGGCCTCACCGCCAACTTCGAGACCGGCCGTCCCCCCGGCATGCCCCAAGGCCAAGAGCAGCGCCTCGTCATGTCCATAGCCGCCACCGCCGCCTTCGCCGCCGCCGGCCCTCACGCCGCCGTGGTCGAGGTCAACGGCGACGAGCTAGGCCGCGCCCGCTTCTACCTGATGGAAGGCTTGCCGGAGGGCGGCGAACTGGCCTGACGGCTCAGTAAGGCGCCGTGAGTCCCGCCAGCATCGGGAAGTGGCGCACGTTCGTCGTCAGCAGATCGGCCTCGAGCAGTACTGCCGTGGCGGCGATCAGGTAGTCGGCATCGTCGATCCCGCTGTGCGAGCGACGGTGCTTTCGGGCGAGCTCGCCCGCGGTGCGGGCAACCTCCTCACCGACCGGGACCCAGGACACCGCGGCGAAGAACTGCTCGAGCGCATCCACCTCGTTTTCGCGAACGCCGGCCAATAGCTCGAAGCGGACGACCTCGCTCGCCAGCAGCGGATCGTCGGCATCAAGCAGGGCGCCCAGCAGCTCAACCGCCTCTGGCGTGCCCCGCAGGTGATCGATCGCCACGCTGGTGTCGAGCAGCTTCACTTGACGCCGAGGCGAGTGAGGCGCTGGTTCACATCACCGCTTCGCATCGCGTCGACGTACTCGGCTCCGGAGACCCGGCGGCCGCGCCAAGAACCGGCGCTAGCCCGAAGAGCGGCTCGCCTCGCGTCTTTTCCCTGACCCCCGAAGGAGGCCTGGACCGCGCGACGGATCAACTCCGACCGTGAAGCACCGGTCTCGTTCGAGACGCGGTCAAGGAGCTCCAGCTCCTCTTCGCCTAGGTAGACCTGAGTTCGACCCATGACACCACTGTACACCTAGCGATGTCACAACCAGGTCAGTTGAAGACGTAGAGGAGGAGGAAGGCGAGGATCGCCCAGACGGCTCCGGCGGCCTGGATGCCGGGGTCGCCGGCGACGATGCCGGACATCGAGCGGTCGTCGTTGCGGTCGTAGATCAGGTAGAGGTAGCGGAAGATCGCGTAGACCACCGGCGGGATGGTCAGCATCATCTGGTTGCCGATGATCGGGCTGTTGACCGTGTAGATCGCGTAGGAGATCACGGTGCCGGTGGTGACCAGGGAGACCATCTGGTCGAGGAAGGGGAGCGAGTAGTGCTCGAGGACGGGACGGGTCGAGGTGCCCTCGTGGAGCTCGGAGACCGCCTCCTGCCGGCGCTTGGTGAAGCCGAGGAAGGCGGCGAGGAAGCCGGTGCAGAGGAGCAGCCACTCGGAGGCGTGGGCGTCGACGGCGCTGGCACCGGCGGCGACGCGGAGGACGAAGAGGCCCGCCAGCGTCATCACGTCGATGATCACGATCTGCTTGAGGCCGAGGCTGTAGGCGATCTGGGCGACGCCGTAGCCGACCACCATCAGGCCGACCTTCCAGTTGACGGCGAAGCCGATCGCGATCGCCAGGATCGCCAGGCCCGGGGCGATCGTCATCGCGGTGCGCTCGGAGATCTCGCGGGCCGCGAGCGGTCGATAGCGCTTCTTCGGGTGTTTGCGATCGAGCTCGACGTCGATCAGGTCGTTGACGAAGTAGCCGGCGCTGGAGATGAAGCAGAAGGCGAAGAACGTGACGGTGGCCAGGGCGATGTCTTCGGGGTGCTTGAAGTGCCCTGAGAAAAGCAGGCCGGCGAAGACGAAGACGTTTTTGATCCACTCTTTCGGCCGCCCGGTCTTGATCGCGGCACGCAGCGGACTGCGGCGCGGGACCACCGGTTCGTCGAGGTTCGACGCTCCGTCGGGGGGCGGCACGGTCGGCTGTTCGGAGGTGATCGTTTCCATCGCGAGGGCGGCGAGAGGCGCCGGCGGGCACCTGCGCCGCCAGATCCGGTCGCGAAAGGGTAACGCCGGCCGCAGCCGGACGCGCGTTCAGGGATCGAGGAGAACGCCGGGATTCAGGATCGCGGCCGGATCGAGCTCGGCCTTCGCGGCGCGCAGGGCGGCCGCGAAGGGGGCCGGACGCTGGCGGTCGTACCAAGGTCGGTGATCTCGACCGACCGCATGGTGGTGGGTGATCGTCCCTCCGCCCTCGATCAGCGCCTCCGACACGGCGGCCTTGATCTCGTCCCACTGCTCGACCTCGCCGCCGCGGATCGCGGGCGCCAGCACGGTGAAGTAGGGCGCGACGCCGTCGGGATAGGCGTGGATGAAGCGACAGGTGACGAGCGGGGCGCCGCGGCCCTCGCGAGGTGGCCCGGAGACCTCGGCGACCACCCGCCGCGTCGTCTCCATCACGGTCGCGTGGAACTCCTCGAGCCGGTCCCAGGTGATCGCGGTCTCGAACGTCTCCGAGAGCACGCCACAGGACACGAACGTGTCACGAAGGTAGGGCGCGAGGAGGAACGCCCCCCGCCAGCTATCGGCGGCCGTCTGCGTTTGACCGTCTAGGGGACTGTCAACTGCAGACGGTCCGCTGATGCGGGGGTCGTCGGGGGCACCGCCGTGGGATTCGGCGGCCTCGATCGCCAGGCGGAGCGGCATCTCGACCGGGTGGTGGGCCGACTCGAACGCGAGGAGCAGGAGGTGGGACGCGCCGTCGCCGGCGCCGGTCAGCTCGGCCTCGGCAGCTTCCAGGACGCGGCAGTTGGCGGGATCGAGGCCGGCCTGGACGATCTCGCGGACCGCCCCGCAGGCGTCGCCGAAGCGCTCGAAGCGCACCGTGGCGCCCGCCTTCCACTCCGGCCGCGGCCGCACCCGCACCCAGGCGTCGGTGATCACGCCGAGGATGCCCTCCGACCCGAGCAGCATCCGGTCCGGGGATGGCCCCGCGCCGGAGCCCGGCAGGCGCCGGCTCTCCCAGGTCCCCCGCGGGGTCACCGCGCGCACCGACTCGACCAGGTCGTCGACGTGCGTTTCCTTGGTCGCGAAGTGGCCGCCCGCGCGGGCCGCGATCCAGCCGCCGAGCGTCGCGTACTCGAACGACTGCGGGAAGCAGCGCATGGTCAGGCCGTGCTCGCGGAGCTGCTCCTCGAGGCGCGGCCCGGTCGCCCCCGCCTCGATCCGCGCCGCGAGGCTGGTCGGGTCGACTTCGACCAGGCGGTCGAGCCGCCGCAGGTCCACCGTCACCACCGGCCGGTCGTCGAGCCGCGCCTCCACCCCGCCGACGACGCTCGTCCCACCGCCGAACGGCACCACCGCGGCGCCCTCCGCCTCGGCCCAGGAGAGCACGGTCTCCACCTCCGAGCAGTCGCGCGGCAGGGCGACCAGGTCCGGCGGGTGCTCGAACTCCCCCCGGTGCCCGCGGACGATGTCGCGGTAGGCCTTGCCGAGCGCCCGCGACACCCGCTCGTACTTCGCGTCGGTGAACAGGTCCCCGAACGCGGCGGGGGGACGCAGTCGCGGCGCCCGCACCTCGACCTCCTCCAGCGGCACCGCCGCCCGCACCTCACCACCGAAGCCGAAGCGCTCGCGAATCCCCGTCGCGGCCTCGGCCAATTGCGTCGCCGTCGGCGCCTGGTCCTCGAACCCCCAGCCCCAGTGCTTCAGTCGCCGGTCGGCCATGGTGAGAAGCTATTCGCTATTGGCCGCCCTGAGGGCCTCGAGGTCGTCCAAGTCGCGCGGGCGCTCGCTCGCGCTCTTCATCTCGATCAGATGCTCCAACGAGCAGACGCGCACGACGAGGCCATCCATGTCCACCTCGGTGGCCTTCTCGTCGAGTACGGCGAAGGACGGGATCTGAGGTAGTCCCTGCAGAACGTCGACGCTTCCGAGGGAGGTGGCGACCAAGGTGCGATCCCCCGTCCGCAAAGAGGTCGAGATCGCCGATCCCGCGAGTAAGCGCCCGCCGACCTCCACCTTCCCGTCGAGCTCCCTCAGGACCGCGTCGAGCTTGGCGAGATTCTCGGCGGAAGGATCGGGGACGACATCGATGTCCTGGGTCGTCCGCAGATAGCCCCAAGCGTTGACCGCCAGCCCGCCGACCAAGACAAATCGAATCTCGGCGTCGCTGAGCCGGCGCAGCAACTCATGCAACCGGAGCGCGGGCATCAATGGTCGCGCGCGCTACCCGTGAAACGTGAGAGGTATTCGGTGAGCGCCAGCCCTTCGGCGAGGTTGACCGCGAGCGAGCGACGGCCGTCCTCCCGCAGTCGCCGCCGTCGCGCTTCCTCGTTCACACGCCAGGGATCGGCGTCCTCGGTCGAGCCGACGGTGCGCGATTCCTCACGCGACTCCATTACCAGTGCACGCCTTTCATCAGGTGCGCGAAGGCAACTGCCTCGGTGGAGGGGGCCTTGTCGGGGCGCTCCTCGCCGCCTTTGCCCTTCGCCGCCTGGGAGTCGGGGAAGAGCTTGTAGGCGGTGTTGAGGATCGAGTCGCTCGCCTTGGGGGCGACCGCGTAGAGGAGCTCGCCGAAGTTGCCGAGTTTCGTCGCCACCTTCTTCGGCTTGTTGACCATCGCCTTGGAGATCATCTCGGCGGCCTCCTCGGGGGTGATCGCCGGGAACATGTCGTACATCCGCGTCGGCGCGATCATCGGGGTGCGGACCAGGGGCATGTTGATGGTGGTGATGTGGACCTTGTCGTCGATCACCTCGGAGGCGATGACGCGGCTGAAGGCGTCGAGCGCGGCCTTCGAGGCGACGTAGGCGGAGAAGCGCGGCGGGTTCGTCTGCACGCCGATCGAGCTGATGTTGATGACGTGGCCCGACTTGCGCGCCCGCATCGCCGGCAGCAGCGCCAGGATCAGTCGCAGAGAGCCGAGGTAGTTCAGCTGGATCGTCCGCTCGTAGTCGTGGAAGCGGTCATAGGAGAGCGCCACCGAGCGGCGGATCGAGCGGCCCGCGTTGTTGACGAGGATGTCGACGTGGCCGTGGTAGGTGAGGACCTCGTCGGCCATCCGGGCGACGTCGTCGACGTCGGCCATGTCGCAACGGTGGATGTGGGCGATCCCCCCGGCGGCGAGGATTTCGTCTTTCGTCTCTTCCAGCTTGTCGACCGAGCGCGCGACCAGGAGCACCGTCCCCCCCGCGTCGGCGACCTTGACCGCGGTCGCCCGTCCGATCCCCGAGGAGGCCCCGGTGATCAGCACCACCTTGCCGCGGACGGCGCCGGACAGGTTGCGGTCGCTGAACAGGCTGGGATCGAGATTGCGCTCCCAGTAGTCCCAGACCCGCGTCGCGTAGCTCTCCAGCGGCGGCACCTCGATCCCGCTGCCGGCCAGCACTTCCTGGGTCTTGGCGGAGTCGAAGCGGGTCGGGTAATCGAGGTAGGTGAGCACTTCGGCCGGCAGCCCGAGCTCCCCGAGGACCGCCGAGACCGCCCGCTTGGAACCCGGCACCAGCGCCAGGGCAGAGCGCAGCGCGCCGGTCGCGGGCTCGGTGACCTCGGTGTCAAGGCGCCAGGCCGAGCGGGGCGCGTCGGCCGCCTTGGCGAAGATGTTCATCACCTGGCCGGCCCGCCGCGGGTTCGGGTCGGTGAGGTGGAAGGCGCGCCCGTCGAGGTCCGGCTGGTGGGCGATGTAGTCGATCGCGTCGGCGACGTAGTCGACCGGGACGATGTTGATCTCGCCACCTTCGATGCCCACCGTCGGCAGCCACGACGGCAGCACCCGGCGCGCCCGCTGCAGCGACTTGAACATGTAATAGGGCCCGTCGATCTTGTCGATCGCCCCGGTGCGCGAGTCCCCGACCACGATCGCCGGGCGATACACGCGCCACGGCCGCGAGCTCTCCTCGCGGACCAGCCGCTCGGCTTCGTGCTTGGTGCGGAAGTAGGGGTTCGTGTCCAGCCTTTCGGCCTCGTCGAACATGTCCTCGGTCCAGATCCCGCGGTAGAGGCCGGCCGCCGCGATCGAGCTGACGTGGTGGAAGCAACCGGCCTCGACCAGTCCTGCAAGCTCGATTGCGTGGCGCGTGCCCTCGACGTTGGCGGTCTGCTGCGTGGCCGCGTCGACGGTGATGTCGTAGATCGCGGCGAGGTGGAAGAAGTGCCGGATCTCTCCCCGCAGCGTGATCAGGTCTTCCTCGGATATCGCCAGGCCTGGCTGGGTCAGATCGCCGGAAATCGGGACCACACGTGCCCCGTCGGCGCCCCAGCTGGTCCGCAGCTCCTCCAATCTGCCACGCGAGCCGGCCCTCACCAGCGCGTAGATCGTGCCCTCTCGTTGCAGCAGTCGCTCGACGAGATTGCGTCCGATGAAACCCGTTGCCCCAGTTACGAAGTAGCTCATCAGGTACCAGGTTATCCCGAGAAAGCCGCCCGGGGTCGCGGTTTGTAAGACTGGATCGAAGAAATGCCAGATACGGCAACCGTGCAGATCGCCATGCCCGAGATGGGGGAGTCGGTCACCGAGGGCATCGTCCTCGAGTGGCACGTTGCCGTTGGCGATTTCGTCAACGAGGGAGACACCGTCGTCGAGGTGTCCACCGACAAGGTGGACGCGGAGGTCCCGGCCACCGTCAGCGGCACGGTCACCAAGCTCCTGGTGGAGGTCGACGACGAAGTCCCGGTCGGCTCCCCGATGTTGGAGATCGAGGCCGGCGAGGCCGATGCCGCCGCCGCCTCCGAACCTGACGCGAAGATCGAGGAGCCCGGCGCCGCCGCTCCGGCGACCGCCGAGCCTGCCGCGGTCAACGGCGGCAACGGCGCGGCGAACGGCAACGGTTCGAGCGTCAAAGCCACGCCGGTCGCGCGCCGGGTCGCGGCAGCGACGGGCGTGGACCTCGGTTCGGTCACGGCCACCGGCTTCGGTGGCAAGGTCACCAAAGAGGACGTGCTGAACGGCGGGAACGGCTCGGGCAACGGCGCCGCCGCGCCGACCGTAGGCGAGGACAAGGCGCTGCGCGGGCCCGCCGCGATGCTCGCCAAGGCGATGGACGAGAGTCGTGCCGTCCCGACCGCGACCAGCTTCCGCACGATCGCCGTCGACACCCTCGACGCCAAGCGCAAGGCGCTGAACGCGGGGCTGAAAGAGCGCGGCCTGAAGACCTCTTTCACCCACCTGATCGCCTGGGCGATCGTCGAGGCCGCCAAGGACTACCCGGTGATGGTCCGCACCTTCGCCGAACGCGACGGCAAGCCCTTCGCGATCGAGAACGGCCCGGTCAACCTCGGCATCGCCGTCGACGTGACCAAGAAAGACGGGTCCCACACCCTCATGGTCCCGGCGATCAAGGGCGCCCAGGACCTCGACTTCGCGGGCTTCCACACCCGCTACGAGGAGCTGATCGCGAAGACCCGCGAGAACAAGCTCACCGCCGACGATTTCATCGGCACCAACATCAGCCTCACCAACCCGGGCGGGATCGGCACCGTCGCCTCGGTGCCACGGCTGCTCTCGGGCCAGAGCGCGATCATCGCCACCGGCTCGATCGCCTACCCGCCGGAGTGGTCGCACGCCTCGCCGGACCGGATCAAGCAGCTCGGCGTCTCGAAGATCATGACGCTGACCTCGACCTACGACCACCGCGTCATCCAGGGCGCCGAGTCGGGCGAGTTCCTGAAACGGGTCGAGGGGCTGCTGCAGGGCGAGGGCGAGTTCTACGAGAAGGTCGCCGCCGACCTCGGCATCGACGCCGCGCCGGTCACCAACGCCCATCCCGCCTCGGCCTCCCCCGCGCCGCTCACCGCCGCCGCCCCGGCCGCCGAAGCGAGCGTCCCCGGACAGGTCGACGAAGAGCTGCTGCAGGCCGTGCAGGCCGCGACCTCGCTGCTGAAGGCCTACCGGACCCAGGGCCACCTGGCCGCGCGCCTCGATCCGCTCGGGTCCGAGCCGAAAGGCGACCCCGGCCTGGAGCCGGAGAACCTGAACCTGACGCCAGAGCTGATGGCGCGGATCCCGGCCTCGATCCTGCGGATCGGCGTCCCCGGCGAAACCTTGCTCGAGGCGCTGCCGCGGATGCGCGACGCCTACTGCTCGACGATCGGCTACCAGTTCGAGCACATCGCCTCGCACCAGCAGCGGATCTGGATGCGCGAGATGATCGAGACGGGGGCGCACCGCCAGCCGCCCGGGCCGGAGGAGAAAGAGCGCCTCCTGCACCGGCTGATCGACGTCTTCACCTTCGAGCGCTTCCTCGGCAAAACGTACCTCGGCGCCAAGGTCTTCTCGATCGAGGGCCTCGACGTGATCGTCCCGATGCTCGACGAGGTCGTCACCCTCGCCCATCGCGCCGGTGCCGACGACGTCGTCTTCGGGATGGCCCACCGCGGCCGGCTCAGCGTCCTCGCCCACAACCTCGGCCGCCCCTTCGAATCGATCCTGGCCGAGTTCGAGGGATCGAAAAAACTGAGCGCGGTGAAGGCGGTTGCCGCGATTCCGCACGGCGGTACCGGCGACGTCAAATACCACTACGGCCACCGCGGGGTCTACGAATCCTTCTCCGGCGAGAAGACCTCGGTCCGCCTCTACCCGAACCCGAGCCACCTGGAGTTCGTCGACCCGGTCGTCACCGGCGGGGCGCGCTTCCTGCAGAACAAGTTCGACGGCGCCGAGCTGACCCAGGACACGATGGCCGCGGTGCCGATCCTGCTGCACGGCGACGCCGCGTTCCCGGCTCAGGGCGTGGTCGCCGAAACGCTGAACCTGCAGGGCCTCCGCGGTTACTCGACCGGCGGCACCGTCCACATCATCCAGGACAACCAGGTGGGCTTCACCACCGATCCCGAGGATGCCCGCTCGACCCCGTACGCCGGCGACCTGGCAAAGGGATTCAACGTCCCGATCATCCACGTCAACGCCGACGACGTGGAGGCGTGTGTCGGGGCGGTGCGCCTGGCGATGGCCTACCGCGAGCGTTGGCACCGCGACGTCGTCATCGACGTCATCGGGTACCGCCGCTACGGCCACAACGAGACCGACGAGCCCGCCTACACGCAGCCCGCGATCGCGACGAAGATCAAGGAGCACAAACCGGTCTACGAGCTCTACGCGGAGCAGCTGATCGCCGAGGGCGCGACCACCGCCGAGATCGTCCAGCGGGAGGGCGAAGAACGCAAAGCGCTGCTCGCCAAGGCGCTCAAAGACCTGCGCCAACGGATGGAGGACGGCGACTACGAGGACCCGACCGTCGCCACCGGCACCGGCGAACTCGACCGCACCGCGAGCCCGAAGGTCGACACCTCGCTGAGCGCCGACGAGCTGATCAAGCTGAACGAGGAACTGCTGCGGGTGCCGGACGGCTTCAACGTCCACCGCAAGCTTCGCCGCCCGCTGGGCCGCCGCACCGACGCGCTCGCCGAAGGCGGGATCGACTACGGCCAGGCCGAGGGGCTCGCGTTCGCCTCGCTGATCACCGAGGGCGTCCATATCCGCCTCACCGGCCAGGACACCGAGCGCGGGACGTTCTCCCACCGCCACCTCGTCCTGCACGACGAGAACACCGGGCTCAGGTACACCCCGATGCAGAACCTGCGCGAGGCGAAGGCGCCGTTCGAGCTGCACAACAGCCCGCTCTCGGAGGTTGCCTGCATGGGCTTCGAGTACGGGTACTCGGCGGCGAACCCGAGCTCGCTGGTCCTCTGGGAGGCCCAGTTCGGCGATTTCGCCAACGGCGCGCAGGTGATCATCGACAGCTTCATCGTCTCCGGCGAGGCGAAGTGGGGCCAGACGAGCCGCCTCACGCTGCTCCTGCCGCATGGGTACGAGGGCTCTGGCCCGGAGCATTCGAGCGCCCGCATCGAGCGCTTCATGGCCCTCGGCGCCGAGGGCAACATCCGGATCGCCAACCCGACCACCGCCGCGCAGTACTTCCACCTGCTGCGCCGCCAGGCGCTGATCCGCAAGGCGCGCCCGCTGATCGTCTTCACCCCGAAGGGGCTGCTGCGCCTAGACCGCGCCTCCTCGACGATGGAGGACCTGACCAACGGCGAGTGGCGCCACATCCTCGACGACCCGAAGGCCGAGGATCGCCGCGAGAAGGTCGAGCGCCTCGTCCTCTGCCAGGGCAAGATCTACCACGACATGGACGGCTCGCCCGCCCGCGAGAAGGCCGAGAACGTGGCGATCGCGCGGGTCGAGATGCTCTACCCCTTCGCCAAGGAACGGCTCGAACAGGTCATCGCCGGCTACCCGAACCTGAAGGAGATCGCCTGGGTCCAGGAGGAGCCGCGCAACATGGGCGCCTGGAAGGTCATGTCACGTCGCTTCCCGCAGGTGCTGCCCGAGGGCGTCGACCTCACCTACATCGGCCGTCCCGGCCGCGCCAGCCCGGGCGAGGGCTACGCCGCCGCCCACGCGCTCGAGCAGGAGCGCATCGCCCTCACCGCGCTCACCCCCGGCGTCTAGCCGCGGCCGCCGCGCCGTGCGCCGCCCGCGTCCCTTCAAACCCTTCGAGAAGCCCGTGCCCGGCAAGCTCTTCGTCTGGGTCAAGCGCGTCTCCTACGCCGAGCTGGCGATCTTCCTCGGCCTGCTCTTCTTCTGGCTGGCCCCGGGCTTCGAAACCGCGACGATGATCTTCGGCTGGGCGCACGGCATCGGCTTCTGCGGCCTCTGCGTCGTGATCTGGGTCGCCTGCATCCGCCATGAGGCGCCCTACACCCTCCTCGCCGCCACCCTCACCCCGTTCGGCCCGATCGGCTCCGTCATCGGGATCGAGCTGATCGAACGCAGAGGTTGGGGCATCGCGCGCCCGGTCCCGACCGAACGAACGTCGTAGTTCGGTATACGCCGCTTGACCGAACCCGGTCCGAGCGATATAGCTAATTCGGACCGTTTCGGGGTCTCACCCCGGAACGGCCGCGTCGGCATCCCTCCCTGGCTACCGACGCTCAGGTGCAGCGAGGGGCGCGCGGACCCCCCTGCCTCCCGCGCCCCTCCTGTGCCACGGGCCGTCTGGCTGGGTCGGGGGGCGCGTCGCTGTGTCGTTGCTCAGTCACCTGCAGCAGCAGGCTCCTTCGCGACTCCTTGCGACGCTGGCCCCGACCTGCGCCAGACGGCCCGTGGTGCGTCCTTCTTGTGGCGGCTCAGGCGGCTGCGGTTGAGCCGGGGCGGCCGAATGCGTTCCTCAGGTTGATGGGCCGAGAACCCCTCCTATATGGCAGGTTTTCGGCCCGTCAACATTGGGGTGCGGTTACTTCAGGTTGCGCAGAACAGTCTGCAAAATGCCGCCGTTGTTGATGTAGGTGATCTCGTTGGGGGTGTCGAGGCGGACTTTGGCCTCGAACGTCTTGGACTCGCTCGAGTCGGTGGTCGCCGTCACGGTCACGGATTTGGCGCGGCCCTCTTCGAGGTCGCCGATCGTGAACTTCTCGGCGCCGGTCAGGCCGAGGGAGGCGGCGGTCTCGCCGTCGGCGTACTGGAGCGGGACGACGCCCATGCCGATCAGGTTAGAGCGGTGGATGCGCTCGAAGGACTCGGCGATCACGGCGCGGACGCCGAGCAGGACGGTGCCCTTCGCCGCCCAGTCGCGGGAAGAGCCGGAGCCGTACTCCTTGCCCGCCAGGACGATCAGCGGAACGTTCTCATCCGCATAGGCGACCGCGGCGTCGTAGATGGACATCTCCTCGCCGTCGGGGAAGTGGCGGGTGTAGCCGCCGGCTTTCTCGACCAGGGCGTTGCGCAGGCGGATGTTGGCCAAGGTGCCGCGGATCATCACCTCGTGGTTGCCGCGCCGCGAGCCGTAGGAGTTGAAGTCCCCGGGCTCGACCCCCTGGCCGGTCAGCCACCTCCCGGCCGGGCCTTCTTTTTTGATCGCGCCGGCGGGCGAGATGTGATCGGTGGTGACCGAGTCGGCGAGGACGGCGAGCACACGGGCGTCCTCGATCGGGGCGATGCCGGGCGGGTCGGCCGGCATGTCTTCGAAGAAGCTCGGGCGGCGGACGTAGGTGGAGTCGGGCCAGTCGTACCGGTCGCCTTCGGGCACGTCGACCGCGTTCCAGTCCTCGTCGCCGGTGAAGACGTCGGCGTAGTTGCGCTTGAACATCTCCGCCGCGACCGACTCGCCGACCACGCGCTTCACTTCCTCGCTGCTCGGCCAGATGTCGCGCAGGTAGACCGGCTCGCCGTCGGAGCCCCCGCCGAGCGGTTCGGTGGTGATGTCGATGTCCATGCGGCCGGCCAGCGCGTAGGCGACGACCAGCGGCGGGCTCGCCAGGTAGTTGGCTTTCACGTCCTGGTTGATCCGGCCCTCGAAGTTACGGTTGCCGGAGAGGACGGCGCAGACGGCGAGATCCTTCTCGGCGATCGCCGCCGAGATCTCCGTGGCCAGTGGCCCCGAGTTGCCGATGCAGGTGGTGCAGCCATAACCGACGAGGTTGAACTGGAGCCCGTCGAGTGCCTCGTCGAGGCCCGCCTGGCGCAGGTAGTCGGTGACCACGGTCGAGCCCGGCGCCAGCGAGGTCTTCACCCAAGGCTTGCGCGAGAGCCCCTTGGCGAGCGCGTTGCGAGCCAGGAGGCCGGCGCCGATCATCACGCTCGGGTTCGAGGTGTTGGTGCAGGAGGTGATCGCGGCGATCACGACGCGGCCGTGGTCCAGCTCGAAGGTCTGATCGTCGACGGTCACCTCGATCGCGTCGCCGGAGCGGCGCTCGACCGTCGCCACCGGCGCCCCGGTGACCGCCGGGCGCGGCTTGCCGCTCTCTGCGTCGTGGTCCTCAGCGGGCGGATCGGAGGCCGGGAAGGACTCGGCGATCGCCTCGTCGCGCGCGTCCCCGAGGCCGTCGCCCGCCCCGTCGTGGGCGAGATCGCCGAGCGCCTCGAGGAAGGACTCCTTGGCCTCGTCGAGCGGCACCCGATCCTGCGGGCGTTTCGGCCCGGCGATCGACGGCACCACGTCGCCGAGGTCCAGCTCCAGCAGGTCGGAGAAGACCGGGTCCGGGGTCGACTCGTCGTGGAACATGCCCTGGGCGCGAGCGTAGGCGTCGACCAGCTCGATCGTCTCGGTCGGTCGCCCGGTCAGGTCCATGTAGCGGAGCGTCTCGGCGTCGACCGGGAAGATCGCGCAGGTCGAGCCGAACTCCGGCGACATGTTGCCGAGCGTCGCCCGGTCGGCCAGCCCCAGCGTCGGCAGGCCCGGGCCGAAGAACTCGACGAACTTGGAGACGACGCCACGCTCGCGCAGCATCTCGGTGGCGGTGAGCACGAGGTCGGTCGCGGTCGCCCCCTCCGGCAGCTCGCCGGAGAGCTTGAAGCCGAGCACCTGCGGCAGCAGCATCGAGATCGGCTGGCCGAGCATCGCCGCCTCCGCCTCGATCCCGCCGACGCCCCAGCCGAGAACGCCGAGCCCGTTGACCATCGTCGTGTGCGAGTCGGTCCCGACCAGGGTGTCGGGGTAGGCCTGCAGGGTGCCGCCTTTCTGGCGCGAGTAGACGACCTGGGAGAGGTACTCGAGGTTGACCTGGTGGCAGATCCCGGTCGCGGGCGGCACCACGCGGAAGTTGTCGAAGCTTTCCTGGCCCCACTTGAGGAACGAGTAGCGCTCGCGATTGCGTTTGAAGTCGAAGCCGGCGTTGACCGCGAAGGCGCGCTCGTTGCCGAAGGCGTCGACCTGCACCGAGTGGTCGATCACCAGGTCGACGTCGACCAGCGGGTTGATCGCCTTCGGATCGCCGCCGATCTCGTCCATCGCGTCGCGCATCGCGGCCAGGTCGACCACGGCGGGGACGCCGGTGAAGTCCTGCATGAGAACTCGGGCCGGTTGAAACGGGATCTCGATGCTCGGCTCGGCGGCGGCGTCCCAGGAGGCGATCGCCTCGACGTCGGCGGCCGAGACCGACACCCCGTCCTCGAGTCGCAGCACGTTCTCCAGCAGCACCTTCATCGAGTACGGCAGGCGGGCGACGTCGAAGCGCTCCTGCAGCGCGTCGAGGCGGAAGATCTCGTAGGCGCGGCCGCCGACCTCGAGGGTCGCGCGGGCGCCGAAGGAATCGGAAGAGGTGCTCATGGGACGAACCTTTCGGGGGGAGGGACGGGGAAGAGCGAGGACAGGCTCAACGCTTGTCCTTGGAGTGGCCGCCGGTGACCTCGGCCGCCGCGCGCTGGCCGACGCTGCCGCTCTGGGCGCGGACCGCGATCGTCGGACTGACCATGCCGGCGTGGGCGGCGACCCGGTCGATGAGCGGGGCCACGGCGACCTCGACCTTGTCCTCGACGATCGCCTTGCGAACGGCGTCGGACACCGCCTCGGGGGTGGTGGTCCCCATCCCGGGCGGGGTCTTGGCGCCGGTGTCGGCGAACATCCCGGCGTCGCGGACGAAGCCGGGCGAGACCAGGGACACGCCGATCCCGCGGGGAGCGAGGTCGGTGCGCAGGCCGAGCGCGAAGCCGCGCAGGCCGAACTTGGTCGCGTTGTAGACGGAGGTGCGGGGGCTGGCCGACTTGCCCGACAGCGAGGCGACGAAGACGAGGTGGCCGGAGGCGCGCTCCAGCATCTCCGGGAAGAGCGCGCGGGCGAGGAGCATCGGCGCCTCGAGGTTGACGCGCAGGGTGCGCTTCACCTCCTCGGCCGAAAACTCGGCGAGCCAGCCGGCGCCGGGGAGCCCGGCGTTGGCGACGAGGATGTCGACGCCGGCAGCGGCCGCGGCGAGCCGCTCACCCTCGCCGTCCACGCCGAGGTCGGCGGCGACCACGCGGTGGTCGGAACCGGGAAGACTCCCGGCCAGCGCCAGGAGGTCCGCCTCGCGGCGCCCGCTCAATACAAGGGAGGCGCCGGCGTCGGCCAGGCCCCGCGCGATCGCCCGACCGAGGCCGCCGGTGGCCCCGGTGAGAAGTGCTGTGCGCCCGGAGATCTGCATTCCAAAGCCCCAATCTACAGGCGTCGGTTTGCACAGGAATATTGGTCCACGTCGCAGGAACAGTCGCCCTTGGTGCGAATCCGAACCTAATGTTTGCGTTTTGTAAGCGGGCGACGGACGGATGCACTACTATGCCGCGGGTCAACACGACCGAAACGCCGAGTCCTGCATGCCATCTGGCAGCAGGAGCGGGGGAACCACGTTTTCGGGGCTAATTCACCTTTTTGGTGGAGGCGCAAGCTCTTTCAGCGCCAGCCCGACAGCTAACCCCGTAGGCCGACGAAGGAGATATCGGTTTGCCGAAGCGCGGTTTCAAGCTCAAAGCGGGCATTGCCATAGCCATGGCCGTGGTCATGACGGCCTTCTTCGCCGTTCCGGATGGCGCCTCCGCCGCCTGTCGGACCGGCGGCCTCACCCCCGCTGAAGTCGACATCTGCACCCCCACGGCGAAAGCGAAGCTGCTGGCCAGCGGGGAACTGATCCCGCCTGCCTCCGCCCCGGCCCGCGTCAAAGCGGTCATCGCCGCGGCGAACAAAATTCGCACCAAGCCCTACATCTGGGGCGGCGGGCACGCCAGCTTCTCCTCGACCGGCTACGACTGCTCCGGCTCGGTCTCCTTCGCCCTCCACGGCGGCAACTTCCTCGAAAGCCCGCTTCCCTCCGGTCCGATGATGGGCTGGGGCGAAGAAGGCGAAGGCCGCTGGATCACCGTCTTCGCCAACTCCGGCCACGCCTATATGACGGTCGCGGGCTACCGCTTCGACACCAGCGGCGACTCCGGCGAAGAAACCGGACCCCGCTGGCACGAAGAACTGCGCACGAACGAAGGCTTCGTCGCGCGCCACCCCACCGGCTACTAGTCGTACTCCTCCCCGGCTAACCAGCCGGGGAGTAATTAGCCTGCGCACTTTGTCCCATTGGGATAACTTCGCGGCATCGAGGGGTCCTCGTCCGACATCCGCCTTGTAGGCCTCACCAAGAAATACGGTGGGGTCGTCGCCGTCGCCGGCATCGATCTGGAGATCCGCGCGGGCGAGTTCTTCACCATGCTCGGGCCCTCCGGCTCGGGCAAGACGACGACGCTGCGGATGATCGCGGGCTTCGAGGACCCGACGTCGGGGACGATCGAGCTGGCCGGTGAGGACGTCTCCGGCGTGCCGCCTTACGAACGCGCCGTCAACACCGTCTTCCAGGACTACGCGCTCTTCCCCCACATGACCGTGGCCGACAACGTCGCCTACGGCCTCAAAGTGGCGAAGGTCGACAAGGCCGAGCGGGCGCGACGGCGTGACGAGGCGCTGGAGATGGTGCGCCTCCCCGGCTACGGCGACCGCAAGCCCGGCGAGCTCTCCGGCGGCCAGCGCCAGCGGGTCGCGTTGGCGCGGGCGATCGTCAACCGGCCGCGGGTCCTGCTGTTGGACGAGCCGCTCGGCGCCCTCGACCTGAAGCTGCGCGAGCAGATGCAGACCGAGTTGAAGGCGATCCAGGGCGAGGTCGGGATCACGTTCGTCTACGTCACCCACGATCAGGACGAGGCGCTCACCATGTCCGACCGGATCGCGGTCTTCAAGGACGGGCGGATCGAGCAGGTCTCGACCCCGGAAGACCTCTACGAGCACCCGGTGAACGAATTCGTCGCCGACTTCGTCGGCACCTCGAACGTGCTCGAGCGGGGCGGCGAGCGCTTCACGGTGCGCCCGGAGAAGATCGAGGTGATCGGGTCGGGGATGGCGAGCGACGGGCTGGTGACCG
This sequence comes from Solirubrobacterales bacterium, assembly GCA_965200635.1. Lineage (GTDB taxonomy): Bacteria > Actinomycetota > Thermoleophilia > Solirubrobacterales > 70-9 > VAYN01. The sequence continues at coordinate 1,956,712 of OZ241364.1, read as the reverse complement.
AGCGCGGCCGGGTCATCGAGGTCGCCTACGCGGGTGCCGTGACGCGCTACATCGTCGAGCTCGATGCCGGGGGAGCCCTGACGCTGGTCAGGCAAAACGTTGGCGAGGCGCCCGGAGCGGTGCCCGCCCAGGGGGATGAGGTGACCGTCGGATGGCGGCCGCAACACGCGGCGACGGTTGCCGGTGCAACGCAAACGGAGGAGGTAGCACGATGAGGAGAGACAAAGGGAACCCGGCGCGCGCGGCGTGGTTGGTCGTGGCGGGCCTGGTCGCGTTCATGCTCGTACTGGCCGGCTGCGGGGGTGGTGGCTCGAGCTCCGGCACCAGTGGTGCCGGTGGCGAAGCGCTGCAGAAACTGGGCAAAGGCGAGGGGGAAGTGAACCTGATCTCCTGGGCAGGCTACGTCGAAGAAGAATGGGTCAAGCCGTTCGAACAAGAAACCGGCTGCAAGGTCAACAACAAGGTGGCCGGCACCTCCGACGAAATGGTGAAGCTGATGGAGACCGGGCAGTACGACGGGGTCTCCGCCTCCGGTAACGCGACGGCACGCCTCTGGGCCGCCGGCGAAGTGTCGCCGGTCAACACCGCGCTGGTCCCGAACTACAAGACGGTCTTCGCCGACCTCAAAGGCCAGCCGTACAACACCTTCGAAGGGGAACCGTACGGGATCCCACACGGCCGCGGCGCCAACCTCCTGATGTGGAACGAGGACGACGTGTCGCCGCCGCCGAGCTCCTGGGAAGTCACCCTGGATCCGAAAGTGGCCTCGAAATACAAGGGCCACATCACCCAGTACGACGACCCTATGTCGATCGCCGAAGGCGCGCTCTACCTGATGAACCACGGACCGGACCTCGGGATCGAAAACCCGTACGAGCTGAACGAAGAACAGTTCGAAGCGGCGGTCGAACTGATGAAGGAACAGAAGGCGAACGTCGGCGAATACTGGTCGAGCGCCGAAGAACAGATCGCGGGCTTCGCCAACGGCTCCAACCAGGTCGGCACCACCTGGCAGTACCAATACTTCGCCCTCAAAGGCGAAAACGAACCGGTGGAAGCGAGCCCGGCGAGCCAGGGCTTCCTGCCCAAAGAGGGTGCGACGGGCTGGTCCGACACCTGGATGATCAGCTCCAAGGCCAAGCATCCCAACTGCATGTACATGTGGATGAACTACATCATCAGCCCGAAGGCCAACGCCGAGGTCGCCGAATACTTCGGCGAGGCTCCGGCCCAGGAAAAGGCCTGCAAAGAGACCCAGAACCCGAACTTCTGCGAGGAATACCACGCCGAAGAACCGGCGTTCTGGAAGCGGGTCTACTACTGGGAGACGCCCCTGGCCGAATGCTCGGAAGGCGGGCCCGAAGAATGCATGGACTACAACGACTGGGTCCGGGCCTGGACCGAAATCAAAGGCTAGGGAGCCGGACTCACCCTTGATTCCGGGCGGTTCCAGTGGCAACTGACGCGGTAGTGGTGAAGAGGTCGGCGGGCAGGCGGCTCGCCGGCCTCTTCAACGGTCGCCCCCGGCTGCGGATCGGGTCGCTGCTGACGGCGCCGATGGCGTGGCTGGTGATCCTCTACCTAGGGTCGCTGCTGGTCCTGCTGGTCACCGCCTTCTGGACCGTCGACCCGCTCAGCGGGTCGGTGATCAAGGAACTCAGCTGGGGAAACTTCGAAGAACTCTTCAACGTCCCGGTCTACCGGGAGATCGTCTGGCGCACGGTCCGCACGGCGCTCCTGGTCACCGTCACCGACGCGGTCATCGCCTTCCCGATCGCCTTCTTCATGGCGAAGGTGGCGGGACGCAAGACCAAGGCGCTGCTGGTCGTCGCGGTGCTGATGCCGCTCTGGGCGAGCTACCTGGTGAAGGTGGTCGCCTGGCGCGCGATGCTGGCCGAACACGGGGTGATCAACTGGGCGCTCCACCCGCTCGGCATCAGCGGGCCGGGTGAAGGGGTCGCCGCCGTCTGGCTGGTGATGAGCTACCTCTGGCTGCCGTACATGATCCTGCCGATCTTCGCCGGGCTGGAACGGATCCCGAACTCGCTGATCTCGGCCTCCGAGGACCTCGGCGCCCACCCGTTCACCACCTTCCGTCGGGTGATCCTGCCGCTCTCCTTCCCGGCGGTCGTGGCGGGCTCGATCTTTACCTTCTCGCTCACCCTCGGCGACTACATCGCGCCGAAACTGGTCTCCAACGAACAGTTCATCGGCACCTCGATCTACGACTCGATCACCAACAACCAGCCGTTCGCGGCGGCCTTCGCCCTGGTCCCGATCGTGGTCGTGATCGGTTACCTCGGCGTCGCCCGCAAGCTCGGCGCCTTCGAACACGTCTGATGGGCTGCCGATGAGGCTCTCCAAGCGCGCCAAGATCGTCCTTCGGGTCTGCGTCGGCCTGGCGCTGGCCTTCATCTACATCCCGCTGCTGGTGATCTTGGTCGAGGCGTTCAACTCGAGCCGCATCCTCAAATGGCCGCCGCCCGGCTTCACCCTCAGCTGGTTCGGCAAGGCGTTCGAATCGGATTCCGCCCGGGAAGCGCTGTTGACCTCGATCGAGGCGGGCGTCGCGGCGATGCTGATCGCGGTCCTCCTCGGATCCCTGATCGCCCTCGCCGTCGGGCGCAACCGCTTCTTCGGCCGCGAATCGATCTCCTTCCTCGTGATCCTCCCGATCGCGCTGCCCGGCATCGTCACCGGCGTCGCCCTGTCCAACACCTTCACCCAGGTGCTCGGCATCAGCCTCAGCTTGATGACCGTGATCGTCGGCCACGCCACCTTCTGCATCGTGGTCGTCTACAACAACGTCGTCGCCCGCCTGCGCCGCACCTCGGGGTCCTTCGAGGAAGCCTCCGCCGACCTCGGCGCCGACCCCTGGCAGACCTTCCGCTGGGTCACCTTCCCCGCCCTCCGCAGCGCCCTCGGCGCCGGCGCCCTCCTCGCCTTCGCCCTCTCCTTCGACGAGATCGTGGTCACCAACTTCACCATCGGCGCCGGCGAAGAAACCCTGCCGATCTGGATCTTCCGCAACCTCTTCCGCCCCAAAGAGCTCCCGATCGTCCCCGCCGTCGCCGTGATCCTGATCCTCCTCTCGATCATCCCCGTCTACCTCGCCCACCGCCTCTCCTCCGACGACGCGGGCCTCACCCCTGGCCGTGGCAGCGCACCGGGCGGCGGCACGGCGGGCGCGTCGACGATCGCCGAGACCGAGGCCGCCGCCGCCCACTAGCCTCCCCGGCGGTGCTGCACGACCTGCCGGACATTGCGATCGCCCTGATCGTCCTGGGCACCTTTGTCCTCGTCTGGCGCAGGGAGGGCGACGACCCGATCTGGAAGGCTCGCTGGGACGCCCTCTCCCCCGCCGACCGGATCCGGATCGCGCGCGTCGCCCGCTCCGGCGAACTCCTCACCTCCCAAGAGGAGATCGAACTCGCCGCGGGGTTCGCCCGCCGCGACCTCCGCCGCCGACGCCCTCATCGCCTGATCTCGGCCTTCGATGTCCCGATCGGCATGGTCCTGATCGCGGGCGGCCTGGTCGCCCACGTTCTCGCCTTCACCATCGTCGGCGTCGCCTTCCTCCTGATGGGCTTGATCCGACTCCGTCGCTCCCGGCACACCGCCCGCCGCCTCCGCGAAACGATCTCCCGCGATCACACGACCCGCTTCGAATAGGTGAAGATCCCCGCGTGTACCTTTTCCTGCTGATCGTGACGTTGCCGATCTTCGTGTCGACGCTCTCCTCTGCCCTGTCGCTCGCGGGTAGCCGCCCGGACCGCGCGTCTCTAACGCAGCAATAGCCTGGCGATCTCGCGCATCGTCTGGTCGGGCCGGTCGCGCAGGTCCTCCCAGCCGAGACGCGGCAGGTGATAGCCGGCCTTCGCGAGGGCGTGGTTGCGTTTGCTGTCCCGGCCACCGGCCGCCGGGTTGTCGTGGAAGCGCCCGCCGTCGGTTTCCACCACCAGCTTCTGCTCGCGCCAGAGGAAGTCGACCTCGTAGACCTTGCCCGCGAGGCGGAGCTTCGCGTTGGTCTGAGGGATCGGCAGCGCGGCTTCCGTTAGGAGTGGCAGCAGCTTGGCCTCCATGCGACTGCGAATCTTGATCCCGCGCCGGTAGCGACGCCAGGGAGCGATAACCCGCTGAAGCTTCTTCGTCCCCCGCCGCCTCGGGCCGTCGAGGACGCGATCAATGGCGACGACGTCGAGTAGCCCCTCCACCGACGCCTGCTCGATCAAGCCGGAGAGTTCGCGCTCATCCATGGCCCCGGCGCAGTCCACGATCGTCCGTGCCGGACTGGTCACCGGCACCCCGTTTCGCCGCCAGACTTCCCCGCCCTCGGGCGGCGGCACGAACCGCCTCCGGATCCCCGCGATCTTCCGCCCCGCTTCCACCGGCGCGATCACGTCGACTTCCTCCGGCCGCCACGAGCGCAGTCCCAGCATCCAAGCCGCGGTCCCATGCGAGACGGCACTCCCCTCCCCGCAAGCCATCGTCGCCGCCAACATCCGCGCGTTGACGGTGAGGTGCTCATGCCCGACGGCAAAGACGCCGGAGAAGACGAGCCGCAAACAGCCTCGCTCCAGCGCATGGGAGATCGCGCGATCGCCGAGTCCCATCCCCCGGAGTTGATCCCGCGACACGATCCCCTGCTGCTTCGACGCGCGAACCCCCACCGCGTGCCAGGTCCAGGCCTGTTGGCTGTTCTTTTTGGACGCCACACGTCCATAAGGAACAGCGGGCGGGGATTGACCCCCCTTGGGCGGTGTGGTTCCCGCTTAGAGCGGGATGTTGCCGTGCTTGCGCTTCGGCTGCGGGACGCGCTTGGACTGCAGCATGCGCAGAGCCTTGATCAGCTTCGGGCGGGTCTGGCGGGGCTCGATGACATCGTCGATGTAGCCGCGCTCCGCTGCCGCGTAGGGGTTCGCGAAGTGGGCTTTGTAGTCGTCGATCAGCTTCTGGCGGCGCTCATCGGGCGTCGGCGAGCCGGCGATGTCTTTGCGGTAGATGATGTTGACCGCGCCCTCGGGGCCCATCACGGCAACCTCGGCGGTCGGCCAGGCGTAATTGAAGTCCGCGAGCATGTGCTTGGAGGCCATCACGTCGTAGGCGCCGCCGTAGGCCTTGCGGGTGACGACGGTGAGCTTCGGCACGGTCGCCTCGGTGTAGGCGTAGAGGAGCTTCGCGCCGTGGCGGATGATCCCGTTCCACTCCTGGTCGGTGCCGGGCAGGAAGCCGGGCACGTCGGTGAAGGTAAGGATCGGGACGTTGTAGCAATCGCAGGTGCGGACGAAGCGGGCCGCCTTCTCGGAGGCCTCGATGTCGAGCACGCCGGCGAGGAAGGCGGGCTGGTTGCCGACGATCCCGACCGGATAGCCGTCGAGGCGCGAGAAGCCGCAGATGATGTTTTTGGCGAAGTGCTCGTGGACCTCGAAGAACTCCTCGTCGTCGACGATCCGCTTGATCACCTCGCGCATGTCGTACGGTTTCGACGGGTCATCGGGGACGACGGTGTCGAGGTCGTCGTCTTCGCGATCCGGGTCGTCAGAGGGCTCGAAGCGCGGCGGCAGCTCGAGGTTGTTCGAGGGCAGGAAGCTCAGCAGGTAGCGGGCATCCTCGAGGCACGCCTCCTCGCTCTCGGAGGCGAAGTGCGCGACCCCCGACTTCGAGTTATGCGACATCGCGCCGCCCAGCGCCTCGAACTCGACTTCCTCGCCGGTCACGGTTTTGATCACTTCAGGGCCGGTGATGAACATGTGGCTGGTCTCTTTGACCATGAAGATGAAGTCGGTCATCGCGGGCGAGTACACCGCGCCGCCGGCGCAGGGACCCATGATCAGGCTGATCTGCGGGATCACGCCGCTGCATTTGACGTTGCGGGCGAAGACATCGCCGTAGGCACCGAGGGAGACGACGCCCTCCTGGATCCGCGCGCCGCCGGAGTCGTTGATGCCGACGACGGGAGCGCCGACCTCGGCGGCCATATCCATGACCTTGCACATCTTCTCCGCCATCACCTCGCCGAGGCTGCCGCCGAAGACGGTGAAGTCCTGGGAGAAGACGAAGACGGTTCGGCCTTCGATCTGCCCGTGACCGGTGACGACAGCGTCGCCCCACGGCCGTTTTTTCTGCATTTCGAAGTCGTAGGTGCGGTGACGCACGAAGGTGTCGAGCTCCTCGAAGGAGCCTGGGTCGAGCAGGAGGTCGATGCGCTCGCGCGCGGTCAGCTTGCCGCGGGCGTGCTGCTTCTCGACCGCTTCCTCGGAGGCCGAGTGGACCGCCGCCTCGCGCAGTTCGCGCAGGTAGGCGAGCTTCTCGTCGTGCGTGACCGGGTTTTTCTCGCGGATATCTGGTGCCATAACTGGGGGCCGACGGGGGTGGCCGAGGGGGCGGGCGCGATTCTATGTGGACCGGAAAACAAAAGGCCCGCCGGGTGGCGGGCCTTTGTTGTCGCTTCGGTGGAAGTTCTCAGACGAAGGGGCGTCGCTGTGGCTCGGCGAGCCGGTCGAGGAAGGCCTCCAGGTCGGCCTGCTCGAGGCCGGTCTCCTCCTCGGCGCGCACCAGGACCCGCGTCCCGAAGCCTTTTTCGGCCATCGTCACCTCGACGCCTTCGGCCTCGGCGATCAGGTCGGCGAGCTCCGGCTCCGACTTCATCAGGGTCCTCGACGCCTCGATCATTGGCCCCCGATTCGGCCGCCGTCGCGTCGTTCCTGCCACCCCCGCCGTTTGGGCGGAACCGTTCAGGGCGCCGGCGCGGGCGCCCGGCGTCCCCATCCCGATCCCTGGGTACGGTGATGTGATGACGGACGCGTCGCGGATCGAAGCCCTGGCGAAGGAGAAGCTCGGCATCGAGAAGCTCCACCGGGGCCAGCTCGAGGCGACCGAAGCGGTCCTCGGCGGCCGCGACACGCTGGCCGTGATGTCCACGGGCTACGGCAAGTCGGCGATCTACCAGCTGGCGGGCGAGCTCCTCGACGGGCCGACGATCGTCGTCAGCCCGCTGATCGCCCTGCAGCGCGACCAGGTCGAGGCGATCGAGGACCACATCGGCGACGGCGAGGCGGCGGAGCTGAACTCGACCGTCTCGCCGCGCAGGCGCCACGAGCTGATCGAGGCGCTGGAGCGCGGCGAGCACGAGTTCGTCCTGCTGGCGCCGGAGCAGCTCGCCAAACCGGAGGTGCTGAAGGAGCTGGCGTCGACCGGACCATCGCTCCTGGTCGTCGACGAGGCTCACTGCATCAGCGAGTGGGGGCACGACTTCCGTCCCGACTACCTGCAGCTCGGCGCCTTCGCCGAGCGCCTCGGCCGTCCCACGATCCTGGCGCTGACCGCCACGGCCTCTCCCCCGGTCCGCCGCGAGATCGTCGAGCGCCTCGGGATGCGGGACCCGGCGCAGGTGATCCGCGGCTTCGACCGTCCCAACCTCCACTTCGCGGTGCGCCGGTTCACCGAGGCGAAAGCCAAAGAGGAGGCGCTGGTGGCCGCGGTCGCCGACGCCCTCAAGCCGGGCATCGTCTACATCGCGACGCGGAAGGCGAGCGAGAAGCTGGCCGCGAAGCTCAGGGCGGCAGGCGTCAACGCCGACGCCTACCACGCGGGGCTCGCGGCGAAGCACCGCGGCGAGCTGCAGGACGCCTTCATGGCCGACGAGGTCGAAGTGATCGTCGCCACCACGGCTTTCGGCATGGGGATCGACAAGCCCAACGTGCGCTTCGTCTTCCACGCCGGACCGTCGGACTCGATCGACTCCTACTACCAGGAGGTCGGCCGCGCCGGGCGCGACGGCGAGCCTGCCGAGGTGGTGCTCTTCTACCGCCCCGAGGACGAAGCGATCCGCCGCTTCCTCGGCAGCGCGGGCGGGATCGACGGCGAGGGCCTGGAAGCGGTCGGACAGGCGGTCGAGGCGGCCGCGGGCGAGGCCGATCCGGTGGCCCTGGTCGAGCGGCTGGACATCTCGCGCTCCAAGGTGCTGGAGGCGGTCGGGCGCCTCGAGGAGGCCGGGTGGCTGGAGATCTCTCCCGGCGGTGGCGTCCGTCGGGCGCAGGACGGGCCGTCGCTCGAGTTCGCGGTCCAGTCGGGCGTCCGCGAGAGCGGCGAGCGGCGTGAGTTCGACAAAACCCGCCTCGACATGGTGCGCTCCTACGCCGAGACGCAGGGCTGCCGGCGCGACCACATCCTCAGCTACTTCGGCGAGGAGCACGAGGTCCCGTGCTTCTTCTGCGACAACTGCGACGCCGGGCTGGTCAAAGCCGACGAGTCCGAGCACCCCTTCCCGATCGGCGTCGTCGTCACCCACAAGTCCTGGGGACCGGGCGAAGTCCAGCGCTACGACCGCGACCGCGTCGTCGTCCTCTTCGAGTCCGTCGGCTACCGGACCCTCGCCCTCGCGCTGGTCGAGGAGGAGGGACTGCTGACCGAGGACTGAGGCGCCCTCCTAGAAGAAGGCGCCGCCCTTGTATTCGCCGAAGACGTCGCGCATCGCGTTGCAGACCTCGCCCAGCGAGGCGTCGGTCGCGAGGGCCTCGCGGATCGGGTGCAGCAGGTTGCCGTCGCCGCGGGCGACGTCGCGCAGGGACTCGAGCTTGGCGTCCACCGCGGCCTGGTCGCGATTCTCCTTGAAGGCCTTGAGCCGCGCCAGCTGCCGCTGCTCGGACTCCGGGTCGACCTTGAGGATGTCGACGTCGTCGACCTGGTCGCTGACGAATTTGTTGACGCCGACGACCACGTCCTGGCCGGACTTCTGGCGCTCGTAGTAGCCGTGCGCCGACTCCTCGATCTCGCGCTGCATGAACTCCAGCGCCTCGACCGAGCCGCCGAGCTCCTCGACCTTGCCCATCAGCTCCCAGGAGCGCGCTTCGACCTCATCGGTCAGGGACTCGACGAAATAGGAGCCCGCGAACGGGTCGACCGTGTCGGCGACGCCGGACTCATAGGCCAGGACCTGCTGGGTGCGCAGGGCGATCCGGGCGGAGCGCTCGGTCGGCAGCGCCAGCGCCTCGTCGAAGCCGTTGGTGTGCAGCGACTGGGTGCCACCGGCGACGGCGGCGAAGCCCTGCAGCGCCACCCGCACGATGTTGACCTCGGGCTGCTGCGCCTGCAGCGTCACGCCCCCGGTCTGCGTGTGGAAGCGGATCTGCATCGATTTCGGGTTCTCCGCGCCGAACCGCTCTTTCACGATTTTGGCCCACATCCGGCGCACGGCGCGGAACTTGGCGATCTCCTGGAACACCTGGTTGTGGCAGTTGAAGAAGAACGCGAGCCGCGGCGCGAACTCGTCGATCTTCAGTCCCCGCTCCAGTGCCGCCTCGACGTAGGCGATCGCGTTGGAGAGGGTGAAGGCGACCTCCTGGACAGCCGAGCAGCCCTTCTCACGGATGTGGTAGCCGGAGATCGAGATCGTGTTCCATTTCGGCACGTTCTCCTGGCAGTACTCGAAGATGTCCGTGGTCAGGCGCATCGTCGGGACCGGCGGGAAGATGTAGTTCCCGCGCGCCATGTACTCCTTCAGCACGTCGTTCTGGACCGTGCCGCGCAGTTTCTGGGACGGGACGCCCTGTTCCTCGCCGACCAGCTCGTAGAGCAGCAGCAGGCAGGCGGCCGGCGCGTTGATCGTCATCGAGGTGGAGACGCTGTCGAGCGGGATCTGGTCAAAGCAGATCCGCATGTCCTCGATCGTGTCGATCGGGACCCCGGTCCGGCCCACCTCGCCGTAACAGAGCGGGTCGTCGGAGTCGCGGCCGAGCTGGGTCGGCAGGTCGAAGGCCATCGAGAGGCCGGTCGAGCCGTTCTCGATCAGGTAGCGGTAGCGCTCGTTGGTGTCCTCCGGGGAGGCGAAGCCGGCGTACTGGCGCATCGTCCAGAGCCGGTCCCGGTACATCCCCTCGTGGATGCCGCGGGTGAACGGAGGCGAGCCCGGCTCACCGAGCCGCTCCTCCAGGCCGGGAGCGACATCGCTCTCGTCATAGAGGGTCTCGATCTCGATCCCGGAGTCGGTGAACACGCGCTCGTCGTCGGGTCCGACGAGCGGCGCGATCGTGCGGTGGGCCTCCTCCGCGGAGGAATCAGGAGTCGTCGCCATGCGCGGAGGATATTGGGCGACCGCAACCAGCGGGCCGAGGTGGGGTTGGAATCGTCGCATGCCGTCAATAGGCTTGCCGTAATCGACTTGTCGCAAAGTCGCCTAGGGAGACAGCAGGGGGCGACAAACGAAATTTGGAGGAATACATGTCTGAATCAACCCGGCTCGGCAGAGCCAGGGGAAAGATGCTGCCGGTCGCAATCGTGGCCGCGGCCGTAGCCGCGATGTTGGTTCTCGCACCGCTCGCGTCCGCCGCATCCAACCCGGTCGCGAAGGGCAGCACCACGCTCACCCTCAACGGCGGCCTCAGCAACAAGGCCAAGAAGGCCGGCATCAAGATCACCGCGCTCAAGCCCGCCACGCTGAAAGGCACCAAGGCGACCTTCGCGGTCACCGGCGGCGCGATCGAACCGACCACCGGTGCCGGCACCGTCACCCACAGCGGCGGCCTGAAGATCAAGTGGGGGAAGAAGTCGATCGCCCTCAAGGCCTTCGAAATCGACACCACGAAAAAGACGCTGACCGCGACCGCGGGCGGCAAGAAAATTCAGGTCGCGACGCTCGGCGGTGCCTCCGTCGCGCGGCTCGGCTTCGGCAACAGCATCTCGGCGAAAAGCCTGAAGCTGACCAAAGCGGGCGCCAACGCCCTGAACAAGGCGCTGACCCCGCCGCCGACCAAGGTGAAGGTCAAGGTCAAGAAGAACGGCAAGATCGTGACCAAGACCAAGACCGTCAAGACGCCGCCCGCCTTCAAGGCGAACATGGTGCTTGGCAGCTCGACGACGGAAGTTGAACCGAAAACCGACAACGTCCTGGCGACCGGCACGATGAGCTACGCCGGTGACTCGGGCCTCTTCGGCAAGTTGAAGGACGTTGGCGTCGAAATCCAGACGATCAGCCCGACCAGCGCCAGCGGGACGACCTATAACTCCGGCATCAGCGGTGGCACGATCTCGCCGCTCGGCACCGAAGGACAGGTCAACAGCTCGGGCGGCATCAAGCTCGTGCAGAACATCCCCGGCACCACGTTCTCGACCACGATCACCCTCGGGTCGATCGGCGTCGACCTCGCCGCCAAAACCGCCACGGTTGAAGTCAACGGCGAATCGAACGTCGAAATCGAAGGCAAAAAGCCGCTGAACGTGGGCAACCTGGGCCGCAGCTCGATCGCCGACCTGACGATCACCGGCAACACGCCGAGCCCGGCTACCCGGACGGTCGCCATCAACGCGACCAGCACGATCCAGCCGGTGGCCGCCGAAGTCCTCGAGGGCTTCGTCAAGGTCTACGAAGGCGCCTACTCGCTGAAAGTCGGCGAAGAACTCGGCAAAAAAGCCGAAGCCGAATTCAAAGAAGGCAAAACGCCTCCGAGCAAGACCCAGATCGAAGAAGCCGCCAAGAAAGCCGGCGCTGAAAAAGTCGCCAACGACAACATCAAAGCGGGCGAATCACTCGGTTCGTTCTCCTTCACCGCGACCGGCGAATAGCCCGAAGCGGAGAAGTTCGAAAGGGGCGGCCTCCGGGCCGCCCTTTTTCGTGGCTGGGTCCAGGCCGGGGGATGAAGGTGTGAAGGATCTCTGACGCCGTTGAGGGAGACGTGCGGGAGACGACACGAACTCCACGGTTCCGTGCGGGTTCCTCCACGAACTCCACACTTTTATGCGCCTTCCACCCCGATCCGACGACTCCGGCGACAGCCCTTCGCTGTTTGTATGCCATACGGGGGACAAACAGCGAACGGCAGGCTCCCGGTGCGACAGAAGCGTGACGAGGGTGTGAAGTTCCGGGCGAAAGCGTGACGAACCCCCGCACTTCCCCCCGAAACCCTCACGTCCAACTAGGACTGCCGCGGCGGCGCGAAAAACGCCGCCCGCGCCAACCTCTGGACTAGTCCCCGGCCCCGACCAAGCGCTCGACGCCGGACTGGTCGATCGTGCGGCGGAGGCCGTCGTCGAGCTTGATCGTCGGTTCCCAGCCGAGGAGGTCGCGGGCGCGGCCGATGTCGGGGCGGCGCTGCTGCGGATCGTCGGTGGGGAGCGCCTCGTAGACGATCTCCGAACGAGAGTCGGTCACCTCGATCACGGACTTGGCCAGTTCGAGCAGGGTGAACTCGTCGGGGTTGCCGATGTTGACCGGCGTGTGGACGTCGGACTCGGCGAGCCCGACGATCCCGCGGATCAGGTCGTCGACGTAACAAAAGCTGCGCGTCTGGGCGCCGTCGCCGAAGACGGTGAGCGGACGGTCCTGGAGGGCCTGGCGCAGGAAGGTCGGGATCGCGCGGCCGTCGTGGGGGCGCATGCGCGGTCCGTAGGTGTTGAAGATCCGGACGATCGCGGTGTCGACGCCCTGCTGGCGGTGGTAGGCCATCGTCAGCGCCTCGGCATAACGCTTCGCCTCGTCGTAGACGCCGCGGGGGCCGATCGGGTTCACGTGGCCCCAGTAGTCCTCTCGCTGGGGGTGGACCTTGGGGTCGCCGTAGACCTCGGAGGTCGAGGCGATCAGGAAGCGGGCCCGCTTCCACTTCGCCAGCCCGAGCATGTGGTTGGTGCCGAGCGAACCGACTTTCAGCGTGTGCAGGGGCAGCCGCAAGTAGTCGATCGGGCTGGCCGGCGAGGCGAGGTGGTAGACGAAGTCGACCGGCTCCGGGACGTCGACGTACTCGGTGATGTCGGTGTGCCGGAACTCGAAACTCTCGTCGCGGATATGCGCGATGTTCTCCAGCGACCCGGTCTCGAGGTTGTCGAGGCAGAGCACCCGGTGCCCCGCCGAGAGCAGTTTCTCGCAGAGGTGGGAGCCGAGGAACCCGGCGCCACCGGTGACTACGCAAGTCGTCATGGGGTCGATGCTATCGGCTGGCCCCGAGGGGAAGCGCACGTGAGCCTTTCTCTCCAAATTGCGCGACTTTTGCCGCATCCGCGGTGCTAGGGGGGTCAAAACTCATCCCCCTAGCCCTAGTAGGCAGTGTTTGATGTAGGCGAATAGACCGGACGGGGGAGATCGAACTAGTGAGTCTGGGCGGGAGCATGGGGCGCGAGGGCGCCCCGGACGACGTGGAGATGGACGAGGTCGGGTTCGACGCGGACGCGCCGCCGATCGAGGCGGGGGCGCGGCGCCGGGTCGCGGTCGAGACCTTCGCCCGCAACGAGGCGCTGCTGCGCCGCACCGCCCAGCGGTACTCGATCTGCGCCGACGACGCCGACGAAGCGCTCCAGCGCGCCCTCGAGATCCTGCTCCACAAAGCGCCCTCCGAGGACCCGCGCCACCTACTCCGCTGGACCCAGACGGTGGTCAAGCACGAGGCGCTGGCGGTGCGCGCCGAGCGCGAGCGCACCCTCGCCGGCCCCGCCGCGGCGCCCCCGGTCGCGGGCCGGGAGGACTGGGTCGCGATGCTCCCCGCAGAAGTCGCCGGGCCGGCTGAGCGGGCCGAGCGCCACGAGGCGATCGAGCGCAGCCGCGAGGCCCTGGGGACGCTGAAGCCGCAGGAGGTTCGGACGCTCGGCCTGCTCGCCGAGGGCTACTCCTACCGCGAGATCGCCGACATCACCGGCTACTCGCCGCGCAAAGTGAACCGGGCGATCACCGAGGGCCGCGAGCGCTTCCGCCACTTCCTCATCCGTCGCGAGGGCGGCGCCCGCTGCAACGAGCTGGCCCCGCTCCTGTCCGCCTTCGCCGACGACGAAGCCGAGGCCGCCGACGTCGCCACCTTGCGCGACCACCTGCGCACCTGCCCTCACTGTCGCTCGACCCTGCGCGCCTACCGCGCCGCACCCGGTGCGGCGGCGGCGCTGCTGCCGATCGCCCCACAGGCGCGCGGCACGATCGTCGGCCGCCTCCACGATGCCTACGCGGCGGTGGCGACGCGGGTCGGCGGCGGATCGACTTCCGACTCGACCCTCGGCGGGCTGGCCGCGGCGGGCGGCGGGCGCGGTGCCGGGATGACGGCGCTCGCCAAGGTGCTGGCGCTCTGCGCGGGGACCGTCGGCGGAGCAGCCGCCTGCGTCGCGACCGGCGTCGTCCCGGCGCCGCTGCTCGACCCTCCCGCCCACCACGCGGCGCCGCCCGCGAAGGTCGCCCACGATCACCGGCGCCTGGCCGAGGAGCTGGAAGAAGGGTCGAGTAGCTACGAACCGGCGCCGCCGAGCGAAACGAACGAAACCGCGGTCGAACCGGAACCGGAACCGCAGCCGCAGGAAACGGCGCCACCGCCCGAAGAAGCGCATCAGCAGCAGAAGGTCGAGGAACCCGAACGCCAGCAGCCCGAACGCGAGGAAGCGCCGATCGACGAAGCGATCGCCGAAACCGCGTCGAGCGAAAGCGGCGCGACCGAATACACCGAAGCGCCACCCGAACCGGTGGTCACCGAAGCGCCGAGCACCTACTCGGCCCCGTCGTCGTCCTCGAGCAGCTCCGCCTCCTCGAGCTCGTCGCCGAGCGGCACCGCCGCCGGGGAGTTCGGGCCGTGAGCGCAGCCGGGCGACAGATCCCGCGGACGGCGCGTGTCGCCGCCCTCGTCCTCGCCGCGGTCGCCCTCCTGGCGGGCGGCGGCCCGACCGCGGCTCGCGCCTCCGATGGCACGCTCCTCACCGGCCTCCACATCCTCGGCGGCGAAATCTGGCATGCCGACAACGAGTTCAGGGTCGAATGGGATCCCAACCCGCCGACTCCGTTCCGCTCCGTGGTCAAGTACGGGCTGCGGGCGATGGGCGGCTTCTACATGCCTGGCTTCCCCGACCAGACGGTCGAGAACCCGGTGAGCGCGGTGATCGTCCACGTGCCCCCCACCCCCGGCATCTACTGGGTCGAAGCCTGGGACCACCACCCCGACGACGTGCACCCGGCCGGCACCCCCTCCTTCGCTCCCCTCCTGTTCGACGATGCCCGACCGCCGTCGCCGGCGGTGTCGGCCCCCGCCTGGGTCGCGGCGGGCTCACCCGTCCCGATCCACGTCGCCCCGCCGGCGGGACCCCTCCCGATCTCCGGCGTGATCGGCTACGCGGTCTCGGTCGACGCGGCACCGAGCGCCTCGCCCTGCGCCCGCGCGGACCGCTGCGCGGCCGGCGAGATCGACCTCCCCGCCGGGAACGCCCCCGGCGCAATCTCGCTCCCGGCGCCGCCGGAAGGCGTCAGCTACGTCCACGCGGTCGCCGTGTCGGGTTCGACGATGGACTCCGCCACCGCCGCCGTGACGCCGATCGGCGTCGACGGCACGGCGCCCGGGGTGCGTCTCGAAGGCGCTCCGGCCGGCTGGGCCCCCGGACCCGTGCAGCTGACCGCGCGCGCCACCGATCCCCTCTCCGGGATGGCCGCCGCCGGACCCGGAGGCCCGGCGACCGCGATCGAAGTCGACGGCGGCCCACCGCTGCTCGCCCCCGGCCCCTCCGTGAGCACGACGGTGGCGGGCGAGGGCACCCACCGCATCGCCCTCTGGGGGCGCGACGCGGTCGGCAACGCGGGCGACGGCAGCCTCGCGTTCGCCCACCCATCCCAGGCCACGGTGCGGATCGACGAAACCGACCCGACGGTGCGCTTCGCTCCCGGCGACGCGACGGACCCGGAGCGGATCGAAGCGAGCGTCGCCGACCGCCTCTCCGGCCCGGCGCCCGGGCGCGGCGCGATCGAACTTCGCCCCGCGGGCAGCGGTGGAACCTTCCGGCCGCTGCCGACCGAAGCGGGGCGCGGCAAGCTGGTCGCCCGCTGGAATTCCGACGATTACCCGCTCGGGGACTACGAATTCCGCGTCGTCGGCTTCGACCTGGCGGGCAACTCGGCGGCCTCGACCCTCGGGGCGGGCGGGGCGCCGCTCGTCCTCCGCAACCCGGTGAAGAGGGTCGCCCGCCTCGCCTTCGGGTTCGGCGCCGGGAAGCTCGTCCTGCAGCGGTGCGCGCGCGACCACGGGGCGCGACGCTGCCACCACACGGTCGTCCGGTCCTTCGCCAAGCGCCCTCCGGTCCGGGCGCTGCCGTGTTGCCACGCCGCCCTGGTCGGCGGGCGGTTGCTGGACGCCGAGGGCCAACCGCTGCCGGGGCAGACGGTCGACGTGATCGAGACCTTCGCCCGCGGCTCCCGCATCGGGACCCGCACCACCCCGGTCACCACCGATGAGCGGGGCGCGTTCCGGCTGCGGCTCGCGCCGGGGCCGAGCCGGCAGGTGACCGCCGCCTTCGCCGGGACGCACCGCCTCACCCGCGCGGGGGGTCGGCGACTGCGACTGAGGGTCCGCGCCGCGGTCCGGCTGCGGGTCTCGACCGCGAAGGCGCGGGTCGGCGGCGCGCCGATCGTCTTCGCCGGGCGCGTCGTCCACCCCGGCGCCCGGATCCCACCGACCGGCCTGCCGGTGCAGCTCGAGTTCCGCCTGCCGGGCCTCCCCTGGTCGGAGTTCCGCACGCTGCAGACCGACTCCGCCGGGCGCTTCGCCTACCCCTACTCGTTCAGCGACGACGACAGCGCCGGCGTCCGCTTCCAGTTCCGCGCCTCCGTCCCGGCGACCGGCAACTGGGCGTTCGCTCCGGCGACCTCCCGCCCCGTCGCCGTCACCGGCTGACCCCGCCGGACCGGCGGCGGCCACGAAAAAGGCCGCCCCGGAGAACCGGGGCGGCCTGGTGAAGCGGGTGGCGCGAAGGACCTAGCGGATGCTGGGCAGCGCGGCGATCTGGTCGGAGACCTGCTTGACCCGACGCTCGACCTCGGTGCGACTGGTCTGGATCGTCGCGGTGGCGGTCGAGGTCACGACCTGCTGGCGCTTGCGGACGTCGCGCTCGACCCGGGTCCGGGTCTTCCGCGCCTCGGTGGCCGCGCGTTTACGGGCGGTCGTGCCCCGTTTCTCGGTGCGCTTGGCCGCTTTCTCGATCTTGCGGCGGTAGGCCTTGAGCTCTTTCTCGGCTTTGCCGCGGCTGGTCCAGGGCTCGACGATGTCGTTCAGGCGGTCGCTCGCCGAGAGCACGATGCCGACCGGGAAGTCGACCGCGGTCTCGATCATCGTCTGCGCCTGGTTTTTCTCCGCGACAGCGGTCTTGGTCGCCGCTTTTTTCGTCGCTTTGACGGTTTTGGCGGCCGATTTTTTCGCTTCCGTGGTGGAGCGTTTGGCCTGCGTTTTGGCTTTGCCGGTGCTGTTGGTGCTGGTGCTGTCTGCCATGAAGACGTACCCCTCTTGGTCTGGTCGGATGGCGCGGACGGCGCCGAGTTTAACGAACATACGTTCTTTCGAACACACGTTCCTAACCATCGGTACGGCTTTGGTTACAGGGGTGTGCGGAGAAGGGCCCAGGCCTGGGGAAGCTGGCGCCCGAAGGAAGGGACGCAAGGGGTGTCGGCGAGCACGGCCGTCTCGGTCACGGCCCTGGCTGGCTGTGACCGTGCCCGAGACGGCCGGGGGATGAAAGGTGTGAAGGATCTCCGACGCCGTTGCGGGAGACGTGCGGGAGATGCCACGAACTCCACAGTTCCGCGCAGGTTCCTCATGCTTCGTGCGCATTCCGTCTGACCCGAAATGTTGACGGGCCGAAAACCTGCCCTATAGGAGGGGTTTTCGGCCCGTCAACATTCGGGTGCTGCAGAACCGTGCCGAAGGTGTGGAGTTCCGGGCGGAAGCGTGACGAACCCCCGCACTTCCCGACGAAACCCTCACGTCCTGGGCGTCTCATCGCGGTCACAGCCAGCCAGGACCGCGATGAGACGCCCAGGACCGATCTAAGACTGCCGCACCCGCCGCGAAGACCGGCGAAGCACCGCTAAGGGCCCGGCTAAGCCGACTGCGCCGCCCGGACCGTCGCCAGCGCTGCCTCGTCCCGGCCCGCGGCCATGGAGTAGCGGGCGCTCAGGTCCAGGGGGGCGTCGGACAGCTCGCCGTCGCCGAAGGACACGGCCCCGCCGGCCTCGCGGACGATCAGCTGGGCGGCGGCGGCGTCGACGGAGCGGCAGGGACGGAGGCTGAAGAAGGCGTCGAAACGGCCGGCGGCGACGTAGGAGGCGGTGATCGCGATCGAGCCGACGACGCGGAGGCGGTAGGCGTTGCCGGAGAGGGACCGGAGGGCGGGGATCGTCCAGTCGGGCTCGGCCGACTCGAGGCCGACGACTTCGAGCTTGCCGTCGCCGGCGGCGACCCGGGCCGCGCGGCCGCCGACCGAGGCGCCCTCGCCGCGGGTAGCGATGAACTCCTCGTCGGCACCGAAGTCGTGGACGAAGCCGAAGCGGACGTCGGCCATCGAGTCGCCCTCGGCGACCGCGATCGAGAGGCTGTGGGACGGGATCGTGCGCCGCGCGTTCAGCGAGCCGTCGATCGGGTCGATCACGACCCGCGCCGCTCCGCCGTCGCCGAAGACGACCTCGCCGCGCTCCTCCGACACCGCGACGAAAGAGGCACCTTCGGCACCCAGCTTGTCCAGCTCGGCGAAGACCTCGTCCTCGCATTCGCGGTCGATGACCAGGGTGTGGTCGCCGCCCTCGCCGACCCCCTCGTAGTGCGTGCGTTCCTCGCTCGTCACCACGCGGTCGAAGATGCGGCGCTGCGCCGCGACGACGCGACGACAGATGCCCGGCCAGTCTGCTGAGAAGACGTCCATGGGCCGGACTCTACGGAGAGGTAGCTTTGGACGATGCGTCAGATCGACCTGTCGATTGAGGGGGAGACGGGCGGACGGCAGCGTGCCGCCGCGCACGTCGACGGCCCCCTGCTGGTGCTCGGCGCGGCCGGGACCGGCAAGAGCGAGCTGCTGGCGCGTCGGCTGGCCGACCTGGCGGCGGCCGGAACTCCCCCCGATCGGGTACTGACGATCGGTGCCCGACGGGCGACGGCGCGGCGGCTGCGCGACCGCTGCGAGGCGCTGCTCGAGGGCCCTTATGAGGAGCTCTGGGTCGGCGACTGGGACGAGATCGGCGAGCGGCTCCTGCGCGACCACACCGAGGCGGCCGGGCTCGACCCGTTCTTCGACGTGCTCGGGCGGGCCGAGCGGTTGGCGGTCCTGCTCGACCGCTTCGACTCGCTGCCGCTGCGCCGGCACGAGATCCGCGGCAACCCGGCCGGCCTTCTGGCGCGACTCCTGGCGCGGATCGACACGCTGAAGGCCGATCGGATCGGCCCGACGACGCTCGCCGAGCTGGCCGCGACGCAGGCCGAAGAGGCGGGCAGCGAGGCCGAGCACGAGACCGCCAGGCGGGAGACCGAGTTCGCCGAGCTCTACGCGACGCACGACCGGATCCTGGCCGAGACCGGGAGCCTCGACCGCGGTGACGTCTTCCTCGCCCTCGACTGCATGCTGGTCGAACGTCCCGACGTGCGGGCGGCGATCGCGAAGCGCTTCGCCTACGTCGAGGTCGACGAGCTGGAGGAGTCGACCCCGGCTCAGCGGGCGCTGCTCGAGGGCCTGGCGGGGGACAACCCGAACCAGGCCTTCGTGCTGGAGGCCGAGAGCGAGGGTGGGCTCGAGGGCTGGTACCGCGACCTCCATCCCGACGGCGACGTCGTCGTCCTCGAGCAGCGGTTCCGCGATCCCAGGCTGCGCTTCTGGAAGTGCTCGAACGAGCGGGCCCAGGCACAGGCGACGGCGCGCGAGGTCGAGCACCTGCTCGCCGGCGGCACCCGCGCCGACGATATCTGCGTCCTGCTCGCCGACCCGAGCCACGAGGGCGGGGCGGTCGCGGCGGCGATGGAGGAGCGCGGCATCCCCTTCCACCTCGCCGGGCCGACCGCCCTCTTCCAGCGGGCCGAGGTGCGCGACGCGATCGCCTGGCTGCGGGTGCTCGCCGACCCCGACGATTCGGCCGCCGCGGCGCGGGCGCTGACCCGACCGCCGGTCGAGCTGCGGCCCGGGGACCTGGCGCGGCTGACCACGATCGCCCGCCGGCGCAAGCTCGACATGGTCGCGGGCTGCGAGGCGGCGCTCGACAGTCCCCAGTTCCAGCCCGAGGCCCGGGAGCGCGTCCAGACCTTCTTGAAGCTCTACGCGAACGCCGCGGGCGTGATGGAGGAGCGGCGCGCCGACGTCTTCGTGCGGCGCCTGATCGAGGCGGTCGGGCTGCGCCGGCAGCGCCTCTTCGCGGCCCAGCCGGAGGTCGCCGAGCGGCTGCTCGGGCTCTCTCGCCTGGCCGAGCTTGCCACCGCCTGGACCCGACGCGAGCCGCACGGCTCGACCCGCGGCTTCGTCGCCTACATCAAAGCCGTCGCCGAGGCCGGGGTCGAGCCGGCCGGCGGCGAGGAGCCCCCCGCCCCGGGCGCGGTCGTCGGGATGGCGCTGGGCGCGGTGAAGGGCCTGGGCTTCGACCACGTCTTCGCGCTCGGGCTCGAGGCCGACGCCGAGTGGGGCCGGATCGGCTGGCCCGCCCGCGAGGAGATGGTCCTCGCGCGGGTCGCCGGGGCCGCCGACACTCGTCCCGCCCATGCCTACGCGGAGGCGCTGGCCGCGTCCCCGGACGGCGCCGAGGAGGAGCAGGGCGAGGAGCTCTTCGGCCCCGCCGAGGGCCTCCACGCGACCTACCGGACGCTGCGCGAGCAGGTGCTCGAGGCGAGCTGGCGGGCCGGACGCGAGCTCTCGGAGCCGCGGCTCGACACGGCGATCGACGTCAACCGGGCGATCGCCCGCTACCTCGAGCTGCTGAAGCTGGCGGCGCTCGCCCAGCGGCCGGGCGAGGAGGGGACGGCGGAGGCGATCGAGGCGGTCAACGGCCTCCTGCGCCAGGTCGCGACGCCCGAGCAGCAGGCCGAGCTCGACGCCTCCTCACTCGACTCCTACCTGCTCGACTCCGAGGGGGAGCGCGGTCGCCGGCTGCGGATGATCTCGGCCCGCGAGGAGCCCTCGCTGGAGGCCTTCCTGCCACGCCGGGGCGACGGGCGCCTCAGCCTCTCGGCCTCCGACCTGACGCTTTATCTGACCTGTCCGCTGAAGTACAAGTTCGCGCGCGTCTTCGGCATCCCGCAGGAACCGACGATCAACCAGCGGTTCGGAATCCTCATGCACAACGTCCTCGAACGATTCCATAAGGAGCCGCCGGAGAAGGGCGATGAGCCGCGGACGCTGAACCGCCTCTTCGAGGGGGGCTGGCGGCGCGGCGGGTTCGGCAACTCCGACGACGAGATGCAGTACCGCGACCGGGGCAAAGAGGCGCTGCGCCTCTACTGGGAGCGCGAACGCGTCTCCGACTCCGAGCCGGTGTGGATGGAGCGTAAGTTCGACTTCAAGGTCGCCGACCACCACGTCCGCGGGCGGGTCGACCGGGTCGACCGGCTGGCCGACGGCGCCTACGAGCTGATCGACTACAAGACCGGCGAACGGAAGACCGAAGCCGAGCTCGACTCCGACCTGCAGCTGGCGCTCTACCGCCTGGCGGCGCGTGAGGCCTGGGACATCGAGGCCGCCTACGCCTCCTACGACTACGTCCTCGACGCCGACAAAGTGGCGGCGCCGACGAAGCCCGACGACGCCGAGCGGGTCGAGCGCACCGTGGTCACGGTCGGCGAGGGGGTCCTCTCCCAAGACTTCGAGCCCCGCCCCAGCCCCAGCGTCTGCAGCTGGTGCGACTACCGCCTGATCTGCCCGGCGGCGGAAAGCTGAGGGACGCCGGGGGCGGGCGGTTGCGAGGTACGGCCAAGGGACGCTGCCCTCTCGGTCACGGCCCTGGCAGGCTGTGACCGTGCCCGAGAGGGCGGGTCTGTGGGGAGTGATGAGGGATCGTCGCCTGCGGGTCGCGCGAGGTGCACGAGGAGGACACGGGCCTGTGACGAGACTCGCAAGTCGTGACGGAGAGCGTGCGGAGTCCACACTCCCATGCGTGTTGGACAACAGTCGATTCACCGCTGCATGCATTAACCCCCCTATAGGGTGGAAAAGGCATGCAGCGCGTTTCCAGGCCCTGATTCCAGGCCCGAAAACAGGCCGAAGATGCGCGGGAGGGTGACGTTCCCGGCGTCTCTCTCACCGATCCGTGACAGGCGTGGCATCTCCCGCACGAACCCTCGGCGAAGGACGCAGTCCCTCCCGTCCTGGGCGTCTCATGGAGGTCACAGCCTGCCAGGACCTCCATGAGACGCCCAGGGCACCGCCCTAGGTGTAGTTCCTCACCACGTTGTTCATCCGGGCCTCCTTGAAGGCTGGGGGTGCGAGCCACCCAACACCAAGGAGAACCCGGATGAAGCTCCACGCTAATGCCCGTACCTGCCCGAAGAGCCGCAGGCTCCTCGTCGAGCGCCTCGAAGCCGGCTGGTCGCCGGGGTCGGCGGCCGAGGCCGCCGGCGTCAGCGAGCGGACCGCCGCCAAGTGGCTGGGCCGCTGGCGGGCCGAAGGAGAGGCAGGGCTCCAGGACCGCAGCTCGGCGCCGAGGAGGAGCCCCACGCGCCTGCCCGCCGACCGACTCGAGGCGGTCGTGGCCCTGCGACGGCTGCGGATGACCGCGGCGGAGATCGCCGAGGTGCTCGGCATGGCGCTCTCGACCGTCTCCAGGTGGCTGATGAGGGTCGGCCTGGGCCGGCGCAGCAGGCTCGAGCCCCCCGAGCCGCCCAACCGCTACGAGCGCAAGCGACCGGGCGAGCTGATCCACGTCGACGTGAAGAAGCTCGGGCGGATCGAGGGCGGGGCGGGCAAACGCGTGACCGGCGGACGGCGCGGCCACCACAACCGTCAGCTGCGCGACGCCGCCGGGGTCCGCCGGCACACGGTCGGCTGGGAGTTCGTCCACGTCTGCGTCGACGACGCCACCCGCCTCGCCTACGTCGAGGTGCTGCCCGACGAGAAGGGACCCACCGCAGAAGGGTTCCTGCGACGGGCGGTCGCCTGGCTCGCCTCGATGGGCGTGACGGTCGAGCGGGTGCTCTCCGACAACGGCGCCTGCTACCGCTCGGCGCTCCACGCGAAGGCATGCCGCGAGCTCGGCATGCGTCCTCTCTTCACCCGGCCCTACCGACCCCGCACCAACGGCAAGGCCGAGCGTTTCATCCAGACGCTGACCAACGGCTGGGCCTACGGCGCGATCTACGGCTCCTCGGCCGAGCGGACCGCGGCGCTTCCCGGATGGCTAGACCACTACAACTTCAGGAGACGACACGGCTCCCTCGGCCACAGGCCGCCCGCCGCTCGGCTCGCCGAGCTGGAACAACCTCGTGGGTAACTACACCTAGGACTGCCGCGCCCCCGCCGGGACAACGTCGTCCCCGAACAACCCCTCAGCCCTGCTCGCCACCTTTTTGCCGCAGAAAGCGTTGGAACTCCCGCGCGATCGAGTCGGCGCTCGGGAGGTCGTCGACCTCGTCAGCCAGCATGTCGACCTGTTCGGCCTCGATCCGTTCGACCAGCTCTTCGATCTCCGGGTTGGCGGCGACGGCGCGGCCGATCTGCTCCTCGTAGTCGGTCGTTTCCTCCTCCAGCTCGGAGGCCTCCACGGCGATCCCGGTCATCCCCTCGAGTCGGCGCAGCAGCGCCAGGGCCGCCTTCGGGTTGGGGACCGCGGCGACGTAGTGGGGCACCGCCGCCCAGAGCGAGGCGGAGTCGATGCCAGCCTGGCGGCAGAGGTCGTGGACGACGCCGACGATCCCGGTCGGCCCCTCGTAGTTGGAGCGCTCGAGGTCGAGCTCGTCGACCAGCTCCGGCGAGGAGGCGAGGCCGGTGATCGGCACCGGCAGGGTGTGGGACACCTCGGCGATCAGCGAGCCGAGCGTGATCACCAGCTGCACGTCGAGCGCGTCGGCGGCGGTCGCCACGTGCTCGGAGAAGGTCCGCCAGCGGAGGTTCGGCTCGGTGCCGTCGAGCAGCACCAGGTCACGGTCGGCGCTGGGGATGCGGACCGCGAGGAAGTTGTTCTCCGGCCACTCGATCCGCCGGGTCTCCCCCGCCGCCATCGTGATCGTCGGGCGGGTCGACTGGAAGTCGAAGTACTCCTCCGGGTCGATCGAGGCGACCTGTTCGGAGTCGAGCGAGTTGCCGATCGCGGCGAGCGCGGTCGAGGCGGCCGCGGCGGCGTCGTTCCAGCCGCGGAACGAGGCGATCATCACCGGCGAGCGGAGCTTGGGGAGTTCGGCTTCCCAGCGCAGAGAATCCACGAGTTCAGCGTAAAGGATGGCTCAGGCGGCGCCGGCCCGCCGTACGAGGAGGGCGGCCAGGAGGAGGGCGAGCGCGGCGAACGCCAGTTGGAGGGCGCGCTCCGGCAGGAGGTTCGAGGCGACCACGCCGACGAGGACCCCGAGCGGCGAGAGGGCGCCGATGATGAGCGCCTCGCGGAGGCGGACGTTGCCGTAGCCACGCTGGCGGGCGGTGCCGACGAGGGCGACGATCACGATCATCAGCAGCGAGGTCGCCTCGCCTTCGACCTGGCCGAGGCCGATGAAGACGGTGAGCGCGGGCACGAAGAGGACGCCGCCGCCGACCCCGACCAGGCCGCCGGCCAGGCCTCCCGCCAGGCAGACGAGGATGGCGAGGACCTCGTTCATTTGAGGATCAGGTCGATCGCCACGGCGACCAGGAGGAGGGCGAAGAGGTAGGAGACGGCCTTCTGCGGGATGCGCTGCTGGATCGCCGTGCCGCCGATGACGCCGATCACCGCGGGAATCGACAGCAGGAGGCCGGTGACGACGTGGACGTTGCCGTAGATCCCGCCCTGGGCGATCGCGCCGAGGGTGCCGACGATGACGATCGCGGCGAGGCTGGTGCCGGTCGCGAGGCGCTCGCCGAAGGCGAACCAGAAGATCAGCAGCGGCACGATCACGGTCCCACCGCCGACCCCGAAGAGGCCGCTGAAGGCGCCCGCCGCGGTGCCGATCGCGGCCAGTCGCAGTAGGTCGCCGCGACTCTCCGCCGCGCTCGAATTCACCATCCCGCGATACTAGGAGCCGATGGCGGGTGAATCCCAGAACACGGCTTGGCAGGGGCTGCTCGAGCCGCTGCGCGCCGAGCCGGGCAAGGCCGCGATCCTCACCGACTTCGACGGGACGCTGGCGCCGATCGTCCAGGACGCCGACGCGGCGGCGCTGCCCGACGGCGCGCGGGAGGTGCTCCTGCGACTGATCGACCGCTACGCGATGGTCGGCGCGATCTCCGGGCGGCGTGCCGCCGACGTGCGCGAGCGAATGGGCCTCGACGGCGTCGCCTACGCGGGCAACCACGGCCTGGAGCTGATGATGCCCGGCGAGAGCGAGCCGCAGGCGGACGCGTCGCTGGGCGGGCGCGAGGGCGACGCGGCGGCGTTCCTGGCGGCGGTCGACGGCGCGCGGCTCGAAGCGGCCGGGCTGCGGCTGGAAGACAAGGGGCCGATCCAGGCGCTGCACTGGCGCGGGGTGCCGGACGAGGCGGGGGCCGAAGCCGCCGCCCGCGAGATCGGCGTCGAGGCGGGCCGGGCCGGCCTCGAACCTCACTGGGGCCGCAAGGTGTTGGAGCTGCGGCCGGTCGGTGGCGGCGGCAAGGGCGCCGCGGTGGCCTCGATCCTCGCCGAGGACGGCATCGACCGTGTCGTCTACGCCGGGGACGACCGCACCGACGTCGACGCCTTCCGCCGGCTCGCCGAGCTCCGCGACGCGGGCGAGCTCGTCGCCGCGGTCCGGGTCGGCGTCCTCTCCGCCGAGGGGCCGCCGGAGGTCGCCGAGGAGTCCGACGTCACCGTCGAGGGGCCGGCGGGCTGGCTCGAGATCCTCACCTGGCTCGCGGCCTAGCGATGCCCTACACCGACCTGCTCCGCGCCACGGTCTTCCTCACCGGTGCCGAGGCGACCGCGCTCGGCGCGATCAGCGCGATCTCGGTCGGCGGCGAACCGAGCCCCACCACCGTCATCGTCGCCCTCGCCTGGTGGGCGATCGCCCTCATCCTCGGCTTCTGGCTCGGGCGCCCGGACCGCGCCCGCGAGGACATGCGCGAGCCCCTCTCCCGTGCCCGCATGGCCACCTCCCTCCCCTCCCAGGCGCCCGGCCGGATCGCGATCCAGCGCCTCTGGCCGATCCTCCTCACCGCGGTCATCGCCGGCGGCCTCGGCCTCTTCTTCCCCGGCGTCGCGATCATCGGCACCGGCTACGCCCTGATCGTCTCCCTCGCCTGGCACACCCGCGAGGCCGCCGTCGTCGCGATCGAGGAGCGCGACGGCCACCGCTTCTTCGTCGTCCCCACCTCGGCCCTCAAACCGATCCAGCTGGTGCGGACGCCGGGCCTGCGCAGCGACCGCGCGCACGCGATGTAGTCACTTCTTCAGCTTCTTGAACTCCGACCAGGTGCGGGTGTTGGCGACTTCGGCCTTGGTCAGCCAGGCGCGGCGGGCGGTGGCGACGGCGTAGGCCATGTTGTCGAGGGTGTCGACGCCGTGGGCGTCGGTGTTGAGGACGATGCGCACGCCGGCGTCGGCGGCGAGTCTCGCGTGACGGTCGGAGAGGTCACGGCGGTTTGGGTTGCCGTTGATCTCGATCATCGTGGCGGTGCGGGCGGCGGCCTCGGCGACGGCCTCGACATCGATCCCGTAGGGCTCGCGGCGGCCGATCAAGCGGCCGGTGAGGTGACCGACGCAGTCGACGTTCGGGTCTTCGATCGCGGCGACGACGCGGACGGTCATGTCCTTTTCGGAGACGTTGAAGGAGGTATGGACGGAGGCGACGACCCAGTCCAGCTCGGCGACCAGGTCGTCGGGATAGTCGAGCGTGCCGTCGAGGCCGATGTTGATCTCCGAGCCGACCAGGAGGCGGAAGCCGCGGCTGCCGTGCTCGGCGTTCCAGGCAGCGACCTCCTCGATCCGCTTCCGCAGCGCGTCGGGCTGGACGTCGTCTCCGAAGCCGTGGCTGGCGGAGTGGTCGGTGATCGCCATGTAGGCGTAGCCGCGCTCACGGCCCGCCACGGCCATCTCGGCGAGCGAGTTGCGTCCGTCGGAGAGCGTGGTGTGGGCGTGGAGGTCGCCGCGGATGTCGCCGAGCTCGACCAGCTCCGGCAGCTTGCCTTCGCGCGCCGCCTTCAGCTCGCCGCGGCCCTCGCGCAGCTCCGGCTCGATGTAGGCGTAGCCGAGGCGCTCGTAGACCTGGTGCTCGGTCTCGCAGAGGGTGACCTCGTCGGTCTCGGTGTCGGTGATGCCGTGCTCGGAGACCGAGAGGCCGCGCTTCACCGCGTCCTCGCGCAGCTGCACGTTGTGGGATTTCGAGCCGGTGAAGTGCTGGAGCAGGTTGCCGAACTCGGCGGGCGGGACGACGCGGAGGTCGACCGAGACGCCGTTGTGGGTCTGCGCGCGAACCCCGTTTTTGCCCGGTTTGCCGGCGGCGGCGATCAGCGGGTGGTCGGCGAGGAACTGGGCCAGCTCCTTGCCCTCGTCGGCGGTCGCGATCAGGTCGATGTCCTTGCAGGTCTCGGCCCAGCGGCGGGCCGAGCCGGCGACCTCGACCCGGTGGGCACCCTCGTGCTCGCGCAGCGCCGCGGCCAGCTCCTCGGCGATCGGCCGCACGGTGGAGAGCAGCAGGCGTCCCGGTCCCGTCCCCGGCTCGCCGAGGCGCTCGAGCGAGGCCAGCATGCTTTCCTCGGCTTTCGGCCCGAGGCCTTTGACCTCGCGGATCTTCTCCTCTTCGGCGGCCTTTTTCAGGTCCTCCAGCGAGGCGACTTCGAGCTCCTCCCAGAGCAGGCGCGCGGTTTTGGGACCGACCCCGGGGACGCGCGTCACTTCCACCAGCGTCGCCGGGAATTTCGCTTTCAGCTTGGCCGCGGCGGGAATTTCGCCGGTGTCGAGCAGGGCGTCGATCTTTTCCGCCAGGGTCTTGCCGACGCCGGGGATGTCGGTCGCCTTCCCGGCTCGCGCCAGCTCCTCGACCGAGACCGGGCTTTCGCGGATCGCCTTGGCGGCGGTCGAGTAGGCGAGGACGCGATAGCGCACCGCGCCGTCCAGCTCGTAAAGGACCCCCAGTTCGTCGAGGGCGGCGGCGATCTCGGCGTTGGTCATCGATCCAACCTATCGCTGAGCTAGCCTTTGAGACCCTTCAGAAGGCGCTATACTTTCTGAAGTATTGGACTTCTAGAACCCGACTCTGGAGAGCGATCACCGTGAGTGGAAATTTGGCCGACGTAACCGACGCCACCTTCAAATCTGACGTCCTCGACGCCGAGGGCGCCGTCCTCGTCGACTTCTGGGCGCCGTGGTGTGGCCCGTGTCGCGTCGTGCACCCGGTCCTCGAGGAGATC
The DNA here is from genome assembly GCA_965200635.1 of Solirubrobacterales bacterium. GTDB lineage: Bacteria > Actinomycetota > Thermoleophilia > Solirubrobacterales > 70-9 > VAYN01. The sequence continues at coordinate 1,928,533 of OZ241364.1, read as the reverse complement.
GACGGCGAGCGGGACAACCTCAAGATCCTCAGCCTCAACGTGGACGAGAACCAGCAGACCGCCGCGCAGTACGAAGTTCTCTCGATCCCGACCATGATCCTCTTCAAGGACGGGCAGATGGCGAAGAAAATCGTCGGCGCGATGCCCAAGCGTCGCCTCGAGGCCGAACTGGAGCCGGCGCTCGCCTAAGGGCGGCGCCTCCCTCCCATGCCGTTCGTCGAGGTCCACTGGTTCGAGGGCCGCTCCGATGAGCAGAAGGCGGAGATCGCCAAGCGCATCGAGCAGACCCTGGTCGAGGTGGCCGGCGTCGCGCCCGAGCATTGCTGGATCAAGTTCTCCGACTCCGCCAAAACCGACTTCCTGATCAACCCGACGGGCGAGTAACGCCCGTCGGTCAGGCGGCCTTCGCCTCGCTGCCCAGAATACGCTGAGCGCCGACCTCGATCGTGATCTCGCGATCGGGTGCCGCGAGGGCAGCGTGCGCGGCAGCTCTCAAGTTGTCTGCGTCGAGGTCGAAGCGTTCCGCCGCCTCGTCGAGGAGGGCGACACCCAGATCGGCGTTGAGAAGCTGGATGTGGCCGACGTGGCCGGCGTGAAAACCGACGATGCATCGGTAGTCCCCGAGAACCTCTACGTAGTCCCCTTTTTCGAAACGGTGCAGCTCATCAAATTCGAAAAGGATTGAATGGGCCTCGCTGTCGTAGTCGACTTTCATCCTCGCCCCTCCGGGAAGTGGGTGATGATCAGATCGGGTGCGTCGAGCGCGACCACCGCGATGTAGCGCTTCCGCGTGATCAGTCCAAGGTAGCGCGGATTGCCTCGCTCGTCGGAGCCTTTTCCGATCGGGTTTTCCACAACGGTTTCTACCTCCTGAACCGTCACGTCATAGAGGCGGAGATTGTTCTTCGCGTGGTGGCTGAACCTCACGCACCCCTAAGGGCTGGGCGAGGGATTTTTCTCCCCCTCGCCTTGCTACAAAAGGCCGTCTTCGCGGAAATCGCTTTCGAGCATCGGCTCGAGGGTGCGGGCGAAGGTGGCGGTGAGGTGGTCTTTGTCGCGGTATACGAGGGCGTTGCCGATCACGGCGCGGCAGACTTCGCCGGGGCAGATGTCGCCGATGAAGTCGATCAGGTGGGCTTTCGGCAAGGCTTCGGCGGCGCGGACGTCATATTCGCGGTCCCATTCCTTGTGGCGGGGGAAGGCGCAGCGGCCGAGGTGCTGGATGTCTTCGGAGACGCAGCTCGGGATGTCTTCGGTCGAGGAGGGGTTGTCGCGGATGACCACGGTGTGAGGGCCGGCGGCTTCGATCCGTTTGAGCGTGCGCAGGTAGCCCGCTTCCATTGCTTCCGCCGCTTCGTCGCCGCTGAGCTCTTCCCCGTCCGGGCCGTAAGGCGTGTATTCGGTGTCGCCGCTCATCACGACGGTCACGCTCTTGCCGCCTGCTTCGATCCGCTTGAGCGCTTCCTGTCGCCAGACGTCGCACTGGGAGTACTCGCGGTCTTCGATCATGCTCTTCACTTCGATTTCCTCGGGCGGGCATTCGGCCTTGGTCAGGACGATCAGGCGCCAGCCGTGGATTTCGGCGAGTTCCTCGACCGCCGGGAAGTACTGCATCGCGTGCGAGTCGCCGAAGAGGATCAGGGTGCGGTCCCCGGTCTTGTTGCCGTACAGGCATTTGTTCGAGTTGGTGCCTTCGATCCCGACCATGCAGCCTTCGTAGTAGCTGCGGCCGCGGTCGGCGCGTGCCTTCAGCGGGTTGGGACGCAACGCCGTCGCGGTTTCCTGCGGTACCGGCTGGTCGACGAGGGCGGCGGCGCCGGGCACGTCGCCGATCTTCGCCAGGCGCACCGTCGGCTGCGAGTCGCGCAGGCCGATGCCGATCCCCACCGCCACCGCCATGCAGGCGAGGCCGAGGGCGATCGCCCGGTTCGGCATGCGGCGCAGCGCGGGCGCGCGGCGGACCGGGTCCTCGATCAGCATGTGGGTCAACTGGGTCGGCACCCAGGAGGCGGCGACCGCGAGGAGCCCGGCGGCGACCGAGAGGCGCGGCCCCCAGATCGCCGCGGCGAAGACCAGGAACGGCCAGTGCCAGAGGTACCACGAGTAGGAGATGCGGCCGACGTAACGGACCGGCGCCAAGGAGAGGACCCAGCCCGCGCCGGCCTTCACTCCGGTGACTCCGCCGGCGGTGGCGGCGAGCGCCGTGCCGGAGAGGATCAGCGCCGCGGCGCCGAGGGTCGGGACCAGCGCGGCGCTCCCCGGGAAGGCGGTTTCCGCGGTGAAGAAGAAGCTCGCGTAGAGGATCGCGGCGACGCCCGCCCAGCCGAGCGCGGCGGCGGCGAGCCGCGGGAGCTTCACCGTGCCGATCAGCGCGAGGGCGGCGCCGAGGCCGAGCTCCCAGGCGCGGGCGAAGGTGGAGAAGTAGGCGAAGGCGGGTTTGTCGTCGGTGAGGACGATGCCGTAGATCAGCGAGCCGACGAAGATCGCGATCACCGCGACCCAGAGGATCGGCCGGACCGAGTGGCCGCGGCGGCGGAAGATCCAGGTGACGGCCAGCATCAGGCCCGGCCAGACGACGTAGAACTGCTCCTCGATCGCCAGCGACCAGAGATGGAGGACCGGGCTCGGTTCCAGCCCTTGGGCGAAGTAGTCGACCGACTGGGCGGCGAAGTGCCAGTTGGCGACGTAGAGGGCCGAGGCGATGATGTCCCCGGCGACTTCGGTGTTGCGCAGCGGCGACAGCAGGATCATCGAGAGCACGCCGACCGCCACCAGCAGGACCGCGGAGAGCGGCAGCAGGCGTTTGGCGCGGCGCGCGTAGAAGCCGCGCAGGGAGATCGTGCCGGTGCCCTCGAGCTCGCGGACCAGCAGGCCGGTGATCAGGAAGCCGGAGATGACGAAGAAGACGTCGACCCCGACGTAGCCGCCGGCCAGGAACGGCACCCCGGCGTGCGCGAGCAGCACGGCGACGATTGCGATCGCCCGCAGACCCTCGATGTCGGGGCGGAAACGGCGCCCCGACTCGGCTTCCTCAGGATGTTTTCTTGAGTCCATGGGTCAGGTTCAGGTTAGGTGGTGCCGGAGCCCGGCAGGCCCCGAGGCTTCAATGCTTCGCCTTGGTCTGGTGCACCGCGCGCGTCTTTTGCGCCGCGATCAGCGCCAGCCAGTTCATTGCGCGGGAGACCAGGAACGGTCGCACGCGATCGGTCGTATGCCCGCCGGCCGCCAACCAGAGCTTTACCCGAGGATAGGCCGCGGCGAACGCTTCGTTCATCGCGGCGGGCACGACATGGTCCCCGCGGCCCTGAACTATCAGCAGTGGGGCGAGCTGCAGGCGGCGGATCGGCGAGAGCCGTTCACGGTCGGCGAGGTCGACGCCGAGGTCTTCCCAATAGGTCGGCCCGTACCGTCCGGTCGGCCATTCCCAGGTCGTCAGGTCCGAGATCGGGGCCTTGGCGACCGCGGCGCTGACCAGGTGGTCGCCGGAGAGGAGCGCCGCCAGCGTCCCGCCCGCCGAGGAGCCGTAGGCATAGACGCGGGCGACTCCGAACTTCTCGCGCAGGCGGCGGGCTTCGGCGCGCACGCGCTCGACCGCGGCCGGCAGGTCGCCGAGCGGATAGGTGACGTAATGGGGGACGAAGCCGGCGGCGACGGCACGGCCGCGGGTGAGCGGTTCGAAGGTCGGATCGTCGTAGAGGAATGAGCCGCCGTGGATCAGGATCAGCTGGGGACGCCCGGTCGAGCCGATCAGGCCGCCCCCGCTGTCGTTGCCGCCGGTGGGGCCTTCACCGTAGCTTTCGTCGGCGAGCGCCAGGCCCGGCAGGACGAGGGCGACGAGCACCAGCGCCAGGAGCGGCGCCGAGAGTTGACGGGCCCGGGTCAAACCGGATGGACCGAGATCCGCAGCTCGCGGGAGTCGATCGTCGCGGCGCTGACGGTGCTCCCCGCACCGTCCGCGTCGCCGAAGGTGATGCCGGTCGCCAGGACCTCGCCGCCGATGTAGGCCTCGTGCTCGCCGGCGACCGCGAGCAGCTCGGCGTCGCCACCGAGGGCGAGCTCGATCCGGTCGGTGATCTCGAGGCCGGCGTTCTTGCGCGCGTCCTGGACGGCGCGGACGACCTCGCGGGCGAGGCCGGCGCGTCGGAGCTCCTCGTCGATCTCCAGCTGCAGCGCCACCGCGTGGCCTGCCTCGGCCTCGACCTCGTAGCCCTCCAGCGGCGCCAGGGCCATGATCAGGTCGTCGGGGCCGAGCGTGTGGTCGTGGCCGTCGATCGAGATGCCGACCTCGCCGCCCTCGGCGACGGTGCCGGCGACGCGCGAGGCGTCGAGCGCGCCCACCGCCGCGGCCACCTGCGGCATGCCCTTGCCGAAGCGCGGGCCGAGCGTGCGGTAGTTCGGCTTCACCGTGTAGGTGACGAGCTCGCCCTCCTCGGAGACGAAGTCGAGGTCGATCACGTTCAGCTCGGCGGTGACCAGGTCGGCGAGCGCCTCGATCGAGGCACGCTCGTCCTCGCTGGCGACGATCACCGCGCGGCGCAGCGGCTGGCGCACTTTCACCTTGCCCGCCGAGCGGGCGGCGTGGCCGAGGCGGACGGTGCGCTGCACGGCGGCCATCCCGGCTTCCAGCTCGCGGTCGAGGAGCGCCTCGTCGACCTCGGGGAAGTCGGCCAGGTGGACCGAGTCCGGCGCCTCGCCGAAGGCGCCGTCGGCGCCGCCCCGGAGGTTGCGGTAGATCTCGTCGGCGAGGAAGGGGGTGAACGGCGCGAGCATCTTCGAGGTCTCCAGGAGGCAGGTCCGCAGGGTCGCGAAGGCGGCCGCGTCGCCGTCCCAGAAGCGCCGCCGCGAGAGCCGCACGTACCAGTTGGAGAGCTCCTCGACGAACTCCGCGATCGCCCGCCCGGCGGTGGTCGCGTCGAAGTCGTCCATCCGCTCGCGGACCGTCGCGACCGTCGCCTGCAACCGCGAGAGCGCCCAGCGGTCGAGGTCGGTGAGCTCGCCGGCCGCGTCGAGGTCGAGGTCGTCGGTCGCGTTCGCGTAGAGGACCCAGAACGAGTACGTGTTCCAGAGCGTCAGCATGAACTGGCGCACCGACTCGCCGACGGTGTCGGCGGAGAAGCGGTAGCCGGACCAGGGCTGCTGCGTGGTCAGGAAGTACCAGCGGAGGGCGTCGGCGCCATGGGCGGCGAGCACGTCCCAGGGGTCAACGACGTTGCCCTTGCTCTTCGACATCTTCTGGCCCTCGGGGTCGAGGATCAGGCCGAGGCAGACGCAGTTCTTGAAGCTGGAGCGCTCGAAGAGCAGCGTCGACTCGGCGAGCAGCGTGTAGAACCAGCCGCGGGTCTGGTCCTGGGCCTCGCAGATGTAGTCGGCCGGGAAGCGCTCGGCGAACTCCTCCTCGCCCTCGAAGGGGTAGTGGAACTGGGCGAAGGGCATCGCGCCGCTGTCGTACCAGGTGTCGATCACCGAGCTGACCCGGTGCATGGCGCCGCCGCAGTCCTCGCAGCGCAGGGTGACTTCGTCGATGTAGGGGCGGTGGAGGTCGTCGGGGACGCTGCCGCCGTGCTTCTCCAGGTCCGCTTTGGAGCCGACGCAGATGATCGCAGCGCAGCGGGCATCGTCGCATCGCCAGATCGGCAGCGGCGTCCCCCAGTAGCGGTTGCGCGAGAGCGCCCAGTCGACGTTGTTCTCCAGCCATTTGCCGAAGCGGCCGTGCTTGACGTGCTCGGGGTGCCAGCCGATCGTCTCGTTGTTGGCGAGCAGCTCCTGCTTGACGGCGGAGGTGCCGATGTACCAGGAGGTCGTCGCGTAGTAGAGGAGTGGCGTGCCGCAGCGCCAGCAGTGCGGGTAGGCGTGCTCGTAGATCTGCTCGCGGAAGAGCAGGCCGCGCTCGGCGAGGCGGTCGATGAGGCGACGGGTGGTCTCACTCCCTTTCACGAACTCGCCGGCGAAGCCGACGACTCGGTCGTCGAAGGTGCCATTCGGGCGGACCGGGTTGTAGAGCGTCGAGGCGACGGTGGGGTCGAAGATGCCCGCGGCGGCCGCCACGACGTAGTCGTCCTCGCCGAAGGGCGGCGCGATGTGGACGAGGCCGGTGCCGTCGTCGACCGTGACGTAGTCGCCCGCGATCACCGGGTAGGAGCCGCCCGGCTCGACGTCGGCAAGGTCGAAGATCGGGCCCTTGTAGCGCCGGTCAAGGAGCGCCGAGCCGGGCATCTCCTCGAGGATCTCGGCGCCCTCGCCGAGGACCTTCTCCGCCAGGTCGCGGGCGACGATCAGGACCTCGCCGTCGACCCTCGCGCGGACGTAGGCGACGGCCGGGTTGACGGCGACGGCTTTGTTGCCGGGGAGCGTCCAGGGCGTCGTGGTCCAGACCAGCAGCGAAGCGTCCTCGTCGACCAGCGGGAAGCGCACGTAGATCGAGGCGTCCTTGACGTCCTGGTAGCCCTGCGCGACCTCGTGGGAAGAGAGCGGCGTGCCGTCGCGCGGACAGTAGGGGACGACCTTGTGGCCCTCGTATAGGCGGCCTTTCTCGAAGAGCTGGGAAAGCGACCACCAGACCGACTCGATGTAGCGGTCCTCGAGCGTCACGTAGGGGTCGTCGAGGTCGATCCAGTAGCCGATCCGCTCGGTCAGGCGGTTCCACTCCTCGACGTACTCGAAGACCGATTCGCGGCAGCGCTGGTTGAACTCGGCGATCCCGAAGGTCTCGATTTCGTCCTTGGAGGAGATGCCGAGCTGTTTTTCGACCTCGAGCTCGACCGGCAGCCCGTGGCAGTCCCAGCCCGCTTTGCGCGGCACCCGGTACCCACACATGGTGCGGTAGCGCGGGTAGATGTCCTTGAAGACGCGGGCGAGGACGTGGTGGGAGCCGGGGCGGCCGTTGGCGGTCGGCGGGCCCTCGTAGAAGCTCCAGATCGGCGCGTCGGCGCGCTCGGCGAGGCTGCGGGCGAAGAGGTCCTGCTCGCGCCAACGCTCGAGCGCGCCCTGCTCGAGGTCGGGGAAGGACTGCTTCGGATCTACGGGGGCGAATTTAGGCACGGACATCGGATTCTAGGAGTGCGGGCCCGTTTGGCCGCCCAGCCAATATGGTTACACCGATGCCTGCATTCGATTTGAACGGCAAAGTGGCGCTGGTGACCGGCGCGGCGCGAGGGATCGGTTACGAGACCGCGCGTCAGATGCAGATGCGGGGCGCCTCGGTGGCGGTCCTCGACCTCGACCCGAACCAGGCCCGCGACGCGGCGGACCGGATCGGGGCGCGGGCGATCGGGATCGGTGCCGACGTCACCGACCAAGGCGCGATGATGGCCGCCGTGGCGGAGACCGTCGACACGTTCGGCGGCCTCGACTGCGCGGTCGCCAACGCCGGGATCGCCCAGAAGCAGATGGCGACCGTCTACGGCATGTCCGGCGAGGAATGGGAACGGGTGCTCGAGGTCGACCTCCTCGGCGTCTTTCGCACCGTCCGCGCCGCCCTCCCCCAGATCGTCGAGCGCCAGGGCCAGCTCGGCCTCGTCTCCTCCGTCTACGCCTTCGCCAACGGCATGGGCAACAGCCCCTACGCGGTGGCCAAGCCCGGGGTCGAGTCCCTGGGACGCTCCCTCCGCGTCGAGCTCGCCTCCCACGGCGCCTCGGCGACCGTCGCCTACTTCGGCTGGGTCGACACGACGATGGTCCAGGACGCCCTGTCCCAGCCCGACGCCCAGAAACTGAACGAGGGCATCCCCTCTTTCATGCTGAAGCGGATCAAGCCCGACGAAGCCGCCGCCGCCTTCGTCCGCGGCATCGAAGAGCGGGCCCCCCGCGTCTTCGCCCCGAAGTGGTGGCGCTACGTCAGCGCCCTGCGCGGCATCGTCAACCCCCTGATCGACGCCCGCCAGGAGCGCGACCTCCGCACCCAGCGCCTGCTGGCCGAGATGGACGCCCGCGCGAGCGGCAAGTCCCCGAGCTGACGCCGGCTCCGCGGTTGACGGGCCGAAAACCGCTCTATATCAGCGGTTTTCGGCCCATCAACATCTAGGGCCGGGTGGCTCGGTCCAGGGCGTTGATTACGGACTCGTACGCGGCGCCGGTCGCGCGGGTCAGGCCGATCTCGCAGGTGCGGTTGCTGCTGAGGTAGGCGTCGAAGTGGCGGCCCTCCAGCTCGCTCGCCTCCTGGCGGGTGGCGCCGGCGGTCAGCTCGGGGTGGGTGATGCCGCGGTCGCCGGCGAAGCCGCAGCAGGTCGCGGTCGGAGGCTGGTAGACGTCGTCGGCCAGAGCGGCGGCGAGGGCGGCGAGGCGGCGCGCGTTGCCTTGGCGGTTGGTCGCGCAGGTCGGGTGGATCGCCGCCGCGCCCGTCTTGCGGACGATCTCCAGTTCGGGCAGCAGGCGGTCGTGGGCCCATGCCACCGAGTCGACGATCTGAAGCTCGGCCAGAAGGCCGGCGTTCGCCTTGGTCAGCGTCCCCTCCCCCGGCTCGACGATCGCGCCGGTGCAGGAGGCGGCGTCGATGACGATCGCCAGCGCGCCCTCGTCGCTCCAGGCCCAGAGGCGCTCGACCATCTCCTCGACCTTGTGGGCGTGGGCGTCGCCGAAGCCTTTCGAGCTCCACGGCAGGCCGCAGCAGCTGCCCTGCACGTCGGGCGGGATCCAGACCGGTAGCCCGGCGCGGGCCGAGACCGCGACCAGCGCCTCGATCGGGCCGCCGCCGAAGATCCGGTTCGTGCAGGAGGGGACGTAGACCGCGGCGGCGCCCGCGCGGGGCGTCTCCGGCAGCGAGCCGCTCGCCGGGCCCGGGAGCGCGCGGCCCTTGCGGGTCCGCCGCGCCGCGCCGCCGCCGAACCGGAGCGCCGTGCGCGAGGCGCCTTCGACCGCCCCCCAGCGCTTCGCCGTCTCCAGGGCCGCGCGCTCGGCGCGGCGCGTGTGACGCTGGGCGCGCAGCTCTTTCACCAGCGCCCCGGTGTCGATCCCGACCGGGCAGGCGAGCTGGCAGCTGCCGTCGGCCGCGCAGGTGTCGAGTGCCTGGTAGCCGAGCTCGTCGAGCAGCGCCGACTGCAGCGCCGAGCCGTCCGGCTGGCGCGCGATCTCCCGCCGCAGGACGATCCGCTGGCGCGGCGTCGTGGTCAGGTCACGGCTCGGGCAGACCGGCTCGCAGAACCCGCACTCGACGCAGGTGGTCGCCGTCTCCTCGATCGGCGGCGTCGTCTTCAGGTCGCGCAGGTGCGCGGTCGGGTCGCGGCTGAGGACGACGCCGGGCGAGAGCACGCCGTCGGGATCGGCGAGGCGCTTGGTCCGCCACATCAGCTCGGTCGCCTGCGCGCCCCACTCGCGCTCGACGTAGGGAGCCATGTTCACGCCGGTCCCGTGCTCGGCCTTCAGCGAGCCGTCGTACTTGTCGACGATCAGCGCGACCAGAGCCTCCATGAAGGCCTCGTAGCGCTCGATATCCGCGGGCTTGGAGAAGTCCGGGGTCAGCATGAAGTGGAGGTTCCCGGCCGAGGCGTGGCCGGCGACCCCAGGCAGGAAGCCGTGCCGGGTCAGGAGCGGTTGGAGGTCACGGGCGCATTCGGCGATGCGGGCGGGCGGAACGCAGACGTCCTCGAGGATCAGCGCCGTGCCCGGCAGACGCAGGCGGCCGACGAGCCCCTGGAGGCCCTCGCGCACCCGCCAGGCGGTCTCGATCTCGGCCGGGTCGCGGGTAAAGGCGAGCGGGCGGATCGTCTCGTGGGCGCCGAGCAGCTCGGTCCCGCGCGCGACCTGCGTGGCGAGCTCCTCCTCGGTCGCGCCGCCGTACTCGACCAGGAGCGCCGCCGAGGTCGGGTCGAGCTCTTTCCACTCCTGCGGCGCGCCGACCATGTTCCAGGCGGCGGTGATCAGCGCGGGCGCGACCATCAGCTCGACCGCGGTGGCGCCGCTGGCGATCAGGTCGTTGACCGGGGCGACCGCGGCGTCGATGTCGGCGAAGTGGATCCAGGCCGTGGTGGTGACGGCCGGCTGCGGGACCGTCTCGAAGACGACCTCGGGGATGTAGGCGAGCGTCCCCTCCGAGCCGACCAGGAGGCGGCGGAAGATCTCCAGCGGCGACGTCGCGTCGAGGAAGGCGCAGAGGCGGTAGCCGGTCGTGTTCTTGATCTCGAACTTGCGGCGGATCCGTGCCGAGAGGTCGGCGTCGGCGCGGATCTCGTCGCGGATCGCCATGAGGCCCGCGGCGAGCTCCGGCTCGGCGGCCTCGAACTCGGCGGCAGCGCCGGGGGCGGCGGTGTCGATCCGCGTCCCCGAGGGCAGGACGAAGGTGAGCGAGCGCAGGGTCGAGTAGCTGTCCTTGGTCACCCCGCAGCGCATCCCGCCCGAGTTGTTGGCGACGACGCCGCCGACGGTGGCGACGTCGGTGCTCGCCGGGTCGGGGCCGAGGCGGCGGCCGAGCGGGGCGAGCACGCGGTTGACGTGGCCGAGGATCGTGCCGGTCCCGACCCGGACCGCGGCGCCATCCTCGAGCACGGTGAGCCCGCGAAAGTGGCGGCGCACGTCGACGAGGATGCCGTCGGTCTGGCCCTGTCCGTTGAGGCTGGTGCCGGCGGCACGGAAGGTGACCGGGATGCCCTGGGCGCGGCCGAAGGCAAGGACCGCGGCGACGTCATCAGCCGTCTTCGCCATCACCACCGCCCGCGGGAACTTGCGGTAGGGCGACGCGTCGGAGGCGTACTTGATCAGGTCGACGGGACCCGAGAGGACCCGGTCGGCGCCGAGCAACGCCTCGAGTTCCCCGCGCAGCGGCTGGGCGACGCCCGCGGCGAGCGAGTCGGGCGCGCGGTCGGGGGACGGGTCGCGGGTCGGCGGCGTCAGTGCGGCCGGCCCGCGGTCGAGGAGCGAGCGCAGGGCCATCGGCCTAGAAGAGGGACATGCCCGGGGCGACCGGGACTTCGACCAGCTCGGGCTTCGACGACGCCAGCGCCGCCTGCAGCGCCCCGGCGACGCCGTCGCGATCGGTCGCCGTCGTCGTGCTCACTCCGTAGCCGGCGGCGACCGCGGCGACGTCCAGCTTCGGCAGGTCGAGGCCGGGGGCGCCGGTGATCTGCTCGATTTCGGCGAACCACTTGAGGATCGCGTACTCCTCGTTGCGCAGGACCAGGAAGGTGACCGGCACGTCGTAGGCGACGGCGCTCCAGAAGGCGGTGATCGCGTACTGCGCCGAGCCCTCGCCGAGGACGCAGACGACGGGGCGGTCGGGCTGCGCCATCTGCACTCCGACCGAGGCGGCGAGGCCGAAGCCGAGGCCACCCCCGGCCGAGAAGTAATAGGAGCCGGGGCGCGAGAGGCGCAGCTGGTTGCGCAGCGCCAACGTCGAGGAGGGCGACTCGAGGACGACGATCGCGTCCTCGGGGAGCACTTCGCGGAGCGCGCCGTGGACGGTCGAGGCGTTCAGCGGGTCGGTGATCTCGAGATCGCCGGGACCGGGGTTCGGCTCGGGCACGGGGCGTTCGGACTCGGGGGTAGCCTCGACCAGCGCCGCCAGCGTCAGGCCGACGTCGGCGACGATCGCGTCGCCCATCGGCGCCCGCACCGCCTCGTCGTGGTCGGAGGTGATCGCGACCAGGCGCGCGCCCTCGGGCAAGAGCGGTCCCGGGATGTGCGGGTAGTAGGGGAAGACCGAGCTGCCGACGACGAGGATCAGGTCGTGGCCCTCCAGGGTCATCCCGACCGGGCCGATCGCGGGCGGCAGGACGCCACGGAAGTTCGGATGGTTCTCGGGGAACCCGAGGCGCACGCCGCCGGTCGCGGGCGAGGCCCAGACGGGCAGGCGCTGGCGCTCGGCGAGGGCGATCGCGGAGTCCCAGCCGCCGGCGGTGTCGATGTCGGGGCCGGCGATGAGGACCGGATTGCGCGCCGCGTCGAGCTCCGCCGCCAGCGCCGCGACCGCTGCCGGGTCGGCGACGGCGCGTCCCGTCACCTTGCGGGTGATCGCGTGGCGGGCGTCGGCGGCGTCCACCTCGACGCCCCAGTCGTCCATCGGCAGGCTGACGAAGACCGGGCCGCGCGGCGCCAGGCCGGCGAGGTGGGCGCCGTGGGCGAGCGCCAGCGGCACGTCCTCGGCGCGCGGCGGCTCGTAGCTCCACTTGACCAGCGGGTGCGGCATCCGCGTCGCGTCGCGGTTGGTGAGATTCGCCTGCAGCGTGATCTGGGCGCGCGCCTGCTGACCGGCGGTGATCAGGAGCGGCGAGTGGTTGGCCTGGGCGTTGAAGATCGCCCCCATCGCGTTGCCGACCCCCGGCGCCGTGTGCAGGTTGACGACGGTGGTGCGGCCGCTGGCCTGGGCGAAGCCGTCGGCCATCCCGACCACAACCGCCTCCTGCAGCCCGAGCACGTAGCGGAAGTCGCTCGGGAAGTCACGGAGCATCGGCAGCTCGGTCGATCCCGGGTTGCCGAAGATCGTCGACATCCCCCGCTCCCGGAAGAGGTCGAACGTCGCGTCGCGTACGGTCGGCATCGGCGCTAGGTTACACGAATCGGTGTAGAGGTTTTTGAAGGACGCGTTGCAGAGATCACGAGTCTCGCGCGCCAACCGATCCAGGGCAAGTGAGAGATCAGACGATCAAGACGCAAGCGGCCCTCGGCCCGCGCCTTGCCGGCCTGGCGATCCTCTGCGCGATCCTGTTCGCGCTGGCGACCGTCGTCGGCATGGCCGCCAACGGCCTGGCCTGAGCCCGCCGCCCCTCCGCGCGCAATACGCTTCGGGCCCCCGAATTTCCCGAAGACACGACGGAGGCAAGAACTTGAGCGAGCAGCTCTGGGGTGGCGAGACCACCAAGGCAGTCGACAACTTCCCGGTATCCGGCGAGCGCGTGCCGGTCCCCGTGGTCCGCTGGCTCGGCCGGATCAAGTCCGCCGCGGCGGAGGCCAACGGCGCGCTGGGCAAGCTCGACGCCGACGTCGCCGAGCGGATCGCCAAAGCGGGCACCGCCGTCGCCGAGGGCAAGTACGACGACCAGTTCCCGATCGACGTCTTCCAGACCGGCTCGGGCACGTCTTCGAACATGAATGCCAACGAGGTGATCGCGAACCTCGCCGGCGACGGGGCGCACCCCAACGACCACGTCAACATGGGCCAGTCGTCCAACGACGTCTTCCCGAGCGCGGTGCACCTGGCTGCCCTCGACGAGGTGACGCACGACCTGCTGCCGACGATGGGCGCGCTCGAGGACGCCCTCGTCGCCAAGGAGGAGGCGTTCAAGGACATCGTCAAGGCCGGCCGCACGCACCTGATGGACGCGGTGCCCGTCACCCTCGGCCAGGAGTTCGGCGGCTACGCGGCGCAGGTGCGCCTCGGCGTCCAGCGGGTCGAGGCGACGCTCCGCCGCGTCGGCCAGATCCCGCTCGGCGGCACCGCCACCGGCACCGGCCTGAACACCCACCCGGAGTTCGCCGCCAAGGTGCGCGAGAAGCTCGCGTCCGACACCGGCCTGGAGATCTCCGGCCCGCTCGACGCCTTCGAGGCGCAGGGCAACCGCGACGCCCTGGTCGAGCTGTCCGGCGCGCTGAAGGTCTACGCCGTGTCCCTGAACAAGATCGCCAACGACCTGGCGCTGATGGGCTCCGGCCCGCGGGCCGGCCTCGCCGAGCTGCGCCTGCCGGAGCTGCAGAAGGGCTCCTCGATCATGCCGGGCAAGGTCAACCCGGTGATCCCGGAGGTCGTGATCCAGGTTGCCGGCCAGGTGATCGGCAACGACGCCGCGATCACGATCGGCGGCATGCAGGGCCAGTTCGAGCTGAACGTCCGGGTCCCCCTGATCGCCCGCAACCTGCTCGGCTCGATCAAGCTGCTGGCGAGCGCCACGCGCCTGCTGAACGAGAAATGCGTCGCCGGCCTCGAAGCCAACGAGGAGATGACCGAGCGCCACGCCGAGGCCACCCTGGCCACCGCCACCGCGCTGAACCCCCACATCGGCTACGACGCCGCCGCGGCGATCGTCAAGGACGCCGCCGACTCCGGCCGCCCCCTGCGCGAGGTCGCGCTGGAGCACGGGGTGTCGACCGAGACGCTCGACGAGGCACTCGATCACCGCGCCATGGCTCGGCCGCACGACAACTAGCCGTCGACGGGCCGAAAACTAGCCATATAGGCAAGTCTTCGGCCCATCAACATCCTCAGCCGATCAGGCTGAGGCTCAGTTCCCAGAGGCGCTTGGCGTTGTCTGGGTCCAGGGCGTAGGGGGCTACTCCGCCGGCGGTGCCTTCGGGGGCTTTGCTGACTCGCTCGGCCTCGTTGCAGTCTTCGAGGTAGATGCCGGTCACGCCGTCCATCAGCGGGGACGCGGCGGCGAGGGTTGAGGTCGCGGCGCCTTGCTCGGGGGTCTTGAAGGTGTAGGCGCCGGAGTCGACCAGTTGCTTCAGCCGCTCCTGATCCATGTGGCGGGCGAGGCTGGTGTCGATGATCGCGCCGGGATGGACCGCGTTGACGAGGATCCCGTCGTCGGCCCAGCGGCGGGCCGCCTCGACCGCGAAGAGGACGTTGGCGGTCTTCGACTGCGCGTAGGCGGACTCCGGGGTGTAGGGGCGGAAGGCGAAGTCGATGTCGTCCCAGACGATCGGCGAGCTCAGCTGGGCGCGGGAGCTGAGGGAGACGACGCGGGCGCCGTCGGCCGCGGCCAGGGCGTCGTGCAGGCCGAGGGTCAGGCGGAAGTGGCCGAGGTGGTTGGTCGCGAACTGCATCTCGTGCCCGTCGGGCGCGAGCGTCAGCTCCTGCAGCGCCATCACGCCGGCGTTGTTGACGAGGATGTCGAGCGGGCCATCCCAGGCGGCGACGAAGCGGTCGATCGAGTCGCGGTCGGTCAGCTCCAGCTGGGCGAAGTCGACTGCGTCCGAGCCGGTGCTCTTGCGCACCTCGGCGGCGATGGCCTCGGCGGTCTCGGGTTTGCGCGCGGCGATGGTCACGGCCGCACCGGCGGATGCCAGCGCGCGCACGGTCTCGACGCCGATCCCCGAGGCGCCGCCGGTGACGACGGCGCGCCTGCCCGAGAGGTCGACGCCCTCGACCACCTCGAACGCGGTGCTCTCGGCGCCGAAGGGAGTGGTCAGCAGGGCGTAGTCAGAAGTGGCGGAAGTGGAGGTTGAGTTGGTCATGACCCCAGCCTGCGCCCCGCGCGCCCGCCGCACAAGAGACCCCTCTTTCCTGGGAGTGACAGGGCCAGGCTCGGCGCCGCGGCGGGCGTATCTTGATCGGGTGCCCTCCTCCGAGAACCCGATCGGCGAGTACCTCCGCGCCCGGCGCGAGCTGGTCCGTCCCGAGGACATCGGCCTGCCGGACCTGGGACGCCGCCGCGTCCCCGGCCTGCGCCGCGAGGAGGTCGCGATGCTGGCGGGCGTCAGCGCCGACTACTACGTCCGGCTCGAGCAGGGGCGGGACCAGCATCCCTCCGAGCAGGTGATCGAGGCGCTCGGCCGGGCGCTGCAGCTCGACGACGACGGGGTCGCCCACCTGCGCCGGCTCGCCTCGCCCACCGCCCGGCGCCGCCGCCCCTCACGCCGGGTCGAGCGCGTCCCGACCGGGATCCTCGAGCTGCTCGACTCGCTGCACGAGACGCCCTCCTACGTCTACGGCCGCTACATGGACGTGCTCGCCGCCAACCCGCTCGCGACCGCCCTCGTCCCCTACTACCGGGTCGGGGTCAACCTCGTCCGCGCCTCGTTCCTCGACCCGCAGATCGACGAGACCCACGGCGACCGCGACCGGGTCACCAAGACCGCGGTGGCTTCACTGCGCGCCCTGACCGGCCCCGACGTCGACGACCCGCAACTGGAGGAGCTGGTCGGCGAGCTGTCGGTGCGCTCCGAGCGCTTCCGCAAACTCTGGGCGCGCCACGACGTCAAGCCGAAGCGCTCCGGCCGCAGCCGCATCGACCACCCTCAGGTCGGCCCCCTCGACCTCGGCTACGAGAAGCTCCCGATCGCCGACGCCGACCGCCTCACCCTGGTCCTCTACCACGCCGAACCCGGCAGCAAGAGCGCCCAGGCTCTGGCCCTGCTGGCCACCACCGCAGTCGCGGGCAACGAGATCAGCGAGAGCGCGCCGCTTCGACCAGGCTCTCCGCCCGACGCCAAGCCCGCTTTCGATCATCGGCGGTGACCGGCGGCGCCGCGTACCCAGCGCGGTTCTTCATCCCCAACAAAGCGCGTAGGTCGCTGCCGAGGACCTTGCCGTCGGGCACCACCTTCGAGAGCTCGGTGACCGCCTGGCGGTGGTCGGGGCCTTGGGCGTAGTGGCCGAGTGCCTTGCAACAGAGCACGTCCGAGGCGGCGATGCCCGCGTGGATGCAGAGGGTCACCAGCGCGTCCCCGACTTCGGCTTCGTCGCTGGAGATTCGCGGATCATCTCGGCTGATCCGAGGAACTGTTCGGCCTTGCGGAGACGGCCGGCGGTGAAGGCCTCGTCGCAGTCACGCGTCCGGTTCGCCATCACGGTTTCTGCTTCTGCAGCTCTTTGCGAAGGAGCGAGCGCGTGCCGAAAATGGGGATCCCCTCCTTCAGCACCTCCTGAGCCACTTTGCGGACCTCAAGATCCGCAAGGTCCCGTCGCCGGTACTCGATCACGCGAGCCTCGTTCCCGGTCCACACCGTCGCTTCGTTCTCAAGTTCGGTGAGCTGCCCCTGCCACTCCGGGCTTTCCACGGTCGGCATCGTCGGACGTACGACGAAGAGATCGATATCGCTGTCGATGCCCGCCTCCCCACGGGCGACGGAGCCGAACAGGAACAAGGCGAAAGGAGGCGTATCCCAGTCCTCGACGAGACCGCGAAGCCGTTCGACGAGCCCCAACCGGAGCGTCGCCAACTCCTCGATTGCGCCTGCCGCCAGATGGCTGCGATTGAGGCTGTAGAGCTTCGCCTGGCCGGCCGGCCGTCGGGTCACGACGCCCTGAGCGACGAGTCGATCCGCCGCCTTACGGACCCCCTGCTCGGAACCGCGTTCAAGGACCCGGTGGAGGCGTCTGCCGGTGAACTCCTCCTCGGCCCCCGCGAGCACGGCGAGGACATCTCCGTCGAGGGTTGGAGCAACAACGCTGAGAGGGCGTCCAAAGTCCATCCAGGCCGCACTATAAGTGAGGTATCCCAACTATTGTTGGGATATCCGTTTCATAGTTGGGATTAACGTTGCCCAGCCCTGACGCCCAGCGCCCGCCGCGACTCCGCTGCGCCCCGCATGTTGATGTGATGCACGCCCCGCTCCGATGCACGCCCTCCCTCGACGCCCCACCACCTTCGCAATCGCGCTCCTCGCGGCGCTGACGCTCGCCTGCGGGGCGTTCGCGGCGAGTTCCCGTGCCGCGGTCAGCTGGGTCGTCCACGGACACGGGTTCGGCCACGGGGTCGGGCTGTCGGCCTATGGCGCCTACGGCTACGCGCTCCATGGCAAGGATTACAAGTTCATCCTCGGCCACTACTACCCGGGGACGACCCTGGGGGCGGTCGAAGGCGCGCACGTCGTCCGCGTCCTGCTCGAAACCGCCTCCGGCGACGTCACCTTCACCGAAGCGACCGGCGCCTGCGGGGTGAAGCTGGAACCGACGCGCAGCTACGAGGCGCACCGCTTCGGCGGCAGTGTCGTCCTGCGCAGCTCCGGCGGCAAACCGCTGAAGCGCTGCGGCGGGAAGCTACGGGCGGCGGGCGGCGCCGGGACGATCGGCATCGGCGGCGCCCGCTACCGCGGCGCGCTGGAGGTCGTCCCCGCCGGCTCGAGCGAACTGAACGTGGTCAACGCGCTCGCGCTCGAGGCCTACGTGAAAGGCGTGATCCCGAACGAGTCGCCGCCCTCCTGGCCGCCGGCGGAGCTGATGTCCCAGGCCGTGATCTCGCGCTCCTTCGCGCTCACCGGCACGGTCGAAGGGGACGGCTTCGACCTCTACTCCGACACCCGCAGCCAGGTCTACAAAGGGCTCGAATCGGAGTACACCACCTCAGACGAAGCCGCCGAAAAGACCAAGGGCCAGGTGCTGATGTACGAAGGGCAGGTCGCCGAGACGCTCTTCTCCGCCTGCTCGGGCGGGAAAACGGAGAGCAGCGCGAACGTCTTCGGCGGCGCGATCCCCTATCTCGTCGGCGTCCCCGACCCCTACGACGACGCCTGCCCGCTGCACGACTGGACGCTGAAATTCAGCGGGCCGGAAATCAGCGAAAAGCTCTCCGGGCTGCTCGACGGCAAGCTGAAGAAGGTCGTGATCACGAAGACCGGCTACTCGCCGCGGATCATCGAAGCGAAGCTCTACGGGACCGGCGGCGTGACGACCGCGACCGGGGAACAGCTCCAGATCGCCCTCGGCGGCTACTCGACCTGGATGACCTTCCAGAAGGTCGTGACCAAATGAGGACGCGGGCGTGAGGATCTTCCTCGCGGGCGCGAGCGGCGTGATCGGGCGCAAGCTGGTGCCGATGCTGGTCGAGGCGGGCCACACGGTGGCCGGGACGACGCGCTCCGAGGAGAAGGCGGAGCTCGTGCGCGGGCTCGGCGCCGAGCCGGTGGTGGTCGACGTCTACGACGCGCAAAGGCTCCGCGGCCTGGTGGTCGACTGGTCCCCGGACCTGGTCATGCATCAGCTGACCGACCTGCCAGACGATGCCGCCAACATCCCCCTGCGCGCCGCCGGAAACGGCCGGATGCGCGAAGAGGGGACCGCGAACCTGATCGCCGCCGCGCGGGCCGCGGGCGCCGAGCGCTTCCTCGCCCAGAGCATCGCCTGGACCCCGGCGGCGGGCAACGAGTCCCGCGAGGCCCTCGAGTCCCAGGTCCTTGCCTACGAGGGCGTCGGCGTGGTCCTCCGCTACGGCCAGCTCTACGGCCCCGGGACCTACTACGAGTCCGAACCGCCAGATCCGCCTCGCATCCAAATCGGTGCGGCGGCGTGCCAGACCGTCACGAGCCTCGAATCCTCGACCGGCATCGTTGAGATCATCGAGTCCTAGACCTTGATCGTTATGACGTCGCCGTCCTGCACCAAGTAGTCGCGCCCCTCGATCCGCAGCGCCCCTTTGTCGCGCGCCGCGACGTAGCCGCCGTACTCGACCAGCTCGGCCCAGCCGATCGCTTCGGCTTTGATGAAGGCTTCCATGATCTCGGTGTGGATCGTGCCCGCGGCTTCGAGGGCGGTGGCGCCGCGGTGGAGCGGGCGGGCGACCGCCTCCTTGCCCTCGCCGGCGGTGAAGAAGGTGATCAGCTCGAGCAGGTCGTAGGCGGCGCGGACGAGGCGGGCGAGGCCGGAGCCCTCGACGCCGTAGGACTCGCGCATCTCCGCCGCTTCGGCGGGGTCGAGCTCGGCCAGCTCGCCCTCGATCCGGGCGCTGACCGCGACCGCGCCGGCGTCGACCGAGTTGGCGTGCGCGGCGACGCCCTCGGGCACCTCACTGGTTTCTTCGTCGACGTTGGCGACGTAGAGGATCGGCTTGGAGGTGATCGCCCCGAGGTTGCGGACGGCGTCGGGCGCGGCGTCGGGGACCGGCACCGAGCGCGCGGGCTTGCCTGACGCCAGCGCCTCTTTCACCGCTTCCAGCCACGCCAGCTCGGCGATCGCCGCTTTATCGCCGGTCTTGACCTGCTTGCCGACCCGCGGGATACGGCGCTCGGTCTGCTCGTAGTCGCTGAGGATCAGCTCGGTCTCGATCGTCTCGATGTCGGCGATCGGGTCGACGCGGCCGTCGGGGTGGATCACGTTCGCGTCCCCGTGGCAACGGACGACGTGGCAGATCGCGTCGGTCTCGCGGATCGAGGCGAGGAACTGGTTGCCGAGCCCCTCCCCCTCGCTCGCCCCTTTGACCAGGCCGGCGATGTCGTGGAAGTCGATCGTCGCCGGGACGAGCTCGGAGCTCTTCACCGTTTTCGCGACGGCTTCGAGGCGCTCGTCGGGCACCTGGGCGACCGCGACGTTCGGTTCGATCGTCGTGAACGGGTAGTTGCCGACGATCGCGCCGCCCGAGGTGAGCGCGTTGAAGAGGGTCGACTTCCCGGCGTTCGGCAGCCCGACGATCCCGACCTTCATGGCAGCGGCACCGCCAGTCCCAGGCCCGTCCCGAGGACCACGCCGACGGCGACGTCGGAGGGGTAGTGCATGCCGAGGTAGGGACGGCCGGCGGCGACCGCGACCGCGGGGACGAAGGCGACCGCCGCGCGACGGTCGATCCGGGTCATCGCGGTGGCGACGGCGAAGGAAGAGGTCGAGTGGGCCGAGGGGAAGCTGAGCGAGCTCGGCGCGCCGCCCAGCGGCGGCAGGCCCTCGAGCACCGGGCGCGGCCGTTTGACGAGCAGCTTGATCGAGTAGTTGAGCCCGATCGTGGCGGGTCCGAGCGCCGCGGCGATGCCCCAGGCCGAGCGCCGCGGCCTGTCGGCGACGGCGAGCGCGCCGCCCGCCAGAAACCACCCGGCGCCGTTGTTGCCGGCCTTTCCGAGCAGCCGCGCCGCCCGCTCAACCGCGGGCGTATGCCCCCGCGTCCGCATGAAACGAAGGATCTTGAGATCTAGGTCGCGCATCGGCGCGGGAGGATAGCCATCGGCCGCCCCGCTACTTGAATTCGAAGCTCGCCAGGTCCTGCCCGAAGCTCGGCGAGAAGACCACGTTGTCCAGGTTGATGTCGCTGGAGACGAAGGTCGCGGCGGTGCTCGTCCCGTACGGGGCCAGCGGCGCTTCTTCCATGAATTCCTTGTCGAGCTGCGCGTATTCGGCTTCCTGCTTGGGCCCGACCGGTTCTTCGCCGAGCTTCGCGATCTTCTTGCTCAGCGCCGGATCGGCGAAGCGCGGCAGGTTGGTGCCTTCCGTCGGCGCGATCGATTCTTCGGACAGCAGCGGGCCGAAGAAGCCGCTCGGGCTCGGGTATTCGAGGAACCAGTTGGCCCAGCCCGTGTCGAGTTCCGGGGTCGAGGAGTTCGTGATCACGGTGAAGTAGTTGTCCGGCGAGAGGATCTTGAGTTCGGCGTTGAAGCCGAGTTCCTTCAGCACGCCCTGGTAGTAGGCGCCGACGTCGTCGGAGGGCGATTCGTTGTTGGTCCAGACGACGATGTCCTTGTCGCTCGGGTCGGCTTCGGCGATCAGTTCCTTGGCCTTCTTCATGTCGTGGGGGTACAGGTTGAGCTTCTTGTAGCCGGGCATGCCGGGCGGCAGGATCTGCTGGCCGCCTTCGAGGCGCCCGGCGTAGATCCGTTCCAGCGCCGCCGGGTCGATCGCGTAGTTGACCGCCTGGCGCACCTTGACGTCATCGAACGGTTCCTGGGTGGTGTTCATCCAGAAGAAGTAGTTGGAGAAGGTCGGCTCGACCCGGAACTGGCTGCCTTCGTACTTCGACTTGACGTCCTGGTAGCGGTCGGTCGGGACTTCGTTGCCCATCCAGTCGAGCTTGCCCGATTCGATGTAGTTGACCTCGGTCTCCGGGTTGCGCAGCACCTGGATCTTGATCTTGTCGACGTGGCCCGAAGGGATTTCCGGCATCAGCTTCGCGTTCGTCTTCGCCCACTGCGGGTTGCGTTCGTATTCCCAGCCGCGGCCCGGGTCGGACTCGGTGATCGCGTAGGGACCGGTGGCGGGCGGCGGTTCGGCGGTGAGGTCCTTGCTCGGGGTCTTCGCCGGCAGGAGCGCGACGTAGGGGAGCGCCAGCTCGGACTCGAAGCTGCCGTCCGGGCTTTCCAGGTGGATCGTGATCTTGCCCGTCTTGTCGTCGGTTTCGACGCCGGGGATCCCGCCCTCCTTCGTCTTCAGGAACTTCGCCGCGCCGACGATCCCTTCGTAGAACGGCGAGCCGCCGGAGTTGAGGATGAAGGCGCGTTCCAGCGAGTGGGTGAAGTCGCTTGCCACGACCGGTTCGCCGTTGGAGTACTTCAGCCCCTTGCGCAGGGTCAGTTCGTAGGTCTTGCCGTCGCTCGACACCTTCGGCAGCGCCGCGGCGAGGCCAGGGATCACGCGCCCGCTCGCCTGCCCGCTTTCGTGCGCGTAGGTCAGCAGTGGGATGTAGGTGTCATAGCTCGCGGTCCAGCCTTCGAGGGTGTGGGACAGCGCCGGGTCCAGGGAGTCCGGGAAGGACGCGTAGGCGCCCAGCAGGGTGCCGCCTTCGTTCCCGGACGATCCGGTCGTGGAGGCATCGCCAGAGCTCGAGCTGCCGCCGCCCCCGCAGGCGGACAGGCCGAGGGCCGCGAGCGCGCAGGCGGCAACGAAAAGGAAAGCCTTTCTTAGTCCCATCAAGCGGCCTTCGGCAGCGCGCCCCGAAACCTTGAGTTCTGCGGCGGCCCGCCCGCGGGATCGGCCCCGTCCCTGTTTCCCGTGCCATCCGTTTCCGACCCGATACTTCCGCGCGATGGAGCGACACAGGCCGGTCAAACACGCGAGCCGTGAGGCGATCGCGGTCGCGCGCGGCTCGACCCGGACGCACTCCCACCTGCGCCGCCGCATCCTGATCATCTTCGGCGTGACCGCCCTCTTCGCGGTCGCCTGCACGCTGGTCACCTACCTCACCGAGCACGGCGCGAATGGCACCGAAATCCACTCGCTCTTCGAGGCCTTCCTCTTCGCCACCTCGCAGCTCCTCACCGGGTCCTCGGCCGCCAACCCGGCGACGGACCTCGGCAAGGTGCTGGAGCTGATCTTCGACCTCTGGGCGATCTTCGTCGTCGCCTCCCTCGCCGGCTCCTTCGGCGCCTTCTTCCATGCGCGCAGCAAAGAGCTGAACGAGGAGATGGAGCGCGCCGAGCGCGCCCTACATCTGGAGGGCGAGGGAGGCGCGGGCTAGCCCTTCGCTATTTCCCCGTTAAACAGCGGGGTAACGGCGAAGGGTCAGGCGATCAGATCGGATACGTCGAAGAGGCCGTCGTTGTTGACGGTGAGCGTGGCGGTGTGGCGGGGCGGGTCGGCGCCGGGACGCAGGGTGGCGAGGCGCAGATCGGTCGGCGCCTTGGCGCGGCGTGGGCCGCCGAGCGGTTCGACCTCGAGCAGGACCGCCGCGGAGGCCGGCGGCCGGTGGGCATCGCCGGCAGCCAGGGCCATCCAGCGCTCGTCGACGTCGTCGCGCAGGCGGATCGCGCCGGGCCCGTCGATGAAGGCGTGTCCGTGGCGGTGCCAGAGGTCGATCGGCGGCGGCGCCTCCTCGCCGGGCCGGCGGGGCAACGTGGCGGCCAGCGGCGCTTCGCCTGAAGCGTAGCCACGGCCGGTGAGCCGCGCGAGGCGATCGTGCTCGGCGCGCCGCACCGCCCGCCGCGCCCGCCCGTCGATCACCGTCCCGAGCGCCCCGAAGGCCGCGCCCGCCGCGAGGATCGCGAGGGCGACGACCGGCGCCGCGGTCGGTTCGATCGCCACGCCGGAGCTCGCCAGCTCGATCGTCGCGATCACCGCGACCAGCACCAGCGGCAAGAGCACCGCGACCCGCTGGGTCGCGCCCTCCAGCCGGGCGACGATGGTGATCAGGATCAGCAGCACCCCGGCGACGACCAGCGGCATCGCCGTCTCGGCCAGTTCCCGGTTGGTGATCGCGGTGTCGCGGTGGAGCAGGGCGATCGAGTAATACGCGGTGGTCGCGACCGCGACCAGGACGGCGACGATCGCGATCGATTCGAAGACGGCGAAGCTCGCCCGCCGGCGGCCGACGAAGAAGAGCCCGAAGACCGTCCCCGCGCCCAATCCGCTGGCGAGCGGGATCAGGCTTTGCAGCGCCGCGCGATCGCTGGCGCTCAACTTGGCGACGGCAAGAAGGTGCTCGCTCACGCCGCCACGGATATCGGATCGCTCGGCCGGCAACGTCGACTGCCTACGATCGATGGGTGCCCGAGGCCCTCGGACAACGGCTCCTCCTCCACCACGCCGCCCGCGGCGGCGGCGTCATCGTCCTCATCGCCGTGGCCGCCGCGATCATCCTGATCCGCTTCTGGCCGGCGATCGTGCGGTGGTGGGAAGAGCGATAGGGGCGCGGCGCTCGAGACAAGGGACGCAAGGGTCTGCGGCGAGCACGGCCGTCTCGGTCACGGCCCTGGCTGGCTGTGACCGTGCCCGAGACGGCCGGGGGATGTGGGGAGTGGCGGGGGAAGTCCCGGCGTGCGCAGCGGGCGCGTCACGGGAGTAGCACACGGAACGCTCACCGTTGTCCCACGAGGACGTGACGAGACTCGCAAGTCGTGACGGAGAGCGTGGGAAGTCCACGCTTCCGTGCGTGTTGGACAACACGCACGACCGCTTTGGGTGAGTTGACCGTGCTATGGCAAGGTCAACTCACCCATCGCGTTTTCGGGCCCCTTTTCAAGGCCCCGAAAGCAGACCGGAGATGCACGAGAGGGTGACGTTCCCGGCATCTCTGTCACGGAATGCGGGCAGGTGTGCCTTCTCTCGCACGCACCCTCGACGTAAGTCCGACCTCCGCCGGGACCTGTGGCGAAACCCCCAACTCCCTCACGTCCTGGGCGTCTCATGGCGGTCACAGCCAGCCAGGGCCGCCATGAGACGCCCAGGACCAACTAGGACTGCCGGGGCGGCCGGGAGAACGCGAAGAACTCAGCCGCGGCGGTCGGCGAGGGCCGCGGCGGCTCCGGACGCCGCCGCGGTGACGACCCCGACCGAGGGCCAGGCGCCGATTCGCTTCGCCAGCGGGTGCGAGGCGCCGAAGGCGCCGGCGTAGGTGAGTCCCAGACCGACCGCGAGAGCTGGGCCGCCGATGCGGTTCCACTCGCGCGCCGACCAGATGCCGCAGGCGGCGAGGAAGATGCCGCCGAGCTCGCGCCGGCCGCTGAAGCGGGCGATCGCGTAGCCGCCGACGAGGCCGGTCGCGACGACGGGGGCGGTGGGCGGTGCGTCCATCTCCGCCATCCTCGCAAACGCCGATCGCTAGCCTGGGGGCCGATGCCCGCGCCGAGTCGTGACGAAGCCTGGGAGCTCTTCTGCCAGTGGACCGAGTCCGAGTCCCTGCGGCGGCACGTGCTCGGGGTCGAAGCGGCGATGCGCGCCTACGCCGAGCGCTACGGCGAGGACCCCGAGCTGTGGGCGGCGACCGGCATCCTCCACGACCTCGACTATGAGAAGCACCCGGACCTCGAGACCGGCCACCCGCGGGTGGCGCTGGCGCTGTTCGAGGAACTCGACTACCCGCCGGAGCTGATCGACGCCGTCGCCGGGCACGCGCCCTACCTCGGGGTGCCGCGGGAGACGCGGATGTCAAAGACGCTCTTCGCGGTCGACGAGCTGTCGGGCTTCATCGCCGCGGTGGCGCTGGTGCGGCCGACCGGGATCGCCGGCATGTCGCCGAAATCGGTGAAGAAGAAGATGAAGCAGCCGAGCTTCGCCGCCGCCGTCAGCCGCGAGGACATGCGCCTCGGGGCCGAGGAGATGGGCGAGGACTTCGACCAGCACCTGGCCTTCGTGATCGCCGCGCTCGAACCGCGGGCCGCGGAGCTCGGGCTGACCGGCGAGGCGGCAGCCGCCGCCGACGGCGCATAGGATCAGGTCTTGGCACTCTTCAACATCACCGTCCGCGCCCAGCTCAGCGAGTCGACCATCGACGAGCTGACCGCCCAGGGCGTCTACTGGGTCCAGGGCGCCGCCGACGAAGAAGGCACGATGCGCCGTCGCCATCACCTGCGCGTGCAGGCCGACAACTGTGACGACGCCGTCGAACGTGCCCGCAAGGACGTCGGGGACGCGGGCGGCGACGCGGCGCTGGTCGAGTGCGGCGGCCCCGTCTACACCTGACCCGCTCCTGGGCGCATCACCTCGCGCCGGCGCGGGTTAAGGGGTACATGCTCTGGCAGATGCCCGGTCGCCGTGCCCTGATCGCCACCCTCACCGTGGTGGCGGCGCTCCTTCCCGTCTTCTCGATCGCCGCGGTCTCGGCGCTCGGGGACGCTCCCGACGGAGGCGGCAACAGCGGCGCCGGCCCGGCCATCGTCGGCTTCTCCCCGCAGCAAGGGACGATCGCCGGCGGCACCGTCGTCCACCTCAGCGGCGGCGGCTTCACCGGCGCCGAAAAGGTCCTGTTCGGCGGGCGCCCGGCGCGCTCGTTCGAGGTGAGATCCGACAACGTCATCGACGCGGCGACGAGCGCGGTGCCGCGTGGTGCCAACGTGCGGATCCACGTCGTCGGAGCGGGTGGGGCGACGACCAGCAACGCGACCTTCGCCTTCATCGGCTGCCACGTGCCGCGGTTGGCGGGCGACACCGTGGCGCGGGCGCGGCGGGCGATCGCCGAGGCGGGCTGCAAGACCGGCGCGGTACGGCGCGCCGCCGGCGCCGAGGCGACGCCGCGGGTGGTCGCGGTGAGTCCCCGCCCCGGCAGCTGGCTCGACCCAGGCACCCACCTGACCATCGGCGTCCGGTAGCGCCTCGCGCCGGGGCCGCCCCGCCCTTTGGATGAGGAGCGCTGTTTGGTGGTCTGCGGCCCGGGTATGAGCTTCCGCCGAGGGAGAGAAACCTCGTCGTGCCGCATCCGCGGCGCGTGAAGACCCCCGTCAGAAGGAGGCCTTAACTGTGACCATCGTGTGGATTCTTATCGTCATCATCCTCGTGCTGCTCGTGATCGCACTCGCTCGCCGCGTGCTGTAGCGCGCCCCGCCGGGGGCGATGTCGGAACATCCGGCCTCGACCCCCGTTGCGCGAGGTATTGGTGTCACGTATGGTGACACCAATGCCGATGCGCCCATACACCCAGACGCGACGCGCGGACGCAACCGAGCGAACGCGCCGGGCGATCCTCGACGCCGCCCAGGAGCTCTTCCGCGCCGACCCGGGCCTCGACCCCTCGCTGGAGGCGATCGCCGCCCGCGCCGGGGTCAGCGCCCGTACCGTGATCCGCCAGTTCGGCTCCAAGGAGGGGCTCCTGGAGGCGGCGATCGAGGCCGGGGTCGAGGCGTCCCAGACGACCCGCCACGCCGAGCCCGGCGACGTCGACGGCGCGGTGCGCGCGATCGTCGGCCACTACGAGGCGATGGGCGACGAGGTGGTCCGCTGGCTCGCGCTCGCCGAGCGGCTGCCGTTCGTCCGCCGGGTCACCGAGAGCGGCACCGAGTCCCACCACGCCTGGGTCGAGGAGGTCTTCGCCCCGGACCTCGAGGGCCTGCCGCGCGGGGAGCGCCGCGCCCGCCGCGCCGCCCTGGCGACGGCAACCGACGTCTACGTCTGGCACCTGCTGCGCCGCCGCGAAGGGCTGGGGCGGGAGGCGACGCGGAGCGCGATGCTGCGGATGGTCGAGGCGGCGCGGCGATGAGGGTGCTCGCCTACACCTCCCCCGCCCGCGGCCACCTCACCCCGATGATGGGGCCGCTGCTGGAGCTCCACCGGCGCGGCGCCGAGGTCCACGTGCGGACGCTCGCGGCGAGCGTCGACATGGTGCGCGCGGCCGGGCTCGAGGCGGCGCCGATCTCGCCGGAGATCGAAGCGGTCGTCCACGACGACCACGAGGCGCGGGTGCAACTGGCCTCCGGCGAACGCTCCTTCCGCACCCTGCGCCGTCGGGCCCGGCACGAGGTCCCGGACCTCGAAGCCGCGCTCGCCGAGGTGCGGCCCGAGGTCGTGATCGTCGACTCGACCACCTTCGGGGCAAAGGCGCTGGCCGAGCGCGAGGGCCTGCGCTGGGCCGTGTCTCAACCCTCGTTGCTGGAAGAACCGGCCGCCGACGGGACGCCGTTCGGGCTCGGGCTCCGCCCGCTGGGTCCGCCGCTCGGCCCACTGCGCGACCGCGCGCTCGAGGTGCTTGCCGCCGGCTTCGACCGCCGCTCGCGCCTGCCCGCCGTCAACGCCGGGCGCCGCGCCGCCGGCCTGCCGCCGCTCGTACGCGCCGCGGAATTTCGCCACCGCGCGCCGCTGACGATCTACTACACCGCCGAGCCCTTCGACTACCCGCGGGACCTGCCACCGAGCGTGGCGATGGTCGGGCCGAGCCTCTGGGACCCGACGCCGGAGACGGCGGTCGACCTCCCGCAGGACGACCGGCCCCTGGTCCTCGTCGGCTGCTCCTCGGAGTTCCAGGACGACGGCGCGATCGCCGCCGCTGCCCTCGCCGGCCTGCGCGACCGCTACCGCGTGGTCGTCACCACCGCGGGGGTCGACCCCGCGAGCCTCGGCGATCCCGGCGACGCGGTCGTCGCCCGCTTCCTCCCCCACGTGCCGATCCTCCGCCAGGCCGACGCGGTCGTCTGCCACGGCGGCATGGGCATCACCCAGAAGGCGCTGGCCTTCGGCGTGCCGGTCTGCGTCGTGCCCTGGGGACGGGACCAGCTCGACGTCGCCGCCCACGTCCTCCACGCCGGCTGCGGGACCCGCGTCGCCCGCCGCCGCCTCTCCCCCACCCGTCTCGCCGAGGCCGTCGAGGGAGCGCTCGCCTGCCGCGACGGCGCGGCCCGGGTCAAGGCGGGGTTCGAGGCCTCGGGCGGCGTCGCCACCGCCGCCGACCGCCTGGAAGCCCTCGCCTAGCTGACGGCTACGGGCGCTCGAGCAGGCCGGCCGCGTCGTCGGCGATCGCGGCCTCGCGGACGCGGAAGTGCATCTTCTTGCCGGTCGCGGTCATCGGCAGGGAGTCGACGAGGCGGTAGGCGCGGGGGCGCTTGTAGTCGGCCAGCATCGGGTGCTCGCGGCAGTGGGTATCGAGGGCGGCGACGGTCAGCTCCGCGTCCGCGTCCGGCACGACGTAGGCGACGATCAGCTCGCCCCAGCGCTCGTCCGGCAGTCCCACGACGCAGGAGTCCGCCACCGCCGGGTGCTCGTTCAGGACCTCCTCGACCTGGACGGGGTGGACGTTCTCGCCGCCGGAGATCAGCATGTCATCGCCGCGGCCGACGATCGTGACGAAGCCCTCCGCGTCCCAGGTCGCGAGGTCGCCGGTGTGGAACCAGCCGTCGCGGAAGCGGGCCGCCGTCTCCTCGGGCTGGTTGACGTAGGCGTAGCCGGCCTTCGGGGTGCGGACGAGGACCTCGCCGACCTCCTCGCCGTCGCGCGCTACCGGGTCGGCCGGGTCGGCCCCGTCCCCCTCTTCCTGCCCGGGACGGGCGACGACCACGTCGTCGTCGGTGCAGGCGCGGCCCGCCGAGCCCGCGTGCTCGGGCAGGTCGGCCGGGCGCAGGAAGGTGTTCCAGAACGACTCGGTCGTCCCGTAGCCGTTGAAGATTCGCGGCGTGAGGACCTCCTGGTAGAGCAGGCAAGCCTCGCGCTCGAGCGGCGCCCCCATCGTCACGATGCCGCGCAGGGTCGAGAGGTCGCGCGGGGAGCGCCCCTGCTCGGCGGCCAGCATCGCGAGGTTGGTCGGCGCGCCGACCAGGAAAGTGAGCCCGCGCTCCGCGACCAGGTCCAGCACCGTCGCCGGGTCGAACGCGCGCAGGCCGATCGCCGCCGCCCCGACGTAGAAGACCGGGTTCGGCCCGCCCGAGTAGAGGCCGCCGCGATGGAACCACGGCGTCATGTTCAGGGTGCGGTCGTCGGGCGCGAGCGGGAAGTGCATGATCACGTCGTGCGCGCTCATCACCTCGACCGCGTCGTTCAGGGACACGCCCTTCGGCAGTCCGGTGGTGCCCGAGGTGTAGAGGCGGGTCGTCTCGCCGTAGAGGTCGCGGTCGGGTGGCGGGGGCGGCGGCGCGTCGGTCCCGAGCAGCTCCTCGAAGTCCTCCCCGACGACGGCGGTCCAGCCGGGACTGTGGGACGCGAGCCCGAGCGCCTCCCGCGCACCCGCCCCGAGCTCGGCGTCGAAGACGAACGCCGCCGGGCGCGAGTCGTCGATGACATGCGCGGTTTCCCCGGCCGAGAGGCGGAAGTTGATCGGCGTCGGGATCGCCCCGAGGCGCATCGCGGCGAGCCAACAGAGCGCGAACTCGGGCCCGTTGAAGAGCTGGAAGACGACCGTCTCCCCCGGCCGCACGCCGCGCGCGGCGAACTCGCCCGCCAGCCGCTCGACGTCGCGCCAGAGCTCCGCGTAGGTCCAGGTCCGCTCCCCCTCGGCCAGCGCGAGCCGGTCGGCGAAGCGCGTCGCGTTCCGCGCCACCCCCGCGAGGTAGCCGAAGTCGCGCTCGAAGACGCCGCGGAAGCTGGATGGGTCGTACTCGTACAAAGGGCCGTTCCTCCTCGGCGCGAACTCTATTCAGCGAATACGCTCCGCCCCGACCCGCATCCTTCCCGAGGAGATCCTTGAAGTCCCGACGTCGCCTTGCCGCGCTCGCCGCGCCGACCCGCTCGCCGCAGATCGGCCCCCCCGAACAGCCATGAGGCGGCGCTGGCTCGACTGGGTTCTCGGCATCGCCCTCGGTTTGGCGATCGGCCTCGGCGTGCTCGTCTACTTCGTCTTCGTCCACTCCGAAGGCACGATCGACGCGCCGCAGATCAACGAAGGCGGGGCGACGACGGGTCAGACGACGACCCCGCCGCCGGCCACCGAAGAAACGCTGCCGGGCGAGGCAACGGGACCGGGCGAAGAACCCGGGGCGACCGAAGAAGGAGCACCGACGAAAGCCAAGCCGCCGGTCAAGCCCGTGCCGATCGTCCAGGTGATCGGCGGCGCGCCGCCGACCGACGCCGGCCCCAGGCAGCTCGTCTTCCGCAAGGGCGAGAAAGTCCGCTTCGAGATCGAAACCGACGAACCGTTCTCCTTCGAAATCAAGGGCCTGAACATCCAGCAGTCGATCGAAGGAAGCTCGATCATCTCCTTCAAGGCGACCAAGGTCGGCCAGTTCCCGGTGATCGCGACCGCGACGCTGATCGGCGTCGCCGACCTCCGCATCAAGCCGCCGCGCGCTCCGAGCCCGACCGCGCCCTGACCTGACGCAGCACCCCGGTGGCCTCGTCCGCCGCATGGGCGATCTGCCAGTGCGTGAAGCGCAGGACCCGGAACCCCGCCGCGAGATGCTTCTGGTCCCGTTTCACCGCCCTGACCTGCTGCGCGGCCGTGCGGTGGTACCTGAGGCCGTCGGTCTCGACGATCAGGTCGTGGTCGGGGAAGAAGAAATCGGTCTCGTAGCCGAGCACCCGGTGTTTGGTCAGCGGCACCGGGAACCCGGCGGCGAGGGCGAGCGGCCTGAAGAGGACCTCCAGATCGGAGTCGGAGAGCCGGAACGTGTGGCGGTCGAGCATCGTGCGCAGCGTCCCGACGCCGGGCACGCCCGCGTGGCCGTCGAGGGCCCGGCGCAGCGTCTCCGGATCGACGAGATCGAGCTTGTCGGCCTCGTTGACCGAGCGCTCCAGCCGCATGGGCTCCAGTTCGGTGGCGAGGTCGATGAGGGTCTGGACCGGGTGCGTGACCGGGATCCCGAAGCGGTGGACGAAGGAACTGGCATCGAGGGCGGGACGTGAGCGGACCTTCAGCCCCGTGCGGCGGATCTCTGCCCTGCGCCGCACGGTCACATCGATCCGCTTCGCCTTCTCGTAACCGATGCCCCACAGCTGCGCCGCGCTCCGGTGGCTCAGCATCGCCTCGTCCCCGCATATGAGGACGGCTGCCATCCACCGCCCATGCGGCGTGAGCTCGCGACGCCCGACGGCGTAGACACCCCGGGAGATCAGGTGCAAGCGACCGCTCTTGACCCGATGCTCGATGCCTCTCCGGCTGAACCCGAGGCGCTCCAGATCGGTCCGCGTGAGCACGCCGTGCTGGTCACGCACCAGCTTCCACGTCGCCCGATCCCGCGCTGTCGAGTTTGACCACACCATGGTGTGGTGTAAGTCGACAGCGGCAGATTCTCACCCCCCTCGGCGCGGGGGGAACGCGGGTTATGCGGGGATTGGGCGGGTGACTTTGACCAGGAGGAAGGTCGCGGCGATTTCGGTGTGGCCGCCGAGGCCGCGGTTCTGGGCGGCGAAGAGGGCATCGAGCTCGGCTTGGAGGAGGCCCTCGCGGCCGTCGGCGACAGCGGCGGCGAAGGCGTTCATGGTCGGGCCGTAGTAGTCGCGGAAGAGCGCGACCAGCTCCTCGGGCGGCCCCTCGTGGGCGAAGACCCAGGAGGCGCGTTCGAACTCGATCGCCGCGGCGGGGACGCCGGCCGCGCCGAAGCGGGCGCGGACCTCGTCCTCGTCGCCCCAGGTCATCGGGCTGACGAACCCCGGCGGGGGCGGGGGCGAGTAGGCGGAGGCGATCTTCAGGATCCGGGCGACCAGGGTCGGGTCGCCAGGGATCCAGTTCGCCATCGCGATGTGTCCGCCGGCCCGCGTCACCCTCACCATCTCCTTGGCGACGTCGACGGGGCGGGGCGCGAACATCGCGCCGAAGACGCTGAGGGTGAGGTCGAAGCTGGCGTCGCCGAGGTCGACAGGTTGGCGGCGTCCCCCTGCTGGAAGCGGAGGTTTTCGAGGCCGGCCCCTTCGGCGCGCGCCTGCCCGGCGGCGACGAGGTTGGCGGCGATGTCGACGCCGAGGACGTTGGCACCGCGCTCGGCCGCCGGGACCGCGCTCGGCCGCCGGGACCGCGGTCGTCCCCTCGCCGCAGCCGAGGTCGAGCACGTCCATCCCTTCCTTCACGCCGAGGGTGTCGACCAGTGCCTCACCGCTCCCGCGAACGGTCGCGGCGATCCGTCCGAAGTCACCCTTCTCCCAGAGTTCCCGGTTGGCGTTCACGAACGCTCCTTTCGATGGACGAGGTCTTTGATCCTAACCGCGTCCCGAGGCCCCGTCACCCCCCCGCGACGGCCGGAGACCCTGTCTCACTAGTGTGGGGCCGGACCTGGCAAGAAGCAACGATGCGACCCTCGGAAGGTGTGAAGTGAAAACCGCAACGATCGACGTGAAAACCGCCGAGGGAGTCGCCGACTCCTACCTGGCCCGCCCCGACGACGGGCGACCGCATCCGGGGGTCCTCTTCATCGTCGACGCCTTCGGGCTGCGGCCGCAGATCGAGGCGATGGTGGACCGGATCGCCGCGACGGGCTACGTCGTCCTCGCCCCCAACGTCTTCTACCGCGCCGGGAAGGCGCCGGTGGTCTCGCTCGAGGGGCTCGACGATCCGGAGCGCCGCGACGAGGTCTTCGGGCGAGTGATGCCGCTGATCCGCGAGCTGACCCCGGAGCAGATCGTCGCCGACGCGGCCGCCTACCTCGGCAAGCTGGCGGACGAGGCCGACGGCGGCGAGGTCGCGGTCACCGGCTACTGCATGGGCGGGCGCCTCGCCTGGCGGATCGCCGCCGCCTATCCCGACCGCGTCGCCGCGCTCGGCTGCTTCCACACCGGCGGCCTGGTGACCGAGGACGAAGAGAGCCCGCACCTGAGCGCGGGTGAACTGGACGCCGAGCTCTACCTCGGCTTCGCCGACAACGACCCGAGCGCGACGCCGGAGCAGGTCGCGACGCTCGAAGGCGCGCTCCACGACGCGGGCAAGACCTACGAGGCGACGGTCCTCCCCGGCGCCGCCCACGGCTACACGATGGCCGACACGCCGGCCTACGACGAGGTCGCGGCCGAGCGTGCCTACACCGAGCTCTCGGCGCTGCTCTCCCGCACCGTCGCCGCCTGAGCCAGGGCCTGGCCGAGCAGCTCGGCCGACTGGGCGCCCGCCACCGCGAGGCGCCGGTCGAGGACGAAGAAGGGGACGCCGGTGACGCCGATCCTCGCCGCCTCCTCGAGGTCGGCGAAGACGGCGGCGGCGTCTGCCTCGCGCTCGGCCGGCGTGCTCGCGGGGACACCGACCTCCGCCGCAAGGTCGGCGAGCACCGCAGGATCGTCGACCCGCAGCGCCTCGACCTGCTGGGCGCGGAAGAGGCGCTCCACCATCGCGTCGCCGCGACCGTGCCGGGCCGCTGCCTTGGCGAGGACGTGGGCGTCGAAGCTGTTGACGTGGTGGGCGCGGTCGAGCGCGTATTCGAGGCCCTCCTCGGCGGCGAGCGCGGTCAGCCGGCCCTGCATCTCGGCGATCTGCTCGGGCGGGTAGCGCTCGGCGAGGGAGACGACGCTCAGCTCCCCCGCTACCGGCTCGCCGAAGCGCGGCGCGTCGGGCTGCAGCTGGAAGGCGCGCCAGGTCACCTCGGCGGAACCGTCGAAGGCCGCGAGGGCGGTCTCGAGCCGGCGCTTGCCGAGGTAGCACCAGGGGCACACGACGTCGGAGAACACTTCGATCTGCATCTGGGGACTTCTAGCGGATCGGGTTCGCGGGCTACGCTCGGGCGGCGATGCCCGCGTCCGACTCCACCCTCGACCTCGTCCTGCCGATCCTGCGCTGCCCGGTGTGCGGGGAGACGCTGGCGCGGGTCGGTTCCTCGCTGCGGTGCCCGGGGCGGCACAGCTTCGACATCGCCCGGCACGGCTACGCGAGCCTGCTGAGCGACGGGCGGGCGCGGAGCGGTGACGACGCGGCGATGGCGCGGGCGCGCATCGAGTTCCTCGCGGCCGGCCACTTCGGCCGGCTCCGCGACGCGCTCGCCGGCCTCGCCGCGCGTCAGGCACCACCGCCCGCCACCGTGTTGGAGGTCGGTTGCGGCACCGGCTACCACCTCGCCGGAGTCCTCGACGCGCTGCCGGACGCGCTCGGGCTGGGACTCGACTCCTCGGTCCGCGCCCTGCGGGCCGCGGCCAAGGCGCACCCCCGCGGCGCCGCCGCGACCTGGGACGTCTTCCGCCCCTTCCCGATCGCCTCGGCGTCGGTGGACCTCGTCCTCGACGTCTTCGCTCCGCGCAACCCGGCAGAGTTCCACCGCGTCCTGGGCGAGGACGGCCGGCTGATCGTGGCGCGACCCGACGACGACCACCTGGCCGAGCTGCGCGGCCGGGTCGAGGCGATGGTCGAGGTCGACCCCGACAAGGAGGAGCGCCTGAGCCGCGCCCTCGACCCCCACTTCGAGCTCACCGGCACGGAGCGGATCTCCTACACGGCGTCCCTGACCCACGAGGAGGCGGTCGACCTGATCCTGATGTCCCCGAGCGCCCACCATCTGAGCGCCGATGGCCTCGCCGGGTTGAAGGACGGTGACCTCCCGACCGAGGTCACCGTCTCGGTGCTGGCGAGCGCCTATCGGCCGTCACGCCGGGACCTCGGAGAGCTCAGCTGAGGCGCGCCTCGAGGTTGATCTCCGGAACTCCGGCGAGGGCGCGCGAGACGGGGCAGGCCTTCTTCGCCTCCTCGGCGGTCTCGAGAAATTTCGACTCCTCGATCCCCGGGACGCTGCCGGTGACGTCGAGGTCGATCTTGGCGATCGTCGGTGCGCCGTCGATGAAGCGCAGGGAGACGGTTGCCTGGGTCTTGATCGAGTCGGGTGGGTTGCCGCCTTCGTCGAGGGCGGCGCTGAGCGCCATCGAGTAGCAGGCGGCGTGGGCGGCGCCGATCAGGTCCTCGGGATTGGTGCCGTCGCCGTCCTCGAACCGCGATTTGAACGAATAAGGGGCGGTGAAGACGCCCTCGCCGACGGTGACCTCCCCGCGGCCCCCTTTGAGATCGCCCTTCCACTCCGCGCTGCCCTTGCTGGCCATGTCATCTCCTCGTCGTCTGTTTGCCCCGCACAGCTACCACCGGCGGAGCGATGGCAAACGGCCGGACGGCGTCTTCTTGGGGGCGAGCGGGGACGGTCGCGCCGCCCCCGCTCCGGGGTGCCTCAGTTGCCGACTTCTTCGGCGAACTTTTCTGCTTCCTTCTCGGCTTCCTTGAGCTTCTGCTGGCTCACGCCTTCGCCGTTCTTCAGGCTTTCCATCGCTTCTTCGGTGATTTCCTTGCCTTTCTTGGAGATTTCTTCAATTTCTTCCTGGCCCGGGCCTTCGCCGTTTTCGAAGGCTTCTTTGACTTCGGCGGCGGCCTGTTCGAGCTGCTCCTGGCTCGGGCCTTCGCCGTTTTCGATCTTTTCCTTCGCTTCCTGGATGTCCTGGCGGCTGATCGTGCTCGACCCGCCGCCGCCGCAGCCGGTGAGGAGGGCGCCGCCCCCGATCGCCGCGACCACCGCGAGCATCACGCCCACGCGGCGGAGCCTGGTCCGGATCGTCTTGTCGGTCTGGTCGGTCATCAGTGGCAACTCCAATCGCCGTCACCGGTGACCACGGTGCGGTAGTCGTAGAGGTTCAGGGCGACGCGGACGAGCTTGGTGCAGGAGTAGTCCCCCTGCCCGGCGGTGGCGCGTTCGACCGCGATCCGGCAGAGCACCACGTGCAGGCTCTGTCGCCGGCAGTTCGTGACCCCGTAACGGACGCAGTGCGGGTCGTGGTTGCAGGTGTTCGACGCGTAGTTCATCGACTTGTCGGCCGCGCCTTGGACGGTCAGCTGCACTGCGGCGCCGGCCGGGACGGCGAGGGCGCCCGCGAGGGCGAGGGCCGCCATCGACAGCGCCAGGAAGCGCTTCAGCTTCATCAGGGTCTCCTTCGTAGTGGACGGGTCACCCTGTCGATGGCGCGAGGAGGGGTTCGTGCGCCAAATAAGTTCGGCCGATCGGGGCCGGCGCCGCAGACACTCTGGTATCACGAAGGGTCGTGGCCCTCCTCGGAACCGGGAAAAGCCTCGCCGGCTATCGATTGATCGAGCTCGCCGGCGAGGGCGGGATGGGCCGCGTCTACCGCGCCGTCCAGCCGGGCATCGAGCGGGTCGTCGCGCTGAAGGTGATCCGTCCCGACCTCGCCTCTGACCGCGAGTTCAGGGAGCGCTTCGAGGTCGAGTCGCGCCTCGCCGCGTCGATCGACCACCCCAACGTCGTCCCCATCTACGAGGCGGGGGAGGCGGACGGCGTCCTCTACGTGGCGATGCGCTGGGTCGAGGGCGGCGACCTGCGCCGGCTGCTTGCGGCGGGGCCGCTCGACCCGGCCCGCGCGGTCGATCTGCTCTCCCAGCTCGCCGCGGGGCTCGACGCCGCCCACGCCGGCGGCCTGATCCACCGCGACATCAAGCCCGCCAACGTCCTGCTCGAAGGGGAGTCTGCCTTCCTCTCGGACTTCGGCCTGGCCCGGACCACCTCCGGCGGCGACGAGACCCAGGTCGGCGGGCTGGTCGGGACGGTCGACTACCTCGCCCCGGAGCTCGTCGACGGCGGCACGGCGACCCCGGCGAGCGACGTCTACGCCCTCGGCTGCGTCTTCTTCCAGATGCTCACCGGGTCGGTGCCGTTCCCGGTCGACGGGTTGATCGCCAAGCTGAACGCCCACACCCGCGCCGACCCGCCGCTGCCGAGCGCGCTCGAGCCCGACCTGCCCCGCGGCTTCGACGCGGTGCTCGCACGGGCGTTCGCCAAGGACCCCGCCCGGCGCCCGCGGACCGCGGGGGAGCTCGCCGAGGCGGCGCGGCGGGCGCTGCGGACGGCGCCACCCGGGCAGCGGCAGCGCGGGAGGCGGCGCGGGGCCCTG
The DNA here is from genome assembly GCA_965200635.1 of Solirubrobacterales bacterium. Taxonomy (GTDB): domain Bacteria; phylum Actinomycetota; class Thermoleophilia; order Solirubrobacterales; family 70-9; genus VAYN01. Next base: position 1,891,347 of record OZ241364.1, on the reverse strand, counting down.
CTCGCCGCGGGCGCCCTAGTCCTCGCCGCGGTCGCGGCCGCCCTGGTACTGGCCCTGACGAGCGGTAGCGATGACGGCGGGACGCACGCGCGGTCCTCGGCCGCCGCCTTCCCGAAGGCCGCCTCGCTCGCTCCCTGCGAGAACCTGCTCACCGCTCCGGCCGGCGCCTGCCGCGACTCCGCCGGCGGAGTCGTCGTCCTCGCCCGGCCGGGGGCGACGGCGCACCTGCGGACGATGGACTTCTCCGCCGCGCGGGCACTCGCGCCGCGCGCGATCGTCGACCCGACCAGCCGCGACACCGTGACCGCGCCCCCCGGACAGCGCTTCGTCGTGGTCGAAGCCGCGGCCGCCAACCGGACCGCCGCGGCCCAGGTGTTCGAACCCGACCAGTTCTCCGGCCGCCAGGCCGCGCTCTACCTCTACGGCGCCGGCGGCGAGCGCCTCTCGCCCAGGGGCCCCGACCTCGCCGACTACTCGGCCCAGAACCTCCCGGCGACGGCGCTGGTGCCGCTGGCGCTGGCGGGCACGCGGCTGCCCCCGCCCCGGCCCGCGCCGATTCCGCTCGGCGGTGAGCTCGTCTTCTCCTATCCGAGCGCCGAGCTGCGCCAGGCCCGCACGATGCTGCTGTTCGTCGGCGAGCTCGGCGGCGGCGGCGAAGCGCGCGGCTCGGCCGCAGTCGTCCGGCTTCCGGTCGGGAAGGGCATCTATCGCGAGAGCTACGAAGGCGACGGGGTCTGATGAGCGGGTTCCGCGTCGGTGATCGGGTGGCCGACTACGAGCTGCTCGAGCTCGTCGGCGAAGGGCGGATGGGGCAGGTCTACCGGGCGCTCCAGCCGCGGCTCGAGCGGGTCGTCGCGGTAAAGATCATCCGCCCCGAGCTGGTCGCCGACGAGCGCTCGCGCGAGCGCTTCCGGCGCGAGATGAGGGTCGCCGCGTCGATCGACCACCCGAGCATCGTCCCCGTCTACGAGGTCGACGAACAGGACGGGGCGCTCTTCGCCGCGATGCGCTGGGTCGACGGCACCGACCTCGGTCGGCTGATCGCCGAGCGGGGGCGGCTCGACCCCACCCAGGCGGTGCGGATGCTCGGCCGGGTGGCGAGCGCGCTCGAGGCCGCCCACGGGGTCGGCCTCTTCCATCGCGACCTCAAACCGTCGAACGTCCTGCTCGAGGGCGACCGCGTCTACCTCACCGATTTCGGGCTCGCCTCGGTCAGCGACTCGCTGCGCGGGGAGGGGCTCTCCGCCCTCGTCGGCAGCGTCGAGTACGCCCCGCCGGAGCTGCTCGACGACGCGCCGCCGGACTCGCGCACCGACGTCTACTCGCTCGGGTGCGTGCTCTACGAGATGCTCACCGGAACGGTGCCGTTCCCGCCCGAGAGCCTCGCGGTCAGTCCCGGTGAGGCGGAGGCCCAGCACCCGGTGCCTGCCTCGGAGCTGAGCGACGGGCTGCCTGCCGCGATCGATCCGGTCCTGCGCCGGGCGCTGTCCCCGGACCCGGCCGACCGTTACCGGACCCCCGCCCAGTTCGTCGCGGCGGTGGAAGCGGCGCTCGGCGGGGCCTCGCCCGATCAAGCGCCCCGGCGGCGCCGACGGCGGCGGGCGGCCCTCGGCGTCGTCGCACTCGTCGTCCTCGCCGCGGCGGCCGTGGCGGTCGTGCTCGGCACCGGCGGCGATGACGGCGGCGGCGCGAAGTCCTCGGCGTCGAAGGACCCGGCGGCCGCTCCTCTCGGTGGTCGCGCCCTCCCCGCCGCCGCGACGCTGCCCGCCTGCGGGGAGACGTTCTCCGGCCCGCCGCGCGACTGTCGCTCGAAGACCGGCGGGGTCGAGGTGATCGCGGACGTCGGCGAACCGCTCCGCCTGGGGACGCTGGACCTGACCGTCGAACGTGTCCGCGAAGCGACCAGGCTGAGCGACTCGAACGGGGCCTCGTTCACCGCGCCGTCCGGCATCCGGTTTGTCGTCATCGATGCCACGGTCACCAATCTGACTGCCAAGACGACGGAATTCGAGCCCGACAATCTCACCGTGCAAGGTCGCGAGACGGCACTGTGGCTGTTCGACAAGCAGGGCAAGATCGTCGCCTACCGCAGTCATGACGGCGACGACTACTCGACCCAATACAACACCGTGCTGGGCACCCTGCAATCCCCGCTCGCCGGCGTCGATCTGTTGCCTCACATCCCCTACTCGGGCCAACTGGTCTTCCACTATCCGGCCGCCACGTTGAACGCGAACCGGCGGGGATTGCTCGAAGTGCACGAGCTCGGACGCGGCTTCCGCGACGCGAAGTCCCTCGGCGGGGTAAGGCTCCACCTGTGACGCCGACCCCACGTGAGCTCCAGCGCCGGATCGAGGCCGAGCGCGCCGGGTCGCCGTTCCTGCTCTACCGCGACGCCGAGGGGGCGGAGCAGCTGCTCACGCTGGCCGCCGACTCGACCCCGGTCACGATCGGCCGCGGCGAGGGCTGCGACGTCCGCCTCGAGCGGGACCCCGAAGTCTCGCGACTGCATGCCCAGCTGGAGCGCCTCGGGGACACCTGGGTGGTCGTCGACGACGGCCTCTCCCGCAACGGCACCTTCCTCAACGGCGAGCGCGTCGCAGGCCGCGAGCGGCTTGCCAACGGCGACGTCCTGCGCTGCGGCGAGAGCCCACTCGGCTTCCGCGACCCGGCGGGCGTCTCCTACGACAGCACCGTCCCCGCCTCCGGCAACCCGACGGCGACGCTGACCGAGAGCCAACGGCGGGTCCTGGTCGCCCTCTGCCGGCCGCTGCGACAGGGGGACGCCTACGCGATGCCGGCGGGCAACAAGGAGATCGCCGAGGAGCTGGTGCTCACCGTCGGGGCGGTGAAAGGACACCTGCGGACGCTCTTCGAGAAGTTCGGCGTCGAGGACCTGCCGCAGAATCGCAAACGGCTGCGGCTGGTCGAGCGGGCGGTCGAGACCGGCGCCGTCAGCCCCCGCGAGCTCGACGGCGACTAGGCGGCGACGGCCGCGGTGACCGCCCGGGTGCCGCGCTCGAGCTCGTGCCGGTAGACGTCCCGGGAGACCCCCAGCCGCCGCTGGATCTGGTCGGGCTCGAAGCCGAGCAGATAACGCAGCGTCAGCACCTTCTGGCGGCGCTCCGGCAGCATCGTCATCGCGTCGCCGACGCGCCGGGCGTCCTCCCGCACGATCACCCGGTCCTCGATTTCGGGCTCCGGCGAGCGCAGCTCGGCGGAGTCGTCGCGGTCGAGGGAGAGCGACCGCCGCCGCCGCGCCCACTTGCCCTGATCGAGTGCCTTGTTGATCGCGGTCTGCGTCAGGTAGGCGCGGACCTGCCCGGCCGACATCTCCGCCTCCACCGTCCCGGCCTCGCGCTTTTCCAGCAGCACCAGGTAGGCGTCGTGGAAGAGGTCCTCGAGCCCACCGCGATCGAGCCAGCCGCACCGCCGGGCGAGGACGCCGATGACGTAGCGCCGATCTTCCCGGTAGCGGGCGGGGGAGCTGGGGACGGGACGGGCGGGTGCCTGCGAACGAGTTTCCATGTCCCCAGGCTGCCGCCCGAGGGACCCTCTTCCAATGACCCTGAGGCACGACTCCACGCACCCCAGGGTCACCGTTTCCGACCCTAGGGTCAGGCCGGGCGGCGAAGTCGTTCGATCGCGAGCGAGGACAGGACGATCGCGATCACCGCGGCGCCGTAGCCGATCGCCGTGGTCCGGATCCCGACGTGGGAGGTGAAAGCGCCGGCGATCAGGGCGGGGATGCTGAACGAGAGGTAGCTGACCCCGAGGATCGCGGTGAGGGTCGCGGCGCGGGACTCCGCGGGGACCTCCGCCATGGTGGACCCGAAGGCACCGACGTAGGCGGAGCCGAACCCCACTCCGGCGACGACCGTGCCGAGGACGAACACGGCGAACCCGAGTGGGCCGGCGCCCACCCCGAGGCCGACGAGGGTGACCGCGAGGCCGGCGATCAGCATCGCCGAGCCGAACCGGATCGCGACCCGGGGGCGCGCCGCGCGGTAGAAGTAGCTGGCGATCGCGCCGGGGGTCAGCATCGCCGCCACGATGAGTCCGCCGACGAAGAGGTTGGCGTAACCGAAGACTCCCTCCACGATCGAGCCACCGAGCGAGACGTAGAGGCCGGAGACCGCCCAGGTCGCCACGAAGAGCGGGACGGCCGCGTAGAACGCGCCCCTCACGCGCGGCGGAACGTCGACTTCCGGGCGCAGGGAGTGGAGGGCGCCCGGCCGTGCCTCGCCGGTCTCGGGGATCAGCAGGGAGACGACGCAGAGCGCCACGAAGATCGCGATCAGGACCCAGAAGACGAGTTCGAGGGGAGCCGGCGCGTACTCGGCGAGGGCTCCGGCGCCGACCGCGCCGGCGACGAACCCGGCCTGCGAGACGATGCTGTTGACCACCGTCCCACCACCGGGCCGGCCCTCGGTGTCGAGCAGGATCGCCCCCAGCGTGCCGATTGCCGCGCCGGTCGCCACGCCTTGGATCAGGCGGGCGACGATCAGCCCCGCCACGCCTCCGGCGAGGAGGAAGAGCGCGAAGCCGGCGATCTCGAGGGTCAGCGCGGCGAGCAGCACCGGCTTGCGCCCGGTGTAGTCGGAGAGCGAGCCGACGATCAGCATCGTCCCCAGAAGCGCGAAGGCGTAGACGGCGAAGATCACCGTCAGGACGCCGAGGGAGAAACCGAACTTGCTCGCGTAGAGGCCATAGAGGGGCGACGGGGCGCCGGCCGCGGCAAGCATCGCCAGCAGTCCGAGCGCCGCGAACCGGAACGTCGTGGGTCGGTCGATCTCGATCTTGGGCATGTAATGGTCTATACCCGTTACAGCATCCGCAAACCGGGGTACCGGTGGGCCATGAGAAACTCGAGCCGCGAGATGCCCGAACCGACCGCTGACGAGCTGGCGTTCCGCTTCGCCTCCGGCCGCCTCTGCCTCGAGTTCGTGATGACGGTCGGGGACCGGAGGGCGCGCGCCTACGAGCGCCTCCGCGGGGAGGCCGACCTGGCCCGCTGGGTGGTCGCCGCGGGGCTGGTCGACGACGAGCCACGGGTGACCGCACGCCAACTGGACGGTGCCCGCGTCCTGCGGGAGGCCATCCACGACCTGGCCCGGGCCGCGGTGGCCGACAAACCACTCTCCCCGGCGGATGTCGAGACGGTCAACACCTGGGCCGCGCGTCCCGACCTCGCGCCCCAGCTCGTCGGGAACGGCGAGGTCGAGCACTCGCCCGGTCGCAAGACGGTCGAGGCCTGCCTCAGCTCGGTCGCCCGCGACGCGGCCCACCTGCTGGGCGACGACGACCGCCATCGCCTCCGCGAATGCGAAGGCGATGGATGCGGCGTCCTCTTCTTCGACAGCTCCCGCGCGGGCAACCGGCGCTGGTGCTCGGACAGCGTCTGCGGCAACCGATCCCGGGTGACGGCGCACCGCCGCCGCAGCAGATGACCCCCACATTCCGCCAAAGACGGAGAAATTTGTCCGGCGGCTAAAGGACGGGGGCGTCGGCGTCGAAACAGCCTTCGTGAGCACTGAAGAGGAAAAGACGGAGGGCGCTGGGCGCGGAGACTTCTCACGGCGGCGACTGCTCTCGGTCGCGGCGGCGGGGACGGCGGCGGCGATGTTGCCGCCGGTGGCCGCGCAGGCGGCGAAGCCGGGCAGGCCGAAGCCCTCGAAGGCCCCGAAAAGCAAGCTCCTGCGGAAGCTCGACGCGCGAATCGAAGCGGCGATGAAGGAGCTCACGATCCCCGGCGCGGCGGTCGGCGTGGTCTGGGCGGGCGGGGAATACGTGCAGGGCTACGGGATCACCAACACCGCCTATCCGACCCCGGTCGACGAGGACACGCTCTTTCGCATCGGCTCGACCACCAAGACCTTCACCGGCACCGCGCTGATGCAGTTGGTCGAGGCGGGCAAGGTCAACCTCGACGCGCCGGTGCGCCGCTACCTTCCCGACTTCGCGGTCGCCGATCGGGCGGCCTCGCGCCAGGTGACGGTTCGGGACCTGGTCCAGCACTGCTCCGGCTGGCTCGGCGACGACATCGAGGACTTCGGCCCGGGCGCCGACGCGATCGAGCGCTTCGTCGCATCGATGCCCCGACTGCCCCAGCTCTTCCCGGTCGGCGAGTACTTCGCCTACAACGATGCGGCGCTGGTCGTCGCCGGGCGGATCATCGAGGTGGTGACCGGTGCGCCGTACGAGACCGTCGTCGCCGAGTCGGTCCTCGCCCCCCTCGGGCTCGCCCACACCGGCTTCTTCACCGACGAACTGATCGGGTTCGACATCGCCGCGTCCCACAACGTGGTCAAGGGCAAGGCGGCCCCGGAACCGGCGTTCTGGCCGATCCCCCGCAGCATCAACCCGACCGGCGGGCTGATCTCGAGCGTCGCCGACCAACTCCGCTGGGCCCGCTTCCACCTCGGCGACGGCCGGCCCCCGGGCGGCGGCAAGCGGCTGCTCGCCAAGCGCTCGCTCGAGGCGATGCAATCGAACCCCGGCCCGGGCGGCACGCTGCTCGACGAACTCGACGGCATGGGCGTCACCTGGATGCTGCGCCCGACCGCCGAGGGCGATCGGATCGTCCAGCACGGCGGCAACTGGCCCGGCCAGTCCTCCGGCTTCATGATGGTCCCGAGCCGCGGCTTCGCGATCACGCTGCTGACCAACTCGACCGGCGGACCGACGCTGACCGGCTCCCTGTTCGGCGACGACTGGGTGCTCGGCGAATTCGCCGGGGTCAGCAATCCGCCCGCCGTCCCGCTGGACAAGACGCCCGCCGAGCTGGCCCCCTACGCCGGCCGCTACAAAGCCTCGAACATCGTCACCGACGGCAGCTGGAACCACACCGAAGTGAAGCTCACCGCGAAGGGCAGCCGCCTCGCCATCGAGGGCCCGCTCGCCGCCGCGGCGTTCGCCTTCTACCGCGACGAGTTCCTCGTCGACCTCGACGCCGGGGGCAACCCCGAGGGCGGGCGCTCCAACTTCGTCCGCGGCCCCGACGGCAAGCTGAAGTGGCTGCGCACGCACGGCCGCCTGCTCAGGCGCCTCGGTGACTGAGCAGGCGCGGCCGGCCGAGCCGGAGCTGAAACGCACGCTCGGCTCCTTCCAGGTCTTCGCGATCTCCTTCGCCTTCATCTCGGTCGCGGTCGGCATCTTCGGCACCTACGACGACATGCTGCGCGAGGGCGGGCCGCTCGGGATCTGGCTGTGGCCGATCGTCGCCTGCGGGCAGGGGCTGGTCGCGCTGGTGATCGCCCAGTTCGCGGCCCGGATCGCCCTCACCGGGTCCTCGTACCAGTGGGCCTCCCGGCTCGCCAGCCCGAAGATCGGCTGGGGCTTCGGCTGGCTCACCTTCTGCTGGCTGGGGATCGGGGTGGTCGCGGTCGACAACGCGCTCGCCAGCCAGGCCTTCATGCCGCTGTTCGCCATCCACGCCGACGAGGGCACCGCACGGTTGATCACGCTCGCGGTCCTGGCGATCCAGGCCGTCCTGGCGATCGCCTCGGTCCGCATCGTCGCCCTGCTCAACTCGAGCGCGGTGGTGGTCGAGCTGGCGCTGATCGCCGGGCTGGCGATCGCGCTGGTCGTCGTCGCGATCGTCACCGGGCAGGGCTCCGCCGACAACCTCACCTCGCGCGGCCTGACCGTGGAAGCGCCGAACTACTTCGGCGTCGGCGGCGGGCTGATGCTGGCGACGATCATGGGCCTCGCCACGCTCGTCGGTTTCGACTCGGCGGCGAACCTGGCCGAGGAGGCCAAGGACCCCTACCGCACGGTCCCGCGCGCGATCATCGGCTCGGTCGTCGCGGCGGCGGTCGCCGGCATGGTCTTCCTGATCGCGCTCACGGTCTCGATCAAGGACATCAAAAAGGTCACCCTCAGCGACTCGGCGGTGGCGCAGATCATGCGCGACCAGCTCGGCTCGGTGGTCGAGAAGATCCTCCTGGTCGCGGTCACCTTCTCCTTCTTCGCCGCCGGGATGGTGACGATGGCGACCGGCGCCCGTCTGATCTACGCGATGGCCCGCGACGGCCGCTTCCCCTTCCACCCCACCTTCCGCCGGATCAACCCGACCACCAGCACGCCGATCCCGGCGACGCTGTTGATCCTCGCCGGCGGATTCGCCCTGATGCTCTTCCTGCCGGGGGACGCCCTGATCCAGCTGATCACCGCCGGGACGATCCTGCCGGTGTTGATCTACGGCGGCACCGTCGTCCTCTACCTGGTGGTGCGCAAGCGGCTCGAGGCCCGTGAGGGCGCGTTCTCCCTCGGCCGCTGGGACCTCCCGGTCGCGGTCCTGGCGCTGATCTGGCTGGTAATCGCGCTGATCGTCCTGGTCGCGCCGCACGAGGCCCGGGTCCCGATCTACATCGTCCTCGGGCTGATCGCCGCCGGTGCCGTCTTCTTCTCGCTCATGCTCATCTTCAACCGCGCCTCGCTCGAAGGCGAGCCCGCGGAACCTCGTCTGGCAACTGAAGGGACCCCTTGAACTCTCGCTCGCGTCTCCTGCCCGTGCTGCTCGCCCTCCTCGCCGCGCTGGTGCTCGCCGCCCCCGCGGCGGCCGCCCAGAAGGCGGAGCCACCGAGCGCGACCGAAGCTTTCACCCCGGTGGTAGGCGAGGTCATCCACACGCCCGAACCGGTCCTGGCGAGCGACGGGCACGTCCACCTGGCATATGAGCTGCTGGTCATCAACCGGCCGGTCCTCGAGTACGGGTTCGTCAACGCCGCGGCGTCGATGAAGCGCATCCAGGTCCTCGACGAACGCGGCAAGGTGCTGCTCTCGCTGTCGGGCAAGAAACTCGCCGACCTGACCGACCGCTTCGGCGCGCCGGAGCCGGGGACGAAGCTGGAACCGGGACAGTCCGGCTTCGTCGCGCTCGACGTGATCCTGCCGAAGGGGGCGAAGGTCCCTCGCCATCTCACCCATCGCATGTCGATCGCGCTGCACCCGAACCAGGGGGTCGAAGCGACGACCTACGTGACCGGCCCGAGCGCCGTCTCGAGCCACCAGGCGGTGGTGCTCGCGCCGCCGCTCCACGGCTCCGGCTGGGCCCTCAACGACGGCTGCTGCGCGACCCTGACCTCGCACCGGCGCGGGGTGCTGCCGATCGACGGCGCGCTCGCGGTCGGTGGGCGCTTCTCGGTCGACTTCACCCAGATCCAGGCCGACGGCAGGGTGATCTCGGCGCCGCCGAAGACCACCTCCGACTGGGACGTCTTCCCCTACTTCGGCGCCCCCGTCTACGCGATGGCGTCCGGCACCGTGGTCTCGGTAGTCAACGACCTACCCGAGACCCCGCTCGGCACCTTGCCGCCGTCCACCGCCGCCGACATCAGCGGCAACGAACTGATCGTGAAGATCGCCCCCGGCCGCTACACCCACTACAGCTTCCTGAAGACCGGCAGCATCACGGTCCACCCTGGGGAGCGGGTGAAGACCGGGCAGGAGATCGCCGCGATCGGCTCGAGCGGCTACACCAGCGGACCGCAGCTCCACGTCGGCCTGCTCGACGGTCCGCGACCCTACGGCGACGAAGGCCTGCCGTTCCGCTTCAGCCGCTTCACGGTCGCCGGGACCCTGACCAACTACAGCGAGGTCTTCGAAGGCAAGGTCGCCATGGTGCGTCCCGAACTGCGCGGCGTGCACCGCGACGAGATGCCGCTCGACGAACAGGTGATGAGCTTCCCCTGAGCCGAGCGGCGGCTCGCCCTAGCTTTTCTTGCGCGCTTTCTTCGCGGCCGCGGCTTTCTTGGCCACGGCGGCTGCCTCGCGCTCGACCTTCGCGGCTTTTTCTTTGGCCGCGAGGCTCTCCTCTTTGACCGCGAGGCTCTCGAGCTCGGCCGCTTTCTGCTTGCGGGCTTTCTCTTTCTCGTCCTTGCGAGCAGCGTCGTCGGCGGCTTTCTTGCGTTTCGCCGCGGCTTTCTTGGCTTTCGCCTCGTCGGCCTGACGACGTTTCTCGGCGTCCTCTTTCTTCTTGCGCGCCTCGCGGTCGGCGGCGGCACGGCGCTCCGCGGCGCGGGCACGCTCGGCCTCGGCACGTTCGCGGGCCTCCCCCTCGCGGCGCTCTGCCTCCCGCTCGAGGAGCAGGGCGCGCTCGCGCTCGGCGACCGCGGCCTCGCGGCGGTCGGCGTCGTTCTTCAGGCCCGGGTTCCGCAGGATCGTCCCGGCGGCGCCGCGGACGGCGGCTTCGGTGCGGTCGACTGCCAGCTTCGCCGGCGACTTCGTCGCGCCCGCGACCTTCAGGGACATGTCGACGGGCAGGCGGGCGACCTTCAACGAACGGTCGACCACGGCCTTGGTTGCGTCACTCAGCTTTGCCATCAGTTCTCTCCTTCGGGATCGATCGCGTCTGCCTTGGCGGCAGCCTTCTCGGCCTCGAGGCGAAGGCGCTCGGCCTCGCTCACCTCGCCCTGCTCGCGTGACCGGGCCAGCCGCTCCTGCACCTCGGCGGCGGACTCGTTCGCCTGGCGCTGCCGCTCGGCGGCCGCGACCTCCTGGTCGGTCCGCTGCTCCGCCGAGTCGACGGCGGAATCCTTCGCGCCCTCGATCGCGTCCTCCTGGCGTTCGCGGGCGAGCTCACCTTCGAGCTGCTCGCGTCGCGCCTCGGTCTCGACCCGATCGGCGGCAAGCTCGGCTCGCTCGTCCTTCGCCGCGGCCTCCTCGGCCAGCTCGGCTGCCTCCCCTTCGGCCTCCGCCTGGACCTGCTGGGCCTGTCCCTCGGTGGCGAGCGCGTCGTTGCCCGTCGCCGAGCCGATCGTCTCCTTCACCCGCCCGACCAACTTGCCCAACCCGCCCCCGGCGACCTGCTCCGATTCCCGCTCCTGCTCAGTCATCTATGCCCTGTCTCTTCTCGATTATTCGGTCACCGGTTTCTACCCAGGCCCCCCGAGCGGAAACTGAACTGTGACGAGGGTCCGGTCCACCGACATAGGATCGGCGGATCGGCGCCCCGGTCGAACAGCCACGCTCGACCCGGCGGACCTTCCCGCATCTTCGCCCCCGCGACGGGGACCGCCAGGAGACGACGCCGACCGAGCTCTTCTTCGACCTCGTCTACGTCTTCGCCGTCACCCAGATCTCGCATCTGGTGATCGATGCCGAGCTGTCGAGGGCGGCGATCGCCCAGGCGGCGTTCCTGCTGCTCGTCGTCTGGTGGGCGTGGATCTACACGACCTGGATGGTCAACTGGTTCGACCCGGGCTCGACCAAGGTCCGCCTGATCCTCGCCGGCGTCACTCTCGCCAGCCTGCTGATGTCGGCCGCGATCCCGACCGCCTTCGCCGGCGGGGCGGGGCTCTTCGCCGGGGCCTACGTCGCGATGCAGGTCGGCCGCAACGCGGGAGCGCTGGCGCTGATCGAGCGCGATCACCGTCTCCGCCCGGTCTTCGAGCGGCTGGTCGCCTGGAGCTGCGCCTCGGCCGTGCTCTGGATCCTCGGCGCGATCGTCGACGAGCGGGCGCGTCCCTGGGTCTGGGGAGCGGCGCTGGCGATCGACCTGCTGGCACCGCTGGTCGGCTACGTCACCCCGTGGCTCGGGCGGTCGCAGACCTTGGACTGGGACGTCGAAGGCGCCCACTTCGCCGAGCGCTTCCAGTCCTTCGTGATCATCGCCCTCGGCGAGGCGATCGTGATCACCGGCGCGACCGCCAGCGCGCGTGGGCTGACCACCTCCGGCGTGATCGCGCTGATCGTCGCCTTCTTGATCTCCGGCATCCTCTTCTGGCTCTATTTCGGCGAGGTCGCCGAACACTCGCTGAGCGACATCGCCACGGCCGAGGACCCGGGCAGCCTCGCCCGCGACGCCTACACCTACCTGCACCTGCCGATCGTCGCCGGGATCATCATGGTCGCCGTCGCCGACGACCTGCTCGTCTCCCACCCGAGCAGCCACCTCACCACCGCCGGGGTCGTGATGGCGGCCGGCGGGCCGGCCCTCTACCTGCTCGGCGAGAGCATGGTGCGCCTGCGGATGGTCCGCCAGGTGAGCCCCCGCCGCCTCACCTGCGTGGCGGCGCTGCTCGTCCTCGGCCTGCTAGGCCGCGACATGTCGGCGATCGCCCTCTCCTCCTCGGTCGCCGCAGCCCTGGCGATCCTGGCGGTCTCCGAGGCGGGCTGGTGGGAGAGGTCGAACCCGACGACACGTCCCGCGAGCCGCCGGGCCTCCCCTTCGAGGTGACGATCGAGGACGTACTCGTTCATGGCTTGTCCATTCCTCCAAGTAGGTACCGAGCGATCACGAGTCCTGAGGCGCCACGATCGGAGTAACGACGGACCGTTACGAGACGGCCCTGCGGATCGAAGAGCAGGTCGCCGGACCCGGCGTGCTGCAGCGGGCGGACGCGGGTGACGACCCTCCCGTGCGGTCCGAACCTCTCTTCCCGCCTGCCACCGGCGGATATCCGCAGAAGAACGACGCCACGCCCCGCGACCGCTTCGAAAGTACCTCCGACGAGGACGCGCCCGCGAGCGTCGACCGCGAGCGAATCGAGGGTCGCCAATTCGCCGCGGCCGAACGTCAGCGCCGTCTGGCCGTCCTTGCCGAAGGAGCGGTCGAGCCTCCCATCAGGTCCGATCCGCATCAACTGAGCCCGAACCGGACCTCCCTTGAAGCGGCGTGGAGCACCGGCGAGCGCGAGGACCGATCCGTCAGGGCCCTCGGCAAGCGCGCGGAAGGCGCCGTGGATCGCCCCGCGTGTACCGAAGTTCGCCATCGGTTGTCCGTCGGGAGTCAACTGCGCGATGCCGCGACCTTTGCGCGCTATCTGGCAGAGGAAGGAGCCGGTCGAGCGATAGGTGATCTGGCCGGCCGGGCCGGTCACCGGTTCGGCGATCTCTTCGGCCCCTAATGGTTCCCCGACCGATGTCCCCCCGCCGACCAGGCCGCCGGTTCCGAAGCCGGTGTCGGGGGCCCCGTCTTCGGTGAAGCGGGCGACCAGTCCCGCCGAAGCGCTCGTCGGCAGGAACAAGTCACGCGAGCACGGCTTGGCGAGGGCGACGACGGCGCTGCCGGTGACGACGATCCGTCCCTGAGGGTCGATCGCGACGCCGGTTGCCGAGATTGCCGGATGGGTCCCGATCGGTCGTCCGTAGGCATCGGGTGGGGGCGGCAGGCCTAGATCGGTTTCGACGATCCCGTCCCGCCCGAACCCGGAGTCCAACTGCCCGCTCGGGAGGAAGCGGAGGATCCGCAGGACGCCGGGGTAGAACGCCCGACCCCCGTCTTCGGTCTCCTGGCTCGGATTCTCGGATTCAGGGAAGAGCGAGGTGCCGACCACCACCAACCTGCCTTGGGGATCGATCGTGAAGCCGCCGATACGGAATTCATCGCCTTCAGCCGCCGGCAAGGGGAACGGACTCACCCCACCGAATGCCCCAGCAGCCGAACCGGTGGCGCTCAGCAGCCGGATCGAAGGACCTCCGCTGACCAGAAGCTCGCCTTCTCCGGTGGTCACCCCACGCGCGGTGGAGGCTGGTTCGGAGGACAAGGTGACCACGCCGTGGTCTCCGAAGCTCGGGTCGAGGACCGCGGAGGGGCGTTCTGGCGCTCCCCGCGGATCTGGGCGCGCGACCGCGGCCGCGATTGACACGCTCGACGTGAACAACGCCAGGGCAAAGGCGACGACTGCAACCTGAGATTTGACGTAGCGCGGCATATCGGGCCAACGCTTTTATAGCGGCACAACATTTTCCCCGCCAAAGAAGCCGCCTAGAGCGGTGACCGTCTCCGACGGTCGCTCTTCGGCGAGGAAGTGCCCGGCATCGATCGCTTCCCCGACGACATCGGGTGCCCAACCCGACCAGACGTCGAGCACGTCGTCGTAGACCTTGGGCAGCCCTCCATCGGCACCCCAGAGCACCAGCACCGGGCACTCGATCTGGCGTCCGGCGGCCAGGTCGGCGTCGTCGCGCTCGCGATCGATAGTCGCTCCCGCGCGGTAGTCCTCGCACATCGCCTCGACCGCGCCGGGGTCGTGGAGCGCCGCGCGGAAGATCCCCAGCAGCGCCGGAGGGATCGTCGGGCCGCTCCGGCCCAGGCCCATCCCGGCGCGCACGTGGAAGTCGAAGAAGGCGTCGGGGTCGCCGCCGATCATCCGTTCCGGCAGAGGCGCGGGTTGGGCGAGGAAGGCCCAGTGCCAGTAGCCGGCGAAGCGGTCGGCTCGTTGGCTCCAGACCTCACCGGTCGGGACGATGTCGAGCACCGCCAGGCGCTCCACCCGGTCGGGATGATCCAGAGCCATCCGGTAGGCCACCCGACCGCCGCGGTCATGCCCTGCGACGGCGAATCGCTCGAAGCCGAGGGCCGCCATCGCCTCGACCAGCGACCCTGCCATCGACCGCTTGCCGTGCGGCGAGTGGTCGATGGCAGGGGCGGGCCGAAACGATTCCCCGTAGCCGGGTAGATCGGCCGCGACCACCGTGTGCGTGGCGGCCAAGGCCGGAGCGACCGCGTGCCACATCAAGCGCGACTGCGGATAGCCGTGGAGGAGGAGGAGCGGCGGGCCGCTGCCGCCGACCAAGGCCCGGATCGGACCCTGCGTGGTGGGTAGCTCCCGATCCTCGAAGGCGGGAAAGAGCTCGTCTCTCATCCGGGCTGCGGTGCGGTCAGTCGTGGTCGGGGAAGACGGTCGCCAGGGGCTCGGTCGGGTCGACGATGTAGGTCGAGAGCATCATCCCCGTCCCGGGACCCAGGTCGATCGCGTTGTGTGGCGTGTTGGGCGGCATCAAGAAGGGGTCGCCCTGGTTCAGGAGCAGAGTCTCGCGATCCTCGATCAGCATTTCCACCCGGCCGGCGAGGATGTAGCCGACCTCCTCGCCGGGGTGCATGTGCCACCCGGATTCGACGCCCTCCGGGATCTCGGTGAGGACCTGGACGATCTCCCGGTCGGTGATCGAGGAGGCCGCCCGCTGCAGCTCGGTTCGTTTGAGTTTGCCCGCGAGGCCATCGCGGGGATCGGTCGTATCGGCCATCTCTCTTCTCCTCTCGCTATCCCAGGAAGGACAGCAGCTCGCGGTTGATCTCGGCCGGATGGGTGACCCCGACCAGATGGGGGCCGCCCTCGATCTCGACGTAGCGCGCCTCCGGCAGCGCGGCGTGGAGTCGTCGCGCCTGGCCCTCGATCGAGAGGATCCGGTCGGCCGCGCCGTGGAGGATCAGGGTCGGGATGTCGATCCGCTCGATGTCGGCGACGAAGTCCTCCAGCCACAGTTCGGGACTCGCCCAGGTCGCCCACGGGGAAGCATCGGCGCCGGCGTCCCAGATCGTGCGCACCATCTGCTCGCTCACCCGGTTGCCGAGGTTCTCGTCGAGGTTCATCAGGTTCCCGACCAGACCGGTCAGCCAGGCGGGTCGGTCGGCCAGGATCGCCGCCTGGACCTCCTCGACGCCGGCCTTGTCGACCCCTTTCGGGTTCTCCTCGGATTTGGTGAACGAGGGCGCGAGGCTCTCGATGAAGACGCAGCTCCGAAGCCGCGTGGTCCCCTGCGTGCCGATGTAGCGGGCGAGCTCCCCCGTGCCGAGCGAGAACCCGACGAGCGCGACGTCCTGCAGGTCGAGCTCGTCCATGAGCTTCGCCAGGTCCCCGGCCAGGGTGTCGAAGTCATACCCCTCCGTCGGTCTGTCCGAGCGGCCGAACCCGCGCCGGTCGTAGGTGATGACCCGGTGCCCGGCGGCGATCAACGCGTGGAGCTGCCCCTCCCAGGAGCGGCTGTCGAGTGGCCACCCGGCGAGCAGCACCGTCGGCCTCCCGCTCCCGTGATCCTCGTAGTAGATCTCGATCGGAGTCGAGTTCTCTTTCCCTACCTGTATGGACCCCATCAGTTCTCCTTCCGCAGGAACTCGAGCAGGTCGGCGTTGATCGTCTCGTGCTCGGTCGTCGGCATCCCGTGGGGGAAGCCCTTGTAGGTCTTCAGGGTCCCGTTCGGAAGGAGCTCCGCCGAACGGGGGCCGGCGGCGATGTACGGGACGATCTGGTCGTCTTCGGAGTGCATCACGAGCACCGGGATCGTGATCTTCTTCAGATCCTCGGTGAAGTCCGTCTGCGAGAACGCGACGACACCGTCGTATCCCGCTTTGGCGCCCCCCATCATCCCCTGCCGCCACCAGTTCTCGATGATCGCCTCCGAGGACTGCTCCGGATTGCGGTCGTAGTTGTAGAAGGGGCCGGCAGCGATCGAGCGATAGAAATTCGAGCGGTTGTCGGCGAGTTCCCGCATCAAGCCGTCGAAGGCCTCTTTCGGCTGACCGTCGGGATTCGCGTCGGTCTGCACCATGAGAGGC
Source organism: Solirubrobacterales bacterium (assembly GCA_965200635.1). Lineage (GTDB taxonomy): Bacteria > Actinomycetota > Thermoleophilia > Solirubrobacterales > 70-9 > VAYN01. Next base: position 1,875,065 of record OZ241364.1, on the reverse strand, counting down.
GGGACCGCGCTGATGATCGCCGCCTTCGCGACCCGGTCGAAGCCGTGGCGGGCGAGGTAGTGGATGACCTCGCCGCCACCGGTGCTGTGGCCGATGTGGATCGCGTCGTCGAGGTCGAGGTGCGAGGTCACCGCGGCGAGGTCATCGGCGTAGTGGTCCATGTCATGGCCGCTGCCGACCTGGGTCGAGCGGCCGTGACCGCGTCGGTCGTGGGCGATGACGCGGTACCCCTGGTCGAGGAAGAAGAGCATCTGGTTGTCCCAGTCGTCGCTCGACAACGGCCAGCCGTGGCTGAAGACGATCGGCTGACCCTCGCCCCAGTCCTTGTAGAAGATCTCGACGCCGTCGCTGGTCGTGACGTAAGGCATTCCTCGCTCCTTCAGTTCGGTCCGGTCGCTGTCTGCCGACTATCGCCTGGCACGACGCCCCTGTGAAGGGTCGAATTAACGAAGTGACTCTTGACCGGGGTCGGATAATGCTGAGGTGCCCCGTCCGATCGGCCGAACCGAGTCCGAATTTGGAACTTCGTGACCTGAAGGCGTTCGTCGCCGTCGCCGAGGAGCTCCACTTCGCCCGCGCCGCCGCCCGTCTATACGTTCAACCTTCGACGCTCAGCGAGCAGATCCGCCGACTCGAGTTCGAGCTGGCCACGCCCCTCTTCATGCGGACGACCCGACGGGTCGAGCTGACCGAGGCAGGCAGCCTGCTGGTCGAGAAATCGCGAGCCATCTTCGGCATGACCGAATCCGCCGCCGAGTCGGTCGCCGCCCTCGCGGCCGGCACCCGCGGGACCCTCAGGATCGGGATGACGCCGCCCGTCGGGCCGGCCCTGATGCCCCACATCCTCATGGAGGTCGCTAGACAGGCGCCGGGCCTCGAGCTGAAGACCTCCCGCTACTGGCTGCCGGACCTCAGCGCGGCGCTGGCGGCCGGCGAGGTCGACATCGCGATCACCTGCGATCGGGTCGAGGACGAGGCGAAGAGGTTCGAGACGGTCGAGCTCGGCTCCGAGCCGCTCCTCGTCGGTCTCCGGGACGATCATCCCCTTGCGACCCAGGACGCGATCGACCTCCCGGCGCTCGCCGAGTTGACCCTCGGAATCCACCCTCGCCGGCTCCTGCCTGCCTGGCACACGGCTCAACTGGCCGCACTTGCCGACGCCGAGGTCGACCCACCGAAGGTCGAGCTTGCCGACACCGACCTCGCCGCGGCCGGCTGGAACGACCAGACAGAAGTCGATTGGATCCTCCTCCTCGGCTCGTTCGGTCGCCCCAACGCGACGACGGCCGTCCTCCGGGTCTCCCCTGCCCGCCACATCCCCTTCACCATGTCCTGGCTCAGCTACCGATCCGAACTCCCATCGATCCGCCGCTTCGCCGACATCGTCCTACGCGACGGCCGCCCCGAGGGATGGGCGTCGTCCGGGCCCTGAAGCCGGCCCGAAAACCGAGACGTCGGTAGCGGGCACCTCAGGGAGCGGAAGCAACGTGACTCTAACCCCCGTTGGTCACCCCGCGGATGGAGATACAACGATGAGCATGAATCCACTGCAGGCCGGGACTCCGACCCCCGCCAAAGCTTGGCGGGCACATTTTCAATTTCCAATCGCTGGTACACACAAAACCGCCAATTGACTGCCGCTCTCGCACTCGAGTACCGGTCCCGGCGGCAAGGGCGGCCAGAGGCCGAGGCGGCGCGATCGTTCCCTTGGTGTGATGGTTGCTCGATCTGATCTCGGTCTCGGGTCCGCTCCGAAGGAGCGATCTCGGCCCCGGAGGAAGCGGGTGCGTGGCGCCGACACCTGGCATCACACAAGTCCCTTTGCCCATTAATCAATGTAAGTTTAAGAGGTCCTAAACCGGTACGCGCGTTGCCAAAAAGAAGGGGTCCACCAATCACCAGCAAGCGAATAGTCTCCGTAAGCCGTGGCAGCGATCGGAGCCATCGGTCAAACTGCGAGCGCCGTGGCACTTCCGCCGGCGAGCCATCCGCAGCTGGGCGAGTACCGCTCAAGGTGAAGGTCGGACGACCACCGATCCCTGCGCAATTGCTACCGAGCGACGGCTGCTGCGAAGCCGCCAAGTCTCGTGATTTGGGCACTGGGTGATGGACAAGGGCGCCCACTACATCAAGGCAGATCTCCAAGTCCACACGCCGCGCGATCCGAACTGGAAGCTGTCTTGCGCGACGGACGGCGAACGCGAAGTGTTCGCGGCCGAGTTCATTAAAGCCTGCCGAGACGCCAGTCTCGGCGCCGTTGCGATCACCGATCACCACGACTTCGGCTTCGTGCCGTGGATCCGCAATGCCGCCAAAGAAGAGCGCGGTGAGGGTGGCGAAGCACTGGCACCAGAGGAGCGACTGGTCATTTTTCCTGGTCTTGAGCTCTCGCTCGCGGTCCCATGTCAGGCGTTGCTGATCTTCAGCGCCGATTTCCCGGACGACCGCCTTCCGGCCGTGCTGGAGAAGCTCGGGGTAGATCCGGCGGCGAAAGAGGAGTCCAAGGCCAAGAACCCGACGCAGTTGGGCTTCCACACGTTCAAAGAGCTTTACGAGCGTTTGGACGAGACCGAGTGGCTGCGCGGCCAGTACACCGTCTTCCCCAATGTCACGGACGGGGGCCATCAGACCCTGATGCGCAGCCAGTTCTACGCCAAGTACCGAGAAATGCCGTGCGTTGGCGGCTATCTCGATGGTCCCGTTGCGAAGATCGGGAAAGGAAACAAACAGGCATTTGCCGGCAGGGACGCCAGCCGCGGATACAAACGGCTCGCGGTCGTCCAGACCTCGGACGCGAGGGAATTCCAGAAGATTGGCAATAACGCCTCCTGGATCAAGTGGGCGCAACCCACCGCCGAGGCGCTCCGTCAGGCATGCCTGGCGGAGGAGTCTCGGATCACCCACAGTGAGCCGACGATCCCCTCAGTTCACATCACTCGGATCAAGGTGTCGGCTTCGGCCTTCATGGGCTCGGTGGATCTTGAGTTCAATCCTCAGTACAACGCATTCATAGGAGGTCGTGGAACGGGCAAGTCGACCTGCCTGGAGTACCTGCGCTGGGCGCTTTGCGACGCGGAGCGCGCCCTGACCGACGACGACGACGGGCCCGACGCGGGCAGACGGCGAAGGCTTATCGCCCAAACGCTCGAGACCGTCGACGGCAATGTCGAGGTGCACTTCATGGTCAACGAAATCCCCCACGTGATTCGACGTCACGCGAAAAGCGGCGAGCTCCTGATGAAAGTCGGACGGGAGGAGATGCAGGCCGCCACCGAAGATGAGGTTCGGTCCCTGCTCCCGATCGAGGCCTACAGCCAAAGGCAGCTGAGCAACGTCGGAATCAGGCTGGAGGAGTTGCAGCGCTTCGTCACCGGCCCGATCCGCTCGGACCTTGAGCGACTGGAGCTGAAAGACGCCGACCTGGCCCGCGACATTCGCGAGAACTTCGTCCAATTGCAGCGTCAGCGGTCACTTGAAGTTGAGGTCCATCGCGACGAGTTGACAGCGACCTCGCTCGGGCAGCAGATCGGCCAGATCAGGGAGACCCTCAGCGGTCTCTCGGACGAGGATCGCGAGACTCTCGCGACGAAGGGCGGATTCGACGAGGTCGACGGGTTAGTCGAGAACTGGCTCAGTCGGGCCGATCAGGCAAGGCAGGAACTGGCTGACGCCGCAGGGAGCCTCGAGCGGTTGACGGCGGGCCTGCCCGCGGTGGAGCGCGATGACCTTCCTGAGGCCACGGTCGTGAAAGAGCTGAGGAAGCTGCTGACCGATTCAATCGATTCCGCTCGGCGTGCCCTGTTGGCCGCCGAGGCCGAGATCAGCGCGACCCTCGCCGAAGGTTCTGAAGCAGACGCTTTGAGGGGTTCCTGGGAGAAATCGTATGCCGATTTCGACAAGAGATACGACGAAGCCACCAAACGCTCGAGTACGCACGCCTCGAAACTGGAGGAATTGCGGGACCTCGAGGGTCGGCATACCGAGATGGAGAGGTCACTGCGAAATCGTCGCGAGGAATTGACGGCGTTCCGGGACCCGGCATCGCGACACGCGATGTTGCGCACGGAGTGGATCGCCATCCAGGGAGAGCGTACGGCTTTGCTCGCGACCCGCTGTGACCTGCTCACGGAGCTGTCCGACCATCTGATCCAAGCGGATGTGAGAAAAGGCGCCGGTACCTCTCGCCTCGAAGAGGGCTTTCGGACGATGGTGAAAGGTTCGAACCTCAGAGCCAAAAAAACCGAAGACTTCCTGTCCACGATCTCTTCTTCCCAAGATCCATTGGCAGCGTGGCACGAGGCCCTAGACGAGCTCGAAATTCTGGCCGTGGCTGAGGGGGATCCGTCCTCAAAACCAGAGCCGCCGACCTCGGCACTCAAGGCTTTCACCGACACCGATCTGAAACGGGTAGTCGGTCGTGTGAAGCCGGAGATGCTGCTTGAGCTTTCTTTGGCCGGGCTCGACGACCATCCCGTCTTCGAGTATCGGACCAGGGAGGGCGAATACATTGACTTCTCCGATGCCTCCGCCGGTCAGCAAGCGACCGCCTTGCTTCGAGTCCTGCTGAACCAGCCGGGGGCACCGCTCGTGATCGACCAACCAGAGGACGACCTGGATAGCCAGGTTCTGCTTGAGATCGTCGACCTCATTTGGAAGGCCAAGGAACACCGCCAACTGATCTTCGCCAGCCACAACGCGAACCTCGTCGTCAACGGCGACGCCGAGTTGGTCGTGTGCTGCGACTACCGGGATGCCGGCGACCATTCGGCGGGCGAAATAAAGCTGGAAGGCGCCATCGACATCCCAGGGGTACGCGATGAGATCACCGTTGTGATGGAGGGCGGGGAGAAAGCTTTCCGCCTGCGGAAGGAGAAGTACGGCTTCTAGCAGCCTCCTCCGTCCGCCGGGCTTAGCCTGCGAGGTGCCATGCCGAGCGGAAGTTACGTCTTCTCGCTGTCTCGGTAGGTTTTGCGCCGCAGAGCGATGGGCCTGCGATCAGCGGAACCTACTGGCTGGGTTGGCGAGTCCGGAAAGACGGACGATCATCGTCGCCCGGGCCCGTCCTTAAATTGCGCCCCGCCTCACGACAATGAGGTCCGCCGAGCGGTCCGGCCCTGAAGTGCCTGAACGATGGAACTTCGGTTAATCCGTGGTCGCGAGCTGCGGACGGCGCGGGATCCATGGGCCACAACGTCATCTCCGGGCCGTAGCGGTGTCCCACGGACAGCGAAGCCGAAGCGGCAGAATGGAAGCCGTGGCCGACTCGGTCGACCGTCTAGAACTGCTCGAGATGGCGCTCCGGCCGCTCGGCGCGCTCGGGGCCGGCCGCCGCGTTCCCGCTGGACCGATCCGGCATCGAGAAGCTGATCGAGCATCTGCCTCCAAGGCGTTCCTCGGAACCACAGCGTTTCGCTTCCAAGCCGCCGACGAGGTCCCCCGCTATGACGACGGGCGCACGATCTGGCTCGTGCCCACCGGTGAAGGCGCCCTTCGGGTCCGTCGGCAGGTTCCGTGGGAACTCGGCTTCGTCGCGGTCGTCGTCCGCCCCGACGGCCGGATCGGCGAGTTCGAGGAAACGGACGGCTTCGGGATTCCCGACTCTGACCTGACCGACCGGGCACGCGCCGACCGCGAGGCCTTCGAACGCCGCCGTCGCGAGCAAGAAGAAGAACAACCTGCCCTTGTGGAGCGGATCGACGAGGGTCAGACCCGCTTCCGCAGCGGGAACCTGATCCGCACCCTCGCCGCCCCGCCCCGGCCGGCATCCGGACGGTCCCGTCGTCGCCTACCCGGCGCTCTACGAGACCGAGGTGATGGTCAACTACCTGGTGCCGCGGCCGCCGCAGGACGTGATGCGACCGGAAGATCCCGACGACCCGTTCGCGGAACCCGAGACGAAAGCGATGTTCCCGGCGATCGAGATCGACGACGGACTCGGCACCGAGTACGAGGTAGTCGACATCGACGCCGTCGACATGGACAGCTCGCCGATGTGGGGACGGTTGAGCTATGCGCCGGCGGTCCCGTCGAGCGCCGAGACGATCCGGGTCAGCTTCGAATCGGTGACCGTCACGGTCGATCTGGAGGAACCGTGACGCAGCCCGGTTTCGACGAGGACGAGGATGCGCGAGCAGGAAACGGCGAGCATCCTGCTTCTTCGCGTCGCCCTCCGATCACTCGGCGAGGCGCCGCTGCGCGGGGACTTCGGCGGCGATGAAGAGCTGGCCGAACGGGCGGTCGCGATCGCCGACGAGATCACCGGCGGTGCCCCCTCGCCCCATCCGCGACGCCCGGTGGTCGAGGCGAGCCTCATCCGCACCGATCGCATCGCCCTCTCCGCGCCGTTCGACAGCAGTAGCTCCACCGCCTGGAGCCTGATGCTTGACGGGACCCTCTACGGCGGTATGACCGTCACCGGCTTCAGATCCGTCAAGACTGAGGAGCCAGAAGAGTTGAGCGAGGAGGAAGAAGCTGAGCGCGAGCGTCTCCAGACGGATTGGCGAGTCCGCACAGAGCGAATCCGCCAGTTCACCGCCGCCCGCTTCGTCCACGCCCCCACCGCGCCGTCCCAGCCTGGCTCGTCCCGGCCGATCCTCCCGGTCCTTTTGTACGACGACGGCTCCTACGTCGAGTCCACCTACGACAAGGACGCACCGACCTTCGATGCCGAGATGGATGCGCGACAGTTTTTCGCCATCCACCGGGCCGAAGAACCGGTGATCAAGGTCACCGACGATGTAGGCACCGAATACTTCGAAGGCGGAGGCGGCGGTGCGCGGCGTCCACGTGTCCTACGCGAGCCTTGGCTTCGCCCCCTGCCGCCCGGGTCCTGCGGTCACCGCCGACGAGACGACCGTCGAGCTGTCGTTGCGAGGCGGAGCGAGTTCATCGAGGTGACGCGGCCGAGTCGGCGGATCCCCGACGGGACGCTCATTCGATTCGCCCGACCCGAAGCTTCAGCGCTCCGGGCGGCCGCCGACAGTAACGCAGGGCCAATGGCACCGTCTGTGCGGTGCGCGCCGGACAGCGTCACGCGGAGTCCATAGGTGCGGGCGGGCCGACAGCCGCCACTCGGCCTGCCCTCAGCGTGGGTGGCGGTGAACTGTGCGGCGCCGCCGGCGGGGAGCCAGATCCGTCCGACACCACCGCCGGTGTAAGGGCGAAACAACGGGACGGGCTCGGCCCTCCCGACGGTGACACCCCGGCGGCGGTCGACCGCCTCCACGCGCGGGCCCTGACGACGGTGCAAGAGCGTAGCGAGAGGTTGGTGACGTCGAGCCTCGAATAGGCCGTGCCATGCGCGAGCTGGCTGTGGCGGTCGACGGAGATCGAGAGATCGGTGCCGGCACACGGCGGTTGATGGATCCGCCGCTGGTAGCGCCGCCAGTGGTGGAGCTTCGCCGCGCGTTCTTCCCTGAAGCAGAGTGGTTCACCGACCTCCGGCGCGGAAGATCCCGCAGCCCTTCGGCTCGACCAGGACACCGAGGCGCTGAGAGCGGCCGACCGCGATTCGCCGAGGGCTTTTGAATACGACCAAGACGATCAGGCATTCGGCGTCGTGGGATTCGCCGGACCGAGGCTCCGTTCACGCCAAGAACTATCGATGCCCACCACGATGTCTGCCCCCAACCACCCTGCCTGACGTGTCCGGTGCCGCTGACGGGTAGCGATGGTGCGCTTGGTTGGTGCTCAGATTCTGGGATCGGTCCCTCGGACGCCGAAGGAGAAGGAGCACCGCCGAGGCGGTGCTCCTTCTCAGTGGCGTCCGCATAATCACATCGGCACTGTCGACGTGGTGATCACTCCGCCCCCCAGGACTGACCCGTCAGCGCGCCGGTGAGTGACTCGATGATCGAGCCGGTGAACCAAGCCGGTTCCACGCCCCACCTCAGGGCCCCGCCACCTTCGGTTTCGATCGCGGCTGAGAGGGTCATTTCATGAGTGGCCTGTTCGGTGCCGATTCCTCCGGCCCGCATGACGAGGGATCCCCTGATCGGGTAGCTGCCCGAGATCGGGCAGGCGCCGCTGCCTTTCTGGACGTTGAGAGTGAACAAGGATTCACCCGTTTCCGGCCTCACCGACTCGTAGGCCTTCCCTTTCACGGTGAAGAGACTCATCGCCAGCGGATTCGTCGTCACCGTTCCTCCAGGTACCGCGCAGGCGGCAGGCGTTCTGAAGGTGATGCCGGTCAACTTGAGCTTTCCGGTCCCGACAGCGGCTGCCGGAGAGCCCTGGTTGGTGATTTTGCATTCGACACATTCGACGCCGGTCGCAGCGAGTTCGACCTGGGTCCCACTCATGTGGGTGGACAGGCTGATAGATCCACCGGCTTTCGCTCCGTAGCTCGCGCTACCGCTCAGGGGCGATTTGTTGACGGTCCACTGAGGTGGACTGCGCAGGTGTTCTTCGGGTTCCACCGGTGGTTCTTTTTCTTCGATCACATCCGCCCCCCAGGACTGACCCGTCAGCGCGCCGGTGAGTGACTCGATGATCGAGCCGGTGAACCAAGCCGGTTCCACGCCCCACCTCAGGGCCCCGCCACCTTCGGTTTCGATCGCGGCTGAGAGGGTCATTTCATGAGTGGCCTGTTCGGTGCCGATTCCTCCGGCCCGCATGACGAGGGATCCCCTGATCGGGTAGCTGCCCGAGATCGGGCAGGCGCCGCTGCCTTTCTGGACGTTGAGAGTGAACAAGGATTCACCCGTTTCCGGCCTCACCGACTCGTAGGCCTTCCCTTTCACGGTGAAGAGACTCATCGCCAGCGGATTCGTCGTCACCGTTCCTCCAGGTACCGCGCAGGCGGCAGGCGTTCTGAAGGTGATGCCGGTCAACTTGAGCTTTCCGGTCCCGACAGCGGCTGCCGGAGAGCCCTGGTTGGTGATTTTGCATTCGACACATTCGACGCCGGTCGCAGCGAGTTCGACCTGGGTCCCACTCATGTGGGTGGACAGGCTGATAGATCCACCGGCTTTCGCTCCGTAGCTCGCGCTACCGCTCAGGGGCGATTTGTTGACGGTCCACTGAGCGGCGGTCGCCGCGGAGGCCGTCACCGCAAAACACGCCAAGGCGGCGAGGATACCTAGTGACGCCGCTCCGACCCTAAAACGGCCTTTGCGCAAATACGATCTGCTAAACAGCATCGTGCGAACTCCTTCTCCCGGTCTCTACCCGGGCGTTGGTCTTCGTGATGTGAGCACGTGCCCCGAGACGCCGACCGGCGTGTGCCTGCGGCGCTCGGGGGCGTGCCTTATCCCGCTTGACGGGCCTGGCTGCCTACTTCGTCTGCGGTGGGTGCTTCTTTTTGCCCTTCGACCCGCTTCTGCAGCTGTTGGCGATCCTCGACGAGAACCGGAGCACCCTCCCGTTCTGCGCCCTGAAGGAGGCTCCGGCCTTCTGCGGTCTACTGCAGATGTCTTCGGAGTTTTCGAGCAGCCCGTACTTCTTGCCGCCCTTCATCGCGAGGACGAAGCGGGAGACCGGGGCGTCAGGGACCGCTTCGAAGGTGTTGCGAATCCCGTGGTTCTTGCCGGAGTCCACTTTGCCGACCAAGAGAACCCGGATCTGGCCGTTCAGTTCGGCGACCAGTGCGGGCAGCTTGTAGCCGTAGCCGCCGACCAGATAGACGGGGCCTTCGAGTGGCGCGGCGAGCAGTGGGCTCCACGCTTTGGCCTTGCCGTAGATCGACCTCGCCGGGCAGGCCCGCTGGGCGAGGACGGGTTTGGTGCAGGCCTTGGCAATATTGCCCTGGTCGAGGAACTCCGAGCTGGGCAGGTTGACCTGAGCGCGCGCGATGTTGGCGTAGAGCCCTTCCTTCGGATAGGTCACAACCGCCTTCAACGCGGGGTGTCCCGACTTACCGGTGGCACCTTTCAGGCTGATCTGGAGCGCCGGCTTGAACGCCAGGCGTCCGCATTCGCCGACCTGGAAGCGGTTGGCGAGGGTCTGGCTCTGACCGGCCTGGGTGGAGACCGAGCCTTCGATCTGCATCGCTTCGCAGGAGGTCGGGTTGAGGGTGAAGGACGGTCGGTCGAGCTTCAGTTCGATCGACCGCACGTCGAGCGGGATGCCTTCGCGGATCGTCGGCAGCGGATCGGCGACCGCGTGGATGCGGGCGTCGTATTCGCCGACGTTCAGCGCCACTCGGTCGACAACGGTGCCGAGGTCGAAGGGACCGGCGACCGCGGGGACGATCACGACGAGCGAGAGGGGGGCTCCTTTGTAGGGGCCGGCGAGGTAGGCGTGGCCGGAGACCGGGATCGGGGAGTTCCCCGAACCGGCGGTGACGTTCACGGTGCCAACCTCGCTCGAGGACGGGCACGAGGGCGAGCCCTGCTCGAGCTTGCCCTGTTCGGGCTTTTCCCTGCTCCGGGCCTGGGCGATCCCCGACTCCGGACAGTAGGCGACACCCGCCAGCTTCCCCAGCAGGCCCGGGGGAAGGGTGGTGTCGAGGCTGGTGATGTGTTGGGTGCCGTCGCCGCGGGCGATCTTCAGGACGAACGGCGAATAGGCGCCCGAAAGGGGCGTCTGACTCCCTGCCCTGAAGAAGTAGCCCTTCGAGGCTGCGGCTTCCGAGGACGCGCAGCCCGCCGAGACCTGGAAGGAGTCGGAGGGGTGGGCGTCCGCGCCTTCCGGCGTCGACCATGGGGTTAGGGTCGAGGTGGTGGTCTTGGTACCGCATGTCAGCGGGGTGGCCAGCACGGCGTTCGAGCCCTCGAAGAAGTGGAGCTTTATTTCTTCGAGTGGCAGCTCGGGGTTTTCGGTGAAGGTGGCGGTGAGCTGACCGGTCTGCGGATCCGGTTCGACCTTGCCGGCGAGCTTGGTCACGATTCCCGAGCTCTTGTCTTCGACCGCCAGATAGATGGTGAGCAGGGATCCGAACGGGTTGGCGAAGGGCTTGGCGATGTAGATCGAGCCTGGGAGCGAGTGGCCCACGAGCGGCGTGTTCACCGCCACGGTCCCGACCTTGGCCGCATCCGGACAAGTCTGGGCGGCCGTGGTGAACCGGATCTTGCCGCCGCGCGGTTCATAGCCCATCTGGGATTCCGTACATGCATCCAGACCGTTCGCACCCGCCGCGTTTACGGTCATGCCGGCCGGCAAGGCGACCCGCGCGTTCTTCAGAGGCGCCGTGGCGCGTCCTTCGAGTTCTTCGTTCAAGGCTTGGTGGACCGAGAAGTCGAGGCCGGTCGGTGATTCACCGGCGTTGGTCGTGGCGGTCGCGGTGATCGTCGGCTCAAAGGCGACGCTGTTGCAGCCCTTTACGGTGATTTCATCGTTGTTCAGGTCGGTCATTACGCGGGTGCCGACCGCCTGGAGACCGTCATTCCAGCTCGAGACTTCGGCGTCGAGCGTCGGTTTTTCGGCGCAGGAGCTCGGCATGGTCACGAACGGTGCATTTGACGCCGGAACCGAGCAACCAGATTCACACCCCACCCCATCTCGGGCGAAGTCGTGGATCGGCGCTGACGGAACACCCCACAGTTCCACGCGGATCCCGGCGATCGGGAACCTTGAGAGGATTTCGGTGCTGGCCGCGGTGAGCCGAAGATTGCCGCTCAGTCCGCCGATAATGTGGACATTGGTGTTCACCAGACCGAAAGCGAGTTCAGCGGGGGCACCGAACGGCGGCACCATCGCATATATCGGGCTGGCCGTCGCCTCAAGGCCGCCGAGCACACTTACGTAGGCACGGCCGACCTGGCTTTGTGCCGGACACTGTTCCGGCGGTATTTTGCCGCCGTTTTCAAGCTGCGCGGTCGTGCACAGTTCGGTGGGTGCAAGAGGATCGATCACCTCTCCCTGGGGCAGTTCGAAGTGGAACGACCGCAGCGCCGCCAACGGGCGCTGTTCCTGAAAGTTGCCCCCGCCGATTACCTGGACCGGCGTATTCGCAGTGAAGGTGGTGCTTACCGGGTGGCTTCCGGCAACCGGTACTTCTCCGGCTTCGTCGGTGGAGACCATGGCGAGACCGTGCTCCCCTGGGAGGAACCCAAAGGGAGGCTGGGTTGCCGATATTTCCGTGGTGAATCCTTCGACCTTGGACGGGACGGTCGAGCTTTCGACAGTTACCTGGTCAGAGACCACTTCGTCGGGCCCTTCGGCGACGTCGACGGGGATGAACACGTGGACCGGCTGGCCCGGCTGCACTTCTCCTACTTCACACGTCACGACCAGACCGGCGACCACGCACGGTTCCGGAGAGCCCCCCGCGACGAACCAGGACGGGGGCGTTGCCACGGTGGTGGAAACGCGGGTGGGCAGTTCGGTGACGATCCTCACGTCTTCTGCCGCCGCCCCGCCCAGGTTCGTCACGACCGTGTGGAACTTGGGAAAGGCAGTAGCCGCTTCGGTGAAGACTTCCGGCACTTCCGATCCGGGAACGAGGTTGGTCGGTTGAGCTCCCTGGTCGATCTGCCACGCCGGGAAAGACGCGGCAGTGGCGGTGGCCGCCATGAGGAGCGAGCCGACGATAAGACAGGCAAGGGGCCCGATAAGTCGCTTTGTCGTGTAGCCAATCATTACTTGCCACCTCGCTTGCCGTGCTTGCTTGTCTTAGCGGACTTCTTCTTTGAGTGTGCGTGCTTCTTCTTGTGACTCTTTCTTCCCTTGTGCTTCTTCGGTTTCTTGTGCTTCTTCGGTTTCGGCTTGTGGACGGCTGGATTGCCTTCGCCCACGTACCCGCTGGTTCCTGGCACAGCACTGTCAGGGGGGGCAGTCGCCTGGCTGCGACAGCCTGCGCCGGATGCGCAGGGTTCGGCGGCCGCCAGCTGGCCTTTCAGGCCCCCATCGACCCTCGCGTCATAAAGGTCGAAGAGCCGATCTCCATCGCTCGATACCAGCTGCGATGAAGTGATCAGGAAGGCATCGGATCCATTCCGGGACGCGTCCTCGAAATAGGAGGGTTCGTCGCTGGTTCCCGTACCGAGGAGATAGAGGCAGCCGCCGTTCACTTCCGCCTGAGTGCAGGCGCCTCCTGGGGCGCCCGGCGCCTGCCACTCGTAGACGTCCTGACATTCAGGATTTTCCTGCGCAGTCTCGTTATAGAACAGACAGCCGCCTTCCGAGTTCCTGTCGCCCGGCAGCAGTGGATCGGGGGACTGGAAGAACACGGTGTCCCCATCAGCCGAGAGGTTTCGCGGGAAGGTCACGTTAGGCGTCGAGTCCGGCGCAAGGAACGCATTTACGAATTCGCTCTGCAGGCGGGCCATCCCGAGCGGCTTTTCGCCCGAGGGATCGCATGAGATGCAGTTGAGTTCTTCCGCGGGAGCGTTGTAGACGTAAAGCTCCTGGCAAGGCGCCTGGGCGCCGATTCCTGATCCGCAAGGTCCGACATTGTCGTAGCCGGTCAGCGAGGCCTGTGAACTGAACAGAAGGGTCTGCCCGTCGGCGCTGACGCGCGCGCTCTTGAGGATTCTCAAGCCGATGACTGCCTCCGGTTCGACAAAGGTTTTGGGAGACCAATTCAGCGCATCGTTCTTGTTGATCCTCCCCGGTTCGTTGTCCAACTGGGCGATGAAGCTGATGGTGAATTGCCCTCCCGCGCCTTCGTCGAACCGGTAGAGATTGTCTTCGCCCGAGAGAGCGCCCGTCGCCAGTTCGCCTTTCGCGACGAAATAACCGGAGGTTCCATCTTCGCTCGCCCCGAGGAGACCTAGGACCTGCGCTCCGGCGACGTCGGATGGATTGGTGTCAGGCGTCACGTCCACCAGTTCTTCGCTCGCGGCGTCCCATCGGTAGAGGTCTTTGCCTTGGTCCGCGGGACCCGTCTGCGCACTGGAGGTCAAGGCCGCGCCTGACATGAAGAACATCTCTTCCCCCTCTGGCGTGGCTTCCTGGAACGCCGCCAACTGCGGGCCGTTCGGATCGGTGACGCCGGGGTTCGGTGTGGAGATCAAGGTGGTGGTCGGACTGCCGCCCGCCAGGCCGCGGCGCAGGTAGATCTGACCGGTTTCGCCGGCCGTGAAAAAGACTTGATCGCCGGAGGGAGATATCGCGTGCAGGGCCTGAACTCCCATTCCCTGCAGCGCACCGCCCGCATATGAGTTGGATTCCAGGAACCATTCGTACGCCCCACCGAAGGCGCCCGCCGCAGGCGCTTCTTCGCCCGCGCCCGGCATCACGCCCACGAGGGAGATGCTTTCGGTTCCGCGGCTCCACATGTACATGTTGTCCTGAGAAGCAAGTGCGTTCGGCGTCAGCGGTACCTTGGTCTCGAAGAACACTCGGGATCCGTCCTGGCTCGCTCCGTCGAACGCATAGGGAAGTTCGAATTCGTTCTCTTCATGGGACACGATCTGCTGGGACACCCCGGTTTCGGTGTTCAGGAGATAGAGGCCGCGGCCGTATGTCGGTTCGGGATAGCCGAGTTTTTCGGCTTCTAGCAATGCGTATTTCAAATCTGGGGTTGAACCCAGATAGTTCGCCTTCTCTCCGAGGTCCTGCGGCGGAAGGAGCCGCTCGCTGGTCCACGAGAGGGACCCGCGACTCGCCTGCAAGGTGGGGAAGGTCTGGGTGGCGCCGGCGCCTTCGGCGGGGATCGCCGTCCCCGCCTGGGTGTAGAAAGTCGCGGCATTCCCTTCTTCCGATGCGCGAAGCAGCCCGGCAAAGCCTTGGACGAAGTCTCCGTTCTTATCCTCGGGACTCACCTGCTCATAGGCGCGACAGTCGGGAAGATTGGCGCTGGGACCTTGACGGAATTCTTCGTTGGGGCAGCCTGCCGCCGCGGCGCTGTTGGCGCAGACCGCGAACAGCAGAAGGGATACGATCGCCGTCGCGGCGACGCAGGCGCCTTTCGCCGACGCGCTTCCCTCTCGGAGGCCGACCGGGGCCTCCCCGGCCCGCCGGTTCGACAGTTCGACATGGTCGGGTCGCTTCATCAGCGCTGCTCCTTGCTCGTCATTGGTCGAGGGTCTTGCTTGACATCGCCGCCGAAAGCGGACGTCGGCCTTCCTGTTCGTTGCTTCGAGCCACCCACCGCGGGGCAAAAGGAATCGCAGGATCCGTTCGCGTCTGAGATCCCGACGCCGTAATGCATGGAGACCTGTCGGACAGCACTCGATTCCGGATCGGAGCGCTCCAAAGACACGGCGGGGCGGCAGGCAGGGAGCCCGCCGCCCCGCGAGCGCGACTCGCCAGGGAGAGGAGTCTGCGCCGGTACGGCGCGAGCCCGACAGGGAAGGGCTCGACGCCGGGTTGACGGATGCGCATGGCCCCTGCCCGCGACCCGAAGCTCTGGTTGCACCAAGTGCCCGCCTCCGCCCTCCCGCGGACGGGCGACTCCCTCGTGCATCGGTACTCGAACCATCTGTAGCTCCCTCCGCACCGGCGAATCCACCCGTTGGCCGAAACCGGGCCATCGGCGACTCTCGCTTTTGATGCTCCCCGTCAACCTCCCTGGCTGACGCCGGGAAAGCTAACAGATGGGAGGTGGTGTGTCTACAAAGACCAACAGCAGCGAGTTCGACTGATATCGAAGTGGTACGCGGTCGGAGGTGGTTCAGCTCGCGAGTCGGGCCGCCTCCTCGCGGCCGAGATATGGCGCGAGGACGAGCTCGGTGAGTTCGGGAAGCAGACGGCGGAATGCCTTCGGTCCCTCGCCGTCGATGGCCCCGAGGAGCAGCGCGGCGAGACCGCCCGCCATCCCATACTCGGCGGCCGGCGGTGGGCGACGGGCGCGCTTGGGGCGACGCTCGCCGATCACCTCGACCAGGCGGACCAGGAAGTCGCGATAGGCGGCGGCGATCTCACCGCCCGCCGCGGGTGGCGCGCCGAGAGAGAACCGGGCGAGGTCGGGGTTGGCGGCGACGGCCTCGAGCAGCGCCCCGAGCTCGGCCTTGACGCCTGCCGCCCAACCACCCTTCTCGGCGGAACCCGCCTCGCCCATCACCTCGAGGAGGAAGTCCGAGACCTGACGGTAGACGTCGAAGAAGGCCTCCTGCTTGTCGGAGTAATAGTTGTAGAAGGTGCGCCGCGAGATCCCGGCGGCGGCGACCACCTGGGTGACGGTGGTCGCGTTGTAGCCACGATCGACGACGACGGCGATCATTCCCGCCGCGATCCGTTGACGCTGGTTTTCGATCACCACCTCGCGAGGTATGCCGTGGCGCCCCGGCGGCAGGCGGGGCAGGCCGCTCCTGCCCTGTCCCTCCTTCTCCCCTGACGCCATCGGCGCAGCTTATGTGCCGGGAGACAGTCGCGTCTCTTCGCCAGAACGGCGCGTCTAGAAAGACGTGGCGCGGTAACCGGCGAACCCGGGAAGCGTGGCGGCGATCTATCGCCAGCGGAGGTCTGCCGGCACGGCGATCTCGAGCTCGGCCCGCGCGGCCTCATCCCCCAGGTAGGGCCTGACCGCCGCACACATCAGCCACGGCAGGCTCTCGGCGACGTCTATCTCCACCCCCTCGGCGTGGTGGCGGCGCAGTGTTTCGACGATCGCGCCCACCGCCATCAGCGGTGCCGAGCGGGGTACCGCGCGCGGGTCGGGTGCCGCGGTTCGCCCGGCGTCGATCAACCCGGCCGCCCAGCCGAAGATCTGGTCGCGCCGCGCCCGGGCCATGTCGCCGGCCTCGAGAACTCCGACCAACATGAACCAGGTCATCGCCGGGTTCTCGCCGAGGTAGCGCGCGGTCTCATACGCCGCCGCCCGAAGGCTGCCGGGCCAACTCGGGGCCTTCTCGAAGGCGCCGTCGACACGCTCGACCAGGCACTCGAGGTGGGCCTCGATGATCAGCTCGGTCACCTCCTCCTTGTCGGCGAAGCGAGCCTCAAACTCGGGGCGGGAGATGCCCGCGCGGCTGACGAACTCCTCGATGCTCGCTTGCGGGTAGCCGCGGGCGCGGATCGTCTCGACGACGGCGGAGGCAATCGGATCGGCCAGCAGTGCGACGCCACGGCCCCGGACCAAAGCGTCGCTCACGGGGTCACCGCCGGTTGAGAGACGGGAAGGTGAGGTGTCAGCGCGAGGAGCTGCCGACGGACCCACGGGCCAGCCGCGTGAGACTCTCGCGACCGATGATCGGTTCGAGCAGGAGGCCCGCCGTTTCGGCGGTCAGCTCGGCCGGAGAGGGTGCCTCGATTTCGAGCAGGCAGCGCTGCAGGTAGAAGGCGAGCCCGGATACCGACGCCTGCTCGAAGGTCGCCGGCAGCGACTTCGCCGCAGGATGTTCGCGGCGGCCTTCCGAGAGCAAGGCGACCGCCTCGTCGAGCAGGCCGTTGTAGCGCGAGGTCGCCTCCGCCCCGGCGCACTGGGCCTCGACCAGCACGATCCGCGCGGCGAGCGGCTCCTCGCTCAGGTATCCGATCAGCGCCGAGAGGCCATGGTAGGCACGGGCGTCCCAGTCCTCGGTGGGTGCCGTGGCATCGGCGACCCGGATGCGGACCTCCTCGACGACACGGTCGAGGCAGGCGAGGAAGCAGTCCTCCTTGCCGGTGAAGAGCGAGTAGAAGTTCCCGACGCCGACCTTGCCCGCCGCCAGCAGGTCGTCGACCGAGGAGGACTGGTAGCCGCGTCTGGCGAAGAACGGGATCGCCTTGGAGAGCACCCGCTCGCGCTGATGCACGACGAGCTCGGCACGCGAGACCGTCTCGGCGCCCATCGGCGCGCCGCGCAGATGCGTCGGGAGCTCGACCATGCGGCGAGCATACATCCGGCCTCGACGTCCGTCGGTCCCTATCGACCGCCTGTGAGTCACGCATCCCTGGCTTACCTCGTCTGGTCTGACCAGGTCCGCTCTATCCCTGTGCGGACCCGGTGCCTCTTCGGCGAGTTCATCTCCCGGATCTGCCGACCCGAGACGACAAGTCATCCAAGGATCAGGCCCTCCCGCAAGTGTGGAAATACTCCAAGCAGATGCCGCAATGCCGAGACTGCCCACAGAGCCAAATCCCGACTCCTGTCTTCGAGGGCCGGCGACGGGGCGGAATCTGGTCAGGGGTCACGCACGGGATCGTCCTCGCCGGCCCACGGCTCGCCACGGGCCGGGAGGCCGGGCCCGCCGTCGGTGTCGACGACTGCCGGCGCCTCGAAGAGGAGCAGGGCGGAGATCACCTCGACCCCGGCCTCCTCTCCCGCACGGAGCCGCCGAGCGCTCTCGGTCATCGTCGCTTCGATCTCGGCGTAGGCCGTGCGGTAGATGTCGACGAGCTCGCTCCACCCGCGCTGGTCCACCTCGCCGGGGATCCGAATCTCCATGTGACCGGGCCGGGTCCCGAAGGTCTGCTCGCCGATCGCCGCCCGGATGTCATCGACCATGAGGCGGATCACGTTGACGGCCGCCGCCCGCCCCGCCTGTTCGGTCGTCGGCGTGTCCTCGGCGACGACGATGCGTCTCACAAGCGCGCGGTAATGACGTTCCCTGGCGTTTCGGCGCGAGGTCGCGCCGTCGACGGCGACCAGGTCTGACTCGATCAGCCGGTCGATCTGATGGCGGACCTTCCGAGGTGTCTCGTCGAGGTGGTGGGAGAGCTGCTTGATCGTGATCCCCGGCCTCTCGCTGACCGTGG
Source organism: Solirubrobacterales bacterium (assembly GCA_965200635.1). Lineage (GTDB taxonomy): Bacteria > Actinomycetota > Thermoleophilia > Solirubrobacterales > 70-9 > VAYN01. The sequence continues at coordinate 1,856,564 of OZ241364.1, read as the reverse complement.
TCAGGATCCGGAGCCGCAAAAGATGGACCATCGTCTCGACCAGAACGGCCTCGAGGTGATCCGGCGGGGGCGCAGAGTCGCTCATGGCCGCCCCGATTAGACCACTCCGGACGCTCGTCCGGGCCGACGGCGCGAAGGGATTCGACTGGCAGAGCCCGATGTCTGCATGAGTGTTTCTAAAACGGTGCTAGGTTGGTTGCGAAATCGTAGGGGCATGCGCACAATTGGCGGAACGGTCCCCAGGCAAGGGAAACGAGGGCCGAGAGGCGCATGCGAGCAGGAGCCGACGGTCGGGCTGCGCCCGATCCCGACCAACAGACGCGGGCGAGGACAGAGCGGGCCATCCTCCGGTTAAGCGGCGAGCGCGGCTACGGGGCCGCCAGCATCGCGGCCGTGATCGAGCGGAGCGGCTCCAACAGGGCTCGCTTCTATAAAACCTGGGACGGCAAGGAGGACTGCTACCTGTCCGCCTACCGAGGAGTTGCGGAGGACCTCTCTGCACGGGTGCTCGCCGCCTGCGGAGAGGCGCCTGATTGGACGGCGGGTGTCAGAGCCGCGCTCGGGGAGCTCGAGGCGTTCGTGGAAGAAGATCGGGCAGCCGCGGCCGGGGTGATCCGCGAGGTCCACGTCGCGGGCGGCGCCGCCCTTGCGAGGCGAGAGGCGCTCGCCGGGGGCATCGCCGGGGCGATCGACAGGGTCCGCCAGGAGGGGCCACTTCCGCGCCGGTTTCCACCGCAGCGGACTTCCGCCTTCGTCCTCGCCGCGATCGAGGCGACCGTGATTCGGAGCCTGAACGACGGTCGGGCCCTACGCGGGGTCCTCGGCGGCGCCTTCTACCTCACCGTCGCCAGCTATCTCGGAGGACCGGCAGCCCAGAGGGCACTGCAAGACCACCCGGACTGGTAGCGACCGGACAGCACGTTGGTGCGCAGTCGGTTGCTATTTGTAAACGTTTACCGGTATAGTGGCCCGGCCTGCGGCACGGTGCACCGTGCCAACGAGCAGGCGGCCTCATCCCTGGGGCGGGACCCAACCGCCTTCGAGGTCAGCCGGACGTCTCTGTATTCCCTGGGAGGCGCCGCGCGAGGCACGAGCGACGGAGTCCCGCCTTTCCTGGCGGCGTCTCCGGCCTCGTGCCGTGGCCAGAGACTGCACAGCGGCCGGCAACCCTGCGGGTCCTTATGCCGTCGCGGCGCCGCGGATCAGGATCCCTGCGACTCGGCAGGCGACTCCGCGATCAGCCTGTAGGCCGCCTCCGTCCGGAGATAGAAGCCGCCCACCAGTGCCGCCACCCGACCTGGAGGCCTCGGCCCATCTCGAGGAGGACCCCGCGCTCGTCGCATTATTCGGGCGCTTCGACGCAGACTCGGTCTCCTACCTGCGAGGGGGACGTACAAGGGCGCGGTCGATGATGTGGTCCGATGGCCCGTGAACGACACGGCGGACCGCGTGAACACATGCCGCGACTGCGGAATTCTCGCGAGTCGCCACCGAACGCACTCCGTCCAGGCACTCGTGCCGAAAGTGGAGCCGAGATCCGGGACGGTTAAAACGCTCGTCCCAAACCGACATGCCGATTTGCAGAGACTTCGAGAGACGGGAGCGACGGGACTCGAACCCGCGACCTCCGGCGTGACAGGCCGGCGCTCTAACCAGCTGAGCTACGCCCCCGAGATGACTCGGACGGGCCCGTGGGGGCCCGGAGGGGAAAAGCTAGCGGATCAGGGGCTCGGAGCGGGTTCGGGGTCGGCGGCGGGACGGGCCAGTCGGGGGACAGCGGTGGGCGCTTTGGCCAGGGCGATCTCTTCGAGGAGGGAGCGGAGGGCGTCGATGCGCTCGGCGCCGAAGGCTTCGGCCCAGTCGGCTTCGAGCTGTTCGAAGAGGGAGAAGCCGATGCTCTGGGCCTTCAGGCCCTTGTCGGTGAGCCGGAGGAGCTTGGCCCGCTTGTCGGTGGGATCGGGGTAGCGCTCGAGGTAGCCGAGGCCCGCGAGGTCGTCGACGATCTCCCCCACCGACTGCTTGGTGAGGCCCGCGAGGGAGGCAAGCTCGGTGAGGCGCATGCCGTCGCCGTGGAGGAAGCGGAAGACGCAGCCGTGGGTCGGGCGCACGTCGTCGATGCCGCTCTCCTCGAGGAGCCGGCGGAAGTCGACGTACATCGCTTCGACCGCGACGTCCATCAGGGCGGGGAGGGTGATGCGGGAGGTGTCGCCTTCGGCGAGGACGAGCTCTTGGCGGGCGGGGATGTTGCGCTGCATCGGTTCCATGGCGGTTGTCACAAATCGGGTCGTTGGTGCGTCGTGTCTGTGAGAGCGATTCCCGACAGGTCTCCCGACTAATCGTCAGGGAGCCTGATAAGGTCGCCGCACCATTTGGTCAGGACGCCTTACAAGCCTTCCTGACGGATTGTAACCGACTCAGAGGAGGTCCCCGGATGGACGGGAGCCAGACCAACAGGAAGTGGTGGACGCTGGGCGCGGTCTGCGTCGCCACCTTCATGCTTCTTCTCGACATCACTGTCGTCAACACCGCGCTGCCGAAGATCCAGGAGGACCTCGGCGGCAGCTTCTCCGACCTGCAGTGGGTGATCGACGCCTATGCGCTCTCGCTCGCCGCGTTGGTGCTGACGGCGGGCTCGCTCGCCGACCGCTTCGGCCGGCGGCGCATCTTCGTCGGCGGGCTGGTGGTCTTCTCCGCCGCCTCGCTGCTCTGCGCGCTCGCGCCCGACCCCACGTTCCTTAACCTCGCCCGCGGCCTGCAGGGAGTCGGCGGCGCGATCATGTTCGCGGTCAGCCTCGCGCTGGTCGCCCAGGAGTTCCCCGGCGGTCCCGAGCGGGGCATGGCGATGGGCATCTACGGCGCCTCGATCGGCGTCTCCGTCGCGGTCGGCCCGCTGGTCGGCGGCGTGCTCACGGACGGCATCGGCTGGCAGTCGGTCTTCCTCGTCAACGTGCCGGTCGGGATCGCGACGATCGGGATCACCTACTGGAAGCTGCGCGAGTCTCGTGACCCCGGCGTCACGCGGATCGACTGGGGCGGCGTCGTCACCTTCTCGGCCGCATTGCTGATCCTGGTGCTGGCGCTGGTGCGCGGCAACGACGAGGGCTGGGGCAGCACGCCGATCGTCGCCCTGCTCGCCGGCGCGGTCGTCCTGATGGCCGCCTTCATCGCGATCGAGCGCCGCGTCGCCGAGCCGATGCTCCCGCTCGGCCTCTTCCGCAGCGGCGCCTTCACCGGCGTCCAGATCGCCGCCTTCGCGGTCTCGGCATCGATGTTTGCGCTGTTCCTCTACCTGACGCTCTACCTGCAGAACTTCCTCGGCGACTCGGCGATCGAAGCCGGCCTGCGCTACCTGCCGATCACGGTGGGCGCGTTCGTCCTCGCGCCGATCTCGGGGATGGCGCTGGCGAAGGTGCAGGCGCGCTACCTGATGGCGGGCGGCCTGGCGCTGACCGGCATCGGCCTGCTGCTGATGGGCGGCCTCTCAATGGACTCGGAATGGACCGCGCTGCTGCTTGGCTTCATCGTCAGCGGGATCGGCATCGGCCTGCTGAACCCGGTGATCGCCGACGTCGCGCTGAGCGTCGTGCCGAAGGAGAAAAGCGGCATGGCGGCCGGCATCAACGACACCTTCCGCCAGGTCGGCGTCGCGGTCGGCGTCGCCGCCTGGGGGGCGATCTTCCTCGGCACCGGCGCCAACCAGGTGGAGTCGCTGACGAACGGCACGGTCGACCATGACCAGGCCCGGGGACTGGTCGAAGCGACCTCCTCGGGGGCGCTGCCGGAAGCGCTCCGCGGCATCCCCGCGAACGCTCGCGACAGCGTCCGCAACGCCGCCGAACAAGGGTTCCTCCACGGCCTGAACGAGATCCTCATGCTCGGCGGGATCCTCTGCCTGGTCGGCACCGCGTTCGCCCTCTGGCTGGTGCGCGAGTGGGAAATCGACCGCGGCGAGATCGGCGCCGGCACCGACGCCCCGCTCGAGGCCGAGCCGGTCCCCGCCCGCTGACGACGCTCCCCGTCCCTCGCGATTAGGCTCCCGGCCCATGAGACTGGTGACCTATGACGCGGGGGACGGTGGGCGGGCCGGGATGTTGGTCGACGGGCGGGTCGTCGACGCCTGGGCGGCGCTCGGCGAACCGCACCGCGGCAGCCTCCGCGAGCTGATCGAGCACGGGCGGATCGAGGATCTTCATGGGCGGGTCGGCGACACCGGAGCGCCGTCCCATCCGCTCTCCGGAGTGCGGCTGCTGCCGCCGATCCCGGACCCGGAAAAGATCATCTGCATCGGCCTCAACTACGCCAAGCACGCGGAAGAGGGCCGGCAGGACTTGCCCACCACGCCGATCATGTTCGGCAAGTGGCGGAACGCCCTCGTCGGTGACGACGTGACGGTGACGCTTCCGGAGGCCTCGAAGAAAGTCGACTACGAGGCCGAGGTCGCCTTCGTCATCGGACGACGCGCGTCGAACGTGGCCGAGGCCGACGCGCTCGACTTCGTCGCCGGCTACACGCTCTTCAACGACCTCTCCGCCCGCGACCTCCAGTTCGCCACGCCGCAGTGGATGGCGGGCAAGGTCTTCGACGGCTCGGCCCCGTGCGGCCCGGCGCTCGTCACCCCCGACGAGGCGGGCGCCCACGACGGCATCGAGATCGAACTGACGCTGAACGGCGAGAAGATGCAGGGCGACTCGACGGCGAACTTCATCTTCGGCGTGCCGCGACTGGTCTCCTACCTCTCGGGCCTGATGACGCTCGAGCCCGGGGACATCGTCGCGACCGGCACCCCGGACGGCGTCGGCGGCGCCCGCGAACCGCGCGTCTGGCTCGGCGACGGCGACGAGCTGGTGGTGAGCTCCCCGACGCTCGGGAAGCTGACGACGGAGATCGCCCGGTAGACCGAGTCACCCTCCGCCAGCTGTTCTTTATGGCGCTGTGGGGTCCATAAAGAACAGCGGAATGGGGCGGGTTCAGCGCCGCGGCGGGGCGAGCTCGTCGCGCTTCGCGGGGAGGCTCGCCGACGCCGGGCGGTGCGCCGCCGAACGTACGCCCGCGGCGCTCACGATCGGCGTCGCCGCCGACCATTCGACCCGGAACGGCGTGTAGTCGACGAGCTGCGCCCAGGTCTCCGAGCCGAGCTGGCCGTCGCCTTCGAGCCCGTGCTCTTCCTGGAAGGCGCGGACGGCGCGGCGCATCTGGCGGTTGAAGATGCCGTTCACTTCGAGTTCGGCACCGGCGGTGATCAGGCGCTCCTGCGCCCAGACGACGAGGTCGCCTTTGGCGCCGATCTTCAGCAGGGGGTATTCGGATTCGGGGACCAGGCCGGGGATCTGGGTCCGCCCGACCCTGGCACCCAGCGCGCCCCACTCGCGGGTGTTCGTCTCCTGCCAGTCCCACCAGCTCGGCACGGTGCCGTAGCTCGCGGAGTAGCGGCGGAAGAGGCGCAGCGGCTGCGGGCCGGGCGCGCCGTAGGTCTGGCCGATCGGGAAGATCGGCCGCCCCCAGAGGCGGTTGTAGAGGTAGGTGTGGGCGAAGACCTCGCGCACCGAGGTGCCGATGTCCTTCCAGTACATCTGCGGCTGGTTGACGGTCGCGCCGCCGGACCCGAGGAACACCGAATACGGGAACGCCGGGTGGTAGTCCACATAAGGGAAGCCGGCGAGGGACAGCGGGAACCCGGCGCCGATCCGGGCGCGCAGGGTGCGGACGTAAAGGTCGGCGGCGGCGTATTTGCCTTCGTAGGAGGCCTCGGCGTCGATCACCAGGCAGTCGGCCCCGGCGCGGACCGCGGCGGCACCGACCCGTGCCTCGGCCTCGGGTTCGTCGCCGTAGACGAACTGCCAGGCGCAGACCTTGAGCCCGCCGTGGTGGAGCGCGGCGACGAGCGGCGCGTCGAACTGGTCCCAGCGGGTCCCGGCGTCGCCCGCCTTGATGTAGACGGTGCCGATGCCGTGACGGTGCGCCGTCTGCAGGATCGCCGAGACCGAGCCGCCCTCGGACTGGTCGAGGTACCAGATCCACATACCCTGCCGGACGAACGGCGAGTGGCGCCCGACCCCGGGGTTTTCGAAGGTGCCGGCCCCGCCCGTTTCGGCGCGCGCCCCGACCGGGAACGTGAGCAGGGCGACGAGGACCGCGAGCGCCAGGAGGGCGCCTCGGCCGCGACGGGGACGGGCGAATGGAATGACGAGATGGCTCACTGATCAACGGAACACGGTCGAAGCTGCCTAGGATCACCTTCGCCTACCGGAGAACCTCCATGCCCGACCGCCCCCTCACCCGCAAGATCCCGCCCGCCCTCGCCGCCGCGCTGCTCGCGCTCGTGGCGCTGCTGGCGTTCGCGCCGGGCGCCGGCGCGGCGCACCCTCCCAAGATCGAGGAAGCCACCGTCAAGCAGAAGGGCCAGGACCTGGTGCTGAGCGTGCGGACCGCGAAGCCGGCGGCGCTGGGGAAGCTCGACCCGCGTCCCGACGCCCGGCGCGCCGGCACCGCCTACCTCTGCTTCGGATTCGCGCCGGCGAAGGGCGAAGGCGAAACGCGGCTCTGCCTCGGCGGGCCGAAGGCGCACCGAGGCGCCGGGGTCGTCACCGTCGACTCGGCCGGGAAGCCGGTGAGCCGCACCGCCGTCGCCGCCAAGGTGACGCGGCCGAAGCCGACGAAGCTGGTCGCCTCGATCGTCGCCGGACCGACCCACCCGAGCGGGCTGGTGCCCGGGCACTACGACTGGGTCGTGCTCGCGGCGAACGGCGATTGCAAGGTCCGCCACGATTGCACCGCGCGGTTCCCGCCCGAAGAAGCCGCCGCGAAGGCCTTCCGCCTGCGCCCGGTGCGCGCCGTCGGGTGCACCGGCGGGAACGCCGAACTGGTCAGCTCCGCCGACACCGACCGCGCCGTCGTCGCCCTCACCTTCGACGACGGGCCGAGCGAATACACCGACCGCTATCTCGACGTGCTGCGCGAAAAGGACGTGCCCGCGACCTTCTTCGAGATCGGCCAGGAGATGCCGGGACGAGAAGCGACGATGCGGCGGATCCTTGCCGAAGGCGACGAGATCGGCGACCACACCGAGAATCACGTCGAATACCCCGGCTACGCGCAGATCGCCTCCGCGGCCGAACGGATCAAGGACTACACCGGCTTCCAGCCCTGCCTCTTCCGCCCGCCCGGCGGCGCCGAGAACCAGGCGGTGATCGACACGGCGGGCTCGCTCGGGATGAAGACGATCACCTGGGACGTCGATCCGCGCGATTGGTCCCTGCCGGGTACCTCGGAGATCTATTCCAACATCGTCGGCAACGCAAAACCCGGGTCGATCATCCTCATGCACGATGGCGGCGGCCCCCGCGACGAGACCCTCGCCGCGCTGCCGGGGATCATCGACACCCTGCGCGCTCGGGGCTACGGATTCGAGACGGTCAGCGCGCTGCTCGGCGACAAGATGCTCTACCGGCCTTACGGGTGACCGCGATCGAGCTTCTACATCGGGTACAGATGACTCGATGCATCTGATCGAGGTTTCCACGCGTATTTCCAAGCGATGAAGATCGCGATCGTAGGAACGGGCATCTCCGGGCTGGTGGCGGCACACCATCTGCACCGCCGGCACGACATGACCGTCTACGAGGCGGCGGCACGGATCGGCGGGCACACGCACACCGTCGCGGTCGATGACCCGGCGGGCGAGCAGGCGGTCGACACCGGCTTCATCGTCTTCAACGACCGCAACTACCCGAACTTCGAAGCGCTCCTCGGCGAACTCGACGTCCCGGCGAAGCCGTCCCACATGAGCTTCTCGGTCTCGGACGGCCGCGGCCGCTTCGAGTACTCGGGCACGCCGTGGGGGCTCTTCGCCCGCCCCGCCCACCTCTTCTCCCCGAGCTTCCATCGCATGCTGCGCGACTGGCGGCGCTTCAACCGGCTCGCGCCGGGGCTGATCGAGATGAAGGAGACGGCGCCCGCGCTCGGCCCCTGGCTCGAGCAGGAAGGCTTCTCCCCTCAGTTCATCGAACGGCTGATCGTCCCCCAGGCCTCCGCCGTCTGGTCCGCCGACCCGGAGCAGATGTGGAGCTTCCCCGCCAGCTTCATGGCCGAGTTCTTCGACAACCACGGCATGTACAGCCTGCGCGACCGGCCGACCTGGCAGACCGTCCGCGGCGGCTCGCACTCCTACGTCGAGGCGATCACGGCGCCGTGGGCCGACCGGATCCGCACCGCCGCGCCGGTGCGGCGGATCGAGCGCCTCGACGACGAGGTCCGGATCGAGGCCGAGGGCTGCGAGACCGAGAGCTTCGACCGCGTCGTCATCGCCACCCACTCCGATCAGGCGCTGCGCATGTTGGGGGCGAACGCGACTGACGCCGAGCGCCAGGTCCTTGGCGCGATCCCCTACCAGGACAACGACGCCGTCCTCCACACCGACGCCTCGCTGATGCCGCGCCGGCGCGCCGCCTGGTCGAGCTGGAACTTCCACCTCGCCGAGTCCCCGCCGGCCCGCACCACCGTCACCTACTGGATGAACCACCTGCAGCGGCTGCGGGCCAAGCGCCAGTACTTCCTCACCTTGAACCGGGGCGATGCGATCGACCCCGCGAAGGTGATCCGCCGCTTCAGCTACGACCACCCCGTGTACACCGCCGAGGGCGTCGCCGCGCAGGCGCGCCACGCCGAGGTGAGCGGCGTGCGAGGCACCCACTACTGCGGCGCCTACTGGGGATGGGGCTTCCACGAGGACGGCGTGGTGAGCGGACTCCGAGTTTGCAAAGAGCTGGAGGCGGGGGGCGCGACGCGCGACGCAGATGCGGCCGCGCGGCAGCCCGCCGCCACCGGAATCGAGCACCCCGACGAGGAGGCGCTCGCGGCTTGACCGCCTCGGCCATCTACGAGGGCTGGGTGCGCCACCGGCGCTTCGAGCCGGTCGAGCACTCGTTCCGCTACCGCTTCTTCCTCGCCTACCTGGACCTCGGCGAGCTGCCCGGTGTCCTCGATCCCTACCCGCTCTACTCGGCGCGCCGCCGCGCCCCCGCCCGCTTCCGCCGCTCCGACTACCTCGGCGATCCGGCGCGGCCGCTGGACGAGTGCGTGCGGGACGTGGTCGAGCGCTCCGGCGCCGCCCGCCCCGCCGGCCCGGTCCGCCTGCTCACCGGCCTGCGCTACCTCGGCCACACCTTCAACCCGGTCAGCTTCTACTACTGCTTCGACCCCACCGGTCGGCGGGTCGAGGATGTCGTCGCCGAGGTCGAGAACATACCCTGGGGCGAGCGACACGCCTACGTGTTGGATCGGGGCGCGCGCGAGGGAACAGTGTTGGTCGACGAGCTGGAGAAGAAACACCACGTCTCGCCCCTGATGGGGATGGACCAGACGTACTCTTTCCGCGCCGGCACGCCCGGCGAGCGCCTGCAGGTGCACATCGAGTCGCGGCCGCGCGAGGCCGGCGGCGGTGAGCCGGGACGCACCCCGAAGACCTTCGACGCGACCCTCTCGCTGGAGCGGCGCGAGCTGTCCCGGCCGCTGATGCTCGGCCTGCTCGCCCGCTACCCGGCGATGTCGCTGCAGGTCGTCGCCAAGATCTACGCGCAGGCCGCGCGCCTGAAGCTGAAGGGCGCCCGCTACCACCCCCACCCCGAGGGGGCCGGGGTGGCGAGGTGAGGGACGCGGTCGCCCGCGCCGCCGTCAGGGCGGTGCTGACGCGTGCCAAGGGTGGTGAGATCGAGGTGATCGAGGGCGGGCGCAGCCGCGTCTTCGGCCAACCGACCGACCTGCGGGCAACCGTCCGGGTCAAGGACCCCGCCGCCTGGCGCGGCCCGCTGAACGGCTCGATCGGCCTCGGCGAGAGCTACGTCGACGGGCTCTGGGAGACCGACGACCTGGTCGCGCTGATCCAGATCCTCGCCCGCAGCCTGTCCCACCGCCACCGCGGGGCGAGCGCCGCCGTGGCCCGCTCGCGCGCCGCCTTCCACCGCCTGCGCGGCCTCGTCCCGGAGAACACCAAGGGCGGCGCGCGCGCCAACATCAGCGCCCACTATGACCTCGGCAACGACCTCTTCTCGGCGTTCCTCGACCCGACGATGATGTACTCCTGCGCCTACTTCCCGCGCGAGGACGCGACACTTGAGGAGGCGCAGATCGCCAAGCTCGACCGTATCTGCGAGCGGCTGCAGCTCGGTCCCGACACCCACCTGCTGGAGATCGGCACCGGCTGGGGCGGGATGGCGATGCACGCGGCGCGCACCACCGGCTGCCGGGTGACGACGACGACGATCTCCCGCGCCCAGCACGAGCTGGCGACCGAGCGGGTCCGCGAGGCCGGGCTCGCCGACCGGATCACGGTCCTGCTCGAGGACTACCGCGACCTGCGCGGCACCTACGACCGGCTGGTGTCGATCGAGATGATCGAGGCGGTCGGCTGGCAGTACTTCGACACCTACTTCGAAGCCTGCGACCGGCTGCTCGCCGACGACGGCCTCTTCCTCCTGCAGGCGATCACGATCGACGACCGGCTGTACGAGACCGAGAAAGTGTCGAGGAGCTTCGCCAACACCCACGTCTTCCCGGGCGGCTGCCTGCCCTCGCTGAAGCGGATCGCCGAGTCGGTCGGCAGCGTCACCCAGATGCGCGAGATCTGGCTCGACGACATCACCGCCTACTACCCGCCGACGCTGGCCGAGTGGCGCGAGCGCTTCTTCGCCGCCTGGGACAAGCTGCGGACCCACGGCTACGACGAGCGCTTCAAACGGCTCTGGGACTTCTACCTGGCGAGCAGCGAGGCGGGCTTCCGCGAGCGCCGCATCGGCGACGTCCAGATCCTCTTCGCGAAGCCGTCATACCGGTGAGCGACGGGACCGCCACCGCGCGTGAGCCGCTGCTCCTGATCCACGGGCTCGGCGCCGGCTCCCACGTCTGGGACCCGGTGATTCCGCTGCTGTCCCCGCACTTCGAGGTGATAGCGCTCGACATGCCCGGCTTCGGCACCGAGCCCTCGCTGCCGCCCGAGGTCGAGCCGACCGCCGCGGCGCTGGCCGCGAACCTGCGCGACCGGCTCGCCGCCCGGGGCATCGAGCGCCCCCACGTCGCCGGCAACAGCCTCGGCGCCTGGGTCGGGCTGGAACTGGGACGGATGGGCGCGGCGCGCTCGGTCACCTGCCTCTCCCCCGCCGGGCTCTGGCGCTCGCCGATCGGACCGCGCAAGGGCTCCGGGCGCAAGTGGGCCAAGCGTCTGCGCCCGCTCGTCAGCGGGGCGCTCTGGATCGGCCCGATCCGCGACCGCGCCGTCGGCACGTTCGCCGCCCACCCGGAGAACTGGCCGACCGGCGCCGCGCGCGAACTCGTCCTCGCCTGGATCGACTCCGAAGGCTACGACGGCGCCAACAAGGCGATGCGCGAGTACATCTTCGAGACCGAGGGCTATCCGGCCGACGTGCCGGTGACGATCGCCTGGGCGGAGCTCGACAAGCAGGTGGGCCCGCCGAAGGCCGAGCGCCGCCCCCCGGGCACCAGCTTCCTCGTCCTGCCGAACGTCGGCCACGTCCCGATGTGGGACGACCCCGAACTGATCGCCCACACGATCCTCGACGGCACCACCCGCACCGAGACCTTCCGAGCTTAAAGGCCACATACGGCCGCTAAAGTCGGAAGGACCGCCCAGCAACGAATAGGAGTGCCGTGATCGTCGAGAGGACCGAGAACCCGCAGTGGCTTTCGAACGCCTACCTGGTGGCCGACAAGGAGCGTGGGACCGGGGTCCTGATCGACGGCAACGAAGACATCGATCCGCTGATCGACCTCGCCGAGCGCGAAGGGATCGCGATCTCGCACTTCCTCGTCACCCACCCGCACGCCGACCACATCGCCGGGATCAAGGAGGCGCGCGAGCGGCTCGGCGGCGACGTGCCGCTGGTCGCCCACGAGGCGACCGCCGCGGAGATGGACGAGGAGGTCGAGGTGATCATGGGCGATGGCGACAAGCTCGACGCGAACGGAATCGAGGTCGAGGCGATCTTCACCCCCGGCCACGCGCCCGGGCACCTCGCGTTCCTGATCGACGGCTCCGACGTCTTCACCGCCGACGTCCTCTTCAAAGGCACGGTCGGCGGCTGCGCGTCCCCGGGCGCGGCGGGGTTCGACGCCCTCAAGGGCTCGGTCATGCGGCTGATGGAGCTGCCGCCGGAGACCCGTGTCCACCCTGGCCACAAAGAGCCGACGACGATCGCCGAGCAGGAGGCCGAGAACCCCTTCGTGCGGGTCTGGCGCGGGATCGACGCGACCACCGAGGAGGAAGTCACGGTCTGGGATCGCCCGGCGACGCTGAAGCTCTGGGCGCCCGACTACGACGGCGGCAACAAGGCCTGGATCGTCTTCGGGGACTCCGGCGAAGAGACGATCGTCGGCGGCTCCCAGGTCGTCAAAGGCTGAGCCGGGACGCCTGAACGGGTCGGTGCGGCATCCTTCGAGGATGGCCGAGGCACCGAAGTGGTGGTCGATGCGGCGGGCGCAGAACACGAAGCCCGCCACGTACCGCTGCCCGTTCTGCCGCAAGCACCTCGCCTCGATGTCCGATCACGTGCTGATCGCGCCCGAGGACGACCGCTCGAAGCGACGCCACGCCCACTGGGAGTGCGTGAAAAAAGCGCGCGCCGAGGGGCGGCTGCCGACCCAGGAAGAGTGGCGACGGGCGGAGCGGGGACCGCGGCCGTCCTTGGGAACGCGCTTGCGAGGGCTCTTCGGGGGTATGAAGTCCGAGACATGAGACAACTTCGCCTCCTCTCCTCCCTCCTCCTCGTCGTCTGCGCGTTCGGCGCGGCGCTCGGCGGCTCGGCCGCGGCGGCCGCGAACCCGGTCCTCGGCGCCAAGGCCTTCGCCGCGCCCTACGGCGAGGGCTTCGGGACCACCGAACCGAAGGAAATCTTCAACGGCGGCGACCCGAGCGGCTCGGTCCGGAGCATCAAGTGGAGCGGCTGGGGCAATCCGAGCGCGATCGGCTACGGCCTGAACCCGATCTTCAAGCCCCACGGCGGCTACTACCGCAAGCTCGGCCGGGTCGAGCTGCGGGCGACCGCCCTCGGCAGGTGCGGGAAGCAGGCCGCCTACACCAAGCTCGAAATCCGCGCGCCGCACAAGCCGGGCGGCAAGCTCGGCAAGTGGCAGTCCTGGTCGGGCGCGCCCACCATCTGCAAGTCGCCGTTCTAGCCCCGGTGCAGCGATGAGGCTCGGGTGGCGCAAACGCGGGGCGATCATCCCCGGCGCGGAAATCGGGAGGCTTCACGACGAGACCTCGGTCGACCCGAAGACCGGCGCGGTCACCTCGCGCCAGGCGGCCGACATCGTCCTCCCCACCGCCGCGATCGCCTCGTTCTGGAACCCCGAACATCTGGAGCGCGTCGCGCGCACCTACTGGACGACCCTGCAGCGCTTCATGCTCGGCCTGATCCACGTCGAGTACACGCCGACCGAGCGGGCCGTGGTGCTGCTGATCCCGCAGCTGCGGCTGCTCACCTTCAAGGCGCCCGAATACGAGATGAACGCCTGCCGGGGGATCGTCCGCTGGCGGATCGAGAAAGGCCTCCTGGTCTCCAAGGCCGGGCGGGAAGGGGACGGCTACCTGGAGATCGACATCAAGCGCCTCGACGAGGCCGACTCCGACCGGGTGCGGCTGAACGTCGCCGTCGAGGTGGCGAACTTCTACCCCTCGCTGGGAGGGCTGTCGCGGAGGCTCTACGCGAACACCCAGTCGAAGATCCACGTCCTCTCCTGCAACTACTTCCTCCGTCGCCTCGTGCGACGGGACCTGGCGACGTCCAAGGTCGGCCATTTCGCCGGGCCCTCGTCGGTGGAGCAGGCACCCGATCCGGGGGGTTGATCCGGCCCCGGGTCGCATCAGTTATTAGTCGCTGCTAAGTTGTGATTAGTCGCCGCTACTAACTACGAAGGGAACCGGACATGGAAACGCAGGAGAGAGGGAGGATCTGGACGCTGGTCCTGGTCTCCGTCGGGCTCTTCATGGTCGTTCTAGACAACCTGGTCGTGAACGTCGCTCTGCCCAGCATCCACAACGACTTCGGCGCCTCCGTGCAGGCCCTGGAGTGGACCGTCAACGCCTACGTGCTCGCCTACGGCGTGCTCCTGCTCACCGGCGCCGCGCTCGGCGACCGCTTCGGCCGCAGGCGCATGTTCGTCACCGGCATCTCGCTCTTCACCGCCGCTTCGGCGGGCGCCGCGCTGGCGCCGTCCGCCGACCTGCTGATCGTGGCACGCGCCCTCCAGGGCGTCGGCGCGGCGATTGTCACGCCGCTCACCCTGACCCTCCTCGCCGGCGCCTTCCCGCCCGCCAAACGCGGCATCGCCCTCGGCGTCTGGTCCGGCATCTCCGGCGTCGCCGTCGCTCTCGGCCCGCTCGTCGGCGGCGCCGTGATCGAGCTCGCCGACTGGCACTGGATCTTCTGGATCAACGTCCCGATCGGCCTCCTGCTGGCCCCGATCGCGGCGCGCAAACTGGATGAGAGCTACGGCCCCAAGGCCCCGCTCGACTTCCCCGGCCTCGGCCTCGTCTCGACCGGCCTCTTCGGCCTCGTCTACGGCCTGGTCCGCGCCCAGACGATCGGCTGGACCGCCCCCGAGGTGCTCGTCAGCCTCGGCGCCGGCCTCGTCTTGATGGCCGCCTTCGTCCGCCAAGAGCTCCGCACCGAGTCGCCGATGCTGCCGATGGAGTTCTTCGCCAAGCGCAGCTTCGCGGTCACCAACGTGGTCTCGATGGCGATGTTCTTCGGCATGTTCGGCTCGATCTTCTTCCTCAGCCAGTTCATGCAGAACGTGCTCGGCAACTCGCCGCTCGAGGCGGGCCTGAAGCTCTTGGTGTGGACCGGGGCGACGATGGTCGTCGCGCCGCTGGCCGGCGTCTTCAGCGAAAAATTCGGTCCCCGGTGGTTCATGGTCGCCGGCGTCTCGCTGCAGGCGATCGCGCTCGGCTGGCTCGCCACCGAGGCTTCGACGACGATGAGCTACAGCTCGATGATCATCCCGTTCATCCTCGCCGGCTCCGGCATGGCGCTGGTGTTCGCCCCCTCGGCGGGCGCCATCCTCAACTCGGTCCGGGTGGACCAGGCGGGCCAGGCCTCCGGCGCGGCGAACGCGATCCGCGAGCTCGGCGGCACCTTCGGCATCGCCGTCCTCGCCACCGTGTTCAGCGGCGCCGGCGCCTACACCTCGCCGCAGGCGTTCGTCGACGGCCTGGTCCCGGCGCTGTGGGTCGGCGTCGCGGTGCTCGTCTTCGGTGCCTTGGTCGCCGCGCTGCTGCCCTTCGGCGGCAAGGCGACCGAAGGCGAGGATCGCGAATACGCGGAGATCCACGACGCGGTCCCGGTCGGCAACTAGGATCGAACGATGGCGGCGACCACGAAATCAGCACCTCGCAGACGCGTCCCGGCAGCAGAGCGCCGGGACGCGCTGATCGAGGCCGCCGTCCACCACTTCGCCCACGGCGGCCTGCAGGGGACCAAGGTCTCGGCGATCGCCACCGAGGTCGGGGTCGCCCAGCCCTACGTCTTCAGCCTCTTCCCGACCAAGCGGGACCTCTTCCTCGCCGCCGAGGACCGCTGCTTCGCGAAGGTCGCGGCCCTCTTCCGGCAGGCCGCCGCCGACTTCGACGCCAACGGTCCCCAGGAACCGGAGGAAGACAAGCTGAACGCGATCGGCCACGCCTACATGAACGCGATCCACGAGGACCCGGACCAACTCCTCCTCCAGCTCCAGGGCTACGCCGCCTGCGGCGACGACCCCGGCATCCAGACCGCCGTCCGCCGCAACTACGCCGGCCTGGTCGACCTCTGCCGCGAGCTCACCGGCGCCGACGACGAGCGCCTCGACGGCTTCTTCCAGATGGGCATGTGGTGCAACGTCGCCGCCGCCCTCGGCATCGAGGATTTCAAGGCCGGCTCCGGCTGGGTCGAGCAGTCCCTCGGCGACGACTAGTCGTCGAACTCGACCGCGAACAGCGGGGCGCCCGCCACCCACTCCTCGAGGTTCCGGCGCGACCCACGGGACCCCAGGTCCTCGATCACCGTGGTGAGGATCCGCCGCCGCTCCGCCTCGTCGTCGATGCGCGTCGCCCGAGCCTGCAGGTCGGCCTCCACTCCGTTCTTCAGGTGGAAGGTGAAGGCGGGTTCCGCCTCCAGGTTCGCCGCCCACCCGCGCTTCCCCGGCAGCCCACTTAGATACACGGTGTCGTCGACGCGGTAGAACCAGGTCTCGATCCGCCGCGCCTCCCCCGACCGACGCCCGATCGTGGTGATGTCCACGGTCCGTTCCCGAGAGTCAGAGTCGCGGTCGATCGCGAGCACGGAGGCGATGGCTGGGTCCATGGTTGAAGTCTGCCGGCTGAGGGTCGTCGGCTGGGGAAGCCGTCCGCCCCGACTACTCCGTCCTCGGCGACCCTTCCCGCCCACAACGCGATCTCCGACCTCCGACCTCTTCGTCGGCGAAGCGAAGCGGGCTCGGGAAACCAAAGCCGCCGCGTAGATCCGCCGGCCACCTGCGTAGGGTGCGGGAGTGGCCCGCCTCACCCTCGTCGACCTCTTCGCCGGCTGCGGCGGCATGACCCGCGGCTTCGAGGACTCAGGCGCGTTCCGCTCCGTCTTCGCGGTGGAGTTCGACCGCGACGCGGCGACGACCTACGCGGCCAACTTCGGCGACCACGTGGCGTGCGGCCCGATCGAGGACGTCGCCGCGTTCCCGGCCGCCGACGTGGTGATCGGCGGCCCGCCGTGTCAGGGGTTCTCACCGCTCAACCGCGAGGCCGTCGGCTTCGAGCGCCGCGGGCTGTGGCGCGAGTACCTCCGCGCGCTGGAGGCGGTCCAGCCGCGGGCGTTCGTGATGGAGAACGTCCCGGAGCTGCTGCGGAGCGCGGAGTTCGTCGAGTTCGGGCGCCAGGCGGAGGATCTCGGCTTCGAGGTCGAGGCCGAGATCCTGAACGCCGCCGACTTCGGCGTCCCCCAGCGCCGCCGTCGCGCGATCGTGATCGGCACCCGCTCCGCCCCCCCCGCCATGCCGTGCCCAACCCACGCCGAGGGGGGCTGGGTCACGTTCCGCGAGGCGGTCGACGGCCTACCGCTGCAGCCCGACGGCAAGCGCTGGCATCGCCCGCGGAACCCGCGACCCGAGAGCGTGCGGCGGTACAAGTCGGTGCCGCGGGACGGCGGCGACCGGTTCGCGATGCAGCGCAACCTCGATCGGGCGGGCCTTGGCGACCTGGTGCCGCGCTGTTGGCGGGAGAAGCCGCGGGGGACTACCGACGTCTTCGGCCGCCTCTGGTGGGACCGGCCGGCGCTGACGATCCGCACCGAGTTCTACAAGCCCGAGAAAGGCCGTTACCTCCATCCGTCGGCCCACCGGCCGATCACGGTCCGCGAGGCGGCGCGGCTGATGTCCTTCCCCGACGACTTCGTCCTGCCCGAGGACCAGGCGATGTCGAGCATCGCCCGCCAGGTCGGCAACGCGGTCCCGCCCCTCCTCGCCCGCCGCATCGCCGAGTCCCTCGCCGCCGCCCTGGGCCGCGAGTCCCCGCCAGCTGTTCCTTATGCGCCTGATAGGCGCATAAGGAACAGCTCAGCGCTGGCGGCTTAGGGACTCGCGGACCGCGGACTCGACGCGGTCCGCCGCGGGCTCGATCTCCTCGTGCTCCCAGACGCGGACCACGGTCCAGCCCGCCGCCGCGAGGAGAGCGTTCACCTTCGCGTCGCGCTCCTGGTTGCGGGACAACTTGTCCTGCCAGAAGGCTTCGTTGGAGCGCGGCATCGTGCCGTGCTCGGGGCAAGAGTGCCAGAAGCAGCCGTCGACGTAGACGGCGACCCGGGCCGGGCCGAAGACGAGGTCGGCGCGACTCGGCACGCCCTTCAGCGGCCGACGGTCGACCCGATAACGGAAGCCGCGTCGGTGGAGCTCGGAGCGCAGTTCCAGCTCCGGGGCGGTGTCGCGGCGGCGCACCCGAGACATCCGTTTGCTGACGCCGGCGGAGGAGGGCGTCATCGGCGGTCGGGCTTTACGGGCCACGCTGCGAGACTCTAATGCGGGCCTCCGCTCAGCCCGCCGAGGCGCGCCGGTCGAGGACGACGATCGGGATCACCCGCGGGTGGGCGTTCTCGCGATAGGTGGCGTAGGCCGGGTAGAGGGCGACGAACTCGGGCCAGAGGCGTTCGCGCTCCTCCTCGCTGGCGAGGCGGGCGCGGACGGGAAGCACGTCGCCGCCGAGCTGCACGGTCGTCTCCGGGTTCGCCATCAGGTTGTGGAACCAGGCCGGGTGGGTCGGCTGGCCGGCCTTCGAGGCAACCACCACGACCGCCTCGCCGTCCCGCAGGTACATCAGCGGCGAGGTCCTGGCGATGCCGGACTTGGCGCCGCGATGATCGACCAACGCGATCTCGGCGCCCGGGAAGCCGGGCACCTTGCGGCCGATCCGCCCACCGCTGCGCCGGAAGATGGCGACGTGGACCTTGGTCGAGCGCCGACCGAGGTAGATGCCGCGGTCGTTCATCGCGTCGGCGACGGCGAGGTTGAGGCGGGCGTTCAAGGACGAGGACGCTTCGCCGCTCGGCAGCGCCGCGGCCAGCTGCATGTCGGCGGCGGTCACGGCGCCGAGGCCGGCGGCGATCGCCCGGCCGACCCGGGTGCGACGCCGCAGGAGCAACGCGGCGATGCCGAGGTTGGCCCCGGCGCGGGCGAAGACCCAGGGCCGGCGCGGCCGTCCCCAGATCAGACCCGGACCGACGGCGAGGTCGGCGAGCGCGATCAGCCGCGCGTCGCGAGCGTCGAGGTCGGCGACCTGCCCGATCCGCGGAAACGCCAACAGCGCCGCGCCGATCGCGATCGAGCCGATCCCCACCTGGCGACTCCTCCCCATGGCCGTCCCCTCGTCCATGCACCCAGCCTACCCGGGCCTCGGGGACCACGAGGCACTGTTGTGATCAGCCCAGACCGGATTCGGCCGGCTGGGCGCCGAGCGTCACCTTCAGCGTCGTCGAGTCGGAGCCGCGCTTCACCTCCAGCGTCACCGCGTCGCCCGGCTGGTGTTCGGCGATCGCGGCGACGAGGTCTTCGCTGTCGCCGACCGCTTCGCCGTCCAGTTCGGTGATCGCATCGCCCTGCTCGACGCCTGCTTCCGCGGCCGGGGACCTCTGGACGACTTCGGCGACTTCCGCGCCGTCGACCGATTCGGAGGTCGACGCGGTGGCGACGCCGAGGTAGGCGTGTTCGACGCTTTCGCCGGCTTCCAGCTGCGCGAGCTCGGCGGCGACCAGGTTCGACGGGACGGCGAAGCCGACGCCCGAGCTCTGGTCGGCGGAGCCGTCGGTCGCGATCTGATCGACGACGCCGATCACTTCCCCTTCGGCGTCGAGCAGCGGCCCGCCCGAGTTACCCGGGTTGACCGCCGCGTCGGTCTGGATCGCATGGGCGACGGTGAAGCCGTTCGGCGCCTCGATCGTGCGGTCGAGGCCGGAGACGATTCCGGTAGAGAAGCTCCAGGCGTATTCGAACGGCGCGCCGATCGCGGCCACCGAGGCGCCCACCTTCAGTTCGGAGGAGTCCGCCAGCTTCAGCGGATGCAGCTCGGCGCCTTCGGGGTCGAAGCGGATCACCGCGATGTCGGAAGCGTCATCGACGCCGAGCACTTCGGCGCTGCGCGTCGTGCCGTCCTGGAGGATCACCTTCACCGAGGAGGCTTCGTCGACCACGTGGGCGGCGGTCACGACGGTGCCCTCGTCATCGACCTCGAAGCCGGATCCGGTCCCGCCGGCGCCGCCGCCCATAGTCGCCTTGATCTCGACCACGCCGGGCGAGGTCTCGGCGTAGAGCACTTCGTCGCTCGTGCCGCCGCCGCCCGTGGTGTCGGCGACGGACTCGGTCGCCGCCGCGTTCTGGATCGCGGTTACGGTCTTCGTCGACCCGCCGCCGAGCGCCCCCGCCGCCAGCAGCACGCCGACGACGAGGGCACCCCCGGCCAGCCAGGCGGCGACCATCGTCATTGCCCTCCGCGGGCCTCCCCGCCGTCGGTTTCCACGGACTCTGGATTCGTGCTGTGGCTCGTTCATGAGCCGAACTTAGGCCGCTCCGCTGAACGCGACCTTCGCCGCTGCTGGGCGTTTCCTGAGAGCGCCTAGACGCGCTCGAGCACCATCGCGAGGCCCTGCCCCACGCCGATGCAGAGGGTCGCGACGGCGTAGCGGCCGCCGCGGGCGCGAAGCTCCTCGACCGCGCGGCCGACGACGCGGGCGCCGGAGGCGCCGAGGGGGTGGCCGATCGCGATCGCGCCTCCGCTCATGTTCACCTTGACCGGGTCGAGGTCGGGCCAGCCTTTCAGGCAGGCGAGGGACTGGGAGGCGAAGGCCTCGTTCAGCTCGACCGCGTCGACGTCGTCCCAGGCGATGCCGGCCTTCGCCAGAGCCTTGTTGGCCGCTTCGACCGGCGCGATGCCGAAGACGTCGGGGTCGACCCCGTGGGCGGCGCGGGAGACGACGCGGGCGAGCGGCGCGGTGCCGATCCGCGCCGCCGCCGCCTCGGAGCCGAGCAGCAGCATCGAGGCGCCATCGTTCAGCGGCGAGGAGTTGCCGGCGGTGACGGTGCCGCCCTCCACGAAGGCGGGCTTCAACTTGCCGAGCTTCTCCAGCGAGGTGTCGGCGCGGATCCCCTCGTCGCGCTCGAGGTCGATCCCGGGGACCGGGACCACCTCGGGGAAGCGGCCCTCGTTCCAGGCCTTCCCGGCGAGGGTGTGGGAGCGCAGCGCGAACTCGTCCTGGGCATCGCGGGAGATCCCGTAGATGTCAGCGAGCTTCTCCGCCGATTCGCCGAGGCTGATCGTCCAAGCCCCGGGCATCTCCGGGTTCACCATCCGCCAGCCGAGCGTCGTCGACCACATCGTCTCGTGGCCTGCCGGGAACCCTCGCGCGGGCTTCAGCATCACCCACGGCGCGCGGCTCATCGACTCCACCCCGCCCGCGACCATGATCTCGGCATCGCCGGTCTCGATCGCGCGCGAGGCCCCGATCGCGGCCTCCAGCGAGGAGCCGCAGAGGCGGTTGACGGTGACGCCGGGGACGGAGGTCGGCAGCCCCGCGAGAAGCACCGCCATCCTGGCGACGTCGCGGTTGTCCTCGCCCGACCCGTTGGCGTCGCCGAGGATCACGTCCTCGATCGCCGCCGGATCGAGGTCCGGGACGCGGTCGAGGAGCGCGCGCAGCGCCCCCGCGGCGAGGGAGTCGGGGCGCACCCCCGACAGCGCGCCGCCGTAGCGGCCGAAGGGGGTGCGAACCGCTCCGTAGATGTAGGCCGGGCTGGACGCGCTCATGGTCGGGAAGGCCTAGCCGAGCTCGGCGAGGCGGGACACCGTCTGCGCGCAGACCTGGTCGGCCCAGGCGGGCGGGTCCTCGACTTTGTTCGAGACCCAGACCTTGTCGATGCCGAGCTTCGCCATCTCGTCCATCTCGGCGAGGAAGCCGTCGACGTCGTCGAGCGGGTTCGTCCCCCAGATGATCGTCTTCTCGATCTCGCCGTAATCGCGGCCCTCGTTCTCGCAGTGGCCCTTCAGCACCTCGAGTTTGTGGGCGACGACGTCGCGTTCGCCGCCGAACAGGTTGCAGGCGTCGGCGTACTTGGCGACCAGGCGCAGCGTCTTTTTCTCACCGGATCCGCCGATCAGGAGCGACGGGCGCGGGGAGGAGATCGCGGGCGGCGAATTCAGCGTTTCCTTCAATTGGTAGTGCTTGCCCTCGTAGGGCCCGTTGTCGTCACTCCACATCTGGAAGCAGATCTGGATCGCCTCCTCGAGCAGCTCGAAGCGCTCGCCCATCGGCGGGTACGGGACGCCGAGGCCTTCGTGCTCTTCCTCGAACCAGGCGGCGCCGATGCCGAGCTGGGCGCGCCCGCCGGAGAGGACGTCGAGCGTCGTCACCGTCTTCGCGAGCAGCCCCGGGTGCCGGTAGGTCACACCGGTGACGAGCAGGCCGAGGCGGATGCGCTCGGTCTGCGCGGCGACGAATCCGAGGGCGGTGTAGCCCTCCAGCATCGGTTCGGTGTGCGCGCCGACCGGCGGGATCTGGAACCAGTGGTCCATCAGCGTGAACTGATCGGCGCCGCCTTCCTCGGCGGCGCGGGCGGTGGCGGCGAGGGTCGGCGCGATGTTCTCGGGGCCGCCCTCGTAGGTGAAGGATGGGTTGTGGATCGCGAGCTTCAAGTCTCTCCTTGGGCCTGGGATGGAACCAGAGGGAGACTAAGGGGGCGCGGCCGTCGGCTAGGAGGCCTCGCCCCCGCCGACCACCTCGGCGACCGCGCCCGCGGCCAGCACCGTGCGGCCGCGTCGCGTCGGCGTGTAGTCGAAGCCGTCGGTCCCGGTATGTGTCTGCACCCGGATCAGGGACGCGTGCTCGAGCGCCTGCACCGCCTCGGCGGCCAGCCGCGCCAGCCGCAGGCGAGCGCGGTCGTCGACCCACCTGGTCATCCCGTCCGGCGCCATCGCGTCGGCGATCGCCTCGACGGTCCCCCCGGCGCCGTCGCCCGGCCCGCCCACCGTCACCTCTTCCTCTGGGTCCTCCCACTCGGCCCCCGGCCCGAAGGCCCTGCCCATCACCTCGGCCGCCAGTGTCGGCAGCGGCAGCCCGTCGAGCCGCTCGATCTCGGCTTCCAACGCGTCCGCCTCCATGCTCCTGTCGGCCCTGCTGCCGAAGAGCGCCATCCCCCGCCTTCCTTTCTTTTCCAGTCGAAACCCGCCGCCCTCCATGACGATGCGCCGGCAAGAATAGGTACGAGAACGGACCGGGCGTGGATCGCCCCGATGAAAGAACGAAAACCGGGGTCAAGGAACCGCAGCCGGGCGCCGAGAAGAGGGTTTGAAGAGAACGCACAACGGGTCGCCCCCTATGGGTTGCCCGGTTGCTGGGGCCGGCCGGCAGTTTTAGCGGTCGGCCCCGTCACTTCCCTGAACGAAGCCGGCAGCCCAGTCCCTGACCTCGGCAACCAGTTTCAGGACCGCATCGCGATCGAGGGGCTCGACGTCGAGAAGGTCCTCGTAGCGCATCGGCACCGCGTAGATCGTGAGTTCGTCGAGCCAGTCGGCGCTTGGCGGTGCATCGACGCCACCTCCACTGAGGATTTCCAGCAACAGGCCGAGGTCATGGCCCTTTTCGAACCGCAACCCGTGAACGGCGATGACCGCCTTCAGCCACTTCTCGATCGCCTGCTGCGCGTGGAAGCCCACCGCCGCATCGTCGATCTCCGGATCCGAAGCGAGACGGCGCATCGCTTTCGCGTCGCCCTCTGCCTTCCGCGCGAGTACGCCCGCGAGGTCCCAACTGTCACGCCTCGACAAGCACTCGCCCTTCTGCGAGCGCCTCGTTGACCAGCGAGCCCTCGAGGTGTCCCCAATCCTCGGCATAACCGCTACCGATCACCACAAGATCGAGCCCGACGCCGAGCCCACGCAACTCGCGACGCAATCGCGCCGACTCGGCACGAGGATTCTCGACGGCTTCTCCCTTGATCACGAGTAGATCCAGATCGGAACCCGGCCGCTCCTCGCCGCGCGCGCGCGACCCGAACAAGACCACCTTCGCGCCTGGCGCGGCGGCGGCCAGCCTGCGAGTCACCTCGTCGATCAGATCCTGAGGGCTCAATTGCTGCATAAGCCCGAACCATTACCGGCTGATGGAGAACGCGCCTTAGACCATAGTCTAGGGTCGAATCGGCCCTCAGAGCATGAACAGCGAGGCATCAAATCTCGACGCAGTTCACCTCGGCCAGGCGATCCGGGAGTTGCGCGAGGAACGCGGAATCCCCAGCGAACGACTGGCAGAGACAGCGGCGGTCGACAAGGCCCATCTGAATCGCGCCGAAAACCATGGCCGCAACCTCACCTTGTTCACTATGTTCCGCATCGCCGGGGCCCTCGATCTTCCGCTGTCGGTCTTGATCGCGAAGGCCGAGGAGATAGCCGCAGCCCAACGTAAATAGGTATCGTCCGGTTGAGTTAGGGCACCCTAACAGTCTCCTGATTCGTCTCAGAATGGACCGGACTGTTGCGTCATACCCGCCGTTGGCCGGCGAAGGCCCATCGTTGGGGCTCGTTTGCACTCGGACTGCTGTTGCTCGTCATCGTCATCTCCGGGGCCGTGCTGGTGCTGGGCCCGGAGATCGAGCAGGTCACGCATCCTTCGCTGTACGACACCGACCCGGGGCCGGCGAGGTTGGCGCCCGGCCAGGCGCTCGCGGTCGTACATAAAGAGCTGCCGGAATTCGACACCGCCGGCGGCTCCGTCTACGACAACCGCGGGGCCTGGGAGGTCCACTCGGCGGCGACCGGCGACGTTGCGCGCGTCGACGACACCGACGGGAGGCTGCTCGGCACGATCGACCGCGAACACGGGGTGATGGCGTTCATCGCCAACCTCCACGAGTGCGGCCTCACCTGCGAAGAAATGTCGGGATACGTCCCCTTCCTCGCGAAGCCCGCACAGATCTGGGGCTTCGATCTGACGCTCGGCAACGAAGGCAACTGGGGCGGCTTCATCCTCGCGGTCAGCGGGATCCTGCTGCTGCTCCTCGTCGTCACCGGGCTCGTCATCTGGTGGCCGCGGCGCGGAGGGTTCCGGCGCGGTCTGAAGGTGCGACGCGGCAAGGGCCGCTACAAGCTGAACTACGACCTCCACAAGGTGGTCGGGTTCGTCGCCCTGCCGGCGCTGGCGATCTGGGCGATCACCGGGATCAACTTCGAGCTGCCGAAGCAGACCGAAGGCGCGTTCTACGCGGTCACCCCGGGATCGGCGGCGCCGGACTCGATCTACGAATTCGAATCGAACCCGGGCAGCGGCCGCGGCGTGACGATGAGCGAGGCGATCGCCGACGCCCGCACCGCCGTGCCCTCCGGCTCGCGCCTCGTCTCGGTCTCGGTCCCGGAAAAGAGCGAAAAGGGCTCCTCCTACGAAATCTGGTTCGCCCACGGCGTCGACACCTACGCCTACGGCTTCTACCCCGGCAACTACGGCGTCTACGTCGATCGCTACAGCGGCAAGGCGCACCAGTACTTCCCCGACCCGGCCAACGACACGGTCACCAACAACTTCATGCAGAACTGGGCGGGCGCGATCCATATGGGGACCCTCGTCGGCTGGCTGCCGCGGACGGGATGGATCCTCCTCGGCCTGACGCCGCTGCTGCTCGCGGTGACCGGGACCGCGACCTGGCTGATGCGCCGTCGCATGGGCCGGCGGAAGAAGCACCGGGACAAGGACCGCGGCGCGGGCGGTGGCAGCGGGCCGGGGAGCCCGAGCCCGGCTGGCGTGCCGGCGGGAGTCAAGGCGTGACCGGACGGGACGCGACGGCGGCGGCAGTCTACGCCGGCTTCCTCGCCCTCTGGGCGCTCGGCGACGCCATACGGCGGCGCGAACCGAGCCCCTACCTGCTGCTCGGCGGCGCCCTGCTCGAGGCGGTGCTGATCGGAGGCGCCGCCGTCGGGGCAAGCAAGCTCGGGGAGGGCGACCAGAACGGCGCCGTCCACGGCGGTTACCTCGCCGCCTCGGTGGCACTGCTGCCGATCGGCCTGCTCTTGGCCCGGGACCGCGACGGCCGCCTTGCCCCCGCGCCGCTCGCGGTCGCACTGGTCGCGCTCGCCGTCGTCGTCCTCCGTGCCAAGGCGACCGGATGAGCGCCTCGCCCCGCGTAGGTGCCGGGTGGTCACGCGCGCTCACCGCCGCCTACGCCTTCATGGCCCTCGCCGCGGGCGCCCGGGCGGTCGTCCAGATCGCCACCGAATTCGACGCCGCGCCGCTCGCCTTCACCCTCTCCGCCGCGAGCGCCGCGATCTACCTCCTCGCCGCCGTCGCGCTCCGCCGCGAGGGCGCCCGCTGGTGGGCCCTCGGCACGGCCGCCTGCTCGATCGAGCTCCTCGGCGTCCTCGCGATCGGCACCTGGAGCCTCCTCGACCCGGGCCTCTTCCCCGCCGCGACCGTGTGGTCGGGCTTCGGCAGCGGCTACGGCTGCTTCCCGCTCGCGCTGCCCCTGCTCGGCCTCTTCCTCCAATGGCATCGCAGGCCGACGAGGCTTAACCTGGGGACATGGAGGACCTTCCCGAACACGTAGCGCGCAACCGCGCGCAGTGGGACGACTGGGCGCCCGAGTACGTCAAGGACGGGCACTCCAACTGGGCGGCGGAGGAGCCGAGCTGGGGGATCTTCAGCGTGCCCGAGGCCGAGGTCGGGATGCTGCCGCGCGAGCTCGAGGGGCGCGACGCGATCGAGCTCGGGTGCGGCACCGCCTACGTCTCGGCGTGGCTGGCGCGGCGCGGTGCCCGCCCGGTCGGCATCGACAACTCCGAAGCGCAGCTGACGACCGCTCGGGCCTTCCAGGAGGAGTTCGGCCTCGAGTTCCCGCTCGTCTTCGGCAACGCCGAGGAGGTCCCCTACCCCGACGAATCCTTCGACATCGCGATCTCCGAGTACGGCGCCAGCATCTGGTGCGACCCCTACCTCTGGATCCCCGAGGCGGCCCGCCTCCTGCGTCCCGGCGGCGAGCTGGTCTTCCTCGTCGGCTCGACCCTCTCGATCCTCTGCGGCCCCGACGACGCCGACGTCCCCGCCGGCGACGAGCTCCTCCGCCCCCTCTTCGGCATGCACCGGATCGAATGGCCCGACGACGACGCGGTCGAGTTCCACCTCCCCAACGGGAAGATGATCGACCTCCTGCGCGACTGCGACCTCACGGGCGAGGAGCTGATCGAAGTCCGCCCCCCGCCCGATGCCACCACCCGCTACAAACACACCAGCCTCGACTGGGCGCGCCGCTTCCCCTGCGAGGAAGTCTGGCGCGCCCGCAAACGAGGCTGATGCCCTACGGGGCGGCGCGGATCAGCTTCTTGTTGACGAACTCGTCGGCGCCGTAGTTGCCGAGCTCGCGGCCGAAGCCGGAGCGCTTGAAGCCGCCGAAGGGCAGCTCGGCGGAGTCCGCGCCCACCAGATTGACGTAGACCATGCCCGCTTCGATCTGGTCGGCGACGCGGTCGGCCTGCGCCTTGTCGTTCGCCATCAGATAGGAGCCGAGGCCGAACTGGGTGTCGTTGGCCAGGGTCACCGCCTCCTCCTCCGAGGAGACCTTGTAGACCTGCGCGACCGGGCCGAAGAACTCTTCCTGGGACGCCTCGCTCCCCTGCTCGATGCCGGTGAGGATCGTCGGTTCGAAGAAGTTGCCGTCGCGCTTCCCGCCGACCAGCACTTCGGCGCCGTTGTCGATCGCCCGTTTGACCTGGTCCTCGAGGCGGTCGGCGGCGGTCTTCGAGGAGAGCGGGCCGACCGCGGTGTCCTCGGCGGCCGGATCGCCGGCCTTCGCCCCCTCGACCTGCTCCTTGAACTTGGCGAGGAAGTCGTCGTAGTAGCTGTCCATGACGATGAAGCGCTTCGCCGCGTTGCAGGCCTGGCCGGTGTTCTCGAGCCGCGCCGCCGCGGCCTGCTCGGCCACCGCGCCGACGTCGTCGGTGCCGAGGACGATGAACGGGTCCGACCCGCCCAACTCGAGCACGACCTTCTTCAGGTTCCGCCCGGCGATCTCGGCCACCGCCGCGCCCGCCCGCTCGGAGCCGGTCACGGAGACGCCGTGGATCCGCTTGTCGCCGATCACCCACTCGATCTGGTCGTTGGTCGCGTAGATGTTCTGGTAGGCGCCGGAGGCCGCGCCCGCGTCGTCGTAGATCTTCTGGATCGCCTCAGCCGATTCCGGGCACTGCGGCGCATGCTTCAGCAGGATCGGGTTGCCGATCACCAGGTTCGGTCCGCTGAAGCGGGCCACCTGGTAGTAGGGGTAGTTCCACGGCATGATCCCGAGCAGCGGCCCGAAGGCGCTCCGACGCACGATCGCGGTGCCGTCGCCGCCGAAGTGCTTGACCTCTTCGTCGGCCAGGATTTCCTCGGCGTTGTCGGCGTAGAAGGCGTAGATTTCGCCGCAGAAGTCGACCTCGCCGAGCGCCTGCTCCATCGGCTTGCCCATCTCGCCGACGATTATCCTGGCGAGCTCCTCGCGACGCTCGACGTGCAGCTCGCCGACCTTGCGGACCAGGGCGGCGCGCTCGGCGACGGTGCTCTCGTGCGACCAGCCTTTGTAGGCCTCGTCGGCGCGGCCGATCGCGGCGCGCAGATCGTCGTCGCTGATCGTCGGATACTCCTTGATCGTCTCCCCGGTGGCCGGATTGACTACGGCGTAATCGCTCATCTGGACTCCTCGCGGGTGAAGTTTTGAATTGTCAGGGACCTGGGGTTCCTGGCTGCCCGTTCCCGGGGGCAACTACCCCGATCGGGGCCAAGGAGGAACCTATCCGGTCGGACCGGTGGGCTCGGCGCCGGTCTGTACAGACCGGGCGGGGTCACGACTCCACTGCGACCAAGAGCCCGGAAAGAGCCGGCCGGGCCCGAGCCCGGCCTGCTCCATCGCCAGCAGGTTGTGACAGGCGGTGACGCCGGAGCCGCAGTAGGAGATGACCTCGGCCTCGCCGAAGTCGAGGCGCGCGCGGAGGTCGGCGAGCGGCAGGAGGAGCCCGTCGGCATCGAGATTCTCGCGGCAGGGAACGCTGCGCGCGCCTGGGATGTGCCCGGCGCGCGGGTCGACGTCATCGGGTCCGCCTTCGAAGCGCTCGCGCGGGCGGGCGTCGATCACCGCTGCGGTGCCCGAGAGCGCGGCGCTCGCCGCCTCGTCGATCGACGCCAGGCGCTCGGCCGGCCAGGCGCGCGCGGTGAAGTCGGCCGGCTCGCGGTCGGTGTCGCCGAACTCCGTCCGGCGCGCCGCCGGGCCGCTCGCGAGCTCCCCGCGCCAGGCGCCGAGGCCGCCGTCGAGGAGCGCCGCCTCGTGGCCGGTGACCCGCAGCATCCAGACGAGGCGCGCGGCGATCACCCCGCCGGCGTCGTCGAGGGCGACCACGGTGTCGTCGTCGCCGATCCCGAGCGCGCCGAGCGCGGCGGCGAAGCCCTCCGGCGTCGCCAGCGGATGGCGGCCTGCCTCGGCCGGGTCGGCGTGGCGGGTGAGGGCCGAGGCGAGGTCGACGAAGACCGCGCCGGGGACGCGCCCGTCCTCGTAGGCGGCGCGGCCCGAGCGGCCGTCCATGTACCAACGGCAGTCGGCGAGGACGACCTCCTCGCGGTGGGCCTCGAGCCAGTCGACGTCGATGAACGGCGCGATCACGGCCACGCATCCTGCCACGCCCGCCCGCTCGTCCTCCCTAGGCTTGGCCGATGGACGACCCGCGCACGAACCGCGAGCGGATGCTGGCCGGCGATCTCTACGTCGCCGACGATCCCGAGCTGGCGGCCGCGCTGCAGCGCGGCACCCGCCTCGCCGACGAGTACAACGCGCTCGCCCCGCGTGACCCCGACGCCGCGCGCGAGGTCCTGGCGGAGCTCCTCGGCGGGCTCGGCGAGGAGACCTGGGTCCGCGCGCCCCTGTATGTGGACTACGGCGAGCACCTGACGATCGGCGCGCGCACCTTCGTCAACTTCGGCCTGGTCGCGCTCGACGTCGTGCCGATCGCGATCGGCGACGACTGCCAGCTCGGGCCCAACGTCCAGCTTCTGACCGCCTACCACCCGACCGAGCCCGGGCCGCGCCGGGCAAAGCTCGAGGCCGCCGCCCCGATCACGATCGGCGACAACGTCTGGCTCGGCGGCGGCGCGATCGTCCTCCCCGGCGTCACGATTGGCGACAACGCGGTGATCGGGGCGGGCGCGGTGGTGACCAAGGACGTCCCCGCCGACGTCGTCGCGGTGGGCAACCCCGCCCGCGTCGTGAGATCCCTCTGACCCCGTCCCGCCCGGCTGTTCCTTATGGCGCCCAGAGCGCCATAAGGAACAGCCGGCGCTAGGGTGCGCGCCTGGTGCGCCCCTTCATCCTCGCCCAGATCAGCGATCCACACCTCGGCGAGCCGCCGATCGGCGGCGTCAAGCCGAAGAAGTCCCTGCGCGAAGTCCTCGCCGCGATCGAGGCGCTGCCGAACCCGGTCGACGCGATCCTCGTCAGCGGCGACCTCGCCGAGCACGCCGCGCCGGAGGAGTACGCGCTCGCGGCGGAGCTGATCGGTGGCCTCGGCGTCCCCGTCCACGTGCTGCCCGGCAACAAGGACGATCGGGCGACGATGCGGAGGGCCTTCGGACTGCCCGGTGAGGCGGACGCGCCGATCGACTACGTCGCCGACCTCGGCCCGCTGCGCCTACTCGTCGTCGACTCGACGATCCCCGGCGAGGACCGCGGCGACTTCACCCCGGCGCAGCTCGAGTGGCTGGACGCCGAGCTCGCGGGCGCACCCGCGCAGCCGACGATCCTCGCCATGCACCAGCCCCCGCTCGTCACCGGCATGACCGACTGGGACAGCGTGATCATGCGCCCCGCCGACCGCGCGGCGCTGGCCGCCGTGATCGAGCGCCACCCCCAGGTCCGCGCGATCGTCGGCGGCCACCTGCACCGCATCGCCGCCTCCAGCCTCGCCGGCCGCCCCGTCGTCGTCGCGCCCAGCACCTTCGTCCAGGCCCGCCCCGACTTCGAGCGCGAAAGGATCAAGCTCCGCGATCACTTCCGCGGCTTCCTCCTCCACGTCCTCCGCGAGGACGAGCTCTCGACCCAGGTCGAGATCGTCGCCCGCTAGCCGCGCTTCGCCTTCTTGGGCTTCGGCTTCGGCTTCGCCTTCACGCAGCGGACCTCGCCCTTGTGCTTTGCCTTGTGGAAGCCCTTCTTGCACTGGAGCGGCTTCTTCGGGACCGGCTTCGGCGCGGGCGCCGGGGTCGTCGGTGCCGGGGACGCGGGCGGGGTCGAGCCGCCGCTCGGGCCGCCGCCGCCAGGGCCGCCGCCGTTCGAACCGCCGCCTTCGGACCCACCGCCGCCGCCGCTCGCGGCCTTCGCGAAGGTCGCGACGACGGTCGTGTCAGCGCCGAGGGTGACGGCGCACCTGTCGATGCCCGTGCAGGCGCCCGACCAGCCGGTGAATTCCGAGCCGGGGGAAGCAGTGGCGTCCAGCGTGATCGCCGTCCCTTCTTCGAAGCCCGCGACGCAGTGGACGCCGCATTCGATCCCACCCGGAGCGCTGGTCACGATGCCGGTCCCGTCACCGCCCGTGGTGACGGTGAGGGTGCGGAGCGGAGGGACGATGACTTCGTTGGAGCTGTATTCGTATTCACTGCCGACGGAGTTGGTCGCCTGGACGACGCAGTAGACCGTTTCGCCCGCGTCGGCGACGGTGAGCGTGTAGGTGTTGGCTTCGGCGCCTTCGATGAATTCTTCGCCGCGGAACCAGCCGTATTCATAGGTGAAATTCGCCGGGGCGCCTTTCCAGACACCGTCGCTACAGGTCAGCGTCGCGCCGATCTTGCCGATCCCGCTGACCAGCGGCGGCGTGGTGACCGACGGGCTTTCTTCTGGCGCCAGCGTCGCGTCCACTCCTTCGGTGGCGTTGGGCGCGATGACCGTCACCGCTTCGGCCGCCGCCGCCGTCGCCTTATCGTCGTAGAACTGGGTGAAGTAGCCGCCAAGGGTGAAGCGCACTTTGTATGCGCCGGGCGCCAGGCTCGGGATTTCGTATTCGCCGCTGCTTTCGGGGTAACCGCATTGTTCGCCGCCGCCCGCGGTGAGCGCGCAGACTTCGATGAATTCGGGGCTCGCGCCTCCGTCCGTGGTGGCGACCTGGCCCTTGATCGAACCGGCCTGCGCGAGTTCGGCGTCGATTCCGTCGACCGGCGCGTCGGCGACCGTAACCGGCGTCGCATCGGCGGCGTCGGCGACCCCGTCGTAGTACTGGGCGACGTATTTGTCGTCCCTGAACGAGACGTCATAGGAGCCCGCCGAGACCAGGATCGCGTAGTCCCCGTTTTCGTCGCTGGAGACGCATCCCGCGGACACGCCCGACTCTTTGGCGCAGACCTGGACGCCTTCGATCGGTTCGCCGTTTAGGACATCGGTGACGGTGCCGCGGATCGCCGGTTCCCCGGTGAGATCGGCGTTCGCGACGGTCGCCTGACCGGCGGCGACGGTGACCGGGGTGGCGTCGGCGAATTTGCTCGCCCCGCCGCTGTATTCGGGCTGGTAGCCGCTGATTTTGAACTTCAAGACGTAGCTCCCCGCGGCGAGGTGGCGGACCGCGTATCCCGGTTCGCCGACGGCGTAGCCGCATTCGACCTGCGTCTGGTCGAGCTTGTAGGCGCAGACTTCACCGAAGCCGGGCGTCTGGCCTTCCCCGGTCAGCGCGCCTTCGATCCGTCCGGCGAGAGCGAGCGTGGCGTTCGCGGTCCTCGATTCGTTGCCGCCGATCTGGAGGACTTCGGCTTCCGCATAGGTCGCTTTTTCGGGCCAGTAGTTGACCACGTATTCGGGCCCTTGGAACCCTTCTTCGAAGTAGAGCTTGTAGGTGTCCGGCGGGATCGAGGTGATCGCGTATTCACCCGCTTCGTTGGTCATCGCACAGCTCACGTGGCTGTTGCCGCCGACCTGACGCGCGCATGCGTCGGCGCGGTACACCGGTTGGCCGTCGGTGCCGACGATGACCCCGCTGATTTCCGAACCGGACACCATGTCCGCGCCGATGCCGGTCAGTTCGTCGGTTTCCCCCACATCGAGGACCGTCGCGTCCCCGAAGCCTGAGGCGCCATGCCAGTACTGGGACACGTAGTTGTTCCCGGCGGCGCTGAAGGCGACCGTGTATTCGCCCTGCAAGCCGGTGATCATGTATTCGGGTTCCGATTCTTCCACCACCACGCAGGACCCGGTGCCCACTTCGGGCTGAGCGCAGACGCCGACTGATCCTTTGAGGGGCCCGCCTCCGTCGGCCGTGATCGTGCCGCTGATCGAACCCGCGAACGCGCTCGCCGGAGCCGCGCAGAGGATGAGAAAGCAGGCGATGCCGACCGCCCAGAACTTCGATTTCAACTGCGCCTCCGTCGATGGGTTCGAGCGCGACGCGGTCGAACGGTGTCCCGGATACCCGGATGTCTCCGAACCGCTATCGGCCGGCGCCCGCCGAGACTTGAGACTCAGTCGCTTCAGTCCGTCAGATAGCGGGCGGTCGCCCGCCTCGCCCTTCCCCTCAGAGCGCTAGCCGCGCTTCCCCTTCGCCTTGCCGCCGCCCTTGTGCTTCGGCTTCGGCTTCACGCAGCGGACCTTGCCCCTGTGCTTCGCCTTGTGGAAGCCCTTCTTGCACCGAAGCGGCTTCTTCACGATCGGCTTCGGCGCGGGCGCCGGAGTGGTCGGCGCCGGCGTCGCGGGCGGGTTCGAGCGGGTCACACGACCTTCACTCCTCGTCTTCGCGAAGTTGGCGACGACTTCCGCCCCCGCGCCGACGGTTACTGCACACGGCCCGGTACCCGAGCAAACGCCCGACCAGCCGGTGAATTCCGAGCCAGGATCGGCGACCGCGTTCAGCGTGATCACAGTCCATACTTCGAAGGAGGCGGCACAGCTGGCGCCGCAGACGATTCCGGCCGGAGCGCTCGTCACCGTGCCGGTGCCGCCCCCCGCTCTGGTGACGGTGACGGTGCCGAGTGGGGGGACGACGATTTCGTTGGAGCTGTATTCGTATTCCGTGCCGGCGGAATTGGTCGCCACGACCGCGCAGTAGATCGATTCGCCCGCGTCGGCGACGCCGAGCGTGTAGGTGTTCGATTCGGCACCTTCGATTTCTTCTTCTTCGCCGCGGAACCAGAAGTATTCGTAGGTGAAGCTCGGCGGGTTGCCGCTCCAGATGCCATTGCTGCAGCTGAGCGTCGCGCCGATCTTCCCCGCCCCGCTCAAGAGCGGCGGAATGATGTTCGTCGGCGCGTCTTCGGCGACGAGCGTGGCGTCGACACCACCGCTTTCATGGCCCGCCGTGACCGTCACCGACTGGGCGTCCGCTTCGGTCGCCTTATCGTCGTAGAACTGGGTGAAGTAGCCGCGGTGGGAAAAACGCACTTTGTATGAGCCGGGCGCGAGGCGCAGGAATTCGTAGGCGCCGCTGTTGTCGGCGTAGACACATTCATCGCTGCTCGCGCTCAGCGCACAAACTGAGACTTCGCCGAGGTTCCCCTGGCCGTCGTTCGTGGCGACCTGCCCCGTGATCGACCCGGCCTCGTCGAGCGCTGCATCGACCCCGCGGACCATCGATCCGCCGATCGTCACCGTCGTCGCGTGGTCGATATCGGCGGCATCCTCGTAGTACTGGGTGACGTAGCCGTCGACTTCGAACGAGACGCGGTAGGTCCCGGCGAGGAGATAACTCGTGTACTCCCCGTCTTCATCCGTATGTGCGCACCCGCCCTCGCCGTATTTGTTTTCGGTGCAGACGCGGACGTTTTCGACCGGGTCGCCGGTACCGGAATCGGTGACGATGCCGCTGATCCCCTGTTCGGCTTCGAGGTCGGCGCTCACGCTCGTGGCAGCGCCGGCCCGGACCGTGACCGGGGTCGCGTCGGCGAATTCCTTGACGCCGCCGCTGTACTCGGTCTGGAAAAAGCGCTGGGCGAATTCGACTACGTAGGACCCGGGAGGGAGCCCACGGATCCGATAGGTGGATTCACCCGCTGCGGACACGCAGGCGGCTCTTATCCCGTTCGACTCATACGCGCAGATTTTGCCGGCCGACGGTGGTCCGCCTTCGGTGGTCAGCGTGCCTTCGATCCGGCCCGCGGCGACCAGCGTCCCGTTCGCTTCAAATGCTTCGCCGCCGGCGATCTGGAATGGCACCCCTTCATCGAAGGTCGCCTTTTCGGGCCAGTAGTTCACCACGTATTCAGGCCCGCTCTGCGGTTCTTCGAAGTAGAGCTTGTATTCATCGGGGGCGATCGAGGCGATCGCGTAATCGCCTTCTTCGTCGGCCTGGGCGCAGGTCACCTGTTCACCGCCGCTCACGTCGTGGACGCATGCCCGCGCGTGGGGGATCGGCGCCCCTCCGACGGCCGTGATCTTGCCGAAGACCGAACCCGCCAACGCGCTTGCGGGAGCGACGTAGAAGAGGAGAAAGCAGGCGAGCCCGACAACCAGGAACTTCGATTTCAACAGCGCCTCCGTGGATCGTCTGGGACCGCGCGGCGCGGTCGAGCCGACCAGAATACTCAACAACTCGCTTATTGGGGAACGATCTCAGTCCGACAGGTACCGCACCACCGCGAGCACGCGGCGGTGGTCCTCCGGGGCCGGCTCGAGGCCGAGGGTGTCGTAGATGTTGGACACGTGGCGGACGACCGCCTTGGTGGTGAGGGTGAGGCGCTCGGCGATCGCGCCGTTGGAGCGGCCCTCGGCCATCAGGGCGAGGACCTCCCGCTGGCGGGGGGTGAGGCTCTCCAGGGTGGCGTCGCGGCGGGGGCGGGCCATCATCGTCGCCACCACCTGGGGGTCGAGGACGCACTCGCCCGCGGCCACCCGGCGGACGTCGGCGCTGAAGGTGGCGAAGTTGGCGACCCGCTGCTTCAACAGGTAGCCGACGCCGACCGTGCCACCCTCGACCAGCTCGGTCGCGTAGGCGCGCAGGACGTGCTGGGAGAGGACGAGGATCGCGATCTCCGGGTGCTCGGCGCGGATGCGGAGCGCCGCCTGCAGCCCGTCGTCGGCGCCGTTCGGCGGCATGCGGATGTCGGTGACGACCAGGTCGGGGCGGTGGGCGTTCGCCTTGCGGATCAGCTCCGGCGCGTCTTCGGCGCGGCCGACCACCTCGGCGCCGTCACGCTCCAGCAGCAGCGCGAGCCCCTCGAGCATCAGCGCCTGGTCCTCGCCGATGACGACTCGCATGCACCGGCACGATAAAGAAGTGCCGGTGCCGGCAGCCGGGGCCGGAGCGCCCCGACCGCCCGCTCGGCGGGGTCCCGGCCCCCTTCCCTCAGCCGACCACCCGCTCGGCCAGCAGGTCCACGTAGCGGTCCTCGTCGGGGAACGGGAAACTCGGCATCGCGGAGGCGACGGCGGCGCGGCCGTGCAGTCCCATCCAGAGCAGGACGCCGTGGTCGAAGGCATCGGCGTCGGGGACGCCGCAGGCCCGGACCACCGCGACCAGGCTCTCGAAGACGTCCATGCCGAGCTCCGTCTCGTCGTCCTCGGGCTTCGGCGCGATGTGGCGGGCGAAGAGGACCGCGTAGTGGCCCGGGCGCTCGCGGGCGAAGCGCAGGTAGGCGTGGCCCATCGCGACCAGTTGGGAACGCGGGTCGGCGCCGGCCTCCTCCCCCGCCGAGCACATCGCGTCGCCGAGCTCGGCGAAGCACTCCTCGCTGACCGCGCCGAAGAGCTCCTCGCGGTTCTCGAAATGGAGGTAGAGCGCGGTCGGGCTGACCCCGGCGCGGCGGGTGATCGCGCGCATCGAGACCGACTCCGGGTCCTCGCTCTCCGCGAGCAACGCGGTCGCCGCCTCGAGCAGCGCGGCGCGGAGCCGGTCCCCCTCCCCGCGTGGGTTTCGTCCGCGCTCCCGCATCTCTTGGTTGACATTGTTCATTTACGGTGTAAACCTACCAGCCGATGGCCGGGCGTCTGAGCAATATCGCAACCTCCCACCCGCGGCGCTTCGGCCTCGTCGCGCTGCTGACCTTCCTCGTCGTCGCGGTGGTCGGCAGCGCCGCGCCAGGGAGCTTCGACGTCTCCCGCGCCTTCACCGACCCCGGGTCGGACTCGGCCCACGCCCGCGACCAGATCGAAGCGGCCGGCGGGCAGACCGCCGAACCGGCGCTGATCGCGCTGATCGACGCGCCTCCCGGCAGCCCGAAGGTCGCCGGGGTGGTGAAGGCCTTCGAAGACGAGCCCGGCGTCGGCCAGGTGACCCGGCCGACGCCGGGCTCGCCGCTGGTGTCGAAGGACGGCAGCAAGAGCATCGTCGCGGCGACGATCAGCGCTTCGGCCTCGGAATCCGATGTCGCCGAAGCCCTGGAGGAACACGACGACGTGCCGGGGGTCGAACTCGGCGGCAACGCCGTCGCCCAGGCCCAGGTCGGCGAACAGGCGACCACCGACCTGGCGACGGCTGAGCTCATCGCCTTCCCCCTGCTCGCCCTGCTCACCTTCCTCTTCTTCCGCGGGGTCGCGGCGCTGCTGCCGCTGGCGGTCGGGGCGACGACCGTGCTCGGCGCCTTCGCCGTGCTGCGCGCGGCGAACGAGGCGATCGCGATCTCGCCCTTCGCGCTCAACCTGGTGATCGGCATGGGGCTCGGGCTGGCGGTCGACTACAGCCTGCTCACGGTCTCGCGGTTCCGCGAGGAGCTCGGCCGGGGAGTCGACCCGCCGCGGGCGCTGCTGGCGACGATGCGCAACGCCGGCCACACCGTGCTCTTCAGCGCGGTCACGGTGGCGGCGGCGCTCGCCTGCCTCACCGTCTTCCCGCAGCGCTTCCTCGTGTCGATGGGGATCGGTGGCGTCGTCGTGGCGCTGGTCGCCGCGGCGGCGACCTTCCTCGTCCTGCCGCCATTGCTGATCCTGCTGGCGCCGCGCCTCGGCAAGGTGACGCCGAAGCCCGAGGGCACCGGCCGCTGGTACGGGCTGGCGAAATGGGTGATGAGGCGCCCGGCGCTGACCGCGGTCGGCGCGACGGCGATCATGCTCGTCCTCGCGGCACCGGCGCTGGGGCTGAACTGGACCGGCGTCGACGCGACCTCGCTGCCGAAGGACCAGAGCGCGCGGACGGTCTTCGAAACCCAGCAGCGCGAGTTCCCCGACGCCGACGCCAGCCCGGCCTTCGTCGCCGTCGACGCGGCGCCCGGGGCGGGCCCGGGGGTGGCGAGCTACGGCCGCGCGCTGGGTGAGGTCGAAGGCGTCGACGGCACCGGCAAGCCCGCCTACCTCGGCGACGGCGTCTGGCGGGTCGAAGTCAGCGTGCCGGGCGCGCCCAGCTCCGACGCCGCCGAGGGCGTGGTCACCGACCTGCGCGCCGTCCCTTCCCCCTTCCCGGCGCTGGTCGGCGGGAGCGCCGCCGAATTGAAGGACTCCCAGGCCGCGGTGACCGACTCGATCGGCCTCGCGATCGTCCTGCTCGTGCTCCTCACCTGCACCGCGCTCTGGCTGATGACCGGCTCGATCGTCCTGCCGATCAAGGCGCTGATCATGAACTTCCTCACCTTGGCGGCGGCGACCGGCATCGTCGTCTTCGTCTTCCAGGAAGGCAACCTCGCGGGCCTCTTCGGCGCCGAAGCGCAAGGAGGCATCGAGCAGACCGACTACCTGGTCATGGCGGCGATCGTGTTCGGCCTCTCCACCGATTACGGCGTCTTCCTCCTGACCAGGATCAAGGAAGCCCGCGACCACGGCGCCGCCGAAGACGAGGCGATCGCCTCCGGCCTCGAGCACACCGGCGCGATCGTCTCCGCCGCCGCCGTCCTCCTCGCCATCGCCCTCGGCGCCTTCGTCACCTCCGGCATGGTCTTCCTCAAAGAGCTCGGCCTCGGCGCCGCCGCCGCGGTCCTCCTCGACGCCTTCGTCATCCGCGCCCTCCTGGTCCCGTCCCTGATGAAGCTCCTGGGCGGCGCCAACTGGTGGTCCCCGAAACTCCTGCGCCGCCTGCACGCCCGAGTCGGCCCGGCGCTCGGTGTGGCGGAGGACGTCAGCCCCGACGCAGCCTAGGCGCCGCGGCGGCCCGTCAATCGACGATCTCGAGGAGCATCGCTTCGTTCGCGTCGATGTGGGCGGTCACCAGGCGCTCGGCGGCGCGGCCTTGGCGGGAGGCGATCGCGTCGGCGATCTCGCGGTGCTGGGCGACGCTGTCGGGGTGGACGACCGAAGGGCGCTCGATCGTCAGCAGGGTGAGGCAGGGACGCAGGGAGGCGGTGACGGAGTCGTAGAAGGCGGTGAGCCGAGGGCTGTCGAGGAGGGCGACGATCGACTGGTGGAACTGGAGGTCGACCTCGATGATCTTGCCGTCGTCGCCTCCTTCGAGCTCGGCGAGGCGCTCGAAGGCGACCTCGACCGCGTCCAGGGCGGCGGCGCTCGCGCGGTGGGCGGCGCGGGCGGCGGGCGCCTCGATCACCCGGCGGACCGAGTAGATGTCGCGGATCTCCGCGGCGCCGAGGGCGGCGACGAACATGCCGCGGTGGGGCTGATGGCGGACCAGGCC
Organism: Solirubrobacterales bacterium; assembly: GCA_965200635.1. Taxonomy (GTDB): domain Bacteria; phylum Actinomycetota; class Thermoleophilia; order Solirubrobacterales; family 70-9; genus VAYN01. The sequence goes on along the minus strand of OZ241364.1, from coordinate 1,817,527 downwards.
CTCCTGGCGCAGCCCCTGCAGCGCCTCGCGGAGGGTCGGGCGGGAGATGCCGACCTCGCGCGCCAGGTGGACCTCGCGCAACTGGGTGCCGGGGGCCAGGTCCCCAGAGACGATCCGGGCGCGGAGCAGCGCCACGACTTCATCCGCGGTCGAGGACCGGTGGAGCTGAGGAGCGCTCGCCATCGCCACGAGTCTAGGAAGTTGCCAGGCAATCGGTCAACGGGCGCCGCTCCGGGTCATCTAGGTTTCGTCGGTGCCCTCCCCCTCCCCGGCGCGCGCGGTCGCCGTCGCCTACGTCTGCGCGCTGCTGATGACGGCGGTCGACATGCAGATCGTCAACGTCGCCCTGCCGACGCTGTCGCGCGATTTCGACGCGCCGCTGACCGACGTGCAGTGGACCGTGATCGCCTACGTGCTGACGCTCGCGGTGGTGATCCCGGCCTCGGGCTGGATCGGGGACAAATTCGGGACCAAGCGGACCTTCCTCTTCGCGCTCGCCCTCTTCACCGCCGCCTCGGCACTCTGCGGCGCGGCCCAGTCGCTGCCCCAGCTGATCGCCGCGCGGGCGCTGCAGGGCGTCGGCGGCGGGCTCCTGGTCCCGACCGGCACCGCGATGCTCTTCCGCGTCTACGCCCCCGAGCGCCGGGCGAGGATGGCCCGCACGATCATCCTGCCGATCCTGCTCGGACCCGCCTCGGCGCCGATCATCGGCGGCGTCCTCACCGAGACGCTCTCCTGGCGCTGGGTGTTCTTCATCAACCTGCCGGTCGGGATCGCGATGCTCGTCTTCGCCTGGCTCTTCGTCCCCGAGCACCGGCCCGACCCCCACGGACGCCTGGACTGGCAGGGCCTCCTGCTCTCCGGCGTGGGACTGAGCGCGCTCCTCTACGCGATCAGCGAGGGCTCGGTGCTCGGCTGGGCCTCGCCGGAGATCGTCGTCGCCGGCCTCGCCGGGGTCGTCCTGCTCTGGACCTTCGCCGTCGACTCGCTGCGCAAGCGGGACCCGATCCTCCGCCTGCGCCTCCTCCGCGACCCCCTCCTGCGCTCGACCAACATCGTCTTCGCGCTGACCACCGGCGTCTTCCTTGGCAGCCTCTACCTGACCCCGATCTTCCTCCAGGAAGTGATGCATCAGTCGCCGATCGAGTCGGGCGCGACCACCTTCCTCGAGGCGGTCGGCGTCGGCGTCGGCTCGCTCACCCTCGCCCGCCTCTACCCCCGCTTCGGCCCGCGGATCATGTGTGGCTTCGGCGGCATCGCCCTCACCGTCTACCTCGCCCTCTTCCTCCTCGTCGACGCCTCCACCAACCTCTGGCTGGTCCGCGCCCTGATGTTCTTCGGCGGGCTCGGCAACTGCGGCTGCTTCCTCGCCATCCAGACCTCGATGTTCACCCACGTCTCCAGCGCCGACACCGGCCACGCCTCGGCCATCTACAACGCCCAGCGCCAGTCCTCGATCGCGATCAACATCGCCCTCCTGACCACCGTCGTCGCCGGCGCCGGCGGCACCGCGACCGAGGCCTTCCACGACGCCTACCTCGCCGCCGCCGTCCTCGCCGCGATCGGCACGATCCTCGCCTGGACCCTGATCGACACCGGCCTCGCCCGCTCGACGATGACCCCCGCCGAGTCCTAGCTCCCAGCGCGGCCGAAACCGATCTGAACCTGGGCATCGGTCCCCCCGTACCAATCCCCACTGCAATCGAAGTCCTCCAGAGGGAGTCAAATGAGGAAGCGTGTTTCGTCCATAGTCGTCATCAGCGCCATCTGCGCCGCGCTCGGAGTCGTCGTCTTCGCGGCAGGGGCCCAGGCGGCCGTCCGCCACGTCGACGCCACCGTGATCTCCACGAGCTCAGCCGCCAAGACCGTCCAGGTCCGCAGCGAGAGCGGCGCCAAGCTGACCTTCATCGTCAACGCCCGCACGAAGTTCGAGCGGATCACCGGCGGCTTCTCGGGCCTCACCAAGGGCCTGGCCGTCGAGATCGACGCCACCAACGCGAGCGGCAGATGGGTCGCGACCCAGATCGAGTCCGGCTCCGACAACAGCGGCGGCAACGAATCCGGCGACGACCACGGCGGCGATGACAGCGGCCATCGCGGCGGCCACGACGACGGCCCGAACCACACCTGAGCGACCGATCAAGAAGTCCCGCGGGTCCCACGGGTCGTCGGCTGAAGCATTGGTGTCCTCATGGCACACCTAGGCTTCAGCCGATAATCCAAGGGTGGCCGAGCGCAACCGCGTCACCCCGACCGGCGAGATCGTCGCGACGCCCCTGCGCGGGGCCTGGACCGGCAACCGCGGCGTGATCCACGAGGGTCGTGAGATCGTCCGCTTCCACGCCGGGGACCTCTGGATCACCTGTGCGCTCGAGTTCCGCGGCCGCCATCGGGAGCTCTGGATCCCGAACCGCTGGACCCCGCTCTTCTTCCACGACGAGGCGGTCGCGCTGGCGGCCGGCCACCGCCCGTGCGGCGAGTGCCGACACGCCGATTACCAGGCCTACAAAGCCGCCTGGGCCGACGCCCTCGGCGGACCTCCCCCCTCCGCCCGCGAGATGAACCGCCGCCTCCACGCCGAGCGCCTCTTTCGCGGCACGCACCGCCGTCGCTTCCACCAGGTCGACTGGACCGACCTTCCCGACGGCGCCTTCGTCCTCTCTGCCGAGGCTCCCCACCTCGTCCGCGGCGCCGAGCTCGTCGCCTGGAGCCCCGCGGGCTACGGCGAGCGCCGCCGCCGACCGCGCCGCGGCACCGCCACCGCGATCACCCCACCCGCGACGCTCGCGGTGCTGCACGCCGGCTACCGCGCCCAGTTCGACGAGGGCGCCGACTGAGGGACGGCGTCAGGCGGGCTCGCGCGCCCACTCGTCCGCGAGCCGCACGACCACGGCGGCGGCCGCGGCCATGTCCTGGACCGAGATCCACTCGCGGACGCTGTGGAACTCGTGGCCGCCGGCGAAGATGTTCGGCGTCGGCAGCCCCATCGCGCTCAGCATCGAGCCGTCGGTGCCGCCGCGGATCGGGTTGCGGATCGGCTCGATCCCCTCGGCCCGGATCGCCCGCTCGGCGACGTCGACGACCCCGGGGACCGCTTCCAGGTGGGTGCGCATGTTCGGGTACTGCGCGTTGACCTCGACCGTCAGCCTCGCGGTCGGCTCCTCACCCACCACCCGCTCGGCGATCTCGCGCAGGAAGGCGACGTGCTCGGCGAGCAGGTCGTCGTCGAAGTCGCGGACGATCGCGCGGATCTCGGCCCGCGCCGCGGTCCCCTCCATCTCGTAGATGTGGATGAAGCCTTCGCGGCCGGAGGTCGTCTCCGGGGAGAGGCGGTCCCCGGGAAGCTCGGCGACGATCCGCGAAGCCAGCCGCGCGGCGTTGACGAGCTTGCCGGTGGCGAAGCCCGGGTGGACGTCGACGCCCTCGACCGTGAGGATCGCCTCCGAGCCGGTGAAGGTCTCGTCCTGCAGCTCGCCGATCGTCGAGCCGTCGAGCGTGTAGGCGCAGAGCGCGCCGAAGGCCCCGACGTCGAAGAGCGAGGCGCCGAGGCCGACCTCCTCGTCGGGCGTGAAGCAGATCCGCAGGTTGGGGCGCGGCAGCTCGGGGTGGGCGGCCAGGTGGGCGACCGCGGCCATGATCTCCGCGATCCCCGCCTTGTCGTCGGCACCGAGCAGGGTGTCGCCGCTGGAGGTGACGATGTCCTCGCCGGCCTTGTCGGCCAGGTGGGCCATCGTCGCTGGATCGAGCACGGTGCCCGCGTTCGGCAGCTCGATCACGCCGCCGTCGTAGGAGAGGTGGACGAGCGGCTCGACCCCTTCGGCGGGCGCGTCGGGGCTGACGTCCATGTGGGCGATCAGGCCGACGGTCGGGCGCGGCTCCTCGCCGTTCGCCGTGAGCGTCGCGGTCACGTAACCGTTGTCGTCGAGCGCCGCGTCGGCGAGGCCGATCGCGCCGAGCTCCTCGACCAGGAGGCGGCCGAGGTCGAGCTGTCCCGGCGTGCTGGGGCTGCCGGTGCGCTCGCGGGCGGCCTGGGTGTCGATGCGGACATAACGTTCGAAGCGCTCGAGCGCGTCCCCGGACAGGGACTCCGCGAGCGAGGAGGTGAAGGCGGACATCGGGGGAGCGTAGTCTGAGCGCCATGCCGACCCGAGTAGGAGTTCAGATCCAGCCCCAGCAAGCCGACTTCGCCCAGATGCGCGACGCATGGAGGGAGGCCGAGGAGCTCGGCGTCGACTCCATCTATACCTGGGACCACTTCTACCCCCTCTACGGGGACCCGGACGGCAAGCACTTCGAGGGCGCGACGTCACTCGCCGCCCTGGCCGCCGCCACCGAGCGGGTGAAGATCGGCGCGCTCGTCTTCTGCAACTCCTACCGCAACCCGCAGCTGCTGGCGAACATCCACTCGACCATCGACCACATGAGCGGCGGGCGCGTGATCCTCGGGATCGGCGCCGGCTGGTTCGAGCGCGACTACGACGAGTACGGCTACGAGTTCGGGACCGCGCCGGAGCGCCTAAAGGCGCTGCGCCGGGACCTGCCGCTGATCGAAGAGCGGCTCGGGAAGCTGAACCCGCCGCCGGTCGGCGAGATCCCGATCATGATCGGCGGCGCCGGGGAGAAAGTGACCCTCAAACTGGTCGCCAAGCACGCCAAGCTCTGGCACACCTTCGCCGACCCGGAGACCTACGCGCACAAATCGGAGGTGCTGGCCGCGCACTGCGCCGACGTCGGCCGCGACCCGAACGAGATCGAGCGCGTAATCGGCTCCCGCGAGCCGATCCTCCAGCACGCCGACGCGCTGGTCGACGCCGGGGTGACGGAGCTGACGGTCGGCGTCGGCGGCGGCGCCGACGGCAGCTACGACCTCGGCGAACTGCGCGAGGTCCTTCAGTGGCGCGACGCGCGTAACGCCGGCGACTGAAGGGCGGCGCTCGCCGTCGCGGTGAGCGCGTCGCCGCAGTTCACGTAACGGGCACGGAACCCGCCCGCGGGGAGGACGCTGACCTCGTGGAAGAGGCGGATCCCCAGCTCCTCCCCGAAGCGGCGCACCATCTTCATCGCCACCTCGAAGATCGCGTGGTGGGTCGGGTGGTCCTGGGCCCAGCTCTCCAGGTGTCCCAGCGAGCGGAACTCGGCGAGGACGCAGGTGCGCTCGAGGTCCTCTCCGGCCAGGTCGGTCTCGCGGATGTAGCGGACCGAGAGGCAGCCCGAGTCGCCCGGGTTGGCGTGCAGGTGCTCGACCCCGGCGCGGAGCACCGGCTCGACTTCCTGCTGGTACCACTCGAGGTGGTCCGCGGCCGCGCCCTGCCAGTCCTGGGAGGTCCGGATCGTGCAGAGGTTCGCCGGGGCGACCATCGAGACGACGTCGCCGTCCCCCGAGATCGTCCCGCTGCCCAGGGCGCCCGGGTCGAGCGGATCGTCGGCGGCGGCCGGGATGCGATCGCGCCCTGAACCCCAGTAGCCGACGATCGGGCAGAAGGCGTGCTCGGATCCCGACACCCGGCCGAGGCCCGTCTCGCGGGTCTGCTGGCTGAAGTGGGCCTCGGTGTGGGTCAGCGGCAGGAGCGCCGTCTCGCACCAGCGCGGCGGCCCGTCGCCGGCGAAGAGCCCCTCGGCGCCCGCCGCCCAGCGACCGTGCGCCGCGAGGTCCTCCCAGTAGGCGAAGAGGATCTGCGTGGCCGGGTCGGCCGGGATCATCACCCGTCCCCGCTCCAGCGTCAATGGCGCGTCCGCGCCCCCCATCGAGGCGATCGCCCGCTCGACGAACTCCCCCGCCCCCGGCCCCGAAGCGCCGATCGCGACCCGCATGACCTGCCGCATCCCGGTCGGGTAGCGCAGGAAGTAGGTGGTGAAGTCCGGCCAGTGCCCCGCGGGCATGTTGCGCGGCCGCGGCTCCATCGCAGGATCGGAAACGGCACCGGACGAGGACATGCGGCGGAAGACTATCGTCGACCCATCGCGATCCCGCCTCCCTCACGCTCGCTGCTCTCACCCAAGGTCCTCGGTGCGCTCTACCGCAAGCACCTCTCCGAACCGCGCCACGAGCGGCTCGCCCTCGGCAACGTCGGCTTCCTCGCCTCCTTCGCGACGGTCCGGACGATCACGCACGCGATCCGCGCCGGTCGCGGGCCGTTCCGCAACATCACTCCGGGCGGTCATCACATCCACCACATGACCTTCGGCATCCTCGGCCTGCTCGGGACCGGCTTCGCCTGGAACGGGCAGGTCGGCCTCGGCACCCCCGGCACCAGCCGCTGGGGCTCGCGCGCCTCGGCGACCGGCTACGGGGTGGCCGCCGCCCTGACCCTCGACGAGTTCGCCCTCTGGCTGAACCTCGAAGACGACTATTGGACCCGGCAGGGCCGCGAGAGCATCGACGCGGTCGTCGTCTTCGGCTCCCTCCTCACCCTTGCCACGGCGAACCGAGACCTCCTCCGCGACGCCGCCCTGATCGCCGCCGGCCGACGCGACGCCCGCGAGCTGCTCGCCCGCGAGCTGCACCCCGAGCGCGGCGACGCCTGAGGGCGATGGGCGCGAGCGTCTACCTGGTCTGGACCCGGTAGGCGGCGATCGGCGGCGGCGCGCTCAGGGGCCCGCCGGCGAGGGCGCGTACTGGCCGAGGGCGGACGGGCCCAGGATGCGTTGCCGGACAGATTCCTGCCCGACGTAACAGAGCCAGGTGGTGCCTTCCGCGTTCTGCGAGCGGCAGCCGCCGTTGACGTGCTTCGTCGCGTCGACGGTCCCCTCGACGACCCCGTTCCAGTCGCCGGGTTCGACCACGAAGCGTCCCGAGCCCGGCGGCACTTCGCCGTTCGGCGACCGACCGAGCACGCATTCGTATTCGACGCCCTCGCGGAGGGTCGTGCAGGTCGGGTCGGTGCCGGTGAACGCATAGGTGCCCTGGGGGATCGAGTCGGCGACTTCCTGATCGGAGCCGAGCACACCGGTGGCGATCGCCGCCGCGGGCACCGCGAGGGCGACCGCGAGAAGCGCGATGCCGAGCCGCGCGCGGGTGCCGAGCCGGGCCCTCCTAGGGGTGCGCCGCGGCGATCGTCGGGTACCGGGCCGGGCGCGGTCGGCACGCGGGTCGTCGGCCCGCGCGAGGTCGGCAGCGGCGGCATCCCGCAGAGCGTCCCCGAGGAGCGAGAAGCGTGGCTCGTCGATGGTCATCGTCGGTCCTCCTGGTCGAGAAATTGACTGCGCAGGGCGGCGAGCCCGCGGTGTACGCGCATCCGGGCGGTCGAGCGAGAGGTGCCGAGGGCATCCGCCACCTCGTCGTAGTCGAGTTCGTCGACGATGCGCAGCCGCAATGCCTCCCGCTGGGAGAGGGGGAGCGAATCGAGCAGCTCGTCCGCCCCGTCGGCCCACCTCGCCTCCGGCGCGGCTTCGCTCTCGGCGTCGAGACCGATCCGCTCGAGCACCCCGAGCCGCGCGGCGGTGCGTCGCTCGACCGCCCCGCGCCTGATCGACATCAGCAGCACGTTGCGGGCGATGCCGAAGAGCCAGGGCGCCGCCGAGCCGCCGTGCCGGTCCTCGAAGCGCGCCCGTGAGACCCAGACCCGTGAGAACGTCTCGGCCGTCAGTTCGAGCGCCGTGTCAGGGTCGGCGGTCCGCCTCCTGAAGTAGCCGAGGATCTCCTCGCCGTAGCGCTCGTAGAACTCACGAAACGCGTCCGGGTCCCCGCCCCCGCCGAGCAGCAGCTCGACATCGGAGGCAAGCACCCCCTGCTTCCGTTCGTTCGCCATACCCCTTCATTGCCCGAGACCCCCGCCGCGTCACATCTCGGACCGGACACGGGCGGTACTGGGCTCGAACTAGTGACCCCTTCCCTGTAAGTGGTCGGCTGGCTGATCGGGACTGCCGATCGTCGCCTATGGGAGGTAGTCAATGCGGAGGGCAGTCTCGATCGTGCTCGTCTGCGCGGTCGCAGTGGCGGCGCTGGCAGGGGTCGCGTCGGCGCAGTCGTCAAAGGCGCAAGCCGTTGCGGTCGTCAAGGAAAGCGTCGGGGAACGCTACATCCAGTTCGAGGTCGGCCCGCCCTCTTACCTCAACGTCTCGGGTGCGCATATCTCGGTCACCGCTCCCAGCTCTCGGGCTCAAAGTTCAAGTGCAACTGGTCGGCGGCGAACGCCGCAAGGAACACGCGACCGGCGGCGCGATCGTCACGCTCTATGCCAGCGGTGGCACGGCCCGGCTGACGAACGTAAAGTGCGAGAAGCCCTCTCGGCACTCCTAGGGGGAGGTAGTCAATGGCAGAGGAACGCTCGGAGTTGGATCGGGCGCTCGATCATCCGATCCGCGTCGAGCTGGTCAAGCTGCTCTGGCACCTGGGCGACTCTGCCACCCCCGCCCCGCTCCGTGAAGATCTGCATCGTGACGACACGCTGCAAGTCGTTGCGTACCACTGCCGGGTGCTGGAGGCGGCAGGCGTGATCGAAGTGGACCCCGGCGGCGAGCCCATGAGTCCGGCCTACTGGATCGGCGGCGAGAACGCCGACGAAGCGACTCACCGGCTCAAGCTCTGGGAGTAGTCAATACCGCCGATCGCCCTCCTACGCTCGCTCGATGCCCGACCCCGCAGACGGCCACTACACCGACGCCGAGCTTGACGAGATTTGCGCCCCTCGGCCGCTGCGCGAGCTGGACGTGAATCAGGTCTACCTATTGCATCGGCATCTGATCTGGTCGGGCTACCAGCGGGAACGTTTCCGCGCCTTGGTCCCCGGTTCGACGCCGCCCGACAAAGACCCTACGTTTCTCGCGTCGGAGTTCTTCGCCACCCTCGCTGTCTGGAACTCGCTGCTTTGGGTCGTCATCTCGGGATTCAACGAAAGAGGTATCGAACTGGCTGGTCCCCTGCGCGAGGACGTGACAGGGCTGAGCGCGACTCTCAAGGACTTCCGAAACGCCGTCTTCCATGTCTCCCGCGAGAGCCACCATGACCCGCGCCTCTTTCGCTTTATGTCCGACCCGCTGAACGTTCCCCGCGTCTACCGCGTGAGTGAGGGTTTGGGGGCGCTGTTCTGGAATGAGTCGGAGGAACGGAAGCGCGAAGGGAAGATGCCAACCGACGACGGCGAGGGGTAATCCATGGACGCGGCATGGATCGGAGTCTGCGGGACGATCGGGGGAACGTTGATCGGCTCGGGCATCACCTGGCTCAGTTCGAAGTCATCGGCGAAGCGCGAGCGCGAGCACCAAAAGCGGGAGTTGATCCTTCAGAGGCGGGAGGCGGCGGCGGTCACTCTCAGCGCGGAGCTTGAACAGCTCGAAGACGCCTTGCCCCCGACCGGCACCCCATCAGCCGATCAGGTGCCCCGCCTGCAAGAGGCCACGGACCTCCTGCGGCGCTGCGTGAAGCGAGCGCAAATGATCGAGGACGCCAGCATCACGCATCGCCTGCAAGCACTCGACTACGCGCTCTGGGTCGCCGTCGATGAGGCGGAAGAAAAGGAGGGTGCGGGCTCCCTCAACATCTGGTCGCTCGGGCTCGCCGTCGAAGACCTGAACGCGGCGGTCGTCGCGTTCCAGCTCAGGAAAGAGCCACCACCTGCGAGATTCCCCCCGGTCGAAGAACTACGGGCGCTGGTCGGAGTCGATCCCGGCGGCATGAAGAAGATCAACAGGGCCGCTCGCCTCAGCCGACTCGGACAGGGGAAAGACCCGAATTGAGGTAGTCAATTTGCTGGGAGCTCGATTGAGCCTCAGAGCGTCGGCCTTGCCCGATCGCCTGAGTGTCAGTCGGTGATTTCAGCTCGACGTATCCCGCTGCTGTTCGAGCTGGTGCGCAAGCACCGGCATCCCCTCTTAGAAGATGCCTCTCGCCTCTTCCAACGGATGAACGTCTGACCGCCTCGTAACGACTCGCTCGGTGGGGTCGTGGGCGAACCACTCATGCGCCATATGGTCGAGGCTGCTTATAAGTCCGGCCAGACCGATGGCCCAGCTACTTGCTTCCCAGCCGATGGTCGGTGGGGGTCCCTCGTCTAGCTCTCCGTCGAAGAGCACGGAGAAGTTCGCGACGTATCCCCCGATCCCCGATCCCCAATCGAGGTACCAGACAAGCGTCTGCCAGATCGGTGCGCCGCCGAGCATCAGGACGGCGTGACCGGGGCGAATGTGCTTGAACTCTTCTTGTGGATCCCAGTCGGGCTTGAAAGGTTCCCGACGACGGCGGTCCGCCCCCTCGTCGTCTTCCGGCATCGGCCACACCATCGACAGCGCAGGATTCGGCTCGTAGACGGCTATGGAATGACCCGCCAACGGTCGGGTCTGAGCCTGTTCGAAACCGGCGTCAAAGACGCCCGCCACCATCGCGGTCGCGGGTCTGTTGCCGGGGACCTTGACCCAGTCGTCCGAGCGATCCAACTGGGCGGCGTCTAATAGCTCTCTGAGAGTCATCCTTCCGATGCTTCCGAGCGCACCGGATGGAAAGCCCTTGAATGCAGGTAGTCAATCGCGCATCAGTGGAGATCCGCGAAATCCGAAGTTCTGTCGTCCTGGATCGGTCGGACGCCCGCCGCCGTATGGCAGAGTGTTCGTGTCCCCTCTGCGTAGGACACTTGCCGTCTGAAGCAGGACCCCCGGCAGACCATCAATGCTTGTTCATGGCTAGATCTGCCGGGGGTGGGGCGCAGCCAACCGTCGCGCTTGCGACGGCACGACCAAGCAAAGCACCGGGCACGGCGCAACTAGGCGGTCGAGGGCGCAAATACGTTGGAAAAGAAGTGCGAGGACGGGCCGAAAGTGGCCTTTTCCGGCGTAGTTCGATCCCGACTCCTCCGCAGACTTTGCGTTTGTCGATGCGTTCGCCACGTCTTTCGCGATGTTGGTGACGTTCTCCAGCATCAACGCGACGGGCGTGCTTTGGCCTGAGCGCATGCGTCTGGAGAACGGCTGACATGGAAGTCCACCTACGAGGGTTCGGGCAACTTCGCGCGGCGCTTTCGAGCTGGAGAGACGAGAGCCGGGATCGAGGAGTCAATCCCCCCGGTCAGATCGAAGCCAGTGCGAAGTGCGATCGGCGGTCGGGCAGAGCGTCCGGGGAAGGTAGTCAATTCCCCTGTGGTGTGGACGGCCGTACACCCGTACCGCCCGCTATCTAAAGGGGTGGGGCGAGGAACCAATAGGGGGTGGTCAACGTGCTAGCTCGCGGTCGGCAAGCTGCCAAAACGCTGCCAATCCGGCCCTATTGACTACCTGCCCTCCGGTCCCAGAAGCAGAAACCCCGCCTGAGCGGGGAATCCTGGGATGGGCGGTACTGGGCTCGAACCAGTGACCCCTTCCTTGTAAGGGAAGTGCTCTCCCAACTGAGCTAACCGCCCGCGGGCGCCGTGCGCCTCCCGCAATCGTAGGGCGTCTGCGAGAGTTCCGGGCTCGATGCCGCCTGAGGAGAAGCAGATCATCTCGCTGCCCCGCAACCAGTTCATCGCGCTGGTGGTCGGCGTGTGCGTGCTCGCCGCCGCGATCGGGTCGGGGCTGGCGCTGCTGGCGCAGACCGGGCCGAAGGGGCCGGCGGGCGAGCGAGGGCCGCGCGGCCATATCGGCAAGCCGGGGCCGGAAGGGCCCGCGGGCGAATCGGCCGGGGAAGAACTCGGGTCGCTCGAAGGCCAGGTCGAAGAACTCCGCGGCGAAATCGACGGGCTCCGCGAAGAGGTGGAATCCGGCAGCGAAGAATCGGGCGGGGTCGAAGAACTCGAAGAACGGATCGAAGGCCTCGAAGAAGAAGTCTCGAGCTTCGGCGGGCTCACCGAAGAACTCTGCAGCGAAGAAAGCTTCCTCTGCTGAGCGGGCCGCCGGGCGGCGGCCGGTAGCCTCAGTCGCGATGGACACCTCACTCCTCTGGCGCTCGGCGCTGGTCCAGCTGGTTGCGGTCGGCGTCCTCTTCGCCATCCTCGCCCTCACCCTCCCCCACAGCTTCTTCGAGGACTGGGGCTGGCTCGCCGGGCCGGCGGCCTGGCTCCTCTGCGCCGCCCTCACCGCCCGGGTCCTCAGCCTGCCGCTCGGCAGCACCCTGCTCGGTGCCGTCCTCGCCGGGATCCCCGACGCGATCTGCGTCCTGATCGGCCTCCACGCCCTCGGCGGCGTGCTCGCGATCGTCCTCTTCGCCTTCTGGTGCGCGCGGCTGCCACGCCGGCGTCCGCTCGTCGCCTGAGTTAGCCCGCGTCCCGCGCCGAGGCGGCGTAGATGCCGAAGAAGGCGGCGGCCGTGCGCACCGCGCCGTCGAAGGTGGCGAGCGGGAAGTGCTCGTCCGGCGCGTGGATCAGGTCGGTCGGCGAGGTGTAGCCGAGCATCACCGCGGGCATCCCGAGGCGGCGGGAGACGAGCTCGTTGACCGGCACCGAGACGCCGAGCCGGGCGAGGACCGCCTCGACGCCGAAGCCCTCGGTCAGCGCCTCGCGGGCGGCGACCACGGCGGGATGATCGGCGGCCATCACCGCCGGCCCGGCGCCGAGCAGCTTCCAGTCGATGGTCAGCTCGGCCTCCGGCGGGCAGTGCTCGCGCAAGTGCGCCTCGAGTCGCGCCGCCATCGGCTCCATCCGTTGGTCGGGGACGAGCCGGCAGGAGATCTTGGCGTGGGCCTCCGCCGGGATCACGGTCTTCAGCCCGTCCCCCTGGTAGCCGCCCCAGGCTCCGACCACGTCGAGGGTCGGCTCGACCCAGAGGCGCTCGGCCACCGTGGACCCGGTGCCGTCGAGCATCCCGATCGTCCCGGCCTGCTCCCTCACCGTGGCGGCGTCGAGCGGCAGCCGCGACCACTCGGCGAGCTCCTCGGGCGAGGCGCCGACGACCTCGTCGTAGAAGCCCTCGACCAGGATCCTCCCGCTCGGGTCGCGAAGGCTCGCCAGCAGCGCGGCCATCACCTGAACGGCGTTCGGGGCGACGCCGCCGTAGAGGCCCGAGTGGAGGTCGGTCGAGCCGGTGCGCACGGTCAGCTCGACGGCGACCATGCCGCGCAGCCCGACCGCCGTCGACGGCAGGCCCGGGGCGACGAAGCTGCCGTCGGTGTTCAGCATCACGTCGGCGGCGAGCAGCTCGCCCTCGGCGGCGACGAAGGCCTCGAGCTCGTCGGCCCGCAGCTCCTCCTCTCCCTCGATCATCACCTTCACGTTGCACGGCAGCCCACCGTCGACGGCAAGCAGCGCGCCGAGCGCGCTGAGGGTGGCGAACAGGGGGCCCTTCTCGTCGGAGGCGCCGCGCGCGTAGAGCGCGCCGTCGCGCACGGTCGGTTCGAACGGCGGCGAGGTCCACAGGTCGAGCGGCTCGGCGGGCTGGACGTCGTAGTGGCCGTAGATGAGGACGGTCGGCGCACCGGGGCCGGCGTGCAGCCACTCGGCGTAGGCGATCGGATAGAGCTCGGTCTCCACCAGCCGGACGCCCTCGAGCCCGATCCGATCGAGGTGTGCGACGAGCCAGTCGGCGCAGGCACGGACCCGATTCGCCCTCGCCGGGTCGGCACTGATCGACGGGAAGGCCAGGAAGGTGCCGAGGTCGGCTAGGTGCTGGTCGCGCTCGGCGTCGAGGTGGCGGCGCAGCTCGCGCGACAGCTCCATCATGGGCGAGGTTATTCGCTTGCCCACTCAGGTGAACCAGCGTCGGCTAAACAGGAGACTTCTTGCGCCGCGGGCGGCGGGAGGTGCGGTACACGTTGAACTCCGGCTCGGGCTCCGGCTCCGGCTCCGGCTCGGGCTCGCGCTTCGCGGCCTTCGTCCTCGTGATGACGACCTCTTTCGTCGCGGGCGCCCTCTTCGGCGCGGCCGACTCCCCGCGGCGCTCCCGGCCTTGGCGGGAGCGGACGAAGTCCTCGAGGCCGACGCGCACGACGAAGGAGGCGGCGGCGAGGACGAGGAGAAGGAGGCCGGTGCCGGCGGAACCGAGGACGGCGGTGAGGAAACCGACCACGACCAGGCACCAGAAGAGGCGCTCGAGGGCGTCGGCGAAGCCGGTGAGGCGATCCAGATCCGAGAGGTCGAAGCGCATCGACCCGGTCTTCGGCGCCGGGGCTAGCGGTCCTCCTCCTCCGCGCGGATCTCCTCGAAGACCTCGATCATCTTGCGGTGGTACTTGATCCCGCCGCGGAGGGTCTGTTCCGGCCCCGTCCAGCCGGGCGCGAGCTTGACCGCGGCGAGGAGCTTCTCGAGCTCCTCGGCCTTCGTCCGGTACCACTCGAGGCGGGCGGTGACGAGCGGCTCGGGATCGGCGCCGGCGAAGATTTTCAGCAGCAGCTCGTCGCGCAGCTGCGGGGCCGCGGCGACCGGCTCGTCGGCCCAGGCGCGCAGAGCCTCGCGCCCCGCATCGGTCAGCGAGTAGCGCCGCCGGCGCCTCCCGCCTTTCTCCTGGCGCGCCGAGAGGTAGCCGCCGGAGGCCAGCCGCGCGGGCTCCTGGTAGGCGGTCGTGTGGGGGACGGGCCAGAAGTTCTCGATCGAGGTCTCGAGCGCGTCTTTGATCTCGTAGGAGGTCAGTTCGCCAAAGCGATCGAGCAGCGCCAGGAGGGCGTAGGAGGTCGAGGTGAGTTTGATCGTCTTGCTTTTCATAGTTCCGGGCGTATAGTTCCAGACGAACTATTGACCAACAGCTTTGCAGGAGGCGACGATGGCGGGATCGGAGCGCTCGTATGACGCGGTGATCGTAGGCGGCAGCCTGGCGGGCTGCGCGACGGCGATGTTCCTGGGACGGGCGGGGGCGCGGGTCGCGGTCCTCGAGAAGAGCCCGGATCCGGGCAACTTCAAGCGGATGTGCTCGCACTTCATCCAGGCGTCGGCGGTGCCGACGTTGGAGCGGCTGGAGCTGCTCGCGCCGATGGAAGCGGCCGGCGCGGTGCGTCCCCGCTTCAACGCGCGGGTGCCGTGGGGATGGATCGCGGCACCCCCGGAGAGGGCCGCGCGGGGCGTGAACCTGCGGCGCACGAAGCTCGATCCGCTGATGCGCGAGCACGCCGCCGCGACCCCCGGCGTCGAGGTGCTCCTCGGCCAGACCGTGAAGGAGGTGCGACGCGCCGGCGGCAAGGTCAGCGGTGTCGTCGCGCGCGACCGCGACGGGGTCGAGACGACCTTCGAGGCGCCGCTGACGATCGGCGCCGACGGCCGCGACTCCTCCGTCGTCAAGCTCGCCGGGGTCCCGGAGAAGACCTACCCGCACGGCCGGCTGGCCTACGGTGGCTACTTCGAAGGGGTGACTCCGAAGGGAGCCCCGGACGCCTCGGTGTGGATGATGGACCCCGACTGGGCGGCCGCCTTCCCCACCGACGACGGCCTGACGTTCTTCGCCGTGATGCCGACCAAGGACCGGCTGGCCGAGTTCAAAGCCGACCCGCTCGCGGCGATGCGCGACTACTTCGACCGGGCGCCCGAAGCGCCGTCGCTGCGCGGGGCGACGCCGACCGAGGAAGGCATCGTCGGCAAGATCGACATGACGAACCGGCGGCGGACCCCGAGCATGCCGGGGCTGGCGTTGGTCGGCGACGCGGCGCTGGCGACCGACCCGCTCTTCGGCATCGGCTGCGGCTGGGCCTTCCAGACCTCCGAATGGCTGGCCGACGCGGTGGCGCCGGCGCTGCGCGGCGAAGCGGACCTGGAAAAGGGCCTGCGCCGATACCGCCGCAAGCACGCGCGGCGGCTCGGCGGCCACGCCTACATGATCCACGACTACGCGACCGGCAGGAAGATGCAGCTGCCCGAACGCCTGATCTTCTCCGGGGCGACGCGCGACCCGCACGTGGCGGAGATCTTCGACGCCTTCGGGGCGCGGCAGATCGGCTTCACGCGGCTGGCCGCCACCGGGATGCCGCTCGCCGCGATCGCGAACGCGCGCCACGCCCTCGGGCGGCGGCGCGGGGCGGCCGGGTACGTCGGGGTCGAGAAGGCCGCCTGATGGCGACCGACGCGGCGGCGACCGACGTTCGGCGTCGGCGCCTCGAGGCGGCCGGGACCTCGACCCGCCTGGTCGAAGCGGGACCCGCCGAGGCGAGCACCGCGGTGGTCTTCGTCCACGGCAACCCGGGCTCCCGCGACGACTGGGAGCCGCTCGTGGGAGCGGTCGGTGGCATCGGCCTGCGTGCGGTCGCCTTCGACCTGCCGGACTTCGGCGAGACGATCGCGCCGGCCGGCTTCGAGCACTCCGCCCCGGGCTACGCGGCGTTCGTCGACGCCGCGCTCACCGCCCTCGGGATCGAGCGCACGCACCTCGTCCTGCACGACTTCGGCGGCCCGATCGGCCTCACCTGGGCGGCGACCAACGCCGCGCGCATCGCCTCGCTCACCCTCGTCGACATCGGCATCCTCCCCGGCTACAAGTGGCACCGGCTGGCCCGGATCTGGCGCACCCCGGTGCTCGGCGAGCTCTTCCAGGCGACGGCGACGCGCGGCGCGTTCCGCTTCCTGATCGACCGCGACGAGCCACGCGGACTCCCCCGCCCCTTCGTCGACCGGATGTACGACCACTACGACAGGCGCACCAAGCGCGCGGTGCTGAAGCTCTACCGGACGACCGACGAACCGGGCGCGCCGGACCCCGGGCTGGTCGCCGCGCTGGCCGGCGCCGACCCGCCGGCACTGGTGATCTGGGGCGGCGGGGACGCCTACCTGCCGTCGAGCTACGCCGAGCGCCAGCGCGAGTTCCTCCCCCGCGCCGAGGTCCACGTCCTCCCCCACAGCGGCCACTGGCCCTTCGCCGACGACCCGGCCGAGGTCGAGCGCCTGCTGCTGGAGTTCCTGGGACGCGCCGCCGCGAGCTGAGCTCAGCGCCACCAGGCGTCGAGCACGCGGCGCCAGTTGTGCCAGGCGACCGATTCGAGCTCGGCGTCGGTGAAGCCGACGGCGCGGAGGGCGTCGAGGAGCTTCGGCAGGCCGGCGACGTCCCCGAGCGGTGTCGGGATCGTGGCCCCGTCGAAGTCCGAGCCGAGGGCGACGTGCTCGACGCCGATCCGGTCGGCGACGTAGCGCGCGTGGTCGGCGATCGCCGACAGCGGCGTGTCGGGGTCGTCGGCGAAGTCGGGGCGGATGAAGGCGGTCGCGTAGACGATGCCGACCAGGCCGCCGCTCTCGCCGATCGCGTCGAGCTGGGCGTCGGTCAGGTTGCGCGAGGCTTCGGCGACGGCGTGGGCGCCGGAGTGGCTGGCGACGAGCGGCCCGGCCTCGAGCTTCGCCACGTCCCAGAATCCCCGTTCGTTCAGGTGGCTGAGGTCGACCAGGATGCCGAGCTCGGCGCACGCCTGCACCAGGGCGACGCCCGCGTCGGTGAGGCCGGGGCCGATGTCGGGCGTGGAGGGCATCGCGAACTGGACGCCGGTGGCGAAGGCGTTGGCGCGGCTCCAGACCGGCCCGAGCGAGCGCAGTCCCATCGCGTACCAGGCGGGCAGCGCTTCGAGGCCCGGATCGATCGCCTCGGCGCCCTCGTGATGGAGGACCGCGACCGGCGGCGCGCCCTCGGCGAGCGCCGCGTCCACGTCCTCGATCCGCCGCGCCACCTTCAGCTCCCCCGCCCGCTCGAGCGCGAAGAGGCGCCCGGCGGCGGCGGTCGTCGCCGCCGCGGCGACCTCGTGGGCGACCGGCTCGGCCAACGGCTCGGCGAACGGGTTGCCGCCGAAGACCTGCCCCTCGACCTCCTCTTCCCCGGGCGAGGAGGTGAAGAGCGCGAAGATGCCGCCCCGCATACCGCCCTCCCGCATCCGCGGCAGGTCGAGGTGCCCACCCTCCCGCCCACCCGCGAACCGCGCGTGATCGGCCCGCGTGAGCGCGTCGTTGTGTCCGTCGAAGATCGGAATCATGGCGAGCGAGGTTAGCGAGGGACGTAGAAGGGACGCTGCCCTCTCGGCGGCGGCCCTGGCAGGCTGTGGCCGCCGCCGAGAGGGCGGGACTGTGGGGAGTGACGAAGGGATCGTCGCGGTCGGGTCACGCGAGGCGCACGAGAAGGACACGGGCGTGTGTCGGGACTCGCAAGTAGTGACGGAGAACGTGGGAAGTCCACGCTTCCGTGCGGGTTGGACAACACCGACCCGGGCGCGAGTCAGGTTGACCCCCTATAGGGGCGCCAACCTGCCTCGCACATTCCGGAACCCCGGGGAGGGCACGAACTCCACAGTTCCGCGCCAATCCCTCATGCTTAGTGCGCCTTCCGTCTGACCCCAAATGTTGACGGGCCGAAAAGCCCTCTATATCAGCGCTTTTCGGCCCGTCAACCTGGGGGCGTCGTGGAAACGTGACGGGGGTGTGGAGCTCCGGGCGGAAGCGTCACGGACCCTTGGAGTTGTTCACGAGACCCTCACGTCCTGCATCGCCGCCCCTCTACGTCGCCGGCGCCGCCGTCGCGCCCCGCGCTTCGCGCAGAACGCTTGGAGCGAAGTCGTCCAGCACCGCGTGCGCCGCCTCGCTCAGCGGCGGCTCCAGCGCCAGTAGGCCTTCGAGGTGGCGCTCGGCCCAGGCGATCGCCAGGCCGGGCGGGACCTCGCCGTCGCTCGCGCCGTCGAGGACGACCATCGGGCCGAGCTCGCGGTTGAGGCGGCTGGTCGGGCCCGCGGTGCGCTCCGGGGCACCGGGCTCGGGGGCGGGCGGCTCCTCGCCGGCGGCGATCGCCTTCCCGAAGGCCTCGAACCAGCCCGTCCGCGCCCGCCAGGCCGCGTCGAAGGGACCACAGGCGGCGGCCACCCAGTCCGCGTGGCGGTCGAGCGGCGCCAGCGGCGCGATGCCGGTGGCGCTGTGCATCAGGCGCGCCGCGCGGCGCAGGCGGGTCGCCCCGCCGGTCAGCCGCGCCAAGGCGTCGAGGTCGCGCCGAGCCGAGCCGTTCTCGGCGAGGTACTCGCGCACCGTCTCGTCCAGGCGCAGGGCCGCCTCCGAAGCTTCGACCGCGACCGGCTCGACCGGGGCCGCCCGCTCCGCCCCGAGCATCGTCGCGATCGTCGTGTCGAGGTAGCGCGCCGCGGTCTCATACGCCCCGCCGAGCGATTCGCGCAGCACGTCCGCCGCCCCCCGCGGCCAGAAGAGGAAGCCGGTGACGAGGGAGATCGCGCAGCCGATCGCGACGTCCTCGATCCGCACGATCCCGACCGACCAGCCGACCGGGTTCAACAGGTTGAAGAGGACCACGATCACGATCGTGAAGCCGGCCTGGCCTGCGGTGAAGGAGATCGCCCGCGGCGAGTAGGCGCCGAGCAGGACGGCGAAGGGGAAGATCGTCCAGAGGACCCAGGTGGCGTCGCCGATCGCCCAGACGATCAGGCCGCCGACGACGATCCCGATCAACGTCCCGGTGAGCGCCTCGACCACGGTGGTGCCGGTCGCGAGCGCGCTCGAGCGCAGGACCGAGATCGTCCCCAGCACCACCCAGAAGCCGTTCTGGGCGTCGGTCACCTTGGCGACGAGGACGGCGAGCGCGAGGCCGATCGCGCCGCGGACGCTGTTGCGGAACCAGACCGAGCGCATCGAGTAGTGAGAGCCCGCGATCCGCCGCCCCTCGCGCAGGCCGACGCGGCCCGGCGCCAGGGTCGGCTCGCGCGGCGCCTTCCCGCCCGCCGCCTGGATCGCGTGGCGGCCGATCTGCAGCGCCGCGAAGGCGAGCCCGCGCAGGCGGTAGGCCTCGTTCAGCTCTTCGGTGACCCGCTCCGCGTCGTCCTCGGGACGGTGCCGGGCGATCCCCGCGAGGAAGCCGCGGCCGATCGACTCATGGGCGCGCGCGAGGTCCTCCAGCTCGGTCCCCTCGTCCCCGGGATCGTTCGCGCGCAGCCGCTCCGCCGCCCGACGGAGCGCCGCCGGCACCCGCGCTTCCACCGCCGCCCGCTCGTTGGCGAAGCCCTCGCTGACCCAACCCGGCGCGGGCTGCTCGCGGGCGAGCGAGTCGAACCAGTCGAGGTCGTCGACCAGCCGGCCGAAGGCCGCGGTGCGCGCGCCGACCCCGCTCGGGCGGTGCGGCAGCGAGACGAAGGCGTTGCGGGCGGCGACGGTCGCTTCGTAGGCCTCGGCCGAGCGCTGCGCCAGTCGCTCCTCTTCCTCGGGCGTAGCCAGGTCGGACGCCAGCGTCGCCCCCATCGCCTCCAGCAGCGCCGCCAGCTTGTCGAGCGCCGCCGCGCCCCCGCGCCGCAGCTGGTCGGGCGGGCGACTCGGCCAGAGGCCGAAGATCGCGACGAGCGACAGCGCCCCGGCGACGCCCCACCCCGCCAGCCGATCGGGGATCGCGCTCGCGTCGGCCTGGACCATCGCGGCGATCACGAAGGTGAGGATCAAGACCAGCGACGCCGCCGCGACGTAGCCGTCGACGACCCCGGCGAAGAGCACGCCGAAGCCGACCACGAGCATCAGGGTGACGGCGAGCCAGGTGGTGTGCGAGCAGAGCGTGCCAAGCGAGATCGTCAGCGAGCAGACCGCCAGCGTCGCCAGGTAGGCGAGGAAGCGCTCGCGCCGGGTGCCGCCGAAGTCGACGAAGATCAGCAGGCCGACCGAGCCGAAGGCACCGAAGAGGGCCATCTGCGGCAGCTCGAAGACCTTCAGCCCGATCGCGAAGGCGGCGGGGACCACGATCGCCGCCCGAACCGCGTTCTTCAGCGCGAAGCGCCCGGGGTCGGAGATCGTCAACTTCACCCGGCGAACATACTTCGGCTGTCGATGGCTGACGAGACCACCCAGTCGAACGGCGGGCGCACCGCCTGGGCCCGCAATCTGGCGACGCCCGTGCGCGACTTCCTCGGCACCGAGACCGGCTCGGCGCTGGTGCTGGTCGGCGCCGTCGTCGCGGCGCTGGTCTGGGCCAACGTGTCGATCGGCAGCTACGACGAACTCTGGGAGACCCACCTCTCGATCCAGGTCGGCTCGCACGGCATCTCCAACTCCCTGCAGGAGTGGGTGAACGAGGGGCTGATGGCGCTCTTCTTCCTCGTCGTCGGGCTGGAGGCCAAGCGGGAGATCGACCTCGGCGAGCTCCGCGAGCACAACCGGCTCTGGTACCCGGCGCTGGCGGCGCTCGGCGGCATCGGCGGCGCGGTCGGCATCTACCTGCTCTTCAACGCGGGCGGGTCGGGCGCCGGCGGCTGGGGGGTCGCGATGTCGACCGACACGGCGCTGGCGCTGGGCGTCCTGGCGCTGGTCGCGCCGACCGGCTCCACCCGCCTGCGCGTCTTCCTCCTCACCCTCGTGGTCTTCGACGACCTCGCCGCGCTGGCGATCATCGTCATCGCCTACACCGACTCGATCGACCTCACGGCGCTACTGGTCGCCGTTGGCCTCTTCGCGATCCTCGGGCTGCTGCGCTTCCTGCCGACGATGCGCGGGCCGATCGCGGTCCTCGTCGCCCTCGGGATCTGGGTGGCGATGTACGAGTCGGGGATCGACCCGGTGATCGCGGGCCTCGCGATCGGGCTGATCACCAGCGCCTACCCGCCCTCGCGCCACGAGCTGGAGCGCGCCACCGACCTCACCCGCGAGTTCCGCGAGCAGCCCACCGCGGGCGGCGCGGTCGAGGCGCGCCGCAGCCTGACCGACGCGATCTCGCCGAACGAGCGCCTCCAGTACGCGCTCCACCCGTGGACCAGCTACGTGATCGTGCCGCTCTTCGCGCTCGCCAACGCCGGCGTCCACATCACCGGCGGCCTCGTCTCCGATGCGGTCACCTCGCCGATCACGATCGGCATCGTCGCCGGCTACGTCCTCGGCAAGCCGCTCGGCATCTGGCTCCTGCCGTGGCTGGCGACCCGCGCGCCGGTGCGCAAGGTGGTCGGCGGCGGCAAGCTGACGATCACCTTCCCCGGCCTGCTCGGCACCGGCACCGCGGCGGGCGTCGGCTTCACCGTCTCCTTTCTGATCGCCAGCCTCGCCTTCGCCGGCCCCGACCTCGACGAGGCGAAGCTCGGGGTGCTCGCCGCCTGCGTGATCTCACCCGTCTTCGCCTTCGCCGTCTTCCACGGCAGCCGCAAGCTGATCCCCCAGTCGCGCCGGCTCGATCAGCTGCGCCGCACCGCCGAATCGATCATCGACCTCGACGAGGACGTCGACCCCGAGCGCGACCACATCCGCGGCGACCCCGACGGCACCGTGACCCTGGTCGAGTACGCCGACTTCGAGTGCCCCTACTGCGGGCGGGCCGAGCCGACCATCCGCGAGCTGCTCGACATGCACCACGGCGGCGGCCTCCGTTATGTCTTCCGCCACCTGCCGCTGCAGGACGTCCACCCGCACGCGCAGCTCGCTTCCGAGGCGAGCGAGGCGGCGGCGGCCCAGGGCGCCTTCTGGCAGATGCACGACACGCTGATGGCCCACCAGGGCGACCTTGAGCTCGACGACGTCCACACCTACGCCGAGGAGCTCGAACTCGACGCCGACCGCCTCGAAGAGGAGGTGCGCAAGCGGGTCTACGTGGGGCGCATATCCGAGGACGTGCAGAGCGCCGACGCGTCCGGCGTCTCCGGCACGCCGACCTTCTTCATCAACGGCCGCCGCCACCAGGGCCTCTACGACATCGAGGCGCTCACCGCGGCGATCGACCGCCCCCGGCGGATGGCCGAGCTGGAAGCCAAGGCGCTGGCCGACAAGAAGGCGGCCAAGGAAGCGGCGAAGCGCGACGCGGCCGGGCGCAACTGATGGCGACCTGGAAGGACGTCGAGGAGATCGCGCTCGCGCTGCCGGAGGTCGCCGAGGAACCCGTGTATGGCAACCGCGGCTGGAAGGTGAGGAAGAAGCTCTTCGTCTGGGACCGACCGCTGCGCGAGAAGGAAGTCGCCGAGCTCGGCGACGCCGCGCCCCCTGACGGGGCGCCGATCCTCGGCGTGCGCGTCCCCGATGAGGAGGCAAAGCGGGCGCTGCTCGAGAGCGAGCCGGAGATCTACTTCACGACGCCGCACTTCGACGGCTCCAACAGCGTCCTCGTCCTGCTCGACCGCATCCCCCGCGCCGACCTCGAGGAAGCGATCGTCGAAGCCTGGCTCTTCCGCGCCCCGAAACGGGTCGCGGACGCCTGGCTCGCCGAGCGCGAGGCCTAGCTCAGAGCGCCGAGCCCGGCGCCAGCTTGGCGGAGGAGCGGGCGCGAGCGGTCAGTTCGCGGGCTTCGCGGAAGGTGACCAGGCGCCCGCCGTCGGGGTCGATCAGCTTCAGTCGCAGCGAGCGGACGCCGTCGCCGAGGGTGAGGACCGGGACGTCGGCGAAGATCGGGCTCTCGTCGTGGGCGCGCTGCAGGTTGTAGTTCGGGATCTTGGCGCTCAGGTGGTGGACGTGGTGGAGGCCGATGTTGCCGCTGAAGAAGCGCAGCACCGGGTTCAGCTTCAGGTAGGAGCTGCCCTTGAGCGCCGCGTCGGCGTAGTCCCAGGTCTCCCCCGTCTCCCAGTAGGCGTCCTCGAACTGGTGCTGGACGTAGAAGAGGAAGACGCCGCCCATCCCGGCGAGCAGCGCGCAGGGCATCTGCACGATCAGCCAGTCGACCGGTCCGACGATCGCCATCGTCCCACCGACGAACAGCACGAAGGCGACGTTGGTGAGCCAGACGCTGTGGATCTGGCGCGGGCGCATCTCCTTGGTCCAGAAGCGCGGCCCGATCATCAACGACCAAAGCGGCCCGATCGTGAAGAGGATCGCGGGGCTGCGGAAGCCTCGATAGGCGAGGCGTCCCTTCCAGGAGCGCGCCCCGTACTCGGCGACGGTGATCGTCTCGACGTCGCCCTGTCCGCGGCGGTCGAGGTCCCCGGCGGTGCCGTGGTGGACGGCGTGGTTGTGGCGCCAGTTGGCGAAGGGCTGCCAGACCATCAGCGCGGTGACGCGGCCGATCCAGAGGTTGGCGCGGGAGCTGGGGGTGAACGAGCCGTGGCCGCAGTCGTGGAAGACGATGAAGGTGCGCAGGAGGAAGCCGGCGGCCGGCAGCGTGAGGACGGCGACGATCCACGGGTGGTCGTCGACCAGCAGGTACATGGCGACCATGCAGACGATGTAGGCGGCGAGCGACAGCGCCAGGTCCACCATCGCCTTCGACCAAGACGGCTTCTCGAATTCGGCGACGTGCTCGCGCCAGTAGCCGCGGGCCTTGCTGTTGACGGGGTCCTGCGGAGAATCGAGCACGCTTACTCCCCTGCCCTCGTGTCGGTTGTCGGTCACCGCCCAAGGGGCAGCCGGTCGCGGACTTATACATGCCCCGCATAAAGGGGGCTTTCAGGTTCAGCCACAGAATTCCTTGTACCCGTTCCCCCCGACGGCAGACAAGTCAAGATCGGTGCTGACATGACCCACCCCGCGGACGCGACCTTCATCGACTCCACCCAGATCGGCTGCGCCGGGACCGCGGTCGCGGTGAAGGACCTGATCGACCTCGCCGGCCTACCGAGCACCGCGGGCTGTCGCGCGATCGCCCGCGCCGCCGTCCCCGCGGGCGCCGACGCGGCCTGCATGGCCGGGCTCCGGGCGGCGATCGACGCGGCGAGGCGCGGCTCGTCGGCAAGACCAACCTCTCCGAGCTGGCGATGGGAGCGAGCGGCCTGAACGAGTGGTTCGGGACCCCCCGCAACCCGCTCGACCCGGACCTGATCCCCGGCGGCTCCTCCAGCGGCTCGGCGGTCGCCGTCGCCACCGGCGCGGCGGAGGTCGGAATCGGCTCCGACACCGGCGGCTCGGTCCGGGTTCCCGCCGCCTGCTGCGGTGTCGTCGGCCTGAAGACGACCCACGGCCGCGTCCCGCTCGACGGCGTCCTACCGCTCGCCGAGAGCCTCGACACGGTCGGCCCACTCGGCCGCGACGTCGCCGCGGTCGTCCGCGGGATGGAGCTGCTCGAGCCCGGCTTCACCCCCGGCGCCCCCGCCCGCCTGATCGGCCGCGTCCGCGTCCCCGACGAACCGGCGGCGATCGAGGACGCGATCGACCGCGCCCTCGCCGAAGCCGAGCTCGAGGTGGTCGAGGTCGAGCTACCGAGCTGGGGCGAGGTCCTCGACCCGGCGTTCTGGATCGGCCTGACCGAGGCCGCCCGCAACAACGGCCCGCTCGCCGACCGCGAGCCGGACGGCCTCCTCGAGCGCACCCGCGACGCGATCGCCCTGGGACGCGAGCTCGCCCCCCGCGAGGAAGAGGGCCGCCGCTTCCAGCGCCGCTGGCAGGCCGAGCTGGCCGCCGTCCTGGACCGGGTCGAGCTCCTCGCCTGGCCGACCCTCGTCGGCCCTCCCCCGCGCCTCGGCGAATTCGGCGTGATCGACACGATCTCCCGCACGATGGAGGTGAACCTGGCCGGCCTGCCCGCTCTGTCCCAACCGGTCCCCACCCCCGGCCCCGGCCCGGTCCCCGCGAGCCTGCAGCTGGTCGGCCCGCCCGGCGGCGAGGAGCGCCTGGTCGCGACCGGCGCCGTGGTGGAGGCGGCCTCGCCTTCTCCTTGACAAGCCGGTACTCGCGAGTACCATCGGCGCATGCCCACCGCCGCCGAAGCTCCAACGACCTTCCGCCTCCCGCCCGGCCCGAGGACGCCGAGCCTGCTCAACGGCATCACCTTCCTCTTCGCCCGGAACGCGCTGATCCGCCGTCTCACCGCCACCTACGGCGACGCGCTGACGATGCGGATGCCGACCTTCGGCACGGTGGTGCTGGTCACCCGGCCCGACCTGGTGAAAGCGGTCTACACGGCGAAGCCGGACGTCCTCCACGGGGGCAAGAACCCGCTCGGGGAAATCCTCGGGCCCGGGTCGCTCTTCTCGATGGACGAAGGGGAGCACCTGAAGGAGCGGCGGCTGCTCCTGCCCGCGTTCCACGGCGAGCGGATGCGCTCGTATGAGTCGATCATCGAAGAGGAGGCGCTGCGGGAGATGGCCTCCTGGCCGGAGGGCGTCGAGTTCGCCTCGATCTCCTCGTTCCAGACGATCACGCTGCGGATCATCCTGCGCGCGGTGTTCGGCGCCGAGGGCCAGGAGCTGGCCGAACTGGAACAGCTCCTGCCGCCGATGACGACCCTCGGCCAGCGCCTGGTGACGACGGCGGTCCTGCGGCGCGACTGGGGCCGCCGCAGTCCTGGCGCCCGCTGGAAACGGATGCACGCTCGATACGTGCGGCTCGCCGACACCCTGGTCGACCAGCACCTCGCCGACCCCGATCTCGAGGAGCGGATCGACATCCTCGCGCTGATGCTGCGGGCGCACCTCGCCGAGGGCGACGCGGTCGACAAGGCGGCGCTCGCCGACGAGCTCCTCACCCTGCTGGTCGCCGGCCACGAGACGACCGCCTCGGCCCTCGCCTGGAGCGTCGAGCGCCTGCGCCGCCACCCCGAGATCCTGGGCCGCCTCGAGGACGAGGCGCGCGGCGAGGAGAACGCGCTGCGCCTCGCCACCGCCGAGGAGGTCCTGCGCGTACGCCCGGTCATCAACGTCACCGCGCGCCTGGTGATGAAGCCGTTCGCGCTCGGCGAGTGGACGCTGCCGCCCGGCACCCGCGTCGTCACCGGCATCGCCCCGCTCCACCACGACGGCCGCTTCCACGAGCGGGCCAACCGCTTCGACCCGGATCGCTACGTCGGCAAAAAGCCCGACACCTACGCCTGGATCCCCTTCGGCGGCGGCATGCGCCGCTGCCTCGGCGCCGCCTTCGCCCAGTTCGAGATCGACATCGTCCTGCGCACCCTGCTGCGGAACTTCGAGCTCAGCCCGACCGGCGAGCCGGGCGAGCGCGAAAGCTTCCGCGGCGTCGCCTTCGCCCCGTCGGGAGGCGGCGCGGCGATCGTCCGCCGGCGCCCGCTCCCTCAGGCCGAGGAGCCCGACAGCGCGGCGGTGATGACCGCCTTGAACTCGTAGGCGGCCGGCCCCAGGTCCTCGCCGCGGACGAGCGCCCGCACCAGCGTCTGGTGCAGCCCGCTGACCAGCATGTAGGCGCGCTCGATCGAGATCGGCCGCACCCGCGGGTCGCGCGCCGAGTCCCCCTCGACCACCGAGACGATCAGCTCGGCATAACGCTCGAACCCTTCGCGCTGCGCCAGCACCGTCCGCTCCCCGAGCGCCGGGCCGGCGAACGTCGACATCAGCGCCGGGTCCCCGGTGACCAGGCCGAGGTAGGTGTCGATCGCCTGCTCGGTCTGCGTCCCGATCGGCGCGTCGCGGTCGATCGCCCGGTCGACCTCCGCGAGGAAGGCATCGGCCAGCGTCGTCATCAGCTCGACGAAGCAGGCTTCCTTGTCCTCGAAGTGGTTGTAGAAGGTGCGCCGCGAGGCGTGCGCGTGCCCGACGATGTCGGAGACCTGCGTCCCCGCCAGGCCTTTCTCGCGGATCGAGGCGGCGAGCCCCTCCATCAGCCGCGCGTGCTGCTCGTCGGTCTTGGTCGGCACACGCCAACGCTACCCGCAGGGCGCCCCGCGGCACCCCGCTCAGCGGCGGAGCGTCTCGCTCGGCGTGGTGCCGAAGGCGGCGCGGTAGCGCTCGGTGAAGCGGCTGGGCGAGGAGAAGCCCCAGCGGTGGGCGACCTCGGTGACGGTGAGCGCCCCCGGCTCGGCCGCCAGTAGCTCGCGACGGGCGGCGTCGAGGCGGACCTGGCGCAGGTAGGCGGTCGGCGTCGTGTCGAGGTGCCGGCGGAACGCCTGCTGGACGGCGCGCCGCGTGACCCGGGCCGCGCCGGCGATCTCGCCGATGCTGATGTCGCGGGCGGCGTTGGCCTCGATGTAGACGACGGCCCGGCGCAGGGTCGCCGGCGAGCGCGCGTCGAGCTCTTCGCGGCGCGATGAGGAGAGCGCGGGCCGCGTGGGGAACGTGGACAGGGCGAGGCCGGCGAGCAGCCGCTCGACGCTGCCGAGCACCAACGGTGCCTCGGCGACCGCCGGATCGTCGCTCAGCGTCGCCCGGGCGAAGCCGACGGCCCGGCACCAGGCGCGGATGTGTCGCTGCGAGATCGCCCGCACCGAGGTGAATTGCGGTGTCTCCGTTCCCTCCGGGTCGAGGCCGGCGGCATCGCGCAGCGCCGCGACCCGCAAGGTGACGACGCTCTGGCGGAAGTCGTCGACCAGGTTCCGCGTCTCCACCCCCGGCCGGCCGATCAACGCCACCTCGCCCGGCCCGAACGTCTCGTCCTCCCCGGCCTGGAGGACGCGCAACCTGCCGCGGCCGGCGGCGGAGATGAAGTACTCCTGGTCGGGCTGGTAGCGGAACATCGAGCGGGCGGCGAGATCCATCTCGTCGAGCTGGAAGCTGCCGGCGTCGAGCCGCCCCACCGCGAGGCGGAAATCGTTCCTCTGCCTGGGCAGGCTGAGCCTCACCCCGACCGAATAAGCGCGCCCGAGGAACTCCTCCGCCTCGCCAGGATGATCGGTCGCGTAAGAGGACTGCATCGCTGGACGATATTTCTACCTCCTCGGCGGCCTGTCCGGGGCGGTTTGCCTTCGTCGTATGGAGATTCAGACGAAGGAGGTTCGCCGGCCGGCATGAGAAGGGCATCGCCTTCGAGGCGGTTCCGACCGTCTACCTTTAGCCCCTCGATGAGCACCGAGCCAGGCCCCTCCACCCCGCCCCCCGATCCACCGCCGCTCGGCGAAGAGAGCGACGTCACCTTCCCCCGCCTCGACCCGGGCCAGATCGCCACGATGGAAGCCGCCGGGCGCCGCGAGCCGCTGGCCGAGGGCCAGGTGATCTTCCGCCCAGGGGACCTCGACTACGACATGCTGGTGGTGCTGCACGGTTGTGTCGAGATCCTCGACGCGGTCGGGACGAGCCAGGAGCGGGTCGCGATCCGCTACGGCGAGCGCCAGTTCGCCGGCGAGCTGAATCTGATCACGCTCGAACCGGCGTTGCTGACCGCGCGGGTCGCCGAAGCGGGCGAGGGGATCTTCGTCAGCCGCGAGGCCCTGCGCGAAGTCGTCTCCCGCGACACCCGGCTCGGCGACCTGATCATGAACGCGCTGGTGAGCCGCCGGGCGACGATCATCGAGTCCGAGACCGGCGCCCGGCTGATCGGCTACGGCACCGACCCGGGGACGCGGGACCTGCGCGAGTTCCTCACCCGCAACCGGGTGCCGCACCGCTTCATCGACCTCGACGGCGCCGACGGGCTCGTCTCGCCGATCGAGGGCGAGCCGCCCGCCTTCGAGGACCTGCCGATGCTGGTCTCGGGCGAGCACGTGCTGCGCGCGCCGACGGTCCTCGAGGCGGCGACGGCGCTCAACCTGCGGGCCCCCAACAAGACCGCGAAAAAAGCCTGGGACTGCCTGATCGTCGGCGGCGGCCCGGGCGGGCTCGGCGCGGCGGTGTACGCGGCGACCGAGGGGCTCTCGACCCTGCTCGTCGACGCGGTCGCCCTCGGCGGGCAGGCGAGCACCTCCTCGCGGATCGAGAACTACCTCGGCTTCCCGGCGGGCGTGTCGGGCTCGGACCTCGCCGACCGGGCGATCGCCCAGGCGCGCCGCTTCGGCCTGCGCACCGCGGTCCCCGAGCGGGCCGAGAGCCTGCGCCTCGAAGACGGCCGCTACGTCGTCTCGCTCGACAGCGGCGACGAGCTGGCGGGGCGGACCGTCGTCCTCGCCACCGGCGCGAGCTACCGGCAGCTGCCGGTCGAGGGAATCGAGCGGCTGAACGGCTCCGGCGTCTTCTACGCCGCCACCCTGGTCGAGTCACGGATGTGCGGATCGACCGCGGTCTCCGTCGTCGGCGGCGGCAACTCGGCGGGCCAGGCGGCGGTCTTCCTCTCCGGCACGGTGGAGAAGGTCCACCTCCTGATCCGCGGCAGCGACCTGCGTAAAGGGATGTCGAGCTACCTCGTCGACCAGATCGAGTCGATCGACAACATCGAGCTCCTCGTCCACACCGAGGTCCGCGAGGTCGGCGGCGACAAATCCCTCGACGGCCTCGTGGTCGAGGACAACCGCACCGGCGAGCGCCGCGACCTCGGCTGCGGCGGTCTCTTCGTCTTCATCGGCGCCGACCCCTGCACCGAGTGGCTCGACGGCGCCCTGGCCAAGGACGACGACGGCTTCCTCCTCACCGGCGTCGACCTCTCGGTCACCCACCTCGGCGGCACCGCCGGCGCAACCGGCCGCCCCGCCCTCCCGCTCGAGACCAGCCTCCCCGGCGTCTTCACCGTCGGCGACGGCCGCTCCGGCTCGATCAAGCGAGTCGCCTCCGCCGTCGGCGAGGGCTCGATGGCGGTGCGGGTCATCCACGAGTACCTGGCGCTGCAGGCGAGCGCAGACTGAGGCAAGGGACGCTAGGGGTGTCGGCGAGCACGGCCGTCTCGGCCACGGCCCTGGCTGGCTGTGACCGTGCCCGAGACGGCCGGGGATGTGGGGAGTGGCGGGGAGCGTCCGGGCGTGCGCCGCGGGCGCGTCACGGGAGGAGCACACGGAACGATCACCGCCCTCCCACGAGGACGTCACGAGACTCGCAAGTCGTGACGGAGAGCGTGGGAAGTCCACGCTTCCGTGCGTGTTGGACAACAGTCAATTCGTCGCTGCGTGCATTGACCCCCCTATAGGGGGCCAAATACACGCAGCGCGTTCTCGGGCTCCTTTTCCGGGCCCGAAAGCAGACCGAAGATGCGCGGGAGGGTGACGTTCCCGGCATCTCCGTCACGGAACACAGGCAGGTGTGGCTTCTCTCGCACGGACCCCTCACGTCCTGGGCGTCTCATGGCGGTCACAGCCAGCCAGGACCGCCATGAGACGCCCAGGACGCCGCTAGGACTGCCGGGGCGGCCGGGACTACGGCCGTCCCCCACAACCCCCCCCCACGCAAAACGACCCCGGAGGGTGGGTTCCGGGGTCGTCTGCCTCTGCGCCGCCAGACGGGCCGGCGCGAAGTTCGTCTGGGGAGGCGGCGAAGTTACCGCCTCGTTCAATTATTTGCCGGCGATTTCTTTGACGACGTAGGCGGCGACGTTCTTGATTTCTTCTTCGCTGAGGAGACCTTCGAAGGCGGGCATCCCGCCACCGCCGTTGGTCACCTGTTCTTCGGCGCCTGGTTGTTCCTGGGCTTTTGGCATCGTCGTCAGGTCGGGGCCGCCGTTGCCGCCGGTGCCCATGGCGCCGTGGCAAGTCGAGCAGTTTTCGGAGAACACTTCCCCACCCGCCATCGCGTCGGGTTCACCGCCGCCCGCCGGGGCTTCTTCGCCGCCCGCTTCGGCACCGGCTTCTTCGGCGCCTTCTTCGGTCGCTTCGGTCGGCGTTTCGCCTTCGTTGCCTTCTTTGCCGGTTTCCTCGCCCTTGTGGACGGTGCCTTCGGCTTCCTTTTCGGTGCCTGCCTCCGGGCCCATCGTGCCGTTCAGCGAGAAGACCCAGAAGTTTTCGCCGTGCGAGGTCGCGGCCAGCGAGTTGCCGCCCGAGTAGATCGCGATCTTCTCTTCGCCTTCGTCTTCGAACGGGGTGACGGTCGTGTTGGCGCCGGCGCCGGTCTGGAAGCTCCAGAGTTCTTCGCCGGTTTCGGTGTCGAAGGCCATCAGTTCGCCGTTGTTCTGACCCATGAAGGTTAGGCCGCCGGCGGTGGTGACCGCACCGGAATAGCAGGATTCGGGGAATTCTTTGCGCCAGACGATCTTGCCGGTCGACATGTCGTAGGCCGTCAGGAATCCTTTGGCGTTGAAGCCGGTGGTGCCGCCAATCTCGCCGCCCTCGAAGGTTTCGCCTTCGTTGTATTCGGTGTGGCCGGTTTCGGCGATCACGCCGAGCGCGCCTTCCTGGGAGCAGACGACGTAGATGTTCTTTTCCGGGTCGTAGGAGGACGGCGGCCAGTTGTCGCCGCCGACCGCGGCGTTCGGGGTGACGGCGATCGACGACGGATCGGTCGACATCGGCTGGAACATCTTGGTGCCGACGACTTTCTGTTTCGGCGTGTTGCCGGCGACCGCTTCTTCGACTTTTTCGACCGATTCCTTGCTCACTTCGAGCGGGCTGAACGGTTCCATCGTCGGCTCGGGCTGCGTCGGCGAGGTCTTCTGGGACGGATCCTGCGGGACCGCCACCTCGGGGATCGGGTAGATCGGCTTGCCGGTGTTGCGGTCGAGGAGATAGACCCAGCCGGTCTTCGACGGCTCGCCCACGGCTTCTACCGTTTCGCCGTTCATTTCGCCTTCCATCAGGACGGTCGGGCTCGGGCTGTCGTAGTCCCAGAGGTCGTGGTGCACCTGCTGGTAGCCCCATTTGATCTTGCCGGTCTTGACGTCCATCGCGACGATCGAGGCGGCCCACTTGTTGTCGCCTTCACGCTCGGCGCCGTTCCAGTCGGGACCGGCGTTGGAGGTGGAGAAGAAGATCGTTTCGGTCTTCGGGTCGACGGTCGGGGTGTTCCAGATGCCGGCACCGCCGTGTTTCCAGGCGTCGTTGTTGGCGGGCCAGCTACCTTCGAAGTCTTTTTCGCCCGGGGCCGGGATCGTGTAGGAGCGCCAGGCGATCTTGCCGGTCTTGGCGTCGACCGCGGTCAGGCGGCCGCGGATCCCGTACTCGCCGCCGGAACCGCCGACGTAGACCATGCCGTTGTAATAGAGCGGCGCGCTGGTGATCGAGTAGCCGGTTTTCGGCTTGACGATCGGCGTCGACCAGTCGACCTTGCCGGTTTCCTGATCGAGCGCGACCTGGTCGCCGTTCAGCTGGGAGACGAAGACCATGCCGTCGCCGATCGCGACGCCGCGGTTGTCCCAACCGCAGCAGATGACTTCGCCGAGCGGGTCCGGCGGCAGGTGCGGTTCGTAGGTCCAGATCACCCGGCCGGTGCCGGCGTCGATCGCGTAGACGTCGTCGGCGCCGTCGGGGATGTAGATCGTTCCTTCGTACTCCAGCGCCTGGCCCTCGGCCGAAAATTTCGCCGCCGTCGCTTCTTCGCCGATCTTGGTGACGTAGTCCCCTTTCAGCTGGGACACGTTTTCGGTGTTGATTTCGTCGAGCGTCGAGAAGCGGTCGTTGGTGGTGCTGCCGCCGTTGGTGATCCAGTTGTCCCCCGCCTGTTCGGCGAGTTCTTCGGAGGAGAAGGCCGGAGCCAGGGCGATCGGCGAGGTCGCGCTTTCGCTGGTCGTGACCGTGCCCCCGGCCCCGCCGCAGGCGGCCACCAGGAGAGCGAGGCCGAGCAGGAGCAACCCACCGATGCCGATTCTCAGTTGCTTTTTCCTGCTGTTCATCCGGTCCTCCGACGTAGGTCTCAACGATGTATTGCCTTCCTATGGAACCTACCAGAACTGAGAAAGCGGTCTCATTTGCTGAGCGCTCAAGGGCTCAGAAGGCGGCTTGAGACCGCGGAAACAATTGCCCCGATCAGGAACCCAGGAGGTATGGTCGGTCCGTGGTCGCGGCATCGACCAAGCGCGGAGGAGGAGGGGTCCAGGCGGGCCTGCTCGCGGTCGCGATCGTCCTCGGCTGCCAGGTCCTCTGGCTCGTGGTGCCGATCGGGACGCTCTGGATCCTCACCCGCATCAGCGAAGACGCGGCGGTGATCCTGATCGCCGGCCTCGTCGTCATGCCCCTCGCCCTCACCGCCGTCGCCTGGATGCTGGGACGGGCGAACCGCCGCTACCTGCGCCTGGTCGGCGACCGCGGCGGCTGGCGCCACGGACCCCTCGAGGTCGCCCTCCCCGCCTCGGTCACCATCGGCATCGTAACCGCGCTGATCTGGTTCGTCTTCTTCGCGAACCACATGCCGACCGGCCGCGAACAGCTGATTCCGTAGCCGGCCGGTGTCCTTCTGGGGCGTGGGTCAGTGGTCCGGTTCCACATGCACCGCCACGACACCAAGCAGGACCAGGACGTAGACGATGCCGACCAGCATGGCGCCGCAGGCCACGCTGATCCCGACCATCTTCGCGTTGTACAGGAGCCGGCTTCGTAGGTCGGGCTTCTGATTCATCCGCGGACACCGCCCTTCGTGCGGGAGGCCCAGAGCATCGCCCAGCGCCGGGGGCGCAGGCCGTGGGCGGCGGGTGCCGGGAGGTGGCGGCCGCGGGAGCGGACGGGATGGGAGAGCAGCTGCGAGGCCTTCGTCTCGTAGACGAAAGTGCCGCCCGGCGCGAGGACGCGGGCGATCTCGTCAAGGGCGGCCGGGGACCTGGCGATGTGGTAGAGCGTGCCGAAGTCGATGACCACGTCGAAGGACCCGTCGTCGAACGGCATCTGGCGCACGTCGCCGCAGCAGAGCTCCGCCCTGGTCCCGCGCTCGCGGAGGTTGTCGGCGGCCTCCATCAGCAGCTCACCGTCGACGTCGAGGCCGACCAGGCGCCGCGGGTCGCACAGCCGGTCGAGGACGGGCAGGGCGATCCCGCGCCCGCAACCGACCTCGAGGACCCGTGCGCCCCTCGGCAACTTCATCGCCCGGACGACCACCGGGATCTCCAGCTGCGCCTGACGCGAGTTCTTCCCCTCGTCGTTCGGGAAGGGCCGGTACTCGGCCTGGTCTTTGCTTCCAATCGCTGAGTTCATCGCTGCCTCCCTGCCTTGTTGACCAATGGTCGGTAACGCTATCACCTTGTAGACCACCGGTCAGTAGGCACCCGACAGCGCACTGACATTCCATTTAGGAATGCCCGGTGGCGGGATGCGACTGGTTCGGAGGGCGCTCCGGCCCGATCCTCGTGGCATGGCCAACGCCTCGAACACGCCGGCGCTCCGCATCCTTCCCGGGCTCGCACTCAGCCTCCTCGTCGCGATCGCGGCGTGGCTGGTCGCGGAGCGCGTCCCGTTCGGCTCGCCGCCGGTGCTGGCGATCGTCATCGGCCTCGGGGTCGGCGCGCTCTTCGGCCCCCGCCCCGTGCTCCGCCCCGGCCTGCGCGCCTCGAGCTCGACCTTGCTGCGTGGCGCGGTCGTCGTCCTCGGCGCCGGGCTGCCACTGACCACCGTCCTCAGCCAAGGCGCCGCCTCGCTGCCGGTCATCGTCATCACGCTCGGCGGCTGCCTGGCGGTCGCGGCGACCCTCGGCCGCCGCCTCGGGATCGTCGACCCGTTGCGCACGCTGATCGGCGTCGGTACCGGCATCTGCGGCGCCTCGGCGATCGCCGCGGTCACCCCGGTGATGAAGACCGAGGAGACCGACGTCGGTTATGCGGTCGCGACGATCTTCATCTTCAACGTCCTCGCCGTCCTCACGTTCCCGCCGCTCGGCCACGCGCTCGGCATGTCCCAACACGCCTTCGGGGTCTTCTCCGGCACCGCGATCAACGACCTCTCCTCGGTCGTCGCCGCCGGCAACGTCTACGGCAGCACCGCGCTCGCCACCGGGGTCGTGGTGAAGCTCACCCGCACGCTGATGATCGTCCCGGTGACCGCGTACCTCGCCGAGCGCGAAGCGCCCGCGCGGGTCGGCGGGGAGGTCGCGGTCGGCGGGGCGGCCCACCTGCGCGGCACCTTCGTCCGCGCCGCCGCCCGCACCCCGCGCTTCCTGCTCGCCTTCCTCGCCCTCGCGGCGCTCGCCTCGACCGGCCTCATCCCCGCCGGCCTGCGGCCGACGATCAGCGAGCTGGCGACGGCGATGATCACGGTCGCGCTCGCCGCCGTCGGCCTCTCGATCGACCTCGCCGGCCTGCGACGGACGGGAGCGCGGCCGATCGTCCTCGGCGCCGCGCTGTGGGTGACGGTGTCGGCGCTCAGCCTCGGGGTGATGGCGTTGGGTTTCGGCGGCTGAGCCGACGGCGGCGACCCACGTCCCAGACCCGGCGCGGCAGGAAGCCGATCGAGAGCACCGCCGCCTGGGCTCCGACCCAGAGGACGCCGACCACGAGACCTGCCGCCCACCCGAGATGGATCGACTCGCTTTCCCAGGGGTAGACGTAGTCGGTGAAGTTCTGGATGTAGATGTCGGCGGCGATCGGGGCAAGGACCGGAAGCAGGGCCCACCAGCGGTCGACGAGGGCGACGGCGACGATCGCAAGCACGTAGGACGCGAGGACGGCCCAGCCCCAGACCTCGCCCGAGCCAGGTTCCATAACGCTCCACGTCTGTCCGTACTCCGCGGTGCCGAGCGCGGCCGCGGAGGCGACCGTGATCGCGATCCGGGTCTTGGTCGTCATCGGGTCGCCTCCTCGTCGCGGTCGGGCTTGATCCGGGCGTAGGCGAAGGAGCCGACCAACAGCAGGGCGCCGAGGCCGACGAACGAGAGGACCCGGGCGAGGGCTTCGAGCTCGGCGAGGTCGTAGATCCAGACCTTCCCGATCGCCACCGCGAGAAGCGCCAGGCCGCCGAGCCTGATGTCGGGCCGCCGGCGTACGAGACCGAAGACGACGGCGCCGAGGCCGGTCGAGGTCCAGAAGGCCGAGAGCCAGGTCTGGCCGGCCTGGCGGGTGTCGCCGCCGGCGTCGACGCCGATCGTCTCGACGATGACGACCGAGCCGAGGTAGACGAGGACCGTGGCGCCGGCGAAGGCCGCCAATTGCGCCGCCTCGGGCGAGACACGGCGGGAGAAGCGGGCGACGGCGAAGACGCCCGCGGCGCAGGCGACGAGGGCGATCGCCGCGTCGGCGAGGTCGTGCACGCCGTCGAAGAGCGCGCTCGGCGGCGCCTCGAAGAGCACCGTGTGGCCGATCGCGAGGGCCCCGAGGCCGACGGCGGCGATCGTCATCCGCTCGGCGCTCGAGAGGACGGGCGAGCGCGTCGCGTCGAGGCGCGAGCCGAGCCCGGCGAGCACCGCGGCGCCCGCGGCCCAGGCGACGACCAGGGCGGGGCCGTGGAGGGCGGCACCGAAGCCGAAGGCGCCGATCGCGATCCCGAGGCCGATCAGGAGCGCGCCGAGTTCGCGGTGGATCCGCAGGCGGATCGCGAGGACGCCGAGGCCGACCTGGACCGCGGCGAAGGCGAAGAGCAGGACGACGGCCGCGGTCTGATCGCCCGCTTGGTGGAGGACCGCGTAGCCGGGGGCGACGAAGACGAGGCAGCTGCCCAGCAGCAGGAACCAGGAGGCGGCGGGCAGCTCCTCGGTGCGCTTGCGCAGCTCATAGGCGAGCGCGGCGCCGGCGTAGAGGAGCCAGAAGCCGGCGAGGACGGCGATCGCGAGGGCGAGGTGGCGGTCGCCGTCGATCGCGACCCAGGCGATGAGCTGCGGCGCCGAGACGACGAACGCGCCGAGCGCGAGCCAGTCCCAACGCTGCCAGATGAGGATGCCGACGGTGGCGGCGAGCGCCATCGCGACGAAGGCGACCGAGAGGCCGGAGCCGGCGACGCCGACCATCACCGGCGAGGCGAGCGCGCCGAGCGAGCCGACCGCGGCGACGATCGGCGAGCGCCAGCGGACGGCGATCGCGAAGCCGATCGCGGCGACGGCGGCGCCGAGGGCGAGGCCGAGCACTGGCGTGATCAGCGAGTAGACCTGGGTGGCGACGACGATCGTCCCGAAGAGGCCGGAGATGGCGCTCGCGACGAGGGCGCGGGCGGCCTCGGTCCGGCCATGGCGCTCGTGCAGCCAGACACCGCCGAGGAGCGCGACGAGAGCGACCGCCGCGGCGATGATCGTGCGCGTCTCCTCGTCGAGCCAACCGCGGCTGATCGTCATGCCGAGGAAGAGGACGGCGCCGAAGAGGATCGCGACGCCCCCGACCGCGGCGAGGACCTGGCCACCGAAGACGGCCTCAAGATCGAACGCGCTGCGCTCGGGGCGCTCGACCGGCGCGGCGGGCCATTCGAGCTCGGGCCGCGGCGCATGAATCCGCCGCGGGAGCGGTGGCGGCACGGCCTGCGTCTCCGTCCCCCCTTCCAGCCGACGCAGCCGCTCGGTCACGTCCGCGAGCTCGTCTTCGACCTGCTCCAGCCTCGACTCAGTGGTCATCGATCTCTCCTGATCCGGTTGAAGGGCGCATTGCTGACCATCGGTCGATAACCGTACAGACCTGTAGACCGATGGTCAACAAGTAAGGTCGGCGGATGGCCGATCCCTCCTACCGCCGCCTCGGGGTGGACGAGCGGCGCGCGCAGCTCCTCGAGCGCGGCGCCGAGCTCTTCACCAGCAACCGTTATGAGGAGCTCTCGATGAGCCGGATCGCGCGCGAGGCCGGGATCTCGAAATCGCTGCTCTACCACTACTTCCCGAGCAAGCAGGCGTTCTTCGAGGCGACCCTCGGGGCCTGGGCCGAAGAACTGCGCGCGCGGACCGAGCCGGACCCGGCGCTGCCGCCCGCCGAGCAGCTCCTCGCCAGCGTCGGCGGCTTCCTCGCGCTGGTCGAGGAGAACTCGGTCGCCTACCGCAACCTGATCTCGACCGCCACCGGGGTGCCCGAGATCCGCGACCTGATCGCCGAGATCCGCCGCCAGACCGCGGAGCGCATCCTCGGCGGGATCTACCCGGAGGAGGCGCCGCCGAAGTCCCGGGCCGCGGTCGCCGGCTGGCTCTGGTTCATGGACGGCGCCTGCCTCGACTGGATCGAGCACGGCGACATCGAGCGCGACGAACTCCGCGACCTGCTGATCGGCACCCTGGTCGGCGCGCTGATCGCGACCGGCTCCCCGCCGGACCTCGGCGGCGCGGCCTGAGACGACCGCGAACCGAGCCGGCGATACTGCAGGGATGCGCGCAGAGGATCCGGGCACCGAGACAGGGCACGTGGCGGAGCTGGTCGAGGAGGCCGCGGCCCGCCTCGCGGGCGTGGTGCGACGGACGCCGCTCGAACGCAGCGAGCGCCTCTCGGCGCTGGTCGGCGCCGACGTCTGGTTGAAGCGCGAGGACCTGCAGCCGGTCCGCTCATACAAGCTGCGCGGCGCCTACAACCTGATGGCGCAGCTCGATGACACCGCGGCGGGCGTCGTCTGCGCGAGCGCCGGCAACCACGCCCAGGGGGTCGCCTACGCCTGCGCGGCGCTCGGCATCCGGGGACGCATCCACCTGCCGCGGACGACGCCGCGCCAGAAGCGCGAGCGGATCGCGGCGATCGGCGGCACCTGGGTCGACATCGTGATCGAGGGGGACACCTACGACGACGCCGTCGCGCTGGCCGCGGTCGCCGCCGGCGAGAGCGGCGCCCCGCTGGTGCCCGCCTTCGACGACCCGCGGACGATCGCCGGCCAGGGCACGGTCGCGATCGAGATCGTCGAGCAGCTCGGCCGCGCGCCCGACCTCCTGGTGATCCCGGTCGGCGGCGGTGGCCTCTTCGCCGGCGTCGCCGCCTGGCTGCGCGAGCGCCATCCCCAGGTCGCGCTCACCGGCGTCGAGCCGGTCGGGGCCGCCGCGATGATCGCGGCGCTCGAGGCGGGCGCGCCGGTCGACCTGCCCGACCTCGACTCCTTCGTCGACGGCGCGGCCGTGCGACGGGTGGGCGACTTCACCTTCCCCCTGGTCCGCGACAGCGGCGCCGAGCTGGTGGCGCTCGAGCCCGGCGCGATCTGCGCCGAGATGCTGACGATGTACCAGACCGACGGGATCATCGCCGAGCCCGCCGGGGCCCTGGCGACGGCCGCGCTCGGCGCCAAGATCGCGCCCGCGCCGGGCGCCCAGGTCGTCTGCGTCGTCTCCGGCGGCAACAACGACGTCAGCCGCTATGCCGACATCGTCGAGCGGGCCCTCGTCTTCGAAGGCCTCAAGCACTACTTCCTGGTCGAATTTCCGCAGGAGCCCGGCATGCTCCGCCGCTTCCTCGACGAGGTGCTGGGGCCGACCGACGACATCACGCTCTTCGAGTACGTCAAACGCTCGAACCGCGAGACCGGCCCGGCCCTGGTCGGGATCGAGATCGCCGACCGCTCCGACCTCCCCGGACTGCTCGCGCGGATGGACGGCTCGCCGATGCAGATCGAGACGATCGACCCCGACAGCGTCGCCTTCCGGTTCCTACTGTGATGCGCCAGCCGGCTCCGGGGACGGCCATGCGGTGGTTTCGCGTGCTCACCGGCATCGTCTTCGCGATCTCCGGGACCCCGAAGTTCTTCGCCCACGGCTGGGAGGCCGGTCATTTCCGCACCTACGGCCTGCCGCTGCCCGATGCCTTCGTCTACCTGATCGGCACGATCGAGATCCTCGGCGGCCTGGCACTGATCGCGGGCATCGCCGTCCGGCCCGTCTCGCTCCTGCTCGGCGCCGTCATGATCGGGGCGATCGTCACCTCCGGCATCGGCCAGGGCGAGTGGATCCCGAGCCTGACCCTGGCCCCGCTCCTGCTGGCCGCGAGCGCCTACCTCGCCTGGTCCGCCCCCGCCACGGCCCGGAGCTAGAGCTCGTCGAGCGCGGCTCGGAACGGGCGGCTCGACTCGACCTCGGCGCCGGCGACGCGCGCCTTCTCCCGCAGGTCGCGGTCGGAGGTGACGACGACCACCTCGTCCTCGGCCAGCCAGTCGGGAAGGCGGGCGAGGATCTCGCGGTCGGCGGCGTCCCGACCTCCGGCGCTCGCCCAGGCGACCTCGACCCGGTCGGCCTCGATCTCCTCGTGCGGCTCGCGCTCCAGCATCACCGTCACCCGCTCCTCCCCGCCCTCGGCCCAGCGGTCGACTTGGCCGACCAGCCGCCGCACCGCCCCGGCCCGGTCGCGCCACCAGCCGTCGGGCCGGGACCCGATCACGTTCATCGCATCGACCACGCGGTGCATCTCCGCATCATCGCGCGAGGGTGGCGGGGGACTCAGCCGAGGTCGAAGTTGAGCACCCCGCCGGGGCGGGGCCAGTCGACTTCGAAGAGCTTGCCGTAGCCGGCGCCGGTGATGAAGGCGGTGCGACGATCGGGGCCGCCGAAGCAGATGTTGGTGGTGAAGGGGTCGTCGATCGGGAGGTGTTCCAGGAGCCGGCCGGCGGGGCTGACGACGGAGACGCCGGAGAGGATGTTGGCCTGGCAGACGTTGCCCTCGGCGTCGATCGCCAGCGAGTCGAGCAGCGCGTAGGCAGCCGGACTCCAGAGGAAGTTGGCGCCGCCCGGGGCGAAGAAGGTCGCGCCGCCGCGGAGGACTCCCGGCTCCTCGATCTCCCAGTACCAGAGGCGGCCGGCGCCGGTCGAGGAGACGTAGAGGCGGCCGCCGTCGGGCGAGATGCCGATGCCGTTCGGCGCCGGGAAGCTGTCCACAGCGGCGACGATCGAGGAGCCATCGGGCTGCGCGTAGTAGATCGCGCCGCTCCGCTCGACCCGCCCGCTCCAGTGGCCGCTGTCGGTGAAGTAAAAGCCGCCGTCGGCGTCGAAGACGATGTCGTTCGCGGCCTCCAGGGGGCGGCCGTCGCACTCGGTGTAGAGGACCTCGGCGGCGCCCGTGGCGAGGTCGACGGCTTCGATCCGCGCGGAGATCGGCAGCGCGCAGCCGACCGGGGCCAGGAACCCGCCCGACTCGTCCCACTCGAGACCGCCGTTGTTGGCGACGTAGATCCGCCCGTCAGGGCCCGCGGCGGCGCCGTTCGGACCGCCCCCGCACTCGGCGACGGTCTCGCGCTCGCCCGCCGGAGTCACCCGGGCGAGCGTCCCGCGTCCCACCTCGCACACCAGCACCGAGCCGTCGGCGAGCGCGACCGGGCCCTCGGGGAAGCGCAGCCCCTCCCCGCGGACCTTGACCTCGCGCATCAGAGCACCGCCACCGGGGCGACGGGCGAGCCGGTCAGGCCGACGATCCGCAGCGGCGCCATGAAGAAGAGGAACTCGCTCGCCCCCGCGGAGACGAGCTCGGCGAGGGTCAGGTTCTCGACGATGAAGGTGCCGGTCTCGGTCAGCAGGTGCTGGTGGACGACGAAGGCGCCGGCGTCATTGCCGGGGATCGCCTCGAGCCCCCAGTTGTCGGCACCGATCGCCGAGACGCGGCGGTCGCTCAGCCAGTGGGCGCCGGCCCAATCGAGGCCCGGCTCGCCGGCCGCGTAGGCCTCGGGGTCGGCGTCCCAGAGCGCGCCCCAGCCGGTGTTCAGCAGCACCGCATCCCCCGCGGCGATCTCCACGCCCGCGGCGGCGGCCGCCCGCTCGAGGTCCTCGACCCCGATCGCGTGGTCGGCCGGCAGCGTCGCCACGTCGTGGAGCGCGGCGACGTCGAGGAGGACGCCGCGGGTGGCCCACGGGCCGAGGGCCTCGATCCCGAAGCGACGGAGGCCGCTCGGGTCGTAGAACTCGGTCGCCGGGACGCCGTTGTAGCCGCGGCCGTCGATCCCGCAGTGGCCGAGCCCGTCGACGTGGCAGCCGGCGTGGGAGCTGATCGTCAGCTGGTCCTCGAACGCGGTGACGTCGGAGCCGCCCGGGTCGGGGCCACCGTGGACCGCGAGGTGCGCCAGCGTCACCTGGTGGGCGACCCGTGGCGGCGTCTGGGCGACCTCGGTCCGCAGCGGCTGGGCGAGCGCGATCGCGCGGCCCTCGCGGGGGAGCCGCAGCGCCCGCAGCGCCACGTCTCCCCCGAGCTCGTTCTGGGCACCGATCTCGTCCTCGGGCCCGTAGCGCGAGGGCCACCACCGCGGGCTCCGCGCTCCGTTGCCGTCGTAGGCGTCGGTGCTCATCCGTGCTCCTCGCGAACCGCTACTTCTTGACCGGCGGTTTTTCCCATTTGATCGGGATCGTGTCCAGCGTGTATTCGCGTTCGTCGGGGAAGACGTATTCGCCGACCGTTTCGGAGTCGACGAACTGCCCTTCGACCAGGATGTCCTTCGCGGGCTTGCCTTCGAGCGCCGCGTTCATCGCTTTGACCAGCGCGTAGCCGGTGGCGATGTTGTCCGGGTCCCAGGTCCAGGACATCCGACCTTCTTCGACCGCTTCGATCGCGTTCTTGTCGCCGTTCTGTCCGGTGACGACGACGCCTTCGGGGTTTTCGGTGGTCGCGATCTGCTTGCCCTGCGCGAGCAGAGCCGCCGAGACGCCCAACGCCGATTCGTCGTTGTAGCACCAGACCGCTTCGATGTCCGGGGTCTTGGTCAGCAGCGGTTCGAACTGTTTCTGCGAGCCTGCCGCGTTGTCGGCTTCGTTGTTCGTTTCCGAGATCACTTCGAGCCCCGCCTTCTTCGCTTCCTGGGCGAAGCATTCAGCGACTTCGACCAGCGACTGCGCCTGTTCGAAGACGATCATCATCACCTTGGCGTGCGGGTGGATTTCGGCGATCTTTTCCGCGTCCACCGCCTGCGGGCCTTCCGGCTCGCAGAGCTGGGTTTCGAACCAGACCGTGTCGGTGATGCCGGGGCCGGCCGAGTTGTCGCCGACCACGGGGATACCCGCGTTCTGAGCCGATTCATAGGAGCCGGTGATCGTGCCCGGGTCGAGCGTCCAGGCGCCGATCGCCTTGGCGCCGCCGTTCTGGGCGATTTCCATGTTGGAAATCTCCTTTTCCGGCGAGAGAGCCGAATCGAGCACCGTCGGCGACCAGCCGATTTCCTTCGCCCCGGCTTCGAAGGCGTGCTTCTGGTCCTGCTGCGCCGGCTGGGCGAGCACCGGGCTGATGTAGAAGGCCTTGGCCCCGGAGCCGCTCGTGGGAGCGCCTTCGGCCGAGGTGCTCGTTTCGGTGCTGCTGGAACTGTCGGAGCTGCTTGAGCTGCTTGAGGACGAGCCACAGCCCGCGATCGCCAGAACGGCGATCAGTGCGAGAAGGGCAGCGGGGGGAGCCAACCAACGGTTCAATTCGTTTCCTTTCAGACGGCGGGAATCCGCCACCCTCTCGCACCGTTGCCAGATTGTCAAACAACTTGGTTTACGGCGCCGGGATCGCGTAGCGGTCGCCGTAGGTGTGCCAGACGAGCGGCGGGCGCAGGGCGAGGTTGTCTTCGCGCAGGAAGCGCCGTTGCTCGGCGTCGATGCGGGAGGTGTCGCCGTGCTTGGCTTCGGTCTTCATCTGGGCACGGCGGACGTCGAGGAACGCTTCCAGGTAGTCGACCTCCGAGCCGCCTTCGGCCGGGGTCGGGGCGGCGGCGATCGCGCGGCGACGGATGCCGCCGAAGCTGTCGTCGCTCGGCCCCGGGCCGTGCATCACGATCGCGTCGTAGTAGATGAACTGGCCGAGCGCGCCGAGGCCGTCGGCCTTCGCGCGGCGGACGGCCGGGTCGAAGTAGACGCGGTCGAGCTCACGCATCTGCAGGCGGCGGAAGACCGGGTCGCGGGCGGCACGCTTCCAGGCGGCGACGAACGGCGTGCCGAGGCCGGCGTGCGAAGCCGAGCCGTTCACCCGCCGCAGCGCCGGGAGGAAGCGGGCGAGCGGATCGTCGGGCTCGGCGGCGAAGTAGGAGCGGACCAGCGCGAGCATGTCCCCGGTCCCCGAGCAGAAGCCGATCAGCCCGGCGGTATAGCCGCGGCCGTCGCCGATGTCTTCGATGTAGCCGTAGGCGCTCCGCCAGTCGAGCGTCGAGTTCTCGGCCGAGGAGACCAGCTCCATCGCGATCTCCTTCTCGCGCGGGGCGGCGAGGCCGGTCGGCGACGCGGCCGTGGCGCGCGCCGCGGCCGGGCGCGGGCCGACCCAGCCCAGGACGAGGGCGAGGAGGAGGACGAGGCCCGCGGCGACATTGGTTCCTGCCCTCATCGGGCCGAGGATAGCCAGGGCGTCGCGACGCTCCCGCGGGTCGGGCCTGCCTGGTCCCGACCCGCGAGTGCCTCGGTTATTCGGTGACGTTCACCCCGTCGGGCTCGAAGTCGACCGTCTGGTTGTTGATTTCCAGCCCGTCGACCGCACCCTCGAAGGTGAAGTCCTTGCCCTTCCCGATGGCGACCGTGTAGATCGTCGCGCCCCCGCCG
Organism: Solirubrobacterales bacterium; assembly: GCA_965200635.1. Lineage (GTDB taxonomy): Bacteria > Actinomycetota > Thermoleophilia > Solirubrobacterales > 70-9 > VAYN01. The sequence continues at coordinate 1,773,075 of OZ241364.1, read as the reverse complement.
GTGGCGAGGAACGTCTGGATCTGGGCGAACGTACAGCGGGTGCCGTTCAAGCCGCAACGTTCGTTCATCGTCGCGGGTTCGTTGAACTGCCCGCCGGTCAGGCCCCAGAGCCCTTCGGTCGTGGCGTCGATGTGGGTCCACTTGCCCGGCGCGGTGTCCGCGGTCGGGGTGAAGACGAGCGTGGAGTAGGTCGTCGTCGTCCCTCCGGCCGTCATCGGATTGATCTCGAACCGGATCGACGGCATGTTCGGCGCGCTGCTCCGCGAGCTGTTTTCCGCGGTCGTGTAGACCGAGAAGCCGACGTTGGTCAGGTCGCTGACGGGCTGCCCTTGGTAGTCGATTTCATCGCCGAAGTCGACCTTGCTGGTCGGCGACATCACGTTGAATTCGAGGCTGCCTTCACCGAGGGGCGGGCCTTCGGGAGTCCCGCCGAACGCGCCGCCGTAGGGCCCGGCGCGCAACGCGGCGACCGCGGTTCCTTCGGTGTTGCGCTCGAACGAGCCCCAGTGGGGGTTGCCGTAGGAGACGAGACCTGGAGGTCCCTGCTGGCCCTGCGGCCCTTCTTTACCCGCGGCGCCTTCTTTGCCCTGGGGGCCTTCATTTCCCTGAGGCCCTTCTTTGCCGGCGGCGCCTTCGTCGCCTTTCGCGCCGTTCGACCCGCTGGAACCCGGGATCGCGGCGGCCGCGGTGCTCGCTTGGTTGATCTTCGTCCGCAGCTTCTTGCTGAGGTCCGCGGGCTTGATCGTCCCGTTCTTGATGTCCTTGCTGGTGATCAACGAGTCTGCCACCGCGAACGAGCTGCAAAGCAGAGCCGCAACCACTCCAGATACGACAATCGTCCGTATCGGGCCCAGTCGCTTAAGTATTCGCGTCAAAATTCCGATCCTTTTTAGTTGTCCGGATAGGCAGGAATTTGTCTGAGCGCGGGAGCGTTGTCAACACGTTCAACGGTCGAGTTTTCCGCTTCAAAGCACAATTCTCGGCGCGCCGTACCGAATAAACGTCGACAAAGGTCCACCCGGTTCGCCGTGGTGCGGGTGACTGCCGATTCGCTCGTATGCGCGCCGCCAGGCATCTCTTCCTCCGCGGGATCGCCGTCGCCTCGATCGCGGTCGCCTCGTTCGTCGGCGCGGTCGGCGCGGCGCCCGCCGGCGCGGAGGCTCCGGGCGCCGCCCGGGAAACGGTGGCCGCGGCGATCGGGGTCCCGCGGACGGCACTGCTGCGGGCGGTGAAAGGCGCGCCGAGCATCGACTTCGGCCTCGGCGGAGGGACCAGGCTGCGAGTCGCCTCCCTCGCCTATGACCGCGCCCAGGTCGCCCCGCTCGTCAGCGACGTCTCGTCCCTGCCGCATGGCCCCGAGCTCGCGCAGCTGCAGCTCTACGCCGCGAACGGCGAAGAAGAGGCCCTCCTCTGTGGCGAAGGCACGATAGCGTGCTACGACCCGGTTTCCGAACGGATGGTGGTCTCCGCCGAAACCGAAGAAGTCGACGGGATCTCGCGGGCCTCGGTGATCGCCCACGAGTACGGGCACCACATCGCCAACAACCGAGCGGGTGGAATCTGGTCGGCCTTCGACGCGGGCACCCTGCGCTGGAGCACCTACGAGCGCGTCTGCGAGCGCCAACGCGAAGGCCTCGCCTTTCCCGGCAACGAGGGCCTCCACTACTGGGAAAACCCGGGCGAGGCCTTCGCCCAGTCCTACTCCCAGCTCGTCGATCCGCAGAGCGCCTGGAACTACTCGCCCCTCTTCGCGCCCGACCCGACCGCCCTGCAGAAGCTGCGCGAAGACGTGGTCGATCCGGTAGAACCGACCGAGACGACCTGGACCCACGACGAGTCGGATCGCGCCGATCAGGCCGGGATCGGCGACGCGATCGCCCTCGAACCGACGGGCACCGCGACCGAACTGCGAGTTCCCTACGACGGCCGCATCCGCGTCCGACTCCACCCGACCTCGGGGGGCTTCCACCTGGCGCTGGTCGACCCGGTGACCGGCGCGACGGTCGCCGAAGCCGGCCCGGGCGCCGGCGGAGTGACCCGGCTGCGCTACGCCGACTGCGGCCAGCGCAGCCTGACGTTGGTCTCGAAGCCCCTCGGCCCGGTCGACGCCTCCTTCACGGCAAGCATCCGCGTCCCCTGAACGTCAGTGCCGCGGCAGGGCGGTGGCGCGGATCCGTCCCGATGCCCGCCCTAGGCGGCGAAGCGTTTTTCGGAGCGGGCCTTGGCCTTGGCCGCCTCCTCCTCGCGGTTCTTCGGCGGCGCCGTGGTGACCAGATGGTCGAGCAGCTTCTGGGTCGCCGCTTCTACTTCGGCGACGGCTTCCTCGAAGGCCGCTTCGTTCGCCTGCGAGGGTTTGGTCGAGCCGCTGATCTTCCGCACGTACTGCAGCGCGGAGGCGTGGGTCTCCTCAGTGGTCGCGGGTGGATCGAAGTTGTGGAGGGTCCTGATGTTTCTGCACATACGCCGATCTTAGGACGTCGGCTCGGGGCTTTCCAGGGCCTTCCGGGCACGGACGGCGGTGAAGGAGATCGTCTCCGTCCACCAGGTCGGATCGGCGCAGTGGGCGAGGAAAGTATCGATCGGCCGGTCGTCGAGATGGCCGGAGGCCACCAGCGATCCGCGGAGCTCGGCGACCGTGTCCGCCCAGTAGTCGGCCCAGGGGGAGCCGCCGTTGTAGACGGCCGTCTCCGCGGTGCCCTCGATCTCTCCGACGCCGAGCGCCGCGAGACGTGGAGCCAGCTTGCGACCGACGTAGTAGTCGATACCCTGCTCGCGCGACCAGGCCAGCCACCCGTCCCAGAACTCTTTTATCGGCGGCGGCCCGGCGACGCCGACCGGGAGGAAGTCGGGCTCGATCAGCAGGATCGCGCCGCCGGGAGCGACCCCGGCGACGAGGTTGGCGATCGCGAGGTCGGCATCGCCGACGTGATGGAGGACGGCGCGCGCGGTCACCAGGTCGAAGGCGTCCGTCTCCACCGGCCCGGCGAGAATGTCACCCGCGCGCAGCTCGAGGTTGGGGGCGCGGGCGGCGACCAACGAGAGGTCGAGGTCGAAGCCGATGACGCTGCCCTCGGGCACGACCTCCGCGGCCAACCAGGCGGCGATCGAGCCGTTGCCACAGCCGACCTCCAGGCCCCTGGCCCCCGGGCCGATCCCGAGCTCGCGGATGTGCCGGCGGTGCATCGGGTCGAGCAGGCGCGACATCAATGCCAGTCGCGCGCCCTCGCCTTCGAGGTGATGATCGAGGACGTATTCGTTCATCAGCGGCCGCCGAGGAGGGAGCCGACCTCGCGCGTGGTGCGGCCGATGATCTCGTAGTAGCCGGCGAGGAGGTTGCGCAGGAGGGCCGCCTGGAGGGTGGGGTTGCGCTCGCCCATCCGCTCGAAGGCGGCGAGGCTGAGGACGAGGCACTCGCCCGCGGTCTCGGCGCGGACGCTGACCGGGCGGGCGGAGGCGTCGGCGAAGGCGAACTCGCCGAAGGAGAAGCCCGGGGTGAGGGTGGAGAGGCGGCGGCGGGTGCCGGCGAGCTCCAGCTCCAGGGTGACCTCGCCCTCGAGCAGGAGGAAGGCCGCGTCGGCGGGGTCGCCGACGGCGAAGATCCGCTCGCCCGCCTCGAAGCGGAGCGGCACGGTCGCCGCCTCGAGCGCCGCCAGCTGGGACGGGTCGAGGCCGCGCGTCAGCCGATGCTCGGCGAGGGTGACGCGCGGAGGCGGCGCGGGCTCCGGGCCGTGGGCGGCGAGCAGGCGCCCCTCGCACCACTCGGTCGCCCGGTCGAGATCGGGGAAGACCTCGAGGCCCTCGACGGGCAGGCCGTCGAGCAGGTCGGCGCCGGCGGGGACGACGATCGCCAGCGCCCTGCCCTCCGCCGCCATCGAGGCCGCGAGGCCGACGAGGAGGCGTCCGGCACCGAGGTCGAGCTCGGTCACCTCGGTCAGGTCGAGCACCTCGATGTCGATCCCGGCGGCGCGTTCGACGATCCCGCGGACGACGCTCTCCATCGCCGCGAAGACGAGGTCGCCGTGGAGGATCTGGACGGTGCAGCGGGAGCCGGCCACGGCGAGCGCCGCCGTCTGCGCCTCGGGGCGGCGGCGGCGCGAGGGGACCTCGGCGACGGTGTAGGTGCGGCGCACCGCCGAGCGCGAGGAGCGGGCGACGTGGAGGAGGTTGAGGTTCAGGTCGGTGGAGATCTGGCGGCAGACCTTGACCCCGCGGACACTGTTGCCGTGGGGATCGAGCGGCGGCGAGAAGACGGCGATCCCGAGCTGCCCCGGCAGCACCGCGAGGACCCCGCCGCCGACGCCGCTCTTCGCGGGCATGCCGACGTCGACCACCCACTCCCCCGCCGAGTCGTACATCCCGCAGGTCGTCATCACGCTCAGCACCCGGTCGACGTGCTCGCGCGCCAACACGCGGTCGCCGGTCAGCGGGTTGACGCCCCCGTTCGCCAGCGTCGCCGCCATCAGGCTCAGGTCACGACAGTCGACGCTCACCGAGCACTGGCGGAAGTAGAGGTCGAGCGCCTCATCGGGGTTCTCCTCCAGCACCCCGAAGGCGCGCAGCATGTGGCCGATCGCGCGGTTGCGGTGGCCGGTGTCGCGCTCGGATTCGTAGACCTCAGCGTCGACCTCGAGCGGCCGCCCGGCGAAGCGCCCGTAGAAGTCGACGACCCGCCCCTCCTTCTCGCCGGCCGACTCACCGGCGACCAGCGAGCTCGACGTGATCGCCCCGGCGTTGATCATCGGGTTCAGCGGCCGGCCGCTCCCGGGGGCGAGGCTGATCGAGTTGAACGCCTCCCCGCTCGGCTCGACCCCGACCTTCGCGTCGACCGCGTCGAACCCCCGGTCGGCCAGCGCCAGCCCATAGGTGAAGGGCTTCGACATCGATTGGATGGTGAACCGCTCCCGCGAGTCCCCGACCTCATAGCTGTGCCCCTCGGTGGTCGTCATCGCGATCCCGAACCAGTCCGGATCGGCGAGCGCCAGCGGCGGGATGTAGTCGGCGACCGCGCCGGAGCGATCGGGCAGCCAGGCCTCGTGGAGGCGCGCGAGGTAGGCGTCGATCGGCGAGGCGGTCATCGCGGTGAAGCCTCGCAGGTGGCGCGCCGGTCACCGGGTCGGGTGAGGTGGCAAGCGCCTGCTGGTAAGCGGTGTCACCTGCCGTGACCACCCCCTCGAGGTCACCGTTGCTTCTCGATTCCTGACGGATTGCTTACTGTGGGCCGGTGCTTCGACATCGGCTCCCCGGCTACAGGCGTTTGGTCCGTGAGGGCAGACGGGCGGAGGGCCTGATCCTCGCCGTCGATGAGCTGCGGACCGGGACCATCGGTCACTCCAAGTTCCGGATGCGGATCCGGGCGCGGCTGCCCGGCGGCGCCGAACCCGAGGTGACGCGCACCGTCGACTCACACGAGCTGTGCGGCGCGTATGCGACCGCCGGCGACGTCGTGCCGCTCCGCTTCGACCCCGCGAAGCCGGACCGGGTCGACATCGACTTGCCGGAGTGGCGCTCGCGGCTCCTCGCCGAGAGCAAGTCGATCGAGACCGAGTACCTGCGTCGCGGCGAAGCCAAGTGGGACGAGGGTGGTCAGTGAGCGGCGGCACCGGAACCGTGACCGCCGCGCTGACCCATGCAAGTCGCACCTGAGCTCAGGACGGGCCCTCCTTAGCCGAGGGTGACGTTCACCTTCGCGCCCACCGCCAGCACCTTGCCCGGCTTCGGGCTCTGGGCTTTCACCGTGCCGGACCGGGCCGTGATCCCTTTCCCCTTCGTCACCTTGCCGATCGCGCAGGCCGCGGCCCGGGAGCTCCGCTTCGCCGCTTTCAGCTTCTTGCCCTTGAGGTTCGGGACGTGGCAGGCCTCCACGGAGCGGCATGGACGAAAACTGAACGGTAGCCGGATCAGGAAGTCGGTAGGTAGGTCAGGAGCACCACTCCCGAGTCGAACCGCTTCACGTCGTTCAGCTCGAACCGCACCGTCCCCCGGTCGCCGAGCACGTGCACGTTGCCCTCGCCCCAGACGAGCGGGTTCAGGTACACCTCGAATTCGTCGACCAGTCCCCGCTCGGCGAGCGCGTGTGCGAACTCACCGCTCCCGTGGACGAACAGGTCCCCCTCGACCTCGTCCTTCAACTTCGGGATCGAATCCTCGAGGGCACCCTCGAGGAGGGTCCCGTTCCACCCGGGCTCGCCGGACAGGGTGGTCGAGGCGACGTACTTCGGCAACCCGTTGACCATGTCGGCCCACCTGCCCGTCTGGTCGGGCCAGAACCCTGCCAGCCCCTCGAAGGTCTTGCGCCCGAGCAGGAGCCCGCCGGACCTGGCTTGCCGTTCGAACGAATACTCACCGTGCCCGCCGTCGGGCTGCACCCACTCGCCCACCGGATCGATGACCCCGTCGACGGTGGCCTGCGTGGTTGCGATCACTCGTCCCATCTCGATCTCTCCTTCTCTCGGGAGCTCCCCTTGAGCCCCTCTACCCGTGCGACGAACGAGGAGACCGGAAATCGACACCGCGGAGATCCGGGCGTTGGCGAAACCGCCAGTCGCCGCGGCCGCCGAGGGCACTTAGCGTGGAACGGATGCCCCGTCCCCCGCTCTCGCCGAGCGCCCTCGAGCTGATGGCCCCCGCCAACCCCGCGGTCCTCGCCACCGTCCGCGAGGACGGCTCCCCCCATACCGTGGCGGTCTGGTTCGATTGGGTCGACGGCCGCGTGCTCCTGAACATGGACACGAACCGCCGGCGCCTGCGGAACATCGAGGCCAACCCGGCGGTCTCGCTCTCGATCCTCGACGGCGACAACTGGCTCCGGCAGCTCACCGTCCGTGGACCCGCGACCCTGGAGCCCGACGATGGCCTGGTCACGGTCGACCGGCTCGCCCGCCGCTACATCGGCACCGACTATCCGATCCGGGACCGCGCCAGGGTCACCGCCTGGATCGAGCCCGACCACTGGTTCCTCTGGGACGCCCGCGGTCGCGGCGAGGCCCCGCTGGCCATCCGGCCGCGGCTGGGCTAGGCGCCCGACAGCAGCGCCAGCAGCTCCCGCAGGCGCGCCGCGTCGGCGGCCTCGACCTCGGCGAGCAGCCGCCGCTCCATCCGCCGAATGTCCCGGCGCGCCGCCTCGTGTCGCTTTCGGCCGGCGTCGGTGAGGGCGATGATCTTGGCCCGGCGGTCGCCCGGATCGGGCTCGCGGGTCAACAGACCCTCGGCTTCCAGCCCGTCGAGGAGCCCGATCAGCCGGCTCTTGTCATAGCCGATCGCGCGGGCGAGCGAGAGCTGCGTCTCGGCCGGCGCGGCCGCGAGGCGGGAGAGCACGACGTAGTCCCACATCGAGAGCTCGTGCTCGGCGAGCAGCGGTCGCTCTTCGTCGATCAACCGCCGCGTGGCGCGGGCCAGCAACGCGCCGAGGTCTTCCTCACTCATCGCGGCGATCTTACCTCCGTCGCGCAGATAGTATGTATGTGCTTATAATCTGTTTGTACATACGACCGAGAGGAAGACATGAACCTCGCCCACACCAGATCGATTGCGATCGCCGCTCCACCCGAGGCCCTCGTCGAGCTGCTCGCCGACGGCGAGCGCCTACCGGACTGGGCACCCGATTTCGCCGCCGAGATCCGCGCCGAGGGGGACCACTGGCTGGTCGGATCCGGCGAGGGCCGGTTCCGGATCCACATCCGCAGCTCGGCGGAACTGGGGACGGTCGACATCCTCTCCGCCGAGGACGACCGGACCGGCGCCTTCGGCCGGGTGATCCCGAACGGCGACGGCAGCGAGTTCCTCTTCACCCTCCTCTTCCCGCCCGACACCGACGGGGGAGCGATCGCGGCGCAGATGGAGGTCGTCGAGGGCGAGCTCGAGCGGGTGCGGGTACTGGCCGAGCGGTGAGCGCGGGACCGATGATTATCGGAGCCTCACCCAGTCTCGACATACATGGCAAACAGAAAAGTAGTCCTCAAGATGGTCCTTTCCCTCGACGGCTTCGCGACGAGCCCGGACGGAACCCACGACTGGATGTTCGAGTTCTTCGGCGACGACAGCAGCGAGTGGAACCTCCGCGCCCTCGACCAAGCCGGAACCCACGCGATGGGCCGACGCAGCTACGAGATCATGGGCCCGCACTGGCAGGCCTCGGAGGGCCCGATAGCGACGTCCATGAACGACAAGCTCAAGGCCGTCTTCTCCCGCACGCTCGACAAAGCCGACTGGGGCCCCGCCGAGATCTTCGGCGGCGACCTCACCGCCGCGATCGCCGACCTGAAGGCCCGCGACGACGACGGCACGATCCTGGTCCACGGCGGACCCAACTTCGCCGCCTCCCTGACCAAGCTCGGCCTCGTCGACGAGTACCAGCTCACCTGGGTCCCCCTGGCGATCGGCGCCGGCCACAGCCCATTCGCCGACCTCGACAACCATCTGAAGCTGGACCTGGTGAACGAGGAGCGTTTCGCGAGCGGCGCCCTCGGCCAGATTCTCGTCCCGGCCGAAGGGAACGGATAAGGGAAGGAATACCGACGGAACTGCAGCGCCGCTATCCCGCCCCAACTGGCTCCAACGCCAAGTCCCACGCGGTTGAAACGATGAGTAGTGGTCCCGGGGCGGGGTCGGTGAGGGCGATGGGCTCACCTATCTGCTCGAGGTCCGCCCGGCCCTCGAAGAGGGCCACGGCCGGCAGTCCGTCGAGTCGGGATGGAAACCACACGGCAGCCGCTCCGCGGTCGAAGAGATCTGTGGCGATCGCCTGCGTAACCACTCGACGCCGCGCGGTGATCTCGTGGAGGTCCAAGTGCTCGAGGCCATGCTCGAGCAGCAAGGAGGCGTGGCGATCCTCCAGCGCCGCACGGACCTCCGGCTCGATGAGATCGATCAGGTCCCCGTCGATGACCAGCGTCGCGGCGACGAGCAGATGCTCCTCCCGCCATCGCGCCGTCACCGGTGCCGGCGGAAGATCAGCAAGGGCGTCCACGCCGAACACATCTGCGAACGCCAGTCGCGCGGCGAGGTTGGGGCGCAGGTCGGCCAGCACCTCGCGCAGTGAGGTCTCCGGATGCTCTGCGCAATAGACAGTGCGGAAACGGCGCTCCCTATCGTCGAAGCGGTGATTCCAGGAGCAGAGCTCGTGAGGCGTATACGCCAATGGATCGGAGCGATGCCCGACCCGCCAAAGCTCTCCCCCGCTCACCCCTCGAAGCTAACAAGCTGTCTGGCGGCCACCCTCACCTCAGCGAACTGCGTCGGCTCCGTGGCCTGGCGAAGGATGTCAATCGGAGCTGCGTCGTCGAGACGCGTATTGGTGCCGAAGAGCCAGGCGCGGGCAGTCTTGTCGTCGAAGCTCTCGACGATCATGCGGACGATCTTGTAGCCCTCCCGTAGACGCAGGTCGGTGGTGGGGTTGGGCGTCGGCCCCCCTGCCTTCCGGTAGCGGCCGATCTGCCTCGCGTCCCGCGAGCCGATGAGATGCGCCGCGATCCGCTGCCCGAGTACGGCCTGCAAGTAGAAAGCGATCTCGGCGATGGGCAGGGTTGCCGCGTCGTGGTCGAGTTGCTCAGCGGTTGGAGGGGTCAGGACAGGCATGGTGGCTCCTTGGTCGGTGAAAGAGACTACCACCAAATACACCTGAAACTACACCGAAACGTCTGGCGATGAACCGCGTTACCCGCGGGTCTTTTCGGGCCTCAGCCGACTGGATTCGAACCAGTAACTTTCGGTTCGTAGACCGCGCCGGGGAGGCCAAGGTATGGCGGCCAGTCGCAGGTCTGGCTGACTGCCGCCAGACGGCGCGCACTACGCCCAGGTCATCGAGTCGGACCGGGGATGGTTCGGAGGTATCGGGCGAGATCCTGGGGCGGATGGCCACTGACTCGCGAGACTTCATCGGTACGTGCCTCGAGCGACCCGTCAGCGATCGCGGAATAGGAGGTGACCCAGCCCGCGATCTGCCAGTCCGGAGCACCTGACGGGCGGCGGCTCTCCCATGCCTCCTCGATGCTCTCCTCCTCGTAGCGATACGGCTCGCCCGTCGAGGCGGCGAGACGCTCCGCGATCCCCGCCAGGTCGAACAGCTCCGGGCCTGTCAGGTCCAGGGTCTCGCCGTCGAAGCGGCCCTCCGCGGTGAGGACGGCGAGTGCGACGTCGGAGAGATCGTCCCTGGAGACGGGCGCGAACCGTCCGGACCCCGCAGGACCCCGGATCACCCGGTCCGGCCCTGCCAAGTAAGGCATGACGTCCATGTAGAGCGAGGAACGAAGGAAGGTGAACGCCGTCCCGGCCTCGCGGATCGCCTCCTCGGTCGCCCAGTGGTCCCGGGCAAGGGTGAAGGTCGCGTCGGGGGCTGCGCCCAGGAAGGAGACGTAGACGATCCGCTCCACGCCCGCGGCGACCGCGGCCCGAACCAGAGCCCGGTGCTGGTCGAGCCGGTCGACCTCCTCACGGCCGGAGACGAAATAGAGCGTCGTGGTCCCCTGCAGCGCGACCCGCATCTCTTCCTCGGCACCGTAGGAAGGCGCGACGGCGACCTCGGCGCGGTCGAGCGCCGGCGCGCGCGAAGCGTCGCGGACGATCAGCCTCTGCGGAACGCCTGCCTGCTCCAGCAGTCGGGCGACCCGGCCGCCCAGCTCCCCGGTCGAACCGGTCACCGCGATGATCGACCCATCGTCGTGACTTTTCGTCGGCATCAGTTCGCCTCCAGGTCGAGCAGCTGGGCCTTCGCATCCGCGCCGCCCCGGTAGTTCCCGAGCCCGCCGTCGGAGCGCAGCACGCGATGGCAGGGGACGATGATCGGGACCGGGTTCCTGGCGAGCGCGGTCCCCGCCGCCCGGACCGCCTTGGCACTCCCCGCCGCGGTGGCGACCGACGTGTAGGTGCCGGTCTGCCCGTACGGGATCCGGGCGGTCGCCTCGAGGACGTCGCGACGAAACCCTTTCGAGAGGCGCCAGTCGAGGTCGACCTCGAAGCCTTGCCGTCGGTGCTCGAAGTACTCGTCGAGTTGACGGCGTGCCTCGGTCACCGAGGCGCGAGGCCCGACGAGGACGCGCCGCGCCACCTTGTCGGCGAGTTCGGAGAGGACCTCCTCCTCGCTCTCGATCGGCAGTCCCAGTCGGACCAGGCCGGTGTCGCTCGCCGCGATGAGCAGGGTCCCGAGCGGCGAGTCGTGCCGCTCGACCGCTACGTCGATCAGGCCCTCGGCCTCGGCGGCCTCGTGCAGCCGGCGGCGAATCCGCTCCCAATCGGCGGGGTCGACCTCACCTTTGGGGGTCCGATTGTTGTTGTTCGCGTCTTCCATCGAAGTCTTGTTGTCGGTACGAATGCTCATGTACCTAAGACGCCCGATCGGCCAGGATCGTGAGATCGTCACCGTGATCTTGCCGCAGGCGCCTCAGGCCCTCGAAGACGTTGCGGCGGGCCGCCTCCTCGCTGGTCCCCATCGCCCCGGCGATCTCCCCGTGGGTGAGTTCGCCGAGGAAGCGCAGGCCGATCGCCTCGCGCTGCTTGTTCGGCAGCTCCTTGACCAGCGACCAGATCTCGCGGTCGAAGGCAGGGGCGTCGACGACTCCCTGTTCGAGCGGCTCCAGATCGTCGACCGGGACCGGTGCGCGGGCCCCGGCCCGATGCGCGTCGATCGCCTTGCGGGCGGCGATCGAGTAGAGCCAGGGCCGGATCGCCTCCGGGTCGCGGAGGGTCGGGTAGGCGCGCAGGGCGGCGATCATCGCCTCCTGGAAGACGTCCTCCCCCTGCCCGGCGCCGGCGCGTGCGACGCAGAAGCGCAGCAGCGCCGGGCCGTGCTCCTCGATCACCGACTCGAAGGGCGGCAGGCTCATCTGGCGTCGTGGAAGATGATGCCGAGCGCCGTCCGCGAGCCGCGGGTCAGCGTGCTGACCCCGTGGCGCAGCCCGACCCGGTGGTAACCGTTCTTGCCGAGGTTCGGACGATGGTGGGTCGGGAAGATCACGAAGGCGCCCTGCGGCGGGCTGATCACGTGGGCCCGACTCTGGGCGCGGGGGCGCTGCTCGACCAGGACGAACTCCCCGCCCTCGAAGTCGATGCCGGGTCGCGAGAGGATCGTCAGGATCTGGAACGGGAAGTAGATGTCCCCGTAGAGATCCTGGTGTAGCGCGTTCCAGTCGCCCTCGCCGTAGCGGAGGATCAGCGGCGTCGGCCGGTCCTGGCCAGCGGCGTGGCAGATCTCCAGCAGCTCGGAGTGCTCGAGCGGGTATTCCTCGTCGCCACGCAGGCGCCGCGACCACTCGTTCGCGATCGGCGCGAGGTGGCCGTAGAAGGAGCCGCGGAGCCTGGAGATCGTGTCCGGCAGCGGGTGGTCGAAGTAGCGGTAGCGGCCGTCGCCGAAGCGGTGGCGGGCCATGTCGACGGTCGATCGGAACTGGCCGCCGTCGAAGAGGTCGGCGAGGTCGTCGCACTCCTCCGGGTCCAGCAGTGGGCCGGTGACGGCAAAACCGTTGCCGTCGAGCCGGGCGGTGATCTGACCCCAGTCGAGCGCGTCCACGCGCTCTTCCAAGGGGGCCTTCACGGTGCTGGTGCTGCTCATCGGGGTCTTCCTTCCTCGGGTGGCGGGCCCTCACCACCAAGAACGGTGGCGAGGGCCCGGGCGTGAGATCGAACCGGCTCAGTCCTTGGGGATCAGGCCGAGCTGCTCGAGGACCGAGACGCCGTCGTCGAGGCCGAGCTCCTCGGTGATCAGGCCGTTCTCGACCTTCAGCACCGTGGTGCCGGTGAAGCGCATGGTCTTGCCGGTGTTCGCCTCCGGGAGGCCGCCCAGCGGCAGGTCGGTCATCGGGTCGCCGGTGTGCGTTCCGCCGCCGATCCACTGGCCGACGACGTAGTCGCCCTCGGCGATCAGCTCGGCGGTGCCGCCGAACGCGAGGTCGGGGAACGCGGCGCGGAATTTGGTCGCGAAGTCGCGGACGGAGTCGCGGCCACGCAGCGGTGCGTGCAGCGAGTACTCGAAGCGGATGTCGGGGGCGGCGATCTCGTCGATCACGGCGGGGTTGAAGTCCTCGCCCCAGAACTCGGTGAACCAGCGACCGACGACGGCCTTGTTGTCCTCGATTGACATTCGGTGTTCCTCTCTGTGGAGACTGCTTGGTCCCCCCTGAGACGGTCCCCGCGCGCCGGTCGTGAGATCCGCCGCGAAAAGATTTCGCGGAGGCGCGCCGCTAACCGTCGAGACCGGTCTCGCGCAGGGTGAGGTTCAGCCGACCGGCAAGGCCGACCGCGGGATCAGCGGTCCCGGGCAGGATCTTCGTCACGCCGTGGAACGCCAGTCGCGAGGGCCCGCCGAAGACGAACAGGTCGCCGGAGCGCAGCTCGACGTCGGTGTAGGGACGGCCTCGGGACTCGGTGTTGCCGAAGCGGAACAGGCAGGTGTCGCCGATGCTGAGCGAGACGACGGGGGCACCGGACCGCTCGTCCTTGTCCTGGTGCATCCCGAGCTTTGCCGCGTCGTCGTAGTAGTTGATCAACGCGGCGTCGGGGTCGTAGCCCCCCACCGCCACGTCGTCGCCGTAGGCGTCGCCGATCGCGGCCCGGCCGAGGTCGGCGAGCCAGTCGGGGAACGGGGCCACGGATGCCCCGCCCTGGTCGATCGCGGTGCGGGTGTACTGGTACGGGGTCCAGTGCCAGCCGAGGCAGACGGTCTGGACCGACATCGTGGCGCCGTTCGGGAGGGCGGTGTGGCGCATCGGTGCCCGGCCGCGCCCCCATTCGCGACAGGCGGCGACGAGCTTGCGCTGTTCGTCGACGCTCAGCCAATCGGGGATATGCACGGCCCCGGGAGCGATCTCGACAGGTGTGCGGGGGATCAGCGAGTCCATGGATCTCCTCGGCGTCTTTGGTTTGTGACAGATCAAATCGCCGTCGTCGATGAACCAGAGGCCACCGTCGGCGCTCACCCCGGTGAACCCGTCGAGGAGCCGGTCCCCGACGATCGCCGCGGCCGGCGGGCGGTCGAGGCCCGCGAAGGCGACGGTGCGGCGCGGGGGCCACGCGGTGGAGGCGAGCAGCCGCGCGCTCATCCTCGTCCAGCCGGGCGGCGTGTCGGCGACCACCCAGGCATCGACGGCCGCATCGCCGAAGCGCCGCGCGGCCTTGAGCCACGACGCGGCCTCCGCGGGCCAGTCGACGGTGACCGCGACCTCCCGGTCCACCCCCTCCCAATCGCGACCGGCCTGCCAGGCCGGGATGAAGCGCCGGGCTGCGCGGGTCGAGCGCGGGTCGCGGCCATGCCCGACGGCGACGAGCCGTGCGTCGAGGCGCTCCAGCTGGGAGATCACGGCCTCGATCTCACGCTCGGCAGGACCGCCGTCGTCATAGCCCATACCTATGTCCTCAGCCATCGACCGCACACCCGTTGGACGATCTCGGCCGGGCAGTCGTGAGATTCCATCCACCCTCTCGCGGCCATCCCTGCCGGGCCGGAGCCGGATCCGATGACCGGTCCCGCTGCTCGGGCTTCCGGCCACGTTGAGGTCGGCGGCGGCCGGGACTCTCACGATCCCGGGGCGGGATCCGTCAGGTCAGACATGACCGACCTCCGTCGCAGGAAAGGCCCCGAATCAGAGTCAGACGACCTGGAATCTCGACTCGCGCCGTCGAGTCGGACCGAGATGATCAGCGACGGCGTCTTCGCGATCGCGATCACTCTCCTCGTCCTGGACCTTCGGGTACCGGGGGCCGCGCAGCAGGCCGCCGAGGGTGGCGCGCTGCAGGCGATCCTCGAGGAGTGGCCTTCCTATGCGTCCTACCTTGTGACCTTCTTCACGGTCGCCTATGTCTGGATGAACCACCACGCGCTCTTCACCCGGATCCGATTCGTCGATCAACCACTGCAGTGGATCAACATGGCGATCCTGCTCGGCGTCTGCCTGGCCCCCTTTCCGAATGCCCTGGTGGCGGACGCGATGCGGTCCGGCCTCGATTCCGAAGCCGCGAAAGCTGCGACGGCCACCTACGCGATGATCTTCGCCCTGGCGACCGCTCCCTGGATCTTCTTCTGGAACCGACTCGCGCGACATCCCGAGCTCCTCAAGCCGCCGCATTCCGTGGCGTGGGCACGCCGGGAAAGATGGCGAGGTGCCCTGGGTGTTCTGGTCTATAGCGTCGGGATCGGCGTCGCCTACCTGGCACCTCTCGCCGCATTGGCGCTCTTCTTCGCCTCGGCCGGATTCTTCGCCATCACTGCCGGCGGCCTTGGTCCGCGAAGCTGACCGAACGAACAGGGCCGCGAACTCGCGAGCGGCAAGTTCAGCAGCCCGGCGCCCTGATCTCTGCGACCGCCCGTGCTCGCGTGACCAGGGCGTCGTAGCCGACCTCGAACTCCTCCGGGGGGACCGCCGCACCCAAGATCCAACCCTGCGCCACGTCACAGCCGAGGCGGGCCATCGCCTCCCACTGCTCGCGCGTCTCGATCCCCTCCCCGACGACCCGCATCCCGAGGGCATGGGCGATGTCGATCACGCCCGCGACGATCGCCGCGCTGCCGGGATCGGAGGTGACGTTGGCGACGAAGGAGCGATCGAGCTTCAGCTCGTCCGCCGGGAGTTCCTGGAGGTGGCTGAGCGAGGAACTCCCGGTGCCGAAGTCGTCGAGCGAGACCTGCACGCCGAGCACCCGGACCGCCTCGAGCGTCCGCCGTGCGGCGTCGATGTCGAGGAACGCGCCTTCCTCGGTCACCTCGACGACGAGCGCGTCGGCGTCGGCGAGCATCCGCTCCAGCCTCACGGCCAGCCCTCCCTCGACCAGGTCGTCCGAGGTGAGGTTGACGGAGACCGGCAACGGGTGGCCGGCGGCGCGCAGCTGCGCGCCGATCTCGATCCCGCGACGGAGGACGTAGTCCGAGAACTCCGACGCCAGGTCGGTTCGCGCGACGACGGGCAGGAAGCGGTCGGGCGTGAGCAGGCCGTGGCGCGGATGGCGCCAGCGGACGAGCGTCTCCGCGCCGCAGAGGCGCCCGCTCGCGATCTCGACCTGGGGCTGGAGGAACAGCTCGATCTCGCGGGCACCAAGGGCGCGCTTCAGTTCCCCGGCGAGCTCCAGCGCCGCGCTCTCGTCCTCCAGGTCGCCGTCGAAGAAGGCGATCGAGCCGGGGCTGGCGCGGTTGTCCTGGACCGCCCGGTCGGCGCGACGCAGGAGCAGCTCGGGGTCGGCTTCCGCGGCGGAGGACACCGCGATGCCGATGCTCGGATGGATCCGGAGGGTCAGGCCGGCCACCTCCGTGGCGGTCCCGATCTCGGCCGCGATGCTCTGTGCCGCTTCCCGCGCGGCGTACCGATCGCAGCCGTCCAGCGCCAGAGCGAACCTGTCATTGCCGAACCGGGCCGCCCGGCCGCCCTCACCGCAGGCGATCCTGAGGGTCCGGCCGACCGACGAGAGCAATGCGTCGGCGACGCCGTACCCGAGCGCGCTGGTCAGTCCTTGGAAGTCGTCGAGCTCGATCAGGAGCACCGCGACCGGCCCCTCCCCGGCCACGAGCACCTCAGTCAGATGTCGGGAGAACCCTTCCTCGTTCGGCAGCTCGGTCAGCGCGTCGACCAGACCGACCCGGCGCTCGTCGGCGAGCCGCCGAACCTCAGAGAACGCCATTGCGAGTCGCAGCGCGCTGCCGAGGAGAGCCAGGGCGGCAAGGACCGTCGCCGCCGGTGGGAGATCGACGAACGCATCGGCGATGAGGACACCGGTCGCCACCGCGGCAGCACTCACCGCGAGCCCGATCGCCGCCGTCGAAGGCCGGATCCCCTCCCGCAGTCGCGGGGGCGGGGCCTGCCAGGCGGCGAACCCGATGCCCGCCGCGGCGAGGTACCAGAGCAGTTCGATCCGACCGATTTCGTCATCGCCCGCGCGTAGCGAGAAGAAGTAGCCGGAGTCCGCGACGGTAAGCACGAGAAGGGCGCCGCCGAGGAAGAGGATCTCGCGTCCGGGTCGCCAGCCGCTCGCCGCGGCGGCGACCGCCAACATGGTGACCAGCACCGCGTCGACCAGCGGATAGGTGACGGTCGGAACGGCGACGTTGCTTTCCCTGCTCGCCCAGGCGGCGGCAAGTGGGATCAGGGTGGCGGACGCCAGCGCGGCGAGGATCAGGCCGGCGTCGACGCAGTCGACCAAGAAGGAGTGCCGGGGCACGATCCGGCCGGCGCAGAGCGAGACGACCGTCGCCGCGAGGGCGAGGTTGGCGGCGGTGTAGAGGCCGTCGTCGATCCCGAGGCCGAAGCCGGTGGTCAAGGCGTCGTCGAGGAAGCCGAGCATCATCAGGAGCAGGGCGAGGGCGGCGAGCGACCAGGCACGCCGCGAGCGCTCGACCCACCGCGCCCGCAGGCCGCAGGCGAGCGCGGCTACCCCCACGACCGCGATGCCGCAGTAATCGCCGGCCTCCACCGGTCCGATCCCGACGCCGAGGACGAGTTCGACGGCGGCGAGGGCAAGCAGCAGCACCGCGGCCAGGCCCAGCCACCGTAGGATCGCCCGCTTCTCTGGGCTCACATAGGAGAGCACCGTCAGATCGGAGCCGACAGAGCTGTCGCGCCCCGCCTAGATTGCCACCTGGTCGGCCGGCAACGGCTTCGAGAAGAGGTATCCCTGCCCGTAGCGACAGCCGAGCAGGCGCAGCAGATCGGATTGCTGGGTGGTCTCGACCCCCTCGGCGATGATGTCGAGCCCCATCCCGTTGGCCATCGCGAGGATCGCCTGGACGAGGGCGGCGGCGGTCCGGTCGGCGGTCATCCGGTCGACGAAGGAGCGATCGATCTTGATCACGTCGATCGGGAAGCGCTGCAGGTAGCTGAGCGCCGAGTAGCCGGTACCGAAGTCGTCGAGGACCACCTGCACGCCGATCTCCTTCAGGCGGAGCAGGTTGCGCTGCTGGATCTGCCCGGTCTCGAGCAGGGCCCCCTCGGTGATCTCCAGCCCCAGCGCTGCCCCGGGCAGCCCGGCCCGGTGGAGCGCCGTCCCGACCCGCTCGGCAAGGTTCGGCTGTTCGAGCTGCAGGGGCGAGAGGTTGGCGGTGATCCGCAGGTCGGGGTGCCCCGCGGCGCGCCAGCCGGCCAGCTGCTCGAGGGCCAGCTCCAGCATCAGCTCCCCGATCGGGATGATGTCCGCGGTCACCTCGGCGAGCGGGATGAACTCGTCGGGACCGACCGATCCGAGCTCGGGATGGGTCCAGCGGGCCAGCGTCTCGAAGCTCGCGATCTCGCCGGTCTCGAGCTCGACGATCGGCTGGAAGGCCGCCGTGATCTCGCCGCGGGTGAGCGCGCCCGCCAACGCGTCACGCAGGCGCAGCTGCTTCGCCGCTTGCGCGCTCCAACCGTCCTCGGCCCGGTGGACGTGGGTACCGAGCCGCTTCGCGCGACGCATCGCGTCGGCCGCTTCGCTGATCAGGTCGGCGCCCTTGGCCCCGGCGCGGCCGGTCGCGATCCCCACCGTCACGCCGAGCGTCACCTTGGTGTCGCCGACCGGCAGCGGGTCCGCGGTGAGCGCCGCGCGCAGGCGCCCCGCGATCGTCAGCGCTTCGGCTTCGTCCTTGATCCCGGCGGCGACCAGGGTGAAGACGTCGCCTCGCAGCCTGCCGAAGAAGTCCGCGTCGCGGATCGACGCCCGCAGGCGCTCGGCGACGGCGACGAGGACGGCGTCGGCGTTCTCGGTACCGAAGGCCTGGTTGACCTGGCTGAAGTGGTCGAGCCCGGCGCAGAGCACCGCGACCAGCTCGCCGTCGCCCTCACCCCTCAACAGCTCTTCGCTGTAGGCGACCAGGAGGTTCCGGTTCGGCAGGCCGGTGAGCCGGTCGCGCAGCCCCATCTTCGCCAGCTCCCCGTGCAGGTCGAGGACCTCCTTCACGGCCCCGGCAAGATCGTGCAGGCTCTCGAGTTCCTCTTCCGTCCAGTCGCGGGGCTTCGAGTCGATCGCGCAGAGCGCTCCGACTGCCGCCCCGTCCTCGAGGATCAACGGCATCCCGGCGTAGGCGATCACGTCGAGGTCCCTGATCGCGAGGTTGTCGGCGAGGAGCGGGTCCTCGCGCGCATCGGCGACCACCAGCGGTTCTTCGCTCGCCACCGCGTACTGGCAGAACGAATGGCTGAGGGGGGTCTGGCGGGCCCGGGCGAACTCGCCCTTGAGGCCCTGCTGGCTGAGGAAGAACTGGCGGTCGGCGTCGACCAAGGAGACCAGCGAGACCGGCACGTCGAGCAGCTTCGACGCGAGGCGGGTGAGGCGGTCGATCGTCCGGTCGGGCGGGCTGTCGAGGAGTTCCAGCTCTCGCAGCGCGGCGAGGCGCGCCGCGTCACGGACGCGGGCGGTCACCTCGCTGGGCGTGCGCCGGGCCGGCGGGGCTTCGATGCTCGGGGTGTCGGGGCCGCTCGAGTCGATAGCTCTTTATCGGATCGGGTGGTCCTCGCCTTTACCGTGGGTGCTGAAAACCCAGGCGGACGACCGCCTTGCGCGCGGCAGTTCCGTAGCCCGCCAGGCCGACGGCAGTCCCCTCGCACCCCTGCCGATCCTGTTATCTACGAGCATCGAGCTCGTCCCCACAACCTGAGGAAACTCAAGGAGATCCGCATGACTCGTCCCGCCGGCCTGAAGACCAGGGCCCGAACCACCGTCCTCAGCCTCACTGCGGCTGCGCTTGCCCTCACCGCGCTCGCCGGGCCGGCGAGCGCCGCCGCCAAGGCCCCGACGAAGGTCTTGATCCAGGTCGAGTCAGGTGGCTTCTTCGGTTACGTGAAGAGCCCAAACGCACAGAAGTGCGCCAACGGTCGGACGGTCGTGCTCTACGAGCAGCTCGGCTCTAAGCAGAGTCCGTCGACCGACACGCCGATCGCCAAGGACACCGCCCAGGCCAACAACGATGGCTACCAGTGGAATATCGGCAGCGGCGAACTCACCGAAGGTCGCTACTACGCCCGCGCCCTCCCCACGCCGCAGTGCAAACCGGCGAACAGCGTCACCCTCAAAGCCCAGGCATAGGCGCGAGGCAAACGTCTGAGGCGGCGTCCGCGGGTTCCCGCCCGCGGACGCCACAACCTGACGTCGCCGCGCGCCCTGTTCTGATGGCAACCCATAGGCTCCGCTCCTTGCCTGACGGGGGAGCAGATACGGACGAGCGTCCCCACTCGAGCATCTGGCTTGGGTTCGTGCCCTGGCTGCTCTTCGCGGTCATCTCGCGGCGCGACACTCCCGGGCGGCCGTCGTCGTCGGCCTGGTCGCGGCGATCGGGGTCTCGCTGCCGGGCGTCCTGCGCGGCCGACCGAAGATCCTGGAGCTCGGCACGATCGCCTTCTTCGTCGCCTTCGGGGTGGTCGTGCTGGTGGTCGACCCCGGCTCCAACGACTTCCTCGCCCGCTACGGCCGGGCGATCGCGACTGCGGGGCTCGCCCTGATCGCCTTCGGCTCGCTCGCGGTCGGGCACCCGTTCACCGCCCAGTACGCCCGAGAGCAGGTCGACCGGTCGGTCTGGGACAGCGAGACCTTCCGCGTGCTGAACCGTCGCTTCACCGCCCTCTGGGGCGCCGCGTTCCTGGCGATGGCCTGCTCGCACGTGATCGCCGGGGCGATCGACACCCGCCGCGCCGAAACCATCTTCAACTGGCTGATCCCGATCGCCCTGGTCGTGCTTGCGGTCCGCTACATGCAGTCGACGCGGGAAGGCGTACGGCCGGGGCGGCGCCAGATCTAACAGGGCCGAGCAATCCAGAGGGGAGGCGGCCCGCTTTCCCGACGCCGTTCTCGCCTCGGCTCCCGAGCTCGGACGGCTGGGTCCTAAGCGAGCGGGACTACCACCAGTGGCTCGCCGTGCGCGGCTTCACCAGCACGTAGCTGTTCTCGACCCGCAGCAACAGCATCTGCGACTCCATCGCCTGGTAGTAGTCGAACACCTGGCGGACCTTTTCGGTGGTGTGGGCGGTCCAGAAGTTGGTCGAGGTCTTCGCCACCTTGCTGGCGGCGACGATCAGGCCGTCGGCGTTCGCCTCGCCGCTCAGCCGGGCCGCGAGCTCCCGCTGCTCCTCCCCCACCTGCTTTTCCTTGATGAAGGCCATCGTCTCTTCGGTGTAGCCCTTCTTCGTCGGGTCGTCGGCGCGCAGGTTGGCCGCGCGATCGAGCCGAGCCATACCCTCGGAAACCCGGGAGGTCAGATTGGTGGCCTGCCCGGCCAGGATGTTGTAGCCGCCCCCCTGCACCTCGGCCCGGAATTCAGCCGTCGCCTTTTCCACCTTCTGGAGAGATGCCTGGATCGTCTTCAGTTCCCCTCGGATCCGCTCGAGCTGGGACGCCGGTAGACCGTTGCCGAGACCGAACTCCTGCAGGACGTAGCCGAAGCCCTGGGAGCCGACGGCACCGACGACGCCTCCGAGGAGCTGTTTCCCGATGGTCTGGCAGAGCGGGACAGGCAATCTCAAGGGCTCTGGACCCTCGTCTCGCAGGGGTTTACGCCGATGCGCCCGATCGGTCTCGACGAATCGCATTCCGCTTCCATGTGGCCAGAGATAGCTCATGGGGACGCCCTGGGCAGGATCGAGTGCTTGAAAACCGGGATCCCGAGATAGGTGTCCGACGCGCATACCTGTCGGGGACACACTTGGCCGGTCCGGTTCGCGACGGCCGCCTACGCTTTGGGGCATGAGCCACTGCCGGCGCATCACCTTGTCCGCGATAGCGGCTCTTGTCGCTTCACTTGCCGTCTTCACTTCGGTGGCCGCATCCACGACCTCGGTGCCCGGTACCCAACCGAGCCGGGGCCGCGTATTCGGCGCCATCCAGGGACCCGATGGCACCGCGCTCGTCCTTCAGCCTGGAAAGGCCGGGATCACGGTGGCGCGCTACCTCGCCGACGGCAGCCTCGACCGAAGCTTCGGGCGGGCAGGGATCGCCTTCGACCCACGCTCGAACTTCTACCTGGAAGGACACCTGGCCGCCGGTCCGGCAGGGACGATCGTCGCTTCCTCCAGCGAGTCGGTCACCCGCTTCACCGAAGACGGTCGGATCGACCGGAGCTACGCGGACCGGGGCGAGATCGCGCGGGTGGTCACCGGCAACGACATCGGCCTCGCCACCAACATCGTTCTTCGCAACGGCGCGATGATCGTGGTCAGCCCGAACTTCGACCCGAATAGAGACCAAGGGGTCATCGCCACCCGCTACCGGCCCGACGGTCGCATCGACCGCCGCTACGGAATGAACGGACGCGCCTTCGCCCCGCTATGGAACGACTACTACGAACCAGTTACTGCCCTGGCGGCGCAGGGGCGCAAGCTCCTCGTTCTCAGCCCGGGCGAAGAAGCCGGCCGGCTCTTCCTTACGCGGCTGACCGCTGCGGGAACGGTGGACCGGGCCTTCGGGAAGGAAGGGCTCGTCGGTGCCTACGGGATCCGAGGGCGACCGGTGGGCATGGTGCGACAGTCGGACGGATCGATCGTCGTCGCCACGTCGGGCAACCAGTTCCTCCGCTTCGGACCGGACGGGACTCGCGACCGGAGCTTCGGCCCTGGAGGGAAGGTGACGGGACCGGCCTCGTTCACGACCCTCCACTCACTCGTGGAGACTCCCGGCGGGGATCTCATCGCGGCAGGATCTGCGGCCAACACCGGTGGTGAAAGCCCGAACCGGGCCTCGGCCCTCATCGTCGAGCGCCTGGATCCGGCAGGCGCGGTCGACATGGACTTCGGCGCCGGTGACGGCTACGTGATCACCGGTCTCGGTCCCGAACTTAACGCCGGGGTCCGAGACGCAGTGGTGCTGGCCGGGGGCAGGCTCTTCTTGGCCGGACAGGTCGCCGACCCCAAGGATGAGACCTTCGGCGCCAAGATCGTGCTGGCCGGTCTCGAACCGGACGGCTCACCCGCTTCCGGCTTCGGCAAGGAAGGCGTCGTGATCACCGACACCGTCTCGACGATCGGCGGGCGACGGGACGCAAGCACGTCGAGTACTACCACTTCGAACCGGTGGCGGGCGGCGATCGGCCGGCGCCTGTTCGGCATAGATGCTCTTGCCGAAGCTTCGATCGCGGCGGCCGGAGGCGGAGAAGCGGACGAGCACTGGGGAGTTCGCTACCGGACTTTGCAAGGAAACCACTACGACCGTGTGGACGCGAGGCTGCCACCCAATCGGCTCTAAGCAGTGGGAGTTGAACCCTGCGCCTCGCCCCGAAGGGCGCGCATATAGCGGCCCTGTGTTTGGGACTCGTTCCTCATGCTGACGATCGGGTAGATCACGGCGAGAAGCTTCCCTCCCCGCGCCGCTTCGAGATCGACGATCCCGCCGACCTGGCCCGTCGCCGGGATCCGCGCTTCGATCGTCGCGACCCCGTCGCTGCCGAAGCCGTGGTCGACCGGGTCGGCGGCGAAGGCCACGCCCGCCGCCAGCGCGACCAGGGCAACCGCCCCGGCCACCGCGATCCTGATCCGCTCCGCTCGCTCCATGCTTTACAGATAACCCGTCGGCATCGAATAGTGGCGGAGGAGCTCCGGACCTTGGTCGTCGGGCGGGTCAAGGTCGATGACCAGCAGGTCGGGTCGCTGATGGCGACACTGCCGCAGCGCCTCCTCTGCGGTCCTTGCCGGTAGCGGATCGAACCGGTCGGAGGCAAGGCGGTCGCAGAGGTCGGGGGTGGCCTCGTCGTGCTCGCAGACGACGACCGTGGCGAGCCGTTCCGGTGGGAACATCAGTCGCCCCCGGGAGAGACGGGCCGATGGCCATCGACGAGGCCGTCGAGCGACACGTTGAGCGCCTCCGACAGCCGGATCCATTCGACGGTCCTCATTTCTCTGCAGCTCGGACTCCGCTGGGATCGGCTGAACTACGGGTGGCACCGTGCCCCATTTCGATGGCGACCGAAGCAGGCGGCGGCGGGCTCGGAGTCGTGACCGGGTGGACGCCTGGCGGCGCCACCTGGAACTCGTCCTCGCGGGCATCTCGCCGGCCGGCGGACTCGAGGTCGACCTCGCCGCGCCCCGGGCGCCGTCGACATCGCCGGCAGCATGGTTGCCGCCTCCTCAGGCGGGTCGGGGCAGGCTGTCGGCGATCAAACGGTCGATGAACGCACGGGGGATCCGGGTTCCGGTGAGTGCTCGGTAGACGATCGGGCCGCAGAGGGCGTCGAGGGTCGCATCGACGTCGAGGTCGTTGGGCAGCTCACCGGAAGCGATCCCTCGCCTGAGCATCTCGCGCTCTCGGGCCCGCTGGGGGTCGAGGTAGCGCTGGTGGAAAAGCGCGGCGGTCTCGGCATCGTGCTGGGACTCGCCGATCAGCGCGAGAAACACCCTGCCCGCCGGATCCTTGGTCAGGAACCTGGCGAGGGCGCGTAGGTATCGGCTTACGTCGTCGAGGACCGGGCCGCGCTCCGGCACCTTCAGCTGGGGCTCCGCATCCTCGATCAGGGTGTCGAGCAGGATGTCGACCTTGGACGGCCACCAGCGGTAGATCGTCTGCTTGGCGACCCCGGCGCGGGCGGCGATCCCCTCGACCGTGACGCCGCCGAAGCCGCGCTCGGCCAGCAGGTCGTCGGCGGCGTGCAGGACCGCCAGCCGCGCTTTCTCGTTGCGGCGATGGGGAGCGCGGCCCTTGGTGGGGCGCTCCGAGGACTTCGGTTCGGTCGCCATCTCGATCCGAGCTTACGCAACGCGGCGTTGCGTTTCCACTTGACGAGACGCACCGTTGCGTCTACTGTGCTGGCGCATGGCGACGGACGGAACTCAGAACGGCGGGCCGCGGGCGGTCGGCGCGGGGCGAGCCGTCGCAGCGATCGCGCCCGCCGCGGTGCTCGTGCTCGGCATGGTCGCCGCGGTCAACATCCTCATCCCGCAGCTGCAGGCGAGCAGCCTCCATCCCTCCGTCTCGGCGACCGCCTGGATCGTCGACAGCTACACGCTGGTCTTCGCCTGTGTGCTCATTCCGGCGGGCGCGCTCGGCGACCGGTTCGGCCGGAAGCGCGGGATGCTGCTCGGCCTCGCCGTCTTCGCCGTCGGCTCGGCGCTGGCGGCGCTCGCACCGAGCGTCGGCGTGCTGATGGCTGGCCGCGCGATCAGCGGCGTCGGCGCGGCCCTGGTTCTGCCCGCGACGCTGGCGGTCACGCTGGGACGGCTCGATGTCGCCGATCGGCCGCGGGGGGTCGCGCTGTGGTCGTCGCTGACCGGCATCGGCGGCGTCCTCGGCAACCTCGGCGGCGGCCTCGCGGTCGAAATCGGCGGCTGGCGCGCGCTGTTCTGGGCGGGGGTTCCGATCGCGCTCGGGGCCGCCGCCCTGATCGCCGCCAAGGTGCCCGACCAGACCCCGCACCAAGACCCCGTCGACGGCGGCGGGGCGGTCCTCCTCACCACCGGCAGCGTCGCCCTCCTCTACGGGATCATCGACGCGCCGCAGCTCGGCTGGGGCTCCTGGCAGGTGCTCGGCTCGCTGCTCGCCGCGGTGCTCCTGTTCGTCGCCTTCACCATCTATGAGCTGCGGCGCCGGCATCCGATGCTCGACCCGCGGCTGTTCAGGCTCGCCGGCGTGCGCACCGGCTCCTTCGGGATCGTCGCCCTCTTCTTCGCCCTCTTCGGACTCTTCTACATCAACGCCCAGTACCTGCAGGACGTGAAGGGCTACTCGCCGCTGCTGACCGGCCTCGCCGTCCTGCCGCTCGGGCTGGTGATGCCGATCGTCAGCCCTCGCAGCATGCGGCTGGCGGCGCGGATCGGCGGTCGGGCGATGATCATCCTCGGCCTGCTGGTGCTGGCGGCCGGGCTGGTGGCGCTCTCGTTCGAGTCGGCGGGCACCCCCTACGTCGTCTACGCGCTGATGCTGATGCTGGTCAGCGGCGGGATGGGCCTGGCGATGCCGCCGCTCTCGTCGATGATCGTCGGCGCGCTGCCGTCCAGCCACGCGGGGGTCGGTGCCGGGCTCAACAGCACCACCCGCGAGCTCGGCTCGGCGATCGGCGTCGCGGTGCTGAGCACGATCCTCACGACCCGCTTCGCCGACCACCTGCCGGCGGCCCTGCGCGACCTGCCGGGGGCCCAGGGGGAGGCGGTCCGGCACTCCGTCACCGCCGCCCTCGGCTACGCGGCGAGCGCCCCCGACCCGGCCTCGCGCTCACACCTGGTGTCCGCGACGCAGGCGGCCTTCACCAGCGGCACGAGCCTCGGGCTGCGGGTCGGCGCCGGCCTCGTCCTGCTCACCGCCGTCCTCGTCTTTCACCAATACCCGACTGAAAGATAGGAACGAAAGGGAACACATCATGCGTGTATTCATCACCGGAGGAAGCGGCTGGATCGGTTCGGCCACCGTCGACGAGCTGGTCGGCGCCGGCCACGAGGTCGTCGGCCTGGCGCGCTCGGAGGAGTCGGCGAAGCTGATCGAGGAGAAGGGCGCGACCGCGCTGCGCGGCGACCTCGACGACCTCGATTCACTCCACCGCGGCGCCTCGGAGGCCGACGGCGTCATCCACCTCGCCAACAAGCACGACTGGGGCAATCCGGCGGAGTCCGATCGCGCCGAGCGCGCCGCGGTCGAGACCATCGCCGAGGCACTGGCCGGCAGCGACCGACCGCTCCTCGTCGCCAACGGGCTCTCCAGACTGGTCGAGGGGCGCCCGGCTCTGGAGAGCGACGCCTCCCCCGAGGTCGGCGCCGACGCCGATCGCGGCGGCAGCGAGAACCTCACGCTCGGCTACGCCGACCGCGGCGTGCGATCGGTCATCACCCGCTTTGCCCCCTCGGTCCACGGCGTCGGCGACTGGGGCTTCGTCACCTTCCTCGCCGACGCCGCACGCAAGCAAGGCGTCTCCGGCTACATCGGCGACGGCTCGACCGAGTGGTCGGCGGTGCACCGCGGCGACGCGGCTCGGCTGATCCGCCTCGGGCTCGAGGGCGCACCGGCCGGGACCCGCCTGCACGTGGTCGCCGAGGAATCGATCACCACCAAGGCGATCGCCGATGCACTCGGGGAGTCGCTGGGAATGCCGGTCCGGTCGATCGACCCGGCCGATGCCGGCGGCCACTTCGGCATCGTCGCCTCGTTCTTCGCGATGACGATGACCGCCTCCAGCGCCCGGACCCGCGAGCTTCTCTCCTGGGAGCCGACCGGGCCGACCCTCATCGAGGACATCCTCGCCGGCGCCTACGTGGAGGCGTGAGCGATGACAGCTCTCACCACGCTCCACGATCGGACGACCCGAAACATAGGTCGGAACCCCTGCTTATGCTGCTCGGCCGATGTCCGTCTCGAATGATCGCCAGGCGCAGATGGGGCGTTTCGCCGAGATGTACCGAGCGAGGCACTTCGATCCCGCCGGGTTCGATCTCGACGCCGGCTACCTGCAGACGACCCTCTCCGATGACGCCCGGATGCCCCTTCGCTTCTTCGTCGAGTACAACAACGTCTGGTGGTTCGAGATCGTGACCGCTGTCGAGGACCGCGGCCTACGATCCGTCCAGCAAGTCCGGCTTCATCACCCTCGACATCTTCTACGGCGATGACCTGCTGCGCGCGGCCCAGCACGTTCACTTCGCCGACGACACCATCGCGCGGATCCGTACCTACGCCTCCTCCACCTTCTTCCTGACGCCGAGCCCGCTGGTCGAACTCGACCGTCACGGCAACTCCGTCTGGCTCGAGACCGGCTATGACCTCGCCACCTCGACCGCGGCCGCCCGGGTCTTCATGGAAAGCCCTACCGCTCGCGCCCTGGCCGCCGCAGAACCGACCGCCGCCCCGATCAGGCGGATCGAAGACAACCTCACCGGGCTCATCGAGCGCCTTCCCGGCGATCGATGAACTGATTGGCACCGATCGGGTGTTCGAACCCGGGTCGGGCCGCGTTCAGGACAGCGCATCGAGGCGGGCCATGGCCGCGGCGTCGAGCACCACGTCGGCCGCGGCGAGGTTCTCCCGCAGGTGCTTGAGGCTGGCGGTGCCGGGGATGAGGAGGACGTTCGGGGCGTGCCCCAACAGCCAGGCGAGGGCGACCTGAGCGGGCGTCGCGTCGAGCTCGGCCGCGATCTCTTGGAGCACGGGCTCGTCGAAGACGCGACGCATGCCGTCGAAGGAGGAGCCGAGCGGGAAGAACGGCACCCAGGCGATGTCGTTTACCGCACAGTGCGCGATCGACTCCTCGTTGGACCGGTTGAGCAGGCTGTAGAAGTTCTGGACCGCGACGATCCCGACGGGGAGCGCACGGTCGATTTGAGCCGCGGAAACGGAGGAGAGCCCGATCGCCCGCAGCTTGCCCTCGTCGCGCAGGGCAGACAACTCGTCCAATTGAACATCGAGGTCGACCTTCTGGTCTCCTTCGGCGACGAGCCCCGGGGGCGAGTCGAGGCGACGTAGGTAGACGAGGTCGAGCGCCTCGATGGCGAGCGTGCGCAGGTTCTCCTCGACCTGGTCGCGCAGCTCGGCGGGCTTCTGCGCCGGGACGAGCTCGCCGCCCGGCCGCTCACGGGCACCGACCTTGGTGGCGAGCAGGAGGTCCTCGGGGTAGGGCGCAAGCTCCGACCGGATCAGGCGGTTGACCTCCCCACCGCCGTAGAAGGCAGCCGTATCGATGTGGTTGACCCCGCCGTCCACCGCCGCCCGCAGGATCGCTTCCGCGTCCCGCGCCGGCGGCGCCTCACGGCCGCCGGGGCCGTGCAGCTGCATGGCGCCGAAGCCGATCCGCGCCACCTTCCTGTCCGCCAGCTCGTAGGTGCCGCCGGGCCTCATCGTCGTTCCACTCATCTCTTCGGCCTCCTATCTGGGAAGATGCGGAGGATCCTCCGCTTTCATCTTGACCTTACCACTCAAGCGGAGGAGCCTCCGTTTACAATGCCGAGATCCGATGCCAGACGCAACCGTGAACGCCTTCTCGAGGTCGCCTCCGCGGCCTTCAAAGGAGCCGACGAGCAGATCAGCCTCGAGGCGATCGCAAGGCGTGCCGGAGTCGGCATCGGCACCCTCTACCGCCACTTCCCGACCCGCGAGGACCTGGTCGAGGCGGTCTACCTCGTCGAGCTCGGCCGCCTGCTGGAAAGCGGCGAACACCTGCTGGCCACCGAACCTCCCGACCGCGCCCTGCGCGCCTGGATGGACGGCCTCGTCGACTGGGTCGAGAACAAGCAGGGCATGACCGACACCCTCCGCGCGATGTTCGCCGGCGGCTCGATCGACCGTTCCGAGATGCAGGCCCGACTGATCGAGACCATCGACGCCTTCCTCGCCGCCGGCGCCCCCGGCCCCCTACGCGCCGACATCGACGGCGCCGACGTGCTGCGCTCGCTGATCGGGCTGGTCTCGGTCGGCACCGCCTCCCCTGAACGCTCGGCCCTCGACCGCACCCTCGACCTCCTCCTCGACGGCCTCAGGTTCGGCGCGGTCGGCACCGCGGCATCCAGCAGGTCTTGAAGCCGATCGAGATCGAAGTCTCTGCCGCGACCGGCATCGGTAGGAACGAACCCCGGACGCGACGATTGTCCGTCGCGACGGTGGGTAGGCGATTCCGATGACCGCCAAGACCAATTTTCTCGCCGCCTTCGTGTCAGTCGCCGTGCTCGCCCTCGGCGTGGGCTCGGCCTCGGCAGCCGCCCCGCGGTCGAACACCGCGCCTCCCGGCTGCAAGGTGTTCAACCCGCTCTTCGAGTGGGACGCCGGGCAGGAACGCTCGATTCCCGCCTCCGCCAACCAGTGCGACGCCGCCCCGGGCAAGCGTGCCTGGCTGATCTTCCAGCGCAACGGCAACCTTGCCTTCTACCTCGACGGCGAACAGCTCTGGGATTCCGGGACGAAGGGGCAGGGCCGGTACCTGGTCGAGCGCGGCTACGGCGGCCTCGACCTCGAGAACGCCGAACACGGCACGATCTGGGGCACCGGCGCCCCCGGCGCCTCCGGCTTCCAGCCGCACCCGAACGGCGGCTTCGGCATCGGCTTCGAGACCGACGAAGACGGCTCCGGCAACGCCTTCTTCACGCACTGGAACCAGGGCGAGGGACTATGCGGACCGGAAGGCGGCTGCGGCGAGACGCTCTGGGTCTCCGGCCACGGCACGACCTGAGCGGCGCCGGGCCGGATGCCCCCGCTGAGTGAGTTGACCGTGCCATAGGACGGTGAACTCACCCAGCGCGTCCCCGGCGCCCTGCTCCCACCTCGAGGGAGCGAACCGGGCCGCGAAGTCGCTCCGACACCCTGCGCCCCACGCCGGGCGCTGGTTGCCGTGGCGGGGATCCCCCTGACCTCCTGGACAAGGGAGGCCGGAGCGGGCGCAATACCAGTTCCAGAGCTCGATTCGGCCTGAAGAGAAGTCTGAGACGTATGCGCCCCGATTGGATTCGAACCAATGACCTTCGGTTTCGTAAACCGGGATACCGGGTCCCTAACTAGCCACTTGCGGCGGTTGTGCGACCAAAATGCGACCTTGACGCTGGTTCCAGCACGTTTCGAGTTGCACGATCTCCCCTTAGGGTTCCTCTCGATGACTACCCGAGAAAGAGCCCACGCTCTCCTCGACGAATTTTCAGACGCCGAGCTCGGCGAGATCGTCGAGCTTTTTCGGGTCCGGCGAGAAGAATCCGAGCCGGAGATGGCGGAGCTGCCGGCCTCCTGGCGCCACCTGCCTTCGGGCAAGTCCGCCCCGAACTGGGTCGCTGCCGTCCACAAGGCCCGCGACGGACGCTAGCGACCGCCCGGGACGGCTTGGGCGAGGAAGGTAGCTGCGCCGGATGACGAGACGGGCGATCGTCCCAGCTCGTCTAACCATTGGACGCAGAGTCAATCCTCACTCACGCCAAAACGGGTGCGTCCTTGAGTGAGAAAGGCGCCATGCCCGGAGTTGAAATTCTCTTTCTGCTCCCGAAACTCCGCCCATGCCTGACTGTCCAACTCCTCCGCAGGCATACTGCATGCATCGATCACACCGCGAAAAGCGAGCATCGCCTTTCGGACGCCTTGGACCAAGGGATCATCGGGGGCGAGGATAAGTAGAAGACTCTGCCAGTAGCGCGTCATGTCCTCCTCCCCATAAGCGGACTCCAGCGCCTCGAGTCGAAAGCCTGGCAGCGGCCCTTCACGTTCATCAGCCCGCATCGCTTCCCACTCTTGGCCGATCGCCCAGATGTGGTCCCACCGCACCATCAGCTGCACGGCGACCTCACTCAGGATGCCACGCATTTCCAACCGATCTTGACGCTGACGATCGGCGCGGAGCTGCTCCTCAAGCCTCGCTGAAGCGGAATCGAGCTGCATCTGCAGGCGCTCGGACTCGGCATCCAACTGTTTCTGCGAGAGCTGGCGGTTGTCGTCCAGCTGCACTTTCGACAACCGACGACTCTCCTCCAGTTGCGCTTCAAACTGGACCCGACCCTCCTCCATTTGGGCCGTTACGCGATCAGCCGCGAACACTGCGCCAAGCACTACCCCTACGAGGGCACCAAACGCAACGATGACGGCCGCCCAAACCTGCACGCGGGGATCATCCCGTATCCGGATTGCCGCCGCGACAGCCTGGGACACTCGGTGCAAGCCGAAGATGGGGCTTCAGCTGTAAGCCCCCAATCGGTCGTTCCACTCGGAGGCGACGGCCAACGATCAATTGGGCGGAGTCCAATGGACGAACGTAAGGGGTATGAGCCAGACGACCTCGCCAGAACCCCAAATCGCAGAAGGCGTTAGGCGCAGTGATCCGCGAGGTGCGCACCGAGAAGGGCGTCAGCCTGCAATCCCTGGCCGGTGACGCTGGGATCAGCAAGAACCTGCTGTCGCTGATCGAGCGTGGAGAAGGCAACCCGTCGTGGTCGACGGTTGAGGGGATCGCGGCGGCTCTCGGCATATCGGTCTCGCAACTCGCCAAGCGAGCCGAGTACCCGCGCGATGTGACCAGGATGTGACACGCGGGCTCCGGCCCTAAGCCGAAGATTTGGCTCTGAGAGGGAAGCGCCGGGCAAGCCTCGGCACCCAGCGGAATGCGCCCGACTGGATTCGAACCAGTGACCTTCGGTTTCGTAGACCGCGCCGGGGACTCGGCTGAGCTACGTGGAGGTAGATTTCAGGCGATTTTCCGCGAATCGGACTCGGCTGAGATCGGCCGGGATCCGTGTGGCACTGTGCCCCATTTCGTGCCCCAGAGCCCCGGCAAAGTAGCGACCAAAATCCTCAACGGTCCGCGACGGAGGATTGCGGCGGCAGCGTCATGGGCAGACACGGATCCGAGCTTGTGCCTCGGGATTGGTATAGCAATTGGTTCCCATGATCCGGAAGATCACGGGGGGGTCACCGGGGTCCAGCTTCGGCTCCCGTCCGTCGTCAGAAGTAGTTCGTTCGTCGTCGTGCATTGATACTTCGACGCACAGACGTTCCGATTCACGACAGCGAAGGCGTCGTCCCCGCCGGACGCCGCCGCGAAAGTGGAGATCCCGTCGGGCGCACTTGATGCGGAGAGAGGCCGGGTGGTCGCGCCGGCAGCCGAGGGGATGTAGGAGGGAACGTGCGACTCCGACGCAGCCGCCGTTTGGGACACGAGCGTCGCGCTGGTAGACCCGGGGTCCTGAACGATTAGCGCTTGGTCACTGATGAAGGACGTGTCGGGAGGAGCGCTGCCGGGACCGACGATGCCCTTGAGCGGGACCGTAGAGAGAAGACTCCAGTTTTCTCCCCCGTCGGAGGTCTGGAACACGCCCACGGTCGTGCTTTCGTTGCCTCCTTCCCCCGTGCCGTTGTAGGTCACCGGTAGGAGACCGTCACCGTCCTCGCCTATCCGGGGTAACCCGTAGCTCACGATCGACCCGACTCCTTCAGGCGCCGGGGCCTGGATCTGACTCCAGGTTCGGCCACCGTCGGTCGTGCGGAACAGTTCCGAACCGTTCGGGCCACCGTCGAGCCATCCGCCCGATGGGTCGCCGAACGAGATGTAGCCGGCCACCGGCGGGGGGGGAAGCGTTTCCCAGGTTGCGCCTCCGTCGTGGGTCGCCATCAGCGAGACAGGTTGTAGCCCCGCGCCTGCCGGAGCCCCCAGTTGGACGGCCACGTAAGCGTCAGACGCATCAGGAAATGAAGAGCTCGTCCAACCGACACTGGCATTGCGGCCCTCGGGCAGTAAGGCCTTGCTCCAGCTAAGACCCCCATCGCTCGTCGAGTACATTTCAAGCGCGACCTGACCCCGTTCTCCGCTCGGGCCGGTGGCAAGAATGTGGCCTTCCTCGGCATTGGCGAAATACACGTTCGCGATGTTGGCGGTCGCGAGACCAAGCGGACTGATCGGGCTCCAGCTGCCGCCGGCGTCCTCCGTCCAGGAAAGGCCTGCAGGCGCCAGCGCCCAACCTTCTTCGCCGTCCACGATCTTCGCGTCGATGATCTCTTCCCCCGGTGCCGCCGCCGACGCCCGCGGCGTCACGTCGCCACCACCCCTGCTCTGCAACCCGAACAGGAACGCGGCACCACATAGGACGCAAGCAACGACGGCGATGTATCCGATTCTTTTCGTCTTCAGGCTGTTCATTTTGCGTAGCACCCCGGATATTGCGCACCTTCGCGGTTTCCATCGACCGGCCCGAACGCGCAGTCCGAATCGACCTTGAGTTTGATACCACCATATTCCCGATATTCGCGTTCAGTATCCCCTTCGTAAGCACCGTCGTATTGATGGAAGCGATGTTTTTCCCACAAGTTCGATTCGACGCAATTGACGGTGTAGACCGATTCTGTTTTGGCAGTGCTTTTCGGCCAGAAGTGCGCCATCCAGATGTCGTCAGGTGGATTCGCGATGCCCGTGAGGTGGTTGAACCCATCGCAATCTAAGGCGTAGACCCCGGCCTTAAATTCCTGGGTGTGCAGACGCCTGGTCCATGCGTTTATGAATGCTTCGTACGCTTGGACGCAGGTCGAGTTCCCGGTATTCCAGGGCTCGATGTCGTACCAGAGTATCGCCCCTGGCGCGAAGCCGATCCCTTCGGCATGGCGGATCGCCGCATCTGCTTCTTCTACGGCTTCCGCGTCGGCCGCCGCGGGGGTGTTGCTGAAATCGTCATAGGCATGGGCTTCGGTGCACTGTGATTGCCTACCGACCCAGAGAGGTAGAAAGTTCCAGCGAACGGTTTTTCCCGGCGAGGGCGTATATCGTTTCTGGATCCATTCTTTGTTCGGGAGGAAACAGCTGCCGTTGTTGCGCCCGCCGAGATAGAACCCGACATAGTTGTACGGGCTTTTCAGGGACCACGTGTTCATGGCTTCGTCGCTGAGCGTTTCGCACGTGTCGAATCCCCGGCTTTCCGCCTGTCGGATCTGACCACCCGGTACCGCACCGCTGGCGCTCTTGGTCAGTGACGACCCGATGGTGAAGGAGCCGTAGGCCAGGACGATAAGTCCCAGGACGACGCCGAGCCTTCCGAAAAGCTGGGTGGAACGCGCTCTCAACATGATGCAATCTCTTTCCGTAGGTGTTGGGCGGTGCCCTCTATCGCCTTCAAGGTCTGTAGCGCGATCGGCCGCAGGGGCAGTCGGGCGCTTTGGCTTCCTGAGACTTCTATGGTCCGTCGACCTTCGAGAGCCGCGAGGAGGTTTTCACGGCCCCCCTGGACTCCCGCTTCGATTCCCTGGAGTCCCGCCTTGATCGCGGCCTTGTCGCAGGTGTTGGCGTCTGCTTCCGCGGCACTCGGTCGAGAGGACGACCCACACGCCGCGATCAAGCACAAGGACGAGGCGACCAAAAGAATGGGAAACAGTCTCCTTGTGCGCCGTTGTCTTTTGGATATGGTCATTTCGCGGCTATCGAAAAGGTTTTGTAGGCCGATTCCGATCCCAGAAACGGGCCCTGTTCAGGGAAGGCGACCTTGAGTCGCCAGTTGCCGACGCCGACCCCTTCGCTCGTTTCGTACGCGCCACTGGCGCTCAAAGTCGGGTGCTGGGTGGACTTGAGCACCCATTCGCCTTTTTCTTCCTTCGAGTAGTTCACATTGACATAGCGCCCGGAGAGTGAACCGCCGCTCGCCGACACGGTGCCTTTGACCGTGACCGACCCGGGCGTCCCATTGTGCGGTTCGACCGAGGGCGCCGCGACGGAGGTCGTGAACAGTGGAGGTTCCGTGCGCTCGCAACTGGACCGTTCGTCGAATTCGGTGTCGATCAGGCAGAAGTCTTCGCCTTCACCACCGCCGACTTTGTCTTTGCCATTGTCCCGGGCTTCAATTTCGTCAGGTCCGCCTTCGCCCTCGAGGACGTCTTCCCCTAGGTGTCCGTTGAGCATGTTCGCCCCTCCGTTGCCGAAGAGCGCGTCGGACTGATTGGATCCTTCGAGATCGTCTATCCCGTAGAGCTGTTCGGGGGCGCCGCTGGTGCAGGCCGGTTCTTCGATTTCTTCGTTGTAGTAGCTACCCGCGCTCAAGCTTTCGAGCATCGCGGTGACGCCTGCGGGAGCCGGCAGCTTCGCCCAGGAGGCGACGTTGCGCCCTTCCCCATCCGATCGTTCGGCTTCTGCTCCGTCAAGGGTGTCACCGCCACAGACGGTGGTGGAGAGTAGAAGGTCGTTCCCGAGTCCACCTTCCAGCACGTCCACGCCGCCGTTGTTGGTGAGCCAGTCGTCATTGTCACGGCCTTGGAGGAGATCGGCGCCGGTCCCGTTGCCGTCGACCAGGACATCTTCGGTGGTGTCCGACCCGGTCAACGTGTCGTTGCCTTCCCCACCCAGAAGGATGGGCGCGGATGCGAGCGGGAAGCCGCTGCCGAGGACGGAGAGGTTGTCGTTGCCGCCGAGCCCCGCCATCACGATCGCGTCGATCTTCAAGCTCCCGGCAGGGAGCGGACATTTCGCCTTTTTCCCGCTTTCTTCGTAGGTGCACCCTTCCGATTCCCCGGCAAAGCGGGTCGTGCCGGTGCTGGTGAAGGTGACCGTCGTCCCGCTGAGGCTCGCTTTCACTTCGTCGGCCCCGGTGCTGCCCACCACGTACGCGGTGTCCCGGGAGATCACCGGGTTTTTGACCATCATCAAACCAGCGGAGAGTTTCGAGGCTTCGGGCTGGGTGACTTTGGCGGCGGTTCCCGGGCATTCGTAGGCCCAGGTGATCCACTCGCAGTTGTTCGCCCCCTTGCCTCCGTAGGCGGTGCTCGACGATCCGGTGTCTTCGATGTAGTCGCCGTCACCACCGCCGTAGAGTTCGTCTGCCCCACCGCCACCGACGATCACGTCTCCTCCGCCGCCACCGTAGATCTTGTTGGCCCCGCTCGACCCGACGATGATGTCGGGGAACGCGGTGCCGATCACGTTCTCGATTTCGCTGGTCGTGACCGTGTCGTCGCCGCCGCCGAGGCCAGCGCCGCCGTCGCAGGCAGGGTAGCCGCAGGTGGTTGCGGCACCGTCGAGCCGCACGTAGACGCCGCGACCTTCCCCGTTCGTATCTTCGGGAAATCCTTCGACGTGTTTCACCGAGCTCGGATAGGCGCCTTCGTCCCCGGGCGTCACTCCGGTGGCGAAGCTCAGGGTGTCAGTCCCTGCCCCGCCGGAGATAGTGTCGATCGTCCCGTCGCCTTGGACCAAGTCGTTGCCGCCTTCGCCGTAGATCGTGTCGGCGCCGTTGCCTCCGGAGATGTAGTCGTTTCCTTCGCCTCCATGGATGATGTCGTTCGCGATTCCTCCGTAGAGAGCGTCTTCACCGCCTTCGCCGTAGATTTCGTCGTCGCCGCGCCCGCCGAAGATTTCGTCGTTTCCGGCCCCCCCGCGCAGCAACTGTGCTCCGTTTCCGCCTAGGCACGGGTTTGCTTTGCATTCGACGGGGGTCACGGTGCTGGCGTTGGCCGTGGGACCCGGAGTCTGGCGACCCTTGGGCGACGTTTCATAGACCGGGCCCGAGGGTTCCGGGGTGATTTCAGGTTCGGGTTCGTCGTCCGAGGTATCCGTTTCGACCTCGGTTTCTCCGCCATCCCCGTAGATGACGTCGGACCCCTCCCCCCCTTCGATCACGGTGGTTTCGGGGCCTGCGTAGATCGTGTCGTCTCCTTCGCCTCCGTACACGGCTTCAACCTCCGGGCCGGCCGTGATGACGTCGTCTTCGGTGCTTCCGTAGACGACCAAGACGGTAGGCGAGATGACTTCTACTTCACCGGCACAGGCTGCGATCCGCTCGACCGTTCCGCCGTCTTCGAGGGTCGTCGGGCTCGCGCAGTTGGCGGATTGCGCGTTTGCTGCCGTCGGTAGGGACCAGATCACCATCGAGATGACACCGAGGGTGAAAACCAGCAGCGCGCGGGTCGACGAGGAGTTACGGATCCTGCCGACAGGAGTCGACCGAAGCAACGACTTAATTAGTCGCTTTCCGCCAGCGCTGCGACGATCCTCGAACACTTTTCCTCCTACTAATTTTATTTAAACAGAAGTCGCTTAGCATGTTTACCCGAATCCCCTGTCCTTAATCAAGAAATTTGAGGACGATCCTTTTAAGGCTCGCGGCTCCAGGTCAGGTCGGTCCGTTTGACCTGCCTCACAGGAGCAGAGAGTCCCGCTGGTTCGTGGCGGCAGAGGCTCTTCGATCCGATACTCGGTGTTTGTCTGCTCACGCCGATCTTGGTCCTGCAACCGCTACGTCGAGCCAGTCACGAATCCACCCGAAGTAGAGCCCCATCGGGGTCAACCCCCCTCGGGCCGAGTCACGACGGAGGCCCGCTGCTCGCGTCGCTGATCAGCGTCATTTCGACGCGAAGGTGCAGAGCGAAAGAGACAATCTCAAGGCATCTGGACCCTCGTCCACAACCTCACCGTGCCCCATGGGCAGTTTCGGCAGCGGGCAAAGAAGCGGAGGGCATCGCATTCCGCGTCCCATGCGGCTTTGCGCGAATGCGCCCGACTGGATTCGAACCAGTGACCTTCGGTTTCGTAGACCGACGCTCTATCCGGCTGAGCTACGGGCGCGTGTCCTGGGAGGGGGCGTGTTGGGGCGACCGCTCCGCGGGAGGCGGAGATTCTAGCTGCGGACGACCATTGCGGCCCAGCGACCCGAATTGTGGGCGACTTGGACCTCGATGTCGAAGGTTGTGGAGACCGCTTTGGAGGTGAGGACGGACGCGATCTCGCCAGCGGCGACGATGGCTCCGTCGCGAATCAGAAGGGCGTGGGTGGTGGAGGTCGGGATCTCCTCGAGGTGGTGGGTGACGGTGACGGTGGGCAGGGCGGCGTTGGCTTCGGCCATGGCGTCGAGGCTGGCGATGAGGCGCTCGCGGCTCGGGAGGTCGAGGCCGGTGGTGGGCTCGTCGAGAAGCAGGAGGTCGGGCTCGTCCATCAGGGAGCGGGCGAGCAGCAACCTTTGGCGCTCGCCTTGGGAGCAGTCTTCGAACTTGCGCTCGCGCAGGGGCTCGACGCCGATTTCGCTCATCAGGCGATCGGCTCGGGTGCGGTCGTCGTCGGTGATCCGGTCGTGGAGGAGGGCGATGCTTCCGGTCGCTCCGGTGAGGACCACCTCGAAGCCGGTGTAGCGGCCGCGGATTTTTCTCGAGATGCCCGGCTCCAGGCTGCCGATCGATTCGCGCAGGCGCCGCATGTCGACCGCGCCGAGCTTCTCCCCCAGCACCTCGACCGTCCCCTCGGAGGGATGCGAGACCGCGGCGGCGAGGTTGAGCAGCGTGGTCTTCCCCGCCCCATTTGGTCCCAGGACGACCCAGTGTTGGCCGGGCTCCACCGTCCAGTCGACGTCGTGCAGCAAAACGGCGCGGCGTTCCTCGGCGGCGACCCAGCGCCACACGGTCACCTCCGACATCCGGATCGCGGCCATCGCTCTCCTCCGGGGCTCAGGAGTCGGTGGACTCTGAAGCTTTGAGCCGGACGTTCCAGTCGACCGTCGCGGTGGCGACGGTGTCGCCCTCGCCGTCGCTCATCTCGACCTCGACCGAGAAGTCGACGCGCCCGTCTTTGTCGAGCTTCGCGAGGGCCTCGTCGGCCGGCATCGTCAGCCGCGCCTTCGCCTCGACGGTGCCGCGCGCGACCTTGACGTAGGCGATCTCGGCGCTCCGCGCCAGCGGGGTCACGTCGCCCATGCGGATCGCA
The DNA here is from genome assembly GCA_965200635.1 of Solirubrobacterales bacterium. Classification (GTDB taxonomy): domain Bacteria; phylum Actinomycetota; class Thermoleophilia; order Solirubrobacterales; family 70-9; genus VAYN01. Next base: position 1,734,122 of record OZ241364.1, on the reverse strand, counting down.
AAGGCGCCGACGAAGGCCGCCCCGCTCGCCGTCTCGGCGACCCCGAAGAGCGCCCCGGCGTGCTGGCTGCCGACGTGGTTGTGGAGCTCGGGCCGGTCCGGCAGGACCGCCGTCGCCGTGCCCTCTCCGATCTCCGTCACCTCGATGCCCATGTGGGAGATGTAGGGCACGGCGATCGCCATGCCCTTGGCGATCGCGTCGAAATCGATGTCCATCCGGGGACCCTACCGAGGATCTAGCGACCGTTGAACTCGGCGTGCCCGGGGCCGCCGTGCTCGAGGAAGGTGCGGACGGCGTTCTGCAGATCCTCGGTGGCGAAGAGGTCGGCCGCCTCGGTCCGTACGACCTCGTCCGCGGCGGGCAGGCCGCCTTCGCGGAAGCGCCGCAGGATGCGCTTCGTCATCGCGTGCGCCTTGGTCGGGCCGGCGGCGAGCTCCTCGGCGAGGGCACGCGAGCGCGCCTCGAACTCGTCCTCGGGATAGATCTCGTTGACGACGCCCCAGCGCTCCAGCTCCTCGGCGCCGAAGATGCCGCCGCTCATCACGAACTGGCGCGCGCGCCCGGAGCCGGCCCGCTCGGCGAGCCGCTGCGTCCCGCCCATCGACGGCGTCAGCCCGACGACTTTCTCGACCAGGCCGAACTTGGCCTTCGGCGAGGCGACGATCAGGTCGCAGGCGAGGGCCACCTCGAAGGCGGCGGTGAGCGTCAGCGCGTGGGCGGCGAAGACGACCGGGCAGGGCAACTCCTCCAGGCCGTCGATCATCTGCAGCAGGCCGGTCCAGAGCTCCGAGCCCTGCTCCGGCGTCAGCCCGGCGAAGACGTTGACGTCGACCCCGCCGGAGACGGCGCGGCCCGCGGCGTTGATCAGGACCGCGCGCGGCGGCTCGTTCGTCAGGCCGAGGACGGCGGCGCCAAGCTCGTCCATCATCGCCCGGTCGAAGAGGTTCAGCGGCGGGCTGTCGAGGGTGAGGATCGTGAGGCCGCCGGGGTCGGCCTCGACCCGGACGACTGGCGTGCGGTCGCTCATGGGACCCGGTGGACCTCGAAGAGGTTCGTGCCCAGTTCCTGGTCGGGCAGCCCGGCGAGGATGCCGATCAGCTCGCCGGAGTGGGCGACGCCGTGTTCGGCGGCGATCGTGCCGCAGTCGTCGAGCAGCTCGCGGATGTCCTCGTTCGGCGGGCTCTGAACCGCGGTCACGCCGAAGAGGAGGCTCAGCCGGCGCACCGTCTCGAGGCGCGGCGAGAGCGCCAGCACCGGCACGTTCGGCCGGTGGGCGGAGAGGATGCGCGCGGTGCGGCCGCTCGTCGTCGGCACCACCAGCGCTTTCAGCCCGAGCCGGTAGACCGCGCCGACGGCGCTCTGGGCGACCGAGTCGGCGACGTCGGTGCTCGCCTGGTCGGTGCGGCTGAAGAGCCACTCGCCATAGCGGAGGTCGGGCTCGGTGGTGCGGGCGATCTGGTCCATCACGCGGACGGCCTCGACCGGATTCTCACCCACCGCGGTCTCCTCGGAGAGCATCACCGCGTCGGTGCCGTCATAGATCGCGTTGGCGACGTCGGTCACCTCGGCACGGGTCGGGCGCCGCGCGGTCACCATCGAGGCCAGCATCTGCGTCGCGGTGACGACCGGCTTCGACATCCGCCCCGCGGTGCGGATCAGGCGCTTCTGCAGGATCGGCACCTCGGCCAGCGGTACTTCGATCCCGAGGTCGCCGCGGGCGACCATGATCCCGCCGGTCGCCGCCGCGACGATCTCCTCGACGTTCCGCGCCGCCTGCGCCCGCTCGATCTTCGCGATCAGCGGGATGTCGGAGCCGAGGCTCCGCAGGCGCTCCTCGACCGGCACCAGGTCGGCCGCGGTGGAGACGAAGGAGACGGCGAGGATGTCCAACTCCTCTTTGACCGCGAAGTCGACCCAGGCGAGGTCGCGCTCGGTCGCCGCCGGCAGTTCGGTGGCGCCGCCGGGGATGTTCATCCCCTTATGTGAGCTGAGGGTGCCGCCGACCTCGATCTCGGCATCGACGCCGTCGGCGAGACCGGCGGCGACCCGGAGGCGGATCGCGCCGTCGGCGAGGTAGACGATCTCGTTCTCCTGCAGCCCGGTGACGCCCGACCAGGAGACGGGGATCGTCTCGCGGTCGCCCTCCAGGTCGCGCGTGGTCAGCGTCACGTGCATGCCGGTCTCGAGCTCGGCGTAGTCGTCGCGGATCGAGCCGATGCGGAGCTTCGGGCCCGGCAGGTCGCCAAGGATCGCCACCTGGCGGCCGAGCGCGTCGGCGGCCTTGCGGATCGTCTCGATCGTCTGCGCGTGTTTGTCGGGGCCTGCGTGGGAGAAGTTGAGGCGGAAGACGTCGGCCCCCGCGGCGATCAGCTGCTCGAGTACGCCGAGGTCCCAGGAGGCCGGGCCGACGGTGGCGATGATCTTGGTGCGCCGATCGAGATGGGCGGTGGGCTTGGCGAGCGGATAGGAAGACATCGCGTACCAGAGTAGTGAGCGGGGCGCCGGGAGCGTGAACGGACGGTGATCCAGCGCCGGTGTGTGAGATGACTCCGCTGACCGTGACACCGATCCCTGTAGCCTTGTGCCGATGGCAGCTTCACCTGATGTGGTCGGGAACCGCGACGGGAGGCAGGGAGAGGGCGAGGCACAGGGTCCGCTCTTCCCGGAGCTCGTCGGCGCCGCACCACCCTCCCCCGCCGGGCCGATCGACGATGCCGAGCTGGCGACGCTCGCCCCGGCGCCGGACGTCGAGCTGCCGAAGCTTGCGCAGACGCTGCGCTTCTCGATGCGCCAGATCGAGTTCGTCTTCAAGGGTCGCCGTGAGCTCGGGGAAGTGTTCCGGATGCACGGGGTGATCCCCGGCGGTCCCGTCATCACCAGCCACCCGGACCACGTCAGATCCCTCTTCATGGCCAAACCCGAGCAGGCGCCGTCGCTGACCGGCGAATCGCCGCTGCGGCCGATCCTCGGTCCCAACTCGGTGCTGACCGCGGTCGGGCCCCAGCACATGCGCCAGCGCAAACTGCTGCTGCCGCCCTTCCACGGCGAGGCGATCGACCAGTACGTAGAGATGATCACCGAGGCAGCGGAACGGGAGATCGACAAGTGGCCGGTCGGCGAGCCGATGGCGCTGGCGCCGCGGATGCAGGCGATCACGCTCGACGTGATCATGGCCGGGATCTTCGGCATCGAGGGCAAGCCCGCGCCGGGCACGCCGGAGGCGTCGCTGCGCCTGGCGATCCGCAAGACCGTCGCCGCCTCGACCTGGCCGACCTCGCAGCTGACCGAACTGATGCACGTCGGGCGCGAGGAGCCGATGGGGCTGATGAAGCTCGGCCTCGCGATGCTCGACCGGCCGACCTACGCGGTGATCCGGCAGCGCCGCCAGGCGACCGACCTCGAGGGGCGGCGGGACATCCTCTCGCTCCTCCTCCAGGCGCGCACCGAGGACGGCGAGGCCCCCGGCGACGAAGAACTCCGCGACGAGCTCCTGACCCTCGTGCTCGCCGGCCATGAGACCACGGCCAACTCCCTCTCCTGGGCCTGGGAGCGACTCACCCGCAACCCCGAGCCGCACGCCGCCCTGATCGAGGCGGTCCGCCGCGACCAGGGGGCCGAGGAGCGGGTCGAGGCGACGATCATCGAGACGATGCGCAACCGCCCCGTCATCCCGATCATCGGCCGCCGCGTCCAGGTCCCCTGGCGCCTCGGCGACTACGGGGTTGAGCCCGGCACCGCGATCGCGATGTCGATCCTCCTCGTCCACCACCGCGAGGACGTCTACCCCGACCCCTTCTCCTTCCGCCCCGAGCGCTGGCTCGGCCGCAAGCCCGGCACCTACGACTGGATCCCCTTCGGCGGCGGCATCCGTCGCTGCCTCGGCGCCGCCCTCGCGATGGCCGAGCAACGAGTCGTCCTCACCACCATGGCCCGCCGCCTCGACCTGCTCCCCGAGCACGAGGCCCCCGAGCGAGCCATGCACCGCAACGTGACGATGATCCCGTCCCGCGGCGCCCGCGTAGTCATCGCCGCCAAGCACTAGCGCCGCACTGCACGCAAGCGCGGTCGATCTTTCGTCCGGTCCGAGAATCGCGGTCGATGTTTCGTCCGGCTACCGGACCTTAAGTCGACCGCGGTGGCACGGGCCAGCCCCCTGCCGCGGCGCCGGGTCTGCGGGGATTTGAGCCAGCCTCGCAAGGACGCAGGGAAGTGAGGCGAGGGGAGCGCACTCAGGTGCGTGACCTGAGCCGAACGACCGAGGACGCCGCGAGGCGCCCTCAAATCCCCGCAGACGGAGAGGGAGGGATTCGAACCCTCGAGAGAGCTTGCGCCCCCTACTCGCTTAGCAGGCGAGTGCCTTCAGCCACTCGGCCACCTCTCCGGACATCGCGGGCCGGGGACCCGGTCCGCGAGGGAAGATTGTAGGTACTGCGACGGGAGCGCGGGGATAGGGTGGCCGGGTGCCCGTGCCGCCCCAGCAGTCACATGCCCGCTACGAGCGGATCTTCGCCGAGATCGAGGCGCCTTTTGCCTTCGTCGATCTGGACGCGATGTGGGCCAACGCGGACCAGTTGCTCGACCGGGCGGGAAGGAAGCCGATCCGGGTGGCGACGAAGTCGTTGCGGTGCCGTGCGCTGATCGAGGAGATTCTGGGACGGGACGCGCGGTTCTCGGGGCTGATGACCTACACGCTGCCGGAGACGCTCTGGCTCGCCGAACACGGCCACGAGGACCTGCTGCTCGCCTACCCGACCGCCGACACCTCGGCGCTGCGGGAGCTGGCGCTGCGCTCGGCCGCCGACCCCGAACGCGCGCCGCTGGTGATGATCGATTGCGTCGAGCACCTCGAGGCGATCGAGGAAGTGCTCGGCGCCGACGCGCCGTCGATCCGCGTCTGCATCGACATCGACGCGAGCTGGTGGGCGCTCGGCGGCCGGGTCAAGGTCGGGCCGAAGCGCTCCCCGGTCCACACGGTCGAGCAGGCGGTGGCCCTCGCGCGGGAGATCGAACGCCGGCCGCAGATCGAACTCGACGGGCTGATGGCCTACGAGGGCCAGATCGCCGGCGTCGGCGACGAACCGCCCGGGCGACGGCTGCGCGCCGCGGCGATCCGCTTCATGCAGAAGCGCTCGGCAAAGGAGCTGGCCGAGCGGCGCGCGGCGATCGTCGCCGCGATCGGCGAGTTCTGCGAGCTGCCGATCGTCAACGGCGGCGGCACCGGCAGCCTCGAGACCACCGGCGCCGAGGAGGCCGTGACCGAGCTGACCGCGGGTTCCGGCTTCTACGCCCCGACGCTCTTCGACAACTACAGCCGCTTCACCCCGACCCCCGCGGCGGCCTACGTGCTGCCGATCGTCCGCAAGCCGGCGCCGGAGATGGCGACCGCGCTCGGCGGCGGCTACCTCGCCAGCGGCGCGGGGGACGCGGCGCGCCTGCCATCGCCGTGGCTGCCCGAAGGGCTGAAGCTCGATCCCGAGGAGGGCGCGGGCGAGGTCCAGACCCCGCTCCTCGGCCCGCCCGCGGAAGAACTCCAGGTCGGCGACCGCGTCTACATGCGCCACGCCAAGGCGGGCGAGCTCTGCGAGCGCTTCGACGCCCTGCACCTGGTCGAAGGCGACCGCATCGTCGACCTCGTCCCGACCTACCGCGGCGAGGGGAAAACCTTCCTCTAGGCGCCGAGCACGCGCTCCGTGTACTCGTTCGCGAAGACGCGCCGAGGATCCAGCTGCTCGCGCGCCTGCTGGAACTCGGCCCACCTCGGGTAGCGGGGCGCGAGGGTCGCGGCGGTCTGGAAGTGACGCTTGCCCCAGTGGGGGCGACCGCCGTGGTCGTCCATGATCGACTCGACCGCCTCGAAGTAGGGCCGCCACTCCATCCCGCGGTACTGGTGGACGGCGATGTAGGCGGTGTCGCGATCATGGGCGGCGCTCAGCAAGGCGTCGTCGCCGGCGGCCACCCGGACCTCGATCGGGAAGAAGACCGGGAACTCGTTCGACCACACCCACTCGACCACGCGGCGCACCGCGGTCGGCCCGTCGGCGCGCGGCACCGCGTACTCCATCTCGGTGAAGCGCACGTTGCGCTGGTTGACGAAGATGCGGTCGCCGCGGTCCTGGTTGTTCGTCCCGGTCGCGACCCGGCCGGCGAACCGCGCCAACGCCGGGATCGTCCGCGGCCACCGCCTTCCGGTCGCCGCCATCGCCTCGAGCGTCCAGTTCTCCAGCAGGCGGTCGTTCAGCAGCGCGACGATGCGGCTCTTCGGCTTCGGTGCCTCGGTCGTCCGGTTTCGCTCCAGCACCAGCGCGCGGTCGGAGTAGGGGAAGGTGAAGAGCTCGAAATGGTCGTTGCGCTCGGCGTACTCGTCGAAGCGGTCGAGGATGTCGGCGAGCTGGTGCGTGGAGTCCTCGCGCCGCAGCGTGAAGGACGGGAAGCAGCGCAGCGTCACCGAGCTGATCGCGCCGAGCGCGCCGACCCCGATCCGCGCCGCGCGCAGCAGCTCCGGGTCCGCCGCGGTCAGCTCGCGCACACTGCCGTCGGCGAGGACCATCTCCACAGCCTCGACCCGCGCCGAGATGTTGGCGAACCCCGCGCCGGTGCCATGCGTCCCGGTCGAGATCGCCCCGGCGACGGTCTGCGCGTCGATGTCCCCCATGTTCTCGAGCCCGAGGCCGAACGCCGCCAGTTCCTCGTTGAGGTCTCGCAGCACGGTCCCCGCGCCGATCTTGACGAGGCCGCTCGCGCGGTCGGAGTCGAGGACGCCGCGCAGCCCGTCGAGGCGCACCATCGTCGCCTCGGTCATCGCGACCTCGGTGAACGAGTGGCCCGATCCCGTGACCTTGACCCTCTCCCCCGCGGCCCCCGCCGCGCCGACCGCCTCGGCGAGCTCCTCGCGCGAGCGCGGCGCGAGCACCCGCGCCGGCCGACAGCGCTGGTCCCCCGCCCAGTTTGTCCACTCGCCCCCGCGGATCATCGAGTGCATTCTTACGTCTCCGCCGGCAGCGGCTCCGGGCCGAGGGCGCGGAAGGCGTAGAGGATCGTCAACACCAGGAGGACGGCGACCGCGATGATCGGCAGCGCTTCCCCGGTCACGCCCGCGAGCGCCGCGCCGGCGACGCCGCCCACCACCTGCGCCGCCGCCCAGGCCATGTTGGTGACGGCGACCGCGTAGCCCTGGTGGAGGCCGCTCGCGTCGGCGGCGTCGGAGATCAGCGTCATCGCCGGCGCGAAGCAGAGGCCGGAGCCGAGCGAGGTGAGGAGCAGGGCGGCGATCACCGTCGCCAGCGAGCCCGCCACCGCGTAGAAGACCATCGCCACCGCGCAGATCGCCATGCCGAGGACGTAGGGCGCGCGCCTCCCGATCCGGTCCGACATCCGCCCGGCGAGCGGCGCCAGGACCGTCTCGATCGCGGCGCCGCCGATGAAGCCGACCGCGATCAGCGCGTGGCCGCCGCCGAGGTCGTCGACCCGCAGCGGCAGCAGCACGTCGATCGCGCCGAACATCAGCGACGGCGAGGAGACGAAGATCGCCGCCTCGACCAGCGGGCGGTCGATGAGACAACGGAAGACCTCGCGCAGCGGCTGGTTCTCCCGCACCACCGTGTCGGGGAAGCGGGACGCGATCAGCGCGAGGGCGAGGGCGACGACGAGGACGGCGCTGAAGACCGGCTCGGTTCCGATCGTCCCCGCCAGCGCGCCGAGCGCCGGCCCGATCAGCGACCCCGCCACCGCGACCCCGAGCGCCGTGCCGATCACCTGCCCGCGCTGATCGTCGGGGTAGCTGTTGATGATCCAGGTGAGGGCGCCGGACCAGATCAGCGCGCCCGCGATGCCCTGGATGAAACGCGCCGCGTCGAGCGGCCAGGGCGAGTCGAGGAGGCCGAAGCCGAAGCTCGCGAAGCCGAGCCCGCAGAGCCCGACGATGACCGTCCGCCGGGGGCCGAAGCGACTGGCGATGTACCCACCCGGCAGCGATGCCACCAGCGTCCCGGCCGCGTAGGCCGCCGAGAGGATCCCCGCCTGCGCGGTCGACATATGGAGGTCGTCGACGTATTCCGGCAACAGCGGCGCGATGGCCGTGAAGAAGGTGAGGTCGAGGAAGACCATCGCCGAGGCGAGCACGAGAAGACGACGCATGGCACCATCCAATCAGCCTCAGGAGGGGTGGCAGAGCGGTTGAATGCGGCGGCCTTGAAAGCCGTTGGGCCTCGCAAGGGGTCTCGTGGGTTCGAATCCCACCCCCTCCGTCGGGCCAGGGACCGCCGATGCTTCGTCACCGACTACCGAGATATCGCAGGCTGATGCGCGAGGGCGAGGCGCGGAAAGGGCTCGTCCTCGAGGTCGAGGATCGACACGCCTGGGAACTCGGTTCGTTCAAATGGCGCCTGCGGATCCGAGAGGTCGGGGACGCCGGGGACGGTCGCGAGTTCACGGCGATGGCCGACACCAGCGACCTCCTCGGCGAGTTCCCGCACACCGGCGACATCTGGCCGATCCGCGTCGGTCGCGACGGGGACTCGCGGGCCGACATCGACCTCCCCGCCCTGCAGGCCGAGATCCTGGCCGAGCGGGAGCGGATCGAGGCGGAGCACCTGCGCCTCGGCCTGGCGCGGGCGAAAGAGGGCGACGCCCGGCCGCCCGACGCCTGAGCCCCCGGGCAGGAAACGGCGCTTCGTGGCCGAAGCGAGCGAACATGGATCCGTCCGGCATCCGGGGACCCGGCGGTGAGCGGTGGCGCCAGCGTGCCGAAAGAGCGACCGATGCCTTCGGGCTCGTGCTCGGGCTGGTGCTGGTCACCTTCATCCTCACCTCGCTGATCTCCAACACCGGCTGGGGCTCGGTCCTGATCATGGCGGCGACGGGGGCGACCGCGATCGTCGCGCTCAGCAGCTCGGAGGCGCCGCCGCCCTACGTGCGCGTCGCGGTCTACCTCAGCGGGCTCAGCCTGCTGCTCGCCCTGGTCGGGGCAATCTTCGGCGCCGACCTCTGGCTCGACCTCGGCGCGGTCATCCAGGTCTCACTGCTGGCCGTCGCCACGGTGTCGGTGCTGATCCGGGTGGTCACCGCGGTCGAGGTCAACGCCCGCACGATCCTCGGCGCGATCAGCGTCTACACCACGCTCGGCCTGCTCTTCGGCTTCGCCTACGAGGCAATCGGGCGGGTGCAGGACACGCCGTTCTTCAGCGGCCAACCCCACCTCCATCACGGCGACTACCTCTTCTTCAGCTACACGACGCTGACCACGACCGGGTACGGCGACCTGGTCCCGTCCGGGCAGCCCGGCGAGATGGTCGCCACCTTCGAGATGCTGATCGGCCAGATCTTCCTGGTGACCCTGGTCGCCGGGCTGGTCACCCTTTGGCGGCCGGGCGAGGGGTTGAAGCGGCGCCGCGCCGCCCGGCACGGCACCGAAGAGGCGAAACCGAGCTAGTCGCTCAGCTCCACCTTTTCGATCGTCTTCGCCTCGACCGGCTTGTCGCGCCCGTCGGTGTCGGACTTCTCGATCGTGTCGACCACGTCCATCCCGTCGACGACCTCGCCGAAGACGGTGTGCTTGCCGTCGAGCCACGGCGCCGCCGGGGTGGTGACGACGAAGAACTGCGAGCCGTTGGTGTTGGGGCCGGCGTTGGCCATCGCGAGCGCGCCGCGAACGATCTTGTGGTCGTTGAACTCGTCGTCGAATTCGTAGCCAGGGCCGCCGGTCCCGGTGCCCTGCGGGCAGCCGCCCTGGATCATGAAGTCAGGGATGACCCGGTGGAAGATCAGTCCGTCGTAGAACCCTTCGCCCGCGAGTTTGCGGAAGTTCTCGACGGTTTTCGGCGCGTCCTCGTCGAAGAACTCGACGGTGATCGGCCCGGCATTGGTCTGCAGCGTCGCTTTCGACATGGCCCTGAGCCTAGCTGTTCCTTTTGCCGGGCATTCCGGCAAAAGGAACAGCGCACGGGGGGTCATCCGTGGACCCCGACCGTCACCGGCGGAGACGACCCGGCCGCATACGGCCAGCCCGCTTCCGGCAGCGCGGTCGCCCGCAGGCGGATGCGCGCGGCGCCGGTGATGTAGCGGAAGCGGTACCGGACCGAGAAGCGGCCGCGGCCGTCGGTGCGGGTGACGAGAGCGGGGCGCCAGTCGCCGCTGGCGCGCTCGAGGTACTGGATCGTGACGAGCTTTCCCCGGCGTGGGATCCGTGCCGGGCCACGGCGCACCCGGCCACCTAGGAGGACGCTCTCGCCGGTGGCGAGCTCGCGCGGCTCCGCGGTGAGCTTGACCGCGGCGGCGACCCGCAGCGCCAGCGGCCGCGAGCGAGACGGCGCCAGTCCGTCCCCGCCGTGGAAGGAGACGCGGACCCGGCGCGACGGCCCGGGGGGCAGCCGCAGGCTGAAGCGCCCGCCCGGCCCGGTGACGACACGACGGAGCGCCCGCCGGGGCACCGCCCCGCGCGCCACCGAGGCGATGACCTCGACCCGCTCCCTCGCCAGGGCGGCGCCGTCGGCCCCGGTCAGCCTCCCCCGCACCGTGACCCCGGCACCGAAGGGGACGGTCAGGACCGAGCCGCGCGAGCCGGCCGCGAATCCTGCCCTTATATGGGTGCGATGGCGGCCCGCGTCGGCGCCGCCGCCGTGGGCACGGCCGCCGTGGGGCTTCGGCGCGGCTTCCTTGCCCCCCGCGCCGGCGGCGGCGACCTTTTCGCGCACTTCGGCCGCGCTCCCCGCCACCCGCAGTTCGGCCCCGCCCGCGTTCCCGAGCGCGTCGCTCCCGGTGGCGCGGAAGGCATAGGAGCCGTCGCCCAGGTCGGGGAGGTCCGCGACCAGCCTCGCGGTCCCGGGCGCGCCGGCTTCGAAGCGCGTCGGCAGGTCGGTCGGCCCGGGGGCACCGTCGCGCTGCACCGAGATCGTCCCGGAGCCAGGCCCCGAGTACGGATCGTTCAGCGTCACCGCCACCTTTCCCTCCTCGGTCGCGGCGAAGGCGATCGCGGGCGGCGAGTTGTCGACTTCGATCCGCGCGTCGGCGGCGCACCCGACCTCGCCGCCGAAGTCGACCGCGCAGGCCCGCAGGGCATGGGCTCCGTCGGCGAGCTTCGTCGTGTCGACTTCGAGGACCTTCGGCGCGTCCCCCGGACAGGGGCTGAGCCGGGTGCCGCGCACCACGCCTTCGATCGCGGCCGTGGCACAGGGCAGCGCGACGGCGACGAGCGGCGTGCCGTCGGCACTCGCTTCCTCGCGGGCGACGCCGCCGCCCGGATCGGTGGCGTCGATTTCGAGCAGCGTCGCACCCCGCTTCCAGCCGGGCGCGAGCAGCGGTCCTCCGATCCGGGTCGTCGGCGCCCAGGGATCGAAGACGGTCAGGGTCAACCCGTTCACCGCCAGCCAGGAGGGAGACGAGCGCGCGCAGAGGGCGCTGCACCCGAGCCGCGTCTCTACCGCCCAGGCGCCGCCCGGGATCTCGGCGGCCACGGGGGCGACCGCGCTGCTGCCGACACCGCTCACCAAGGCCCGTGGTTCGTTGCCGACCTCGTAGGTCAGGGACCGTTCGAAGCCCGGTAGCAGCACCCCGCCCCAGTTTGCCCGGAGGGCGGTGAACGCCGTCCCGGGCGGGGCGACCCAGCGCGCCCGCACCCAGCCTCCGGGGCCGTCGGGACCCGTCGCCGCTTCCAGCCGCAGGCCCTGCGGTTCGACTCCCGGCGCACAGCGGCCCGGGGCGAGCGTGTATCCCGGCCCGGCGGCGTTCACCACCGGGTCGAGTTCCGCGCCCGCCCCCCAGCCGCACTGGACCACGGTGTAGGTCCCCGCCCGCGCCCCGTCCGCCAGCGCCAACGCCAGCAACACCGCCACCCCGATCGCCATCGCGGCGATCCGCCCGACCCCGCCCCGCGTCCCCGTCATCTCGTCCTCCCGCCTCGTCGTTTGCGGGATGCCAAGGGCCGGGGGCGCCCGTTCTCTCCCCCCTCACGGCGAAATTCGGCCCCGAAGCACGGCCGGAAGCCGCCCTTTGCGAGAATGGATCGCGATGGCACTCCCCACGAATGACCAGGTGACCGAGGCGCTGCGGGGCGTAATCGACCCCGAGCTGCGCCGCTCCATCGTCGAGCTCGGAATGGTGCGCTCGATCGACATCCAGCCCAGCGGCCGGATCGAGGTGGTGGTGTCGCTGACGACCGCGGGCTGTCCGATCCGTTCCCACTTCGAACAGGCCGTCGCCCAGCGGGTCGGCGAGCTGGAAGGCGTGACCGAGGTCGGGGTCGGCTTCGACGTCCTCTCCAACGATGAGAAGGGCCAGCTCCAGCAGACGCTGGGCCGCGGCAAACTGCCGCAGGGCGCGCTGGCGAAGGTCAAAAACGTGATCTGCGTGTCCTCCGGCAAGGGCGGCGTCGGCAAGTCGACCATGACCGCGAACCTGGCCGCGGCGCTGACCGCGGAAGGGCACCCGGCGGGCGCCCTGGACTGCGACGTCTACGGCTACTCGATCCCCCGCATGCTCGGGGTCAACGCCAAGCCGGAAGTCAACGGCGAGCGCAAAATTCTGCCGCTGGACTCGCCGAGCGGGGTCAAGGTCATGTCGATCGGCTTCTTCGTCGAGGAGAACGCGGCGGTCGTCTGGCGCGGGCCGATGCTCCACAAAGCGATCCAGCAGTTCCTCGAGGACGTGGCCTGGGACGAGCTGGAGTACCTGCTGCTGGATCTGCCCCCGGGGACCGGCGACGTCTCGATGACGCTCGCCCAGCTCCTCCCGCAGGCGAAATTCATCGTCGTCACCACGCCGCAGCCCGCTGCCCAGTCGGTGGCCGCCCGCGGTGCCGAGATGGCGAAGAAATTCGACCTCGAGATCCTCGGCGTGATCGAGAACATGTCCGGCTTCACCACCCCCGACGGCGAGCGCTTCACGATCTTCGGCGAGGGCGGCGGCCAGACTCTCTCCGACGATCTCGACGTCCCGCTCCTCGGCAAGGTGCCGCTCTCCGAGCCCCTCCGCGAGCACTCCGACGAAGGCACGCCCCTGGTCCTGGCCGAACCCGACTCCCCCGCCTCCCAGGCGATCCGCCAGGCGGCACGCGGAATCATCGCGATGACCCCTCAGGAGCTCCCGGTCCTGCAGGCAGCCCCGGCGATGGCCGAAATGCCCGCGATCGGCGGCACCCCGCTGCCGGTGGTGCAGGTCGGGCAGTAGGGCTTCGGGACTTCGATAGCGAGGCGGCAGTCCTAGAGCGGTCCTGGGCGTGAGGGGTTCGTGTGAGAGAAGGCACACCTGCCTGCATCCGGTGAGGGAGATGCCTTGAACGTCACCCTCCCGTGCATCTTCGGTCTGCTTTCGGGCCTGAAAACAGGGCCCGAAAAGCGCTGCGTGTATCAGGGCCCCTATAGGGGGGTCAATGCACGCAGCGCGGAATTGACTGTTGTCCAACTCGCACGGAAGCGTGGACTTCCCACGCTCTCCGTCACGTGACGCGCCCGCTGCGCACGCCGGGACTTTCCCCCGTCTCGCCCCACATCCCCCGGCCGTCTCGCCCCTACGTGCGAACTCTCCAGACTCTCCACCCCCGCACCGCAACTATGCTCCCGGCCGCGCGTTAGCGCTTACAAATAAATGCCTAATCCCGGCCTTAGATAGGACGGGAGCGGGGGAACCAAGTTTTTGGGGCTAATCCACCCACCGGTGGAAGCGCAGGACTCCTTCAGCGCTCGCCCGACAGCTAACCCCGGCGGCATCCGAAGGAGGTAGTTGATGCAGCCGAACCCTTGGGTGGCCGGGAGTGCCGCCCGTCGAAGTCTCATCGCAGCACTTTGCCTGGCCGCTCTGGCAACCCTCGTCGTCGCTCTGATCCTCGCGCCGCAGGCCTCGGCGAAGAAGGTCGTCCACGGCGGGATCCCGAGCTCCGGCCTCGAAGCGGAAATCCCCGAATCGACCGAAGCCGAAACCCCCGGCGCTGCGGAAACCGGTGAAGCGGAAGGCGAAACCGGGCCGGTCGGCAAGGCGCGCCTCGTCGGCACTCGCGCGGTCGCCCCGGCCGATGCGCCGCCCGCGGTGAAGCGCGTGATCGCCGCCGCGAACCAGATCCGCACCCTCCCCTATATCTGGGGTGGCGGCCACGGCCGCTGGCAGGACTCCGGCTACGACTGCTCCGGCTCGGTCTCCTACGCGCTCCACGGCGCCCGGATGCTGGCCAGCCCGCTCACCTCCGGCTCCTTCGAGACCTGGGGCGAAGCCGGCGCCGGACGCTGGATCACGGTCTACGCCAACGCCGCGCACGTCTACATGGTCGTCGCGGGGCTGCGGTTCGACACCGCGGGCAACACCAGCGGGACCGGGCCCCGTTGGCATCCGACCACCGCCGCCGCGGCGAGCGGACACTTCATCGTCCGCCACCCGGTCGGCCTCTAGGCCAAAGAAAAGGGCCGCCCCGGCCGGGGCGGCCCTCCATGAAGCTCGGTGCGGATCGCGATCAGGCGGCCTTTTTGTAGTAGTTCGCGTTGATCTCCGCGTATTTCGCCCACTCGGACGGCAACTGGTCCTCGGCGAAGCAGGCATCCACCGGGCAGGCCTCGACGCAGGCGTCGCAGTCGATGCACTCGTCCGGGTCGATGTAAAGCTGCTCGACCGTCTCGTAGTCCGGCTCGTCGGGCGTCGGGTGGATGCAGTCGACGGGGCATACCTCGACGCACGAGTTGTCCTTCTGGCCGATGCATGGCTCGGCGATCACGTAGCTCATTCGCGGAGTCTCCTATTTGGGTTTCCGGGTGCCCTGCCGGGAGCCCCGGCCAAGCGCAAAACTCCATTTTAGGGGTTGCGGGGCCAAGAGGGTCCGCCCCATGGTTCCGCGGCCCGCCCGAGCCGGACACCGCTCGCTCGGCGGGATCCAGGCTCACGGCGAAGCCCAAACGCCGCCACCACTAGCATCGACCCATGCTTTTGTTGACGGGGGCCACCGGAAGCATCGGTTCGCGGCTGCTGCCGCTGCTGCTCGAGCGCGGTGAGGAGGTCCGCTGCCTGGTGCGCGATCCGCGCCGGCTGGGGGCGAGGCGGGTCGACGTGCAGATCGCGCTCGGGGACCTGGGCGAGCTTGACGATCCCCACACGGTGCGCCAGAGCCTGCGCGGCGTCGACACCGTCGTCCACCTCGCGGCGACGATCCGCGATCAGCCGCCGCGGCGGGTCGAGGAGCTGAACGGCCTCGCGACCGTGCGCCTGCTGCAGGCCGCCGAGCGGGCCGGCGTGCGGCGCTTCGTCTTCTTCAGCGCCCTCGACGCGGGCGCGGCCCAGCGGACCCGCTTCTTCCGCGCCAAGTGGGTGGCCGAGCAGGCGGTCGAGTCCTCCTCGCTGGAGACGACGGTCATCGCTCCCTCGGTCGTCTACGACCACTCGGATCCCTGGATCACCCTCCTGCGCCGCTTCTCCTTCCTGCCGGTGCTGCCGGTGTCCGGGGCGGGCCGGGCGGCCTTCCAGCCGATCTGGGCGCGGGACGTCGCCGAGTGCGTCGTCGGCGCCTTGGACGCCGAGAAGCTGAGGCCGCGCTACGAGCTCGCCGGGCCGGAGACGCTCACCTACGACGAGATGTCGGACCTGGTCAGCCGCATCGCCGGGCGCCCGCGCGACCTCGTCCACGTGCCGCTGCCGGTGATCAGGGGAAGCCTCGGCGCGCTCCGCATCGTCTTCGGCGAGGCCGTGTTTGCAACTTGGGAGGAGGCCGAGCTGATGGAGGTGTCGATGATCGCCAAGAGAGGTACCGCCGACGCGCAGGCCCTAGGGGTCGAGCCGCGAAGGATGAGTGATGTTCTCTCCTCGTCCTAGAAGTCCCCTCTGGCTGGCACTCGCCGCGACGACCCTCGCCCTGCTCCTCGCCGCCCCGGCGAACGCCGCGATGTCGCTGGTCCCGCCGAAGCCGGACGTGCTGATCGGCGCCTCGGACCGCGGCTCGACCGAAGAATTCAACGCCTTCACCGAACTCGTCGGCAAGCACCCGGCGCTGATGGAGACCTTCCATCCCTGGGGCAACAACCTGAACGAATCCTTCGAACGCTGGCGCGAAACGCAGACGCGGCCGGTGCTGGCGATCTCCACCCAGGACGACCAGACCCTGGCCGAGATCATCACCCCCGAGCAGATCGCGCTCGGCGCCGGGGACGACTACCTGCTGCAGATCAACAACTTCTTCGCGACCCACAATCTGCCCGCCTACATCCGCCCGCTGGGCGAGCCGAACCGGTGCCTCAACGCCTGGTCGGGGGTCAACTGCGACGGCACGCTGAAGGACGGCGAACACAGCTCCTTCTGGTACAAGATGGCCTTCCGGCGGATCTCCCTGATCACCCGTGGCGGCGGCTCGCTCGAACAGATCGACGCGAGCCTCGCCGAACTGGGCCTGCCGCCGCTGGCCCGGACGAAGGGCGAAAATCCCGAAGCCCTCCCGCTCGCCCCGGTCAGCATCATCTGGAGCCCGCTCCCCGCCGGCTCGCCGCGCGTGAAAGGCAACTTCCCGGGCAACTACTGGCCGGGCAGCAAATGGGTCGACTGGGTCGGGACCGACTTCTACGCCAAATATCCGGTCTGGAACGACCTGAACAAGTTCTATGAAGGCAAGCAGTGGAAGAACAAGCCGGTCGCGATCACCGAGTGGGCCGTCCAGGAAAAAGACGAACCTAAATTCGTCAACCAGCTGATCTCCTGGGTCGTCCGCCACAAGCGGGTCCAGATGCTCACCTACTACCAGGGCTTCGGGCCCGGCAACACCTACGAACTCGCCCTCTATCCCCAGACGGCAGCGGCCTACCGCCAGAAGATCCGCCGCGCCACCTTCCTCGAATACGCGGAATACAACGCCGGCCTCCTCCCGCCGCTGCCGCCTAAGGAAAAGAAGAAGACCAAGTAGCCCGGAGGCCCTCGACGGTCCGCGCGAGGCGGTGCGGTTCCCGTTCGACCTCCTCCCAGGTGCACTGGGAGACGCGCCAGCCCGCCAGTTCGAGCTGCTGGCGACGTTTGCGGTCCGAGACGAAGGCGCTGTCGGTGTCGTGGAAGCGGCGGCTGTCCGCTTCGACGATCAGCCGCGCCTCGCGCCAGAGGAAGTCCGCCTGGTAGCGCTTGCCGTCCGGCGCCGGGAGCCAGACGTTCACCTCGGGCTCCGGGACCGAGCCCTTCTCGCACATCCCGAGGAACAACCGCTCGAGCTCGCTCCGGGTCCGCTTCGTCTGCGGATGGATCGTGTCGAGGATGAGGCGAACCCGGGCGACCCCGCGCCGTCGGCGGCTCCTCGTCAGGAGCGCCCGGAGCTGGGCCTTATCGAGGATCCGCAGGACTTCGGCCTCCGCCACGACCTTCCGCACCTTCCACTCCGGTTCAACCCCGGCGAAGTCGAGGATCGTCCGCGCGACCGTCGTGCAGGGAACCCCATGGAGAGTCGCCACGTCGATCGGCTGAAGCGACCCGCCGCGATGCGCCGCGACCCCATCGGGACTTCGCCCCCGCCGCCCCGGCGCGGTCACGTCAATCGGCTCCTCCCAAGAGTCGACGAGCCCCCAGAGATACGCCGCCGACCGATGCGACAACACCGCATCCGGCCCGCTAGCAAGCACCGCCGCCATGAACCTCCCCCGCTCCGTCATCACCCCCGGCGTCAGCGAGTAGACCGTTTGGTGGACCCGATACAGACGACCCCTGGCGACTCGCTTGGCGATCGCCTGGTCGTTCAACCCCAGCGCGTCGAGCTGCTCTCGGGTTACCAGTCCGTTCTGCGCGACCGCGAGGCGCCCAAGCTCCCCGTTGACCCCATGTTGATGGGCCGAAAACTTGCCTATATGTCTAGAAATCGGCCCGTCAACATCGTCCCTCTTCATGCCTTGGAGGGTGGCGGGGAAATGCGCGCGCGTGGTGCGGGGTTTGGGCCAACTTTGGAACGAGAAAGGGCCGGGACTGTGTCCCGGCCCTTTCTTTGCCCCGCGAGGGGCGAAATCCCGAGGGGGATCTCTTACATCATGCCGCCCATGTCGGGCATGCCGCCGGGCATACCGCCGCCGCCACCCTCTTCGGGGGCCTCGGCGATGATCGCCTCGGTCACCAGGATGTTCTTGGCGATCGACGCGGCGTTCTCGAGCGCCGAACGGGTGACCTTGGTCGGGTCGATGACACCGGCCGCGATCAGGTCGGTGTACTCACCGGTGGCCGCGTTCAGGCCTTCGCCCGCCTTCAGGCCACGGACCTGGTTGACGACGACCGAGCCCTCCTCGCCGGAGTTCTCGGCGATCTGACGGACCGGCTCCTCGAGCGAGCGGTGGATGATCCGCGCGCCGGTTTTCTCGTCCGGGTCCTCGAGGGTCTCGGGGTCGAGAGCGGCCTGGGCGTTCAGCAGCGCGACGCCACCACCCGGGACGACACCCTCCTCGAGGGCGGCGCGGGTCGCCTGCAGCGCGTCCTCGACGCGGTGCTTTTTCTCCTTCATCTCGGTCTCGGTGGCAGCGCCGACCTTGACCACGGCGACGCCGCCGGCCAGCTTGGCGAGACGCTCCTGGAGTTTCTCGCGATCGAAGTCGGAGTCGGTGTTCTCGATCTCCTGTTTGATCTGTTTGATCCGGCCTTTGATGTCGTCGCCCTCGCCGGCACCATCGATGATCGTGGTGTTGTCTTTGGCGATGACGACGCGACGGGCGCGACCGAGCTGGGCCAGCTGGGTGTTCTCCAGTTTGAGACCCATCTCCTCGGTGATGACCTCGCCGCCGGTGAGGATCGCGATGTCCTCGAGCATCCGCTTGCGACGGTCGCCGAAGCCCGGGGCTTTGACGGCCACACCGGTGAAGGTGCCGCGGAGCTTGTTGACGACCAGGGTCGCCAGGCACTCGCCCTCGACGTCCTCGGCGACGATCATCAGCGGTTTACCACCCTGCATGACCTGCTCGAGGACCGGCAGGATGTCCCGCACGGAACCGATTTTCTGGTTCGCGATGAGGATGTAGGGGTCCTCCAGCACCGCCTCCATGCGGTCCTGGTCGGTGACCATGTAAGGCGAGATATAGCCTTTGTCGAACTGCATCCCCTCGGTGAACTCGAGCTCCATCCCGAAGGTCTGGCCCTCCTCGACGTTCACCACACCGTCTTTGCCGACTTTCTCGATCGCGTCGGCGATGACGTTGCCGATGTCGTCGTCACCGGCGGAAATCGCGGCGACGCGGGCGATCTGGTCTTTACCGGCGACCTCTTTGCTCTGGCTGTCGCGCAGGTTGGAGACAACCTCCTCGACGGCCTTCTCGATGCCGCGGCGCAGGGCCAGCGGGTTGGCGCCGGCAGCCACGTTCTTGAGGCCCTGGCGGACGATGATCTGGGCCAGCAGGGTCGCGGTGGTCGTACCGTCACCGGCGACGTCGTTGGTCGCGGTGGCGACCTCGCGGACGAGCTGGGCGCCCTGGTTCTCGAAGACGTCCTCGACCTCGATCTCGCGGGCGATCGTCACACCGTCGTTGGTGATCGTCGGCGCGCCGAATTTTTTGTCGAGCACGACGTAACGGCCTTTCGGGCCGAGCGTGACCTTGACGGCGTTGGCGACAGCGTCGACCCCCGCCTGCAGGGCGCCACGGGCGTCCTCTGCGTACTTCAGCTCCTTATGAGCCATGTGTTCAGTCCTCCTTGGTTCTTAAGACTTGACTGGACTAGCTGACCTTGGCCAGCACGTCCGACTCGCGCAGCACGAGGACGTCCTCGCCCTCCACGGTGATCTCGGTGCCGCCGTATTTGGAGTAGAGGACTTCGTCCCCCTCCGCGACGTCGAGAGCCCGGCGGCTGCCGTCCTCGTTGATGGCGCCATCGCCGACAGCGACGACCTTGCCCTTCTGCGGCTTCTCTTTGGCCGTGTCGGGAAGGACGATGCCGCTGGCAGTCGTTTCCTCCTCCTCTACCGGCTTCACGATCAGCCGGTCCCCGAGGGGCTTCAGATTCATCGATGATCCTCCGTCGTTCGGTGGGTGGTTTGTTACGAAGCTTGGGAATTCCCGGTCTGGAGCCATTTCCGGCCCAGATCGGGCTTGGCACTCTCTAGCCAAGAGTGCCAACGGGACGAAACATAGCAGCGCGGACCTCTCGGTCAGGTAAATATCTGTGCGCTAATCGAGCGCCAGCAACCTGCAGCCCAGGCGCTCGGCGATCCCCTCGCCGCCGCGCCGCATCACCCAGTCGTGGTTCCACTCGAAGACCGGCTGGAGGAGCGGCGCCATGCGGTTCATCCATGGTTTCGTCGTGGCCACGTCCCACTCGTAGAGGACCGCGGTGACCCCGTCCTGCTCGAGGAGCCGCCAGCGCCCGACGCCTTCGAGGTCCCCGACCGCCCGCCCCTCCATCAGCGAGAAGCGCTCGATCTTCGTCGCCGTCACCTCGAATTCGACCCGGTAGGGCAGCCAACCGCGCCAGACCATGCGCGACTCCGTGCCGACTCCGAGCGCGTCGCCGGCCCGCAGTTCTTCGGCGACCTCCACCCCACGCCACCACTCCGGCCAGGCGGCCTCGTCGTAGATCACGTCCCAGACCGGCTCCCGTGGCGATTCCAGGAGCCAGGTGGTCAGGAACGAGTACCGCATCAGTTGTGGTGCGGCGTCTCCCCGTTGCCGAGGTGCGCGCGAGGCGGCTCGACGATCTGCGAGAAGCGGACCACCGTGACCGTGTCCTTGTCGTCGACCGGACGGCTGTAGATCTGTTCGAGGAAGCGGCGGGTGTCGTCGAGTTCGCGGAACTCGGGGTTGTCGTGCTCGATGTCGCGGCGCGACAATTCCGACAACGGCTTCACCTCGACGTCGTCGATCACCGCGGCGAAGAGTTTCTCGCGCGGGCTGTGGCGGAAGCCGATCGTGATCCAGATCAGCTGGCCGCGCTCGTACTTGGCGCTTTTGTCGCCGAGCCGGATCGTGGCCGTCTTGCGGCCCCGTTTGAGCTGGTCCGCGAATACCGCCGAGTAGAAGTTGAGAACGTAGATGCCGCCGCGCATGAAGGAGCGGAGTCTATGTCAGGCGAGCAGCGGACGGGGGCCTAGAACCCCTCGGCACCGATCAGCGGCACGAAGCGGCAGGGCGTGATCGCGGTCGACTCCAGCTCGGACCCGTGGCGGCGCAGGAGGGTCAGCATCTCCTCCTTGCCTTCGGCCACCGGGACGACCAGGCGACCGCCCTCGGCGAGCTGCCCGATCAGCGCCGGCGGGGGCGCGGGGGCGGCGGCGTGGACGGCGATCGCGTCGAAGGGGGCGCGATCGGGGACGCCGCGGCTGCCGTCGCCGACCATCAGCTCGACGTTGGCGGCGCCGCAGGTGCGCAGGGCTTCGGCGGCGGAGCGGGCGAGGCCCGAGTGGCGCTCGACGCTCACCACGTGGGAGGAGAGGCGGCCGAGCAGGCAGGTCGAGTAGCCCGAGCCGGTGCCGATCTCGAGCACCCGCTCCTCGCCCTTCAGCTCCAGCGCCGCCAGGATCGCGGCGACGATCCAGGGCTGGGAGATCGTCTGCTCGGAGCCGATCGGCAGCGCCGCGTCGGCGTAGGCGAGCTCCCGCCGACGCTCCCCGACGAAGACCTCGCGCGGCACCTCCCCCATCGCCGCGAGCACCCGCTCGTCGCCGATCCCCCGCTCGCGCAGCTGGTGCCGGACCATCTCGGCCCGGCGCGCGGCGAAATCCGGCTCGGGGAAGTCGTCCATCGGAGGAGGCTACCCGGCGCTATCGTCGGCGCATGACCTCCCGGACGATCGTCGGCGCCATCGTGCTCCTGGCCCTGATCGGGGTCGGCATCTACCTGCTGGCGCAGATCCCCTGGGAGTTCGCGCTCGGCGGGCTGCTCGCGCTGGCGGGCATCTGGTTCGCGGTCGGCCGCGGCGAGCCCGACGCGCTCTAGTAGATGTAGTTGCGCAGTTTGTTCGGCTGCAGGACCGTCACCCGGCCGCGGCCGGAGCGGACTACGCCGGCGCGCTCGAGCTCGGCGAGGAAGCGGCTGACGGACTCGCGCGAGGTGCCGGCGAGCTGGGCGAGGTCGGTCTGGTTCATCCGGATCGTGACCTCCTGCATCTCGCCGTCGCCCTCGGTGCCGGCGTCCTGGCCGTCGCGGGAGAGCTGGGCGAGGATGCCGGCGACTCGGCTCGGCACGGTCTGGAAGGACTGACGGGAGAGGCGCATGTTGGCGGCGCGCAGGCGACGGACGAGGCCGGCGACCAGCTTCAGCGCGATCTCGGGATTGCGGCCGAGGAGGCTGCGCACGTCGTTGGCGGGCAGCGCCAGCAGGGTGCCGTCGGTGATCGACTCCGCCGAGGCGGAGCGGGTGTCGCCGTCGAGCATCGCGAGCTCGCCGAAGATCTCCCCCGGCCCGAGCGTCGCCAGCGTGATCGCCCGGCCGTCGGAATGTTCGCGGGTGACGCGGAAGCTTCCCGCGCTGACGATGTAGCAGGCATCGGAGCTGTCGCCCTCGTGGAAGACACGCGTCCCGGCCGGGAAGGACCGGGGCACGGCGACCTGGGAGAAGCGTTCCAGCTCTCCTTGCTCGAGGCCTGCGAAGAGCGGCACGCTCCTCAGCAGCTCGACCGCGCTCTGCTCAGTCGTTCCGGGCACCCTGATCGATTATGGCAATGGGTCCTAGGAATGATGTTGCAAAGAGGACACAAGGGCCATTCGGGCGGGTGCGCGAGCCGGGTGAGACCGGGTCGCGCTCAGTGCGCCGACGCGGTCAGTTTCCGCACGCCACGGCTGAATCCGGCCCCGATCAGGGCCTCCTCGTGGCCGGAGCCGATGATCGCCTCGCCGTCGAGTTTCTCGATCGCCAGTTTCGGCAGCTGCCCCTTGACGACGGCCTCGGCGAGGGCACCCATCGCGCCGCCGAGCTCGGCCTCCTCCATCGAGCGCAGCCGCAGCAGGCCGCGCCCGCCGCGCTCGATGAAGACCTCGGGCACGCCGTCGCGCAGCAACAGGTAGGCGCCAGGGGTGCGGCCGGGCCGCCGCCCGCCCTCGAGCTTCGGCCACGGCAGCGACGCGCCGTAGGGGTTGGCCGGGTCGGTGGCCGCCAGCACCAGGTACTCGCCCTTGGCTTCGGGCAGGGACCGCAGGCGCTCGACCGCGCCGGGGAGCGCGAACTGCGCGCCGCCGAGCCCCTCGACGAAGTAGCCGCGCCGCGCCGTCCCCAGGAGCTCGAGGTTGCCGAGCTCCGAGTAGAGGGTCGAGAAGCCGCCGGGGACGCCCTCGGCGAGCACCGTCTCCCGGGTGACGATCCCGTAGCGCTCCATCATCAGCTCGGACTGGGCGCGCAGCCGCGCGCCGGGGCCCGGGGCGCCGGCGAAGATCGGCGCGGTCAGGGACCAGCGGCCCTGCACGGTGGTCCCGGCGCTCACGCGACGGCGGGAGAAGCGCCGACCCCCGCCGTTCAACCGCGGTTTGGAGCCGGCGCGCGGCGCCCGCAGCGGCGAGAAGGCGTCGTTGGTGACCTCGCCCGCCCAGGCGAGGTCCCAGAGCGCGTTGTGGAGTTCCTCGGACGGGTGGTAGAGGTCCGCGACGAGGTCGAGCCAGAACGACGGCCCGGTGGCGAGGCGCTCGCGGATCGCGTCGTGGACCTCCCCCTGCGGGATCTCCAGCTTGCCGTTGGCGGGCGGCGGCCCGGCGAGCCGCACGTCCTCGCGGAAGTAGAGCGCGACGCGGCCGTCCGAGCGCCCGAGCGACCCGGCGCCGATCCAGATCACCTCGCCGCTGGTGCAGAGCTGGTCGATCCAGTTCGGCGAGTAGGCCCCGAGCCGCCGCGGCAAGACATCGGTCTCCCACACTTTCGGCGTCAGCGCGACGCCCTGAAGCGGCACCAGCGCCTCGCGCAGGCGGTCGACGCCGGCGCCCGCCTTGCGGAAGACGTCGACGTTCTGCCAGCTCGGTAGGAAGCGGGCGAGCTCGGTGCGATCGGCGGCCTCCACTTCTTTGCGCAGCCGCGCCAGCGAGGCGCGCCGCACCCGTCGCAGCACGTCGGAGTCGCACCACTCGCGCTCGGTCCCGCCCGGGAGCAGCTCGCCGCGGACCAGCGCGCCCTCTCCCTCCAGCTCGCGCAGCGGGGGACCGGGGTCGACGCCGTAGCGCTGCATCAGCTGGCCGGTCGGGAACGGGCCGTGCGTGCGGGCATAGCGGCGGACCAGCGCCCGCATCGCGTCGGGGTGGTCCTCGAGGAACGTCTCCGGCAGCCCGGGCGGCGGCGGCACGCCGAGCGAGTCGCGGTAGAGCCCGGCGTCCTCGGAGGCGATCCAGCGCTCCTCCCCCGCGATCCGCACCTTGGCGATCCGCCGCTCCCCCTCCAGCTTCGCCAGCATCGAGGCCGCCGAGTAGCCCTCGGTGACCCGCTCCTCGGCCTCCTCGGTGGTCAGGTCGCCGATGTTGCGGAGCAGCTGCTGGAGCGCGTCGCGATCGCCGGCCTTGCCCATCTCGGTGCGGTGCTGGAGCTGCGCTTCGACTTCGTCGAGCGCCTCGGGGTCGATCAGTTCGCGCAGCTCCTCCTGGCCGAGCAGCTCGCGCAGCAGGTCGCGATCGAGCGACAGCGCCGCCGCCCGCCGCTCGGCGTTCGGCGTATCCCCCTCGTACATGTGGGTGGCGACGTAGTCGAAGAGCAGCGAGGAGGCGAACGGTGAGGCGGTCGGCGTCTCCACCTCCAGCAGCGAGAGCGAGCGCGCGTGGAGCTTTTCCAGGATGTCGGTGAGGGCCGGCAGGTCGAGGACGTCCTGCAGGCACTCGCGGTAGGTCTCGAGGATCACCGGGAAGCGAGGGAAGTCACGCGCGACTTCGAGCAGGTTCTGGGACTTCAGCCGCTGCTGCCAGAGCGGCGTGCGCTTGCCCGGGTAGGCGCGCGGGATCAAGAGCGAGCGGGAGGCGTTCTCGCGGAAGCGGGCGCCGAAGAGCGCCGAGCCCGACAGCTCGCCGACGATCAGGTCTTCGAGCTCGGCCGGGTCGACCAGCACCAGGTCGGCGGGCGGCGGCTCGTCGGCGTCGGGGAGGTGGATGACGATGCCGTCGTCAGACCAGATCGCGTCGGCCTCGAGGTCGCGCTCGTTGCGGATCTTCGCCGCCAGCGCCAGTCCCCACGCCGCGTGCACGCGGCCGCCGTACGGAGAGAGGATGCAGAGGCGCCAGTCGCCGATCTCGTCGCGGAAGCGCTCCACCACGATCGTCTCGTCGGAGGGGACGACCCGGGTCGCCTCCTGCTGTTCGAGCAGGTAGGTGACGAGGTTGTTGGCGGCGCGTTCGTCGAGGTCGTATTCCTTGGCCAGCTCCTCGGGCTTGCGCGAGACCGCCTCGCGGGCGAACGCGCCGATCGCCTTGCCGAGCTCGGCCGGGCGCCCGACCCCGTCCCCGCGCCAGAACGGGACCGCGCCGGGCGCGCCGGGCGCGGGCGTCACGATCACCCGGTCGCGGGTGATTTCCTCGATCCGCCAGGTCGAGGCGCCGAGCAGGAACGTCTGCCCGGCGCGCGCCTCGTAGACCATCTCCTCGTCGAGCTCGCCGACCCGGCGGCCGTCCGGCAGGTGGACGCCGTAGAGGCCGCGGTCGGGAATCGTCCCGGCGTTGGTGACGACCAGCTGGCGCGAGCCTTTGCGGCCGTGGATCGTCCCCTCCATGCGGTCCCAGACGATCCGCGGGCGCAGCTCGGCGAAGCGGTCGGAGGGATAGCGCCCGTCGAGCATGTCGAGCACGTTCTCCAGCTGTTCGCGCGAGAGGTCGTGGAAGGACTCGGTCGCGACCACGACCTTCTCGACCTCGTCGACCTCCCACTCGTCGAGCGCCGCCATCGAGACGAGGTGCTGGGCGAGCACGTCGAGCGGGTTCTGCGGGATCGTCGTCTCCTCGATCTCCCCTTCGCGCATCCGCCGCGCGACCACCGCGCACTCCAGCAGGTCACCGCGGTATTTGGGGAAGATCCGGCCTTTGGAGGTCTCGCCGATGCCGTGCCCGGCGCGGCCGATCCGTTGGAGGCCGCGGGTCACCGACTTCGGCGACTCGACCTGGATCACGAGGTCGACCGCGCCCATGTCGATGCCGAGCTCCAGGGAGGAGGTGGCGACCAGGCAGGGCAGCTGTCCCGACTTCAGCAGCTCCTCGACCAGGGTCCGCTCCTCGTGGGAGAGCGAGCCGTGGTGGGCGCGGGCGATCTCGACGTACTCGAGCTCCTCGCCGGTGTCCTCGTGGCGCTTTTTCATCGCCGCCTCGTCGTGGCCGCCGTGCTCGGTCGCGGGCAGCTCCCCCTCGTCTTCGCCGTTGGCGAGCTCGTTCAGCCGTTTGGCGAGGCGCTCGGCGCCGCGGCGGTTGTTGACGAAGATGATCGTCGAGGTGTGCTCCTGGACCAGCTCCAGGAGCTTCGGGTAGATCGCCGGCCAGATCGAGCGCACGTGGGCGCTCGGCTCGATTTCGGACGGCTGCGCGTTGCCGTTCTCCGACGGGTAGGCGGGGGCGCCCGGGTCCGACATGTCCTCGACCGGGACGACGATCTCGAGGTCGAGATCTTTCCGCGTCCCCGCGTTGACGATCTTGCATTTCCTTTTGGGACCGACGAGGAACTGGGCGATCCGCTCCAGCGGCCGCTGCGTCGCCGACAAGCCGATCCTCTGGATCTCGGGCGGCGACTCCTCCCCGGCCTCTTCGCGGGCGGTGCGGACCATGTGGTCGAGGCGCTCCAGGGTCAGCGCCAGGTGGCTCCCGCGCTTGGTCTGGGCGACGGCGTGGATCTCGTCGACGATCACCGCCTCGACCCCGGTGAGGATCTCCCGCACCGAGCTGCTCATCATCAGGTAGAGCGACTCGGGGGTCGTGATCAGGATGTCGGGCGGCGTTTTCGCCATCGCCCGGCGGTCTTTCTGCGACGTGTCGCCGGTCCGCAGGCCGACTCCCACTTCGGCGCCGATCCCGCGCAGCGGCGCGCGGAGGTTGCGCTCGATGTCGTAGGAGAGCGCTTTCAGCGGTGAGATGTAGACGAGCTTGACCCCGGTGCCGAGCTCCGGCTCCCGGGCCAGCTTGTCGATCCCCCAGAGGAAGCTGGCGAGCGTCTTGCCCGAGCCGGTCGGCGCGCAGATCAGCGCGTTGTCGCCTCCTGAGATCGCCGCCCAGCCGCCCGCCTGGGCCTCGGTCGGCCCCTCGAAGGAGGCTTCGAACCAGCGCCGCGTGGCCGCCGAGAACGGCGCCAGCGGGTCAGACTTCGTGGGCTGTTTCGACCGGGTCGCCAACCCATCGATCTTACGCAGACCGATGGGTTGGCTCGGCGATTACGGGGTGCCGCCGGTGAACTTCGTGAATTCGGTCCAGGACTTCTTCGGCACGAAGCCTTTCTTGAAGAGGCCCGAGCCGTTGCAGAAGTTGCACGTTTCCGGGGCGTCGTCGACCGAGAACCAGAAGACGCGCTGGAGGCGGAATTTGGCCGCGTCGGCTTTCAGCAGCGTGAAGGCGCCTTTGAGTTCCCGCGCCTGGCCGGAGACGCCGACCGCGAACACGTTCGACGGGCCCTGCGGGGCTTCGGAGCTCCAGCCGAGCTCGGTCACCCAGAGACGCTTGGCCGCGTCACCGGCCCGCGTCATCACGCCGCGAAGTTCTTCGATCTCCGGCGGCAGCTGGCGGTAGCGGGCCACGTACGGGTGCAGCGCGACGCCCTGGAAGCTCGACTTGATCCCCGGGTTGGTCTTGTACATCTGTTCGAGGAAGTACGAGGCGAAGTAGTTCGGGCTGGTCGCGTGCACGACCTTTTTGCCGTTCAGGTACCGGGCGCCCGCCGGCTTCGCGAAGAGGCCGGCCAGGATGATCTGCGCGGCCGGATCGGTCGATTTGATCGCCGTCGCGGAAAGTTTCACGAGCTTCCCGTATTCGGTCGGATTCGGGTGGGCGACGAAGTACTTGAAGTTCGGCTCGTTCCAGACTTGCCAAGCCTTCACCGGTTTCATCGGGACGGTCGGGTTTTCGGTCCAGAAGGTGCCGCCGGTGCCGTAACGGGCGACCGCGGCTTTGACGAACGACGACCACGCGGCGCCCGCGGCGCCCGCGACCGGCAGGCGGGCCGGGGCCTTGGTGCCGGGGGAACCGGGCACGTTCGCGATCGGCACCGCCCAGCTGGGCGCGCCGGCGATGAACGGCAGCAATTCGATGCCACTCTTCGCGGCACGTTCCACCGTCGTGTCGAATTCGGCCCAGTTGATGGCGCCGCCGCGGGTCGGCTGCAGGCCGGCCCAGAGCATCGGCACGCGCATCTCCTTCACGCCGCCCTTCTTCAGGGTCGTCAACTGTTCCTGGCTGAGCTGCGTCTGCGGCACCACGCCGAAGAAGTTCGCGGGCACGGCCGCCGCGCTCGCGGCGAAGACGCCGACCGCGACGATCATGGCGAGGGCGGCCGTCAGGGCGCGCGCCTTCCTGCTGGCTTTAAGCATCGATCCCTCCATGAGGTTGTGGGCTAGCTCGCGTTGGACGAGGAGACGCGTCCGTCGGAGCCATCCTGGTCCGACTTACGCTGGCGGTAGAGCACGACGCCGATCGAGATCGCCGCGAGGACGACCACCGCGATGAGAATCGGCACGACCGGCGAGGAGCCGCCGCCGCTGCTGCTCTTCGAAACTGGGGTCCCGGTGGCGGTTTCGGTGCCGACTGCTTTGCCGTTGCTGAGGCCGCTTTCGGTCTGGCCGCCGCTGCTGCCTCCATCCGGCTTGTTGCCGCCGCCTCCGGCCGTCGTGGAAGGATTGCCTTCTTCTTCTTCCGAAGAAGGACCATTCTGCTTATGACCGCCTTCCGACGATCCGCCTTCCTTTTCGGTCCCTTCCGTGCCCGTGACGCCGGTTTCGGCGTTCGAGCCGTGCGCCTGGTCCGATTCGCTCTTGCCGGTGTTAGGGGCCTTGTGATGGGTAGGCGTCTTTTCCGATTCTCCGGACGAAGGTTCGCTTTCCACCGACGGAATTTCGGTTTCGTAGACCTTTTCGCCGGAGCCGGCGAACGCGCTCACGGGAAATAGGACCAATGCCAGCAGAGCAAGCACTGACGGAAGCAAGAAAAAAGAACGGGCCGAGCTACGGGCCTGGCGGCGGGGGGCACCTTGCATTCCGCAGGAGGTTAGAGGAATCGGCGGCGTTGCTCGGTCCGATCGCCCTGATCGGGGCTCTGGCGATGACCGGTGGGGGCTTCTCGCTGAGCTCTCGGCACATTGCCGGGCTGGTCGTCTGGCTGATCGTCGTGGGCCTGCTGGCGCTTGGAGTAGCTGGCCGAGCGCTCCTCGCGAAGCCCTTCTACTGGGCGTCGGGGCTGCTTCTGGGTTTTGCAATTTGGTCTGCACTCTCATCTCTCTGGTCCGGGTCTGTGGAGTTGAGCGTCACCGAGGCGGACCGGGTCCTGATGTACCTCGGCGTCTTCCTTGCCGCCTTCCTCCTCGCCCAAACCAACCAAAGGCGCCAACGTTTCGGTGAAGGCATCGCGATCGCCCTCGCCCTGCTCGCGATCCTCGCCCTGGCGACGCGCCTTCTGCCGTTCCTCTTCGACCTTCCCTTCGACGAATCCAAAGGGACCCGCCTCCAGTTCCCGCTCGGCTACTGGAACGGCGACGCGATCCTCTTCAGCTTCGCCGCCGCCCTCTGCGTCTGGATGAGCCGCCGCTCGGTGACGACCGCCCTGCGGTGGTTCTCGATCGGCGCCCTCCCGGCCGTCCTGCTGGCCCTCTACTTCACCCACTCGCGCGGCGGGATCCTCACCCTGGTGGTCGCCGTCGGGACCCTGATCGTCCTCTCCCGCGACCGCCTCTGGTACCTGGCGACCCTGGCGATCGCGGCCCTGGCGACGGTGCCCGCGCTGATCGCGATCCAGTCATATCCCGAACTGAAGAACAACTACCTCTTCGCGCCGATCGAAGGCCAGGGACTGAAAGCCGGAGCGATCCTGATCGCCGGCATCGCGGCCACCGTGCTCGCGGTCTGGGCGATGAAGCGGATCGAGGCGCGCGACACCCCCCCGGTCAGGCGGGTGCTGGCCGTCTCCCGCGACCGTCGGGTGCTCGGCGGGATCGCGATCGTCGGCCTGGTCGTGCTGGCGATCGCGGCGGCGATGTACGGCGGCACCGCCTGGGAAAAGTTCACCAGCACCGACACCGGGGGTAACTCGGGGCTGGCGGAAGCCTCCAGCCGCGGCCGCACGCAGTTCTGGGACGTCGCGCTGGAAGCCTTCGGCGAAAAGCCGATCAACGGCCAGGGCGCCGGGACCTACCAGTTCGCCTGGGACCAGCATCGCCCGATCGACACGTCGAACACGCAGGCGCACTCGCTCTACCTGCAGGCGCTGGACGAGCTGGGGATCATCGGCGGAGTCGCCATCCTCGGGCTGATCCTGCTTCTGCTCTGGACCGGATATACCGCCTGGCGTGCCGCCGGCGGGCGGGAGCGGGAGCTCTACGCGATCCTCCTCGGCGTCAGCCTGGCCTTCGCGGTCGGGGCCGCCTACGACTGGTTCTGGCAGCTGGCGGTGATCGGCTCGGTCTTCTTCATCGCGACCGGGGTCCTCGTGGCGGCACGCTGCGGCCAGCTCTGGCGGGCCCGCGCGGCAGCCGGGGCGCGGCGGGGCGACGCCGTGGACCCCGCCGCCGAAAGCCGCCGTTTCGGCCTCACGATCGCCGGTCTGGCCGTAGCCTGGTTGACCATGCTCGCGCTCACCGGCCCGCTCCTGGTGGACCACGAGATCAACTCGTCGACCAGCGCGGCGCGCGACGGGGACTTCGCGAACGCCGTCAGCCACGCCAACACCGCCCGCTCGATCGAGCCGTGGGCGGCGTCCCCGTACCTGGAGCTCGGCCTGGTGGCGCAGGCGCAGGGCGCCTACCCCGAAGCGATCCACCGCTTCGGCCAGGCGATCGACCGCGAGGACAAGAACTGGACCTATTACTACCTGCGGGCGCAGGCCGAGCGCAAAGCAGGTCAGAACGAAGCCGCCCAGAACGACCTGAACGAGGCAAAACGACTCAATCCGCTCGAAACTTGTCTCACCGAAGGGTTTGAAGGTTGCGGATGACGCGAACGCCGGACACCGAGAAGATCGCCGCTGAACGCCAGGCCGCCGCCGAGGTGGCGGAGCGGCGCACGACCGCGATCCCCTACCGGGCGGCCGACCGCCTCGGGCTGAGCGGCCCGGAGGGCTCGCGCCGGCGCGGGGCGCTGCTGCGGCGGCTGCTGGCGCTGGCGGACTGGACGGCGCTGATCGCGGCGCTCCTGGTCGTCACCGCGACGACCTCCTCGACCGACGTCGCCGACCTCTTCTGGGCGATGCTCTTCAGCCCCAGCTGGATCATCGTGGTCAAGCTCCACGGCCTCTACGACAACGACCACCGGCGGATCCGTCACTCCACCCTGGACGAGGTGCCCTCGCTGGTCACCGCGACCGTGCTGGGGACGCTGGTGATCGACGGCCTGCTGGCGGTCAGCCCGGTCGGCCCGCTGTCGCCGAAAAGCGCGATCGCCCTCGGCGTCGGGACCCTGATCGGCAGCTTCGTCCTGCGCGGCATCCTGCGCTGGGTCTGGCACCGGGCGACGCCGGTCGCCCTCGGCCTGGTGATCGGCCCGCCCGCCACCGTCGACACCGTCGCCCGCCGCGTCGTCACCCATCCGGAGACGCGCCTGCACCTGGTCGGCTACCTCTCCGCTTCGCGCGAGGAGGACTCGGCGGAGCTGCCGCGGCTCGGCAGCTCCGCCGACATCTCCGAGGTCGCCGAGGTGACCGGCATCGAGCGCGTCGTCGTCACCGAACAACAGATGTCGGAGGTCGCCGCCGAGCACCTGATCGAGGAGTGCAAGAAACTTGGCCTGGCGCTCACCTTCCTCCCCCAGCACTACGGCCTGCTCGGACCGGGGATCGAGCTGAACCGACTCGCCGAGCTGCCGGTGCTCGACTTCCGCTTCTCCGACCCGCCGCGCTCGACCCAGGCGATGAAGCGGGCGATGGACGTCCTCGTCTCCGGCCTCCTGCTGATCGCGGTCTCGCCGCTGCTGCTCGTCGCGGCGGTGGCGACGCTGATCGACTCCGGCCGCCCGGTCTTCTTCCGCCAGCGCCGCGCGGGCAAGGACGGCGTCCCATTCACGGTCTTCAAGTTCCGCACGATGGTCGCCGACGCCGAGGACCGGCTGGGCGAGCTGGTCGACCTCTCGAAGCTCTCCGAGCCCGCCTTCAAGATTCCCGATGACCCGCGGGTGACGCGGGTCGGCAAGTACCTGCGGCGGACCTCGATCGACGAGCTGCCGCAGCTCTTCAACGTGCTGCGCGGCGAGATGTCGCTGGTCGGGCCGCGGCCCGAGGAGGAGGCGGTCGTGGCGCTGTATGACGAGCGCCAGCGCGGCCGCCTCGCGATCAAGCCGGGTCTGACCGGGCCGATGCAGGTGTACGGGCGCGGCGACCTCACCTTCGAGGAGCGCCTGGCGATGGAGCGCGACTACCTCGACAACCTCTCGCTGCTGACCGACCTGCAGATCCTGATGCGGACGCCGCGGGCGATCATGCGCGGCGAAGGCGCCTACTAGCTTGGCCGAACTCGAGGTGGTGATCGTCAGCCACGGCGCTGAGGCGCTGTTGCGACGTTGCCTGGAGAGCCTGCGGGACCACCCGCCGGCGAGCGCGACGATGACCGTCACGGTCGTCGACAGCGGCAGCACCGACGGGACGCCGGACATGGTCGAGCGTGAGTTCCCCGAGTTCCGCCTCGAGCGACGCGCCAACATCGGCTTCTCGGCGGGCAACAACCTGGTGCTGCGCGAGAGCGGCGCCGACGCGGTGCTGCTGCTGAACCCCGACACCGAGGTCTTCGCCGGGACGCTCGACATCTGCCTCGCGCGCCTCGCCGCCGACCCGGCGATCGGCATGGTCGGGGCGAAGCTGGTGCGCGAGGACGGCGAGCTCGACCACGCCGCGAAGCGCTCCTTCCCCACCCCGCTCGCGGCGCTCGCCCACTTCACCGGGATCGGCCGCGGCGCGGGCGCCGGCGAGTCGCTGTCCCAGTACCGCGCGACGCACCTGGACGAGGACGAGGCGGGCGAGGTCGACGCCGTCAACGGCGCCTTCATGCTCTGCCGCGCCGAGGCGGTCGCCCAGGTCGGGCTGCTCGACGAGGGCTACTGGCTCTACATGGAGGACCTCGACTGGTGCCACCGCTTCTGGGACGCGGGCTGGAAGGTCTTCTACGAACCCGCCGCGGTGGCGCTCCACGTCAAGGGCGGCTCGAGCGCGAGCCGCCGCGCCCCGAAGCAGGAGATCGCCTTCCACCGCGGCATGGGCCGCTTCTACCGCCGCTTCGACGCCCCGGGCGCGAACCCACTGCTGAACGCGGCGGTGTACTGCGGCATCGGTGCCAAGCTCGCCGTGAGCCTGGCGATCACGGCGGTGCGCGGGCGGGGTTAGTAGGGGGACGGGTGTTGTGCCGGCCGTTGTCCCGGCCGCCCCGGCAGTCCTAGTTGGTCCTGGGAGTTGAGGGTCTCGCCGCAGGTTCCAGCGGGGGTCGGACTTACGTGCAGGGTGCGCGCGGGAGATGCCACACCTGCCAGCATTCGGTGACGGAGATGCCGGGAACGTCACCCTTCCGTGCGCCTTCGGTCTGTTTTCGGGCCTTGAGAAGGGGCCCGAAAACGCGATGGGTGAGTTGACCTTGCTATAGCACGGTCAACTCATGCAGCGGCGTCGTGCGTGTTGTCCAACACGCACGGAAGCGTGGACTTCCCACGCTCTCCGTCACGACTTGCGAGTCTCGTGACGTTCTCGTGGGACAGCGATGAGCGTTCCGTGTGCTCCTCCCGTGACGCGCCCGCTGCGCACGCCGGGACTTCCCCCGCCACCTCTACATACCCCGCCCGCGCCGACCGAGCTCGATCGCGCCGACGACGCCGGAGCGGGGGCCGAGGCCGGGGAGCACGACCGGCGCCGCCGGGACATAGCCGGCCATCACCTCGCTCAGGCGGGCGTTGACTCGCTCGACCAGGCCGGGGGTGCGGCCGACGCCGCCGCCGAGGACGATGCGCTCGGCGGAGAGGGTCATCGTGAGGTTGGCGAGGCCGAGGGACAGGTACTCGGCCTCGAGGTCCCAGGGCGCGGGGTCGGTCAGCTCCTCGGCGGGGCGGCCCCAGCGCTCTCGCATCGCGGTCCCGGAGGCGAGGCCCTCCAGGCAGTCGCCGTGGAAGGGGCAGCAGCCTTCGAACGGGTCGCGGGCGCGGTCGTGGGGGATCAGCATGTGGCCGACCTCGGGATGGAGCAGGCCGTGGACCGGGCGGCCGTTGGCGAAGACGCCGCCGCCGATCCCGGTGCCGACGGTGACGTAGACGAAGGTCTGGAAGCCCCGGGCGGAGCCGTGGCGCCACTCGCCGATCGCGGCGGCGTTGACGTCGGTGTCGAGGGCGATCGGCACCTCCAGCGCCGCGACGAGCGGGCCCGCCACGTCGGCGCCCTCCCAGCCCGGCTTCGGCGTCGCCAGGATCGTCCCCCAGCCGGGCGAGTCGCGGCGCACGTCGACCGGGCCGAAGAGGCCGAGACCGAGCGCCTCGAGGCCGGGCTCGGCGGCGAAGAACTCGATCGCGCGGCCGATCGTCTCCGCCGGCGTCGTGGTCGGGAAGGTCTCGATCCGGGACAGCTCGGCGCCATCGCCGGGGCCGACCGCGCAGTTCCAGTGGGTCCCGCCTGCCTCGATCCCGCCGAAGCTCATCGCCCGAGCTCGCGCTGCGCCGTCGCCACGCGGAAGACGGCGACCGCGGCGACCAGCAGGACGATCACGGCGCCGAGGCCGATCGCGATGCCCGCGAGGTCGGCGATCTTCGAGGTGGCGATCCGCCAGGCGGCATCCGCCGCTCCCTGATCGCGGCCGCCGACGATCAGCTGGTCCACGATCTGGCTCCCCGCCACGGAGCGGACGAGCAGCGCCAGGCCACCGGTGGCGGCAAGCGCCAGGCCGACGCCGACCAGCGTGCGCCCGATCCGCCGCCAACCGAGGAAGAGCGCGAGGGCGTAGAGCACGAGGGTCACGATCACCGCGGGCGCGGTGAGGTCGCGGATCACCCGCACCACGTCCTGGGCGCGGTTCAGCTCCTGGGCTTCGAGGATCGTGATCCGCGCGGCGCCGGGCGGGACCAGCCCGGCGAGGTTCGTCGCCCCGAGCCCTTCCGCCGCCCCTTCCTTTTCCACCAGGTCGGCCAGCTGGCGCAGCGCCGGGGTCAGGTTCACCACCACCGCGCCTGCTTCGGCCGCGTTGCCTTCTTCGTCGAGCACCCGCAGCAGGGCCTTGTGCCCGGCGCGGTTGGCGGTCAGCCAGATCGCCTTGAACTGCTTCGTCCCCATCGCCTGTTCGGCGAGCCGCGTCCCGTTCGCCCGCAGCCTCGGCACCACCTGTTCGGCGATTTCGCCCCCTCCGGCGGCGTCCAGCTGCGATTCGGTCTGATCGACCAGTTCTTCGCCGAGGAACTCGGCGACGCGATGACGGACGCTCTTGCTTTCCAGCAGGTGCCCGCTCACCGAGACCCAACTGCTGGTCGAGAGCAGCTGCTGGTTCGCCCAGATCGAGCCGATCGCGACGGTGCCCGCGAGGGTCGCGAAGACGAGCAGGACGACGATCGCGACCGGGTGACTTCTGGGCTCATGGCTCATCGGGGCATCGCTACCCGCAACGCGTGAAAGTCGTAGGTGATGCGGTCGGAGCTACCGGCGTTTCGTGTTCGCCTACTGATCTCCTCAGCGAGATATTGGTGCGGGGCTAGGTTGGCCCGATGTCCCCCCCGGTGCCACGCAGGCGTAGACGCTGGCGCGACTACCGGACCGCCTCCGGGAGGCGGCCGGTCAAAGAAGCGCTCGACGGGTTGGACGACCGGGACCTCGCCTCGGTCGCCGCGGCGATGCGCGATGTGCGGGACCAAGGGCTGCGCGTGGCGCGTCATCTGGAAGGGGACATCTACGAGGTTCGTGCCGATGGGGTCGGCGTTATCTACCGCG
Source organism: Solirubrobacterales bacterium (assembly GCA_965200635.1). GTDB lineage: Bacteria > Actinomycetota > Thermoleophilia > Solirubrobacterales > 70-9 > VAYN01. The sequence goes on along the minus strand of OZ241364.1, from coordinate 1,698,217 downwards.
TCCTTTTCGCCCCGCAGGGCTCCGACAAGCACATCCTTCTCTCGCTGGAGGCTTTCAAGAAGAAGACCCAACGGACCCCGAAGGAGAAGATCCGTCTCGCGCGGCGAAGGCTGGGCGACTGGGAACGCCGTGGAAAGAACTGAGTTATATCTCATCAATGAGATATCATTGTCGATATGCCAGCGGACGATTTCCTCGATGAGCTGATCGGCGAGCGCGCGAGACGCAACCCGGATTTCCCAGCGATGGTGGATGCGGCCGCGCGGCGTCGGCGGCTACTCGCCGAGCTGGCGGGCCGCCGACGGGCGGACCAGCGCTCGCAGACCGCCGTGGCGGCGGCGATGGCGAGCTCGCAATCCAGCATCGCGCGACTTGAGACGTCGGCGACTGACGCTCGCATCTCGACCGTGGAGCGCTATGCGGAAGTCCTGGGTTACAAGCTCCAGTACCACCTGATCCCGGCGGCCGAGGCGGACGGTCTCGATCCGGTCGTCGTCCACCCGCCCGCGGTGGCTTAACGCAGCTGCTCAGGGACGGAGGCCATCCAGGGCGATCGCCACGAGGCGTTCGATCTGCTCGGGCTCGGTGCGGCGGAGGCCGGCGATGCCGCTGATCATCTTGGTGACGTCGGAGATGTCGACGTCGGAGCGGACCTGGCCGGCGGCCTGGGCGCGCTCGAGGAGGGGCTCGCCGGCGGTCCAGATGGCGCCGCCGCAGCCTTTGAAGACGGGGGCGTCGCGGTCGAGGTAGGTGAACATCTCCTCGACCAGGGCGCGCTTGGTGGCGGCGAAGGAGACGAACTCGCCGAGCCAGCCGGTGAGGGCCTCCCAGGGGGGCAGCTCCTCGTACCTGGCGGCGGCGGCGCAGATTTCTTCGACCCCGCCGAGGTAGGTCGCCTCGAGCAGGTCCTCGCGCTTGGGGAAGTGGCGGTAGAGGGTGCCGATGCCGACCCCGGCGCGCTTGGAGATCTCCTCCAGCGTCGCCTCGGTGCCCTGCTCGGCGAACGTTTCGCGGGCGGCGGTGACGAGCTTGTCGTAGTTGCGGCGCGCGTCGGCGCGCTTCGGCCGCGCCGAGAGGGCGCTCAGCTCTTGGGACACGGTTTCGGGGGTCGCAGACATTTGTGAATCCTCTTTCGCCGCCTTGACAAAACGGAGGCCGCCTCCGTATAGTACGTGAAGAAGTGGAGGTTCCCTCCGAATTACCCGGAGGATGGCTCCATTTTAACACCCCCGCACTTCTTCCCAAAGGACTCTTCCCGCATGAACTTCCTTCCCCAAAGGCGGGCCACGGCGAATCCGGCGATGGTCCTGGCGATCATCCTCGGCTGCTACCTGATGGTCGTCCTCGACGCCTCGGTCGTGATCACCGCGCTGCCGGACATCCGCACCGACCTCGGCTTCTCCCCCGCCTCCCTCTCCTGGGTCCAGAACATCTACGCGCTCGCCTTCGGCGGGCTACTGCTGCTCGGCGCGCGGATGGGTGACCTGCTCGGCCGCCGCCAGGTCTTCATCGGCGGCATCGCGCTGTTCACCGTCGCCTCGATGCTCGGCGGCCTCGCCCAGTCGGAGACCTGGCTGCTCGCCGCCCGCGCCCTGCAGGGAGTCGGCGCCGCGATCGCCGCGCCCTCGACCCTCGCCCTGCTGACGATCTCCTTCCCCGAGGGCTCCGAGCGCACCCGCGCGATCGCCCTCTACTCCGCCGTCGCCAGCGCCGGCGCCTCGATCGGCCTCGTTCTCGGCGGCATGCTCACCAGCTGGATCTCCTGGCGCTGGAGCCTCTTCATCAACGTCCCGATCGGCGCCGTCCTGATCGCCCTCGCCCCGGCCTACCTGCCGGAGACCGAGCGCCACACCGGTGAGTTCGACATCGCCGGCGCCGCGACCTCGACGCTCGGCATGAGCGCCCTCGTCTACGGCCTCGTGCGCGCCGCCGAAACCAGCTGGGGCGACGCGCTCGCGCTCGGCTCGTTCGCCCTCGCCGCGATCATGCTGGTCGCCTTCGTCGCGATCGAGAAACGCGCCCGCCAGCCGATCACCCCGCTGCGCCTCTTCGCCAGCCGCGAGCGGGTCGGCGCCTACGCCGCGCGCCTGCTGATGGTCGGCGCGATGTTCGGGATGTTCTTCTACCTCACGCAGTTCCTGCAGGGGGCCGAGAACTTCAGCGCGCTGAAGGCGGGCCTCGCCTTCCTCCCCGTCACCCTCTCGATCTTCGCGATGGTGAAAGTGGTGCCGCGCCTGCTCGGCCGGATCGGCCCGCAGCGCACGCTGATCGGCGGCCTCGCGCTCGCCCTGGTCGGGATGATCTGGCTGAGCCGGATCACCACCACCACCGACTACTGGCTCGGGATCGCGATCCCGATGGCGCTGATCGGCGTCGGCATGGGCCTCGCCTTCACGCCGCTCACCCAGGCGGCGATCGCGGGCGTCGACAACCACGACGCGGGCGCCGCCTCGGGCCTGGTCAACGTGTTCCAGCAGCTCGGCTCGACGATCGGCATCGGCGTCCTCGTCACCGTCTTCGCGGCGTCGAGCGAAGGCTCCGGCGCCAAGGCCCTGGCCGAAGGGGTGCCGACCACGATCGCCGTCTCGGCGGGCCTGGTCGCCGCGGCGCTCGCCGTCGTCCTGGTCGTGATGCGACCGGGACTGATGCCCGGCGCTAACCGCTCGCCGATTCCCCAGGCCGCGGCGCCGGCCGGCGAGTGATCGCGGGCGAGCGCCCGCTGGTCGCGAAGACCCATCGGGAGCGGCGGGTGAAGACGCCCGTCGTTCCCGGTTTGATCCGGTCCCGCTTGCGGACCAGGATGAGGCTCACCAGCGCGCCGACCAAGGCGATGCCGCCGGAGGCGTAGAAGGTCACTTCGAAGGCGTGGACGTGGGAGGCGACCACATCGGGCTTGATCAGTTCGAGCAAGGAGCTGTGGCCGAGGTGGCCGAAGCCCTTTTCCTCGCCTTCGACGATCAGGTCGCGCGCCTGTTCGGTCTGCTGCGGGGTCGGATGGACACCCGCGGCGGAGAGCTTCGAGTTGAGGTCGTGGAAGTTGACGCCGAGCTCGACCGCGGAGAGGATCGCGATCCCGAGCGCGCCGCCCAGCTGCTCGGAGGTGTTGATCATCCCGGCGCCCTCCCCCGCGTCTTTCTCGGGCACCGCGGTGAGTCCGGTCGGATCGTTGACGGTAAGGACGATGCCGAGGCCGAGCCCCTGCAACAGCAGGCCGGGGATCAGGGCGACCGCCGACTCGCTCGAGACCGAAGTGGCGAGCACGGCGCCCGAGGCGGCGAGGACGAGGAACCCGACGACGAGCGGCCAGCGGCCACCGAAGCGGTCGAAGGCCTTGCCCGAGAGCGGGCCCGCGAGCAGCACCGGGATCGTCGCCGGGATCAGCGCGATGCCGGCCGCGGCGGGCGAGACGCCGACCACGAGGAGGAGGAAGAACGGGGTGAGGTAGCCGAGCCCGAGCTCGACCATCCCGGCCAGGAACTGGCTCAGGTTGGAGGCGAGGAAGTTCTTGTGGCGGAAGAGCTTGAAGTTGATCATCGGGTTCTTGGCCCGGCGCTCGACCCAGAGGAAGACCGGGACGAAGGCCAGGCCGACCGCGATCGGGACCAGCGTCGCGGCCTGTCCCCACCCTTCCTCGGGGCCCTGGCTGAGGCCGAAGATGATCCCCCCGACGGCGACCGCGAAGGTGACCACACCCTCCAGGTCGAGGTCGCGCGAGGCCCCCTCCTGCGGCTTGAGGTCCGGCGTCGCCCGCAGCGTGAGGATGATCGCGATCACCGCCAGCGGCACGTTGATCAGGAAGACGAGGCGCCAGTCGATCGCCGTCAGCGCGCCGCCGAGCACCGGCCCGAGCGCGGCGAAGAACGCCGAGGCGCCGGCGAGGATGCCGAGCGCCGACCCCTTCTCCTCGTCGGGGTAGACCGCGCTGACGATCGCCAGCGCGGTCGGCATCATCAGCGCGGCGCCGGCGCCCTGGCAGGCCCGCGCGGCGATCGCCATCGCGATGTCCTGGGAGGCGCCCATCGCGGTCGTCGCGAGGCCGAAGACGACCGCGCCGACGAGGAAGACGCGGCGCATCCCGAAGAGGTCGCCGAGGCGCCCGCCGAAGACCATCAACGCCGCCAGCGGCAGGATGTTCGCGGTCATCAGCCACTGCGACTGGGAGATCTGCGCGTGCAGGCCGGAGATCGCGTGCGGCGCGGCCAGCGGCACCGCGGTCTGGTCGACCAGGATCATCGAGCTGGCCAGCGTCATCGCCGCCAGCGTGATTTTCATGTCACGCCGTGAGGTCACCCGCGGCGGCAGCCTACGTGACGAGGGCTAGGTCGCCAAGGAGCCGACGACGATGTCCTGCCCGGCGACCCCGCCCGGGTTCGCCGCCCACTGCCCGTAGTGGATCGGCGAGCGCCACGAGAGCCCGGCCGTCCGCAGCATCTCCTCGACCACGTCGGTCTCGAACGCCATCGCGGCCTCGGGCTGGCGGGGATCGGAGGTGAATCCCCCGTCGACCGGGTGGACGAACTCGTAGGCCGCGCGACGGTCGGCTACCGCCCGCCTCGAGTCCTCGGTGAGGACGAAGAAGGTGACCAGGAAGCGGCCGTCAGGTCGCAGGACCCGCGCCAGTTCGTCCAGGTAGTGCCCGATCGCGTCCCGCGACATGTGGGTGAAGAGCGAGGTCGCGAAGGCGAAGTCGAAGGAGTCGTCGGCGTAGGGGAAGCGGTAGTCGGTGTCGCCCACCGACCCGAACGGGTTGTACTTGCGGTTGTGCACCGGGGCCCAGTCGAAGCGGAAGTCCGGCCGCCGGGTCGTGATGTTCCGTCGGCACCAGCGGATCATCGATTTGCTCACGTCGAAGCCCGCGTAGCTGCCGCCATCGACGAAGTCCATCAGCGGGATCGCCATCCGGCCGATGCCGCAGCCCATGTCGAGGATCGCGTCCCCCGGGGTCAGCCCGCCGAGCTCCTGGAAGTGTCCGAGGTACTCGTCCCCGGCCCCGTGGAAGTCCCCGCGGCCGACGAACGAGAGCGATTTCGGCGGCGTCAGCCGACCGCCCTCGTCACTCGAGAGCAGGTCGCCGGGCAGCCCGCGCAGGCGCCTGACGCCCGCCTTGGCGAGGTAGATGGACTTGTCGACGGAGGAGCTCATGCGGTTCGTCCGGAACCTAGCGCCGGGCGATGTAGCCGGTCTGCAGGATCGACATCTCCGGGGTGCCGAGGCTGACCGGCGCGACGTCCTCGAAACCGGCGAGCAGGGTCCCGGTGACGTAGGAGCGCGGGTGGTAGGCGCTGCAGAGGTTGCGGCCCGACATCCGCGGACGTTCGACCACCAGCTCCCCGCGGTCGAAGCGCTCGCGCTCCTCCGGGCTCAGCCGGTCGGCCATCGACTCGCCGAGGACGCTGACGATGAGCAGGCCACCGGGACGGAGGATGCGCCTGAACTCGGCGATCCAGGCGTCCTGGAGCTCGCGGTCGAGGTGGGTGAAGACCGAAAGGGCGTAGATCAGGTCGAACTTGTCGTCCTCGTAGGCGACCGGCGGGGCCAGCCCGTTGACGTTGGGGTGCACGAAGGGGAGTCCCTCGCGGACCCAGGCGACGAGGTCGGGGTTGTAGTCGGAGCCGTGGACCTCGGGGCCCTCGACGCCGTGCCAGTGGCGCAGGACCCGGCCGCAGCCGCAGCCGAAGTCGAGCACCGCGCCCAGTTCGGAAGGCCGGCGGCCGGCCACGACGACCGCGTCGGCGATCGATTCGAACATCGGCCGGCCGAGCGCCAGGAACCGCCCGGCATCGCCGCTGCGCCCGTCAACCAGGAGCCGCAGGCGCGCCGGGGGCAGCGGCAGGCCGTCGGCGGGGAGGTCGGCGCCGTCGTCGGCCTGGCGGACCAGCCAGGCTTCCCGCAACCGCTCCACCGGCCCCAGGAGGCGGACCCGTTCCAGCCCGTTGGCGACCCGCCGGCGGGTCTGCTCCCTGAGCGTCACCTCCATGGACGTCCCCGAGCGGCCTTCACCAGGGAAGCTGATCGGCGATCTCCGCGAGCCGCGGAGCGTTCTGGTCGCGCGCCGAGAGGAGCGGCTCGGCGACCTGCCAGTCGACCCCGACGTCGGGGTCGTCCCAGGCGATGCCGGCCTCGGTGGCCGGGTCGTACAGCGATGACACCTGGTAGGTGACGTCGGCGATCTCGCTCAGCACCGCGAAGCCGTGGCCGAAGCCGACCGGGACGAAGAGCTGGTGGTGGCGCTCGTCGTCGAGGACGTGGGCCTCCCACTGGCCGTAGGTCGGCGAGTCCTTGCGGAGGTCGACCGCCACGTCGAGGACCGAGCCGCGCGCCGCGCGCACCAACTTCGCCTGGCCCGGCGAGGTCTGGAAGTGGATGCCGCGCAGCGTCCCCCGCTTGGAGCGCGAGTGGTTGTGCTGGACGAAGTCGACGTCGACGCCGAGCTCGCCCCATTCGCCGCGGGCGTAGGTCTCGACCATGAAGCCGCGCTCGTCGCCGTGCACCACCGGTTCGACCAGGACGACCCCGTCGAGCTTGGTCTCCCCCGCGCTCGCCATTAGCCCAGCGCCCTGCCGTACTGGCGTTCGTAGTACTCGCGGTACTCGCCGGAGCGGATCGGGCCCCACCAGTCCTCGTTGTCGCGGTACCAGTTCACGGTTTTCTCGATGCCCTCGTCGAAGTGGACCTGGGCCTCCCAGCCGAGCTCTGCCTTCAGCTTCTCCGAGGAGAGCGAGTAGCGGCGGTCGTGGCCGGGGCGATCGGTGACGTATTCGATCAGCGACTCGTCGCCGTCGACCAGCTCGATCACCCGCTTGACGACCTCGATGTTCTCGCACTCGTCCGGGCCGCCGACGTTGTAGGCCTCCCCCGCCTTGCCCCGCGCGAGCACCGCGTGGATACCGCGGCAGAAGTCCTCGACGTAGAGCCAGTTGCGGACCTGCTTGCCGTCGCCGTAGACCGGCAGCGAGTCACCGTGGAGCGCGTTCAGCACCATCAGCGGGATCAGCTTCTCCGGGTACTGGCGCGGGCCGTAGTTGTTGGAGCCGCGGACGATCGAGGCGTCGAGGTTGTAGGTGTGGACGTGGGCGCCGACCAAGAGGTCGCCCGCCGCCTTGGTCGCCGAGTAGGGCGAGGAGGGGTCGAGCGGCGAGGTCTCGGTGAAGGACCCCGAGTCGATCGACCCGTAGACCTCGTCGGTGGAGACCTGGACGTAGCGCTGCACGCCGAGCTCACGGACCGCGTCGAGCAAGGTGCCGGTGCCGATCACGTGGGTGCGGGCGAAGGCGTCCTGGTCGTCGATCGAGCGGTCGACGTGGGACTCGGCGGCGAAGTTGATCACCGCGTCGACGCCCTGCATCGCTTCGCGGACGACCTTCGGGTCCTCGATCGCCCCCTCGATCAGCTCGGTGCCCGCGGGCAGGTTCTCGGGACGGCCTGCGTAGGTCAACTTGTCGAGCACGACGATGTCGTGCTCGGTGCCCGCGATGCGGACGTAGGTGGAGCCGATGAATCCGGCGGCGCCGGTGACCAGAAGCTTCATGGGATGAGTTCCTCCCTCGTCGTCGCTTGACGTCTAGTTCGTCTCGGACCCGCGCTGGGCCAGGTACCCGGCGAGGCCATCCTGCCAGGACGGCAGCCGGATCGCGTGCTCCCGCTGGCTCTGCAGCGCGGAGAACGGGGGTCGCGGCGCCGGGCGGCCGAGCATCTCCGTGGTGCCGGAGAGGACTTTGGTTTCGGTCTTTGCCTGCTCGAAGATCTCGCGGGCGAATTCGTACCAGGAGCAACTGCCCGCGGCGGCCATGTGATGGATGCCGTACTCGATGCCGTCGATCAGCCGGGTGAGCCCGTAGGCGAGGTGCCAGGTGTAGGTAGGCGAGGTGGCCTGGTCGCGGACCACCAGCACCTCGTTGGTCGACTCGGCGAGGCGCAACATCGTGTCGACGAAGTTGCCCCCGTTGATCCCGAAGAGGCCGGCCGAACGGACGATGAAGTGGCGCTTGTTGGCGGCCGCGGTGGCCTCCTCGCCGGCCAGCTTGGTGCGCCCGTAGGCCGACTGCGGGGAGGGCTGGTCGGACTCGACGTAGGGTGAGCCCTTCTGCCCGTCGAAGACGTAGTCGGTGGAGACGAAGACGACCGCCGCGTCGACCTCCTTGGCGCCCGCCGCGACGTTCCCCGCGCCGGTCCCGTTGACCGCGAAGGCGGCGTCCTCGGCGGTCTCGGCCCCGTCGACGTCGGTCCAGGCGGTGCAGTTGATCACCATGTCGGGCCGCTCGAGCTCCATCCGGCGCCGCACCTGATCGGCGTCGGTGACGTCCATCTCGGCGCGGCCGAAGCCGACCACGTCGTGGCCCGCGTTCCCCGCGGAGAGCACCATGTCGCGCCCGAGCATCCCTTGTGCGCCGGCGACCAGGACCTTCATCGGCGCGCCCTCACTGCATCTCGATGATCGAGTTGTCGCCGACCAGCAGGCGGAGCGTTTTCGGCAGGCCTTCGCTGCGCGTCAGCTTCACATTGCGACCGAGGAGGCTCGCCTCCATCCGCGTGCCGAGGTCCTCGACCGTGGAGTTGGCGAGGACGATCGAGTGCTCGACCTCGCAGCGCCGCACCGCGACCTCGTCGCCGAGCGAGGTGTAGGGGCCGATGAAGGCGTCTTCGACGATCGCGCCGGGGCCGATCACGGCCGGGCCGCGGACGATCGAGCGGACGATCCGCGCGCCCGGGGAGACGATGACGCGGCCTTCGACCCGGGAGTCCTCGTCGACGTCTCCCTCGATCGACTCGTCGATCTCCTCCAGCACCAGGCGGTTGGCCTCGAGCATGTCGGCGAGCTGCCCGGTGTCCTTCCACCAGCCGCGCACGACCTCCGACTGGACCTTGCGGCCATCGTCGATCAGCGTCTGGATCGCCTCGGTGATCTCGAGCTCACCGCGCCAGGACGGCTCGAGGCGACGAGCGGCGTCGAAGATCAGCGAGCTGAAGAGATAGACGCCGACCAAGGCGAGGTTCGAAGGCGGGTCTTTCGGCTTCTCGATCAGGCGGACGATGCCGCCGTCGGAGTCGAGCTCGGCGACGCCGAAGGACTGTGGGTCGTCGACCGGGGTGAGCAGGATCAGCGCGTCGGGATCGTTCTCGGCGAAGGTCGCCACCAGGCCGCGCAGGCCGTGGCTCAGCAGGTTGTCGCCGAGGTACATGACGAACGGCGCGTCGCCGATGAAGTCCTCGGCGGTCAGCACCGCGTGGGCGAGGCCCGCCGGCTTGTCCTGTTCGATGTAGGTGATCGCCGCGCCGAAGCGGGAGCCGTCCCCGGCCGCCTCGCGGATCTCCCCACCGGTCTCCGGGGCGATAATGATCCCGATCTCCTTCACCCCGGCGTCGACCAACGCCTCGATCCCGTAAAAGAGCACGGGTTTGTTCGCCACCGGGACCAATTGCTTGGCGGAGGTATGCGTGATCGGGCGCAAGCGGGTGCCGGCGCCGCCGGAGAGGATCAATCCCTTCAGGGGCTGCATCAGACGCTGGAACCCTACTTACCCGGAAAAGATGCTGTCTAGGCGACGGTTTCTGAACCTGACGTCAGTGGCGAGGGACGCAAGGGTTGCCGGCGAGCGCGGTATGAAGCTGTGAAGGAAGTGCGACGCGGTTGAGGGAGACGTGCGGGAGATGTCGGGAAGTACAGGCTTCCGTGCGTGTTGGACAACACGGAATTCACCGCTGCGTGCATTGACCCCCCTATAGGGGGCCTAATCCACGCAGCGCGTTTTGGGCCCATGTGGAACCGTCACGAAAGGTCACGGAAACCAACCGAAGACGCGCGGAACCGCCGACCTCCGCCCAGGACGCCCCTAGGACTGCCCCCCCGCCGAAACCCTCAGTCGCAGACCTGGACCGGGCGGCTCGCCGCCACGTTCAGGATCCAGGGACGTTCGGATTCGTCGGCCGGGATGTGGAGGGTCATCACCGATTCGGCCGGGATCGCGCTGAGGGCGACCGGGAATTCGCCGACTTCGGAGAAGCGGCGCAGGGAGGGCTTGGCTTCGGTTCCCGCCGGGACCTCGATCCGCACTTCTTCGCCGCTCAGTTCGATTTCCGGGGCGCCCGTGGCGCCGCCCGCCGCGGTGCAGCCCGTGGCGTCGCCGGCGACGCCGACTTCGGTCGCCGTGGAGATCGGCAGCGCGTGGGAGAGGAGGATGTCGGCCTGGCGGCGGCCCTGCGGCTGGGCGGCTTCGAGTTCGGCCTGCGAGTAGGCGGGCGTGCCGAATTCGTCGGTCGCTTCGAACCACTTTTCCGCGGTGATGTCGATCAGGGCGCCGGTGCCGGTGACTTCGGGCGGGAACCCGAATTCCGGGATCACCGTCGGCCGGGCGATTTCCAGAGCGGCGGTGTCGGAGCGGGCGTAGATCGTTTCGTTCGCCAGGTATTCCCGACCCTTGTGGAGGACGGCGAGGTTCGGGGCGATCGCCAGCGCCGTCAGCGCCGCGCCGACGATCAGCCAGCGCTTGCCGATCCGCGTCCCGGACAGCAGCGAGGCCGCCAGCAGGACGACCAGGATCGCGCTCAGGTACTGGTAGCGGCTGACGTCGGCGTCCCGCCCGGCGACGAAGTTGAAGGCGGTGAGGAACCAGTTGAAGACCGCCGCCACGGCGATCGGCCAGATCGCCGGGTCGATCGTCTTGCGCCGGTGGATCAGGACGGCGAAGCCGACCACGAGGGCGACGAGGAAGATCCGCCCCCAGGTCGGTTCGACCGCGAACGAGGAGGGGTTGGTGCCGAGGCCGGTGAGCGCGCCGACGCCGGCCGCCGCCGCTTCGACCACGTAGGTCGGCGAGGCGGCGATGTTCTGCAGCGAGAGGTGGGTTTCGGCGTTGTGGCCCCAGCCGATCCACCAGAGGCCGTAGAGCACGATCGGGATCACGACGACGAAGGCGCGGGGCCGCCAGGTGACCCGCGGGCCGACCAGGATCGCGGTGATCCCGGCCACCGCGAAGGCGATGCCGAGGCTGGAGAAGCCGAAGCAGAGGACCAGCGCGACGCAGGCGAGGAGGTCGGCGCGGCGCGTGCGTTCCTCCAGCGCCAGCAGCATCAGCAGGCCGAACAACATCGAGCCGACGAAGGAGATCTCGAAGGTCCAGAGCAGGACTTCGAAGGCGGGGCCGAGGAAGAGGATCAGGGCCGCCGCAAAAAGCGCGGGCCAGGGGCCGATCCGCCGCCGCACGTACTCGAATATCAGCGCCGCGGTGGCGACCAGGAAGAGCGTCAGCACGACGTATTCCGGCATCGCCGAGGTCATCCCGAAGATCCGCAGGAGGACCTGGCTGATCAGCACCGGGATCACCACGATGTGCTCGTTGTGAGGCTGGAGGATCGCGTCCGCGGTGAAGTGGCGGCGGTCCATCAGGAACTGCCAGGAGTCGGCGAAGAAGGTGAGGTGGCGGACCAGGACCAGCGTCACCACCGCCGCCACGATCATCGCCGCGACCAGCAGGATCTGCGGCGCGTTGCGGGTGACCCGGTCGTTCACGGCGCGGGAGTGTATTCCCCGTCCCCGACCGCTCCGGGCGAGCGCCAGGCGGTCCAGACGAACCCGACCAGCGCGATCGCGGCGACGACCGCGGCGACCGCGGAGTAGGCGGTGCCTTCCGGCGGCTTCAGCGACGGCACGTAGAGGGCCAGGACCAGCAGCGAGTTGACGCCGACCAGCCCGATCGCGAACGGCGGCCAGGCCGCGTAGGCGGCGACCGCGCAGGCACAGAGCGCCAGCACCGGCAGCGCCAGCGTGCCCTGGTGGATGATCGCCACCGAGTTGGAGTTGCCGAACATGACCAGGAGCCAGAAGACCGCCATCCCGAGGGCCAGCAGTCCGGCCGAGACGGCGAAGCGCCACTCCGGCGTCCGCGGCCCGGCCCGCTCGGTCGAGGTCCGCTCGCGGAGCGCCCGCGCCGCCATCGCCAGCGGCCCGAGCAGCATCAGGCCGAGCAGCGGCAGCAGTGCGAGGAACCTCACCCACCGCACGTCTTCCACCGTGCGCGAGAGGTCGCCGTTGGTTTCGGGGCCCTGCATTTCTTCGGTGATCGCCCGGATCTCGCCGATGCCGACGATCGCCTCGATGTTTTCCCACTTGTTGTGGAGCGTCCCGCCGAGGCCTTCTTCGCGGTAGCCGTCGACGATCGTCGAGGCCACGCCCTTGTCGGTGATTTCCGCGACGCCGCCGAGCTGCCACTTGACCAGCCGGTTGCCGGGTGGGTCGGCCCAGTGCTGGTAGGCCTGCCAGGGGGCGTAGAGGATCAGCGCCGAGGCGACCGCGACCCAGACCCAGCGCCGGTCGGGCAGGCCGCGGATCGCGGCGAAGACGAGCAGCGGGATCAAGAAGAAGGCGCTGCCGCCGTGGGCGAGCATGCCGAGCGCGCCGAGGGCGGCGAAGACCACCGCCGCCCGCGGGTCGCGGACCCATTGCTTCCACTCCGGCGCGAAGACCATCGCCGCCGCCGCCAGCACGAACGCCGCGGCGATCAGCTTCGGCCAGACGTAGAAGCCGTGCAGGATCGCGATGTCGGAGACGCCCGCCGCGATCATCGCCAGGCCGCGGGCGCGGCGGCCGAGACGGGCGGCGCGCAGAAGCGCCCAGGCGCCGAAGACCCAGAGCTGCTGGAGGGCGACGCCGAGCATCTCGTAGCGGGTCGAGGTGTGGTCCCAGCCGAAGGGACGCACCCCGAGGATGTAGCCGATCTGCAGCGGTGGGCGGTCGCTGGCGAGCCAGGAGCTGACTTCCGGCGGGGTGCCGTGGTGGCCGTTGACCCAGAACCAGTCGCTGAACGTCTCCGGCAGCACGTTGTCGTTCGGCAGGCCGTGGCTGAACCGGCCGCCGGCCAGGGTCATCGCTTCGCCTCCCCAGCCGTGCAGGAAGCCGAGGTAGACGACGAAGTAGCTCACCGCCACCCAGAGGGCCAGCGGCGTCAGGAGCTCGCGCATCTCGGCCCGACCCTTGCCGCCGACCCAGAGTGCGACCAGCCCGGCCGCGGAGCCGAGCTCGATCAGGAAGGAGAGCGTCTTGCCGACCTCGGGCGCGGCATAGAAGGCCCAGAAGACGAGCATCGCCGCGGCGCCCGAGGCGGCCAGCGCGACGCCGATCAGGAGCACCTGCGAGCGCAGCCCGCGAGAGGCGGCGAACCAGGCGGCGGCGATCGCGGGCAACGCGATCAGGACCAGCTCCTGGAGCAGGATCAGGCCGATTTCGAGATTGAGGTTCACGCCGCGGACTGCGGCAGGTGTGGTCGCACGGATCCCTGGCCCATCGGGGCGCAACCCTACCCAGGTACGCTGCGGCCGTGGCCGACGTCGACCGTAGCCCCGCCGGCGAGGAGCCGACCGCCGAGCTCGTCGCCGCGCTGAGCGCCGAAGTGGCGGCGCTGAAGGCCCAGGTCGCGCGCTTGGAAGTCGCCGCGTGGGAGCTCGAGCGGGTCAAGCGCTCCAACAGCTGGCGCGTCACCGAGCCCCTGCGCGCCGCCAAAGCACGGCTCGCGGGACGATCCTGAGGATCGGGATGCGGCGGTGAGGACCGCGGTCTACATCCCGAACTACAACGGCGAGCGGTGGCTGCCGCGGACCTTGCAGAGCCTGCGCGGGCAGACCGAGCGCCTCGACGTGGTGGTCGTCGACAACGGCTCCACCGACGCCTCGCCGGCGGCGGTCCGGGCGGACTTCCCGGAGGTGACGCTGCTCGAGCTGGGCGAGAACCTCGGCTTCGGCACGGCGCTGAACCGGGCCGTCGCGGCCCATCCCGCCGACTCCCTGCTGCTGCTGAACAGCGACGTCGAGTGCGAGCCGGGCTTCTGCGCGGCGCTCACCGGCGGGCTCGCCGACGGTCTCGACATGGTCGCCGGGGTGTTGCTGCAGGAACGCGAGCCGACCCTGATCGACAGCGCCGGCGTGGTCGCCGACCGGACGCTGATGGGCTTCGACCACCTCCACGGCGAGCCGGCCGCCGCCGCCGCGGACGCCGCCGCCCCACTCGGCCCGACCGGGGGCGCGGCGCTCTACCGCCGGGAGGCCTGGGACGCGGTCGGCGGCTTCGACGAGCGCATCTTCCTCTACTACGAGGACCTCGACCTGGCGCTCCGCGTCGCCGCGCGGGGCGGGCGCTGCGGCCTCGCCGCCGAGGCCCGCGCGCTGCATGCCTACTCGGCGGGCCTCGGCGCGGCGAGCGGCGCCAAGTACGCCCACACCGGCTGGAGCCGCGGCTACATGCTGCGCCGCTACGGCGTGATGGGAGACCCGCGCCTGGCGCTCCGGGCGCTCACCTGCGAGGGCGCGATCGGCGCCGGCCAGGTCCTTCGCGACCACACCGCGGCCGGGCTGCGCGGCCGCCTGCGCGGCTACCGCGACGGCGCCGGGCTGCCGCGGCGCGATGCCGGCGCGGCAACCCTGCTCGACCTCAGCGCCCGCGAGGCGCTGGCCCTGCGCCGAGCCAGGCGCGGGGCCGACTGAGCTCGCCGGAGGCGGCGAGGCGGCGGCGCTCGCGCAGCGCCTCGGGGAGGCGGCCGAGGCCTTCGAGCTTGCCGCGCAAGGTGGCGCCGAGGCGTCCCTGACGAGCGGCGCGCAGGAGGGCGCCGCACTCCACGGCAAGGATCCGCGGCAGCGCCGCGAGCGGCACGAAGCGCGCCTGGGTGACGACGCGGTTGCGGGCGACGAGGCGCGCGTTCCAGGCTCCTGGCCGCGGCGCCTCGGCCATCCAGGAGGCGTTGCCGAGGTGCCAGACGACCGCCTCGGGGACGTAGGCGAAGCGCCAGCCGGCGATCTGGGCGCGGACGTTCAGGTCGACGTCCTCATAGAAGGAGAAGAAACCGCGGTCGTAGCCGCCGAGCTCGGCGAAGAGTCCGCGCCGCAGGAGGCAGGCGGCGCCGCAGACGCCGAAGACCTCGCCGCCGCGCGGCGCCTCAGGACCCTGCTCCTCCCCGGCGCCGATCTCGAACGCCCGCCCGTCCGCGGTCAGCGCCTGCCCGGCGCTGTAGAGGCGCGCGGCCGCCGGGTCGCCTGCCTCGCCCTCGAGCTGCAGGAGCCGCGGCGCGACCCCGCCGAGGGCTGGATCGGCCGCCAGCGCCGTCCGCAGCGCCGCGACGCTCCCGGGCTCCAGCACGGTGTCGGCGTTCAGCGGCATCACGAAGGGCGCCGCGGTCCGTTCCGCGCCGAGGTCGACGGCAGCGGCGAAACCCGTGTTCCTCCCGAGGGTTAGGTGGGGGATGCCGCGCTCCGCCAACAGCTCGACGGTCCCGTCGGTCGACCCGTTGTCGACCGCCAGCAGCTCCAACGGCTCCGCCTGGGCGGCGATCGAGTCGAGCAGCCGGGGGAGCAGCGCGGCCGAGTTCCAGGTCGGGATCACGATCGCCACCGCCGGTTCGCCGCTCATGCGGGGGAGCCTGACACACGCATGAGCGCTCCGGACCGCCCCGTGGGCACGCTAGCGTTGGGTGAGCCGCACCGGGACTTCCCCGGCGCCGCGGACCACGCCATGTCCGTCAACGACAAACTCATGCCCACGCCCGCGGCCCCCGCGCCCGGCCCCGACGCGCCTCCCTCGATCCGGGTCGAAGACCTCCACAAGGCCTTCCGGATCCCGACCCAGCGGGTCGATTCGCTCAAAGAGCGGGCCGTCCATCCCTTCGCGGGGCGCGAGTTCCGTGAGCTGCGCGCGCTCGACGGCATCTCCTTCGAGATCCGCAAGGGCGAGTTCTTCGGCATCGTCGGCCGCAACGGCTCGGGCAAGTCGACGCTGCTGAAGCTGCTCGCCTCGATCTACCGGGCCGACGCGGGCCGGATCCAGATCGCCGGGCGCCTGGCACCGTTCATCGAGCTCGGCGTCGGCTTCAACCAGGAGCTGACCGCGCGCGAAAACGTCCTCCTCAACGGGGTGATGATGGGGCTGACCCCGAAAGAGGTGAGGGAGCGCCAGGACTCG
The DNA here is from genome assembly GCA_965200635.1 of Solirubrobacterales bacterium. GTDB lineage: Bacteria > Actinomycetota > Thermoleophilia > Solirubrobacterales > 70-9 > VAYN01. The sequence goes on along the minus strand of OZ241364.1, from coordinate 1,682,280 downwards.
GTCATCGACTTCGCCGAGCTGCACGACTTCGCCGACCTGAAGCTGAAGAACTACTCCTCCGGGATGCTGGTGCGGCTGGCCTTCTCGGTGATGCTGCAGGCCGACGCCGACGTGCTGCTGATCGACGAGGTGCTCGCCGTCGGCGACGCCGCCTTCCAGCAGAAGTGCGCCGACTCCTTCCACCGGATGAAAGCCGAAGGCAAGACGATCGTCCTCGTCACCCACGACATGTCCGCGGTCGAGGAGTACTGCCACCGGGCGCTGCTCCTCAGCGACGGACACGTGCGCTTCATCGGCAGCCCGGGCGAGGCGGGGCGCGAATACCTGAAACTGAACTTCGAGAACAGCGGCCTCGCCGAGCAGCTGGGGACGCCGGACTCCGAAGAGGCGACCGTCGACTACGCGCTGAAGAACGCCGCGGGCGAGAACGTCGAGCAGCTCGAGCGGCGCGAGGAGATCCGGGTCGAGCTCGGGGTCGAGCTCCACGGCGAGGCCTCCTCGCTGAACTTCGGGTTCGTGATCGCCAACGCCGACGACGTCGGGATGTTCGAATTCGGCGAACCGCTGATCGCCGAGCCGGGCGAGCTCCTGCCGATCGGCAGACGCATCGCGGTCTCCGCGGCGATCGAGAACCGCCTCCCGCCGGGCCGGTACTTCATCCACATCGGCGTCCACAGCGACACCGGGCTCTCGATCTACACGCACAACGCGATCAGCTTCCTGATCATCGGCAGCGAACTGACGACCGGCGTCGTGTCCCTCGACCACCAGGTGACGATCGAGATGGAGGGTGGATCGTGAGCGTCACCCCGGTCGACGACGGACTGCAGGAGGTCAACGGCCCGTCCGCGCTCGGCGGCGGCTGGCGCCGCTTCTTCGACCTGCTCTGGCTGATCTCGGTCACCGAATTCAAGCGGGTGTACTTCGGCACCGTGCTCGGCTACCTCTGGTCGCTGATCCGCCCGCTGCTGCTGTTCGGGGTCCTGCTGCTGGTCTTCACCCAGGTCTTCCGGGTCGGCAGCGAAAACGTCGAGCACTACGCGGTGTTCCTGCTGATGGGAATCGTCCTCTACACGTTCTTCAGCGAAGCAACGTCCGCCGCGGTGACCTCCGTCGTCTCCCAGGAGGGCGTCGTCCGCAAGACCCAGTTCCCGCGCGCGGTGATCCCGTTGGCGACGACGGTGACGGCGGCCTTCAACCTGCTGCTGAACCTGATCATCGTGCTCGTCTTCGTGGTCGCCTTCGGCGTCGACCCGGCCTGGACCTGGCTGCTCTTCCCGGTCGCCCTGCTCTTCCTCTTCGTCGGGACGGCCGGGGCCTCGATGGCGCTCTCGGTGCTCTACGTGCGCTATCGCGACACCGCGATCATCTGGATCGTCCTCGCCCAGGTGCTGCTCTACCTGACCCCGATCCTCTACCCGGTCAACTCCTTCGGCGAAGAAACCAAGGAGCACCTGCTGATGATCAACCCGCTGGCGGTGATCTTCGAGCAGGTGCGCGTCTGGGTCCTGCACGAATCGCAGGCGCCGAGCGCGGTGCAGGCGGCCGGGGGCTGGCTGGGACTGCTCCCGGCGGCGGTCATCTTCTTCGGCGTGATCGGGTTCGGCTGGTGGTACTTCAACCGCGAGGCGCCCCGGATCGCCGAGGCGCTCTGAGCCTGCGTAGACTCGTCCCGGATGGCAGATCCGATCAACCTGCGGGCGGCGGCCACCGAGCCCGAGCCGAGCGAGTCGGACGCCCGGGAGGAGATCGCCCGGCGCGATGAGGAGATCCTCCGCCTGCGTGACCTGCTGATCACCCGCGATCACGAACTCGGCCAGGTCCGCGGCCGGCTGCAGGTGATCGAAGACCACTCCGCGCGGATGGCACGGATCGCGGCGAAGATCCCGCTCCCCGGGGCCGCCTGGATCGTCGACGCGCTGCTGAAGCTGCTCTCCTCGCGTCGGGGCTGATCCGTTGGCGGCCCCCCGCTTCTCGGTCCTCACGCCGGTCTACGAGACGCCGGGCAAGATCCTCTGGCTGACGATCGAGTCGGTCCTTTCGCAGACCTTCGACGACTGGGAGCTCTGCCTGGTCGACGACCACTCGCCGTCGGCCCGCGTGCGCGAGCTGCTCGACGCCTGCGCGGCGATGGACCCCCGCATCCGGGTCGAGCACCGGGCCGAGAACGGCGGCATCGTCGCCGCCTCGAACACCGCGCTGGCGATGGCGAGCGGCGAGTTCATCGCCCTGCTCGACCATGACGACCTCCTCCACCCCGACGCCCTGGCGCTGGTGAACGAGGCGATCGAAGGGTCGCCCGAGGCCGACTACGTCTACACCGACGAAGACAAGATGACCGAAGGGGGCCGCCACGGCGGGCCGTTCCTGAAGCCCGGCTGGTCGCCGGAGCGGATGCGGACCCAGATGTACACCTGCCACCTGAGCGTCCTGCGCCGCGAGGTCGTCGAAGACGTCGGCGGCTTCGACCCCGGCTGCGAGGGCGCCCAGGACTGGGACATCGTGCTCAAGGTGACCGAGCGGGCGCGGAAGGTGCTGCACGTGCCGCGGGTGCTCTACCACTGGCGCGGCATCGAGGGCTCGACCGCGGACTCCGGCGAGGGCGGTGGCGAGGCGGCGAAGCCGTGGGCCTTCGAGGCGGGGACGCGGGCGATCCAGGCCCACTGCGAGCGCACCGGGGTGCAGGCAGAGGTCGTCCGCGACCCCGATGACCCCGGCGTCTACCACCTCGAGCCGGAGCTGCGCGAGGAGCCGCTGGTCTCGATCATCATCCCGACCAACGGCCAGCGGCGCGAGATCCGCTACCAGGAGGTGAGCCTGGTCGGCCACTGCGTGCGCAGCATCGTCGACACCTCGACCTACTCGAACTACGAGATCGTCGTGGTCGCCGACGAGGCCACGCCCGCGGCCGCGATCGCCGAGCTCGAGGAGGCGGCCGGGGATCGCCTGCGGATCGTCCCCTTCGACCGCCCGTTCAGCTTCTCCGAGAAGATCAACACGGGCGCCGTCCACAGCCGCGGCGAGCACCTCCTGCTCCTCAACGACGACATCGAGGTCGGCACGCCCGGCTGGATCGAGCGGATGGTCATGTACTCCTCGATCGAGGGCGTCGGCGCCGTCGGCGGCCTGCTGCTGCTCGAAGACGGCCGCATCCAGCACGCCGGCGTCGGCTTCGAGGGCGGCCTCCCCGGCCATCCCTACTACGGCTACCACCGCGGCGTCCCCGGCTACGCCAACGCCGTCCGCATCGCCCGCGACCTGCTCGCCGTCACCGGCGCCTGCCTGATGACCCGCCGCGACATCTTCGAAGAGGTCGGCGGCCTCTCCACCACCTTCCCGGTCAACTACAACGACGTCGACTACTGCCTCAAGCAGGTCGAGCGCGGCCGCCGCGTCGTCTACGACCCCGACCTGGTGATGACCCACTTCGAGTCCTCCAGCCGCTCCTCCGACGTCGCCGAGTGGGAGAAGGCCCAGCTCCTGGCGCGCTGGGCGGGAGTGACCACGGCCAATCCCTACGGCAACCCTTACATCACCAATGAGACCCCGCGGGCGATCGCCGTCTTCCAGTGGGCCAAACGCAGCAAGTACCGCCCCCGCAAGCGCGGCCCCGCGGCGGCGCGGGCCTAGGCTCAACGCGTGCGCGAGTCACGACGCCTCACCTCCGAGCAGGTCGTATCCGTCTACCGCCAGGTGCTCGGCCGCGAGCCGGCCGAGGAGGAGATCGCGGCGCAGCTCGCCGCCCTGCCCGACCTCGACGCGATGCTCCGTGTCGCCATCGACTCCGAGGAGTACGCGGCGAGGCTCGCCGAGGCAGGCAACCGGAGCGCCCGCACGGCTACCGAGGTCAACATCTACCACCCCGACCTGGCCCGGTTCGGGCCGCGGCCGGGGACCCGCTCCCCCGACGACAACGCGATCGTCGGCACCGGCGGGCAGCTGCTCCTTCGCGGCGGCTCGAACGCCGTGCTCGGCCAGTACACCGGCGAGGTGCGGATGGCGCCGGACTGGCTCGACTCCTGGCGCCGGCTGACCCGCGCGCGCCGCGAGGAAACCCGGGAGCTGGGCGTGACCGCGGCGCTCCTGATCGTCCCCGACAAGCTCGCCGTCTACGAGGACCGCTACCCCGAGCCGCTCGAGCGGAAGGGCCCGCGGCCAGCGGAGCAGCTGCACTCCGAGGCCGAGCTGGAGGCGCTCTACCCGCTCGCCGAGCTGCGGGCGGCGGTGGCGGCCGACGAGGACGTCTACCTGCGCACCGACACCCACCTCACCTTCCGCGGCAACGAGCTGCTCTTCGCCTCCGTCGCCCCGTCGCTGGGCGTCGCGGTGCCCGACTTCTCCGCCCTGCCGCTGAACTCCTATCCGATCACCGGCGACCTCGGGTCGAAGTTCGAGCCGCCGATCGTCAGCATCGTCAGCGAGCCGGGGACGCTGGGCGGGGCGGAGATCATCGAGGACAACCGGCCCGAGATCGAAGCGGTCGGTGGCCACATCGGCACCCACCGGGTCTTCCGCAACGCCTCCTCACCGGACCCGCGGATCGCGGTCATCTTCGGCGACTCGTTCGGCTTCTCCGCCCCCAACTACCAGGGCATCTCCTGGTTCATGGCGCAGGTCTTCCGCGAGACCCACTTCGTCTGGATCCCGTTCGGCTGGGACCCCGACTACGTGCGGCGGAGCGGCGCCGAGGTCGCGCTGGTCCAGGGGGCGGAGCGCTTCGTCGGCCGCGTCCCCCACCCGCGCACCGAGGTGGCCGAGCTGGCGGCGGAGACGTTGCGGCGCAAGCAGCCGGTCGGGGTCGAGGCCGTCTCCGACGGCTGACTCTGAAAAGGTCCCCCGATGAACATCTGCACGATCATCGCCAAGAACTACCTGGCGCAGGCGCGGGTCCTGGCGCGCTCCTTCAACGAGGTCCACCCCGACGGCAACTGCACCGTGCTGGTGATCGACGACCCCACCGGTTTCATCGATCCCGCCGAGGAGCAGTTCGAGCTCCTGACGATCCACGACATCGGCCTGCCCGACGCCGAGCAGATGGCGGCGATCTACGACGTGATGGAGCTCTCGACGGCGGTCAAGCCGTGGCTGCTGCGCACCCTGCTCGCCCGCCCCGGCGTCGACTCGGTCTCCTACCTCGACCCCGACATCCAGGTGTTCTCCTCGCTGATCAAGATCGAGGAAGAGGCGAAGGCGCACGGCATCGTCCTCACCCCCCACTTCAACAAGCCGCTGCCCCGCGACGGTCGCCAGCCGGCAGAAGAGGACATCCTGATCGCGGGCTCCTACAACCTCGGCTTCATCGGCCTCGGCGCCGGCAATACCGCCGACGAGCTGCTCGACTGGTGGTCGGAGCGCCTCGAGAAGGACTGCGTCAACGATCCGGCCAACGGGCACTTCGTCGACCAGCGCTGGATCGACCTCGCGCCGAGCTTCTGGCCCGACCTCTTCCTGCTGCACGAGACGAACTACAACATCGCCTACTGGAACCTGCCGACGCGGACGCTGGAAATCGACGGCGACGGCTACAAGGTCGACGGCGAGCCGCTCCGCTTCTTCCACTTCAGCGGCTACGACCCGCGGCGTCCCGACGACCTCTCCAAGCACCAGAACCGGGTCGCGCTGCGCGAGGACGTGGCGCTGGCGCGGATCTGCGACGCCTACGGGAAAGCGCTGCTCGAGGCGGACTTCGAGGCGACCCGGGAGTGGCCCTACAGCTGGGACGAGGCGGCAAACGGGCTGCGGCTCGACCGGATCAGCCGCGACCTCTACCGCGAGGGGAACGAAGCCGGGCGCCTCACCGGCAACCCCTTCGATCCGCGGGGCGCCGCCGAGCTCACCGAGTACCTGACGGCGACGATCCACGGCACCGGCGAGGCGGCGATCAACCGTTACGCGACCAAGGTCTGGGGACAGCGCCAGGACCTGCGCGACATCTTCCCCGACATCGAAGGCGCGAGCGCCGCCGCCTATCTCGAGTGGATGGGCGAGTTCGGTCCCGAGACCGGCGCCTCGCTCGACGTCCTGCTCGGCAACTCGGGGCCGAACGGCAGCGGTGACGACGATGGCGAGACCGCCGTGCGGCCCGGGGTCAACGTCGTCGGCTACATCTCCGACGAGCGCGGAGTCGGCGAGGTCGCCCGCCAGATCCTCGGGGCGCTCGAGTCACGCGGGATCGATGCCGCCGAGATCGACACCCCGGCCGAGCCCGCCGCGATCGAGAAGGTCCTCAAAGGCATCCACGACGGCGACCACCCCTACGACGTCAACCTGATCTGCGTCAACGCCGACATGCTGCCCGCGGTGGCGGCGGCGGTCGGCCCACGCTTCTTCCACGGCCGCCGCACCGCCGGCGTCTGGTTCTGGGAGGTCTCCGAATTCCCGCGGCAGTGGCTCGGCTCGTTCGACCACCTCGACGAGGTATGGGTGGCCACCGAGTTCATCGCCGACGCGCTGCGCCCGGTCTCCCCGATCCCGGTGAAAACGCTGCGGGTCCCGGTCACGCCGGTGCCGCCCGCCGACATCAGCCGGGTCGAGCTGGGCATGCCCGACGAGGACACCTTCACCTTCCTCTTCGTCTTCGACTACCGCAGCGTCTTCCGCCGCAAGAATCCGCTGGGCCTGGTCGAGGCGTTCAAGCGGGCCTTCGAGCCGGGCGAGGGCCCGGCGCTGGTGATCAAGTCGATCTTCTCCGAGCAGTTCCCCGAGCGCCGCCAGGAACTGGTCGACGCGGTCGCCGACCGTCCCGAAATCCACCTGCTCGAGGACAACGTCTCGGCCGCCGCGAAGAACGCGATGGTCGCCCAGTGCGACTGCTACGTCTCCCTGCATCGCTCCGAGGGCCTGGGGCTGACGATGGCCGAGGCGATGTACTTCGGCAGGCCGGTGATCGCCACCGCCTACTCCGGCAACCTCGACTTCATGACCCCGGACAACAGCTTCCTGGTCTCCGCCCCCGGGACGAAGATCGGCCCGGGCGCCGCCCCTTACGACCCGACCGCTTCCTGGGCCGACCCCGACCTCGACTTCGCCGCGACGATGATGCGCGACGTCATCAGCGATCCGGCGGTTCGGGAAGAGCGGGCGCGCCGGGGCGCGACCGACATCCGCCTCACCCACTCGCCCCAGGCCGCCGCCGACTGGCTCGAGACCCGGATCGCGGAAAGCCGCGCCCGCGGCGTGGCCGAGCACCTGCGCCGCCCAGGCCCGGCGACCTCGGACTCCGCCGGCAAGCGCGACCTCACGCACCTCGTGAGCCTCGGCGGCATGCCCCCGGTCGGTGGGGCCAGCCCGGTCCGCGGCCAGGCCAAGCGCGTCTACAACCGGGCGCTGCGCCCCTACGCCGCCTACCAGCACCAGGTCAACGACGCCGTCGGCCGCTCGCTGGAGGAGCTCCGCGAGGAGCTGGAGGACCTACGCCACACCTTCGCCGCGGTGATCGAGGGGACCACCACCAGAGAAGGGCGCATCGCCGCGAATGAAGAGCAGCTTCGGGTCCTCGCCCGGCAGGAGGCCCACCAGGCCGAGATCGCGGCCCGCATGGACGAGCGGCTGCGCCGCGCCGACGATCTGGTCGACGCCGCGGGGACCGAGCCCTACATGTCCGACGACCGCCTGGTCGAGCGCCACGACAAGGTGCTCGGCAAGACGCTCGGCTTCCGCTCCGAAGGGGCGGCGGGCGAGGGCTACCGCAGCTTCGAGGACCTCTTCCGCGGCTCCGAGGAGATGATCCGCGGCCGCCAGCAGGTCTACCTCGACATCATCGGCGACCGCGAGCCGGTCTTCGACGCGGGTTGCGGGCGTGGCGAGTTCCTCGACCTCCTGGACGGCGCCGGCAAGGCGTTCATCGGCGTCGACCTCGACCCGACGATGGTCGAGCGCTGTCGCGAGAAGGGCTACGACACCGTCCGGCTCGGCGACGCGGTCGAGGTGCTTGAGGAAACCGAGCCGGGCAGCCTCGGCGCGATCTTCAGCGCCCAGGTGATCGAGCACATGCCCTTCGAGACCCTCCAACGGTTCCTCGAGCTCGGCCTCTCCCGCCTCAAACCGGGCGGCCTGATGATCGCCGAGACGGTCAACCCCCACTCCGCCCGCGCCCTGAAGGCCTTCTGGGTCGACCCGACCCACCAGCACCCCCTCTTCCCCGAGGTGATGCTCTCGCTCTGCGAAACCATCGGCTACGCGAGCGGCGACGTCCTCTCCCCCTACGGGACCGGCGACTGGGATGTCGACCGCACCCGCGACGGCGAGTACGCGGTGATCGCCGCCGCGCCCGGGGAGTCGGAGTAGGCGGGTCGTTCCCGGGCTGGCGGCCGCCGGCCGCGGGCGGAGTTGAAGAGCGCGGCCGTCTCGGCCACGGCCCTGGCTGGCTGTGGCCGTGGCCGAGACGGCCGGGGGATGTGGGGAGTTGTCGGGGGGAGTCCCGGCGTGCGCCACGGGCGCTCCACGGGGGGAGCACACGGAACGCTCACCCCTCTCCCACGAGGACGTGACGAGACTCGCAAGTCGTGACGGAGAGCGTGGGAAGTCCACGCTTCCGTGCGTGTTGGACAACAGTCAATTCGGCGCTGCATGCATTGACCCCCCTATAGGGTGGAAAATGCATGCAGCGCGTTTTCGGGCCCCTTTTCAAGGCCCGAAAACAGACAGAAGATGCGCGGGATGGTGACGTTCCCGGCATCTTCGTCACCGAACTCAGGGAGGTGTGGCTTCTCTCGCACGGACCTCCGACGTAAGTCCGACCTCCGTCCGCACCCGTGCCGGCAATCACACGAACCCCTCACGTCCTGGGCGTCTCATGGCGGTCACAGCCAGCCAGGACCGCCATGAGACGCCCAGGACTCCTCTAGGACTGCCGCCGCGGCCGGGACAACGGCCGCCGCACCCCCTCAGGCAGTCGAGACCGGACTGCCTTCCTTCAGCAGCGCCATGTCGGCGTCGATCATCAGTTTCACCAGCTGCTCGAAGTCGACGGTCGGCCGCCAGTCGAGTTCCTCGGCCGCCTTGGTCGGATCGGCGATCAGCAGGTCGACCTCGGCGGGGCGCATGAACTTCGGGTCTTCGCGCACGTACTGGGCCGGGTCGAGGCCGAGGTGGCCGAAGGAGATGTCGACGAGTTCGCCGACCGAGTGCGTTTCGCCGGTGCCCACCACGTAGTCGTCGGGCTCGTCGCGCTGGAGCATCCGCCACATCGCGTCGACGAAGTCCGGGGCGTAGCCCCAGTCGCGACGCGCGTCGAGGTTGCCGAGGGCGAGCTCGTCGGCGAGGCCGAGTTTGATCGCCGCCGCCGTGTGGGTGATCTTGCGGGTGACGAACTCGAGGCTGCGGCGGGGGCTCTCGTGGTTGAAGAGGATCCCCGAGCAGGCGTAGAGGCCGTAGCTCTCGCGGTAGTTGACGGTGATGAAGTGGGCGTAGACCTTCGCCACCCCGTAGGGGCTGCGGGGATAGAACGGGGTCAGCTCGTTCTGCGGCGTCTCGCGGACTTTGCCGAACATCTCCGACGATGAGGCCTGGTAGAAGCGCGCCTCGGGACGCGCTTCGCGCATCGCCTCGAGCAGCCGGGTGACGCCGACGCCGGTGAACTCGGCGGTCAGGGTCGGCTGGTTCCAGGAGGCGCCGACGAAGGACATCGCGGCGAGGTTGTAGATCTCATCCGGCTCACAGGCGCGGATGATGTCGCTCATCGAGCGCTGATCGAGCAGGTCGCCGGTGTGCAGGTTGACCCGATCGCGGAAGCTCTCCAGCCGCTGGTGGTTCTCGCTCGAGAGCCGGCGCACCATGCCGTGGACCTCGTACCCCTTGTCGAGAAGCTGTTCGGCCAGGTAGCTGCCGTCCTGGCCCGTGATTCCGGTGATCAAAGCCGTTTTCGCCATCGGTCAAGCCTAGCGAGGTCGGCGTCGGTTATTTCCCCGCGCCGCGATACCAGTCGACGTACCGGCCGCAGGCCTTGCCGATCGGCACGATCCGCTCGGGGGCGACCTTGGTGGCGACCACCTGGTAGATCGAGGTGTAGGCGACCGGCAGCGCGAGCAGCGGCCGCGGGACGTTGAATTCGAGCAGCACCGGTTCACCCTTCTTCACCGTGACCTTGCCGATCGGGTAGCGCGGGCCGTTGCGGTCGAGGTTGCCGCCGAGGGTCGTGTCGATGCCGGGACCGGTCACCCCGACGTCGACCCGGCTGATGTAGGGCGCCGACAGGTCCCATTCCCCCGGCGGGAGGTGGAGTTCGACCCCGGCGGTGGTGTTCGGCGGCAGGTAGAGGGGCGCTTCGGTCACCACCGGCGCCGGGCGCACCGCGGCGACCCCACCGCCGGCGAGCACCTTGCGGCCCGCCGGGCTCTTGCAGTCGAGCACCGCGCCGGGTTCCTGGCCCTCGTCGAGGATCGAGCGTTCGCGCACCGTCCCGGTCCGCTTCCAGAGCTCGTAGCTCGGCGTCTGCTTGATCAGCTTCATCTGCGGCGGCGGCTGGCTGCCCGCGGGGTCACTGGTCGTGATCACGTAGTCGAATTCATTCAGCTTGCGCGCGGGCACCGTGTCGAAGTCGGCAGCGGCGGCGCCTTCGGCGAAGTCCTTCTGCGGTCGGGTCGCGATCTCGGCCACCGCGCCGTAGAACGGCTCCTCGACCGGGACCCCGGGCAGCTCCTGGTGGACGAAGTCGTCGTTGCCGAGGAAGAGGGTCGGCTTGTCTTCGAGCAACGGGCTGATTTCCGCCAGCTGTTCGGAGTGGTAGGTCGGGCCGATCGGGCTGAAGCGAAGCGCGCGCACCGAGGAGGCGCCGACCACGAGGGCGATGAAGACCGTCGCCGCCAAGGCCGCGCCCCAGCGCAGCCGGTGGTCGCGCAGCATCCGCAGGCGGTCCGGGACCAGGTCGAGCAACGGCAGCACGGCGCAGGCCAGCAGCAGCGGCGAGGCGATCACCAGCGCCTTGGCGACGACGTAGGGCGACTGCGAGTGCATCGAGACCCGCCAGATCACCATCGACCCCAGCGCCGCCAGCGGCAGCAGCCAGCGACCCCCGCGGATCAGCCGGTAGGCGCCGAAGAGGACCAGGGCGATGACGATCCCGATCCAGAGCTTGTCGACGAAGGCCGAGGCCTGCGGTAGCCGGTAGTCCATGCCGTTCCAGACGCCGAAGGCCTCCCAGCCGGGCAGCGGCCCGACCAGGTTGGCGAGCACGTCCTTCGGCACGATGATCCCGTTGGCCCCCGAGTTGGCGGCGATGAAATTGTGGATCCGGGCGGCCTGGGGAAGCAGGACGACGATCAGGACGCCGAGGCCGATCCCGATCGCGGGCAGGGCGTCGCGCACTTCGGCCACGATCCCCTCGGTGCCGCGCCGGAGGATCCGCTGCGCCGTCACCACGACCAGCCAGATCGCGCCGATCACGACCGGCCAGGCGACCCCGGTCTCCGAGTAGACCGAGACCATGCCGCCGACCAGGAGCGCCAACGGCACCCAGCGGCCGCGGCCGAGCCGCGGCCCGGCGCCGGCGAAGAAGACGACGGTGGCGAGCACCAGCCCCGTCTCGGTCAGCTCCTTGAAGGATCCCTGCCCGTAGTAGGCGGCGACCAGGTAGGGCATCGCGACGACCGTCGCGGCGACCCATCCCTTCCACCAGGCGGACCCGCGCCGCAGCAGCGCCAGCACGGTCAAGCCGTTCAGGATCGGCAGCGCCATCGTCAGCCCGGCGAAGGAGTGCTCGACGTCGACGTGCAGGCCTCGCGCCATCGTCCCGGCGATCGCATGCGGGCCGAGCGGATAGAGGTCGTAGTAGGCCGGCTTGAGGTTTTCGACCGCTTCCGAGAGGTACATTTCGGCGAACTGCATGTGCGCCTGCATGTCGTTGTCGATCGTCACGCCGATGATCCCGGAGTGCCCCGAGGCGAGGAACGGCACCAGCGCCAGACCCAAGGTCGGGACCGCGGCCGAGAGGCCCCCGAGCGGCGGCCGGTGGGGCGGCGAGGACATGCACCAGACGATCGCCGCGACACTCAGCAGGCCGAGGATGATCGACATCGTCGTCGCCCGCCCGGGCAGGTCGAGCGCCGGGGTGGCGATCAGCATCAGCAGCGAAAGGCCGACCATCGGGGCCATCCAGTTCCACTCGCGGGCCCCGCAGAGGCGCAGCGCGGCCTGCCCGACGAAGAGGGCGGAGACGCAGAGGACGAGCGCGCTGAGGATGGTGGCGGCCATGCGACGGGCTAGCTGCTCGCCAGTGGCTGTCTTCGACGGCGGCGCTCCCGGACCGCCAGGAAGGCAACGATGGCGAGGATCGCCACCAGGGAGAGAATCGAGATCACCCCGCCCGCGGTCCCGACGGCGCCGGCGTCGGCGACCACCTTCAGCCGCCGCACGCCGCTTCCCTTCGGACGACTGACCACGAGCGCGCCACCCGCGGTGCGGCCGGCGATCTTGAATCCCTCGAGCCTTACGACGTAGGGGCCCCCGGCGATATTGGTCTGGACCGGGCCCTTGCCTGGCGGTAGCCCCACCGCCACACTGGCTTCGGTCGCGCCGGGTTCCGGACGCGGGAGCAGGAAGATGCGGGTCCGCGGCGTTTCGATGACCGGCAGCGAAGCGTCGGCGTAGCTGAAAGGGTCATACCAAGTGGCGGGCGGTTCGGTGGGGCCATTCGAAAAAGCCCACTCGCGTGGCTTGACGTCGCCGAACAGAGTGTTGTTCACACGCGCCGTGGGATACATCTGGGCGGCGGCTTGGGCGATCGTTGCCGCGACCAGCACGAACGACAGCCCGATGGCGATACGGCCGCGCGTCGGGCTCAGGTTCTTCGCGAGCCGCAGACTGAGCGCGAGCTGAGCCGCCACGGCGATCAGCAGCCAGCCGGCGAGGCGGTAGGGGAACTGGATGTCAGTGAAGGGAGTCCCGAGGGCTTCCCACCAACTCCCCGGCATCACCAGCATGACGACGAGCACCACCATCGCCGCCGACACCAACAGCCACGAGATCTTGGCCCAGCGCGCGATGCGGCGGATGGTCGGCCAGGCCAGGACAACGAGGATCACCGACAACGCGAACGCGATCATCGGCGGGGCGATCGCGAGGCCCGGGGTGGTCGACTGCGACGGCGTCCCCCGCAGCGGGTCGAGGACGTTGCCGAGATTGTCGAAGTAGAGGTACTGGGAGAATCCCCCGCCTTCCAGGAAGGCCTTGTTCTGCAGCCAGGCCTGGACATCGGAGCTGTGGGTGAGGTCGAGCAACAGGAACCAGGCATTGACTCCGGCGGCGAGAATGGCCAGGCCCAGGACCGCGGCGACGCGACCCCACGGCGGACGTTCGCGTCCGAAGGCGATCAGTGCCACCACCGCGAACGGTCCGATGATGACCGCGCTCCAGAGCAGCGTGAGGTTGTGACTCCCCGTCATCAGGATCATTCCCAGACCGAAGAGGGCGACCGGCCAGGGACGCCAAGGGGCGCTCAGGAGCCGGACAGCGCCCGCGAGGACCATCGGCACCGCCGAAAGGGCGACGAGCTCCGGCCACGCGCCACGCGCGTAGGCGTCGGCGAGGTAATAGCCGCCGGTGACGAGGATGAAGGCCGGTAGGTGCGCGGCCCAACGGCCGACGCCGAACAGCCGGGAGAGCCACCACATGCCGCCGTAGGCGAGGGCGATCGCCCCGCCGATCGAGGCGGTGTAGACCGCGTAGGTATGCCCGGTTCCGACCACGGCCGCGACCCCGCCGACCGCCGCGTAGAGCGTGCCGCCGTAGAAGCCGTAGAACGGCTGGAAGACGCCCCCACCGGTTTGGAGGTAGAGCGTCGGATGCGCGTTGTTGGAGATTGCCAGTGCTTGTTGCCACACCAGCCAGAGATGGTTCGTGTAATCCGGACCAAAGCTCCACGGGGTGAAGAGCGCCGGGGAGAGGACGAAGAGGCAGGCCAGGGCCCCCACCGCGAGGTGGACACCGGTGCTATCTCGATACGACCAGATGCGACTGCCGGTGACGGCCTTCACCGGCTAGACTTCACCCCAGTCCATGCCTCGATCGGCGGGGACGATGCGGCGCAGGGTGTAGACGTCGGAGTCGAGGTCCTCGCGGTGCTCGGGGAGGTCGCGCCAGGGGTCCCACTTGGCGCTGAGCAGGCGGCCGGTGATGCCGTCGGAGGCATCGGAGGCCAGCCAGACGGCCAGTTCGGCGCCGAGCTCGAGCGGCGTGCCGCCGCTCTTCTGCTGCTCCAGCGAGCGCCGGTAGAAGTCCTCGCCGACCGCCTCCGGCCCGGCCTCGAGCACCTCGTCGAGGAGGCGGGTGTTGAGCGCGCCGGGGGCGATCGCGTTGACGTCGACCTTGTCCTCGACCAGCTCCAGCGCCAGCGTCTCGGCGAAGCGGACGATCGCCGCCTTCGAGGCGGCATAGGAGCTGAGGCCGGGAAGGGGCGAGGTGGCGCCGCCGCCGGAGAGCTGGACGATCTTGCCGCCGCCGCGGGCCCGCAGGTGAGGGATCACCGCCCGCGCCGGGAGGATCGAGCCGAAGACGTTGACCGCGATCGCCTGCGTCCACTGCTCCCAGTCGACCGTCTCGATCGGGCCCTTGGGCCCGTATACGCCCGCGTTGTTGACCAGGATCGAGAGCCGCGGGAACCGCTCGACCGCGGTGGCGACCAGGGCGTCGACCTGGGCCGGATCGGCGACGTCGGCCACCATCGAGCCGACCCGCTCCTCCCCGCCGCGCTCGGCGAGCTCCCCCGCGGCGCCCGCGAGCAGCTCGGGGTTGCGCGCGCAGATGAACACCGAGGCGCCGGCGTCGAGGTAGTGGCGGGCGATCTCGAGGCCGAGGCCCTGGTTGGCCCCGGTGATCAGCGCCGCCTTGCCGTCTAGCACGCCGTCGAACTCGCCGCCGGTCATCGCGGCCTCACCCCCACCCGCACGTAGGTGACCGCCGGATCGGTGCCGAGGGTGCCGGCGAGGAAGCCAGCCGCGTCGACGACCAGGGTGCCGCGCATGGCGGCGAGGATCTCGGCGGCGCTGCGCTCGCGGTACTCCGGCCAGGCGGTCGAGACGACCAGCGCGTCGGCGTCGGTCGCCGCCTCGAGGGCGGAGCCGGCCAGCTCGATCCCGAGCGCGAGGTCGGCCTCCGGCAGCTCGGCGACCGCCGGGTCGTGGGCGCTCACCGCGGCCCCCTCGGCGCGCAGCCAGCGGCAGAGCTCGAGCGAGGACGAGCGCCGCAGGGTGTCGGTGCCGGGTTTGTAGGCGAGTCCCCAGACCCCCACCCGCTTGCCCGCGAGGCCTCCGTCGGCGGCGGTGAAGTCGCTCAGCACCCGCCGCGCCCACTGCCGGTGGGCGTCGTTTGAGTCGGCGACCCCGCCGACCAGGTTGGCGGGCAGGTCGTTCTCGCCGGCGATCCGGCGCAAGGTGGTGATGTCGCGCGCCAGCGTGCCGCCGGCGAAGGCGTCGCCGGGGCCGAGGTAGGAGCGCGGGCCGATCCGCACGTCGCTCTTCAGTCCCCGGGAGACCTCGGCGGCGTCGGCGCCGACCGCCTCGGAGATCGTCGCGATCTCGTTGATGTAGGCGACCGAGGTGGCGAGGAAGCCGTTCAGCGCGTGCTTGGTCATCTCCGCCGACTCGACCCCCATCCACTCGACCGTTTCGGAGAACGGTTCGAGCAGCGGCGCGAGCGCCTCGCGGCCGGCGTCGCCGCGCACCCCGGCGACGAAGCGCTCGGCCTCGCGGAAGCTGTCGAGGGCCTTGCCCAGGCGCAGGTTCTCCGGCACGGCGGCGAACTCCAGGTCCTCGCGTCCGGCGCCCGCGGCGAACGACTCGAAGCCGGCCACGGTCCCGACCGGCAGCTGCGAGGAGGTGACGACGAGCGTCCCCCGGTCGAGCCGCGGCAACACCTCGCGCACGTGGTCGACGACGAAGTCGACGTCGACGCGGTCCTCCTCGTCGACCGGCGTGTCGAAGGCGACCCAGAGCACGCCGAGCCGGGCGAGGGCGGCGTCGTCGGGGACCGAGAAGCGCAGCCGGCCCGCCTCGGTGTCGGCGGCGATCAGCTCGGCCAGGCCCGGCTCGGCGACCGGCGGGCGTCCGGCGGCGAGCTCCGCCACGACGTCCGGGTCGGGATCGAGCCCGACCACGTCGAAGCCGCCCTCGGCCAGACAGGCGGCGGTGACGGAGCCGAGGTGCCAGAGGCCGAGCACGCCAACGCGCGCGCGTTCGTCTGCCCCGCTTGGGCGATCGCTCATCGGCCGCATCCTAGAGAGGGGAACCCTGGTTTCGCAGGAAGGTGTCGGCCTCCGCCAGGGCGTCGGGCGTGCCGATCTCGTAGAAGCGCTCGGTCGCCTCGTAGCCGCAGAGCTCCCCGGCGCCGGCGAGGTCGTGGTAGAGGCCGGCCAGATCGGTCTCCTCGGGTGGGACGCGGTCGAGCGCGGCGGCGTCGAGGCCGCCCAGCCCGTAGTCGATCCAGTACATCGTCGGCGTCGGCGCGCCCTTGTCGTAGGCGATCACCCGGCCGTCGGCGTAGATCGCGTTGGAGGTGTCCCAGCGGCCCTCGTTGCGCAGCACCGCCATCATCGCCGGCAGCCCGCTCTCTTCCCAGGCCCTCGCCGCCCCCGCGTAATCGACCCGCAGGTAGGTGTCGCCGTAGAGGACCAGGAAGCGCTCGCCGAGCAGCGGCGCGGCACGGCGGATCGCGCCGAGGGTGCCGTCGAGCTCCGGCGCGTCGTAGCTGTAGGCGATCTGGATCCCGGCGCACTCGGCGCCGATCCGCTCCTCGATCAGCTCGCCGAGATAACCGACGCAGAGCACGACCCGCTCGACCCCGTGGGAGGCCAGGAGGCGCATCTGGTGGACGAGGAACGGCGCGCCCGCCACCTCCAGGAGCGGCTTCGGCGTGTCCCGGACGGTCTCCCCCAGGCGCGTCCCCAACCCGCCGGCCAACAGGCAGACCGGCAACGGGCCTTGGGTGCCCCAGGCGCTCAAGCCTCGTCCGAGTCGGGCCAGCCGACGCGGGACTCGAGGATGTACTTCGGCCGGTGGCGGACCTCGTCGTAGATGCGCCCGACGTACTCGCCCATGATCCCGAGCGAGAGCAGCTGGATGCCGCTGAAGAAGCAGACCAGGAAGACGATCGTCGGGTTGCCGATCGGGAACGCGGTCCCGGTGATCTTCAGGACCAGGTACACCAGCCCGAGCATGAAGGCGAAGAGCGAGAGCAGGATGCCGCCGACCGAGATCATCTGCAGCGGATAGCGGGAGAAGCCGATCACGCCGTTCAGGCCGATCAGCAGCGAGCCGGTGAGCTGGCTGTACTTGCTCTCGCCGCCGGCGCGCTGGTCGCGGTCGTAGAGGACGCTGGTCTGCGGGAAGCCGACCAGGCTGACCAGGCCGCGGAGGAACCCGTGGCTCTCTTCCAGCGCCACCACGTGGTCGACGACGCGGCGGCTCATCAGGCGGAAGTCACCGGTGTTCGGCGGGATTTCCACCTCGGCGATGCGGCGGATCACCTTGTAGCCGACCCAGGAGACGATGCGCTTCGGCAGCGTCTCCCCGGCCCGGGTGCGGCGCTGCGCGTAGACGACGTCGAAGCCCTCGTGCCAGCGGGCGACCATCTCCTCGATCAGCTCGGGCGGGTCCTGCAGGTCGCAGTCGATCACCACGACGGCGTCGCCGGTGGCCGCTTCCATGCCCGCGATCGTCGCCATCGGCTGGCCGAAGCGGCGCGAGAAGCGCAGCATCTTCACCCGGCCGTCGCGCTCGTTCAGCTCTTTGATCCGATCTTCGGTGCGGTCGGTGCAGGGGTCGACGGAGAAGATCAGCTCCCAGTCGACGCCCATCCCGTCGAGGATCCCGGAGAGGCGTTCGTAGACCCGCCCGACGTTCTCCTCCTCGTTGAAGGTCGGGATGACGATGCTGAGCGACCGGCGCGCGACCTCAGCCATCGAGGCTCCCCGCGGGACGGCGCATCACGGTGATGCCGCGGATCCCGAACGGGAGCCGCACCCCGCGCCGCAGCAGGCTGCGCTCCATCCGGCAGACCGGCGCGCCGTAGGCGGAGTTCTGCGTGCCGTCGATGTCGGCGGCGACTTTGGCCGCCAGGTCGGCGCCCTGGAGGTCGTCGTAGCGCTTCCGGTTGCGCTTCTTGACCGCCCAGAAGCCCGGGTAGAGCAGCGAGCCGAGGTAGGCGTCGTCGAGCACCTCGAGGCCCGCCTCGCGGGCTTTGCCGGCCAGCTCGCCGCGACCGTAGCGTCGCTCGTGGCCGAGGAAGCGGTCGTAGTAGTCGTAGGTGTCCGGGCCCGCGGGGATGACGACGACGGCGAGGCCGCCGGGCGCCAACACGCGGAACATCTCCCGCAGCGCACCGCGGTCGTCGGGGACGTGCTCGAGCAGGTTGGCGCTGACGACCGCGTCGATCGAGGCATCGCCGAGCGGCAGGTCGCAGACGTCGGCGCGCAGGAGCCAGGCGTCCGGGATCAGGCCGTGGGCCTTCGCCAGCCCGGGGGCGACGAGGTCGACGCCGATCAACTGCCGCCCGGGATAGGCGACGGCGAGGTCCTCCAGCAGGTATCCGGTCGAACACCCGAGGTCGGCGATCCGCCCGCCGGCCGGCACCGCGCCGAGCCGTTCGAGCATCGCGCCGCGGGTCCAGACGTCGATGAAGTGGTCGCGGCTCGCCTCCTCGTGCAGGTCCTCGAGCTCGTCGGACCAGTTGACGGCGGCGCCGTCGTCGACGTAGGAGAGGAAGGGCGCCTTGGTCCCGTCATCGGTCGCCCAACCGGCGTCGAAGGCGGGGACCGAGGTGGCGCCGGCGGGGGGGCCGAGGACGGCGGCGGGGTCGCTCATTGAGGCACTCCTTCCCGCATCGCGGCGTAGTCGGAGCCGGCGTAGGCGGCCTCGACCTGGGTCCAGGCGTAGAGGGCGTCGCCGAGGTCGCCGTTCAGGCGCCGGCCGTCCTCGGCGTCGATCGCCGCGGCGAAGTGCTCCCACTCCCGCCCCCAGGAGGTGTCCTCGGCGGGGTAGGCGATCTCCTCCAGGTCGGGCGGGCCGAGCTCCGGGCTCATCCGGTAGATCTTCAAGGTCTGGGAGCCGTAGGAGCGGACCAGGCCGTCGACCTGGAGCTTCGCGGTGCGGCAGTAGATCTCGAGGCTGAACAGGTTCTTCCACTCGGTCCAGGTGACGTGGAGCATCGCCCAGGGGTCGGTGCGGCCGTGGGCGTCGCCGAGGATCAGCGCCGCGTTGTCCTCCGCCGGCGTATCCCAGAAGTGGGTGCGCAAGAGGGCGGAGTGCAGCGGCAGCGGGCCGGCGATCCAGTGGGTGAGGTCGAGCAGGTGCATGCCCTGGTCGATCAGCTCGCCGCCGCCGGAGCGGACCGGGTCGGCGCGCCACTCCTTGTCGTAACCGATCCGCCCGCCGTGGCCATAACGGCCGCGCAGGTGCATCAGCTCGCCGTGGGCGCCGCTGTGGACCTCCTCGGCGGCGCGGGCGATGCCGGGGTGGAAGCGGTGGTTGAAGCCGACCTTGGCGAGGCGCCCGCTGCGCTCGGCGGCCGCCCGCAGGCGCTCGATCTGGACCGTGCCGACGCCCGCCGGCTTCTCGATCAGGACGTGGGAGCCGGCGTCGAGCGCCGCCTCGCCGAGCTCCGCCAGGCGGTCGTGGGAAGCGGAGACGACGACCACGTCGGGGCCGTCGGCGAGCAGCGAGTCGAGGCTGTCATGGGCGGTCGCACCGTGGGCGTCGGCGAGCTTCCGCGCCGCCTCGGGGACGACGTCGAAGGTGCCGACGACGGTGTCCTCGGCGCCGAGCGCATCGGCCCGCTTCGCCCCGATCAGACCGCAGCCCGCGATCCCGACCCGCAGCGGCCGTCGGCTCACGCGAACTCCGTGCCCGTCGCCCCGTTGAACTCGAAGTCGAAGACCAGCTCCGAGGCGCCCGCCGCCGCCATCGCCTGGCGGGTGTCCTGCGGGTTGCGCGCGTAGACGAGCAGGAAGCCGCCGCCACCGGCGCCGACCAGCTTGCCGCCGAGCGCGCCGGAGCGACGGGCCAGGGTGTAGAGCTCGTCGATGTGCTCGCTCGCCATCCCCGGCGAGCGTTTGCGCTTGTTTTCCCAGTGCTCGTGCATCAGTTCGGCGTAGCTGTCGAGGTCACCGGAGAGCAGCAGGTCGCGACTGCGGTAGCCCATCTCTTTGGTCGCGTGGAGGTTCTCCAGCATCTCGGAGTCGCCCTCCTTGGAGCGTTTGTCCTGGTCGCCGAGGGTGACCTTGGCGCTGCGCGTCTCGCCGGTGTAGAAGAGCAGCAGGTGGTCGCGCAGCAGGCGCAGGGTGCGCTCGTCCAGCTCCAGCGACTCGACGTCGACCGAGCCGTCCTGGTTGAAGGTGTAGGCGCAGATGCCGCCGTGCGCGGCGACGTACTGGTCCTGCTTGCCGACCGGCTCCTTCAAGATGTCGATCTCGATCTCCGAGGCCGCCTCGGCGAGGGCGCCGGGGGCGATCGAGGTGCGCCGCGCGTGCGCCAGCCCCTTCATCAGGCAGACCGTGAAGGCGCCCGAGGAGCCCATCCCGGTCCCGGCCGGGACGTCGGCGACGGTGGCGATCTCCAGCGGGTTGCCGCGCCAGTGGCGGGCCAGCGTCTCGCGCAGGATCGGGTGCCGGATCTCCTCGATCGTGTCGACCTCCTCGGTCTCGGAGTACTTCATCCGGTAGCGCTGCTGGAAGACCGTGTGGGTGAGCATGTAGACGTACTTGTCGATCGCCCCGGAGACGAGGAAGCCGCCGTGCTCCTCGTAGTAGGACGGTAGATCGGTGCCGCCGCCGCCGAGCGAGATGCGCAGCGGGGCACGGCTGAAGATGACGCTCACGCGGTGCTCCCTTTCGGTTGCAGCACGATCTCGGGGTTGTCCTCGAACCAGTCGAGGGTCCGCTCGATCGCCTGCGGGATGGTCAGAGTCGGGGCCCAGCCGAGACCGCGGATCTTCGCGCAGTCGAGCTGGATCAGCGGCGAGTCGCCCTTCCAGCCGCGTTTGCCGCCGGTGTGTTCGATCTCCGGCTGGAGGCCCATGTGGGCGACGATCCGGGCGATCGAGTCGTCGACGACGACGGTCTCGTCGGTGCCGAGGTTGTAGACGGCGGTCTCGCCGGGGGTGTCTTCGTGGGCGGCGACCGCGGTGGCGATCGCCTCGATGCAGTCGTCGACGTAGAGGTAGGACTTCTCCTGGCGGCCGTCGCCGAGCACCCGCAGCCGGGTCGGGTCGGCGCGCAGGGCGCGGTAGAAGTCGAAGACGTGGCCGTGGGTGTAGCGCTCGCCGAGGATCGAGACGAAGCGGAAGATCAGCCCGGTGAACTCATAGCCGTGCGCGTAGGCGCCGATCATCCCCTCCCCCGCCAGCTTCGAGGCGGCATACAGGGACGTCTGTACCGGGAACGGCGCGTCCTCGGGGGTCGGGAACACCTCCGGCTCGCCGTAGACCGAGCCGGTCGAGGAGAAGCCGATCTTGGTGACGCCCTCGGCCCGCATCGCCTCGAGGACGGTGGACGTCGCGATCGTGTTCTGCTCGAGGTCGCGTTGGGGGTGTTCGAGCCCGTGGCGCACGTCGGCGTTCGCCTGCAGGTGGAAGACCCAGTCGCAACCGGCGACGGCTGCGCGCATCAGGTCGGCGTCGAGGACGTCGCCCTCGAAGAGCTTCGTCCCCGGCCGCTCCAACAGCCCCTCGACGAACTCGCGGCGGCCGGTGCGGAAGTCGTCGACGACGTGGACCTCGGCCCCGTCGGCGCTCAGCCGATCGGCGAGGCTGCTGCCGATGAAGCCGGCGCCTCCGGTGATGCAGGCTCGCTTCACCGGTTCAGAGCGTGAAGCCGGCGGTTACCGCGTCGCGGTGGAACATCTGCACGGTCTCCAGCGAGTACTGGTCGAGGTCGTGCCCGAGCAGGGGGAGCTTCTTCAGCATGTCGTGGGTCACGGTGATGATGTGGCAGCCGACCTGGTCGGCCTGGATCACGTTGAGGATCTCCCGCGGCGACGCCCAGATCAACTCCGACTGCGGGGCCTCTTTCATGATCTCCACCGAGCGGGCCATGACCGGCACCGGGTCGACGCCGGCGTCGGCGATCCGACCGGCGAACACCGACTGGTAGGAGGGTGCGCCGTCCTTGACCGCGGCCGTGATCATCTCCACCTGGGCGGTGGTGAACATCGCCGTGACGTTGATCTGGACCCCGTCCTCGGAGAGTTCGCGGGCCAGCTGCGCCATCGACTCGCCCTTGGTGGTGGTGATCGGGATCTTCACGTAGACGTTCGGACCCCAGGAGGCGATCAGGCGCGCCTGGCGGCGCATCTCATCGGCGTCGTCGGCGAACACCTCGAAGGAGATCGGGTGGGTCGTGATCCGCTCCAGCAGCCGCTGGGCGAAGTCGGAGTAGTCGGTGAGGCCGGCTTTCCACATCAGCGTGGGATTCGTGGTGAATCCGGCGATGTTCGGATCCTCGGCGAGAGCGAGGATGCCGTCGAGGTCGGCCCCGTCGGCGAAGATGCGCGTCTGAATATCCCTGAGCATGGTCGTGAACCCTAGCGATGCCACTACCCGTTAACGACGGCGGCTACCGCGGCGGGCAGATCCGCTGCCCGCAGGTCCGGGTCGACGAGGGCGCTGCGCTTGTGAGAGCTGCCTTGATATTCCACCAACACCGTGCGCGTCCCAGCGTTGCGGCCCGCCCCCAAATCGGCGTCGGTGTCGCCGATCATCCAGGAGCCGGCCAGGTCGATCGACAGCTCCGCCGCCGCCTCCAGCAGCATCCCCGGCGCCGGCTTGCGGCACTCGCAAGGGCCGCCCATCCCCTCGACGATCGCGTCCGGATGGTGCAGGCAGAGCCTGAAGTCGTCGAAGCGCACGCCCTCGGCGGCGAGCAGCTCGAGCACCCGCTCCTGCGTCGCGATCAGCTCCTCCAGGGTGATCTTGCCCTTCGCTGCCGCCGGCTGATTGGAGACGCCGACCAGCAGGTAGCCCGCCGCGGCGAGCTCGCGGAGCGCCGGGCCGACGCCGGGGAGCAGCCGCACCTCGTCGGGGTGTAGCGGCGACTCGAGCAGCCCGCTCACCGGGTCCGGCACTCCCTCGTTCAGCACGCCGTCGCGATCGACGAAGGCGGCGCGCGCGCCGGTCACTTCTGCTCGGCGGCCTCGAGCTTTTCCCAGTGCCCGGCCTGCACGGCCAGCTCGGGATGGCAGACGAGGCCGTGCCAGACGACCGCCTGGAAGGACTCGACCAGCGGCGTCTTCAGCGCCGCCGGGGCGTCGATCCGCACCACCACGTCGGCCAGGTCGGCCAGCGTCCCGCCCGGCATCCCGCAGACGCCGAAGAGCTTGGCCCCGCGCTCCTTACCGAGCTCCATCGCGTTCACGAGGTTGACCGAGGTGTTGTGCTCGCGCGACCCACCGCCGACGGAGAAGACGAAGAGCGCGTCGCGCTCGTTCAGCCGCGAGGTTTCGAGCCACGCGGAGTACGCCGTGTCCCAGCCGTCGTCGTTGGTCCGCGCGGTCAGCTCGGAGACGTTGTCGGAGGGCGAATAGCTCTCCAGCCCGGCCAGTTTGCGGAAGTCGTTGACCGCGTGCGAGGCGTGCCCGGCACCGCCGCCGACCCCGAGCAGGAAGAGCCGCCCCCCGCCCTCACGCACGGCGACGAGTTCGCGCGCCATCCGTTCAACGTCCTCGTGCGGGATCTGGCCGGCCAGGTCTGCGGTCGCCGCGTAGTAGGCCGCGGCGTGATCGGTTGAGCTCATCGGCCTACCTTATTGGCGGGCGGGGGCGGAGGCTCCTGCAAGGTTCCTGGGCTGGGAAAGCTGGCGCCACGGGCGTGTCACGGGAGGAGCACACGGAACGCGCACAAGTTGTCCCACGAGGACGTCACGAGGCTCGCAAGTCGTGAGAGAGAGCGTGGGAAGTCCACGCTTCCGTGCGTGTTGGACAACAGTGACGACGACGCTCGTGCACTTAGGGGCGCTATAGGGCCCCTAAGTGCACGAGCGTGATCCCGGGCTCTGATTCGGGGCCCGGAGACGGTAGGAACGTGCGCGGAAGCGTGATGTTCCCGACATCTCCGTCACGGAACTTAGGCAGGTGTGGCTTCTCCCGCACGCACCATCCACGTAAGTCCGACCTCCACCCGCACCCGTGCCGGCAATCACACGAACCCCTCACGTCCATCCAGGACTGCCGCCGCGGCCGGGACAACGGGAGGGACTCCCGCCCCGCCCCTACCCCTCCGCCGGCGGAACCGCCCGCGCGCCGCGCCGCATCGGGCCTTCCGGCCCGATCAGATCCCGGAGCTCTTTCGGCACCATGCCGACGGCGAAGCCGACGCCGAGGAAGACGACGCCGGCGACGATCGCGGCCGGGATGTCGCCGATCGGCAGGAGGAGCGCGGCGCCGCCCGCCAACGAGGCGATCGCGACGCGGATCAGGAAGCTGGTTTTGACCGTGACCCGCCCGGTCGAGAGGTGGAGGCGCCAATAGATCAACCCGGCCAGGACGATGTCGGCGGAGACGCTGGCGATCGCGCCGCCCTTGGCGCCGAGCGGCGGCACCAGGATCGCGGCGAGGACCGCCACCGTGAGGAGGCCGACGGCGTTGGTGAAGATCAGTTGGCGCTGCCGTCCCAGAGCCACTAGCGCGACCGTCCAGATCTGGTAGAGCGCGATGAAGAGCAGCGCCACCACCTGGATCCGCAGGACGTTCCCGGCCGGTTCGAATTCGGCGCCGCCGATCACCCGCATCACCGGGTCGGCGGCACGGATCGTCACCAGGATGATCAGCATCCCGGCGATCACGGCGCCCTCGCTCAGCCCTTCGATCGCGTAACGCAGCCGGGCCAGGTTGCCATCCTTGGCCGCGGTCGCCATCACCGGCAAGGCGACGCTGGCGACGAGGATCGGCAGGGCGATCAGCGCTTCCATCGCCCGCAGCGACCCGCCGAAGTAGCCGACCTCGGTGGCGTTCGAGATCAGCGACATCAGCACGATGACGAGGCGGAAGTAGACCTGCCCGAGGACCAGTGCCGTCGCGATCGGCAGCGCGGTCCGCAGCAGCCCGCGCTGGCGGGCGCGCTCCCAGCGGGGGCGGACGATGCCCACCCTGCCGACCAGCAGCGGGACCACCGAGAGGACGACCAGCCCGACCAGGATCTGCAGGGCGAGGAAGGCATCGAGCCGCGCCCCGGCGACCACCAGGGCGACGACGCCGACCAGGACGACGAAGGCGCGGAGCATTTCCACCAGCGCGATCCCGGCGTTGCGCAGGTCGACGGTCAGCGGCACCAGCATCGAGTTGCCGATCGCGACGAGGACGATGCCGAAGCCGGCGAGCGCGGTGCCGACCACCATCTCGTTCGGGTAGCCGGCGAGGAGCGCGAAGCCGACGAGGACGAGCCAGGCCAGCGCGCCGACGACGATGCGCTGGCCGACCACGTTGGCGAGCAACTCGCGGCGTTCGTCGCGCGGGCACATCGTCAGGTCTTTGGAGGCGCTGACGTTGAGGCCCTGGTCGACGATCGCCAGGGCGATCCCGACCAGCGACATCACGGTGACGTAACGGCCGGACTCGTCGACCCCGAGGTGGTGCAGCAGCAGCGTCGCGGTCGCCAGCGCGAAGACGAGGCTGCCGAGATTGGCGGCCAGCCGCAGGACGCTGCCGTGGACGACTTTTTTTCCCGCCCCTCCTCCGGTGCGGAGGACGTCGTCGTCGGGGTGCTCCGGCAAGCTAGGCGGCGCGTCCGGTCCGCGGCTCGCGGATCTGGTAATCGCCGCGGCTGAGGACTTTCTCCAGCCACACGTAGAGGACGATGAAGAGGTAACGACTCCCCATCTCCTTCATCTTCAGCTTCGCCTCGCCGGAGGTGCGGTTGGTCCAGGAGGTCGGGACGACGGCGAAGGTGTGGCCGCGGACGATCGCCTTCAGCGGCAGCTCGACGGTGAGGTTGAAGTGCTTGGAGAGGAGCGGTTGGACGGTTTCGATGACCTCGCGCCGGTACGCCTTGAAGGCGTTGGTGGTGTCGTTGTAGCGGTGCCGGAAGAGCAGGCGGATGAACGTGTTGGCGAGGCGGTTGAAGAAGTACTTCAGTTGCGGATAGTCGTGGATCTCGGCGCCGGGCATGAAGCGCGAGCCAAAGGCGCAGTCCCAGCCCTCTTCGAGCAGCTGGTAGTAGCGCAGGAGGTCGCGCGGGTCGTCGGAGGCATCGGCCATCACGATCGCCACCGCGTCGCCCTCGAAGACGTCGAGGCCCGCCCGGATCGCGTTGCCGAAGCCGCGTTCGTAGTGGGACTTGTGGACCCGCACGCGCGGGTTCTCCGCCCCGATCGCCGCGATCACCGCTTCGGTGCGGTCGTCGGAGTCGTCGTTGACGACCACCACCTCGTAATCGATCTCGGCCGCCTCCAGGGTGGAGACGATCCCTTCGACCGTGGCGCCGACCGACCCTTCCTCGTTCTGGGCCGGCATCACCACCGACAGCCTCATGCCGGAGCCGCCGTCCAGCGCTCGAGGTTCTGCTCGTACATCTCCTGCAGGATCTCCTCGATCCCATAACGCAGGCCGAAGGCCGGGTAGTCGGCTTCGAACGGCTTCAGGTCGGAGATCCACCAGCGATGGTCGCCGATCCGCGGCTCCTCCCCCATCTCCCAGGAGAGGGTCTGGCCGGAGACGCGCTCGCAGACCTCGATCGCCTCCAGCATCGAGCAGTTGGAGAAGCGCCCGCCGCCGATGTTGTAGACGGCGTGGGGACGCGGCGCCTTGCGGAACTCGTCGAAGGCGGCGATCAGGTCGGCGCTGTGGATGTTGTCGCGGACCTGTTTGCCCTCGTAGCCGAACACCGTGTAGTGGGTGCCGGTGACGGTGCACTTCATCAGGTAGGCGAGGAAGCCGTGCAGCTTCGCGCCGGCGTGCTGGGGGCCGGTGAGACAGCCGCCGCGGAAGCACACCGTCGGCATGTCGAAGTAGTAGCCGTACTCCTGCACCAGCAGGTCGGCCGCCGCCTTGGAGACGCCGAACAGCGAGTGGGTCGAGACGTCGATCGACATGCTCGTGTCGATGCCCTTGTAGTAGGGGTGATCCTCGGGCAGCTCGAGCCGCTTCTCCAGCGACTGCAGCGGCAGCCTGTTCGGCGTGTCGCCATAGACCTTGTTGGTCGAGGTGAAGATGAAGGGCGCGTCGATCGCGTGGGCGCGCGCCGCCTCCAGCAGGTTCAGCGTGCCGTTGGCGTTGACGCCGAAGTCGGTCTGCGGCTCCGAGGCGGCCCAGTCGTGGGACGGCTGCGCGGCGGTGTGGATGACCAGCTCGATTGACCCGGCGTGGTCGCGGAAGATCCGCATCACCTCGGCCGCATCGCGGATGTCGACGTTCTCCCACTTGAAGCCCTGGTGCTCCTCGACCAGCCGCTGGGTCACGTGCGAGGTCGACGATTCCGGCCCGAAGAAGCGGGCCCGCATGTCGTTCTCGATCCCGACCACGTCGAAGCCCTGGCCGATGAAGTGGTCGACGGCCTCGGAGCCGATCAGGCCCCCGGCCCCAGTGATGATCGCTACGGGCATCCAGTCCTCTCCCGATCCATTTGCAATTCAGCGGGGACGAAGTCCGGCCGCGCTTTCGAGGCGAAGAACATTAGCGACGGACCCCGATATTCCTCATCCCGCCGGGCTCGCGACGGGGGCCGGGGCGGTCAGTTCGGCATCGGCGCCGACGGTGGTGCCGAGCGCGTTGGTGGCGACCAGCCGGTAGTGGTAGGTCGTGCCGGGGACGAGGCCGGTCAGGGTCCCCTGGCCGGCGGCCGCCACGTCGGCGGACCCGCCGCTCGTCGGCGGGGTGCTCTGCCCGTATTCGGCGGTCGGGCCGTATTCGAAGAAGTAGACGGTGGGGAGCCCGCCGGCGACGAAGTTGCCGACCACCGTCGCGGCTTCGCCGCTCACCGTCGCCGGAGCCCCCGTTTCGGCTCCCGGCGCGGTCGGCAGCGACGGCACCAGTCCCGCGCGCGCCTGGAATTCGGCGAAGGCCGGGCGCAGTTCCCCGTCCTCGGAGCGCAGGCCGCAGTTGCGCCCCCATTCTTCTTCCAGCCCGGGGACGTCGCGCCAGTTGTACCAATCGAGGTTGCGCAGCTTGAGCGCGTCCGCGTTGGCCTGCGCCCAGCCGATCATCTGACCGAGCACCAGCGCCTGGCCGCCCGGCCCACCTTCGGCGAACTGCGTGCCCGCCGCCGGGATCCCGGTCTCGGTGATCCACAACGGCAGCGCCGCTTCCTCGGATCCGGCCAGCCGCACCAGGGCTTCGTGGAAGCCGGTGACGGCGAATTCGAACGCTTCGGCGTGGCCGACGCCGGCGGGATTGCCGGGGACGCTCCCGAAGGTCGCCGGGTCCAGCTCGTAGGGATGGAAGGCGACGCCGGTCACGTTCGGGCTGGTCGAGAAGTAGGATACGCTTCTTCGAGGTAGGAGATCGCCCCCGCGTAGGAGTCCTTCCCCCGCGTGAACCAGTTGCCTTCGCTGCCGCCGCGGTTGCCGAAGGCGAGCAGGCCGCCGGTGATCACGTCGGTCGCCCGATCGGCCTGGGTGCTCGAGGCCGCCTGGATCGTCGCCGCGACTTCGCTGACGAAGAGTCCGAATTCGAGCGGCGGGAGCTGGTGGTCGTTGGGCTCGTTGATGATCTCCCAGGCGGTCACGGGCAGGTACGGGACGTCGGGATGGTTGCCCGAGGTCCAGAAGGTGCCGTCGTAGCCGTAGCGTTCGACCACCTTGGTGACCCATTCCAGGTAGCGGGTGCGTTCGGCTCCCTGCGGCAGCGGGTCGGGCGCCAGGTCGACGAGGAGCGAGACGCCGTTTTCGGCCGCCGCCTGGACCAGTTCGTCGTCGAACCAAGGCTTGCTCATCGGCACCCGGAAGACAGTCGCTCCCGACTTCGCCACCAGCGGCATTTCCTCGGCGCTGCGACCCGGTTCTGACCAGCCGACGCCGAGCGTGAGGGCCGAGGCGCGCGTCGCGCCCAGCAGGCAGAAGAGGCAGGCGACGGCGAGCGCCGGCGCCAGGGACCTGCGGATAGACCTCTCGGCCCGGGCGGCCACGACCGACCTCAGACCTGTAGCGCCGCGGCGATCCGCTCCGGGTCGGCGGCGATCCACTCGTGGATGTCCGTGAGTACCTGCTCGGCGCTGCGCCGCGGGCGCCACTCGTCGAGCTCGAAGAGGCGGGCGCAGTCCGACAGGTAGATCGGCACGTCGCCCTGGCGCGTCTCGGCGACCGGCGTCATCGGCACCTCGTTGCCGGTCAGCCGTTGGCACAGCGCCGTCGTCTCCAGCAGCGAGAGGCTGATCTCGCGACCGCCGCCGACGTTGACCGTGCGCCCGTCCCAGTCCTCCGGGGCGAGCAGCTGGCGCTCGACCAGGTCGACCAGGTCCTCGACGTGGAGGAGGTCGCGAACTTGCTTTCCATGCCCCCCGAAACCGATGTAGGAGAGCGGGTTGCGGAATTCGTGGGCGAGCATCCAGTGGGTGAATACCCCCTGGTCGACCTTTCCCATCTGCCAGGGCCCGGCGATCACGCCGCAGCGGTCGATCACCGCGGGCACGCCGAGCGCCCCCCGGTACTCCTCGATCAGGAGCTCGGCGGCCAGCTTGGTGGCGCCGTAGAGCGTCCGCGCGCCCTCCAGCGGGAAGCGCTCGGAGATGCCCGCCGGCCCGACCCCGGGCACGTCCTGCTCGGCGGCCAGCTCGAAGCGGGTCTCCGCCTCCTCCAGGCGCAGGTCGACCTGCGGGCCCACCGGGTAGACGCGGCTGGTCGAGAGGAAGACGAAGAAGGCGGAGTCGCGGCGCGCCAGCTCGAGGCAGTTGTAGGCACCCGTGAGGTTGGTGTGGACGAGGTAGCTGGTGTCGCCGTCGACGCCGCTCATCACCGAGGGCTCGGCCGAGCACTCGATCAGCGCGTCGATCTTCGCCACCTTGGCGAGGTCGTCGGGCTCGCGCACGTCGCCCTTGACGAACTCCACCCCGGCCTCCTCCAGGCGCGGCAGGTTCAGTTCCGATCCCCGCCGGTAGAGGTTGTCGAGCGCGACGACCTCCCAGTCAGGGTGCCGCCCCGCGAGGGAGACCGCGAGGTTCGAGCCGACGAAGCCGGCCCCGCCGGTGATCAACAGCCGTTTCAAGGAAGGCGAAGGTAGCAGCGTCGGGCTACTGGCCCGCTTTAGGCAGCTCGAAGACGAATTCGCCGACTTCGACGGCCGGTTCGAAGTCGTTCATCACGTAGTTCGTCAGCGGCCGTTCCGGCGGCGGGTTGCCACGCAGCCAGTTCTGGACGCGGTTTTCGCTGCGGATCAGGCAGGCGCGCGGCGAGGCTTTCAGTTCGTCGACGACGGTCTGCTGGCGCTCGGAGTCCATCGCGTTCACCCAGGCCCCGGGCGCGTAGGGGAGCGGCGGTTCGATCCCCGCCCAGAGGTAGAAGCTGTCGATGTTCGGATAGCCGATGAAGGTCGTGCACTGGTTTTCGTGGATCAGCGCGATCAGCCGTTCGTAGGTTTCGGCTTCGGCGGGCGGCAGGCGCAGGGCCGAGGCCCCGGGGAGGTCGAGCGATTTCTGGTGGTGGTAGTTGAGCCCGCCGCTGATCGCCGGGCGGGCGACCGAGTTGATCGCGAAGTCGACCGCGACCGCCGCCGCGACGACGCCGACGATCACGCCCAGCCGTTGTACCGCGAGCCCCCCGCGCGCCTCACTCCAGCGACGCAGGCAGGTCAACGCGTCGCCGAGGCAGATCGCCCCGACCGGCACGTAGACGAAGGCGGCGATCCCCATCTGGCTGCCGGCGACCGGGTAGACCTGCAGCGTCTCGGCCACCGCCAGCGTCGGCAGGAGGACGCGCAGGAATCGCTCGTAGGGGCTCTTGACGACGCCGCCGGGCGGGATCACCGCGACCCAGGCCAGCACCGCGGCCAGCGAGTCCGGGTTGCCGACCGAGGGGTTCAGGCCGATCGGCGCGATCTTCGCGATCGAGAACCAGATCGTCAGGCCCGCGGCGGCGCGCAGCAGCCCCGGCCAGATCGAGGGCCGCTCCCCGCCGCCCCACCGCGCCCACACCGCGATCGCCGCGGCGGCGAGCGCGGCGAGCGCCCAGTCGACCGCGGCGGCCGGGTTGGGGAATTCGGTCATGTTGACTTCGCGGACCCGCTGGGCCTCGGTCACCATCCCCTCGTAGGCTTCCGAGAGGGTCGAGCCGGTGGCGAGGATCGCGACCATGATCGCGACGAAGGCGACCCCGAAGCCGATCGCGGCGGCGAGCACCCAACGCGGCGTCAGCGGGTCGTCCTCGTCGCGCGGCGGACGGATCGACCAGGCGGCGACGAGGATCGCGGCGATCGAGAAGATCTCCATCGCGGCCAGGTTGCGGACCCATTCGATGTCGAGGTCCTGACCCATCAGGACCAGCGGGAAGACGAGCGCGGCGGCGATCACCGGCCAGCGGATCCAGGCCCGGTTGGCGAACGGACCGACCGTGATCGCGATCGCGATCACCGTCGCGATCACGGCGAGCACGCCGAGGTTGAGCTTGGTCAGGACCAGGGCTCCGAGCACTGCCCCGGCGGCACCGCCGGTCCACGCCACCCGGTCGCGCCTCCCCGGGCCGAAGACGACGAGCGCGGTGAAGGCCGCGATCAGGACGACGCAGAGGACCTGCGGGTGCATCGGCTCGTTGGCGAGCACGAAGAGCGTCGCGAAGGCGGCGATCATCCCGGCCAGGCCGAGCTCCAGGCGGCCGGTCAGCCGCTGGGCGGTGACCCCGGAGCCGAGGCTCACCCCGACCCACATCAGGAGCACCGCGACGCGGCTGACGTCGGTGGTGATGTCCTGGCCGAACAGGGCCAGCAGGCCGCCGAAGAGCTCGTAGTAGAACGGGCCGTAGGGCGTATAGATTTCGTTGTAGAGCGCGTGGCCGTGGGCGAAGCCGTTCAGCGTCACCAGCAGCGTGCCCTCGTCGTCGTAGGGCGCGAACTGGGTGAAGAGCGCGAAGTAGCCCGCGACCAGGACCCCGATCGTGACCACCGCGTAGGCGGCGATCGCGATCACCTTCGGATCGCGGAGCCTCTGGTCCCAGCTCATGAGCCGCGCAACCTGATCTTCCAGACCATCGCCAGCACGTCGCGCAGCATGCCCGCTCCGGCGGACCCGACGCGGACCGTGGAGCTGGCGTCGTGCTGGTAGATGATCGGCACCTCGGCGATCTTCAGCCCCTCGCGGTCGGCCCGCATCAGCAGCTCGACGTCGAAGGAGAAGCCGGGGAAGGACTGGTCGGCGAGGAGCCGCTTGGCGACGTCGGTCGGAAAGAGCTTGAAGCCGTTCTGGGTGTCGTGCAGGTCGAGGCCGGTCAGCCCGCGGACGATCATGTTGAAGCTGTTGCCGAGGACCTTGCGGTGCAGGGGCCCGCGTTCGACGATCGCGCCTTTCACGTTGCGCGAGCCGATCGCGATGTCGGACCCGGCATCGGTCGCGGCGGACAGTTTCGGCAGCTCGGCCAGCGGGGTCGAGAGGTCGACGTCGGCGAGCAGGACGTAATCGCCGTGGGCACGGCGCACGCCGGCGGCGAAGGCGGCGCCCTTGCCGCGATTGCGCGGGTAGTCGTGCACCGGGATCAGCTTCTCGTTGTCGGCCGCCGCGGCCTCGAGCAGCGCCGCGGTGCGATCGGTGCTGCCGTCATCGACGACGAGGACCTCGGCCAGCTCCATCCCGGCCGCCGCGGCGGAGGTGGCGGCTTCCCGGTTGAGGGCATGGAGGAGGGCCGGCAGACGGGTCTCCTCGTTGTATGCCGGTATGACGATCGATAGCGCGGTCACGGTGTGGCGGGCAGGCTGACGCCGGCCCGGGCGGTGGACGATAGTAGTGATGGCGGCGCTGCCGCCCCGAGGTCGCGGCGCTACCTGGAGGACGGAATCTTGGCGTCGGAGCGCGATCCGCGGGCGGATCGGGAGGCGCTCGCTCCACCGGCGCGCCGGCGCAGGAGCGGCACCTGCCAGATCGCTTCGGCGGCGATCGCCGCCGACATCTTCGACTCGCCGATCTGGCGGTCGCGGAAGCGGATCGGCACCTCGGCGACGCTGAATCCGGCGCCCAGGCTCCGGTAGGTCATCTCGACCTGGAAGACGTAGCCCATCGACGCGACCGCGCCGAGGTCGATCGTCTCCAGGACCCGGCGTCGGTGGCACTTGAAGCCGCCGGTGAGGTCGCGTGGCGCGACTGCGAGGACGAGCCCCGCGTAGACGTTGCCGCCGCGGCTGACGAAGCGCCGCAGGAGACCCCAGTCGCTGACTTCCCCGCCGGGCACGTAGCGCGAGCCGAGTGCCACGTCGGCGCCGTCGCCGACGGCCGCCAGCAGCCGCGGCAGGTCGGCCGGATCGTGGGAGAAGTCGGCGTCCATCTGCAGGACGTAGTCGGCGCCGCCCGCGAGCGCATGGCGGAAGCCGGCGAGGTAGGCGGGCCCGAGGCCTTCCTTGCCCGCGCGGTGGAGCACCTCGACGCGCCCGTCGGCCGCGGCCAGCCGGTCGGCGATCTGCCCGGTGCCGTCGGGCGAGTTGTCGTCGACGACGAGGACGCGGGCGTCGCCCGGAAGGTGCTCCTGCGCCGCCCCGACGACCGCGGCGAGGTTGGCCGCCTCGTTATAGGTCGGCAGGACCAGCCAGGTGGACCCTGCCCCCGCGGAGGACTCCATCGTGCTGATCTTATTGTCGGCCACGTTCACGGTCATTGGATACTGGATTGGATCTGAAGGTTCTTACGAAGAGATGAAGAGCGAGCGTAGGCCACCGGGACCGGATGAGATCCACGTCTGGCACGTCCGGGTGCCGGAGGACGACTCGCGGGGCGCCGCGCGCCGGGCGCTGGCGACCCTCCTCGCCGAGTACCTGGGCGGCACCGAGCCCGCGGCGGTGGAGGTTGCCGACGGTGGCAAGCCGCGGCTCGCCCGCGACCCGGCGCGGCTCTCGTTCAACCTCTCCCACTCCGGCGGGTTGGCGCTGGTCGCGATCGCACCGGGTGGGGTCGACGTCGGCGTCGACGTCGAGCGGCTGCGTCCCCGCCGCGACCTCGCGCGGCTCGCGGCGCGTTGGCTGCCGGCCGCCGACGCGGCGGACGTCGCGGCCGCCGCGGAGGCCGAGCGCGAA
The DNA here is from genome assembly GCA_965200635.1 of Solirubrobacterales bacterium. Lineage (GTDB taxonomy): Bacteria > Actinomycetota > Thermoleophilia > Solirubrobacterales > 70-9 > VAYN01. The sequence continues at coordinate 1,648,171 of OZ241364.1, read as the reverse complement.
GCCGTCTTCTACGCCGCCTGGACGCGGCACGAGGCGCGGGTCAAGTGCACCGGCGCCGGGCTCGCCGGGCGGCCGCCGGGTCCCGAGGTGGTCGCCCATCGGCTGCAGGTGGAGGAGGGCTACGCCGCCGCGGTGGCGTTCGCGGGCAGCCCGCGGATCGTGCTCAGGGATGCGTGCGGCCGCCGGTGATGGCGACGAAGGCGCGCCAGGCGGGCTTCGCCTTGAAGCCCGGGCCCGACTTGAAGAACCCGACCGAGTCGCAGAACGTGCACGATTCCGGCAGGTCCTTCCACGAGTACCAGTAGACCTGTTTGAGATTCAACCTGGCCCGGTTCTCCAGCAGGTAGGCGTAGGCCTTCTTCAGTTCTTCGACCTGCCCGCGGACGCCGTGCTCGAAGGCGTTGATGTGGAAGTCGTTCTGGGAGCCCCACCCCATCTCGGTGATGTAGAGCGGCACCCGATCGTGGTTTTCGACCGTCACCTGGTGGAATTCTTCGACCAGTTCTTCGAGCTGGCCGGAGTCGATCGCGTACGGATGCAGGGCGATCCCGTCGAAGTAGCTCTCGATGCCCGGAACCGCGTAGAGCTGTTCGAGGAACTGGGACGCGGGGATGCCGCGTTTGGCCCCGGCCTTGGGCATGCCGAAGAGGCCGGTGAGCATCACCTTCGCGCCCGGCACCGCCTTTTTGATCACCGGCGTCGAGAGTTTCAGCAGCTTCGCGTAGGCGATCGGATCGACCGGGTAAGCGAAGTAGAAGAAGTTGGCCTCGTTCCACACCTGCCAGGTCTTGATCGGCATCGGCCTGGCGATCGGCTTGAGGCGGGCGCCGGGGAGTTCGTAGATCGGCCCCTGCTTTTCCTTCGCCTGTTCTTCGCGGATCTTCTTCGGCGAGTGTTCGATCCAGAACTGGCCGCCGGGCCCGTAGCGTTCGACCGCCGCGCGGAGGAATTTGACGTAGGCCTTGCGCTGTTTCGCGTTGCCGATCGGCAGCGTCGTTTCCTTCTTCGCCACCCATTTCGGCGTGGCGATGACGAAGGGCAGGATCGAGAGTCCCTGGCGGGTGGCTTCTTCGACGACCGGGTCGAAGGCGCCCCAGTTGTACGGGCCGTTTCGGGTGGGCTGCACCGCGGGCCAGATCAGCGGGGCGCGGATCGCTTCGATCCCGCCGGCGGCCATGTATCTCGCGTCCTCTTCGGTGACCGGGGTCTGCGGGACGATCCCGAAGAAGCCCTTCGGCGCTTTCGGCAGCGGCGCGGGCGCGGCGGCGGCCGGAGTCGTCGACCCCTGCGCCAGGAGGACGGTGCCGCCGACCAGGGCGAGCAGGAGAAACGCGGCTGAGAGCAGTCGCCTCAAAGGAGTCCGGGAGAGTAGCGGGTCAGGCGAGGAACGCCGTGACGCTTCTGGGATCCAGCGTGCGACCCGCCGCGTCCTCGAGCAGCCCGATCGCGGCGCCGGCCGAGAAGGCCTCGCGGTACGGGCGCGACGAGGTGAGCGCGTCGAAGGTGTCGGTGACCGCGAGGATGCGCGAGCCGAGCGGGATGTCGATTTCGCGCAGCCCGTCGGGATAGCCGCTGCCGTCGATCCGCTCGTGGTGGTGGCGGACGATCGCGATCAGCTCGACGTCCCCGAGCGAGGCCACCAGCCGCGCTCCGAACACGGCGTGGCGCTGGATCTCGGAGTGCTCGGCGTGGCCGGCCGCGCCTGGGACGCGGGCCTCGAGTGCGGTGACCAACCTTCGCAACCGCGCGTCCCAGGTCAGGCCTGGCGGGGGGACACCAGGGGAAGCGATCCCGCCGATCACATCTGGACTGTCTGATGCTCGCAACATGGTCTCTGTGCCTATCGATGACCGATCAGAGCACCGATACTCACCAGGACCAGTCTCCCCCAAACCATCACTTTTGGGTATCGGACACTCGGTGAACTTTCGTATGAATTGCGTTTGGCCGGCCGGCCGGCCTTCGCGGGGTTAGTTCGCCTATCCCGCCGATTGGAACGTCCGCCGGTAGGCCGTCGGGGTCGTCGAGGTGGCCCGACGGAAGTGGTCGCGGAGGGAGGCGGCGTTGCCGAAGCCCGCCTCGGTGGCGATCGCCTCGACCGGCAGGCCGGACTCCTCCAGCAGGCGGCGGGCCTCGAGGACGCGGCGGGCGAGCAGCCACTGCAGCGGCGTCGTGCCGGTCTCCTCGCGGAAGCGGCGGGCGAAGGTGCGGGGGCTGACGTTGGCGTGCCGGGCCATCGCCTCGACCGTGAGCGGCTCGGCCAGCCGCGCGCGTGCCCAGGCGCGGGTCGCCTCCAGCGAGGGGTCGGCGCAGGCGGCCGGAGCGTCGTCCTCGGGCGCGCGGAAGAACTGGGCCTGGCCGCCGTCGCGGTGGGGCGCGGCGACCATCTGGCGGGCGACGCGGTCGGCGCAGGCGGCGCCGTGGTCGCGGCGGATCAGGTGGAGGCTGAGGTCGATGCCGGCGCTGAGCCCGGCCGAGGTGAGGACGTCGCCCTCGTCGACGAAGAGGACCTCGGGGTCGACCTCGACCTCCGGGTGGCGCGCCGCGAGGTCGGCCGCCCAGGCCCAGTGGGTGGCGGCGCGGCGCCCATCGAGCACCCCGGCCGCGGCCAGCGCGTAGGCCCCGGTGCAGACCGACATCACCCGCGCCCCACGCCGCGCCGCCGCCCGCAGGGCCTTCGTCGCCGCGGCCGGCGGCGGTTCGTGGATCGCGTGGTAGCCGGGGACGACGACGGTGTCGGCGCGGCGCAGGGCACCGAGCCCGGCCTCCACCCCGATCTCGAAGCCGGTGGTGGTCGTCACCGGCCCGCCGTCCACCGAGCAGGTCGAGAAGCCGTAGTGCGGCACGTAGTCGGCGTCGTGGGCGAGGCGGAAGGCCTGCGCCGGCGCGGTCAGGTCGAAGGCGACGGTGCCGGGCAGGCACAGCGCGACGACCCGGTGGCTGCCCTGGCGGATCCTCGGAGCGCCGGTGCGCGTCATGGCGACCATGATGGCAGGAATTCGCCGGACGTTGTCTTTCCTGCCACTGGCGGAAGAGGCCCGCGGACGCCACCATGCTTGTCATGACCGAGACGACGACGAGAGTGACGATCCTGATCTTCGACGGCCTCACCGCGCTCGACGCGATCGGGCCCTACGACGTGCTTCGCCACGTGCCCGGCTGGGAGGTGACCTTCGTCGGCAAGGAGGCCGGTGAGATCCAGACCGAAGACGGCGGCCTGCGCCTGGTCGCCGACGTCGGGCTCGCCGAGGCGCCCGCCGCCGACATCCTCCTCGTCCCCGGCGGCTCCGGCACGCGGCCGCTGACGACCGACGCCGAGGTGCTCGACTGGGTGCGGGCGACGGACCAGGGCACCCGCCGCACGACCTCCGTCTGCACCGGTGCCCTCGTCCTCGGTGCCGCCGGCCTGCTCGATGGCAGGAAGGCGACGACCTACTGGCAGAACCTCGAGGACCTGCGCGACTACGGTGCCGAGCCGGTCGTCAGCCGCTGGGTCGAGGACGGCAAGTACCTCACCGCCGCCGGCGTCTCGGCGGGCATCGACATGGCCCTCCACCTGGTCGGCCAGGAAGTCGCGCCGGAGATGTCCCAGGCGGTCCAACTTGGGATCGAGTACGACCCCGCCCCGCCCTTCGACACCGGCTCCCCCGCGAAGGCCCCGACCGCGTTGGTCGAGGCCGTGCGAGCGGCAGGCAGCTAGGCCCCGGAGGCGGCCGCTCGGGGAGTGCGAGGGACGGGGAAGGGACGCAAGGGTCTGCGGCGAGCACGGCCGTCTCGGCCACGGCCCTGGCTGGCTGTGGCCGTGGCCGAGACGGCCGGGGGATGGGGAGGGTCGGGGAGCCTCCGAGGCGTGCTCCGCGGGCGGCGTCACGGGAGGAGCGACGGATCCGTCACCGGTGTCCCACGAGGACGTGACGAGACTCGCAAGTCGTGACGGAGAGCGTGGGAAGTCAACTCTTCCGTGCGTGTTGGACAACAGTCAATTCGTCGCTGCGTGCATTGACCCCCCTATAGGGGCCCAAATACACGCAGCGCGTTTTCGGGCCCCTTTTCAAGGCCCGAAAGCAGACAGAAGGCGCGCGGAAGGGTGACGTTCCCGGCATCTCCCTCATGGAACTCAGACAGGTGTGGCTTCTCCCGCACGGACCTCCGACGTAAGTCCGACCTCCGCCGGAACCTGTGCCGGCAATCACACGAACCCCTCACGTCCTGGGCGTCTCATGGCGGTCACAGCCAGCCAGGACCGCCATGAGACGCCCAGGACCAACTAGGACGGCCGGGGCGGCCGGGACAACAGCCGAAGCTACGCCGCCGCCGCTTCGGGGCTCGCGCCGCCGGCGTTCGCCTTCGCGTGCGCGGCCTTGGCGGCGGCGAGGGTGACGGTCGAGCCGAGGACGCCTGCGGCGAGGGCGGCGATGGCCACGCCGGCGCCGGTCTCCTCGATGCCGAGGGCGGAGTCGACCGAGAACGAGCCGGGGCCGCCGTCGACGATCAGGAGCAGCGCGGCGATGATCGTCAGGTTGTACTCGTAGCCGCCGCCCTGCGCCCAGAAGCCGTTTTTCAGGTGGACGGTGCGGATCGCGGTCGTCATCGTGCCGATCAGCGCGGCTGCGGCGGCCGGGGTGAACGCGCCGAGCGCGATGCCGACCCCGCCGACCGTCTCCGACAGCGACGCGGCGTAGGCGTTCTGGCGCGCCGGCGCCAGGCCGAGCGAGTCCATCATGCCGGTCGTCCCCTCGATCCCCGGGCCGCCGAACCAGCCGAACAGCTTCTGGGTGCCGTGGCCGATGAACATGCCGCCGACGAACAGGCGGGCGAGCAGACGTCCGAGCTTCATTTGGGATCCTCCAGGGGGAAAGGTGACGGGGAAAAGATTGAGTCGGAAACTATACCGACACAAGCTCCAGTACCCGCCACGGCCCCTCGCCGCACATCGGCTGCGTCTCCCCCGCCGACCATCGTCCCTGCAGGTCGGCGTAATGGGGGCTCGCCGGGTGACCGGACTCGCCGCTGAACATCTGCCAGCGCGAGCGGTCGGGGTCGGTGGGGTCGGCGACCATCCGCCAGCTCGGCGCCCAGACGGCGCGGTAAGGATCGTTGGGGTCGTAGGCGATCTGACACACCGTCTCCTGCGCGCCGCCCGCTCGCACCCGCCGGTTGAGGATCCGGTTCAGCACCGGGTTGGCCTGGCCGAGGGCGTGCGGGAACTCCATCTGGTGCACGTCACCCCAGCGCCAGCCGGACGGGTCGGGTCCGAAGCGGTCGGCGAGGTCGTCGAGCGCGCCAGCGAGCGCCTCGATCGCCAGTCCGTCCCAGGAACGATGGATCAGCGCCTCGTCGGCCTCCTCCCAGAGCGCCATCAGGTGCGAGTGCCACCGCCACGGTGAGGAGATGTGGGGGCTGAAGCCGTTGTCGGCGCGGTCGAGCCAGCGCTCGCAGAGGTCGCGGTCGACGATCGCCGCGCGCGCCACCTCGCGGGCGAGGCGCAGGATGAAGGCCTGGTAGATCGTCCCGGCGACGGTGTCGACGTCGAGGTGCCCGTCCCAGGAGCGCAGCCGCTCGATCGCCGCGCGCTCGCGCTGGCCGGACGGGTGCAGGCGGGAGAGCCGCCGCGCCGCCTCGAGCCCCGGCAGCGAGAGCACGTCGGTCTGCATCTCGGCGAAGCCGCCGAGGTCGTGCCGATCCTTCTCCAGGAGCAGTTCCTCGATCCGCCTCGCCCGGAAGCCGTCGAGGTATTCGGAGGTGATGTGGTGCGGATAGTCGTCGCCGACGATCCGGTTGTTGGCGGTGATCAGGTAGCCGCACTCGGGGTCGACGACCTCCGGCAGCTCCGCGTAGGGGACCGCCCCCTCCCACTCGAATTCGCCGGTCCAGCCCGGCTTCGGCAGGTCCGCGACGCCGCCCCGGCGCCGTGGCAGGCGGCCGATCAGCTTGTAGCCGATCGAGCCGTGGCGGTCGGCCCAGATCATGTTCGAGGGCGGCGAGGTGTGGCCCGCGAGGCGGGCGACGAGGTCGGGACCCGAGGTCGGCTCCAGCAGCTCGAACATGCCCTCGAAGGCGGTCGGTTCGCGGAGCGTCAGCCAGGCGAGCGCGAGCGGCTCGGCGTCGTCGGCGCCGAGCGCCTCGTTGACGATCGGGCCGTGGTGGGTCTCGCGGACCTCGAGCACGTCGGGGTCCTTCCGGCCCTTGACGACGATCTCTTCGCGGTGCGTCGTCAGCGGGCGCCACTCATCCTCGAAGAAATATTGACCCTCTTTTATCCGCTCGATGAAGAGGTCCTGGGTGTCGGCCATCACGTTGGTGATCGTCCAGCAGACGTCGTTGCCCTGGCCCATGTAGACGCCGGGCATGCCGGGGAGGGTGGCGCCGCGGACGAAGCGCTCGCCACAACGGAGCTCCATCTGCTCCCAGATCGACGGCATGCTCGGCGGCAGGTGCGGGTCGCCGGCGATCAGCGGCATCCCGGTGACCGAGCGCGCGCCGCTGACCGCCCAGTTGTTGGAGCCGCTCGCCTCGGTGGCGAGGCCGAGCGCGCGCCGCACGGCGTCGATCTGCTCGACCATCGGCAGGCCCTCGCCGCTCCACGCGCTCCCGTCGACGATCGGGTTGTCACGCGGGTAGGCAGGGTCGAGGCGCGCGGTCAGCTCCGGGCCGAGCTGGCGGACCATGTCGGCGCGGAGCAGCTCCCGCTCCCAGTTGGTGCAGAGCCCGAAGGCGAGCAGCTTGCCGAGGCAGAGGATGTCCACCGGCGTCCACGGCTCCCACTCCAGTTTCAGCAGCTTCATCTCGAACGGCAGCGTCTTCGCCGCCGCGGCACCCGCGTTGACCCCGGCGCAGAAGCGGTCGAGCTTCGCCCGCAGCCCCGGCGCCAGCTCCTCGAGCTCGCGCTCGGCGACCCGGTGGATGCCGAGGGTCCGGATCAGCCGGTCGACCGCCAAGGTCTCGGCCCCCGCGAACTCCGAGAGCCGCCCGGCCACCACCCGCTTGTAGAAGTGCATCTGCCAGGCGCGGTCCTGCGCGTGCACGAACCCCTGGGCGAAGCCGAGGTCCTCGCGCTCACGCACCTCTATATATGGGACGCCCCAACGGTCCCGGCGCACCGTCACCGGCCCGCTCAGCCCCGCCACCTCGAGCCGCCCCTCGACCTGCGGCAGCGCCCGCCGCGCCAACCGGTGCCAGGCGACGCCCGCCGAGGCCGCCGCGAGCCCGCTCCCCGCGAACCCCGCCAACAGCCCGGCCTTCGCCGCGCCCTTCACGCTCACCCCCGCCATGCCGCCATCTTTCCAGACGGCCGAAACTTCGCTGAGCGGACCGAGTTTGAAGGGGCACATGACGACCACCGGACGGTCGTCACCGGACAAAAGGATGTAGATGATGGACAGGGTCTGGAGGACCGCCCTAGCGGCGGCGATGATCGCTGCCTGCATGGCGGCGATGGCAGGTAGTGCGCTGGCGCAGGGCAGGGCCGGAGAACGCGACGCGAGCTTCGGCAAGGACGGCAGGGTGACGGTCGGCTTCCCGTCGGAAAGCGCGGGGTCGAGCGGGCCGCAGTACGAGCTGCCGTTCGAATTCACCCCGGGCCACCAGAAGATGGCCTTGGCGCCGGGCGGCAAGGTCGTCGTCGCGGGCGCCTCCAAGATCGTTCGCTTCACCGCCGACGGCAAACCCGATCCAAGCTTCGGCAACGATGGCGTGGTCTCGGTGCCGCGGCCGACCGGCGGGGTCTTCGTGCTCTCCGGCGTCGCCGTCGATTCGCTCGGGCGCGTCGTCGTCGTCGGGCTGACCCGACCGCTGCCGACCAACTCGACCCCGGACCCGGTGATCGCCGCGGCCACCGTGCTGCGCTTCGACGCCGACGGCTCGCCGGACGCCGGCTTCGGCACCGACGGCAGGCTGATCACCGACCTCGGGCTCGGCTCGCCGGTCGCCGGCGGTGGCACCTACGGCGGCCCCTCGATCGGCATCCGCAGCGTCGTCGTCGACTCGCGGAACCGGATCGTGATCAGCGGCGGCTACGTGACCGAACTGGCCGACTGCTCCAGCCGGGTCGACTCGAAGGGCTTCGTCGCCCGGCTCGCCGAATCGGGCGCGCTCGATCCGACCTTCGGCGCCGACGGCATCCGTGCCCTCGGCTCGATCGCCAGCCTCGGTCAGATCGCCCCGTTCTCCGGCGGCTACCTGACGACCGGGACCGGCGGCCCGTTCTGCTCCGGCGCCGAAGGCCCGGCACAGCTGCTGACCGCCTTCAACGAAGTCGGCAACCTGAACTCGGCCTTTGCCTCGTTCAGCTTCCGGACGCTGAAAACGGTCGACCCGATCGCGATGACCGTCACCCCCACGGGCAAGATCCTGCTGCTGGGCGAAGAACAGCACAAGAACATCCGCCACAAAGTCGCGCGGATGGAAGAAGGCAAAAAGGTCATCAAGAACGCCTACAGGACGATCCGCTACCAGGTGGTCGTGCGGCTGCTTCCGAGCGGCGCCTTCGACCCCGGCTTCAGCCGGACCGGCTCGGCCAAGTACCTCGATCCCGAATCGGGCTACTTCTCGAACCTGACCGCCGACGCCAGCGAACGGACCTACCTCGTCGGCAACGTCGGCAGGCGGGTCTCGCCGTCGCCCCAGAACCAGACCCTGCGCCGGACCTTCGTCGTCGGCCGGCTCACCCCGAAGGGTGTGTACGACCGCGGCTTCGGTCGACGCGGGAAGGTGACCACCGGGTTCGGCGGCCCCTCGAGCGCCATCGCCACCCAGGTCGCCCTCGACGCGAAGGGCCGGATCCTGGTCGGCGGGAGCATCATCACGCCGGAACTGCCGAGCGGTGGCGGCTTCGCCGTCGCCCGGTACCTGCCGGGGAGCTGAGTCGGTAGCCCTACTCGGTGAGATCGCGGGGGAGGCGCGCCTCGGCCTCGAGCTTTTCGAGGTGCGCCTCCATCGCCATCGCCGCCATCGGCAGCAGCTCGGGCGGGACGTCGTCCCAGGCGGTGGCGAGGAGGGCGGCGCGGGAACGCTCGCCGGCCCCCAGCGCGTCGAGCAGGCGGCGCTCCCGCATCATGCGGTGCTCGACGTATTCGGCGAGCTTCGCCGCCGGATCGGTGATCCAGGGGCCGTGGCCGGGAGCCATCAGGGACAGGTCCTCGGCGGCGAGGAGGCCGAGCGAGTCGAGGAAGGCGGCGAGGGAGTTGCCGCCGGGCGGGACGATGGTCGAGCCGAGCCCGAGGACGAGGTCGCCGCAGAAGGCGACGCCCTCGGGGCTGACGAAGGTGACGTGGTCGGCGGCGTGGCCGGGCGTGGCGAGGACGCGCAGGCTGCCCTGGGTTTCCCCGCCTTCGGGCTGGAGCACCGGCGCGTCGAGCAGGTCGGCGCCGGTGAGGTGGTCGGCGTGCGAGTGCGTGATCAGGACGGCGCCGATACCGCCGCGCTCGGCCGCGGCGGAGCGGATCGCCTCGAGGTGGCCGGGATCGTCTGACCCCGGATCGATCACGAAGCACGGGTCGGCTCCATAGACGTAGGTGTTGGTGCCTTCGAGCGTCATCGGCCCCGGGTTCGGGGCGACGATGCGCAGGACCTCAGGGTGCCCGGGGGCCGCCTCGGGGGTCAGTCCGCGACCTCTTTGGCGATCGCCGCGCGGGCGTCGGCGGGCTCGAGCACGACCAGGTCACCGGCGCCGCGAAGAATCTCCCGCACCAGCCAGGCCTTGCCCGCGTAGGGCAGCTCGACCACGACGGCGCCGTCGGCGAGCTCCTCGACCACGGTGCGCTCCTCGCGCAGCCAGCGGGCGCGCTCGGGTGAGACCCAGACCCGCGCCACCTCGGCGGCGGGGACCTCGCCGTGGGTCATCCAGCCCTCGACCCGGGCGAATTCCTCGATCTCGGCACGCGGCTCGAAGGTCTCCCCGGTCAGCGCCGCCTCCTTGATCCGGTCGAGCTTGAAGTGACGGACGCCGGACTTCTTCAGGTCGTAGGCCTCGACGTACCAGCCCTCGCGACCGTTCTGCAGGCGATAGGGCTCGATCTGGCGCGAGTTCAGTTCGTCCTCGTTCTCCTTGTAGTAGGAGAGCTCCAGCACTTTCGAGTCGGCGATCGCCTGGTTCATCAGGCGCGCGACGCTCGCGTCGCCACCGCCGGCGGGGACGATCTCGAGGCCCTCCTCGGAGGGATCGTGACCCAGCGCCTTGACGATTTTCTCGCGCGCCTTCTCCAGGTTCGACTGCGGCAGGTGGTCGCCGAAGAGGTCGATCGCCGCGATCAGCGCCTTCGCCTCCAGCGGCAGCAGGCGGGCCGGGCGGGCGAAGTTGTCGCCGTAGGGCTCGGAGTCGACCTCGATTTCGTCGCCGATGATTTCGGCGTAGAGGACGTAGGTGCCGCCGCCGAAGTTGACGACGTTCAGCAGCTCGATGTCCTCGCGCAGCTCTTCCTCGGTCAGTTCGAGGCGACCGCGCAGGTCGGCGATCTGCAGCCTCTCGCCCTCTTTGGAGGCTTTGATCAGCATCCCGGCGAGGGTGACGAGGCGGGCGAAGCGCTCCGGGCGGATCGCCGCGTCGCCGCGACCGTTGGAGCGCGAGCGCCGCGGCGCGTCGCGCAGCGGGCGGTCGACGATCTCGGCGGGGGCGAAGCCGTTGCTGTGGCGGTCGCGCAGGGTGGCGACGCGCGCCTCGGACTCCTCGCGGAGATCGTCGGGCGCCAGCACCTGAGCGTTGGCGCGCCAGCGCAGCACCCAGGCGATCAGCTCGCGGTGGGAGGCGTAATCGGTTTCGAAGATCTTGCCCTTGCCCGGCGCCCCGTCGGAACCTTTCGCGTCACGGATCGAGCCGTAGTCGCCGAAGTCGCGCTCGATCAGCCAGGCGATCCGCTCGCGGATCCAGATCTTGGCGGTCCCCAGGGTCTCCCCCAGCTGCCAGTCGGCGCGGCTGCCGTAGTCGCGGCGGTCGAAGTCCTCGGGCGGCGAGAAGTCGTGCTCGGCCTTGGTCGCATAACCGACCTTGCCCTGGATCCGGGAGAGGCGGAAGACGCGCACCGCCTCGCGCTCGTGCGAGAGGCCGATCAGGTAGAACTGCCCGCCGCGGAAGACCAGGTGGTACGGGTCGACCTTGCGCTTGGAGACGTCCCCGCGCTCCATCGTGAAGTAGGTGAACTCGATCGTCTTGCGGCGCGAGATCGCGGTCTCGATCTTCGACAGCCGCTGCGAGAGGTCGCGGCCCCCGGCCGACGCCGTCATCGCCATCTCGACCGGCGCGCGCTCGCCCTCGGCCAGCGGGTTGGGATGGCCCCAGGCCACCTGCTGCAGCGCCAGCCGCAAGGGCTCGGCGTAGGCGAACCCGCCGTCGGTCAGCAACATCAGCGCCGTTGACAGCGCCGCCAGCTCTGAGTCGGAGAATTTGATCGCGTCGAGGTAGAAGTTCTCCGGTGGCAGCGAGTACAGCTCGGCCTCGAAGAACCCCTCCCCCGGCTTCTCCACCCCGAGCTGGATCCCCAGGCTCTCCAGCTCGGCGCGGTCCGCGTAGAAGCGGCGCGCGAAGGCGTCGTCGTTCATGTCGCTATAGCCCTCGACCTCGCGCTTGATCTCCAGGGCCGAAACCGGCCTCCCCTGAGCCATGAGGAATGAGATCAGCGAGAGCTGTCGAATCAGCTTCTCGGTGTCCTTTGCCACGTATCGCAGGATAGTCCGCGCGCGCTAGATGGCACTCCTGCTCGCGCCGCTCCGGTGGCTTACTTCCTCGATTATCCGGCTCGCGATCCTCGCCGCGATCCTCGTCGTCGCCTATTTGCTCCTGCTAAAGCCGGCAATCGACAGCGGCGAGCGGAAGGTACGGCACACCCTCCATTCGTTGGAACAGAAGGCCAGTCCGAAGCGCCTCGCCCATTGCATCGAGCGCGCCGACGGCGACGTGGACAAGATGAAGCGCTGCACCCGGCTGTTCTGAATGTGTCGGTTTACCGCCCTAGGCGAAGCCCCAATCCGCGGTTAGGCTCGCCCCCAAGATGGATTTCCTCACCAATTTCTTCGGCAACCTGACCAACGGGATGATCCGGCTCGCGGTCGCGGTCGGCATCCTCGTGGCGGTCTACTTCTTCATCCTCAAACCGATCCTGAGCACGACCGAACACACCGTCGACACCACGAACCACGCCATCGAAAACGGCTTCGACAGCTCGACCTTCGACACCAAAGCGATCGAAGCCCAGGTCAACAAAGCGATCGAAGACGTGAACAAAGGAGCCCAGATCCAAGTCGAACGCTCCTTCCACGTGACCAAGACGAACGGCTCCCCGAAGAAGCAACAGAAGCTCCTGCACTGCGTCCAGCGGGCAAACGGCAACGTGCACCGGATGGAACGCTGCGCGCGGAGGTTCTAGGGGGCTGGCCCCCGCCGGCCGCCACCCGGGTCGGGGGGAGTCCCGGCGTGCGCCGCGGGCGCGTCACGGGAGGAGCGACGGAACGCTCACCGCTGTCCCACGAGGACGTGACGAGACTCGCAAGTCGTGACGAAGAGCGTGGGAAGTCCACGCTTCCGTGAGTGTTGGACAACAGTCAATTCGTCGCTGCGTGCATTGACCCCCCTATAGGGGCCCTAATACACGCAGCGCGTTTTCGGGCTCCTTTTCCGGGCCCGAAAACAGACCGAAGACGCACGGAAGCGTGACGTTCCTGGCATCTCCGTCGCGGAACTCGGGCATGTGTGGCTTCTCTCGCACGCACCCCTCACGTCCTGCCACTAGGACTGCCGGAGCGGCCGGGACAACGCCCGCGCTACGCCGCGCGCTGCGAGAACCAGGCCGAGCCGGAGAGGGCCCGGTCGAAGCCCGACCAGGACTCGCCCTCGGGGAGCTGGCGCTCGAGGCGGTCGAAGGAGCCGAGGCGGCCGCCGAGGTTGTCCATCATGTGGACGAGGACGGCCTCGCGGGTCGCCGGGACGACGGGGGAGCCGTGTTCGAGCGAGCCGTGGTGGCTGAGGATGATGTGGAGGACGCACTGGGCGAGGTGGGGGTCGAAGCCCGGGATGTCCTCGATCGCGCGGCGCACCGTGTAGTAGCCGAGCGGGATCTCGCCCTGGAGGCGGCCGGCGTCGGTGAGGTCGATCGACAGCGGGTCGTCGTTGTAGGCGAGGAGCTTGCCGATGTCGTGGAAGAGCGCGCCGGTGACGGCGATTTCGCGGTCGACGCCGGGGAAGAAGTTGGCCGCGGCGGAGACCGCCTGGGCGACCGAGAGCGTGTGCTCGAGCAGGCCGTGGCGGTAGGCCTGGTGGTAGGTCTTCGCGGCGGGAGCGTCACGGAACCGTCCCCAGGTCTCGCAGTCGGGGGCGAAGAACTGGTCGAGGAGATCGCGGAGCTCGAGGTTCTGGATCGTGTCGAGAAGCTCGCGCAGGCCGGCCTCGAGCTGCTCCACCGAGACCTCGGAGGGCACCGCGAGGTCGTTCAGCTCGTACTCGGTCTCCTCGGCGGCGCGCAGCTCGGTGATCTTGATCTTCGACCCCCACTTTTCCGAGGTCTCGAAGATGCCGCTGACGTGGACCGGCGTGCCGGTGCCGCAGAGCGAGTAGCGCACCTCGGCGTCGTCCCAGCAGACCGCCTCGGTGATGCCGGTGGCGTCGCCGACCGTCATCTTCAGCCACGCCTCGCCGTTGCGCTTACGCCGCAGCTCGCGCCCGCGGACCGCGTAGACGCCGCGCACCCGCTGGCCATCCTCCAGGTCGCGGATCGCGATCCGGACGTCGATGTCGACCTCCTCGACGACGAGGTGCTGCGGCTCGGGCTGCACCGGAGCGAAGGCGGGGTCGTTGCCCAGGAGGCTGTCCATCTGCGTCTGCTCGGCCATCTCCCGACCCAAGTTAAGGGCCGAGTCGGACGGTTTTTGTAACACGCCCGGGGCCCCGCCTGAGGGCGAAAAGTCCAGCAAAGAGCGCTTTTTCTACATGCAAATTGCGACTCCTTCTTATGCTGAGGGGAGCGCCCTCCGCACCGGCTGCGCGTAGACAATGTCGCCTTCGCAGGCGAGTTCCTGCGCGATTTCGAGCCATCTCGCCGCGCGGTCGGGAGCGTCCACGACTTCGACCACCATCGGCACGTCGCGCCGCAGCGCCGACACCCGATCCCCGTGCGGCTCGCCCTCCCCGCGGAACCCCCACACCCCGCGCTGCGCGGTGGCCCCGGCCGCCCCCTCGCCCCGGAGCCTGTGGATGAACTCGAGGTAGGCGGGCCGCGAACCCCGCGACGCGATCTCCGAGGTGACCAAGGTGACGCGGACCGCGTCGTTGTGGCGAGAAACTCGCGCTATCCGCGACTTAGTCGCCACAGGCGCGTCGGGCTCGACGGTGACAAGGCTCGCGGCGGCGCCGACCTCCGCCACGGCGGCGTCGATCGCGGCGCGCTCGCCGACGCCGACGGTCAGCGCCGGGACGCCTCGGTTGGCGCCGAGGAACCGGGCGCGGCGGCGCTCGCCGTCGAGGACGCCGTCGACGCCGAGGAGCACCGTCGCCGACTCGGCGCCGTGGCGCTTCAGCGCGGCGACGGCATCGAGGTGCGGCGACCCGGGCCCGGTGCGGGGTCCCCAGATCGTCGCCACGACCCGCTCGCCGCCTTCGGTCCCGAGGTCGTCGAGGACCAGGAGCCCCTCTCCCGCCATCGCGCGCACCCCCGCCGCGAGCGCTTCGATGACCTCCGCCTCCCCCACCGCCACGGCGACGAGCGGCGCGTCTTCGGAGAGCGACAGCAGCCGGTCGGTCCGCAACCGGTGCTTGGCACCGAAGCCCACGGCACCGCGCATCAGCGCCGCCGCCCGGACCTCGTGCCGCGCGCACAGGTCCATCACCGCGGTCTCGAGCGACTCCTCGCCGCAACGGTCGCGCTCGCCGAAATGGAGCCGCAGCCGCATCACAGCAGTCCCCCGATCCAGTGCCCGAGCGCTACCGCGGCGAGGCCCGCGACCAGCGACACGGAGATGTTCGCCCAGAGGACCCGCGCGTCGCCGTCCTCGCCGGCCCGGTGGGACTCGAGCATCCAGGTGGAGAAGGTGGTGTAGCTGCCGATCCCCGCGCCGGCGACGATCGTGTAGGCCGTGCCGGAGAGCGCCGCCCCGGCGAGGACCCCGAGGACGACCGCGCCGCTGAGGTTGACCGCGAGCGTGCCGAGCGGGAAGCCGGCGAGCCGACCGTCGCCGAAGCGAGCCGCGACGGTGGTGTCGACGACGAAGCGGGCGATCGCCATCGCGCCCCCGAGCGCGGCGACCGCGACCCAGGCGAGCGCGCTCATCGCAGCACCCGCGCCCGCCGCGTCGCGACCGTCCCCAGGTGCACGCAGGCGAAGCCGCCCGCCAGCGTCGCCGCCGCGTAGGCGGCCGCGAGCCCGACGTAGCCGCCTTCGAGCATCCTGAAGAGCTCCAGCTGCAGGGTCGAGAAGGTGGTCAGCGCGCCGCAGATCCCGGTCCCCAGGAACGGCCGGCGGTAGGTCGACGGGGGTAGGCGCTCCCCCAGCCGGGTGACGAACCAGCCGAGCAGCGCCGCCCCGACCAGGTTCACGATGAACGTCGCCCACGGCCAGGCGTCGGTCCCGTGCGGCAGCGCCTCCGACAGCCCGACCCGCGCCAGCGCGCCGATCACGCCACCGGCGTAGATCGCTCCCAACTCCCGGCAATCGAATCGTCTCTGTCTCACAACCGGGTCAGGAGGCGAACCCTAACCGAGGTCGAACGGTTAGGGGACGAAACCACCTCGAGGAGGCAGAGATGTTGCGCGCAGTTCTACGGCGGCTCACCTACGCGAACGTGATCGCGACCATGGCGCTGTTCCTTGCCCTGGGCGGCGGTGCCGTCTGGGCGGCCAACAAGCAGGCGACCAAGATCGGGACCGGCAAGATCAAGCCGAACGCGATCACCGCCGGGAAGATCAAGGCGAACGCCGTCACCACGTCGAAAATCCGCGAAAACGCGGTGACGAACGCGAAGATCCGCGAAGGATCCGTGAACTTCGGCAAACTCGCCACGGGGACGAACGTCGTCGCCACCGCGACCAGCTCCCCGGTCGCAGTCAACGGCGCGAGCGCGGTCAGCGTGACCTTCCCGACCCCGGTCACCTTCACCCCGACGGCGGGCGTCGTCGACCTGATGAGCGTCGAAGTGCGCAGCGCGAACCTCGCCCGCTCCGGCGCCGAACCGTGCCGGGTGCAGGTGCTGCCGCTCGTCAACGGCGGCGAATGGACGGGCGCGCCGCTCGTCCTCAGCGCCTTCCAACCGAACGCCGAAAACCCGGCCGGAGTGATCGGCGCGGGCGGCGCGACCAGCCCGATCGGCCTCGCCGCGGCCGGCGCCACGCAGACGATCGGCGCCAAGTTGATCGGGGGCCCGCGCTGCTCGTCGGCAGGCTCGGTCACCGTCGCGGTGGCGGTCACGCAAGCGAAATAGTGGAGGTCCGCCAGGGCGACGGTCGCCGTTCACTAACCTTCCGTAAGTGAACAAGATCGTCGCCTGGCACTTCTCCGATCCGGCCTGTCCCTGGGCTTACTCCTCCCGTCCCGCGATCGCGCGGGTGCGCTGGCGCTTCGGCGATCAGCTCGACTGGCGCCTGGTGATGATCGGCCTCTCCGAGACCGCCGAGCGCTACGAGCAGGCGGGCTACACCCCGGGCCGCATGACCGCCGGCCACCGCAAGTTCGAGAGGCGCTTCGGGATGCCGTTCGGCAGCGGCGTGAAGTCCCGCCTGGCGCCGAGCGCCTGCGCCTGCCGCGCGGTCATCGCCGCCCGCGAGGAGTCGATGGAGCTCGGCTACGCGGCCCTACGCGCGATCCAGCTGATGCAGTTCACCACCCCCGGACTGCTCGACGACGACGAGCACCTGCGCGAGGCGCTCTCCGACGTCGACGGCCTCGATGCCGCGGCGGTCGTCGCCCGCATCGACGACCCGGCGATCGTCGCCCTCTACGAGGGAGACAAGGCGCGGACCCGTTCGGCCGAGGGGCGCCCGACCCACGTCCAGGGTCGTCACTCCAGCTCCGACGGCCCGGTCCGCTACACCGCCCCCACGGTGATCTTCGAGGCCGACGACCGCTGGATCGAGGTCGGCGGCTTCCAGCCCTTCGAGTCCTACGACAACGCGCTGGCGAATCTGGACCTCGGCCTCGAGCGGCGTCCGGCACCCGACCGCGCCGCCGACGCGGTGCTCGCCTACCCGATCGGCCTGACCACCGCCGAGGTCGCCTCGATCATGCGCCCCTCTGACCTTGAAGACGCCGACCAGCATGCGGCCGAGCGCGAACTGATCGCGGCGGTCGACGCGGGCGAGCTGGTGATGCAGCCGATGGGCACCGACGCCCTCTGGCGGCCGGCGAGCGCGGTCCGGTCGGGCAACGAGCCCGGCGCCGTCGGCGCCGCCGCTTAACTCACCTGAGGTGGCGTGGGCCAGCCTCGCAAGGACGCAGGGAAGCGAGGCGAGGGAGCGCACTCAGGTGCGTGACCCGAAGGCGAGCGACCGAGGACACCGCGAGGCGCCCCCACGGCACCTCAGGGCGCGATCGATCATCCGCCCAGCGTGGCCTTGGCCTTTGTGGCCGGCGAAGGTTTCGGTGTGGGTGAAGGAGACGCTGCCCGGCGCCTTCACGTAGTCGGCGATCGCGACGGTCTCACCGTCGAGGTGGACCTCGTAGCGCGACTGCTCCTTGTCGTCGACGATCTCGGGCTCGGCCATCGGTCTCCCCTACCCGGACTCGCCGCCGAGCCACTCCGAGACCCGGCCGCCGCCGCGCAGGCCGGAGAGGTCGCCGTCGGCGAGCATCCGCGCCGCGACATCCGCGAGCGCCTCGGTCGCCGCCCAGGTGAGCGACCCGCCGACGCTGATCCGCCGCGCCCCGGCGTCGGCGATCTCCCGCACCGAAAGCGAGGGCAGCGCAAGTACGTTCACCGGCTTGCCCACCGCCGAGGTGACCGCGGCGATCTCGGCGGCGTCGGCCAGCCCCGGGGCGTAGAGCACGTCCGCCCCCGCCTCCTCGTAGGCCCGCAGGCGGGCGATCGTGTCGTCGAGATCGGGGTTGCCGCGAATGTGGTTCTCGGCCCGCGCGGTCAGGGTGAAGGGGAAGGGCTGCGCCCGCGCCACCGCCGCCGCCGCGGCGATCCGCTCGGCCGCGGCGCCGATCTCGTAGAGGCCCGCGCCTTCCTCCCAGTCCTCGATCGAACCGCCGACCGCGCCGACCGCCGCCACCGCTTCGATCGCCCGCGCCGCCACCTCGGGAGCGGCGCCGTAGCCGTTCTCGAGGTCGACCGACACCGGCAGCCCGCAGGCCTCGACCAGGACCTTGACGTGCTCGACCACCTCGTCCAGCGCCACCTGACCGTCGGCGCGGCCGAGGGTGAAGGCGAAGCCGCTGGAGGTAGTCGCCAGCGCCTCGAAGCCGAGCGCCTCGAACACCCTCGCGGTGCCGCCGTCCCAGGGGTTCGGGATCAGGAAGCAGGGACCATCGTGGAGCTCGGCGAACCGGCGCCCGCGCTCCTCTTGGCTCGGTGGCTGCGTCATCGCGTTCATATTGTCGCCGGTTCCCTCAGCGGCGATAAAGCATGCGCCCGCCCAGTAGTTCGGTCACGGTGACGAGGTGCAGACCGCGCCGTTGCAGCCCTTCGACGATGCCCGCGATGGCCTCGACCGTCTGCGGGTGGCGGCCGCCGTCGTGGAGCAGGACGACCTGACCGGGCCGCGCGCGGCGGACGACGCGGGCGCGGATCGGCCCGACGCCGGGGTGGGCGTCGTCTTCGGAGTCGAGGGTCCAAAGGACCATCTCCAGGCCGTTGGCGCGCGCGGCCGCTTCCTCGGGGCGGTTCAGTTCGCCGTAGGGCGGGCGAAAGAGGCACGGGGTGAAGCCGGTGGCCGCGCGGATCGCCGCCTGGGTCGAGGCCAGCTCGCCCTCGCCGGGGTCGACCGGATGGTGGAAGGAGTGGTTGCCGATCTCGTCGCCGAGGGCGAGGATCTGGCGCATCGTCGCTTCGCGGCCGCGCACGTGGCGCCCCTCCTCGAAGAAGGTCGCGTGGGCACCGAGCCGGTCGAGCGCTTCCAGGATCGCCGGCGTCTGCACGGCGCTCGGGCCATCGTCGAAGGTGAGCGCGACCTCGTTCGCCGCCTTCGCCGCGGGCGGCCCTTCGCGGGCGATCGCCCCGGCGTGGGAGGTGCAGCCGTAGGGCTCTTCGCCGGCGCCGAAGACGGTGCCGCCGTCTGCCGCCAAGGCCACCCCGCTCGTGCCCAGCACGAGCAGCGCGACGGCCACGGCGGCGACGAGCCGCACCTCAGACCAGCTGGTCCATCTGCTCGCGCAGGCCGTCGATCAACTGCGGGGCTTCCCGCGCGCGGGGGATCAGGCTGTGGTCGACCAGGAGGGCATCGGCGACCAGGCGCACGTCGACCCCGTGGTCGGGACGACCGCAGACCTCGATCTCGTCGCCGGCGCCGATCTCGCCCTCCTCGAGGATCTTGAGGTAGGCGCCGGGCCGCGAGGCGATCGCGAAGCGCCGCACGAATGTCGGGTCCTCCATCTTCAGCGCCAGCTTGAAGCAGGGCAGGCGGGGCTGGACGACCTCGAGCAGCGTCGTGCCGATCCGCCAGCACTCGCCGAGCACGGCGCCGGAGACGTCGACGCCTTCGGTGGTCAGGTTCTCGCCCCAGGCACCGGCGCCGAGCTGGCGCCCGAGCTCCTCCTCCCACAGGGCTGTCTCCTCGATCGCGTAGGCGTAGACCGCCTTGTCCGGGCCGCCGTGGACGGTGAGGTCGGCCTGGCGATCGCCGTCGAGGTTGACCCCGCGGACCTTGACCCGGCCCTCGACCGGGTCCTTCCAGATCGCCGTCTCGACGATGCGCCTGCCGGTGTCGACCCGTTTCGGGGTGCCGACGTTGACGCTGATCAGGCGGCCGCGGGGTGGCTCGCCGTGGTTGCGATGGCCGTCCATGGGGCGACATCTTCGCAACCCGGGCGGCCCCGCTTGACCCGGTAGAGTTCGGCGTCGGCGCGGGCCAGTGCCCGGTCGAGGGTCTCGCCGCGCTCCCACTCGACCACCCCGGCGCTCCATTCGGCCGCCGAGGCGGCCCGCAGGCGCTCGAGCAGCCCGCCCGCATCTGCCGGCGCCGCCCCGGCCATCACCAGCGCGAACTCGTCGCCGCCGAAGCGGGCGAGGACCTCCGAGCCGCGAAGCTCCGCCCACCAGGCGCGCCCGAGGTCGCTCAGCAGCTCGTCGCCCGCGGCGTGGCCCCGCAGGTCGTTGACGCGCTTGAACCCGTCGAGGTCGATCAGCGCGATCGAGACCGGCTTGCCGTCACGCGCGGCGAGCGAGCGCACGCGCTCGGAGGCGACGGCGAAACCGGCGCGGTTCAGGAGGCCGGTCAACGGGTCGGTGGTCAGCTGCCGGCGCAGGCGGGAGTTGACGCGGGCGAGCGCCTCGCTGGCAAGGACCGAGGAGCCCGCGACCAGCAGCCAGGCGGTCACCATTCCCGGCAACCCGCTCAGGTGCAGCGCCACGCCGGAGGCGATGACGATCGCCGCGCACTGGATCCGGACCGCCCGCTGCTCGAAGAACTGGCCCGCGTAGATGCCGATCCAGAGCCAGGCGAAGCTGTTCAGCGCGGCGCCATAGCTGGTCGCGCAGGAGGCGACGAGGACCGCGTTGATGAGCGTCCCGGCGAGCGCGATGACCTGGAGGCCGGCCGGCGGGAACCGCCGCCCGAAGCGCAGGACGAAGGCCGAGACGAGGAGGGAGATGCACCCCACCACCAGGGCCAGGCCGACCGGCGCTTCGGGGCTGAGCGGGAAAGCGGACGCGAACAGGCACATCGCCCCGCCGACGCCGTAGATCATCGCCATCGCCCAGACCGGCGGGGGCAGGGCACGGAGCTTCAGGCCGAGATTCCTGACCATGCCCAGAAGATCGGCCGCGAGGGCCGTCTACTTGAGCAACTGGAGCGCGAATTCCATGACCGCGGCCTGCCGTTTCGGCGGCAGTCGCTCGGGATAGAGCAACGCGTGGAGGCTGATTCCGTCGATCACCGCGCCGAGCAGCTCGAGGATCTCCTCGCGGTCGTGCTTTTTCGAGATCGCTTTATCTTTCTGGGCCTGCTCGAGGAGCTCGCGCAGCAGCGTCCGCAGGGTCTCCGACTCCTTCTGCTGGATCTCGTGCAGTTCCTCGTTGCGCAGCGCCCGCGCCCAGAAGCTCATCTCGATCCGCGTCTCCAGATCGCGCTGCTCGTCCATCGGCAGGTTGTCGATCAGGATCGCCCGCAGGGCGTCGACGGCGTCCGGCGTCTCCTCCACCTCGGCGTCGTAGCGTTTGCGGATCCGCGTGTGGGACAGCTGCAGCGCCTGGGCGAGCAGGTCGTCCTTGTTCTTGAAGTAGTGGGCCAGCACCCCCGACGAGTAGCCCGACTCGCGGGCGATGTCGCGGATCGTCACCTCGTCGATGCCGTTGGCCGCGATCACCCTCCAGGCGGCGAGGACAAGCTCTTCGCGACGCGCGTCGTGATCGACTTTCTTAGGCATGAGGGCGGATTCTCGCAGTCGCCAAGGCGGCCTCGGAAGCGACTTCATCGTTTGGGTACATGGTCATCCCCTATTCGTGTCGGAGTTGCGCCGTGGGCAGGAGCCGGCGGCCGGCGAAGAGCGCGGGCAGGGCGGCGAGCGGCGCCGCGACGGCGAGGACCACGCCGACGCGCCAGCCGCCCGCCTCGACCAGGGGGCCGGCGATGGCCGAAGAGGCGCTGGCGCCGACCATCACCGTCAGGAGCAGCCAGGTGAACGTTTCGGTGCCGGTCCCGGGCGGCATCGCCAGCTCGGCGACGCGGCTGCGGAAGGTGATCATCGGCGCCGCGAAGCTGCCCGCGAGGAGTGCCAGCGGCACCAGCACGGCGGGGCTCGGGGCGAGCAGCAGCGGGACGATCGCGAGCGGCTGGTATACGGTCATCCGCAGGGACGCCTGGCGCAGGTCCCCGATCCGGTCCCCGAGCCCGCTGACGGCGGCGGCACCGAGGATCGAGCCGACCGAGAGCGAGGCAATGAAGAGGCCACCGAGCGCGGAGCTGCCGTGGGCGGCGCCGAAGGCGGGCAGGGAGACGTCAAGGGCGCCGAAGCTGGCGCCGATCGGTAGGCCGGCGAGGGTGATGTAGCGGATCGCCGGGGACGTCAGGGCGCCTGCCGGGTGGTGGTGCTCGCGCGGCGCCGGGCGCTCGCCGCGGACGACCGGGACGAGCAGGAACCAGGCGGTGCCGCCGAGGACGAACCCGGCGCTGACGAAGAGCGGCGCGGCCGGGGAGACGGTGGCGGCGAGCAGGCCGGTGAGGAGCGGCCCGCAGACGAAGACGACCTCGATCAGGACGGCGTCGAAGAGATAGGCGGTGTGGAGGTCGCGGCGGGGGACCAGCTCGGGCCAGGTGCGGCGCAGGACGCCGGAGACCGGTGGGACCGCGGCGCCCGCGACGACCGCCGCCGCGGCGAGCGGCACCGTCGCCGCCGATCCCTCGCCGATCGCCACCACGGCGGCGAGGGCGAGCGCGCAGACGATCGCCGCCGGGGCGAGGACGACGCGCGGGCCGCGGCGGTCGACCTGGCGGCCGAGCAACGGCCCCGCCAGCGCGAAGGCGAGCGTGTAGAAGCCGGTGACCAGGCCCGCGACGCCGAACGAACCGGTGCGCGCGTGGACGAAGATGACCATCGACACGCCGCCCATCCCGAACGGCATCCGGGCCACCACCGAGGCGAGCGCGAGCGGCACCACCTGGGGTGCGCGGACGACCCGCGCCCACGGGCCCCGACCGCTGTCCGGAGTAGTCGATTCGGAGTACAAGGTTCAGGGTGCCCAGGTCAGGGTGCCCAAGTTTGCTCGGACGCCCGATCTAGATTAGCTTAGGCGCCGATGCCCGAGGACCCGAAACCCTTCCGCTTCGGCGTCGAGATGATGGAGCCCTTCGAGGGCATGACCTGGGCCGACTCCGCCCGGGAGCTCGAGTCCGTCGGCTACGACGCCCTCCACGCGCCCGACCACTTCGACGAGGGCCTCGGGCCGATCGCCGCGATGGCGAGCGCCGCCGCCGTCACCGAGAAGCTGGTCGTCGCCACCGCCGTCCTCGCCGCCGACTTCCGCCATCCCGCCGTCCTCGCGCGGGAGCTCGCCGGGATCGACCTGATCTCCCAGGGCCGCCTCGAGGTCGGACTCGGCGCCGGCTACAACGTCAACGACTACCGCTGGTCGGGGATCGCGATGGACCCGCCGAAAGTCCGCGTCGATCGGCTCGAAGAGTACGTCGCGGTCCTGCGCGGCCTCTTCGCCGACGGTCCCTTCTCCTTCCGCGGCGAGCACTTCGAGATCGACGCCCTCGACGGCACCCCCCACCCCCACACCCCCGGCGGCCCGCCGATCTTCGTCGCCGGCGGCGGCCCCCGCATGCTCCGCTTCGCCGCCCGCCACGCCGACATCGTCGGCGTCAACGTCTCCCTCCCGACCAGCGAGAAGCGCGCCGAGGCCGCCCGCGACGGCGTCGCCGCCAGCGTCGACAAGAAGTTCGCCCTCGTCCACGAGGCCGCGGGCGAGCGCCTCCGCGACCTCACCTTCCACAGCTGGCTCCGCCACGCCCAGGTCACCGACGACGCCCCCGGCGTCGCGGCGGAGATCGCCGGCGCGACGGGCCTCACCCCCGACGACGTCCTCGAGTCCCCCTTCGTCCTGGTCGGCACCGTCGAGGAGATCGTCGAGCGCCTCCAGGAGCGCCGCGAGCGGTGGGGCTACACCTACTACACCGTCCAACAACCCTCCGCCCGCGAATTCATCCCCGTGCTCGGTGGGTTGGCGTCCCTATAGCGACACCAACCCACCGCTCGACCTCGCTCCCCGCGTCAGGCGAACCTTTGGCGGGGATCCGGGTGGGGGTGGGCCCGCAACAGGGCTTGGGTGTACTCGTCCTTGGGGTGGGCGAAGACCTCTTTGGTCGGGCCCGTCTCGACGATGCGGCCGTGCTGCATCACGGCGATGCGGTCGGCGACCTCGGCGATCACCGCGAGCTGGTGGGAGATGAAGAGGATCGAGACGCCGAGCTCCTCGCGGAGGTCGAGGAAGAGGTTCAGGAGCTGGGCCTGGACGGAGACGTCGAGGGCGGAGACGGCCTCGTCGGCGATGATCATCTCCGGGTCGACGGCGAGGGCGCGGGCGATCGAGACGCGCTGGCGCTGGCCGCCGGAGAGCTCGCCCGGCTTGCGTGCGGCGAAGCGGTCGGAGAGCTGGACCACGCCGAGCAGCCGCGAGACGAAGGCCGCCTCGTCCTCGGAGCCCGGCCGGTTGTGGACCTTGCCCGCTTCGTGCAGCGCCGCCCCCACCGTCATCCGCGGGTTGAGCGAGGCGTAGGGGTCCTGGAAGACCATCTGCATCCGCCGCCGCAGCTCGCGCAGCTCGGCGCCCTTGTGGTCGCGGATGTTGACGCCGTCGACCCGGACCTCGCCACCGTCGGGCTCGATCAGCCGGATCAGGCAGCGGGCCATCGTCGTCTTGCCGGAGCCCGAACCGCCGGCGATGCCGAGGATCTCACCGCGGTCGAGCGTGAAGCTGACGTCGTCGACGGCGCGGTGCGGGTCCACCTTCCGACGGGCCACGATCTCGGCGAAGCCGCGGCGCGCGCCGAATTCCTTGACCAGCGAGTCGACCTCCAGCAGCCGGGCCTTCTCGTTGTCGAGGTCGCTCACGCTTCCACCCTCTCGGTATCGGCTTTCGCGTTCTCGGCGGCGTAGGGACGCACCGGGCAGGCCGACTCGTGCTCCGGGCCGACCTTCTCCAACTTCATCGAGATCGACTCGCAGCCGGGCCGGGCGTGCTCGCAGCGGGGCGCGAAGACGCAGCCGGGGATCACGTCGGAGAGCTCCGGCGGGTGCCCGCCGAGGGCGGCGCGGCGCTGGACGTTGCCGGCGGAGTCGAGCTCGGGCACCGAGTTCAGCAGCGCCTTCGTGTAGGGGTGTTCGGGTTCGTGGTAGATCGTCTCCACCGGCCCGGTCTCGACGATGTGCCCGCCGTACATCACCGCGACCCGGTCGCAGGCCTGGGCGATCACGCCGAAGTCGTGGGACACGAGCAGCATCGCCATCCCCTCTTCCGCCCGCATCTGCCCGAGCAGTTTGAGGATCTGCGCCTGGGTGGTGACGTCGAGCGCCGTGGTCGGCTCGTCGGCGAGCATCAGCCGCGGCGAGGAGGCGGTCGCGATCGCGATCATCACCCGCTGGCACATCCCGCCCGAGAGCTCGTGGGGATAGGAGCGGGCGCGGCGCTCGGGGTCCTCGATCCCGACCCGGTCGAGCAGCTCCACCGCCTCGGCCTTGGCCGGGCCGCGCCCGAGGCCGCGGTTCACCTTCAGGGTTTCGGCGATCTGCGCGCCGACGCGCATCGTCGGGTTCAGCGACCCGAACGGGTTCTGGTAGATCATCCCGATCGAGTGGGAGCGAAGGTCGCGCAGCTTCGAGGTGCTCAATCCGAGCACGTCGGAGCCGTCGAAGCGGACCGAGCCGCCGGCGATCTGACCCGGTTCGGGGATCATCCGCATCACCGCGCGGCAGGTGAGGCTCTTGCCGGATCCGGACTCGCCCACCAGGCCGACGACTTCGCCCGCCTCGAGCGAGAGATCGACGCCTTTGACCGCGCCGAGCGGCCCGTCGGCGCCCGGGAACTCGACCCGCAGCGCCTCGATCTCGAGCAGGCTCATGGCCCGCCCCTGCGGAGGCCGCGGTCGGAGAACCCCTCGCCGATCAACCCGACGCCGACCCCGAAGAGCACCAGCACCAGCCCGGGCAGCGTCGCGATCCACCAGGAGGTCAGGAGGTAGTTCTGGCCTTCGGCGATGATCCCGCCGAGCTCGGCCGTCGGCGGCTGGACCCCGAAGCCGAGGTAGGAGAGGCTGGAGAGCAGGATCAGGTTGCCGACCAGGTCGATCGTCGTGTAGACGAGGCAGGGACGGAGCACGTTGGGCAGCCCGTGCTTGAGGATCGCGCGCGGTTTCGAGTAGCCGAGCGCGGTCGTCGCCACCATGAAGGGCTGCTCGCGGATGACCAGCATCTCGGCTCGCGCGAGCCGTGCGTAAAGGGCCCAGGCGGCGAGCGGCACGGCGATCAGGAAGCCCTCGACGCCGGGCCCGACGATCGCCACGAAGGCGATCGCCAGGACGATGAACGGGAACGAGATCATGATGTCGGCGAGGCGGCTGACGATCATGTCGACCCAGCCGCCGAAGTACCCCGCCAGGGACCCGGCGAGCACCGCGAACGGCAACGGCACGTAGGTCACCAAGAGGACCAGGCCGATGTCCAGGCGCAGCCCGTAGAGCGTGCGGGAAAAGACGTCGCGGCCGGTGTCATCGGTGCCGAAGAGGTGCTGGCCCGAGGGCGAGGCGAGCAGCGAGAAGGGGTCGAGTTCGTTCGGCCCGTAGGGAGCGATCAACGGCGCGAAGAGCGCGGCGAGGGCAAGGACCCCGACGATCCCGGCGCCGACCTTGACCGAGGTCGGCCAGCGCTTGATCCGCCCGAGGATCGAGAGCTTGGGTCGCGCCGCCGCCGGGGCGACTTCGACCGGGGTCGCGGGCGTGGCGCTCATCCGCGGCCTCCCAGTCGGATCCGCGGGTCGAGCCAGGCGTAGAGGACATCGGTGAAAAAGCCGATCACGACGACCGTCGCGCCGCTCAGGAAGACCAGGGTCTGGACCAGTTTGTAGTCGCGTTTGGCGACTCCCTGGACCAGCAAGGTCCCGGCGCCGGGGATCTGGAAGACGCTTTCGACCAGGACCAGGAGGCCGATGAAGAAGCCGAAGAGCGAGGCGAGGATCGTGATCACGCCGATGATCGAGTTGCGCATCGCGTGCTTGCCGACCACCCGCAGCTCGCTGTAGCCGCGCGCCCGCACCGCCTCGATGTAGTCGCTCTGCAGCACCGTGACCAGGTTCGCGCGCAGGTTGCGGACGACGATCACCAAGAGGCCGAGGCCGATCGTCAGCGCCGGCAGGGTGAGCGTGCGGAGGATTCCGGAGATCCCCGTTTCATAGCCGGAGACCGGGAACAGCTTCAGCTCGAAGCCAAGCAGCAGGGCCAGCATCAGGCCCAGCCAGAAGGGCGGCATGGCGAAGGTGAAGGTGGTGAGGATGCGGATCGCGTTGTCGACCACGCCCCCCTGGCGGACCGCGGCGAGGATCGCCAGCGGCACGCCGATGACCAGCGCGATCAGGATCCCGTAGGCGAGCAGGAGAGCGGTGGGGCCGATCCGGTCGCCGATCAGTTCGGAGACGCCGGTGCTGAAGGCGGTCGATTGGCCGAAGTCGAAGGTGACGATGTTGCCGAGGTAGAGCCAGAACTGCTCCGGCCAGGACTTGTCGAGGCCCCATTGCTTGTGCAGCTGTGCGACCGCTTCCGGCGTCGCGTGCACACCGAGCTGGATTTTGGCCGGGTCGCCCGGGACCGCGTGGATGATCAGGAAGGAGAGGAACGCGATCCCGAGCAGGACCACGATGCTGATCATCAGTCGTTTGACTAGATAGGTGAGCATCGTGGTCCTCGGGTTACTCCGTGTACTCGAGCGGTCCTAGGAGGACTTGCCCGCGATCCAGGTTTCCTGGAGCTGATCGACACCCATGCCGTTGGCCTTGGTGCCACAGACATCGGTCTGGTGACCGTTGATCAGCGGGAAGTCCATCACGTTCAGCGAAGGCATTTCTTCGTTGAGCAGTTCCTGGATCTTTTTCCATTCGGCTTTGCGTCCGGCCTCGTTCGTGCTGGAGATGAATTTTTCCACCAGGCCTTCGGCTTCTTTGTTCGTCCAGAACGATTTGAACGCCGAGAGTTCGGCCGCGGGGAGCGCGAAGAAGGACGCGTACTCGTCCGGGACCGGGACGTCCGAGGAGGTGCCGACGAACGGGAACGTCATCTGGAATTCACCTTCGAACCACTTTTCCGAGACCGCGGAGGATTCGAGTTCTTCCAGCTTCACGTTGACGCCGATCTCACCGAGCTCCTGTTCGATCAGCAACGCCATCTGCTTGAAGTAGTCGGAGCCTGCCGGGTACTGCAGGTCGACCGAGAACCCTTTGGCGAATTTCGATGCGGCCATTTCTTCCTTGGCTTTTTCGAGGTTGAATTCGAACGGCGGCACTTCCTGGTCGGAAGCGTCGAGTTCGAAGTTCTGGATCACGCTGTTGGGGACCGTGCCCGTCCCGCGGAACACCGTTTCGTTCAGCTGGGGGCGGTTGATCGCCAGGCTGAGCGCGCGGCGCACGTGCGGGTCGGCCAGCGCCGGAACCGCTTTGGTGTTGGTCACCAAGAGCACCTCCTGCGGCAGTTCGACTTTCTGGATCGACAGGTTCGATTCGCCCTGCAGCGATTCGACCTGGGCGAACGGGATGCCGTCGGCGATCTGCGCTTCACCCGATTTCAGGGCGAGGACACGGGTGTTCGAGTTGGGGACGAAATTCCACCGCATCGAGTCGAGGTACGGTTTCCCCTTTTCGAAGTAGTAGGGGTTTTTTTCGAACGTGATGTGCGAGCCGCTGGCGAATTCCTTGACGATGAAGGGACCGGTGCCGACCGGGTGCTTCCAGTAGGCCGGGCCTTCCGCTTCGAATTTCGCTTTGTCGACGACGAACGCCGGGAAGACCGCCAGGTTGTAGAGGAACGCGGCGACCGGGTGTTCGAGTTTCACGACCACCGTGGTGTCGTTGGTCGCTTTGGCGCTTTCCATGCCCTGGGCGACACCGGCCAGCGAGATGTTCACTTCCGGATCGCGGAACTGTTCGAGGTTCCAGGCGATGTCTTCCGCGCTCAGCGGCGACCCGTCGGAGTATTTGAGGCCCGGACGCAGGTGGAAGGTGTAGGTGAGGCCGTCTTTGGAGACGTCCCATTTTTCGGCCAGGGCCGGAACCACTTCGTCGGTCCCGTTCGGGTCGTTGCGGACCAGCGGCGAGAAGATCATTTCCTGGGCGAAGATGTCGCCGTTGCCGTTCTTGATTTCGCGCGGGTTCAGCGTCACCGTTTCCAGCTGGCGCGAGTAGACGAGCTGGCCTCCGGCCACCGGTTCCTTTTCGCAGGCGGCGCTGACGGATTTGGCCCCGCCTTCGCCTTCTTTGGCCACGGAGATGGTCCCGCCGCCGCCACTGGAGCCGCCACAGGCGCTCACCAGCAACGCCAGAAGGGCACCCATCGCTCCGATCAGTAAGAGCTTCCTCATCCTTGTCTCCTCTTCCTAGGTCTTAACGAGCGGCGCTTGCAACAGCAGCGACACCAGCCTGGACCGCCGCGAGGGCCTGGTCAAGGTCTCGTTCGTCCATTGCCGCGGAAACGAACCAGTTGTGCCGGGGGTGTAGGTAGAGGCCGTGCTTCCCACACTCGGCCGCAAAGATGTCATTCAAGGTCTGTTTGTCGTCGTCTGCCTCGAAGCGCGCGAACGGCATCGTCGGCGCTCCGGTGACCGAGATCCCGATGCCTACCTCGGCGGCCGCCGCGGCGAGCCCCTCCTGGAACCTGGTGCCCCAGTCACGCATCTTGCCGAGCGAGTCCTCGCGGTCCATCAGCTCGAGCGTGGCGAGGCCCGCGGCCATCGCGTCCCCGGTCCACCAGAAGGAGCCGGTGGCGAACACTTTGGCCGCCGCTTCGCGCACCTCCTCTTTGCCGACCAGCGCGGAGAGGGCGTAGCCGTTGGCGATCGCCTTGCCCCAGGCGCTCATGTCCGGGGCGACGCCGAACTGGCGCCAGGCGGTGCCGAGCTCGAGGCGCATGCCGGTGCGGACCTCGTCGTGGATCAGCAGGCCGCCGTGCTCG
The DNA here is from genome assembly GCA_965200635.1 of Solirubrobacterales bacterium. Taxonomy (GTDB): domain Bacteria; phylum Actinomycetota; class Thermoleophilia; order Solirubrobacterales; family 70-9; genus VAYN01. Next base: position 1,618,395 of record OZ241364.1, on the reverse strand, counting down.
GAGACCAGCTGCCGGACGCCGGTCGCGAACTCGCGGGTCGGCGCTTCCTGGTCGGCGCCGCCGGCGGGCTGGCGGTAGGGCGAGACGATCAGCCCGGCGAGGTCGTCGGGGTGGCGCTCGATCGCCGCGCGGACCGAGCCCGGGTCGTTGAAGTCGAAGTAGTCGAGGTCGGCGCGGTCGCCGGGGACGGTCCCCTGCGCGTCGGGGTTGCACCAGGGCAGCGAGCCGTGGTAGGCGCCGTTGGCGACCAGCACGGTGCCGCGGCCGGTGTGGGCGCGGGCCAGGGTGACCGCGAGCGTGGTGGCGTCGGCTCCGTTCTTCGCGAACAGCGCCCAGGCGCCCTCGTCGATCAGGCCCACGAGCTTCTCCGCCAGGTCCACCATCACCGGCGGCGCGCCGGGGCCGCAGTCGACCTGGGCGTGCTGGCGGGCGACCGCCTCCTCAACCTCCGGACGGAGGTAGCCGACGACCTGCGGACCCCAGGCGCACATCATGTCGATGTACTCGTTGCCGTCCACGTCCCAGAAGCGGGAGCCTTCGGAGCGGGAGATGAAGTGGGGCGAACCGGGCCAGTTCACCTGCGGGGAGAAATGGCCGGCGACGCCACGCGGCAGCGCCTTGGAGGCGCGTTCGTCGAGCTCGATGCCCGCCTGGCCTTGGAAGGTAGTCGTCATTGCGGGATCTTAAACAGACGTACGAAATAGAATCAAGGTCTTATTTCAGACGTACGTATAAAATAGCTCCGCGCCGCCTATCCGGCCGGCGCATCGGGAACAGGTCGAATGCAGAGAGGATCAGGTTGTGACCACTCCACTTGATGTGGACCGCTCCGCGCAGGTCCAGGAAGTCCGGGACCGCGCCTTGAAGGTCCGGCGCGAGACCGTCCGCCTGGTCGGCGTCGCCGGCTCCGGCCACTACTCCAGCGTCTTCTCCTGCGCGGAGCTGATGGGCGCGCTCTACTCCGGCGTGATGAGGATCGCCGAGGACCCGGAGTGGCCCGAGCGCGACCGGCTGATCCTCTCCAAGGGCCACGTCGCGATCGGCCTCTACCCCCTGCTCGCCGAACGCGGCTACTTCCCCGAGGACTGGCTCGACTCCTACACGCGGCTCGGCAGCCCGCTCGGCGACCACCCCGACATGCGGCTGATCCCCGGCATCGACTTCTCTTCCGGCAGCCTCGGCCACGGCCTCTCGGTCGGGGTCGGGATGGCGCAGGCGGCGCGCATGCGCGGCTACGACGAGAGCCGCGTCTGGGTGATGCTCGGCGACCAGGAGCTGAACGAGGGCCAGGTCTGGGAAGCGGCCGGCTCCGCCTCCCACTTCGGTCTCGGCAACGTCGTCGCGATCGTCGACGCCAATCAGATGGGCCTCGACGGGATGGTCTCCGAGACGATGCCGGTCGAGCCGATCGGCGGCCGCTTCGAAGCCTTCGGCTGGGAGGTGACGGAGATCGACGGGCACGACCCCGAGGCGATCCTCGACGCCGCCGCGGCCCTGCCGCCCGCCACCGGCGGCAAGCCGCAGTGCATCGTCGCCCGCACCGTCAAGGGGAAAGGGGTCTCCTATATGGAGCTTTCGAGGACCTGGCACATCGGCTACCTGACGTCCGAGGACTCGGCCGCCGCGACCAAGGAGATCGATCAGCGTGGCTGAGCTCGAGTCGACCGGCGCGGACGCCGGCATCGAGGTCGCCCCGGAGCCGGGCAAAGGCAGCTGGGACCTGGCCGGGATGGCGCAGCTGTCGCAGTCGTTCGTCGCCGGGAAAGTGCTCGCCGCGATGGCCGACGAGGACCCCGACATCGTCGTCATCACGGCCGACATGAAGTTCTCCAACATGACGGTCGACTTCGAGCGGGTCCACCCGGAGCGCTTCGTCAACGTCGGCATCTCCGAGCAGCACATGGTCTCGATGGCGGCCGGAATGGCGAGCGTCGGGATGAAGCCCTACATCGGCGCCTTCGCCCCGTTCGTCGGCCTGCTGGGCGGCGAGCAGATCCGTACCGACCTCGCCTATCCGGGCCTGCCGGTGCGGATCCTCGCCCACCACGCCGGCATCGCGATCGGCTTCTACGGGACCTCCCACCACGCGACCGAGGACCTCGGTCTGATGCGCTCGATCGCCAACATGACCGTCGTCTGCCCCTGCGACGCGACCGCCACCGAGGCGGCGCTCCACCAGACCGCCGACCTGCCGGGGCCGGTCTACTTCCGGCTCGGCCGGGGCCGCGACGAGGACGTCTACAGCGGCCGCCCGGACGACTGGCGCTTCGGCGAGGCGGCGGTGCTGCGCGAGGGTGGCGACCTGACGATCGTCGGCAACGGGATCACCGTGGCGCCGGCGCTGGTCGCGGCGGAGCGGCTCGCGGCCGAGGGCGTCGGGTCCACCGTCATCGACGCCCACACCGTGCGGCCCTTCGACGGCCCCGGCGCGACGATCGCCGAGCACGCCGGGCGCAGCGGCCGGTTGCTGGTCGCCGAGGAGCACAACGTGGTCGGCGGCGTGGCGAGCGCCTCCGCCGAAGCGCTGGTCGAGCACGGTCTCGCCGGCGTGAAGCTGGCGCGGATCGGGATGCCGGCCGACGAGTACTCGCTGATCGGCCCGCCGACCCACCTCTACCGCCACTACGGCATGGATGCCGACGGCATCGAGGCGAAGGCGCGCGAGCTCCTTGCCGACTGAAAGGACAGACGTGAACCAACTGGAGCAAGCGAAGCTCGAGGTGATCGAGTACGCCAACCGGATGCTGACCGAGGGCCTCGTGAAGGGGACCTCGGGGAACGTCAGCGTGCGGGTCGGCGACCAGGTCGCGATCACGCCGGGGAGCGTCCCCTACGCCGAGATCACCCCCGAGCGCGTCGCGATCGTCGACCTCGACGGCAACCACGTCTCCGGCGGCAACCCGTCCTCGGAGACGCCGCTCCACACGCTCGTCTACCGCGAGTCCGATGCCGAGGCAGTGGTCCACACGCACTCGATCTACGCGACGACGCTGGCCTGCACGGTCGACGAGCTGCCGGCCGTTCACTACATGATCCACGCGTTCGGCGGGGACACCGTGGAGGTCGCCGACTACGAGCGCTTCGGCTCCGATGAGCTGGCCGCCGCCGTGCACAAGGCGCTCGGCGATCGGCGCGGGGTCCTGCTGCGCAACCACGGTGCCGTGGTCCACGGCCCGAGCCTGTCGCGGGCCTACGACCTGGCCGTCCTGCTCGAGTGGCTGGCCGAGCTCTACTGGCGCTCCTCGATCTTCGGCGAGCCCAAGATCCTCAGCCACGAGCAGCTCGAGGAGGTCTCCACCGAGGCGGCCCGTCGCGCTTACGGAGGCGGGTCGTGAAGTCGCCGAAGGTCGTCTGCCTCGGCGTCCACCTGCTCGACGTGCTGGTCCGCCACCCGACGGCGCCGTCGATCGAGCCGGGATGGCAGCTGCTCGAGGACCTGCGGATCACCGCCGCGGGCACCGCGGCCGGGCCGGCGGTCGACCTGGCGAAGCTCGGCGCCCGGCCGAGCGCGGTGGGCGTGATCGGTGCCGACTTCGAGGGCAACATTGTCTGCGACCTGATGTCCGAGCACGGTGTCGACGTCGGCGGCATGGTGCGCGACGAGGGCGGCCCGACCCACGTCAGCCTGCTCTTCATCGGCCCCGACGGCGAGCGCAATCCGATCATGATCCGGCCGACCGGCGCCCGCGCGCTGACCCTCGCCGACATCGATATGGACGCCGTCGCCGCGGCCGACGTGCTGCACGTCGGCGGCGTCGACCAGCTCGGCGACTTCGTCGACGAGGGCCTGACCCAGTTGATCGGCCACGCCCGCGCCAACGACGTCGTCGTCACCGTCGACGTGCTGGCGATGACCGACGAAGCGATGCGGGAGCGGCTCACCCCGGCCCTCTCCCAGGCCCAGTTCTTCTTCCCCAACGAGGGCCAGCTCGCCGAAATGACCGGCACCGAGGATCCGGCCGAGGGCGTGGCGCGCCTGCGCGACGCGGTCGGGGTCGAGACCGTGATCGGCACCCTCGGCGGCGAGGGCAGCCTGATCCTCGGCCCGTCCGGCGAAGTCAAGGTGCCCGCCTTCGAGGTCGAGGTCGTCGACACCACCGGCTGCGGCGACGCCTACCTCGCGGGCTTCGTCGTCGCGATCGCGAACGGCTGGGATGCCGAGGCGGCGGGCTACCTCGGCGCCGCCGCCTCAGGCCTCGTCGCCACCGGCCTCGGCTCCGACTCCGGCATCGTCGACCTCGACTCGACCCTGGAGTTCATGGCCACCCAGTCCCCCGAGCGCATCGCCGACCTGGCCCGCGCGGTCGCCTGAGATGGACGACGCGCGGGCACAGCTCGAGGCGAAAGAGCGGCTGGTCGCCGAGCTCTCCCCGCACCTCACCAATTGGGACCGCTGGCGACGCGACGACGGGCTCGGGCTGCTGAACCTGGTCGACGAGGGCAAGCGGCTCGAGGGGCGCGACGCGATCCGCAGCGGCCAGGCGATCTCGCTCGGCTTCGAGCTGCGCGAAGGAGTGCCGCAGCCCCCCGGGTCGGGGCGGATCAATCCCCAGCACCTGATGACCGAGCTGCCGAGCGACGCGCCTGCGGGCTGGGACGGCCCGCTCTTCGCCGACGACCAGCTCACCATGGCCGTCCACGCGGCGACCCACTGGGACGCGCTCTCCCACTGCTTCCACGGCGGCAAGATGTTCGGCGGGATCGACGCCGCGGAGGTGACGACGAAGGGGGCCGCCCACAACGACATCGTCCCGGCGGCCCGTCGGCTCGTCACCCGGGGTGTCCTCGCCGACGTGGCCCGCCATCGCGGCCTCGACGTCCTGGCGCCGGGCCACGGCATCGGCCCCGACGAGCTGCGCGAGGTGCTCGACGCCCAGGGCGTCGAGGTCCGCCCGGGCGACGCGCTGCTCGTCCGCACCGGCCTCCTCGGCGCGACGATCCGCACCGGCGCCTGGGACGAGTTCGCCGAGCACGGCGACTTCTTCCCCACCACCCCCGGCATCGCCGTCGACGCCCTCCCGCTCCTGCACGAACTCGGCATCTGCGCGATCGCCTGCGACAACTGGGCGGTCGAGCAACTGACCGGCGGCGAGCCCCTCTTTCCCATCCACGAGCTGGCGCTCGTCTACATGGGGATGCTCCTCGGCGAGAACTTCGAGCTCGACGCCCTCGCCGAAGCCTGCGCCGCCGCCGGCCGCTGGGACTTCTTCTTCGCCGGTCAGCCGCTGCCGATCCGCGGCGGCGTCGGCGGCCCGGTCAACCCGATCGCCGTGCTCTAGCGTTGGCCGGAACCCGTACCGAGGGACGCGAGGAGTTTGCGGCGAGTGCGGGAGGAGTGTCGGGGAGCTTCCGGGGCGTGCGCCGCGGGCGCGTCACGGAGGAAGCGCACACCGTTGTCCCAGAGGACGTCACGAGACTCGCAAGTCGTGACGGAGAGCGCGGGAAGTCCACGCTCCCGTGCGTGTTGGACAACACCGGATTCGCCGCTGCATGAGTTGACCGTGCTATGGCACGGTCAACTCATGCATCGAGCTTTCGGGCCCTGTCTCCAGGCCCGAAAGCAGACAGAAGGCGCGCGGAAGCGTGACGTTCCCGGCATCTCCCTCGCCGATCCGTGTCAGGTGCGACGGCTCACGCACGCACCCTCCACGTAAGTCCGACCGCCGCCCGGACCCGTGCCTACTTCCCGACGTTTTTCACGAGACCCTCACGTCCTGGGCGTCTCATAGAGGTCACAGCCTGCCAGGACCTCCATGAGACGCCCAGGGCACCGCAACTAGGACGGCCGCGACGGCGGGCGCAATCGGCGGGGTCGCGCTGAAGACCTTAGGCCGCGGCGCCGACCTTGCCGTACTCGTAGAAGCCGCGGTTGGCCTTGCGGCCGATGCGGCCGGAGGCGACCATCCGCTTCAGCAGCGGCGGCGGGGCGTACTCGGTCTGCTTGAACTCCTCGTAGAGGGAGTCGCCGATCGCGTAGAGGACGTCGAGGCCGATGAAGTCGGCGAGGGTGAGCGGGCCCATCGGGTGGCCGCAGCCGAGCTTCATGCCCTCGTCGATGTCCTCCGGGGAGGCGAAGCCTTCTTCGAACATCCGCACCGCCGCCATCAGGTAGGGGACGAGCAGCATGTTCACGATGAAGCCGGAGCGGTCCTTGGTGACGATCGCGCGCTTGCCGATCCGGTCGGCGAACTCTTTGGCCGCCTCCAGGGTGTCCTCGGAGGTGTCGAGGGCGATGACGACCTCGATCAGGCGCATCACCGGCACCGGGCTGAAGAAATGAAGGCCGAGGACGCGCTCGGGGCGAGGGAGTCCGGCGGCGAGCTGGGCGATCGGGATCGAGGAGGTGTTGGAGGAGATCAGGGCGTCTTCGGAGACGATGCCCGCGACCTGGCCGAGGATGGCGGCCTTCAGGTCGGCGTTCTCGGGGACGGCCTCGATCACCAGGTCGACGCCCTCGATGACGGCGAGCTCGGTGGTGTAGCTGATCCGGTTGAGGATTTCGGCCGCCGCGCCCTCATCGACTTTGCCTCGCCGGACCGCCGAGCCAAGGGACCTCTCGATGCGCGCCCGGGCGCCGCCGATCGCGGTGTCGTCGACGTCGCGCACGATCACCGACAGGCCCGCGAGGGCCGTCGACTCCGCGATTCCCGATCCCATCAGCCCGCCGCCGAGGATGGCGACCTCTTCGATGCCCATCTGTTCTCCTCAGATTCGTGGATTACAGATAGTAGGAATACAACCTAAATCGCGCCTGGACAAACGCGGACCCCCGGATTGAGGGGTCAGGCGGGCTTCAGATCGTGGAAGACGAAGCCGTCGCGCTCGACCGTCTCGCCGTGCTCGATCGGGACCGGCGCGGAGAAGATCGGCCCGGCGGTGACGAAGGTGTGGAACTCGCCGTTCTCGCCGCAGGGATCGACGCCCTCGGGGAGATCGCCGAGCAGGTCGGCGTCGAAGGCGCGGCCGCAGAAGGAGGCGTCGAGCTTCCCGGGGTCGACGCAGACGAGCGTCGCCTCGAAACCGGCGTCGACGAAGGTCCGGGCGAGCGCGCCGGTCTCGCGTCCCCAGACCGGAAACGTGGCGTGGCGGCCGATCGCGGCGAGGCGCTCCTCGCGGTAGGCGCGGATGTCGGCGAGAAAGAGGTCGGCGAAGGCGAACTCCGAGACGTCGGCGAGCGGCGGGGAGTCCATGGCGGCGGCCATCCGCTCCTCGTAGACCTCGTTCGAGCAGGCCGCCGGGATCCCGACCTCGACCAGCGGCACCCCGACCGCGGCGGCCTGGGCCTCGAGCAGCTCGCGGCGCACCGCGTGCATGCTGATCCGGCCGAGGTCCTCGGTCAGGGTGGTCAGCAGGGCGACCGGCTCGATGCCTTCCTCGCGCATCGTCCACAGCGCCAGCGCCGAGTCCTTCCCGCCGCTCCAGGAGAGCGCGACGCCGCTCATGCGGTGTACTCGCGCAGGTAGTCGATGCTGGCGATCGCCCGCGAGCCGTACCAGGAGGTCATCTCGCCGTCGATCAGCGAGACCTTCGCGCCGGGGACGAGCGCTTCGACCTCGGCGACGTGGTCCTGCTTGAAGTGGAAGGGCTCGGAGGAGAGCAGGACGCGGTCGACCTCTACCGCCGCGAGGTCGACCTGCGGGTAGCGCTCGTCGGTGCCCGCCGGGACCGTTCGCCAGTTGAACAGTCCCAGGGTCTGTGAGATGTAGGTCTCCGGCGAGATCGTCATCCAGGGGTCGCGCCAGATCAGGTAGAGGACGCGTTGCTCGGGCCGGTCCTCGACGCGCTCGAGCGCGCCTTCGAAGCTCCCGCACAACACCTCGGCCTCCCGCTCGCGATCGAACTCCCTCCCCATCTGCCGGTAGAGGTCGAGGTTGTCGCGTGGCGCGAGCGGGTGCGTCACCACCACGTTGGGGATGAACTCCGCCAGCGCTTCCGCGTCCTCTTTGCGGTTCTCGTCGATGTTGACGACGACGTGCGTGGGTTCGAGCTCGCGGATGCGGTCGAACTTCAGGTCCTTCGTCCCCCCCACCTTCGGGATCGTCTTCACCGTCTCCCAGGGGTGGATGCAGAAACCCGTACGGCCGACGAGCTGCTCGGACAGGTCGAGATCGCAGAGAAGCTCGGTGATGCTCGGGACGAGGGAGACGATTCGCACCACTACATGACTACATATTGCGCCGGTACTCGCCGCCCACGGTGTAGAGGGCGCCGGAGACCTGGCCGAGCGAGGCGAATTTGACCGCGTCCATCAGCGCCTCGAAGACGTTGCCGCGCTCCCGCGCCACGTCAGCGAGATGGGCCAGCGCCGCGTCGCGTCCCGCCGCGCCGAGCTCCTGGAAAACCCGCGTCGCCGCGATCTGGTCGTCCTTCTCGACGTCGGTCGAGCGCATCAGTTCGACCGCGTCGTGGGTCTCGCCCTTGCCCTCCTCGGGCAGGTAGGTGTTGACGCCGATCAGCGGCAGCGTGCCGTCGTGCTTCAGCCGCTCGTAGTACATCGACTCTTCCTGGATCTTCCCGCGCTGGTACATCGTGTCCATCGCGCCGAGCACGCCGCCGCGCTCGGAGATCCGCTCGAACTCCTCGTAGACCGCGTCCTCGACCAAGTCGGTCAGCGCCTCGATCGCGAAGGAGCCCTGCCAGGGGTTCTCGGTGAAGTTCAGCCCGAGCTCGCGGTTGATGATCAGCTGGATCGCCACCGCGCGCCGCACCGATTCCTCGGTCGGGGTGGTGATCGCCTCGTCGTAGGCGTTCGTGTGGAGGCTGTTGGTGTTGTCGAAGATCGCGTACATCGCCTGCAGCGTGGTACGGATGTCATTGAAGCTGATCTCCTGCGCGTGGAGGCTCCGGCCGCTCGTCTGGACGTGGTACTTGAGCATCTGGCTGCGCTCGCTCGCGCCGTAGCGCTCGCGCATCGCCCGCGCCCAGATCCGCCGCGCCACCCGGCCGATAACCGCGTACTCGGGGTCCATCCCGTTGGAGAAGAAGAAGCTCAGGTTCGGCGCGAAGTCGTCGATCGCCATGCCGCGGGCGAGGTAGTACTCGACGATCGTGAAGCCGTTGGAAAGGGTGAAGGCGAGCTGGGAGATCGGGTTCGCCCCGGCCTCGGCGATGTGGTAGCCGCTGATCGACACCGAGTAGAAGTTCCGCACCCCGTTCTCGACGAAGAATTCCTGGACGTCGCCCATCATCTTCAGCGCGAACTCGGTGGAGAAGATGCAGGTGTTCTGCGCCTGGTCCTCCTTGAGGATGTCGGCCTGGACGGTGCCGCGGACCTTGCGCAGCGTCTCGTCCTTGATCCGCCCATAGGTCTCCGCGTCGAGAACGTCGGCGCCGGTGACGCCGAGCAGGCCGAGCCCGAGCCCGTCGTTCCCCGGCGGCAGCTCGCCTTTGTATTCGGGGCGTGGCTTGCCGGCGAAGATCTCCTCGAGCTTGCGCTCGGTCGCCTCCCACCGGCCGTTCTCCTTGAGGTGCTTTTCCACCTGCTGATCGACCGCGGCGTTCATGAAGAAGGCGAGGATGATCGGCGCCGGGCCGTTGATCGTCATCGAGACCGAGGTCGTCGGCAGGCACAGGTCGAAGCCCGAGTAGAGCTTCTTCGCGTCGTCGAGCGTGGCGATCGACACGCCGGAGTTGCCGACCTTGCCGTAGATGTCGGGGCGCTCGGCCGGGTCCTCGCCGTAGAGCGTCACCGAGTCGAAGGCGGTCGAGAGGCGCGCCGCCGGCTGTCCCTGCGAGAGGTAGTGGAAGCGGCGGTTGGTCCGCTCCGGGGAGCCCTCGCCGGCGAACATCCGGGTCGGATCCTCGCCCGCGCGCCGGTAGGGGAAGACGCCGCCGGTGAACGGGTAGGCGCCCGGCAGGTTCTCCTTCATCAGGAAGCGCAGCCGCTCGCCCCAATCCTTATATGGGGGCGGCGCGATCTTCGGGATCTGCTGATGGGACAGCGATTCGCGGTAGTTCGGGCCGGTGATCTCCTTACCGCGCACCTCGTAGCTGAAGCTCTCGGCGGTGATGCCCTCGATCCGGCCGTCCCAGTTCTCGAGCAGCGAGAGGGCCTCGGGGCCGAGCGCGACGCGCGCCTCCTCGTAGGCCTTGGTCAGGACCTCGCTGCCCGGATCGACCTTCATCGCCTCGTAGAGGTGCTGGGCCTGGGACGCCTTCTCGGCGAGCTCCTCGACCTTGGCGTTGATGCCCCGTCCCTGCTCGGCGATCTCGGCGAGATAGCGGACCCGCTTGCCCGGGATCAGGGTGTTGCCGCGCGGCTCGTGGTCGGCCGGGTCGATGCCGGGGGCGAAGCGCTCGGGGTCGTCGCCGCCCGCCCGCTCGGCCAGCGCCGCGCAGAGCTTCACGAACATCCAGGTCACGCCGGGATCGGCGAACTGCGAGGCGATCGTCGGGTAGACCGGGACCTCGTCGTCAGCGAGCTCGAAGGCGACCCGGTTGCGACGCCACTGTTTGCGCACGTCGCGCAGCGCGTCCGGCGCGCCCTGCTTGTCGAACTTGTTGATGACGACGATCTCGGCGAGATCGAGCATGTCGATCTTCTCCAGCTGCGAGGCGGCGCCGAACTCGCTGGTCATCACGTAGACGGGGAGGTCGACGAGGTCGACGATCTCCGAGTCGGACTGGCCGATGCCGGCGGTCTCGACGATCACGAGGTCGAACTCGGCAGCTTTGAGGAAGGCGACCGCGTCGGCGAGCACCGCGCTGGTCGAGAGGTTCTGGCGCCGGGTCGCCATCGAGCGCATGTAGAGCTGCTCGTGGCGCAGGCTGTTCAGCCGGATGCGGTCGCCGAGCAGGGCGCCGCCGGTCCGCCGCCGGGTCGGGTCGACGGCGAGCACCGCGATCCGCAGGTCGGGCAGGTGCTGGACGAAGCGACTGAGGAGCTCGTCGGTGACGGTCGACTTGCCCGCGCCGCCGGTGCCGGTGACGCCGACGACCGGGACACCGGCGCCCTTCACCGTCCACTCGGCGCGCAACCGCTCGAGGTCCCCTTCGCCGATCACGCCGTCCTCCAGCGCCGAGAGCATCTTCGCCACGTCGAGGTCGTCGGTGCCGCCGCCCTCCGGCATCGCGGAGGCCAGCTGCTGGGAGCGCGCGCGCTCGACCAGGTCGTCGATCATCCCGACGAGCCCGAGGTTCATGCCGTCGTTGGGGTGGTAGATCCGCTCGACCCCCGCGCCTTCGAGGTCGGCGATCTCATCCGGCGTGATGGTCCCGCCGCCACCGCCGAACACCCGGATGTGGTCCGCGCCCGCGTCCCGCAACATCTCCACGGCGTACTTGAAGTACTCGGTGTGGCCGCCTTGGTAGGAGCTGATCGCGATCCCGTCGGCGTCCTCCTGGATCGCCGCCCGCACCACGTCCCGCACACTGCGGTTGTGCCCGAGGTGCACGACCTCCGCCCCGGAGTCCTGGATCAGCCGCCGCATCACGTTGATCGCCGCGTCGTGCCCGTCGAAGAGCGAGGCAGCGGTGACGAAGCGAAGGGGGAGCTCGTCGGATCCCTGCGCCGAAGCGGCGCTCGGAGATGCGTCAGCAGTTAGGCGGGACATGGATAGTAGGAATACCACATAAATTGCGGAAGGGGAAGGGTTGGGGGGTCGGGGGACGGGCAAGGGACGCAAGGCGTTGCGACGGGCACGGCCGTCTCGGTCACGGCCCTGGCTGGCTGTGGCCGTGGCCGAGACGGCCGGGGGATGTGAGGGGAGTGTCGGGGGCCTCCGGGGCGTGCGCCGCGGGCGCGTCACGTGACGGAGAGCGTGGGAAGTCCACGCTTCCGTGCGTGTTGGACAACACCGACTTACGCGCTGTCGACTTTGACCACACCAGGGTGTGGTCAAAGTCGACTACGCGTTCCCGGGCCCTCTTCCGCCCGCGCATGTGCCGGCAATCACACGGACCCCTCACGTCCTGGGCGTCTCATGGCGGTCACAGCCAGCCAGGACCGCCATGAGACGCCCAGGCCGCCCCTAGGACTGCCGCCGCGGCCGGCACAACGGCCGACCCCCCAGCCGCTCAGCCCGGAAAGTCGCCGGCCCCCGCGCGCAGGTTCTGCAATATCCCGGCGAGGCTCTCAAGGTCCCCTTCCGACAGCGGGTCGGTCGCGAAGTGCGCCTCGTTCAGCGTCTCGGTCGCTTCCTCGGCCACCTTCCGCCCCGCCGGCGTGATCTCGGCGAGGACCGCCCGCCGATCGCTCTCGTGCGGCACCCGTTGGACCAGCTTCAGCTTTTCGAGCCCGTCGATCGTGTTGGTGACGCTGGTCCGGTGCACCTGGAGCCGCTCCCCGATCTTCCCCAGCGGCAACGACCCCCGTTTGGAGAAGTGCAACAGCATCAACGCCTCGTATCTCGGAAACGTCAGGCCGAAACGCTCGAGTAAGTCGTTCAGCCGCGCCATCAGGATCTGGTGCACCCGCATCACCGAGGTCACCGCGACCATCTCGTCCGCGGCATCCCCTGGCCAGCGCTCCGCCCAATGGCGACGCGCCTCCTCGATCGGGTCGAACGGAAGGGAAGGAGCCGTCATCCCGCCAAGTCTCTCAGCCTTCGGGGCGACGAGCTTCCGATCCTGCCCCGGCGCGGCATGGCGAGACCCGGACTCGAACCGGGGACACCACGATTTTCAGTCGTGTGCTCTACCAACTGAGCTATCCCGCCGCGGCCCTCGAAAGGGCATCAGGAGCCGAACAACAGACCCCGAGCCGCGGCATTCTATCGGGAGGGGTGCGCTCAGGGCGTGACGAGTGCGCGCTCATCACGGGTCGCTCTCCCGGTGGATGCGACGCTCGAGGCGCGACATCTCCTCCTCGTGGGCCTGGCGCTCGCGCCGCGCCCGCGGATCTGTGCCGCGCGCCGCGTCGGCGGCCTCGCCGGTCAGGCGGTGCCGGGATTCCACGCGGTCGGCGTCGAGCTCTCCGGTGGCGACCGCCGCGAGCACCGCGCAGCCCGGCTCGGTGACGTGTCGGCAGTCGGCGAAGCGACACCCGGCCGCGACCGCGTCGATGTCGGCGAACGTCTCGGTGACGTCGGTGTCGCCCGACATCCCGATGGCGCGCATACCCGGCGTGTCGAGCACCAGCGCGCCGTTCGCGAGCGCGAACAGCTCGCGATGGGTAGTGGCGTGGCGCCCGCGGTCGTCCCCCTCGCGGACCGGCAGGGTGCGCTGGACCTCTTCGCCGAGCAGGGCGTTCAGGAGGGTCGACTTGCCGACCCCGGACATCCCGAGCAGCGCGGCCGTGCGCGTCGGCGCCAGCCGCGCTCGAATGGCCTCCAGCCCCCAGCCGTCACGGACGCTGAGGACCACGGTCGGCGCGTGGACGGCGGCCGCGATCCGCTCGGCCTCACCGTGGGGATCGTCTGAGAGGTCGCCCTTGGTCAGCACGATCAGCGGCTCGACACCGCCTCCCCGCGCGATCGCCAGGAACCGCTCGAGCCGGCGGACGTTCAGGTCCTGGTTCAGCGAAGTGACGATCAGGGCGAGATCGACATGGGCGGCGAGCGTCTCCCCGTCGCGCGCGAGGGTCGCGCGCCGCGGGAGGATCTCCTCGACCGCCCCGCCGGCGGGCGCGGCCACCCAGTCGCCGACCACCGGGGCAAGGCCGGAGCGATGGGTCAGGCCGGCCCGCACCGGGGCCTGGCGCTCGGGCTCTTCCCCGCGCAGCACCACGCGGCCGCGGTGGACGGCGACGACGCGGGCGGGAATCAGCTCGGGGCGGCCGAGCGCATCGAGCGCGGCCGTCAGGTCGGCATCCCAGCCAAGCGACGCCGGCGAATGACAAGACAAGTGGTTCCTCCTTTTTCGGACAGACGGTTGCGGGCGATGGAGTGCGCGCGTCGGCGGCGTGCGCGGCCCGTCAGGCGTCCGGCGAAGAGGTACGGCGCGGGTGTCTGTCGTTCACGAACAGAGGCGGCCGCAGTGTAGCGTGCGGCCCGATGGCCGAAGGACGACGATGAGCGACTTCGAGGACATGATGCGGCCGTTCGCCGAGTCCGTCGTCGGACCGGGCGAGGAGCTGTTCGGCGCCTGCGTCGCTTCCCAGCAGACGACGTTCCGCGGCTGGATGGCGATGATTGCTGTCACCGACCGGCACCTCATCGTGCAGCGGCTGAAGAAATCGAAGCAGTTGGAGGCTGACGGGGAGCCGTTGCGCCTCGCGGCCGCCGACATCGCGAGCGCCAAGACCGGCAGCACCGGTGACGAGTTCGCCAACCCGACGATCGCCGTCGTCGATGCACTGGCGGTGACGCTGCGACTGCGGACCACCGACGGCCAGAAGCTGAAGCTGATGATCAGCCGCGGCGGCGAGGGCGCGCTCGGTCGGATGGGCGGTGGACAGATGCAGAGCGACGGCGTCGCGGCGCTCGGCGAGTGGTTCCGGCGCAACGGCGGCAGCTGATGCCCCGTGCGAGTCGCCCGTGCAGCCCTCCTCTGCGCCGTCGCCTTGGCGGCCGGCGCGCTGCTCGTGTCGGGCGGCGCCGGCAGTGATCCACGGACTCCTCCGGCGCTGCCGGGACTGCCGCCGCCGTTCCTAGGGACCGCGGTCACCGGGAACGGCGGGCTGACCGCGGCCGTCGATGCCTACGGGGACGTGGTCGACCTGCGGACCAGGCCGGCGGGCGCGGCGCTGATCGACAACCCCTCCGATCGCCAGGCGGCGGGGACGGTCCCGGAAGGCACCGGCATCGTGCCGAGGGTGGACGGCAAGGCGATGTGGGAAGCAGACGCCGCGTCCCAGCATTACCTGCCGGGGACGAACGTGGTGCGGACCGCGGCGCGGTTCGGCGAGCGCCGGGTCACGATGACGACGGCTGCCGCCGAGAACGTTCTCGTCGTCACGGTCAAGTCGCAGCCAAAGGCGAACCTCACGGTCGGCGTCAACGTCCACGGGATTCGCTGCGCGAGCGAAAGGCGCCGGGCACAACTCGACCTGATCTGCGGGCCGGGTCGAGTCGTGCCTCAAGTCCATGCTGCCGCGGCCGGGGATCTGATCGAGCGGGCGAGCGATGAGCCCCGGAACTGGCTCGCGGATTCCCGACCGCTCGACGCCGACGTTCCTCCCTGGGCGAAGGAGATGTATGAGCGCTCGCTGCTGACGATCCACGCGCTGACCTCGCGGAAGACCGGTGCCGTCGCGGCCGGCGCACGGGACGGGTGGGCGTACGTCTGGCCCCGTGATGCCGCGACCGCCGCGCTCGCGCTCGAGGCCTCCGGCCACCGCCACGAAGCCCGGGACGTCGCCCGCTTCCTCACCGGCCTCGACCTCGACGCGGCCGCCCGCTTCACCGGATCCGGCGCCCCGGTCCCCGGCCGCGACGCTCAAGGCGACGCCTTCGGCTGGGTCACCGTCGCCGCCCGGGCAACCGGCCTCGAGCCGCCGCGCGGCCCGTACGAATGGCGAGACCGAGCCGACTACCAAGAGTCCTCCCCCGGCAACTACCTGGGCAACGCCCTAGCCGCCGCCGGCTCCCGCGTTGATGGGCCGATAACTAGACATATAGGCAAGTTTTCGGCCCGTCAACATCGGGGTCTGGTGCGGGTGGCGGGGGATCCGGGATCGGGGCTCGACTCGGCGGCCGGGTGGGCGGTGCGGCCGTTCCGGCTGCGGGGCCTTTATCCCGCCGCCGAACGCACGCTCCTGACGCTCACCCGCGACGGCACCAAGTACGGCATCACCCCCGGCGAAGGCTGGCAGGGCGGCGAAGACCCATGGACCGCACCCACGGCCTGGAGCGCCTGGGCGCTCGCCGGGCTCGGCGATCGGGAAGCGGCGCTCTCGCTCCTTCGCGACCTACGCCGAGCCTCAACCCCCGCCGGCGACCTCCCCGAGCGGGTCGCCGTCGGCACCGGCATCCCGACCTCGACCACGCCGCTGCTCTGGTCGAGCGCCTTCGCTGTCCTCGCGCTGCGCGAACTCTGGCCCTGACCCGGCTCTGCCCCCGAGGCGTACTAGAGCTCGGCGAAGGCCGCGGCGACCGCCTCCTCCGGCGTCTCGGCCGGAACTATCCCGGGCGCGCCCTCCATCCGGTCGCGCCCGACCAGCGACCAGCTGCGCAGGGCGACGACGGTGCGCCCGATCGCCCGTGCATGCCCGATCTCCGAGAGCGTCCCCCACTCCCCGCCGATCGCGATCACGACCTCTCCCGACCCGACGACCGCAAGGTTCCGCGCATGCCCGATCCCGGTCGCGACGACGTGCGTGAGGTCGGGGTTGCCGCCCTCCAGGTCGCTCCCCGGGAGGATCCCGATGACCTCGCCGCCGGCGGAGGCGGCACCGCGACTGACCGCCGCCATCACCCCGTGGCCACCACCACAGACGACCGTGGCCCCGGCCTTCGCAAGCCGCCGTCCCACGTCCTCGGCAAGCCGCCAGGTCTCCGAATCCTCCGCCGCCCCGCCCGCACCGATGACGGCGACCTGGCGTTTCAAGCTGCCCGCCTGATGTCGGTGCGCGAAGCCTGCATCTGCCCCATCAGCTCCAGCGCTCCGGCCTTGTGCAGCGGTTCGTTCAGGTTTCCGCACTTCGGACTCTGCACGCAGCTGGGACAACCGCTCTCACAAGGACACTCCGCGATCAGCCGCTCGGCGTCCCCCAGCAGGCGCTCGAATTCGTCGTAGCCCCGTTTGGTGATCCCGACCCCGCCGGGGTGCCCGTCGTAGATGAAGATCGTCGAGCGTCCGGTCTGGAAGTGGACGTTGGTGGAGAGCCCGCCGATGTCCCAGCGGTCGCACATCGCGATCAGCGGCAGCACCGCGATCTGCCCGTGCTCGGTCGCGTGCAGCGCCCCCAGCAGGACGTCGGGCGGCAGCGTGCCGAAGTTGCCCTCGGGCAGGACGTACCAGAGGGCCTGGGTGACGAAGCTCTGCTCGGGCAGCTCGAGGGCGACGATGTCGATCGGTTCGTTGTCGGAGATCGAGACCCGCTGGAAGGCGATCACCTGCTCGGTCACCGAGACCTCGCCGAAGCTCAGCTGCACCCCCGCGACCTCACGCTGCTCGTGGATCCGCTCGATGTAGATCTCGGTCTCCTTTTTCGGCCGCGTGTACCAGTCGCCGTCGAAGGCGGACACCAGGGCCCGCCGCTCGCGTACGTCGAGCTGCTCGACCTCGTAGGAGCGCCCGAGGTGCAGGTAGATCGCCCCGGGGTGGATCGTGGTGAAGGCGCGCTCCGCCTCGACCAGGCCGAGCATCTCCCCAGAGCCGCGCTCGATCACCGCGACCGACTCCGCCGAAGCCGAGCGCAGCGGGATCCGCGAGGCGACGAACTCGTTGCGCCCCGGGGCCAGCCGCCCGCGCGCTTTGCGCAGCTCCCCCGCCTCGAGCAGCTTCTGCGCCCGCTCCCGCCAGCCCTCGCCGAAGAACTCGTCGTCGGCATCGCTCAGCGGGATCTCGTACGCCGCCGCGATCAGGTGGCGCATCGCGATCTGCTCGTTGGCGTGGTCGAGGATCGCCGCCTCCACCGGCCGCCCGAGGAACTCATCCGGATGCCGGCAGAAGAACTGGTCGAGGGCGTCCTGCCCGGCGACATACACCGCCAGCCCGCGCCGCCGCCGCCCGGCGCGTCCCCACATCTGCCGCAGCGAGGCGACCGTGCCCGGGAAGGTCACGCAGATCGCCGCGTCCAGCTCCCCCACGTCGATGCCCAGCTCCAGGGCGTCGGTGGTGACCACCGCGAGCAGCTCCCCGCGCGAGAGCCGGTCCTCGATCTCGCGCCGCTGCTGCGGGGTGTAGCCGCCGCGGTAGGGAGCGATCCGCGCGGCGAGGTCCTTCCTCCCGCGCCGCTCCAGGTTTTCCCGGGCGAAGCGCTGGATCAGCTCGATCCCGCGGCGCGATTTGAGGAAGCAGATCGTGCGCACGCCCTGGGTGACGAGCTCGGCGAGCAGGTCGGCCGCCTCGGCCAAGGCCGAGCGCCGTGCCCCGGTCGCGGCGTCGATCAGCGGTGGGTTCCACATCGCCACCTCGCGCCCCGCTCGCGGCGCACCGTCGTCGTCGATCAGCTCGAACTCGGTGCCGACCAGCCGCTCCGCCAATTCCTCCGGGTTGGCGATCGTCGCCGAGGCGAGCAGGAAGCGCGGGTCGGCCCCGTAGGCGCGCGCCGTCCGCCGCAGCCGCCGCAGCACGTTGGCGACGTGGGAGCCGAAGACGCCGCGGTAGGTGTGCGCCTCGTCGACGACGACGAACTCGAGGTTCGCCAGGAAGTCGCCCCATTTGCGGTGGCTGGGGAGGATCCCGACGTGCAGCATGTCGGGGTTGGTGAGGATCAGGTTCGATTTGCGGCGGATCGCCGGGCGCTCCTCTTTCGGCGTGTCGCCGTCGTAGATCGCCTCGCGCAGGCCCGGTGGCCGCAGCTGGGCGAGCTTGCGCGCCTGGTCCTGGGCGAGCGCCTTGGTCGGGTAGAGGTAGAGCGCCCGCGCCTTCGGCTGGCGCGCGATCGCGTCCAGCACCGGCAGGTTGAAGGCCAGGCTCTTGCCCGAGGCGGTGCCGGAGGTGACGATCAGGTCCGAGCTCGGCGCCGTCTCCCAGGCGCGCAGCTGGTGGGAGTAGAGCGACTCGATCCCGGCGGCGCGCAGGCGCGTGATGAGGGCCGGGGCGAGGTCGGCCGGGAGGGCCACGGGCTTCGCGGTGCGGTCGGGCTCGGAGGCTTCGGCGACGATCCGCCCGTCGCGCCGAGCCGGGGCGATCGCGACCCCCCACTGCGTGTCGATGATCCGCGAGCGCGCCATCAGGACCCGCGCACGACCTCTCCCGCCAGGCGCATCGCCTGCAGGGAGCTGCGGTCGTGGATGCGGAGGACGTCGGCGCCCTCGCGCACCGCCATCGTCACCGCGGCGACGGTCCCCCACTCCCGCTCGCCCGCCGGCAGGCGCTCCTCCCACGACCCGGCGAGGGTCGCGCCGATGAAGTCCTTGCGCGACAGCGACACGTAGAGCGGCAGCCCGAGTGCCTTCAGCTCGGCGAGGCGCCGCAGGATCTCCAGGTCCTGCTCGGGCGAGAGATCGAAGTCGAGGCCCGGGTCGATCGCGATCTGGTCGGCGCGCACCCCCAGCTCCCGCATCCGCTCCACCCTCCGCTCGAACCACTCCGCCAGGTAGGCGACCACGTCGCCGTAGTCGCGCCAGGGCCGGTCGACCCGCGGCGGCCCCTCGATGTGCATCAAGACATAGCCCGCGCCGGTCTCGGCGAGGAGCTCGAACATCTCGTCGCACCCTCCGGAGATGTCGTTGACGCAGACGGCGCCGGCGGCGAGCGCGCGGCGAGCGGTGTCGACCTGGAAGGTATCGGCGGAGATCGGGACGGTCCCGGCCATCACCTCGATCGCCGGGATCAGCGCCGCGCACTCGTCCTCGACCCCGACCGGCGGCCCACTGCGCGCCGCCACCGCGCCGACGTCGAGCAGGTCGAAGCCCGCCTCGACCAACCCGATCCCGTCGGCGATCGCCCCCTCGGGGGTGCCGCTCCGGGCCCCCTCGAACATCGAATCGACCGTCACGTTGACGATCCCCGCCGCCACCGGCCGGGCCAGATCCAGAGTCAAATCTCCGAGCCGCCACTCCACCCTCGCTACGGTAGCGAGCGGCCGATGTCGCTCGCCTGCGTCTACACCGACCTGGACGGGACCCTCCTCGGGGAGGGAGGCGCCCTCTTTCTCGATCGCGAGGGGAACTTCTCGATGGCCCAGGCCCGCGCGCTCGAGGCGTGCGCCCGCGCCGGGGTCGAGGTCGTGATCATGAGCGGCCGTCGCGAGCCCCAGGTCCACGAGGCCGCCCGCCTGATGGCCCAGCGCTCCTACATCTTCGAGGCGGGCTGCGCCTTCTCCATGGACGGCGAGGTGACGCTCCTTACCGGCGAGCTGCAGCCCGACGAATACGAGGGCACGGTCTACGAACAGATCGAGCGAAGGGGCATCCCCGAGATGCTCTTCGATCACTTCCGGGGACGGCTCGAGTACCACTCGCCCTGGCACCACGGCCGCCAGCACTCCCACCTCTTCCGCGGCAAGGTCGACGTCCACGAGGCCAACGCCCTGCTCGGCGAGCACGGCGACGACGACCTCCGCTTCCTCGACAACGGCGCGATCGGCACGCCGATGAAGACGGTCGAGGGCCAGACCCACGCCTACCACCTGGTGCCGCACTCGGTCTCCAAGGCGGCCGCCGTCGCCACCCACGCCCGTGCCCGCGGCTTCGCCACCGAGGACTGCATCGCGGTCGGGGATTCGGTCGAGGACCTCGAGGTCGCCCATTCCGTCGGCCGCTTCTTCGTCGTCGCCAACGGCCCCACGGAGGACCCGGGGCTACGTGCCTACCTGCCTCAGTTCGACAACGTCACCGTCACCGAGAGCACCAACGGGGACGGCTTCTACGAGGCGGTCGTCGCGTCCTTGATGGAGCGCTGAGGGCGCGGCTCGGGGCCGATCCGCGGCGCGTCCGGATTGAGCGCCGGGCCTGGCGTCGCCGCCGTCGCCGCCATCGCCTTCTTGCGCGGCCGCTTGATCCGCCAGTACTCGGCGCCGAAGTAGGACCCGAGCACGAGCGCCGCCGCCAGCACCTGCGCGACCAGCCCCTCCACGGTCGGGAAGACCGCGAACCAGAGGCCGACCCAGCCGGGGATCGCCAGCGCCACCGTCGTTTCCGGCAGCCAGCCGGCGAGCTGCATCTCCTGCACCGACTCGCCGACCATCACGATCAGGACGATGCCGAGCATGACCCCGGTCAGGACCAGCATCCGCTTGTAAGGCATGTGCTTGTGGACCAGGAAGGTGATGACGCCGACGACGGCGGTCAGCGAGAGGCCGAGCGCGACGCCCTCCAGCACCGTCCCGGCCCCGTAGGACAGGCGCAGGTTCTGGAGGAAGAGGACGACCTCGAAGCCCTCGCGGTAGACCGAGGTGACGCCGAGCGCGATCAGGCCCCAGATCGCCGCCCGGCGGCCGTCGACCCCGCCGGACTCGGCGCCCGAGAGGATCTTCTTCTTCTGCCGGTTGCGGTTCTGGATCCAGCCGGTCCAGTAGACCTTGTGGAAGAACCAGTTCATGACCACCAGCAGGACGATCACGGCGAGGAGGCCGGTCGCCGCCTGCACCGCGAGGCCGCTGCCGCCGAGTTGTCCGAGGACCCAGGCGGCGAGGAACCAGGTCGCGACGCTCGCGAGGAGCCCGACCGCGGCGCCGAGCGCGATCGGCCGCCGGTAGACCTGGGTGGCGCCGACCATGCTGGCGGTGACCGCGGCGAGGACGAGGATCGTCTCCAATCCCTCGCGGAACACGAGCAGCGCGCTGTCGAGCACGACCGCGCCATGGCTCAGGTGCTCGTTGGCGCTCGGTTCGGGGGTGCCGCCGCTGGCGCCGACCGCGCTCCACGCAAGTAGCGCGACGAGTAGGCCGCCCAGGTAAAGTGGCCAGTGGCGCCGCAGCGATTGTCCGGTCGCCGTCAAGACACACATCTTAGGGCAGCCTGATCAGGGGCTCCTAAAAGGAGGGTAAGTTGGCAGCCGACGCGACCGTCGCCGAGCAGGAGTACCTCGAGTCGATGTTCTGGATCGACGAGGCCGGGCTGCCGATGACCGGCGCCAACATCGCCCGCGCGATGCAGCTCTCGGCGCCGACCGTCCACGAAATGGTCGGCCGCCTGGTCAAAGACGGCTACGTCGACCGCAACGCGGACAAATCGCTCAAATTCACCGAGGAAGGCCGCGAGAAAGCCTCCTACATCGTCCGCCGCCACCGGATGATCGAGCGCTTCCTCACCGACGTGCTGAAAATCCCGTGGGACGAGGTCCACGAGGAGGCCGAGCGGATCGAGCACGCGATGTCCCCGGTCCTTGAGGAGCGGATGCGCGCCGCGATCGGCGACGCCACCACCTGCCCCCACGGCCACCCGATCGTCGAGGGCATCCGCGAGCGCGGCTCCCTCCTGGCCGACGTCGAGATCGGCGCCGACGTCGTCGTCCTGCGCTTCGAGAACGAGGCCGAGGAGCTCCTCCACTACCTGATGGACGCCGGCTTCCACCCCGGCCTCGCCGGCAAGGTGTCGGAGTCAGACGACGACCACGTCACGATCACCGCCGACGACGGCGATCACGTCGTCACTTACAGCGTCGCCGAGACGGTCTCGGTCCGCGCCGACCCGGCGCCGGCTCCCCGCGCCGCGATCCCCGAGCAGCTGGTGCTCTCCAGCGACCGCTACGGGCGTTAGGGCGACTCAGGTTTCGATCGGGACCGCGACGACCGGTTTCGTCGTCGGCTTCTTCGAGCCGCCGGCGGGCTCCCGCGTCACCAGAACGGTGGTGACGCCCTTCATGTTCTCGATCGTGGTCGAGGCACGGCCCGCCTGGTCGGGCGCGAACAGTGCCGGGACCGGTTCGACGACGCCTTCGCGTTCCACCCACGCCTCGAGGATGCGGCCCTTCGGCAGTTGCTTGATGCCGGTGAGGTGGAGCTCGCCGCGGTCGTCTTCGGTGACCACTTTGGCGCCGACCCCGTTCGCGGCGACCGGGACTTCGGTCGTGTGGGTGCCACTCGCGCCACCGTCGGTGCCGACCGCGTAGCCGATGCCTCCGGCGATCACGAGGATCGCCACGGCGAGGCCCGCCAGCGGCTTCCAGGTCAGCCCGCCGAGGCTCAGGCCGCGCAGCCACTCGCCGATGCCGGGCCGGGATTCGGCTCGCTCGCGGCGCTTCTCGCTCCGCGCGCGGCGCTCGTCGGTGGCGATGTCGCCATGTACCTCGGCCATCAACCGCTGCTTGATCTCCGGCGGCGGCTTCTGGAGCTCGACCGCTTCGGGCAGCGCCTGTACCGCGGGCTCGAGCCAGCGCAGCTCCTCCTGGCAGCGTTTGCAACCGGTGAGGTGCTCCTCGAAGTCCGGGACCTGCTCCGCGTCGAGGCCGCCGATCGCGTAGGCGGCAACCGCCTCGAGGCGATCGTTGTGCTCGTGCTCGTTCATGCCAGTCCCTCCGCCAACTCGCCGCGAATCTTCTCCAACCCGAGCCGCATCCGTCCCTTGACCGTGCCCAGCGGCACGTTCAACATCGCCGCGATCTCCGACTGGCTGAAGCCGCCGAAGTAGGCGAGCTGGATCACTTTGGACTGCTCGCCGGGAAGCTGGGACAGCGCGCCTCGCACCTCGGTCGCCGTCTCGTGGCGCATGGCCTCCTCGTCGGTCAGCTCCTCGGATGGGCGGGACTCGATGATTTCGTCGTCGTCGAAGGTCATTTTCGGGGCTTTGTTGGCCTTGCTGCGGAGCACGTCGATCGCCCGGTTGCGGACGATCGAGAGCGTCCACGAGCGGACACTGCCGCGGGCCGCGTCGAACTTGCCGCCGCTCCGCCAGATCGAGATGAACGCCTCCTGGATGCAGTCTTCGGCCGCGCCACGTTCGCCGAGGATCCGGTAGGCCAGCGAGAAGGCGGCCCCACCGTGCCGGTCGTAGAAGACTTCGAACGCCTCCGGGTCCTTGCGTCCGATCCAGGGCATCAGCTCCTCGTCGGCAAGTCTCTCGGCTTTCTCACGTCGCACGGGCATCTCTGTACCCGCTACTTACGCTGTTCACCGCAAGGCCGGATCAACCGAACTTAGATTGGTACCCCCGTCCAAAACGGACGAATCGGGTCGGGGTCAGGCGGGCGTGCTCGCGCGCAGCTTCTCGAGCGCCGAAGCGATGCGGGCGACGCCCTCGGCGGCATCGGCGGCCGGCACCGGCGCGAAGGAGAGCCGCAGGCTGTTGTCGCCGCCCTCCATCATGAAATCCGGACCCGCGACGAAGGAGACGCCCTCGCCTTTGGCCTCCGCCAAGAGCGCCTTGGTGTCGGTGCCCTGGGCGAGGTCGAGCCAGAGGAAGTAGCCGCCCTGCGGGACGACGAAGACCGCCTCGGGGATCTTCTCGCGCAGCGCCTCCACCAGCGCGTCGCAACGCGCCTTCAGCTCGCCTTTGACGAAGGTGATGTTCTCGTCGAGCATCCCGGACTTGCACAGCTCGAGGACGATCGACTCGGCCAGCATGTTCGGCGAGATGTACTGCTCGTTGGCGTGCTTGGAGAGCTTCGCGATCTCCTCGGTCGGGCCGACCAGGTAGCCGACGCGGACGCCGGGGCTCACCGTCTTGGAGAACGAGGAGGCGTGGATCACCTTGTCGCCTGAGTCCATCGAGAGCATCGTCTCCAGCGGCTCGCCCTCGAAGGGCAGCTCGCGGTAAGGGTCGTCCTCGAAGATGAAGAAGTCATGCTCGGAGGCCAGCTCCACCAGCCGCCGCCGCTTCTCCACCGAGAGCGTGCAGCCGGCCGGGTTGTGGGCGTTCGGGATCACGTGGACGAACTCGATCGGCGCCTCGCCGACCGCTGCCTCCAGCGCCCCCACGTCGAGGCCGTCGGCCTCCAGCGGGATCGGCACCAGCTCGGCGCCGAGCTGCTTCAGCAGCAGCAGCGTCCGGTCGTACGTCGGCTGCTCGACCGCCACCCTCGTCCCCGGCTTCACCAGGTGCGCGAAGAGCATCGCGCCCGCCTCGAGCGAGCCATTGGTGACCATCACCTGCGCCGGATCGACGTCCCCGTGACGTTCCGCGATCCACTTGCAGAGCCCGGGATGCCCGATCCCGACCCCGTAGGACAGCGCCGTCTCCCAATCATTGGTGAGCGCTCGCTGCGAGGCCTCCTTGACCTGCTCGTGAGGAAGGATGTCTGCGCTCGGCGCCCCGCGGGCGAAGGAGATCGTGTCGGCCATACATCGAGCCTAGCAACGCCGATTCCCGCGCGAACTCCGCCAATTTCATCCGCCCCGGGGGGTCAAACCAGGGTCCTTCCGAGCTTAGGGGCCACATATGGCCTCAAAGCTCGGAAGCACGTCCCGGGAGCGGGAGATCGTTGACTTGGTGCGGCGGCAACAGGGTGTCGTGGCCCATGGGCAGCTCACGTCTCTCGGCGTCGGACGACGGACCATGCATGAACTGAAGAACGCGTGGGACGAAGCAAGCCGACTGAAGCTGCTTCGCGTTCCCGAGGTCGCGGCCGTCTACGAGCGGGGACGCGGGCGTCGGGCACGCACTCGCATCCGCCCCTTCCTCCTTGTCGAGCAGCGCTACGTCGAGGCCTCCGCCTCGCCGCTCGAGGACCGCTTCGCGGATGTCGTGTCCTTGATTCCAAATCGGCGTCACGGAGGGTGACGAGCGCCCGGCTCTGGCGCAGCAATCGTCGTGTCCGGCAAGGACGCAGACCCGAAGGCGTGGCAGCGCCACGTCGAGCGGTCGAGGACGCCGCCGGACGCGACGAGGGCCAGCCAGAGAGGGCGAACGTCGCCCGACGGGCGCCTACGAGCGGAGGGTCTCGGCCGCGATCGCCGCGGTCTCGGTCGGGCTTTCGCCGACCCGGACGCCCTTTGCTTCGAGAGCGTCTTTCTTGGCCTGGGCGGTGCCCGAGGAGCCGGAGATGATCGCGCCGGCGTGGCCCATCTGCTTGCCGGGGGGCGCGGTGAAACCGGCGATGTAGGCGACCACCGGCTTGGTGATCTCGGCGGCGATGAACTCGGCGGCCCGCTCCTCGGCGTCGCCGCCGATCTCGCCGACCATCACGATCAGCTCGGTGTCGGGGTCCGCCTCATACAGCTTGAGGACGTCGATGAAGTCGGTGCCGACGATCGGGTCGCCGCCGATGCCGACGATCGAGGAGTTGCCGGTCCCGGCCTGTTTCAGCTCGTTGCCGATCTGGTAGGTCAGCGTCCCCGACTTGGAGACGACGCCGATCGGGCCCGGATCGAAGAAGGAGTCGGGGATGATCCCCACGTTCGCCTTGCCGGGCGAGAGGACGCCGGGGCAGTTCGGCCCGATCAGCCGGACGCCTGCTTCCTTGGCCTTCCAGTAGGTCTCGAGCATGTCGAGGACCGGGATCCCCTCGGTGATCGCGATGACGGTCTCGACGCCGGACTCGATCGCCTCGTTGATCGCGGGGGCGGCGAAGCGCGCGGGCACGAAGATCATCGAGGTGTTGGCGCCCGCCTCGACGACCGCCTCTTTGATCGTGTCGAAGACCGGGGTCCCCTCCACGTCCTGGCCGCCCTTGCCCGGCGTCACGCCGGCGACGAGGTCGGTCCCGTAAGCCTTGTTGCGGAGCCCGTGGAAGGAGCCCTCGCGCCCGGTCAGCCCGGAGACCGCGAGCTTCGTGTTGCCGTCGACGATGATGCTCATGAGGCGCCTCCGGCGAGCTCGACGACGCGGCGCGCGGCGTCCAGCATCGTCTTCTCCTGGTGGAGGTTCGGCAGGTCGGCCTCGGCGAGGATCGCCAGGCCCTCTTCGAAGTTCGTGCCGTCCAGGCGCACCACCAAGGGCATCCCCAGGTCGATCTGCTGCGAGGCGGTCACGATCCCCTTGGCGATCTCGTCGCAGCGGGTGATGCCACCGAAGATGTTGAAGAGGATCGCCGTCACCTTGGCGTCGCTCTTGATGACTTCCAGCGCGTTCACGATCGCGTCGGCTTTCGAGCCGCCGCCCGCGTCGAGGAAGTTGGCCGGCGCGCCGCCCGCCTGGGCGACGACGTCGAGCGTCGACATGCAGAGCCCGGCGCCGTTGGCCAGGATCCCCACGTTGCCGTCGAGTTTGACGTAGGTGAGGCCCTTTTCCTTCGCCATCTGCTCCTGCGGATCCTCGACCGTGTCGGCGATCTCGGCCAGGTCCTCGTGGCGGTAGAGCGAGTTGCCGTCGATCGTGACCTTGGCGTCGAGCGCGACGACGTTGCGGTCGGCGGTGACGATCAGCGGGTTGACCTCGATCAGCGTCGCGTCCTCCTCGCGCGCCACCTCGGCCAGCTTCGCCAGCACGTCGGCGGCCTCATCGAGCACGTCCTCGGCGAGGCCGGCGGCTGCCACGATCGGGCGCGCCGCGGCGGCGTCGAAAGGCTCGGTCGGGTTGATGTGGACTTTGGTCAGGTCGGCGGGGTTCGCGGCGGCGACCGCCTCGACGTCCATCCCGCCCTTGGCCGAGACCATCGTCAGCAGCATCTTCTCGCCGCGGTCGAGGATGATCGACGCGTAGTACTCCTCGGCGATGTCGGAGCCGCCCTCGACCCAGACCGAGTCGACGCGGAACGGACCCTCGCCGTGGGGGCCGGTGATGTCCATGCCGATGATGTCGGAGGCGTACTGACGGGCCTCGTCGACGTCCTTGGCGATCTTCACGCCCCCGGCCTTGCCGCGACCGCCGATCAGCACCTGGGCCTTGATCGCACACGGGTAGCCGATGCGCTCGGCCGCGGCGACCGCGTCGTCGACGTTGTCGGCGACCTCGCCACTGGGCACGGCGATCCCGTGCTTGGCGAACAGCTGCTTGCCTTGATATTCGAGGAGGTCCATGGGGGGAAGAAAGTAGGCCGTTGGGGTACGGCGCGGCGTGGACCCTATCCGAATGCCATAATCCCGCGCTCTCTCATGGCTCTCCCCTCACTCAAAAACGTCAATTGGGTCACCACCGACTGCTACGGCACTCTCATCGACTGGGAGAAAGGCATCGTCGAGGCAGTCAAGAAAGAGGCTGCAAAAGACGGCTTTTCGTTTGAAGAGCAGCCCTTCCTCGATCGCTTCTTCGAGGTCCAGGCAGAAGTCATGGCGGGCTCTTATGAGCTCTACGCCGAGGTGCTTCGCCGGACGATCGTGAAAGTCGCCGGGGAGCTCGGTTGGGAGATCGAGCCGTCGCGCGCCCAGTTCCTGCCGAACAGCGTCGCCTACTGGCTGCCCTTCCGCGAGTCCAACGCGGCGATGGACCGACTCGGCAAAAAATACGAGATCGGGATCATCTCCAACGTCGACGACAAACTCCTTGGGATCTCGCGGCGCCACCTGCGCACCGAACTCGACCTCGTCGTCACCGCCCAGCAGGTCCGCAGCTACAAGCCGGACCCGGTCCACTTCAAAGAGTGCGCCCGCCGCATCGGCGGCAAAAAAGGCTGGCTGCACATCGGCTGCAACTACACGACCGACATCGCTCCGGTGCTCAAAATGAACGTGCCGGTCATCTGGGTGAATCGCCACGGCGAGAAACTCGAAGGCCGCAAAGCGCCTTCGGCGACGGTCAAAAACTTCCGCGAAGCCGTCGCCAAGCTCGGCGCTTCCTGAGGTTCTTTTTATTTTCAGAGCGCAACTCCCGTCCCTGACGGAGGTTTTTCCCTGCGTGGGGAGTAGATCCCCGGTAGCTCGATGAATATGCCCGAACTTAAGCCCCAGTCCTGGCGTGGAGGCGCCCTGACGCGCGTCTCCGCGGCGATCGTGCTGCTCGCGCTCCTCTTCGGCCTCGTCATCGCCACCACCGAGGAAGCCCGCGCGGCCCGGGCCAAAGCCTCCGAACTGCAGAAGCCCAGCTTCGTCGTGATCCAGACCGACGACCAGACGCTGGAAGAGCTCTACGACGGGGTCCGCATGCTGAACGGCAACGAAGAAGTCGCGATGCCGAACACGCTGCAGTTGCTCGGCGAACAGGGCGTGACCTTCAACCGCTATTACACGCCTTACAGCCTCTGCGCGCCGTCCCGGGTCAGCCTCCTGACCGGCCGTTACGCCCACAACAACCACGTCCAGGGCAACGTCCCGCCGAACGGCGGCTGGACCGGCTTCCAGAGCCGCCTCGCCTACTCGCACAACATCGCGACCTGGTTGCAGGGCGCCGGCTACCGCACGATCCACATCGGCAAGATCCTCAACGGCTACGGCGACGCGCCCTACAGCCCGGGGACCGAAGAGCCACCCGGCTGGAGCTCGTGGCACACGATCCTCAATTCGGACACGAATCACTTCGCCTACGGCTACATGCTGAACAACAACGGCGTGGTCGAAGGGCCCTACGGCGATTCCGGCTCCTGGGAAACGCGCGAATATGGCGCGATCGACGACGCGGGCTGCCCCTACGCACCGCTGAACGGCCAGCCCTGTTACTACGAGACCGACAAGTTCAACGCGCTGGCGACCGAAGAACTGG
This sequence comes from Solirubrobacterales bacterium, assembly GCA_965200635.1. Lineage (GTDB taxonomy): Bacteria > Actinomycetota > Thermoleophilia > Solirubrobacterales > 70-9 > VAYN01. The sequence continues at coordinate 1,589,455 of OZ241364.1, read as the reverse complement.
CGGCGACCTCACCGGAACAGCCGTTCTACATGCAGATCGACTACACCTCGCCGCACGGTGACTTCCGCAAACCGGCCGGGCCGCAGCCCGCGACGCGGGACATCGGGCGCTTCTCCGGCGCCCCATTGCCGGTCGGCCGGGCGGAAGGCTTCAACGAGGGCAACGTCAACGACAAGCCCCGGTTCATCCGCGAAGCGCCGTACCTCAGCGCCCAGGAAATCCACACCTACCGCGTCTACTACCAGAACTGCCTGAACTCCCTGATCTCCGTCGACGAAGGCGTGAAACAGATCCTCGACCAGCTCACCGCGCTCGGCCGGATCGAAAACACCTACGTCATCTTCACCTCCGACAACGGCTTCTTCTTCGGCCAGCACCGCCTGGTCGGCGGCAAGTTCCTGGCCTACGAGCCCTCCACCCATCTGCCGCTGATCATCCGCGGCCCCGGGATCGAACCGAACACTCACTCCGGCCAGCTCGTCAACACCGTCGACATCGCGCCGACGATCCTCGAACTGGCGGGAGTCCAAGCCGACAAAAGCATCGACGGCACCTCGATGGTGCCGTTCATGCAGGATTCGAGCCTGCGCACCCGGCGTCCGCTCCTCTTCGAGTCCTTCGTCGAGACCAACGACGTCGAACAGAACGGGGGCGCCTCGACCGGGGAAACGACGTCGGCGGGAACCTCGCGCGGCCGGCTGGCCCTCAAAGGGACCAAGAGCCCGGGCGCGGCAGCTCATGCCTCCGAGGTCGCGCCGCCGAAAAACTATTACGGCATACGCCTCGGCCCCTACAAGTACATCGAGTGGCCGGACGGCGAGAAAGAGCTCTACGACATCAACGCGGACCCGAACGAGCTGAACAACATCGTCCGGGACAAGAACTACACCCCGATCCGCAACTTCCTGCACGAAGAACTGGTCCGCCTCGAGGAATGCTCCGGGCGCACCTGCCAGGAAGTCGCCGAAAAGCTCCCGCTGACCAAGTCCGACCAGCTGAAAGTCAAACGGGAAAAGGAAAAGGAACAGCGCGAACGGGAACGGGAACGGGAACTGCGCGAACGCGAAAAAGAACAGCGCGAAGAAGAAAAAGAACAGCGCGAAGAAGAAAAACGGGAACGGGAACGGGAACGCGGCAAACCGAAGAAACCCTGAAGCGTCGTACTTCGGGGGCGGTTCGGGAAGAGGGAGACCTGACCCCCTCCTCTCTCAAACTCGGGCCAGGATTGTTTGCGTCCTTCCGAGATTCCTTTTCCTGGCCCTCGTTACAAGCCGTTCGGAGGGGGTCAGGTCTCCCTCTCTTCAAACGGTCGCCGTCGCGTCTGGCGCAGGTCGGGGCCAGCAGCGCAAGGAGTAGCGAGGGGAGCCTGCCCTGCAGGTGACCAGAGCCACGACGCCGCGATGCGCCCCCCCGACCCAGCCAGACGCGACGCGGGGTTAGGAGATGGTGGCGATGACGTCGCCGGAGCCGATGGCGGCTCCTTCGGTGACGTTCAGCGAGGTGACTTTGCCCGAGCGGTGGGCGGTGATCTCGTTCTCCATCTTCATCGCCTCGATCACGCAGATCAGGTCGCCCTCTGATACCTCGGCGCCCTCGGCGACCGCGACTTTGAGGATCGTGCCCTGGAGCGGCGAGGGCAGGGCCTCGCTCGAAGAAGCGGCGGCACCGCCGGCGGCGCGGTCGCGTTTCGGCGGTTTGCGCCCGCCCGCGGCGGGCGCGGCGGAGCCGGCGACCGCCTCGCCGATGACCTTGACGTCGAAGAGCTTGCCGGAGACCTCGACCTTGTAGTCGCGGGTGACGATCTCGGCGCCCTCCTCCGAGGGCTCCGGCGCGGCGACCACCTCGGGCGCCGTCGATTTCAGCCACTCCGTGTCTTCCATCAAGTCACGGCAGGTCTCGCCCTTGGCCCACTGCTCGGTGCGCAGGATCGTCTTGTGGAAGGGGATCAGCGTGGTCAGGCCACCGGTGTCGTATTCGTCCAGTGCCCGCAGCATCCGCCGGGTCGCTTTCTCACGATCGACATCCCAGACCACGAGCTTGGCGACCATCGGGTCGTACGTCGGCGACACCTCGCCGCCACCCTCGACGCCGGAATCGACGCGCACGCCGGGGCCCGAGGGCTCGCGGTAGGACTTGCCGATCGGACCAGGGGCCGGGGCGAATTTCTTCGCCGCGTTCTCGGCGTTGATCCGGCACTCGATCGACCAGCCGCGCAGGTCCACTTCGTCCTGGCTGATCGAGAGCGGTTCGCCAGCGGCGACCAGGATCTGCTCGCGCACGATGTCGAGCCCGCTGATCATCTCGGTCACGCAGTGCTCGACCTGGACGCGGGTGTTCATCTCGAGGAAGAAGTACTCGTCGCCGACCTGCATGCCCTCGATCGTGCCCGCGCCGCGGTAGCCGACGGCGGCGGCCGCGTCGGTGGCGATCTTGCCGATCCGCTCGCGCATCTCCTCGTCGACGTGCGGGCCGGGGGCCTCCTCGATCACCTTCTGGTGACGGCGCTGGATCGAGCAGTCGCGCTCGCCGACGTGGATCACGTTGCCTTGCGAGTCGGCCAGCACCTGGACCTCGACGTGGCGCGGATCCTCCAGATAGCGCTCGATGTAGACGCGCGGGTCGCCGAAGAATTTCTCGCCTTCGCGGGCGGAGCCTTCGAAAGCGTCGGGCAGATCGTCGGGGGTCATGGCGACGCGGAAGCCCTTGCCGCCACCGCCGCCCGCGGCCTTGCAGGCGACCGGATAACCGGCTTCGTCGGCCTGCTTGCGCGCCGCCTCGATGTCGGGCGCGACCTCGGTCGAGCCCGGGACGATCGGGACCCCGGCCTTCTCCATGATCTCGCGAGCCCGGGTCTTGGAGCCCATCATTTCGATCGCCTCCGGCGGCGGGCCGATCCAGGTGATCCCGGCCTCGTCGCAGGCGCGTGCCATGTCGGAGTTCTCGGCGAGGAACCCGTAGCCGGGGTGGATCCCTTCGGCGCCGGCCTCTTTGGCGACCTCGATGATCTTGGCGATGTTCAGGTAGCTCTCCGCCGGGACGGCCGGGCCGAGCAGGAACGCCTCGTCGGCCGCGCGCACGTGCGGCGCGTCGCGATCGATCTCCGAGTAGACGGCGACCGAACCGATTCCCATCTCACGCAGCGTACGCGCGACGCGGATGGCGATCTCCCCGCGGTTGGCGATCAGGACTTTCTGGAACATCGGCGCGGAATCCTATTTGTCTGTGGCGCGATGGGTAGTCTGCCCCGGTGCCTCTGATCGAGTTGCAGTCGCATTCCACCCATTCGGATGGTCAACTGGCCCCGAAGGACGTCGTCGCGGAAGCGGCGAAGGCCGGCGTCACCAGCCTCGCCCTCTCCGACCACGACTCCGTGGCGGGCGTTCCCGAGGCCGAAGAGGCCGGGCGCGAGCACGGGGTGGAGATCGTCCCCGCGGTCGAGATGTCCTGCGTCCACGAGTACGCCGAAGACCTCCACATCTGCGGCTACTGGGTCGACCTGGCGAAGATCGAGCCCGCCTGTGAGCGCGCCCAGGGGGAGCGCCGCGCCCGCGCCGGCGAGATCGTCGAGAACCTCCGGAAGTTCGGCTTCGACCTCACCCTCGACGACGCGATCCGCGAGGCCGGCGGCGCCGACTCGATCGGCCGCCCCCACATCGCCAAGGCCGCCGGCGCCACCGGCGACCTCGGCCCCTTCTTCGAGGAGTACCTCGTCCCCGGCGCCAAAGCCTTCGTCCCGCGTCGCTGGCCGAACGCCGCGGGGGCGATCGAGCTGATCCACGAGGCCGGCGGCGTCGCCGTCATCGCCCACCCCTACTGGGACATCTCCGAGCCGGGCGAGGTCGACGACCTGATCCGCTCACTGGGAGCCGACGGAGTCGAGACCTTCTACCCGACCCACTCCGAGGAGCAGACGAAGCACCTGCTGGAGCTCTGCGCCGAGCTCGACCTGGTCCCGACCGCATCGTCGGACTACCACGGCCCGACCCACAAGACCTTCGCCAAGTTCGGCGCGTATGAGACCTACGGCCTGGGCGAGCCCCAGGTCCCGCCGAAGCCCTGAGCGCCCCGCCCTACGGCAGTAAGGCGAGGACCTGCCGGGTGGCCTCTTCGAGGTCCGGCGAGGTGACGAGGTCCGGGGACTCCGGCGCCTCGTATGGGGAGCCGACGCCGGTCAGGTCTTTGATCTCGCCCGCCCGCGCCTTGGCGTAGAGGCCCTTCGGGTCGCGGCGTTCGCACTCCTCCAGCGGGGTGTCGACGAAGACCTCGAAGAAGGGGATGCCGGCCTCCTCGTGGAGGGCGCGGACGCGGTCGCGCTCGGCCTTGTAGGGGCTGACCAGGGAGACGATCGAGACCGTGCCCGATTCGGCGAGGATCTTGGCGACCTCGCCGGTGCGGCGAACGTTCTCGTCGCGGTCCTCCGGCGAGAAGCCGAGGTTGGAGTTGAGGCCGTGGCGCAGGTTGTCGCCGTCGAGCATGAAGGCGTGGCGCCCGGAGGAGACGAGCGTGTGCTCGATCGCGGTCGCGATCGTCGACTTGCCGGAGCCCGAGAGGCCGGTCATCCAGATCGTCGCACCGCCGGTTTCGAGCGCCCCCCAGCGTTCCTCGCGCGAGAGCTTCGACGGGTGGAAGGTGATGTTCTCGGCGACGATCGCAGCGGCGTCGTTCGAGACGCTCGGGTCGCCGCCGGCGCTGATGATCATCCCCGCCGCGACCGTCAGATCGGTGGCCGGGTCGACCAGGATGAAGGAGCCGGTGGTGCGGTTGATCCGGTACTCGTCGAAGAAGAGCGGCGAGGTGGTGTGGATCGCGACGCGGCCGATGTCGTTGACCTCGAGCGTGTCGGCGGAGAGGTCGCGGTGCAGGGTGTCGACGTTCAGCTGGTAGCGCAGCTCCTCCACCTCGGCAGCGACCCAGCGGGTCGTGTGCTTCAGCTGGTAGGGCGCCCCGGTGCGCAGGTGCGAGGTCTCGTCGAACCAGCAGACCATCGCCTCGAAGCGGCGGCTCGCGGTCGGCTGGTTGGTCGGGCGGCAGATCATGTCGCCGCGGGAGACGTCGACGTCGTCCTCGAGGCGCAGCGTCACCGCCATCGGCGGGAAGGCGGTGGCGACCTCGCCGTCGGGCGTGTCGATCGCCGCGATCTTCGAGGATTTGCGCGACGGCATCACCATCACTTCATCGCCCTGCTTGAAGATCCCGCCGACGACGGAGCCGGCGAAGCCGCGGTAGTCGCGGTACTCGGCCGACTGTGGGCGGATCACATACTGGACCGGGAAGCGGTTGTCGACCAGGTTGCGGTCGGAGGCGATGTGGACGTCCTCGAGGTGGCCGAGCAGCGGCTGCCCGTTGAACCACGGCATGTTGGCCGACTGGGTCACCACGTTGTCCCCGGCCAGCGCCGAGATCGGCACGAAGCCGAGGTCGGTGATCTCGAGCTTCGCGGCGAAGGCGGTGAACTCCTCGCGGATCTCGTCGTAGACCTTCTTGTCGTAGTCGACGAGGTCCATTTTGTTGACGCAGAGGACCAGGTGCGGCACGCCGAGCAGCGAGGACAGCAGCGCGTGGCGGCGGGTCTGTTCGAGCACGCCTTTGCGCGCGTCGATCAAGAGCAGCGCCAGGTTCGCGGTCGAGGCGCCGGTGACCATGTTGCGCGTGTACTGGATGTGCCCCGGCGTGTCGGCGATCACGAACTTGCGTTTCGGCGTCGCGAAGTAGCGGTAGGCGACGTCGATCGTGATCCCCTGCTCGCGCTCGGCGCGCAGGCCGTCGGTGAGCAGGGCCAGGTCGGTCTGCTCGTCGCCGCGCTTCTCCGAGGTCCGCTCGATCGACTCGAGCTGGTCTTCGAAGATCGATTTGGTGTCGTGCAGCAGCCGCCCGATCAGGGTCGACTTGCCGTCGTCCACCGACCCGGCGGTCGCGATGCGGAGGATCTCCGTGGACGGCACTAGAAGTAACCCTCCCGCTTGCGATCCTCCATCGCCGCTTCGGAGAAGCGGTCGTCGCCGCGGGTCGCGCCGCGCTCGGTGATCCGCGAGACCGACGTCTCCTCGATCACCGACTGGTAGTCGGTCGCCCGCGAGGACACCGCGCCGGTCAGCGTCGCGTCGCCGACGGTCCGGTAGCGCACCATCTCGGTGTGGGACTCGGCGCCCTCGGGCAGCGGGAAGAACTCGTTGACGGCCATCAACAGGCCTTCGTTGTCGACGACCTCGCGCTCGTGGGCGAAGTAGATCGGCGGCAGCTCGATCTGCTCGCGCGACAGGTAGCGCCAGACGTCGAGCTCGGTCCAGTCGGAGATCGGGAAGACGCGGATGTGCTCGCCCTTGCGGTGGCGGCCGTTGTAGAGGTGCCACAGCTCGGGCCGCTGGTTCTTCGGGTCCCACTGGCCGAATTTGTCCCGGAAGGAGAGGATCCGCTCCTTGGCGCGCGCCTTGTCCTCGTCGCGCCGGCCGCCGCCGAAGACGGCGTCGAAGCCACCGTCCCTGATCGCGTCGAGCAGCGCCCGGGTCTGGTGGCGGTTGCGGGATTCAAGTTCGTGGCCGACCTTGATCGTGCCGTCGTCGATGAGATCCTGGACCGAGGCGACCTCCAGCCGCAGCCCGTACTCCTCGACGACCTTGTCGCGGAACTCGATCACCTCGTGGAAGTTGTGACCGGTGTCCACGTGCATGATCGGGAACGGCACCGGCGCCGGCGCGAACGCCTTGCGGGCCAGCTGCAGCATCAACACCGAGTCCTTGCCGCCGGAGAAGAGCATCACCGGGTGCTCGAACTCGGCGACGACCTCACGGATGATGAACATCGACTCCGCCTCGAGCGTGTCGAGGTCGTCCAGCTCCACGGCCGCGGGGCGCACTTTCGTCGTCTCGTCCATCAGGAGCCCCTCAGCGGAGCACTAGTTGATGCCGCACTCGGTCTTTGCGACGCCGGCCCAGCGGCCGTCGCGAAGGTCGCCACCAGGGCCCACCGGCTGCGTGCAATGGGTGCAGCCGATCGAGGGGTAGCCACGATCGTGGAGCGGGTTGTACGGAAGACGGTGCTCATGGATGTAGTTCCAGACGTCGCGCTCGGACCAGTCGGCGAGCGGGTTCAGCTTCCAGAGGCCGAATTTCTTGTCCCAGTTGAACTTGGGAGCCGCGGCCCGGGCGCTGGAATCCGCTCGGCGGACGCCGGCGACCCAGCAGTCTACGGATGAAAGCGCGCGACGCATCGGCTCGACCTTGCGCACCCCGCAGCAGGCGTCCGGCTCACGCTTCCAGAGCTCGTCGCCGTACTCCGCTGCCTGCTCGGAGATCGTCATGTTGTGGTACCGGTCGAACTCGATGTTCAGCGACTCGGCGAGGCGGTCCCGGGTCTCGTAGGTCTCCGGGAAGAGGACGTCGGTGTCGAGGTAGAAGAATCGCGCGTTCGGGTTGACCTGGGACGCCAGGTGCGCCGTCACCGAGCTCGTTTTCTGGAACGAGCAGGCGATGTAGTGGTCCTGTCCGAACTGGTCGAACATCCACGCGATCGTTTCCTGCGCGTTCAGCGGCTCGAGCTTCGCGGCGATCGCCTCGTGGTCGAGGTCCGTGATTGTCGGGACGTTGCCCGACAGCGTGATTGGCGGCGGTTTCATTGTTCCGTCAGTTCGTTTCTCGTTGCCCCGTCGTGGCGCGAATTAGATCGCGCACTCCCCTTCGCCACGAACGACTTCATACGGAGTCGCCCGCTGCCAGTCGATGAACTCTTGCATGGTCTCCAGGGAGAAGTCCACCGGCATGGTCAAATCTTTGACCTCGGATTCGAAGCGCTCCTGTCCGACCCGCTCGGCGAAGGCGTTGAATTCCTCGCCCTCGGAGCGCTCGGACTCGTACATGCGGACCCAGCGCTCGACCGCCGCGGGGACCCGTTTGGCGGGCAGACGCGATTTCAGCCGCGTGCCGTAGACCACCGTGCCGCCCTCGTAGTTCCCGCCGATGTGCGGGATGTAGGCGGGCAGCTGGCGGCCGCCGACCTTCAGCGAGGCGCCGTAGAAGCCGATGTTGGCGATGTGGTGCTGGCTGCAGCCGTTCGGGCAGCCGCTCATTTTGATGTGGATCTGCCGGGTCAGCTCGTCGTCGAGCTCCATCCCGTCGATCCGCTCTTTCACGGCCCGGTTGAGGCCCATGGAGGAGGTGATCCCGAGTTTGCAGCTGTCGGTGCCGGGGCAGGAGACGACATCGGAGATCTCACGCGCGCCGGGGTCGCCGAGGCCGAGCTCGACCAGCTTGGACCAGACGTCGTAGACCGACTCGTCGCGGACCCAGCGCAGGACCAGGTTCTGCTGCACGGTCGAGCGGGCGTTACCGCCGCTGTAGTCGCGCATGATCTGGCCGAGTCCGCGGAACTGCTCCGGGGTCAGGTCGCCGCGGGTGATCTTCACCTCGACGGCGGAGAAGCCCGCCTGGCGCTGCGCCTGCACGTTCGACTCGACGAAGCGGTCGAAGGCCTGGCGGTCGCCGTTCGGGGACGCGGCCGTCGGCGGTGCCTTCGGCGCGCGCGCCTCCTCGTCGTCCTCGAAGGCGAGGCGCTCGACCAGCTCGGGGCCGAATTCGCGCTCGGCGACCCAGTCGCCCCGCAGCTCCTCGTCGAGGAGATCGCGGAAGGCGTCGGCGCCGATCTTGTCGACCAGCACCTTGATCCGGGCCCGGGCGCGGTTCACGCGCAGCCAGTCCTGGCGGTCGAAGATGCGGAAGACGGCCTCGGCGTATTTGATGAAGTCGCCGTTGTCGGCCTCGATGAAGTCGACGATCGGCGGCGCGATGCGCGGCATGATCGAGGTGCCGCCGCCGACCCGGAGCTCGAAGCCCTTGACCCCGTCGCGTTCGCGGGAGATGAAGGCGATGTCGTGGATGCCGGTGATCGCGCGGTCCTCGTCGGAGCCGGAGAACGCGGTCTTGATCTTGCGCGGCATCAGCTGCGTCGTCGGGTGGCGGACGAAGTAGCGGACGTAGGCGATCGCGTAGGAGGTCGGGTCGAAGATCTCGTCGGTGGCGATGCCCGCCCAGGGGTCGCCGGTCACGTTGCGGACCGTGTTGCCGCAGCCCTCGCGGGAGGAGAGGCCGGACTCGGAGATCACCTTGATCAGCTCCTCCATGTCGCGCAGCGGCACATGGTGGATCTGGATGTTCTGGCGGGTCGTGATGTGGCCCTTGTTCAGCGGCGCCCATTTTTCGACGACCTCGGCGAAGGAGTCCATCTGCTCCGGCGTGACCCCGCCGAAGGGGAGCTTGACCCGGACCATCTGGACGTCGGACTGACGCTGCCCGTAGACGCCCTGTTTGAGGCGGAACCCGATGAACTCGTTCTCCGGCAACTGATCGGCGAGGAACTTCTCCGCTTCGTTGTCGAAGTCATCGAACTCGCGCTCGATGATCGGGATGATGTGGCCGGGGACGTTCGTATAGGCCTCTGGGTTCTCCAGGGTGCCTACGCGGCCCTTGCCCTCCTGCGTCTTGTTCTCAGCGACTATGACCTCCATACGGAGGAAATTAGCAAAACCCTGACCGGGATTAGGGTATTTATCTGCGAGAAGCCGAGATTTGGCTCAGGAACTGCGTTTGCGGGCCTCAAGAATTGCGGCGGCCTCGCCTGACTCGGCGACGTATCCGCCTTCCGGCTCGAACGGCAGGCCCTCTTCCTCCCAGCCCACGGCACCCTCGGAGAGCTTCACCGCGTCGTAGCCGGCCTCGGCCAGGGCCGTGGTCGCCATCGCGGAGCGGTTGCCACCGCGGCAGTAGAGGATCACCGGCTGGTCCTTGGCGATCTCCTCGACCCGCGCGGGCAGCTCGGCCAGCGGGATATGGACGGCGCCGGGCAGGTGGCCCGTCTCCCACTCGTGGTCGGCCCGCACGTCGACCAGCTGGGCGCCCCCCTGGAGCATCTCCCGCGCCTCGGCGCGGGAGATCTCCTTCGGCGTCACGCCGGCGTCACCGTCGGCCATCAAGCGACCTCCGATCCCTCGATCAGGAAAGCGACGCGGACGTGAGCCCGGTACTCGTCCAGGTTCTCGCCGCGGATCCCGGTCGACACGATGTCGACCGCGCGGATGTTGCGCAGCGATCCCTGCGCCTGCGCCAGTGCCTGTTTTGCTGCGTCGTCGGTCGACGTCTTGGAGCTGCCGACGAGCTCGATGATTTTCACGACTGCCATCTCGCTCCTCCTCGTGCTTGTGGGTCCTGGATGTCCTGCTTGGCGCCCACTCCCTCGAGCAGCGCGGCGCGCTGCCACGGTCCGATCGCATCCTTGGGCTCCGCCGCCGGCCCGGCGGCGAATTCCGACTCGAAACGCGCGACCGCTGCCGCGATCGCCGCCGCCTCGTCTCCGGATGCGCTCTTCTCGGCCACGGCCTCACTTTATGGGAGCGCGCCGCCTGAGGCGCCGTGGGGGCGCCTCGCGGTGTCCTCGGTCGCTCGCCTTCGGGTCACGCACCTGAGTGCGCTCCCCTCGTCTCGTTCCCTGCGTCCTTGCGAGGCTGGCCCACGCCACCTCAGGGCGTGTCCGCGCCAAATCCGCCTGCCCCCTGCTCGGCCCAAGAGGCGTCGATCTCGAAACCCTCGACGAAGAGGTCTCGCGGGTTCGGGCAGCCCGGCCTCCCGCATGACCTCGAGGAACCGCCGCTCGAGCCCGGAGCGGGTGAATACGGGCTTCTCGTCGTAGAGCTCTAGGGCGGCGCGGACCTTCGCCTGCCCCCGGTGCCCCTTCGTGCGCTCGAGCAGGTCGTTCATCTCGCGCAGGTCGAAGAGCTTCAGGTCGTCGGCCAACTGGATGTGGCGCCGGACCGTCCGCGGCCGACTGGTGACGGCGACGTCGAGGATCGTCCGCGAGAGGGAGGTGACCGGGATCTCATCGAGCCTTGCCAGGTCGACCCGCGCCAAATTGGCTCGATGTACAACGAAATCGCGTTTCCCGGGACGCGGGCTCCGACAGGTGATGTGGACGGTTTCTGGCCGGGAGCGCAGGAGTCCCCAGAGCCACGCGGCGGAAAGGTGGCTGGCGACTGACGGGTAGGACGCGAGCACCGCGGCCATGCATCGTCCTTGCCAAGTGAGGCCGCGTTGCCCGACGACGTAGACCCCCCGATGCAAACGGTGGAGTCGTCCCACGCTCGCGGCCTTCGCGACAGAGCTCTTCGTGTAGCCAAGCGCTTCGAGTTGCCTCGTCGCAACCACTCCATGCTGCTTCGTCGCCAGATCCGCCAGCGCGCCATGTCGAACCTGTAGAGGTTGGTCGCCCACAGGGCTACCAAGGTCTACGGGTTGGATCTTCTCCCCCCTCCGGGGAAGGATTTAGCCGTTAAGTCCGGGGACGGGGGTGCCGTGCTTCGTTTTGGCGCAGTGGAAGGGGGCGGGGTCGTCCCTGTCGAGGAGGGCTCGGCCTTCGGGGCGGCCCGTGGCCGGGATTGGCTTGACGGCCTTGTGTTTTTTCGTTTTCGGCTTGCCCGGGACGCGGGGGTGGCCGCGGCCGCACTGGATCGAGATGTCCTTGACGCCGTCGCGGGCGTCGATCACGTCGTCGCCGCCGTTGCCGATGAAGACGTCCTTGCCGGGCTGGCCGAGGATCGCGTTCGCTCGGCCGTTGCCGATCAGGATGTCGGGGCCGAAGGAGCCCTCCATGTCCTCGTCGGTCGGGGAGATATGGACGTGGTCGCAACCGGGGATCGCGTCGATCCAGGCGGAGTGCAGGGGGAAGGAGACGATCAGGCGGCCCGGGTGCGAGCCGACCTCGGCGAAGGAGGCGTCGTCGCGGCCGCCGCCGCCGACCAGGGCGCCACCCGAGCAGCCGCCGCCCGCCGCCAGCAGGTCGCCGTCCGGGCCGCCGTAGAGATAGGTCGGGCCGGGGACGCCGCCGACCAGGCCGTCGGCGCCGGGGCCGCCGTAGAGCTTGTCCGCGCCGGGACCGGACTGGAGCAGGTCGTCCTCGGAGCCGCCGCGGACGATGTCGTCGCCGTAGCCGCCGTTGACGCGGATGAAGCCGACCTCGACCAGCGAGCCCTTGACCCGGAAGCTGTCGTCGCCGGGGCCGAGGTCGGCCATCAGCCAGCGTGCCGGGCCGTCGAAGGGACAGAGGACTTCCCGTGCCGCGGCGGGTGAGCCGGCGCGGTGTTCGCAGCCCGGCCCGACGGCGAGGCCCCGCGCGGCGTCGATGGCGAGGGTGTTCGCCCGCGCTTCGTAGGCGACGGTGAAGTCGTCGCGCCCGCGGCCGCCGACGATCTGTACGCCACCGCCGCCACCGGGCGCCTCGTCCATCTGCACGTAGGCGCTCCCCCGCGGCTTCCTTTCCGGCCCGCACGAGGTCGTCCTCCCCGCCGCGCCGCGGCAACCGTCGGTGCCCTGACCGCCGTCGAGAGAGTCGGCCCCGCCGCCGCCGATCAAGGTGTCGGGCCCGGGGCCGCCGTCGATCTCGTTCGGGCCGGCGTTGCCGATCAACGTGTCGTGGAAGGCCGAGCCTTCGAGGTCCTCGAACCCGAAGAGCTTGTCGTGGCCGTCGCCGCGGGCGGCGTGGGCACGCAGCGAGGCCCAGACGCCGGAGGTGCCGTCGAGCGAAACCGCGGTCGCGAAGGAGGCGATGTCGTGCTTCCCCGGCCCGCCCGACATGCGGTCCCAGCCGTAGTCACCGTGGACGAGGTCGTAGTCGCCCGGCCCGCCGTTGACGGTGTCGATGCCGAGGCCGCCGGAGACGTCGTCGTAGGAGCCCGGCCCGCCGACGACCTTGTCGTCGCCGAGGTCGCCGAAGACCCGGTCGGTGCCCTGGCCGCCGAAGGCTTCGTCGTTGCCGCGGCCGCCGTGGACCGTGTCGTCGCCGCCACCGCCGCAGATCAGGTCGTTGCCGAGCTCCCCGTAGATCGTGTCGTCACCGGGGCCGCCCCAGATCACATCGCGGCCCGGCGTCCCGCGCAGGACGTCGTCCCCGGCGGTGCCGACGATCGTCGCCCGCCGCCCGTGGCAGCGGTGCACCTCTTCTTCGGCGGGCGATGCACCCATTGCCGCGATCGCCTGGGCGGCGATCGTGGCGAGGGCGAGGACGACGAGGAGGAGCGCTCCCCGGAGCTTCACGCGAGGCCGAGCGCCTGCTCGACCGGCACGTAGTCCATGCCGACGCCCTCGGCGACCGCGTCGTGCGTCACCTGTCCGGCGGCGACGTTGACGCCGGGACGCAGGCCGGGGATCCGCGCCATCGCCCCGCCCAGCCCCTCGTCGGCGATCGCGATCGCGTAGGGAAGCGTCGCGTTGGTCAGCGCCTGGGTCGAGGTGATCGGCACCGCGCCGGGCATGTTCGCCACGCAGTAGTGGGTGATGCCGTCGACCTCGAAGGTCGGCTCGTGGTGGGTGGTCGGGTGGGACGTCTCGAAGCAACCGCCTTGATCGATCGCCACGTCCACCATCACCGCGCCGGGTTTCATCAACTTAAGGTCATCACGGGTGACGACGTAGGGGGCGCGGGCGCCGTGGACGAGGACCGCGCCGATGATCAGGTCCGCGCGCGGCAGCATCTCCTCGACCGCGAGCGTGGTCGAGTACACGGTCGAGCAGCGCCCGTTGAAGATCACGTCGAGCTCCCGCAGCCGGTCGATCGAGCGGTCGAAGACGAAGACGTCGGCCTCCATCCCGATCGCGATGAAGGCGGCGTTCATGCCGACCACGCCGCCGCCGATCACCATCACGTTGGCCGCCGCGACGCCGGGGACACCGCCGAGCAGGATCCCCCGACCGCCCTCCGGCTTCTGCAGCATGTAGGCGCCGGCCTGGGTGGCGATCTTCCCCGCCACCTCGCTCATCGGCGCCAGCAGCGGCAGGCGCCCGCCGGAGTCCTCGACCGTCTCGTAGGCGACCGCGGTGACGCCGGACTCCCGTAGGCCGCGGGTCTGCTCCGGGTCGGGCGCGAGGTGCAGGTAGGTGAAGAGCAGCTGGTCGGGGCGCAGCATGGCGATCTCGGAAGGCTGCAGCTCCTTGACGTGGAGGATCATCTCCGCCTCGCCGAAGACCGCCGCGGCATCGGCGACGATCCGCGCGCCCTGCAGGGCGTAGCGCTCGTCGGAGATCGCCGAGCCCTCTCCCGCGCCGGCCTGGATCAGGACCTCGTGGCCGTGCTCGGTCATTTCGCGCACCCCGGCGGGGGTGATCGCGACGCGGTACTCGTCGGACTTGATCTCCGTGGGGACACCGATCTTCATGCGCTCACCAACTCCCTTGCTCGCAGTGCCAACCAGAACTCGATGCGGTCGTGGGCGCGCGAAAGGTCGCGCCCGGTCAACTCTTCCACCTTTCGCATCCGATAGCGAAGGGTGTGACGGTGGCAGTAGACCTCGCGCGCGGCGCGCTCCCACTGCCCGTTCTGCTCGATGAACGCCTCCAGCGAGCGCAGCAGCTCGCCGCCGTACTCCTGGTCGCCCTCCTCGATCGGGCCGAGCACCGAGTCGCAGTAGAGCGAGAGCGCCTCGTCGTCCTGGATCGAGAGCAGCAGGGTGAAGGCGCCGAGGTCGCGCCAGGAGGCCACCTCGGGGGCGGAGCCGTTGGCGAAGGCGGTCGCTTCGAGCGCGCAGCGCGCCTCGTGGAAGGAGTGGCGCAGGGCCTCCGGCGGGGCCGGGCGGCTGGCCGCGGCGCGGATCGGGCCGCGCCCGGCGACCAGCTTCTTGCGCGCCTCTCCGGCGACCGCGATCGGGTCGTGCTCGACCGCGTCGACCACGGCGCAGAGCAGTTCCCGCCCGCCGACCTCGTGCGGGGCGACGACGGCCGGGCAGCCGGCCGCGGCGAGAGCGCCTTCCAGCGCCGCCGCCGCGGCGCCGGGGTGCTCGGTGTCGAAGACCAGGACGGCGGCCTCGCCGCCGATGCCGAAGGGCTCGAGCCGGCGGCGCAGCTCGATCGGGTCCATGACCCCGCCGAGGGCCCCGGCAAGGACGTCGCCCGCCAGCCGTCGCTCGGTCTCCCGCTCGACCCGGCGGCGCATCAGCTCGAGCGCGACGATCGCCACGGCCTGCTGGAGGATCAGCCGCTCGAAGTCCCCCAGCCCGCCGGAGTCCCGGATGATCACCACCCAGGCCTGGGGCGGCCCGCCACCCGGGTTGACCACCGGGTGGGCCAGCGCCCGCCCGGCCAGCGAGGGGTGCGAGGGGACGAAGGGATGCCCGTCGCCGGCGTGGCCGACGACCTCGCGGCGGATCCCGCCGACCGCCTCGGCGGAGAGCTGGCGGCGGAAGCCGCGCCCGGCGAGGCGATCGCCGCGGCCGTCGAGGATCGCCACCGTCCCGCCCACCGCGGAGGCGACGGTGGCGGCGATTTCCTCCAGCCCGCGCTCCTCCAACACCAGGCGCTCGAGCCGCCGTTGGATCGCCAGACCCCGCTGCAGCACCTCGTACTGCTCGTTGACGAGGCGGGTGAAAGCCTTCTCGGTGATCGCGATAAAGGGGGTCGAGTAGGGGACCTCGAAGAGCGGGAAGTCGCGCTTGGCGGCCTCGTCGACCAGCGCCTTGGGCAGGCGTTTGTGGCTGAACCCGGTGCCGAAGCCGAGCCCCGCGAGGTTGCGCTCGGCGAGGTCGGCGACGAAGGCGCGCTGCTTTTTCTCGGTGTCGAGCGGGATGCCGGTGGTCAGCATCAGCTCCCCGCCCGACAGCCACGGGGTCGGGTCCTGCAGCTCGGAGATGTGCACCCAGCGGACCGGCGCGTCCGCACTATCCGCGCCGGTCGCCAGCTCCAGGTCCAGCTCGTCTAAGAGGCTTCCGACCGTGAGCACCCGGGGCTCCCTACTTCTGCTTGACCACCTGGTCCCACGCCTCGGTGAGGACGCCGGACAAGACATCGTGGATTTCCTCGAACTGCTCGGTGTCGCAGATCAGCGGCGGCGCGAGCTGGATGACCGGGTCGCCGCGATCGTCGGCGCGGCAGATCAGCCCGCGCTTGTAGAGCTCGGCGGAGAGGAAGCCGCGCAGGAGCCGCTCGGACTCCTCGTCGTTGAAGCTCTCCTTGGTCTCCTTGTCTTTGACCAGCTCGATCGCCTGGAAGAAGCCGGCGCCGCGCACGTCGCCGACGATCGGCAGGTCCGCGAGGCTCTCCAGCATCTGGCGGAACTCGCCTTCCTTGGCGCGCACGTGGCCGCAGAGGTCCTCGCGCTCGAAGACGTCGAGGTTGGCGAGCGCGACCGCCGCCGCGACCGGATGGCCGGCGAAGGTGAAGCCGTGGGCGAACGAGGAGTCGCCCTCGCTGAACGGCTCGAAGACGCGGTCGGAGGCGATCATCGCTCCCATCGGCGCGTAGGCCGAGGTGATCCCCTTCGCCGTGGTGATGATGTCGGGCTGGTAGCCGAAGCGTTCGCAGCCGAAGTAGTAGCCGAGGCGGCCCCACGAGCAGATCACCTCGTCGGAGATCAGCAGCACGTCGTACTGGTCGCAGATCTCGCGGACCCGCTGGAAGTAGCCGTCCGGCGGGACGAAGCAGCCGCCCGCGTTCTGGACCGGCTCGAGGATCACCGCGGCGACGGTCTCGGGGCCCTCGAAGACGATCCGCTCCTCGATCGCGTCGGCGGCCCAGAGCGGGTCGCGGTCCTCGGGCCAGCGGTAGATGTTGGTGTTCGGGACGTGGCAGGCGCCGGAGACCAGCGGTTCGAACTGGTTACGCAGGCTGGTGATGCCGGTCGCCGAGAGGGCTCCCAGGGAGGTGCCGTGGTAGGCGACCTCGCGGGCGATGAATTTGTGCTTCTGGCCTTTGCCGTGGGCGCGGTGGAAGTTGCGCGCGAGCTTCAGCGCCGACTCGACCGCCTCCGAGCCGCCGTCGGTGAAGAAGACGCGGTTGAGTTCCCCGGGCGCGAGCTTCGCGATCCGCGCCGCGAGTTCGATCGCCCGCGGGTGGGCGTAGCTCCACAGGGTGTAGAAGTCGAGCTCTTCGATCTGGCGGGCAGCCGCCTCGCCGTACTCGGCGCGGCCGTGCCCGGCGTTGACGCAGAAGAGCGCCGACAAGCCGTCCAGGTAACGGTTGCCGTGCTCGTCGAAGACGTAGGCACCCTCCGCCCTGGTGATCAGCGGGATCTCGTTCTCAGGGCCGTAGGACCCCATCCGCGAGAAATGCATCCAAAGATGCTCGCGGGCCATTTTCTGAAGCTCTGAATCGACTACCTGCGGTGCGGTCGCCATGCCGCTCTCCTCTCAAACGCTTGCGACGTTATGGACAAAGCTAGATGCCCTCCAGCGCGTCCGCAAGTGGCTCACGGGTCAAGCAGGCCCACTCGGTTTATACACCAGGTATAAGTCGGCGCTGTCCTTTTAGGACATTCGCCACTTGCGACGGGGTCCAGTGGGGCATACGGTCAGCGCGTGGAGAGCGGAGCGGTGCCGACCCCGAGTACGCCTGACCAGGCGACTGGGAACGGGGTCGAAGACAAGGGTTTGAAAAAGAACGCGATCGGCTTCGTGTCGAGCGTGGTCATCGGCGTCGCCTCGACGGCGCCGGGATACAGCCTGGCCGCGACGCTCGGCTTCGTCGCCGCCGCGGTGGCCCTGCAGGCACCCGCCGTCCTGCTGATCAGCTTCGTGCCGATGTTCCTGGTCGCGGGTGGCTACTACTACCTGAACAAAGCCGACCCCGACTGCGGCACCAGCTTCTCCTGGGTGACCAAGGCGATGGGCCCGCAGCTCGGCTGGATGGCGGGCTGGGCGATCATCGTCGCCGACGTCCTCGTGATGGCGAACCTGGCGCAGATCGCCGGCCTCTACACCTTCGAGCTCTTCGACCTCAACACGCTCGCCGAATCGACCTTCGCGGTGACCACGGTCGGCGTGATCTGGATCGTGATCATGACCGCGATCGTGGTGATCGGGATCGAGCTCTCGGCCCGCACCCAGGTCGGCCTGCTGGCGGCGGAGATATTCACCCTCGCCCTCTTCTCGGTGGTCGCGCTGGTCAAGGTCATCACCGGGCACGCCGGCCCGAACTCGATCGATCCCAGCTTCTCCTGGATCAACCCCTTCGCGCTCAGCCCCTCGGAGATCTCGGCCGGGATGCTCCTCGCGGTCTTCATCTATTGGGGTTGGGACACGACCGCGACGGTTAACGAGGAGACCGAGGACCCGGGCGAGGCGCCCGGCAAAGCGACGGTGATCAGCACCCTGATCCTGCTCGGGATCTACATCGTGGTGGCGATCGCGGCGCAGTCCTACGACGGGGTCAAAGGCCTCGTCGCCGAACCCGAAGACGTGCTCAGCCACCTCGGCGCCGAAGTCTTCGGCTCGCCGCTCGACAAGATCTTGATCATCGCCGTCCTCACCTCGGCGGCGGCATCGACCCAGACGACGATCCTGCCGACGGCGCGGACGACGCTCTCGATGGCGCGGGCCCACGCGCTGCCGGGCAGCCTCGGCAAGGTCCACCCCCGCTTCCTCACCCCGCACATCTCGACGATCCTGATGGGCACGCTCTCGATCGTCTGGTACGTCGGGCTGACCCTGATCAGCGAAGACATCCTCTTCGACAGCCTCGCCGCGCTCGGCCTGATGATCTCCTTCTACATCGGCATCACCGGCTTCGCCTGCACGATCTACTACCGGCGCGAGCTCACCCGCAGCGTCAAGAACTTCTTCTTCGTCGGGGTCGGGCCGACCGTCGGCGGCCTGATCCTCTTCTGGCTGCTGATCGAAAACGGGATCAGCCTGGCCGACCCGGCCAACTCCGAATCGGGCAACTCCTGGTTCGGCCTCGGGCCGCCGCTGGTGATCGCCCTCTTCTTCGGGATCCTCGGGATCCTCCTGATGTGGGTCCAGTGGCGCAGTGCACCGGCGTTCTTCAAGCTGCGGCCGAAGGTCGTCCCGGACGGATTCCTGGAGGGCGAAGCGGCCCCGCCGCCACCGGTCGCCGACGAAGCCGAGGAGATCGAGGAGGAGATCAGGTGAGCGGGATCGTGGTCGGCTATGACGGATCGGCCTGCGGCGAAGCGGCGCTCGAGACGGCGCTGGCGATGGCCCCGGCGCTCGGCGACGAGGTGACCGTGGTCTTCGGCTACGCCCCGCCGGGCATCTGGGGCGGCGAGATCGCCGAACACGAGCAGGCGATCGAGGAGCTCGGCAAGAAGGTGCTGGACGGCGCCCGCAAGCAGGCCGCCGCGCGCGACGCCACGATCTCCGCGGCGCTCGTCCCGAAGCGTGCCGCACAGGCCCTGCTCGACGTCGCCGAGGAACGCGACGCGCGCATGATCGTGGTGGGGAGCTTCGGCGAGGCGCCGTTGAAAGGCATCATCCTCGGCTCGACCACCAACAAGCTGCTGTATCTGACCGACAGGCCGGTGCTCGTCGTGCCGGCGGAGGAGAGATGACCCGATGAGCGGACCAGACCCGACCACCCTCGTCGAGCCGGCGGCTCCGGTCGAGGACTCCTACAGCGTCGCCCTGCGCAACGTCACCAAGCGCTTCGACACCTTCACCGCGGTCGACGACCTCTCGCTGGAGCTCGGCCAGGGCGAATTCTTCACCTTCCTCGGGCCGTCGGGCTGCGGCAAGACGACGACGCTGCGGATGATCGCGGGCTTCGAGCAGCCGACCCAGGGCGAAGTCCTGATCGAGGGCACGAACGTGGCCGGCACGCCGCCGCACAAGCGCCCGACCAACACCGTCTTCCAGAGCTACGCGCTCTTCCCCCACATGAGCGTCGAGAAGAACGTCGCCTTCGGGCTGAAACGCAAAGGGGTCGACAAGGACGAGATCGCCGAGCGGGTGGCGGCCGAGCTGCAGCGGGTCGGCCTGGCGCGCGAGGCCGACCGGCGGCCGTCCCAGCTCTCCGGTGGCATGCAGCAGCGGGTGGCGCTGGCGCGGGCGCTGGTCAACCTGCCGAAGGTGCTGCTGCTCGACGAGCCGCTCGGCGCGCTCGACCTGAAACTGCGCAAGGGCCTGCAGATCGAGCTGAAGCAGATCCAGCGCGAGGTCGGGATCACCTTCGTCTACGTCACCCACGATCAGGAGGAGGCGCTGACGATGTCGGACCGGATCGCGGTGATGAACCGCGGCAAGGTCGAGCAGGTGGCGACGCCGGAGGAAGTCTACGACCGGCCGACCACCAGCTTCGTCGCCGGCTTCATCGGCGTCTCGAACCTGATGCCGGCGTCGGTGTCCGGCCCCGGGCGGGTGAAACTCGACTCCGGCCCCGAGGTCCCGGCGGACACCGGGACGCTGGCGGCGGGCGAAGGCTGCGCCGCCGTGGTGCGGCCGGAGAAGCTCCGGGTCACCCTGCCGGGCGACGCCCCCCCTGCCCTCGACGCGCCGGCGGTCGAAGGCATGATCGAGAGCTCGGTTTACCTGGGAACCGCGACCCAGCTCGTCGTCGGCGTCGGCGAGGGAGTGCGGATGACGGTCCTCGTCCCCAACGCCGACGAGTCCGAACGCCAGGCGCTGCCGGGGGGCGGCGCCCGCGTCGTGCTCACCTGGGAGCCCCAGCACATGCACGTGGTGATCGACGAGGACGAGGAAGGGAAGGACGGTGAGGACGTTGGGGATGACGGAGATGAGTAGGGGGCGGCGGCGCGCGCTGACCCGGGTCGGCCTTGCCTTCATGGCGCTGGCGGCGACGATCGTCCTCGCGGCCTGCGGCGGCGGGATCGAAGAACTGCCGGAAAACTACGGCGGCAGTGGCGGCGGCAGCGAGGTCAAACTCGAAGCCAAACCCTCCGGCGCCATGACGATCTCCAACTGGCCGCTCTACATCGACAAAAAGACCGTCGGCGACTTCGAGAAGGAAACCGGCGTCTCGGTCAAGTACGTCGAAGACGTCAACTCCAACGAAGAGTTCTTCGCCAAGTTGCGCCCGGAATTGGCGGAAGGCAACTCCGGTGGTCGCAGCCTCTTCGTCGTCACCGACTGGATGGCGAAGAAGATGCACGAACTCGGCTACCTGCAGGAATTCGAACCGGCGGCGATCCCGAACTTCGAGAAAAACCTCGCCGACAACCTGCGCGGCGCTTCCTACGACCCCGGCCGCCAGTTCGCCGCGCCGTGGCAGTCAGGCATGACCGGGGTCATCGTCAACAAAGAAAAGGCGCCGGACATCCACTCGGTGTGCGACCTGTTCGAACCCCAGTACAAGGGCAAGGTCGACATGCTGAACGAACTTCGCGACACCGTGCCGCTGGTGATGAAGTGCGAAGGCGTCGACGTCGAACACGCGACCGAAGCCGACTGGCTGAAAGCGATCGAAAAACTGAAGGGCGCGGCCGAATCGGGACAGATCCGGCGCTTCACCGGCAACGACTACTCGACCGACCTGACCAACGGCAACGTGGTCGCGGCGATCGGCTGGTCGGGCGACGCGGTGCAGCTGCAGGCCGACAACCCCGACATCGAATGGCGGATGCCCGAAGAAGGGTGCATCCTCTGGTCGGACAACATGGTGATCCCGGTCGGCTCACCGAACCCGACCGCCGCCGAGGCCTGGATCAACTACGTCTATGACCCGGTCCACCAGGCGCAGATCGAGGCCTACGTGAACTACGTCAGCCCGGTCGAAGGGACGAAAGAAGTCCTGCTCAAAGAAGAACCGGAAGTCGCCAACAACAAACTGATCTTCCCGCCGGCGTCGTTCACCAAGAACTGCTCGATCCAGCCGTCGCCGGGGACCACGGCAGAAGAACAGACCATCAACAAAGCCTTCAACGCGGTGCTGAACGGCTGACCTGATGGGCGCGACGCTGAAGAGACGGGTGGCCGCCTACGGCCTGTTGGCACCGGGGACGGTCTGGCTGGTCATCTTCTTCCTGATCCCGCTCTACTTCCTCGGGCGGCTGTCCCTGAACGTCAACGTCGGCGGCGTCTACTACCCGTTCAATTGGCACTGGAAGAACTACTCCGACGCGCTCAGCCTCTACGACACGCAGTTCATCCGCAGCTTCGCCTACTCGCTGATCGCGACCGCCATCTGCCTCGTGCTCGCCTACCCGCTGGCCTACGCGATCGCCTTCAAGGCAGGCAAGTGGCGGCACGCGATGTTGCTCGCGGTGGTGGCGCCGTTCTTCACCACCTACCTGATCCGGACGATCTCCTGGGTCACGATCCTCTCCGACGAAAGCCCCGTCGTGGAAGTCCTCAAGTTCGTCCACATCGCTCCCAGCGGCCAGGTCCTCGCCACCCCGGCGGCGGTGGTGTCGGGCCTCGTCTACAACTACCTGCCGTTCATGGTGCTGCCGATCTACGCCAGCCTCGAGCGCCTGGACACGCGCTTGATGGAGGCGGCCAAGGACCTCTACGCGAACGCCGCGACGACCTTCTTCAAAGTCACCCTGCCGCTCTCGGCCCCGGGTGTGGTCGCGGGCACGCTCCTCACCTTCATCCCGGCCACCGGTGACTACGTCAACGCCGAATTCCTCGGCGGTTCCAACAGCCAGATGATCGGCAACGTGATCCAGGGGCTCTACCTGAAACAGCAGGAATACCCAGCGGCGGCGGCGCTCTCCTTCGTGCTGATGGCGATCATCCTGGTGATCGTCCTGATCTACATCCGTTTCGCCGGCTCGGAGGCGCTGATGGGCGAGGAGGGGGCGGCGATATGAGCGCGACCCCGGTCCCGAGCACCCGGAAGGCTCCGCGGATGGGCTTCGGCAGATGGCTGCGCGAGCACGCGGTCCTGATCGTCGGCCTGCTGGTGATCGCCTACATGCTGGTGCCGATCGCCGTCATCTTCGTCTTCTCCTTCAACAACCCGGCCGGGCGCTACAACTTCACCTGGGTCGGCTTCACCCTCGATCACTGGAAGAACGTCTTCGGGATCCCGGAATTGAACGAAGCCCTCTGGACTTCGATCAAGCTGGCGCTGCTGGCGACGCTGATCGCGACCGTGATCGGCACGATGATGGCGCTCGCCCTGGTCCGCTACCAGTTCTTCGGGCGGCGGGCGGCGAACTTCCTGATCGTGATCCCGATGGCGACGCCGGAGATCGTGATGGGCTCCTCGCTCCTCTCCTTCTTCCTCATCCTCGGCACCCCGCTCGGGTTCAGGACCCTGCTGATCGCCCACGTCATGTTCTGCATCAGCTTCGTCGTGGTCGTCGTGCGCTCGCGGCTGATCGGCTTCGACCGCAGGCTCGAGGAGGCGGCGAAGGATCTCGGGGCGACCCCATGGGAAACCTTCCGCCTGGTCACCCTGCCGCTGATCCTGCCCGGCGTCTTCGGCGGCGCGATGCTCGCCTTCGCCCTCTCGATCGACGACTTCGTCATCTCCAACTTCAACTCGGGGACGACGGTGACCTTCCCGCTCTACATCTTCGGCGCCTTCCAGCGCGGCGTCCCGGTCGAGGTCAACTGCATCGCGATGATCCTCTTCGGCATCACCGTCCTGGCGATGGGCTTCACCACCTGGCAGCAGCGGCGGGCCGAACGGATGGCGAGCATCCGGCCCGACCAGGAGGAAGAGGTCATGCCGCTGCCGCCGGTGTCGGCGGCTACCTAGGTTCGTAGACCCTGGAGCCTCGTACTTCTGGGGTGCTCCGAGGGGGGCGGTACGAGGCCCCTCCGCCTGAAGCCGTTGCGCAGCTGGGTCGGCTTCAAGGGTTCGGAGCGTGGTCCCGAAGCTTCATTCGGAGGGGCCTCGTACCGCCCCGACGACAGCTCGCAACGGTTCACGCCGCTTCCGCTTTCTCGCAAAGGCTCACGCCTGCTCCGCTTTCCCTAAAGCGACTGGATCCGAAGAGTGGAACGCACTCCTGGCGCAGCGGCTTGGAGCGGGGACGGCACTCACGCCGCCCTTCAGCAGAAGCTTCGGGGCCACGGCAAGGACCCTTTCGGCCGCCCCAGCTGCGCAACGGCTTCTGATGAAGGGCGGCGTGAGCGCCTAACGGCCGATGTGGAAGCCGATCAGCTCTGGCGCCCGGGCGACGGCTGAGGCGACGCGCCCTGGCCTCCGTCCTTCCATCTCCGCCTGCTCCTTGCGGTCGATGCCGAGGCGGATCGCTTCGCCGCCGATCCAGTGGAAGGGCTCCGGCGGGACGCGGGGCATCTTCGGGTCGACGAAGGGGAGGCGGGTGGGGGCGTCGGTGCGGTCGAGGGCGAGGGAGGCGAGGGTGAGGCCGATCATGTTGGTCGGGCCGACGCCGTTGCCGGTGTAGCCGGCCGCGACCCAGGCGCGCGAGCCGGGCAGCGAGGTGATCGCGGGGAGGTGGGTCGGGGAGGCGTCGATCGGGCCGCCCCAGGCGTGGGTGACGCGGCGGCCGGCGAGGTCGGGGAAGTAGTCGAGGAGGTGGCGGTGGTCGGCCTTCGCGACGTCCGGGTCGACCTCGGTGCGGCCGTGGAGACGGGTGCCCATCGCGATCCGGCCGCCGCCCCAGCCGAAGGCGATGCGGCCGTCGGGGGTGGTGCGGAAGTAATGGACCAGGGAGCGGGCGTCGGTGATCGCCTCGCCGCCGGTCCAGCCGAACTTCTCGAGCAGGTCGGGGACCGGCTCGGTGATCACGATGTGGGAGGAGGCGACGGTGAGTCGGCCGCGGAGCGGGCCGCTTTTGGCGGCGGCGCCGATCGCCAGGACCCCGCGCGGAGCGCGGACGCGGGCGCCGGTCGCGGTCGTCGCCTCGACCCCGTCGGCGGCCTCGCGGAAGCGGCGTACCGGTGAGGACTCGTAGACCTCGACGCCGGCGTCGATCAGGCTCCGCCGGATCGCCAGCGCGAGCCGGGCGGGCTGGACGGTCGCGGCGCCCGGTTCCATCACGCCCGCGCGGAACTCGGGCGAGGCGCAGAGGGAGCGGACCGCGGCGGCGTCGACCGCGCGCAGCTTGTCGGGGACGCCGAGCTCCCGGCAGGCGGCGAGCGCGGCGTGGCCGGTGCCGTCGTGGGCGGGCGTGGTCGAGACCTCGAGGTAGCCGCCGCGGCGAAACCAGGCGTCGACTCCGTCGGCGGCGCAGAAGGACGCGATCCGCTCCACCGCCTCCTCGGCGGCGTGGGCGGCGGCAAGCGCCGGCGCGTCGCCCCAGCGCGCCCGCATCGAGGCGAGCGTCGTCCACAGGCCCTCGACGAAGCCGCCGTTGCGGCCGCTCGGCCCGCGGCCGCAGACCGGTTCGGACTCGAGCAGCACGATGCGCGCCTCGGGCGCCAGGCGGTGCGCGTGCCAGGCCGCCCACATGCCGGTGTAGCCGCCGCCGACGATCAGCAGGTCGGCGTCGCGATCGGTGTCCAGAGGGGGGCGAGGTGTGACGCCTCCCGCCTCCTTGATCCAGTAACCGAGTCGGTCGTGTTCCATCTCACGGAAGTCTGCCTCACGCGGCGTGACGCCGTGTTTAGACTCGATCCATGGCTGACTCCAATCAGGCTAAGACGCCTTACGTAGACGCTGTCCTCGAGTACTCGGCACGCCAGACCGGGCGTTTCCAGGTCCCCGGCCACAAGGGTGGGCTCGCCGCCGACCCTTCGATGGTCGAGCTGGTCGGGATGACGGGGCTCATCAACGATGTCCCCTCGGTGACCGAGGGCGTCGACATCGGCCCCGAACCGACGCCGTTCCAGCAGGCGCAGCTCCTCGCCGCCGAGGCCTGGGGGGCCAAGCGCAGCTGGTTCCTGATCAACGGCGCCTCGCAGGGCAACCACGCGACGTCGATGGCGCTCGCCCATATGGGCGACCAGATGGTCGTGCAGCGCAACGTCCACTCGTCGATCATCGACGGGCTGGTGCTGAACGGGATGCGGCCGACCTTCGTCGCGCCGGAGCTCGACCCCGACCTCGGCATCGCCCACGGGCTGACCCCGGAGAGCCTCGCGGCGGCGCTCGACGCGACCCCCGACGCGGTCGCCGCGCTGGTCGTCTCCCCCACCTACTTCGGCGCCTGCGCGGACGTCGCGGCCCTGGTCGAGGTCGCCCACTCGCGCGGCAAGCCGTTGGTCGTCGACGAGGCCTGGGGCGCCCACCTCCACTTCCACCCGAGCCTGCCGCCGGACGCGCTGTCGGTCGGCGCGGACCTGGTCACCTCTTCCACCCACAAGATCGTCGGCAGCCTCACCCAGGCGGCGATGCTGCACCTCGGCCACGGCGACCTGATCGACCCGGCGATCGTCGACCGCTGCGTCAGCCTGGTCGAAACGACGAGCCCCAGCGGCCTGCTGACCGGGTCGCTCGACGCGGCGCGGCGCCAGGCGGCGGTCCACGGCGAAGAGCTCCTCGGCGAGACGCTCGAGGCGATCTACCGGACCCGCGAGCAGATCGTCCAGATCCCCGGCCTGGCGGTCCTCGACGAGTCGATGGTCGGCAACCCCGGCGTCGCCGGATGGGACCCGATGCGGCTCTCGATCGACGTCCGCGGCACCGGCTCGACCGGCTACCGGCTCTCGAAAAAACTCTTCTACTCGCACGGGATCGACCTCGAGCTCTACTCGGAGAACGTCGTGGTCGGGCTCTTCGGCCTCGGCGAGCCGGCCGCGATGACCGGGGAACGCCTGGTCGCGGCCCTGCGCACCGCGGTCGGCGAACTGGAAGCCGAACCGGGCGAGCCGCAGGAGAAGCTGGCCCCGCCGCCGCCCTGGGGCGAGCTGGTGATGACGCCACGCCAGGCCTACCTCGGCCCCCAAGAGGTCGTCCCCTTCGAGGAGGCCGTCGGCCGGATCGCCGCCGAGGGCCTCGCCGCCTACCCCCCCGGCATTCCCAACGTCCTGCCGGGAGAGCGACTGACCGCCGAGACCCTCTCCTACATCCGCGAGTCGATCGCCCACGGCGGCTACGTCCGCGGCGGGTCGGATCGGGAGCTGAAGACCCTGCGGGTCGCGCTGGAGCGGTAGGCCTGGGGCGGCGTGGGGGCGCCTCGCGGTGTCCTCGGTCGCTCACCTCGGGTCACGCACTTGAGTGCGCTCCCCTCGGCTCGCTTCCCTGCGTCCTTGCGAGGCTGGCCCACGCCGCCCCAGGCGGATACGGGCCGGCACAACCCCGTCTCCCCCCGCCCAGCGATCATCTAGGCTCGCCCCATGGCTTCTTACGACGCGATCAAGGACCTGCCGCTCGAGGTCGAGGGGTGCTCGTTCGAAGGGCTGGAGATCAGCCTCGGCGAGTTTGAACGGCTGACCACGGTGATCGAGCTGCGCGGCGGCGGGCACGAGGGGATCGGCGAAGACGTCGTCTACGACGCCGTCGACCACGTCGGCCAGCAGAGTCACGGGCCGCCGGAGGGGCTGGCGCACTCCGGGACCTTTGACGAGTTCTCACAGAAGCTCGACGGGATCGACCTCTTCCCGGCCGGGGCACCGGAGCGCGGGGACGTGTCCCAGGACTACCGCCGCTGGGCCTATGAGTCGGCGGCGCTCGACCTGGCATTGCGCCAGGCGGGGACGAACCTCGCGGCGACGCTCGGGCGCGAGCCGCGGCCGCTGAACTTCGTCAGCTCCCTGCGCCTCGGTGGCTTCACGCCGGACGAGAAGTCGACGATCGCACCGGTCGAGGACCGACTCGCGGTCTATCCGAATCTGCGCTTCAAGCTCGACCCGTTCAACGACTGGGACGACGAGTTGATCGCGGCGCTGGCGGCGACCGGCGCGGTCGACTCGCTCGACCTCAAGGGCTTCTACAAAGGCACGCCGGTCGACGTGATCACCGACCCCGAGCTCTACGCGAAGCTGATCGAGACCTTCCCCGACGCCTGGCTCGAGGATCCCGACGTGACCGACGAGACGCGGCCGCTGCTCGACCCGGTCCACGAGCGGGTCACCTGGGACGCGCCGATCCACTCGATCGCCGACATCGAGGCGATGCCGTGGTCGCCGCCGCGCACGGTGAACGTGAAGCCCTCGCGCTTCGGCCCGATCTCCCGCCTCTTCGCCGCCTACGACTACTGCGAGGAGCACGGCATCGGCGCCTACGGTGGTGGCCAGACCGAGCTCGGACCGGGCCGTGGCCAGATCCAGTACCTGGCCTCGATCTTCCACCCCGACACCCCGAACGACACCGCGCCACGGGGCTACAACGACCCGCGGCAGGCGACCGCGCCGGGGCTGCCGACGAGCCCGCTCGAACCCGCGATCGACGCCCTCGGGTTCCGCTGTACCGGCCCGCAAACCGCTTAGGAAAGCCGAATCCGACTTAGGTCGGCCGAAGCGGCACGTAGGGAAGCCGAAGTTGAGCGATCGGCTACGTTGAGGTCAGATCGTCTCAGTCACCGCGTCGATGACGCACAGAAAAGGAGCCATACCGATGGCCGAGAAGTCCTTCGCCGCAGCCCTCAACGAGCAGATCTCGAACGAGTTCGCCGCCTCGCAGCAGTACGTGGGATCCGCCGTCTACTACGACGCCGAAACGCTGCCCCGCCTCGCCACCTTCTTCTACCGCCAGGCGCTGGAGGAGCGCGAGCACGCGATGATGATGATCCGTTATCTCCTCGACGTCGGCGAGCAGGTCCGGATCCCCGACGTGAAATCGGTGTCGACCACCTACACCGACGGCGCGGAGCCGGTGAAGATCGCGCTCGACCAGGAGAAGCGGGTCAGCGACGAGATCTTCGCCCTCTTCGAGCTCGCCCGCGAGGTGAAGGACTACCGCGCCGAGCAGTTCCTCCAGTGGTTCATCAAGGAGCAGGTCGAGGAGGTCTCGCTGATGGAAGACCTGCTGAACGTGGTCGAGCGCTCCCGCGACAACCTGCTGCTGGCCGAGGAGTTCATCGCCCGCGAGAACCTCGGGGCCGAGGAGTCAGACCCGACCGCGCCCCCGGCGGCCGACGAGGCCTAGCCCAACCAGCCGGCCCTCCGCCGCATCGTCTTGATGCGGCGGAACTCGGCGATGTCCTCGCGTAGGGCGGCGGGGGCGGGGGCCGGGAGGAAGCGCGCGGGGAGCGGGCTCTCGACCACCTCCTCGTCGTGCTTGCTCACCTTGTAGGCGCGGGCGCCGCGGCGGGCCGTCACCGCCGACGGGGAGTCCTCGCCCTCCCATAAAAGCCCGGCATAATCGTCGAGTCCGTAGCCGGACGGCATCCCGTCCTCGACCGCCTCCAGGTAGGCGGCGCGGCGCTCGGGCTCGTTGTTGTAGTGGACGCACAGGGAGCCGTGGAGGAGGCCGAGGCCGGCGGCCTCCAGGGGCTTGCCCGAGGACTTGGTGATGCCCGCCTCGAACCAGCACATCGCGCCGGCGGACTGGCCCGCGAGGACGATGCCCTGGTGCCAGGCGAGGCTGAGGATCGAGGCGATGTCGTGGGCCTCCCAGACGGCGAGGAGGTTCACCATCGAGCCGCCGCCGACGTAGATCAGGTCCTGGGAGAGCAGGTGGTCCCGGAGCGCCATCGGGCGCCGGCCGAGGCGGAAGAGCGAGACGTCGGAGGGTTCGCAGGGACGGTCGCCGAAGGCCGAGTAGAAGCTCTGGATCAGGTCGGAGGTGTCGCCGCTGGCGGTCGGCAGGATGCAGATGCGGGGGCGATCCCCGCCGCGCTCGGTGGCCAGGCGCAGGATGAACTCGCAGACGGCGCGGTCCGGCGGGCGCGAGGTGAATTCGTGGCCACCCAGGGTGAGGATCCGGCGGACCATCAAGCCGCGGGGAGGGCGGTGGACAGCGCCTCCGGGAGGGCCGCCTCCGGCACGACACCGCGTTCGCCGAGGAAGGTGGTGGCGATCCGCATCTCCATCACCCGCTGCCCGGAGACGTCGAGCCGGTAGCCGCGGGCCTCCGGGCGGGAGGAGACGACGCCGTTCAGCTCCTCGCCGATGAAGTGCAGCGCGGCACCGTCCTCGGCGGCATAGCCCGGGCACATCCCTTCGCGCAGGAAGTGGTGGTAGGACTCGCGCCGGTCCGACTTGGGGTCGTAGTGGACGCAGTTGGAGAAGGGCAGCAGGCCGAGGCCCTCGAGCCGTTTCGGCGCGCCGTGGAAGCCGGTGACGGCTTCCTCGAACCAGCAGAGCGAGCCCGCCGAGAGGCCGCAGAGGATGACCCCGGCCTCCCACGCTTCGCGCAGGATCACGTCGATGCCGTGCGCTTTCCAGACGCCGAGCAGGCTGACCACGCTGCCGCCGCCGACGTAGATCAGGTCCTGGGAGAGGAGGTGGCGGCGGATGTCCTCGGGGCCCTGCTCGCGGCGGAAGAGGGAGATGTGGCTGGCCTCGCAGCGGGTCGCGGCAAAGGCGCGGTAGAAACGGACGATGTAGTGGTCGGCGTCCCCGGAGGCCTGCGGCAGGAAGCAGACGCGCGGGCGGGCCGCTTTGCAGAGACCGAGCACGTAGTCGTCGAGCAGCGGGTTGCCCGACTCCATCGAGAACCCACCTCCGCCGAAGGCGACGATCTGTCGTGGGGCCGTCTTCATGTATCGAATGGTCGCCGCGCGCCCGGGCCGCGTCCTTATCCAGCGGTCCGAACTTGAGGGCCTCGCGCTCGCCCCCGTGTACAGGAGGATCGGCGCGCTAGGAAGCGTAGGCGCGGCGGAGTTTGACCCGCGCGCGGTGCAGCTGCACTTTGACCGTGCCTTCCGGGATGCCCAGCCGGGCGGCGATCGCGGGTTGGGTCAGGTCCTCCTCGTAGCGCAGGGCGATCAGCGCCCGCTCGCTCTCGGAGAGGACCTCCAGCGCCGCCTGCAGATCGAAGCGATCGACGGTCGAGACGACCATCGCGTCCTCGGTCCCCCCGAGGATCTCCGCCAGGTCGGTGGGATCGGGCCGCGGCCGCGAGTAGTAGCGGAAGGCCTCGTTGCGCAGGATCGCGGCCAACCACGACTTGCGGCTGCCCGCGTCGCGCAGGGTCGAGCGTTTCCGCCAGGCGCGGAGCAAGGCCTCCTGCGCGATGTCCTCCGCCTCACTCGGGTTCCGAGCGTAGCGATAGGCCAAACGCAGGCAAATCCTCTGTGCCTCACCCCACTCCCAGCCATCCTCGCTCTTGCGTGAATGGTCCCTCTGAGAGCTGATGCGACGAACTTACATAAACGATCGAGACCGACAAGGACCGATGACCGGAATACGCGGATAGAACATTTGAAACCTGACGAGTCGATGCCTAGTCTCCACTATTGCTATGAAAAATTCGATGCAATCGCGCGGGGGTCTCGATCGCCACGCCGAGGTCGCCTACGACCAGATCGCCCCGGTCTACGACGACTTCACCGCGCACCACAACTACACCGCCTGGATCGACTCGCTGCTGAGGCTGGGTACAGCCCATGGTCTGCGGGGCGAGACCGTCCTCGACGTCGGCTGCGGCAGCGGCAACGGCTTCATGCCGCTGCTGGACGGGGGCTGGCAGGTCACCGCTCTGGACATCTCGCCCTCGATGGTCGAGCTGGCGCGGGCGAAGGTCGGGCCGGGGGTCCGGATCGAGGTCGCCGACATGCGCGAGCTGCCTACCTACGGCAGCTTCGACCTCGTCCTCTGCCTCGACGACGCGATCAACTACCTGCACACGGCCGAGGAGCTGGAGCGGGCGCTGCGCGGGATGGCGGCGAACCTGGCCCCCGAGGGGCTCCTGATCTTCGACTCCAACACGCTCACCACCTACCGGACGTTCTTCGCCGAACGGGTGGTGGTCGAGGCGCGCGGCCGGCGGATGATCTGGCAGGGGCGGACCGGGGGGCGGGTCGAGCCGGGCCAGATCAGCGAGGCCGTCTTCGAGGTCGAGCCGCTGGTGCCGGGGACGGGGCCGGTGGTGGCGCCCGAGGTCCACCGCCAGCGCCACCACCCCGAAACGGAGATCGGAGCGGCGCTGGCGGCGGCGGGCTTGGACCTCGTCGGCCTCTACGGCTGCACGACCGACGGGGTCCCTCGCCAACCCGTCGACGAGGACACCCACACCAAGGCCATCTACGTCGCCCGGGGGGTAGGGACGACGTAGATGACCGGGTGGGTTCCGGGCCCTAGAGGGCCTCGGAGCTGAACGCCGGGTCGGCGTCGGCGGCCGCGACCGCGGACGCCTCCTCACCGGCAGGCTCGGAGCGGAGCACCGCGACGGCGATCCCGACGGCGGCGAGCAGGAGCCCGGCGCCGACCATGAAGGCCAGCCGGTAGCCGCTCGTCAGGGCCGAGGCGGCGGAGTCGCCGCCGCTGACCAGGTTCGAGGTGCGGCTGGTCGAGAGCGTCGCCAGCACGGCGAGCCCGAGGGCACCACCGACCTGCATGGTCGTGTTGACCAGACCGGAGGCGAGGCCCGCCTCCTCCGGCTGCACGCCGGTCATCGCCAGGGTCATGATCGACGGGAACGAGAGCCCCGCGCCGACGCCGACCAGGACCATCGCCGGCAGCACTTCGGACCAGTAGCTCCCGTCGCTGGAGATCTGCGACACGTAGAGCAGGCCGGCGCCGACCGAGACCAGGCCCGGCAGGAGCGTCGCCCGAGCGCCGAAGCGCATGTTCAGTTTCGCCGAGAAACCGAGCGAGAGAACGCCGATGATCGCGGTCATCGGGATGAAGGCGAGACCGACCTCGAGCGAGTCGAAGCCGAGCACTTTCTGCAGGTACAGGGCGCCGAGGAAGAACATCCCGTACATCCCGGCGACCATCAGCGCCTGGATCGCGTTGGCACCCGAGAGGTTCCGCGAGCGGAAGATCCGCAGCGGGACCAGCGGATTCGCGGCACGCGACTCGCGGACCACGAAGGCGATCAGGAGCGCCACCGCGCCGGCACCGAAGCCGAGCGTGTGGGCCGAGCCCCAGCCGTAGTTGGTGGCCTCGACGATCGCGTAGACACCCATCATCACCGCGGTGACGATGAACGTGGCACCGGGCAGGTCGGCCCCTTTGGAGATGCCGAGGCCGCGGTCCCGCGAGAGGAAACGCATGGCGAGAACGCCGGTGACGATCGCGATCGGCAGGTTGACGATGAAGATCCAGTGCCAGTTGATGGCCTGGGTGATCGCGCCGCCCGCGAGCAGCCCGATCGAGCCACCGGCGGAAGCGACGAACGAGTAGACGCCGATCGCCTTCGCCTGCTCCCCGCGCTCGGGGAACATGGTGACGATCATGCCGAGGATGACGGCGGAGGTGAGAGCGCCACCGATGCCCTGGATGAAGCGGGCGACGACGAGCACGGACTGGCTGTCGGCCAACCCGCAGGCGAGTGAGGCGGCGGTGAAGAGGGTGAGTCCGGTGAGGAAGACGTCACGACGGCCGAGCAGGTCGCCGAGTCGTCCGGCCAGCAGCAGCAGGCCGCCGAAGGAGATCAGGTAGGCGTTGACCACCCAGGCGAGGCTCGACTGGGAGAAGCCGAGGTCGGTCTGGATCTTGGGCAGCGCCACGTTCACGATCGTCGCGTCGAGGACGATCATGAGCATGCCCGCGCAGAGGACCACGAGGGCGATCCAGCGCGAGCGGTCGGTAGTGGACGGTGACTGGGCTATATTTTCATTCGTAACTGACATGGGATCGTCACTGTAGCAAGGACTATCCATGGCGCAAGTACGGACGCGCTAAAATCTTTGGAGAGCCATGAATCCGGCGACCAAAACCCCCCAGACGACGGGCACGATGGGACTGCTGTCCCAGCTGAACCGCGTCGTCTACCGCCGCGCCACCGAGGACGTCATCGGGATGAAGCTGAAGCAGCTCATCACGCTTGAACTCCTGGTCAAGAACGAAGGCTGCCTCCAGCAGGAGCTGGGCGCGACCCTGATGGTCGACCCCAACAACTGCGTCCTCCTCCTCAACGACCTCGACGACCGCGGCTACGTCGAACGCCGGCGCGATCCCCAGGACCGCCGCCGCCACATCGTCGTGATCACCGACGCCGGCCAGAAGGCCCTGGCGAAGGCCGAGGCCAAGCTCGAGGCGCTGGAGGGCGAAGTGCTCGTCAACCTCGAGCCCGCCGAACGGGAACAGCTTCGCGACCTGCTGGCCAAGGCGATGGAGGGCCTCGACGGCGGCCCCGACGTGAGCTGCCTGGACTAGGGGTCGGCGGGGGCTCGGGGCCGGGGAAGCTGGCGCCCGAACCGCAAGGGACGCAAGGCGTTGCGGCAAGCACGGCCGTCTCGGTCACGGCCCTGGCTGGCTGTGACCGTGTCCGAGACGGCCGGGGGATGTGGGGAGTGTCGAGGAGCCTCCCGGCGTGCGCCTCGGGCGCGTCACGGGAGGAGCGACGTAACGCTCACCGCCGGCCCACGAGGACGTGACGAGACTCGCAAGTCGTGACGGAGAGCGTGGGAAGTCCACGCTTCCGTGCGTGTTGGACAACAGTCAATTCGTCGCTGCGTGCATTGACCCCCCTATAGGGGCCCTAATACACGCGGCGCGTTTTCGGGCCCCTTTTCCAGGCCTGAAAGCAGGCCGAAGGTGCGCGGGAGGGTGACGTTCTCGGCATCTCCCTCACGGAACTCGGGCATGTGTGGCTTCTCTCGCACGCACCCCTCACGTCCTGGGCGTCTCATGGCGGTCACAGCCAGCCAGGACCGCCATGAGACGCCCAGGCCGCCACTAGGACTGCCGCCCCCGCCGGGACAACGCCGTCCCCCCTACCCCTTCGGCGCGTACCTCCGGTGCAGGATCAGGACGTTCCCGTCCGGATCCTTGAAATGCGCCTGCAGGCAAACCCCCGAGTCGATCGTCTCGCCGAGGAACTCGACACCCTTGGCCGCGAGCTCGGCGCGTGCCGCTTCGACATCGTCGACGCGTAGGGCGATCGGGCTTCCGTTGGGGGTGAAGTCGCGGCCGATCGCGGCCGAGTCGAGGATCTGGAGGGTCAGGTTGCCGGTCTCGAACTCGCCGCCGGGGATGCGGCCGTATTCCTGGGACTGCTCGAGGCCCAGGGTGCCGGCGTAGAACTGCTGGGCCCGAGGGAAATCGGTGACGAAGAGGGCGGCGAAGTCCGCGCCTTCGACCTTCATCGCGGCCTCAGTCCGAAGAGCCGAAGCCGACCCGGTGGTCGCCGCCGGCGACGCGCATGAAGGCGACCTTGGCGAGGTAGAGCGAGATCACGCCGTCCTCGGTGTGGAGGTCGTGCCAGCCGCCCTTCTCGAGCGCGGCCCGCAGATCTCTGAGGTCCTCCTCGACCAGGCGGGTCTGGATCACCTGACCGCCTTCGAAGCCGATCTCGACTCGCTGTGCCTCTGCCATCAGTGCCCTCCTGCGGGTTCGACGATCTCGGTGAGCACCCCGCCCGTCGAGCGGGGGTGAAGGAAGGCGACGCGGCTCTCGCGGATGCCGACGCGGGGCTGCTCGTCGATCAACCGGATGCCGGCGGCCGTGAGGCGCGGCAGGGTGGCGTCGATGTCGTCGACCGCGTAGGCGACGTGGTGCAGGCCGGTGCCGTTCTTGGCGAGGAATTTGCCCACGGCGGTGTCGGGGCCGAGCGGGCGCACCAGCTCGACGTGTCCGTCGCCGACGTCCAGCAGCACTGCCTCGACGCCCTGCGAATCGACCGTCTCCCGGTGGACCAGCTCCATCTCGAAGCTCGTCTCATACAGGGCGATCGCGGCGTCGAGATCCTCGACGGCGACCCCGATGTGGTCGATCCTTCCGAACATGGGCGGGAGTCTATGGAGTCGACTCGGCGCGGAGGATCTCGGCCATCGCGGCGAGGCTGACCTCGAGCTGCTCGGGGCTCGGCTCCTTCGTCGCCAGATGGCGTTGGATCTCGCGGCCGGGGGTGTGGAAGGCCTCGGCGAGCGGCTCACCGTGGTGGCGGTCCGACCAGGCGAAGGCCTCGACCGCGAGCGAGGCGCCGGCCAGGCTGACCACCGCGCGGGTGGCCTGCGAGGGCTTCTCGACCAGGCGCTCGAGCAGGATCGTCCCGGCGGCGGAGAGCAGCATCATCGGGACGATCAGGTTGGAGCCGCAGCGGTCGTGCTCTTTGGGGACCGAGGCGACGTCTTCGACGCCCTGCTCGTAGGCGGCGATCGCCTTGTGCTCGGCGCCGTGGTAGGCGGCGAGGTCGCGGTCGGCGAGGGCGACGACGGCGGGGATCGCGCCGATCGCCTGGATCAGGCCCTCGCGGCCGGCGCTCGCCGGGCCGCGACGGCGCATCAGGCTGGAGATCGCCAGGGTCGAGGCGGTGGCGACGAGGACCCGGGGGTCCTCGAACGGCAGGCGGGCCGAGCGCATCCGCCGGCGCACCAGCGGCAGGACCAGCATCGCCTCGGCGAGTTTGATCGGGCCACGCAGGCCGGGGACTTTCGCCACCAGGCCGGGGACCAGCTCCGGCTTGCGCTCGGAGTCGACTTCGATCGAGCCGTCGGGGCGGCGGACCGCGGCTGCCCAGTGGGTCGGACCGTGGACCAGCAGGCCGTTGCGCAACGCCATCCCGCCGAGCCGCAGCTTCTTCTTGGAGTCGGCCATCTCCCCACGATACGAGAACAGAGAGGGCGCCGAGTAGAAATCGGCGCCCTCTCCCCCCTGGTAAGTCGACCGGAGGCCCCCAGTCCGAGCCTCCGGCCGGCGTACGGCTCTCCCTGGCTTAGCTTGGAAAACCGCAATCCCGAAAACCCGGATGGCGGCCGGAAGTTGCGGCGACCGCGGGGGTGATCGGACGGAGCGTCAGGGCTTGCCGAGCCGCTTGCGCAGCTCCGCGAGGCGCTCGCCGAAGGCCTTCTCGCGGCCGTTGCCGGTCGGCTCGTAGAAGGCGCGGTCGGCGAGGCCGTCGGGGAGGTACTGCTGGGCGGCGACGTTGCCGGGATGGTCGTGCGCGTACTGGTAGCCGGTGCCGCGGCCGAGGGCCTCGGCGCCGGGGTAGTGGGCGTCGCGCAGGTAGTCGGGCGGGGTCTGGGCGCCGTTCTTGCGCACCTCGGCACGGGCGGCGCCGATCGCCGTCGTCGCCGCGTTCGACTTCGGTGCCATCGCCAGGTAGATCGCCGCCTGGGAGAGGTTCAGAGCGCACTCGGGGAGACCGACGCGGTCGACCGCGCGGGCGGCGGCGTCGGCGACCAGGAGCGCCATCGGATCGGCGTTGCCGATGTCCTCGGAGGCCAGGATGACCATCCGGCGGGCGAGGAAGCGCGGGTCCTCGCCGCCCTCCAGCATCACCCCGAGGTAGTAGAGCGAGGCGTCGACGTCGGAGCCACGGGTGGACTTGATCCAGGCGGAGATGAAGTCGTAGTGGCGGTCCCCCTGGCGGTCGTAGGCGATCGCCCGGCGCTGCAGGGCGTCCTCGACCGCGGCCACGTCGACCTTCTCGCCGCCCGCCCGCTCGGCCGCGCGCTCCAGGGCCGAGAGGGCCGCACGGGCATCGCCGCCACTGCGCTCGGCCAGCATCGCCAGGGCGTCGTCGTCGATCGGCGGCGGATCGGCGATCCCGCGCTCCGGATCGGCGAGGGCGCGCCGCAGGATCACTTCCACCTGCTCCGGGGACAGCGGCGAGAGCTCGTAGACCTGGCTGCGGGAGATCAGCGCGCCGTTCACCTCGAAGTAAGGGTTCTCGGTGGTCGCCCCGATCAGGGTCAGGAGCCCTTCCTCGACCGCCGGCAGCAGGGCGTCCTGCTGGGCCTTGTTGAACCGGTGGATCTCGTCGAGGAAGAGGATCGTCGGCCGGCCCGAGGAGCGCCGCCGCTCCCGCGCCCGCTCGATCACCCCGCGGATCTCGGCTTTGCCCGCGTTGACCGCCGACTCCTCCTCGAAGGCGCCGTCGGCCATCCGCGCCGCGATCCGCGCCAGCGTCGTCTTCCCCGCTCCCGGCGGCCCGTAGAGGATCGCCGAGTGCGGCCGCCCCGATTCGATCGCCGCCCGCAGCGCCGACCCCTCCCCCACGATGTGCTCCTGCCCGACCATCTCGTCGAGCGTCCGCGGCCGCATCCGCACCGCCAACGGCGCGTTCGGCGGAATCTCTTCCGGCCCCCCGCCCGCCCCGTCGTCCCCGGTGTCGAAGAGCTGATCGCCCATCGCCCCAGTATGAGCGCCGCGCTACGCGAACTTCCGCCCCTCGGCCGGGAACAGGTAGTTGACGATCACGAGCACGACCGCAACGACCTCCACCACGGTGGTGCCGAGCCAAGCCCCGATCGCCGACGAAGGCACGGCCCAACCGGCCGCCACCCCGTACCAACCGAAGATCCCGTTGGCGACGAGGACCTGCAACGCCATCAGGGCGAGCGCCGCAATCGCGATGCCGAACCGCAGCCTCCGATTCTCCTGTTCCGTCGCCACCCGCTCCCCCGCCATGTCCGCATCGGCCTCGAGCCTGGCGGTTCTGGCCTCTTCGGCACGAATCAGGAACTCGAGCATCGTGTCGTCGACGTGGATGTCCCCGGACTCGCTCTGGGTCATGGCCGTCTCCAACCGATGTTGTCGAGGCGGAAGCTCATCACGTCACCCGTCACCCCGAACATGGCGGCGAGAGCGACGACGCTCGACCCTTCGCCGAGTTCGCGGAGGACGGCCCGCGGCATCAGCAGTTCCGCCGCGAACTCGGTGGCGTAAATCTCCTCCGAGTTGCCGATTCGCGCATCGAAGAAGTCGCGAGCCTCGATGAACTCCCAGGCGCCCTCACGCCGCAGCACGGTGTTGCGGCTGTAGTGCCCGAGGGCGTGAGCGCAGGTGAAGCGGCGGCGCTCCCGTGCGTCTTCGGCATTGAGAATGATTTCGGGGTCCTCGAATCCCGCGGGCTTGCGTAGCAGGCCCGGCACCTGCGGCAATAGTTCGTCGTCCCGCAAGACCCGGATCCCGAGGCCCATCGCGATGGTGAAGGCGTCAACCGGCAGGGCGATGAGAGATGGCCCTTTGGTCATCCAGGCGCGCTTCAATAGCTCCCATGCGTCGCGTCCAGGTTCCATCTCCGGTTGACGGTACGCAGTGGGTCCAGAAATTCGGTCTTTCTCCACAGTTATGGCGTTCATGCCGTCCCTAAGGGCTGGGCAGGAGGAAGTTCTCCCCCCTCGCGGTACGCTCGGAGGATGGAGAGCGTCACGCAGATCGCACCGTCCGCAAAAACGCTCGAGTCGCGGAGCCCGACCACGGGCGAGGTGGTCGGGAGCGTCGCGACGATCGGGCCGGGGGAGGTTCAGGGGGTCGTTGACGAAGTCGCGCGGATTACCCCGGCTTGGGCGCAGCTGACGCTGAAGGACCGGGCGCGGTACATGCTGCGGGCCGCCGATGCGCTGCTCGACGAGATCGACGAGATCGCGGAGCTCCTGGTGCGCGAGCAGGGCAAGCCGCGGGTCGAGGCCTACACGATGGAGCTGCTGCCGACGGTCGACGCGCTGCACTGGGTCGCGAAGGCCGGGCCGAAGATCCTCGGTGACGAGAAGGTGCCGATGCGCCAGGCGTTCACGGCGACCAAGAGCGCGCACTTCTCCTATGAGCCGATCGGCGTGGTCGGGGTGATCGCGCCGTGGAACTACCCCTGGTCGATCCCCTTCGGCGAGGTGGCGATCGCCCTGATGGCGGGCAACGGGGTGGTGCTGAAGCCGGCCTCGCTGACGCCGCTGCTGGGCGAGAAGATCCGCTCGGTGTTCGAGCGCGGCGGCGTGCCGGAGGGGCTGGTGCGGGTGGTGCACGGCGGCGGGCAGGTCGGCGAGGCGCTCTGCCGCTCCTCGGTCGGCAAGGTCTTCTTCACCGGCTCAGTCGAGGTCGGCCGCCACGTCGGCGGCGTCTGCGCCCTGGAGCTGAAGGGCAGCGTGCTGGAGCTCGGCGGCAAGGACCCGATGATCGTCTGCGCCGACGCCGACCTCCCCAACGCGGTGAGCGGGGCGGTCTGGGGCGGCTTCGCCAACGCCGGGCAGACCTGCTCGGGGATCGAGCGCGTCTACGTCGAGCGCGAGGTCGCCGACCGCTTCGTCGCCGGCGTGGCCCGGGAGGCCGAGCGCCTGCGGGTCGGCGACCCGCTCGCCTGGGAGACCGAGATCGGCCCGATGACCTCCGAGGACCAGTACGCGACCGTGGTCGAGCTGATCGACGACGCGGTCGCGAGCGGCGCCACCAAGCTCTGCGGCGGCCCGGTCGAGGTCCCCGGCCTCCCAGGGAAGTTCATCGCCCCGACCGTCCTCACCGACGTCACCCACGACATGCGGATCATGCGCGAGGAGATCTTCGGTCCGGTGCTGCCGATCGTCGTCGTCGACTCCGAGCAGGAGGCGATCGACCGCGCCAACGACTCCGAGTTCGGGCTCGGCGCCTCGGTCTGGACCCGCGACCGCGCGCGCGGCGAACGCATCGCCCGGGTGCTCGAGTCCGGCATGGTCTGGATCAACGACCACTCCTTCTCCCACGGCGCCTGCCAGTGCTCCTGGGGCGGCGTCAAGGACTCCGGCCTCGGCCGCTCGCATTCCAAATTCGGCTTCTACGAGTGCGTGAACGTCAAGATGAACGCCTGGGAGCCGGGCCTCACCCGGGACTTCTGGTGGCACCCCTACGACCGCACGCTGGGCGAGGCCGTGCGCGCCTCGGCGCGCATCCTCTACGGCCGCGGCGAGGTGCGGGCGAAGGCGCTTCGCGACGGGGCCCGGCCGCTGATGAAGATCGGTCGCCGCACCATCCGCCGGCCCTAGTCGACAGAATCGCCAGATGGCATCGGAACAGGAGCCGGCGATCAAGCTGGTCGGGCTGCGTCGCGTCTACGGCGACCGGGCGGCGCTCGACGACGTGACGCTGGAGACCGCGGCCGGCGACTCGCTCGTCGTCCTCGGCCCCAACGGCGCCGGCAAGACGACGCTGCTGCGGATCCTCGCGACGCTGCTGCGCCCGACCGGCGGCGAGGTCACGATCCTCGGCTGCAAGCTCCCCGACGAAGCCTGGAAGCTGCGCGGCAAGATCGGCTACCTTGGCCACGAACCGCTGCTCTACCGCGACCTCAGCGGCCGCGAGAACCTGCGCTTCCACGCCAAGATGTACGGGATCGCCGGGAAGCGCGCCGGCGAGCGGATCGAGGAGCTGCTGGACGCGGTGAAGCTGTCCCACCGCGGCGACGAGCGCACCTTCGAGTTCTCCGCCGGGATGCGCCAGCGCCTCGCGATCTGCCGCTGCGTCCTCCACGAACCGGAGCTGCTGCTGCTCGACGAGCCCGACTCGAACCTCGACATCGAGGGCCGCGAGATCGCCCGCACGCTGATCGGACCCGGCCTCGGCCACACCCGCGTCGTCGTCACCCACGACCCCGAGCGCTACCTGCCCGAGGCCGACCAGGTGCTGCGCCTCGACGTCAACGAACCGGCGGCGATCGCATGACCCCCTCGCGTACCGCCTTCGCCGCGATCCTCGGCAAGGACCTCCGCGCCGAGCTCCGCACGTTGCAGTCGCTCCCGGCGATGGCGCTTTTCGCGATCACCTCGTTCGTGATCTTCCGCTTCGGCCTCAATCGAACGAGCCTCTCCGGCGGCCTCGCCTCCGGCGTGCTCTGGGCGACGCTGCTCTTCGCCGCCGTCCTCGGCATCAACCGCCTCTTCGTCGCCGAGCGCGAGGAGGGCGGCTTCGACGCGATCCGCCTCGCCCCGATCGACCGCAGCGTCCTCTTCCTAGCCAAGGCCGCGGCGCTGATCATCTACCTGGCGGCGCTGGAGATCATCGCCGTGCCGATCTTCGCCGTCTTTTTCCTCAACAGCGCCGCGTCGCTGCCGCCGCTGATCCTGGTGCTCCTGCTGGCCGACATCGGCCTCGCCTCGGCGGGCACCCTGATCTCCTCGATGGCGGTCAACTCCAGGGCTCGGGACCTGCTCGTGCCGCTGGTCCTGCTGCCGCTCGTGGTGCCGCTGATGATCGCCGCGACGGCCGCGACGGAACCCCTGATGCTGCTGGGTGGAGTCACCTACCACCGGTTCGGAACCTGGCTCATGGTGCTGGGTCTATACGATCTGATCTTCGCCCTACTCGGCTACGCGGTATTCGACTTCCTGCTCGAGGATTGATCCGCCGCCGCCAGTGCTATGGGGCGACCAACCCGCATGTACGGCAAAGGACTAAGACCCCTCTCGATCGCGACCCCCGTGGCCTTCGCGGTGACCTTGGCATTGGTCTTCTTCTACGCCCCGATCGAAGCCGACCAGGGCTTCCTGCAGAAGATCTTCTACCTGCACGTGCCGCTGGCGATCGTCTCGCTCTGCGGTTTCATCGTCGGCGGGATCTTCGCGATCCTCCACCTGCGCCGCGACGACGCCCGCTACGACGCCTACTCCTACGTCTCGATCCATATGTCGGTCATCTTCGCCACCGGCGCGCTGATCACCGGCTCGATCTGGGCGAAGGGCTCCTGGGGCCACTGGTGGGTCTGGAACGAACCGACGCTGGTCAGCTTCCTGATCGTCTTCCTGCTGTACGCGACCTACTACCCCTTCCGTTATGCGATCGAGGATCGCCAGCGCCAGGCGCGCTACGCCTCGGTCTTCGCGATCACCGCCGGCGCCTTCGTCCCGCTCAACTTCATGGCCGTGCGGCTGTCGGCCTCGTTGGTCCACCCGCGCGTCTTCGCCACCGCCGAAGGTGGCCTGCCCGGGTCGATGATGATCACCTTCCTCTGCTCGATCGTCTCGATGGCATTGCTCTGGACGACGCTGGTCAAGTTCGAGCTCTCGGCGAAGAGCGCCCAAGGCCAGCTGAAGCGCCTGCGCCGCGCGCTCGACGCGCCGACCGGCCCGCCCTCTTCCCGAATCGCCCCGGAGGTCAACTAGATGCCCGACGCCCTCGTCAACTGGCTCTTCGCGGCGCCGTCGATCCCCAACGACGTCGGCGGCAAGTACGTCGCCGGGGCCTACGTGGTCTTCGTCGTGCTGCTGCTGATCTACGTCGCGATCATGGGGATGAAACTGGCGCGGATCGAGCGCGGGCTGCGGGACGTCGCCGAGATCGCCGAGCAGCGCAGGGACGGTGCCGCCGCGGCCGAGACGGTGCGCGCGGGGGTCAAGTCTTGAGCGAGATCCTCGCGTTGGGGGTGTCGCATAAGACGGCGCCGCTGGAGCTTCGCGAGCGCCTCTCGCTGACCGAGGGCCGGGCCGTCTCGGCGCTCCGTGAGCTGACCGAGGGCGCGACGATCGAGGAGGCCGCGGCGATCTCGACCTGCAACCGGACCGAGCTCTACCTGGTCGTCTCCGACCCGGTCGAGGCCGAGTCGGAGGCGCTCGGCGTGCTCACCCGCAAGGCCGGGACCCGGCCGACCGAGCTGCTCGGCCACCTCTATTCGCTGCGCGGCATCGACGCTTCGCGCCACCTGCTGCGGGTCACCGCCGGGCTCGACTCGATGATCGTCGGCGAGGCCGAGATCCAGGGCCAGGTCAAACGCGCCTACGAGCTGGCGCTGGTCGAGGGCGCCACCGGGCCGATCCTGAACCGCCTCTTCCGCGGCGCCCTGGCGGCAGGCGGCCGGGCTCGCAACGAGACCGCGATCGGCGAGCGCGGCGTCTCCATCCCCTCGGTCGCGGTCGAGGTCGCCCAACGCGCCCTCGGCGACCTCGCCGAGCGCACCGTGCTGATGATCGGCGCCGGCGCCACCGCCGAACTCGTCGCTCAGGCGCTGGTCGCCCGCGGCGTCGACACCGTCTTC
This sequence comes from Solirubrobacterales bacterium, assembly GCA_965200635.1. Lineage (GTDB taxonomy): Bacteria > Actinomycetota > Thermoleophilia > Solirubrobacterales > 70-9 > VAYN01. The sequence continues at coordinate 1,546,172 of OZ241364.1, read as the reverse complement.
GTCGCCAACCGCCACCATGACCGCGCTCTCGGCCTCGCCCAGCGCTTCGACGGCGAGGCGGTCCGCTTCGAGAACCTGCCCGAGCAGCTCACCCAGGTCGACCTCGCCGTCTCCACCACCAACTCGCCGCACCACATCATCGAGCGCGACGGGCTGGAGCAGGTGATGGCCGAACGGGAAGCGCGCCCGCTGGTCTTGATCGACATCGCCGTGCCGCGCGACATCGAACCGGAGTGCCGCGAGGTCTCCGGGGTCAGCCTCTACGACATCGACGACGTGCAGCAGATCGTCGAACGAAACGCCGGGGTGCGCGAAGCCGAGGCGACGCGGGCGGAGCGGATCATCGAGACCGAGCTCGACCGCTTCCAGCAGTGGGTCGCCTCGCTGGAGGTCGTGCCGACGATCGCGGCGCTGCGCGGACACGGCGACGAGATCGTGCGTCGGGTGCTGGCGGAGAACGAGAACCGCTGGGAGGACCTCGGCGACGCCGATCGCGAGCGGGTCGAGCTGATGGCCAAGGCGATCGCCTCGCGGATCCTGCACGAGCCGACGCGGCGCATCCGCCGGGCCGCGGGCTCCGACGACGCCTATCAGTACGTGAGCGCGCTGCGCGAACTGTTCGGTCTCGACATCGAGACCGAGGTCGGCTCCGAAGCCGACGCGCGGGGCAACGTCACCGAGCTTCGTCGCCCCGGCCACCAGGGCTGAGGCACGTGGCGTTGCGCATCGCCACCAGGGCGAGCCAGCTTGCGCTGACCCAGTCCGGGACCGTCGCCGACATGCTCGGCGGCGCCGAGCTGGTCACGGTCTCCTCCGACGGGATGCCGGGCGACAAATCGCGCTTCGTCCGCGCGGTCGAGCAGGCGGTCCTCTCCGGCCAGGCCGACATCGGCGTGCATTCGGCCAAGGACCTGCCGGGTGAGGAGGTCGAGGGCCTGGAGGTGGTCGCGGTGCCGGCGCGCGAGGACCCCGCCGACGCCTGGATCGGCGCCGGGACCTCGCTCGAGGACGCGCCGGAGGGCGCCCGGGTCGGCACCGTCAGCCTGCGGCGCAAGGCCCAGCTGCTGGCGGCACGGCCGGACCTGGAGATCCTCGACCTGAACGGCAACGTCGACACCCGCATGCGCAAGCTCGCCGAGGGGAACTACGACGCGATCATCCTCGCCGCGGCCGGGCTGCGGCGGCTGGGCCGCGAGGACGAGATCGGCTTCCGCCTTCCCGAGGACCGGATGGTCCCGGCGGCGGGCCAGGGCGCGCTGGCACTGCAGGTGCGGAGCGGCGATGAGGAGACCGCGGCGGCGGTGCGGGCGGTCGGCGAGGCGGCGCCGTTCGCCGAGCTGCGCGCCGAGCGAGCCTGCTTCATCCGCCTCGACGCCGACTGCTCGACCCCGATCGGCGTCCACGCCAAGTCCGACGGCGCGACCCTGCGGATCGGCGCCTTCGTCGGCCTCCCCGACGGCAGCGAGTGGGTGCGCGACGAGCTCGAGTCCGACCCCGCCGATCCCGAGGCCGCGGGCCGCGAGCTGGCCGATCGCCTCCTCGGCGCCGGCGCCGGCGAGCTCCTCGCGCGCGCGGCGGAAGAGGCGTCGTGAGCGCCCGGGCGGGGGTCGTCTACCTGGTCGGCGCCGGACCCGGTGACCCGGGCCTGATGACGAAACGCTCGCTGGACCTGATCGCCACGGCCGACGCGATCTACTACGACCGACTGATCCCGCCGGGCGCGCTCGACGGGGCGCGCGAAGACGCGGATCTGATCTACGTCGGCAAGCAGCCTGGCGTGCCCTCGGTGCCCCAGGCGGAGATCGGCGAGCGACTGGTCGAGGCCGGGAAGGCGGGCAAGAGCGTCGTGCGGCTGAAGGGCGGCGATCCGTTCGTCTTCGGGCGCGGCGGCGAGGAGGGCGAAGACCTGCGCGCTGCCGGGGTCGAGTTCGAGGTCGTGCCGGGCGTCACCGCCGGGGTCGCCGCCACCGCGTATGCGGGCATTCCCGTCACCCACCGCGACGACGCCTCCGCGGTCGCTTTCGTCACCGGTCACGAGGACCCCGAGAAGGCCGAGACGGCGCTCGACTGGGACGCCCTCGCCGCCTTCCCCGGCACGCTCGTCTTCTACATGGGGGTCAAACGGCTGGGCGAGAACGCCGGCTCGCTGATCGCCTCCGGGCGCGACGCCGACGAGCCAGCGGCGGCGATCGAACGCGGCACCTGGGCGGGGCAGCGGACCGTGGTCGCGACGCTGGGGACGATCGCCGCGACGGTCGAGCGCGAGGCGATCAAGGCCCCGGCGCTGATCGTCGTCGGGGCGGTCGCGGCGCGGCGCGAGGCACTCCATTGGTTCGAGCGGCGGCCGCTGCACGGCCGCACCGTCGTCGTCACCCGGGCGCGGGCGCAGGCGAGCGGCCTGGCGAAGACGCTGCGCGGCCTCGGTGCCACGGTCGTCGAACTGCCCGCGATCCGGATCGAATCCCGGATCGGCGACGCGGAGGTGCGCGCCGCCGCGAGCGCGATCCGCGACTACGACCTCGTCTGCCTGACCAGCCCCAACGGGGCGAGCTTGTTCTTCGAGGCGCTCGCCGAGGCGGGACGCGACGCGCGGTCGCTCTCGGGCGCGACGGTCGCGGCGATCGGTCCGGGCACCGCCCGGGCGCTGGCCGCCGGCGGCATCGCCGCCGACGTGATCCCGGAGCGCTTCGTCGCCGAGGCGCTGGTCGAAGCGCTCGCCGACGTCGACGTCGAGGGCAAGCGGGTGCTCATCGCCCGCGCCGCCGAGGCCCGCGACGTCCTCCCCGACGCGCTGCGCGAGCGCGGCGGCAAGGTCGACGTCGTCGCCCTCTACGAGACGGTGCGCGAGGCCCCCGACGACGCCGCGGTAGCCGCTGCCGGGGACGCCAATTTCGTCACCTTCACCTCATCGTCGACCGTGACCAACCTGCTCGAGGCGCTCGGCGACCGTTTCCCGGTGGGGGCGCGGATCGTCTCGATCGGCCCGATCACCAGCGAGACGGTGCGCGAGGCGGGCCTCGAGGTCGCGGTCGAGGCCGAGCGCCACGATGTCGACGGCCTGCTCACGGCGCTGCTCGCCGACGCCGCCACGAGTTGAGCTTCGGCGTCCCGCACCGGCACTTCCGGCAGACCGGATCGACGAACACGGTCGCGCGGGAGCTGGCCGCGGCGGGGGCGCCACACGGCACCGTCGTCACCGCCGCCGAGCAGACCGTGGGGCGGGGACGGCAGGGCCGGACCTGGACCGCGCCGCCGGACTCGGCGCTCCTCTACTCCGCCGTCGTGCGCCCGATCGAGGAGCGCCATGCGGTGCTGCCGCTGGCCGTCGCGATGGCGGTCTGCGAGACCGCCGAGGTGCTGCGGCCGGGGATCGAGTGCCAGGTCAAGTGGCCGAACGACGTGCACCTCGAGGGCCGCAAGCTGGCCGGGATCCTGATCGAGGCGCGCCCCCAGGACGGCTGGGCGGTGGTCGGCGTCGGCCTGAACCTGAGCGTCGCGGAGTTCCCGAAGGAGGTCCGCGACCGCGCGATCTCCCTCTTCGGTTCCCCGCCGGCTGTTCCTTATGGCGCTGTGGGCGCCATAAGGAACAGCCGGGCGGGGGTGGCGGCGGGGACGCTGAGCGAGCGGCTCGACGTCTGGCTGGCGGCCGACGCGGAGGCGGTGCTCGGGGCGTGGCGGGCGCGGGATGCGCTCTTCGGACGCGAGGTCAGTTGGGACGGGGGGACCGGGATCGCCGACGGAGTCGACGAGCGCGGCTTCCTACTCGTCCGACTCGCCGACGGCGACCGGGTCGCCCTCGGTGCCGGGGATGTTCATCTGACCAGCTTCTGAGTCGTCGCCGTCGCCGCCTTTCGCCGTTTTGGCTTTGGGTTTCCGTTTGGGTTTCGCCGCGGCTTTGGGTTTCGCGGCTTTCTCTTTGGCCGCTTTTTTGGTCGCCGCTTTCGCCGGTTTCGCTTTCGCCGGTTTGTCCGTCGCCGCTTTGGCTTTGGCTTTCTTCGGTTTGGCGGCCTTGGCTTTGGCTTTCTTCGGTTTCTCGTCCGCGGCCGGTTCGGCCTCGGTTACCGGCTCGCCCTTCGGCGCGGCATCCGCCGGTGACTCGGCACCGTTGCGGCGTTCGGCCTCTTTGTCCTTGCGACGGCGCCCACGGCGTCTCGGCCTGGGCGCGGCTTCCGGGTCGCCGCCGTTGGTCGAGGTCGCCTCGAGGATCTCCTCCGAGGCCTTGCCGTTCTCGTTGCCGTTGCCGTCCTTGCCGCGTTTGCGCTTGCGGCGGCGCTTGCCGCCTTTGGGGAAGTTCCGCAGCAGCTCGCGGGCGACTGCGCTCGGTTTCCGGGCCATCCGCATCCGCGCCCCGCGCAGGACCTCCTCGCCCTCCGGCGTGTGGGAGACGGCGGCGGCGAGCAGCCCGACCGCGAGGCGGCGGTCCTGTTTGCGCGCCGCGTGGACGAGCCGGCGGGCGTTCCGCCCATGGGCGCGGCCGCTGGAGTTGACCAACAGGCCGAGCAGGCGCTTGGTCTCCGGCCAGCGCTGCACCGCGTACTCCTCGTGCAGTTCCCGGGTGTATTCGGCGAGGCGCCAGACCCATGCCTGCGCCTGGTCGCGGCGGCCGATTTTCTTGTCGATCAGCGCCTGCAGCATCGTCTTCGTCCCCGCCCGTTTGTCCTCACGGCTCCAGGTGCCGACGATGTCGATCGCGTCGTCGAAGGCGTCCGGGTCGCCGAGGTCGGCGATCTCCCCCAGCGCTTTCAGCCGCAGCTGCGCGTTGCGGTTGCGCTGCACGCAGGTCAGCAGGAAGCGGCGGCGCAGCTCCTTGGTCTGGTCGTTCTGCAGCATCGCGCGGGCGCGCCGCCAGCCCTGCGTGTTGACCCGCGCCCCGGCCAGCGCCGCCCAGGCGTGCTGCTCGGGGTAGTCGAGGTTCTCGACCGCGATCCGCCAGATCTCCCGTTCGAGGACCTCCATCCGTTTCTCCTCGACGTCGGAGACCGGGACGATCCGGCGCTCCACCCGCACCTTGCGGCCGCGGCCGCGGCGCACCGGGCCGACGACGATCGCGCCGCCGCGGTAGACGTCGCGGTCGAGCAGGCTGTGCAGGGTGACGATCGTCTCGTCGTGGGTCGTCGCCGGGTGGACGAAGTCGATGACCAGCCCCGCCTCCTTGCCCGGCGCGCGCCGGGTGACGCGGCCCACCCGCTGCTGGTAGATCCGCCGCGAGGCGGTCGGCGCCAGGTGCATGCAGATCGTCGCCCGCGGGCTGTTCCAACCCTCGGCGAGGAGCTGCGCGTTGCAGAGGACGTCGACCTCGCCGCGTTCGAAGCCGGCGAGGATCTCGGCCAGTTCGCGCTTCGGCGTCCGGCCGGAGACCGCCTGCGCGTTGATCCCGACGGCGCGGAACGCTTCGGCGACGTTGTGGGCGTGCTGGACGCCGGCGGTGTAGAGGACGCCCGGCGTTTTGCGGAAGCGCGACTTGTAGAGGTCGGCGATCGCGAAGTTGAACGGGCCCTGGTCGAGCAGCGCGGCCAGCTCCTCTTGGTCGAAGTCCTGGTCGACCTCGCCTTTTCGGAGCGGCACCTTGGCGATCGTCCGCACCCCGGGGCCGGGCGGGATCCGCAGGCAGCGGAGCGGCGAGATGACGCCGCGCCGCGCCGCCTGGGCGAGGTCGAAGCGCGAGGTCTGGGTCGGGAAGAGGTCGGCGACGTGACGGGCGATCAACGCGCCGGTCGCGGTCATGCCGATGAAGACGGGGCCGGGCCAGGCGCGGATGCAGGCGCTGGTTTTCTCGCCCAGCGCGGTGTGCGCCTCGTCGCAGATGACGACCGAGTAGGCGTCGGAGACTTTCTTGTGGTTGCGGACGAACCACTGGTAGGTCTCGACCGTGACCGGGCCTTCGGCGTCGTCGCGGTTGCCCATCAACGGCGGACGCAGGCGCTCTTTGTAGCCGCGGTCGGAGATCTCGCCGATGAATTGGTCGACCAGGTTGCGACGGTGGGTGAGGATCAGGACGCCGCCGGTGCGGGTCGCCTCGATGAAGCCGACCGCGGCGACCGTCTTGCCGGCCCCGGTCGCGTGCTCGAACCAGAAACGGCGCGCCGCGCCCGGGTCTTCCTCGGCCTCCTCGACGACCTCGTCTTCGTCGTCGGATGAGGAGGATTCGGTCCAGTCCTGCGGCTCCTCGTCCTCGGGCTCCTCGACTTCCTCGGGAACCTCGTCTTCTTCGTCGTCCTCGGGCGCGTCGTCGGCGATCTCGACTTCGTTCGTATCGGGCTCGTCGAGGCCGACTTCGGCGTCGTCCAGCTCGACCGCCGCCTCGGCGGAGCCGACCTGGGCCTGGGCCATCAGCTCGGCCAGGGTGCCGGAGAGCGCGTCGACCTGGTGCGGGGAGAGCTCGGCGCCGTCGCGCAGGGTCGGCGGCTCGACCGCCAGGAAGCGCTCCAGGCCGAGCAGCAGGGAGAAGTTGCGGCGCCACTCGATCGAGGGCTCCTCCGCCCCACCCGCGAGCTCGGCGAGCGCGGCGTCGAGCGCCTGGCGCCGGGCGGTGCCCGCAGCGAGCGCCTCGGGCCCCTCCCCGTCGAGCAGGAACGGCTCGCGGGCAAAGGTCGACGCGCGCTCGATATCGGCGCTACTTGGGACTGCCGCGCCAGCGGCAACATCGGTGGTGTTGGCCATAGAAGGCTTTGCGTGTCTGCCCGGCCGCAACTGGAAAGGGACGGCCCGGAGCAAGGATGAACGAGGGCTACGGGAAGCCGGGTCTCCTGCTCCCCCAGAACTCAAAGAGGTCCGCGAACCGCGAACCGAACGTCCCCGTATTGTAAACACGGAGCGGATGCGATGGCGATTCAAACTCGCGCTCGCCCTGCTGGCGGCACTTGCGCTGGCAGTCGCGGCGGTCGGTTGCGGCTCCTCTTCGTCGGGAGGAAGCTCGACGCATCCCGACTACGAGAAGGCCCTGGACGGGGCCCCGGCGCCGCTGGCGAAGCTCTACGGCGAAGCGAACCAGCTCCTCCCCGGCGGCAAGGACGCCTTCGAAAAACGGGTCGCCTCGCTCGGCTATCCGGTCGTCGCGAACGTCTGGGCGAGCTGGTGCGGCCCCTGCCGCTTCGAGTTCCCGATGCTCCAGCAGGCCTCGGCGAAGTGGGGCAAGAAGGTCGCCTTCATCGGCATCGACTCCGAAGATTCCGAAAAGGAAGCCGAAAACTGGCTGGCCGACAACCCGGTCCCATACCCGAGCTACTACGACCCCGATTTCGAAGTCGCGCGGTCCTATAAGGCGCCCGGGCCGCCCGACACCGCCTTCTACGACAAGCACGGAAAGCTCGTCTACGTGAAGCTCGGCCAGTACGCGCACGACACCGAACTCGAAGAAGACATCGAACGCTACGCGCTCGGGGGCGCATAATCTCCTAGATGGAAGCCTTCGTGATCATCGCCTTGATCGGGTTCGGGCTTTTGGCGGCGGAGCTGTTACTGCCGACCGGCGGGGTGCTGGCGGCGCTCGGGGTCGCCGGGCTGGTGGTCGGCGGGATCGTCGCGCTGGGCTCCGACTCGGGCTCGGCGGACTGGATCGGCGGCGGGCTGATCACCTTCGCGCTGCTCTCCGGGATCACCTTCGTCTACATCACCCGCAAGGTCGTCCGCACCACCCGCGACCTGCCGAAACTCGCCGGGACCGAGGAAATGGTCGGCGGCGAGGCCGAGGCCCGCTCGGCGATCAATCCGGCCGGGAAGGTCTTCATGCGCGGCACGCTCTGGTCGGCGCGGCTGGCTCCGGGTGTGGGACCGGTCCGCTTCGGGGATAGAGTCACCGTGGAGGCAGTCGACGGTCTGACGCTTGTGGTCGGGCCGGTCGCCACTCACGCCCAGCAGTCCCAGGGCACCAACCAGATCGAAGGAGCCAGCTGAATGGCCGTAGTCGGGGTTGTCGTAGTCGTCATCCTGCTGTTCGCGCTGATCGGCGTCGGACTGTCGGTCCGGGTGTTGCGTGAGTACGAGCGCGGGGTGATCTTCCGCCTCGGGCGGCTGATCGCGACCAAGGGGCCCGGCCTGATCCTGCTGATCCCGCTGATCGACCGGATGGTCAAGGTCGAGCTGCGGACGGTCACCCTCAGCATCCCGCCGCAGGAGGTCATCACCCGCGACAACGTGCCGTGCCGCGTCAACGCGGTGGCCTACTTCCGGGTCGTCGACCAGAACCGCGCCGTGGTCGAGGTCGAGAACTACCTCGTCGCCACCTCGCAGATCTCGCAGACGGCGTTGCGCTCGGTGCTCGGCAAGGCGGAGCTCGACCAGCTGCTCGCCGACCGCGAGCGCCTCAACGAAGAGCTGCAGAAGATCATCGACGAGTCGACCGAGCCATGGGGCGTGAAGGTGACCGCGGTGGAGATCAAGGACGTCGAGATCCCCGAGCAGATGCAGCGGGCGATGGCGCGCCAGGCCGAGGCCGAGCGCGAGCGCCGCGCCAAGATCATCAACTCCGAGGGCGAGTTCCAGGCGGCGCAGAAGCTCACCGACGCGGCCGACATCATCAGCACCAACCCGGCCTCGCTGCAGCTGCGCTACCTGCAGACGCTGCTGGAAATCGGGTCGAACCAGAACACGACGGTGGTCTTCCCGCTGCCGATGGACGTGATCGAGCCGTTCCTCGGACGCGCCGACCACAACCGCGGCGGCAGCAAAGCGAAACCCGACGCGCCGCGGCCGCCGCGCGGCGGCGAGCCGGTGCCTGGCGTCGAAGGGTCCGGCCTGCCGACCGATGACGACACCGCGCTGGCGGACGTCCCCGACCCCGGTCCGGAACCGATCGTGCCGCCTGAAGACGACGCGCCCGCGACCGGCGGCGGCTCGCGGCCGACGCCCGGTGTGATCGAGCCCGAGGACGACTCCCCGCCCGAGACCGATCTGCCCCCCTCACGCTCCTGAGCACCACCCCCGCCAGCCCCGAGATCCGGATCGATCAGCTCAGCGGGCTGAGGACGATCCTCGCCCCGGGGCGCGCGGCGCGGCCTGACAACTTCACCGCGCGGCGCTCCGATCCCAAGGGTCCGGAGGGGTGCCCGTTCTGCGAGGGCTCCGAGGGGAAGACGCCGCCGGAGCTCTACGCCCTGGCGAAAGAGGATGGACGGGCCCCGGACACGCCCGGCTGGCGGACCCGCGTGGTGCCGAACCTCTACCCCGCGCTCGGGGCGCCGGACGGGGCGGGCTCGGGCGGCAGCCCGGAGGCCGAAGCGGGCTCGTTCTCCTCCAGCGGCGATCCGCTGCTGACCTCGCGGCGGGCAGGCGAACCGGACCTCTTCAGCACCCGTCCCGCGACCGGCGCCCACGAGGTGCTGATCAACTCGCCGCGCCACGTCACCGCGATGGCCGAACTGGACGACACCGAGTTCGCCGACGCCGTCGGGACCTGGCGCGAGCGGATGCGCGCCCACCACGACTCCTCCTACCTGCAGCTGATCGTCAACGAGGGCGGCGGCGCGGGCGCCTCGCTCGAGCACACCCACGCCCAGCTCTACGCGCTCGACTTCGTCCCGGCGGCGCTCGCCCGCGAGCGCGAGCGGGCGGGCGCCTACGCCGAACGAACCGCCGGCGCCGGCCTCCTCGCCGACGTCCTGATCGAGGAGGTCCGCCGCAAAGACCGTCTGGTGGCGATCGACGACGAGGCCGCCCTGATCTGCCCCTGGGCCTCGCGCGGCCCGTTCGAGCTGCGCGTGATCCCGCGCCGCGAGGTCGCCAAGTTCGAGGACGATGCGCTCGGCGCGGGGATGATCGCGACCGCGATGAGGGTGCTGGCGAAGCGCTTCGGCGCGCCGCCGGAGCTGAACCTCTGGGTCCGCACCGCCCCCCGCGGCGCCGACCAGTTCCACTGGCACGTGGACATCGCGCCGCGCTTGACGATCAAGGCCGGCTTCGAGCTCGGCACCGGCGTCGACATCAACGTCTATCCGCCGGAGCAGGCGGCCGCCGACCTGCGAGAGTGTCTCCCGTGATCAGGTTCAGGCGAATGCTGACGTTCTCCAACGTCGTCGCCTGCCTCGCTCTCTTCATCGCCCTCGGCGGGGCGAGCTACGCGGCCTTCAAGCTGCCGAAGAACAGCGTCGGCACCAAGCAGCTGAAGAAGAACGCGGTGAACGCCGCGAAGGTGAAGGACGGCTCGCTGCTGGCGCGGGACTTCAAGCCGGGGCAGCTGCCCCATGGCGCCGTCGGTCCGCAGGGCGCGGTCGGCCCGGTCGGACCGGTCGGTCCCGCCGGCGCGACCGGTGCGCCGGGGCCGGCCGCCGCGGCCGGCGAAGCCGCGGCGACGCCGCTGCCGCACGCGCGGATCACCCGGGTCGTCTTCAACCAGAACGTGACCACCAGCAGCAGGCAGAACGTGACCTTCGACACCGTGGTCGAAGACAACGCCGGGATGGCCGACCTGGCGGCGCATTCCGCGACCCTGCAGGTTCCTCGCGACGGCCTCTACTACGTCGCCGGAGAGCTGGTCTGGAACGGGATCAAAGGGACCGGGCGGATGGGCGGGTTGATCTACGGGGCGAAAAACGCGACCGCGTCAGAATTCCTCCGCTTCAAGTCGGTCGAAACGTTCACCCGCGGGGAGAACGGCCTGAACTACCTGAGCCAGCCGATGTCGGAGGTCGTCCGGTTGAAAGCCGGACAGTACGTGGCGATGGCCGCCTACCAGGAGACCGGGGAAACGAACCAGCTGGTCGGCGAAGGCGACGGCAGCTGGCTCGAAGTCACCTACCTCGGACCGTAGCGGGGCTCAAGACCGAATCGAGCAACCCGGGGAACTTGGCGTCGACGTCGTCCCGGCGGAGGCGGCTCATCTTGCTCGTCCCCTCCTTCCACTGTTCGACCAGGCCCGCCTCGCGGAGGACGCGGAAGTGGTGGGTGCGGGTCGATTTGGTGATCGTCGGGGCGAAGCTGCCGCAGGGGCGCGGGACTTCGCTCGCGGCCAGCTCGGCGACGATCCCGCGCCGCTGAGGATCGCTCAGCGCGTGGAGGACGGCGGAGAGGTCGATCTCGCCGCGGCCGGGATGTTCGAAGCTCATCGGGTAGATGATACGACGTTCATCGTACTTTGTGGTACGGTGATCATCGAACTATGGAACGACTTCGCAACAACGCCCTCCTCCTCACCGTCTGCCTCGCGCAGTTCATGGTGATCCTCGACATCTCGATCGTCAACGTCGCGCTGCCGGACATCCACTCCTCGCTCGGCTTCTCCGACACCGGGCTGCAGTGGGTGGTCAACGCCTACACGCTCTCCTTCGCGGGCTTCCTGATGCTGGCCGGGCGCGCGACCGACCTCCTTCCCCGCCGCCAGGTCTTCCTCGTCGGCGTCGGCCTCTTCGCGGTCGCCTCGCTCGGCTGCGCGCTCGCCGACGGCCAGGGCGTGCTGGTCGGTGCCCGCGCGATCCAGGGCCTCGGCGCCGCGGTCATCTCCGCCGCCAGCCTCTCGATCGTCACCGCCTCCTTCAAGGAGGGGGCCGAACGCAACCGCGCGCTCGGCCTCTGGGCCGCGATGGGCGGCGTCGGCGGCTCGGCCGGCGCGCTGCTCGGCGGCGCCCTCACGCAGGCCTTCAGCTGGCCCGCCGTCTTCATCATCAACGTGCCGGTCGGGATCGCCGTGGTGCTCGCCGGCCGCCGCCTCATCCCCCGCCTCGACGCGATCGCCAACGAGCGCAAGCTCGACGTCCCCGGCGCCGTGCTGATCAGCGGTGGCCTCACCGCGATCGTCTACGGCATCGTCCGCACCGACTCGCTCGGCTGGGGCTCGCCCGGCGTGCTGGTGCCGCTGGCCCTCGGGATCGTCCTGCTCGGCCTCTTCGCCCTGGTCGAGGGCAAGCTGGCTCCCGACCCGCTGATCCCGCTCGATGTCTTCAAGATGCCGGCGCTGCGGGCGGCCAACCTCGTCGTCGCGCTGCTCTTTGCCGCGATGTTCGGCATGTGGTACTTCGTCTCCCTCTTTCTCCAGGAAGTGAAGGGCGACAACGCCCTCCTCGCCGGGATCTCCTTCCTGCCGATGACGCTGCTGATCTTCGCCGCCTCGGCGACCGCGCCGAAGCTGGTGGCGCGGCTGGGCGTGCGGACGACGCTCGGGATCGGCATGACCCTGGCGACGATCGGCTTCCTGGTCCTGGCGACGGTCGAATCCAGCAGCGCCTACGCGGTCGCGATCCTGCCCGGCGGGATGCTCGCCGCGCTCGGCACCGGCTGGTCCCTGGTCCCGGCGACGATCGTCGCCGTCAAAGGCGTGCCGCCCGAGCAGAACGGGCTCGCCTCCGGCGTCGTCAACACCTCGCGCCTGGTCGGCGGCACCCTCGGCCTGGCGGTGCTGACGACGCTCGCCACCTCGCGCACCAACCACCTGGTCGGCGGCGGGACGGCGCAGCTCGACGCGCTGACCAGCGGCTACCGCCTCGCCTTCCTGGTCGGGGCCGGGCTCTGCCTCGTCGGCGCCGCGGCCGCCGTCGCCCTGCTGCGCCCCCGCCCCGAGCCGGTTCCGCAGCCGGCATAGCTGTAGGGTCGGCGCGTGGCACCGAACCCGCGGCCGATCCCCCGCTTCATCGCCGACACGAGCCAGGAGGGCATCGCCGGAGGCCGTTTCGCCGCGCGCCTGCGCGAGGCCTTCGCCGCCGCGATCGAGGAGATCGCCGACCTGCCCGCCGGCGCCGCCGTGCCCGAGGACGTCGACTGGTTCCCGGAGCGCACCTGGGGCGGCCGCGTCTGGATCCCCTGCTCGGCGCGCACCGAGAGCGACGAAGGCACCCTGGAGCTCTTCGGCCACGTCTCCTACGCGCTGCCCGTCGGCGAGGGCGACGCCTCCGACTTCCGCGCCACCGCCGACTTCACCGACGTCCTCGCCGAGGACAACCCGGACTGGAAAATCGACCTCAACGACGACGTCATCGGCCGCTGGCGCGGGGAGAACGGACGCGCCGGAGCCGTCACCCTCGTCTGGGGACGCCCCCTCGTCCGCGGCGCCGTCGCCGCCACCGCCCAGCTCGACGATGAAACCGTCGACCAGGAAGAGATCAACCGCGATCGCTTCACCCTGATCGCCCTCGACGCCCTCGAGGCCTACGGCGACGAGGTCTTCATGGAGGTCAAGCTCTGGAGCCGCCGCGCGATGGAGCTCGCCTCCGAGAGCCTCTACGCCGAGCCCGAAAGCAACGAGCCTGCCGACGCGGCGCCCGCGAGCTAGACCGGAGCGATCAACTCGATCTCGGCCGGGAGGCCAGAGGCCGAGGCAAGCCTACGGTCCAGCGTAAGCAGCGGCGAGTCCATCGCCTCGGCCAACGCCACGTATAGGCCGTCATAGAAGGTGACGTTGTGACGCAGTTCCCAGGCACGCTCGATCAGGTGCTGGTGGGAGACACGCTGGAGGTGCAGGCCGTGCAAGGCACGAGCGCGGCACGAGTCTGAGACACGCATATCTCCTTCATGTGCACCTGGCGCCGCAAGGCACTGCCGACCTCGGCGTCCACGAGGACGGGAGCCCAGATCGAATGCTCCCCCAGGATGGCGCGTCCTGCCCCGACGCCGTGCGGTCCATCCCCAGGTACTCCACCAGAACCGAGGCATCGACGACCTTCATCAGTCGCCTCGCGCTTCCCGGATATAACGGACCGTGTTCGCGGTATTCGCGTTCGACGGTCCGCCGGCTTTGATCCGGGCGGAGAGTTCCTCGTTGGACCAGGACTCGCATCGATAGACCTCGCGCCGAATCAGATCCGACAGGGAGATCTCTTCGATAGCCGCCCAACGCTCCAGCAACTCGTAGAGCTCATCCGGCACCTCGATCTCGATCTTTCTGGACATCTCCCCCACGTTAAATCGCGCGGGGGCCTCTCTCTGCAAGTGGCTCGTTCTCATGCAAAGAAACATGGCGCTGAAATGCGCACGTGTGGTGCGCACAAAGTGACTTCTTCATCACGGAATGGCGAACTAAGCCAGAATTCCCGTCAGGCCCCGATAGCTCAGCTGGATAGAGCGGTCCCCTCCTAAGGGACAGGCCAGTGGTTCGAATCCACTTCGGGGCACTGATCAACCGGCCGCGAAGCCCTCGCTCGCTATCGGGCTTCCGCTATCGCTCCTTCGATCTGCTCGGTGCCTTCGGGGGTGCCGAGGATCTCGAGGCCTTCGGTTCCCGGGCCTTCGATCGCGAACGACGGGGTCGCATGCATGCCGAGCGTGCCTTCGGCCGATTCGGTCGTCCTCGTCGCCTCTTCGCGGACGGCCTTGCTCTTCCTCAGGTGGTTCCAGGTCGCCAGGTCCTTGACGCCGGCGGCGCGGGCGACGGCTTCGAGGAAATCTTCGGTGACGTAGCCCGAGTTCTCCTCTCCCTGGTTCCGGTAGAAGGTCTCGATGTAGTTCCAGCCGCGGCCCTGGTCGCCCGCCGCGATCGCGGCGGCTCCGGCGGGGAGCGATTCGGGGCCGATGATGAGGAGGTTGCGGAAGGTGATCTTCACCTGGCCCGCGGCGACCGGGCCCTCGATGATCGCCGGGATCTCCGTTTCCGAATATTCCCTGCAGAAGGGGCATTGGAGGTCGCCGTACTCGAAGAGGTGGACGGGCGCGGTCGCGCGGCCGACCGTGAGCTCCCGTTGCGGGCTTCCGGAGAGGAGCGCGTCGACGGCGCCGACGTCCCCGATTCGGGTCGGGTCGCCGCCGTCGCCGGAACCCGAGTTGGCGACGACGATGACGACGACGACCGCGAGCACGGCCAAGAACCCTGCCCCGGCGGCAAGTTGGAGTACCCGCCGCCGACGCTCCGCCGAGGCGGCCGCGGACTCGTCGGCGATCCGCTCGGCTTGGCGCTCTTCCCGATCCTTGCGGGCGCTCACCTCAGAGCACTACCCTGGCCGACGACCCGATGCTGGGCCGCGGCATCGCCGAAGTAACAGATCCAGAAGGTCTCGATCGCGTTCTGCGGGCGACAGCCGCCGTTGACCTCGCCGCGCGCGTCGATGGTCCGGAGCAGCCGGCCGGCACCAGGGGACGCGGCGAAAACGCATCCGTATTCGACGTTCTCGCGGATCGCCGTGCAGTCCGGCTGGGCGGCGGTCGTGGTGGTGGTGCCCGCCGGTAGACCGTTGGCGCTCGCCCGCTCGGGACTCACGCCGGTGGCGATGACGATCCCGGGGACCGCGATGACGATGGCCAGGAAGGCGATGGCGAGGCGGGCGCGAGTCGTGCCGAGGCGCAGACGATGCGGAGGTCGGCCGACGGGGCGAGCGAGGGGCATCGGGGCGGGTGGAGCCTCCGCGCGTGCCGCTTCGGCCCCGCCAGGTTGTCGGCCGCGGCGGCGAGCAGAGCGTCCCGCAAATCGTCGAGGCGGGCGGCGCGGTCGGTGGTGAAGTCGCTCATCGGGGATTCTCCTTTCGGGCGGTGAGGCGTTTGCGGAGGGCGGCGAGGCCGCGGTGGACGCGGACCCGGGCGGCGGACTCGGTGGTGCCGAGGGCTTCGGCGACCTCGTCGTAGTCGAGCTCGTCGACGATCCGCAGGCGGATCGCACTCCGCAGCGAGGCCGGCAGGGACTCAAGCAGTTCGTCGGCCCCGTCTGCCCAGGCGGGCTCGGGGGTCGCGCTCGCGCCACCCGGGAGATCGAGGCGTTCGATGACCCCGAGCCGTGTCGCCGTTGCCCGCTCCACCGCGCCGCGACGGATCGACATCAGGAGGACGTTGCGGGCGATCCCGTAGAGCCAAGGTGCGGCGCTGCCGTCGTGCCGGTCCTCGAATCGCCCGCGTGAGACCCAGGCCCGGGAGAGGGTCTCGGCACAAAGTTCGAGCGCGGTGTCCTCGCTCGCGGTGCGGCGGGTGAAGTAGTCGAGCAGCCGCCCGGCGTAGCGGTCATAGAGCTCGGCGAAGGCGTCGAGATCCTCGCGCGACGCCCGCAGGAGTCGGGCGTCGTCTCGCGTCTCCGTGGGCACGGTCATACCCGTCTATTGCAGCGGCCCCCTTCCCTGTTACATCTAAATTTTCGGGGACGCGATCCGTCCCTGCTAGGTGATCGCGGACTTGAACAGGGTGACGTTGCGGTCTCGGGGGGTGCCGGCGAAGCCTTGGGGGCGGCCGCCTTGGGCGTCGAGGTAGGAGAGTTCGCGGGAGATGTCGCCTAGTTCGCTGGGGACGTGGTCGAGCATCCAGGTCTGGAGGGCGATGCCGCCGGTGGCGGTTTCGCGGAGGCGCAGGGCGCGGACCTGTTGGGGGTAGTCGATGAGGGAGGCGGTGGAGATCAGCCAGTAGCCGCCACCGGGACCCTTGCGGGGTTCGATCCGGTTCTTGTGGGTGTGGCCGGCGAGGACCGCGACGACGCGGGGGGAGCGGTCGAGGAGGGTCAGGATCGCCGAGCCGCCTTCCGAGTTGGTCAGGGGTTGGTGGGTGACGACGAGGACCCAGCGGTCGCCGGCGCGCGTCAGCTCGCGCTTCAACCATGCCCCCTGGCCGGGGTGCACCGAGCCGTCGGAGCCGCCTTCGCGGCGGACGAGGTCGAGGACGATCACCCGCAGACGAGGCCCGACGTCAAAGGAGTAGTCGAGGAGTTCCCCGCCGCGGGGGAGCGAGGCGGCGCGGCGCAGGCGGGAGACCACTTCCGCCGCGGCGAGCTCGCGGCGGCGAGGGTCGTACGGCACCGCCACGGATGGGGCGGTCAGGAGTTCGCGGATCAGGGGTTCGAAGAGGCCCGGATCGGGGAGGCCGTCGGGCGCCGCGGCGGCGAGTTCGCTCGCCCCCGGCGGCGGCTTCAGTTCGCTCGGCAGCCTCCACACGGCGCGGTCGCCGCGGGCGATGCGGTCGGTCAGCGCCGAGGGGGTGAGGATCCCCTGCACGAGAAGATCGTGGTCGCCGAGCACCGGGTACCACGGCGCCTTCAGGCCGGCCGCACCGAAGCGCCGGGTCGCCGCGGCAAGGAGGCCGGGGTGCCGAGGGGCGTCGATGTCGGGGCGGTAGTAGAAGGGGTCGGCGTCACCCGCCTCCTGCACGCCGCGGTAGCCGTGGCCGCCGCTACCCGGTTCGACCCGGCCCCCGGCCAGCAGCACCAGGCCGTTGGCGAGCTCGTTCTCCTGCGCGTTGTCGATCAGGTCGCCGCCTTGGATCACCGCGTCGGGGCCGAGCGCGTCGAGGGCGCGGACCGCGCCGTCCATCACCCGCGCGGTGAGCGCCTCCTGCGGCCTGAAAGTGGAGTTGAACGGCTGCCCGAGCTGGGAGAGGAAGGGGACCCGGGCCGGGGACTCGGCGTCCATCACGTGGGCATCGGTGACGTGCCCGAGCGTCGCCAACGAACGACCGACGGCCGCCCGGGGCGCCAGCTCGGTGCGGTCGAGGAGGGGCACGCCGGGCGCGACCTCGAGCTCCCCGCTCGCACCGTTCCAGACGGTCTGGCGGGTCGAGCCGCTGAGCGCGGCGTCAAGTCCGCCACCGCCGCAGCCGGCGAGTGCCAGGGCGAGCACTCCGGCGGCACCGCTCGCCAGCAGCTCGCGACGGCTTAGGCCCTCGCCGTTCATCCGAGCCCTCCGGCGATCGGGCGGGAGGTCAACCGCCGCACGACCCACCAGACCGCGAGCGCGCCGATCGCGGCGAGCCCGAGGAGCAGGGCGGCGATCTCGACCGCGTCGGCGCCGAGCGCGAGCGTGGCGTACCCCTGCGCCAGCCGCGAGACCGCCGGGCCGAGGACGAGCCGCTCGAGCACGACGGCGATGACGGCGGCCGGGACCAGCACCGCCAGCGCGGCGCCGGCCAGCAGGATCCGGATCGAGCGGGCCCCGGCGCCGCAGGCGCGCAGCACGGCGATCGCCGAGCGACGCTCGGCGGCGGTCAGCGCCAGCGCCTGGGTCAGCATGTAGAGGCAGACCAGCCCGTCGACCGCGGCGATCGTCAGCAGCAGGCCGCGCAGCGCGTCGACCAGGGTCTTGCCGCCGCCGGCCACCCCGGTCGACGCGGTCACTTCGGCGCCCAGACGCTGCAGCTCGGCGGTCACGGTCTTGGTGTCGGCGCCGGGGTCGAGGGTCACGGCGAGCTTCTCCGGCGCGTCGGGTTCGGCGCCGAGCAGGGCGCGTTCGGAGACGTAGGCGACCCGGCCGTCGTGTTCGAGGGCGGAGATGATGCCGGAGACGCGCAGCCGCAGTTCGCGGCCGGAGGCGAGCGCGAGCGCGAGGGTCGAGCCGACGCGGAGGCCGAGGATCTGCGCGAGGCCACGGCCGACCTCCGCCTCGCGGGGCCCACCGAGCCGCGACCCTTCGACCAGGGGCGGGTCCTCGAACTTGGTGTGGTCGCCGCGGAAGGCGATCACGTAGGTGATCTCCCCGAGCGAATAGGCGTCGACCGCGCTCACCTCCCAGCGCGGCCCGACCGCGCTCACCCCGGGGAGCGCGCGGACGCGGGGGGCCGCCGAGGCCGGGAGCGAGGCGCTCAGCTGGTAGCGCCGCCCGAGCGCGGTGGGGTCGTTGGCGAGGGTGTTCAACTCCGCCGCGAGGGCGAGCATCAGCAGGACGAAGGAGGTGCAGATCGCCAGCGAGGCGAGGGTCGCCGCCAGCCGCACCCGTCGCGTGGTCGCGAGGCGCGCCCCGAGCCGCAGCAGCCCGCCTCGGGCCGCCGAGCCCCGTCGGCTCTGCCCGCCGCCGATCTCGGCCCCACGCAGCAGCGCCAGGGGCGGTCCGCCCGCCGCGCGCCAGGCCGGCCAGGCGGCGGCCAGGGCGGGGATCGAGGCGGTCAGCAAGAAACAGCCGAGCAGCGGCAGGAGCAGGGCGCCCCCGGGCCCGTCCTGGTTCAGCAGGCCGAGCAGCCGATCGCTCGGCCCGGCGGCGAGCAGGGCGCCGATCGCGACGCCGAGCGCGGCGGCGGGGATGGCGACGAACAGCGCCTCGAAGGTGGCGACCCGGGCGACGTGGCCGCGCGAGGCGCCGATCGCCCGCCAGATGCCGATCGCGTGCAGCCGGCGCTGGATCTCGGCGCGGGCAGCGGCGGTCAGCATCGTCGCCGCGGTCAGCAGGGCGATCAGCGAGAGCGCCGCGAGCAGCGCGATCACGATCCCCGCCGCCTGGTCGACGACGACCCGCACGCCGCTGCGGGTGATCAACGAGAGGCCGCTCAGCCCGTAGCTGCTCATCCGCGCCTGGACCAGGACCGCGTCGAGCCCGGAGGGGTCCTTGAGCCAGATCTGGGCGATGTTCACCTGGCGGGCGGAGCGCTGCCGGGTCGCCGCCCGGTAGGCGGGGAGGGAGACGTAGATGTGGGGCGCGGCGAGCGGGAAGGCGACGTTGGAGGGCGCGCGGGCGAGGCCGACGATCGGCAACGGCGGCGAGTCGTAGACCCGGATCCGGTCCCCGACGCCGAGCCCCCAGTCGGTGGCGAGCCCTTCTTCGATCACGATCCCCCCACGCCGGGTGACGTCGTGGCCGGCGACGATCGCATAGCCGCGCCGGCCCGGGCCGACCACTTCGAGCACCCCGTTGTCGGCCGATTCCCGGCCCGCGCGCAGCGGCACCGAGGTCACCTGTTCGCGCAGCGAGAACGCTTCCAGGTCGGGGAGTGCGGCGATCCTTTCGCTCACCGAGCCGGCGGGCTGGGAGTCGAAGCTGACCAGCACGTCGGGCAGATCGGCCTGGGACGCGGAGCGGTCGAACCCGGTCTCGAGGCCGTAGGAGACCGTCGCCGCGACCGCCAGCATCGTCGCCACCAGCAGGATCCCCAACCCGCTGAGCAGTGCTCTCCCCCGCCGGGCGCGGACGTTCGCCCAGGCCTCCCGCGCCGCACCGCTCACGGGCCGGGCCCGACTGCCTCCCGGCCGGCCTCGAGCCGGCCCTCGACCAGGTGGAGGACCCGGTGGGCGGCCGCCGCCGACTGCGCCTCGTGGGTGACCAGGACCACGGCGCGACCCTCCGCGGCGAGCTCGCCCAAGGTGTCGATGACCGCCGTCGCGGAGCCTTCGTCGAGGTTGCCGGTGGCCTCGTCGGCGAGGATCAGCACCGGGTCGTTGACCAGGGCCCGGGCGATCGCGAAGCGCTGCTGCTCGCCGCCGGAGAGCTCGTGCGGACGGTGGGAGGCGACGCCGCTGACGCCGAGCCTCTCCAGCAATGCCTCCGCCCGTTGCCGGCCACCCCGCGGCGCGCCCGGCAGCCGGGCCGCGAGCAGCACGTTCTCCTCCCCGGTCAGCTCCTCGATCAGCTGGAAGGACTGGAAGATGAAGCCGATCCGGCGCAGTCGGATGCGATCGAGGACCTTTTCCGAGGCCCCGGTGATCTCCTCGCCGGCGACCCCGACGCGACCGTCGTCGGGGTGGTCGAGGCCCCCGAGCAGGTTCAGCAGCGTCGACTTGCCCGAGCCCGACCGGCCGAGGACGGCGACCATCTCCCCGGCTTCGACGTCGAGATCCACCCCGTCGAGGATCCGTTGCCGCGCCCGTCCGCCCCCGACCTCCTTGACCAGGCCGCGGGCGCGCAGGACGGGCCGATCACGTGACATCGCGGGATGTTCGCAGGCGCACCTAACATGGGGATTACGTGGCTCCGAGGCGTCCGGTTCAGCGGTGCGTGCGTATCCGTAAGGGAATCGTCACTTTTACGAGAGAGGATCGCCGCCTTGTCCGCTCGGGTCGTAGTCATCGCCAAGTCACCCCAACCGGGTCGCTCGAAGACGCGGCTGACGCCGCCTTGCCGGCCCGAGCAGGCGGCACGGCTCGCCGAGGCCTCCCTGCGCGACACGCTCGCCGCGGTCGCTGCCACCCGCTGCGATGAGCGCGTGCTGGCGCTGGCGGGCGCGCCGGGCGATTGGATGCCCCCCGGGTTCCGCGTCGTCGACCAGGGCGAGGGCTCCCTCGACCGGCGCCTGGCCCACGTCTTCTCGGGCTGCGCCGGGCCGACGCTGCTGATCGGCATGGACACGCCGCAGGTCGACCCGGGGCTGCTCGAGCGCTCGATCGCGGCGCTCGAGGCGCCGGGGACCGACGCGGTGCTCGGCCACGCCGAGGACGGCGGCTACTGGGCGATCGGCCTGCGCCGACCCGACCCGCGGGCCTTCCTCGGGGTGCCGATGAGCGTCGCCGACACCGGCGAGCGCCAGGAGGCCGCGCTGCGCCGGCTCGGCCTCCGGGTCGATCTCCTGCCCACCCTGCGCGACGTAGACCTGATCGAGGACGCCCGGGCGGTCGCCGAGGCGGCGCCCGATGGCCGGTTCGCCCGGGCGCTCGACGAGGTGGAGGCCGAGCTGTGCGTGAGCTGAGCCAGGTCGACGCGCTCGCCGTGTATGAGGGCGCCCTGCGCGGTGCCCCCGAAGGCTCCGGCGGAGTGCACGCGGTCACCGAGGACGGCTCGCGCCGGCTCCTGCCGATCGCCCGCTGGCTGGGGACGCCCGACGCCGCCGAGGAGGCGGTGCTGGGCCGCGCGGTCGGGCCGGTCCTCGACATCGGCTGCGGGGTAGGTCGCCACGTGGTCGCCCTGCGGCGCCGCGGGGTGCGCGCGACCGGCGTCGAGATCTCCCGGGTCGCCGCCGCGATCGCCCGCGAGCGGGGGGCCGAGGTGATGGTCGGCTCGGTCTTCGACCAGCCCACCACAACGGACTGGCAGACGGCCCTGCTGCTCGACGGCAACATCGGCATCGGCGGCGACGCCGGGAGACTGCTGCGACGGACGGCAGCGCTGCTGGCGCCCGCCGGCCGGGCCCTGGTCGAGCTCGAGCCGCCGGCCGGAGCGCCGCGCGCCCGCCGGGTCCGCCTCGAGGGCGGCCGGACGGTCAGCCAGTGGATGCCGTGGCACTTCGTCGACGTCGAGGAGATCGACGAGCTCGCCGCCGGCGCCGGCCTCGTCGTCCACGAGCGCTGGCATGCCGACGAGCGCTGGTTCGTCCAGCTGCGGCGGGAACAAGTGACGTGCCCGGCGTCGGGTTGACGCAGCCGCGGGCCGGGGCTGCCGCTGAGGTCCCGCCCGAAGGCCCGGAGCGGCCGCGACGCGAGGGCCGCGGGGCAGACTTCTGGGTCCCGGTGGCGATCTGCGGCGGCGCCCTGCTGACGCTCGCCGTCGGGCTCGTCGCCAAGGCGGCGGGGGTCGAGTGGGGCGCACCCGCCCAGCCGCTGGTCGTCTTCCTCCGTCCCGCCCTCTCGACCTGGGCTCTCCCCGCCGCGGTCGTGCTCGCCGTCGCGCTCCTCGCCGCGACGCGCCTGCACCGCGCCGCGGTCGGCGCCGCCACGTTCGCCGGCGCGACCTTCGTCCTGACCCTGGCGACCCGCCTCGCGCTGAACGTCTTCCGCGGCGGCCCCGGGGCGCTCGATCAGGTCTTCGTCGTCGCGCCGAAGGGCGAGGGGCGCACCGAGTTCCTGCCCGCCCTGGGATTCCTCGACAACGGCGTCGGCCACTTCCTCTCCCACTTCGGCGAGATCAGCCCGAAGCTGCCGATCCAGGCGCAGGGCCATCCGCCCGGCCTCCTGCTGGCGATGCACTACCTCGGCATCGACACGGCGGGAGGGCTCGCCGCCCTGACGATCGTGGTCGGCGCCCTGGCCACGCCGCTGCTCTACCTCCTGGCACGCGAGATCGCCGGCGAGGCCGAGGCGCGCGCCGCGGCCCTCCTCTTCGTCTTCGTCCCCACCTCGCTGCTCTACGGCGCGACCTCCGCCGACGCGCTCTTCGCCACCCTCGGCGTCCTCGCCGCCGTCGGGCTCCTCGCCCGGCGCCCGGCCGGACGGGTCCTCGGCGCCGCCGCGCTCGCCCTCGCCACCTTCTTCTCCTACGCCCTGCTCGCGGTCGGCGCCTGGTCGGTGGTGGTCCGCTGGCGTCGGGACGGCATCGGCGCCGCGCTGCGGCTCGCCGCCCTCTGCGCGGCGGTGCTCCTCGTCGCCTTCGTGGCGCTCGACCTGCTCACCGGCTTCGACCTCGTCGCCGCGATCCGCACCACCGACGACCGCTATCGCGAAGGGATCGCGCGGCTGCGTCCCTACGCGTTCTGGTTCTTCGGCTCGCCCGCCGCCTTCGTGCTGATGCTCGGCCCGGTCGCCTGGTTCGCGGGGCGTTCGCTGGCGGCCAAGGAGCCGGCCGCCCTCGGCCTCGCCGCGGTGGTCGTGGTCAGCGTGGTGGCCGGCTACACGAAGGCCGAGACCGAGCGCATCTGGATCTTCCTCGTCCCCTTCGCCTGCCTCGCCGCGGCCCGCTCTATCTCCTCCCGGCGACTGCCCGCCGTCCTGGTCGCGGCCACCGCCCAGGCGGTCCTGATCGAGACCTTCCTCTTCACCAAGTGGTGAGCGCGCCCGATGGCTGATTCCACGCGTCGAGAGAAGTCCACGTTTCCGCTCGTGTCGGGCAACCCGCACCCAGGCGCGGTCGACCTAAGGTCCGCCACTGGCCGGCGCGGTCGACTTAAGGTCCGGAAGGCGGACGTCAGGTCGACCGCACTCCGTCAACCGGACGTCAGGTCGACCGCGCCCGGTCGGGGAATCGATCGTCTAGCGGAGATCGGCGGTGGCGAACTCGGCCATGCCCCGGGCCAGGTCGACCTCGGCCTCGAAGCCGAGCTCGGCGCGCGCCCGCCCCGGGTCGGCGAAGACGTGGCGCACGTCGCCGAGGCGGAACTCGGCGGTCACCTCGGGGCGCGGGGCGTCGGGCCCGGCGGCCTCGGCGAGGAGCTCGGCGACGTCGAGGATCGACCGGGGGCTGCCGGTGGCGACGTTGAAGGCGGCGGGGGCGCCACGGCGGCCGAGTGCCGCAAGGTTGGCGCGGGCGATGTCGGCGACGTGGATGAAGTCGCGCAGCTGACCGCCGTCCTCGAAGACCCGCGGCGAGCGGCCGCCCGCGAGCGCGCTGCGGAAGATGCTGGCGACGCCCGCGTAGGGCGTGTCGCGCGGCATCCGCGGCCCGTAGACGTTGTGGTAGCGGAGCATGGTCACGCCGACCTCGGGATGCTCGCGGGCGAAGAGCCCGCAGAGGTGCTCCTGGTGGAGCTTGGTCGCGGCGTAGACGCTGCGCGGCTCGGTCGGGGCGTCCTCGTCGATCGAGGCCGGCTCGAGCGGCTTGCCGCAGCGCGGGCACGGAGGCTCGAAGCGCCCCGCCTCGAGGTCGGCGGGATCGCGCGGCGCGGGCCGGACGTCACCGTGCTCGGGGCACCGGTACCGACCCTCTCCGTAGACCACCATGCTGCTCGCGAGGACGAGCGGCCCGCGGAAGTCGACCCGGGCCAGGGCGGCGAGCAGGCGCGCGGTGCCGAGGTCGTTGGCGGCGACGTAGTCCCCCACCTCGGTGAAGTCGAGGCCGAGGCCGACCATCGCCGCCTGGTGGCTGACGGCGTCGATCCCCTCGACCGCCGCGGCGGCGACCGCGGGGTCCGTCAGGTCCCCCTCGATCAGCTCGGCGGCCGGGTTCAGGTAATCGGGCCGGCGGGTGTGGGCGGCGGGATGGAAGCAGTCGAGGACCCGGACCTCGTGCCCTTCGTCGACCAGCAGATCGACCAGGTGTGAGCCGATGAAACCCGCCCCGCCGGTGACCAGTACGCGCTCGCCCACCCGCCGCAGACTACGGATCGGCCGCGGCCCCCTCGTCGCGGCGGCGATCGCGCTCCTCGCCGCGGTCGTGCTGATCGCCTGCGGCGGCGGCTCGGGAACCACCGGGCAGCGGCGCGCCGCCGAGCCCGCCGTGTCGCCACCGCTTCACGCCGCCCCGGCGGGCCGCGTGGCGCCCGTCGGCTCAGAACCGGAGGGGATCGCCTGGGACGAAGACGCGGACCTGATCGCGGTCGGGGTCCGCCGGCCGCCGCAGGTCGCCTTCGTCGACCCCGACACGCTCAAGGTCGTGCACCGGGTCCCGCTCCCGGCGCCGCCGCGCCACCTCACCTACGACCCCGCCGCCGGCACCGTCCTCGTCCCCTCCGAGGGCTCCGACGAGCTGCTGGTCGTCCGCCCGGGCGGAGTCGTCACGGCGACGAAGGTCGGCACCCATCCGCATGACGCGACCTCGCTCGGGGGCAACATCTTCGTCGCCGACGAGCACTCCGACCAGATCTCGGTGCTGCGCAAAGGCCAGGTGGTGAAGACGCTGCCGACGCCCCACCAACCCGGCGGAATCGCCGCCGCCGCCGAAAACTGGGTCGCCCTGGTCGCCGTCTCGGCCCGCGTCGTCGAGGTCTACGGCGTCCACCCGCTGAAGGCGCTCGCCCGCCTCCCGGGCGGGGTCGGGCCCAGCCATATCGTCGCCGGGTCGCCCTACACCTACGTCGCCGACACCCAGGGCGACCAGATCCTGGTCTACGCGATCGGCCGCCATTCGCGGCTGCTCGGCGAGGCGGCGGCGCCGGGGACGCCCTACGGGCTCGCGGTCGACCCGTTGCGCGGGCGGCTCTGGGTCACCGAGACGGCGACGAACCGGCTCGCCGAGTACTCGACCCTGGGCGAACTGCCGCGCCGGATCGCTACTTACCCGACCGTGCGGCAGCCCAACTCGGTCACCGTCGACGAAACCACCGGCACGGTCTTCGTCGCCGGTCGCGCCGCGGGCGTGGTCCAACGGATCGAGCCGCGGTCCACGCCCTGAAGCCGCGGCTCTATTCGAGCGCGTAGAGCATCCCGTCTTCGGATCCGATCAGGAGGGTGCCGTCGGCGGCGAGGGCGGGGTAGGAGTCGACCGGGCCGCCGACCTTCAGCGCGAAGAGCTGGTGCCCGGTCGCGTCGAACCCGTAGATGTGGCCCCCGGCGGTGCCGTAGTAGAGGTCATGGCGGCCGTCGACCGCGACCGCGGTCCAGACCCCGGGCGGGTCTTCGACGCCGACCCGCGCGACCGTTTCGCCGCTGCCGGCGTCGAGCACGGTGACGAAGCCGTGGTTGTCGCCGTAGTAGATGAGGCCGTCGCGGGTGACGATCGGCGAGGAGTAGGTGCGGGTCCCGTTCGGGTGGCGCCACAGTTCCTCCCCCTGGGGAGAGACCCCGTACTCGCTGTCGTTGGTGCCGAAGACGACCGTCCCGTCCGGCGCCACCGCGGCCGAGACCTCGCTGGGCGACTTGGCCGGGAAGCGCCAGAGGACATGCCCTTCGCGCACCGCCACGAGCCCCGATTCGGTCGTCGTGTAGACGGTTCCGTCGGCACCCAGGGCGGGGCTGCCGTAGGAGGTGCCGCCAAGTTCGACCGCCCAGCGCACGGTCGGTGCGGCGGTGCCGTGCGGCACGAGCTCCTCGAGCTTCCCCGCGGAGTCGCCGACGACGATGCCGCCGTCCTTCGTCACCACGGGCGAGAGCGGTTGGGCGGACAGCTGCTCTTCCCAGAGGAGGTGCCCACTCGAGCCGAGGGCGAAGAGCGTGTTGCCCGGACCCGGCCAGAGGATGGTGCCGTCGGCCATCAGCGCCGGGGTGGTCGAGAGGTCCGTGCCGTAGGAGCCGCCGCCGTCGAAGCTCCAGAGGTCGCGCCCGGTCTTCAGGTCGATCGCGTGGAGCACGCCTCCGTTGCTCGCCGCGTAGACCACGTTCTTCGTGCCCACGGCGGGGCCGGGCACCACCGCTCCCTCCAGGTGGCGCTGCCAGCGGATCTTCCCCTGGCGGGGTCCGGTCACCGGGGCGGCGCCACCATGGCGCGGGTCGTGGGCGAAGCCGGGCCAGGGCGCGAAGGACCGATCGGCGACGGAACCGGTGAGCGGTCGAGTCGGCGCGAGCGGACCGGAGGAGGTCGGCGAGGAGGTGGAGGAGGAGCCGCTCGACCCTCCACACCCGGCGATCAGGATGAGGATCGGCAGGAACGGCAGGAACGGCAGGAATCGGCGCATCGGCCGAACCTAGGTATCGGATCTTACGAATCTCTGACGCGTCCGATCGCGCCGTAAGCATTTCGTCATATCTTCGGATCAAGGTGATGCCGGACTCGTCCGCGACCGCAGGGAAGGACCATGAAGCTTCCCCATCCGCCGAAGCCGCGCCTGCCTAAGCTCCCGAGGCCGCCGGTCCCGAAGTTCCCCGAGGAGCCGCCGCCCGGGCCGACCAGGCCGTCGTTCTGGCGCTCCCCCCTCCGCGGCCCCTGGCTGACGTCGATCCTCGGCTCGGCGCTGCTGCCGCTGATCCTGATCTGCGCGCTCACCGGCTTCCTCTCCCAGGCCGCCTACAACCCGGGCCTCGGGAACAACTCGCTGCTGCCGGGCGGCGGGCTCGGCCTCGACATCTACTTCTTCCACTGGCCGACCAGCCCGAGCTGGCTCTACGCCTTCACCCAGGGCCTCCACGTGGCGAGCGGCCTGGCGGCGATGCCGATCCTGCTAGCGAAGCTCTGGTCGGTGATGCCGAAGCTCTTCGAGTGGCCGCCGGTGCGCGGCGCGGCACACGCGCTGGAACGGCTCTCACTGGCGCTCCTGGTCGGCGGCTCGGTCTTCGTCTTCGGCACCGGCCTGCTGAACATCCAGGTCTTCTACCCCTGGCCGTTCCGCTTCCTCACCGCCCACTACTACGGCGCCTTCGTCTTCCTCGCCGCCTTCGCCCTCCACATCTTCCTGAAAATCCCGGTGGCGCTGCGGACCTTCCGCGAGCGCGGCGTCCTGCGGCCACTGCGCCAGGGCCTCGCCGACACCGTCCCCGAGCCCTACGAGGAGGGCCACGTCGCGCCGCTCGAGCCGTCGCGGCCGACGATCTCGCGCCGCGCCCTGCTGGCGACCGTCGGCGCCGCCTCGGTCGGCGCCGCCTTCATGGCGGTCGCCCAGTCGGTCGGCGGGCCGATCCGCCAGCTCGGCCTCCTGACGCCGCGCAGCACGCAACTGAACCATGGGCCGAACGGCTTCCAGATCAACAAGACGGCGCAGGCTGTCGGCATCGGCGAGAAGCAGACCGGCGCCGCCTGGCGGCTGGCCCTGGAGGGGCCGATGAGGAGCGAGCTCTCCCGCGAGCAGCTACTGGCGCTGCCGCAATACAGCTACGACCTGCCGATCGCCTGCGTCGAAGGCTGGTCGACGACCCAGCGCTGGACCGGGGTGCGGCTGCGCGACCTCGCGGACATGGCGGGGGTGCCGGGCAACGCCGAGGTGCTGGTCGAATCCCTTCAGAAAGGCGGCGCGCTGCGCCAGGTGACCCTCAGCTCCGGCCAGGTCGCGGCCGAGAACAGCCTCTTGGCGCTGAAGGTGAACGGCGCCGACCTCTCGCTCGACCACGGCTTCCCGGCCCGGGTGATCATCCCCGGCGCGCCCGGCGTCCACCAGACCAAGTGGGTCGCGACGATGAAGTTCGAGGCCGCCTGATGGCCCGCTTCCGCTCGCTCTACGGCGACTCGCCGCTGCACCTGCTGGCCGTGCTCGCCAGCTTCGCGATCGCCGGCTACGGCTTCCTACGGATCGTCGAAAACCCCTCCGCCCTGGGGACGCTGGTCTGGTTCGCCGGTGCCGCCATCGCCCACGACCTGATCGCCTTCCCGCTCTACTCGGCGCTCAACCTGATCGCCCACCGCGGGGTCGAGGGACCCGGGGACGCCTGGGAAGAGCGCCGCCGGGTGCCGCTGATCAACCACGTCCGCATCCCCGCCTTCCTCGCCGGACTGGCGCTGCTGATGTTCTTCCCGCTGATCCTCGGGCTCGACTCGGCGAACTACGAAAAGGACGCCGGCCTCTCCGGCGATGTCTTCCTCACCCGCTGGCTCGGGCTCTGCGCGGCGCTCTTCCTCGGCTCGGCGCTGATCTACGCGGTGCGGCTGCGCCGAGCGGCGCGCGGCGGTGAGGACGAACCGGCCGATCCGCCCGCGCCCCACCCGGAGGCGAGCTGAGATGCCCGACGTGATCCTCCCGGTCCTCGACGAGGCCGCCGCGATCCCCGGGGTGCTGGCGGCGATGCCGCCCGACTACCGCCCGATCGTCGTCGACAACGGCTCGGTCGACGGCTCGGCGGAGATCGCCGCGGGCCTCGGCGCGCTGGTCGTCGCCGAACCGCGCCGCGGCTTCGGCGCCGCCTGCTTCGCCGGGCTGTGCGCGGCGGAGGCCGAGGTCGTCTGCTTCATGGACTGCGACGGCTCGCTCGACCCCGCCGACCTGCCGGTCGTCGTCGCGCTGCTCGACCGGGGCGCCGACCTGGCGATCGGGGCGCGGCGTGCCGTCCGCGGAGCCTGGCCCGTGCACGCCCGGATCGCGAACCGGGTCGTGGCGCGCGAGCTGCGGCGCCGCACCGGCGTGCGGCTCGAGGACATCGGGCCGATGCGCGCCGCGCGGCGCGAGCCGCTGCTCGCCCTCGGGCTCGAGGACCGACGCAGTGGCTGGCCGCTGGAGATGGTGGTCAAGGCCGCCACCGCCGGCTGGTCGGTGGTCGATACGCCGGTCCCCTACGCCGAGCGCGAGGGTCGCTCCAAGGTCACCGGCACCGTGCGCGGGACGATCCAGACGATCGGCGACATGGGGGCGATCCTGCGCGCCACCTGAGTGCGCGCCCCGCTCAGTCGAGCAGCTCGTAGGCCTCTTCGGTGAGGAAGTCGGGGAAGTCCTCGCCGAGGGCGACCCGCTCGAAGATCCGCCGGGTCTCCTCCGGCCGCCCCGCCCGCCAGGTCTCCTCGCCGACCTCGGCGTGGATGCGGTCCATCTCCTCGTCGAGGATCCCCGCGACCAGCTCGCGGTCGATCCGGGTGCCGTCCTCGAGCGTGGTGCCGGCGTGGATCCACTGCCAGATCTGGCTGCGCGAGATCTCCGCCGTGGCGGCGTCCTCCATCATCCCGTTGAGGCCGACCGCGCCGCGGCCGCCGAGCCAGAACGAGATGTACTGGAAGCCGATGCTGACGTTGTCGCGGAGGCCGGCCGCCGTCACCTTC
This sequence comes from Solirubrobacterales bacterium, assembly GCA_965200635.1. Lineage (GTDB taxonomy): Bacteria > Actinomycetota > Thermoleophilia > Solirubrobacterales > 70-9 > VAYN01. The sequence continues at coordinate 1,516,458 of OZ241364.1, read as the reverse complement.
CCGGGGGTCGCCCCGAGGTCGACCAGGGCTGCCGCGTCGGGGACGACGTCCTCGCGCAGCCGCTCGATCTGGTTGGGTCGATCGCCGAGCACCGCGTCGAAGGCGTCGGTCGCGACGCCGACCACGTCGGGGTGGGCGACCCAGGTGCCGTCGAAGCCGTCGCCGGCCTCGCGCTCCTTGTCGGCGCGGACCGCGGCGACCGCCCGCTGGTTGGCCTCGGCGTCGGTGCGGCTCGGGATCAGCGCCGCCATCCCGCCCATCGCGAAGATGCCGCGGCCGTGGCAGGTGCGGACCAGGAGCTCGGTGTAGGCGCGCATGAAGGGGACCGTCATCTTCACCGCGGCGCGGTCGGGGAGGACCGCGTCGGAGCGCTCGCGGAAGGTCTTGATCGCGGAGAAGATGTAGTCCCAGCGGCCCGCGTTCATCCCGTAAGAGTGGTCGCGCAGCTCCCACAGGATCTCCTCCATCTGGAAGGCGGCGGGGAGCGTCTCGATCAGGACCGTGGCGCGGAAGGTGCCGCGCTCGAGGCCGAGCGCGTCCTCGGCGAAGGCCAGGACCTCGTCCCAGAGGCGGGCCTCCAGGTGGTGCTCCATCTTCGGCAGGTAGAGGTAGGCGCCGAGCCCCTTGGCCGCGAGCCGCGGGGCGCCGTGGAAGGCGAAGAGGCCGAAGTCGACCAGCGAGCCGGAGCCGACGGTGCCGTCGAAGTCGAGGTGGCGCTCGGGGAGGTGCCAGCCGCGCGGGCGGACCAGCAGCGTCGCCGTCTCGGAGGCCAGCTCGTAGTGGCGGCCGTCGGAGGCGTCGTAGGCGATCGTCCCCTCGATCGCGTCGATCAGGTTCGCGTGGCCCGACACCTGGTTGGCCCAGGTCGGCGAGTTGGCGTCCTCGAAGTCGGCCATGAAGCCTTTGGCGCCTGAGTTCAGCGCGTTGATCACCAGCTTGCGGTCGGTCGGCCCGGTGATCTCGACCCGGCGGTCGAGGTAGTCCGCGCGCGGCTCGGCCGTGCGCCAGGAGGGGTCCTCGCGGATCTCGCGCGTCTCGGGAAGGAAGTCGAGCTTGCCGCCCGCGGCGATCGCGGCGCGGCGCTCCGCTCGGGCGGCGACCAGCTCACGTCTGCGAGCGTCGAAACGCCCGTGCAGCTCGGCGAGAAATGCCACTGCCTCCGGCGAGAGGATCTCGGTGCGCGAGCGCTCGTCTAACTGGACCGGAGAACCGCTTGCCACTGCCGTCTTATACCAAGGTCGAGGACCTCACAGGCCCGGCCCGACTCAGACCCGGTACTCCGGGTTGGGGAAGTCGAGGCTGCAGCCGGCGTCCCAGGCGGGGCGCTGGTTGCCGTGGGCGGGGATCCCGCCGGCGTCCTTCAGCAGCCGCGCCAGGTGGAGCATGTTCCACGCCGCGAAGGTGGTGTTGCGGTTGGTGAAGTCGTTCTCGGGACCGCCCGAACCCTCGTCCAGGTAGGACGGGCCCGGCCCCGCCTCCCCGATCCAGCCCGAGTCGGCCTGCGGCGGGACCGTGTAGCCGAGGTGCTGGAGCGAGTAGAGGAGGTTCATCGCGCAGTGCTTGACCCCGTCCTCGTTGCCGGTGACGAGGCAGCCGCCGACGCGGCCGTAGTAGGCGTACTGCCCGGCGTCGTTCAGCAGGTGGGAGTTGCCGTAGAGCCGCTCGATCACCCGGGTGGCGACCGAGGACTTCTCCCCCAGCCAGATCGAGGTGCCGATCACGAGGATGTCGGCCGCCATCACCCGCTCGAAGATGGTGGGCCACTCGTCGGTCGCCCAGCCGTGCTCGGTCATGTCCGGCCAGACGCCGGTCGCGATCTCGTGGTCGATCGCGCGGATCGACTCGACCTCGACCCGATTGCGCCGCATGATCTCTGCGGAGATGTCCATCAGCCCCTGGGTGTTGGAGACCTCGGGGCTGCGTTTCAGCGTGCAGTTGATGAACAGCGCCCGTAGGTCGGAGTAGTCGGTGTCGCTGCGCTCGCAGAGCTCCGACTGCATCTCGTTCAGCTCGGTCACGTCTTCCCCTCGTTCGGTTTCGGGACCAACCGGGAGGAGCCTCCCAACACGTCCTTACGAGGGAGTGAACGAGCTCAAGGCCCCCTCCAGGATCGCCTCCTCGAGCCCGCGCGGGGAGCGGCAGTCGCCGGCGGTCTCGTGGGGGACGCCGGCGGCGTGGAGGGCGCGGCCCAGGCCGTCCTCCGGGACGCGGCCGAGGGCGGTGACGACGGCCTCGGCGGGGAAGGTGACGGTCCGCCCGGAACCGAAGATGCTGCGGCAGCGGACCCCTCCGGGGCGGGCGGACTCGAGCTCCAGGCCGGACGCGATCGTGACGCCGGCCCGCTCCAGCCGGGCGAGGTACTGGTGGCGTGCGTACTGGTGGACCGAGAAGCCCGGCATCGGGGCGGCGGTGATGAGGGTGACCTCGTGGCGCTCGGCGGCGAGGAGCTCGGCGACGTCGAGGCCGGTCGGCTCGCCGCCCCAGTCGGCGACCAGGACGCGCCGGGCCGGACGGGCGCCCGCGAGGACGTCCCAGGCCTCGACCACGGGGAAGTCGCCGAGGTCCGGACCGGCGGCGTAGGGGCGGGCCCCGGTGGCGAGGACGACGAGGTCCGGCTCCAGCGCGGCGATGGCACCGGGGTCGGCCTCTGCGCCGAGGCGCACGTCGACAGTGTCGCGGGCGAGCAGCATCTCGTAGTTGGCGAACAGGGTTTCGGCGGTCTCCCGGTGGCCCGGGGCCGCGCCGAAGAGGCGGGCCTGGCCACCGATCGCCGCCGCTCGCTCGAGCACGATCACCTCGTCCCCGGCGGCACCCGCCTCCGCCGCCGCGGCAAGCCCGGCCGGACCGGCACCGACCACGACGACGCGCCGACGCGCCCGGCCCACCGCCCCCGAGCCGGGCGGGGGCATCGTCAGCTCGCGGCCGGTCCGCGGGTTCATCGAGCAGCGGATCGGCGTCTCGGCGTGGTAGTGGGCGATGCAGGCGTTGCAGCCGATACAGCGGAGCACCGAGCCCTCCTCCCCGGCGCGGACCTTGCCCGGGAGGTCGGGGTCGGCGATCAACGCGCGGGTCATCCCCACCGCGTCGGCGGCACCGCTCGCGATCAGGGCGTCGGCTTCGGCGGGGTCGACGATCCGCGTCGTCGCCAACACCGGGACGCCGTGCCGGAACGGCTCGGTCAGCTCCGCCGCGGCGTTGCGCGGGACCGGCGGCGGCGGCGCGATGCCGGTGCTCCGCAAGAAGCTGGCCGAGTGCCCGATCGCGAGGTGGAGGAAGTCGACGAGGCCGACGAGGCGCGGAGCGATCGCCCGGGCCGCAGGCGAGTCCGCGCTCAGCCGGAGCCCGAGCGCCAACCCCGGCGCCGCCGCCCGCACCGCCCCGAGCACCTCGGTCACGAACGTGGCCGGATCGCCGAAGCGGTCCTCGCGATCGTTCAGCTCCGGGTCGAAGAACTGCTCCAGCAGGTAGCCGTGGGCGCCGGTCACCTCGATGCCGTCGAGCCCCGCCTCGGCGGCGATCCCGGCGCAGCGCCCGTAGGCGCCGACCAGCTCCTCGACCTCCTCGGTTCGCAGCGCCCGCGGCTCGGTCTGGAACCTCTGGCTCGGCCGCGCGCTCGCCGACACCACCTCCGCCCGCGGCGCCGAGGAGATCACCTCCCGCCCGCCGTGGAAGAGCTTGGTGCCGTGCGGCTGCACCGCCGCGGCAACCCGCCGATACCCCTCCGCGGTCGAGTCGAAATAGCCCGCGAGGGTGTGGCCGGTGAGCAGCCCCGAGGGCGCCACCGCGACCGCCTCCATCACGATCAGCCCCGCCCCACCCCGCGCCCGTGCCCCCTGATAGGCCACGAAGTCCTCGGTCGGCAGATGGTCCTCGACCAGCGTCGTCTGGTGGGAGGTGGAGACGATCCGGTTGGGCAACTCGGCCGGGCCCAGCCGAAGCGGCGCGAGGAGGTGGGCGAGCGGCATCGGCCTATCTTCGCGCGGGTTTGGGGTCGGCGCTTGGGAAAGGGACGCAAGGGCTGTCGGCTGACGCGGCCGGGGGATGTGGGAGTGCCGGGGGAGCCTCCGGGCGTGCCCCACGGGCGCGTCACGGGAGGAGCGACGGAACCCTCACCGCTGTCCCACGAGGACGTGTCGAGACTCGCAAGTCGTGACGGAGAGCGTGGGAAGTCCACGCTTCCGTGCGTGTTGGACAACAGTCAATTCGTCGCTGCGTTCATTGACCCCCCTATAGGGGCCCAAATACACGCAGCGCGTTCTCGGGCCCCTTTTCCGGGCCCGAAAACAGACCGAAGATGCGCGGAGGGGTGACGTTCCCGGCATCTCCCTCATGGAACCCAGACAGGTGTGGCTTCTCCCGCACGGACCTCAGACGTAAGTCCGACCTCCGCCGGAACCTGTGCCGGCAATCACACGAGACCCTCACGTCCTGGGCGTCTCATGGCGGTCACAGCCAGCCAGGACCGCCATGAGACGCCCAGGACTCAACTAGGACTGCCGGAGCTACTCCTCCAACCCGCCCAAAGCCCCCTTCACCCCGGCGCCCAACCAAGTGAAGTCGCTCCCAAGGATCACCAGGTCGGCGCCCGCGGCGCGCCAGCGCTTTGCCGCCTCGGGATCGCCGGCGAAGATGCCGGCGAGGCGGCCGGCGGCCTTCGTGCGGGAGAGGATCGACTCGATCGTGGCAATGAGTTCGGGGTCGCGGGGGTCGGCGATGCCGAGGGAGCAGGCGAGGTCGCCGGGGCCGACGAAGAACATGTCGACGCCGTCGACCTCCAGCAGGGAGTCGAGGTCGTCGACCGCGGCGCGGGTCTCGACCTGGACGGCGAGGAGGAGATCGGCGTTGGCGCGCTCGAGGTAGGCGGGGATGTCGCCGCCGTAGGCCGCGGCGCGACCCGGGCCGAGACCGCGGGCGCCTGCCGGCGGATAACGGGTCGAGGCGACCGCGGCGGCCGCCTCCTCGGCGGAGTCGACGCGGGGGACGACGATGCCCTGGGCGCCCGCGTCGAGTGCCCCGGCGACCGCGGTCGCGTCGTTGCCGCTGATCCGGACCAGCGCCGGCGCGCCGGCGACGTCGGCCGCCGCGACCAGGCCGCGGATCGTCTCCGGGCCCATCGCCGAGTGCTCGGCCTCGACGCAGAGCAGATCCAGCCCGAGCCCGCCGAGGAACTCCATCGCCGCCCCGTCGTGGCCCTGCACGAAGATCCCGACCAGCGACTCGCCGGCTTCCATGCGACGCCGCACGCTCGCCTGAGGCTCGACCGTCATACCGTCGCCACCCCGTTCGCCGGGAAGCGGGGCGCGCGTCCGTCCAGCACGGCGGCGACGTCCTCGATCGCCCACCGGCGCAGCTCGTCCAACGACTCCTGAGAATAGTGGGCGGCGTGCGGCGTGAGGATCACGTTGGGCAGGGTACGCAGCGGCTCCTCGGCGGGCGGCGGCTCCTGCTCCTGGACGTCGACCCCGGCACCGCGCAGGTGCCCGGCGGCGAGCGCCTCGGCGAGCGCGGCCTGGTCGACCACGCCGCCGCGGGCGACGTTGACGAGCGTCGCCGTCGGCTTCATCAGGGCGATCTCCCGCGCACCGATCAGGTGGTGCGTCTCCGGCGTCAGCGGGGTGTGGACGGAGACGTGGTCGGCGCGGGCGAGCAGGTCGTCGAGGGGAAGCGGCTCGACGCCTGCCTCGGCGAGGCTCGCGGCGCTCGCGTGGGGATCGAAGGCGACCGTCTCCAGGCCCAGCGCCCGCGCCTTGCGCGCGACCGCGCCGCCGATCCGTCCCACCCCGACGATGCCGAGCGTCTGCCCGCGCATCCGCCGCAGCGGCGGCATCGCGGCCGGGATCGCCCACTCGCCGGCCCGCACCGAGGCGTCGAGGACCCCGAGCCCGCGGGCGAGGGAGAAGATCATCGCGATCGTGTGGTCGGAGACCTCCTCGACCGAGGCCCCGGGGACGTAGGTGACCTGGACCCCGGCGCGGGTCGCCGCCTCGATGTCGACGTTGTCGAGGCCGGCGCCGAAGCGGGTGACGACCCGGAGCCCGTCGAGCGCCTCGATCACCCGCGCGGTCACCGGCTCGGCGACCACCATCAGCGCGTCGACCCCGCGCCCGTGCTCGATCAGCTCCTCCTCGGTGACGCAGGGCCGCTCGATCAGCTCCAGCCCATGCTCGGCGAGCAGGCTCCGCTGGGGCTCTCCGAAGGGGACGAGATCGGCATCGGTCTTCAACACGGTGGGCACGCGAGGCACCCTAAAGAATTGTTTGACAATCTGTCAACCGGCTGGCGGGGAGCATAATTCTGGGTCATGGGGAACGAGATCGCCTTCCGCCTGCGCGCGGCCCCGCAGCCGACCAGTGTCGACGACTATCGCCGGCGCGCCCGGCGGCGGGTGCCGCGGATGGCCTGGGCCTACATCGACCGCGGCGCCGAGACCGAGGCGACGCTGGCCGCGAACCGGACCGCCTTCTCGCGCTGGGCCCTGCGCCAGCGGGTCCTCACCGGGGTCGAGGAGCCGCGCCTCGCGACCGCGGTCGGTGGGGTGCCGCTGTCGATGCCGATCATGCTCGCCCCGACCGGCCTCTCGGGACTGGCGCACGCGAGCGGCGAGCCGGCGCTCGCCCGGGCGGCCGAGCGGGCCGGGACCCGGGCGGTCGTCTCGACCGCGGCGAGCTACTCGATCGAGGAGGTCGCGGCGGCTACGGCCGAGCACCACTTCTTCCAGCTCTACCCCGGCCCCGCCGGCACCGACCTGACCGAGCGCTTCATCGACCGCGCCCGCGACGCGGGCTACGCCGGGCTGATGGTCACCGTCGACACCCCGGCGATCGGCAACCGCGACGCCGAACGCCGGGCGGGCATGGGCGCGACCCCGGTCCTCACCCCCGCCGCCGTCCTCGACGCCGCGCTCCGCCCCGCCTGGACCCTGCGCTACCTGCGCGAGGGCCGCGTCGTCGCCCGCAACTTCGTCGAGGCGAGCGGTGCCCGCGCCGGTGTCGAAGCGGTGAAGAAACACCAGAAGGTCGTACGCCCCGACATGGTCTGGGACGACGTCGCCCGCATGCGCGAGCGCTGGGCCGGCGCCTTCATGGTCAAGGGGATCCTCGACCCCGACGACGCCGAGCGGGCGGTGGCGATCGGCGCCGACGCGATCGTCGTCTCCAACCACGGCGGCCGCCAGCTCGACGGCGCCCAGGCGACCCTCGACGCCCTCCCGGCGATCGCCGAGCGCGTCGGCGGCCGCCTCACCGTGATCCTCGACGGCGGCATCCGCCACGGCACCGACGTGGTCAAGGCCCTGGCCCTCGGCGCCGACGCGACGATGATCGGCCGCCCCGCCCTCTACGGCCTGGCGACCGCGGGCCAGTCAGGCGTCGAAGGCATCCTCGAGATCCTCCGCGCCGAGCTGACGACGACGCTGACCCTGATGGGCGTCGCCGCGGTCGACGAGCTCGACCGCGGCCACCTCCTGCCCGCCTAGGACTTCGGCACCAGCTCGACCACCGGGATCGTCCGGTCGGTTTTCGCCTCGTACTCGGCGAACTGCGGCTGCTGCTCCTTCTGGATCGCGTAGACGCGGTCGCGCTCGTCGCCGGTGAGCTCCTCGGCGACGACGTCGACCGTGTCGGTGCCGATCTCGATCTTGGTCTCGGGATTGGCCTTCAGGTTGTGGAACCAGCCGGGATGGCTGTCGGCCCCGGCCTTGGAGCCGAAGATGAAGGTCCGCCCGTCGTCGCCGAGATAGACCAGCGGCGTCACGTACTCCTTGCCGGACTTGGCGCCGACGTTGTGTACGAGCACCAGCGGCATGCCCTCGAACATGCCGCCGGCCTTGCCGCCGTTGGCCCGGAACTCCTCGATCACCTTTGCGTTGAAGTCGTTCATATCGCTCATGGGCGGTGACTCTAGCCCGGCCGGGCCGCGTGTCCCGGGAGAAATATCGTGATCCGATACATTTGCCGTCTTGCCCTCTTCGGACCTCCGACACCTCGGCGACTTCGACGTCTCCCCGCGCCTCCTCCTGATCACCGCCTACGCGCTGCCGATCGGCGCGCTCGTCGCCGGGGTCGCCTGGTGCCTGCTGCGGCTTATCGGGCTGATCACCAACCTCGTCTTCTACCAGCGGTTCGGCACCGCGCTGGTCGCCCCCGGGGAAATCCACCACTCGCCGCTGCTGATCCTCGGCGCGCCGATCGTGGGTGGCCTGGTGGTCGGCCTCGTCGCCCGCTTCGGCTCGGAGAAGATCCGCGGCCACGGCATCCCCGAGGCGATGGACTCGGTGCTCACCTCCGGCAGCAAGGTGCAGCCGCGGGTGGCGCTGCTGAAGCCGATCGCCTCGGCGATCGCGATCGGCACCGGCGGCCCGTTCGGCGCGGAGGGGCCGATCATCATGACCGGCGGCGCCTTCGGCTCGATCTGCGCGCAGCTCCTGAACCTCAGCGCCGACGAGCGCAAGACCCTCCTCGTCGCGGGCGCCGCCGCGGGCATGGCCGCGGTCTTCGACGCGCCGCTCGCCGCCGTCCTGCTGGCGATCGAGCTGCTGCTCTTCGAGTGGCGGCCGCGCAGCTTCGTCCCGGTCGCGGCCGCCGCGGCGGTGGCGGCGATCGTCCGCGTCCCGCTGCTCGGCGGCGGCCCCGTCTTCCCGGTCCCGACCGGATCCCTCCACCTCGACGCCGGCACCTACGCGCTCTGCATCGTCGCCGGCGCGCTCGCCGCCGGCCTCGCGGTGATCTCGACCACGCTCGTCTACGCCTCCGAGGACGCCTTCGGCCGCCTGCCGATCCACTGGATGTGGTGGCCCGCGATCGGCGGCCTGATCATCGGCGTCGGCGGCCTCTTCGTCCCGCAGGCGCTCGGGGTCGGCTACAACGTGATCGAAGCGGAGCTGAACGGCTCGATCACCCTGCACCTGGTGGTCGGGATCCTGATCGTGAAGACGCTGATCTGGTCGCTCTCGCTCGGCTCCGGCACCTCCGGCGGCGTGCTCGCGCCGCTGCTGATGATCGGCGCCGCGCTCGGCTCGCTCGAGGCTCAGGTCTTCCCCGCCGTCGGCGCCGGCTTCTGGCCGCTGGTCGGGCTCGCCGCGATCCTCGCGGCGGCGATGCGCTCGCCGCTCACCGGCGTCGTCTTCGCGGTCGAGCTGACCCACCGCTACGAAGCGCTGCTGCCGCTGCTGATCGGTGCCGCGGCCGCCTACGCGATCTCGATCCTGGTCCTGCGCCGCTCGATCCTCACCGAGAAGATCGCCCGCCGCGGCGTCCACGTGAACCACGAATACAGCGTCGACCCACTGGAGGTCCTTTTCGTCGGCGACGTGATCGGGGAGGAGGAACCCGTGGACACGGGAGGACCGATCGTCTTCGTCGACGACACGCTGCGCCACGTCGCCTACGCGATGGCGGCGTCGGGACAGACCGAGCTGGCGGTCGCCGAGCGGGCGCTCCCCGGGGTGCCGATCGGCACCGTGCGCCTCGAGCAGCTGCTGGCCGGACGCCTGCGGGACCTCGACGAGGACCGCCACCGCACCCGCGTCCTGCGGCCGCTGGAGCTGCTCCGCGCGGGCCGCGAGCCCGAGCCGGTCGGGAAACCATGACCCCGGCGCGCCGGCCGACCCAACGCGAGTACGAGGAACTGCTCGGCTTCCGCACCGCCCTGCGCCGCTTCCTCGCCTGGAGCGAGGAACAGGCCCGCGCCGCCGGGCTCACCCCGGCCCAGCACCAGCTGCTGCTGGCGATCCGGGGGCACCCGGACGGGACGGGTCCGACCGTCGGCGAGCTCGCCGACTACCTGGTCACCAAGCACCACAGCGTGGTCGAACTGATCGACCGCGCGGTCGACGCGGGCGTGGTCGAACGCCGCCGCGACGACGAGGACGGCCGCGTCGTCCACCTGGTGCTGACCCCGCTCGGCGAGGAGAAGATCGAGGGGCTCTCGCGGCTCACGCTGGAGGAGCTCCGCGACCTACCCCGCTTCCTGCCGCGGTTCCCGGCAGCATCCTAGGAGCGCCTTGGACAAATTCCCCGATCCGGCAACTCGGCTTGCCGGACACCACTTGAGAGCAACTTCCGGGGACGAAGTCCGTTTAATCCCCTGAGGCCCTGTGATCCCTGGACCCGGTAAACGCCTTCCTGCCCTGTTGCTGGTCGCCCTCGCGGCGATCGTCTCGGCCTGCGCGCTCACGCCGGCGGCGGGCGCCCAAACCGTCCACTACGCCGGGCGGGCCGTGCAGGTCCCCGCCGGCTACGCGGTGGTGCGGGTCGAGCCGGGCTCGACCACCTGCACGCGCCTGGATCGCCGCGTCGTCTACCTCGGCGCGCCGTCGAAGGCGCAACGCTGCCCGGCCGGCCCGATCCTCGGCAGGCACCGGGCGATCGTCATCGCCCCGGACGGCAACCGGGCCGCTGCGCAGTCCCTGATCCGTGGTCGGTCCTTCGGCGCCGACCGCCCGGGCGCCGCGCACGCGAGCAAGGCGCCCGCCCTCGCCACCGCCTCGGTCGGCGGCGCCGTCTTCACCGGGCTCGGCTTCGACGCCTGCAGCGCCCCCTCCACCAAGGCGATGGCGGCCTGGGCCGAATCGCCGTTCCGAGGCGTCGGCGTCTACATCGGCGGCGAAAACAGCGCCTGCTCGCAGCCCAACCTGAGCGCCAGCTGGGTCAGCGCCCAGACGACCGCGGGCTGGCACCTGATCCCGACCTACGTCGGGCTCCAAGCGCCCACTTCCGCCTGCAGCTCCTGCGCCAAGCTGACCCCCGCCGGGGCGACCTCGCAGGGCATGGCGGCGGCCGAAGACGCGGCCACGGAGGCCGGAGCGATCGGCATCGGCGAGGGCAGCCCGATCTACTTCGACATGGAGGCCTACACGCCGACCACGAGCGCCACCGCCGCCGTCCTCACCTTCCTCGAGGCCTGGACCGAAAAGCTCCACGCGCTCGGCTACCAGTCCGGCGTCTACTCCTCGAGCAGCTCCGGGATCGCCGACCTCGCCGACGCCTACGAAAACTCGGCCTACGCGTCCCCGGACAACATCTGGACCGCCAACTGGAACAACGCCGAAAACACCCTCGACCCGGCCATCCCGGCGTCGGCCTGGCCCGCCCACCAGCGCATCCACCAGTTCCGCGGCGGCCACGACGAGACCTGGGGCGGCACCACGATCAACATCGACAGCGACTACATCGACGGGGCGACGGTCGGCGTCGGCACGCCGCCGGTCGGCGAAAGCGATCCGATCGGCTCGCTCGAGCTGAGTGGCTCCCCCGCCCCGGGCCAGCTGCGCGTCAAAGGCTGGGCGCTCGACCCCGACGTGCCGACCGAAGCGCTCGCGATCAACGTCATCGTCGGCGGCCGCGAAGGCCAGAAGGGCGTCGAAACCTTCGAACTCGGGCCGGTCGCCAACCTGGAACGGACCGACGTCGGCGCCTCCCACAAGCTCGCCGGCCCGAACCACGGCTTCGACAGCACGATCACGACGATCAAGTCGGGGCCGGAGCCGATCTGCGTTTACGCCCTGAACGTCGCCCTCGGCGGCAACCGCCTGCTCGGCTGCAGGACGACGAACATCCCGGTCGGCATCACCTTCACGCGACTGAAAGCGGTGCCCAACGGGGTCAAGGTGACGCTCGCCTGCTCCTGGCCGATCGGCACCTCCTGCCCCGGCCACCTCAGCCTCCGCACCACCTTCAAAGTCTCGACCCCGCGCCGCCGCAAGCCGCCGCGGATCCACGCCGTGACCCGCTCGCTCGGCTCCCGCACCTTCCACCTGAACGGCGGCGAATGGCACACCTTCTACCTGCCGTTCACGTCCGGGGGACGCAAGCTGCTGGTCGAACGGGGCAAACTCGCGACCCAGGTGATCGCCGCGATCCCCGGCGGCCGGCGCGGTGCCGGCCTGCCGCTCACCGCCCCCGCCCCGCGCCGCTGACGGCGCGTCGAGCTAGTCCCCGAGCGCCTCGCGCAGCCGCGCGATCTCGCCTTTGAGGTCGAGCAGTTCGGTTTCCAGCCGATCGAGCCGGTCGACTTCCTCGGCCGCCTCGGCCGGGGTCGGATCCTCGGCGACCGAGACGAACTCCTCGCCGCCCCCCGGCTCAGCCGAGGACGACGGGGACGAGAGCGCGACGGGCTCGGCCTCCGACTCGACGGGTGCATCCGCTCCGCCGCCGCCGAGCACCTGCTCGTAGCGGTCCTCCTTCTGGCCCGGGCGGCGGGCGTGGCGGACGACGAAGCCGCGCTCGATCAGGCGCTCCAGCACCTCCTGCACGGCGGCGAGGTCGGCGAAGCCGTGCATCCGCTCGGTCCGCTGCTTCAGCTCGCCCGGCGTCTGGGGGCCGCGCAGCATCAGCACCGCGAGCACCGCCAGCTCCCCGTCGTCGATCCTGAGCGCCTCCGGCAGGAGGTGGCGGTACTTGCGCGCCCGCGAGCCGGCACCGCTCGTCAACCGCGTCCAGCCCCGCAGGGCCGTCTGTCGGAGCGCGTCCGAGACGGTCTGCTCGTCGTAGTCGACGACCGGGTCGCGGTTCGTCGACTGGTTGCAGGCGAGGCGCAGGGAGTTCAGCGACAGCGGGTAGGCGTCCGGCGTCGTCCGCTGCTTCTCGACCAGGCAGGCGACGACGCGGATCTCGACCGGGGTCGGCTCGGCGGGCATCGCGCTCCCCCGCCGTCAGGCGCGGTCGGGCCGCTCGGGGTAGAGCTCGTCGATCGTGCAGAGCGCGGTGTAGGGCGCCTCGGCGGCGGCTTCGATCCGCTCCGCCCCGCCCGCCAGCCGATCGACGACCGCGATCACGCCGGCGATCTCGAGGCCCTCCTCGCGGCAGCGCTCGATCGCTTCCGCGGTCGAGCCGCCGGTGGTCACCGTGTCCTCGACGACCAGACACTTCACGCCGGCCTCGACCGGGCCCTCGACCCAACGCTGCAGCCCGTGCTCCTTCTTCGCGCCGCGCACGAAGAAGGCGACCAGGTCATCGCCGCCCTCGGCCGCGAGCGGCGCGCAGGCGGGCGGGATCGCCGCGGTCGCCGGTCCGCCGACCGCGCTCGCGCCGAGTTCATGCGCCCGCGCCGCGATCAGCTCGCCCGCCGCCCGGAACCCGCCCGGACGCATCAAGGTCCGCCGCGCGTCGACGTAGTACTGGGCGATCGCCCCGCTCGAGAGCGTCACTTCCCCGATCACCAAGGAGTGCTCGCGCAGTTCGGCGACCAACGTCTCCTTGGCTGCAGCGAGATCGGCCACTTAGAAGACGAAGATGCTCTCGCCGTAGTGGAGCTGTTCGTAGATCCGCGGCTGGTCGGCGATGAAGGTCCGCACGCAGCCGTGGCTGGCGGCGTAGTTCGGCACTTCGTGGTAGCCGTGGACCGCGTACCCGTTGTGCCAGTAGAAGGAGTAGACCATCCCCTCGGAATTGGTCCCCGGTTCCTGGCGATAGAACTCGTAGTGGCCGGTGATCGTCGGGGTCGAGGGCTTGCCGGTCGACACCGGGTAGATCGCGAACGGCTTGCCGTCCTTGACCAGCACCAGCACCTGGAGGTTGAGCGGCACCTCGGCGTGTTCCCCGGCCTCGGGGTACTTCACGTGGTAGCCGCCCTTGCCTTCGAAGGCCGCCTTGACCAGCCCCGGGCCCGCCTTTTTGGTGCGGTCCATGCCGTTGACTTTGCGGTAGGCGAGCACCTCGCGGCCGAGCCGCGGGCTGAAGCATTCGCCGCTGCCGCTGACGTAGCCCATCTTCGCCAGGTGCGACTTGAAGGCGCCGACGACGGGGGAGCATTCGGCGGGGTTCAGCTTCGGGAAGGCGATCGTCCAGCTCTTGCGCACGGTCGAGTCGGCGCCGAGGGCAGCGGTCGCGACGTGCTTGGCCGACACCGAGTACCGGCCGCCTTCCTTGACCACGACGGCGGCTTCGAAGGTCCCCGTCCCGTTCGGCCCGGGCTGGATCTTGACCTGCCGCTTGAGGGCTTCCTTCCCATTGCGGAAGAAGTTGACTTCGACGTGCTGGCCGTCGACGTAGGGCTTCACCGTCCCCTTCACCGGGACCGTGTCGAGGATCTGCGCCTTGCCTCCGTCGAGGTGCTGAACGTCGATCGTGACCGTCGCCTTCGGCGTTTCCTTCTGCTTCGGCGGCTTCTGCGGCGCCTTTTCCTTCGGCGCGGCGACCGCGGTGGCCGGCACCGCGAGCAGCGCGGCGGTTCCGACGGTGAGGGCGAGACGGCGGATCACGCCGGAAATCCTACTGCCCCAGCAGGGCTATCGAGTTGTTGATCATGTGCAGCAAGATCCCGGGCACGATCGAGCCGGTCCGCTCGTAGAGCAGCGCCAGGAAGAATCCGAAGACGATCAGCGGCGGCACCGCGGTGATCCCGGTGAGCGCGTGGAGGGCGCCGAAGATCAGCCCGCAGATCAACGCGGCGGCCAGCCGCGGCAGCTTCTCCCGGAGCCCGCCGAAGAGCATCCCGCGGAAGCACGTCTCCTCGGCGATCGGCGCCGCGATCACGATCAATAAGACCTGGATGCCGGTCGGGCCGAAGCTTTCGGCGATGTCGCGCTGCTTCGGTTCGGTGATCACCAGCGAGTAGAAGATCGTGAAGGCCAGGTAGAGGACGAAGGCCAGCGCCATCCAGCCGAAGGCCGAGCGATCGAAGCGGCGGAACCCGAGTCGGCGCAGCGATTGCTGGAGGCTCGATGAGCCCCGCATCGAGGCGAGCGCGAACGGCACCAGCAGGAACCCGAGCTCGGTCCCCAGCTGGCTGATGATCGACCCGAGCGTGGTCAGCGTGCCGTCGAGTTCGCGGGCGACGAAGACGTGGCCGGAGCCGGCGAACTCCACCGAGCCCACCGCGTTGCCGGCGTCGACCTTGCCGCCGGTGCGATCGGGCGCCTTGCCGCGGGCGCCGCGCCCGTACTCGTAGGTGTCGCCGTTCGGTTCGGCGATCCAGAGGTTGCCTTTCGCGTCGACCGCGAGCGCCGCGAATTCGTCCCCCGAGTCGGGCTTCAGTTCCCAGGCGAAGCGGCCGCTCGGCGCGAAGGCCCAGACGCTCCCGTCGCCCTTGCCGGAGAGGACGTAGACGTAGCCCTGGGATGGCCCGGCCGCGGTGTCCACGGCGATGTCGTTGTCGTCGGAGCCGAAGCTGAAGTGCCCGGCGGGCGAATTGGTCGCCTCGATCTCCCCGGCGTATTCGCCCTTCGCGTTCAGCCGGTACACCTGGTCGCCGGCGAGGTCGATCACGTAGAGGCCGCCTCGCGGGCCGGCGCCGACCGCCATCCGTTCGGGTTCGAAACCGCCGACCGCGCCCCGGAGATCGCCGCGTTCGATCCGCTCGACCGGCTTCCCGCCGGCGTAGGCGACGACGCGTCCCGGCCCCTTCTCGGAGACGTAGAGGACGCCCTGCGACGAATCGAACGCCAGGCCGTGGGAATCTTCCAACCCACCGATCCGCGCCTTGCCTTCTTCCTGGCCGAGGGCGCCGAAGGCGCGCACTTCGTCTTCGTGGTCGGCGAAGAGCCTGTTCGCGCCGGGATCGATCGCCAGCGCCGTCGCGTCGCCCTTGTCGAAGCTCGCCCCGCTCGAATAACCCGGCGGGAAGAGCGCTTCGATCTTGCCTTCCTGGCCGCCGACGATCAGCGCCGGGACCGAGAGGAAGAGGCCGACGGCGAGCGCTCCGAAGAGGGCGAGGATCGCCGCCCAGGGGCCCCAGTTCGAGTATGGGAACTCCCGCTTGGGCTTCGCGGCTTCGGTGTCTACGAGGTGCGCCTCCATGGCCCGCGCAGTCTCACACAGGTCGCGCCGCGCCAGCGGGCCGTAGGCTCTTCGGGATGACGCAGCGGGGACGGCGTCGGCAGAGGCGTCGTGGCAGCGTGGTGACGAAGGTGGCGATCGCCATCGGGGTCGTCCTTGCCGTGATCGCGGTCGGCGTGATCGGGGTGACGAGCTGGGTGCTGGACGTGGCCGCCGACGCGCCCTCCCTGGCGAGCTGCAAGCGCGCCGAACACCACGGCAACTCGGTGATCTACGCGGCCGACGGGCGCCGGCTCGGCGCGATCGTCTCCCCGGAAGCGAGTGTCCCGGTCGCCCAGGGGCGGATCCCGCGCAAGCTCGAGCTGGCGACGGTGGCGATCGAGGACCAGCGCTTCTTCCAGCACGGCGGCCTCGACACGCAGGGCATCCTCCGCGCCGCCGTCACCGACATCGAAACCGGCGAGGCGGTCGAGGGCGGCTCGACGATCACCCAGCAGCTGGTCCGCAACCTCTGCATCCAGCACCCGAAGAAGACGCTCGAACGCAAGATCGAAGAGGCGAAGCTGGCGCTCGAGTACTCCGAACACCACACCAAGCGCCAGATCCTCGGCCAGTATCTGAACACCGCGACCTACGGGACGGTCGAAGGCTCGACCGCGGTCGGTGTCGGCGCCGCCTCCCAGTTCTACTTCGGGCGCCCGATCTGGAAGCTCGACACCGCGCAGATGGCGCTGCTCGCGGGACTCCCCCAGGCACCCTCCCAGTACAACCCGCTGCTCTACCCGAAGGCGGCGAGGGCCCGGCGCAACGAGGTCCTCCAGCGGATGGCGAAGCTCGGCTACCTGGCGCCGCAACGGGCGCGCGGGCTCGAAAAGAAAGGGCTTGAGCTGAGCCCGTCCCACGACTACTTCGACCACAAGGAGCCCTACTTCTTCGACTACGTCGAACACCTGCTGATCGCCCACTACGGCGCCGACACCGTGCGCCGCGGCGGCCTCCAGGTCCACACCACGATCTCGCCGGAGCTGCAGCGGGTCGGCCGCGCGGCGATCGCCGAAGCGCTGTACGAACCCGAAGACCCGGCCTCGGCCTTCGTCTCGATCGACCCCCGCAACGGCGACATCCGGGCGATGGTCAACAGCACCGACTACGCCGACGACCAGTTCAACCTCGCCGCCCAAGGCCACCGCCAGCCCGGGTCGACCTTCAAGGCCTTCGTCCTCACCACCGCGATCAAGCAGGGCATCGACCCCTACACGACCTACTACGAATCCAAGCCCCTGGACCTGACCCTGCCGGAATACGGCCACTGGGAAGTCCACACCGCCGACGAGGGCTATCAGGGGACGATCAACCTTCAGCAGGCGACGGTCACCTCCGACAACACCGTATTCGCGCAGCTCGACCTAGACGTCGGGCCGAAGGACGTCGCCGCGACGGCGAAATCGATGGGGATCACGACCCACCTGCAGGGCCTGCCCGCGGAAGGGATCGGCGGGTTGAAGTACGGGGTCAGCCCGCTGGAACTCGCCGACGCCTACGCGACCCTCGCCGCGGGCGGCATCCGCCACCGGCCCGTCGCGATCGCCAAGGTCGTCCTCCCCGGCGGCAAGGTCGACCACCCGCAGGGCCCCGACCCCAAACGCGTCCTCAGCCGCGCCGTCGCCTGGCAGGTGACGCGTCTCCTGCACGACAACATCACCGAAGGCACCGGCACCGCCGCCTACACCGGCTGCGTCGGCCAGGCGGGCAAGACCGGGACCACCGACAACGAGACCGACGCCTGGTTCTCCGGCTACCAGCCCAACCTGGCGACGGCGGTCTGGGTCGGGTATCCGGAATCGAACGCGATCTCGATGACCTCGGTCCACGGCATCACCGTCTTCGGCGGCACCTTCCCGGCCGAAATCTGGCACTCCGTCTACTCCGGCGCGGAAGTGCGGTGCGAGGAATTCGACGAACCCGAAGAAGAAATCGAATGGTCCCCCGGCTTCGGCCAGTTCACCGCCGCCGCACCTGGGACCGAGGGCGCGAAACTGAAAAAAGGCACGGCTAACGCGGCGGCCGAAGGCGAAGAAGAACTCCCCGGCCAGGAATCGGTCGGCGGCTATGACCCGGACGCCTACGCCCCCGGCGCCGGTCAGGAACCCGCCCCCCTCCCGCCGCCGCTGCCGCCCAAGTACGGCGGTCCCGAACCCGGCGTGGGCGGCGGCCAGACCGCCGGCCAGTAACGTCGCGTCATCGACGCGGGGCTTGCCTATGGGCTCATGTGGGCGGGGTTCCTCGCCTACCTCGGCGTGCTCGCCGCGGCGCCCCGGCTCGGGATGCGCGTCGTCGGCGGGCTGATCGTCGTCCTCGTCGTCGCCTTCGCCTGCGCCCCGGTCCTCCTCTCCCATGACGTCTTCAGCTACGTCGACTACGCGCGGCTCGGCGTGCGGCACGGCCTCGACCCCTACGTCAACGCCCCCGACGCGGCGCCGACCGATCCCGCCTTCGCCCAGGTCACCTGGACCGAAACCCCGAGCGCCTACGGCCCCCTCTTCACGCTGGCGACCTATCCGCTGGCGTGGCTGCCGATCGGCCTCGCCGTCGCGCTCCTGAAGGCGGTCGCGGCGATCTCGGTCCTCGGCCTCGCCTGGGTCGTCTCCCGCCTCGCGATCCGCCGCGACGTCGACCCCGCTCGAGCCGCCGCCTTCGTCGCGCTCAACCCCCTGGTCCTGGTCCACGTCGTCGGCGGCGCCCACAACGACGGCCTCGCGATGCTCCTCGCCACGCTCGGCGTCGCCGCGCTGGTCGTCCGCCGCGAGGCCGCGGCCGGGGCCTCACTCGTCGCCAGCGCGGCGATCAAGTCCTCCTCGCTCTTCGTCGCCCCCTTCGCGCTGGTCGCCGCGATCCGCGGGCGCGCCGGCTCCCGGTTCGCGCTCGGCTGCCTCGCGGCGGCGCTGGCGATCGGCGTCGGCGGCTACCTCGCCTTCGGCTGGGACTGGCTCCACGCCTTCGGGCTCGCCGGGGAAAACCAGGGACGCACGAGCCACCTGTCGATCCCGGTCACCCTCGCCCGCCTCACCGGCATCGACGAGGGGGCGGTTCGGGTCGTGGCGCTGGCGCTCTACGGCCTCGCGGTCGCCTGGCTCCTCGTCAGGACCTGGCGCGGAGCCGACTGGATCCGCGCCGCCGCCTGGGCCGGGACGGGGCTCCTCCTCGCCACCTCGTGGCTCCTCCCCTGGTACCTGGTCTGGCCGCTGCCGCTCGCCGCCGTCGCCCGCGACCGGCTGCTCGCCGTCGTCCTCCTCGCCCTCACCGCCTACCAGCTCGGCGCTCGCATCCCGCTCTGAGGTGGTGGGGGACGGAAAAGAGACGCTGTGAGGAGTGCCGGATGGGGACGATCCTGACGACCGTGCGGGAGACGGCACGAACTCCACACTTCCGCGCAGGTCCCTCACGCTTCGTGCGCCTTCCGTCTGACCCGAAATGTTGATGGCGCGCTCGCGGCTCAGAGGATTTCCGGCGTGTGGGCGGCCGTTTCCTCGGTGCCCGCCTCCTGCTCCTCCGGGGAGGGATGAAGGATGCCGGTGTGGATCGACCAGCCCTTGCGGCGGCCGATCGCGGTGACGCCGGCGACGTAGATCACTTCGCCGACCGTCATCACGCCGCGCACCGCGATCGAGATCAGCGAGCCGACCGCGAAGCTCCGTCCCGGCAGCGCCGCCTTCACCGCCCAGGCGAACGCCGCGTCACGGACGCCGAGCCCGGCCGGCGCGACCAGCGTCACCAGCGCGGCGAAGTAGCCGATCGCCTGCGCCGAGCCGACCAGGACGATGTCGGAGTAGGGGATGTAGGTGACCGAGCGGGCGACGGCGTAGATGCCGAAGGCGACCAGGAGCCAGACCAGCGAGTAGTAGACGATCAGCCCGATCACGTCGCGCAGCGACATCACCACCGGCAGCGGGTCTCGGCCGAACGCGCCGAGCGCCTTGGCGGAGAGGCGGCCGAAGACCTTCGGCGAGAGGATCACGATCGCGGCCGGGACCACCAGCACCACCGCCCAGCGCTCCGGATACCCCTGCAGGTCCGGGTGCCGGATGATGAAGTAGGCGGCGACGAGGATCGCCGAGGTGGCCGAGATCGCCTGCTCGTAGACGATCGAGGCGAGCGAGATGCGCCGCGGGACCCCCGCCCGCTCCGACAGCAGCACGCGGCCGAGCACGTAGAGGACGCTGCCCGGCACGTAGCGCGCCAGCAGCGGCTGGCCCCAGGCGACCTGGGCCCGGCCGAAGCCGATGCGGTAGCCGAGGCTGCGCAGGACCAGGTCCCAGCCGTAGGCCGAGAGGATGAAGTAGCCGATCAGGATGATCAGCGCGGGGATCAGCCAAAGGACCTGGAAATGGACGCCTTCGCTCTGGATCTCCGACCACTGGTCGATGACCGTGAGGACGAGGAAACCGAAGACGAGGACCGCGAGGCCGACCTGCAGGGCCAACCGGACCCGCTTGCTGCGGGGCGGCTTGGTGCCGAAGTTGGCCCCTGCGTCACCGAGGCGGTGGAGGAGTGGTTGCTTTCGCTCCACTCCTGGGCACCTTAGTGACGTTCTGGGATAGTCACCCGATGGGCGAGTTCGAGCTGCTGGCGCTGCTTCGCGAGCGCCTGCCGGCGGCGGGGCCCCAGGTCCGCCTCGGCAGCGGTGACGATGCGGCCGTGACGGTGCCCGGTGGGGCCGTCGCGACCTCGGTCGACGCCTTGATCGAGGGCGTCCACTTCCGCCGCGACACCGCCTCCCCGCGCCAGATCGGGCGCAAGGCGATCTCCACCGCGCTCTCCGACCTGGCGGCGATGGGGGCGGACCCCGGCGAGGCCTACGTCTGGCTCGGCGCGCCGGAGGACATGGACGAGGCGGAGCTGCTCGAGGTCGGCGAGGGCATCGCGGCGGTGGCGGCCGAGACCGGGACGACGGTGGCGGGCGGGGACCTCACCCGGGCGCCGGTCCTCGGCCTCGCCGTGACCGTGACCGGCCACGCGCCGGACGCCGAGGACTTCGTCACGCGCGCCGGCGCCCGGCCCGGCGACGTGCTGGTCGTGACCGGCGAGCTCGGCGGTGCCGCGGCGGGGCTCCTGCTGCTCGAACGCACGTCCGGCGAGCCCCTGGACGTCGGGGTCGCCGAGGCGCTCCGGGCCCGCCAGCTCGACCCGACCCCGCGCCTCGCGGCGGGCCGGGCACTCGCCGCGGCCGGCGCCACGGCGATGATCGACGTCTCCGACGGGCTCGCCGGCGATGCCGCCCACGTCGCCTCCGCGAGCGGGGCGCTGCTGGCCATCGACGCCGACGCGCTGCCGATCGCCGCGGGCGTCGAGGCGCTCGCCGCGCCGAGCGGCCGCTCGGCGCTGGAGCTGGCCGCGTCGGGCGGCGAGGACTACGAGCTGCTCGCCGCGCTCCCGCCGGGCGCGCTGGACGCCGCCCGCGCGGCGCTGGCCGCGTCGGGCACGCCGCTCACGGTGATCGGGAAGGTCGAAGCCGCCGCGGGCGGCAGTCCTCGCGCGGAGCTCAGGCGGCGTGGTGGCGGAGCTGTCCCGAACCGGGGGTTCGACCAGCTGCGTCCGCGTAGGCCCCGGTGAGGAGCTCGCGCACGCCCCGGCGCCGCAGCATCGCGGTCGCGACGCGGGACGGATCCGGCTTGTAGGTGCCGGTCTCGACGAGGTTCTTCAGTTCCGTTGCCTTCATCAATTTTGTTATCGGCTTGCTCATGAAGATCCTTAGTTTCAGGTAGTCCTACATGCGTCCATTAAGTAATCCGGACACCCGTCCGTTCCGTTCAAGTTGCTCCCGGTACGTTCGCGGTAGGGCAATCATTACCCTTCAGAGCGTGGCAAATGGGTCTGCCCGCATTCTCCTCGTCGACGACGAGCAGTCGATTCAGACGCTGCTCAGCTATCCCCTGCGCAAGGAGGGCTACCACGTCACGTCCGCGCTCGACGGATCCGAGGCCCTGCAGCGCTTCGACGAAGGGCGCTTCGACCTCGTCGTCCTCGACCTGATGCTGCCGCGCCGCGACGGCGTCGAAGTGTGCCGCGAGCTGCGCTCCAAAAGCCAGGTCCCGATCATCATGCTGACCGCGAAAGGCTCGGAGTCCGACAAGGTCGCCGGGCTCGAGGTCGGGGCCGACGACTACATCACCAAGCCCTTCTCGATGCGCGAGTTCCGCAGTCGGGTCAAAGCGGCGCTGCGCCGCTCGCGCATGGCCGGGTCCCCCGCCATCGAGCGCGGCGACGACGGCCCGATCGTCCACGCCGACCTGACGATCGACTTCGACCGCCGCCTGGTCACCCTCGCCGAGGAGGAGGTCAAGGTGACCTATGTCGAGTTCGAGATCCTCGGCGCGCTGGCCCGCTCGCCCGGCCGGGTGCTCACCCGCGAGACCCTGCTCGAGCACGTCTGGGGCGACTCCGAGTACCGCGACCCCCGCACCGTCGACGTCCACATCCGGCACCTGCGCGAGAAGATCGAGCGCGACCCGAAGGAGCCGGAGTTCCTCTTCACGGTGCGCGGCGTCGGCTACCGCTTCGTCGAGTAGACGATGAGGCGGCGCCTGCGACCGAGCCGCCTCGGCGGGCGGATCGCCCTCACCACGGTCGGCATCGCCCTCACCACCGCCGCGGTCATCTATGTCTACGTGGTCGCGATCGGCGGCGCCGGCTCCGGCGACGGGGGGGTCAAAGGGGAGATCGTCGTCGGCGGCCTGATCGCCGGTGCCCTCGCCCTCGCCGCGGGCATCTACTACGCCAACGTCGCCGCGACCAACGTCCGCCGCCTCCAGGACGCCGCCCGCAAAGTCGCCGACGGCAACTTCGAGACGACGATCCCGGTCGCCTCGGTCGGCCAGCTGGCCCCGCTCGCCCGCACCTTCAACGAGATGCAGCGGCGCCTGGCCGAGCTCGACATCGCCCGCAAAGTCTTCATCGCCAACGCCAGCCACGAGCTGCGCACGCCGATCTTCAGCCTCGGCGGCTTCGTCGAGCTGCTCGAGGAGGACGACCCGAGCCCGGCCGAGCGCGAAGAGTTCGTCCGCACGATGCGCCAGCAGATCGACCGCCTGACCAAGCTGACCACCGACCTGCTCGACCTCTCCCAGCTCGACGCGGGGGCGATGGTGATGACGGCGGGGAGCGTCGACCTCGGCGAGCTGGCCCGCGAGGCGGCCCGCGAGTTCGGCCCCCGCGCGGAAGCCCACGGGTCCCGACTTCAGCTGCGCACGGCCCAGCATCCGGTGATCGCGCTGGCCGACCGTGATCGCGTCAGGCAGATCATTCGTATCCTGCTTGACAACGCCCTCACCCACACCCCCGAGGGCACCGAGGTTTCAGTGACCGCCAACTCTTCCAGCCGACGCCGCGCCGAGCTGATCGTCTCCGATCAGGGTCCCGGCATCCCCCAGCGGGTACAGGGACGGATCTTCGAGCGCTTCTACACCGGCGATTCCTCCGGCGGCTCCGGGCTCGGCCTGGCGATCGCCTCCGAGCTGGCCCAGCGGATGGACGGACGGATCACGATCTCTTCCAGCCGCCGCTTCACCGCCTTCACCCTGGAGCTGCCGCAGACGCGGGTCGGCGACCCGCTCGCTCCGGCACGCCCGCTGGTCAGGGCCGGACAGTGAGGTCCCGGGCCCGGGCCGCGGCGCTCCTCGCCCTGGCGGCGGCGCTGGCGATCGCCCTGCTCGCCGGCTGCGGCAGCGGCACCTCGACCGTGATCTTCAAGAACAAGACCGAGGACTCGACCACCACCGCGGCCGAACCAGAAGTGGCGACGACGGACGAGGGCGAAACGGCCGAAGTGCCGCCCCAGGTTCCGCGCGAACTGGCGATCGAGACCGGCTCGCCGGGCTTCGACGCGACCGGGATCTACCGCGAGGACCTCCCCGGCGTGGTCACGATCCGCTCGGTCTTCGGCGGCGCCGCCGGGGGAGCCGAGGGCTCGGGCTTCGTCCTCGACCCGAACGGCGAAATCGTCACCAACGCCCATGTGGTGACCGAAGAAGAGTCGAGCGGTGGCCGCAAGCCCGCCAAGGAAGTCTTCATCGAATTCTCCAACCGCAACGTGCTCGAAGCCAAGATCCTCGGCTTCGACCCGTTCGCCGACGTCGCCCTGCTGAAGGTCGAACCGGAAGGCTTCCCGCTGCACCCGCTGGAGCTCGGCGACGACTCCGAGCTCGAAGTCGGCGAGCCGGTCGCGGCGATCGGCAGCCCCTTCGGCGAGCAGCGCTCGCTCTCGGTCGGCGTCGTCTCGGCGACCGATCGCGCGGTCAAATCGCTGACCCAGTTCATGATCGAGGGCGCGATCCAGACCGACGCCTCGATCAACCCCGGCAACTCCGGCGGCCCCTTGCTCGAAAGCGAAGGCAAGGTGGTCGGGATCAACCAGCAGATCGAGACCAACTCCGGGGCCAACGACGGCGTCGGCTTCGCCGTCCCGACCACCGCGATCGAACGCTCGGTCGAGCAGCTGCGCGAAAACGGCCACGCCGAATATGCCTACATCGGCGTCTCCAGCCAGGCGCTCTATCCGCAGCTGTCGAACAAGCTCGGCATCGATTCCGAATTCGGCGCGCTGGTCGCCGGCGTCGTCCCCGGCGGGCCCGCCGACAAAGCGGGGCTGAAGGGCGCCGACGGCACGATCAAATTCCAGGCGGCCGAATACGAAACCGGCGGCGACGTGATCGTCGAAGTCGAAGGCCACGAGATCGTCGAGCCCGACGCGCTGATCCGCGCCGTCGGCGAAAAGAAACCGGGCGAAAAGCTGGAGCTGACGATCCTGCGCGACAACAAGCGGGAAACCGTCGACGTGACGCTGGGCAAGCGGCCCGACCAGGTCGAATAGACCTCACCGGCAGCACCCACGCATAGATCTCGGCCGCTCCGGTTAGTAGAACTCCCGCCGTGCTTCAGGAAGTCGCCATCGGACAGAAGTCACTCGCCGACTATTCGAGCATCGTCGGTCGCGAGACGACCGACCGGATCCTCGAGCTGGCCGGTCGGCTGAAGGGCAAACGCGTCCTCCACGTGTCGGCGACCGCGTTCGGCGGCGGCGTCTCGGAGATCCTCTACACGATCGTGCCGCTGATGCGCGACGTCGGGATCGACGCCCACTGGCACGTGATCTTCGGCAAGGAGGAGTTCTTCGAAGCGACCAAGCTCCTCCACAACTCGCTGCAGGGCGCGCCGGAGACGCTGACCGACGAGCAGTGGGCGGTCTTCGACGAGATCAACGCGATCAACGCCGACGGGCTCGAAGGCGAGTGGGACGCGGTGATCGTCCACGACCCGCAGCCGCTCGGACTGCGAAGGGGCGCCGCGCAGAAGGGCGGCAAGTGGATCTGGCGGTGCCATATCGACCTCTCGACGCCGAACCCGGCGCCGATCGAGCGCCTGCTGCCGCTGATCGAAGAGTACGACGCCTCGGTCTGGCACATGGACCAGTACGTGCCCAAGGACATGGGCGCCCACCGCGACGCGGTCAACATCATCCCCCCGGCGATCGATCCGCTCTCGCCGAAGAACATGGCCTTCTCCCGCGAGGACGCGGCCTTCATCTGCGAGCAGTTCGGGATCGACCCGGCGCGGCCGCTGATCACCCAGGTCAGCCGCTTCGATCCGTGGAAGGACCCGATCGGCGTGATCGACGCCTACCGCCAGGTCACCGCGCAGGTGCCGGAGGTGCAGCTGGCGATGGTCGGCTCGATGGCCTCCGACGATCCCGAGGGCCGCGAGTACTTCCAGAAAACCTACGAATACGCCGACAACGACCCGGACATCAAGATCCTGTCGAACCTGAACAACGTCGGCGCGATCGAGGTCAACGCCTTCCAGTCCCAGTCCGACATCTGCCTGCAGAAGTCGATCCGCGAGGGTTTCGGGCTGACCGTCACCGAGGCGCTCTGGAAGGGGCGCCCGACGATCGGCGGCAACGTCGGCGGCATCCCCCTGCAGATCGAGGACGGCGTCACCGGCTTCCTCGTCAACTCGCCCGAGGAGTGCGCGGCGCGCTGCCTCGAGATCCTCGGGGACCCGGGGCTGGGCAAGAAGCTCGGCCGCGAAGGCAAGGAGCACGCCCGTCGCGAGTTCCTTTCCCCGCGCCTCCTGCGCGACTGGCTCGACCTGCTGAACCGACTCGACACCTGACGTAATCTTCGCGGCGTGTCCGACGCGCCGCTGATCATCGTCTCGAACCGAGGCCCGGCCCAGTTCGAGCTGGACGAGAACGGGAAGCGCACGGTGCGCCGCGGCGGCGGCGGCCTGGTCACCGCGCTGTCGGGCCTGGTCTCCCACCGCGACGCCCTCTGGATCGCCTCGGCGATGACCGACGAGGACATCGTGGTCTCCGAAGAAGAAGGCGGCCCGGTCTCCCTCGACATCGACGGGATCGATTACCGGGTGGCGATGGTCGAGTCGGACCCCCGCGCCTACGACCGCTTCTACAACGTGATCGCGAACCCGATCCTGTGGTTCATCCAGCACTACCTCTGGGACCTCTCCAACGCGCCTGACATCCGCCAGGAGGAGCTCGACGCCTGGGACGAGGGCTACCAGCAGGTCAACTCCGACATCGCCGCCGCGGTGGTGAAGCAGATCGAGGGCACCGACGAGCCGCTGGTGATGCTCCACGACTACCACCTCTATACGGCCCCCGGGAAGATCCGCGCCGAGCGGCCCGACGCCTTCCTCCACTTCTTCGTCCACATCCCCTGGTCCCAGCCCGACAGCTGGCGGGTGCTGCCGAAACGGATCCGCGAAGCGATCTACGAGGGGATGCTGGCCAACGACATCATCGGCTTCCACACCCACTCCTACACGATCAACTTCCTGCGCTGCTGCGACGAACTGCTGGAAGGCGCCTCGGTCGACTACGTCGCCGGGGAGGTCGTCTACAAGGGCCACAAGACCCTCACGCGGGCCTACCCGCTGGGGATCGACGCCGAGCGCCTGAGGCGGGCGGCGGAGTCCAAGGAGGTCGCGGAGGCCGAGCGCGAGGTGCTGGAGCGCCGACGCCGCTACCTGATCATCCGCGTCGACCGCGCCGACCTCTCCAAGAACGTGCTGCGCGGCTTCACCGCCTTCGACACCTTCCTCACCGAGCACCCGGAGTTCCGCGAACAGGTCACCTTCATCGCCCACCTCCAGCCCTCCCGCCAGGACGTGCCGGAGTACGCCGAGTACCGCGAGCGGATCGAAGCCCTGGTCGCCGTCGTCAACCACCGCCACGGCACCACCGACTGGATGCCGATCGACCTGCGCATCTACGAGAACTTCGCCGACGCCGTCGCCCGCTACAAGCACTACGACCTGCTGATGGTCAACGCGATCTTCGACGGGATGAACCTGGTCGCCAAGGAGGCCCCCGCGGTGAACACCCGCGACGGCGTCCTGATGCTGTCGGAGAACACCGGCTCCCACCAGGAGCTCGAGGACTGGGTGATCACGGTCAACCCCTTCGACATCCAGGAGCAGTCCGACGCGATCTACCGGGCGCTGACGATGGAGCCGGAGAAGAAGGCCGAACTGGCCCAGGGCCTGCGGGACATCATCTACGCCCGCGATCCCGGCGACTGGGTCGACGACCAGCTCGCCGACATCGAAAAAGCCCGCGCCGCGCGGACTTCCTCCTAGTCGCGGGGGGAGAGAAACGGTCCGCCGCGCCCTTGGGTGACGGTGGCGGGAGTGCGGATCAGATGGCGCGGGGTCGCGCGGGTGGCGGCGATCGTCGTCGTGGGCCTGGTCGCGCTGCGTCTGGTCCCGACCCTGCTGCGCGCGCCGGAGCCACCGCCGTTGGGCCGGGACGTCGGGCTGCCGAAGGCGGTGGCGTCCCCTGCACCGGTGGTCGAGACCAAAACCCGCGCCCACCATCCCAGGCATCACCACCTTCCCCACCGGCACCACCACCACGACAAGAAGCCTTCTCCTCCCGCCGAGCGGGTTCGGAAACCGGTCGAACCCACCCCTTCCCCGACTCCCGAACACGTCCCTCCGCCGGCCCAGGAACCCGCTCCCGAACCGGCCCCCGAACCCCTTCCCGAACCCGTCCCGACGCCCCCTCCGGAACCCTCGCCGACCCCCCCATCCGTGCCCGGCGACGGTAGCCAGGAGTTCGCGCCGCACTGACACCGCTATAGTGCGCCGTCGCTTATGGCCTCACCCCGCGAATACGAGCTGGTCCTGATGCTGGACCCCCAATTGGACGCCCCCGCCAGGGATGCCTTGGCCCAGCAGACGCGTGGCCAGATCGAGGGTGCGGGCAGCGTCAAAGGCGAGAACAACTGGGGCCTTCGCAAGATGGCCTACGAAATCAATCGCCGCACCGAGGCCGATTACCGCTGGTATCGCTTCGAGGCGACGAACGAGTTGCTCGAGTCGCTGGACCACGAACTGAAGATCGCCGACGGCGTCCTGCGCTTCCGGGTCTTCAAAGTCGAGGCCAACACCCCGACGCTGGTGCCGCCCGCCGTCGCTGCCCCCGGTCCGCGCGAGCGCTCCGATGGCCCCGGCGGTCGTGGTGACCGCGGCGATCGCGGCGACCGCGGCGATCGCGGCTCCCGTGAAGATGGCCCGCGCGACGAGGCTCCGGCCGAGTCCACGCCCGAGCCCGCCGCCGCCGCTGAGCCGGCCGGCGAGTAGCTCCTCCTCCCTTCCCGGTTCCCCCCGCTCTTTCCGTCAAAGCCCTCGCCCGAGGGGGGATAGTCGCGCCGTGCCCAGGCCTAGACTGAGGGTCAACTAACGAATTCAGAGGAGTGAAGAGTCTTGGCAGCTTCGAACGTGAACGTGGTGGTCATCACCGGGAACCTCACCAAGGATCCCGAACTCCGCAGCACCAACGGGGGGATGTCCGTTTGCGAGATGCGGGTGGCCGTCAACAGCAGGCGCAAAGACCAGAGCGGCCAGTGGGTCGACAAGCCCAACTACTTCGACGTCGTCGTCTTCGGCGCCCAGGGCGAGAACTGCGCCAACTACCTGTCGCGTGGTCGGCCGCTGGCGGTCGAAGGTCGGCTCGACTGGCGTGAGTGGGAGGCCAAAGACGGCGGCAAACGACAGGCGGTCCAGATCATCGCCAACTCCGTCCAGTTCCTCGGCTCCCGTGACGGTGGCGCACCCGGCGGCAACGGTGGCGGCCAGCAGCAGCAACAGCAACCGCCCCAGCAGCAGCCCTACAGCCCCCAGCAGAGCGATGTCCCCGCCGACGAATCGGACTTCGGCCCGGTGTCCACGGGCGGCCAGGAAGACGACATCCCGTTCTGAGCCGAACGCCCCCGATCTCGTAGCAAGTCGACCGGTCGGCGCGAAGGCGCCGACCGTCGCATTTCTGTAGGCTTCGCCGTCGCCTATGCCTAGAGCCCGTGAGACCTCATCGACCCAAGGCGCCCGTCGTGGCCGCCGCGGAGCCGACCGTGCCCGTCCCCGCAAATACACGCGGGTCAACTCCGAAGTCGTCGACTACAAGGATCTGAACCTCCTTCGCCGCTTCCTCTCCGACAAGGGGAAGACGCGCGGACGTCGAGTGACCGGCCTTTCCCGCGCCCACCAGCGTCAGCTTTCGGTGGCCGTGAAGCGGGCGCGCGAGATCGCGCTCCTGCCGTACGTCGGAGAGCGCTGATGGCACAGGCGATCCTCCTGGCCGATGTCGAGACCCTCGGCCGGCGTGGCACCGCCGTCGAGGTCTCGCCGGGCTACCTGCGCAATTACCTGATGCCGCGCAAACTCGCGCAGCCCGCCACGCCGGGCGCGCTCGAGGAAGCGCAGCGCCGCATGGAGGCCGCCGAACGCGCCACCGAAGTCCGCGTCGCCCGCGAAGCCGAAGCCGCCGGACTCCTCTCCAAAACCGTGATCACGATCCACGAGCGCGCGGGCGAGGACGGCCATCTCTTCGGTTCCGTCGGCCCCCAACAGATCGTCGACGCCCTCCGCGAGGCCCGCGACCTGCGCATCGACAAACGCAAAGTCCGCCTCGACCAGCCGCTGCGCGAACTCGGCACCTTCATGGTCGAGATCGACCTCGGCGACGACAACGTCGCTGCGGTCAAGACGATCATCTCCGAGGAGAAATAGCCCCCCGAGCGGCGTGGGGGCGCCTCGCGGCGTCCTCGGTCGCTCCCCTCGGGTCACGCACTTGAGTGCGCTCCCCTCGGCTCGCTTCCCTGCGTCCTTGCGAGGCTGGCCCACGCCGCTCGGCGCCGTAGTAGGTCCAGTACACCGCCTCTAGGAGTGGCGCCCAACCTGTGCCGCAACTCCCGCGCTTCGTAACGGAAGCGTGAACTTCTTTTCCAACGTATTTGCGCCCTCGCTCGCTCGGCCGAGGTCGCGGCTCTGGTTTGATCGAAAGCCCGTCCCGGCGTCCCCCGTTCCGCCGCTCCACCGTCTATCCCTAGACCCTGAATGTCTCAATCCCCGGCAACCCACGTTCCGCCTCAGAACATCGAGGCCGAGGAGTCCGTCCTCGGCGCGATGCTGGTCGCCGAGCCGACCCTGACCAGGGTCATCGACGAGGTCAAGCTCAACGCGGCCGATTTCTACCTCGACCGCCACCGGGCGATCTTCGAAGCGGTCCACGATCTCTACGCCGCCTCGAAGCCGGTCGACGAGCTCTCCGTCTCCGAGGCGCTGACGCAGACCAACAAGATCGACCAGGCGGGCGGGAAACACTACGTCTCCGAGCTGGCCGCGAAGGTGCCTGCCGCCGGCAACGCGAAACACTACGCCGAGATCGTCCAGCAGAACTCGCTGCTGCGGCGGCTGCTCGGCGCCGGCCAGGAAATCCAGGGTTGGGTCAACGACCGCGACGGCGAACCGCGCGAACTTTCCGAGCGGGCCGAGAAACTCCTCTTCGAAGTCGCCCACAAAGAGCAGGCCTCCGACTTTCGCATCATCGGCGACATCCTCCACGACGAGGTCGACCGGCTGGAGAAGCTCTCGACCGGCGAGAACGAGCTCACCGGCACCCCTTCGGGCTTCCGCGACATCGATGCGGTCACCGGCGGCTTCCAGCCAGGCAACCTGATCATCGTCGCCGCCCGCCCGGCGATGGGGAAGAGCGCGCTCGTCGCCAACATCGCCGAAAACGTGGCGGTCAAGCGCGACAAGCCGGTCGCCTTCTTCTCGCTCGAGATGTCGGAGGTCGAGCTCGCCCAGCGCTTCATCGCCTGCCGCGCGCGGATCCCCGGCGACAAGCTGCGCAAAGGCCAGGTCTCCCCGCGCGACTGGCCGAAGGTGCTGCGCGCCGCCAACGAACTGGAGAACGCGCCGCTCTGGTTCGACGACTCCTCCGACCTCAGCATCCTCGACCTGCGGGCGAAGGCGCGCCGGCTCCACGCCCAGGAACAGGACCGCGGCGGGCTCGGCCTGATCATCCTCGACTACATGCAGCTGATGCGCTCCGACGACGCCCGGGCCAACCGGGTCGAGCAGGTCGGCCAGATCTCCCGTGGACTGAAGATCCTCGCCCGCGAGCTCGAGGTGCCGGTGATGGCGATCTCCCAGCTCTCCCGCGCCCCCGAGCAGCGCTCTCCGCCCAAGCCGCAGCTGTCGGACCTGCGCGAGTCGGGCCAGATCGAGCAGGACGCCGACCTCGTCGCCTTCCTCTACCGGGCCGACTACTACCGCGATCCCGACGAG
Source organism: Solirubrobacterales bacterium (assembly GCA_965200635.1). Lineage (GTDB taxonomy): Bacteria > Actinomycetota > Thermoleophilia > Solirubrobacterales > 70-9 > VAYN01. The sequence continues at coordinate 1,485,100 of OZ241364.1, read as the reverse complement.
GAGCCCGACGGGCTCGCCCAGCTGATCATCGCCAAGCATAGGAACGGCCCGATCGCGACCAAAGACCTGGTCTTCCTCGACCGTTATCCGAAGTTCGCCGACTACAGCGGCCAGGAGGCGCCGATCGAACGCCCGGTCGGCGAAGACCCGCCCCCCTACGACGAGGCCGCCGCGGCCGGACCGGAGTTCTGATGCCCGCGATCGCCCGCTCCGAACCGTTCCGGGACCAGGTCTGCACCCTGGGGATCTGCGACGGCTCCGGCTGGATCCTCGGTCCCGAAGACGTCGCCCGCTCCTGTGACTGTCGGGCCGACCGCCTGCGGAAGAGCGCGAGCCGCGGGGTGTCGTCGGTGATTCCTCGGCGGTTCCGGGGAGTCTCCTTCGACCGGCCGCCGATCTCGGACATGGCGAGGGAATTTCAGGCTCGCGCCGCCGTCGACGCCGTCCGTGCCTACCTCGACAACCTCGACGAGAACCTCGGTGCCGGGCGCGGAGTCTGGCTCTTCGGCGATCCCGGGACCGGCAAGACCACGCTCGGCATGCTCGTCTCGAGAGCGGCGCTGGAGCAGAAGCACACGGTCGCCATCTACTCGCTCCCGAAACTCCTCGCGCGGATCCGCCAGAGCTACGACGCCGGGCCCGACAGCGACTCCTACATGGAGCTGTTCAGGAAACTCACGACCGTGGACCTCCTGCACATCGACGACCTCGGAGCCGAGAAACGATCCGACTGGGTGCTGGAGCAGCTCTACGCGCTGATCAACGAGCGCTATGAGAACGAACGCTCCGTTCTGGTGACGACCAACCTGGACGAAGCCGAGCTGATCGAGCAGATCGGCCGGCGCACGGTCTCGCGTCTGGTCGAGATGTGCGACGGCTGCATGGTCCCGATGCACGGCGAAGACCACCGGCTCGCTGCCTAGCGCGCCGCACCGACCGCCGACAACCGTCAGAATCCGGCCAGTGCCGGGCGTGGTCATAGTCGGCGCCCAATGGGGCGACGAGGGCAAGGGCAAGATCACCGATCTGCTCGCCGAGCGGGCTACCACGATCGTCCGCTACCAGGGCGGCAACAACGCGGGCCACACGATCGTCCGTGACGGGGAGACGTTCGCCTTCCATCTGATCCCGTCCGGGATCCTCCACTCCGACAAGACGTGCGTGATCGGCAACGGGGTCGTCGTCGACCCGCGGGTGCTGCTGCGCGAGATCGACGGGCTCAAACGGGCCGGGATCAGCGTCGCCAACCTGAAGCTGTCCGCGAACGCGCACCTGATCATGCCCTACCACGTGCTCCTCGACACCGCGAGTGAGACGAAACTGGGGAAGAACTCGATCGGGACGACGCGGCGCGGGATCGGCCTCGCCTACGCCGACAAGGCGCTGCGGCTCGGCATCCGAGTACAGGACCTACTCGACGAGAAGATCCTGCGGACGAAGATCCGCGCCGCGCTGGAGCCAAAGCAGCAGGCGTTGCGCGAAATGTCGGTGCAGCGGCGCAAACTGCGCAAGGAAGCCGGCGATGAGGCGAAAGCGGCGGCGGAGGGCTCCATGGGCGGCGTCATCGATCCCCGCCCCGACCTGCACGCGATGGTCGAAGAACACGTCAACTACGGCCACCGACTCGAGCCCCATATCGCCGACACCGCCAAGCTCTGCTGGGACGCGCTCGACGGTGGCGAGACGGTGATCTTCGAGGGTGCCCAGGCGACCCTCCTCGACCTCGACCACGGCACCTATCCCTTCGTCACCTCCTCCAACCCGATCGCCGGCGCGGCGACCGTGGGCGCCGGCGTCGGCCCGACCGACATCGACGAAGTGTGGGGGATCGCCAAGGCCTACACGACCCGGGTCGGCGCGGGCCCCTTCCCGACCGAGCTCCACGAAGAGATCGGCGACCAGCTGATCGAACAGGGCCACGAGTACGGGACCACCACCGGCCGCCGCCGGCGTGCCGGGTGGCTCGACCTCGTCGGGCTCCGCTACGCGGTCCGCCTCAACCGGATGAACGCGCTGGCGATCACCAAGCTCGATGTCCTCAGCGGCATCGGCCCACTCCGCGTCGCGGTGCGCTACCGCTCCAAGGAAGGCGCGATCCTCGAGGAGTTCCCCTACCACCAGTCGATCCTCCACTCGGCGACCGCCGAGTACGAGGAGCTCCCGGGCTTCGACGAGGACATCACCGCCTGCAAGTCCTTCACCGACCTCCCCACCGCGGCCCGCGACTACCTCGGCTTCATCGCCGAGTTCGTCGGCGTGCCGATCAAGCTCGCGGGCGTCGGACCGGCCCGCGACGAGGTCGTCTGGGTCGAGTAGCGCCTCGGGTCTCCCGGACCCGATCTCAAACGCGACGGTTCGCTAAATACCTCTTGAGCATTTAGGTACCGGCTGTTACGCTGCCCGTCGCACAGTGGTTCCTGATTGGTACCACGAAGTGTTTCGCTCAATTCTAAGGGTCCAGCGGGAGGAGCTAACTTTGAGTGTCCGGACGCCCGAGCGCCTGAAGCCAGGCCGCAGCCAGTCCCAACTCGACGTGATCGCGAGCCAACGATTCCGCCTACAGGGGGCGATGGTCGAGCTCGCCGCGCGCGAGGGGTTCGATGCGGTGACCGTCCGCAAGCTGACCAAGTCGGCGGGCGTCTCCAGCCGGGCCTTCTACCTGCGCTTCTCCGGCGCGGACGACTGCCTGCTGAGCGCCTATGCCGAGACCATGGCGCGGGTGGCCGACCGGGTCAGGGCCACGCGGTCGGCCGAGCTCGAGCCGGCCGACCAGGTCGAGCGGGCACTGCGGGCGCTGCTCGGCGGGCCGCTTGCCGACCCCGACGTCGCCCGCTTCGCGCTGATCGAGGTCTACGCGGGCGGGCCCGCCGCCCTGGCCGCGATCGCGGCCGAGGAACGGCGCCTCGAATCGGCGCTCCGCGGCTGCCTCGACCGGCGCGCGCGGCGGATCCCGAAGGCGACGGCCGCCGCGCTCGTGGCCGCCTCGCTGCGCTGCGCCCGGGTCCAGCTGATCGACGCCTCGCCGACCGAGCGGGCGCGGACGATCGACCAGCTCGTCGAGTGGGCGCGCGACCTCCTCGAGGATCGCGAGGACCTCGGGGTCCCGGACGTCGCGACGACGAAGGGGACGGCGACCCCTGACGCCTGGGCCGACGGAGACAGGGCGCCTCGCGAGTGCGACGACGAAGACCTCCTCCTGGCGGCCGTCCTGCGGCTCGCGCTGCCGCACGGCTTCCACGGGCTCACGTCGAGCGAGGTGAGCTCGGCCGCGGGGCTGCCGACGGCGCGCTTCCGCCGCCACTTCCCCGACCTCGCCGACGGTTACCTGACCGCCATCCGCCGAACATGCGGGTCGTTCTTCGCCGAGCTGACAGCGGGCGAGGGCTCGCCGACGACCGCGGCGGCGTCGATTCGCGTCGCCCTCCACAAAGCCTCCCGCCGGGCCACATCCGACCCGGCTGCCGCCCGCCTCACCTTCCGCCAGGTGGTCGACGCCGGCGTCGCCGGGCTCACATGCCGGGAAACGCTGATCTCCGAGCTGGCCCTGGCCTGCACCGCGACCACACCGCCGAGCGTGCGCCTGCGACCGATCCGCGCGGAGGCGAGCATCGCCGCCCTCTGGGCGACCCTGGCGATCGGGCCCGCCGCCGGCCCGCCCCGCGGATAAGGGGCGTACCGAGAGCCGTCGTCGGACCGCTCCTTTCAGCCCTTCGCCGGGTTTATAGAGTGCGAACGGGTGGTATAGGTTGACCCGCGCCCAAACCGTTTCATGGTTTGACGCAACGTTTCAACGGCCAAAGCCCCCGATGGGCCCGGCCGCTAAAAGGAGAGATATAGGGATATGCGCAAACACGTGCTGATAGTCCTCGCCTTGGGGGCCCTGGTTGCCGTCTCGGCGGTCGGGATCGCGACTGCTGCAGGCGGGGAAACCCCGGTCACGGTCAAAGTTGGAAACCTCGAACTGACGGCGAACGGCGGCTTCAGCCCGAAGGGGCTGTCGAAGACCAAGCAGACGCCGATCGAACTCAAGGCGTCGGGCGAAGTCAAAGAGGCTGACGGGTCCCACCCGCCGGCGATCCGCGAAGTGATCTTGGAAGCCGACAAAGCCGGTGAAGTCCACCTGAAGGGCATCCCGACCTGCAAGTCGGGTCAGCTCCAGGCGACCGACACCCAGGCCGCCGAAAAGGCCTGCAAGTCGGCGATCATCGGCACCGGTGAAGCGACCGCCGAGGTTGCCTTCGCCGAACAGAAGCCGATCGACGTCAACTCGAAAGTCCTCGTGTTCAACGGTGGCGAAAAGGGCGGCAAGGCGACGATGTTCATCCACGCCTACTTCTCGAACCCGATCTCGGGCGCCATCGTCACCACGGTGGAAATCAAGAAGCACAAGAACGGGCGCTTCGGCACCCAGGCGATCGCCAAGATCCCGCAGATCACCGGCGGCAGCGGCTCGATCGTCAAGTTCAACCTGAACATCAAAAAGAACGTGGGGGGCAAAAACCCGGTCAGCGCCACCTGCCAGGACGGCAAGCTGAAAGTCCACGTCGAAGGCAAGTTCGAAGACGGCACCAAGGCGACGACGGAAATCGTCCGCGCCTGCACGCCGAAGGGCTGAGCCTCAAGGCAAAGCTCTCCTGACGAGAGCGCAGCAAGGGAAAGGGCGGCCATCGGGCCGCCCTTTCTCGTTCCTGACGACGGGTTCCTTGATACACAAGTTCTCCCTTCTATGATGGTCATGCGGGCAAAGGGGAAGGACGCCAGTGGTAGGCACCTATGACGGAACCGCGATCGCCGCGGCCGAGTTCCGATTCAGAGAGGACCTGTGGCGCTCGGCGCCCAAGGACGCCGTCGAGGAGGCGGAAATCCGCCATCGCCGCTTCGGCCCGATCCTCGCCACCGTCTTCGGCGACCTCCCCGACGTCAGCCTGATGAACCTCGTCCAGGGAGCGGCGGAGCCGGGTGCCGCCGACCGGGGCGAGCTTGCCGCGGCGCTCGAATGGGTGCGCTCCCGCGAGGTCGACTACCTCGTCTCGGTCGCCGCCGACCGTCCCGGCACCGAGGCCGCCGAGGACTGGCTCAGGTCCCGGGGCTACGAACCGGGCCCGCGGGTCCGCCGCTTCGCCCACTCGGGGACAGACGAGAGGTGCCACGTTCCCGGTCCGCTGGAGGTCTCCGAGCTCGGCCCGCTCGAGACCGAAGGCATGAGCCACATCTACGGCGAGGTCCTCGGCCTCTCGAGCCTGGCGACGGTCCTCATCCTGGGCCTCCCCGGCCGCGAGGGCTGGCACTGCTACCGGGCGAGCCTCAGCGGCCAGGAGGTCGCCTGCGGCGCCATGCTGACCCTCGGCAAGGTCGCCCTCCTCGGCCTCGAAGCCACCCTGCCGGGAGGCAGGCGCCACGGCTGCCACACCGCCCTCCTCGAGCGCCGCCTGATCGACGCCAGGTCCCACGGCTGCGAGGTCGCCGTGGCCGAGGTCTGCGAAGAACGCCCGACGACCACTGCCGCCGTCAGGAACCTGGAGCACGTCGGCTTCGAGGAGATCCCAGGCAGCGCCACCTGGCGCCGACCGACCGGCATCGCCTAGAGCCGGCGAGCAAGCGCCCTCTCCCCTACCCTTCCAACGGTGAAGCGCCGCACGATCTCGCTCCTCGCCACCGCCGCCGTGGCGGCGGCCCTCTGCGCCCCCGCCGCGGCGAGCGCGGACGACTTCCCCGCATCGGCCCCGGAAGTCCCCTGGGGCGCCGGCTGCGAACCCGCGCCGACCCCGCCCTCCGTACCGCCGCCAACTGCGGAGCGACCTTGGTCGAAGGCGAAGCGATCGCACCCCCCGACGCCCCTCCCGTCGTCAAGCGGGTCATCGCCGCCGCCAACGAAATCGACGACACCCCCTACATCTGGGGCGGCGGCCACGCCAGCTTCACCGCCAAGGGCTACGACTGCTCGGGAGCCGTCTCCTACGCCCTCCACGGCGCCGACCTCCTCGGCTACACCCAGGTGAGCGGCCAACTCGCCTCCTACGGCGACGCCGGCCCCGGCCGCTGGATCACCATCTACGCCAACGCCGAGCACGTCTTCATGGTCGTCGCCGGCCTCCGCTTCGACACCCGCAACAACATCGGCAACATCAGCGGCCCCCGCTGGAAGATGGCCGCCCCCGAATCTCAGATCCTGCCGAAGTTCGCGGTGCGCCACCCGGCGGGGCTGTAACTACTTTCGTGTGTCCAGGGCCGCCCGGGCTCGGTGGGCGAGCTTAACGGTTGCCTTGCGGAGGCCTGCGGCGTCGGTGATCGGCTCGTCGTAGGGGATGCGGAGGGTCAGGGTTTCGGTGGGGGTTTTGGCCTCGAGGATCAGGGCCGTGGTGGTGGCGTCCAGGCAGTGGGCGGAGGTTGCGTTGGGGCAGCCTCCCAGGGCCCGGGCCATGTCGAGGAGGGCGTCGGCGTGGTCGGCGTTGAGGTGGGCGATTGCTCCGCCCGCCTCGCGGCTCACGGGGTCATCCGGATTTGAGGTGTGGTTGGTCATGGGAGGGTGAAGGTGGCGGAGAGGCAGCCGAATTCGTTGTCGGAGGGGGCGGGGTAGAAGCCGGCGAAGACCTTTTCGCCGTCGGCCGTGAGGCGGCCGCGCATGAGGTTGTAGGTGAGAGTCTTGCCGTCGGGGGAGATGGTGGGGCGGCCACTCGTTTCCAGGGTCTCCAGGGCTACTCGCTGGTTCGGGTACGGGGTGCCGCCGGAGCCGGAGAAGCGGAAGACCGCGCGGCTCGAGGCGCCGTTGATCTCCAGCTCGGGTTCCGAAGCGGTGAGGTTGATCGAGTGGGCCGCCCAGCGGAAGGCGACGTCCCCGGTGCCGTAGATGCCCGCCTGTCCCGTGAGTGGGTCGTACCAGGATTCCTTCGCCGGGAAGTTGACCGCGTAGGTGAGGGGAACATCGGCTGAGCTCGGGCGGTCGGGGCAGGGAGAGGCGGTGGATTGGACGCCGGTGGCCCCGGCGCCGGGGACGACTCCGTCGCCGGCGCCGATCGCGCTCGAGACGTAACGGACCCAGGAGTCCCTCGGCATCCAGGTGAGCTGGACGCCGCTGACGGTGACCGCGGTCGAGGGGCGTGAGAGCACCGGGGGTTCGCCTTCGATCGGAACCGAGGTTGGTGGGCCCGATGGGCTCGGGCCGGTGCCTTCGCCGCTCGGGCTGGTCGCCGTCGAGCTGGCGGGGCGGCTGACCTTCGAGCTCACCATGTTCACCTTCTTCTCGCCGGCGGCGCGGACGACGACCCTGACCTTCACCCGGGCGGTCGCTCCGGCGAGTGCCTTCACCGCCTTGGGGCCGAACTTGACGCGGACGCTCGCGCGGGAATGGGCGGCGATCCTTAGCGGGACGACGACCCGGGCCCGGAAGCCCTCGCCGCCGACCGCGACCCTTACCCGGGAAGGTGCGCGCAAAGCGCAAGGGGCGGCCCCGCAAGGGACCTCCCCCACCTTGACGACGCCATCGTCGGCGACGCTCCTCACCTTGGTGGCACCGGCCGGGCCGGCGCACAAGAGCGCCAACCCGACCACCGCCAGGATCACCGGACCTCGGACCATCGACCCGTATCCCGCGCGGCGCCGCGTCATCTCAGTTGCCCTTCGCCTTCAGGATCGCCTTGACGACCTGCGTCTGGCTCTGGGTGCCGACGCCGAGGACCAGCTTCAGGCTGATCTTCACCTGAGCGCCAGCTAGGTGCTCCAGGGCCGGACGGGGCACCTTGACCGTGACCTTGCCGGACTTGCCCGGCAGGATCCAGTGCGGGGCGATGACCTTGGCGCTCCACTGCTTGCCGCCCGCCTTGAACTTGACCTTGCGCGGCGCCTGCAGGGTGCAGGCCTGCGCGGTCGGGCAGGTGATCGTGGCGACATTGGCCGCGCCGCCACCGCCGAGCATCGCCGCTCCCTTCCCCGACTTCTTCAGCGTCGGCAGGGGCAGGACCGGAGCGGGGTCGGGATCGGCGGACTTGGACGAGTCATCCGGCTTCGGATCCTCGGACTTGGGGTCCTCCGGTTTCGGATCGTCGGCCGGCTTTTCACCTTCGACCGGCGGTGGGGTCGGCTCGAAGGCGGCGACCACGCCGACCGGGTCGAGCGCGGTACCGGCGGTGTAGAAGCCGGCGAAGGCTTCGGCGCCGGCGGCGGTCAGCTCGGCCGGGATGCCGGCGAGGCTGACCGCTTCGCCTTCGAAGGACGGGGCCACTTCGGAGGTGTCGAGGGTGGCGAATTCGACGCCAGGGTAGGCGACCACTGCCCCGGTTTCCAGCGACTTGCTGGTGACGTCGGCGAAGACGGCGCCGGTTTCGCCTTCGAGGAGGACGCGGGGATCGGCGACCGTCATGTCGAGTGCGGGAACTTCGCCGGAGTAGTGGCCGGTGAAGTGCACGGTGCCTTTGGTCTGGACCTCGGTCGCGTGGGTCGTGAGGTCGTAGGTCCCCGACTCGACCGGGAACTTGTAGGTCCCATCAACGGCTTCGACCGCGCCGTTCGACACTTCGATTTTCCCGGCCGCGATCGGGCTCTTGATGTAGCCGCGGAACGAGGCCTTGATCCCCCAGTCCACCTCGCCGCCTTTGATCGGGATCGTCGCCGCGGCGGCGGAGGCGGCGGTGACGAGGAGGGCGATCGCGGCGATGAGGGTGGCGATCGGGATGGACCGTGGTCCGGTGCTTCGCATGGGCTTCCTTTCGTTGCTTCTGGATAGGGCCGCCGATGCGAGACGGTGCGGCGGCGCGCACCATAGCAAGGATTAGGCTAGCCTAATTAGGACACCCTAATTCCTGATGGAAGGAGTCCCGTGCTGGTCGTGATGAATGTCGTGCACGTCAAGGAGGAGCGCCGCGAGGTATTCGAGCGCGCCTTCCTCGGCAGGGAAAGTCACGTGCACAAAGCCGAAGGCTTCGCCGGATTCGAACTCCTGCGACGCGACGGGAGCGACGAGTACGTGGTGCTCTCGCGCTGGAACGACGTTTCCTCCTATGAGGCCTGGCGCGACGGGGACCTCTTCAGGCGCAGCCATCGCCATGCCGACGGCCGGCTCGCCGAAGGGTCCGAGGTCCGCAGCTACGCGGTCGTCGACTCGCGGGTGCCGGCATGAGCCGGGCGCGCCTCTCGACCCTCGCCGTCGGCCTCGCCGTCGTCGCCCTCATGGTCGCCCTGCTCGCCCCGGTCGGGGCGGGCGCGGAGAAGCGCCGGCAACGGGTCGTCGCCCTCACCCCCTTCGCCGCCAACACGCTGGCGAAGCTCGGCGTCACCCCGGTCGCGGTCGGCCAGACGCTGGGCGGACGGGAACGCCTGTCCCCGAAAGTGAGCCACGTCCCGATCCTCCAGCTCAGCCACCCGATGGGCCCGAACCTCGAGCAGCTGACCGCGCTGCGCCCCAGCCTCGTCCTCTCCTCGAACACCTGGGCGAAGGGCAACGTGGCGATGGAAGGGCTCGGCATCCGGGTCGAATCGCGTGACCCGCGCTCGATCTCCGGCGCCCTCGCCGACACCTACAAGATCGGCGAAGCGGTCGGCCGCAAGCACGCCGCCCGCGAGCTGCTGAAAGGGATGCGTACGCGGATCGCCGCGGCGGAGTCCGGGGTCCGTCGACACCCGAAGGTGATGCTGATCCTCGGCGTCGGTCACGCTCCCTTCACCTTCCTGGCGAACAGCTGGGGCGGTAGCCTCATCCGCGCCGCGGGCGGCGAACTGGTGACCGGCGGCGCGAGCTCCCGGTCGGGCTTCGAGCGGATCTCCGACGAAGTCGTGGTCGCCGAAGACCCGGACATCATCATCGCCGTCCCGCACGCCGACCCCGAGGACATCCCGGCCCTCACTCGCTTCCTGAAGAGCGATCCGGCGTGGTCGAGCACCAAGGCGGCGAAGAAGGGCCGTATCTACGTGTCGGTCGACAACTCGTTGCTGCAGGCGGGCACCGACATCGCCCGCACGATCACCAAGCTGCGCGAGAACTACCTCCACAACTAGTGGCGAGACGGACCGCTGTGATCGCGGCGCTGGTCGTGGCCCTCCTGGCCGCGACCGGCGCCTCCCTGGCGCTCGGCGCGGTGAAGGTGCCGATCGCCGAAGTGCTCGACATCATCCTCGGCAAGGGCGGCACGGGACCCGACCACCAGATCGTCGAGGCCCTGCGCCTCCCCCGCACGGTCGAAGCGCTGGCGGTCGGCGCGGCGCTCGGCGTCGCCGGCGCGATCCTCCAGGGCGCGCTCGCCAACCCGCTCGCCTCGCCCGACGTGATCGGCGTGACCGGCGGCGCGGGCTTCGGCGCGATCCTCATCCTGATCGCGTTCCCCGCCTCGGTCGCCCTGGTCCCGGTCGCCGCCCTCTTCTTCGGCCTGCTCGCCGCGGCGCTCGTCTTCGGCTTCGCCTGGAGCGGGCGCAACCGCGGCAGCACCGGCAAGATCGTCCTCGCCGGCATCGCGATGCTCTCCCTCTTCACCGCCGGCACCACCGGCCTGCTCGCCTCCTTCCCCGAACGCGCGCCCTCCGCCCTCTTCTTCATCGCCGGTGGCCTGACCAACGCCGGCTGGGAGGGGCTGAGGACGACCTGGCCCTACTTCGCCGCCGGCGGTCTGCTCGCCGCCTTCCTGATCCGACCGCTCGACCGCCTCGCGCTCGGGGACGACGTCGCCGCCTCGCTGGGCTCGCGCCCCCAGCTGATCCGCCTCGGCGCGGGCGTCTCGGCGGCGCTCCTGGCGGCCGCGGCGGCGGCGGTCGCCGGCCTGCTCGGCTTCCTCGGCCTGGTCGTCCCCCACGTCGTGCGGATGGCGGGCGGCACCTCCAACCAGGCCTTCGTCGTCCCCACCTCGGCGCTCGGCGGCGCCGCGCTCCTGGCCGCCGCCGACACCCTTGCCCGCACCGTCCGCGCGCCGATCGAACTGCCGGTCGGCCCGTTCATGGTGGTCCTCGGCGTGCCGGTCTTCCTCTGGCTCCTGCGCAAGGCGGTCTGATGGACGCGACCGGTCCACCGGGTACGGCGACCCTGCTCGAGGCACGCGGCGTCGAGGTGACGATCGACGGCACCGAGATCGTTCGCGGCGCCGACCTCGACCTCGCCGCCGGGGAGCTCGTCGCGATCGTCGGGCCCAACGGCGCGGGTAAGTCGACCCTGGTCCGCGCGGTCTCCGGCCTGGTCAGGCCCAGCGCCGGCACCGTCCGCTGGTCGGGGCGCGAACTGCACCGGATGCGTGGCCGCGAGCTCGCCCGGGCACGCGCCTTCGTCCCCCAGCGGATGCCGGTCCCGGCGGGGGTCAGCGTGACCGAAGCGGTGACGATCGGCCGCTCGGCGCTGCTGCGCCCGCTCGGGCGGATGACGCGGGCCGACCGCGCGGGGATCGACGGGGCGATGGAGCGCGCCGGGGTCAGCGGATTCGCCGAGCGCGCCCTCACCACGCTCTCCGGCGGCGAGCTCCAGCGGGTGCAGATCGCCATCGGCCTCGCCCAGGAGGCCCCGGTGCTGATCGCCGACGAGCCGACCTCCCAGCTCGACCTTGGCGCCGCGATCGACGTCTCCGGCCTGCTGCGGGAGCTCGCCGACTCCGGGCTCGCGGTCCTGCTCGTCGTCCACGACCTCGCCCTCGCGGCAGCCGTCGCCGATCGCGTCGTCGTCGTCCACGACGGGCGTACCGAGGCCGCCGGCGAGTCCGGCGCGGTGCTCACCCCCGAGCGACTGTCCCGCGTCTGGAAGGCCGACGCCCGCCTGACGGCGGAGGACGGCCGGACGGCGCTGCACGTCGCCTGGATCCGACCGGGCAGACAGTCGCGTACGCGGAACCGGTAGAACTTTGTCGTTCCGCTAAACCGCCAAGGCCCGCGGACCGATACACAGGAATGTCCTGGTCGCCCCCCCATCTGAACGGATTCGAGGTCCTCGCCGACACGCTCGGCGAGATGGTGTCCAGGCACACGCCGGACGGGGCCTACACCTACGCCTCCGGTTCGACCACGGCTGTCTTCGGCTTCACTCCTGAGGAGCTGATCGGGCGGTCCGGCTACGACTTCGTCCATCCCGACGACGTCGATGACGTGCGTGGCGCCCACGGCGTGCTGCTGAACGGCGGTGAGCGGGTCGACGTCAACTACCGCTGCCGCCACAAGGATGGGGCCTGGATCTTCTGCGAAGCGGCGGCGCTGGCGATCCGCGACGACGACGGCGCGCTGACCGAAATCATGATCATGAGGCGCGACGACGGCGCCACGCTCGAAGGCGACGCGCTGCGGCGGATGTGGGAGATCTGCTTCAAACAGACCAGCCGCGGGATCAGCGTGGTCGACCCCGAGACCGAGGCGATCGTCTCGCTGAACCCGGCGCTGGCCGAGATGCACCGCGGCACGGTCGGCGACTTCATCGGCAAACCGCTGCGCTCCCTCTTCACCCCGGGCTCGGCCGCCGACATCCCCGACGTGTCTGAGACCGTCGACAAGAACACCTTCGTCTCCTATGAGTCCGACCACCTGCGCCTCGACGGCAGCGTCTTCCCGGTCCGCACCGAGGTGATGGCCGCCCGCGACGAGGGGGGCGTCGTCCGCTACCGGATCGCCTGGTACGACGACTTGAGCGAGCGCCAAGCAGCCGAGCGTCGAGCCGGACTCGCGCTGCGCGACTTCGAGGCGGCCTTCAACGCCGCCCCGCACGGGGTCGCGATCGTCGGCCTCGACGGCGCCTTCCTGCACGTCAACCAGAAGCTGATCCAGATCGTCGGCTACCCGGCTGCCGAGATGGCGGGCATCACCTTCCAGGAGATCACCCATCCCGACGACCTCGACGCCGACCTCGCCCAGGTCGACGCGCTGCTGGCCGGGCGCATCGACAGCTACGAGATGGAGAAGCGGTACTTCACCAAGGACGGCCGGCTGATCTGGGTGCTGCTCGCGGTCGCGATCGTCCGCGAAGAGGACGGCTCGCCGCGCCATTTCATCTCCCAGGTGCAGGACATCTCCGAGCGCAAGCGGCTCGAGGCGCACACCTACGAGCTCGCCAACCGCGATCCGATCACCTCGCTCTTCAACCGGCGCCGCTTCGAGGAGGAGCTGAGGCTGGCGATCCTCCGCTGTCGCGAAGACGGCGAGAGCGCGGCGCTGCTGCTGCTCGACCTCGACCGCTTCAAGTCCGTCAACGACTCCGACGGCCACGTCGCCGGCGACCGGCTGATCCGCCTGGTCGGGCAGACGCTCGAGGAGCGGATCTCGGCCCCCGACATCGCGGCGCGGATCGGCGGCGACGAGTTCGCCGTCATCCTCCGCGACATCGACCTCGCCCAGGCGCGGGCGGTCGCCGAAGAGGTGCGGACGGCGATCTCCACCACCGCCACCGGGCGTTCCTGCACCGCCAGCGTCGGCCTCTGCCGGCTACACGGCGACGTGCCGGACGCCGAGACCTGCTTCCGCGCCGTCGACCGGGCGATGTACCGGGCCAAGGCCCAGGGGCGCGACCGCGTGGTCGTCGGCTCGATCTCCGAGCGGCGGGCGCAGGACCGACCAGCTGCAGGCTGACCGCCCCGGAGCCGAACGGTGTCCGGGATCGGCGTATGCCTCAGGAAAGCGCCCTACGGGGTCTCGGACGCGAGGTCCGCGCCGAGCAGCGCCGGGTCGACCTCGGGGGCCGACACCGGGAGGGTGAGCGGCGCGCGGTCGAGCTCGCTCGGCGCTTCAGGGGCCTCGCGCGGGCGGCGGCGGCGGTCGGCATGGCCGAGGTAGAGGACCAGCTCCCAGTTGGCGGTGCCCTCCGGCGTCGGCTCCAGTGCCGAGGGCGCCCGGGCGGCCATTTTCTTCGGTCCCTGCGGCTTGTAGAGCCAGGAGGTGACGTTGACCCAGATGTCGACGAGCGAGTTGCGGACGCCGATGAAGGCGACGATCGCGTAGGTGCCGAGGACGGCGTTGATCGTCGCGAAGACGGCGTTCGACCACTGGTCGTTTTCGTAGGCGACCTTGAAGGTGTAGACCGACCAGGCCACCAGCAGGTAGGGCAGGGTGACGTAGAGGAAGGCGGGCACGGTGCGGTTGCGGACCTTCGGCGTGCGCATGAATTTGCCCTTGGCGCCGGTCAGCGCCTGGACGATCGAGCTGATGCTGCCGGCCAGGTTGACCGGCAGGAGCAGCAGGTTGAAGCCGTAGATGCGTAGGGCGTCGGAGTATTTGTAGCCGCAGTACTTGAGGTCGACCGCCATCACCACGAAGTAGGGGACCGCGACCGCGTAGGTGAGCGGGCTGACCAGGTGCCCGTTGAACGGGATGATCATCAGGCAGAGGACGAAAAGCGAGGCCCAGAAGGTCGAGGCCATGTAGTTGAGGCGCAGGAGCAGCTCGCCGATCGAGGTCCGTTCGCCGCGCTTGCGGCGCTCGCGCACCGCGCGCCACATCTTCGGCAGGATCAACAGGCCGCCGTTGGCCCAGCGGTTGCGCTGGATCGCCAGCGAGCCGAAGTCCGGCGGGGTGGCGCTGAAGGCGAGGCGCTCGTTGTAGTTGTAGAGCGACCAGCCGCCCGCGGCGAGGTCGATCGTCGACTCGGTGTCCTCGATCACCGTGCGGTCGGAGATGTAGCGGTAGATCTTGAAGGGGCCCTTGTATTCGACCTCCTCGATGTCGGCAAGGGCGCGTTTGCGGAGGATCGCGTTGGCGCCGACCCAGAAAGTCGCGTTGTTGTAGGTCATCCCTTGGTGGATGATGTGTTGGAGGTCGGTGGTGGCGCCGGCGATCCGCTCGAGCCGCGTCGCCGCACCGGGGAAGGCGCTGTAGGGCGACTGGGCGACGGCGACTTTCTGGTGCTCCTCGCCCTCCAGCAGGTGGACCAGCCGCAGGCAATACTCGGGCATGATCACGCTGTCGGCGTCGATCGTCAGCACGTAGTCGGATTCCGGCACGACGAGGTCGGCCTCGGACTCCTCGCAGGGGGTGAGGAAGAGGCCGGCCGGGGTCAGCTCCTCGCGGTAGGCGCCGCCCATCAGGCCGATGTAGCTGTTCAGGTTCATCGCCTTGTTCGGCTCGGCGGAGAGAGAGGCAAATTGCTTGCGCTGGAAGCTCGACACCTCGCAGGTGAAGGTCCAGGCGAGCCGGCGGTAGAGCTGTGCCATGCGGGCGGCGTCGATCTTCTCCGGCTCGTCGTCGGCGGCGTTGCGCAGGGCGCCGCCGATCACCGCCAGGTCGGCGGAGAGTTTGCCGAGGATGTGGTTGGCGAAGAACGACTCGTTGTGGTCGGACACGTGGTAGCGGTCTGAGAGCGAGCGGATCCAGGCGCCGGCGAACTCGTACTCGGCCGCGGCGGCGTGGACCTCGGCGGCGCTGGTGGGAAGGCTGGGATCGGCCGAGCTCTCGTAGGCCTCCAGCGCGCGGTCGAAGCGGCGGCGCGGCTCCGAGAGCAGGCGCTCGACCTCGGCCGGGAGCGCCTCGGCGCTGTCGAGCAGCTTGCGCGGCCCGGCGTAGCGCGGGTTCGGCGGATCGTCGACGAGCAGGACGACGCGCAGGTCGGGGTACTCCTGCAGCGCGGTCGAGAGCAGCGTCATCAGGATCACGCCGGGCTCCTCCTGGTAGGAGGGGATCAGCGCGGTGACCGACGGGCGCCGCTCGGCGTAGAACTCGTCGAGCATCGCCCGCGGCGTGCGGCGGCCGGTTTTGGTCCGGTAGTAGAAGCCAAGCCGGCCGAAGAGGTAGGCGGTCGCCGACGCGGCGAGCATGGTGACCGCGGTGAGGAAGCCGATCGTCTCGACCAGGCTGGCGTGGCCGACGACCCCTTCGATCACCTGGCCGTTGATGACGCTGAAGAAGAGCGCCACCCAGGCGGCGACGGTGAGGACGACCGCGGCGCGGCCCATGGTCATGGTCCAGTCGCCCGCGATGCGCGGCACCTGCGGCATCGGGTCTTTGTTGTCGTCGGCGCCCCACTGGCGGCGCGGGCCATCGTCCTTGCGGCGTCGGAAGATGCTCATTCCGCCGTGGCCCCTTCGGCGTTCGGCTCACCCGGGTACTTGAAGAGCGGTTCCCAGGGGGCGCTCGGGTCGGGGGGCAGTTCGGCTTTCGGCTGTTCGCCTTCCGTGTACCAGCGGGCTTCGTAGGGAAGCCCTTCGAAGGTGACCTTGTCGCCTTCGTGGTAGACGGCGGCCGGGGCCCACTTGGGGTGATCGCCACCGTCGAGCTTGACCAGCGTCGGCGCCTTGCTGCCCTCCGGCACCGGGCCGATCGGCTGCCAGGGGCCGGTCGGCGAGTCGGCGGCGACGGTCCCGGGCGGGGTGCCCTGGTTCCACCAGCCGGCCTGGTAGATCTGGCCCTGCCAGACGACCTTGTAGCCGGCGGTGTAGCCGGCGGCCGGGCGCCAGATCGGGTACGGGCTGGTCGCCGGATCGTCGGGCCTGGGGGCGGTGTGGGTCTGCGGCGCTACCGATGCTTCGGCCGAGACGCGGCCCGCGGTCTTGGTGCCCTTCAGTTCGCCGAAGATGTTGGTGAATTCGAGCGGCTTCTGTTCGACGCCGCTGCAGGTGTTCGACAGTTCGCCGACCTTGGCGAAGGCGCCGCCGCATTGCGAGTCGCGGTTCAGCGACCAGATCGACACGCGGGGGATGCCGCGCTGCCGCACGAACTTCGAGAGTTCGCGGGCGTCCTTGACGGTGAAGCGCTCGGAGGTGACGTCGTTGACGCCGATCATCGGGGTGGCGCCGACGTGGCCCCAGGCAGCGCTCGGGCTGCTCGGCAGGCCGGCGCCGCGCCAGAGGGTCTGCACCTGCGCCTGGGTGGCGACGAGCGAGCGCTCGATCGTCCCGAGCATGTCCTGGGCGGCCCCTTCCCCGGGGCCGAAGTCCATCGTCATCGCGTTGACGCCCGCGAGCTTCACGCCGCCCTTCAGCATCGCCTGCACGGTCGCGATCCCTTCGGCGGTGAGCCCGGTCGCGGCGACCGGCAGCGTCATCCACACCTTCAGCGGCTTCCCTTCTCCGGCGAGCTTCTTCTGCACCGCCGCGATCGCTTCGGCGCGCCGCTTGTTCGCCGCGCTGTCGGCGAGGCTGGCGCCCTCGATGTCGAGGTCGATTGCCTGCGCCCGGTAGCGCTGGATCGGTTCGAGGTAGGCCTGCTGGAGCTTCGCCGGGTCGGTGCAGTCGACCGCGAGCTCGGAGTTCGCGGCGCCGCCATAGGAGATCATCACGCTGCCGCCCTGGCTGCGGAGCTGCGCGGTCCGGGCGTCCAGGTCGAGGCCCTGCTCGGCGTCATCCAACGTGTAGAAGGTGCCCCAGGAGGGCGTGCAAGGTTCGCCGGTGTCGCTGACGATGAAGGAGAGGTAGACGCTCGACACCGGGTTCGAGCTGGGCAGCTGGAACGGGTAGGTCGGCGTATTGGTCACGTCCACATAAGGGGCGTAGACCGGCACCGCATCCGATTTGGCGCTGGCGGCCGGAGTTTCCTTGCTCGCCAGCTGCCAGACCCCGAACCCGATCGCGCCCAGCACGACCAGCAACACCGCGATCCGCAGCGCCGAAAGTTCCCGCGGCGGCGGCTCGAGCGGGGCTTTCGGCTTTTCCTTGACGATGACCATGGGGTGTGGAGACGCCTACGACATGCGTCCCCCCGCCTCTTCGACAGGCCAAAGCAAGGACTTGAACTTGGGTCATCCCCTTTTAACGGGCAACCCAGGGGCCTACCCGTCGCCGAGACCGCCCAGCCACCAGAACGGGCTCGGTGGCCGCTCGCGCCACACAGCCGCCAAAGAACCCTCGGCAGTGACTTTGCTATCGGCGGGCGCCTCCGCCCGAATCCGATCGGCGAGCTCCTTAGCCGCGTCCTCATCAGCCGCCCCCACCACCATGTACTTCCACCGCCGCACCGGCTCGAACCCCTCGTCCTCCAACTTCTTCGCAAACTCCCGCGCCTCCCCATGCGACGAGAACTCGACCCGCACCTCGAACTCGGCGACCCCACCGGGCTCCGTGGACGGAGGCGTCTCCGCCGTCGACTCGGCGACGTCGGGGTCCTCCCAGTCCTCGGCCACCTCGTGCCAGTGCCGGAGCTCGAACTTCCCGTCCCACCCCTTCTGGTCCAGCTGCCCCTGCACCACCCGCTGAGCCTTCTCGAGCTGCCCCCGCTCCCCCGCATACAGGTAGATCGTCCCGCCTTCATGACTGACGATCACCCGCCGATCAAAAGCCGTCTCCAGATCATGCTCCAACTCCGCCGCCCGCAAGTGGTCAGAGATCTGGCCGGAGACCCCGGCATCGTCAAGTTCGATCTGCAGCCGCCAGTCGTCGTTCATGTCCGAAGCCTAGTCCGCGGACGGCCGATAGTGGGAACAACCCTGCGTGACTACTCCGTACTCGCTCCACTAGCCGTTCTGATCTCCCAGAACACGCAGCGATGCCTTCCATCGACCCCTGCGAACGCCATCCAGAGGGCTGCCGCCCGGGCCTCCGCCCTTATCCGGGTCGCGCGAGTGGCTATCGGCGTCGCTGCCTGCCAGGCCGTCGCCAGGTCGGAGATCAGTGTCTCTCGGCATGTGAGCCCGTCGATCCCGGGTTCGATCACCTGAGAAGCGGGCATAGAAGGCACTGGTGGACACCCCTGCCAGCCTCGTCAGTTTGCGGACGGTGACTGCTTTCACCCCTTCCCTCACCGCAGTCTCGACTGCCGCCCTTTGTAGCCGACCACGCTGACTGGTGGCCACGTCATGCTGAGATTGACTCGGTCCGGGCTTCAATCGTTGATAACCCTGAGAAGCAAACGGCGCTCCCACGGGGGACGCCAGCGGTGCCGTCCGGTAGCTCATCAGTTCTCCAATCGACATGCTGATGGAGGAGGAGGAGGCAGCTCCGTAGGGCTGCCTCCTCCGCTCCCTATCTTCCCGAAAGGGGTCCCGGGTCGTGGTTAGTGTTCGTTGACCACGGACGCCTGCGAAACGGAGATCTGGTTGTTTTCCAGGATCGCCGTGTTGGTGCCAGCAGCGGACGGTACCCCGACCGATGCGTTGATGATCGGATTCAGAATGTATTCAGCGGGGAAGCCGCCACATCCCGAAGCACCTGGGGCAGCCCACGCGTTATCCACAAGGTTCGCGCCAGTGAATTCGCTGACTTTTCCACCTTCAAGGAAAATTAGTTTCCCTGCGGTTCCTTTGATCGGTTTGTTCGGCGGCGGCGGGCTGGTGGTTCCCGTCGTCAGGTTCCAGATGATCGGCGAGCTAGAGGAGCCGATGTAGCAAGAGCTCCCCAGCAGCGGATTTTCCAGATGAACCCTGACCGGCAGCTGCAGCGCGAGACCTTCTTCGAACGCAAGCTCTTCTTCGCTGACGATGATTTCGCTCGCGGGCCGCGCAAGTTCGAGCGTCGCATTCACGCCCGTCAAGCCGTTTTCAAAGATCGCTTCGCAGGAAGCGCGGAGCCAGCCAAGGCTGATTTCTTTGCAGTTCACGAGACCAGATAGCCCGCCTGGAACTGGCTGAGGCGTTTTTGAGAGGGTTTCTCCGTTGGTGGCCGCGAAGAATTTCTCGTAATAGTGTTCTTCTTTTTCTTTGCCTTCACTCAGACCGCCCTGCAGGGTGACCGGGTTGACGATCGGAACGGTTTTCTTCCCAAGGACGATCTTGCCGCCTTTGGTGATCGACTGCAGACATTTGAACACTTCTTTGTTGGTCGACGGACAGTAATTGAACCGCGCATAGATTCCCGTGTGCGCAGACGCCCCGGACGCCAGCCCAAGGGCCGAGACGACCGTCACCACTGCTGCCAGGCAAATCAGTTTTGCCTTGCTTGCGTAATGTCGCATGTGTTTGCTGCTCCTTAGCTTGTCTCTCCATCAGCCGGTTGCGCCCACGAGTGCGACACCTACCGACCGACCGCTATATGTCGTAGGGCGCAGCATTGGAAGGCGGCACCGGGGGTTCCCCGATGCTCCGACTATCTCTCCCGTCGGCTCCATCCCTACTGGCGATAGCCGCGCGCCGACACGATGCGATCCCTTCCCTGCGCCGTGCCGAATGCGGTTCCCCCCGATTCGACAACAGCGTCGTCCCGGAATTTCCTATCGACCGAACTTAGAATACTCGATAGGTACCGAACGGTGTCAAGGAGCTTACCGAAAAGATCGAATATTTAGTACCCGGGACTTCGTGCGACGGACCGATGGCGCTCTTTGCCAACCTCGATGCACATAGAACGGCGCCTCTGAACTGCGGGAGGCCCGGTTAGGGATCTCGCCGATCGAGGATCCGCTGGTAGGCGCCACTAAGCCTGCCGAGTAGACACGGATCCGAAAGGATCCTCGCGGTCCTCGCGACCCCGCGAGTCAGTGCCGACTACGCGCCCCTTGGCCCTTCTTCTTATGCTTTTTGCCGCGGCCGTGGCCCTTGCCGCAGCTGTTGACGATCTTCACCGAGCCGGTGAGGACCTTTCCGTTTTGCGCCCTGAAAGAGATCCCGGCCTTCTGCTTCTTCCTGCAGACGTTTTCCGAGTTTTCCAGTAGCCCGTATTTCTTGCCGCCCTTTAGTTCTAGGACGAAGCGGCTGACCGGGGCATCCGGTACTGCTTCGAAGGTGCTGCGGATTCCCTTGTTCTTGCCGGTGTCGACTTTGCCGACCAGGAGCACCCTGATCTGGCCGTTGAGTTCGGCGACCAGGGCGGGCAGCTTGTAGCCGTAGCCGCCGACCAGGTAGACAGGTCCCTCGAGGGGTTCCGCGAGGAGCGGGCTCCAAGCCCTCGCCTTGCCGTAGATCGACCTCGCCGGGCATGCCTTTTGGGCGAGCAGCACCTTGGTGCAGGCTTTACCGATGTTGCCTTGGTCGAGGAACTCCGAATGGGGCAGGTTCACCTGGGCGCGGGCGATGTTCGCGTAGGCGCCTTCCTGCGGATAGGTAACGACCGCCTTGACGGCAGGGTGGCCGGTCCGCTTCGTCGGACCTTTGAGGCTGAGCTTCAACTTCGGCCTGAAGGCCAGGCGTCCACATTCGCCGACCTGGAAGCGGTTCGAGAGGGCCTGGGTCTGACCGGCCTGGGTGGAGACCGAGCCTTCGATCTGCATCGCTTCGCAGGAGGTCGGGTTCAGCGTGAAGGAAGGCCGGTCGAGCTTCAGTTCGATCGAGCGGACGTCGAGCTGGATACCTTCGCGGATCGTCGGCAGAGGATCTGCGACCGCGTGGATGCGGGCGTCATATTCACCGACGTTCAGCGCCACCCGGTTGACCACAGTGCCGAGGTCGAAGGGCCCGGCGACGGCGGGCACGATCGCGACCAGACTCAGCGGGGCGCCTTTGTAGGGGCCGGCGAGGTATGCGTGTCCGGAGACCGGGATCGGCTTCGAGCCTGAGCCCGCGGTGACCTGCACGGTGCCGACTTCCGAGCTCGTCGGGCACGAGGCCGAAGCCTGCTCGAGCTTTCCCTGTTCGGGCTTTTCGCGTGAGATCGCCTGGGCGATCCCCGACTCCGGGCAGTAGGCGATCCCGGCGAGCTTGCCGAGGAGGCCGGCGGGCAGCGTAGTCTCGATCCCGGTGACGTGCTGGGTGGCGTCAGGACGCGAGAGGCGAAGGACGAAGGGCGAGTAGGCGCCCGAGAGGGGGGAAACGGTGCCGGCGGTCATGCTCACCGACTTCGGGGCGGCGGCTTCAGTGGCCGAGCAGCCTGCATCTATGTCAAAGGAGTCCGAAAGCTGGGCGTCGGCTCCTTCGGGAGTGGACCACGGGGTCAGGGTCGCCGCCGTGGTCTTGGTCCCGCAGGTGAGGGGGGTGGTGAGGACACCGCGGTCGCCTTTGAAGAAGTGCAGGTCGACGTCTTCGAGCGGGAGCTCGGGATTTTCGGTGAAGGTCGCGGTCAGGCGGCCCGTCGTCGGGTCCGGGGTGACCTTGCCGGCGAGCTTCGCGACAATGCCGGTCTTTTCGTCTTCGACCGCGAGGTAGACCGCCAGCAACGAGCCGAAGGGGTTGTCGAAAGGCTCAGCGACGAAGATCGCTCCCGGCTGGTCATCTTCGAGCAGCGGGGTGTGGACGGTCAGGTTGCCTACCTTCGACGCTTCCGGGCAGCTCTGCGGCGTCGTCTCGAAGCGGATGTTTCCTTCTTCGGGTGCATAGCCCATCTGCTGCTCGGTACAGGAGCTCAGGCCGTTGGCCGCCGAGGGATTCAGGATAAGCCCTTCGGGCAACGCGACGGTCACATTCTTCAGCGCCGCGGTGGCGCGGCCTTCGAGCGATTCGTCCTGCGGTTGGTGGATCGAGAACTCGAGGCCGCTGGGACTTTCTCCTTGGTCGGTGGTCGGCTTCGATGCGATCGTCGGTTCGAAGGCGAGCTCGCCGCAGCCGGTGACGTCAACGGGATTTGATTCACGGTCGCTCAGTCGCAGGGGAGACCGAATCACTTCCCCCGTCCAGGTTTCGGCTTCGGCCGAACCGGGGTCGGGTTCGCCGCAAGAAGTCGGCATGGTGACGAAAGGCTTCGCGGAAGGTTTGACGGGGCACGTCAGAACTTCGAAGCACCCCTCAGGATCCCCCTGTCTCCCACCAAAGCGCACCGGATCGTGACTTTCTTCCGACGGGTCACCCCAGAGGGAGATAGACACTTCAGAAATGCGAAACTTTTTAAGCAATTCGGAGCTGCCCGCGGTCAGGTGGAAGTTGCCTCCCAAGCCGCCATTGATCTCTACGGTGACCCCGGCGGCGTCGAAAGCCAGAGCGGCCGCGACACCTGGAGGGGGAACAACCTCGTAGAGACCGGTGGTGGCATTTGAAAACCCGGCGAAGCTGATGCGGGCTTCCCCTACCTCGGATTCCGGGGAACAGGTTTCGCCCGGATTCGCGACTCCGCTGTTGAAGATGTCCTGTATCGGACACAGGGTGTTGACGGCGCTTGGGTTCACCACTACGCCTTGCGGCAATTCAGTTCCGACACGACGGAGTTCACCGGATGGTTCGTAGCTACCCTGAGTGGCTTCAGCAATCGGATTGGTCGCGATGGCGATGTTGAACTGGGTGAGAAACGGATGCGCGCCCGCGGCGGGCGCATTTCCGGCCCGGTCCGACACGGTTGCCTGGAACGCCGGAGCATCGAGAAACGAAAACGGGCGCCTGACCGCACTGACGGTAGTCGGGATCTGGGTTTTGGTGGTGCTGCCATCACCTTCTACCGAGACCTCGTTGGTGAACGTACCTTCAACTGAAGAGCCGACCGAAAGACCGATCCCGATCCGGAGATGCTTTGCAGGCAATATCGTCGTAGTCAGGACGCAGGTGACGACCTGGCCCGCGACAGAGCAGGCGGCTTCTTCCCCGTACGGATCGCTCAGGTTACTGGTCGAGGAGTACTGGATTTGACCCGATACTGGAGTCACTCCCAGCGGCACTACGTCGGTGACGGTGATGCCTTTGGACTCTTTCCCGCCGATGTTGGTGACTACCAGTTCATACGAGGGGAACTGTCCGAACGGTTCTTGTCCAGGGTTCAACGCGGTCCCGGGTCCCAGATTCGTCGGGCGGGTAAGCTGATCGACCTGCCAGGCAGGTTTAGCCAAGGCAGCGTGCGCCGCTGCGGGTCCGCCGACAAATGCCGCGACCAACGAGACGACACACGCTGCCGAAGCCGCCGATCTAAGGAACCAGCGCCTCATTTCGCACCCCCTTTGTTCGAGCCCGTTCGGCCGTGCGAAGCGGACCCCTTCCCATGCTTGTGGCCGTGCTTCCTCTTCTTCCGTTTGTTCCTGACGCACTTGCCGTGCCTCTTTTTGGTGCCCCTATGGCATTTCTGCGATGGCCTTCCGTTTCCGGACCCGACAAACGACGAGCTTCCCGGCGACGGAGGGGCGTTCGGCAGAGTCGCGGCCAGGCGGCATTCTTCATTTCCGCACGCGGTCGCAGGATTCGCGAACTGCGCAGCGAGACCGCCGCCGGAACGGACGTCGTACAGGTCGTAGAGTTGATCTCGGTCGACGGGAACGAGCGGCGAGCTGGTCGCGATAAACACGTTCGAGCCATCGGCAGAAGCATCGACAAGGTCGGCGCGATCTGCGCTGTTGCCGGTGGAAAGAAGGTAGAGGCACCCGCCGTTGACTTCGGCCTTGGTACAAGTACCGCCGGGAACTCCGGGTGACTCCCACTCGTACACATCGACACAGGTAGGAATCAGGCCCTGCAGACCTTCCAGGTAGCGGCAACCGGGCGTGTTGTGGTCGCCGGGAAGCAATGCATCCGGCGTCTGGAAGAAGACTCGCTCGCCGTCAGCCGACAGGTTACGGGTAAGATGAGATTGTGGGCGAAGACCCGCCGGGGACTGGAACACCCCGACGTTCAGGAACGTGTTCGTAAGTTCCGCAGCTCCGATTGGCCGTTCGCCGGTCGGATCACAGGATATGCACGTTACCTTTTGGTCGGCCGTGGAGTAGAGGTAAATCTCGCTACACGGTTTGCCGCCGGGGTTACTGGCCCGCGCGCAACCACGGCTGTCATAACCGGTCTGGTTGGCAACCGAGGTGAACAGCAGCTCTTCGCCACTCTCGCCGACGCGGGAGGTCTTGCCCAAGAAGACATTTCCGCTTTCGACCAGCCCATTACTGTAGGTGCCGGTAGACCAATTTGAGCGATCCTGATTTGAGAGGGTGGCGATGAAACTCAGGGCAAATATTCCTTCGCCGGTTTCTTCAAAGCGGTAGATATTTGGTTCTCCGGACGTGGATCCGGGAAGGATTGCTCCGAGGCCGACGAAGTAGCCGGCGGTTCCGGCAGCGTTAGTACCTAGCAGGCCTTTAATTTGTGCACCATTCGGAGTCGTCGAATTTTCCAGGCCACCGGTGACGTCGACCAACGCGTGGGTTGGGCTCGCTTCCCGCTTGAAGACGTATAGGTCGTTTCCTTGGTCGAATTCTCCGGTTGCGGCATCCGAGGTCAGTTTCTGTGGCGACGTAAAGAAGGCCTTCGAGCCGTCCGGCGTTGCTTCTTGGAAGGCGGCCGGGAATGGCACTCCAAAGAATTCTTCTTCGACGACTCGGTCGACCACCCCTTCGTTCGCCCTGGATACATTGACCGTCGTCGGCGTGGGTCCACCGAGGCCACGCCGCAGGTAGATTTGACCCGAGTCGGACTGCCCGGTTTCGGCGGCGGTGAAGTAGATCTGGTCGCCGGCGGGTCCGACAGCGTGGATCGCTTGGACGTACTGTCCATCTTGTGCGCCCCCCGTCGATGGGTTTTCGGTTGCGTACCAGTCATACCCTCCTCCGAAAGACCCGCGGACCGGAGCGCCACCGCCTTCTGCCGCCGGTAGTTTTCCCACGACCGAGACGGAATTGGTCCCGCGATCCCACCTGTAGAGGTTGTTCCTTCCCGGCGCGCCGCCTGCCACGGAGACCAACGGCGCACTCGATTCGAACAGCACCCAACCGCCATCGTTGGCGCAGGCGTCGATCGCAAAGGGATGTCCCGCGACTTTCCCTTCCCCGACCGCGATCGCGGTGACCGCTTCGGTTTCGGTATCGATCAGGTCGAGGGTCGGAGTCGCGGGATCCGAGATCCCAGGAGCGTCCCTGGCTTCGACCACGGCGAACTGGAGATTTTCCGACTCGCCGAGAAAGTTCACGACCCGCGCCTGGGCCGTTTCGGTCGGGAAGAGCCTCTCGGTCGACCAAGATCCTTCCACCAAGGAGGAGAGCATCGGGGTGAATTCCTGCCGGCCTCCACCGCCGGCCGGGATGCCGGTCGCCGCCGTGGCGATGAATGAGACGCGCGGCGGCGCCGGGTCCGAAGAGGCGACGAGCCAGTCGGCGAGTCCTTGGACGCCGACGCCGTTCTTGTCAGTCGGCGTCGCCTGTTCGTAGGCGCGACAATCCGGTAGGAACGCCGCAAAGCCAACGCGGAACTGTTCGTTCGGACAATTGCCCAGCGCGCCGGTCGGTGGAGACTGTGGTGAGAACTCGCCCCCGGCACCGACCGCTGGGCCGCCAGCGTTCAAGGCTGAGACGCGCCAAGCGTATCTGGCGCCCGGCGTGAGGCCGGTGAGGTGTTCGGAGACGCGACTACCGTTATTCGCAGCGGGGAGCACCGGAAGATTTTCGCTCCTATGCACTTCGGGTGACAACCAACCTTCAGGGGATTCGATGACCGACGCTGGTGCATATTCAAAGGCATAGGTAGTAGAGAATCGCCTCGGATTGATGGTCGCGGCCAGCGTTACTTCGGTAGAACCGACCCCCGTGACTTCTTCATCCGAGATAATCGGCGGCACCGGGGTAGCGGCACCGGTAGTAGCGAACGGGTAGTTGGTTTCGGGAAAATATTCGGCGTCTTCCCCCGAGGCCGTGAAGCCGGCGATTCGGACCCGGAAGTAATATTTGGTTTCAGGTTCCAGATTCTCGACTCTTGCCGTGAGCGTCTTGGCGCCCGTTTCCCCCGGATTAAACTGTCCTGCAGGTCCCCCACTCACCGGCGCCCACGGTTCCTCTTGGGTCGACGCTTCGACGCTGACCCCGAGTCCTTCTGGGTTTTCGAAGACTTCGGCTTCAACTTCCACCGATGCGGTGGTTTCGCCGGTCGCGATGATCGGGTTGATGCGCACGAATGGTGGTTCAGCACCCATTGCCGACGGTGCGGCGATCGCGAAGAATGAGACCGCGACCACCATTACGCACAGGGCGCGGCAACAGTAAAGGGCCGCGTCATACCGGCTCCCCTCGAGGATTTCATAAAAAGAATCCCTCTTTGGTGAAGGCCAGCAGCTTCCCTGTTTTTTCACTTTTGCTCCTTGTCTACGACGGAGTGTGCTCTGCCTCCGTGGCGTGGCCATCATTGGGCCAGAGTGACGCCATGATTTGCCTGACGCTCTGAAGATGGGCTCCCGTTGCCCGTCGTCAATTGTGAAGAGGATATGCAGCTGAGTTCCGGAATGTCAACCCATCGTATTTATTCCGGAACGCACAAGGGTTTCTGGAAATCCGGCTGCCGATGCCGCTTAGCTATAGGGGGCCGCCGACGCGGCCCCCTATTTTCGTCACTGTCGACCGGGCAGCTCCCGAGTCGTCTGCTGGTCGCAACTAATGGATGCCGAAGGGCGTCCCCCCTGCCGCGAAAGTCGCCGACCCAGTGAGCGTCGCCGCATTCGCACCGAATTTCAAGGACGCGCCGGTTGTCGCCTGCACTTCTTTATTAAATTCCGCTTTCTGGGTAGTCGCCTGGATGTTTGTGGCGTTGACGGATTCGCTAAATACGGAGCCAGTGACGTTGTAGTTGCCGGCCACGCCACAGCTGGTACCCGCAAGATGAACCCCGGCGAAGATGGAGCCGGTTACCGGAAGGAACTGAGCGAAGTCCTTCTGGTTGCCCGTGTTGGTATCCATGAAGTCGGCGTGGATAACCAGAGGCCGCGTCGTGATCGTTCCCACGGCCTCGAAGGTACCGTCGGCGTTGATCCCTTGGGCGGTGCAATTGGCCGGCGTCTCCACTACGACGTTCTTGAACCTGATCTGCCCTTTACCGATGGCGACTTTGCCGGCTTTCGATGTCACTTCTGCGTTTGTGATCTGGCAGCCGACGCATTCCAGTTCGGTCGATTTGAGGGCCACCGGAGTTTCTGCGACTTTGCTTTCCAGTGTACCTTCGCCGGTGAGCGTGGCCGCCAGATCGCCAGCAAGTGTGGTGCCTGGCGAAGCCCCCGTGTACCACTCTGCCGCTTTTGTTTCCACAGCTGCCGAGGCGCTGCTTGCTGCAACGGCCGTCAGCGCGACGACGGCCACCATGACCGCCACCAATTTCTTGATGCTCATTTCTGAGCTCCTCTCGTCTGTCTGTTGGATTCGCAACGGATCATCATCCGCTGCGTCACAGCAGACTCGCGGGGTACCGGGACAACAATCAAGAAGTTCACAGCAATGTTTTCCAACTCCTCCAACGTGGACGTCGGTGCGGATGAGACCCGGATCCCGGGTTCCCGGTGCGCGACCTCTCAGGTCGAAGGCTCGACGAGTCGCTGGATCCGGGGATGCCGTGGCACGCCGAGGAGGCGCACTGGGCTGGGAGGTTGCGGGCGCAAAAACGCAAAGGGTCCCGCGAATGCGGGGCCCCTTGCTTTCTCCACCCGGATCATCTGACCACCCAGGCGGTTGCCATCTGTCTGTTGCCTAATGAATGCCGAAGGACGTCCCCCCTGCCGAGAAGGTGGCCGACCCGGTGAGCGTCGCCGCATTCGCGCCGAATTTCAAGGCTGAACCGGTTGTGGACTGGACTTCGGCGTTGAAGACCGCTTTCTGGGCCGTCGCCTGGACTTCTGTGTTGTTGATTGATTCGCTGAACAGCGAACCAGTGAATTATAGTTGCCAGCGAGACCGCAGATGGTGCCCGCGATATGGACCGAAAAGAAGATGGAGCCGGTCACGGGTAGGAACTGAGCGAAATTCTTTTTGTTGGCGGTGTTGGTGTCCCTCCAGTCGGCGTGGATCACCAGTGGCCGCGACGTGATCGTTCCTAAGGCCTCGAGGCTCCCGTCGGCGTTGATGCCCTGGGCGGTGCAGTTTGCCGGCGCCTCCACGCTCACGTTTTTAAGTCTGATTTGCCCTCTGGCGATAGCAATTTTCCCGGCTTTTGATGTCACTTCCGCATTTGTGATCTGACAGCCGACGCATTCGAGTTCGGGCGCATTGATGCCCACCCCCGTACCGCCGATCGTCCCGGCAAGTGTGAGCGTGCCGGTGGCCGTGACCGCCAGATCGCCCGCGAGTGTCGTGCCGGGCAGCGTTGCGCCGGTGTACCACTCTGCCGCTTTTGTTTCCACGGCTGCCGAGGCGCTGCTTGCTGCAACGGCCGTCAGCGCGAGGACGGCCACCATGACCGCCACCAATTTCTTGTTGCTCATTTCGAATTCCTTCCTATTCTTGTTCTGGAATGCAGCAGTGAATTGCCGCCCACGAAAGACTTGAAAAGAACCCGGGTATACGCAAGAAGTCCTTGGCGGCGTTTTCAACTTGCCGAGCACTCCTCATCAGTGAAGCTCCGCCGGCGCGTCAAACGTCCGGTCCGCCGCCCCCCGCCGTAGGGCGGTCGCATGCGTCCTCGTCCTTCGCAGGGTGGCGCGCGCGATGTGGCCTTTGTTCGCGGAGCCGGCGAGGCCGACGATGATGCCGTGGGCGTTTTCGCGCCAGTAGGGGGCGAAGAGGCCGGAGAAGGCGGGGACGAAGTAGACGCCGCCTTTGTCGTCGACCGACTTGGCCAGCTCTTCGACTTCGGGGGCGTCTCTGAAGATCCCGAGACGGTCGCGATGCCACTGGACTGCGGCGCCGGTGACGGTGATCGAACCCGCGAGCATGCTAGACGGGCGGGGCCGGCTTCGCCCCGACCGTGGTCGACGAGGGACCGGGCTATCCGTCGCAGGGGCCCTCGGGACACCAGAACGGGCTCGGCGGCCGCTCCCGCCAGGCCGCCGCCAGCGATCCCTTCGCGATCATCTTGCTGTCGGCGGGCGCCTCCGGGCCGGATCCGATCGGCCAACGCGTTGGCCGCGTCCTCGTCGGCCGCCTCCACGACCATGTACTTCCACCGACGCACTTGCCGTAGTCCCTCCTCCTCCAGCTTCATGGCGAAGTCGCGAGCCTCGCCGTGGGATGGGAATTCGACCCGCACCTCGAATTCCGCGAGCCCCCCGGCTCAGTCGACGGTGGCTCCTTGGTATCCGACTCGATCGCGTCCGGGGCCTCCCGGTCCTCGGCAATGTCGTGCCAGTGCCGCGCTAGCACAGCCGTCAGTCATGAGCGAAGCCTAGACCGCGGATGGGACCAACGGCGTTAGCTGCCCCATGACGAACCAACGTGTGTTTGCATTCTCTATTGGCTTGTGTTCTCCTGTTCAAACAGCGACATTTGATCATGAGCACGACCACAACCCACAAACTCACCCGCTGCTTGGCCCTCGTCGCCCTCTTCGCGCTACTACTTATCGGCTGCGGTGGCGGCGGGAGCAGCAGCTCCTCCGGCACCACGGACGCGAATCGGGATGTCGCGGAACCGAGCAAGGAATTCCATGACCCGGAAGGCCCCAAAGGGCCCGAACCGATAGCGACCTTCGGCAAGGAGGCCGGGGATGCCGAAAGGGAGGAAGCGTCGGTCGTTCTCGAGGCGAACCTGACGGCAAGGGAAAAGGCGGATTTCGCCACGCAGTGCAAAACGCTTGGTAAGCGCGCTCTCGAAGCTTTTCTCGGCCAAGCCAAAAAAGACCAGCGGTCCAAATGCCAAAAGGAACTGAAGAAGCTTGCCGAGCCGCTTTCAAGCACCAAGCAAATTCGCTCCGACACGCTCGCCGGCGAAATCGCGGCGCTGCGCATCAAAGGTGACCAGGCGTGGGCGCTCTACCACGGCAGCGACGGCAAGGACAACGCCATGCCGATGGAACGTGAAGGCGGTGTCTGGAAGGTCGGGGCGATCCTCACTACTGAACTACCGGGAGAGGAACCCGAATCGAAGAGCCAGAAGTCGCCAGCACCGAAAAAGAAGGACGGCTGACGCGGCGCTAGACGTCCGAGTGGGGACCGAAGTAGATGGATGCGCCGAGCACGATCCCGTAGTTGGGATCGGGGCTGTTGTTCTTGTCGAGCAGGAAGGCGATCGTGTTCACCACTACGTGGCCGTCGGCGTAGGTGAAGGTGATGCGGCCGCGGGGGTCGATCGCGTAGGTGCCGTGGTCTTCGGGTGGGAGGGCGCCGTAGCTACCGCCTTCGCCGAAGAA
Source organism: Solirubrobacterales bacterium (assembly GCA_965200635.1). GTDB lineage: Bacteria > Actinomycetota > Thermoleophilia > Solirubrobacterales > 70-9 > VAYN01. The sequence goes on along the minus strand of OZ241364.1, from coordinate 1,454,439 downwards.
GCCCGCGACACCGGAGGCGCGGGCGAATTCGCCGTTGCTCGACATCTGGAGGTCGGCGGTGACGAAGGTGCAGGCGGTCGGGCAGATGCCGAACTGGTTGATGTAGCTGCCGCTCGCGTCGATCTTGGTTCCGGGTTCCGGCAGGGCCGCTTCGCTGAAGCTTTCTTCGCCGACCTTCAGGCCGTGGGAGTCGACCTTGTATTCGCCATTGACGTCGCCGATGGTCAGGGCGCCCGTCGCTTCGTTCCAGGTGTAGGGGATGCAGCCGTCGTCGTCGGCGTTGAAGGTGGTCTGACTGCTGCAGGCCGGCAGCCCTTCCTTCGGCACCCCGCGGTAGACCCAGCGTTCGTCGACGAAGTAGTAGGCGTTCAAGTAGGTGGTGGAGAGCACCTGGTAGCTGTTCCAGAAGTAACGGCCGATGATCGCGGGCGCCTTCTTCGCTTCTTCTTTCGACGGCGGACCGGCGCCGGAGACCTTTAGGGCCACCGCGTCGCCGGACTTGGTCTGCCCCGGCGCCTTCGCGACGAATGAGAGCCTCGGCTTGCCCGCTGCGGTGACCGTGACCGCGAAGGTCTCGACCTCGGCCTGGTGAGCCTTCAGCGTCCCGACCTTCGCCTTGGCGGGGCTCACCTTCACATCCTTGGAATGGTTGGCGAGCAGCACGACCCCGGCGATCTTCTTCTGGCCGTGGTTGGCGACCTTCACCTTGACCTTGGTCGGGATACCGACCGGCAGGTTCGCCGCCTTCGGAGCGTCGACGAAGAGGGACGGCGCCTTTTTGCCGGCTCCAGCGTGGGCTCCGGCTTTCGCGTTCGGCTTCCCCGTCGCTCCGGCGGCGAGCGCCAGGCAGAGGACCAGGGCGAGCGTGAGAATCAGGGCGAGGCGCGGACGAGCCATCGGCCTCGAACTCTACCGAGACTGAGTATCGCCGCCGTGGCTATCCGTAGCCAGAGGTCTCAGGACCCGAGCCCGTCGATCAGGTCGGCCACCGAATCGACGATGCGGCTCGGGCGGTAGGGGAAGCGCTCGACCTCGGCCGCGGTGGTGACTCCGGTGAGGACGAGGATGGTGTGCAGGCCGGCCTCGAGGCCGGCGACGACGTCGGTGTCCATGCGGTCGCCGATCATCGCGGTCGTCTCGGAGTGGGCGCCGAGGGCGTTGAGGGCGCTGCGCATCATCAGGGGATTGGGCTTGCCGACGAAGTAGGGCTCGACGCCGGTGGCGCGGGTGATCAGGGCGGCGACCGAGCCGGTGGCCGGAAGGGGGCCGCTCGGGGAGGGGCCCGTGGGGTCGGGGTTGGTGGCGATGAAGCGGGCGCCACCCGAGATCAGGCGGATCGCCTGGGTGATGCGCTCGAAGGAGTAGGTGCGGGTCTCGCCGAGGACGACGTAGTCCGGTTCGTTGTCGGTGAGGGTGTAGCCGGCCTGGTAGAGCTGGGTCGAGAGCCCCGACTCGCCGACGACGAAGGCGGTGCCATTCGGCCGCTGGGTTTCGAGGAAGCGGGCGGTCGCCGAGGCGGAGGTCCAGATCGACTCCTCGGGCACGTCGAGGCCGCTCGCCCGCAACCGCGCCGCCAGATCGCGGCGGGTGAAGATCGAGTTGTTGGTCAGCAGCAGGAAGGGCCGGTCGAGCTCCCGCAGCCGGGCCAGGAACCGCTCCGCCCCGGGCAGCGCTTCGGCCTCGTGGACGAGCACCCCGTCCATGTCCATGAGCCATGACTCGATCGCCATGGCGCGAAGCTACTCGACCCAGTCGAAGGTCCGCTCGACGGCCTTCTTCCACTGGGCGTACTGCTTTTCGCGCTCGTCCTCGTCCATGTTCGGCTCCCAGCGCTTGTCCTCGGACCAGCGCTCGCGGAGCTCGTCGGTGCCGGACCAGAAGTCGACCGCGAGGCCGGCGGCGAAGGCGGCACCCAGGGCGGTGGTCTCGGTGACGGCGGGGCGGATGACGGGGACGCCGAGGACATCGGCCTGGAACTGCATGAGGAACTCGTCGGCGGTCATGCCGCCGTCGACTTTGAGCTCGGAGAAGGGGACGTCGGCGACGTCGTTGGCGGCGTCGACCACCTCGCGGCTCTGCCAGGCGGTCGCCTCCAGGGTGGCGCGGGCGATGTGGCCTTTGTTGGCGTAGCCGGTCAGGCCGACGATGATGCCGCGGGCGTTTTCGCGCCAGTAGGGGGCGAAGAGGCCGGAGAAGGCGGGGACGAAGTAGACGCCACCGTTGTCCTCGACCGACTTGGCCAGCTCTTCGACTTCGGGGGCGTCTTTGATGATCCCGAGCCGGTCGCGAAGCCACTGGACCGCGGCGCCGGTGACGGCGATCGAGCCCTCGAGCATGTAGACGGGCGGGCCGTCGGGACCGAGCTTCGCCCCCACCGTGGTCAGGAGTTTGTCGGTATGGACAATCTCCTCGCCGGTGTTGACGAGCAGGAACGAACCGGTGCCGTAGGTGTTCTTCGCGTCACCCGGGTCAAAGCAGGTCTGCCCGAACATCGCCGCCTGCTGGTCGCCGAGGATGCCCGCCACCGGGACGCCGCCGAGCGCGGTGCCCTTGGCCTCGCCGTAGGTCTCCGAGGAGGACTTGATCTCCGGCAGCATCGACTCCGGGATGCCCATCAGGTCGAGGCTCGGCTGGTGCCATTCGAGCGTCTCCAGGTTCATCAGCATCGTCCGCGACGCGTTGGTGACGTCGGTCGCGTGGACGCCGTCGTTCTTGCCCCCGGTGAGGTTCCAGAGCACCCAGGTGTCCATGTTGCCGAAGGCCAGTTCGCCGGCTTCGGCGCGCTTGCGGACCCCGTCGACGTTGTCGAGGATCCATTTGATCTTCGGCCCGGAGAAGTAGGTCGAGAGCGGCAGGCCGACGTCCTTGCGCAGGCGGTCGACGCCCTCGTCCCCGGCCAGCTCCTGCACGATCTCTTCGGTCCGCGTGTCCTGCCAGACGATCGCGTTGTAGACCGGCTCGCCGGTCTCGCGGTCCCAGACCACCGTCGTCTCGCGCTGGTTGGTGATGCCGATCGCGGCGACATCGCCCGCCTCGGCGTTGGACTTCGCCATCGCGCCGCCGATCACCTCACGGGTTTTCCGCCAGATTTCGGTCGCGTCGTGCTCGACCCAGCCCGCTTTCGGCGTGATCTGCTCGTGCTCTTTCTGGTCGACGCACTCGATCTGGCCGTCCTTGTCGAACAGGATCAGCCGGCTCGACGTGGTCCCCTGGTCGATCGCCGCAACGTACTCGGGCACTTAGTCCTCCTCGATAGTGGTTTGTGCCTCTTCGACCATCTCCGGGTCCGGCTTCGTCCCACGCGCGATCAGCACGCCGCGGATCAAGAAGTCGTAGATATAGGCACCGATCCCGGCGCCGACGAACGGCCCGACGATCGGAATCCAGAAGTAGGTGTTGACGTTCCCGTAGTCACCTGGGAAGGCGACCTTCCCCCATCCCTGGAGCAGGGCGAACATGCGCGGACCGAAGTCGCGGGCCGGGTTGATCGCGTAACCCGCGTTGACGCCGAACGACATCCCGATGACGACGACGATCAGGCCGATGATGAACGGCGCCAGGTTCGCCTTCGCCGGCCCGTTGTACTCGTCGATCACGGCAAAGATGCAGGCGACGAGCAGTGCCGTGCCGATCACCTGGTCCATGAACGGGCCGAACCATGAGGTGAAGTATTCGGCCGGGAAGGTGGCGAAGATCGAATAGGTGCCGATCGAGTCCGAGGTCCCGCGGTGGATGTGTTCGACGTGTTCGAAGGAGCCGATCGCGAAGCGGTAGTTGAAGTAGACGACCGCCGCGGCGACGAAGGCGCCGAGCACTTGGGCGGCGATGTAGGTGGGCACCTTCTTCCACGGGAACCCGCGTCGCAGTGCCTGGGCGAAGGTCACCGCCGGGTTCAGGTGGGCGCCGGAGATGCCGCCCGCGATGTAGACGCCGAGCATCACGGCGAAACCCCAGGCGAAGGTAATCAGGATCCAGTCGCCGCTGTTGAAGCCGAGTTCGCCGCGACCCGACTGACTCAGTCCGGCCACGCAGGTGGCGACGATCCCGTCGCCGAACATGATCAGGACGAAGGTGCCGAGGAACTCCGCCCCGGCCTCGCCCCAAGTCGTCTGCTGCCAGCGCCAGCGTCGCGTTCCCTCGCCTCCGCGATAGTTGCTCGAGCGCTCCGCCGTCGATGCGTCCTGGCCCATGCTCGCTCCTTGTTACGTTGCAACCCGGCCCTTCCCGGGTAGTCCCACAGCCAGTTATGCCCGCCGAGACCAAAACCGAATCAGCAAATTCATCCGGGACCCCCCGCCTGGGTCCCGACGACCGGCTCAGCCCCGAGTCGCGGCGCGCCGCGATCGAGCGCTTCGGCTCCGAGGAATTCGACGTCGTCGTGATCGGCGGCGGCGCGACCGGCACCGGCGCGGCCCTCGACGCCGCCACCCGTGGCCTCTCGGTGGCGCTGCTGGAGGCCCGCGACTACGCGGCGGGGACCTCCTCGCGCTCGAGCAAGCTGATCCACGGCGGCCTCCGCTACCTGGAGCAGAAAGATTTCAGCCTGGTCCGCGAGGCGCTGCGCGAGCGCGGCCTCCTGCTCACCACGCTGGCGCCGCACCTGGTCCGCCCCGTCCCCTTCCTCTTCCCGCTGGAGAAGCAGTGGGAATGGCCTTACATCGGCGCCGGGATGATCCTCTACGACTCGCTCGGCGGCGGGCACACGGGAGTGCCGGGGCACCGGCGCCTCTCGAAGCGCAAGGCGATGCGGATCGCCCCGGCGCTCCGCGACGACGCGATGATCGGCGGCTTCCAGTACTACGACGCGCAGGTCGACGATGCCCGCCACACGATGACCGTCGCCCGCACCGCGGCCCACTACGGGGCGCAGGTCGCCAACAACATCGCCGTCGTCGGCTTCCTCCGCGAGGGGGAGCGGGTCACCGGCGTCGTCGCCAAGGACGCCCATACCGGCGAGGAGATCAAGGTCCGCGCCCGCCAGGTCATCAACTGCACCGGGGTCTGGACCGACGACATCCAGAACATGGTCGGAGAGCGCGGCATGTTCAACGTCCGCGCCTCCAAGGGCGTCCACCTGCTGATCCCGCGCGACCGCCTGCAGCTCGACACCGGGCTGATCCTGCGCACCGAGAAGAGCGTCCTCTTCGTCATCCCCTGGGGGCGCCACTGGATCGTCGGCACGACCGACACCGACTGGACGCTCGACCGCGCCCACCCGGCGGCCAGTCGCTCCGACATCGAGTACATCTTCGAGCGGGTCAACAAGGTGCTGCGCGAGCCGCTCACCCACGCGGATGTCGAGGGCGTCTACGCGGGCCTGCGGCCGCTGCTCTCCCACGAGTCGGAGAGCACCTCGAAGCTCAGCCGCGAGCACACCGTCGCCGTCCCGGTCCCGGGCCTCGTCGCGGTCGCCGGCGGCAAGTACACGACCTACCGGGTGATGGCGAAGGACGCCGTCGACGCCGCCGCGCGCTCGATGGAAAAGCGCGTGGCGCCGTCGGTCACCCACGAAACGCCGCTGGTCGGCGCCGAGGGATTCCAGGCCCTGCGCAACAGCACCCAGACCCTCGCCGCCCAGACCGGCCTCCACCCCGCCCGGATCGAGCACCTGCTCGGGCGCTTCGGCTCGCGGATCTTCGAGCTGACCGCCGAGATCGCCCGCGACCCGAAACTGGCCGAGCCGCTGCCCGGCGCCGACGACTACCTCGCCGCCGAGGTCCTCCACGCGGTCACCCACGAGGGCGCCCAGCACCTCGAGGACGTGCTCACCCGCCGCACCCGGATCTCGATCGAGGCGTGGGACCGCGGCCTGGCGGCCGCCGAGCCGGCGGCGCGAATGATGGCCGGCGTCCTCGGCTGGGACGACGACACGGTCGCCCGCGAGGTCGACATCTACCGCCGCCGCGTCGCCGCCGAGCGCGAGTCCCAGGAGATGCCCGACGACCAGGCCGCCGACGTGGCGCGGACGAGCGCCCCGGACATCCTTCCCGGCTCGCCGCCGGAGGCGCCGTCGCCGCGCGACGCTTCCTCGTCGGACTGAGCCCCCGGAGCTAGACCGCGGCGGTGCCGGCGGCACGGTTCCGGTCCTGGACATAGGTTGGGCGGGTGACGACGAACCTCCGCAAGGACGCGGTCCGCAGCCGGCGAGCGATCCTCGACGCCGCCCGCGAGCTCTACCGCGACGACGCCGAGGCGTCGTTCGCCGAGGTAGCCCAGGAGGCAGGCGTCGGCCAGGCGACCGTCTACCGGCACTTCGCCGACCGCCGCGCCCTGCTCGCCGCGCTGGCCGGCGAGGACATGGAGGCACTCGAGGAGCGCATCGCGGCCGACGAGGAGATCGGCCCGGGTTCGCTGGAGGAGCTGCTGCGGGAGGTGCTCGCCGCGCAGCTCCGCTCCCAGGGGCTGATCGCGGCGATCCGGGCGGGCGAGGTCGAGGAGAGCCAGGTCCAGGGCCTCACCGACCGCGTCCGCGACCTCTTCGCCCCCCGCCTCGACGCCGCCCGCGCCGCCGGTGTCGTCCGTCCCGACCTGACCCTCGACGACCTCCTCATGGTTCTCTCGATGGTCGACGGCGCGCTCGCCCCGCTGAGGGATTTCGAGGAACGCGGGGAGGCCTCGGCGCGGGCGTTTGAGATCGCCCTCGACGGGCTACGGTTGAGGGCATGAAAGCCCGCCTGCTGATCGCCCCGTGCCTGGCCGCCGCTCTCCTCGTGGCGGCGGTGATGTCGGCTTCGTCCGCGGCCGCTCCGACGCCGACCGCGACGCGGGCCTGCTCGGCGTCGGGACTCGTCGTCTGGGCGGGGGAAGAACCGGGCGGCGGCGCGGCGGGCAGCGTCTACTACCGGATCGAGATGACCAACCTCTCGACCGCGACCTGCACGGTCGACGGCTACCCGAAGGTGAACGCGGTCGACCTCAAAGGCGCCCGCATCGGCGCCTTCGCCGGTCACGAAAGCGGCAAGGCGGCGAAGCCGGTCACCCTCGCGCCGGGGCAGAGCGCGACCGCCCAGTTGCGCATCGTCGACGCGCTGAACTACCCAGCGGACAAGTGCAAGGCGACCACCGCGGCCGGCCTCCGCGTCGCGATCCCCGGCGGGAGCGGCAACAAGATCGCCCCGCTGGCCTTCGAAACCTGCGTGCGGGCGACGACGCGGACCCTGACGGTCGCCCCCGTGCAGGCAAGCGTCACCGCCAACTGATCGGGGGGTCCCCCGCAACCCGGGCGGGGGGTGTCTTGTTGTTGGGGGACCTTGAGACGCAATGCCCTCACCTCCCTCGTCCTGACCCTCCTCGCCCTGGCGCTCGTTCCCGCGGGCGCCTCGGCGGCGCTCCCTGCCGACTTCTGGGGGGTGGTCGCCAACCAGGCCCCCGAACCAGCGCAGGCGCAGACCCTCGAGCAGGGCGGCGTCGAAAGCATCCGGGTGCCGATCAACTGGTCGGCGATCCAGTCCTCGCCCGGCGCCACGCCCGACTGGAGCTCGGTCGACCCGTTCGTGCGCGGCGCCGCCGAACAGGGGATCTCGGTGCTGCCGTTCTTCTCCGGCCCGCCGACCTGGGCGATCGCCTACGAAGGGGTCGGAGGCACCCGGGCGCCGGTGAGCCTGCCGGTGCAGACCGCCGCCCAACGCTCCGCCTGGCGTGAACTGCTGCGCCTGGCCGTGTTCCGCTACGGCCCGGGGGGCAGCTTCTGGGCCGAAAACCCGCTGGTGCCCGCGCACCCGATCCGGATCTGGCAGATCTGGAACGAGGAGAACTACAAGTACTTCGCGGCCCGGCCGAACCCGGCGCAGTACGGCAAGCTCGTGGTCGAATCCTTCCGCGACCTGCGCAGCGCCGACTCCGGCGCCCGGATGGTGCTCGGCGGGCTCTTCATCCAGCCCAAGGGCGGCAACGTCAAGCCGGGGTCCGGGCGCGTCAAGCGGGCCTACTTCGCCGCCGACTTCCTCGAACGGATGTACAAGTCGACGCCCGGCGTGCGCGGCAAGTTCATCGCGATCGCCCTCCACCCCTACTCCAAGTCCTACAGCCGGCTGACCGGGGAAATCGAAGAAGTGCGCGCGGCGCTGAAGAAGTCCCAGGATCCGGGACGGGCGCTGTGGCTGACCGAGATCGGCTGGAGCAGCGGCGTCCCCAGTGCCGCCAACGGGCACAACCAGTTCGAGAAGGGCGTCCAGGGACAGGCCCGCGAACTGACCGGCGCCTTCAAGCTGCTGACCGCGAAAGCGGCGGCCTGGCACATCAAGCGCCTCTACTGGTTCTCCTTCACCGACGAGCCGGGCAGCTGCAACTTCTGTGACGGCTCGGGGCTCTTCGCGCAGGGGTTCGTGCCGAAGCCCGCCTGGTCGTCATATAAGCGCTTCGCTCGCTGAAAACCATCCAGTATACCGAAGGCCCTCCAAGTAATCGGATTACGGTTCGAAGAGAGTGGTACTCGGAGCGGACGGCGGGCAACGGGCCCGCCATCGATCCGAAGGAATCCAGATGAACTCGAAGGACCTGACGCTGCGCGTCCCGCGCGGCGTCCTCATCGCCGCCGCCGCCGTGGCGCTCGTCGCCGCCGCCCTCTTCGCCCGTGGTGTCACCACTGGTTCGGCCGCCGAACCGGCCAAGGAGATGACCGTCTATTCGGTCGCCCAGAAGGCGGTGTACATCAACAACGCCGACGATCGGGAACGCGGAGTTGGCAAGAACCCCTTCAGCGAAGACGGCACCGTGCCTTCGCCCAAATCGCAGAAGCTCCCGGCAGCCGGCGACAACCTCCTTGCGGTCAACGACCTCTACTCGTCCCCGGGCAAGCAGGGAAAGCTCGGCCAGGCGACCGAGACCTGCGACTTCAACTTCAACGCCAACGCCGATTGCGACCTGACGCTCCGGCTTGCGGACGGGAACCTGATCGCCCAGGGGGCGATCCACTTCAACAGCAAGAACTTCGTGCTGGCGATCGTCGGTGGCACCGGTGCCTACCGCGGCGCGGGCGGCGAACTGACGGTCGGTCCGGCGAGCAAGAACGCGCAGAAGTTCACGATCTCGCTCAACTAGGCACGGCGCCAATTTTGTTGCAGACCGGTGGCGGGCAGTCCCGCTCGCCACCGGTCAGGGGTACCTTCGGACCGAGGAGCATGAAGGGTCCGCGCACCGAAGATCGTCTATACCCGGCCATAGTCTTGGCCTTCTTGATCGGTCTGGTCGGACTCGGGTTGTTGGGCGTGCCGGCGGCGCTGGTGGCGGCGATCGGCGTGGTCGTCGCGGCGCTGGCGATCGCCCTTTTCCATCGCGCGCTGGAAGGCGGGCGCGGACGGGCGACGCGTACCTCGGCCGGGCGCCAACGGGTACCGGTGAAGTACGCACCGACGGTGCTGGAGAGCGGCACGATGCGACGGCGGCGAGGGGTGCATCTCCGCCGCCACCGGAGCCCGTCTCCCCCCCTCCGTTTTCGCTGATTTGACAGGTCTGGTCTGTGCTAGCGTCCCGCTTCTTGAAGAAGTTTTAAAGAGCGGGCCGGGAGCCGTCTCGACGCCTCTGCCCGACAGGAAAGGGTGGGATTGATGTTGAGAGGTCTCGGTAGTTCGGGACGCCGTACGTGGTTTGTGGCGTTCTTATTGGCTCTGGCGGCCGCGGTCGTCCTGGCAGCATGTGGAGGAAGTGGTGGCACGACCACCACGAGCTCGACCGCCGGCGGTGGCGAAAGCACCGAATCGACGGAATCCGAACCGGCCGAAACGGCCGAAACGAGCGAAGAAGGCGGCATCGCGATGGCGCCGGAGTTCACCAGCGAAGAACTCGCTGCGTATCCCGGCGATAACTGGATCACGTCGAACGGCGGCACCACCAACGACCGCTTCTCGACGCTGGACGAAATCAACACCGAAAACGTCAAAGAACTCAAAGGCGAGTGGATGACCAAGATCGGTCAGAACGCCACCGCCGCGAAGTTCTCCGCCGAGGCCACGCCCGTCGAGTACGAAGGCACGATCTACATCCCCGACGGGGCCGACGATGTCTTCGCCCTCGATGCCTCGACCGGCGAAATCCTCTGGACCTACGAACCGCACCTTCCTCCCGATCCGCTCGGCGAAGTCGTCTGCTGCGGTTGGGACAACCGCGGTGTCGCGATCGGCGACGGGATGGTGTTCGTCTCGCAGCTGAACGGCGACCAGGTCGCACTCGACCAGGAAACCGGCAAGGTCAAGTGGTCCACCAACATCGAAAAGTTCAACAACGGCTTCTCGATCACGAGCGCTCCGCTCTACTACAACGGCAAGGTCTACGTCGGTGGTTCCGGCGGCGAGTACGGGATCCGCGGTCGCCTGACCGCCCTCGATGCCAAAACCGGCAAGGTCGCCTGGAAATTCTGGACCACGCCTGCCCCGAACGAAACGGGCGGCGACACCTGGCCGAACAACGGCAGCTACAAACACGGCGGCGCCTCGATCTGGAACACGCCGACCGTGAACCCGAAAAACGGGATGCTGTTCTTCTCGACCTCGAACGCCTCACCGTGGACGGGTCGCGATCGCAAGGGTGAAAACCTCTTCACCGCCTCGATCGTCGGCCTCGACGCCGAAAGCGGCGAATACAAATGTCACTTCCAGGAGGTCCACCACGACCTCTGGGACTTCGATGCCCCGAGCCCGACCGTCTTGATGAAAGGCGAAATGAACGGCAAGGAAGTCGAAGCGGTGGGCGAGCCGGAGAAGACCGGTTGGGCCTACGTCGTCGATCAGGAAACCTGCAAGCCGGTCTACCCGATCCCCGAGGTGAAGGTCCCGCAGGACCCGAGCGAAAAGACCTGGCCGACTCAGCCTGAGCCGACCATGGAACCGTTCAGCCCGATCGAAGCCACTCCGGAAGCGGTTGAAACCACCGAAGAAGCGGTGAGCTCGGAAAAGAACCCGCCGAAAATCGTGGGGTCGAAAGTCTTCACCCCGCAGAGCTCGGATCCGAACGTGATCAACCTGGGCGCGAACTCCGCGGTCGGTGGCGACAACTGGCCTCCGTCCTCGTTCGACCCGGAAAAGAACATGTACTTCGTCTGCTCCCAGTCGGGGGCCCTCGGCCTGGTCACCCCGCCGAAGAGCCAGAAATTCGTCGAAGGCGAAACGTACATCGGCTCGGACACGATCGTGGCCTCCGGCTTCGACACGACCGGCTACATCACGGCGTACGACATGTCGACCGGCAAAATCAAATGGCAGAACGAAACCAAAGGCGAATCGTGCTACTCCGGTACCACCACGACCGCCGGCGGCCTGCTGTTCGTCGGTAAAAACAACGGCGAACTCGTCGCCTACGACGAGGAAACCGGCAAAGAACTCTGGCACTGGCAGACCGGTGCCGGCGCCAACGCCACGGTGGCGGTCTACGAACACGAAGGCGAAGAGAAAATCGCCATCTACGCAGGCGGCAACTCGCTGGCGGCCACGGCCCACGGCGAAAACTTCTGGGTCTTCTCCCTGAAAGGGACCATGGAAGAACCGAAAGGCCTGGAAGCTGAAGAAAAAGGCACCGAGCACGCCGGTGAGGAATCCGCCGAAGAAGTCGAAGGCGGCGGCGAAACCGGCAACGCGGAAGAAAGCGGTGGCCAGGAAGTCGAAGGCGGTGAAGGTGGCGAAGCGGCTGCCGGCGGCGCCCCGAACGCGGAAGCAGGCAAAGAAGTGTTTGCCGAAGAATGCTCCGTCTGCCACGGCGCCACCGGTAAAGGCGGCAACGGCGGTCCTGACCTGACCACGATGCCGCTGGCCAAAGAACAGGCCGGCGCCGAAAAACAGGTGACCAACGGTGGCGGCGGGATGCCGGCATTCGGCAGTCAGCTGAGCAAAGAAGAAATCGAAAACGTGGCCGCCTACGTGGTCGAAGACATCGTCGGCGGTAAATAGACGATGCTGATCGCCGGGGCGCGACTAGACGCCCCGGCGGCACGTTTGAGCGACCTCCTCCGGCTCGGTCTCGAGACCAAGTCGGGGGAGGTCGCACTTCTTTCCAACCAGCGCGCCCTCACCTGGGCCGAGCTGGAGGAGGCGAGCTCCCGGCTCGCCGCCGGCTATCTCGGCCTCGGCCTGCGCCCCGGCGACCGGCTGGCGTCGCTGATGCCGAACCGGGTCGACCTCGTCGTCCACTACCTCGCCTGCTTCAAGGCCGAGCTGATCGCGACGCCGCTGAACTACCGCTACACGGCGACCGAGATCGACCACGCGCTGCGGGTGAGCGGCGCCCGGGCCCTGCTCGCCCACGCGGAGCGCGCCGCCGATGTCGCCGCGAGCGAACTGGCCCCGGCGCTCGAGCTCGGCGCGATCGCCTACCGCGACGCCGAGCCGCTGCCCCAGGGCAACGACGAACCGGACACCGACGCCGGCTGGGCCGCCGACTTCGCCCACCTGCTGGAGGCCGGGCCGCTGCCGCGGGCGACCGCGGAACCCGATCCGGCAGAGCCCGCCGTCATCTTCTTCACCTCCGGCTCGACCGGACCGGCGAAGGGCGTCACCCACTCGCGCGAGACGCTCCGCTGGATGATCGCCTCGGCGGCCGCCGCGTTCGAGCTGGACGGCTCAGACGTCTTCCTGCCCGGCTCCTCGATGTCGCACGTCGGCAGCTTCCTCTGGGCCCTGGCGACGCTCTCGGTCGCGGGCAAGGTAGTCGTCGCCCGCGCCACCGACTCCCACGAGCTGCTGCCGCTCCTCCGCGACCAACAGCCGACCGTGCTGGCGATGATCCCGGCGGCGCTCTCGGCGCTGATCCACGACCACGACCTGCGCCCCGGCGACTTCGCCTCGCTGCGCGTCTGCCGGGCCGGCTCCGACAAGGTCTCGACCGAGCTCCTCACCGGGTTCGCCGCGGCGGCGGGTTTCCCGATCGTCGAGGGATACGGGATGACCGAGGTCGGCCTGGCGACCCTGAACCCGCCCTCCGGCGAGATCCGCCAGGGCTCGATCGGCACCCCGATCGGTGGCTTCACGGTCGAACTGCGCGACGACGAAGGCGCCCCGATCGAAGGCGACGCCGTAGGCCGCATCTGGATCGAGACGCCGAGCGCGATGGTCGGCTACTGGGAGGCCCCGGAGGCCACCGCCGAGGTGATCGTCGACGGCTGGCTCGACTCCGGCGACCTGGCCCGCGCCGACTCCGACGGCTACCTCTGGTTCTTCGGCCGCAAGAAGCAGGTGATCGTCCACGACGGCTCCAACATCAGCCCTTATGAGGTCGAGGGCGCCCTCGTAGACCATCCGGCAGTAGCTCTCGCGGGCGCCGTCGGCATCCACGACACCGTCCACGGCGAGAACGTCCGGGCCTACGTGACTCTGGAGGAGGGCGCCGAAAAGCCTTCGGCAGCGGATCTCATCGTCCACTGTCGCGAGCGCATCGGCTACAAGGCCCCCGAGGAGGTCGTCTTCCTCGAGGAGATGCCGCTCAATCCGACCGGGAAGATCGATCGGGGCGGGCTCAAGCGGATGGCCGAAGACCATCTGCACCCGCACGGGCTCTAGAGGTTCAGAGAGCGAGGGGGCGGGGGGCATCCCTCCCGGGACAAGCCTCGCTTCGCGGGCTTTGAGTGTCCCGGGAGGGACACCCCCCGCCCCCTCCCTTCGTGGCGGTCTCGGCTCATCGACTGCCGATGGTCCAGCGGGAGAAAGGGCTGCTTGGGCGTTTGAGTAGAGGCGGTTGCGTTCCGCGACTCGCTCAGCTCAACGCAAGAAGCTGAAGGGCAGGCCCGATCAAGCAGGACGGAACACGCGGGCTCTCTACGCCCCCACCTCGATCGCCCGCTGCAGGGTCTCGGCCGCCAGTTTGTGGGCGTCGCAGATGCGGCCGAGGTGGAGCAGGGAATCGGTCTCCGAGGCGACCTCGCCGTCGCCCAGGCGAAGGACGATCGGGACGTCGGAGCGGAGGTCCTCGGCGGCCAGGCCGACGGCGACGTTGACCAGGTCGTCGGAGGTGACTGCGGCGATCGCTCCGCAGCGCTCGATGCCGACGCGCTGGAGGATCTCGCGGTCGTCTCCGCGGCCGATCGCGACCGGGATGCCGGCGGCCCTGGCGAGGCGGATGCTGGGAGCTTCGGCGTCGCGCTCGATCGCGATCACGGAGACGCCGCGTTCCTTCAGGGCCTGGGCGAGGCGGAAGCCGACCTGGCCGAAGCCGACCAGTACGACGTGGTGGCGGGCGGGGGCGGCGCGGGGGCCGAAGAGGGTGGTGAGGCGGCGGCGGCTGAGGCGGCGGACGAGGGCGGCGGTGAAGATCGCGACGAGGCCGACGGCGGCGACCATGTTGGCGGCCGAGACGACCTTGAACCAGGCCGGACCCTTGGCGGCGCCGGGGGTCCCGGCGACGGTCGCCACCGAGCGGGTGGAGAAGTAGAAGGCGTCGACGAGACCGTGGTGGAAGGCGATCATCGTGATCACCATCTCGACCACCAGGGCGACGAAGAGGCCGGCGGAGGAAAGGACGAGGAGGCGCAGGGCGTCGTCGACGATGCGGACGCCGTGGCGGCGGCGCCCGACGATCTCCTCGCCCGCTTCGGCCAGGCAGCCCTCGGCGAGGTCCCCGGCGACGATCTCCGAGGGCGAAAGGACGTGGACCTTGGGCGCGACGTGCTCGAGCTCGCGCGAGACGGTGTGGTCGAACATCGTCACCCAGAGCGGCAGATCGGGGCGCACGTGGGCGCTCAGCAGGGTGAGGCGCAGGGCGTGAGCGTCGTCGCGGGTGACGACGGCGACGGCGCGCCAGTGGCCCTCGCGGAGCATCTCGGCCGCTTGGCCGTCGGTCAGGTCGAGCGCCGAGACGGCGGGCGAGCCGTTCTGCTCGAAGCGCCGCAGGAGTGCCGCGCCGAGGCCGCCCCCCTCGCCGAGGACGAGGACGGAGGCGGTCCGCGGTGGGGCCCCCTCAGACGGGTTCGGGCTGGAGGTCTGCGGGGGCGTCTGCGTCACGATCCGAGGAATCTTGGCGATTCGGCGGATCGTCGTCCTCCCCGCCCCATCCGCGGGCGAGGAGGCGCAGGCCGGCCCCGAGCAGGAAGCAGGCGAGCGCGGCGGCCGCGAACAGCCACCAGATGCGGTGCGAGGACCCTTCGATGACGCCCGGATCGGAGGCGCTGAGCGTGGTTCCCGCGCTCGCCGAGGCGAGCGGGCCGAGCGGCGTCGTGTCGATGCGGCCGAGACGGAACTCGGCCGGGTAGGGGATCGCCAGGGTGCCGGTCAGCGACCCATCGCCCGCCGAGGCGAGCACGTACTGGTACTGGCCGGCGGGCAGGGCCGGGAGCGACGCGGTCCAGCGTCCCGGCGCCGACTCTTCGAAGCGCAGCGGGACCGACTTGCCGGCTGGTGAGCTGAGCGAGCCTTCGAGGCTCGACAGCACGATCGACCGGCCTTTTTCGTCGAGCGGGGCGACTTCGATGGTCCGCTGGTCCCCGGGGACGAGGTTCGGGGTCAGCGGCGGCTGCGCGACCCCGCGCTCGACCCAGCGGCCGGCGTCCTGGAAGAAGCGCTGGTGGTTCAGCCATTCGCCGGCCCATCCGGGGGTCAGCCCCGGGGTCCAGACGGCGACGCGGCCGCCGCCGTACTGCCACTGAGCGAGCACCGGGTCGGGCGGATGGTCTTTGTCCTGGCCGAGGAGCGCGACCTCGGCGCCCGGCTTCAGTTCGGTCACCACGTTGCCGCCGAGCGGCGGCAGGTGTTCGCCGACGAGGCTGCCGGTGATCGGGCTCGGGTCCCCGGCGGAGACGCCGATTTCGCCACGCAGCCGCACGGTACGGGTGTTCAGCCGGGTCTCTTTGTCGAAGATTTTCGGCAGTTCGCGCGCGTTTTCGGTGCGGTAGTAGTTGCCGCCGGTGTCGGCCGCGATCTGTTTGAGCAGCTTGAAGTCGGCTTCGGCGCCGAGGGCCACGGTGGCGACGCTGATGTGCTGCTGTTTCAGACCGGGCAGCAGGCGGGCGTAGGAGCCGGGTTCGGAGATCCCGTCGGTGAGCAGGATGATGTGTTTCTCTTTGGCGGTCGAGCGTTCGATTTCCTTGACCCCTTCGGCGAGGCCTTTGTAGACGTTCGTCCCGCCGTTGGCCGGGATGTTGTTGATCTTCTTTTCGAGTTCGCCGACGTTTGCCGGTTCGACCCGGGTCAGCGGCACCACCGATCTCGCTTTGACTTCGAAGGCGACGATGCCGAGCTGGTCGCGGTGTTTGAGCAGGAAGTCGAGGGCGCCACGGGCGGCCGCCTGGGCCATCGCGATCTTCGGCACCCCGCCGACCTCGTTGATCATGCTGCCGGAGCGGTCAAGGACGAGCTCGACGGCGACGTTTTTGCGCTGCAGTTTTCCTGGGACCAGTGACTTGACCGGCAGCGCGGCTTCGAGCGGCGACTTGTAGTACTTGCCGAGCGAGAAGGAGCGGTTGCCGCCGAGCGCCAGCAGGCCGAGGGCCTGGTCGCGGACCCCGGTGTCGATCGCTTTCGCGCGAGTTTTGCCGAGTTCTTCGTTGGAGACGTCTTCGAGGACGACACCGTCGTAGCCCTTGTAGCCGGCCGGGGAAGTCGGCAACGCGTCCGCCGCGACCGGGGTGACCTCGAAGCCGTCGGCGCCGAGCAGTTCCGCCGCGGTCGATCCGTCGGCGCCCGCGACCAGGAGCCGCGGCGGCCCCTGCACCCGCACCGTCGTCCCCAGCACGTCGTTCTGCGCGCGCGTGTCGCCTGCGGTCGCGATCTCGACTTCGTAGCCGTAGGAGCCGGGGACCTGCGGCACCCGCACCGAGAAGAGGTAGGGGTTGTCGCCGAGGCCCAGGGCGACTTTCTGGTGGCCGACCGCGACCCCGTCGCGGCGCACCGTGAGGACGCCGGGGCCTTCGATCGTGCTGCGCACCGTGACCTCGAGCGACAGCGGGTCGCCGGCGTGGAGCGCCCCGGGCGCCTGCAACCGGGTGACGGCCGCGTCGGCGGGCTGGCGGGTGAGGGCGACGGTGTCGACGGTGACGCCGCGCTCGCGCGCGCTCGCGGCGAGGGCGGTCGGTTCGCCGACGGTCTGGCGGCCGTCGCTGAGGAGGACGACGCGGCCGCCGCGCGGGGTCCGGGCGAGCGCCAGTTCCATCGCCGCCTCCAGGTTCGATTCGCGGCTTTCGACCCCGCCGCCGGTGGCCTGCGGGAGCAGGTCGGCACTCGCGCCGGTGAGTTCGGCGCCGCCGCCGAACTGGACGACGCGGCAGTCGGTGCCGCAGCCGCGGTTGGCGGCGAGCCATTCGCTCTCGGCTTCGCCGGAGGCCGAGCCGACGCTGAGCGAGCGGTCGAGGACGAGCGTGGTCGGCAGCGGCTTCGAGCCGACGGTCGGGTCGAAGAGGGCGACCGCGACGAGGACGATGCCCGCGACCTGGAGGCCGACCGCGATCCGCCGCCGGGTCGAGCCGCTGCGTTCGGGTTCGCGCCACCAGGCGTAGAGCGCCTCGACGATCAGGAGGAGGAGCGCCGCCGCCAGGAGCCAGGGCCAGAGGTCGGTGTGGCCGGCGTGGGCCGGGGGTGCGGGGGCGCTGAGGTCGACCGGGGCACCGGGCGCGGCGGCGACGCCGGGGTTGACGGCCAGTGCCAGTTCGCGCGTCCCCCAGGGACCTTCGAGGGCGATGACGTAGTTGCCGGGCGCGGCGATCGAGACCGGGACTTCGCCACCCGCGGCGACCTTCAGCCCCCGTGGCGACCCGCCCGCCGCGGGCGCGAGGCTCGCGGCGGTGGTGCCGGCGGGCTCGGTCAGCGCGAACGGCGTCCCGGCGGCGACGGATTGTGGCGCGAGCTGCTGGGACCAGGCGACGATGTTGTCGATCAGGGTCGGGAAGGAGGCCAGCTGGGGGAGGTTCGATTCGGAGGGCTCGAACGCCAGCACCGCGACGCGGCTGCCGCCCTCGGTGCCCGACGCGATCAGCGGGCCTTCGGCGCTCCACGCCGCGGCGGTCATCGTCGGGGGCAGGGCGAGCCGGCGGGCGGCGCCGGCGCCGATCGTCAGCGAGGAGACGTCGGTGCCTTCGAGCAGCGGGCTCGCCGCTTCGGTGCCGCTCATGCGGCTGTCCCGCATCTTGCGCGCCACGCTTTCCCGGTTCCCGCCCGCGGGGAAGCTCGGCGGGTTGACGAGCAGCAGCGCCGGCGCCTTCGGCAGGCCGCCCTTCGGCACGAAGTCGTCGAGCACCAACAGGTCGCTCGTCCCGGGGTCGGTCGGCTCGTAGGTCTGCGGCGTGCGCAGGCGGAGCTTCACCCCCGGCACCGAGGCCAGCGCGCGGGCCAGCGGCAGGGCGCGGATGCGGTTGCCGACCAGGGTGATGTTCTGGCCGCCAGGGCGGGGCACGGCGACGAAGGCGGAGTCGTTCGCGGCGAGGCCGTCGCCGGCCGGCAGGCTCATCCGCACGGCCGTGCCGGGCGGGGCGGTGAAGACGAGCGGCGCCCCTTCGCCGGCGGGGACTTCGACCGGCACCGTGTGGATCGGCTCGCCGCTGATCGCGACCCGCACCGGCACCGTCCGCTCGGCGCCGAGGGTGTCGGCGACGCGGACGAAGACTTCGCATTCTTCTTGGCCGAGGCGGTCGCAGTGGGCGCTCGCGCCGGAGAGCGAGGCGTCTTCCACCGTTTCGCCGACCTCGAGGTCTTCATAGGAGGAGCCGCCGTTGACCTTCGGTGCCGCTTCCTCGGGCGCGCGCAGCAGCGCGATCTGATCATCGTTCCCCGCACGCAGCCCGGCGGCGAGCCGCAGCGCCGCGGTGAGGTCGGCGGCGCCCGGGCCGGCTTCGAGGCGCCCGAGCGCGGTGCCGGCGTCGGCCGCCTCTCCTTCGAAGACGACGGAGGGCGTCGATCCCGCGCCGACGATCCGCACCGCGGAGTCACCGGCCAGCTTGCCGATCCGTTCGCGCAGCACGGCGCGGGCCGCGTCGATCCGCTCCGTCCCCGCCTGTTCGGCCCCCATCCACATCGACTCGTCGACGACGTAGACGTGGGAGGAGGTGGTGGCGCTTTCGTTCGAGACCGGGCGGGCGAGGGCGACGACGAGGACGATCAGCGCGAGCAGCTGCAGGAGGAGCAGGAGCGGCAGCGGCGGGCGGCCGATCCGCCGGGCTCCCCCACCCCCGGCGGCCGGCAGGTCACGCCAGGCGAGCAGGCTGCCGACCGCGCGGCGGGGCGGCTTGCGGCGACGCAGGTGCAGCGCGATCAGGGGGATCGTGAAGAGGAGGGCGGCCAGGGCCGCGCCGCTCAGGAGCGTCAACTAGCCCTCATCCCCACGGCAGTTTTTCGACCCACTTGAGCGATTCGAGGTAGTTCAGCTGCAGGCCCGCGCTCGGTCCGGGGACGGCGCCGCCGGTGACCGGGACGAAGGAGAAACGCTCGCCGACCTGGGTCGCGCCCGTCACCTGCCCGGTGCGAGCTTTGCCGCCGGCCCCTTCTTCGCGCCCCGCTTTGCGTTCTTCTTTTTCGGCTTTCTTGGAGCGGGAGGGCGCGTAGGCCGGCTGGATGCGGACCGCCTGGGAGGCCTGGCCGGTGATCGGTTTGGCCTTGCTCGGCTGGTTGGTGCCCTGTTCGCCGCCCGCGTGGTTTGCACCGCTGGAGGGGCTGCCGCCCGGTTTGTTGCTTTCGGTGGCGCCCGCCGTGGTCTGGTCCCCGGCACCGTTGGGCGCGGCTTTTTTGCCGGCCGCGCCGCTCACTTTCGAGGTTCCGCGCCGCGCGTGGTCTCCATTTTTGCCGGTACTTTTGACGTTGAAGCCGAGCGTCGGGTGTTCTTTTTCTTTCGGCAGGCTCGAGCCCGATTTCGACCCGCCCTGTTCTTCGCCGCCTTTGACTTCGGAGTTGGCGCCGCGTTTCAGTTTGTCGCCCGACTGCGGTTTTTCCCCGCCCCCGCCGCCTTTGCCCGCCTGCCCTTTGGCGCGCCCGGTCCGTTCGGCCTGGGGAACCTTCTGGTAGCCGGAGCTGCCCGATTTGACGGCGCTCGGCGGCGGCCCTTTTTTGCCTTTGAATTTGTGCAGTTTCCCGGTCGGGGCGACGGTTTTGCTGTGTTTTTCGGCGTGTTTGACGTATTCGTTTTCCAGCCCGCTCCCGCCGCCGCGCCCGCCCTGGCGCAGGCCGAGCGCCTCGAGCCGACCCGACGAGGACGAGCTGCCGGCGGTGGCGAGGCCGATCGCGACGACCACCGCGATCGCCGCCACCGCGCCGCCCAACGCCCACCACTCGCGGCGGTCCTGGTGGGCGCGCGCGTGCCAGTCCTCGCGGCCCGCCGCGAGGAGCGCCGCGGCGTCGGCGACCGTGCGACGCTCAAGCACCGAGTCGCCGGCGCGCGCCTCGATCTCCAGCGCCGTCGCCAGGCGGTCGTTCAGGCCGAGCTTGTCGTCGAGCAGCCGCGCCAGCCCGAACGGCGAGGGCCCGCGCAGGGCGAGGACGGTGACCGAGACGAGGAAGAGCGCCAGCGGAACGGCGACCACCACCCATTGCGGAAAGGCGCCGAGCTGCGCCGCGATCTCCAGCAGCAACGCCAGTCCCAGGGCCACCGCGGCGTGGCGGCGGACCAGCACCGCGAGGCGCCTGCGGGCGACGATCCGGCGCCAGCGTCGGAGCTCCTCGGGGAGGTCCGCCCCGTGCGCGGGATCGCCAAGTTCCCGGGCACCGGCCAGGTCGACTACGTCGCGGGGATCAGCTCCCAGCCATCGCCACACAAATCGACGGTACCAAGCGCGCGGGACCGGCCGAGGTAGCGGAATTACTAGGGTTCTGTTGCTTATGCGACGCCCGACCGTCCTGATCGTCCTCCTCGCCTTGCTGGTCTCGGTGTCCAGTGCGTCGCTCGCGTTCGCCGGGGGCAAGGCAAAAGAAGGCTGGGGACCGCAGCGCAGCTTCATCGGCAGATACCACGCCAAGATCCTGCAGGACGGCCACAGCGGCGTCCGCGGCGCTGAACTCACGATGTTCATCCAGGAAGAATTTCCGGGGTCCGAAGAGCCCGCCGGAATCCTGAAACTGCGCACGAAGACGAACAACGATGTCGTCTATCTCAAGGAACTCACGCGCCGTGGAGGAGCACTCACCGCGATCGTCAAAGGGGGCTCGTTCCTGGGCCCGACGATCGGGCGGTTCCTCGGCAACCTCCGTGCACCGGGCCAGATCGTCGCCGGCCTCTCGACCCGCAGCCTCGGGCCGATGAAGCTGGCGTTCACCCGCTACTCGAGAAAGCCCACCCCATGAAACCGAAAGCCCTGCTCCTCGCCCTCCTCGCCCTCACGGCGGCGGTCGTCCTCGCCGCCTGCGGCGGTGGCGGCTCGTCCTCCGGCTCATCGGGTGACAGCTCCACCGCGTCGACCGCCAACGGCCCCAAGGCCGCCTCGGCGCCGGAAATCGAAGACTGGCCCGTCTTCGGCCGCGACCGCGACAACACGCGCTTCGCGACCCAGGACGAAATCAACACCGACAACGTCGGCGAACTCGGCGAAGCGTGGAGCACCAACCTCGGGCCCGACCAGTACCTGATGGAGAGCTTCCCGCTGGTGATCGGCGAAAACGTCTACGTCACCACCTCGACCGACGAGGTGATGCAGATCAACGGCAAAACGGGCCACATCAACTGGACCTACACGCCGGAAGTCGACTTCTCCCAGTCGACCGGGGTAGGCGGTTACGGGATCACGGTCAACCGCGGGGTCGCTGCCGAAAACGGCAAGCTCTTCGTCCTCACCTTCGACAACAAACTGCAGGCGATCAGCCAGAAGACCGGCGAGCGCCTCTGGTCCTCGCAGGTCGAAGACCCGGCCACCGGCGCCTACGAGTCGATGGCCCCGACCGCCTACGACGGCAAGGTCTACGTCGGCGTCTCCGGCTCCGAGGACGGGGTGCGCGGCAAGCTCTCCGCCTACGACGCCAAATCCGGCAAAGAACTCTGGACCTTCTACACGGTCCCCAAAGAGGGCACCAAGTGGGTGCCCAAAGGCGGCGGCGGCGGCACCATCTACATGCCGCCGACGGTCGACCCGGCGACGAACACCGTCTACGTCGGCACCGGCAACCCGGCGCCCGTCCTGGTCGGCGACAAACGGCCCGGCAAGAACCTCTACACCGACTCGATCCTCGCCCTCGACGCCACCACCGGCAAGCTCAAGTGGTACCACCAGGAGGAGGCCCACGACCTCTGGGACTACGACGCCGAGAGCCCGGTCGTCCTCTTCGACGTCGAAATCAACGGCGAAAAGAAACGCGGCCTGGCCGAGGCGGGCAAGAACGGCCTGCTCTTCCTCCTCGACGCCGAAACCGGCGAAGACCTCTTCCCGCCGGTCGGCTTCGTCAAGCGCGACCACAAGCCGCCGACGAACAAGGCGACCCTCGAGTGCCCCGGCGCGGTCGGCGGCTCCCAGTACTCGCCGCTCGCCTACAGCCCGGAAACGCAGGCGGTCTACGTCTCCGGGATCGAACTCTGCATGTACCTGCGGGTCACCTTCGAAAACCACAACGGCGAGAAAGCCTTCGCCGGCGACCGCGTCGTCCCCAAGGACACCAAGAAGACCGGCACCTTCACCGCCGTCGGCGTCAACACCGGCAAGGTCCTCTGGAAGCACGACATGCCGACCCCGATGGACGGCGGTGCCACCGCTTCGGCGGGCGGCCTCGTCTTCACCGGCGACCAGCAGGGCATCCTCTACGCCTTCGACGCGGCTGACGGCGACGACCTCTGGCAGGCGAACCTCAAACTCGCCTTCGGCACCGCCCCGGTCATCTACTCGATCGACGGCACCCAGTACGTCCTCGCCACCGTCGGCGGCGCGGCCCTGACGGCCTCCGAAGAACTAGGCGAAATCGGCGCTCGCGTGGTTGCCTTCAAGCTGGGCGGCAAAGAGCTGCCCAAGGGGCCGGAACTCAAAGGCTGAGGGTTTGCGGGGGGAGGTCCTCTGGGACCCCCTCCCTCACGAACAGCGGGAGGTTCGTTCGGGGGTCCCACAGGACCTCCCAACGAGCCGCGACAGAACTTCCTGTGGCGACTTCCTCTCGGATAGCGAGAGCAACGCTCCACGCGCGGGGTGCGGTGCAGCGGATCCGTGGAGAGGGATCTGGGGGACTCCTGGACGAACGTCCCGCTGTTGTGAGGGAAGGAGGTCCCCAGATCCCTCTACTGCGCGTTTGATTCGTTCCAGCAGCGCGCCAGGGTGCGGCGCCAGTTGGACCAGGCGATCTGCTCGATCTCCTGGGAGGTGAAGCCGTGCTTCTCGAATTCTTCGAGGAGCAGGGGGACGCCGGTGACGTCCTTCAGGGCGTCGGGGACCTCGGTGCCGTCGAAGTCGGAGCCGAGGGCGACGTGCTCGACGCCGATCCGGTCGGCGACATGGCGGGCGTGGCGGACGATCAGGTTGAGGGGGGTCGTCTCCGGCTGGTTCTTGCCGTCGGGGCGGAGGAAGGGCGGGGCGTAGACGATGCCGACCAGGCCGCCCGTCGCCCCCACCGCGTCGATCTGGGCGTCGGTGAGGCAGCGGGAGTTGGGGCAGATCGCGTGGCAGCCGGCGTGGCTGACGACCAGGGGGCCGGCTTCCAGAGAGGCCGCGTCCCAGAATCCGGCTTCGTTCATGTGTGCCAGGTCGAAAACGACGCCGAGGGCGCCACAGCGGCGTGCCAGGGCCTTCCCGGGGTCGGTGAGACCCGGTCCGATGTCCGGAGTGGAGGGAAAACGGAACCGGACGCCGTGTCCGAAGGCATTGGGGCGGCTCCAGACGGGGCCGACCGAGCGCAGCCCGGCGGCGTACCAGAGGTCGAGCGATTCGAGGTCGGCGTCGATCGCCTCGGCGCCCTCGAGGTGGAGGACGGTGACCGGCGGCCCGCCCTCGGCGGCCGCGTCGACGTCGGCGATCGTCCGCCCCACCCGCACCGCGCCCTCGCGCTCCCAGGCGAGCAGGCGCCCCGCGGCGGTGGTCGAGGCGGCGCTGGCGAAGGCGTGATCGAGCTCCGGCGCCGGGCCCGCCCCGCCCGGGCGTTTGCTCAGGGCGGGGCGCCAGTCGGCGGTTTCCGGGTTGCGGATGAAGACGGCGAAGATCCCGCCCCGCATGTCGGCCTCCCGCATCCGCGGCAGGTCGAGCTGGCCGCCCTCGCGCCCGCCGAGGAAGTCGGCGTGGTCCTCGCGGGTCAGCGAGTCGTTGTGGCCGTCGAAGAAGAAGGTCATCGCGGGGAAGCCTCTCAGGTGCCGGCGGGCGTCGGCTTGCGCTCGCTCGAGCGGGAGCGGCGCCCCGGCAGTTGCAGCCTTTTGGCGGCGCCCCCCAACATCATCGGGGCCAGGTGCTCTTCGCGGCCGAAGAGGAAGGAGGCGAGCACGAAGCAGACGAGGGCGAAGGCGCCGAGGTAGGCGACGTCGAGCCAGGCCTGGAACTCGGCGGGCGCGAGGATGCGGTGCTCGTTGTGGAGCAGCGTCTGGCGCATCAGGTCGACGCCGTAGGTGAGCGGGTTCAGCCGCACCAGGGGCTGCATCCAGCCGGGCAGCTCGCCCGCCGGGTAGAGCGCGCCGCTGAAGAAGAAGAGCGGGAAGATGACGAAGTTCATCGCCACCGCGAAGTCCTCGAGCTTGCGGATGCGCGAGGCGGCGAGCATCCCCAGCGACGAGAGCGCCAGCGCGCAGAGCAGGCAGGCACCGAGGAAGCCGAGGTAGTCGTTGAATCCGACTTCGACGTCGAAGAAGACGACGAGGACCGAGAAGAGGACGGCAAAGGCGAAGCCGAGCAGGGTCGAGGAGAGCGTCTTGCCGAGGACGACGAGGCCGCGCGGGACGGGCGCGATCAGCAGCATCCGCATCGGCCCGAACTGGCGGTCGTGGACCGAGCCCAGCGCGCTCAGCAGGCAGGAGAAGAGGATGACCATGCCGATGATCCCCGGCAGCAGGTAGGTCTCGTAGTTGCCCCCCGGGATCAACGCCGAGAAGCCGGTGCCGGCGGCGACCAGCCACAGCAGCGGACGGGCGACGGTCGAGGCGAGGCGGCCACGCTGGCGCACCGCGCGCTTGAACTCGCGGCCGACGATTCCCGACAGCGGCCCGGCCGGGACCGGCAGCCGCAGCCGCCCGACGCCGACCTTCTTCGGGGTCAGTTTCTTCCGCGTCTCGCCGCCGAGGAACATCGCCGTCAGGTGCTCCTCGCGGCCGAAGAGCTTGGTCGCGATCGCCAGGGAGACCACCGCGAAGACGACCAGGTAGCCGATGTCGAAGAGCGGCTTGAATTCGACGTGGCTGACCGCCCGAAATTCCTCCGAGAGCAGGTAGTGGCGCATCAGGTCGACGCCGTAGGTGAGCGGGTTCAGCCGCACCAGCGGTTGTAGCCACTCGGCCAGTTTTTCGGTCGGGTAGAGCGCGCCGCTGAGGAAGAACATCGGGAAGATGACGAAGTTCATCGCGACCGCGAAGTTCTCCAGCTTGCGGATCCGCGAGGCGACCAGCATGCCGAGGCTGGCCAGCGCCAGCGAGCAGAGAAGCGTGGCCCCCAGGAACCTGAGCCAGTCCTCGAAGGTGAAGTGGATGTCGAAGACCCAGGCCAGCGGGGTGAGGACGACGGCGAACGCGGCGCCCATCAGCGTCGCGCCGAGCGTCTTGCCGAGGACGATCGCCCCGCGCGGCACCGGCGAGACCATCAGCATCCGCATCGAGCCGAACTCGCGGTCCTGGACCGAGCCCAGCGCACTCAGCAGCGAGGAGAAGAGGACGACCATCCCGACGATCCCCGGCAGCAGGTACTTGTGGTAGCTGAAGTTCCCGCCCGGGATCAGCGCCGAGAAGCCGGAGCCGATGATGATCAGCCAGATCAGCGGCCGGGCGAAGGTGGAGGCGAGGCGGGCGCGGCTGCGCAGCACCCGCTTGAACTCGCGGCCGACGATGGCGGCGAGGATCCGCGGGGTCATGACCCGGCGGGAGCCCCCGCCCCGGCCGTCGCCCCACCGGGCGTGGTGGCGGCGATGAAGACGTCGTCGAGGGTCGGGCGGCGCACGCTGAGGCTCTCCAGGCGCTCGCCGATCAGCGGCAGGAGCAGCGGCAGCACCGCTTCGGCGGAGTCGACCGAGACGACCACCCCGGTCGCCGTGCGCCGCGGCTCGGCGCCGGTCCTCTGCGCGACTTCGGCGAGCAGGCGCGGGTCGGGGTCGCTCATCACCAGCTCGATCGACTCGCGCCCGCCGAGATCGCGCTTCAGCTCGTCCGGCGTCCCCTGGGCTATCACCTGGCCGCGGTCGACGATCATCACCCGATCGCAGGGCTCGGCCTCCTCCAGGTAGTGCGTGGTGAGGAAGAGCGTCATCCCTTCCTCGGCGGCCAGCCGCTCGAGGAATCCCCAGACGCGGCCGCGGTTGACCGGGTCGAGGCCGAGCGTCGGCTCGTCGAGGAAGAGCACCGTGGGCCGGTGGAGGATGCCGCGGGCGAGGTCGACCTGGCGGCGCATGCCGCCGGAGAAGGTGCGGACCGAGTCGTGGCGGCGCTCGGTCAGCTCGAAGAGCGCGAGGACCTCCTCGATCCGCTGGCGCAGCTCTTTGCGCCCGAGCCCGTAGAGCTTGCCCGCCAGCTGCAGGTTCTCCTCGGCGGAGAGCTCGCTGTCGAGCGTCGTCTCCTGGAACACGAGGCCGATGTTCTTGCGCACCGCCAGCGGTTCGTCGGCCACGTCGTGGCCGACCACCGCGGCCCGCCCGCGGCTCGGCGAGACCAGCGTCGTCAGCATGTGGATCATCGTCGTCTTGCCCGCCCCGTTGGGGCCGAGGAAGCCGAAGAACTCGCCCGAGCCGACCTCGATGTCGACCGCCTCGACCGCGCGCAGCTTGCCGTAGTCCTTGCCGAGCCCGAAGGCCTGGACGACGGCCTCCTTGCTCACTGCGGGATCAGGTCGCGGTACACGAACGGCGCGGGCTCGGCGGGCTCGGCCTCGTCGGTCTCGCGGCGTGCCGCGACGATGTCCCCGTGGTGGGGAGAGAACTGGCAGACCGGGTCGGTCGCCGCCGCGTCGCCGGTCAGCGCCAGCGCCTGGCAGCGACAGCCGCCGTGGTCCTCGTGCTGGCGGCCGAGCGGGCACGAGCGACACGGCTCCTGCATCCACTCGGTGCCGCGGAAGGCATTGAACATGTCGGACTCGAGCCAGATCTCCCGGAGGCTCTTGTCGCGGACGTTCTCGAGCGCGAGGCCGGGGATCGAGGCCGCCGCCTGGCACGGCAGCACGTCGCCGTTGGGCTGCACGAGCACCGCGTCCTGGGCCCAGCCGCCCATGCACGGCTTCGGCAGCTCCTCGTAGTAGTCGGGCAGCACCCAGAGGATTTCGAGGCTCGCACCGAGCCGCCGGCGCGCCGCCTTCACCGCCTCCTCCCCGCGTTCCAGCTGCGCCCGGGTCGGCATCAGCGCGTCGCGGTTCACGGTCGCCCAGCCGTGGTACTGCGTGTTGGCGAGCTCCAGCCGCCGGGCGCCGAGCTCCACCGCCATGTCGATGATCGAGTCCACGGCGTCGATGTTTCGCCGGTGCAGCACGCAGTTGACGGTGAGGGGGAAGTCGAGCTCCCGCACCAGCGCCGCCGCCTTCACCTTGCGGTCGAAGGCGATCGTGCCGCCGATCTCGTCGGCCAGCGCCGGATCGGAGTGCTGGAAGCTGATCTGGACGTGGTCGAGCCCTGCCTCGTGCAGAGCTTCCACCCGCCGTTTCGGGAACGGCAGCGCCGAGGTGACGAGGGTCGAGTACATGCCCACCTCGGTCGAGGTCCGCGTGAGGTCGACGATCTCCTTGCGCGCCATCGGCTCGCCGCCGGTCAGCGCCAGCTGCAGCACGCCGAGGTCGGCGGCTTCGCGGAAGACTCGTTCCCAGTCCTCGGCCGGTAGCTCGTCCTGGTATTTCGAGGCACCGATGTCGGTCGGGTTCGAGCAGTACGGGCAGTGCAGCGGACAGCGGTAGGTCAGCTCGGCGATCAGCAGAAGCGGGTGCGGCGCGCCCGCGGGCCACTCAGCCATCGGCCTCGACCACCAGTCCGCGCTCGCCGATCCCGTCGAGCAGCTCGGAGACGTCGTCCTTCACGTCGGCCCCGTCATAGCGCTCGCTCAGCACCGCGGCGATGTCGTCGAGCCCTCGCTCGCCGTCGACCAGGCCCAGCACCTCGAGCGCGGTCTCGTTCAGCACCAGGGCCCCCTCGGGGAAGAGCAGCACGTCCTGGTCGCGCACCTTGTCGCGGTGCAGGCGGACGCCGGTGGCGAGCTTGGGACGGGTGAAGGCCATGGGGAGGTCAGTCGCCTCTTACGGCCGCGGGGCGGGTGTCGCCGCGGTCGATCGCGTCGAGCTGCGCCCAGAGCAGGTCGGTCTTGAAGGAGAGCGCGGCGACGGCCCGCTCCTGGTCGACCCGGGTGCGACAACGATCGAGGGTCACGCCGAGCGCGTACTGGGCATCGCGGGGCGCCAGCGTCAGCCGGGCGCGGAAGTACTCGAGGCCGGCCGGGTCGATCCACGGGTAGTGCTCCTCCAGCGCCGCGAGGCGGACCTTGATCGCGCCGGGGCCGAAGAGCTCGGTCAGCGAGGAGGCGACCGAGAACACCCACGGTTCCTGGCGGCAGAAGTTGACGTAGGCGTCGACCGAATAACGGACGCCGGGGAGCACCAGCCGTTCGGAGCGGATCGTGTCGCGGTCCACGCCGAGCGACTCGCCGAGACGCAGCCAGGACTCGATCCCGCCCGAGCTCTCCCCCTCGGCCCCGTCGTGGTCGAGGATGCGCGAGATCCACTCCCGGCGGATCTCCGGCTCGGGACAGTTGGACATGATCGCCGCGTCCTTGATCGGGATCGAGCGCTGGTAGTAGTAGCGGTTGGCGACCCAACGCCGGAGCTCCTCGCGAGACAGCTCGCCGGCGTTCATCCGCACGTGGAACGGGTGCTGGTCGTGGTAGCGCCCGCCCTGCTCGCGCAGCGCCGCGACGAACTCCTCCTCGCCCCAGGGCGCGGCCCCCTCCAGCTCGCGCAGGTCCTCCGCCATCGTGCTCACAGGTCGATCTCCATGCCGTCATAGGAGATTACGAGGCCGCGACCCTCGACCTCGGATCGCTCCGGGGAGTCCTCCAGCAAGATCGGATTCGTGTTGTTGATGTGGACGAGGGCGACGCGCGCGTCGAGCGCCGCCAGCTCCTCCAGCGTCCCGCCCTCGCCGGTCAGCGGCGCGTGTCCCATCGCCCAGGAATCGCGCGTGCCCATCCCCAGGGAGACGAGGTCGTCATGGCGGAAGAAGGTGCCGTCGGCGAGGACCACGTCCCCCTCGGCGAGCCGCTCCCCGACCCCGCCGTCGAAGGACTCGATCGCCGGGACGTAGACCAGCGTGCCGTCGCCGGCGGAGTCGCGGACGGTGAGGCCGATCGCCGAGGGCCCGGGCGCGTCGCCCATGTAGAGGGGCGCGTCGCCGCCGGTCGGGAAGATCTCGACGGAGAGGGAGGAGCCCGCCAGCGCGGTCGGCCCCTCGGCCGCCAGCTCGTGCCACTCGACCCCGGAGTAGCGCTCCAGGATCGTCATCAGCGGGTACCGCGAGGTCAGCGCGGCGCGCACCTCGGGGGTCGAGTAGACCCGCAGCGGGGCGCTCGACTCGCGCAGGAGCAGGAGGCCCGCGGTGTGGTCGATCTCCCCGTCGGTGAGGACGACGCCCGCGATCGGGTTCGAGCGCAGCGCCGAGCGGTCGGCCGGGAGGTCCTCCAGCTGGCGCAGCAGGTCGGGCGAGGCGTTGACCAGGTACCAGGGCTCCTCGCCGGAGCGGACCACGATCGAGGACTGGGTGCGCGGCGTCGCGCGGCCCTCACGGGCGGCGGCGCACACGGGGCAGTTGCAGTTCCACTGGGGGAATCCGCCGCCCGCGGCGGAACCGATGATCCTTACGCGCATGAGGAGAGGGGAGGCCCTAGCTCACCTGCGGGCCACGGGGAAGAGATCTCATTTCCCCATGGCCCTCAGGCGATTCGAGAACCGACTACCGGGCGTACCGGTAAGCGGTGACCTCGGAAGCGAGCTCGAGCGTCTTGAACGCCGGCTTGGTCCACTTCATTTCGTGCCTCCTCATCGATGAGTACTGCTACGTCAGCAATCATAGGGCAAGCCCTAAACTCACTTCAGTAAATGGAGATTCGTCGGTCGATCCCAGCCGCCTCAGGGCGCCGCCGCCCGCTGCTGAAGGGACTCGGCTGGGCGTTGGTCGCGGTCCTCATCTGCTTCATCGTCGCCGTGACGGCGGGGCTGATCCACGGCAAGATCGACCGGCCGAAGATCTGGCCGGGCAAAGCGCCGGAAGCCGAACGCGTCCGCAACGGCTGGGGCGAACCGGCGAGCTTCGTCGGCCAGTACCACGTCCGCTTCCTCACCTCGGTCGGCGCCAACCGCTCCAGCGGCTACGCCGAATACGCCGGCGAGCGCTTCCGCGAAGGCCACCTGACGATGTTCATGCGCGAAGTCTACGAGCACAAACCGTTCGTCCCGGGCGGCGTCCTGGTGCTCAACGGGCCGACCCACAACCTTGTCGTCTACCTCTCCGAACTGTCGTCCAACGGCGGCCGCGTCCTCTACGCGACGGTCAAGGGCGGCACCTACGAAGGCCCGTCGATCGGCTCCTTCGCCGGGGTCAAACGCGGCAACCGGATCTTCGGCGGCCTGCGCCTGCGCGGCCTCCCCAACGTCGAAGCCAACTTCGCGCGCTACTCGCGCAACCCAGAGGCCAAAGACCCGACCGGGTCCACGGGCGAAGTGCTGCCCTAGGCCCCGCGTGCGCAAGCCGACCAAACTCCCCCTCCTCGTGCTGGCGGTCCTCGTGGCCACCGTCGCGCTGAGCGCCTGCGGCTCCTCGGTCAACGACCGGATCACGACCGGGGAATACGTGGTGGAGCCGCCGCAGGTCGAAGACTGGCCGCTGGTCGGCCGCGACCGCGACAACACCCGCTTCGCGACCCAGGGGGAAATCGACACCGGCAACGTCGACGGCCTGGGCGAAGCGTGGAGCATCGACCTGGGTCCCGGCCAGGGCCCGATGGAGAGCTCCCCGATCGTGATCGGCAGGCAGGTCTTCCTCACCACCGCGACCGACCAGATCCTGGCGATCGACGGCGAGACCGGGAAGGTCGAATGGACCTACGCGCCCGAGGGCGCCGGAGCCGCGGCGAACCACGGCGTGGCGGCCGAAGGCGGCCGGCTTTTCCTGCTCACCGCCGCCGGCGAGCTGCAGGCGGTGAGTCAGAAGACCGGCAAGATGCTCTGGTCGGCGACCGTGGCCGGTCCCTCGACCGGGACCCCCGGGTCGATGGCGCCGGCGACCTACGAAGGCAAGGTCTTCGTCGGCGGCTCGGCGGGCGGGCGCGGATTCGTCGCCGCCTACGACGGGAGGACCGGCAAACAGCTGTGGAGGTACTTCACGGTGCCGAAGCCGGGGACGCGGTGGGTGCCGAAGGGCGGCGGGGGCGGCACCGTCTACATCTCGCCGACGGTCGAACCGGGCACCGGGGTCCTCTACGTCGCCACCGGCAACCCGCGGCCGGCGACCGTCGGCGCCAAGACCCGCGGCAAGGACCTCTACACGGCCTCGCTGCTGGCCCTGGACGCGGGCAACGGCGAACTGCTCTGGTACCACCAGGAGGGGGCGCACGACATCTTCGACTACGACCCGGCGAGCCCGGTCCTCCTCTTCAGGGCCGAAATCGAAGGGCGCCGGCGACGCGGCATCGCCGAGACGAGCAAGAGCGGGATGCTCTTCTTCCTCGACGCGAGGACCGGCAAGACCATCTTCGACTCGGTGCCGATCGTGAAACGCGACCACAAGCGACCCTCGCGCGAAGGGACCCTCGAGTGCCCGGGGGCGACCGGCGACTCCTGGTACGCGCCGTCGGCCTACAGCCCGGATACCCAGTCGGTCTACGTCTCCGGGGTCAGCATCTGCACGTTGGTCAAGGTCGAGGTCGCGAACGGCCAGAAAACCTTCCGCGTCCTCCCCCGGGGCACGACCGAGGCCGGGACCCTCCTCGGCGTCTCGACCATCACCGGCGAAACGATCTGGAAGCGCACCACCCCGACCCCGATGGCCGGCGGCGCCACCGCCACCGCCGGCAACCTGGTCTTCGCCGGGGACCAGAGCGGCATCCTCTACGCCTTCGATGCCGAGAACGGCCGGGTCGAGTGGCAGGGCGACCTGAACCTCCCGGTCGGCACCGCCCCGGTCGTCTACACGATCGACGGCACCGAGTACGTCCTCTCCACGATCGGCGCCGCCGCCCTCACCCCCACCGAAAAGACCGCCGGCGTGGGGGCGAAGGTGGTGGCGCTGAAGCTCGGCGGCAAAGAGCTGCCGACGGGGCCGGGGTTGAAGAGCCGGTAGGGCTCGCCGTGGGTCCCAGCCTTCGCAAGCTGGCGCCGGACGCACGAGAGTCCCACGGAGATTTCACGAGAACGTGTCGAGACTCGCAAGTCGTGACGGAGAGCGTGAGGAGTCCACGCTTCCGTGCGTGTTGGGCAACAGTCAATTCGTCGCTGCGTGCATTGACCCCCCTATAGGGGCCCTAATACACGCAGCGCGTTCTCGGGCCCCTGTTCCGGGCCCGAAAACGGACCGAAGATGCGCGGAAGGGTGACGTTCCCGGCATCTCCCTCACGGAACTCAGGCAGGTGAGGCTTCTCCCGCACGGACCCTGCACGTAAGTCCGACTCCGCCCCTAGATACTCACCAATCGAGCGTCCCTTGCCGCCCCGAAGAGCAGGTCGATCGGGAGGATGTCGGTGGGGGCGCGGAGGTAGGTGACGCCGCGGTCGCCGCAGCGGTCTTTCAGGGCGGTCGAGGCGGAGCGGACGCGTTCTTCGTAGGTGGCCCGGACGCGCGGGGTCACCTCGACCACGAGGCGCTCGCCGGTCTCGCGGTCCTCCAGCTCATAGGCGCCCTCGAGGGCGGCGAGGGCGGCGTCGCTCTCGACCAGGTGGACGAAGGCGGTGGCGCGGCCGGAGCCTGAGAGCTCGTCGACCGCTTCGGCGAGTGCGTCGGGGTCGGCGAGGCCGTCGGAGAGGAGCACCGCGAGGTCGGCGGGCTCGGCGCCGCGGCGGTAGTCGCGCAGGGAGGCGGCGAGGTCAGTCTTCGTCCCCCGCGGCAGCTCGCCCACTTCTTCGATCAGCTCGCCGACCAGGTGGGGTGCGGCGAGGCGGGCGCCGGTGAAGGAGGTGCCGTCGGCGAGCATGTGGACGGCGACCACGTCGGAGCCGAGCAGGGCGACGGTGCCGAGCATTGCGCCGAGCTGCTGCGCGTAGCCGAAGCGCGAGGGCGACCCGTCGTCCATCGAGCGGCTGCCGTCGAGGAGCAGCGCCAGGTCGACGTGGCCCTCGGCGGGTGCCGCTTTGACAACGACCTCGCGCAGGCGGGCGTAGACGTTCCAGTCGATCGAGCGCAGGTCGTCGCCGGGCGTGTAGCGCCGGTAGTCGACGAATTCGAGGCCGCGGGTGCGCTGGGCGCCCGCGCGCTGGCCGCCGAAGCCCGCGACCACCGCTTCGACCCCGGCGAGCGAGAGCGTTTCGAGCTGGCGCAGCTCGGCGGCGTCGATCAGCTCGGCGACGGTGACTCCCGCGGCAGCGCCTCGATCGCCCCGCGGACGATCTCGTCCGGCGAGACGTTCTGGCGCTCGGCGTCGATCGAGAGGACCAGGCGGTGGCGCAGAGCCGGCAGCGCGATCGCCTGGATGTCGTCGATCGAGAGGTTGTGGCGACCCTCCATCAGCGCCGCCACGCGGCCGGCGAGGGTGAGCGCCTGGGCACCGCGCGGGCTGGGCCCGAGGCGGACGAAGCGTTTCACCTGATCGGTCGCGCCGTCGGTCTCCGGGTGGAGCGAGACGACCAGGCGGCTGGCGTAGTCGATCACGTGGTCGGCGGCCGGGACGGAGCGGACCAGCGCGTTCATCCGCAGCACCGTGGTCGCGTCGGCGACCGGCGCCGCGGCCTCCTGCGCCCGGTCGTGCTCGCTCGTCGTCGTCAGCCCGACCATCTCGTTCAGCTCGGCGACCGGCGGGAACTCGAAGTGGAGTTTGAGGAAGAAGCGGTCGAGCTCGGCCTCGGGCAGCGGGTAGGTCCCGTACATCTCCACCGGGTTCTGGGTGGCGAGGACGAAGAACGGCGCCGGCAGCTCCCGCGTCATGTTGGCGGTGGTGACGGTGTGCTCCTGCATCGCCTCGAGCAGGGCGCTCTGGGTGCGCGGGGCGGCGCGGTTGATCTCGTCGGCGATCACGACGTTGGCGAAGATCGGCCCGGGTTCGAAGCGCAGCTGCGTCTCCTGGGTGTCGGCGCTCTGGATCAGGACGGTGGTGCCGGTGATGTCGGCGGGCATCAGGTCGGGGGTGAACTGGATCCGCTTCGGGTCCAGGTCGAGGGCCCCGGCAAGCGCGCGGGCCAGGGTCGTCTTGCCCAGCCCGGGGACGCCCTCGAGCAGCGCGTGGCCGCCGGCGATCAGGCAGATCAGCGCGCCGCGGACCGCCTCCTGCTGGCCGACGACGATCTTGCCGACCGCGTCCTCGATCGCGGCGGCTACCCGCTGGAACTCCTCGGGCTCCAACGGAGCGTGATCAGCAGTGCCGGTGAGAGAAGCCGTATCCGAGGTCATTGGGTGATGACTTTATTGAAGTGGTGTCGGTTGTTCTTCTCCTTCCCCCACCTGGGGAAATCTGGACGGACATATGACGCCCAGATCAACCGTTCGCTTAAGGGCGCACGCCTGGATGTCGATGGCCGGACGAAGCCACCGCAGGAATTTTCCAACCTATAGAGAGGACCCAGATGGCATTTATCACCAAACGGCGGGCCCTGTTCGCCCTGACCGCGGCCTTTTTGGTCGTTGTCGCGGGCGGCGCCTACGCTTACTTCACCAGCGCCGGCGCCGGTACCGCAACGGCCACCGTCGGCACCAGCTCGGCGGTCGTCCTGAAAGGCACCGTCGCAGGCAACCTCTACCCCGGGGCCGCGCAGACGGTCACCTTCACCGTCGACAACCCGTCCTCGGGTGCACAGCGCGTCGGCACGATCTCGCTGACCAAAGTCCAGGCCGACGCGGGCCACTCGACCTGCTCGACCACGATCACCGGCGAAAACCCGGACTTCACGATGGCCGCCGTGGCCGTCAACAAAGTCTATGGCCCCGGAAATGGTCAGACCGTGACCCCCACCGGCAGCCTCAAAATGAACGACACCGGGGTCAGCCAGGATGCCTGCCAAGGCGCGACGCTGACGCTGACGCTGGCCAGCAACTGAGCATTTGCTGCGGCGTGGGACGAGAAGCGGAAGTCGCAGGCGGACGCGGACCGCGGTCAGGACTCTGACGATCCTGGCCGTGGTCGGCTGCTGCCTCGGCGCCGTCGCCCTGGCGGCAAACCGCAGCAACACCGCGAGCGGCGTACGTGTACCCGCCCGCGCCCCGCTCCGGCCCCACCTCACCGGATACCCCGACCCGGTCACCAGGTCCGTCAACGCCCGCTTCGACTCGGCCCAGCCGGGCCGTCCCGCGGCCCGGGCGCGGTCGGGCAACCCGCCGAGCCTCGAATGCCGCCTCGACGCGGGCGATTGGGACCTCTGCCGGCTGCCGATGACCCTCACCGATCTCGACGTCGGACCGCATCGCTTCGAGGTCCGGGCGGTCAACGCGGCCGGGCGCTCCGGCCCGGCCGACGCCTTCACCTGGCGGATCCAGAGTCGCTCGACCGAACCGGAAGATGCGCCGACGGAGGAAGCGACTCCCGAACCCGCCCCGTCCGTCCCTCCGGCCGAGACCCCGACCATGCCGACCGAGGCGCCCACCCCGCCGCCCTTGCCGCCGCCCCTCCCCGACCACGGCGAGCCGTTCACGATCGAACAGACCGCCGGGCTCGAAGACCTCTTCCCCGGGGAACCGGCGCAGTCGCTGTCCCTGCGACTCACCAACCCCAATCGGGTCCCGATCGACGTGACCTCCCTGACCTTCTCCTTCGCGATCGAGCCGCCCGGTTGCCCGAGCGCCGAAAACTTCGTCATCGTCCCCTCCGACGCCTCGGTGGAAGCGCCGCTCAGGATCGCCCCCGAAACGAGCATCGAACTCCCCGCACAGGGGATCTCGCCGCCGGCGATCGCGATGCGCGAACTCCCGGTCGACCAGAACGCCTGCCAGGGCGCGCCCCTCGAGCTGAAGCTCGAAGGTGAGGCCCACGGATGATGCGCCGCCTGCCCGGGCTCGGGGCGCTCTGCGCGGTGGTCGGGATCCTCGTCGTCTCCGGCACCGCGCTGGCCTACTTCTCGGCGGAAGGAGCCGGCTCCGCCTCCGCCGCGGTCACCCAGCTCACGACGCCGACGATCACCGCCGCGACCCCCGCGACCGGCGGCAGGGTCTCCCTCACCTGGCAGGCGACGAGCGCCCCGGGGCCCGGCACCGTGACCTATTACGTGACCCGTAACGGCGGCGAACCCGCGGGGACCTGCCCGGACGTGACGGGTCCCGAAGCCGTGACCAGCTGCGTCGACAGCGGCCTCAACCCCGGGACCTACGAATACGTGGTGACGGCCACCTACAGCACCTGGACCAAGAAAAGCGCCGTGGCCACCGCCAAAGTGACGGTCGGGCCGGTGAGCAAATTCACCATCACCGGGTCGAACGCGACCCCGGCCACCGGGGCCGGCGTCAACCTCACGATCACCGCCAAGGACGCGGCGGGCGGCACGGTCACCACCTTCACCGGCTCGCACAGCCTGACCTTTGCCGGGGCCGCCAGCAGCGCCGAAGGCAAAGCGCCGACGGTGGTCAGCGCCGCCGGCACCGCGACCGCGTTCGGGACCGCCACCGCGCTCACCTTCACCAACGGCGTCGCGGCCGCGGCCTCGTCGAAGAACGGCTACCTGCAGATCTACAAGCCCGGTGAAGCCTCCGTGACGGCGACGGAAGGCTCGCTGACGACCCCGGTGCCGCTGGCGCTGAACGTGGTGCCCACCGCGACCAGGTTCACGATCACGCCGGCGAGCACGACGCCGACCGCGGGCACCGGCAACGGGCTGACGATCAAAGCCTTCGACGCCTACGGCAACGCCTCGACCAACTACACCGGCTCCCACAACCTCGTCTTCTCCGGCACCGGGACCGGGGCCGAAACCAGCCCGAGCGGCAAAGCTCCGACCGTCGACAACTCGAGCGGCACCCCGATCGCCTTCGGCACCGCGACGCCGATCGTCTTCAGCGCCGGGATCGCCACGGTCAGCGAAGGCGGCAACGGCGAACTGACCCTCTACAAGAGCGGTACCGCCGCGATCAAAGCCACCGAAGGATCGGTCACCACGCCGACGGCGGCCTCGCTCACGGTCGTCGCGTCGACCGCCGCGAGCCTGACGCTGACCGCGACGGCGACGACCTTCGCGACGACCTCGAGCTCCAGCCTGACGACCACCGCGAAAGACACCTACGGCAACGTCGCGACCTCCTACACCGGCGCCAAAAGCCTCGTCTTCGCCGGTACCGGAACGGCGACCGAAGCGAGCCCGGGCGGCACCGCGGCCAGCGTCGCCAACAGCTCCGGCACCGCGATCGCCCTCGGCGCGACCACGGCGATCACCTTCACCAACGGCGTCGCCGCCGTCTCCTCCAGCAAGAACGGGCTGCTCCGCCTCTACAAGCCGGGATCGGCCAGCCTGACCGTCAGCGACGGCACCTTCACCAGCGCCCCGCTCGCCTTCACCGTGACGATCGGCGCCGCCAAGCGCGTCGCCTTCAACACGCCCGCGGCCAGCGCCGGGACGCTCGGCTCGCCCTGCTTCTTCACCTGCACCGTCTCCACCCTCGGCAACTCGGGAACGTTCAGCGCGGCCCTGGAAATCACCGACGAATACGGCAACCCCGTCTCCAACGTCGGCGCCGGAAAGACGGTGACCGTGACCGCCTCGGGGACCACGGGCTCCTCGGTCGTCGGCAGCCCGCTGGCGCTGCCGGAAACCGGCGCGGCGGTGACCACGACCCGCTTCACCTTCACCGCGCCGCCCAGCGGGGCCTATTCCAACACGCTCACCGTCGCCTCGACCGGTTACACCAGCGCGACGGCGACGCTGACCAAGTGAGCTAGTCGCCGAGGCAGAAGACGACGAGGCGAGCGGGCCGATCGGGGACGGTGCCGTTCGCTTCGACCAGCGAGCCGCCCGCCGCGACCGCGATGTACTCGACCCCTTCGACTTCGTAGGCGATCGGCGCGGAGCCGAAGCGCCGGTGCAGGTCGTAGCGCCAGAGGACCTTGCCGCTGTCGGAGTCGAAGGCCCGCAGATAGCCGTCGTCGGCACCGACGAAGACGAGGCCGCCGCCGGTGGCGAGGGCGCCGCCGTTGGAGACGCTCGGCAGCTTGACCTTCCAGCGGAGCTTTCCGGTGGTCGGGTCGAGCGCGGCGAGGACGCCGGTCGCGGGACCCACCCCTTCGACCGTGCCGCCGAGGTCGTCCTCCCCGGGCGCCCGCGTTTCCACCTCTTCGCGGGAGGCGAGCTTGTAGCGCTGGCACATCTGGTTGCCGGCGATGAAGATCGATTCGCTGCCCGGGGTCGGGTCGAGCGCCGCGGGTCCGTACTCGATGCCGCCGAAGATCCCCGGGCAGACGACGACGCCCTTCCGGGTCGGGCGCGGATGGGGGCGGGAGAACCTGGTGATGTAGGGCGAGCGGGAGATCGGCTTCCCGGTCTTCGCGTCGAGGACCGCGTAGTAGCCCGCCTTGCTGCCGCTGCCGATCGCGCGCGTGGTCTCCCCTCCCCGCTCAACATCAAGGACCATCGGGGCCTGCACGGTGTCGTAGTCCCAGCTGTCGTTGCAGAACATCGTGTGGCTCCACTCGATCTCGCCGGTCTTCGCGTCGAGCGCGACGACCGCGTCGGCCATCGGGTTGCAGCCGGCGCGCTCGGCGTCGGTGAAGCCGGGAGTCGGGTTGCCGGTGGCGACGTAGGCGGTGCCGCTCTGCGGGTCGACCGTCGGCGGCATCCAGACGTCGCCACCGCCGTGCGTGCCGCGCGCCTGGTTCCACCCCTTGCCCGGCGGCGGGACCATGTGGGTGCGCCAGAGCTGCTTGCCGGTGGCGGCGTCGTAGGCGGCGACGAAGCCGCGCAGCCCCGCGTCCCCGGCCGGGCCGCCGACCAGGATCTCGCCGTTCCAGAACGTTCCCGGCGAGTTCATCGTGTTGCCCAGTTCGGGGTCGACGACCTGCGCCTTCCACTCCGGCTTGCCGGTCCCGGCGTCGAGGGCGATCAGCCGGTCGTCGGAGGTGGTGACGTAGATCCGCCCGCCGCCGTAGGTGACGCCGCGGCTGACCGGCTCCGAGAGCTCGAGGCCGGGTCCGGCGAGGAAGTTGACCGGCGGCGCGTAGGTCCAGCGGACCTTGCCGGTGGTGGCGTCGACGGCGAAGACCTGGTCGAGGCCGGTGTCGTAGTACATCGTGTGACCGACCACGATCGGGAAGGTCTCCCAGGCGCTCTGCCCCTGGCCGCCGGGGCGCGTCCAGGCGACCTTCAGGTCCGCCACGTCGTCGCGGTCGATCCCGTCGAGCGAGGCGAAGTGGGTGTTCTCCGCCGCGTTTCCCCAGCCCCGCCAGTCGACGTTCCCGTTCGTTTGATCATTCCCACCCCCACAGCCGGTGAGGACGAGTACGGTCAGAACGAGGGCAGAGAGGGTACGCAAGGCTCGACGGAGAATAGATACAGGACTATGACCCCATGGAGGAACCGATGATCGATTCGAAGACCCCTAAGGCCCTGATCCTGTTCGCGATCCTCGCCCTGGCCGCCGCCGCGGCCCTGGCCGGATGCGGCGGAGGTGGCTCGAGCACCTCCGGATCGACCGTCGAAGAATCGACCGCCCCGGCCGCCGAACAAGAAACGGGCACCGAAGAAGAACCGGCGGAAACCGAAGAAGGGGGCGGCGGCGAAGCGGCGGCGGGCGGCGAAGGCAAGACGATCTTCACCAGCAACTGCGCCTCCTGCCACACCCTGAAAGCCGCCGGCGCGAGCGGCCAGGTCGGCCCGAACCTCGACGAACTCGAACCGGACATGGCGACGGTCGAAAAGCAGGTGACCGGCGGCGGCGGCGGGATGCCTGCCTTCGGCAGCATCCTCAGCCCGGCCGAAATCAAGGAAGTCGCGGCCTTCGTGTCCTCCGAAGCCGGGAAGTAGGGCCGCGGCGCTCAGCCTTCGAGGAGGCGGACCGGGGAGCCGTCGAGCCAGGCGAGCACGTCCTCGACCGCGTCGCCGAAGAAGGTGGCGTAGGTGTCCTCGGTGACGTAGCCGAGGTGCGGGGTCAGCACCGTGCGCGGGGCGCTCCGCAGCGGGTGGTCGGCGGGCAGCGGCTCGGTGTCGTAGACGTCGAGCCCGGCGCCTGCGATGGCCCCGCCCTCGAGCGCCGCGAGCAGCGCGTCGGTGTCGACGATCGGCCCGCGCGAGGTGTTGATCAGGTAGGCCCCCGACTTCATCGCGCCGAGCTCGGCGGCGCCGACGAGCCCGCGGCTGCGCTCGCTCAGTTTGTAGTGGACCGAGACGATGTCGGCGCGTTCGAAGAGCTCGAGCTTGCCGACCGGCTCGGCGCCGGCCTCACGCGCGTCCTCGACGTCGAGGTTCTGGCTCCAGGCGAGCACCTCCATGCCGAAGGCCTTGCCGATCGTCGCCATCTTCTGACCCAGCCGGCCGAGCCCGACCAGCCCCAGCGTCGACCCGTCGAGGTCACCGCCGATCGTCGTCTGCCAGCCGCCCTCGCGCATCGAGGCGTCCTCGGCGGGGATCGAGCGCACCAGGGCGAGGATCAGGCCCCAGCTCAGCTCCGCCGTCGGCGGCCCCTTGATGCCGGTCCCGCAGACCGTGACGCCGTTGGCCTGCGCCGCGGCGACGTCGATCGCGGCATTCCCCATGCCGGTGGTGATCAGCAGCCTGAGGTCCGGCAGGCGGTCGACGATCTCGGCGGGCAGTGGCGTGCGCTCGCGCATCGCGACGACGATCTCGGCACCGGCGAGCGCCTCGACCAGCTCGTCGGCGTCGGCGACGTGGCGCTCCAGCGCGACCAGCTGCCATTCGTCCGGCACCCGGTCCCAGCCGCCGTAGTCGAGGGCGACGCCCTGGTAGTCGTCGAGCAGCACGATCCGTTTCACCCCCCGAGCCTTGCACACGGGCTAGATTGCGCGCCGTGACTTTCCTGGCCTCCCTCCTCGCCGTCCTCAGCATGGCCGGCGCCCACCGTCCCCTCGCGGGCCAGGTCGTCGGCATCGACCCCGGCCACAACGGCGGCAACTTCTCTGACCCGTCCTTCATCAACCACCCGGTCTGGAACGGCCGCGAAAGCGAGGCCTGCGACACCACCGGGACCGAGACGAACGCCGGCTACACCGAGGCGCGCTTCAACTTCAACGTCGCGATGTACCTGCGCGCCTACCTGATCCGCGAGGGCGCCAAGGTGGTGATGACGCGGCGGACCAACCACGGCGTCGGCCCCTGTATCGACCGTCGCGCCCAGATCCTCGACCGGGCCCGCGCCGATGTCGCGATCGACATCCACGCCGACGGCGGCCCCGCCTCGGGCCGCGGCGTCGCGATCCTCACGCCGGTGCCCGACGGCCCCAACGACAAGGTGATCGCCTCCTCGCGCCGCTTCGGCCGCATCCTCCTCCACCGCTACACGGCCCTCACCGGCATCCCGGTCTCCAACTACGACGGCTCCAACGGCTTCGCCCCTCGGAACAACCTCGCGGGACTGAACCTCACCACCGTCCCCAAGGTCCTGATCGAGTGCGTGAACATGCGCAACGCCGCCGACGCCGCCCGCCTGGTCGAGCCCGCCTTCCAGCGCCTCGCCGCGAAGTCGATGGCCGAGGCGATCACCGGCTTCCTCAAGTCCCGCTGACGCGCTGCCGAAGAAGTATCCGAAAGATACGTGTTCGTACCACCAATGGGTGGTGGTCGAGCGGTCAACCGGACTGGGAGTGACGACCCGTGAACTTCAAAGATTCGCCCGCATGGCTGCGCCGAGTCAGCCTCTGGAACAAGGACGGGCGCCCCGGCGCCTGCGGCCTCGACCACGTCGCGGTCGGGGACGGCTTCCCCTGGTTCGAGCTCGTCTGTGGCGTCGGCGAGACGGCCGAGGTTTTCGAGACCCTCCGCGGCCACTGCCCCGGGCTGACGCAGAGGATGCTCGAGGACCTGCTGACGCCCGATGACTCGCCCGAGGGGGAAACCTACGGTGAGACCCCGATCCAGCTCGC
Source organism: Solirubrobacterales bacterium (assembly GCA_965200635.1). Classification (GTDB taxonomy): domain Bacteria; phylum Actinomycetota; class Thermoleophilia; order Solirubrobacterales; family 70-9; genus VAYN01. The sequence continues at coordinate 1,412,286 of OZ241364.1, read as the reverse complement.
GTCCACCTTCAGCGTCGTCGCCGATCGCGACGAGGCGCCGGCCGAACGCGGCGCACCCCTGGGGATCGGACGGCTGACCTTCCAGCCGGTCGAGATCCTCGCCGGCGACGACTGGACGATCAGCTGCTGGCATCCGACCCGCACCTTCGAAGGCTCCGAAAAGGTCGGTGACGACGGAGCACCGGGCTCGTCCGAGGCGGTCTTCCGCGGCGTCGCCACCCGCTGGCGGCGCGGGCGCCAGGGGTCGCCGGCCGACCTCGGTGTCGCGGTGATGAACGAGCTCGCCCTCACCTACCAGCCGGCCCAGCACGAGCTGCTGCTGTGGCTCGAGGACTGGGAGCTGAGCCTCTACCGCCACGAACGCAAGGTCGACGAGAAGCAGTTGGCGGCGCTCTGGGGGCTGATGGCCGTGATCCGGAAATGGCTCACGCCGCTGAGCCGCCCGGCTCTCTGCAAGGACATCGCCAAGGCGTGGCTACCGGCGACCGATCATGACGCGACGGTCGAGGTGGCCGAGGTGGTCGCCGAAGCGCTCGCAGATCTCGGCAAGTTGAGCGACACCCTGCGCCAGGCGTTCGGACTGCTGCACCTCGAGCAGGCCGAAGAGCAGCGCCGCCGCGATGAGCGCTCGGCGCGGCGGCTGGAGAAGCTCGCCGCCATCTTCCTGGTGCCGACCTTGGTCGTCGGGTTCTACGGCGCCAACACCTGGGTCCCGGGGCAGGGACGCCACTGGGGCTTCTACGTGATGGTCGGTGTGCTCGTCCTGCTCAGCTGCCTGACGATGTTCACCCTGCGGTCCCGTCGCGAGGGCCGATCAGCCGCGGAGCGGCCCTCGGTCGATCTCGCCGCTCAGCCCGCGCTGCGGCGATAGCGGCGTACCGCCAGCGTGGCGAAGACGGCGATCATCGCGAGGGAGAGGATCAGGGTCGCGGGGATCGGATGGGTCTGGGGCCAACCGCTGCCGCCCGGTGGCGAGGGCGTATGGAAGAGCTCACGCGAGGCCGCGGCGGCGGCGCTGAGGGGATTCCATTCGGCGATCTGGCGGAGCGGGGACGGCAGGCCGGCGACCGGGACGAAGATGCCGGAGAGGAACATCAGCGGGAAGAAGATCAGGAAGCCCATCTGCTGGGCCGTCTCCGGCTCGCGCACCATCAGGCCGATCCAGGTGCCGAGCCAGGCGCCCGCGAAGGCCCAGAGGTTCAGCAGGGCGAAGGCGGCGATCGTCTCGAGCACAGTGCCGTGGGGCGCCCAGCCGACGATCAGCCCGAGGACGACGAGGATCACCGTCCCGACGAAGCCCTCGACGAGCTGGGCGAGGTTGCGCCCGAGGAGGACCGAGAAACGGGAGATCGGCAAGGCGCGGAGGCGGTCGACCAGGCCGGTCTTATGGTCGGTGGAGACGCCGACGGCGAGGCCCATCAGGGTCGCGCCGACACCCTGGGCGAACATCCCCGAGACGAGATATTCGTGGTAGTCGATCCCGTTCGGCAGGTGGATCGCGGAGCCGAGGACGTAGACGAAGGTGAGCACGAAGATCACCGGCATCACGGTGTTGTCGGCGAGGCGCTCGGGGACCCGCGGGATCTGGCGCAGGATGCGCCCGGCCAGGAGCCGCGACTCGGCGGCGGTCTGCAGCGCGGCGTTCATCGGACCGGCGCCGGCTCGCGGCGGGCGTCCTCGGTGAGGGCGAAGAAGACGTCGTCGAGCGATGGACGCACCAGGCCCGCCTCCTCGACCGTGAGGCCGGCGGCGCCCAGCGTCGCCAGCACCCTCTCGAGATCTTGGCTGCCGCCCGGCGCCGGGACCGAGAGGCGGACGCCGTCGCGGCGCTCGACCTCGACCTCGAGGCCCCGTGCGGCGAGGGCCCTCGCGGCCGCCTCGAGCGCCGCCGGGTCGGAGAGCTCGACCGCGACCCGGCGGCCGCCGACCGCGTCCTTCAACTCCGCCGGCGTCCCCTCGGCGACCGCGCGGCCGGCGGCGAGCACCGTGATCCGGTCGGCGAGGCGGTCGGCCTCCTCCAGGTACTGGGTGGTGAGGAGCAGCGCCGAGCCGTCTTCGACCAGCCCGCGGATCAGCCCCCACATGCTCCGGCGGCTGGCCGGGTCGAGGCCGGTGGTCGGCTCGTCGAGGAAGATCACCGGCCGCGGCACCACCAGGCACGCGGCGAGGTCGAGCCGGCGGCGCATGCCGCCGGAGTAGCCGCCGACGACGCGGTCGGCGGCGCCGGAGAGGTCGAAGCGCTCCAGCAGCTCGCCGGCGCGCCGACGCGCCTCGCCCTTGCCCAGGCGCAGGAGCCGCCCGAGCAGGACCAGGTTCTCGCGCCCGGTCAGGAGGTCGTCGAGCGTCGCCTGCTGCCCCGCCAGCGCGACCTGCCGCCGCACCGCTTCCGGTTCGCGCGCGACGTCGTGGCCGCCGACCGAGGCATGCCCCGCGTCAGGCCGGACCAGGGTCGAGAGGATCCCGACCGCGGTCGTCTTCCCCGCCCCGTTGTGACCGAGCAGCCCGAGGACCGTCCCCGGCTCGATCGTCAGATCCAGTCCGGCCAGGGCCACGGTGTCCCCGTAGCGCTTCACCAGGCCCTCCGCCCGCACTCCGGTCGCTCGCGTCGTCGTCGTCTTCACGCTCACCGTCCTCACTGGGTACATCGTTCGCAGTTGATTGCGGGAGGACCGTAGCAGACTGAGTACACTGTTCGCAATGAACGGACCGGGAGAGGTGCCGAAGGTGATCTGGGCGCGGCCGGAGCGCAACGGGCGCGGCCCGGCGCCTTCTCTGCGGCGCGACGACATCGCCGCGGCAGCGGTGCGGATCGCCGACGCCGAGGGGATCGAGGCCGTCTCGATGCGCTCCCTCGCCGCGGCGCTCGGGGTCGGCGCGACCTCCCTGTACCGCTACGTCGAATCCAAGGAGGAGGTGATCGACCTGATGGTCGATCACACGATCGGCGCCGACTTCAGCCTCGCCGTGAGCGGCGACCCGCGGGCCGACCTGGAGAGTTTTGCCCGCGCGCTCCGCGACGTCCTCCTCGCCCACCCCTGGATGGCCACCCACAGCGCCGGACGCCCGACCCTCGGCCCCCACGTCCTCGCGATGATCGAGAGCGTCCTCGGGGCGATCGACGGCGGCGGCCTCGAGATCGACGAGATGCTCCTCGCGGTCGGGACGATCGATTCCTACGTGCGTGGCCGCGTCCTCGACCAGCTCGCCGAGCAGGAGGCGATCCGCCGCTCCGGCTTCAGCCAGGAGGAGTGGCTCGAGCGGATGAAGCCATGGATGACCGGCATCCTCGAGGACGACCGCTTCCCGCTGGTGAAGCGCGTGGTTCTCGACGCCCGCGCCCCGCACGATCCCGACCGCCTCGAGAAGAACTTCGAGGGAGGGCTGGCCCGGGTGCTCGACGGCCTCCTCGCCTCCGCCGGGGCGACGCGCGACGTTCCCTAAGCTCCCCGGCGATCTTCCCGACCTCCACCGGACAGGAGTCCCCCCACATGTCTCAGACCAGTGCCTTCGGCGCCCACGCGCCGGACCAGCCCCTCGCCCCGCTCGCGATCGAGCGGCGTGAGGTCGGCCCCACCGATGTCTCGATCGACATCCTCTACTGCGGCGTCTGCCACTCAGACCTGCACTTCGTGCGCGGCGAGTGGGGACAACAGAGCTGGCCGATCGTCCCCGGCCACGAGATCGTCGGCCGGGTCACCGCCGTCGGCGCCGAGGTCGAGGGATTCAAGGTCGGCGACGTCGCCGGAGTCGGCTGCATGGTCGACTCCTGCCGCACCTGCTCGGCCTGCGAGGAAGACCTCGAGCAGTTCTGCGAGAACGGCAACACGCTGACCTACGGCAGCGAGGAGAAGCAGACCGGGGGCACCACCCAGGGCGGCTACTCCGACGACATCGTCGTCGACCAGGACTTCTGCCTGCGCGTCTCCGCGGACGTCGACCTGGCCGGAACCGCGCCGCTGCTGTGCGCGGGGATCACGACCTACTCGCCGCTGCGCCACTGGAACGTCGGCGAGGGCTCAGCGGTCGGCGTCGTCGGGCTCGGTGGCCTCGGCCACATGGCGGTGAAGCTGGCGAAGGCGATGGGCGCCGAGGTGACGCTCTTCACCACCTCGCCGTCGAAGGCCGACGACGCCCGCGCGCTCGGCGCCGACCACGTCGTCATCTCCAAGGACGCCGACCAGATGGCGGGCGCGGCGAACAGCCTCGACCTGATCATCGACTCGGTCGCCGCCAAGCACGACCTGGACGCCTACCTGGCGACGCTCGGGCGCGAGGGCGCGCTCGTCCTGCTCGGCGTGCCGCCGGAGCCGCACCCGATGCCGGGCGTCTTCAGCTTCATCCGCGGCCGCCGCTCGCTCAGCGGCTCCCTGATCGGCGGCATCGCCGAGACTCAGGAGATGCTCGACTTCTGCGCCGAGCACGACGTCGTCTCCGACGTCGAGATGATCCGGATGGACCAGATCGACGAGGCCTACGACCGGATGCTCGCGGGCGACGTCAAGTTCCGCTTCGTGATCGACATGGAGTCGATGCCTGCGGCCGCGTAGGGCCCCGCGAGGCGCCGGGGACGGTCCCAGATCGTCCCCGGCGCTTGCGTCGCCGCCGAAGCGGCATAGGATCGTGGGCGTGCCCGGGAAGCACGCGGACAAGGCGACGCGCGCGCGGTCGTTCGGAGCGGCCGCCGATGCCTATGAGCGCGCGCGGCCGGGTTATCCCGACGCGGCCGTCGACTGGCTGGTGCCCGAGGGCGCCGACACGGTGGTGGACCTCGGTGCCGGGACCGGCAAGCTGACCCGGGCGCTGGCCGCCCGCGGGCTCGACGTGATCGCGATCGAGCCGCTGCCCGAGATGCGCGAGACCCTTGCCGCGACGGTGCCCGAGGCGCGGGCCCTCGCGGGTACGGCAGAGGACATCCCGCTGCCGGACGACAGCGTCGACGCGATCACCGTCGCGCAGGCCTGGCACTGGGTGGACCCCGAGCGGGCGACGGCAGAGGTCGCGCGGGTACTGCGGCCGGGCGGCACCCTGGGCTTGATCTGGAACCGTCGCGACGACCGGGTCGACTGGATCGTCCGCCTCACCGAGGCGATGGGCAGCGCCGAGGTCGAGCTGATGGACATGGACGCGGTCGAGATCGGCTCGCCCTTCGGCCCGATCGAAAGCTTCGTCACCGACTGGGCGCGGCCGATGGACGTCGACCTGCTGGTCGACATGGCGGCCTCGCGCAGCTACGTGATCACGGCGACGCCCCGTCGCCGGCGCGAGATCCTCGACGGCGTGCGGCAGGTGGTCGAAGCCGACCCGCACCTGGGCACCGAGTTCGACCTGCCCTACCAGACCTATTGCTACAAAGCGGCCCTCCCGGGGTAAGGGAGGCCCATGAAGAAAGCCGCCGCCGCGCTACTCAGCTTCCGCATCCTCTACGGCCTCGCCCTGCTGATCGCGCCCGGCAAGGTCGCGGGCAACCGCTGGCTCGGCCCCGGCGCCTACCAACCGGCCGCCACCGTCGCCCTCCGTGGCCTCGGCGCCCGTGAGGTCGCCGTCCACGGCATCGCCTTGGCGGAGCTCGTCCGCGGCGGCCCGGTCCGTCCATACCTCGCCGCCAGCCTCGCCGGCGACCTCGCCGACGTCGGCGCCGCCTTCGCCTCCCGCGACGGCCTTCCCGACAACAGCCCCGCCGCCACCGCAGCCGTCGCCGGCGGCTCCGCCGCCCTCACCGCGGCCGTCGCAGCCTCGCTAGAGAAGTAACACTCTCTCCACAGAGAGTCCACACACTTCTTACTTTCCGCGCACCACCTATGCGTGTTTGCGACCTAGTGTCGCGGCCATGCCTTGGCCACCGCAAAAAGGTGAATTGCTCCCGCGATACGACGAACCGGTCGGGATCCAGGAGAAGCTCCGGACCTACTCGCTCGTCCTCGATCACGAATTTGGCGGGCCGAAGGCCCACGGATTCCTGAAAATGCTCGGGATAGACCTAGCCGCGGTCGACTACCTAGAGCATCAGATCCGAGTGGGGATTGCGGTCACGCCGATCTCAGAAGTGCGTATCGTCAAAGCGGGCGCGGTCAGTTGTGCGGTCGATTTACTCATAGCCGGAATCGGGCTCTACAGTGAGCGGAGGGCGTGGGTGAGGACGGGTTGGCATTTGAAAGGACCCGGCGTGCGACCCCGGTTGAGCACCGCGATCCCCAGAGGAAGGAAGGCGAGATGAGCATCGCGAAAACGGTCATCGAGGAACACGACGTGGTGATGCTGCGCAATCCGGTCGAAGGCTGTCCGGCAGGAACCAGGGGCGCCATCGTCTCGATTTCTCCGGGGGAGATGTGGGTGGAGGTCGTGGACGAGTCCGACGCCTGGGGGTTCCGCATCATCTACGTGCCGACCGATCAGCTGGAGCTCGTCTGGAAGAGCCCTCAGGACAATGACGGCGATTAGTTTCCCGGCCCTTCGTCGTCTAGGTAGAAATCGCCGAGATGGGGCTCGGTCGCACTAGCTGAGGGGGAAGCATCGTGGGGAAGATCGTTGCCACCGAGTTCATCTCACTGGATGGGGTGATCGAGGATCCGGGTGGGTCGGAGGACTACGTCCACGGCGCCTGGACCTTCGAGTTCGACCGCGGGGACGAGGGGAACAAGTTCAAGCTCGACGAGGTCATGGAAAGCGGAGGCGCAGCTGCTCGGCCGGGTGACCTATGAAGGCTTCGCCGATGCCTGGCCGGAACGGGAAGGCGATCCCAACATGGGCGACTTCGCGAAGAAGATGAACACGATGCCCAAGTACGTCTACTCGACCACCCTCGAGTCGACCGACTGGCAGAACTCCACCCTCCTCTCGGGCGACTTCGCCGCCGACATCCGCAGGGTCAAGGACGAGGTCGACGGCGTCATCCTCATCGCCGGCTCCGCCACCCTGGTCCAGGGCCTGATCGCCGCCGACCTCCTCGACGAGCTGCGCCTGATGGTCTTCCCGGTCACCCTCGGTGGTGGCAAGCGCCTCTTCGCCGACGACGGTCGCAAAGTCCCGCTGACCCTCGCCGAAGCCCGCACGGTCGGCGTCGGCATCCAGCTGCTGACCTACGAGCGGACCGCCTGATCGGGCGGTCCGCCGCTGTCAGCGGCCGGTCTGTTCGAAGGTGTGCTGGTACTGCGTCTTTTCGCCGTTGCCGTTGATCGATTCGATCTTCTGCTGCTGGCGGCAGGCCGGGGCCGGGGTGGTGCCCGTGCTCGATCCTTCGGCAAGGGCGTATTTCTTCAGTCGGTTGAGAACTTCTTCGGCTTTCCCGGCTCGTTCTTCGCCGCTGAATTCTTCGCCGCTTTCTTTGAAGCGACGGACCCGTTCGAGGAACGCCGGATTCGTCACCGTTTCCGCTTCGAGTTCCGCGACGAGGCCGGCGGTGCAGTTGGCCGTGTTGAAGCTCGGCAGGCCATTGAGAAGTTCTTCCGCCCAACCCGGTTCGCTGTAGGCGCTGTTGCGGTTGATCGTGAGGCGCGAGGGATAGCTGGCCAGGGATTCGGGGTTGATCGGACCCATCGCGCGGAGGAAGTGGATCTTCTGCCCGGCCGCGTTCGTTTCGGTGAGTTCCGCGTTGGTCGCGGCCGTGAGGTTGCCGAAGAAGGAGGTCACCTCGCGTTTGTAGAGGCCGAGGCCGGTGACCAGCGGGTTGAGGTTGCGGACGAACGGATCGACCGCGCGCAGGAGCGGCGGGAAGTCGTCGCGGAACAGCTTGCGGAAGGCGGCGAACCCGGTCGGCGCCTCCTTCTCCACCGCGGGCAGCGCTTCGAAGAGCTTCTTTGCTTCCGGCGCCAGTTCGGCGAACTTGATCAGCGTCGGCGAGAGCTCTTCGGCCACCGGCACCAACTGCTTGGAGAGCGGATCGGCGTTGACGGCGAAGCCCTGCAGGCGATCGACGGTGACGCGCGACTCGTCGAGGAAGGTCGGGAAGACGCGGAACAGCGCTTCGATGTCTTCGTTGCGATTCGCCGTCGTCTTGAAGAGTTCGTTGGAGCTGCGGATCAGGTCCGCGAGTTCCCCTTCGCGGCCGCGCAGCGCTTCGAAGGTCGTGGTCCCGTTGCTGAACAGTTTCGAGACCGCCAGCTTCTGGCTGTTCAGAACGCGGAAGAGCCCTTCGAATTCCTTGAAGGTCGGTTCGAAGTTGCCGATCGCGTAGGAGAGGTTCTGCCCCTGGCCTTCGATCGCGACCGCCGCGTCCTGCATCCAGGTCTGGAACGCCCGCCGCGTTTCCGGGTCGAAGGCCTGGAAGATCTCGTCGAGCTGGACCGATTCGGCCACCTGCGCGGCGGGCAGTTTGCTGCCGTCCGGCATCGCCGGCTCTTCGCTCGAGCCCGGCGAGAGTTCGACGTAGGTCTCCCCGAGCAAGGTCTTCGTGCGCAGGATCGCCCGCGTGCCCTTCGGCAGCGGCGCGTACTTGTCGTCGATGTTCAGCAGCGCCACCGATTCGTGGCCGTTCGGCCCGAGTTCGATGTTTTCCACTTTGCCGATATCGACACCGGAGATCCGCACGTCGGACTGTTCGGCCAACTGCGAGGCCTCGGTGAACGGCACCGTCACCTGGTAGCTCTTCGCTTTGAACGGGGTCGGCCCGCCGAAGGTGACCCAGAGGAAGAGCAGGATGCCGAAGCAGGACAGCGCGAACGCGGTGATCACGAGGAGCTGCGTGGTGCTGGGGGCGCGCTTGCTCATTTGATCGCTTCCCCACCTTGTTTGGTCAGCGAGCAGTGGCCCGGACCGCCATAGGGGTTGGGAAGTTCGGGCGGGCGGGGCGAGCCGACCAGGTCGAGGAGGGCCAGCAGCTGTTCGTCTTTGTTCTGTTCCAGCGTGCCGCCGGCGAGGTACGCGCCGGTGCAGCTGATGTTGATCTGGCTGCGCAGCAGCGCGCCCCCGGCGTCTTCGAGGGAGAAGGCGGAGTTGATGTCGTGATTCACCCAGGGCAGGTAGAAGAGGTAGCTCTGTTTGCCCTTCGGCTTGTAGGCAAGTTCGTTGAAGAAGGAGTTCAGGCCGCCGATGCTCTGGCCGAAGTTCTTCACCGTCTTTTCGAGCGGCTTCGCGCCTTCGTTGGCGGCGACCAGCAGCGGCCGGATTTCACGCGTGAAGGGCCGGATCCCGTCGCGGATCGGAGCCGTCGTCTGGCTGAACAGCTTCTCGGTCGCCTTGAAGGCCGGCGTCGAGGCCTGCGCCTGCGGGATCAGCTTGGTCAACGTCGGCAGCGCGATGGTCGAGAATTCGTTCGAGCTCGCCAGTCCTTCTTTGGCGACCTGGAGGGTTTCGGGGAACTCTTCGAAGGCTTCTTCGAGTGCCGTCTGTTGGTTGGCGAAGTTGCCGAGCGCCTTTTCGGAGGAGCCGACGAAGCGCCGGATCTGGGCGTCGTGCGTGCCCAGTTCGGTGGTCAGTTCGCCGAAGAGGTGGATCACCTTCGCCAGCTCGGTGCGCCGCCCGGCGATCGCTTTGTTCAGTTTCGCCGTGTACTCGACGAACGGCTCGAAGCGGCGCAGCGCGTTGCCAAGCTGTACCCCGCGGCCACCGATCCCCTGCGCGCCGCCCGCGACCAGCAGCTGGATGTACTGACGGGTGTCGGCGTCGAGGCTGTTCCAGAGCGCTTCCAGCTGGATGTTCGCTTCGGTCTGGGCGAGCGGGAAGCGATGGCCGTCCTTCACGTGATACTTACCGCTGCCCGGTTCCACCTCCACGGTCATGTCGTTCAGCCCGGTTTTCGGCCGCAGCAGGAAGTGGGCGTCGGGGTGGATCAGCTCCATGTACTTCGGCTTGATCGACATCCCGACGATCGCGTGACCGTCTTCGAGCTCGACCGAGGAGACCTTGCCGATCTGCAGGCCGGCGACGTCGACCGCCTGACCCTGCCCGGGGGTGACCGCCTGCGCGGTCGTGAATTCGGCCGAGATGCTTTCGAATTCTTCGCCGACCAGCGGCAGCCACGACGGCAACGAGGCTTTCTGCTGGGTGAAGATCCCGAGCATCATCACGATCCCGACCAGCGCCAAGACGAAGATCGCGATCGTGTCCGTGCGGTGACCGCGCGCCTGCCGGGTGATCCAGGCGCGGAAGTGACCGAAGCGGCTGCGCCGTTCGGGGGTCGGGGTGGTTTTCGGGGTCTGCTCGGCCATCAGCGCTGAGCCACGACCTTCACGCCGGTCGGGCCGACCTGGCCCGGACCGCCGTTGATGTCCGGCACCGGATTGGTTTCGCACCGGACTTCCGGCTTCGGTTCGGGCTGGCCTTCGAGCTGCGGCTGGTTCCCCAGCGGAGCTTCCACGGCGCGCGTGAACTGGTGCTGCTGGGGAGTGTTTTCCAACGTCGGGTTGAGTTCTTCGAGCAGGGTCGCCCCACCCCCACCCTGGGCGCGGACGTAAGGCCCGTTGCCGTCGAAGTTCTGGCCGGCGCTGGCGAAGTCGGACAGCAGGCGCCAGAAGTCGCGGTAGTTCGGGCCGCCGTCGCCGAACCGATCGTCGATCGGGATTTCCGAGGTCGGCACCAGCACCTTCGTCGTGCACTGGCTGAGCTGGTTGGCCTGCGGCAGCGCCGAGACCTTCCCGAGGTGCGCGGCCCCGGCCAGGCCCGGCGACGATTCGGACAGCAGCTTCACCGCGCCGCCGGCCTCCTTGCCGGAGAGCAACGGGCGGACCTGCGCGAGCCACGGTTTCGAGGCGTTGATCAGGCCCGGCAGCTCGGCGACCGCCGGGGTCAGCTCGATCGCGTAGGTGCGCAGCGGCGGCAGCGAGCGGTCGAGGCTGACCAGCGACGTGCGCGCGGTCTGCAGCGTCGGCGCCAGCTCGCGGACGGTCGTCTGGATGTTTTCCGACTGGTTGGCGAGCGCGCCGGTGAAGACGTCGAAGTTGTCGATCAGCCCCTGCAGGGCCGCCTGGTCGGAGCTGAAGGCGTTGAAGGCGCGGGCCGACCCGGAGACCAGCTTCGCCAGGTCGCCCTTCTGGGTCCCGGTCAACGCCTCGGTCACCTGGGCGCTGTATTTGCCCGCTTCGCCGCCGTACTGGAAGGTCTTGTTCAGCGCTTCGCCGCCGGAGAGGCCTTTCACCTGCGGCAGCTGGTCTTCGTCTTCGGCCGCCGTGGGCTTATGGGTGAGGGCGTTGCCATAGCTCTCCAGCAGGCGGCCGAGGTCGGCGCGCACCGGCGACTGCAGCGCGGTCAGCACTTCGTCGATCTGCACCGCGGTCGAGGTATGGCTGATCGGGATCGTCCCGTCGCTCGCCAGTTCCGGCGAGCCGGGGCTGCCCGGATCGAGGTCGATGAAGAAGTTGCCCTCGAGGAAAATCCGCGGTTTGACCGTGGCGAAGGCGTCCTTGTGGATCGGACGGCCGGAGTCGTCGACGGTGAAGGTGATCGTGGTCGCGTCGCCGTCGCGGTCGGTCTTGATCACTTTGCCGACTTCCACCCCGGCGATCCGCACCGGGGACTTCAGCGAGATGTTCGCCGAGTTGGTGAAGGTCGCCTTCAGCTCGTAGCCGTAGCTGGTGAACGGGACGTGTTTGGTGAACGCCAGGTACGGCCCGACCGTGAAGATCAGGATGAAGATCACCGCGATCAGCCAGTTCGGCACGCGGTTGCCGCGACGCCGCTTGGCCACGGCCCCGCCCGATTTTCTCGGTTTGGCGTCGGGGCTCATTCCTGTTCCTGCGGCTTTTCTTCGCTCGAGTTCGAGCTTTCCGTGGTGAATTCGCGGGTGTCGCTACCGAGCACCGCGGTCTGGCCGATGACCGTCCTGTCGGGCACGTATTTCGCGTTGCCTGCTTCGCAGACGCCGTCCTGGCCCGGGGCGGCGGTCCGCGGCAGCGGGTTGTAGTGCAGGTGGCTGCCCTTCGGCCCCGCGGCCGGCGCTCCGGCCTGGCCGCCCTCGGAGTCAGGTCCGTCCTCCGGCTCGAACGCGATCACGTTCAGCCACTTGCCGTAGTCGTTGCCCTGGCTGTTGGAGCTCGAGAGGTTCGAGAAGAGGAGCGTCCCGTAGTAGCACTTGGTCTGGGCGGGGACGATGTATTCGAGCGGTTCCTTGAGGTTCTTGTTCAGGTCGGTGAGCAGGTCGAGCCCGGTGAAGACCCCTTCGGACTGCTGGAAGGCGAGCAGTGCTTGCGCCGTCGGCAGGAGCTGGTTGTTCAGCACCGGCGAGGCGTTCAGCGCCGGGATGCCCGCCTGCAGCGATTCGGCGATGATCGGCGAGGTTTCCTGCAGCGCTTTCGCGCCCGGTCGCAGGGCGGTGAAGAAGCGTGCCGTGTCGCGCAAGAACGGGTTGATCTTCGGCAGCCCGGCGTTCACCGTTTCCAGCGTCGGCGGGCTTTTTTCGATCGTTTCCCCGATGTAGGGACGCGACACGTTGGCGAAGGCTTTGAAGGTCTGGTCGAGGACGACGAACATGCTCGCCTGCTGCTGGGCGACCGGCGCGACCGTCGCCGAGAGAGCCTCGAGCGCCTTGAAGAAGCCGCTGAAGTTGGTGCTCGGCGCGGCCAGGGTGGCGGCGGCTGGTTCGCCCTGTTCGACCAGGCCGCGCAGCGCCCCGATCGCTTCGTTCAACTGCGGGCCGCGGCCGGCGAGCGCGTTGCCGAAGCCCGCCAGGTTGCGCTGGATCGCTTTCCGCGTCGGCGTGTTGAACATGTCGAAGAATTTGTCGATGTCCCCCGGTTCTGGCGTCGCGTAGCGGACCGGGATCGTGTCGCCCGCCTTCAGCGGTTCGGTCCCGGTGCCCGGGGTGATCTGCAGGTACTTCAGGCCGAGCGGCGATTTCGGCCGGATCAGCAGGGTCGAGCCCTTCGGGATCGGTTCGGCGCTCTTGTCGAGGCTCAGCGTCAGTTCCGCCTCCACCCCGCCGTTCTTCAACTGCACCGGCACCACCGACTTGACCACGCCGACCCGGGCGCCGCCGATCCGCACCTCGTTCGCCTTCACCAGGGCGTCCGCGTTCGGCACCCGCGCCTTCAGGTCATACGTGGAGACGAACGGCAGGCCGTTGTTGGCGTTGTAGGCGAGGAAGACGGCGACGATGATCACCAGCACGGTCACCGCGCCGACCAGCACCGGGCTCACCGCGAATCCTCCGTTGCGGTTCCTCATTCGCCCTGCCCCAGGAGGTAGTCGAGGAGCGGTTCGGTGCCGCCTTCGGTTTCTTCGGTTGCTTCGGCTTCGCCCAGGCCCGCTTCTTCTTCGGCTTCGCGTTCGCCGCGGAGTCGTTCGGCGGGCGCCGTCGGTTCTGCCGATTCCGCCCGTCCCAGACCGGTTGCCGGAGCTTTCGCGGTTTCACGGTCGGCAAGCGTGCCGCCGGTCTTCTCCGAGCGGCCTTCTTCGAGCAGCTTCACCAGTTCGGTGACCGACGACGCCGAGTCCTGCGCGATGCTGGCGTTGGTCCCGTTGAAGTTGGCGCTGCAGCCCGAGGTCCCGGCGGAGGTCGGGACGTAGTTCAGGCAGTTGCTCAACGTCACCAGAGCCCGGCCGTAGTGGCCGTACTGGTCGAACCCGTTGAAGGCCGCGGTCGAGTTGTAGATCAGTTCGTTGAGGCGCTGCCAGCCTTTCGTTTCGACCAGGCTGCCGAAGAGCGCGGCGAGTTCCTTGGTCGGCACGACCCCGGTCTTCGCCAGCTGGCTCGCCGTCCTCACCACCGGCGTGGACTGGGCGAACACCGGACCCGACGCTTCGCCTGCGGTGGCGAGGCTCTTCAGGGCGACCGTCGTCGCTTCCGAGAACGGGGTGAGGGTGCGGGTCGCGGTGGTCAACGACGGTGCCGCTTCGCCGAGGTCTTCCAGGAGCGGCGTGCCCGCGTCGGAGAAGGACTTCAGGTTCTTCATCGTTTCGCGGAACTCGACCAGGAAGGTCGGGAACTTTTCCAGTGCCGCTTCCAGTTCGGCCCCGTGCTCGGAGGTCGCTTCCGCCGCTTCGCCGGAGTGGGCGAGGAAGCCGACAACGTGTTCCTTTTCCCGGGTCAGCGGTTCGAGGATCTGCTGCGATTCCGCCGCCAGCTGAGCCAGCTGGTCCTTCTGTTCGGTCAGTTCGCCGAAGAGCTTGTCGACCGAGCGGAGGGTCGGGTTGGCGCCCTTGATCGCCGCCTCGAGGTCCTGGCCGCGGCCCGCCAGGCCGGCGCCGAGTTCGTTGAAGATCAGCCGGAAACGCTGGGAGTAGGGCAGCGAGTTGATGTTGTTGATCAGGTCCGGGTCGACCGTCGTCTGGTTGCGGCCGAGCGGCAAGAGGTGCTGGCCGGCCCCCGGCTTGCCGTCCGGGACCTGTTTCAACGGCGGCGGGGGCTGCTCGCCCGGCGCCCGCGACTCGGTCGGGTAGCAGTTGACGTACTTCTCCCCGATCAGCGACTGGGGGCGGATTTCGCAGTGCGCGTCCTGGCGGAAGTCCTGGAAGCTCGGGTCATCGATTTCGAGCTCGAGGATCGCCTTGCCGGTGACGTCGACGAACTTGCCGTTTTCTTCGGCGGTCGGTTCGCCGGGCAGCGAGACGCCGACCGACTTGATCGTGCCGACGTTGGCGCCCGCGACCCGCACCTGCTCCCCGGGGACCATGAACGAGCCGTTGTTGAAGATCGCCCGCACCACGTAGCCTTCCGAGCTGCCGCCGGAGATCAGCACGATCGCGACCACCACGGCCGCCACCACCACCAGGCCCCCGATCAATTTTTTCATCCGCCGGCTCCCTGGTCCACGTTGCATTCGGACGGGCTGACGGAGCTGCCGCCGTGCGGCGGGTTCACGTACGGATTGGACGCGTCGGCGGCGGGCTGGGTGGCGCCACCGGGACAGCGCCGCGGATTCGAGGTCGAGGTGAAACCGTTGAACTGTTCGGCGCGGGTGATCGGGGTCAGCTTGCCGCCGTCGTACTTGAAGAGGTTCGCCCCGGAGATCGAGGCCCGCACGTAGTTGCCGTTGCCGTCGTAGGCGCCGGCCGCCGCGCCGAGGTGGCCGAGGGCGTTGAAGAGGTCGGGCGTGTAGGAGCGGGCGAAGCTCAGCTGCGGCTGGAAGGCCGCGATCGCGTCCTCGGCGTGCGGGAACGTCTGCGAGGCCCGCTGCTGGACGGCCGGCAGTTCCTGCAGCAGCGAGGTGGTGTCGTTGTAGGGGCCGGGTCGGTCCAGCGCCAGCGTCAGGTTCTGGGTGAAGGGGATGAACTTGGTCAGCACCGGGCGCAGTTCGGCGAGGAACGGGGCCAGGTTCCGCGTCGCCGGCTTGGCCGTGTTGATCAGCGGTTCGACGTCGTCGAGCGCGGCGCGCAGGTTGACGAAGGTCGTGTTCGACTGCCGCAGCACCGGCGGCAGCTCTTCCAGCGTCCGTTCCAGTGCCACGTTCTGGGTGCTGATCGCGCCGAACGCCTGGTTGGCGTTGGAGATCGCGCTCTGGAGCTGCTGCCCGCGGCCGGCAACGGCCGTGGTGAGGTTGCTGGAACTCACCAGGAACTTCGAGAGCAGGTCTTCGTCGGAGTTCAGTTCCTTGGCGAAGGCCGTCGCCCGGTTCAACGCGGTGCCGAAGTATTTGTAGCTTTCGTTCGCTTCCGGGCCGCGGCCGGCGTAGATCTGCCCGTTGCCCTTGATGAAGTTCTGCAGCCCTTCGCGCACCTTCGCCGGGAAGCTGTTGAAGAGCTGGTCGATGTCGATCGGCGTGGTCGTCGAGGAAAGGCCGAGCGTCGCCCCTTCTTCCAGTTCCGGATCGCTGTTCGGGCCCGGGCTGATCGAGAGGTAGTGGTTGGCGACGCCGGAGAGCGAGGTCGCGCGGATCACCGCGGTCGTCCCTTCGTGCAGCTCCTGGTCGACTTCGACGTGGATTTCGGCCAGGTTGTTCGGACTCAGGTCGATGCCGGAGACGCTGCCGACCGGCGACCCGCCGATCGTCACCTGGTTGTCGTTCACGAGTTGGCCGGCGTTCTGGAACAAGAAGGTGTACTTGTGGCTCCCGCCGCCGCCGAGGAGCACGATGGCAAGGACGATCACCACCACCGCAAGGGCCGCAATGGCCGCAATGCGCGCTGGGGTGGTCCCTCGGCTCGGAGCCGAGTTTTTCTCCTCGCCTTGGGGTTTCGCAGCCACAGGTCGTCGCCTGCCCCTCCCTGGCCCCCTTGAACCTGCGGACGGGCGCGCGAATCGTATCCGAGCCGATCCCCGCCAAAAGCCACCGGAGCGGGGACTTAACGGTAAATCAACGCGCTACTCTGCCGCGGCGGAGCGGTTGGGGAACCAGGGAGGCGATCCGCGCAATTTCGACCAGGAGCAATCTCAATGCATAAGCGTTTCAGTCTGATCGCTGCCGTCGCCGCTCTCGTGGCGATCGCGATCCCGGCCTCGGCCGCTCTGGCGGGCGAAACCGTCACCGGTACCGACGGCAACACGCAGTCGATCGAAGCCTCGGTGGCGCCGAAGGACCTCTACAGGGCGAAATCGTCTCCCGCGGCGCTGAACGTCGAGGTGAAGACCGGGACGACCGCGGCCGGCGGCGTGCCCAGCCCTCCCACCCACGACTTGATCGATTTCGACCAGAACCTCTCGATCGCCACCAAGGGCCTCCCCACCTGCACCGCGGGGCAGCTGCAGAACACGACCACCGAAGCGGCCGAAGCAGCCTGCGGCCCGGCCAAGATCGGCACCGGATCGGCGATCACCCTGCTGCCGCTGAGCGTGCTCTACACCGAGCCGGCCAAGGTCACCGCCTTCAACGGCGCCCCCCAGGGCGGCAAGCCGGTGGTGCTCCTGCACGCCTACGGCACCTCGCCGCTCCAGACCACCCTGGTCCTCGTCGGCACCGTCTCCAATCCCGGCAAGGAAGGCTTCGGCCCGCGCCTCGACGTCGCGATCCCGGCGATCGCCGGCGGCTCCGGCGTGATCACCGATTTCAAGGTGAAGATCCAGAGATCCTGGACCTACAAGGGCAAGAAGATGAGCTTCATCAACGCCAGATGTCCGGCCTCGCGGAAGCTCAAGTACCGCGGCGCCTTCACCTACGGCGACGGCACCACGATCGACGCCGACGCGACCCAGGCCTGCACCCCGAAGCCCGAACCGAAGAAGAAGTAGGCCCTAGACGTTCATCTTCGGCAGCACCCGCTGGAGCGGGCGGGGCAGCCACCAGACGCGGTCGCCGAGCAGGAGCATCAGGGCCGGCAGCAGGACGATCCGCACGACGGTGGCGTCGAGCACGACCGCGACCGTGAGCCCGATCCCGAGCTGGCTCACGTTCGCGATCGGCTCGCCCGCGAAGACGACGAAGACGCCCAGCATGATCGCCGCCGCGCCGGTGATCACCCGCGCCGTTTTGTCGAGGCCGTAACGGACGGCGGCCTCGTTGCCGTTGCCCTCGTCGTAGTGCTCGCGCATGCGGCTCAACAAGAACACCGCATAATCGATCGAGAGGCCGAAGACGATCGCGAAGATCATGCAGGCGCCGACCGCGTCGACGTAGCTGTGGCCGCCCAGCGGCCAGCCCTCCGGGACGTTGAAGAGCAGCGTCAGGATGCCGAACGCGACCCCGACCGTGAGCAGGTTGAGCGCGACCGCGAGCGCCGCCAGGAGCAGCGCCCGCAACACCACCACCAGCACCAGGAAGGTGACCAGCGTGATGATCGCGATGATGAAGGGGATGCGGTCCCGGGTGATCTGGCTGTAGTCGTTCAGCTGCGCGGCGCCGCCCGCGACGCCGGTTTCGAGCGTCGCGTCCTCCCCCAGTTCGCTCGCCGCGGAAGCCAGTTCCTGGTTCAGGCGGATCGAGCCGGGCGAGTTGAATTCGTACTTCGAGATCACGACCATCTGCGCCGCCTGGCCGCCTTTGTCCAGGTCGATCGTCGCCCCCGCCCGTTCGCGCGTTCCGGGGGGCGCGCCGTCGAGCGCGGAGAGCACGAAGTACCCCGAGTTGAAGAGCCCCGGCGTCTGTTCCCCGACTTTGGTCGCCTGCCGCCGGATTTTCGCCTTGCCTTCGAGGACCTGGGCGCTCGCTTCGGTGAGGCCGGTTTCCAGCGGTTCGACTTCGCCCGCCCCCGCGGCGAGGTTCGCTTCCAGCGCTTCCGCCCCACCGGTCAACCGGCCGAGCCCGCTGACCAGCGACGTCGCCCCGGTGCTCAGCTGCCTGACGCCCTTGCCTAGACGCCCCGCTTCCTTGGCCAATTTCTGCGCCCCGTGGTTGAGCGTGTTGGCGCCCTTGTGCAGCCGGTAGAGGCCGTCGATCAGGCGGCCCGTGCCGCGGCTCACCCGGTGCAGTTCGTGGATCGAGGAGTAGATGAAGGACGAGGTCCGCTTGTTCAGTTCGGCGTATTCGCCGAACCGCGTTTCCAGACCTTCCAGTTCGGCGAGGAGCCCGGCGTAGCCTTCGGCGTAGGGCTGCCCGGTCACCGGATCGGTGCCGCTCATCGCCGCCAGCGCCCCCTCGACCGATTCGAGCGCCGCGGCCGCCGCCGGGTCGGTCGGCGCCGCTTCTTTCAGCTTCGCCTCAGCTTCGGCCAGTTTTTCGCTCACCACCTTGGTCGGGGCGATCAGGCGGGGGAGCGTTTCGTTCTGTTCGGCGCGCAGCGCCTTCAGCTGTTCGCGCTGGGACCTCTTGCCGTTGTAGTTGAGGGTGCTGGTGATCGAGTTGATCCCGCTGACGCGGATCGTCTGCGCGCCGATCGCCGCTTCCAGCAGCCCTTCGGTCAGCCGTTCGGTGCCGTTCGAGAACCGGTCGAGCGCGTTGATCGCCCGCTGGCTGCCGCCTGCCGCGCGCAGCAGGCCCCGGGCGATCAGCTGCGCCCCCTCGGTCGCGTGGTCAGAGCCCATCGCCAGCAGGCCCGCGCCGTTGCTCGCTTCGGTGATCCCGCCGCGTAGTTCCCCCACCCCGCCCGCGGCGACGTCCAGTTCCTTGCCGAGCTTGCCCAGTTCCTTGACCGGGCCGAGGTTGCCCTTCGTCGCCAGCGCCGAGTTGCCGAATTCCTGCAGGGGCTTCACCCGTTTGGTCGCCGCCTGCGGGCCGATCACGACTTTCACCCCTTCGAGCTTCGCGACCTTGTGCTGGAAGTGCTCGAGCGCAGCCATCGTGCCCGCGTCGGTGATCGGCCCGTTCGGATTGGCGGCGACGACGTAGAACGGCGCGTCCCAGCCGGGGCCGATCGAGTCGTCGATCAGTTCGGCGTTCACCCGCGCGGGCGCGTCTTCGGGCAGCTGTTCGGGGCTCGGCGGCCCGAGCTTCAGCCCCACCGCGGGCCCGGCGAGGGCGAGGAGAATCGCGCCGATCACCAACGCCGCCGCCAACGGCCGCTTCAGCGCCGCGCCGACGAAGCGCATCACCACCGAGCGCTCGGCGCCCGCCTTCGACCCGACCCGCCAGCGGTCGATGTTCCTGCCGACCAGGGTGAGGATCGCCGGGACGACCAGGGTCGCGACGGTGACGCTGAGGACGACGACCATCGCCACCGTCCCGGCCAGGGACACCAGCAGCGAGCCGGGCAGGACCAGCAGCGAGACGAGCATCGAGAGCAGGAGCGTCGACCCGGCGAAGGTCACGGTCCGCCCCGCGTGGCGTCGCGTCTGGCGTGCCGCCTCGAGCGGCTCGGCGCCGCCCTCGAGCTCCTCGCGGAAGCGCGAGACCATCAGCAGCGCGTAGTCCACCCCCAGCGCCAGGCCGATCATCGTGCAGACGGTCAGCGCGAATGCGTCGATCGAGAACCAGCTGGTGAGGAAGTAGAGGACCCCGCGCGAGGCGAGCACGGTGATCGCGCCGAAGCCGAGCGGGATGATCGCCGCGATCGGGGAGCGGAAGACCAGCAGCAGGACGATCAGCAGGATCGGCAGCGCGATCAGCTCGCCACGCTCGGCGGAGTCGATCGATTCGTTCTGCAGCGAGCGTGAGATCGTCGCGTAGCCGGTCTGGGTCGCCCGCACCGGCGCCGACACTTCTTCTTCGAGGACTTCTTCCAGCCGCGGCACGACGTCGTTCACCGACGTTTTCGTGTCGACGTGGAAGTCGGCGAGGATCAGAGCCCGTTCCGGGGACGGGCGCAGCCCTTCGACCGAGCCTTTGTCCCAGGGCGAGAGCGTCGAGACGTCCGGTTCGGCCCGCAGCGCCCGGATCAGGCGCGGCCCCTGTTCTTCGAGCGCGTCGGCCGGGCCGCGCAGCAGGATCGCGAACGAGGCCGAGGGGCCGAAGTGCTCTTCGAGCAGCGCGTTGGCCTTCGCCGAGGCGCTGCCGGGGACGTCGAGGGTGGTCGGGTCGAGCTTCTTGTCGACGCCGGTGCCGATCACCGCGAGGGCGGCCAGGACGATCGCCGCGATCAGCAGGATCTCCCGCGGGTGGCGGAGCAGCCAGGGCACGCGCGGACCGGTCTCCGGGCCGCGGGACCGTTTGCTTCCCCTTCCCCTGCTGCTTCCCACGCATGGTAGTTTGGCGCTCAGGGGCTACGGGAGGAGCGAACCTATGCGGAAGACTGTGTTAAGGACGGCAATTCTGACCGTCGTTGCACTGCTGGTGACGGGTGGGATGGCGGTGGCGGCGATCGTCCTGAGGGCGGGGCCGGTCGAAGTGACGGCCGAAGGCGGCTTCACGCCGACGACCCTGCCGAAGGCCAAGACCGCGCCGATCACCTTGCACGGCGAAGGGCGGATCGCCAACTCCGAAGGTGGCCTGCCGCCGATCCTGGAAACGCTGACCGTCTGGTACGACAAGCACGGCGCGGTCGTCACCAAAGGGCTGCCGTACTGCACCAAGGGCAAGCTCGCCGCGACCACCTCGGCGACCGCGCGCAAGGTCTGCGCGGGCTCGATCATCGGCGAGGGCCGCGGCACCGCCCTGATCGCCTTCCCCGAACAGCGGCCGTTCAAAGCGAGCTCGCCGATCACGCTCTTCAACGCCGCGCCGCACAACGGCAACCCGACCGTGCTCGCCCACGCCTACCTCAGCGTGCCCGCGCCGACCACCTACATCGTGCCGGTGGAAATCCAGAAGGTGGACGCCGGGCCGTACGGGTTCCGCACCGAAGCGAAGATCCCGAAGATCGCCGGCGGTGCCGGGATCCCGCTCGAAGGCAGCCTGACGATCGGCAAACGCTGGACCTTCAAGGGCCAGAAGCTGAGCTACGCCAACGCCAGCTGCCCGAGCGGCAAGCTGCAGGCGAAAGTTGAAACCGGCTTCACCGAAGACACCAAGCTCAACGGCATCATCATCAAACGCTGCAAGGGAGTCTGAGCTGAGGCGGCGGCGCGCAGCCCTGCTAACGGTCGCCCTCGTCGCGACCGTCCTTGCCTGCGCCGCTGCCGCCGCCGTCGCGATCACCACGCAGGTCGGCAACCTCAAGGTCTCGGCGACTGCCGAATTCCGGCCGCGCGCCTTCCCCGAGCACGGCACCGTGCCGGCGAGCTTCGGCAGCATCCTGCGGATCAAGACGCTGAACGGCGATCAGCCGCCGGCGTTAAAGACGTTGATCTTCGAATTCGACAAACACGGCAAGCTGAACTTCAGCGGGATGCCGACCTGCACCGAGGCGAAGCTCGAAGGGACGACGCCGACCGAGGCGCGGAAGCGCTGCGCCGGCTCGCTGCTCGGCACCGGGACCGGGAAAGCGCGGGTGGAGATGCCGGGCAAGACGCCGTTCACGATCACCTCGCCGATCTCGATCTTCAACGCCGCGCCCGAAGGCGGCAAGCCGGCGTTCATCGCCCACGCCTACGAGACGGTGCCCTCGCCGCAGGCGCTGCTCGTCCCGTTCACGGTGGAAAAGGTGAACCACGGGCGCTACGGCTACCGCACCGAAATCGAGCTACCGCAGATCGCCGGCGGTGACGGGGCCGCGATCCTCGCCGAAACCCAGTTCGGCCGCACCTACACGCGCAACGGCAAGAAGGTCGGCTACGCCGAAGCCGAATGCGCCGGCGGGCGGCTGCAGGTCTTCGGCAAACTGATCTTCGCCGACGGCAGCCTGCTGCAGTCCTTGCTGACCTCGCCATGCCACAACGAATGAGGGGGCCCGGAGGCGGGAAGCGCGGCCCGCGCCTCCTCCTCTTCCTCGTCGCGATTCTCGCCTGCGTCCTCCCGGCCGAGGCGGCCTTCGGGG
This sequence comes from Solirubrobacterales bacterium, assembly GCA_965200635.1. GTDB lineage: Bacteria > Actinomycetota > Thermoleophilia > Solirubrobacterales > 70-9 > VAYN01. Next base: position 1,390,260 of record OZ241364.1, on the reverse strand, counting down.
CGGCAACGATCGAAACGCGCGAAATCCGCCTGAAGCTGGACGCCGACTTCCAGCCGCTCTACCTGCCGAAGAAGAGCTTCGCCCCGGTCCAATTCGAGGGCAACATCGACGTCGCCCGGCCCGGCGGCGGCGCCCCGCCCGCGCTGACCCAGGTGATCATGGATTTCGACCGCGACGGGCGCCTCGACGTATCCGGCCTGCCGACCTGTGCCCCCGAACAGGTCGCCGAGGTCGGCACCGCAGAAGCGCGGGCGATCTGCAAGGGGGCGATCGTCGGCACCGGGGAGCTCGAAGCGCTCGTCTCCCTCCCCTCGGGGACCGTGCCGACCGGCTCCGCGCTCACCCTCTTCGATGGGCCGCGTCAGGAAGGCCACCCGACGATCGTCGTCCACGCCCGCATCGAGGTGCCCGCGACCCAGACCTACGCCTTCGTCGTCCCGATCGAAAAGCGACCCGGCGAATTCCGCTACCGCGTCACCGTCGACCTTCCCGAACTGGCGGGTGGCCTCGGCGCGATCACCCACCTCGAGGTCAAGGTCGGCCGCCGCTACACCGCCGCGGGAGTCAAACGCAGCTACGTCGCCGCCCGCTGCTCCGACCACATCCTGCGCAGCCACGGCATCTTCACCTTCGCCAACGGCCTGGTGATCGAAGGGGTCGGGCTGGAAAAGTACTGCGCCCAGCGCTGACCCCGGCCGTCCACCGCGACCCCGAATTCCTATAATCCGCGGTTCGGGGCCGTTAGCTCAGTTGGTAGAGCAGGAGACTCTTAATCTCAAGGTCGTTGGTTCAAGCCCAACACGGCCCACTCAGCGCCCGGTCAGGCGCTTCCAGAGGGCACGGTAGTTCAGGCCATAGCCCCAACCGACGGTCTTCGGCGTCACGACCTTGCCGTCCTTGTCCCAGGAATTGGCCCGGAGACGGTCTTTCTTCGGACGTCGCCAGTCGTACGGGATGCCGAGGAACTTTCCGGGCATGGATTCCTCCTACCCGGACATCCGGCTATCGCACTACCAAAAAGTTAGTAAAGGATGTAAAAGGGAACCTGGTCTATATGGAAAAGGGAGCACAGAACATCCGTGATGTCGGCGCCCCGCGGGACCTGGAGCTCGCCGACGCCGACCTCGACGCCGCCCGCCAGCTCGCCGAGTTCCACCGCCTGCTGGCGGCCGAACTGCCGCCGCACTCGCAGATCCGCGGGCTGGTCCTGCGCTGCGCCGGGCACTGGTCGCGGCTCGGCGCGATCCCGCGCAACGGCCTCGCCGAGGCCGAACCCCGAGAACGCCCCTAGCCGCCGCCGAGGGTCGGGCCGCCGAGCCCCTGGATCGGGTTTTCTAGCGATTCCTTGCCGCCGTTGGCGCCGCTGGTCGCTTTGGAGGCCTTTTCGAGTTTCAGACGCTTGCCGAATTCTTTGGCGTTTTTTTCGACTTCGTCGTATTTGTTTTCGAACGATTCGCGTTCGAACTTGGTGCTCGCCAGTTTGACCACTTCTTCTTTGGCTTCTTCGGCCAGTTTGTATTCCTGGGCGAAGAGCGCGTAGATCGCGAGCGTGCTCCAGCTGTTCAGGTCGTTGCGCTGGTCGGCGACGATTTGCTCGGCTTCGCTGGCGGCTTTCACGTTTTCCAGCGATTCGTTCCCGCTGGAGGAAATTTCGGCGAGCTGGAAGAGGGCCGGGGCGACCTGGATCGCCAGGCCGGCGCTCGGTTCTTTGACCGTGTCGAGGTAGTTCGTCCAGTCTTCGCTGGCCAGCGCGAGCTGGTGCTTGAGGGCTTCGAACCCGTCCTGGGACTGAGCTTCTTCGTTGCTGATCATCGCGTTGGCGGAATTGATCCGCGCTCGCGTCAGGTTCGCCATCAGCGCTTCGTCGCCCGGCGTTTTCGTCAACTTGGATTCGATCCTGGTGGCCTGATCTTCGAAGGTCTTCGCCGCGCTTTCGCCGCTCGACCCGCCGCCGAAGAGGGTGTTGGGATTGAAGATCCCGGTCACCAGGAAAAGGCTGGCAGCCATCAGGATCGCGAGGATCGCGTACACGGCTTTGACCACGTGCCGCCTGCGGCCGCGGATGTCAAAGACCATTCGATGCTCGTCCTGCGCCATGCCCCTTCTGCCCCCTATTACTCCTGCGTGGTCGGTTCGGCCGCGCCTGCCTCGCGCGATCTGCCGAACCAGCGTGCCAGCAGGATACTCAACTCAAAGAGAACCAATAGGGGAACCATCTCGATCAGCATCGAGACCGGGTCCACCCCGGGCAGTGCCGCGGCGATGATCGCGATCACCAGGTAGGCGTAGCGACGGTTGCTGGTCAGTTGGTCGATCCGCACGATCCCGAGGCGCGTCACCGCCAGGATCACCATCGGCATCTGGAAGACCAGGCCGCCGGCGAGCATCGTCATCGAGAAGAAGCTGTAGTAGTCGCGCGCCCGCACCTGGATGTTGAACTGGTTGTCGTTGAAGCCGAGCAGGAAGTGCAGGGCGGCGGGCATCACGGCAAAATAGGCGAAGGCGACCCCGCCGATGAAGAGGAACGGGAAGAGCAGCAGGATCGGCAGCGCCACCTTCTTCTCCGACGGGCTGAAGGCGGGCAGGATGTAGGAGTAGAGCTGCCAGAGGACGAACGGGGCGGCCAGGATCGCGGCCCCGTAGGCGCTCACGGTCAAGGTGGTCGTGAAGGGCTCGGTCACCCCGAAGGTGATCAGCCGCTTGTGCCCGCTCGGCAGCGGGCTCTGGGCGATTTCCAGCAGCAGATGGTTCTGCCAGAAGCAGAGTGCCAGGGCGACGGAGAAGACGACCAGGCAGACGACGAGACGGTGGCGCAGCTCGTCGAGGTGCTCGACCAGGCTCAGCTGGTCTTCGTGGGAGACCGGCCGGACGCGGCGCGGCATCCTAGAGACTCCCGGGCACTAGGCCCCTCAGCTGTTTTTGTCGTGGACGACTTCCGCGTCGTCCGCTTCGACCCGATAGGTCGTGGGCGGGTCGATCGGCTTATCCACAGCCTTCGGGGTGCCGATCGATTTGGCGGCGTCTTCCTGAGTTTCGTCGTCCTTGCTCTCACCCGTCACCGAGTCTTTGAACTCGCGGATGCCTTTGCCGAGACTGTTGCCGAGCTCCGGCAGCCGTTTCGGGCCGAACACGATCAGGGCGATGATCAGGACGACGATGATCTCGAGGGGGCCGATATTTCCGAGCATTTGATTGATGCTACTCCGGTTGGGCCTCGGCGGATCAGCTGTAGCGCTGGACGACCCCGTCGGCGACCAGCTCGAGCAGCCGGCGCTGTTCGGGACCGAAGCCGCTGCGGCCGAGGGCGCGCTTGCCGTCGGCGACCAGCTCGAGGGCCCGGGCACGCACCGTGGCCAGGGCCCCGGTCGCCGCGATCCGGTCGCAGACCGCCTCCGCCGCGGTGGCGTCGAGCCCCGGCAGGTCGATCTCGCGCAGGCCAGGGTCACGCTCGGCAGCCTCGATCAACGGCAGGGTGACGGTGCCGTCGAGCAGGTCGGTGCCGCGCGCCTTCCCGGTCCGCGACGGCGGCCCGGTGACATCGAGCACGTCGTCGAGCAGCTGGAAGGCGAGGCCGACCCGGGTGCCGAAGAGGCGCAGCTCGGGATCTTCGTGGCCGAGCGAGACGGCGCACTCGAAGAGCGCCGCGGTCTTCAGCCGACACCTGTCGAGATAGCGCTCATCGGTGATCGTCAGGTCGAAGGCGTCTTGGCGCTGGGCGAGCTCGCCGCGGGCCAGGGCCACCGCGGCGTCGGCGAGGAGGAGCACCGAGCGCGCGTCGCCCGCCTCGCTCAGCAGCGCGAAGGCGCGCGAGAGCAACAGGTCCCCGGTGGCCAGCGCCCGCGCCCGTCCCGAGGTGGCGGCGACGGTCGGCAGGCCGCGGCGCAGCGGCGCCTCGTCGAGGACGTCGTCGTGGACCAGGGTCGCCATGTGGACGAGCTCGATCGCGGTCGCCGCCCGCACGGCCACCTCGCCACCCGGTTCGCCCGCGCAGAGGAGGACCAGCATCGGCCGCAGGCGCTTGCCGCCCGCCGCCAGGGTCGCCCCGGCGTCATCGCCGAGGGGCCCACCCCAGCCGTCGATCGCCGCGCGCAGCCGATCCTCGACTTCGCCGAGGCGCACCGGGAGCCAGCTTTGGGAGGCGTCGAGGACCGCCGTCACCGGCGGTGGCACCGCCGATCCCGGCGACATCAGCGGGACGGCGCGCGCTTGGCGCCGCTGTGGATCGCGATGATGCCGCCGGCCAGCACCGTGTAGCGGATCCCGGCGAAGCCGGCGCGGTCCATCTTCTCGGCAAGGCCCTTCGGCGAGGGGAAGCTGCGGACCGACTCGGGCAGGTAGCTGTAGGCCTCGGGCTCGTCGGAGAGGGAGCCGAGCAGCGGCACGAGGCGGTCGAACCAGAGCGAGAAGAAGGTCGAGAGCGGCGGCCGCGTCGGTTGGGTGATCTCGAGGATGACCAGGCGCCCGCCGGGCTTCAGCACCCGCGCCATCTCCCGCAGGCCGCGGTCGAGGTCGGCGAGGTTGCGGACCCCGAACCCGACGGTCACCGCGTCGAAGCGCTCGCCGTCGTAGGGCAGCTCGAGCGCGTCGGCCCACTCGAAGCGGACCCCTTTGGCGCTCCGCGCGTCGGCCTTCTCCCGCGCCAGGTCGAGCATCGGCTCGGAGAAGTCGCAGCCGACCACGTGGCCACCGGGAGCGACCCGCCCGCTCAGCTCGAAGGCGAGGTCACCGGTGCCGCAGCAGACGTCGAGCGCCGACTCGCCCGGCCCGAGGCCGGTCCGCTCCGCCGCCTGCTCGCGCCAGCGGTGGTGCAGGCCGGCGGTCATCACGCCGTTCAGCGTGTCGTAGTGGCCGGCGACCCGGTCGAACATGCGATTGACCTGCCCGGCGAAGTCGGGCGAGGAGCGGTTGTCGTTGATCGTGTCCATCGGGGAAAAGGACGTTACTCGCCCTCACCCGAGAGATACGGCGTCCGGTGCCGGATCAGTTCAGGGAGGAGAGGAAGTCGGCGACCTGATTCAGTTTTTCCGGTGACAATTCACGGAAGGAAGGCATGATGCTCGGGCCGATTTCGATCGAGCGGACGATCGCCGCCCGCGGGATCCTGGCGCCGATGTGGGTCAGTTCGGGACCCGGCCCGTTGTTGCCGTTGGCGCCCAGTTTGTGGCAGGCGAGGCAGCCGGAACCCGCGACGATCTCCGAACCCGCCTTGTATTGGGGCGCGACCTTCATGTCGATCACGGTCGGCGAGCCCGCCTCGGCACCGGCGTAGGTCAGGTACCCCATCGCGAGGATGGTGAGGATCCCGGCGGTGGTCGCCAGCGGACGGCGGTTCGGCCGGCGCTCCGGCCCTTTGTCGTAGAAGGGCAGCAGCAGGAGCAGGACCATGCAGATGGTCGGGATCCCGATCGTCGCGATCGGCACCAGCTCCGGCGGTTTGATCACGCGCAGGACCTCGAAGAGGAAGAAGAAGTACCACTCGGGACGCGGCACGTAGGTCGTCGTCGTCGGGTCGGCCTTCGGGCCCTGCTCGGCGCCCAGCAGCAGGGACATCAAGATGATCACGCCGACGACGACGAGCGCCATCGCCGAGTCCTTCAGGACGGCGTAGGGGAAGAACGGCTTCCCTTTCTTCTTGAGGAGCTCGTATTCCTCGAGATATGCCTGCTTCTCGCTCGGCTTCATCGGCCGTTCGCACCCCCACCATTGTGGCCGTCGACCTGCACGCCGGCGATGGTGGCGCCGGACCCGTTCGGGTGGTAGCCGTTGCTGGAGACCGCGCCCGCGTCGAGCATCGTGGTCGGCTCGGCGACCCGCGGGGTGTTGCCGATCTTGGTCCAGGGCGGAGCGGTCGTGCCTAGCTTGACCACCAGGTACATGTGGGCGCCGATCAGGGCGATCAGCGCGCCCGGCACCAACAGCATGTGGATGGCGTAGAAGCGCGACAGCGTCGTCGCCCCGAGCTCGGGCCCGGCTCGCAGGAAGTCACTCAGGTACGGGCCGACGATCGGGCCGGTGCCGTTGATGTTGATGCCGACGATCGAGGCCCAGTAGGACCGCTGATCGAACGGCAACAGGTAGCCGGTGAAGGCCATCGTCATCGTCAGGATCAGGATCACGACGCCGATCACCCAGTTGAGCTCGCGCGGGTACTTGTAGGCACCGAAGAAGAAGGTCCGGCCCATGTGGAGGAAGACCAGGATCACCATCACGCTGGCGCCCCACTTGTGCATCCCGTGCACGAACTGGCCGAGGAAGACGTCGTTGTTGATGTGGGAGATCGAGCTGTAGGCCTGGGTGGTCGACGGCGTGTAGAACATCGCCAGGAACACCCCGGTCACGGCCTGCACGATGAAGGCGAAGAGTGCCGCCGAGCCCAGCGTGTAGAACCAGTTGGTCCCTTTCGGCACCTTGCGGAAGAGCATCCCGGTGAGGAAGCCGCTCGCCGCGAGCCGCTGGTCGACCCAGGCGACCGCCTCGATCGGCGCTTCGAGGGCCTGTTCGCCGAGGCGACCGAGATCGTCGGGACGCTCGGGCGGCGTCGATTTGAGGTCCTGCGGGGCAGGGGTTTTCGGCACGCCGGATTCGCCGGGCTTCGGCGTTTTGCGCAGCGGCGCGGGAACGAGTAGGTCGGAGAGCTTCGGCATCTATCTAGTTCACGGAGGCGGGAAGGTCGAGGGCCGCGGGGGGTAAAGGTATTCCCAGACGCCGCCGGTGAACTCTCCGGGGTCGCGGGCGCGGACCGGCTTCAGCTGCGAGGTGACGCTGTAACGCGGACCGACTTCGACCTCGCCCTTGGTGATCCGGGTCTGGAAGCGGTCGAGCGGGCGCACCGGCGGACCGCCGATCCGCTTGCCCTGGAAGTCGTAGACGCCGCCGTGGCACGGGCAGATGAAGTTGCCGGCCGCCTGAACGAAGCGCACCGGGCAGCCGAGGTGGGCGCAGCGGTTGGAGATCGCGACGATCTGGCCCTGTTCTTCGCCGAGTTCCTTGGAGCTCGTGCGGACGTAGGCGAGCGTCTTGCCCGCGTCGCCGATGCCGGGGGTTTCGGTGAAGACGACCTGACGGTAGGTGTCTTCGGTGAAATCGGCGACTTTGCCGATCTTCTCCCAACGCTCCTTGCCGCGATGGAAGATCGGCGCCACGGCGAAGCCGACGGCGGGGAGGATGATCGCCGCGCCGGCGAGCCCACCCAGTCCCTGAGCGGCGATCGTGAAGATCTTGCGACGGGTCATCGACTCGCCCTCGAAGTAGCCGGGGGGAGGCGGGTCCGTCCGCACCTGCTCGGGAGCCCGGTAGGGCTTGTTGATCTTGTCCGCTTCGTCTGCCACGTTCGGTTGCCGCTCGGTCGCGCAGTCTATTGAAAAGGGGGATGGCCGAGGATGCCGCGTCGGAGACCATTTGTGACGTTCGGGACGACCTCTGCGTTTGCCCTGCTCGCGGCGCTTTGCTGTGCCGCCATCTCGCTGGTCCCTGGCGCGGCCGGCGAGACGGTCCGGCAAGGAACCTTGCAGGTCTCCTTCGGCGGTTCGGTCTCACCGCACCTGCTGCCCCGGGTCGGGACGACCCCGATCGCGGTGACGATCCGCGGCCACGTCCGTGCTCTCACCCCCGACCCGCCCCCGTCCCTGCGACGGATCGCGATCGAAGTGAACCGCCTCGGCGTGCTCGACCGCGCCGGTCTGCCGGCGTGCCCGCTGGGGCAGCTACGCGCCTCGAGCACCGAAACGGCGCTGGCGCGGTGCGGCGCCGCGAAGGTCGGCGAAGGACGGGTGAGCGGCGTCCTCGTCCTGCCCGAACAGACGCCGACGGCCTTCGGCGGGCGGGTCGTCGCCTTCAACGGCACGCTGCCCGACGGGCGCCCGGGGATCCTCGCCCACCTCTACACCTCGCGGCCGGCGCCGCTGACCTTCGTCCTCGCCTTCTCGATCGGCCGCGCCTCCGGCACCTTCGGCACCCGCCTCGTCGCCACCGTCCCGGCGAAGACCCGGCACACGGCCCACATCACCTCCTTCAGCCTGCGCCTGCACCGCACCTACGAGGTGGACGGCGAGCCCCGCAGCTACCTCAGCGCCGGCTGTCCGGCACCGGAAGGCTTCCCCAGCGCCACCTTCCCCCTGGTCCGCACCTCCTACGGGTTCGAAGGCGAGCAGACCGTCTCCGACACCCTCGTCCGCACCTGCCAGGTAGCGACCGGTACCGAAAACCCTAATAACCGTTAAAGGTTTCCTTTCGAAATGGCGAATCAGGCGCCATGACGAAAGTTCCCGATACCCGCCTCCTGCCCACCCGCCGCCTCGTCGGCCTGGTCGCGGTCGCCGCGCTGCTCGCGCTGGCGCTCCCGGCGCTCGCCGGCGCCCGGCCGCACCTCCGACTGCCGAAACCGGCGGTCCTCACCTTCAAAGTGGCGCAGGTCGGCGCTCCGAACAACCCTTCGGTCGCGATCGTCCCCTTCACCCCGGCGCTCTACCCGAACTGCGCCGCCGCCCCGGCGGAACCGACGGTCCCGAAGACCAAACTGCCGGACCCCTGCCAGGAAGTCGGCAGCGTCCCCTACGAATACGGGATCGGCGAAGTCGAAGTGACGGTCGAACAGTACGTCGCCTTCCTCAACACGGTCGATCCGTTCGGTCGTAACCAGATGGACCTCTACTCGGCCGACGAGAGCGGTGCGGCCTGGCCGAAGTACGGCCAGATCGACTACTCGGCGCTGACCGGGCCGGGCAGGCACTACACCGCCGCCGCGCCGGAATGGAACGACAAGCCCTACGGCTTCGCCGACTTCCTCCGCTCCGCCCGCTTCGACAACGCGGTCGCCAACGGCAAGGTGCTGTCGCAGGAAAGCTCCAGCTCGAACGGCTTCAACTACGTCACCTACAAGGTCCGCCTCTCGCGGAAATCCGGCACCGGCATGTACGACATGCACAAGCGGGCGCCGGAACGGTCCAGGAAATCGGGCTTCGTCATCCCGAGCCAGAACGAGTGGATCAAGGCCGCCTACTACGACCCGACCGGGGCCGGCACCTTCTCCTACTGGTGGTATCCGACCAACCCCGGCAGCCCCTTCGTCGAAGGCTCCGGCCCCCACCAGGCGACGCTGGACCCGGCCACCGGTGACATCACCAACCAGGCCGAACAACCGCTCGCCAACTTCCGCGCCGGCGGGTCGACGCCCGCGCCGAGCTGGTGCCCGTCGAACCAGACGCTGGAAGCGTGCGAAACGGTCAACCCGCTGCACCTGCCGCCGGCGGCTTACGCGAAAGCTTTCGCGGGCAGCCTCAGCACGGTCGGCGACGCCGGGACCCTCGGGCCCTGGGGCACGCTCGAACAGGGCGGCAACGCGGTCGAGTGGACCGACACCATCACCCCGCCCCCGTTCGGGGCGAAAGGCCACCGCGTCTGGCGGCGCCTCCACGGCGGCGTCCCCAACGCGCCCGTCTACCAACTGTGGCTCTCCGCGGTCGGTCTGCAGCCTCAGAAGAACACTTTCTTCACCGCCACCTATCCATGGCTGGGCTTCCGGATCGGCGTGATCGGAAACGTCAAAGGGTCCGGCGCCAAGTGAACACTGCAACGAAGATGCGCTCCCGCCACCTCCCGGTGCTCGGCCTGATCGCGATCCTGGCACTGTTCATGGTGCCGGTCGCGGCCTCGGCGAAACCGTCGAAAAAAGGCGGCACCGAACACGTGCAGCCTCCGGTCGAAACCAGCGAAGGCGCGCTCGAACAGCTGCCGGGCCGGCTCGGCTGTCTCGCCGAAGGCAAAGCCTCGGTGAAACTCTGCGGCAAGGCGCGGGCGCTGAAAGGCGCCGGCCCCGGGGTCGGCTCGCGAGCGATCGCGATCAGCCCCGACGGGCGCAACGTCTACGTCGCCGCCTCCGGTGCCGACGCGATCGCCGTCTTCGACCGCAGTCGCTCGACCGGCGCGCTCACCCAGCCGAAAGGGAAAGCGGGCTGCGTAGCCTCGGCCCTCGGGCACGCCAAAGGCGCCCGCGGCTGCGGTCCCGCGATCGGCCTCGACGCCCCGAACTCGGTTGCGGTCAGCCCTGACGGGCGCAACGTCTACGCGACCTCGCGCGACGGTGCCTCGGTCATCGCCTTCCACCGCAACCGGCTCACCGGGCGGCTGCGCCAGCTGCCGCCCGCCGCGTCCGGCTGCATCTCCGGGCTGCCGATTCCCGGCTGCACCGCCGGCCGGGCCCTGAAGTGGCCGGACGTCGTGGTCGTCTCCCCCGACGGCAAGAACGTCTACGTCGGCGACTTCGCCGGCTCCGGCGTCACCTCGTTCTCGCGCGCCGGCAAAGCGGGCGCGCTGACCCAGCTCTCCGGCACCGCCGGCTGCATCACCGAAGCCGGGGCCGAAGGCTGCGCCACGGGCACCCAGATGAACCACGTCGAGGGCATGGCGATCGACCCGAGCGGCTCCGCGGTCTACACCGCGGCCGCCTTCTCCAGCTCGATCGCCTTCCTCACCCGTGATTCCTCCACCGGGGCGCTCACCCAGAGCGGCTGCGTAACCAACGGGAAGGTCGAAGGATGCGCGCTGGGCTACGAGTTCAGCGGCGTCAACGCGCTCTCCTTCGCGCCCGACGGCTCCGACGTCTACGCGACCTCGCTGACCAGCAACAGCCTCACCACCTTCCACTCGCTGCTCGGCGGGGTCGGCATCAGCCAGCCGCCCGGGCCCGAACGCCAGGTGTCGAAGGAAAAAGGCCCGGGCAAGGAAAGCGTGCCGGCGGCGGAAGGGACGCCCAACCCCGACGGCTGCACCGTCTTCCTGCGCTCGCCCGGCTGCGGCTTCGGCCGCGCGATGCAGGTGCCCGAGGGGCTCGACGTCTCCCCCGACGGGGCGAACGTCTACGTCGCCGCCTTCCAGACCGGCGCGATCGACGTCTTCGACCGCGACGCCGAAACCGGCGTGGTCACGCAGAAGTCCGGCGAACGCGGTTGCCTCGCCCCGGCCAAGGTCCACGGCTGCTCGCCCGGACGGGCGCTCGGCGGGACCGGGTCGATCGTCGTCAGCCCCGATGGTAGGAACGTCTATTCGACCTCGCAGCTCAGCAGCGCGGTCGACATCTTCAGGAGGATCAAATGACCGAGCAGGAGCGCCGCGAGGGCGGCCTTACCCGTAAACAGTTGCTCGGCACCGGGGCGGGTGCCGCCGCGGCGGCGATGCTCTCCCCGGCCCTGGGCCTGGACAAGGCGTTCGGCGCCCGCAAAGCCGGCGGCGAAGGCCTCGACGGCAAGAACGTGATCCTCTTCCTCACCGACCAGGAGCGGGAGATCCAGCACTTCCCACCCAACTGGATGCGGGAGAACCTGCCGGGGCTGCGGCGGCTGAAGCGCCACGGGCTCAGCTTCGAAACGGCGTGCGCCGCGGCCTGCATGTGCTCGCCCTCGCGCTCCAGCCTGATGACCGGCTACTTCCCGGCGCAGCACGGCGTGAAATACACGCTCGAGTCGAACATGGAAGCGACGAAGTATCCGCAGGTGGAGCTGCCGACGGACCTGCCGAACCTCGGCACGGTGATGAAGGCCGCGGGCTACAACGTCGTCTACAAGGGCAAGTGGCACTGCTCGAAACCGGCGGGCGCCGAAGCGGAGCCCTCCGACCTCGAAAAGTACGGCTTCGACCGCTGGGATCCGCCGGACGCGGGCGCCAACCAGAGCGTGCCCGAGGCGGGCGGCGGCGTCACCAACAACGACGGCCGGATCATGGAATCGGAGGGCAACGCGCAGGAAGCCACCGAAGGCGCCCTGCAGTACATCGACTCGGTGGCGACGGGCCAGGAGCCGTTCTTCCTCGTCATCTCACTGGTCAACCCGCACGACGTCCTCTTCTACCCGAGCCGGACCTTCGAAGAATCGGGCTACGACGACTCGTGGCTGGGCGGTGACATCGACGTCCCGCAGACCAACGAAGAAGACCTCAGCACCAAGCCGAGCGTGCAGGAGGACTTCCTGCGGATCTTCAACCTCAGCGGCAAGCCGGAAAGCGAAACCGAAAAGCGCGCCTACCTGAACTTCTACGGCAACCTGATGCGCTCCTCGGACAACTACGTGGTCGAAGTCCTCGACCAGCTCGAAAAACACGACCTGATCGACGACACCCTGATCATCCGCACCTCCGACCACGGGGAGATGGGCCTCGCCCACGGCGGCCTGCGGCAGAAGAACTTCAACTTCTACGAGGAGACGCTGAAAGTCCCGCTGGTCTACTCGAACCCGAAGATGTTCCCGCGCCCGGTCAGCTCCGACGCGCTCGTCTCCCACGTCGACCTCCTCCCCACCCTCGCGTCCCTGACCGGTGCGCCCCGCTCGGCCCGGCGCAACTGGCAGGGAGTCGACTACTCCGACGTCGTGCTCAACCCCGAGCGCGGTCGCTCGCCCCAGGACTACGTCGCCTTCACCTACGACGACTTCCAGTCCGGCCAGGCCTCGGGTCCTTACCCCAAAGAGCCCAACCACGTGACCAGCATCCGCGAGAAACGCTGGAAGCTCGCCAAGTACTCCGACATCAAGACGACCGTCAACTCGAGCACCGGCGCGATCAGCGAGGCCCCGGGTCCCAAACCTCCCCAGTGGGAGATGTACGACCTGAAGACCGACCCCTACGAGGAAGTCAACCTCGCCTTCGACTCCTACGAACGCACCGCCCAACAGGAGCGCGAGTTCGTCCGCCTCAAAAAGAAGCTGGCGAGGGTGGAAAAAACCCGCCTCCGCCCCCTGGCGAAGTCCGCATAACCCGCGTTCCCCCTCGCGGGAGGGGGGTCAAAGTCGCGCTGCATGCCCTTTCCACCGTATGGCGTGGAAAAAGCATGCAGCGCGGGATACGGCGGCGTGGGATCTGGTGCGCGGGCAGCACGGGGTGGTGGCTCGACGCCAGCTGATGGCGATCGGCTACACCCGGCGCGAGATCGAACAGCGCCTCCACAACGGGCGCCTCCACCACATCTCGCACGGCGTCTACGTCGTGGGGCGGCGGGATCTGGCGCCCCACGGTCGGTGGATGGCAGCGGTCCTCGTCTGCGGCGAGGGGGCGATGCTGAGCCATCGCAGTGCGGCCGAGCTCTGGGGGATCGGCTACGAGGAGCGGGGACGCATCGACGTGAGCGTCAGGCGGCGGAGCATGATCCGGCGAACCGGGCTCAAGGTCCGCATGCGCCCCTCCCTCGATGCCAGTGCTGTCGTCCACCGCTTCGGCATTCCCGTCACCGACCCGGTGCAGACGCTCATCGACCTCGCCACCGAACTGGAGCCCATGCGGCTGGAGCGCTCGGTCAACGAGGCCGACAAGCTCGATCTCGTCGATCCGGAGACGCTGCGCCGGGCCCTCGACGGCCACGCGGGCGTGCCCGGCGTCGGGACGCTGCGCACGATGCTCGACCGCCACACGTTCCGGCTCTCCGACTCCGACCTCGAGGTCCTCTTCAGGCCGCTCGCGCTCGCGGCGGGGTTCCCGGTGCCGCTGACCAAACACCGGGTGCTCGGCTACGAGGCGGACTTCTTCTTCCCCGACCACGACCTGATCGTCGAGACCGACGGCCTCAGGTACCACCGCACGGCCGCGCAGCAGGCCCGGGCGGTGGTACGCGACCAGAAACATGTCGCGGCGGGGTTCCGGGTCCTGCGCTTCACGCACTGGCAGATCGCCCACGCGGCGGACGAGGCCACCGGGGTGCTGCGTCAGGTCAGGGCGCGGTCGGGCTAGCCGACGCCGAGCTTCTGCGCCGCGTCGGCCCACAGCGGCTCGACCTCGTCCCCGCGGCCCTCGGCATGCAACTGCGCGCAGCGGGCGATCAGCTCGGAGAGGACCGCGACCGCGTCGGTGTCCCCCATCGCGGCCAGGCGGTCCAGCCCCAGCGCGTAGAGGTAGTCGCCGGCGAGCAGGGCCAGGTCGGGGTCGTGCCCGGACATCAGCCGGGCCTCGCCGTAGTGGAGCAGGTATCCCTCGCGGACGGCCTCCATCACCAGGGCGTACTCGCCGGAGGGGCCGTCCGCGGCCTCGACCTCGACGACGTGCCCGGCGATCGGGGTGTCCTCCTCGCGCAGCTGGCGGGCGAGCTCGGCGAGCGCGCTCACGCCAGGGCCTCGTCCAGCGCCTCGCCCGCCGCCTCGAGGGTGCGGTCGATGCTCGCCTCGTTGTGGGCGAGGGAGACGAACCAGGCCTCGTACTGGGCCGGCGGCGGGTAGACGCCGCGATCGAGCAGCGCCCGGCAGAAGTGCGCGTGGGCCTCGGTGTCGCAGGCGGTCGCGTCGGCGAAGTTCCGCACCGGCTTCTCGCTGAAGAACAGCGTCACCAGCCCCGGCGCCTTCGCCACCTGGAGCGGCCGGTCGGCGGCCAGCGCCTCGAACCCGTCGGCGAGGCGGTCGGTCAGTACGCCGAGCCGCTCGTAGGCGGCGGCATCGAGCCCATCCAGCGTCGCCAGCCCGGCGGCGGCCGCGAGCGGGTTCCCCGACAGCGTCCCCGCCTGGTAGACGTCGCCCGCCGGCGCGATCCGTTCCATCGCCGCGGCCGGTCCCGCGAACGCCGCCGCGGGCAGGCCGCCGCCGATGATCTTGCCCATCACGGTCAGGTCCGGTTCCACGCCGAAGAGCTCCTGGGCGCCGCCGCGGGCGACCCGGAAGCCGGTGATCACCTCGTCGAAGACCAGCATCGTGCCCGCCTCGCGGGTCTTCTCGCGGAGGAACTCGAGGTAGCCCTCCTCGGCCGGGACGACGCCCATGTTCGCCGCGACCGGCTCCACCAGGAGCGCCGCGACCTCGTGCTCGGCAAGGGCCGCCTCGACCGCGGCGCGGTCGTTCCACGGCACCACCACGGTCAGCGCCGCCATCGCCGGCGGCACGCCGGGGCTGCCGGGCACCGACAGCGTCGCCATCCCCGAGCCGCCCTCGGCGAGCAGCCCGTCGGAGTGGCCGTGGTAGGCGCCGGCGAACTTGACCACGACCTCGCGGCCGGTGATCGCCCGCGCCAGGCGCACCGCGCTCATCGCCGCCTCGGTGCCGGAGCTGGTCATCCGCACCATCTCCACCGAGGGGAAGCGGGAGGCGATCTCTTCGGCGAGCCGCACCTCGACCGTGGTCGCTGCGCCATAGCTCGTCCCCCTTTTGGCCGCCTCGATCACGGCCGAGACGACGGCCGGGTCGGCATGTCCCAGGATCAGCGGGCCCCAGGAGCAGACCCAGTCGATGTAGCGGTTGCCCTCGACGTCGACGAGTTCGGAGCCTTCGCCACGCTCGATGAAAATCGGCTCGCGGCCGATCTGGCGCATCGCCCTGACCGGCGAGTTCACCCCGCCCGGCAGCACGTGCAGGGCGCGACCGTAGACGCTCATCTGGATCGCGGGGGCGGGCACTCCCCTAGGAGTGCGCCGCCTCCCATTCGGCGTAATCCGGGGTGAAGTACTTGAGGCGGATCTTCTTGTACTCGGTCGAGGAGTAGAGCGTAGAGCGGTCGTCCGGACCCATTTCGCATTTCTCCGCGATCGAGTCGAGCACCGCGTCGCACTCTTCCTTGGAGCGGCCGTGGGCCATGGTGAAGACGCTGTAGGGCCAGTCGGCGTAGGTCGGCCGCTGGTAGCAGTGGCTGATCCCACGGGTGGCGGCCATGATCCCGCCGACCTCGAGGATCTGGTCCTCGGGGACCTTCCAGACGCCCATGCCGTTCGCCGAGAAGCCGGCGCGGCGGTGGTAGAGGATCGCGGCGACCCGGCGGAGGATCTTGCGGTCGACCATGGCACCGAGGTGGTCGAGCAGCTCCTCGGTCGTCATCCCGACCTCTTCCGCGGCTTCGTCGTAGGGACGCTCGACCGCTTTCATCGGACCCTGGAGCGCTTTGATGACCGCTTCGTCGGTGGCGTCGTAGGGCTGCGCTTCCAGCTCGCGCGGCGGCGCGGCCTCGACCGCGGCGGCGAGCGCGTCGGTGTCGCCCTCCATCTCCAGGTTCATGTTGATCTTGAAGAGGACGAGGGTCGGCAGTTCGCGCATCGACTCGGCGCCGGTCTCCCCCATCAGCGCGTCGATCTGCCCTTTCAACCCCATCTTCGAGTCGGGCGGCGTGGCGATCGTGAACCAGAGGTTGAAGTCGTGGGTGCGCAGGTAGTTGTGCGAGACGCCGGGGTGGGCGTTGACCATGCGGGCCGCCCGCTGCGGGTTGTCGGAGTCGACTTTGGCGGCGACCAGCATCGATTCGTAGCCCAGCGCGCGGGTGTCGAAGATCGGCGTGATCTCGCGGATGATCCGGCCGTCGAGCAGGCGCTGGGTGCGGCCGAGGACGTCGGACAGCTCCAGGTCGGCCTGGCCGGCAACCAGCGCGAACGGTTCCGGGTCGAGCGGGAAATTCGACTGCAGGAGGTTCATCAGGCGCTTGTCGGTCTCGTCGAGCGGGATCGCCGAGCCGTCCTTGCGCGAGCGCGCCTTGGACTGCGGAACTTTCACTGAAGCCACCCTGCGGCCTCCTTCGCGTAGTAGGTGATGATCGCGTCGGCGCCGGCCCGGCGGAGCCCGGTCAGCGTCTCGAGCACGGCCTCGCGCTCGTCAAGCCAACCGTTCAGGGCGGCGGCTTTGAGCGCCGAGTACTCGCCCGACACATGGTAGGTGGCGATCGGTGCTCCGGTCGCCTCCTTCACGCGGCGGATGATGTCCATGTAGGGGGTGGCGGGCTTGACCATGAGCATGTCGGCGCCCTCCTCGAGGTCGAGTTCGGCCTCGCGCACCCCTTCGGTGCCGTTGGCGGGGTCCATCTGGTACCCACGCCGGTCGCCGAATCCGGGGGTCGACTCGGCGGCGTCCCGGAACGGCCCGTAGAACGCCGAGGCGTACTTGGCGCTGTAGGCGATGATCGGCACGTCGGGGTGCCCCTCCTCGTCCATCTGGAAGCGCATCGCCCCGACCCGACCGTCCATCATGTCGCTCGGCGCGACCGCGTCGGCGCCCGCGTCGGCGTGGGAGATCGCGGTTTTCGCGATCAGCTCGACGCTGAGGTCATTCTGGATGTTTCCGGCGGCGTCGGGGATGCCGCAGTGGCCGTGGTCGGTGTACTCGCAGAGGCAGACGTCGGTGATCACGGTGAGGTCGGGATGGGCCTCCTTCAGCGCGCGGACCGCCATCTGGACGATGCCCTCGTCGTCGTAGGCGCCGGAACCGACCGCGTCCTTGTCGGCCGGGATGCCGAAGAGGAGCATCGAACCGATCCCCGCCGCGGCGACCTCGGCGGCGTGCTCGACCAGGTTGTTGATCGAGTAGCGCGAGACGCCCGGCATCGATGGGATCTCCTCGCTGATGTTCTCGCCGGCGATGACGAAGGCCGGCTGGATCAGGTGGGCCGGGGAGAGCTCGGTCTCGCGGACCAGGGAGCGGAAGGTGTCGGTGCTGCGCAGGCGGCGCAGGCGCGTGGCGGGGAAGGACATCCTTTCCGAGTTTAGGGAAGGTAGCTTTCGGCGCGTGCTGGCAAGGGGCTTGACCAAGCGGTTCGGGGAGCGCGAGGCGCTGCGCGGCGTGAGCTTCGGCGCGGAGGCGGGTGAGCTGGTGGCAGTGATCGGGCCCAACGGGGCCGGGAAGACGACGCTGCTCTCGATCCTGGCCGGGATCCAGGCGCCCGACGGCGGCGAGGTCGAGACGGGTGCCGGGGCGGTCGGCTGGGTGCCCCAGCAGGCGGCGCTCTACCGGCGCCTGACCGTGGAGGAGAACCTGCTGCTGTTCGCCCGGCTGGAGAAGCACGAGGACCCCCACGCCTCGGTCGCGGAGATGCTCGAGCTGACCGGTCTCGGCGAGCGGCGCGGCGAGATCGTCGCCCGCCTCTCCGGCGGCAACCAGCAGCGGATCAACATCGCGATCGGCCTCCTCTCCCGCCCCAGCGTCCTGCTCCTGGACGAGCCGAGCGTCGGCCTCGACCCACGCCAGCGGGCGCGCCTCTGGGAGTTCGTCTCCGCCCTGGCGGTGCGTGGGACGACCGTGATCTTCTCCACCCACGACATCCAGGAGGCCGAGCGCTACGGGGACCGGATGCTGGTCCTCGCCGACGGCGAGGCGCTCTTCGACGGTCCTGCCGATGAGCTCCGCGAGGCGGTCCGCACCGAGGCGCCCGAGGCCGCCGACCGCGACTTCGAGACCGCCTTCGTCGCCTACCTCCAGCACCGGGGGCACTGAGCGATGCGCTGGCTGCTGCTCAAGGACCTGCAGATCCTCCGCCGATCGCCGCTCCAGGCGGCGCTCCTTATCGTCTACCCGGTGCTGATCGCGATCCTCGTCGGCCTCGCCGTCTCCCGCGGGCCCGGGGAGCCGCGGGTGGCGCTGCTGAACGAAGTGCCGACCAACGCGCGGGTCAGCCTCAGCGGCAAGAAGCTCCCCTCCGCCAACGTCCAGCGGCGGATCTGTGGGAAAGTCGAATGCGTCTACGTCTCCTCGCGCGACCAGGCGATGGCGAAGGTCGAATCGGGCGACGTGCTGGCCGCGCTGATCCTGCCCGAAGACCTGGTCAACAAGATCAACTCGCTCTCCACCCTCTCCCCCGGCGTCCCCCACGTCGAAGTGCTGGTCAACGAATCCGACCCGCTGAAGGCGAGCGTCGTCGACGACAAGATCGAAGCGCTGCTCGCCCAGGCGAACCTGACGCTGGCCAAGCGGATCGCGGTCGAAGGGGGCCACTACCTGAACCTGGTGATCAAAGGCGGGACGCTGCCGGTGCTCGGCGGCGGGATCGACATCCTCGGCCTGCAGGCGAGCGCCCACATCCTCGAAGCGATCGAACCGGCGCTGGCAGACGGGCCGTTGAAGGTGGCGCTGGGCCAGGTGACCGACTTCGCCAAGGAAGCGGGGGACAACCTCGACATCGCGGGGCCGTTGATCCAGCGCCTCGCCCAGCCGATCGCGGTGAAGAAGGTCGCGGTCGGCGGCTCCTCTCCCCCACTCGAAACCTTCGCGATCGCCGTCGCCGCGACCTTCACCCTGGCCTTCATCGCGGTGCTGCTGGTCGCCGGGTCGCTCGCCCTGGAGCGAGAGGAGAACGCCTTCCCGCGCCTCACCCGCGGCCTCGTCTCGAGCGAGGCGCTGCTCGGCGAGAAGGTCCTGCTCGGCGTCGTCGTCGGCCTCATCGTGACCCTGCTGATGCTCGCCGGCCTGACGATCTTCGTGCCGCTCGAGTGGGGACGGTTCGGCCTCTGGCTGGCGGCGATCGTGGTCGGCGGCGCCTCCCTGGCGGCCGCGGGTGCGGCGCTCGGCGCGGCCGCCCGCGAGGTGCGCGCCGTCTCCCTCCTCGCCTTCATGGTCACGCTGCCGGTCGCCTTCCTCTCCCTCGTCCCCTCGGGCACGGTCGGCGAGGGCCTCTACGACGCGATCAAGGTGATCACCGCGCTCTTCCCCTTCAAGCCGACGCTGGACGCGATGACCTCGGCCCTCGAAGCCGGCAACGGCGGGATCGGCGGCCCGCTCCTGCACCTGGCGATCCTCGCGGTCGCCTACACCGTCATCGCCCGCGTCGCCCTGCGCCGCTTCGGCCGGGTCTAGCCCTCGGGCGGGAGCGGCGGAAGCGGGCGCAGGCCGCCGTGTTCCACGTGGTGGAGGACGAACTCGCGCACGCTCAGCTCCGGGGCGAGGGAGGCGCGGACGCGGTCGATCATCTCCGGCGTTGCCAGCTCGGGGAAGGTGCGTCGGACGGCGGGGATCGCCGCGAGGGCGACCGGCGAGCCGTCGACCAGCAGCGGCCCGTGGACGCCGATGAAGGCGTCGATCTCCCGCGGCCCCTCTCCCCCGATCTCGAAGGTGGCGCTGAAGTCGGCGAGCTGCTCGAGCCGGTAGTTCTCGCCCTCGGTCGCCGTGATCGCCTCCAGCTGCGCGTCGCTCGGGAAGACGAGATGGACGCTCGCCACCGTGCCGGGGCTGGGGACGACCGCCGCCGGGACCGAGCCGTAGCGCGTGACGTGGGCGGAGTAGACGACGTCCCAGCCGCGCAGCGCGACCCGCAACACCGCGATCGGTTCCGGCGGCAGGTGGGCCAGCTTGCGGGTCAGCGCCTCGGGTGAGGCGTTCGAGCCGTAGGCGAGCAAGCCGCGTCGCCCGGCGACATCGACCTCCCGCGGCGGCACCGGCAGCGTCCGGTCCCCGACCTGGACGAAGGACCCCGCGGGCGGGTCGTAGGGATAGGCGAGCGCGCGCCGGACCAGCTCGTCGTCGTCGGGCCGCACCACCGCCATGCTTCCGAGCTTAAGGGCCACATATGGCCTAAAAGCTCGGAAGCTCGTCGGGGGCTAGGGTCGGCGCATGCGGTTGCTCTTCATCGGCGACGTGGTCGGCGGGGCCGGACGGCGGGGCCTGCGCGAGACGATGCCCTCGCTGCGGGAGCGCTACGCGCCCGACCTGATCGTCGTCAACGGCGAGAACTCGGCGGGCGGCATGGGGATCACCGAGCGGACCGCGAACGACATCTTCGATACCGGGGCCGCGGTCATCACCCTCGGCAACCACGCCTACCGCCACCGGGACGCCTATCCGTTCCTGGAACGCGCCGAGCGCGTGATCCGCCCGGCGAACTACCCGAGCGGCAACCCGGGCCGCGGCTACACCGTGGTCGAGGCAGGCGGCATGCGGGTGGGGGTGATCAACCTCAGCGGCGGGGTCGGGCTGACCGTCGCCCGCTCGCCGTTCGACGCGGCCGACGCGATCCTCGACCGGATCGAGGCCGACGCGGTGATCGTCGACTTCCACGCCGAGGTCACGAGCGAGAAGGTGGCGATGGGCTGGCACCTCGACGGCCGCGTCGCCGCGGTGCTCGGGACCCACACCCACGTGCCGACCGCCGACGGCCGCGTCCTGCCGAAGGGCACCGCGTTCATCTCCGACGTCGGCATGACCGGCTCGCGCCAGAGCATCCTCGGGGTGCGGATCGAGGACGCCCTCGGCGCCCTGATCACCCAGATGCCGACCCGCTTCGAGACCGCCGACGAGGACCTCTGGGTGATGGGCGCCGTGGTCGACGTCAACCCGTCGGGACTGGCGGATTCGATCGAGCCGGTGATGGTTCCCGCCGCTTCGCCCGGCGCTCCCTGACCCGTCGCACGACGCCGGGGACCTCATCGTCGGCCGGCTCCTCGGTCGGCTCCAGCAGCGCCAGCGCGACCAGCATCAGCGGGAAGAACCAGACGATGTAGAGGTAGAACCAGTGGTGGAGCGTGATCTGCACGCCGATCAGGAGCGCCGCCGAGAGCGCCGCCACCTGCAGCAACGACTTCTTGCGGGGGACGAAAGCGAGGGCGATCGAGAGGATGCCGGTCGCGGCGAGGATCACGACGCGCAACGGCTCCAGCCATTCGGCCTGGCCCCAGATCGAGAACGGGGAGCTGCGGCCTGCCTGCGCGGCGATCGTGCGTTCGTAGAAGACCTTGAGGCCGGGGTCGATCGCGGGCCAGAGCATGAAGATCACGGTGATCGCGGCGAACCCGCCGGCGTACAGGGCGAGCTTGCGCGGCTTCCAGCCGTCGAGCGTGAGCAGCATCGGTCCCAGCACCAGCGGCGAGAACTTCGCCCAGACCGCGAGCGAGGAGGTGACGCCGCGCCAGAGCGGCTTGGCGATCAGCACCAGCGTCGCCACCAATAAGGCGGCGACCAGCGCGTCGTTGGAGTCCGACTCGAGCACGTAGGCGGTGTAGGGGAAGGAGGCCCAGCCGAAGGCGAGGATCGCGCCCAGGCGACGCCCCGTCGGCCCCGGCCGGATCCGGATGCCGAGCACGAGGAGCAGGATGAAGGTGACGATGTCGAAGGTGATCGAGGCGCCGTGGGCGGCGGGCAGGTCGTCCCATTCGCCGGTGTAGGGCCAGATCACCTCGAAGGGCACGTAGGCGGCGTAGTTGACCGGGCCGTAGGTGTCGCCGGAGTGGATGTCTTCAGGCCAGTCGCCGTAGAGCGGTTCGCCGTGGACGATCTTGTGAGCGCCGGTGACCCCGGCGTAGCCGACGTCGATCGCACCGGCGTCCGCCATGTTCAGGCCGACGCGGAACCCCATCAAAAACAGCGCGGCGACCAGGATCCAAAGCGTCGGCCAGACCGGACGCAGGCCGGCGCCGCGCCCGCGGAACCCGATCCACAGACATCGCGCCAGTAGGTAGACGAGCACCGGATAGGCGAGCGGGACCGAGACGCCGATTTCGCCGCGGTTGAAGAAGAAGTGCGAGACGCCGAAGCCGATCAGCACCAGCAGGTCGAGGTTGGCGATCCGCCGCAGGCGACGCCAGTCGGTGAGCCCGATCAGGAAGAGGAGGCAGAGCGGCACCCAGATGAAGGGCGAGTTCAGCGAGTGGGCGAACTCGCCGGAGTAGCCGCGAGCCATTTCCCAGGCGACCTGGTAGCCGGTCCACGACTCGGTCACTTCACCGGTCTTCGGGTCGACCATCGCCAGCGCGTACTCGTGGTCCCCTTCGAACCAGCCGACTTCCCAGCGTTCGTTGTTGAAGGTCGGGCTGGGGATCAGGTCCGGGTGGACGTGCGTCTCGGCGGTGACCTTCGGGTCGCGCGCGGCTGCCTGCGTCGCTTCGTCGGAGGTGATGCTGCCGGGCGGCGGCCCTTCCTTCTCCGCCGCGGCGCCCCCCGTCGGCGCGACCAGCACGAGCGCGAGAAGCAGCACGATCAGCGCCGCCGCCCGCCGCGCCATCACTCGCCGTCCGTGGGGCCGGGGGCCGCGAGGCCGAAGTGCTCGAGGATCGCCGGGGTGACGTCGCGCAGCGTCCACTGCTCACGCGCGTCGGCCGACTCGGGGCCGCAGCCGACGAAGAGCAGCGGGCCGAGACTGTCGCCGGCGTGGAGGGCACCATGGCTGCCGCCGCCGGCGTGGCTCTCGCCGCCCCAGTCGACCGCCTCGAAGCCCTCCCGCAGCGAGAGCACCCAGTCGCCCGAGTGCGGCGCGGTCAGCGCCGACCAGACGCGCTGCAAGGGGTCCGGGTAGGCGTCGCTGCGGAGTTTGCCGTCCTCGATCCGCGCCTCCAAGGTCGAGAGCTCCCCCTCGATCTCCCAGCGCCCGCCGCGCAGGTCGGCGACCTCGTCGCCGGGCCGGAAACGCAGCTCCTCGCCGCGGCGCTCGACGATCGCCCACTCGTCGCCCGAGGGCGGCATCCCCGGCTCCGGTCGGGGGAGCGGCGCGCCCTCGGCGTCGAGCAGCCGGCAGACCAGGTCGATCCCCTCGATCTCGGTCAGCCTCCGCCCCACCGCCGCCGGGTCGGCGCGCTCACCCTCGCCGGGCAGCAGGTAGACGTGGGCGGCGCGGCTGGTCGGGCTGACCGCGAGCTGGGCGAGCTCGGGGCGCTCCTCGGAGGGCTGCAGGACGTTCCACTGCGCGCCGAGGATCTCGGCCAGCGGCAGGCCGCGCTCGACCGCCGTGTGGGCGTGGTCGGCGACCAGGATCACCGCGTGCTCGGCGAGGAAGGGGTCGATCCCCCCCGCCTCCTCGATCAGCAGCCCGAAGCATTCGTCGGCCTTGGCGATCGACTCGATCGACTCGTCGGGGCCGTGGCGATGCGAGTAGTTGTCGTTGTCGGGCAGCGAGAGCAGGAGGAAGTCGAAGCCGTCCTCCTTCATCAGCTCGACCGCGCAGCAGGCCGCGTAGGGATCGCGGACGCCGGGGATCGAGGTCGACTTGCAGGGCGTCTCGCGGCTGGCATAGAGGTCGCCGTAGAAGAGCTCGGCCGGGCCCCAGGTGTGGTGGCGGAACTTCAGCTTGGTCGCGTCGACCGCGCGGCGCATCAGCCCATCGAGCGAGACCTCGTGGCGGTGGCGGCCGCGGTAGATCAGGTAGGGCGTGCAGGCGGTGCGCTCGCCGGCGTCGTCGAGGCTCTCGAAGAGCGTGTCGATCTCCGGCGAGAGGTGCGCCAGGTTCATGTTGTAGACGAGGTCGTAGAGGGCGCGGAAGACGCCGAAGGCGCGGGTCGCCTCGAGCGAGGTCCCGTACTCGACGTAGCGGCGCTCGAGCCGGTGGTACCAGTTCATGCCGCTGATCCAGTGGCGGTCGGCGCCGACCCCGGTGACCATCTCGGCGCAGGCGACCGGCGTCACCGAGGGGAAGCTGGAGACGCAGTCGTCGATCAGCACGCCGCGCTCGACCAGGGCGCCGAAATTCGGCGCCCGTCCCTCGTCGATCGCCCGGTGCAGCATGTCGCTGCGCAGAGAGTCGACGTAGGTGAGGATCAGCTTCTTCTTGCGCCCGCCGTCAGTCATTCGCTGGGTCAGATCATCCTGGACGGCCGGTCTCGGCCGTCGTCGATCCGGTTAACGGAGGACGCGGAGGCCGGCGTGTTTGCGTTTCGCGCGGCGGTTGCGGCTGATGCCGAGCCACAGCAGCGCGATCACCACCGCGATGATCGCCCAGGAGAAGAGCAGGGCGATCGCCAGCACCGCCAGCGCCGCCAGCGCGACGATGAAGCCGAGCGCTCCGGCGCCGCTGCCCTCGCGGCGCGAGGCGCCGAAGACGAGGTCGGAGATCACCAGGCAGGCGCCGCCGGCGCCGATCGCGGCGAGGATCCCGCCGACCAGGCCGACGATCAGGAGGCCGGCGACGAAGCCGACGACCGCCGCGAGCAGGACCATCCGCCCCCGGGCCGAGCCGGTCGTCCCGGTCGTCCCGGAGAGCATGCCGATCGCGATGCCGATCCCTAGTGCTTCAAGCAAATCCACGGTCGTGAAACCTAACGGTGTGGGCACCTCGGCCGCAATCCGCCACACTTCACCGATGACCGAGGTGCCCCAGCCGCCGCATAAACGCCGCGCCCACACCTCCGGCCGGGACCTCGAGCGCTACGCCGGGCTCTTCGCCGAGCGGACCACCGTGATGCGCTCCTCGGCGATGCGGGACCTGATGGCCGTGACCGCCCGACCGGAAGTGATCTCGCTGGCCGGCGGCCTGCCGGACACCTCGACCTTCCCGCCCGAGCGGCTGGCCGCGCAGATGAGCAAGATCGCCGCCGAGTCGGCGGCGGCGGCGCTCCAGTACGGCCCGACGGAGGGCTTCGACGAGACCAAAGACTGCATCGTCGAGGTGATGGCGGCCGAGGGGATGCTGCCCGACCCCCACGACGTCTGCATCACCACCGGCGGGCAACAGGCGATCGACCTGGTGACGAAGACCCTGGTCGACCCGGGCGACGTGGTGATCTGCGAGGCGCCGACTTATCCGGGCGCGGTGCCGGTCTTCTGCAGCTACCAGGCCGACGTGCGCCAGATCGAGATGGACGGCGACGGGATGCGGATCGATCTGCTCGAAGAGCTGCTGGAGGAGCTGCGGGCCGAAGGGCGGCGGCCGAAGTTCATCTACACCGTGCCGACCTTCCAGAACCCCGGCGGGGTCACACTCTCGCTCGAGCGCCGCCTCCGCCTGGTCGAGCTCGCGCGCCTGCACGAGATCCTCGTGGTCGAGGACAACCCCTACGGCCTGCTCCGTTATGGCGGCGAGGTACTGCCGCCGCTCTACCAGCTCGACGGCGGGGATTTCGTCATCTACCTGGGGACGTTCTCCAAGATCCTCTCCCCCGGCATCCGCCTCGGCTGGGTCGTGGCGCCGCCGCCGGTGCTGGAGAAAGTCGTCCTCGGCAAGGGCGCGACCGACCTCTGCACCTCCACCCTCACCCAGTTCTTCGTCCGCCAGTACTTCTCCGAAGGCGGCTGGAAGAACTATGTCGAAGACCTCGTCGACCTCTACCGCGGCCGGCGCGACACGATGCTCGAGGCGCTCGCCGAGCACTTCCCGGCGGAGGCGACCTGGACCGAGCCCGAGGGCGGCCTCTTCATCTGGGCGACGCTGCCGAACTACATCGACACCGGCGACCTGCTGGCGAAGGCGCTGCGCTCCGACGTCGCCTTCGTCCCCGGCGGGGCGGCCTACGTCGACGGCCGCGGCAGGAACTCGATGCGCCTGAACTTCAGCGGCGTCGGCGACGCCGACATCCGCGAGGGGATCTCCCGCATCGGCCGCGTGATCCGCGAACAGGTGGAGCTCTACGAGAGCCTCGCACCGGGCACCTCGGAAACTCCGACCGCCGCGCCGGCTCCCCCGGCGAAGGACGAGGGCGCTAAGCCTGACAACGTCGTCCCGCTGCGCAAGGAAGCCAACGGGTGAAGGTCGCGGTCCTCAAAGGCGGGCGGTCGCTGGAGCGCGGCGTCTCGCTCCGCTCCGGCGCCCGGGTCGAGGACGCGCTCGAACGGCTCGGCCACGTGGTCGTCCCGATCGACGTCGGCGCCGACCTCGTGAAACGCCTGCGCGCCGAGAAGCCCGACGTCGCCTTCGTCGCCATGCACGGCGTCGGCGGCGAGGACGGGACCGCGCAGGAGCTGCTCGAAATCCTCGGCATCCCCTTCACCGGCCCTGCCGCCGCCGCCTGCGCCCGCTCGATCGACAAGGTGATGGCGAAGGCGACGATGCGAGCCGCCGGCATCCCCACCCCCGAGTTCTTCGCCTTCACCTACACCGCCTTCCGCGATCTCGGCGCGGCCGACGCGCTGACCGACCTCGAGGGCACGCTCGGCTTTCCGATCGTGGTCAAGCCAAGCCGTGGCGGCTCCTCCCTCGGCGTCAAGTTCGCCGGTGCCGCGGCCGAGGTCCCGGGCGCCCTCGTCGCCGCCTTCTCCTACGACGACCGCGTGGTCCTCGAACGCTTCGTCGCGGGCCGCGAGGTCGCCGTCTCGATCCTCGGCGGCGAGGCGCTCCCGATCGTCGAGGCGATCCCCGCCGAGGGCGACCCCTACGACTTCGAGGCCCGCTACGAGATCGGTCGCACCCACTTCGTCTGCCCCGCCGACCTCTCCCCCACCGAGCGCGGCGCGATCGTCGACGCTGCCATCGGCACCTGTCGTGCGCTCGGCTGCGAGGGCTTCGCCCGGGTCGACCTGATCCTCGGGGACGACGGGCCCTGGGTCCTCGAGGTCAACGCGATCCCCGGGCTCACCGACACCAGCCTCCTCCCCCAGTCCGCGGAGGCGGCCGGGATGAGCTTCGAGGACCTCGTCACGAGGATCCTCGACCTGGCGCTCTCGCCGAGCGCCGCCCTGCATCAATAAGCGGAGCTACCGCTCCGCTTCACGCGAGAGTCAGGAATCGCCCGACGCGAAGTCCTCGGGGGACACTTCGTCGAGGAAGTCTTTGAACTTGTCGACGACTTCCTCGGTGTCCTCGACCTCGTGCTCGAACTCGATCGCCGATTCCTCGATGACCTCCTCGGCGGCGAAGATCGGCGCGGCGACGCGGACCGCGAGCGCCAAGGCATCCGAGGGGCGCGAGTCGATCTCGATCTCCGACCCCCCCACGCTGACCGTGATCGAGGCGTAGAAGGTGTTGTCGCGCAGTTCGGTGACGGCCACCCGCTCGCATTTCGCGTCGAGGTTCTCGAGCATGTCGGAGAGCAGGTCGTGAGTCATCGGCCGCGGCGTCGAGGCGCCCTGCAGCTTCATCAGGATCGCCGCCGCCTCGGGGTGCCCGATCCAGATCGGCAGGAAGCGATTCCCGTCGACCGTCTTCAACAAGACGATCGGCTGCTTGCCGACCATGTCGAAGCTCACGCCATAGATCTGCATCTGCTGCAAGAGGGTGCTCCCGCCGAACGTGGTCTGGAACCGAAAAGTGTACGGGGCCGAGTGGGCGATCCTGGATTCGAACCAGGGACCTCGTCCTTATCAGAGACGCGCTCTAACCAACTGAGCTAATCGCCCGGGGACGGCGATGATAGCGACGCGCCGCCGAGTCGATCAGTTGCCCAGGCGACGTAGCTCTCGGGCCAGGTGGTGTGCCTCGTCGACGTTGTCGAAGTGGAGCTCGGCGACGATCCCGTTGCCGCGGGCCTTGACCGTGACCTCGTGGCCGAGGGCGGCCTCCAGGGCGTCGGTCGCATCGTCGAGCGCGGCCCGCTGGTCGGCGGTGATCGGCGCTTTGCGCGGCCTTGCCTTTGGCTGGCCGGCCAGCCGAACCCTCTGTTCAGTCTCGCGGACCGACCACCCCCCCGCCACCGCCTCACGGGCCAGGCGACGGCGGACGTCGTTGCCCGGCGCGCCGAGGATGGTGCGACCGTGGGCCTCGGAGAGGTCGCCTTTCTCGAGCATCTCCAGCGCCTCGTCGGGCAGCTCCAGGAGCCGGATCAGGTTCGAGACGGCCGGACGGCTGCGGCCCACCCGGCGCGCGAGCTCCTCTTTGGTCAGGCCGAGGTCCTCGACCAGGGCAGAGCAGGCTTTCGCCTCCTCGACCGGGTTCAGGTCCTCGCGGACCATGTTCTCGATCAGCGCCGCCTGCAGGCGCTCGGGCTCGGCCTGGTCACGGGCGACTACCGGCACTTTCTCCAGCCCGGCTTTCTGGGCGGCGCGCCAGCGGCGCTCGCCGGCGACCAGTTCGTAGCTGCCGTCGGGGAGCGGGCGGACGAGCAGCGGCTGCACGATCCCCGAAGCCTCGATCGAGGAGGCCAGGGCGTTCAGCGCCTCCTCGTCGAAGTGGGTGCGTGGCTGGTTCGGGTTCGGCTTGATCAGGGCGACCGGCAGTTCCAGCAACTCGCCGTTGGCGGCGTCGGCGGGCGTCTCCGGGAGGATCGCCGAGAGGCCGCGGCCGAGGCCCGCGCGGCGCTTTTTGGTCGAATTAGCCACGCGCGGCAAGCTCCTTGGCGAGGGCGCGGTAGGCTACGGCGCCGCGGGATGAGGGGGCGTGCTCGGTCACCGGCAGACCATAGCTAGGGGACTCGGCGACGCGAACGCTGCGTGGGATCACCGTCTCGAAGACCATGCCCGGGAACTGCGAGCGCAACTCCGCCTCGACGTCCTGCGCCAGTCGAGTGCGCTCGTCATGCATGGTCACCAGCAATCCCGACACCTCCAGACGCGGGTTCAGCTGGCGCCGGATCAGGCCCAAGGTGTCCAAGAACTGGACGAGCCCCTCGAGCGCCAGGTACTCGGCCTGCACCGGGACTATGACGCGATCGGCGGCTACCAAGGCGTTGACGGAGACCGGGCCGAGCGAGGGCGGGCAGTCGAGGAAGGTCCGGGCGAAGCGCTCGCGGACCGGGCCCAGTCGTTCGCGCAGGCGCGTCTCGGATTTCTCGATCCGCGGCAACTCGACTGCGGCGCCCGCCAGATCGACACTGGCAGGGACGATCCAGAGGTTGTCGGGCCCCGCGGGGCGAGCCGCGGCGGCCACCTCGGTGTCGCCGGTCAGGCAGTCGTAAGAGGACGGGTGCAGGTCGCGATCTCCGCCGAGCGCGACGGTCGCGTTGCACTGCGGATCGAGGTCGACGAGGAGGGTCTGCTCGCCTTCGACGGCGCTGCAGGAGGCCAGATTGACCGCCGTGGTGGTCTTTCCGACGCCCCCCTTCTGGTTCGCGATCGCGTAGACGGTGCCCATCGCGGCCCAGACTAGATGAGCGCCGGACCGACCGGTTGCGCGCGCGATGCGGAGCGGTCGGATAGCCTGGGCGCGTGTCCGACCTGGCCGACTGGCCCGACGATCCCGCCGAGCGCGCCCAAGAGTTGGTCGAGGGCGTCCTCGATGAGCTCGACCTTGACGGCGACGTGGAGATCGAGGAGGACGACGATCGCATCGTCGTCACCGTCGTCGGCAACGACGATTACGGCCTCCTGATCGGAAAACGGGGCCAGACGATCGATGCCCTGCAACTGCTCTGTTATCAGGCCGCTTTCCGCGGGCTACGCGAGCGAAAGCGGGTCGTCGTCGACGCCGCCGGCTACCGCAACCGCCGTCGCGAGACCCTGGAGAGCCGCGCCGACCGCGCCGCCGAGCAGGCCCTCAACAACAGTCGGGTCGTCGAGATGGACCCGATGAGCGCCCAGGAGCGTCGCGTCGTCCACGAACGGCTGAAAGGCCGCTCCGGGGTCGAGACCTACAGCGAGGGCGACGAGCCCAACCGCTGCGTCATCGTCGCGCCGCTCGTCGCCGAGTAGTGCCCGACGGGACGCCGTCCCTTTCCGCGGCCCAGCGCCGCTCTCTGGAGACCGTCCTCGCCCTGCTCGCCGAGGAGCGCGCCTCGGTCAGCTCGGTGGTCGATCAGCGCGCCTGGAAGGTCCATGTCGAGGACAGCCTGACCGGCCTCGAGGTCCCCGAGCTCCGTGAGGCCCGCCGCATCGCAGACGTCGGCGCCGGAGCCGGCTTCCCCGGCCTCGTCCTCGCGGTGGCCCTCCCGGAGGCCCAGGTCGACCTGATCGAGTCGGTAGGCCGCAAGACGGCTTTCATCACCCGAGCCGCCGAAGCGGCCGGCATCCCCAACGCGGCCGCGATCATCGCCCGAGCCGAGGACGTGGCCAGAGGCGAGGGCCGAGAGTCCTACGACATCGTCACCTCAAGAGCCGTAGGCCGCCTCTCGACCCTCGCCGAGCTGGCAAGCCCCCTCCTCCGCCCCGACGGCCTCCTGATCGCCTGGAAGGGCAAACGCGACCCCGAGGAAGAGCATCAGCTCGAAAACGCCTCAGAGGCCTTAGCAATGCGTTCCGAGTCGGTCCTCGACGTGGGCCATCGCGCCGGCTCCGAGCACCGCCACCTGCACGTGATCCGCAAAACCGGCGAGACCCCGAACAACCTTCCACGCAAGTCGGGCCTCGCCAAGAAGCGCCCCATCGGCTGACGGGACCCTGGGCGACCGCCGGTAGAGAGGGATCTGACCCTCTCCGAACGGCTTGTAACGAGGGCCCACAACGCACCTGGTCCGGCCGGAGCACGGTCCAGCCCGAGTTTGAGAGAGGAGAGGGTCAGATCCCTTTCGCCCAGAGCCCAACGAAAAAGGGCCCCGTCTCCGGAGCCCTTCTAACGTCGCCGCTTCTTTTTTTTCGGCGGCTTCGGAGGTGGTTTCGCCGCCTGCACCTCCGCCTTGCTCGCCACCACCGGCGCCGGGATCAATTTATTGATCGTGATTCCCTGCCCGATCGTCCAAAGGTTCGTGGTGATCCAGTAGACGATCAGCCCCGAGGGGAAGTTGAGGACGAAGGGAACGAAGACCAGCGGCAGGATGAACATCATCGTGCGCTGGGATTTGTCCGCGGTGACCGACATGAAGAAGCCGGACGCCAGCTGGGTGCCGACGTAGAGGACCAGCAGCGCGATGAGTTCGGCCCCGGTCGCCTTCGCCGTCAGGTCGTTGACGAAGAGGAACGAGGCATGGCCCGCGGTTTCGCACCCGGAGGCCAGACCTAGGTTCGAGCAGATGTCGTCCGGGAGCTCGTGGCGGAGCGTGTAGAAGAGCGTGATGAAGACCGGGAGCTGCGCGATGAGGGGGATGCAAGAGGCAAAGGGATTGACTTTGTTCTCTTTGTAGAAGCGCATCATTTCCTGCTGCATGCGCTGTTTGTCGTTTTTGAATTTCTCCTGGATCTCCTTCATCTGCGGCTGGAGTGCCTGCAGAGCGCGCATGCCTTTGAGCTGTTTGTAGGTCAGCGGGATCAGGAGGGCCCGGGTGCAGATCGTGATGGCGACGATCGAGAGGCCCCAGGAAAGACCGACGCTGTTGTGGAAGAACTT
Source organism: Solirubrobacterales bacterium (assembly GCA_965200635.1). GTDB lineage: Bacteria > Actinomycetota > Thermoleophilia > Solirubrobacterales > 70-9 > VAYN01. Next base: position 1,358,796 of record OZ241364.1, on the reverse strand, counting down.
GAGGACCGCGTTGGCAACGTCGATCAGCGGCTGCAGGATGTTCGCGTCGGGGATCATCACGAGTGGACCTCGCCGTGATAGTCGGCCGGGTGGACATGGCCGAGGCCGCGGAGCGTGAAGCGGTCAGGGACCGGATCGAAGCCCCCGTGGCTCATGGGGTTGCACCTGATCACGCGGTAGGCGGCAAGGACGAAGCCGCGGATCACGCCGTAGCGCTCGACCGACTCGACCGCGTAGGCCGAACAGGTCGGCTCGTACTTACAGCGGCGGGGGCGGCTGGGGGAAATCCAGCGCTGGTAGGCACGCACAGGGGCGAGCGCGAGGCGTTTCACGTGGAACGGGGAGGAGGAGACACCGCTGGAGCGTTTCACGTGGAACGTCCTCCGCCGAAACTGGCGTCCATCGCCTCTTCGAGAGATTTGGTGACGCCGGCCGTTCCTTCCTTCTCGATCAACCCGCTGATGTCCGAGCGGGCCACGATCACGAAGTCATGCTTGTCCGGCAGGCGATCCGAGAGGGACCAGAAGGCTTCGCGCAGGGTCCGCTTGACCTTGTTGCGGTCCACTGAGCCACCGACCTTCCGCGATACGGACACGCCGAGCCTCACCTCTTCGCGCTCCTCATCGCGACGCGGAAACGTGTAGAGGACGAGGTAACGGGTCGCATGCGAAGAGCCATCGCGATAGACGCGGTCGAACTCGCCACTGCGCGAGAGCCGACGGCGCTTCGACGGCGGCATCTAGGGGGTGAGGCGCTTCCGACCTTTGCGCCGGCGGCGCGAAAGGACAGCGCGGCCACCGCGGGTGCTCATGCGGGCGCGGAAACCGTGGGTTTTCGCCCGCTTCCGCTTCTTTGGCTGATAAGTGCGCTTCATTGCCGGCGGGAGTATAGGGACACGGGAGAAATCTTTTCCCCGCCAATTGCGGGCGGCCGGGTTCCCCCACCAAAGCACGGCGCTATCGTCGCCGCCCCACGTGCCCGACGACTCCCACCTAACCGACATCGAAAGCCTCTGGCGAGCAACCCAGGAAAGGCTGGCGAAATCGGTCCCCGAGTCGACCTACAGGCTCTGGCTGGAGCCGCTCGAAGCGGTCGGCGCCGACGATGGCACGATCTACCTGAAGGCTCCGGAGGGGATCCGGGCCTGGGCCGAGCGGCGCTATTCGGCGCTGATCTCCGCCGCCCTCGCCGAGCTGGGCACGAACTTGCAGGCGGTCAGCTTCGCCACCCCGCGTGAGGGAGCCGGGACCACGGGTCCGGGGCCCGACCTGAACCCGAGCTACACCTTCGAGCGCTTCGTCATCGGTCCCGGCAATCGGCTCGCCCACGGCGCCGCCCTTGCCGTCGCCGAGGCGCCCTCGGAGGCCTACAACCCGCTCTTCCTCCACGGCCCTCCCGGCCTCGGCAAGACCCATCTGCTGGCGGCCGTCGCCAACTACCTGCACGACAACGCCCCCGGGCTCAGCGTCCGCTACACGACCGCCGAGTCGTTCACCAACGAGTTCGTCGGCGCGCTCCGGAACACCGGGGCCGACGCCTTCAAGGCCCGGTATCGCGACATCGACGTGCTGCTGATCGACGACGTCCAGTTCCTCGAGGGCAAGCCCGCCACCGAAGAGGAGTTCTTCCACACCTTCAACGCGCTCTATGAGGCGGGCAGCCAGCTGGTCCTCAGCGCCGACCGGATCCCGAGCGAGCTCTCGACCCTGGCCTCGCGCCTCCGCGACCGCTTCGAGTGGGGGCTGACGGTCCCCGTGGAACCACCCAACCTGGCGACCCGGGTCACGGTCCTGCGCCACCTGGTCGAGGAGTCCGGCATCGAGATCGCCGACTCCGGAGCGCTGGCCGAGCTGGCCAACCGCATCGACGCCAACATCCGCCAGCTGCACGGCGCGCTCACCCGTGTGATCGCCCACGCCTCGCTGCTGGCCAGGCCGCTGAGCTCCGAGCTGATCGCCGAGGTCATCCCGAAGTCGGTCTCGCGGACGGCGCAGGCCACCTCGGTGGAGGAGATCCAGCAGCAGGTCGCCGAACGCTTCGGCATCTCCCGCGCCGAGCTGATCGGATCGAGCCGAGCCGCGACCCCGCTGCGCGCCCGCCAGGTCGCGATCTACCTCACCCGCGAGCTCACCGACCTCTCGCTACCGCGGATCGGCAGGCTCTACGGCGGCCGCGATCACACCACCGTGATGAACAGCCTGCGGCGCATCGAAGCGAGCCTCGGTGAGGACGAGGCGCTGACCGAGAAGGTCGCCGAGTTACGCACAGCAATCCACAACCCGACCGGCGTGTGAGGGGACAACCTCTCCTGGTCGCCGCCGCCACTGTAAGAATCCACGGCCGTCCACAGGAGTATCCCCAGGCCACTTCCGGCTTGACACCGCCGAATAGTCTTCGTCCCACAGCTTTTCAACAGCTCCTAAACCAACTCGACAAGGCAATCTCTTGAAGCTCACGACCAAACGCGAAGAACTCGTCTCCAAGCTTTCGACCGTCTCGCGTGCCGTCTCGACCCGCGCCGCGACCCAAGCCCTGTCCGGTGTCCTGATCGAGGCCGGCGAGGGTTCGGTGACGCTTTCGGCGACCGATCTCGACCTCGGCCTGCGCACCGCCGTGGAGGCGACCGTCGAGAGCGGCGGGTCGGTCCTCCTGCCCGGGCGTCTGCTCGCCGAAGTCGTCCGCTCGCTTGCCGAGGACACGGTGGAGATCGAGTTGCGGGAGGCCGAGCGCGACGTGGAGATCCGCAGCGGCACCTCCAACTTCCACCTGCGGGTGCTGCCGGTCGAGGACTTCCCGAAGCTGCCGTCGAGCGACGCCGATCCGATCAAGATCCCGTCCGCGGCCCTGGCCGAGAGCATCGACCTCGTCGCCCGGGCCGCCTCCCGGGACGACATGCGCCCGGTGCTGACCGGGGTCTTCGTCACCGCCTCGGGGACCGAGATGACGATGGTCGCCACCGACTCCTACCGGCTGGCCGTGAAGCGGACCGAGCTGGAGACGGCGCTCTCCGGTGAGATCGAGGCGAACATCCCGGCGCGGGCGCTGCGCGAGCTGGCGCGGATCCTCACGGGCGAGGGGGTCGAGGAGGCGTCGATCACGCTGCAGGCCAACCAGGCGATCTTCGAGGCGGGTTCGATCACGCTGACGACGCGCCTGATCGACGGCCAGTTCCCCAACTACCGCCAGCTGTTGCCCGAGTCCTACGAGCACGACGTGCGGCTGCCGCGGTCGGAGTTCCTCGACGTCGCGCGGCGGATCAGCCAGCTGGCCCAGCGCAACGCGCCGCTGCGATTCTCCTTCGAGCCCGGTGAGCTGACGGTGTCGGCGGAGACGCCCGATGTCGGCGACGCGCGTGAGACGATGCCCGCGGTGTTCGAGGGCGAGGCGATGGAGATCGGCTTCAACCCCGAGTACCTGCGCGAGGGCATCGAAAGCGTGTCGGGCGATGAGGTCCTGCTGCGCCTGATCTCACCGCTGCGCCCGGGGCTGATGCAGCCGGTCGACAACGAAGACTTCCGCTACCTCGTGATGCCGATCCGCCTCAACGTCTAGCGGGGGACCGGCCGGTGCTCGTCACCGCGATCGAAGCCCGTCCGCTGCGCAGCCTCGAGCGCGTCCGCGTACCGCTCGGACCGGGGATCACGAGCGTCGTCGGTCCCAACGGGGTAGGCAAGACGAACCTGGTCGAGGCGCTCTACTTCGCACTCACCGGCCGCTCGTTCCGCACCTCGGACCGGCGCGACCTGATCCCGTTCGGCGAGAGCCTGGCGCGGGCCGAGGCGACGGTGCGCGACAACGACGCGATCGACCGCCGCCTGCTGGCGTCGGTGAGCCGGACCGAGGGGCGCCGCCACCTGCTCGACGGCTCGCCCGCGGACTCGGCGACGATCGCCCGCGCCCGCCCGCCGGTGGCCGTCTTCGCGCCGGATCGCCTCAGCCTGGTGAAGGGCCCGCCGGCCGAGCGCCGCGCCCATCTGGACGGTTTTCTCGCCGCCCGCTGGCCCGCACGGGGCGAGCTGCGGAAAAAATTCGGCCAGGCACTGGCCCAGCGCAACGCGATGATTTCCCGAATCGGGGCCGGATACGGGTCCCCGGACGGGCTCGAGGTCTGGGACGCGGGGCTGGCCGAGGCTGCCGCGCCGCTGGTCGCCGCCAGAGGCGAGGCCGTCGACGAGCTGGCCGTCGCGTTCACCGAGGCGCTGGCCGAGCTCGGGCTCGAAGGCGGCGAGATCGCCTACGCGCCGCGGGCCGCGGGCGACGCGGTGGAGATCCGCGCCGGCCTGGCCGAGCGCCGAAACGCCGATCTGAAGCTCGGTCGCAGCTCCTGGGGCCCCCACCTGGACGAGGTGAAGCTGAGTTTCGACGGCCGTGCGCTGCGCAAATACGGGTCCCAGGGCCAACAACGCGCTGCCCTCCTGGCTCTGCTGTTCGCCGAGCGCGAGGCGCTGTTGGTGGCCCGTCGGGTCACCCCGTTGCTGCTGCTCGACGACGTGATGAGCGAGCTCGACCCCGGCCGGCGCGAACGGCTCGTCGCCCGCCTCGCGGCGGGCGGGCAGACGCTGATCACCGCCGCCGACGAAGAGTCGCTGCCGCAGGCGGCGCGGGAGTCGATGGTCCGGATGCCGGCCCCGGGCGTGATCGAGTCCCCGGGCAGCGCCGGCGCGGAGGCGGCGTGACCAGGCGGCGTGCACCGCGCCAGGCCGGCGAGGCGTTTCGCGTGGTGCGCGACCGGGCGGCGCCGAAAACCGGGCTCGCGGCGGTGCAGGCGGCCTGGACGGCAGCGCTCGGAGAGCGTCTGGCCGAGGTCGCGACGCCGGTCTCCGAGCGGGCCGGGACGCTCACCGTGGAGTGCGTCGACGGGGTCTGGGCAGGGGAGCTCGACCTGATGCAGGGGCAGCTTTTGGAGCGGCTCCGGGAGGAGCTGGGGGAGAGGGCTCCGGAGGCTCTTCGCTTCCGCGTCGCAAGGGGTAGCTGATCAGACACACTTAATGCAGGATTTGCAGGTAATTTGGCGCTCCAGGCAGGTTGATCCGGCTCCCTGAACTGGTATTCTTATGACTACTCGCCTTTGCCCCGACCCGCTGTGGAGGGACTCTCCCTGCGTCGGGGCTTTTTGTGTCAATCGGAAGGATCTTCTTGCCTGAGAAAAAACCCAAAGCCGACGCCTCCTACGGCGCCGCCGACATCACCGTGCTCGAGGGTCTCGAAGCCGTCCGTAAGCGTCCAGGGATGTACATCGGCTCGACCGGTCCCCGCGGGTTGCACCATCTTGTCTACGAGATCGTCGACAACTCGGTCGACGAGGCGCTCGCCGGTTACTGCGACGCGGTCACGATCTTCATCCACCCGGACAACAGCGTCACGGTGGCGGACAACGGGCGCGGCATCCCGGTCGGGATCATGGAGAAGGAGAACCGTCCGGCGGCGGAAGTCGTCCTCACCGTCCTCCACGCGGGTGGCAAGTTTGGGGACGGCGGCGGCTACAAGGTCTCCGGCGGGCTCCACGGCGTCGGCTCCTCGGTGGTCAACGCGCTCTCCGAGCGCCTCCACCTGAAGATCGAAACCGACGGCGCGATCTGGGAGCAGGACTACGAGCGCGGCAAACCGCAGACGAAACTGGAGAAGGGCGAGTCCACCGACGGGCATGGCACCGAGATCACCTTCCTGCCGGACCTCGAGATCTTCGAAGAGATCGAGTACGACTTCGCGACGCTCGCCGAGCGGATGCGCGAGACGGCGTTCCTCACCCGCGGACTGAAGATCTCACTTACCGACGAGCGCGGCGAGGGCCAGTCGGTGGAGTTCCAGTACGACGGCGGCATCGAGGACTTCGTGGTTCACCTCAACGAGAACAAGGAGGTGATCAACAAGAAGCCGATCTTCTTCGAAGGCGAGAAAGCAGACGGTGAAGTCGAGGTCGCGATGCAGTGGAACAACTCCTACCAGGAGTCGATCTTCAGCTTCGCCAACAACATCAACACCCACGAGGGTGGCACGCACTTGTCAGGTTTCCGCGGTGCGCTGACCCGAACCCTCAACGCCTACGCCCGCGCCAAAGGGTTCCTGAAGGAGAAAGACGACAACCTCGCCGGCGAGGACGTCCGCGAGGGTCTGACCGCGGTGATCTCGGTGAAGCTGCACGATCCTCAGTTCGAGGGCCAGACCAAGACCAAACTCGGCAACCCGCCGATCAAAAGCCTGGTCGAGGAGACCGTCAACCGCAAACTGGCCGAGTTCCTCGACGAGAATCCGCCAGAGGCAAAACGGATCATCATGAAGGCGATCGACGCGGCCCGAGCCCGTTCCGCGGCGCGCAAAGCGCGCGACCTCACCCGCAAGTCGGCACTCGAGAACTCGACCCTGCCGGGCAAGCTCGCCGATTGCACGGTGAAGGACCCGAGCCTGGCCGAGATCTTCGTGGTCGAGGGTGACTCCGCCGGCGGCTCCGCGAAGCAGGCCCGCGATCGCAGCACCCAGGCGGTGCTGCCGCTGCGCGGCAAGATCATCAACGTCGAGAAGAGCCGGATCGACAAGGTCCTCGCGAACACCGAGGTCCAGGCCTTGATCACCGCGATCGGGACCGGGATCCACGACGAGTTCAACATCGAGACCGCCCGGTACCACAAGATCGTGATGGCGACCGACGCCGATGTCGACGGTGCGCACATCCGCACGCTGGTGCTGACCTTCCTCTACCGCCAGATGCCGGAGTTGATCGAGAGCGGGTACGTCTACATCGCCAAACCGCCGCTCTATCGCGTGAAACAGGGCAACCAGGAGACCTACCTGGAGCGCGAGTCCGAACTCGAAGAGCTGCTGCTGCGCGACAAGCTCGAGCAGTTCGAGATGGTCGACTCGACCGGGGAGAGCCGCAAGCTGACCCCGAGCCGTTGGCAGTCCTACATCCGTCGCTCGAAAGAGTACGAGGGGTGGGGCTCCTCGCTGCAGGCCGACTACGGCCACGAGGTGGTGCGCTTCCTCGAGGAGTCGTCGCTGCTCGACGAGGGCGTGTCCTCGCTGACCGCGGCCAAGGATCTGCTGGAACAGGAGCCGCCTGAGGGCGAGCCTTTCGATACCGAGGTGCTCAGCTCCACCGACGACCTGGTCGTGGTCAAGGCGATCGCCCGCAGCAGCGGCCTCGCCCGTACGCATCGCCTGCCGCGCGAGCTGTTCGAGGACAACGAGTACCGCAAGTTCGCCGAGGTCCACGCTTCGCTGCTGAAACAGGTCGGTCGTCCGCCGTTCACCGTCAGTCGTGGTGACAAACGGACGGTCGCGCTCTCCTTCCAGGCTCTCCGCGGCGCGGTGATGGAGCTCGCCCGTCAGGGCGTCACGCTCACCCGCTTCAAGGGCCTGGGCGAGATGAACCCGAAACAGCTACGCGAGACGACGATGGATCCGGCGACCCGGACGCTGGCGCGGGTGACCCTCGAAGACGCGACCGCCGCCGACCGGATCTTCTCGATGCTGATGGGCGATCAGGTGGCACCACGACGAGCCTTCATCGAGACCCACGCCAAAGAGGTGAAATTCCTTGACGTCTAAGAGCGTGAAAGTGAATGCGAACAGTGTGAAACGGGAGGTGCGCTAGTGGCACTGGAGGCACTCACGGGGAATATCGAAGACCGCGGTCTCGAGCAGGAGATGCGGTCGTCGTACCTCGACTACGCGATGAGCGTGATCGTCGGGCGGGCGCTGCCCGACGTCCGCGACGGGTTGAAGCCGGTCCACCGTCGGGTGCTCTACTCGATGCACGACCTCGGCCTGCAGCCGACCCGCTCCTACCGCAAGTGCGCCTACATCGTCGGCGAGGTGATGGGCAAATACCACCCGCACGGCGACTCGGCGATCTACGACACGCTGGTCCGCATGGCGCAGGACTTCTCCCTGCGCTACCCGTTGGTCGACGGCCAGGGCAACTTCGGCTCGATCGACGAAGACCCCGCCGCGGCGATGAGGTACACCGAGGCCCGCATGGCGCGTCTCGCCACCGAGATGCTCCGCGACATCGACGCCGACACCGTCGACTTCGGTCCCAACTACGACGAATCGACGCAGGAGCCGCTGGTCCTGCCGTCGCGCTTCCCGAACCTGCTGGTCAACGGCACCTCGGGGATCGCGGTCGGCATGGCGACCAACATCCCGCCGCACAACCTGCGCGAGGTCAGCGCCGCGGTGATGGCCTACATCGACGACCCGACGATCGACCTCGACGGGGTGATGACGCATATCAAGGGCCCCGACTTCCCGGGCGGCGGCCTGATGAGCCGCGAGGGCATCCGCACCGCTTACGAGACCGGGCGCGCCAGCATCAAAGTCCGCGCACGGGCCCACGTCGAGCCGCTGAAAGGCGGCAAGGACGCGATCGTCGTCACCGAGCTCCCGTTCACGGTCAAGAAGCTCGGCGAAAACGGCCTGGTGGCGAAGATCGCCGACCTCGTCCGCAACAAAAAACTCGACGGCATCTCCGACATCCGCGACGAGACCGACGAACGCGGGATGCGGCTGGTCATCGAGCTCAAACGCGGCGGCCCGCCGGCCAAGGTCGTCCTCAACAACCTCTACAAAAAAACCGCGATGCAGTCGACCTTCGGCACCAACATGGTGGCGCTGGTCGACGGGGTGCCCCGGACGCTGAGCCTGCTCGAGCTGATCGAGTACTACGTCAAACACCAGCGCGAGGTCGTCACCCGCCGGACCCAGTACGAACTGCGTCGCGCCGAGGCACGGGCCCACATCTTGGAGGGCCTGCTGGTCGCGCTCGACAACCTCGACGCGGTGATCAAACTGATCCGCTCGTCGCCGGATCCAGACGCCGCCCGCCAGGGCCTGATGGACCAGTTCGAGCTCTCCCGCGAGCAGTCGCAGGCGATCCTCGACATGCGCCTCCAGCGCCTCACCGCGCTCGAGGCCGACAAAGTCCGCGCCGAGCATGCCGACCTGATGGAGCGGATCGGCGAGCTCCGCGCGATCCTCGGCGACGAGGCTCGCGTGATGAGCCTGGTCAAAGATGAGCTCACCGAAATCGTCGAATCCTACGGCGACGAACGCCGCACCGAGCTGGCCGCCTTCGAGGGCGAGGTCGGGATCGAGGACATGATCGCCGACCAGCAGATGGTGATCTCGCTGACCGCCTCCGGCTACGTGAAGAGGCTGCCGCTGGCGACCTACCGTCAACAGCATCGCGGCGGCGTCGGGGTGATGGGGATGAACATGAAAGATGACGACTACATCGCTCATCTCCACATCTGCTCGACCCACGATTACCTGTTGTTCTTCACCAACCGGGGCAAGGTCTACCGGACCAAAGTGTACGAACTGCCCGAGGGCTCTCGTACCTCGAAAGGCTCGAGCCTGCGCAACGTCCTCCCGCTGGCGGAAGACGAGAAGGTGATGACGGTGATCCCGACGCGGGACTTCAAAGAGAACCGCTACCTCGTCTTCGCGACCGCCGACGGCCTGGTCAAGAAGACCGAATTCATCGCCTACAACACGCCGCTCCGTGCCGACGGGATCATCGCGATCAAGGTGCGGCCGGGCGACGAGCTGGTGCAGGTGCGTCTCACCTCGGGCGAAGAGGACATCCTGATGGTGTCCCACTCCGGCCACGCGTCCCGCTTCTCCGAGGAACTGCTGCGGCCGATGGGCCGCGACACCAGCGGCATCAAAGGCATGAACGTGGCCGGCAAAGACAACCGCGTGCTCGCCATGGACATCGCCCGCAACGACACCGAACTGTTCGTCGTCACCGAGAACGGCTACGGCAAGCGCACCCCGGTCTCCGACTATCCGGTGAAGGGCCGCGGCACCAAAGGCGTCCTGACGATCCGGATGACCGAGAAGAAGGGTGGCCTCGCCGGAGCCCTGATCGTCAACTCCCACCAAGACCTCCTCTTCATCTCCCAGAACGGGATGGTCCAGCGCACCGGAGTCCAGGGCATCTCCCAGACCGGCCGCGCCACCCAGGGCGTGAAGGTCATGAACATCAAGGACGACGACCGAGTCAGCGCCGTCGCCCTGGTGGTCGAGTCCGAAGACAACAGCGCCCCGACCGACCTCCCGGCCGACCAGATCGAGCTAGAGGGCGAGCCGGAAACCATCGAAGCCGACGAGGCAACCGCCGACGGCAACGGCGCCAGCCCTGACGCCCCCACCGGGGACGAGTAAACGAAGGCGCAGCGAGGGCGGGGGAGCCGGGTAGGCCCCGCCTTCGCGCACCTCCTCCCTGCGGTCGGAGGAACCTTGATCCGCCAGCCCGTGACCAACCCGAAGCTCTCCCGGGCCCATCCTTTGAGGCTTTTACGAGGACCGCAGGCGGGCTAGCGGCTCCCGAAACGGCCGAGAGGAAGGGGTTCTGACCCTCTCCGAACGGCTTGTAACGAGGGCCCGAGAAGCAACTCGGTCAGCCGTGAAACGATCCAGCCCGAGTTTGAGAGAGGAGAGGGTCAGAACCCCTTCCTCGCAACCCAAAGAACAGCGCCGCTAAGCGGCCTGCGGCAAGTACTGCTGCCAGTTCGCCGGAATCTTCGGGCTGGCGACCTGGATGAAGACCGTCGGGGCTGGGGGCTTCGGGGCGTTTTTGGGGTGCATGTGGATCTCGCGGGGGAGGCGGTTGCCCTTCTTGCGGTTGCAGGTGGCGCAGGCGGCGACGATGTTGTCCCAGGTCGAGGCACCGCCGCGGGAGCGGGGGATGACGTGGTCGACGGTGAGGCCGGATTTGGTCGAGCCGCAGTACTGGCAGGTCCAGGAGTCGCGGGCGAGGACGGCGCGGCGGGTGATCTTGCGGCGGTGGGCCTCACGGGGGATGCGGACGTAGTTGACGAGGCGGATCACGTCGGGGCGCTCGAGGGTCATGTGCTCGGAGTGGAGCGCGTCGCCTTCGCGCTGCTCGAGGAGCTCCGCCTTTTCCTTCAGGAGCAGGACCGCGGCGCGTCGCAACGTGCAGACGTTGATCGGCTCGTACGTCGCATTTAGTACCAGCACCCTGGCCATGGTGCGGGAATTGTATGCGGGTGGGGAAGCGGCGCTCTAGATCAGCGGATAACTGCCGAGGATCCGGACCGATTCGGCCTTGGTCCGGAGGGCCCCGATCGCGTCCGCGACGGCCTCGTCCTCGAGACTTCCGTCGGCGTCGAGGAAGAAGAAATAGCGCCCCAGTTCGGAGCGCTGGGGGCGGCTCTCGATGCGGGAGAGGTTGATCTCGCGGGACGAGAACTCAGACAAGGCCTCGACCAGGGCACCGGGCCGGTCGCTGCCGAGCTCGCTGAAGATCAGGGAGGTCTTCCAGCGCTCGCCGGCGGCCGGGGCGGTGCCCTCCGGCGCCAGCCAGACGAAGCGGGTGACGTTGTTCTGCTCGTCCTGGATCCCCTCGCTGAGGATCTGGCAGCCGTAGAGCCGGGCCGCGGCGCGGGAGCCGACCGCCGCCCAGGGGCGGGGGGACTCCGCGACCATGCGGACCGCGGCCGCAGTGCTGCTGACGCTCCGCAGTTCGACCCCGGGCAGGTTCTCGCGCAGGAAGCGGGCCGTCTGCGCCAGCCCCTGCTGGTGGGAGAGGACGGCCTCGATCCCGTCGAGGCCGATCCCGTCGCGGGTGATCAGATGCTGGCGGACCGGATAGTCGTGCTCGCCGACGATCGCCACGTTCGGCGCGTCGAAGGCGAGGATGTCCAGCGTGCCGCGGACCGAGCCCTCGATCGAGTTCTCGTAGGGCGCCAGGGCGCGGTCGGCGCTGCCCTCGACCACAGCCTGGATCGCGTCGAAGACCGTGTCGGTGCGCAACGGCTCGAACTCGGCATCGCCGAGCGCTTCACCGAGGGCGTCCTCGGTGAACGTCCCCGCCGGTCCCAGGTAGGCGATCCGCATCGCCGCTCAAACTATTCGAAGTTGACGGTGTAGGTCGCTTCGTTGTTCTCGGTGAACTGCTCGCCGGGCACCGGTTCGACCTTGACTTCAACTTCGGTCGGGCCTTCCGGCGCCGGGGTCAGCGGCACCACCGCGGTTTCTTCGGTGCCCGCTTCGAGGGCGGCGATTTCCTGGGTCGTTTCTTTGCCGTCCACGGTGACCACGACCGTCACCCCGTTCTCGGTCGATTCGCCCTGGTTGCCGACCGTGACTTCGACTTCCGGGGTGCCTTCGGAGACCACCGAGCTGGTCGATTCCGGCACCAGTTCGACTTCGCCGATGCTGGTCCCGACCAGGCCGAGGCCGTGGACGCCGGGGCTCGGTTCGCCACCGGTCGAGCCGCTCACGGAGCCGAGCCCTTTCGCCACTTCTTCTTCGTCGAGCCACTTGGTGCCGTCGGGGAGGAAGGGCTCCTTCGGCACGTCGGCGCCGGTGACGCCTTCTTCGTCGAGCTTGCCGTTGATTTCGGGACGGGTGACCGATTCGTAGAGGACGTCGGCCGCCAGGAGGGTCTGCATCTGTTTGGCGATCGCCGCAGTCGCCCGCGCCGCGCCCGCTTCGCCCAGCGCGGTCGGCATTTTCGCGGCGATCGTTTCCATCGCCGAGGCCCGCAAGGTGTACACAAGTTCGAGCGACTTCTGCGCGTTCCCCAGCCCACCGGGCGGGCTCAGCCCTTCGACCCGCGTCTTGTAGTTCGTCATCGCGCTGCGGTCCGCGTCCACCTGGCCGGTGAATTCGGTGACCGAGAGCTCACCCGGGTTTTCCAGCTTGCCGAAGAAGTCTTTGCTCGTCTGCCCGGTCTCCACCAAGATCTGCTTGACGTCGCGCGAATAGTCCGAAAGCGCCCCACGCGCCCGCGCGTCGAGGCAGCCCTTCACCCCGAGCACGATCAGGATCAGCACCACCAGCGCCCCACCCAGGGCAAGCAGGCGCCGCAGCATGATCTGCTGCTGGCGTTCGGGGCGGCGGCTGGGCCGACGCGATCGTCGGCCCTCACCGCGTGAAGACGAATACTCCAACTGGCGGCTCTCCCAAGGGCGGGTCTCTGCTGGCGGGAGAGTATGCCTACCGCGCTCGCGGGAGGAGCCGAGAATCGGCCGGCGAAGAGAAACTTGCTTTGGTCGGCTCCCTCGTACTTGATCGCTTCCTGATCGAGCGCCGCATAGGCAGCGGCGGCTTCGGCGTGGTCTATGAGGCCTGGGACGGGCGCCTCGAACGCGCGGTGGCGGTGAAGGCGATCGAGCAACGGGGGGAGGCCGGCAAGCGGGTGATGCGCGAGGCGCAGGCGGCCGCGCGCCTCAACCACCCCGGGATCGTGACCCTGTACGAGATGGGGGAGGAGGACGGCAACGCGCTGCTCGTCTCCGAGCTGGTCGAGGGCGACACGCTGGCCCGGCTGGCCGCCGAGGACGCGCTGTCGGACCGCGAGATCGGCGAGATCGGCGCCGACCTCTGCGAAGCGCTCGATCACGCCCACTCGCGCGGCGTGATCCACCGCGACATCAAGCCGCAGAACGTGCAGGTGGTGGACGGGCAGCCGCGGGCGAAGCTGATGGACTTCGGCATCGCCCTGGTCGCCGACGCGGCCGGGCTGACCCAGACCGGCGACGTGGTCGGCACGCTCGCCTACATGTCCCCGGAGCAGGCCGAGGGCCTCCCGGCGGGCCCGGAGGCCGACGTCTACTCGCTCGCCCTCACCCTGTACGAGTGCTGGAGCGGCGAGAACCCCCACCGGCGCGCCAACGCCGCCGCCACCGCCCGCTCGATCGGCCGCCGCGCCCGCCCGCTGCGCCGCCTGCGGCCCGACCTGCCGCGGGAGCTCGCCGAGGAGCTCGACGCCTGCCTCGATCCGCGTCCCGACCACCGTCCCTCGCTGGAGGAGCTGGGCACCGCGATCGAGGAGTCGCTCGACCAGCTCGCCGACGGCGCCGCGGGCGGCTCGCGCCATGTCGGCCTGCGACTGGGCGTGCTCGGGATCGCCGCCGCGATCGGCGCGATCCTCGTGCTCGGCCATGGGCTGGTCCTCCCCTAGAATTCCCAACTTCCTCCGCCGAGGCGGAGACTTGACCCTGCCATGACAAAGGAACCCTTCCCATAGCCATCTTGCGCAAACTGGAGTCCGGGATCGAAGGCCTCGTCGAGGGCGTGTTCTCGCGCGCCTTCAGCTCCGAGGTCCAGCCGGTCGAACTTGCCCGCAAACTGGCCAAGGAAATGGACGCGCACAAGACCGCCTCGGTGCAGCGCGTCTACGTCCCCAACGAGTACACGGTCTTCCTCTCCAAACAGGACCGCTCGAAGCTCGAAGGCTACGAGCGCTCGCTGGAGCAGGAGCTGTCCGGCTACCTGCTCGAGCACGCCCGCAAGCGCGGCTACGACCTGCTGACCCGCCCCGCGGTCGAATTCCAGACCGACGAGCGGCTGCGGCTCGGCGAGTTCGGCATCCAGCCACGGATGGTGAAGGCGCCGGTCCGCGAGGGCGAGGCCCCGCGCCAGGGCGAAGAGGGCCACACGATGGTCTACTCGGCCGTCCGCGAGCGCGATCGCCAGCGGCCCAAAGAACCCCAGCACGACGTCCGGGCTCTGGTCTCCACCCGCGCGGTCGTCTCGATGGACGATCGTCGCTACGTCTTCGATGGCCCGCGCGCCACGATCGGCCGCTCCAAATCGGCCGAGTGCGTTCTTGCCGACCCCAACGTGTCCCGTCGTCACGCCGAGCTGCGTCGTTCCGACTCGGGGGACTGGCAGATCGTCGACCTCGGCTCGACCAACGGGATCAAGGTGAACGGCCGGCGCGTCTCCTCCACCCGCCTCGACCCGGGCGATCAGGTGACGATCGGCACCACCACCTTCCTCTTCGACATCGAGCAATAGGACCCGGGTCCGGCCTGCCCTCAGGCCCGGACCGTAAGGTGCGCAACGATGGCCTACGACCCCCTTTCAACCGCGCTGAAATTCGGCTTCCTGGCCGTCCTCTTCCTGTTCCTGCTGGTGATCGCGCGGAGCGCCTTCCGGGACCTGCGGCGGACGGCTGCCCCGGCGCCCGACGCGACCGGCTTCCACGCCGCGGTGGGAGGCCCCGAGGTGCAGCGGGGCAACGACGCCTGGCTGATCGCCGAACGCGGCGGTGGCCTCACCCGCGATGAGCGCTTCGATCTGATCGGCGGGCTCTCGATCGGGCGCTCCAAGGACGCCGACGTGCAGATCGAGGATCGCTACGCGTCCGGCATCCACGCCCGATTGTTCAGCCGCGAAGGGCGCCACTGGGTCGAGGACATGAACTCGACCAACGGCACCACCCTGAACGGCGCGGCACTCTCCGGTGAGGCGGAATTGGTCGACGGCGACACGGTCCAGATCGGCGACACGGTCTTCCGTTTCGAGGCTTCTTGATCATGGCCGGGTTGGGGATATAGATGCCACTGCGGATCACCGACCAGGCCTATGCGACCGACACCGGTCGCCAGCGCAGCGCCAACGAGGACTCGGTCTTCGTCCGCGCGCCGCTCTTCGTCATCGCCGACGGGATGGGCGGGGCCCGCGCGGGCGAGGTCGCCTCGAAGACGGTCGTCGACGCGTTCGACCGGCAGCTGCCCGAGGCGGCGCCCGAGCGGGTGCTGCGGGAGACGATCGAAGGCGCCAACCGCACCGTCTACTCGCTCGCCAACAAAGACCCGAACCTCTCCGGGATGGGGACGACGACCACCGCGGCGATCCTCGACGAGGGCTCCGACGAGCTCGCGATCGGCCACGTCGGCGACAGCCGCGCCTACCGCCTGCGGCGGGGCAAGCTGGAACGGCTGACCCGCGACCACTCGCTGGTCGAGGAGATGCGGCGCAAAGGGCAGCTGACCGAGGCGCAGGCCGAGGACCACCCGCAGCGTTCGATCATCACCCGCTCGGTCGGGCCCGAACCGGAGGTCGAAGTCGACCTCCAGACGGTGGCCGCGCAGGCCGGGGACATCTTCCTGCTCTGCTCCGACGGGCTGACCACGATGCTCGACGACGAGCACGTCGAGCGCCTGCTGAACCGGGCGACCTCGATGCCGAACGCGGTCCGCGCGCTGGTCGACGAAGCCAACCGGGCGGGCGGCCGCGACAACATCAGCGTGATCGCCTTCAAGGTCGTCGACGCGGCCGAACCGGGGCTCGACGCGGGGACGACGGAGGGCGCGACGCTGATCGGCTCGACCGCGGAGGAGGCGGGCCTGACCGCGACCGAGGTGCGCCGCCGCGCCGCCGCCGACGCCTCGCGCCAGCGCCGCGAGGATGCCGCCGCCTCCCGCCGCCCGGGGCGTCGGCGCAAGATCGTGAAACGGCTCGGCGGGCTCGTCGCCCTGCTGGTCGTGATCGGGGCGATCGTCTTCGGCGCCACCTACGGCCTCCACCACACCTGGTTCCTCGGCACCGACGACGCGGGCCGCGTCACGCTCTACCGCGGCGTGCCCTACGAACTGCCCTTCGGGGTCAAGCTCTACACCGAGCAGTACTCCTCGCCGGTGCAGACCGAATCGCTGCCGGAAAAACGCAAGGACGCGGTGACCGGCCAGAGCGTGCGCTCACGCGACGACGCGGTGAAGCTGCTGGAAGAAATCGAACGCGGCCAAGGGGTCTCCGAATGACCCGCGCCCGCAACCGCGAGCTGCTCGCGCTGATCCCGGTGGCGATGCTCCTGACCGCCGGGTTCGCCGCGGTCTTCGCCCAGGAGAACTCCAAACTCGGCAACCTCAGCCTCACCTACGGCGCCTACTTCTTCGCCCTCTGCCTGGCGACCCACATCTACCTGCGGATCCGCCTGCCGCACGCCGATCCCTACCTCTTCCCGCTGATGGCGGTGCTGACCGCCTTCGGGCTGGTGATGATCTACCGGATCGACGAAAGCCTCGCCCGCGACCAGGCGAACTGGTTCGTCTTCGGCCTCATCCTCTTCGCCCTGACGATCCAGTTCCTGCGCGACTACGAGGTGCTCGAGCGCTACCGCTACATCATCGTCACGGTCGGCATCCTGATGCTGCTGGCGCCGCGCCTGCCGGGGATCGGCGAACAGGTCAACGGGGCCTATCTCGGGGTGAAGGTGGGCCCGATCTCCTTCCAGCCGGCCGAGTTCGCGAAGCTCGCCCTCGTCGTCTTCCTCGCCTCCTACCTGCGGGAGAACCGCGAGGTGCTGATCGTCGGCGCGCGACGGGTGCTCGGCGTGACCCTGCCGCCGATCAAACACTTCGGGCCGATGCTGGTGGTCTGGGGCGCGACGATGCTGCTGCTCGTCTTCATCCGCGACCTCGGCAGCTCGCTGATGTTCTTCGCCGCCTTCCTCGCCCTTCTCTACGTGGCGACGGGGCGCTTCAGCTTCGTCGTGATCGGCATGGCCCTCTTCCTGGTCGGTGCCTGGTTCATCGTCTCGACCGTCCCGCACGTCCACGACCGGGTCGAGATCTGGCTGCATCCCTACAGCGATCCGACCGAAAACGGCTACCAGATCCTCCAGTCGATCTTCGCCCAGGCCGACGGCGGGCTCTTCGGCAAAGGCTTCGGCCAGGGGCTCATCTCGATTCCCGGCCACCCCAACTCGGCGTTGTTGCCGGCGGCGGAAACCGACACGATCTACTCGCTGATCGTCAACGAGCTCGGGCTCTTCGGCGCCTGCGGGCTGATCGCCACCTACCTGCTGATCACCGCCCGCGGCTTCAAGGTCGCGCTGCTCGCCAACGACGGCTTCTCCAAGCTCCTGGCGACGGGACTGACCGCGGTGTTCGCGATCCAGGCCTTCGTGATCATCGGCGGCGTCACCAGGGTGATCCCGCTGACCGGCGTCACCCTGCCCTTCGTCTCCTACGGCGGCAGCTCGATCGTCGCCAACTTCGTCCTCCTGGCGCTGCTGCTGCTGGTCTCCGACCGCGCCCGCCGCGAAGCCGAAGAAGGCGCCGTCCGTGAGGAACGCGACCAACCGTTGGGGGCGCTGGCGTGAACCGCCAGATCATCAAGCTCTTCGGCTTCATCGTCGTCCTCTTCGCGATCCTGATCGGCTTCACGTCCTGGTGGTCGGTCTTCGACGCCAAGGCGCTGAAGGAACAAAACGTGAACAAGCGGCCGCTGTTCGAGCAGCAGCAGATCCCGCGCGGGCGGATCCTCGCCGCCGACGGATCGGTGATCGCGAAGTCGGTCCCGAAGGGAAAGGGCGCCGGCAGGCGGTACGTGCGGAAGTACCCGACGGGTTCGCTCTTCGGCCACCCGATCGGCTACAGCTTCATGGAACAAGGCCAGTCGGAGTTCGAGAAAGACCACAACGCCGAACTGACCGGCGAAGAATCGGAATTCGGCACGATCCTCGACGAGTTGACCGGGCAGAAGCAGGAAGGCGAACAGGTCGTCACCAGCCTCGACGTCCACGCTCAGGAAGTGGCGACGACCGCGCTCGAAAACGCCGGCTACGGCGCCGTGGTGGCGATCGAACCGAGCACCGGAGCGGTCAAGGTGCTTGCCTCGAACCCGTCCTACAACCCGAACGCGATCCCCGACCGGCTCGGGCGCATGTTGAAGGAGAAAGTGAGGGCGCCCCTGGTCAACCGCGCGACTCTCGCCCGCTATCCGCCGGGCTCGACCTTCAAGGTCGTGACCGCGGCGGCGGGGCTCGAATCCGGCGTGATCACGCCGGAAACGACGATCGACGCGCCCGGCACGCTGACCGTGGAAACCAAACCACTGGAAAACGACTACGGGATCGACTGGGGCCCGATCAGCCTCGACACGGCGCTGACCAACTCGGTCAACACCTGGTTCGCCCAGCTCGGGCAGAAAGTCGGCCAGGACGAACTCTTCAAGATGATGGAAAAGTTCGGCTTCAACGCGACGCCGCCGATCGATCTTCCCGAAGAAGAAGTGCTGCAGAGCGGGGTCTACGACTATGAAACCGGGAAGATGCTGACCCGCAAGGACCCGGTCGACCTCGGCCGCCTCGCGATCGGCCAGGAGCGCCTGCTGGTGACGCCGCTGCAGGACGCGATGGTCGCCGCCGCGGTCGCCAACGGCGGCAAGCTGATGAAGCCGCAGATCTGGAAGCGGGTCGTGAACGTCGACGGCAGCGTCACCAAGACGATGGACCCGAGCGTCTACAGCCAACCGCTCTCGGGCGAGACCGCCGAAGAGCTGACCACCGCGATGGAAGGCGTGGTCGACGAAGGCACCGGGACCAACGCGGCGATCTCCGGCGTCCCGGTGGCTGGCAAGACCGGCACCGCGGAAACGCCGGGGAACGAAGCCTGCGGCGGCGGCTCGGAAGAGAACCAGGCATGGTTCATGGGGTTCGCGCCGGCCGACAACCCGAAGATCGCGATCGCCGCCTCGGTCGAGTGCACGACCGCCTTCGGCAACGATGCCGCTGCGCCGATCTTCCGCGAAGTGGCCGAAGCGCTGTTGAACGGTGAATGAGGATGGCTGACGACAAGGTGATCACGGAGGGGGAGAGGCGTGGCTGAGATCCAGGCGGGCTCGGTCGTCGACGGCCGCTATTCAGTGCTCTCGAAAATCGGCAGCGGCGGTATGGCCGATGTCTGGCTCGCCGAGGACACCACCCTGCAGCGGCGGATCGCGCTGAAGGTCCTGCACCCGCGCCTGGCCCAGGACCGCGAGTTCGTGATGCGCTTCCAGCGCGAGGCGGAGTCGGCGGCGGGGCTGCAGCACCCGAACATCGTCGCCGTCTTCGACCGTGGCGAATGGCAGGGCACCTATTACATCGCCATGCAGTACGTGGAAGGGCCGACGCTGAAGCAGCTGATCGACTCTGGGATCACGCTCGAGCAGGGCGTCGCGGTGATCCGCCAGGTACTCCAGGCCGCCGGGTACGCGCACCGCCAAGGGATCGTCCACCGCGACCTGAAGCCGCAGAACGTGATCGTCGACCCGGAGGGCAAGGCGGTCGTCACCGACTTCGGCATCGCCCGCGCGGGCGTCTCGGAGATCACCCAGACCGGCTCGGTGATGGGGACGCCGCACTACCTCTCGCCCGAGCAGGCCCAGGGCTTCGACGTGACCGCCGTCTCCGACCTCTACTCGATCGGCGTGATGCTCTACGAGGCGATCACCGGACGGGTGCCGTTCGAGGGCGAATCGGCGGTCGCGGTGGCGATGAAACAGGTCTCGCAGATGCCCCAGCGGCCGAGCTCGATCCAGCCGCGGGTCAGCCCGGCGCTCGACGCGGTCGTGATGCGGGCGCTGGAGAAGGACCCCGGCCAACGCTTCCAGAGCGCCGACGCGTTCATCGCCGCCCTCGACCAGGCGATGCGCGAACCCGGCGGAGCGGGCCGCGGGACGACGTCCTTCGCGGCGCTGCCGCCGGTGGTGGCGGTGCCCGTGGAGGACGGGGAGGAGGACCCCGAGGCGAAGCGCAAGCGCCGTCGCAACTGGTGGATCGTCGCCGCCCTGGTGGCGATCCTGATCGGCGCGCTGATCGGCATCTTCGCCAGCCGTGGCAACCCGACCACGGCGGTGCCGAGCGTCAAAGGCCGCAGCCTGCAGCGGGCCGAAGAAATCCTCGAACAGCGCGGCTTCACCGTGACCCAGCCGCCCCAGGAAGTCCATCGGCAGATCGAGCCGGGGACCGTGCTCGAGCAGGATCCGGCGCCCGCGCCACCCGGGAACGAGGCCGAAGAACACTGCTCGTTCCTGACCCTCTTCTGCTCGAAGCCCGGGGTGACCCTGACGGTCAGCATCGGCCCCGGGGAAACCGTGGTGCCGAAGGTGAACGGCCTCGACCGCGCCGAAGCGACGAAGAAGCTGGAAGCCGCGAAGTTCGAAGTCGCGACCGAAAACGTCAACTCGTCCTCGGTGGAAGAAGGGGACGTCGTCTACTCCGAACCGCACGCGGGCGGACCGGCGACGGAAGGCTCGACGGTGACGATCTTCGTCTCGGCCGGGCCGAAGCTGGTCAAGGTGCCGGTCCTGGTCGACAAGCAGCGCCGCCTCGCGGTGCAGGAAATCCGCGCCCGCGGGCTGACGCCGGAAGTCGGCGAAGAGGAATCGAGATCTCCCCAGGGGCGCGTCCTGCGCCAGTCGCCGAGCGCCGGGCAGGAACTGGAACCGGGGACGACGGTGCAGATCGTCGTCTCCTCCGGGCTGGAAACGGTGAGGATGCCGGGCGTGGTCGGCCTCGAACGACGCGCGGCGGTGGAAGAAGTGCGCGCCGCGGGCCTGACCCCGGTGGTCGAGGAAGAAGAAACCGCAAACGAAGCGAAGATCGGCCTGGTGACGCGCCAGTCCCCGCACGGCGGCAACGAACTGAGGCCTGGTGCCGAAGTGACGCTGGTCGTCGGCAAGCGCGCCGCGGCCCCGCCGCCGGAAGAAGAAGAACCCGAAGAAGTCGAAGGGCTCGGAGAAGGGACCGAACCATGAGGGTGGCGGTGCTGAGCGGCGGGCGCTCCTCCGAGCACGACGTCTCGCTGCGCTCGGGCGCGGCGGTGCTGAAGGGCCTCGAGGAAGCCGGCCACGAGGTGGTCGAGGTGCGGATCGACCGCGACGGCCGCTGGAGCGCCGCCGGGGCACCGGTCGAGCTGACCCCCGGTGGCGGCCTGCTCGCCGCCGATGTCGTCTTCCCGGTCCTCCACGGCCCCTTCGGCGAGGACGGCAGCGTCCAGGGCCTGCTGGAGATGCTCGACGTGCCTTACGTCGGCTCCGACGTGCTCGCCTCGGCGACCTGCCTGGACAAGCTGACGCTGAAGCGGATCCTGGCGAGCCAGGAGATCCCGCAGGTGGACTTCGTCGAGGTCGGCGAGGAGGGCTGGCGCGAGCGCTGCGCCGAGCTCGGGTCGCCGCTCTGGGTGAAGCCGTCGCGGATGGGCTCGAGCGTCGGCATCACCCGGATCGAGGACCTCACGGCGCTCGACGCGGCGGTCGAGACGGCGCTGCGGCACGATCCTCGGGTGATCGTCGAGGCCTCCGCCCAGGGACGCGAGATCGAGTGCTCGGTCCTCGGCAACGAGGAGACCCGGACCTCGATGCCGGGGGAGATCCTGGCCAACGCCCAGTGGTACGACTACGAGGCCAAGTACGGCGAGGGCGGCATGGACCTGGCGGTCCCGGCGCCGATCTCGGAGGTGGAGACGGCCCGGGTCCGGGAGCTCGCCGCCGAGGTCTTCCGCCTTGCCGGCTGCTCCGGCCTCGCCCGCTGCGACTTCTTCGTCGAGCCCGACGGCACCGTCCTCGTCAACGAGATCAACACGATGCCCGGCTTCACCGAGACCAGCGTCTACGCCAAGCTGCTGGAGGCCGACGGCCTCTCCTACCCGGACCTCTGCGACCGTCTGGTCGCCCTGGCGATCGAGCGCCACCAGCGCGCCCGCTCCCACGAGTTCTGAGCGCCCTCGGCGCGGCGGGCTATTCGAACAGCTTGACGTCGGAGATTTCGACCTGGAACCGGCCTTCCTGGTCGCTCGCGGGCGAGGCTTTGGTGAACCAGATGAGGAAGTATTTGGCCGCCTGGCCGAGGTGGAGATGGACTTCCTCTTCCTTGCCGGCGTTCTTCACCTCGCCGACCGCTTCGCCCCATTCATCGATCCCTTCGGGTGGGCCGGAGGCCGCCGCGAAGATCTGAGCGTCCCAACCGGGCGTGGGGGTGATGATCTTCATCTTGCTCGGGGTCACCGCGGCCCCGGTGGTGACGTAGAGGCCGACGCCGGGATCCGGGCCTTCCTTGGTGCCGGCGAAGGTGTCGGTGTCGTAGTGCTCGCTCGACCAGGCGGTGCCGGTGGGATTGCCGTCGACGGCAAGTCCGACCGTTTCCGGGTCCTCTTCGCCGTCGCCCTCGGGGTCGTAGTCGGTCGCTTCTTCGATCGCGACCGGGTGGCCGCCGGCCTTCGAGGTTTCATTCCCGCCGTTGCCACCGCCACCGTTCGACTTGCCGCCGATCGGGCTGTGCCCGCCACCGACCAGCTGGATCACGAGCAGCACCGCCGCCACGATCAGGACGGCCGCCAGGATCGCCACCCAGGACCAGGTGGCGCGCTTGGAGAGCTTGCGCTTGGCCTGCGGGACCGCCTCGAGCACCGTGGTCGCCTCGCCGGTGGTGGAGCCCGCGCGTGCCGCCTCGACCTCGAGGGCGGTGGAGAGGTCGTCGATCATCTCGCCGACGTCGGCGTAGCGCTTGGTCGGGTCCTTGGCGGTCGCCCGCTCGACCACCAGCGCGGTCGCCGCCGAGAGCTCCGGTCGCTCGGCCTGCACGTCGGGCAGCTCCTCGTTGACGTGTTTCATCGCCACGCCGACCTGGCTGTCGGCCTGGAAAGGAACGTGCCCGGTGAGCATCTCGAAGAGGACGACGCCCAGCGCGTAGATGTCGGAGCGCTGATCGGCCCCGCGGCCCATCGCCTGCTCGGGGGCGACGTAGTCGGTGGTGCCGAGCACCCGGCCGGTCGCCGTCAGGCCGTCCTTTTCCAGCTGGCGGGAGATGCCGAAGTCGGTCAGCTTGGCGCGGCCCTCGGCGTCGATCAGGACGTTCTGCGGCTTGATGTCGCGGTGGACCATCCGCCGCGCGTGGGCGACGGTGAGCCCGCGGGCGATCTCGATCGCATAGGCCAGCGATTCCTGCACGTCGAGCGCCCCGACCCGGTTGATCCGCGCCTTCAGCGTCTCCCCTTCGACGTATTCGAAGACGATGTAGGGGTAGCCGCCGTCCTCGCCCGCGTCGATCACGGCGACGACGTTGGGGTGGGAGATCTTGGCGACCGCGCGCGCCTCCTGGCGGAAGCGCTCGAGCTGGTCGGCCTGCTCGGACATCTCGCGGTGCATGACCTTCACCGCGACCTGGCGGTCGAGGGTCGTGTCGCGGGCGAGGTAGACCGTCGACATCCCGCCCGAGCCGAGCTTGGCCTCCAGCCGGTAGCGGCCGGAGAGCACGGTGCCGATCATCTTCGAGCTGGTGGGGCGGTCGGGCATCAGGCGCCGGGAGCGGGGACAGAAATCAAGGGGTGAACAAAGTATCCGGTCCGACCGGCTGCGCCCGTCCCACGAGGACGTTCGCATCTTCCCGTCCGGATCACGGCCGGTCCCGAAGGCAGCGGTCGGCCCGACCCGGCGGGCTAGCGGGCGACGTGACCCGAGTCGTCGGTGACCCGGCCGATCCGGGCGGCGCCGGGATGGTGGATGCGCAGCATGTCCAGCGCGCGGGTCTCGTCGTTCTCGGGAACGACGACGCAGAAGCCGCAGCCCATGTTGAAGACCTCGTGCATTTCCTCGTCGGAGACGTCGCCGTGCTCGGCGATCAGCTCGAAGATCGGCTGCGGGGGGAGGGGGGCGTCGATCTCGTAGCCGACCGGCGCGGCGAGTCGGAGGAGGTTGTTGACGCCGCCGGAGGTGATGTGGGCGAGGCCACGGACGTCGACCTCGGAGCGCAGCAGCTCGACGATCGGCTTGACGTAGATCACCGTGGGCTCGAGCAGGGCGTCGCCGAGGGGGCGGCCGAGGCGGCCGTCGGGGTCCTCGTCCATCGCCAGGCCGTCGAGGGATTTCCGCGCCAAGGTGTAGCCGTTGGAGTGCAGGCCGGAGGAGGGGATACCGATGATCGAGTCGCCCGGCGCGGCACGGCGGCCGTCGACGATCGCGTCCAGGGCCACGGTGCCGAAGCAGGCGCCGGAGATGTCGACCCCGTGGACCATGTCGCCGAGCTGGGCGAGCTCGCCACCGGGGATCTCGATCCCGGCCAGGGTGGCTCCGCGCGCCAGGCCCACGCCGATCGCCTCGCAGATCTCCGGGTTCGCCCGGTCGATCGCGATGTAGTCGAGCATCGCCAGCGGCTCGGCGCCGACGCAGATCACGTCGTTGACGTTCATCGCCACGCAGTCGATCCCGACCGTGTCGAGCTTGCCCAGCACTTCGGCCAGCACCAGCTTCGTCCCGACCCCGTCGGTGGAGAGCGCGATGCCGAGGTTCGGCGCCACCTCGATCACGCTCGCGTAGTGCCCCGGCAGCGGCACCTGCGCCGAGGGCCGCCCGAGCTCGATCTTCCCCAGCGCCCGCACCAGCCCGGCCACCGCCGAGTCGGCAGCGCCCTGGTCGACCCCGGATCTCGCGTAAGCGTCGCTCATCGCCGCGATTCTTTCAGTCGGTCAGGAAGGTCGGCGGGCGGCTCGTATCGATGGGTCCTGCCACCGGGTCGTCTGACCAGCAGTCCGCGCTCCTCCAAGGCGGCCAGGTCCGAGCGGGCGGTCTCGTGGGTGACGCGATGGCCGGTGGCGTGGCCGCCGTACGTGTAGAGGTGTTCCGGATGCTTCAGGGCGTGCGTCAGCAGTGCCACCTGCCTGCCGTTCAGGCCGTCGAAGCCGCCCAGTCGCGCCTCCGCGTCGTGTTGCTCGGCGATCTTCCGCCGTAGGTAGACGTGGAGGTCGTCGATCGCCCGGTCGATCGTCTGCAGTTGGTGGATCAGGAAGTAGGTGGTGTCGCCGCCGTCGGTCTCGGTCTCGAGGAAGGCCCGCTCGTACTGTCCTTGCGCTTTGCGGATCAGCCGCGAGATCGGCAGGTACTCCGCGAGCCAGTAGCCCCGCGAGTGCATGAGCCAGAAGAAGAGAAGTCGCGCCGTCCTGCCGTTGCCGTCTTCGAAGGGGTGGTCGTAGGCGAGCCAGAAATGGAGAAGGATCGCCCGGATCACCGGGTGCACGAACGGCTCGCCGTCGTCGCCTTCGTTGGCGAACGTGCAAAGGGCGGCGAGCCGGGCAGGCAGTTCCTCCGCGGGTGGCGGCACGTGAACCGGCGGCCCGTCTTCGCCGCGGTAGAAGACGACGACCCGATCCTCGTCGGGGCGTTGCAGCCGACCCGCCGCATCGGGGTTGTCGAGAGTGCCGTCGGTGACGATCCGGTGCAGCTCCAGCACGGCGGCGGGAGTCAGCTCGCTCCCGATCTCCTTGACGAACTGGATCGCCCGGTAGTTGTTGACGATCATCCGCTCGCTGCGATCGCGCGGCTCTCGCCCACTGCGGAGGAGCTCCTTGGCCGCGACCCGCGAGGTGGTCGCCCCCTCGAGCTGGCTCGAGCGGATCGCCTCCTCCATCAGCGAGTTGACGATGAACCGCCGCCCCGCCTCCCGCTCGGAGGTGACGACCTCGTCCATCGAGACTTCGCCCGCCGCCCGCTGGTCCACCCGGTGCAGGTGCCGGAGGATCAGGTCGGGGAGCGTGTACCCGAACGGGTTGCCGTCGGTGTCGACGAGCGGCAGCGTCCGCATCGCATCCTGCCGGGCCGATTTCAGCCGCAGCCACCACTGCTCGCTCGTGAGGCCGTCCGGAGTGGGAAGGCGACGGAGCTTGTCCCAGTGCAGGTAGCGCTCCCGGTCTGAGGACGGGGGCGAGACGCCAAGGGCGGCGATCAGCTCATCGGCATCGAGCCGGTCGAGCAACTCGGTGGTGGTGGGGGCGGGCTCGAGATACATGGCAGATCCAACTTAACTCCAAGTTTCTCCAAAATTTGGATCGAAACGAGAGTAGCCGGATTCCAAGATAAATCCAAATCTGTCCAAAATTTGGATTTGGAACTCAGGAGCGGTGCAGCTTCGCCAGGACCACGCCGGCGAGGGCCGCGCGGTAGGCGGCGTAGGGCCAGAGGGCGCGGTCGCGCTCGACCAGGCCGATCAGGCGTTGGGAGGCCAGGGTGGAGGCGAAGGAGGCGCCGATGCCGAGGGCCAGGGTCTTGCGCAGCTCCGGGGTGGTGCCGCGTTTGGCGAGGCGGGCGCCCTTGAGGCCGGTCGCGCCGACGATGATCGGCAGGGCGATCGTGCGGGACAGGAGGTTGGCCTGCTCGCGGGAGAAGCGGCGCCAGCGGGCCGCCGCGAGGGTCACGCCGTTGCGGGAGACCCCCGGCGCCAGGGCCGCCGACTGGGCGACGCCGAGGGCGAGGCCGTCGGCGGGCGTCGCCTCGCCGCGGCCGCGCAGCTGGGGGCGCCGGTCCCCGAACACCATCAGGGCCGCGCCGACCAGGAGGCCGTAGGCGGTCGCCCGCGGCCCGCCGAGGCGCCCCTCGATCTGGCGCTCGAACTTGTAGCCGACGAAGGCGGCGGGGGCGAAGGAGAAGGCCAGGAGGAGGGCCCGGTCGAGGTCGAACTGGCGCAGCTCCTCGGCGATCAGCCGGCGCTGGCCGATCAGGAGCGCGGCGGCGGCGCCGGTGTGGAGGGCGACCTCGAAGGACTTGCGCACCTCGGGGTCGATCTCCTCCCAGTCCCAGCCGAGCAGCCAGGGGAGGAGGACGATGTGGGCGGAGCTGGAGACCGGCAGGAGCTCGGCGGGGCCCTGCACGATCCCGAGCGCGATCGCGCGGCGGACCGGCAGTCGCCCTTCGCTCAAGCGTCCGGGGGAGTCGTCGCCGGGTCCGCCGGGTCGCGGGTGGCCCGCTTGTAGAGCCAGTATGCGGCGAGGACGACGATCGCCGCGACGACGATGTAGTCGAGGATCGAGAGGTGTTCGCGCCACTTTTCCCATTCGTCCCCGACCGCGCGGCCGAGGAGGCCGAAGCCGATGACCCACGGGAGCGAGCCGAGCGCGGTCAGCCAGGTGAAGCGCCAGAAGGGCATTTTCGCCAACCCGGCGGGGAGCGAGATAAAGGCGCGGACCAGCGGGATCAGGCGGCAGACGAAGACCGTGGCGTCCCCGTGGCGTTTGAACCAGCCGTCGACCCGCGCCAGTTTCGCCGGGCTGACGTGGATGACTTTGTTGCGTTCCATGAAGTCGACGCGGCCGTAGTAGCCGATCGCGTAGGTCAGCCAGGAGCCCGCCATGTTGCCGAGGAAGCCGGCGAGGAAGATCGCGATCAGCGAGTGGTGGCCTTCCGACACCGTGAAGCCCGCGAAGAGCATCACCGCCTCGCTCGGGATCGGGATGCACGCGGAGGCCGCCCCCATCAGGAGGAAGATGCCCGCGAGGCCGGTGTCGTCGATCACGTTGACGCAGAATTCGACGATCGGACCGGTGAGGCTGGCGTCCGGAATGAGCATGGCGGCGTGCATGCGGCGGCACACTCTAGCCCGATCCTTAGAAACCACCCGTAAACTCGGCTCCTCATGGGCCGGTTGAACCATCCCGTCTACCGCAACCGGGTGGGCCAGATCCTCGCCGACGCGGTGTTGATCGCGCTGGCCTACTTCCTCGCCTTCCAGCTGCGCTTCCTCGACGACCCGCACGGGTGGCCGCACCGCTACGAGGTGCTGTTCGCCCAGTCCGTCGGCTTCGTCGTCGCGGGCAAGCTGATCGTCTTCGCCGCCGCCGGGCTCTACCAGAAGTGGTGGCGCTACGTGAGCGGGCGCGACTTCCTGCTGATCGCCCGTGCGGTGGCGATCTCGAGCGCGCTGCTGGTGATCGCCTTCGCCGTCGTCCAGCCCTTCGACCACCGCCTGCCGCGCTCGGTCGAGGTGATCGACTTCATGCTGACGCTGATCCTGATCGCGGGCGCCCGCCTGCTGGTGCGGCTGATCGTCGAGCGCCCCTCGAAGGGGGACCGCGTCCCCAAGCACGAGGTGCTGGTGGTCGGCGCCGGCAAAGGCGGCCAGATGGTGGTCCGCGAGCTGCGCCTGAACCCGGCCCTGGGGGGGACCGCGATCGGCTTCGTCGACGACGACCCCCGCAAGCGCGGGATGCGGATGAACGGCGGCGTCAAGGTGCTCGGCTCGACCGACGAGATCGCCCCGATCCTCGACGAGACCGCCCCCGACGAAGTGATCATCGCGATCCCCTCGGCCCCCGGCACCCTGCGCGCCAAGGTCGTCGCCGCCTGCCGTGAGCGCCGCATCCGCGTCCGCACCCTGCCGACCGTCTTCGAGCTCCTCCGCGGCGGGGTCCAGCTCTCCAAACAGCTGCGCGAGGTCCAGGTCGAGGACGTCCTCGGCCGCGAGTCGATGGTGATCGAAATCGACCGCGTCGGCGCCTACCTGCACGACAAGGTCGTCCTCGTCACCGGCGCGGGCGGGTCGATCGGCTCCGAGCTCTGCCGCCAGATCGCCCGGGTCGGCCCGAAGCTCCTGGTGATGCTCGATCACGCCGAGGACAACCTCTTCGAAATCGAGCGCGAGATGCTCGACGAGCGGCACTTCTCCAACGCCGAGTCGGTCCTCGCCGACTGCCGCGAGCCGCACCGGATGCTGGAGACGATGCAGCGCTTCAAGCCCGACGTCGTCTTCCACGCCGCCGCCTACAAGCACGTGCCGCTGATGGAGGCGAACCCGCTCGAGGCGGTCCGCAACAACGCGATCGCCACCCGGATCACCGCCGAAACCGCGGCCGCGTCGAAGGCCGAGCGCTTCGTCCTCATCTCCACCGACAAGGCGGTCAACCCGTCGACGGTGATGGGCGCCTCGAAGGCGATGGCCGAGTGGATCGTCGAGGCCGCCGCCGACCGCCACCCCGGCACCCGCTTCGCCTCGGTGCGCTTCGGCAACGTGCTCGCCTCCTCGGGCAGCGTGGTGCCGATCTTCCGCGGCCAGATCGAGCGCGGTGGCCCGGTCACCGTCACCCACCGGGAGATGACGCGGTACTTCATGACGATCCCGGAGGCGGTGCAGCTGGTGATCCGCGCCGGGGACATCGGCACCGGCAAAGGCGAGGTCTTCGTCCTCGACATGGGCGAGCCGGTGAAGATCGTCGACCTCGCCCACAACATGATCCGCCTCGCCGGCTACGAGCCGGAGACCGACATCGCGATCGAGTTCACCAAACCGCGCCCCGGGGAGAAGCTCCACGAGGTGCTGTTCAGCGCCAACGAGAATCTCCAGCCGACCGCCGCGAAACGAATCAACCGGGCGGTCCGGACGACCCCGCTCGACCCTGCCTGGGTCGACTCCACGCTGCGCCTGCTGGAAGATCTGGTAGAGAGAGGCGACGAGGCAAATCTGGCCGAACGCGTCGTCGACTTGATCGCGGCGTCGGGTGGATCCGATGCGAAGGTCGGGTCTGCCGAGTAGCCTTCCGCAACTTTGCTGCACACCGTCGAAAGAATCGGCTCCTTCGCGGGCTTGGCGTCATTCCTTGGTTTGGCGGTCTTCGCCTTGCTGCTTTTCGCCCACGGCCGGGACATCCGCCGGCTGCGCGATTGGGCGGGCTCGGCGCCCGAGCGGGAAGCCGAGCGGACCGAACAGACGCAGAACATCGCCGCCCAGCGTGCCGAAGAGCTGCGCGAACTGGAGGAATCGCGGACGGCCGAGCACGCGGCGCTCGAGGATCGCGAGGTCCGGCGGCAGCGACGCGAGGAAGGCCTCCCCGAGCAGACGCGCGGCGAGCGGGTCCGGGAGCGCTTCTCCGGCTTCGGCGAAAACCTGTCGCGCCCGGCGCTCCTGATCACGCTGTTCGTGGTGGTGCTGCTGATCGGCGGCGGGGTCGCCTATGCGGTGCTGAACACCGGCAGCGACAGCAACAGCGACAAGGGCACGGCGGCCAAGACCGAAGGCAAGAATGAAGGCGGCACCGAAAAGCAGGCGGCCGCCGGCAAGAACGCGAAGCCCGACGAAATCGAAGTGGCGGTGCTGAACGGCACCGAAGCGACCGGCCTGGCCGCGACCTGGGGCGACAAAGCCGAAGCGAAAGGCTTCGAAGTGGGCGCGATCACCAACACGACCTCGACCTTCGAAAACTCGGTCGTGATGTTCAAAGGCGACGCCGCGAACGAAGCCAAGACGGTGGCCAAAGCCCTTGCGTTCCACAAAGTCCAGCCGATGACCGCCGAAGTCTCCGGGGTTTCGAACGGGGCCAAAGTCGCGGTGGTGGTAGGCGAGGACAATGCCCCGGCGGAAGGTTGACGCGGGCGCCGTCGTCTTCGCGCTGCTCGCCGTCGCCACCGTCGCCGCCTTCGCCTACGCCCAACGGGTGAAGCGCGACCCGCTGCTGGTCGACCGGGTCGAAATCGGTCACAAGAAGTCCAACGCCTTCACGCCGGGACGGCCCTGCGACCGGCGGATCAAGCTGAAGTTCCGCACCACGACGACGAACGACCATGGCACGGTCGAGGTCGTCCGGCCCGGTGGGGAACTGGTCCGGGTGGTGGCCAAGAAGGACTTCCTCAAGCGCTACCGGATCCACACCTACTTCTGGGACGGCAAGAACCGCGCGGGCGCGATCCAGCCGACCGGCCGCTACCGGCTCCGGGTGTTGCTCGAAGACGAAGGCCGTGAGCTGACCCTGCCGGGGACGATCCGCCTGCAGAAGCGGGGCCCCCGCTGTTAGGCGACTTCCTCTCCGGCGCGGGCCTGGTGATCGCCGCCGTCTGTGCCGCCGCCTCGATCCTCCTCCCGGCCGGCCGACTGCGAGCGGCAGCGATGCTGACCGCGCTCGTCCTCTTCCCGGTCCTGATCCTCGGCGACCAGTGGCACAACCAGCAGATCGTCGAGCTGCGCCACAGCGAGGCCAAAGCGGCGGTGGCGATCGTCGCCGGGCTCGTCGTCGTGGTCGCCCTGGCCGCGGTGTTCCGACGCCGGCCGGTGCTGATGCCGCTGGCGATCATCGGCGCGCTCCCGTTCCGCATCCCGCTCGAATCGGGCGGGGAAACGGCGAACCTGCTGGTCCCGCTCTACGTCGTCATCGGCGCCGGCGTGCTGGCCGCGGTCTTCCTGCCGGCGCCGGCGGAGAAGCGGCGCCCACGCTGGGTGGCGAAAACCCTGGCGATCTTCATCGTCCTCTACGCGCTCCAGGCCCTCTACTCCGAGGACTACTCGAAAGGGCTGCAGGAAGTCTGCTTCTTCCTCGTCCCCTTCACGCTCGCCTACATCCTCCTGCGCGAGCTGCCCTGGGACCGCCGCCTGCTCGTCTGGGCGCTGATCCTGGTCACCGGCGAGGCGATCGCCTTCGTCCTGATCGGCAGCGTCGAGTACCTGAGCCACAGCCTCTTCTGGAACGAGGCGGTGATCCGCTCGAACGAATTCCACACCTACTTCCGGGTCAACTCGGTCTTCTGGGACCCGAACATCTACGGCCGTTACCTGGCGCTGGTGCTGGTGGTCCTCACCGCGACGGTGATGTGGGTCCGCGAGCGGCGGGCGTTCTGGCTGCTCGCCGGCGCGATCCTCCTCCTCTGGCTCGGCCTCGCCCAGACCTTCAGCCAGTCGAGCTTCATCGCCCTGCTCGCCGGCCTCGCGATCCTGGCGGCGCTGCGCTGGTCGTGGCGCTGGACGCTCGGGGCGGTGGCGGTCGGGGTCGTCGCCGCGGCGGTGGTCGTGCTCTTCGTCGGCGGCTCGGGGAAGATCACCGCGGACAAGTTCAACGTCGACACGTCGGGTCGCTCGCACCTGATCTCCGGCGGCGCCGAACTCTTCTCCGACCGGCCCCTCTGGGGCTACGGCTCGGGCTCCTTCCAGCAGGCCTACACCAACCACCTGGAAACCGACACGAAGGCGCCGGTGACGATCTCCCACACCGAGCCGGTCACGGTCGGCGCCGAGCAGGGCCTGATCGGCCTCGCCGCCTACCTCGCCCTCATCGCGGTGTCCCTCGCGACGATGGCCGCGGGGCTCTGGGCGCGCGGGCCCGACCGGGACCCGATGTACGTCTTCGTCGCCCGCGCCGCGGTCCTCGCCGCCTTCGTCGCGCTGCTGGTCCACACGATGGCCTACGCCGGCTTCTTCCAGGACCCGATCACCTGGGTGCTGATGGCCATCGGAGCGTCGCTCGCCGCCGCCCGCAGCGGCGCGCCCGACCGCACAGTGCGGGCGGACCCGAACCCCGACCGCGCTTAGGCTTCCGCCCGTGTCCGGATACCTGCGCCGCCTGGCGACGACCGGCGCCGCCTACACGGCGGCGAGCATCCTCTCGAAGCTCATCGCGGTCGCGCTGCTGCCGCTCTACACGCGCCACCTCACGACCGGGGACTACGGCATCGCCGAGATCCTCTTCGCCGGCGTGGTCACCGCCAGCATCGTCGTCCGGCTCGGGCTGATCGAGGCGGTGCTGCGCTTCTACTACCGCGAGGACGAGGACCCGGAGCGCATCGTCGCCGCGACCTTCTCCGGCCTCTTCTGGTTCGCCACGATCGGCGCCCTGATCGCGCTGCCCTTCGCCGGGCCGCTGTCGGAACTGCTGCTCGACCCCCACAACCCGACCGCGCTCCACCAAGGCACCGAACTCACGCGCATCGCGATCGGCGGCCTCTGGGTGCTGACGATGTTCGAATACCTGCTGACTCTCTACCGGCTGGACGAGCGCGCCCGCGCCTACTTCCTGACCACGATCGCGAACGTCCTGGCGACGATCGCGCTGACCGTGATCCTCGTGGTCGGGGTGGGGGACGGGGCCCGCGGCCTGCTGCTCGGCAGCTACCTCACCGGGGCCGCCTTCGTCCTCGTGCTGATCTTCGAGCAGCGCCGGCGCCTCACCCTGCGGCTCGACCCGCCGCTGCTGAAGCGCCTGCTGCGCTTCGGCCTGCCGACGATGCCGGCCGAGGTCAGCCTCTACCTACTGAACCTCGTCGACCGGGTGATCATCATCCATGTCTCCGGCCCCACCCAGGCCGGCCTCTACTCGGTGGCGGTGAAGTTCGCGCAGGCGGTCAACGTCCTCGTCCGCGGCTTCCAGCTCGCCTGGCCGCCGCTCGCCTACTCGATCCGCGACGACGACGAGGCACGCCGCATCTACGCCACCGTGATCACCCTCTTCGTCGCGGGCTGCACCTGGCTGGTCGTCGGCCTCTGGCTGCTGGCCCGCTACCTGCTGCGCGTCTTCGCCGCGCCCGAATTCTTCGCCGCCTACGAAGTGGTCGGCCTGATCGCCGCCGCGGTCACCCTCTACGCGCTCTACATGGTGATGGTGGTGGTGCTGGGACGGACCGGGCGGACCGAGTTCAACCTCCCGGCGGCGATCGCGGCGCTGGTCTCCAACGTCGCCCTCAACCTGATCCTGGTGCCGCCGCTCGGCATCGTCGGTGCCGGGCTCGCGCTGGTCGGCTCCTATCTCGTCGTGGTGGCGCTGATGTACGTGTTCACCGAGCGCCTCTTTCCGGTGCCCTACGAATGGGCCCGCCTCGCCCGCGTCCTCATCGTCGCCGCGGCGCTGGTCGGGTTCGCGGAGGTCGTCCTGCCGACGGCGGGCTTCCTCGGCTTCGTCGCCCGCCTCGCGCTCGGCCTGCTTTACCCCGCCGTCCTCTTCGCCACCGGTTTCTTCACCGACGAAGAGCGCGGTTGGCTGGGCTACCTCCGCCACCCTCGGCAGCTCGCGGCGAGCTTCGCCGCCATTCGCGCCCGCCCCGCCGCCGTCGATGGCGATCCGGGCGAGGTCTACGAAGCGGAGCGCATGGACGAGGACTCGCGCTTCTAGAGGTCGCCCGACGTCCTCTCAGGATCTTTACTCGCGTTTCCCTGTCTTTGTGCCGATAATGAATCCATGTTCTCCTCGATCGGACCCCTCGAGATCGCCATCGTCGCGATCATCGCCCTCCTCGTCCTCGGTCCCAAAAAGCTGCCAGAGGCCGGCCGTGGGCTCGGCAAGAGCATGCGCGAGTTCAAAGGCGCCATCACCGGCGACTCCGAGAAGGCCCCCGCGAAGAGCGACGCCAAAGTCGACTGAGGACCGGTAGGCCCTAGCGCGCTTCGGCGCGTTCCTTGATCCCGACGCCTCGCGCCGGGAAGAGTGCCTGGCGCGCGTGGGCTCGGTAGATCTCGGCCGGTCGGCCGGGGACGACCGTGGCCACGAGCGCGCGTAGGGCGTAGGACCAGGCGGTGAGGCCGCGTACCGCAAGCGCCGGTATCCGCCCGTGGTGCTTTCGCATGTAGAGGTCGCGGTTGCGATGGAATTCGACGATCCGCGGCAGCCCGGCGGCGAGGTCTGAGGAGAGCTGGTCGTGGTGCACCGCGGCGGCGCCGGGGACGAACAGCTCGTGCCACCCCGCCTCGTCCAGCCGCTTGGCGAAGTCGCACTCGTCGTAGTAGACGAAGAAGTCGGGGTCCATGAAGCCGACCTCGGCGGCCGCCTCGCGACGGACCATCAGCGCGCTCGACTGCGCCCAGTCGACCCGGCGCGTCACCTTGCCGGTGCTCTCCACGGTGAGCCATCGATGCAAGAAGAACGCCCCGGCGAGCGCCGTCCCGACGCCGGGAAAGCGCCACGCGCAGGGGTACGGCGCGCCGTCTGCGCCGAGCAGTTGTGGCGTTGCGGCGGCCGCCCGTGAGTCGTCATCGAGCGCCGCCATCAGGACCGACGCGGTCCCCGGCTTGAGTTCGGAGTCCTCGTTCAGCAGCAGGCAGTAGCGCCCCTTGGCCCGTTCCATCAGCAGCGAGTCGTTCGCCGCCTTCCCCGTCGGCCGCGCCCCCTCGATCAGCTGGATCCCGCCGCCCAGATGTCGCACCGCCTCCGCCGATCCGTCGGTCGAGGCGTTGTCGAGCACGAGGATCTCCCGCTCGACCCCGGCCGGATGCGTCGCCTCGATCGCGGCCAGGCAGGCGAGCAGATAGTCCCGCCCGTTCGTGTTCACCACGCAGTAGGAAAGCTCCACAGACAAGGCGATCACGATAGTCGCGAGATGGCAGAAACGTGGCGTATTCGCGACATGACAGGAATACGACAGGATCTGTCATGTGCGCGTCCAACTCGTCGACCCGTCCGCCTTCACGCCGCCGTACGACCGCGCGCTTGCCGCGGCCCTGGCGCGCGGGGGGGCCGAGGTGGAGTTGGTCACGACGAAGTTCCTCTACGGGCCGGTGCCGGAGGCGGAGGGCTATGAGGTCGACGAGCGCTTCTACAAGCGCACCGCGGCGCGCGGGCTGTCGTCGTCGGCGCGGCTGCCGTTCAAGGCGCTCGAGCACCTGCGGGACATGCGGGCGTTCGGGCGGGCGCCGGGGGATGCGGACGTCGTCCACTACCAGTGGCTGACGCTGCCGGGGATCGATCGGCGGTTGCTGCCGCCGACCCGACCGCGGGTGATGACCGCGCACTACATCCTCGCTCCGGACGCGAGCCGTCGCGCCGCCCGCTCGGCCCTCAAGGTGTTCGGGGCGATGGACGCGGTCGTCGCCCATTCCGAGCACAGTGCCGCCCGTCTGCGCGATGAGGTCGGGCTGCCGGCTGATCAGGTGCGGGTGATCCCGCACGGGGCCTTCGACTACCTCACCGACCTGCCCGAGGAGAAGCCGCTGCCCGAGGAGCTGCAGGGTGCCGAGGGCCCGGTCGTCCTCTCCTTCGGGCTGCTGCGGCCCTACAAGGGCCTGGAGAACCTGCTCGAGGCGTTCACCGAGCTCGGCACCGACGCCGAGCTGTGGATCGTCGGCAACCCGCGGATGTCGGTCGAGCCGCTGCACGAGGCAGCCGCGCTGACCGGCGCCAAGGTCCGCTTCGTCACCCGCTTCGTCGAGGACGCCGAGATCCCGGCGATCTTCCGCCGCGCCGACGTCGTCGCGCTGCCCTATCTCGACGCCGAGCACTCCGGCGTCCTCTACACCGCCCTCGCGTTCGGCAAGCCGATGGTGGTGAGCGCGGTCGGCGGCTTTCCCGAGGTCGCCGAGCAGGGCGCCGCGCGGCTGGTCGCGCCCGGGGACACCGGGGCGCTGGCGGCGGCGCTGCGCGAGCTGATCGACGATCCCGCCGCCCGCGAGGAGCTCGCCGCCGCCGCCCGCGCCGCCGCCGCCGGTCCCTACTCCTGGGACGAGGCCGCCCGCCTCACCCTGGAGCTCTACGAGGAGCTGCTCGCGCGGTGACGACGTTCGCCTCGATCGTCTTCTGGATCTGCGCGGCGGCGATCGTCTTCGCCCAGGTCGGCTACCCGTTCGTCCTCCGGGTCCTCGTCACCGCACGCCGCGGACGCGAAACGATGGGCGGCCCGCGGGCTCCGCGCCCCCTCGGCCGCGATTCGGACACGCCTCACCGCGCCGGGGACGAGGTGCCGATGGTGTCCCTGATCATCCCCGCCTACGACGAGGAGGAGGTGATCGCGGCGAAAGTGGAGAACGCGCTGCGCCTCGACTGGCCGCGCGAGCGCCTCCAGGTCATCGTCGCCGACGACGGCTCGACGGACGCCACTCCGGAGCGGGCGCGCGAGGCGGGCGCCGACCTCGTCCTCGAGCTTCCGCCCGGCGGCAAGGTCGTCGCCCTGAACGAGGCGGTCTCCGACGCCGACGGGGAGATCCTCGCCTTCTCCGACGCCAACAGCGAGTGGGCGCCCAACGCCCTGGAGGAGCTGCTCGCGCCCTTCGCCGACGAGCGGGTCGGTTATGTCTGCGGCCAGGTCCGCTTCCTCGACCCCGAGGGGGACAACCTCGAGGGCGCTTACTGGCGCTATGAGATGGGCATCCGCACGATGGAGTCCGAGCTGGCCGGGATCACCGCCGGCAACGGAGCGATCTACGCCGTGCGCCGCTCGGCCTACGAGGACCTGCCGCCGTCGGGGTCCCACGACCTCAGCTTCCCCTTCCGGCTTGCCAAGCGCGGCCTGCGCTCCCTGTACGCGCCGGGGGCCCGCGCCGAGGAGAAGATGGTGCCGACGATCGAGGGCGAGTTCGCCCGCAAACGCCGGATGATGGTCGGCCTCTGGGACATCGTCGTCGGCGAAGGCATGCTGATCCCGCGCGGCTACTCGCCCCTCTTCGCCTTCGAGCTCTTCAGCCACCGGCTGCTCCGCTACGCGACGCCGTTCCTCCACGTCCTCGCCTTCCTCGCCAACCTGGTGCTGCTCGGGACCGGCTGGTTCTACTACCTGACGCTGATCGCGCAGCTGGCGCTGCTCGGCATCGCGGCGCTCTCCAACCGCCTGCCCGACGACGCCGTCGTGCGGGTCTGCCGCTACTACGTCCTCACCCAGGCCTCGATCGTCCTCGGCCTCTGGGACCGCATGCGCCACGGCGCGAGCGGACGCTGGGAGAAGGCGGCCGGAACGCGATGAGGGAGCGCCGCTGATGCCCCACTTCCTCGACCGCCTCCTCGCCGCGCTCGGGCTCGTCGTTCTCGCCCCGGTCCTGCTCGCTTTCGCGATCTGGATCAAGCTCGACAGTCGCGGCCCGGTCATCTACCGCCAGCTGCGCGTCGGCAAGGACGGCCGGGCCTTCGAGATGCTGAAGCTACGGACGATGAAGGAAGGCTCCGACCCGGTCGGCGTCGGCACCGCGGTCGGCCAGGGCGATCCCCGCGTCACCAAGCCCGGCGAGCTGATGCGCCGCACGTCGATCGACGAGTTCCCGAACCTCGTCAACGTCCTGCGCGGCGAGATGGCGCTCGTCGGCCCACGCCCCGCCCTGCCCGCCCACCTCGACTACTTCGACATCCACGGCCACCCCCGCTTCGACGTCCTCCCGGGGATCACCGGCTGGGCCCAGGTGAAGGGCCGCGCCGACATCACCTGGCCCGAGCGGGTCGAGCTCGACGACTGGTACGTCACCCACCGCACCCCGACCCTCGACTTCCGCATCATCGCCATGACGATCCTCCCCGTCCTCACCGGCAAGGGCGTGTCGCCTGAGTAGGTCGCCGAAACGCTCCTGCGTGGGACGTAGGGTCGTCGGGTGGATTGGCATAAGGAACTTGGGAGCCGAAGCGGCGACCGCGGCTGGAAGGACGATTTCCCTCTCAGCCATTCCTTGCCTGAAGTAGTCGTTGTCGATTGCGGAAATCTTGGGCTGCCGATCCACCCGATGTTCGCGGTGCGGCTACGGGTCTTCGTGGACTGGCACAGGTTGCAAGGGCGGAGCGTCGAGGTAGTTCCACCGCGAGAGCCAGAAGCGCGTCGCCTTTTCGATGCGATGAACATCGGAGACGAGGGGAAGGCCGAGGAAGACGATGCTGTTCTTCCGGTGACGAAGATGCGGGAGTTCTTGGAGGTCGAGGAGGTGGCGAGACGTACGAAGGAGATTCTCGAGTACGACCTCCAAGATGTCTCGCCGCTGGGCGAGGCAACGTTCCAAGCCGTCTCAGAGATGTGCGGGAACGCAATCGAGCACGGGGCGAACCCGCTCGGTGCCTACGTGGCGGTGAGGCGGGTCACCGATCCTCGTCGGAAGATCTCCATCGCCATCGGGGATCTCGGAATGGGAATCCCAGAGCACATACGGCAGCGTTACCCCGATTGGACCGACGATGGTTACGCGATTGCGCGCGCAACTGACGAACACATCACCGGTACGGGACATCCACATCGGGGGATCGGCTTTTCGTCAACCTTTGAAGCGGCACTGACGCGCTCTCTCCACGGCGCCCAGATGGACATCCTCTCCGCCGGCGGCTTCTGTCGTCTCCAGATAGTTCAGGAAAATCGAAAGACCGAGACTTTCCCAGCGTCGCGATTCCGGCGCGGAACCTGGATGACCTACGACCTTGTGTCAGTCTGAGCTTCCGACCATCTTTCTAGACTGGCCAGGCCTGAAACCGTTCGATAGAGAGGAAGCGAATGTCGTACAGCTACGCGCTCGCGGAACGGGGAAAGACTCTCGCGACCCGTCCGCTCGGAACGCAGATGCGCGAGGACCTGGTGGGGGTCGCTGCGGGCGAGAATGAGGTCGTGCTGGACTTCACCGGTGTGATTGCCGCCAGCCACTCGTTCGCCGATGAGTTCGTCGCATGCCTGGCTGAAGAAGTACGGAACGGGGGTCTGGATTTCACGCTCGCGATCCATGGCGTCTCGTCGGATGTCGAGAGGGTCATCCAGAAGGCCCTCGAACGCCGCGGCCTAGAGGTCCCTGTCGTCGTTTAGACAAGGGGTGTCGCCTGAGTGAGCCCTGGGTAGGGTTCCGCGGATGAGCGAGCGACCCGAGGTCTCACTGCGGCGGTTCGAGGAGGGCGACGCGCCTGCCGTCCACCGCTGGTTCAACAACCCCGAGGCGACCAAGTCGCTGATGGAGCAACGGGGGAGCTTCTCGCTGGAGGAAGCCGAAGGGTGGACGCGGCGGGCGGTGAAGGCGGACGAGGGCGAGGACCGCAAGTACGCGATCGTGGTCGAGGGCTACGAGGAGCCGGTCGGCTTCACCGCCCTCTACGGGCTCTTCCGGCAGACCGCGCCGGAGCTCGGCGCTTTGATCGGCGACGACGTGCGCGGCAAGGGAGTGGGGCGGCGGGCGGAGGCGCTGACGGTCAAGAAGGCCTTCGACGAGTTCGGCGCCCACCGGGTGTACGGGCGGATCCCGGGGCGCAACGAGGTCGCGAAGAAGACCGTCGCGAGCCAGGGTTGGAAGTACGAGGGGACGATGCGCGCGCACCTCGCGCGCGAGGGCGAGCCGCCCGACGACTGCGAGGTCTGGGGCGTCCTCCCGGACGAGTTCCGCGCCGCCACCGCCGACCTGTTCGGTGAGTAGATGATCGACTCCGGGTCACGGTGCGACCGGGGGCGCGCCCGGCCAAGCAGATCAAGGACGCAGGACGCAGCCTTTGCCGGTGGGCAAAGGCAAGACCGAGGACGCAGAGATGCGCAGTCTGCCGGGCGTGTCATCCGGGTGTGCCGTGGCGCGGAATCGATCATCTAAGCCCTTCGCGCAGCTGATCGAGGACGGCGGCGCCTCGGCCGTCGGCGGCATCGGCGGCCACCCGAGCGAGTTCTTCCGCGGCGCCCATTTCCTCGCCGCCGAGCAGGCGACCCACACCCTGCG
This sequence comes from Solirubrobacterales bacterium, assembly GCA_965200635.1. GTDB lineage: Bacteria > Actinomycetota > Thermoleophilia > Solirubrobacterales > 70-9 > VAYN01. Next base: position 1,318,406 of record OZ241364.1, on the reverse strand, counting down.
GATCGAGACCGACGACGCCGAGATGCTGGCGCCGCTGCTGGTCCGGGAGATCGACGGCGGGCCCGACCTCGACGCGGTGTCGCCCTACGGCTACCCCGGGTTCACGATCGTCGGCGAGGGCGCGGGCGAGGGGAGCGTCGACCCCGCCGAGGTCGACTTTCACCGCACCGGGCTGGTCTCGGTCTTCATCCGTCACCGGCTCGACCTGGTGCCGCTGGCGGGCGCGACCGAGCGCAACGTGGTCCAGATCCACGACCCGGCGATGCCGCCGAAGAGCCGGCCGAGCGACCGCCGCCAGGTCCGCCGCAACCTCGAGGCCGGGTACGCGACCGAGCTGATCGCCGGGACCGACACGAGCGCCGAGCAGCGCGCCGCCTTCGGAGACCTCTACGAGCAGACCATGCGCCGCACGCGGGCGGCCGACCACTACTTCTTCGGCGCCGCCTACTTCGAGGAGATCTTCGGCGCCGAGCGCACCTGGCTGGCCCTGGCCACCGACCCCGAGGGCGCGCCCGCCGCCGCCTCGATCGCCTGCGTCTCCGACGGCTACCTCCACTACTACCTCAGCGGTAGCGCCGATTCCCACCTCGGCGACTCGCCGATGAAGAACGTCCTCGCCCGCCTGGTCGAGCACGCCGACGAGCTGGAGCTGCCGCTGAACCTCGGCGGCGGGATCACCGCGGGCGACGCGCTGGAGGAGTTCAAGCGCGGCTACGCCAACCGCACCGTGGCCTGGCGCACCTCCGAGGTCGTCTGCGACCCCGAGCGCTACGCCGCCCTCACCGGGGACCGCGACGCCGGCGGGTTCTTCCCCGCCTACCGCGTCAGCTGATCCGGCCGGCGAGGGCCGCGACGTCGCCGCGGGTCCGCTCCCACGGCTTCGACGCCTTCAGCGCGCCCAGCACCGCGCGCGTCGCCGGCGCTTTGTTCAGCGCGTAGAAGTGGATCCCCGGCGCGCCCGCGATCAGGAGCTCCGAGCACTGCTGGGCCGCGTAGGCGACCCCAAGCTCGAACTCGCGCTCGGGGTCGTCCCCGGCGGCTTCGAAGGCCGCTTCCAGCGGTGCCGGGATCGAGGCTTCGCAGAGGTCGCAGATCCGCTTCGTCTGGGCGAAGGTGCCCACCGGGATCACCCCGGCGAGGATCGGCACCTCGATCCCCACCGCGCGGGCCGCGGCGACGAAGTCGAAGTAGACCTGGTTGTCGAAGAAGAGCTGGGTGGTGAGGAACGACGCTCCCGCCTCGACCTTCTGCTTCAGGTAGGCGAGGTCGGTCTCCAGATCCGGCGCCTCGGGGTGGACCTCGGGGAAGCAGGCGCCGCCGAGGGCGAAGTCCCACGGCCCGGCTCCGATGAAGCGGGTGAGGTCGGCGGCGCTGCCGAGGCCACCCTCGTGCTGCTCGAAGTCCTGCTGCCCGCGGGGCGGGTCGCCGCGCAGCGCGAAGACGTTCTCGATCCCCGCCGCGGCGATCTTGTCGAGCGTCGTCGAGAGCCCCTCGGTCGTCTCGCCGACGCAGCTCAGATGGGCCATCGTCTCGAACCCGAGGTCGTCCTTCAGCGCCCGGGTGATCTCCACCGTGCCGTCGCGGGTCGAACCGCCGGCGCCGTAGGTGACGGAGACGAAGTCGGGCTCCAGCTCCCGCAGCTGGCGCGCCGTCTCGAACAGGGATTTCTCGCCCTCGGGCGTGCGGGGCGGGGAGAACTCGACCGAGAAAGTCGGCCGCTTGCTGGCGATGATTTCGTCGACGCGCATCGGTGAAGGGTACCGGCGCGCGCGTGCGGCCGGGAGGCGTCCGACCGGCGGCCTAGCGTGACGGTTGGTCGTGGGGACCCTGCCCCTCCCGCGACCAGCGACCGGGGCGCAGTTATCTGCGGGAGCCGGGCGTCGCGCGCACTCCCCGCGAGTCAGGTGCCGTGACTAGCCCGCCCGATCCCGCCCTTGCGAGGTGAGCGGCGCGCGTCTCGCGCCCGCTCACCACGCCCCGTTCTCCTCGCTATGGGACGATCCCCGCGTGGGGGAGGAGGTTCGCTACGAGCGTGTCGGCGCCGCCGCGGTGCTGACGATCGACCGGCCGGAGCGCCGCAACGCGGTCGACGGCGCGACCGCGCGGGAGATGCGCGCGGGGCTCGAGCGCTTCGAGGCCGACGAGGGGGCTCGGGTCCTGATCCTCACCGGCGCCGGGGGAGAGGCGTTCTGCGCGGGCGCCGACCTGAAGGCGATGGACCTCGACGTCGACCACCCCGGCGGGCCGATGGGCTTCAGCCGCCTCGCCGCGTCGAAGCCGACGATCGCCGCGATCGACGGCTGGTGCCTGGCGGGCGGCCTCGAGCTCGCGCTCTGGTGCGACCTGCGCCTGGCGACGCCGGAATCGGTCTTCGGCTGCTTCGAGCGCCGCTGGGGAGTCCCGCTGGTCGACGGTGGGACGCAGCGACTGCCGCGCGTGATCGGGCTCGGCCGGGCGCTCGACCTGATCCTCAGCGGCAGGCCCGTGGGGGCCGAGGAGGCCGAGCGGATCGGCCTCGTCACCTCGGTCACCGCCCCCGGCGCGCACCTCGAGCGGGCGTTGGTGCTCGCCGAGTACCTCGCCGACTTCCCCCAGGACACGATGCTCGCCGACCGCCGTGCCGCGATCGAGGGCCTCGGCATGCCACTCGCCGACGGGCTCGCGTTGGAGCATCGGCTCGGCCGCGAGACGCTCCGCAGTGCCGTCCGCGGCGCCGACCGTTTCGCCGCCGGCGAGGGCCGCCACGGCGGCCCGGCCACGCCTGGATCCTGACCCTCCCGGATTCTCGATCTCCCTCCTCCCAAGGACGAGAGGATCGAGTGCGGAACCGGGTTCCTGCGCTCAAGAAAGCCCAAGTTGAAGTCGGATCAGTTCCGGTACCGTCCTGTTCGTGGCCCAGAGATCTTCGATGCGACCGCCCCCCGGTCGCCAGCGCCTCTCCCGCGAGTTCATCGCCCGTCACCAGCGCGCGCGGATCGTCGCCGCGCTGGCCGAGGAGACCAACGAGCGCGGCTACCGCGCCGTCACCGTCGCCGACATCGTCCGCCGCGCCGGGATCGCCCGCAACACCTTCTACGACAACTTCGCCTCCAAGGAAGACTGCTTCCTCGCCACCCAGGACTACGCCGTCGAGGAGTCGCTGGCGCGGATCGTCGAGGCCGCCTCGGGGAAGGACACCTGGGAAGACCGCCTCGCCGCGGGGCTCGGCGCGTTCCTCAAATACGTCGCGAGCGAACCCGCTCTCGCCCGCACCTGCATCGTCGAGGCGCTGAGCGCCGGCGAGGCCGCGCAGGAGCGCTACGAGCAGTCGATGCAGTCCTTCCTGCCGTTGCTGCGGCTCGGCCGCGAGTCCTCGCCCGACGGCGACGACCTGCCCGAGACACTGGAGGAGACGCTCGCCGGCGGCATCTTCTGGGTCATCTACCAGCGCATCGTGCTCGGCGAGACCGAGCGGATCGAGTCGCTGCTGCCCGACCTCGTCGACTTCGCCCTGACCCCCTACATCGGCGCCGCGTCGGCGCAACGGGCCACCGCCCGGTTGTAAACGATAGGTATCGTCGCTCCGTGGCCAACGATGGAACCGATGCTGCCGAGTACCCGCCGGAGCTCTCGCGCCTGCCCCCCGGCCGGCACGGCCTGCCGCGGGACTTCGTCGTCCACAACCAGCGCGAGCGGCTGATCGCGGGCCTCGCCGAGGCGGTCGCCGAAAAAGGCTACGGCGGCACCACGATCGCCGACATCACCCGCCACGCGGCGGTCTCACGGCGCACCTTCTACGAGCACTTCGAGGGTAAGGACGAGTGCTTCGTCGCGGCTTTCGACACGGTCACCGAGCAGATGCGCGAGCGCGTCGGCGAGGCCTACGAGGCCGAGGACGAATGGCCGATCGCGTTGCGCGCCGGGATCGACGCGATGCTCGTCTTCCTCGCCTCCGAACCGAATCTCGCCCGCCTGGCGATGGTCGAGGCCCTCGTCGCCGGCCCGGTCGTGGTCGAACGCTACGACGCCGCGGTGCAGACCTTCCTCCCCTACATCGCCGCCGGTCGCAAAGGCGCCTCCAAAGCGGTCCTGAAGCACCTCTCCGACTCGACCGAGGAAGCCCTCGTGGGCGGCATGGTGTCGCTCGTCTCCCGCCGCATCGTCGCCGGCCAGACCGAGGAGCTCGAGTCGCTCCTCCCCGATCTCACCGAGTTCACCTTGACGCCTTTCGTCGGCAGCGACAAAGCGTCCCGCGTCGCCAAACAGGGCTGACGGCGAACCTCGCTGTGTATCGGTAAAAGTCATTGACTAGCTAGGTACTGTTGCGGTACTCTCCCCGTTAGGCCATCCGGACGGCGGCACGTCGCTCCACTGGTTGTCCTCGTAGCCTTCTTCAATCCCTGTGTCGGCTGCGGTAGCTCGGGCACGGGCGTGATCGCCGCTCCCAGTCGAGGGCGGTTCGTCCGGTCCGAGCCACATCTTTCACCCTCGCCTCCCGAAGCTGTGGCCGCTGGGGGCGACGGCACGCAGCTCGGCGACGGCGTGCTCGCGCAGCTGGCGGGTGCGGCGGCGCGGGGAGGGGTCGCGGCCGCCCGCGATCGGAGGCGAGCGGGTGAGGCTGGTGTTGTTGCCGGTCAGCGGTGGCAGCGGCGGGCGCTTCGTCTGCGCCTCGGTGCGCTCGAGCGCCTCGACCCAGGTGACGACGATGTTGGTCGTCCCCTCGCGGCGCTCCAGCCTTCCCTTCGCGCGGATCAGTGGGGCGGCGCGGATCAGCGGGCGGTGGCGGTCGTAGACCGGCGGCGGCACGATCAGGTTGACGTTGCCGCGCTCGTCCTCGAGCAGCATGAAGACGATGCCCTTGGCGGTCTCCGGGCGCTGGCGGGCGACCACCATCCCCGCCACCTCGACCACCGCTCCGTCGCGGGTCCGCGCCAGGTCCGAGGAGCGCAGGATCTTCGGATCGAGGCCGGGACGGAGCATCTCCAGCGGGTGCTTGCCGAGGGTCAAACCAGTCGAGCGATAATCGGCGATCAGCTTGCCCCACTCGCCGAGCGGCTCCAGCTCCGGCGGCTGCGGCGGCTCGATCGGCAGCGCCAGCTGGGTCGCCCCGCCCGTCGTCCGTCCCGCGCCGGTCACCCCGACCCGCCAGAGTGCGCCGCGCCGCTCGCCGTCGCCGTCGGCGGGGATGCCGTCGAGCGCTCCCGCCCAGGCGAGCTTTTCGAGGCTCGGCAGACCCGCGCCGGAGCGCGAGGCGAGTTCGGCGATCCCGCGGTAGGGCCCGCCGCGCTCGCGCTCCGCGGCGAGTGCCTCCATCTCCTCCTTGCGCACGCCCTTCACGTAGCCGAGGCCGATCCGCACCTGCAGCCCGCCGCGCAGCTCCGGATCCGAGCGCGGGGACTCGACGTGGCAGAGCGCGCGGCTGACGTTCGCTTCCGGGGGCGCCACCCGGATGCCGCGCCGCTGCGCCTCGTGGACCAGCGAGTCGGGCGGGTAGAAGCCCATCGGCTGCTCGTTCAGCAGCGAGCAGAGGAACTCCGGCCCGCGATGCACCCGTAGCCAGGCCGACTGGTAGGCGAGCAGACCGAACGCCGCCGAGTGGGCCTTGGGAAAGCCGAAGCCGGAGAAGCCCTGGATCTGCCGCCAGACCCGCTCGGCGATCTCCGGCGCGACGCCGCGCTCCGCCGCGCCCAGCACGAAGTGCTCGTGGTGGGACTCGATCGCCTGCAGCGAGCGCTTCTTCGACATCGCCCGCCGTAGCCCCTCGGCCTCCGAGGAGGAGAACCCGGCCAGCGCCATCGCCACCTCGATCACCTGCTCCTGGTAGACGATCGTCCCCAGCGTCTCCTCCAGCACCGGGCGCAGCAACGGGTGCTCGTAGGGGACCTCGAAGGCCGGGTCCTCGCGCAGGCGCTTGCGGCGTTCGATGTAGGGGTGGATCGCCCCGCCCTGGATCGGCCCGGGACGCACCAGGGCCACCTGCACGGTGAGGTCGTCGAGGTTCCGCGGCTGCGTGCGCGGCAGCATCTGCATCTGGGCGCGGCTCTCGATCTGGAAGACACCGGTGGTGTCGGCTGCGCGGATCGATTCGTAGGTCGGCTCGTCATCGAGCGGGATGCGGGAGAGGTCGAGTGTCTCGCCGCGCGAGCTCGCCACCTCTTCCACCGTGCGCTCGACCGCCGAGAGCATCCCCAGCCCGAGCAGGTCGATCTTGAGGAAGCCGGCGTCGCCGCAGGAGTCCTTGTCCCACTGGACGATCTGGCGGCCGGCCATCGCCGCCGGGACGACCGGGCAGACGTCGATCAGCGGCCGGGTCGAGATCACCATCCCGCCCGGGTGCTGGGAGGCGCCCCGCGGCAGTCCCATGATCTCCGGGGCCAGCCCGAGGAGAACGCGCCAGCGCGGCTCGGCGGCGCGCTCGGGGCCGAGCGTCGCGGCGAGGTCGCGCCCGGGCTCGGCCGCTCCCTCGTGGAAGCCGATCGTCTTCGCCACTTTGTCGATCTCCGCCGGCGGCAAGCCGAGCGCCTTGCCGAGGTCACGCACCGCGCCCTTCGGGCGGTAGGTGGGAAAGGCGGCGACCAGCGCCGAGTGCTCGTGGCCGTAGCGCTCGTGGACGCGGGGGATGAGGACCTCGCGGATGTCCCGCGGGAAGTCGAGGTCGATGTCGGGCATCGAGGCGGTTTCGTCGTTCAGGAAGCGGCCGGAGAAGAGGTCGGCCTTCACCGGGTCGACGTGGGAGAGGCCGGTGAGATAGCAGACGATCGAGCTGACGCTGGAGCCTCGCCCGCGCCCCGGGGGCAGGACGGACCGCGCCGATCCGGGGCCGCGCACCTCGACCGCCACTTCGCGGGCCAGCTCGAGCATGTCGCGGTGGAGGAGGAAGAAGCCCGACAGGTTCAGCCCGCGGATCGTCGCCAGCTCCTGGCGCAGCCGCGTCTCCGCCTCGCCCCGGCGCGGGTCGCCCAGGTAGCGCTCGTCCATCATGTGGGCGCAGACGCGGGCGAGCTCCCCATCGGCCGTCTCGTCCTCGGAGCCGGGGTAGCGGTAGCCGAGGTCCGCGGTGAGGTCGAAGGTGAGGCGCTCGGCGAGGCGGACGGTCTCGGCGACCGCGCCCGGATGCTCACTGAGGCGCGCGGCCATCGCGGCGGGGGAGGCGAGCGCCGAGGTCGAGTTGCCGCGGCGCAGCGGCTCGCACGACTCCAAGGTCTCGTTCAGACCGATCGCGACCAGCGCGTCCTGCAGGTGGGAGCGCGAGCGGGCGTGCGCGTGGACGTTGCCGGTGGCGACGACCGGCACGCGGAGCCGCTCGGCGAGGAGCGCCAGCCAGCGGTTGCGCGCCCGGTCCCGGCGCCAGTAGGGGCGCTGCAGCTCGACCCGGAAGCGGTCGCGGCCGAACGCGGCGAGGAGCCGGCGCCCGAGCGTCTCGCCGAGCGCCGTGTCCCCGCGCTCGAAGGCCCCCGCGAGCACCCCGTCCCGCGCGCACCCCGAGAGGCAGACGAGGCCCTCGGAGTGCCGCTCGACTTCCTCGAGCGTCGTCCAGGCCGGTTCGGCGACCCGCGCCGTGTTGTCCCGCGTATGCGAGTGCGCGGCGGTCAAGAGTCGACAAAGGTTCCGATACCCGTGCGCGTCCTCCACCAGCAGCGTCACGTGCGCCAAGTGCTCAGGTTGATGGGCCGAAAACTTGCCTATATGTCTAGTAATCGGCCCATCAACATCGAGGCGGAGGGTCAGCTCGGCGCCGGTGATCGGGCGGAGGCCGAGGCCGACGGCGGAGTGGGCGAACTCCATCGAGCCCCAGATCCCGTCGTGGTCGGTCAGCGCCAGCGCCGGATAGCCGAGCTCGGCGGCGGCGCCCGCCAGCTCCAGCGGGGTCGAGGCGCCGTCGAGGAAGGAGAACGCCGAGTGGGCGTGCAGCTCGATGTAAGGGGGGCTCGTCATCTTCGTCCTGCCTCAGGCCCGCTGGCGGAACCAGCGCCCGCTGCCGGGATCGCGGAAGACGGTGAGCGCGCGGCCGTCGGCCATCGCCAGCTCGAAGTAGTGGCGGCGCAGCGGGCGTGGCGTCCACCAGCGGTCCTCGACCAGCCACTCCTCGCGCACCGCCTCGACCGCGGCGGTGTCGATCGCCGCCGGCGCCCCGTCGCCCCTCGTGCGCACGGCAACCGGGCGCGGCTCGTTGAGGCGTCGCGGTCCCGGCATCACAGCTCCGGGAACGGGGTCAGGAGGTCGCGGCGCTCGGGCACGCGGGACATCGAGTCGACGGGGAGGACGCGCAGCAGGGCATCGGCGCCCTGGGCGGCGCGCACCTCGCGGATCGCCGCGCCGAGCCGCCGCCGCCGCGGCTCGGCGCCACCGACCTCCATCACCAGCTGGTCGGCGGCGGGCGGACCGAAGCCGAGCGCCCGCAGCCGCAGCGCTTCCGCCGGGCCCGGCAGTCCCTCCAGCTGCGGCACCAACAGGCGCCGCAGCGCCGAGGCTGCGGCGGTGGGACGGCCGAGGCCCTGGTCGACGCTCCAGCTGCCGCCGCCGCAGAGCCGCGCCCCGAGCCGCACGCCGAGCAGCGTCCGCCCCTTCCGCCGCGGATCGGCCAGGAGCCGGTCGATCAACAGGTGGAGCGCGCGGTCGAGTTGGCTCCCCGCCACCCCTTCGGGTAGTTCGATCTCGCAGACCAGGTCCTCGTGCGGGACACGCGGGCGCAGCGACTCCTCTTCGCCGCGGGCGATCCGCAGGGCGGCCAGCCCGAGCGGCCCGAAGCGGTCGGCGACCTGGTCTGTCGTCAGCCGCCGCAGCTCCCCGAGCGTCCCGATCCCCAGCCGCTCCAGCGACGCCACCAGATCCGCCGCCCGCCGCGGCTCGTCCAGCCGCTCGACCAGCACCGCGGTGGGCAGCGGCCCGAGGAACGCCGCCAGCCGCTCCCCCGTGACCACCACCTCGCCCCGCTCGGCGCCCGCCCGCGCCGCGACCCGGGTCGGCGCCACCCCGATCAGGACCTCCGCCCCGACCGCCCGCCGGGCCGCTGCCGTCACCCCGGCCACCTCGCCCCCATAGAGCCCGCGCAGCCCCCCGACCGCGAAGAAGACCTCCCCGGCCCGCTCCGTCTCGACCCCCGCGCCGATCCCCTCCAGCGCCCGCGCCACCGCCTCGGTCAGCTCTCCCGCCTCGACCGGATCAAGTTCGAGGCGCCCGGGCCGAAGCCCCCCGGAATGGCCCGGGCGCCCAGGAGTCGTCAGGCGGCAGTCGATGACGCAAGCGATCTCCATACGAACGCACGTTCGCATGAGCGGAGACTACAGATCTACAGACAAACTGTTTCAGCTGTGTTCGCCCGCGAGGGCTTCGCTCAGGTCCCAGAGGCGCCGGCGGGCGGCGGGGTCGTAGGCCTGGTCTTCGGCGCGGGCTTCGGCCTCGCGGTCGAAGAAGCGGCCGGTGACGCCCTCCAGGGAGGGGTCGGTGGCGAGGCGGACGGTGGAGTCGACGCCGCGGTCGAGGGCATCGACGGAGGTGCCGCGCTCGTCGAGGACGATCTTGGTCGGCATGAAGGTGGCGGGGTGGAGGGAGTTGACGGTGACTTCGGAGTCGGTGGGGAGGCGGTAGGCGAGCTCGTTGGCGAAGGAGATCTGGGCGAGCTTGGATTGGGCGTAGGCGCGACGGCCTTCGTAGAGGGAGCGTTCGAGCTGAGGGTCGTCGAAGTCGATGGAGGCCTGGCCGAGGGAGGCGACCATGACGACGCGGGCCGGGGCCGAGCGTTCGAGGAGTCCGAGGAGGCGGGTGGTGAGGACGAAGCTCGCCAGGTAGTTGACCGCGAAGCGGAGCTCGAGGCCGTCGCGGCTCTCCTCGCGGTCCGGCGAATCGGGCAGGCCCGAGCCGATGCCGGCGTTGTTGATCAGCAGGTGCAGGGCGGGAAGGGCGGCGACCTCGTCGGCGAGCGCGCCTACCTCGGCCAGCGAGGCGAAGTCGCCGCGGTGGGTGTGGATCCGCTCGTTGCCGGTCGCGGCGACGATCTCCTCCTTCGCCGCGGCAAGCTTCTCGGCGTCGCGCCCGTGGATGTGGACGGTCATGCCCGTCCCGGCGAGGCGCTCGGCGACCGCGCGGCCGAGCCCGTCGGTGGCGCCGGTGACGAGAGCGACGGTGTCGCGCGGCTCGCGGCTCATGGCACGCGAAGGACGATCTTGCCCGCCCCGTGGCTCGCTTCGGCATGACGGTGCGCGTCCGCCGCCCGCTCCAGGTCGAAGACCTCGTCGACCTCGATCTGCAGCTTGCCCCGCTCGACCAGGTCGCAGAGCCCCGCCAGCCCGACCGGGTCGGGCTCGACCAGGATCCCGGTCGAGCGCTGCTTGCGCCGGTCGGCCAGCTCGTGCACCTTCGGGTCGACGCCGCTCGGCACCATCACCATCGTCCCGCCCGGCCGCAGCACCGCGAGCGAGCGCTCGCCGTAGGTGCCGGTGAAGTCGACGATCGAGTCGAGGTCGGCGCAGCGGCGGTCGAAGTCGTCGTCGCGGTAATCGAGGACCTGCGCCGCCCCGAGCCCTTCGAGGAAGTCGGCCTGCTCGCGCCGCGCCGTCGCGATCACGTTCGCCCCGCGCGCCGCGGCGACCTGCACGGCGAGGTGGCCGACCCCGCCCGCGCCGCCGTGGATCAGCACGTCGTCGCCCTCCTGCACGTGGATCGTGTCGACCATGATCTGCCACGCGGTCAGCCCCGCCAGCGGCAGCGCGCCCGCCTCCTCGATCGACAGCGCGTGGGGCTTGTGCTCGAAGTGGCGCGAGGGCGCGGTCACGTACTCGGCGTAGGCGCCGGCTTCGCGCGGGAACCAGGGCATGCCGAAGACCTCGTCGCCGACCGCGAAGCGGGTGACGCCGCCGCCCACCTCCGTCACCTCGCCGCAGACGTCCCAGCCGACCGTCAGCGGGAACCCGCCCATCGACGACGAGGCCCCCTTGCCTTCGCGCGACTTGAGGTCGACCGGGTTCACCCCGGCGGCCCGGACGCGGACCTGGACCTCGGTCGGGATCGGCTCCGGCGCCTCGACCTCGGCCAGGCGCAGGACCTCCGGTCCGCCGAACTCGTGCTGGACGATCGCCTTCATCGACTCGATCTTAGGCGGATCGTCCGGTTCGCTACGTTCGCTCCTCTTGAGGTGGTTATCCCGGATAGCGGTGGACGTCCAGCCCCTGCGCGAGTCGCGCGACTTTCGCCTGGTCACGCTCGGCGCCGTGATCACCGGGCTCGGGTCCCAGGCGGCGATGGTCGCGCTGCCCTACCAGGTGTTCGTGATCACCGGATCGGCCTTCCTCACCGGGCTGATCGGCCTCGCCGAGCTCGGCCCGCTGATCGTCGCCTCGCTCTTCGGCGGCGCCCTTGCCGACCGCTTCGAACGCCGCCGCCTGCTGTTGCTCTGCCAGTACGCGCTGGTCGCGATCGCCGCCGCCTTGGCCGTCGCCGCGGCGACCGGCCCGCCGCCGATCTGGATCCTCTTCGTCCTCGCCGGCGCGATGGCGGGCGCCTCGGCGATCGAGCGCGTCGTCTCTTCGGCGATCGTCCCGAAAACCGTCGCGCCGGAGATGCTCCCCTCGGCGATCTCCCTCACCTACGGCCTCTATCAGCTGACGATGGTCGCCGGACCCGGCCTCGGCGGCATCCTGATCTCGCTCTTCGGCCTCACCACTCCCTACGCGGTCGACGCGGTCAGCTGCCTCGGGATGGTCGGCGCGGCGGCGGCGATGTCGCATCAGCCGCCGCCCGAGGGCGTGGCCCACGAGCCTGTCTTCCGCTCGATCCGCTCCGGCCTGGCCTACCTGCGCAAGCTTCCCGCGGTGACCGCGGGCTTCGTCATGGACCTCAGCGCGATGACCTTCGGCATGCCCCGCGCCCTCTTCCCGGTCCTCGCGTTGACCGTCTACCACGCGGGCGCGGCCGGGACCGGGCTCCTCTACGCGGCCGTCGCGGCGGGCTCCACCGTCGCCGCCCTCACCACCGGCTGGATGCGCCACGCCCGCCGGCTCGGCCGCATCGTGCTCGTCTGCGTCGGGCTCTGGGGGATCTTCATCGCGGGTGCCGGCCTGGTGGACAGCATCTGGCCCGCGGCCGTCCTCTTCGCTCTCGCCGGAGCCGCCGACTCGGTCAGCGCCGTCTGCCGCTCGACGATGATGCAGACCCTCACCCCGGACGCGATGCGCGGCCGCGTCTCCTCGGTCTTCAGCCTCGTGGTCGCCGGGGGCCCGCGTCTCGGGGACGTCGAGTCGGGGAGCGTCGCCGCGATCGTCAACCCCGCCTTCTCGGTCGTCACCGGCGGCCTCGTCTGCCTCGCCTCGGTCGGCGTCGTCGCGATCGCCTTCCCCCAGCTTGCCGCCTACGACTCGGCGGAGGTCGGCCAGGAAGGCGTCGAGCGGCAGAGCCTCGAGGACGAGGCGCTCGAATCGAGCGAGCTGATCTAGGCGTCCTCAGCACAAAGGATTGACAATGCAAAGCCAGATGTTGTAAGGCACGTGCAGGCGGGTAGACGCCGATCATGCAAACGACCCGGACGGAGACGACGCCACTCCACGCCAAGTTTTCGCCAGCACCGCTGAAGGCCCGCCGGCAGGAGTTCGGCCTCGATGACCTGCACGACGTCCGCGGCCTCGTCGCGGCCGCCGCGACCGCTGCCGGCCTCTCCTCGAGCCGCACCAACGACCTCGTGGTCGCCGCCTCGGAGCTTGCCGCGAACAGCATCCTCTACGGCGGCGGACGCGGCCTGGCCTCGGTCTGGGGCGGGGAGGGCATGGTCTACGTCGAGGTCGCCGACGCGGGGACGATCACCGATCCGAACGTCGGCCACAAGCGCCCCGATCCCGCCGCCGAGCACGGGCGCGGCCTCTACATCGCCAATCAGCTCTCCGACGAAGTGTCGATCGACAGCAGCGCGACAGGCACCCGGATCCGCCTGCGGATGGACGTCGGTCCCGGCGAAGAGCCCCGCTAGACCCGACGCAGCGCCAGCAGGACGATGTCGTCGCCGAGCTCGCCGCCGGCCCTGCTGACGGCGTCCCCGCGCAACCGCGCGGTCATCTCCTCGAGCGCCAGAGGGGCCAGGTATTCGGCCAGCCCCGCGAGGTCGACGGGATCGCGATGCTCGGAGGTCGGCCCCGCCTCGAGCCAGCCGTCGGTGCAGAGGACGAGCGTGTCGCCGGGCGCGAAGTCGGCGTCGTGGCGCTGGACCTTGGCGTCGTTCAGCGCGCCCAGCACGGTGCCGCCGCCGAGCAGGTGAGCACCGTCCTCGCGGACGTGGACGACCGGCGGATGTCCCGCGCTCGCCACCGCCACCGTCCAGTTGCCGCCCGGGTCCTGACGCAGTCGCATCAGCACCGCGGTGGCGAAGTCGTTCAGCCCGGTCCCCTCCAGCAGCAGCTCGTTGACCCGGACCAGCACCTCCTCGGGCTCGTCGATCTCGCGGATCAGCCCGCGCACGACGTGGCGCAGCGCCACCGAGACGCCGGCCGCCGCCGATCCCTTCCCGGCGACGTCGCCGATCAGCACCCAGCAGCCCTCCTCGGTCGGCAGCACGTCGTAGAGGTCGCCGCCGATCTCGATCCCCCGCCCGGCCGCCTCGAAGACGACCGCGGACTCGAGGCCCGGCACCTGCGCGGGCCGCGGCGGTCGCAGGCCGCGCTGCAGGTTGCGGGCGATCGCGTCGCGCTCCTGGTAGAGCCGCGCGTTGTCCAGGGCCAGCGCCGCGCGCTCACCCAGCTCGCCGAGGAACTCGAGGTCCTCCTGCTCGTAGCGGACCCCGGCCTGGGCGTGGAGGAAGGAGACCGCGCCGATCTTCCGCCCGCGGGCGATCAGCCCCACCACGGCCGCCGATTCGTAGCCGGTGTCGTCCATCAGCCGCCGGTGCTCGACGCTCTGGGAGATCGCGCCGGCCACCTCGGGCTCCCGCAGGTCGCCCCAGATCATCGGTTCGCCGGCTCGCAGCACCTCCGCCACCGGATGGTCGCCGTCGGGGTCCAGCGGCGACTCCCGGCGGATCCCCTCGAGCCGCTCCGCCGCGCCGGGGATCGCCGCCGCCGCGACCGAGTCGCCGATCCGCCCATCGGCGCGGACAAAATCGATCACGCAGACCTCGGCCAGCTCCGGCACGGCCTTGGCGACGATGTTGCGCGCGGTCTCCTCGGGGTCGAGCGAGGCGTCGAGATCGCGCGTCGCCGCGATCAGGAAGTCGCGGGCGGTGCGTCGCCGGCGCTCGTTGGTGATGTCGCGGGCGATCACCGAGGCGCCGTAGAGGTAGCCGGAGTCGCTGCCGATCGGCGAGATCGTCAGCGCGACGTCCAACACCGTGCCGTCTTTGCAGACGCGCCGCGTCTCGTGCGTGTCGAGGTGCTCCCCCTGCCGCACGCGGCCGATGATGTCGACCGCTTCGTGCTTCAGGTCGTCCGGCATCAAAAAGGAGACGTGGCGACCGACCGCCTCCTTTGCGGTGTAGCCGTAGAGCCGTTCGGCCGCCGGGTTCCAGGTGGTGACGACCCCCTGCAGGTCTTTGGAGAAGACGGCGTCGCGGCTGCCGAGGACGACCTGCTCCATGTGGGCGCGGACGCGGTCGGCTTCGAGCCGATGGCTGACGTCGCGGGCGAAGACGGTCGGGCCGCCGCCGGGGACCGCGGGGCGGACGATGGTCAGCTCGACGCGGAAGAAGGCACCCCCGGCGTGGCGCGCGGGCAGTTCGATCCGCCGTCCCAGCAGCTCGCCGTCCGCGGGCGCCCGGCCCTCGTCGCCGGAGAGGCAGTAGCGGACCGACTCGCGCAGCTCGGCCGGGACGATCAGCTCGACCAGATCGGTGCCGAGCGCGTCGTCGGGGTCGATCCCGAAGAGCGCGGCGGCGGCGTCGCTCCACTCGGCCACCCGCAGGCCCTCGTCGAGGATGAAGACCGCGTCGAGGGCCGAGGTGACGATCCCCGCCGTGCCCTGTCCGAGCGGCTCCTTCAGAGAATTCACCACCCAAAACTACTGGCTTGTGGCATTGGTAGCTTCGGGTCCATGAAGAAGACAAACATCGGCGGCCCGGACTTCAGCTGGGACGAGACCGACCCGGAGGGTTTCCGCGCCGGGATGGCGCGGCTCGGCGGCCTGCTCGGGGCGAAGGAGACGGGGATCACCGTCTACGAGCTGCCGCCGGGGCAGGCGGTCTGCCCCTACCACTACGAGTGCGGCGAGGAGGAGTGGCTGCTGGTTCTGAGCGGCACGCCGACCCTGCGCACGCCGGCGGGTGAGGAGCGCCTCGAGCCCTGGGACGTGGCCTGCTTCCCGCGCGGGCCGGAGGGCGCCCACGGGGTCCGCAACGAGACCAAGGAGCCCGCCCGCGTGCTGATGTTCTCGACCGTCGTCCACCCGAGCGCGACGGTCTATCCCGACTCCGACAAGGTCGGCATCTGGGTCGGCGATCCGGAGGTCGACATGACCGTGCGCCGCTCGGCGAAGGTCGGTTACTACGACGGCGAGCCCGGGACCGATTAGTTTTCGGCATCCCGTCCGTCCCTGGCTACATGACCACCGAGATGACCTCCACCGCACAAACCGACCGCAACCGCTGGCTCGCCCTCTACGTCCTCTGTGCGGGGATGCTGATGATCGTCCTCGACGGGACGATCGTGAACGTCGCGCTGCCCTCGATCCAGGAAGACCTCGGCTTCTCGCAGTCGAACCTGGCCTGGGTCGTCAACGCCTACCTGATCCCGTTCGGCGGCCTGCTGCTGCTCGCGGGTCGGATCGGGGACCTACTCGGCCAGCGCCGCGTCTTCCTCGTCGGGCTCGGGATCTTCACGATCGCCTCGGCGCTCTGCGCGGCCTCGCCCGACCAGGCCGTGCTGATCGGCGCCCGCTTCATCCAGGGCATCGGCGGGGCGCTCTCCTCGGCGGTGATCCTGGCGATGATCGTGCGGATGTTCCCGACGCCGAACGAGCAGGCAAAAGCGATCGGCGTCTACGGCTTCGTCGCGTCGGCGGGCGGGTCGATCGGCCTCCTGCTCGGCGGCGTCCTCACCCAGGCGATCTCCTGGCACTTCATCTTCGTCATCAACCTGCCGATCGGCGTGCTGGTCGGCTGGCTGGCGCTGCGCCTGGTCGACAACCCCGAGGGCCTCGGGATGAAGGAGGGCGCCGACTTCCCCGGTGCCGCCCTGATCACCGCGGCGCTGATGCTCGGCGTCTTCACGATCCTGCAGATCACCGAGTGGGGCTGGGTCGACCCCCGCACGATCGGCGGCCTGGTGATCGCCGCGGCCCTGATCGTCCTCTTCGTCCGCCGCCAGTCCCGGGTCGCCAACCCGCTGATGCCGCTGCGCCTGTTCAGCTCCCGCAACGTGGTCGGCGCCAACACCGTGCAGGCGCTGCTGGTCGCCGGGATGTTCGGGATGTTCTTCCTCGGCGCCCTCTACCTGGAGAAGGTGCTCGACTACAGCGCCCTGGAGATCGGGCTCGCCTTCCTGCCGACGACGATCGTGATGGGCGGCCTCTCGCTCGGCTTCTCGGAAAAGCTGATCATGCGCTTCGGGCCGCGGAACATCCTCATCCCCGGGTTCATCATGGTGACGATCGCGCTGCTGCTCTTCGCCCGCACCCCGGTCGACGGCAACTACGTCACCGACCTGCTGCCGCCGTTCCTGCTGATCGGCATCGGCATCGGCACCTCGTTCCCGGGGATCATGACCCTGGCGATGTCGGGGGCGACCCCGCAGGACGCCGGGCTCGCCTCCGGGCTGGTCAACACCAGCATGCAGGTGGGCGGCGCGGTCGGCCTGGCGGTGCTGGCGACGCTCTCCACCGAGCGCACCGAACATCTCGAAGCCGCCGGCCGCGCCACCGCCTCGGCGCTGACCTCCGGCTACCACCTCGCTTACCTGGTCGGCGCCGGCCTCGCCTTCGCCTCGGTGCTGATCGCGATCTTCGTGCTGAAGCAGCCCGAGCCCGTCGAGGAGCCGGTAACGGCGCCGGAGGCGGCGGTCAGCGAGGTACCCCAGCGCTCAGATAAATCCCTGGCATAAACGGCCGAAATTTTCGGGGAGGGCTAATCCGCCCACCCCGTTCCGCCGAAGAGATCCGGGAGTGCAGTCGATCCCCGAGCAGATCAGCCAGGCGCGCGCCGCCTTCGCCGAAGCCCCCGACGAGCGAGCCCGGATGGGTCGGATCTCGGGCTTCCTCTGGATGGCCGCCGCGGTGGTGGGGGCGATCGACGTCGCCGTCCCCGGCTCCCAGCACTCGCCGACGCCGCTGGTCCTCCTGGTCGCCGCCTTCGTCTTCCTCTACGGCCTCGCCAGCGTCGCCGGCTGGATCCCCTGGGAGCGGGCCTCGATCAACGGCCTCGCGATCGGCATGGTGGCGACCATCCCGGTCGCCGGCCTGGCCATCTACATGACCGGCGGCTCGGTCTCCTACATCGAGCCGCTGCTGGTCTGCCCGCTCCTCTACGCCGCCTTCTTCTTCCCCGAGCGCTGGGCCTGGCCGTTGGCGATCGAGCTGGTCCTGGTCGCCGGCGCGCCGTTGATCTACGACCCGGACGCGATCAACGACGCCTTCCTGCCCCGCTACCTCGCCCTCGCGGTCGGCTTCCTCGCCGCGACCTGGGTGATGGTCGGGCTGAAGCAGCGGCTGGTCGCCGCCGAGGTGCGCCAGCGCGACTTCGCCAACCGCGACCCGCTCACCGAGGTCGGCAACCGCCGCTACTTCGACGCGACGATGCAGCGGGAGCTGGAGGGGCGGACGCGGCCGTTCGGCCGGCGGGAGCCCGACACCACCCCGCTGGCGCTGCTGATCTTCGACCTCGACGACTTCAAGGGGATCAACGACCGCTACGGCCACCAGGCCGGCGACGCGATCCTGCAGGAGGCCGCCGCGCGGGTCCTCTCGGTGCTGCGCTCGACCGACACACTGGCGCGGATCGGCGGCGACGAGTTCGCGGTCATCGCCCCCGGGGCACGCGGCGAGGGTGCGGCGGGGCTGGCCGATTCGGTGCGCGCGGCGATCGCCCTCGGCGCTGCGGGGGAGGACATCCCGACCCCGACCGCCTCGGTCGGGTGGGCGGTCTTCCCCGACGACGGCCAGGATTTCGAGACGCTGATGCGCTCCGCCGACGAGCGCATGCTGCGGAGCAAGCGCTCCGATCCCCGCCGCCAGGCGCCCGTAGGGCTCTAGGGTCGCGGCGCTGAAAAGCGTTTCCCGAAGCGGGACCCTGGGTGGCGCGCCTTCTTCGCGGGTAGAAGAATGAGAACTTGAGTGACTGGAAACCTTGAAATGGCGTCGAAGAAGAGCGACGACGCCACCCTGAGCATCGGCGACGTGGTCGCCGCGACCGGGGTGGGAGAGGCGACGCTACGGGCCTGGGAGCGCCGCTTCGGCTTTCCCTCACCGCGCCGCGAGCCCTCCGGCCACCGGCGCTACAGCCGCCACCAGGTGGAGCTGATCCGCGCCGTCGTGCGCGAGCGCGACCGCGGCCTCTCGCTGGCGGTGGCGATCGAGCGGGTCGCCGCCGAGCCGATCGGGCCGCCCTCGCTCTTCGCGCCGCTGCGCGAGCGTCGTCCCGACCTCCTGCCGGTGGGGCTGCGCAAGCGCCAGATGCTGCACCTCTCGCGGGCGGTCGAGGACGAGAGCGCGGCGCGGGCCGAGCGGGCGCTGATGATCGGGGCGTTCCAGCGGCCCAAGTACTACCGGGCGAGCGAGGCACGCTGGCGGCGGCTCGCCCGCGGCGCCGGCCTCACCTTCGTCCTCGCCACCTTCGAGGAGGGCGCGCGGCCCGAGGCCGGACCGGTCGAGGTCCCGATCAAGAGCGGCGAGCCGGTCGCCGACGAGTGGGCGGTGATCTGCCTGGCGCCGGGCTACTCGGCCTGTCTGATCGGCTGGGAAACGGTCGCCGCGACCGGCCGGCCCGACGGCGAGCGCACCTTCGAGTCGCTGCTCTCGGTCGAGCCGTCGGTGGTCCGCGAAGTGGCGAGCGCCGCGGTCGGGATCGCCGCCGCCGGCGAGCCGGGGATCGCCGAGCAGGCCCACGCATACCTCGACCGCATCCCGGACTCGAGCCAGCGCTCGCAGCTCCGCCTCGCCGCCGCGATCACCGCGCGGGCCTTCGCCCACGCCTAGCGTCTAGCCCTGGTTCATCACGGCCGACTCGAGCACGCCGAGCAGCTGGGTGACGCGGCACACCAGCAGGCGCTCCTCGTCGACCTCGACCCAGACCCCGGCGGCGGCCGGGAAGACGACGTGGTCGCCGACCTCGACCGGCATCTCGACCCCGGCCCCGGCCCACCAGTCGAGCCCCGGCCCGACCGCGAGCACGATCCCCTGTTCCGGCGGCACCTCATGCGTCCCGGGCGGCACCACCAGCCCGGAGCGCCGCACCCGATCCTGACCGAGCTCCTTGATCACGATCTGGTCGAACAACGGCCGCAACTGGTGACGGGCCGACTCGATGGGATCTGGAACGCGCGAAGCCACGCCCCAAGTCTCGCAGGCTGCGAGAAGTTCCGACCCCTGCGTGGGAGTTGACGCGGCAGCAGCACGGGGTGGTCACGCGGCGGCAGTTGCTTGCGCTCGTGTTCCACCGTGCCGACCACGTGAGGGCCGTGCTCATCGACGCGCTCGCCCATCGCTAGGTTTCGCCCCATGGCGACCTCCCCTCGCGGCCGCGACTCCCGTCGCCGGCTCGGCATGACCGCGCTCACGCTCGGCGCGCTCGGCGTCGTCTTCGGCGACATCGGCACCAGCCCGCTCTACTCGTTGCAGACCCTCTTCTCCGCCGACCACGGCGCGGTCAAGGCGACCGAACAGGACGTCTTCGGCGTCATCTCGCTGGTCTTCTGGGCGATCACGCTGATCGTCTCGATCGAGTTCGTCCTCTTCATCATGCGCGCCGACAACGAAGGCGAGGGCGGCGTCCTGGCGCTGATCGCGAAGATCGAAACCACCAAGCTCGACAGCGCGAAGTTGAAGTTCGGGCTGGTCGCGGTCGGCATGTTCGGCGTCGCGCTCTTCTACGGCGACGGGATGATCACGCCCGCGATCTCGGTCCTCTCGGCGGTCGAAGGGGTGAAGGTGGTCGAGCCGTCGATCCACGAGATCGTGGTGCCGGCGACGATCGCGATCCTCGTCGTCGTCTTCGCGATCCAGCGCTTCGGCACCCACCGCATCGGCCGCGTCTTCGGCCCGCTGATGGTCCTCTGGTTCCTCGTCATCGCGGTCGCCGGGATCGGTCGCATCGTCGACCACCCGGAGATCTTCAAGGCGCTCCTGCCGACCTACGGGATCGAGTTCTTCGGCCGCCACTTCGGCGTCGCCTTCATCTCGCTCGGCGCGGTCGTGCTGGCGATCACCGGCGCCGAGGCCCTCTATGCGGACATGGGCCACTTCGGCCGGCCGCCGATCAAACGCGCCTGGTTCTTCGTCGTCTTCCCGGCGCTGACCCTCAACTACCTCGGCCAGGGCTCGCTGATCGTCAGCGACCCGAGCGCGATCTCCAACCCGTTCTTCCTGCTGATCCCCCACTGGGGCCGGGTGCCGATGGTGGTGCTGGCGACGGTGGCGACGGTGATCGCCTCCCAGGCGGTGATCTCGGGCGCCTTCTCGGTGACCAAGCAGGCGATCCAGCTCGGCTTCCTGCCTCGGCTGCAGATCCGCCACACCTCCCCCGACGAGATCGGCCAGGTTTACCTGCCGGCCGTCAACTGGTTCCTGCTGATCACGGTGGTGGCGCTGGTGGTCGGCTTCGGCTCCTCGACCGCGCTCGGCTCGGCCTACGGCATCGCGGTCACCTGCACGATCACCGCCGACACCCTGCTCTTCCTGGTGATCGCCCGGTCGCTGTGGAAGAAACCACGGTGGATGGTGGGGATCTTTGCCGGCGTCTTCTTCACCGTCGACATCGCCTTCCTCGCCGCCAACCTGACCAAGACCGCGCACGGCGGCTGGTTCCCGCTCTCGGTCGGCGTCGTCCTCTTCGCCGTCCTCAGCACCTGGCGGCGCGGCACCCGCGAAATCCGCGACTCGCGGGTCGAGGCAGAGGGCTCGCTGCAGTCGTTCGTCGACGAGCTCCACGCCGCCGACCCGCCGCCGCCGCGGACCCCCGGCACGGCCGTCTACCTGAACGTGCGTCCCGAGACGACCCCGCTCGCCCTCCGCGCGAGCTTCGAACACGCCCATGCCCTGCACGAGTCGATCGTGATCATCTCGATCGAAACGACGCGCACCCCCTATGTCTCCGACGCGGAGCACCTGGTCGTCGACCAGCTCGGCTACGAGGACGACGGCATCTCCCACCTGACCGTGAAGGTCGGCTTCCAGGAAGCGATCAAGGTCCCGCACATCTTCGCCCTGGCCTGCACCCGGGGCCTCGAGGGCGATGCCCGTGAGGAGGACGCGGTCTACTACCTCTCGCAGGTGTCCCTGCGTCCCGGCGACCGTCCCGGCGGCATGAAGCGGTGGCGCAAGCAGCTCTACGTCGCCCTCGCCCGCAACGCTTCCAGCCCGGCCGATTATTTCCACCTGCCGGTCGACCGCACGGTGACGATCGGCAGCGCGATAGATCTCTGAGGTTTAGATTTAAAGGAATCTGAGTATTTACATCTCCAGGGAGTACACGGGAGGCAGGGAACCACCGTGCATATGAGAGGAGAAGTACATGCTTGTGCCTAGAAGGACCAGGGGGGCGCTAGCCCTTTTTGTATCCGTCATCGCGCTGCTCGTCCCGGTCGGTAGCGCGGCCGCGGCGACCTACACCGCGCTCGGCGATTCGTACGCGTCCGGGCCGTTGATCCCGAACCAGTCGCTGAACCCGCTCGGCTGTCTGCGCTCGGATCACAACTACGCGCACCTGACCGCCGCGGCGAAAGGGCTGACGCTCACCGACGTCAGCTGCAGCGGCGCGACGACCAATGACATGACCGAAGCGCAGAACGTCGAACCGGGGCCGAACCCGCCCCAGTTCAACGGGCTCAACGCCGGCACCAACGTCGTCTCGGTGACGATCGGCGGCAACGACATCGGCTTCTCGGAAGTGATCGAGAACTGCATCACCTACAACCCGTTCTCGACTCCGTGCAAGAACCAGTACGACTCCGGCGGCCACGACCAACTGGCCGAACGGATCAACAACACGGCGCCGAAGGTGGCGGCGGTGCTCCAGGGCATCCACGCCCGTTCGCCGAACGCTCGCGTCTTCGTCGTCAACTACCCGGACATCCTGCCGACCGGCAGCGGTTGCTGGCCGACCGTGCCGCTCGGCTTCGGTGACGTGCCCTACCTGCACGCCACCGAGGAACGGCTCAACTCGATGCTGGCGACGGCGGCCGCGACCAATGGCGCGACCCTCGTCGATTGGTACACCCCGAGCATCGGCCACGACTCGTGCAAATCGAGCTCGACCCGCTGGGTCGAACCGGTGATCCCGGGTGAACTGGCCTACCCGGTCCATCCCAACAAAGCGGGGATGGCCGGAGCCGCGGTGGCACTGGAGGCCGCGATCGGCTGAACGCGCCGGAGCGCACGGCGGGTTACTCCCCGCCGTGCGCCTCCACCGCCAGCCAGTCCCACTCCTCCCAGCCCGCGAGCCGGCTCTCGTAGTCGGGCCGGACGATGCCGAAGGCGTCCTTGCCGAAGAAGCAGCGCAGCGGCGGCTTCTCCGCGTCGACCAGCTTCAGGATCGCCGGGCCGCTCGCCTCGGGATCGCCGGCCGAGCGTTTGCTCACCATCTGTTTGCGTTCCTCGCGCATCGGCTCGTAGGCGTCGATGCCCTCCGAGCGGACGCTCGACGGCCCGCTCCAGTCGGTCGAGAACCCGGCGGGCTCGACCAACGTCACATTGATGCCGAAGCGGGCGACCTCGAGCGAGAGCGACTGGCTGAACGCCTCGAGGCCCCACTTGGAGGCGTGGTAAAGGCCGACTTCTCCGAACGCGGTGACGCCGCCGATCGAGGACACCTGGATGATGTGGCCGGAGCCCTGCTCGCGCATGAACGGCAGCGCCGCCTGGGTCACCCAGAGGGCGCCGAAGAGGTTGGTCTCGATCTGTTCGCGCGCGTCGGCCTCACTGACCTCCTCGACCGCGCCGAACAGGCCGTAGCCCGCGTTGTTGACGACCACGTCGAGCCGCCCGAACTTGTCCTGGGCGGCCGCGACCGCGGCGAAGTCGGCGTCGTGGTCCTGCACGTCGAGCGCCATCGTCAGGACACTGTCGCCGTACTTTTCGGCGAGGGCGTCGAGCGTCGAGGCGTCCCGCGCCGTCGCCGCTACCTTGTCGCCACGCTCCAGCGCCGCCTCGGCCCAGATGCGGCCGAAACCCTTCGAGCACCCGGTGATGAACCAAACTTTTGAATCTGCCATTCGTCCTCCTGCTGAAATGTGTCGATGAGAATCGCCAGCCTCGTACCCTCTTCTACCGAGATGCTGTTCGCGCTCGGCCTCGGCGACCAGACGATCGGGGTAACGCACGAGTGCGATTTCCCTCTCGCGGCCGCCGAGCTGCCGCGCCTGACCGCGACTTCCATGCCCGCGGGCCTGTCGGCCGGGGAGATCGATGCCGCGGTGAAGCGGATCGTCGGCGAAGGCCGCCCGCTCTACAGCCTCGACGAGGAGCGCCTCGCCGTTCTCGACCCCGACCTGATCGTCACCCAGGCGGTCTGCGAGGTCTGTGCCGTGTCCTATGAGGACGTGATCGAGGTCGCCGCCCGGCTACCCCGCCCGCCCCGGGTGCTCCAGCAGGACCCGGGCTCCCTTGCCGAGGTCCTCGAGGACCTCACCCGGCTCGGCGAGGCGGCCGGCATCGACGCTCACGCCGCCGCGGTCCGTGCCGACCTGGAGGAGCGCCTGGCCGCGGTCCGCGCGGCCGTCGCCGGGGCGCCGCGGCCGCGCGTCGTCACCCTCGAGTGGCTCGACCCGCCCTACGTCGGCGGCCACTGGGTGCCGGAGATGATCGAGGCCGCGGGCGGGGTCGACGTCGCCGGGCCGCGCGGCGCTAAGTCCCCCGAGGTCCCCTGGGACCGACTGGCCGAGCTGCGCCCCGACGTCGTCATCGTCATGCCCTGCGGGATGTACGTCGAGGACTCGCGCGCCGAAGCCGAGCGCCACCGCGAGCGGATCGCCACCCTCGGCGCCCGCCACGTCTTCGCGGTCGATGCCGCCTCGACCTACTCCCGCCCGGGCCCCCGCCTGGTCGACGGCGTCGAGCTGCTCGCTCACCTCTTCCACCCCGACCGCGTCGCCGCCCCCGCCGGGATCTCCTTCATCGACCTCTCGGCTCAGATCTCCCGCTCGTAGAACAGCATCCGCGGTTCGTCGGGGCCGCCTTCGCGGTTGGTGAAGCCGAGCTTCTCGTAGAGGGCGCGGGCGGCGAGGTCGGCTTCGCCGGTATTGAGGTCGAGGCTCTGTGCCCCCGCTTCGCGGGCGACCTCGATCGTCGCCTCCATCAGCGCCCGGCCGAGGCCTTCGCCGCGGCGCGCCGGCGCCACGTAGAGCTCCTGCAGGTAGGCCTCTTCGCCGTCGGTCCAGGGGGAGGGGCGGAGCCGCAGCATCGCCAGGCCGACCGGTGGGTCGCCCGTCAGCAGGACCGTCATCGACCCCTCGCGGAGGAGCTCCTCGCAGCGGGTCGCCAGTGCCTCCGAGGCGGGCGTCGGCTCGTCGAACTCGACGTTGAAGTCGTCGAGCATGCGGGCGATCGCGGCCGCGTCGGCGGGATCGGCGGGGCGGATCTCGGCGGCGGCCATCGGTCTCGGCCCGCGGTCAGTCGCCCGGCGAGGGCGGGGGGACCTGGCTCGCCATCTGGTGGTAGCCCGCCGGGCTCGGGTGGATGCCGGTGTCGGCGCTGATCACCCACGGTTCGCCGCCGCCCTGCGGGCCTTCGCAGAAGGAGAGCGGGTGGCTGACCTCGAGCTCGTCCTGGGTCGGGGTCGCCTGGACGCTGGGGCCGTCGACCCCGTATTCGAGGTAGGAGCAGGTGGAGCTCGAGGGGTAGACCGGTTCGAGGCTGACGCCGACGTTGAAATGGGGCGGGGCCACGACCTTGAGGCGCGCCGGGCTCACTTCGGCGGCGACCGAGGCGATCGTTTCGTTCATCATCTTCGCCATCTCGGCGATCTGCTCGACGCTGTAGGCGAGCGCCGAGCTGGGGATCGAGAGGTGGTACTGCATCAGGTAGATCGTCGCGTTCGTCTTCTGCACCAGGTCGGTGTAGAGGCGCTTCAGTTCGGCGCGCAGGTGGACGCTTTCGAAGGCTTCGGTGACGCATTCGGAGTAGCCGCCGAAGATGTCGGACTCCAGCGCGCAGGCGTTCGACCCGAGGCCGAAGAGGGTGTTCGCGAGGATCGGGTTGGCGCCGATCGTCATCAGGATGTAGTCGGGGTCTTCGGCCTCGATCTTCTGGGTGGCCGGGTAGAGGCTCCCGCCCGGCGCCCAGTTGGTCGGTTCGGATCCCGAGATCGCGAGATTCTTGTAGTTGGTCGCGCCGTACTCGTTGGCCCACTGCGCCGCCCAGGACACGTTGTTGGAGAGGCCGTAGTCCGCGGCGTAGGGGACTTCCTCCAGCCCGTTCGCGGTCGCAGTCGAGTTGGAGGAGCAGGCGTCGTCGAGGATTTCGCCGAAGGGTTTGCATTCGTAGAGCTCCAGCACGCCCATCGCCGAGCCGTTGCCGTAGAAGCCGAAGCCGGCGGTGACCGAGTCGCCCATCGCCCGGACCACCGGGCCCGGGGACGCCGCCGGGCCCGTAGCCGGGGAGAGCGGCGCCCATGGCTGCACGACCTGGACGAGGACGGTCGCGTGGTCGAGGCCGATCGTCACCGTCCCGGCGCTCGCGGGGGCGACGAAGGCCAGGTGGTCGGCGGCGAGGTGGGCGGTCCCGGCGCTCGCGCCCGAGGTCACGCTCCAGCGGACCGAGCGGGTGCAGGTCGGCAGCGGGATCGTCGCGCGATCGTGCGGCGCCACTTCGACCACCGGCACCGAGGCGCAGAAGGGCTTACCCGACGTGGAAGATCCGGGCCCGGCACCGGCCGCCGCCGCCGCCAATCGCACGACCTGGCGTGGGACGCTCGGCGAGCGGATGTCGGCCTTGCCGTCGCCGTCGATGTCGATGCCGCCCTGGGCTTCGACGGTCGCGATCGGCACGCCGCCTTCTCGCCAGGCGCGGCGGAGGCCGGCGGCGATCTTCGCCTTCAGGTCGATCTCGTGGACGAAGGTGAAGGTGCGACGCCGGTCCGGTCGGCGCAGCGGTCCCGCGCTCAGCTGCCGGCTGACGTGCTGGGCGAGCGGCACGGTGCCGGGGCGCATCTGGATCCGGGCCACCAATCCCAGCCGCCGACCCGCCGCCTGGATCGGGTAGCGGACGGCGACCAGGAGCGCCGGGCGACCGCTCGCGGTGCGGGCGAGCCTCACCTTCTGGACCCGGACGCTCGCCGGCGGGCGCAGCGGCTCCCGCTTTTTGTGAGGCGCAGCGCCCGCGGTCGGGGCGACGGCGAGCACCAGCGCGGCGAGCAGGAGGAAAAGGGAGGCGATCCGAAGTGGCTTCACGCCGGGCAACCTACCGAGCCGATCAAGAGCCCCCGGCTGCGGGCCAGAAGCGGGCGACACGCGCCGCCGCCTCGGCGGCGACCGCGGTCTCCGGCGCCGCCACCGGATCGCCGCTCCCACCGAGCCCGCGCATCGTCGCCGCCACCGAGTCGGCGAGGGCACTCGGCGCGTAGCCGCCCTCGAGCACCGCGCCGACCGGCGCCCCGAGCCTCTCGCCCAGCGCGCGCACCTCGACCGCCATCTGGCCGAAGTCCTCGGCCGTCAGCGCCAGCCCCGCCAGCGGATCCTCGGCGTGCGCGTCGAAGCCCGCCGAGACCAGGATCAGCTCCGGCGCAAATTCGCCCGCAACCGGTGCCACCACCCGGTCGAGCAGTGAGAGGAAGACGTCGCGTCCCGATCCTTCCGGGACCGGGAGGTTCACCGTGAAGCCTTCACCGCGACCCTCGCCGACGTCCTCGGCGAGCCCGGTCCCCGGCCAGATCAGCTCCTGCTGGATCGTGATCAGGAGGACGTCGTCGCGATCGTGGAAGATCGCCTCGGTGCCGTTGCCGTGGTGCACGTCCCAGTCGAGGATCAGGACCCGCGCCGCGCCTGGCTCCTCGACCGCCGTCGCCGCCGCGACCGCCACCGAGTTGAAGAGGCAGAAGCCCATCGCCACGTCCGCTTCGGCGTGGTGGCCCGGTGGGCGCAGGGCACTGAAGCCGGCCTTCGCCTCGCCCGCCAGCAGCGCCCGGGCCATCGCCGTCGCGCCCCCGGCGGCGTGCGCCGCCGCCCGGTAGGAGCTCGGCCCGTCGTAGGTCTCGACATCGATCGCTCCGCCGCCCGCCTCGCTCAGCTCGCGGATCGCGGCGACGTGCCCCGCGGTATGGACCAGCTCCAGCATCTCGGTGCTCGCTGCCGGCGCCGGGCGCCGCTCCCAGCCGAGCCAGTCCTCGTCCTCGAGCCGGCGTTCGACCGCTACCAGTCGCGGGGGCGACTCCGGGTGGCCGGGCATCGCCTCGCGCGGGTCGTGTTCGAGGCTGGAGGGATCGCTGAAGTAGAGCAACGCCCCAGCAGCTTGAGCGCCGGAACGGTCGGCGTCAAGCGGCGCTCGTGAGCCGCGCCGCGCGCTTGGTCAGGTAGCGCTGCTCGGGGAGGCTCGCGGTCAGCTCGGCGGCGCGCACGTACTCGGCGTGGGCGCCCGCCCCGTCGCCCGCCAGCTCCAGCAGGTGGGCCCGTACCGCGTGCACCCGGTGGTGGCCCGCGAGCTTCGGTTCGACCTCGGCGAGCAGGTCGAGTCCGGCCCGCGGCCCCTCG
This sequence comes from Solirubrobacterales bacterium, assembly GCA_965200635.1. Taxonomy (GTDB): domain Bacteria; phylum Actinomycetota; class Thermoleophilia; order Solirubrobacterales; family 70-9; genus VAYN01. The sequence continues at coordinate 1,290,630 of OZ241364.1, read as the reverse complement.
GCCATCGCGGCGGCCACCGCCCGGTTCAGCGAGACCATCGGGCCTGGCGCGACGCCGTCCAGCAGGCCGTAGAGCGCGAGGACCTCGCTCCAGTCGGTGTCCTTGGCCCGCCGTGCCCGGGCGTGGACGGCGGCGATCGCGGCCTGCAGCTGGTAGCCGCCGACAGCGCCGAAGGCGATCGACTCGTTGAGGACGCGCTGTCCCTCGGCGATCATTCCCGCGTCCCAGAGCGAGCGGTCCTGCTCGTCCAGCGGCACCAGTTCCCCGCGCGCGTCGGCGCGGGCCGGGCGCCGCGCGTCGGTCAGCAGCATCAGCGCCAGCAGGCCGCCGACCTCGGGCTCGTCGGGCAGCGCCAGGCGCGCGATCCGGGTCAGGCGGATCGCCTCGCCGGAGAGCTCGGTCCGCGCCAGCTCGGCACCCTCGCTCGCCGCGTAGCCCTCGTTGAAGACCAGGTAGAGGACCGAGAGCACGGTGCGCAGTCGTTCGGGTCGCTCCCCGGCGGCGGGGAGGCCGAACGGCTCCCCGGCCTCGGCGACCGTCGCCTTCGCCCGCGCGATGCGGCGTCCCATCGTTCCCTCCGGGACGAGGAAGGCGGCGGCGATCTCGGCGGTCGAGAGGCCGCCGACCGCGCGGAGGGTGAGGGCGACCGCCGAGGCCGGGGTCAGCTCGGGCCGGCAGCACATGAAGATCAGCGCCAGGCTGTCGTCGGCCTCGGCGGTCGGGCCGGGCTCCGGTTCGACGGCCAGCCTCTCCTCGCGGGTCCGCCGGGCAGAGTCGGCGCGGATCCGGTCGGTCATCCGCCGCGAGGCCACCGCGATCAGCCACCCGGTCGGGCTCTCCGGCGTCCCCTGCGCCGGCCACTGGCGCGCCGCGTCGATCATCGCCTCCTGGACCGCGTCCTCGGAGTCGGCGAAGTCGCCGAAGCGGCGCACCACGGCGGCGAGGACCCGCGGCGCCGCCTCGCGCAGCAGGTCCTCGATGTCGCCACGATGCCGTGGGGCGTCGTTCATCGCCCCTCGCTGTTCCACATCACCTCCCGGACCTCGATGCGGTCGGCGATCGGGGCGCCCCCCGGGCCGGGTGCCGCCGAGCCCCGCGCGGCGATCTCGAGCGCCCGCTCCTGGGACTCGACGTCGATCATCCGGTAGCCGGCCAGCAGCTCCTTCGCCTCCGGGAACGGACCGTCGGTGACGACCGGGGTGCCGCCGTCGGAGACGACGATCTTCGCCAGCTCCGGCGCGGTCAGCGCCTGCGCCTCGATCAGCTCGCCGCTCTCGCGCAGCTCCGCGTTCATCTCCAGCTGGAAGTCGATGTGGGCCTGGGCCTCCCCCTCGGTCCACTCGCTCATCGGCGGCAAGCCCTCGACCCCGCCGTAGTACTGCAGCAGCATGAACTTCATCTCGCTACCTCCTCGTCGTGGCACCGACGGCGCCTTCGTGAGTGTGTCGGAGCAGGTGCCGCGAATGCGACATCGCCGAGGCTAAAGATCGAAATCGGCTCTGTAGGCGGCCGGGACGAGGTCCACGTACTCGGGGTGGCGCCTCATCCACTCGTTCACGAAGGGGCAGAAAGGGAGGACGGCGAGCTTCTCGGCGCGGGCTTGGTCGAGGGCGAAGCGCGCGAGGCGGCCGCCGAGGCCACGGCCTTCGAAGCGCTCCTCGACCTCGGTGTGGATCAGCGCCAGCAGGCCTTTGCGGGAGCGGTAGACGAGGAAGCCGGCGAGCTCGTCGTCGACGGTCACCTCGAAGCGTTTGCGATCGGGCGCGTCGACGACGACGATCCGCGCGTCCTCGGTCATGTTCGCCCCTCCTTCGCGGCGGCGAGTTCTGCCTCCCACTCGCGCTCCATCTCGTCGGCCAGCTCCGGGTGCCGGTATGGCCCCGGCTCGCGCAGCTTCGCGATCACCTGGCGGCGGCTCACCTCGTCCTTGTCCTGGCTCAGCTTGCGCTTGCAGACGAAGCGGCTCACCGGGATCCGCAGCCCGACCGTGCCCTTGGCGATCTGCCGTCCCCACTCCTGGTCCAGATATAGGGGCTCCTCGACATCACGCTCGAAGCGCTCGACCAGCCGCGTCAGCGTCGCCAGGTTCTCCTCGGGCCCCAGCACCTCGGGCACCCCATATATATGGGCGACGCTGAAGTTCCAGGTCGGCGCTTCGGTCCCCTCGGGGCCATACCAGCTCGGCGACACGTAGCCGTGGAGCCCCTGGACGATCACCAGGACCTCCCGTTCGCCGAAGCCGTGGGCCTCCTCGTCGGGCCGGCCGACATGGGTCAGGAGAGCCAGGTCCTCGGCGTCCTCGTCGAGGAGGACGGGGTAATGGGAGGCGACGAGCTCACCGTCGCCGTCGCTGACGATCGTCGCCCAAGGGTTCCGACGGACCAGATCGCGGACCGCCTCGGGATCGGTGGTGGCGTGTGCCGGGTTGTGCCGCATCGCCCGATTGTCCCCGATCCGTTATCGGAAGGAAATGGGGCCGACCTCCCAGGCGGGCCGGCCCCAGAAGCTCTAGACCGTCTTTACGGTCGAGGCCGACGGCGCGGTCTGCTCAGCGATGCTGATCTTCATCCTGCTCACCTCCTTCTCCCTGGCTTTCTGCAATGACCGCTGTGACCAGTTCCAATGATGGAAGAGATTCCAGCAGTACAACCTGTTCCAGCAAAATGGGCTGGAAATGGTCAGAAACTGCTCTACGATCAGTCGAGCTATCCCGTTTGAACCAAGGAGACCAACCAGATGCCCCCCGCCAAAGCCGCGACTAAACCCATGGAGACGACGCTTGCCACGATCGTTGCCCACCCCACCCGCGCGCGCGCCTTCTCGATCCTCGCGGAACGCACTGCAAGCCCCGTCGAAATCGCCCAGGAGATCGGCAAAGACGTCGGTCACGTTGGCTACCACGTCCGCAAACTCCAAGAGCTGAACCTGATCGAGCTGGTCGACGAGCGCCCGGTCCGCGGTGCGGTCGAGCACTTCTACCGCGCGATCGCGCGCCCGATCGTCAACGAAACGGAATTCGCCCAGATGTCTATGGACGATCGCGAGGCAATGACGCGGTACCTGCTGCAGCTCCACGTGGCCGATGTCTCTCGCGCGATGGACGAGCATGTCTTCGACGCGCGCCCGAACCACTGGATGATCCGGCTGCCGATGGTCGTCGACGAGGAGGGTTTCAGCGAACTCGCCGCCCTCCACGCCGAGCTTTATGAGCGCACGTTGGACATCCAGGCGAGCAGCGACGAACGACGCACCGGTACAGACGACGAAGGCATCCAGACCATGTCGACCAACATGTTCTTCGAGATGCCCCCGCGCAAAAGGCCCGCCTCAGAGCAGTCCTAGCGGCATCTGACATTCATTCGTCTACAAATCCGCCCGCTCACGGTGTCGGGCGCCTACCATTCGTAGTCCATGCTTTTGGACGACCAATCGATCGCGCCGGATTATTCGCCGCAGGCGCCCCGGCGCTGGCCTAAGCGCCTGCTGGTCGGCGGCATCGTCACGCTGGTGCTGGCCGCGGTCGCGGCCTTCGTCGTCTCCGCCTTCGCGCTCTCCGGTTCGAGCATCGAAGCGGACGGCACCTCGCTCGGCAAGGTCAGCACCGACACCTTCGGCGGTGACGTCTCGAACGTCCGCGCCACGGCGGTGAAAAGCGGCGACGACATCCCGGTCGAGCTGAAAGGCGACCACATCGTGCCGACCGTGGCCCTCCACCCCGGTGAGCAGGTGACGGTCGAAGCGACCGTGAAGCGGCCGAGCACGATCGGCCTGATCGCGGGGAGCGACAAGAAGTTGACGCTGACGACGACCGCGCCGGCGGCCAAGATCGAAACCGCCTGGATCAGCGTGAAGAAGGGCAAGAAGCCCTACGTCCACTTCGATACTCCGGTCAGCCAGGTCACCTACGGGCAGCCCGGCGAATTGAAGCACCGCCACTTCGCCCAGCCGCGCGACAGCTTCTCCCTCGGCAAGCAGCCGCCGGCGGGACAGATGATCGTCGCCGGGGCACCGTGGTCGAAGAAGATGGAGCACGTCGGCAAGTTCAAGTCCGTCACCTGGTTCCCGGCGACCGGCAAGCCGACGATCGCCGCCACCCCGACCGCGGGCTCCACGATCTCCGCCTCGACCCCGATCGAAATCACCTTCTCCAAGCCGGTGAAGAAGATCCTCGGCTCCGAAAAGCCGAAGATCTCGCCGGAAGTCGACGGCAAGTGGTCGCAGCCGAACCCCCACACGCTGCGCTTCGTGCCCACCGGATTCGGCGTGCCGCTCGCCACCGACCTGAAGGTGGAGCTGCCCGAAGAAGTCGAAGTCGTCCAGTCCGACGGCTCGGTCGAAAACGCCACCGAGGTGAAGTGGGAAGTCCCGGCCGGCTCGGAAGTGCGGCTGGAGCAGATGCTCGCCGAACTCGGCTACCTGCCCTACAAGTGGAACGGCGAAGAAGTCGCGAAGACGCCCGAAGCGCAGGTCGCGGCCGCCACCACCGAAGCGCCGAAGGGCCACTTCGCCCCGCGCTGGGGTGAAATGCCCGCCGACCTGAAGGAACTGTGGTCGCCGAAGGAAACGACCGTGCTGACCGAAGGCGCCCTGATGTCCTTCGAGGAACGCGAAGGCCTCGAAGTCGACGGCCTCGCCGGGCCGGTCGTCTGGGAAGCGCTGATGAAGGCTGTCATCGCCGGCAACGAAAAACCGGAAAAGGGCGCCGCCAACGGCTACACCTACGTCTGGGTCGAAGAGTCCTCGCCGGAGAGCGTGAACGTCTGGCACAACGGCAAGATGATCGTCAGTGGCGCGCCCGCGAACACCGGCATCCCCGGCGCCGAAACCGAGCTCGGCACCCACAACGTCTACCTGCGCTACGAAGAAACGACGATGAGCGGGGAAAACCCGGACGGCTCGAAATACAACGACCCCGGGATCATGTGGGTCTCCTACTTCTACGGCGGCGACGCGCTGCACGCCTTCGATCGCGCCTCCTACGGCAGCCCTCAGAGCCTCGGCTGCGTCGAGATGCCGCTCGAAGAGGCCGGCGAAATCTGGCCGTACACGCCGATCGGCACCCCGGTCACCGTCAATCCGGCTTAGAGCCGCGTAAGCGGGTAAGGAGGGTCCGGAACCGTGCGCGCCCACGCGCGCCGACGAGAAAGGACCAACTTCATGAGTACTTCGACCGCGGCCGCCTCCGGGACCTACAAGCTCGGCGGCGACCTCGAGGTGAACCGGCTCGGCTACGGCACGATGCAGCTGACCGGCGACGGCGTCTGGGGCGAGCCCGACGACCCGAGCGAAGCGATCGCCGTCCTGCGGCGCGCGGTCGAGGAGGGCGTCAACTTCATCGACACCGCCGACTCCTACGGCCCCGAGGTCGCCGAGCGCCTGATCCGCGAGGCCCTTCACCCCTATCCCGACGACCTGGTCATCGCGACCAAGGCGGGCCTCACCCGTCCCGGCCCCGGCGACTGGGCCCCCGTCGGCCGCCCCGAGTACCTGCGCCAGCAGTGCGAGCTGAGCCTGCGCCGCCTCGGCCTCGAGGCGATCGACCTCTTCCAGCTCCACCGCATCGACGAGAAAGTCCCGCTGGAGGAGCAGGTGGGCGAGCTCGCCGAGCTGCAGAAGGAGGGGAAGATCCGCCACATCGGTCTCTCCGAGGTGGGCGTCGACCAGCTGACCGACGCCCAGAAGCACGCGACGATCGTCAGCGTCCAGAACCTCTTCAACCTGACCGCGCGCGACGCCGAGCCGCTGCTCGACCACTGCACCGAGCACGACATCGCCTTCATCCCCTGGTTCCCGCTGGCGACCGGGAAGCTGCTGGAGGACGGCGGGCCGCTGGCCGACATCGCCGAGGAGACTGGGGCGGAGCCCTCGCAGCTGGCGCTGGCCTGGCTGCTGAAGCGCTCGCCGGTGATGCTGCCGATCCCCGGCACGTCCTCGGTCGAGCACCTCGAGCAGAACCTCGGCGGCGCCGGGGTGGAGCTGACCGACGAGCAATTCAAAGCACTGGAGGAGGTGGCCTGATGGCGACGATGAGAGCGATGCAGGTAGGCGAGAAAGGCGGCGACTTCGAACTGGTCGAGCGCGAGGTGCCGAGCCCCGGCCGCGGCGAGGTCCTCGTCCGCGTCCACGCGTGTGGCGTCTGCCACAGCGACATGCTGGCCAAGGAGGGCGCCTTCCCTGGCGTCAGCTTCCCGATCGTCCCCGGCCACGAGGTCGCCGGCGAGATCGCCGAGGTCGGCGAGGACACCCAACCTTGGGAGGTCGGCCAACGGGTCGGCGTCGGCTGGTTCGGCGGCAACTGCGGATGGTGTGAGCCCTGCCGGCGCGGTGACTTCATCGGCTGCGAGAACATGGGCATCCCCGGCGTCACCTTCGACGGCGGCTACGCCGATTACGTGGTGGTGAAAAGCAGCGCCCTGGCCTCGATCCCCGACGACCTCGCCGACGAGGACGCCGCACCGCTCCTCTGTGCCGGCATCACCACCTTCAACGCGCTGCGCCAGTCGGGCGCCCGGGGCGGTGACCTGGTGGCGATCCTCGGCGTCGGTGGCCTCGGCCACCTCGGCATCCAGTTCGCCGCCAAGCTCGGCTTCCGCACGGTGGCGATCGCCCGCGGCTCCGAGAAGGAGCAGCTGGCGCGTGAGCTCGGCGCCGACGAGTACATCGACAGCACCGCCGGCGATCCCGCCGAGGCGCTGCAGGCGCTGGGCGGCGCCAGGGTCATCCTGACGACGATCTCCTCCGGTGCCGCCAACACCGAAGTGCTCGGTGGCCTCGGGCGGCGCGGCGAGCTGATCGTCGTCGGTGCCTCCCCGGAACCGGTGGAGGCGGCGCCGTTCGCGCTGATCGGGAGCGACACCTCGGTCGCCGGCCACGCCTCGGGGACCTCGATGGACTCCCAGGACACGCTCGCCTTCAGCTCGCTGCAGGGGATCCGGCCGCGGATCGAGACGATGCCGCTGGAGCGGGCGGGCGAGGCCTACGAGAAGATGATGGCCGGCGACGCCCGCTTCCGGATGGTGCTGACGACCGGCGGCTAGGCGACGGTCTGCTCGATCAGGTCCGCGGCGAGCTCGGTCCCTCGCGTCGCCTGGAGGCGGCGCGAGGTCTGGGCGAGGCGGTCGGCGAGGGCTCCGTCGTCGAGCAGGCGGGCGATCGCCCCGGTCAGCTCCTCGGGCTCGTGCGCATAGGTGTCGACGCGGATCCCGTAGCCGGTCTCGTGAATCCGCTGCGCGTTGTCGTACTGGTCCCAGAACACCGGCAGCAGCACCATCGGCTTGCCAAAATAGAGGGACTCGGTGACGGTGTTGTTGCCGCCGTGGGTGATCACCAGGTCCACCTGCGGGAGGACCGAGGTCTGCGGCAGGAACTCGGCGCCGACCATGTTCGGGGCGAGGTCGAACTCGCTCGCCTGTGGGCCCTTGGAGACGATGAAGCGGTACGGCGCGTCGGCGAGCTCCGCCACCAGGGTCCGCATCAGCTCGACGTCGGCGGAGCCGAGCGACCCGAGGCTGAGGTAGACGAGCGGCTCCTCGCCGTCGGCGAGCTCCTCGGGCAGCCGCCAGTCGGGGTCGGTCGCCCGCACGCTGGCGCCGAGGTTGTGCCAGGTCGGGCCGAGCGGCTCGCGGCGCGGATAGTCGACCTCCTGCGGATAGAGGTAGAGGTTCAGCGCCGGGCCGGCGTGGATGAAGTCGTCGCGAGGGAGGGGCGGGGCGCCGCGCTCGCGGCAGAACTCGTCGAAGTCGGCGTGCAGGTCCGCGTGGGCGGCGCGGTAGGCGTCCCAGAACTCGGCCCAGCCGGAGCGGTCCTCGGTCGGCAGCCCGGAGAAGACCGGTGGCAGGTCGGGGTCCTTGATCTCGAGCGGGTTGCAGGAGTCGATCCGCGCCCACGGTCGCCCGCTCGCGAAAAGCGCCGGGAAGGTGACGACGTTGTCCTCGACCACCAGGTCGGGCTCGAGCTCGCCGAGGATCTCGGCCAGCCGCGTGTCGACGTACTTGGCGCCGTCGATCAGCGCCTCGAAGGTCGGCGCGATGAACTCACCGAGCTGCTCGATCGTCGGCTTGCGGAAGACGGGCGCGGTGTCGCGGATGAAGTCCTTCCAGAACTGGCCGGGCGCTTCCTCGGTCTCCGGCGGCGGGTTGAGGCGCATCGTCCGCTCCTCGAAGCCCTGCGCCTCGAGCGTCCCGGCGAAGGACTCCTCGACGATGAAGACGACGCGATGGCCGCGGCGCCGCAGCACGTCGCCGATGCCGACGCAGTTGTTGGTCGGCCCGAAAGCCCCCTCTGGGAAGAAGACAACGGTCTTGGCCGGGTCATCCACGCTGCTAAAGATAAGCGCCATGGACTTCGGAATCGGATACTTCCCCACCGCTGATGCAGTCGGCCCCGGTGAGCTCGCGGCCTTCGTCGAGGAGCGCGGCTTCTCCTCGCTGGTCTTCGCCGAGCACACCCACATCCCGGCGAGCCGCGAGTCCCCCTATCCCGGCGGTGGCGAGCTGCCGCGCAAGTACACGGCGACGCTCGACCTCTTCGTCGCGCTGACCGCGGCCGCCGTGGCGACCTCGCGCCTGCGGGTCGGCAGCGGCATCAGCCTGGTGATCCAGCGCGACCCGATCATCACCGCCAAAGAGGTCGCCTCGATCGACGTCCTCTCCGGTGGGCGCTTCGACTTCGGCGTCGGCGCCGGCTGGAACCGCGAGGAGATGGAAAACCACGGCACCGACCCGCGCACCCGGATGCGCCTCTTCGCCGAGCGGGTGGAAGCGATGAAGGCCCTCTGGACCGAACGCGAGGCGACCTTCCACGGCGAGTTCGTGAACTTCGACCGGGTCCTGCTGGAGCCGAAGCCGGCGCAGCGGCCGCACCCGCCGGTGCTGGTCGGCGGTTCCGGCGCGACCGTGATCGACCGCGTGCTCGCCTTCGGCGACGCCTGGTTCCCGAACTGGACGCCGGACATCGCCGAGCGGGCCGCCGAGCTGCGTTCGCGCGCCGAGCGGCCGATCGACTTCATGGCGATGGGCCCGCCCGCGGACCCGAAGGAGCTCGAGCGGCTGGCCGCGGCCGACACCCGCCTCGCCTCCTGGTGGCTGCCGAGCGCCGGCCTCAGCGTGATCGAGCCGGAGCTGGAGAAGATCGAACGGGCGATCGCCGAATTCCACGGCGAGGCCTGAGGCCGGAGGGAACGTGACCGCGGCGGAGGCCCGCGCCCGGTTCTCAGGCGCCAGCGTCGCCCGCCTCGCCACCGCTGACACGGCGGGCCGTCCCCACCTCGTGCCGATCGCCTTCGCGGTCGCCGGCGACATGATCTACAGCGCCGTCGACGGGAAACCGAAGCGCACCCGGGCGCTGCGCCGGCTCGCCAACGTGCGGGCCAATCCGGCGGTGTCGCTGCTCGTCGACCACTGGGACGAGGAGGACTGGAGCCGGCTCTGGTGGGCGCGCGCCGACGGGCGGGGGAGGGTCCTCGACCCCGAGGATCCGGAGGCGCGCCGTGCGGTCGGGCTGCTCCGCGAGCGCTACCCGCGCCAGCGTGCGCACGGCGAGGTCCTGGCGGTGACGGTCGAGCGCTGGAGCGGCTGGAGCGCATAGATTGCGCGGTTCGTGCCCGCGCACCGTTCAGTAGAGCGCTTCGAGACCGGCCATCACGGCAACGGTGAGCTCGACACGCCCGGCTTCGCCAAGCAGGCGGCGCTGATCGTCGCGGTGCTCGCGGCCTTCCTCGCCGTCGCCACCTTCCTCTCCAACGAGGCGGTCAAGGAGGTGATCACGGGGGAGACCGGTCGGGCCGACACCTCCTCGCGGCTGGAGTCCAACCAGCTGAAGACCGATGTCGCCGCCGGCAACGCGACGATGCTGAGAGTTCTCGCCGACGGTCCCCACGACGAGGCCGAAGCGGCAGCCGCCGCGATGGTCCACGAGCGCCGGATCGAGCACGAGCTCGCCCCCGCCGACCATCGTCTGGTCGAGGAGATGCACCACGACGAAGAACACGTCGACCACTACAACGACAAGCACCTCCTCTACGAGCTGGCGGAGGTCGGCCTCGAGGTGGGCATCGTCCTGGCGACGGTCTCGATCATCGCCCACCGCCGCTGGTTGCTGGGCGGCGGGCTGGCAGTCGGCGCCGTCGGCGCCGTGCTCCTGGTCGCCGGCCTTGTGACGGTCTGACCGACACACTTCCGTCACAAAGACGGCACGGAATTCTTACTTTCCGCGCACCACTCGCGCGTATTTCAGCGTCACACTGGCCCCGCCGGTCTGAGGTGCGCTCAGTCGGAGTCGGACCCGACCTCGCCGACCTCGGCGGCGACGCCGGTCAGCAACCACTCGAGGCCGATCTCGAATTTCTCGGCTTTGACGCCGAGGCCCATGTCCTTGCCGACGAACTCGGCGAGGTGGGGGTAGTCGCCGCTTGCCGCCTGGGCCGCGATGTAGGCGTCGAGCTCGGCGGCGGTGGGACCCCCCTCGGGGCGCCCGGCACAGGGGGACCCGCCCTGGTCGCCCTTCGGCGACATCACTTCCCAGCGGACGAAGCCGAGGGTGTAGGTGTCGACCGCGAGGAGGACGGCGCGCTTGCGCTCGGGGGAGAGGGGGAGCTCGGAGACGGCGGCCAGCGACTGGTCGATGTGGCGCAGCATGTTGGGGCCGAGGAAGGGGTGGTGGAAGGCGGCGGCGATGATCCAGGGGTGGGCGCGGGTGGACTCGCGGGTGCGCTGGGCGATCTGGCGGAGCGCCTCGCGCCAGTCGTCGGTAGGCGGGCCGCCGGGGATGATCGCGCCGGCCATCACCTCGTCGACCATGAGGTCGATCAGGTCGCCCTTACGTCCGATGTGTGAGTAAAGACTCATCGGGCGGGCATCCAGCTTGGTAGCAAGTCTCCTTATGGAGACCGCCTCCAACCCGTCGGCGTCCGCGATCTCGATCGCGGCGGTGACGATCGCCTCGCGCGAGAGCGGTTGGGGACCCGAGGAGCGCTCCTCGTCGCGGGCCCAGACGGTGTCGATCCCTGCTGCCATAGGGAAATCATAGCCCACGTGATACGGCGTACGAGAGGTTGATACGGTGTACGACGTGAGTCAGCCAGACGCAGCAGCAGCGCCCGTAGACCCCAACGCTCTCGACCGCGAGACGATGGTCGTCGCGGCCGTCGTGCTGCTCGGAGCGGTCATGTCGATCCTCGACACGACGATCGTCAACGTCGCGATCGACCGCCTCTCGATCGACTTCAACGCCTCGCTGACGACGATCCAGTGGGTCGTCACCGGCTACACCCTGGCGCTCGCCGCGGTGATCCCGGCAAGCGGCTGGGCCGCCGACCGCTTCGGCACCAAGCGCATCTACATCTCTTCGCTGCTCCTCTTCATGATCGGCTCCGCCCTCTGTGCGGCGGCTTGGAGCGCCGACTCGCTGATCGCCTTCCGCGTCCTGCAAGGCATCGGCGGCGGCATGATCATGCCGGTGGTCATGACGATCATGACCAAGAAGGCCGGCCCACATCGGATGGGTCGGGTGATGGGCATCCTCGGCGTGCCGATGCTGATCGCCCCGATCATCGGGCCGATCCTCGGCGGCTGGCTGGTCGACGACGTCTCCTGGCGCTGGATCTTCTTGATCAACGTGCCGATCGGCATCCTCGCCGTGATCCTCGCCTTCATCGTGCTGGAGAAGGACAAGCCGCAACCGGCGCAGCGGCTCGACTGGCTCGGAATGGCGCTGCTGTCGCCCGGTCTGACGCTGCTGATCTTCGGCCTCGCCGAGTCCTCAGATGGCGGTTTCGGCCAACTCAAGTCCTGGGCGCCGATCCTCGCCGGCGCGGTACTGATCGCCGGCTTCTTCTTCCACAGCTGGCGCAAGGCGGGCGGCGCACTGATCGACATCCGCACGTTCACCCACACCCGCGCCGGCGCCGCGGCCGGTGTGTTCATGCTCTTCGCGGTCGCCTTCTTCGGCGCGCTGTTGCTGATCCCGCTCTACTACCAGACCGTCCGCGGCGCCTCGGCGCTCGAAGCGGGCCTGCTGCTCGCCCCGCAGGGGATCGGCGCGATGATCACGATGCCGCTGGCGGGCAAACTGACCGACAGATACGGCCCCAACAAGTGGCCGGCGTGCGGCATCCCGCTGCTGGTGATCGGCATCGCCCCCTTCGCCTTCGTCACCGCGAGCACCTCTTACGTGCTGCTCTGCAGCTTCAGCTTCGTCATGGGCCTGGGAATGGGCTTCGCGATGATGCCGACGATGACCGCGGCGATGCAGGCGGTGCCGGCCGCGGCGATCGCCCGCACCTCTACCGCGATGAACATCATCCGCCAGGGCGGCGCCTCGATCGGCACCGCGATCCTCTCGGTCATCCTCACCGCCTACATCACCTCGAACCTCGGCCAGCCGGCGGGCGGCGAGAGCGGCCTCTCGGCCGTCCGCGAACTGAGCCCGGCGAAACAAGCCGCCGCCCAGGGCCCGCTGGCGAGCTCCTTCGCCTCGACCTTCGTCTGGGCTCTGGTCCTGCTCGGCATCGCCTTCATCCCGGCGCTCTTCATGGCGCTCGGCAAGTGGAAGCCCGCCGCGGCCGACGACGGTGGCGGCGCCGGAAACCCCGCGCCCGAGCGCGTTCACGCACTCGTCGAGTAGGGGGCATCGCGCCGGGCGTTGCGCGGGAGTACCGTTCCTTGCATGGAGCGCGATGCCGCCCTGGAGGCGGTCTTCATGCCGGTCCAGCCGCCCAGCACCTTCGAGGAGACGGTCGAGCGACTCGGTACCGCGATCCGGCTCGGCCTGCTGGCGCCGGGGAGCAAACTGCCGCCGGAGCGCGACCTCGCCAAGCAGCTGCGGATCTCCCGCTCGACCCTGCGACAGGCGCTGACCACCTTGGTCCAGAGCGGCCACCTGATCTCGCTGCGGGGACGCAAAGGCGGCACCTTCGTCGCCGCCGAGCCGCCGCTGGTCGACCCGATCGGCGAGCCCCTCGACGTCGGCGCCTGGGAGGTCCTCGACCAGCGGGTGGCGATCGAGGCCGGCTCGGTCCTGCTCGCCGCCGAGCGGGGAAGGGCGCCGCGGCTCGACCGCCTCGACGAGCTGATCGAGGCGATGGAGTCCCAGACCGAGGACTTCGAGGAGTACCGCCGCACCGACCTGCGCTTCCACATCGGCCTCGCCGAGGCGGCCGGGTCGCCGCGCCTGGTCGCCGCGATGACTGACGTGCAGGGGCAGATGACCGACCTGATCGCGCTGATCCCGCACCCGCCTGAGGTGCTCGCCCGCTCCAACGAGGGGCACGCGAAGATCGTCAAGGCGCTCCGCCGCGGCGACGGGCCGCGCGCGGTGCGGCTGATGCGCGAGCACACCGAGGGCACCGAGCACATCCTCGCCGGCCTCCTGCCGGCGCGGGCTCAGGACCTGATCCGCTCCCCGGCCTGATCGAACAGGGGCTCGGCGGCGACCTCGCCCTCGACCCACTCGCCGAAGATCTCGATCGCGACCGCCGTCCCCGCCACCGCGAGCGCGGCCGGGAGGTAGGCGTAGGCGATCGAGCGCTCCACCGTGTAGCCGAAGCCGCCGGTCGTCACCCGGCCGACGACGTTGCCGTCGACCCGGACCGGCTCGTTGCCGAGCGCGATCGACCTCGGATCGTCGAGGGTGATGCAGACCAGGCGCTGCCGCGGCCCCTCCTCCTTCGCGGCCGCGACCGCATCGCGACCGATGAACTCGCCCTTGTCGAGCTTGACGCAGATGCCGACCCCGCCCTCCTCGGGCGTCTCGTCCGGGGTGATGTCGGCGCCCCAGACGCGGTAGCCCTTCTCCAGCCGCATCGAGTCGATCGCCCGGTAGCCGCCGGCCGCGATGCCGTGCCCCTGCCCCGCCCCCCAGATCGCCCGCCACAGTCCGAGCCCGTACTCGGTCGGGCAGTAGAGCTCCCAGCCGAGCTCGCCGACGTAGGTGACCCGGAGGGCCCGGACCGGCACGTCGCCGATCGTGATCTCCTGGAGCGTCATGTAGGGGAAGGCATCGTTGGAGAGGTCCGCGGGCGTCAGCGGCGCGAGCACGTCGCGGGCGCGCGGTCCCCAGACCCCGAAGCAGGCCCACCCCGAGGTGACGTCGACGATCCGGACGCCCCCGTCGGCGGGCAGGTGCCGGCGCATCCACTCGCGGTCGTGGTTGCCGAAGGCGGTGCCGGTGACGATCCCGAAGCGCTCGGCGCCGAGGCGGGAGACGGTGAAGTCGCACTCGATCCCGCCGCGGCTGTTCAGCATCTGCGTGTAGGTGATCTGGCCGACGCCGCGGGCGACGCGGTTGTCGCAGAGGCCTTCGAGGAAGTCCGCCGCGCCCGGCCCCTCGATCTCGAGCTTGGCGAAGGAGGACTCGTCGAAGATCGCGACCCGCTCGCGGCAGGCGCGGTGCTCGGCGCCGATCGCGGGCGACCAGTTCTGCCCCGCCCAGCCGCGCGGGCGCAGGCTCTCGTCGCCGGCGGCGGCGTTCGGCTCGTACCAGTTGACCCGCTCCCAGCCGGATTTCTCGCCGAACGCCGCCCCGTGCTCGCGGTGCCAGGCGTTGGCGGGAGAGACGCGGAGCGGGCGCCCGGCGCTCCGCTCGTGGGCGGGATAGCGGATGTCGTAGTAGGTCTCGTAGGTCTCGCGGATCCGCTTATGGGTGTAGGAGGGCGAGCGGTAGGCGGCGCCGAAGCGGCGGATGTCCATGTGCCAGAGGTCGAGGCTCGGCTCGCCGTCGACGATCCACTCGGCGACGACTTTGCCGATCCCGCCCGCGCCCGCGAGGCCGTGGGCGCAGAAGCCGGCGCAGACGAAGAAACCCCCGACCTCCGACTCGCCGAGGCAGAACTCGTTGTCGGGCGTGAAGGCCTCGGGGCCATTGATGAGTTTGGTGACCTTGATGTCGGCCATCGCCGGCACCCGCCGCTCGGAGTTGCGGGTGATCTCCTCGAAGCGGTCCCACTCCTCTTCCAGCAGGCGGCCGTTGAAGTCGGGTGGGATCGCGTCGAAGCCGCCGGTCCCGTGGGGGAGGAAGGCCGGTTCTGACTGACGCTCGTAGCCGCCCATCACCAGCCCGTCGCCGTCCTCGCGGTAGTAGACGAGGAGGTCGGGGTCGCGCAGCGTCGGCAGGGAACGGCGCGCCTCGCCGGACCCCCGCGCCTCGCGCACCGCCTCGAGCGGCTGGGTCACCAGGTACTGGTGGGACATCGGCAGCAGCGGCACTCGCACGCCCGCCATGCGGGCGATCTCGGCGGCGAACATGCCGCCCGCGTCGACGACGACCTCGGCCGTGATGTCGCCCCGCTCGGTCCGCACCCCGCGCACCCGCCCGCCCTTCACCTCGATCCCGGTCACCCGCGTGTCGGTGAAGATCCGGCAGCCGCCGCGCCGCGCCCCGTCGGCCAGCGCGTAGGTCAGCTGCGAAGGGTCGATGTAGCCATCGGTCGGCAGCCAGGCCGCGCCGAGCACACCCTCGGTCGACATCAGCGGGAAGAGCTCCTTCGCCTCCGCGGCGGAGATCAGCTCCAGCGGCAGCCCGAAGGTCTTCGCCCAGCCCGCCTGGCGGCGCAGCTCCTCCATCCGCTCCTCGCTCGAGGCGAGCCGGATCCCGCCGCATTCGGTCCAGCCGGGGTCGAAGTCGGAGCCCTTGCCGATCCGCCGGTAGAGGTCGACCGAGTGCATCATCATCTTCGTCAGCGACACCGAGCCGCGCAGCTGCCCGACCAGCCCGGCCGAGTGGAAGGTCGAGCCGGAGGTGAGCTGGTTGCGGTCGAGGAGGACGATGTCGTCCCAGCCCAGCTCGGTGAGGTGGAGGGCGAGCGAGGTGCCACCGACGCCGCCGCCGACGATCACGCAGCGGGCGGAGTCCGGGAGCTCACCGCGCGGCATGGGCGTCCTCCAGCAGGGCCTCGAACTCCGGCGCCTCGGCGGCGGCGAGCAGGCGATCGAAGTGCTTGGTCGCGTACCCGGCGAAATCGAAGTCGAGGTCGGAGATCGCGGTCTGCACAACTCCCCACATCGCCTCGCGGAAGTCGGACATCAGCCGCATCAGGCGCAGCGCCGCCAGATCGGCCGGGGACGGCGGGGCCCCCAGGTAAGCGTGCAAGAAGGTCTCCTCCTCGGCCGGGCCGAGCTCGTTGTTGACGGCGAAGTTACCGAGGTCGAACCAGCGGCTGCCCATCCCCGCGTACTCCCAGTCGACGATCCGGATGCCGTCGGGGGAGGCGATGAAGTTGGCGGGCAGGAAGTCGTTGTGGGAGAGGACCGCGTCGCCGCCGCCGAGTGCCGGCGCCGCCTCGATCCGCGCCGCCGCCGCGGAGGCGTGCTCGTAGGCGCTCGGGACCTCGCCGCCGCGCGATCGGGTCGCCGCGGCGTAGTCCTCGACCAGCCGGAAGGCGTCGAAGCAGGCCCCGATCTTTCCGCAGCCGTGGATGGTCCGGATCGCCGCGCCCGCCTCGGCCAACGCCTGCGGCTCGCGCAGGTCGGCCGCCTCCATCGTCGGCCCCTCGATGAACTCCGTCACCAGCACGACCGGATCGTCGAGCGCCGCGATCACCGCCGGCGCGACCCCCGCTGTCGCGGCCAGCGAATTCGCCTCCCGCTCCCCGGAGCGATCGGAGCCGAGCAGCTCGGTGTCGTTGCCGGGCAGTCGCACGACCACCTCGGTCCCACCGAACCGGGCGCGAAAGTTGTGGTTGGTGATCCCGCCGCCGAGCACGGTCGGCTCGCCCTCGGCCGGGCCGAGCTTGCGTTCGAGTCTCTCCACGATGTCTGCCGGCAGGGCCAAGGGTCTGCGGAGAAAATTCTCCAAGTTGGCATTGACACGATCCCTCACCCAAGACTAACCTCGCCGGGAGCCGTTAGGTCGGTTCGCCAAACCTTTTACGCACGGACCACGACCCTCAAGGGAAGAGAGAGGATCAATGGAGAGCAGCGCCAGCACGCCGGGGAGCGACGAGCAACGACTCGCGGAACTCGGTTACAAACAGTCGCTGAACCGTGCGTGGAGCGGGTTCTCCAACTTCGCCATCTCCTTCACGATCATCTCGATCCTGGCCGGGTGCTTCACCACCTACGGCCAGGCCTGGAACAACGGCGGCCCGATCGCGATCTCGATCGGTTGGCCGCTGATCTCGATCCCGATCTTGATCATCGGCTTCTGCATGTCGGAGCTGGTCTCCGCCTACCCGACCGCGGGCGGCATCTACTGGTGGTCGGGACGGCTCGGCGGGCCCGCCTGGGCCTGGTTCACCGGCTGGTTCAACCTGATCGGGCTGGTCGCGGTGCTCGCCTCGGTCGACTACGCCGCCGCCACCTTCACGAACGTGGTGCTGAGCCTCTACGAAGTCGACATCCTCGGGGTGAACTTCGCCGACGGCGCCCACGTCCTCACCGAGACCTTCGCGCTCTTCGTGCTCATCCTGCTGATCCACGTGACGATGAACGTGCGCAACACGCACCTCCTGGCGCGGATCAACAGCATCTCGGTCTGGTGGCACGTGATCGGCGTCGCCGCGATCGTGATCGTCCTGATCGTCGTCCCCGACGGCCACCAGAGCTTCAGCTTCGTCTTCACCCACCGGATCAACAACAGCGGCTTCAGCGAAGGCATGTACTGGTTCTACGTCCTGCCGCTGGGGTTCCTGCTGACCCAGTACACGATCACCGGCTTCGACGCCTCGGCTCACATCTCCGAGGAGACGCACGGGGCCTCGACCACTGCGGCCAAGGGCGTCTGGCGCTCGATCTTCTACTCGGCGGTGATCGGCTGGGTGGTCCTGCTCGCGATCACCTTCGCGGTCACCAACGCCGACGCGGCCAACGAAGCGGAAGGCTTCGCGCCGACCCTGCTGGTCGAAGCGCTGGGCAGCGGCTGGGGCAAGTTCGTCCTGATCATCTCGGTCGTCGGCCAGCTGTTCTGCGGCGCCGCCTGCCTCACCAGCGCCTCGCGCATGTGTTACGCCTTCTCGCGCGACAACGGGTTCGGCAAACGCGTCTCCTCGAAAATCTCCCGGGTCAACGACAAACGGGTGCCGATCTACGCGGTGCTGCTGATGGCGACGCTGGGGTTGATCATCACCCTGCCGGCGCTGAAGGGCAACGGCGCGGGCGTCCCGTTCGCCTTCTTCGCGGTCGTCTCGATCGCGGTGATCGGCCTCTACATCGCCTACGTGATCCCGATCTTCCTGCGCTGGCGCGCGGGAGACGAGTTCGAAGCCGGGCCCTGGAACAACGGCCGCAAGTACAAGTGGATGAACAGCTTCGCCACCTTCTGGGTGGGCCTGATCACGATCATCTTCTGCCTCCCGTTCACTCCCGCGGCGGTGCCGTGGAACAGCGAATTCAGCTGGGAGTCGTTCAACTACGCGCCGCTTATGGTCGCGATCGTCCTGCTCGGCGCGGCGATCACCTGGTTCGCCAGCGCCCGTCACCACTTCACCGGCCAGATCCGCGAGACCGAGATCGAGGAAGCGCTCGGCGAGTCCCCGGACCCGGACACCTCGGCTCCGTAGTGTTCGTCCGGTGACGGTCGAAGAGCTCAAAAAGGCGGTCGCCGAAGGCGCGGTGGACACCGTGCTGCTGGCGATCGCCGACATGGAGGGCCGCCTGCAGGGCAAGCGGCTGACGGCGGGGCACTTCCTCTCCGAGGTGCTCGAGCACGGCGCCGAGGGCTGCAACTACCTGCTCGCGGTCGACGTCGACATGGAAACCGTCGGCGGCTACGCGATGGCCTCCTGGGACACCGGCTACGGGGACTTCGAGATGGTCCCCGACCTCTCGACCCTGCGGATGGTGCCGTGGCTGCCGGGGACGGCGATGGTGCTGGCCGACCTGCAGTGGTCCGACGGCAAGGAAGTCGCCGCCTCGCCGCGGCAGATCCTGCGCAAGCAGCTGGAGCGCCTGGAGAAACGCGGGATGAGCGCCAATGCCGCGACCGAGCTCGAGTTCATCGTCTTCCGCGACACCTACGAGTCGGCCTGGAAGAAGGGCTTCCACGACCTCGAGCCGGCCAACCTCTACAACATCGACTACTCGCTGCTGGGGACCGCGCGGGTGGAGCCGCTGATCCGCCGGATCCGCAACGAGATGGGCGGCGCCGGGCTGACCGTGGAGAACTCGAAGGGCGAGTGCAACCTCGGCCAGCACGAGATCAACTTCCGCTACGAGGACGCGCTGCGCAGCGCCGACAACCACGCCGTCTACAAGAACGGCGCCAAGGAGATCGCCTCCCAGGAGGAGATGTCGATCACTTTCATGGCGAAGTACAACGAGCGCGAGGGCAACTCGTGCCACATCCACTGCTCGCTCGCGAACGCCGACGGCGGCAATGCCTTCGCCGCCGACCAGGGTCTCTTCGAGAGCTTCGTCGCCGGCCAGATCGCCTGCATGCGCGAGCTCACCCTGCTCTACGCGCCGCACGTCAACTCCTACAAGCGCTTCGCGCTCGGCTCCTTCGCGCCGACCGCGATCGCCTGGGGCAAGGACAACCGCACCTGCTCGCTGCGGGTGGTCGGGCACGGCGAGGGCCTGCGGGTGGAGAACCGGCTGCCGGGCGCCGACGTCAACCCCTACCTGGCGCTGAGCGCGATCATCGCCGCCGGGCTGCACGGGATCGACAACGAGCTGGAGCTGGAGCCGGCCTTCGAGGGCAACGCGTACGAGTCCGACAAGCCGCGCGTGCCGCACAACATCTACGACGCGCGCGAAGCCTTCGCCGCGAGCACCGTTGCCGCCGACGCCTTCGGCGCCGACGTGGTCGAGCATTACCTGAACCGGGCGAAAGTCGAGATCGACGCCTTCGAGTCCGCGGTCACCGACTGGGAGCGCTACCGAGGGTTCGAGCGGCTCTGATGCGGGGTGGTCGCCGGGACGAGGGTGCGCGATGAGCGCCCCCGTGGTGGGGATCTGCGCCGCGGTCGAGCGCGTGTCCTGGGGAGTCTGGGACGGCTACGAGGTGACGCTGGCGCCGCGCAACTACGTCCGCTCGCTGCAGCGGGCCGGGGCGATCGCGCTGGTGCTGCCACCCGACGAGGTGGCGGTGCGCGAACCCGACGTGCTGCTCGACCGGATCGACGCGCTGCTCCTGGCGGGCGGCGCCGACATCGATCCGGCGAGCTACGGCGCCGAGCCGCACCCGGAGACGAAGGGGACCTGGCCCGAGCGCGACGCCTTCGAGCTGGCGCTGACCCGGCGGGCGCTGGAGCGCGACATGCCGGTGCTCGGCATCTGCCGCGGCATGCAGCTGATCAACGTGGCGATGGGCGGGACCCTCGACCAGCACCTGCCCGAGTCGATCGGCGACGGCCGCCACCGCTCGATCGCGGGCAGCTTCGGCACCCACCAGGTGCGGTTGGAGGAGGGGACGCTCGCCTGCGGAGCCGCCGGGACCGATGGCCTCCTGGTGATGTCCCACCACCACCAGGGCGTGGGGAAGCTGGGGGAGGGGCTGACCGTTAGCGGCCGGTCGGTCGACGACGACATCGTCGAGGCGATCGAGCTGCCCGACCGCCGCTTCGCCCTCGGCGTCGTCTGGCACCCAGAGGAGGACGAAGGATCGGCGATCATCCCGGCCCTGGTCGAGGCGGCGCGCGAGCGGGTGGCCTCGTGACGCTCACCGTGATCGAGCCGGCGACGGCGCGGCCGATGGCCGAGGTGCCGCGGGCGGGGATCGAGGAGACCGACGCGGCGGTGGCCCGTGCCAAGGCCGCGTTCCCGGCCTGGCGCGACGTCGCCCCGGCGGACCGCGCGCGGCTGATCCACCGACTTGCCGACGCGCTCGCCGCCGAGCACGAGGCTCTCGCCCGCCTCGAGGCGCGGAACGCCGGCAAGCCGATCGGCGGCGCCCGCGGGGAGATCGGGATGGCGATCGACACCTTCCGTTATTACGCCGGCGCGCCGGAGCGGCTCCTCGGCAAGACGATCCCGGTCGCCGGCGGCGTCGATATGACCTTCCGCGAGCCGCTCGGCGTGGTCGGCCTGATCGTCCCTTGGAACTTCCCGCTGACGATCGCCTCCTGGAAGGTCGCCCCGGCGCTCGCCGCCGGCAACACGATCGTCCTGAAGCCCGCCGAGCTGACCCCGCTGACCGCGATCGAGCTGGAGCGGATCGCGCTCGAGGCGGGGATCCCCGAGGGGGTCCTGAACGTGGTCGTCGGCCCCGGCTCGGTCTGCGGCACGCGCCTGGTCGAGCATCCCGACGTCGCCAAGATCGCGTTCACCGGCTCGACCGAGGTCGGTCGTGGGATCGCCCGCGGCGCGGCGGACACGATCAAGCGGGTGACCTTGGAGCTGGGCGGCAAGTCGGCCAACGTCGTTTTCGCCGACGCAGATGTCGAGGCCGCGGCGGCCGCTGCCCCCTGGGCCGTCTTCGACAACGCCGGCCAGGACTGCTGCGCGCGCTCCCGGATCCTGGTGGAGCGCGAGGTCCTCGACGACTTCCTGGCGGCGCTCGCCCCTGAGGTCGAAGGGATCAAGGTCGGCGACCCGCTCGACGAGTCGACCCAGATGGGCCCGCTGATCTCGGCCGGGCAGCGCGAGTCGGTCGCCTCCTTCGTGCCCGACGACGCACCGGTCGCGGTGCGCGGAACGGCCCCCGACGGCGAGGGCTACTGGTTCCCGCCGGTCGTCCTCAGCCCGGTCTCCAACGACGACCGCGCCGCCCGCGAGGAGATCTTCGGCCCGGTCGCCGCGGTCATCCCCTTCAGCGGCGAGGCCGAGGCGGTCGCGCTCGCCAACGAGACGATCTACGGCCTCTCGGGATCGGTCTGGACCCGCGACGGGGGGCGCGCCCTGCGCGTCGCGCGGGCGATCGAGACCGGCGTTGTCTCGATCAACTCGAACAGCTCGGTGCGGGTCTCGACTCCCTTCGGCGGCTTCAAGCAGTCCGGTGTCGGCCGCGAGCTCGGCCCCGACGCGCTCGAGGCCTACACCGAGTTGAAGAACGTCTACTACGCGACGGAGGACTGACGATGGCCGGAAGGTTGGCGGGCAAGATCGCCGTGATCACCGGGACGGCGAGCGGGATCGGCGCCGAGTCGGCGCGGCTCTTCGAGCGCGAGGGGGCGACGGTGGTCGGGATCGACCTCGACGCCGAGCAGGCGGTCGGCGCGCTGACGATCGCCGCCAACGTCGCCGACGAGGACGCGGTGCGCGCGGCAATGGGCACGGTGGTCGAGCAGTACGGCCGCATCGACGTGCTGATGAACAACGCCGGCATCAACCCGACCGACGACGGCTCGGTGCTCGACACCAGCCTCGAGTCCTGGCAGCGGGTGCAGGACGTGAACCTGCGCGGCGTCTTCCTCTGCTGCAAGCACGGCATCCCGCACATCCTCGAGGCGGGCGGTGGCTCGGTGATCAACGTCGCCTCCTTCGTCGCGGTGATGGGGGCGGCGGTGTCGCAGGGCTCCTACACGGCCTCGAAGGGCGCGGTGCTGGCGCTGACGCGGGAGCTCGGGGTCGAGCTGGCCGCCCGCGGCGTCCGCGTCAACGCGCTCTGCCCGGGCCCGGTCAACACGCCGCTCCTGAAGGAGCTCTTCGCCAAGGACCCCGAGCGCGCGGCCAAGCGCCTCGTCCACATCCCGATGGGCCGCTTCGGCGAGCCGGAGGAGATCGCGAGCGCGGCGCTGTTCCTGGCGAGCGACGAGGCGAGCTTCATCACCGCCACCAGCTTCATGGCCGACGGCGGGCTTAGTTCGGCGTATCTCACGCCGGGGCAGGTGGACTGACGACGGGCTTGGGTGGGGGAGGGACCGGTATGACCCTCCCCGGACAAGCCTCGCTTCGCGGGCTTTGAGTGTCCTGGGAGGGTCATACCGGTCCCTCCCGCTCGGTACCGTCGGCGGGTGACCTCGGTGGACTATGAGACGCATGGTGTCGGGTATGCGGGACAGCGGCGGGCCGATCCGCGGATCGCGGCGGCGATCCTGGCGGGGTTGGGGGAGGCGCGGACGGTCCTTAACGTCGGGGCGGGCGCGGGGTCTTACGAGCCGACCGACCGTTGGGTGCTGGCGGTCGAGCCGAGCGCGACGATGCGGGCTCAGCGCCCGGTCGATGCCGCCCCGTGCCTGGCGGGTGCGGCCGAGTCCCTGCCCTTCGACGACGACTCGGTCGACGCGGCGATGGCCTGCGTCACCATCCATCACTGGCAGCGCGCGGCCGGGCTCGCCGAGCTGCGACGCGTCGCCCGTGGTCCCGTCGTCATCTTCACCTTCGAACTGGCGGATCTGATCCCGTGGCAGCTCGAGCACTTCGGTGAGCTCGTGGCGGTCGACGCTCCCCGCTTCGGCACGGTGGAAGAGGTCGCCGCGGAGCTCGGGGGCGCCACCCGGATCGAGACGATCCCGACCCCCGCCGACTGCACCGACGGCTTCTTCGAGGCCTACTGGAACCGGCCGGAGGCGCTGCTCGATCCGGGAGTCCGCGCCTCGCAGTCGATCTGGCAGCTGGTCGAGCCGGGGGTCGAGGAGCGGATCGCCCGGCGCCTGGCCGCCGACCTCGAGTCGGGCCGCTGGGACGAGGAGCACGGCTCCCTGCGGGAGCTGGAGAGCTACCGGGGCGCGCTGCGCCTCGTCATCTCCGAGCCGGCTTAGCCGCGCGTCGCGGCGACGTCCAGCCAGCGCCCACAGAGCTCGCGGCCGAGCTCGTTGAAGGCACCGATCTTCGCTTCGATCTCGAGCGAGAGCGCGGTCGGGTCGACCCCGATCCGCACCGCGTCGGGGTCTGATTCGTAGTCCGCGGTCCAGCGGAGGGCGTCGGCCTCGCTCACCTCGGGGTGGAACTGGAGCGCCCAGGCGAGCTCGCCGATCCGGGCGGCCTGCAGGCAGACCTCGCTGCGGGCGAGCGCCACCGCGCCGGGCGGCAACGGGAACTCGTAGCTGTGCCACTGGAAGGCCTCGAAGGTGGGAGGGAGGGCGCCGAGCACCGGGTCCTCGCGGCCCGCGTCGGTCAACTCGATCGGGTGCCAACCGATCTCCGGCCGCGTCGCCCGCCGCGGCACCGCACCTGCCGCCGCCGCGACCATCTGGCCACCGAGGCAGAGCCCCATCAACGGCACCCGGCGCTCGAGCAGCCGACCGATCAGCTCCCGCTCGTTCCCGATCCATCCGAAGCGCTCGCCTTCGTCGGCGTTCATCGACCCGCCGAGGACGAAGACGGCGTCGTAGCCGAGCGGATCGGCCGGTGGCTCTGCCGACTCCGGGACCATCCACTCGTCGAGCGTCGCCCCGCGCTCACCGATCGCCTCGGCGAAGACGCCCGGCCCGGCCTCGGTCTCATGGACGATCGCAAGCACCCTCATCCCGTCATCCTCTCGCATCCCTCCCGTCACAAAGTTGGCCCATTCGCGTCTTGAGCCGCGCGCATTTCCCCCGTTGGCTCGGGGCATGGCAAAACGCAAGAAACGAAGGCTGCGGGGAAGTCGCCGCGACGGCGCGGCCCCCGACTGGCGACCGCTGTTCGGGCTTTCGCCCAGGGACGTGCTCGACTTCATGTGGATGTACCGGGTCGATCTAACCGACGGCACGGTGGTCGAGGCCTACAAGCACTGGTCGACCAGGAAGTACATCTATCTGGATGCTTCGGGACGGGGCTATGAGCTCGTCGGCGAGGCTACCTTCGAGCAGGGCGACGCGATGGTCCTCCTCGTCATGGCTGTTCTGGACGCCGAGGACCGCGGCGCTAATATCGTCCGACAAAATGATCGGGCAGACGGCGAACAGATCAGTTGGGCGAGGTCGTCCACGCGCCACCGGATCTCGCGCGGGCGGACCCTGTTCGCGATCAGGTCCGCGGGCATCTGCTTCGAGGACGGATCCAGCCAGGCGGATGAGCTGCGGCTCTTCTTCTTCGGTGACGATCAAGACGGCAGGCCACTGGAGGTTCTCGCGCTCGAGGGTAAGGACGGCGGCCTTTTCGTCATCCACTCGATGCGCCTCCGCGGACGTTTCAGGGATCGATACGAGGAGGCACTGAGATGGCAGAGGTAGATGGTTTCCGACTCCCGTCGGGCAAGGTCCTTACCGAGGAGGACGCCGAGCGGATCGCCGACGAAGTCGAATCGGACGAGCCCGTCGTCTTCACCGGGATCCGTCTTGTCGGCCGTCCGTCGCTTGATGGTGGCGGGGCGTCACCGCGCCTCAGCTTCCGGGTCCCGCGGGAGCTCTACGACGCCGCGGCCGAGCGGGCCATCGCAGAGGAGCGGACGGTCAGCGCCGTCGCCCGCGAAGCGCTGGAGAAGTATGTCGCGGAGTAGTCGCTTTCTCCTCGCGTTGCTCGCGACGGTCGTCCTCGCGGGCGGGGCGATCGCTTCGGCCGCCTCCGCGCCGAAGCAGCCGAGCGAACCGTTCTTCCCCCGCAGCGGCAACCGCGGCTACGACGCCAAGCACTACGACGTCACCCTCGGCTACCAGCCGCGCAGCGGGATGCTCACCGCGCGCGACGTGGTCGAAGCGCGGGCGACCTCGGGCCTCTCCAAGTTCTCCCTTGACCTGAACGGGCTGAAGGTCACCTCGGTGAGCGTCGACGGCGAACCGGCGGAGTACAGCCGCGGGCGGGGGAAGGTGAAGATCGTGCCGGCGGTGCGGATCCCCAAGGGCAAACCGTTCACGGTGGAGCTCCGCTACCAGGGCGTGCCGCGGAAGGTGATCGATCCCGACGGCTCGCCGGAGGGCTGGTACCGGACGAAGGACGGCGCGATCGGGGTCGGCGAGCCGGTCGGGACCGCCGCCTGGCTGGCCTGCGACAACGCTCCGCGCGACAAGGCGAGCCTCGACATCGAGATCACCGTCCCGTCAGGGTTGAAGGCGGTCTCCAACGGCCTGTTGGTCTCGCGCGAGAAGGTCGGCGGGCGGACCCGCTGGTCGTGGTCGGAACCGAGGCCGATGGCCACCTACCTCGCCCTCGTCGACATCGGCAAGGGCAAGCTCGTCCGGGGCCACGTCGGCAAGCTGCCCACCTGGACGCTGATCGACCCGAAACTGGTGAAGGCCTCGCGGGCGGCGATCGACTCCCTGCCCGAGATCATCCGTTGGGAGTCACATATATATGGGCCCTACCCGTTCGCCGCGGCGGGCTCGGTGGTCGACGTCGCCGACCTCGAATACGCGCTGGAGACGCAGTCCCGGCCGATCTATGCCTTCGCGCCCGACCGCACCACGGTCGTCCACGAGACCGCGCACCAGTGGTTCGGCGACTCGGTCAGCCTCGAGCGCTGGCCCAACATCTGGCTGAACGAGGGCCTCGCGACCTGGACCCAGTGGTACTACGCCGAGAAGCACGGCGGCCGCAGCGCCCAGCAGGTCTTCGCCGGGCTCTATCGCAAACCGGCCTCGGCGACCGGCTTCTGGGACCCGCCGTCAGGGCGACCCGGCCAGGCGAAGAACCTGTTCGCGGTCTCGACCTACGTACGCGGCGCGATGACCCTCCAGGCCCTGCGCGACAAGATCGGCACGGGGGACCTGCTGCGCATCCTGCGCACCTGGGCCACCGAGAACCGTTATGGCCACGGGGACATCGAAGGGTTCATCGCGCTCGCGGACGAAGTCTCCGGGGAGCACTTGGACGGCTTCTTCGAGCGCTGGCTCTTCCAGCGCGACAAGCCCTAGCTCAATACCACTTGCCGCGGGCGAACCCGCCGAAAGCGATCAGCCCGACCAGCAGGACGATCAGCCCGATCCAGAAGCTCCAGACGATCATCAGCACGATGCCGATGATGGCGAGGATGCCGCCGAGCGAGATCCCGCCGATGCCACCTCTATCGCGGTCTCCAGCTGCCATTTCCGTTCCCTCCGTTCGTTGATCGGTACCGGCGGGAG
This sequence comes from Solirubrobacterales bacterium, assembly GCA_965200635.1. Lineage (GTDB taxonomy): Bacteria > Actinomycetota > Thermoleophilia > Solirubrobacterales > 70-9 > VAYN01. The sequence goes on along the minus strand of OZ241364.1, from coordinate 1,263,839 downwards.
TACCCCTGAGTCGGACGGGCGAACCAGCGCGCCTTCAGTCGACCAGCGCTCCTTCCCGTCCAGCAGCGTCTCGGCCCTCCCCTTTCGCTTGCTCTCTGTCTAGGCCGGTCCCGACGCTCGGATTCATCGGCGGTAGCCTGCGCGGATGGAGTTGCTCGACACCCGCCTCGCCTACGAGGGCTACGGCGTCGATGTCGAGATCCGGCGCTACCGGCGGCTCGACGGCACCGAGGTGGAGCGCCAGGTCATCGTCCATCCCGGCTCGGTCGCGATCCTCGCCCACGACGACGACTTCGTCTACCTGGTCGCCCAGCCGCGTGAGGCGCTGGAGGAGGACCGCTTGCTGGAGATCCCGGCGGGGACGCGCGACCACGAGGGGGAGACCGAGCTCGAGTGCGCCCGCCGGGAGCTCGCCGAGGAGGCGGAGTTGGCCGCCGCGGAGTGGACCGAACTGACGCGGATCTACCCGAGCCCGGGCTACATCTCCGAGGTCGTGACGATCTTCATCGCCACCGGCCTCTCCCCGGCGAGCGGAGAGCGCGACGACGACGAGGCGATCGACATCGTCCGCCTGCCGCTGACCGAGCTGGACGAGGCGATCCCCCGCATCCGCGACGCCTCCACGTTGATCGCCCTGATGGCGCTCCGCGACCGCCTCGAAACTTGACGCGAAAGGTCGGCTGCGGCGCCGAAAGGCACCGCAGCCCCAACTTCCTCAAGTCATTCGACCCAGACGCCGACTTGCGTCCCGGCCGGATGTGTCCCTTTCACTGTGAACTTTCCACCGCTGTAGCTACCGTCGCTCCGCGTTTCCGCCCCGTTCGGGCAACCGGAACTCGTCGTGTAGGTGATGCCGGTGATGTTCGGGATGATTGTCACGTCGCGCGTGGCTTTCGTTCCCATGTTTTCGTAGGTCACCGATTTCAAACCCGCCTGCGAACCCACTTTCACCGTGCAGGTAAAGGCGGTGAATTCGATCGGTCCGCAACCAGTCGGTGTGATGTCGACTTCCCCGTTGGCGTGGAAGTTGTACTGGCAATTCTTCATGTTGACCGCGGCATTGATGAAGCCGAGGAACGTGCAGTTGCCGTAGGAGACGCCGCTGGCCGTACTCCCCGGCAGCGAGGTCTCGATCTGGGTCGCGGTGGTGCCGGTGATCGTCGCCATCGCCGACCCGGTTTCACATTTGATCGTTCCGGCCGCGGTTTTGAACGCAGCGGGATTGCTCGAGCCTTCGACCATTTCTGCATCGAATGTGGTTTCGGAAGCTTCGCTGCGGAACTGGGTGAACGCGGCCGCCGACGAGACGCCGACGAACGCGGTCACCATCAGTGCGATGGCAGCGATCATCCCGACCACTCTCATGTGGTGCATAATGACCTCCTCTGCGGTGCAACGCACCGCATCGTGTGCTCGTGCCGGGGGCGCCTAGTCAGTGGTCCCCGGTACGAGTGCTTTTAGATGGTGTCAGGCTCTTCGCGCCTGACACCGATGGTCTACCAGCAAACCCACACGTATGCAAGAAAAAAACTTAGCGGTGAGTCCGGCAGCGCACGCCGATCAGTTGATGTCGCGTCAGCAGTGCGCCGTTCTGACCCCGTAGCTTCGCCCGGAAGCGGTTCTTGGAGCGACAGAGGTTGACGCTGTTCTGCAGCAGACCCTTGCGGCCCCCGTGTAGATCGAGCACGAACCTCGAGACCGGAGCGTCGGGCACCTGGGCGAACGTCGTGCGAACTCCTCCTGGCTTGCCGGCTCGTCCCTTCACCGAGTCGATGTAGCCGACGAGTTCCACCTGGATCTGGCCATCGAGAACCGCGACCAGATCCGGCAGCTTCCGTTCCCCGCCGTTCGACCGGAAGATGACCGGCCCTTCGAGGGGCTTGGCGAGAAGCGGGGTGTAGGCGCGAGCGTGACCGAGGATCGAAGAGGCCGGGCAGCGGCTCGCCGCGAACTGGACCCGGGTGCAGGGGTTATTGATGTGCCGCTGGTCGATGAAGAGGCTCGGCGGTAGCGTGACCGCCGCCCGACCGATGTTCGCCTGCCCACCGGGCTGGATGAGGACGGCATGCAGCGCCGGGTCCTTCGCCCGGGTCGTCCCGCCGGTAAGCCGTAGCGACAGCTTCGGTGAGAAACCGAGTTCGCGGCAGCCCGCGATCCCAAAGCGATTCTCGACGGCGGCCTTCTGCCCGGCGGGGCTGGTGACCGTGCCGGCGATCGCTGCCGCCGCACAGGAGGTGGGGTTGAGGGTGAAGCCCGGGCGCGCCAGCGCGACGTCGATCGAGCGCAGGTCGAGCGGGATCCCCTGCAGGATCGTCGGGAGCGGGTCGGTCCGCACGCTGATCTGGGCACTGAGTGGGTCGACCGAGATCGCCGCCCGAACCACCACGGTGCCGAGGTCGAACGGCCCGGCGACCGCCGGCGTGATCACGGCGAGGCTCAACGGCGCGCCGCGATAGGGACCCGCGAGGTAGGCGCGACCGCGTACTTGGAGCGGCCGAGGTCCGGCGCCGGCACCGACCGTGACCTCACCGACTACGGAGGCCGAGGGGCAGGAGGGACGCGCCTGCTCAGCCGCGCCGCTGTCGCGTTCAGCGGCCGCGAGTGCCGCGTCCGAGCAGTACGGGATCCCGGCGAGCTTCCCCAGCAGGCCCTTCGGCAGGTTCAGGTCGAGACGGCCCAGCTGCTGGCTGCCGTCGGCTCGACTCAGCCTGAGCACGAACGGAGAGAAGGCGCCGGCCAGCGGACGTTCGGTCCCCGCTGCGAAGCTCGGGCTGTTCGGTTGCCCAGCTTCGGTGTCCGCGCAGGGCCCGCCCGGCGCGGAGCCGACCGTGAAGGAGTCCGAAGGGGTGGCGTCGGGTCCCGACCCGGGCGCCGACCACGGTCGTAGGTCGGACGTGGTGGTGTAGCGACCGCAGGTCGTGGGAGTCCGCAGCGCCGCCGCCGGTCCTTCGAAGAAGCTGACCCGCAGGTCTTCGAAGGGCAGCTGCGGGTTGTCCGCGAACCGCGCGGTCAGCTGTCCGCTGATCGGGTCGACTTCGACCCTCCCGGCCAGCTTCACCACGACGCCGGTCCGCGCGTCATCGGCCGCTATATATAGGGCGAGCAGGGACCCGAACGGGTTCTGTCCCTGGCTCGCCAGATAGACGTCGCCGTCGACGGGGTGATCGAGCAGCGGCGTGTCGATCTCCACCGTGCCGAGCTTCGAATCGTCAGGACAGCGAGCGGGCTCGGCGCTGAACGACGCCGTGCCGGATCCCACCGCGCTGGTCAGCCCGGCCTGCTCCGGGGAGCAGGCGCCGAGCCCGCTCGCGGACGACGGGTTGACCGTCAGCCCCGCGGGCAACGACACCACCGCGTCGCGGAGGTGCGCCGTGGCGACACCGCCCGGCGCTTCGTTCCCGTCGACGTGCAGGTCGACGGCGAGCCCGGTGGGCGAGTCCGCAACGGTGGTCTGTGGCCGCGCCGAAAGCGTCGCGGCGAACGGCACCGACCCGCAGCCCGTGTTCGGGGGCGCGAAGCTGGTCGCGCTCGTGGACTGTCCAAGGCTCCAGGTGTCGAAGGCGAAGGTGGTCGCCTGGATTCCTTCGCAGGCGGTCGAGTTGGTGAGGAACGGACGCGGGGCGATCGAAGCGGGGCAGTCACCCGCGGAGATTCCTTCCGTGGCCGAGGGGCTTTCGTTCAGGCAATCGCCGCGGACCGAGTCGTGTGACGCCGCCGCGGGCACGCCCCAGAGGACGACGGTCGCGCTCGAGGCGCGCTTCACCTGGGCGAGGTTCGGCAGGAAGGCGGTGATCCCATAGTCACCCGCCGTACGCACCTTCGTGTCGATGAAGAAGGGCGCCCCGACCACCTGGAAGGCGAGCTGGGCGGGCATGCCGAGCGGCGGTTCGAGCTCGTAGATCGGCTCGACCGCGGGCGAGCGGACGCCTTCGAGCTGGCGGATGGCGATGAAGCCGACCACCGACCCGGAGGGGCAGCCGTTGCGGAAGTTCTGGCCGTTGCCCGAAGGGCGGTCGAGCGTGACCTGTTCGAGGAATTCGGCATGCCCGCAAGTGGTGACGGCGGTCGGGTTGCCGACCAGGCCGGGCGGCAGTGCGACTTCGACATCTTTGACGTCGCCTCCCGCGGGCCGGAACGGGGCGCCGGTGGGCGGTCCCGGTTCCGTGTTCACCGCGTAGGTGGTCACGTATTGGTAGGGATGCCCTCCGGCCTGCGTGAGGACCTCGCCGGTTTCGGAGACGGCCTGGGCCTGGAACTCGCTGAGGCCCGTGACAGGGGGAGCGACGGCCGCGGCGTTTAGTCCTTCGGCCGACCGCGGCGCGACCCCGCCCCCTTCGATCGTGACCGAGTTCACGAGGGGACCCCTGGTCCCCGCTTCCGCGCGGACGAAGACGACCATGACTCGCGATTCGCCCTGCCGCACCACCGTCGGTTCCCAGGCGCCGGCGACGACCGGCGGGATCGTGCAGGTGACCACAGGTGCGGCGCCGCTTTCGTCGCTTGCGCAGAGGGTGGGACCGAAATCCGCGACCCCCGTTTCGGTGTTCAGTGGAAGTTCGACGCCTTCCACCGTCACCCCCGCCGGCAGCCTGTCGATGAGCGTCAAGGTGGAGCCGTCGGTCGGCGCGCCGCCGATGTTCAGCGCGTTCACCTGGTAGGAGCTCTGGCCGGCGACGCCGGGGGCGAAGTTCGTCGGCACCGCGACCGAGTCGAGGCTCCACCCCGCGGTCGGGGATGCCGACGCCGCGTCGGGCGCCGTCAGGATCAGCAGGGCGACCCCGCAGAGTGCAGCGAACGTCCTCGCCTTCATCGTGCCCCTCCTTGCGTCTTCGTGTGGACAGGTCGTTTCGTCCGTCGCTTCCCGTGCCGGGACCGGTGGTGGCGGCGATGCCGGCGCTTTCCCTCACACCGGTGATGGCGGCGGACCTTGCCCTTCGGACAGAGGCGGGGCCGCTTGTTGCCGTCGGCTTCCGCCGTGGTCCCGATGGTTCCTGGCGCCGGCGACGGAGAGGCGGAGCTCGACCGACACCCTTCAGACAGGCACGCGGCCGCCGGTGAGGCGGGGGCGGGGGAGACGCCGCCGACCCGCGCGTCGTAGATGTCGTAAGCGCGGTCTTCGTCGTCGGACGTCAGCGCCTGGCTGGTCGAGAAGAAGACGTCGCTCCCGTCAGCGGAGGCGTCGAGCAGGTAGGAGTTGCCACCGGACCGTCCGCTGGAGATCAGGAAGAGGCACCCCGCGGAGGTCGCGACGTAGCCCGGCGCTCCGACCGAGCAGTCGTCTCCCGCCGTCGTCCCCGGTCGCTCGAACTCGTAGAGATCCTGCACGCCGTTGGTGTCGGCGGGAAGCAGGGCTTCTTCGCTGAGGAAGAAGAGGCGCGAGCCGTCGGCGGACAGGTAACGGGGCTGTTCGAACGGCGTTGTCCACACCGGCACGGTGTTCAACCGCGAGGGTTTGACTCCGGTCGTCGGCTTGATCGGCCCGACCGGATTGCTCCCGGTCGGATTGCAGGACGCGCAGTCGATGCGCCCGCTCGCCGCGTCGTAGAGGTAGACCTCGTCGCATCCTCCACCGCCCCTGGGTTCGCCGGAGCCGCCGAGCCGACAAGCGTTGCCACCGCCGAGGCGGTTGTCGTACCCGCTCAGCGGTTCGACCGAGACGAAGGTGAGGTGCAGCCCATCCGGGGTCACCGACGCGGTCTGCTCTTTACGGGCGTTCCAGTCCGTGCCGTCCTCGGAGCGCGAGAGAACCGCGACCAGCGAGAGGGTTCCGTCGCGATCCAAGTAGAGGTTCGCCGCCCCGGGGACCGCCCCTGGCTCGAGCGCCCCCGTCGCGACGAAGTAGACGAGCCGCCCGTCTTCGGAGGCTCCCGTCAGGCCGAGGACCCGGCTCGGTTCCGCACCTCTCGGCGGGGTCAGGTCGATCAACCGTTCTTCATCGACCCGGTATTCGTAGAGGTCGCCGCCCGGGCCTCCGCCCGCGCCGGGGACGAGTTCGTCGGGGTCGGTGAAGAGCACCCGCGAGCCGTCGGCGCTCGCCGACAGGAAGGTTCCGCCACCGCCAGGCCCGGCACCGCCTTGAGCCGCGTCCAGTTGGATCGTGCGCGCGCCGTCGAGCCGAGCGAAGATCGCCCGCGAAGGCACGGTCTCCGACCAGAAGATCCGCCGCCCGTCGGCGGAGATCGGATGCCGGGTGATTTCGGCGAGGTCAATCAGGCAGCTGTCGTTGCCGGGCCCGAAACCGAGGCCGGCCGTTGGCGAAGCCGGCGACCCGTCGGGCAGGACGCTAACCAGGCGGATCCCGCCGGCCTCGGTCCATTCGTAGAGGTCGGGTTCGTTCGCCGCCGCCGGGACCGGCGCTCCCGGGGCCAGCGCGCCGCTGGCGGTGAAGATGACGCGGCGGCCGTCACCCGAGGCGCCGACGTAGTTCACGCAGAACTCGTCCGGGGGAGTTCCCGTCGGCGCGGAGGTCGTCAGGGCCCGTTGGGTCCCGGTCGCGTTGTCGCGCAGGTAGAGGTTCGGGTAGCCGGGCACCGCCCCGGGGGCAAGGACGCTGTCGGCGACGATCGCGGTGGTCCCCAGGTCCGAGGAGAAGGCGCGGATCGGACCCAGGGGGTTGCGACTTTCGTCGGGAGGCGTGATGTTGGTCGTCGACCACCCCCCCGAGGCGGCGCGGCGGGACAGGTAGTAGCTCGCGTTGGGTGCCGCCACCGCGTCGCCGAAGGCGGTGAACGACGGGAAGGCGAAGGCGCCACCGTCGGCGGCGGCTCGCTGGGGTACCGGCCCGCCGTTCACCAGTCCGGCCGTCGGTCCCGGCACGCCGAGCTCGGCACCGTTGTCGGGCCCCGCGGACACGAGTTCGTAAGCACGGCCGTCGGGCGGCCCGGTGCCGGCGGTCGAGTCCGTGGGCCGGGTGTGGAAGGTCCGTTCCGGCCCGGGCCGCGTCCCGGCCCCGGTCGTGACGACGACGCGGAAGTAGTAGGTGCTCGCCGGGGCGAGTCCCCCGATCGGTCGGCTGACCCGGACCGCCGTCGTCCCGGACCCGAGCGGCAGCTCCGGCGAGGAGGCGCACCTCCCGGCTCCGCATGGTTCGCTGCCGTACTCGAAGTGGTAGGTCGCGGCGATCCCGACCGGATCGACTTCGGCGTTCAGGGTCGCTTCTCCGGCGCCGACCTCGCTCGCCCAGGTGGCTTCCACTCGCGGCTGTTCGACTTCGCCCGGGCCGTAGCGCGCGACCAGTTCCGCGCCTCCGGACCCGATCCCCGGAGCGCCCGCGAAGAGGCCCCCGTCGAGCCCGACGCCGACCCCTTCGGATTCGCTCAGCGCACCTTCGCCGCTCGCCCCGGTCCGTCCGAGCAGCGCACCGCCGGCGTCGTACTGGGCGATCGCGTCGCCCTCGTCGGCGTAGACGTCGCCGCGGGCGGCATCGACGGCGACGGCGAGGACTGGTTTGGGGTCGATCACGGTGCTCGGCCCCCAGGTGGTGGTCGGGGTCACCGGGAAGTTGCTCGGCGCCCTGCGTGAAAGGCCGGCCTGGTATTCGCCCGTGTAGAGCGCGCCGCCCGGGCCCACCGCGACGGCGCAGACGTGGTTCGTCGGCACGGTCGCGATCGCGGTCCCGGACGGTTCGAAGACGCTTACCCCACCTTCGTAGTCGGCTGCGTAGAGGTCCCCTTCGGAGTCGAGCGCGACGCCGCAGAGTTCGGCGAAGCCGGTGAGCGTGTGCGCCCCCAGCGCCGAGAATTCGGCGGATTCCCCGTTCGCACGAAAGACGCTGATGCCGTTGACGGGAGCGTTCTCGACCACGTAAAGGTCGTGTGTCACCGGGTTCACCGCCATCTCGACCAGCCCCGGTTCGGCGTCGCTGAGCGCCAGCCCTTCGAGCTTGTTGGACCCGAGGGAGGCGAAGTCCACGGGGTCCCCGGTCGGCCCGAACTTGTAGACCGCCCCGGCCGCGGTGTCGGCGACGTAGACGTCGCCGTTCGCCGAGTCGACGGCGACGGCCCCGGGTCGCCCGAAGCCCGTCCCGGAGGAACCGTCCGGCCCGAAGGAGCCGAGGTAGGGATGGACGACCGCGGCACCCGCGACCCCGCCGATCACCATGAGCGACACCGCAACCGCCACCGCGAGCACGCCCACGCACTTTCCGCGCCTCATCGCTACCGAACCCATCCGTCCCCCTCCGCAGACAAAACGTTACACAAGCGGTTCTATAGGGAACTCCTGGCGTACATCAAGCAGGGACTGCTGAGTGCTCTCGCCTGATCGATCGGGCAGGAGGTACTGTCCCCGGATGGAGCGTCTGGGCCCCTAGCGTGAGCGAGCTGCAGATCTTCATCGCCGCGCTGCTGGTCTCGGTGGCGCTGCTGAACGCGGTCGCCAACCGCCTCCGGGTGCCGTTCCCGATCGTGCTGGTCGCCGGCGGCCTGCTGCTCGCGCTGATCCCCGGCATCCCGACCGTGGAACTCGACCCGGACCTGGTCCTCGTCGTCTTCCTGCCGCCGCTCCTCTACTCGGCCGCCTTCTTCGCCGACCAGCAGGCGATGCGCCGCGACATGCGGGTGATCGCGCTGCTGGCGATCGGGCTGGTGTTGGCGACGGTGGTCGGCGTCGGCGTCCTCGCCCACGAGGTCTTCGGCCTGCCATGGGCCGCCGCGTTCACGCTCGGCGCGATCCTCGGCCCGACCGACGCGCTGGCGGCAACCGCGATCCTGCGCCGGCTCGGCGTGCCGCGGCGGAGCGCGACGATCCTCGAGGGCGAGGCGCTGGTCAACGACGCGACCGCCCTGGTCGCCTACAAAGTCGCGGTGGCCGCGGCGGTCGGGGAGGGCTTCTCGGCAACCCATGCGGGGCTCGAATTCCTCGGCGTCGCGGCGGGCGGGATCGCCGTCGGCCTCCTCGTCGGCTACCTGATCGCGGAGATCCGCCTGCGCGTCGACGATCCGATGACCGCCTCCTCGATCTCCCTCTTCAGCGGTTACGCCGCTTTCCTGCCCGCCGACGAGCTCGGCCTCTCGGGCGTCCTCGCCACCGTGGTCTGCGGCCTCTACCTCGGCTACCGCGCACCGGAACTGCAGGGTCCAGAAACCCGGCTGCGGACGCAGACCCTCTGGGAATTCCTCACCTTCATCCTGAACGCGGCGCTCTTCGTCTTGATCGGGCTGCAGCTGCCGGTGATCGTCGACGGGCTCGGGGACACCAGCCTCAGCACCGAGCGGGCGATCGAGTACGCGCTGCTGGCGGCGATCGCCGTGGTCGCGATCCGCTTCGCCTGGAGCTTCGGCGCGACCGCGGTGGTGCGCCTCGTCGACCGCCGCGAGTCCCAGCGCCGCCGGCGCTCCACCTGGCGCGAACGCGTGGTCAACTGCTGGTCGGGGATGCGCGGCGCGGTCTCCCTGGCGGCGGCGCTCGCCCTGCCGCTCACCACCGACTCCGGCGCGGCGTTCCCGGGGCGCGACCTGATCCTCTTCGTCGCCTTCGGCGTCATCCTCTTTACGCTGATCGTGCAGGGGCTCTCGCTGCCTTGGGTTATCCGCATGCTGGGGGTGCGCGAGGACGGCTCCGAAGAGGAACGCGAGGAGGTGCGCGGGCGGCTCGCGATCGCCGGCGCGGCGCTGGCGCGGATCGACGAGCTGGGGGACGAGGACTGGACGAACGACGATTCGATCGAACGGGTACGTGCCCTCTATGAATTCCGCCGCCGTCGCTTCAAGGTCAGGGCCGGGAAGGCCGAGGACGAAGAGGGGATCGAGGAACGCTCGATGCAATACCAGCGGCTGATGCACCGGATCTACGACGCCCAGCGAGAGACGCTGGTGGAGCTGCGCGACGAGGGCGGGGTCTCCGGCGAGGTGATCGCGCGCCTGGAGCGCGAGCTCGACCTCGAGGAGTCGAGGTTGGAGGTCTGATGCGGATCCACGTGCTCGAACGGAGCCAGCGGATCGAGCGGCCGGTGGAGGAGGTCTTCCCCTTCTACGCCGACGCCGGGAACCTCGAGCGGATCACGCCGCCGTGGCTCGGCTTCGAGGTGACGACGCCGCGGCCGATCGAGATGCGGGTCGGCGCGCTGATCGAGTACCGGCTGAAGCTGCACGGCGTGCCGGTGAGCTGGCGCACGCGGATCGAAGCCTGGGAACCGCCGCACCGCTTCATCGACGCGCAGCTCAGCGGGCCCTACACCCTCTGGCATCACACGCATACCTTTCGCGCCGACGGCGACGGCGCGACGATCCTCGGCGACCGCGTCCGTTATGCCATCCCCTTCGGGCCTTTCGGGGAGGCGGCGCGATCGCTCTTCGTCGAGGGCGATCTGGAGCGGATCTTCGACCACCGCCGCGACGCGGTGGCCGAGGCCTTCGGGGTGTGATCCGCCGCCCGATCGGGCACGTAAGATCTGACCGTGGGTCCGCAGGAAAAGAAAGAAACCAACTGGCGTCTCTGGATCACCGGGGTCCTGATCGCCCTCGTGGTCGTCGTCTGCCTGCAGAACTCGCAGAAGGTCTCGGTCGAAGTCCTCTTCGCCAAGTTCGACGCGCCGCTCATCATCATGCTCGCCGTCTTCACCCTGATCGGCGTCCTGATCGGCTACATCGGCCCGGTCTGGCGCCGGCACCGCCGCGAAGAGAAGCGGGCCGGCCAGGACCTAGAGAAGCGCCCCTAACTCCAGCGCCCCAGGTCCCGCACCCCGTCGCCTCCCTCGGGCTTCTGTCCTCCGACGGCAATGACCTCAAGCCCCTCGGGCCCGGCCTCGAATCCCCGCACCACCTGCGGAGCGACCCGCACCACGTCGAACTTCTTCAGCTCGACGACCTCGTCATCGAGCCTGATCCGCCCTGAGCCCGAGATCACCACATAAGCCTCCTCCTGCTCTTTGTGATGATGCCCATCGGTCGCCTCCAGATCCGGCGCCATCCGCAGCAAGCTGACCCCGAGCTCTTCCGAGCCCAGATATTTCCTCGAGAACCGGATCTGAAACTCCTCCGATTCGCTCAAGTTGTCGATCTCCAACAGGTTTTTGACCGCGTAGTCGCTCATGCGACCGAGTCTATGGAGGGCGCTCAATCGGCCTCCGCGGCGCCCTGCCGGAACAGCTCCGGCGACGGAATCCCGATCACCTCGCCACGGAAGCGCTTCTTCGTCCCGTAGACGACCCAGGTCGTATCGATTTCCCCGATCTCCTCGATGACCCGCAACTGATCCGGATACCGCTCCGCGTATTCGAGGTGCGTCAGCCCCGCGTCGTAGCGCCCGTCAAGCAGCTCCCGAGCGACGATCGGCTTGGATACCACGTCGACGATCTCCCTCCAATCCCCCTCATCGATATATCCCGCGGTGGCAGGTACGAGCCCCAGCGTCCTGGGCCGCTCGACCTCGCGGCGGCTGAGCACCGCCAAGGCCTTGGTCGGATAGATGAACGTGTCGACCACGAATACCTCGTCCCAATACCGCTCGGTCACCTTGTGCACGAGCGGATGAGCGCTGCACTGAATAAGGAACGCGTCCTCACGTCCCCGGATCCGCTCCAGCCCGACAAAGAAGTCTTCGATGAAGTCGACCTCGAAATCGCGAATCCCCTGGAACTCCATGTAGGCGCGGGCCGCGCGCTCGTGGCAGGTTCCGCTCGGTCCCAGGGTGACGAGCACCGGCTTGGTCGAATCGTGGTCGCTTGACATTCGAGTTCGCTAATCTCTTCTTTCGAACAGGGTTAATTGAATAAATAGCAAAGTCGACGCAGGGAGTGCGCATGTCCGATTGGGGCGAGGCGCTTGACGTCGCAGGAGATCACGGGCCGAAGCTCGGGACCGCTCTGCGGCCGCTATTCGACAAATTGAAACCGGGCCCCGGACTCCCGGCCGATCTGGTCATCGCCGACCAGCACCGGCGACTCCAGGGCGCCTTGGTCGCCTTGGTCGACGAAGAGGGCTGGGAGGAAGTCCGGGTCCGATCGCTGGTCCGGGCTGCCGGCGTCTCGACCACGACCTTTTACAAGCACTTCGCCGACATCGACGAGTGTCTCGTCTCGACCTTCGACTCGATCGTCGAGGGAGCCGTGAAAAGAGCCGTGGAAGCCGGACGTCGAGAGGGCGACTTCCATGCTTCACTCGTCGCATCGGTCGGGTCACTGATGCGAACCTGGGCCGACGAACCAAGCGCGGCGCGACTGGTGCTGATCGACATCTTCGACGCGGGCTCGGGCCCGCGGAAGCGGATAAGCAGCATGGTGGGGAAGTTCGAAGCGCTGCTTGCCATCAGCTTCGAGAGGGCGCCCGAAAAGTCCTCGCTTCCCCGTCCCCTGATCGCCGCGATGGCCGCCGGGATGATGCACGTCACCCGCACCACACTTCTCGCCGATCGCACCGCTGAGCTCCCCGTCCTGGCGGAACAGCTGGTCGACTGGATGTCCTCCCTTCCCGGACCCGAGGTCCTCCAACTGATCGAGCACCAGGAAACCGCCGGCGCGGCTCGCGCCCGACGCGAGCGTGAGCCGTTCCCCGAACCGATCCGCTGCCTCGAGGGAGTAGGAGATCGCGAACGTCTGCTTCGGGCGGCGGTCAAAGTGGTCACCGCCGACGGCCTCACCGCGCTTACCCCGCCGAGGCTCCGCGCCGAGGCCGAAGTCTCACGCCGCAGCTTCGACGCCCTCTACAAGAGCGTCGACGAATGCTTCCTTGACTCGATCGAGACAGTCGCGACCGATGCCGCCACCGAAGCCCGCGAATGGTCGACAGCCGCGCCGGACTGGCAACGCCAGACCTGCCGCTTCACTCTCGCCATCTGCGCCCAGGCCGCCCGCAACCGCCCCCAGGCCCGCCTCGCCTTCCTGGCGACTCTCGCCACCGGCCGTGCGGGCTTTCTGCGACGCGAGCGAATGGTCATCCACCTTGCTTCCTTTCTTCGGGCGACAGTTCCGTCTCCACGACGACCCTCTGTCCTGACCGCCGAAGCGTCGACCGCCGCGTCCTGGCAGCTGGCCCAATCAACTCTGACTGCGGGCCGTGCCCGCAGTCTCCCCCGGCTCTCGCCCCTCATGACCTACCTGGTCCTGGCGCCGATCGTCGGCTCCGTCGACGCGGGGAGCCTGGTCGAGAAAGAGTTCGACTGAGGAAGCGCGTTCCGAGGGGGTTATAAAACGAACCACGCTTTTCGTTGACCGTCTCCTCGGATACTGATCAAGGTACGCGTCTGGCTCATGAGGAGCCGGTACGACGAAAGGCATTCGATGAATACCAAGCTGAAGACTCTAGGTCTCGTCTTCGCCCTGTCCTGCGTCTTCGCGACGGGCTCCGCCTCGGCGCAGGCTGCCGCCCACTGGAATGTCGGCGGATCTCCACTGCCATCCGGTAGCTCCGAAGCAATCGCGGAAACCGTTTCCCTCACAAAATTCGGGACCGAAACCACGCCGACGTTGGTTTTCACAATCGAAGGACTGACAAGAATCGCCTGCTCGGGCCTGAAGATCAACGAAGGCAAAATCATCGGCCCGAGCACCGACAAAGCGAATTACCTTCTGCTCACTGAATGCAGCGTTCAGAACACCAAAGGTGAACCGCAACCAAAATGCACCATTAAAAGCGAAGGCGGAACGGTCGGGACGATCAGAACGACCGCATTGAGCTCGGCCGTGAAAGTAGTCAACGGGAAGAGCTACGACATCTTTACTCCAGCAGCCGGCACTACGATCGCAACCGTGGTGGTCGGTGCTGTCGAAGGTGGCTCCTGCTCCCTCAGCGGCACCAACAAATGGACCGGCACGATGGGCTTCGAACTGCCGGTCGGGACCAATTCGTCGACGCTCGAGATGACCAGCTCTGCGGCGATCCAGACGGCCGCTGGAGCTTCGTTTTCAAATGGCTCAAGAAATATCGTCTTGGACCTGAAGGCCGATCTGCAACTGACGAGCGGCAAAACGTTCGGAGTCGGCTTGTAGCGGGTTTCGTCGGCGATCAATCGTCTCGGCGTGCCCGGTTATAAAACAAACCCGTGCGTTAGTTGACCGATTCTCAGAAACCAATCAGGGTGCGCTGACTGGCTCGCAGGGAGCCTCCGGATGGGGCGTCGGCGAAAAAGACGCCTCACCGTTTCTCAACAGAAAGGAATTACCTAATGGGCAAGAAGCTCAAGGTGATCGGATTGGCGTTGGTCGTCGTCTGTGCTTTCGGCGTCGCCTCGGCGTCAGCCTCGGCAGCAATCCATTGGAACGTTGGTGGGTCTGAACTGACGACCGGATCAGAAGCCGTCAGCGAAACCGTCACCCTCGAAGAAACCGAACTCGAAGGTGGCACCAAAAACAAAGCCGCCACCCTTACAGTAACGGGGCTTCTCAGACTGAGCTGCACCGGTTTGAAAATCGAAAAAGGCAAAATCATCGCGACGAGCACCGACTCGGCGTCGGCACTTGTCTTCACCGGTTGCGTAGTGCAGAGCACTGCTGGGGTAACCCAGGCGGGCTGCACGGTGAAAAGCGAAGGCGGCACGGTCGGCACGATCAAAACCAGCACCGGGAACACCTCGGCCCTGAAAGCAGTCGGCAGCAAAGCCTATGACGTGTTCACTCCGGAATCGGGTACCAATTTCGCGACGGTGGTCATTGCGAAAAGCGAAAGTGGTAGCTGTGCGCTGAGCGGAACCAACAAAGTAACCGGAACCGCAGCGCTGGAACTCGAAGTGGGGACCAACAATGCTGCGCTGAAAGGCGTTGCCTCCGCCGCGACCGCGTCAGCGGCCGGCACGGCTCTCAAATACGGCGAAAGAGCGGCTATTCTCGACGGCCACGGTTCGCTGACTCTCACGAGCGGCAAAACCTGGGGCGTCGGTCTGTAGGGCTTTCTCCTATTGACCTGTTCGACGATGGGGTCGCGCTGCCCGCGCGGCCCCATTGTCGTTCTACGACGAATGGTTGCGCTTCGTCGTTCCTCTGTCCCGGTACGAGGCCGCCTCCTTATGGGACGGACACTTGATCTCTCGGTCTCTTTGTGGTCTCATTGCCAGAGCCGCGTCGGCTAAACGAGATTGTTTGGCCAACTGAGGCAACACAGGGAAACTAGGTAGTAGGGCCACAGGTATGGCTGGGAGGGAAATTTTGCGCTATTTGACTGGGCTGTCCGCTGGCGTCTCGCCGCGGGGTAGGACAACTGGGCATCTGCCCATCCGGCGGGGTATCCACGTTTGCCGTGCGAGCATGCTTTTCGGCCTTCTCGGCTGCCTGCTCGTGCTCCTCCCGGGCCGTGCTTCGGCAGAAGCCCTGCCAGATGGTCGGGCTTATGAGCAGGTCAGCCCGCTCGACAAGGCCGGTAGCGCAGCCAGTGGGACCGTTGGCGCGGTCCATTCCTCGGCCGACGGCAACAGGTTTTTCTTTTTCACCGTGCCCACCTTTCCGGGTTCTGAAGGTGCCCAAGACTACGGCTCATATCTTTCCACTCGCGATACGACCGATTGGAACACGATCGGTCTACTTCCTCCCTCGACTCTGGGTCGGGAAGCGGAATTCTTCGGCGCAAGCGACGATCTGTCTGAAACCTTCTCTGCGAACTTCAACCCGACCACCGAACGGTACACTCTCTTCTCGCGCGATAGTGATTCCGCGCAGATCAGCGCGGTGCTTCCGGGCCTCCCGTACATCGTGGCAGCGGACCCTGCAGGCGGCGGGCGCCTGCTGTTCGAATCCAGTTCCCTAGCTTTGCCGGGGGGAACCGGCGAAAATAACGTTTTTCTGCGCGAAAAGGCTACCGGGATCGTCCGTCTCGTAAGCGTATTGAATACGGGAGAAAGTCCGCTCGGCGAAAGCTTCGCGGGCCCTTACGGTTGGCAGGAAGGCGGCCTCGGCGCAGGTGGGGCCCAGGGGAATGCTTATCTCCCAGGTGTTCTCTCGCCTGACGGAGAAAGTGTCTATTTCACGTCGGCGAGTTCCGGCCAGCTCTTTCTCCGCGTAAACGCGATGAAGCCACAGAGCACGATGGTCGGCGAAGAATGCACCGAAGCCGGAGCGGCGTGCACGACTGAAGTGTCGCGATCGCAACGGTCGACGCCCGATCCTGAAGGACCAAAGGGGGCCGCGTACCTCTCGGCCAGCTGGGGCGCGGATCCCGCTGTCTTCTTCCTGAGCTCGGCCAAGCTGACCGACGATGCCACGACCGGGCCGACGGACGAAGGCAGGGATCTATACCGCTACGACGTCGCGTCCGGTGAACTGGTCGACCTCGTCCCCGACCCCGGTGACCCGAACGGTGCCGATGTTCTGGGCACGCTGGGCAGTAGCAGTGACGGATCGCGGATCTACTTCGCGGCCAACGGCGTTCTGGGAGATGGTCAGGTAGAAGGAGCGACTCCCGGCGCTTGCAAAAACGGAGAAAACAGCAACCTCGGATCCGGCGAATGCAATCTCTATGTCTGGGTTGCCGGCAAAGGGATCCACTACATAGCGAGGTTGGACGCCGAGGGGGAACCACTCTCTGCCCCTCGGTCTGATCAAAGCGACTGGTATTCACAGAGGCGCCAGTCGACCTCCGGGCGCACCGCGCACGTGAGTCAAGATGGACGGACGGTCGTCTTCCGGTCCAGGAACGATATTGACGGGAGCGGAACTGAAGGAGTCGGTGAGTACTACCGTTACCAGGAGGGCGGGCCAGGACTTCAGTGCCTGACCTGCGTCCCGACCGGCTTGGCGCCTCTTGTCGGCAAATTTTTTGCCGGGCCGACCGAATTCTCGATCGAGTCGGCGACGTCTCCGTCCCGGAACCCTAACTTTACCCCTCGAAACGTCAATGTAAATGGCAACCGCTTCTTCTTCGAGACGGGAGATCGCCTAGTTCCGGAAGATGTGAACGGCCTCAACGGTTGCCCAGAAATCACGCAGCGCGCGTTCGCGATTCCGCGTTGCCAAGACGTCTACGAGTGGGAGGCCGAAGGCGAAGGATCTTGTCGAAGCTCGTCTCAGAATGGCGGGTGCATCCACCTCATCTCAAGTGGACGAAGCGATGAACCCTCGTTCTTCGGTGATGCCGACTCAAGTGGCGCCAACGTGTTCTTTTACACCCAAGATCAGCTCGTCCCGCAGGACAAGGATCGACTGCAGGATGTCTACGATGCCCGCGAAGGCGGAGGACTGTCGGGCCAGCAAACCATTCCGTCGACGCCGTGCTCAGATGCGACCGCTTGCGGAGGACCCGTTACCGAGCCGCCTCCATCTGAAGGTCAGCCGGGCAGCCTGTCCGCCACGGCGGTGCCATCGGCCAAGAAGAAGCAGTGCCGTAAGGGCACCAAGCGTGCGCGCCGTTACGGACGAACCGTCTGCGTGAAGAAGAAACACCGAAACAAACACCAATCCGCCCCGTCCCACCAGTCCCACTCGAGAAAGGCGGCCACGAAATGAAGGTCCTTCGGAGCAAACCGGTCTCGACGAGGAAGATGATCGCAGTACTTGGAGTGCTGGGCGCACTCGGCGCGGGCTCGGCGATGGCAGGTTCAGCAGCGGCGGCCACGTCGAGCCCGGCTTGGTCGCTCTCAACTGTTGCTGTTCCGACGGTTTTGCCCAGGACCGGCGAACCCTCCTCTGTCGAAGGCCATCAGAAGCTCGTGATTACCGCTACGAACAGCGGCGATATCACCAGTGGCGCTCCGACGCTGACCGATACGCTCCCTGCTGGACTTATTCCGACGTTCGCCGAAGGCCGGAACCGGGTGGGGGTTGTCGATGGTTTCGGGGAACCGCTTCAATGCCAGATCGCGGGACAGGTGGTCTCTTGCGAAGGACCGGAAGGCATTCCGCCGGGCGAACCGGCTCGGCTTGAAATCACCGTTGAAGTCGAAACCGGGGCGCCTGCCGAGGTCTACAACCGGATCGAAATATCCGGAGGTGGCGAACCGGCGACGAGCCGCTCGTTCCCGATTGCTATCGGGACGCGAAATGTCCCGTTCGGCTTCCTGGAAGGCGAACCCGGCCTAGCGACGGAATTGTCCGAAGGTGGACAACCCATCGACCAAGCGGCCGGCCACCCTTACCAGGCAAACTTCTCAGTGAGATTTCCGACGGTCGGCTTGGGCGAATCCGTTTACGTCTCCGAAGAACCGAAGGCCATCGACGTGACCCTGCCTCGCGGCATGTACGCCGATCCGACGGTGACGCCGGCCCTCTGCACCGAGGCACAGTTGGAGTCCGACAACAACGTGACTGAACCCAACGGTTGTCCGACCGCCTCCCAGGTGGGGGTGGCGTCGGTTGCCGTCCGCACGTTCGGTTTTGTCACGAACACCTTGGTCAAGCCGGTCTTCAATATGGTCCCCCCGCCCGGATCGCCGGCGGAGTTTGCGTTCGATGCCGAACAGAGCGTCTACGTGCACCTCTTGGCGCATGTGAAGAGCAGCGGCGAATACGAACTCGCCGCCGGTATTTCGGATGCGCCCGCGAAACTACAGGTACTTGGTTCGTCAATCAGTCTTTGGGGGGACCCGAGCGCCGAATCCCATGACCTACTTCGGCGAGGGTGTCTCGGGAACAGCGAAATCACGATCTTGGCCCGAGGGCTCGATTGCTCCACTCCACGCTTGGGCCGAGCTTTCGTCACGTTGCCCTCCGACTGTGGGGCCCAGCCGCTTCAGGTCGCGGGCGAAACGGCGAGCTGGGGTCGGCCCGACGTCTTCGACAAACGGTCGGCGCCGGTCACCGATGCATCAGTGGCGCCAGTCGCCCTCAAGGGGTGCGGCGCCCTTCCGTTCGAACCGTCCGTCACGGCACGTTCCGACACCGACCGCGCCGACTCTCCCGCGGGCCTCGATGTCGACCTCCATCAACCGCAACATCGCGGTTACGGGGAACCCGCCTCAGCGAACCTCAAGGATGCCGAAGTCACGCTTCCCGAAGGAGTGACGGTGAATCCCTCCGGCGCCAACGGGCTTGGTGCTTGCACCGAGGGTCAGATCGGCTATCAGCCGAGTGACGAGAAGATCCGGTTCTCCGAAGGGGCACAGACTTGTCCTGACTCCGCCAAGATCGGCACGGTCGAGGTGTCTACGCCGCTACTGAGTCACACCTTGCCGGGCGCGGTCTACGTGGCCAAGCCATTCGACAACCCCTTCGGTTCACTCCTCGCGATTTATCTAGCGGTCGAAGACGAACAGTCGGGCATCGTCGCCAAGTTGGCCGGAAAAGTGACTCCCGATCCGCAGACGGGACGCCTGACGGCGGCCTTCACGGAAAATCCTGAGCTCCCGATCGAAGACGTCAGCCTGCACTTCTTCGGGGGGCCCAAGGCGTCGCTCAAGACCCCGTTGGTCTGCGGGACCGGGACGACGTCTTCATCGCTGGTGCCATGGTCGGCGCCCGAAGGAGCCACGGCGCACCCGACCGACTCGTTCTCGACGAGCTTTCCGGTTTCCGGCTCCGGACCGTGCGCAGCCGCCGAATCCGCGGCGCCGTTCGGTCCCACGCTCAACGCCGGGACCGTCACTCCACAAGCCGGGGCGTACAGCACCTTCCTGCTTCGGATCAACCGCAACGACGGCGAACGCCATATCACCAGCGTCGATACGACGCTGCCCAAGGGACTCCTCGGAAAACTGGCGGGTATCCCCTACTGCTCCGAGGCCCAGATTTCCGCGGCCAGAGGCTCGGAAGCTCCGCAGAAGGGATCGCTCGAGCAGGCAAATCCGAGTTGCCCCAAGGCCTCCGAAGTCGGAACGGTTACCGTTGGAGCGGGGGCCGGATCGCTGCCCTATTATGTGACCGGCCACGCGTATCTTGCCGGTCCTTTCAAGGGCGCACCCTTGAGCCTAGTGACCATCGTCCCGGCGATCGCCGGGCCTTTCGACCTCGGCAGCGTGGTGACGCGGATCGCCCTCAATGTCGATCCGTATTCAGCTCAGATCGACGCAATCTCTGATCCTCTGCCGACGATCCTCGACGGCATTCCACTCGACGTTCGGAGCATCGGGCTCAAAGTGGACCGGCCAGGATTCATCTTGAATCCCACCTCCTGCCAGGAAAAGCGGATAACCGGCAGCGCCAGTTCTCAGGGGGGCGGTCCTGCGACCCTGCTCAACCGCTTCCAGACGAATGAATGCGGTCGACTTAAATTCAAGCCGAAGCTGAAGATAAGCCTAAGCGGCTCGACGAAACGCACGGGCCTCCCGGCTCTGAAGGCCGTCGTCACCTACCCCAACCAAGGTGCTTACGCCAATATCGCCCGGGCCCAGGTCAACCTTCCGCACTCGGAGTTCTTGGAACAAAACAACCTGAACAAGACCTGTACCAAACCGGTTCTGCAGGAAGGTAAGTGCCCGAGTTCCACGATCTATGGCAAGGCCAAGGCCTGGTCCCCGCTGCTTGAAAAGCCATTGGAAGGGCCGGTCTATCTCGTCGGCGGGTTCGGCTACAAACTGCCTGCATTGGTCGCTGATCTAAACGGCCAGATCCGTGTCCTGCTGAAAGGCAAAGTGGACTCCGGTCCGAACAGGGGGATCCGAGCCACGTTCGAAGCTGTACCTGACGCGCCGGTCAGCCGCTTCGTCCTGGAGATGAAGGGCGGCAAGAAATATGGGCTCCTGATCAATTCCGAAAATCTCTGCAGGAAACCCCAGCGAGCGATCTCTCGATTTACGGCGCAGAACGGCAGGGTCGACAACACCAAGCCTCTCGTCGCGAACCGTTGTGGAAAAAAGGGCAAAACGAAAGGGCCGGGCCGGTCCTAGCGATTGCTACTTAGTATTTGGGTTACAATCGCTGACTACTTGACAGCTCTAGGTACGGTGGTAGCTTATGTTTTGGTCGTAGCTGCCACTTTGCACCACGCTGTCAGGCGGCTCGACTCACAGGGAAATGCGAACGCGGGAGGCGTCAGCAGAAGCGTTCTGGTCGGCTACGCGCCGGCTTGGGGTGACCCGAGTTTGAGCGTCGTTGCGCAGAGCCTCTGATCAGCCAGCTTTTGGGCGGGCCCGACATATCCGCATCGCGAGAGGTCCAACAAAAGGAGAGCAGCGAAAGCATGGTTCGAAAGGCGAAAACGATGCGCGCCACCATCTGTGGCGCGGCGATAGCACTGGTCGCATTGGGTGTCCTTGCGGCATCACCGGTTGCGTCGGCTCATACCGGCGACTTTGCGCGGTTCAACTACTGTCCGTCAACCAACCCGGCGGTCTTCAAGTGCCTCTATGCCGAAACTACCGGCGGCCAGGTCGTTCTCGGGAAGAAAACGGTTCCGATCGTGAACAAAGTCATCCTTCAGGGTGGCTACGGAGTTGAAAACTCCTCGGGAGTTGCCTCGTTCTACGCGGCAACCAATGGAGTGACGCTGTCCAAAGCCCCGCAGCCCGTTCCTGGTGGTCTCACTGGGCTGGTGAACTGCAAAACGATCAGCAACGTAATCGAGCGCCTCGCCTGCGAAGCCACGCTGGAAAATGGTTTCACCGGCGTCAATTCCACGCTGGAACTTGCGCGTCCGGCAACTGAGATCCAGGTGAACCAGGAAGCACTTGCCAGCGAATCGGGTGTCGCGCTGCAATTGCCGGTGAAAGTCCACCTCGAAAACCCGTTCCTGGGAAGCAGTTGCTACATCGGCTCCAGCAGCTCACCGCTGCTCTGGAACCTGACGACGGGCTTCAGCAAACCCCCCGCGGGCACCACTCCGTTGCGTGGAACTGCCGGGGCGCTCGAATTCTTTGACGAAGGCGAAGTCATCGAGTTCGAAAAAGCCTCGCTGGTCGACAATGGTTGGTCGGCTCCGGGCGCCAGCGGCTGCGGTGGTTTCCCGTTTGAATACCTGATCAACCCGATCATCAACTCGACGGTCGGTGTTCCGTCGGCCGCCGGTAAAAATCAGGCGATCCTGAAAGACAACATCTTCGTCGCCGAAGCGGCGGGTGTGAACGCTCACTAGGTAACTCGAGCGTGAGGTAGTAGTCGAACCGGGGGACCAGGCGCTTTGAGCGTCTGGTCCCCCTTCGATGTTTCGGATCGGTCTTAGAGCGTGCGGGGTGCCTGACCCCCCGATCCGCTACCGTTGAGTAGTCGGGCCTGGCACGACGCCGCCCGAGAGAACCTGTTTCCTCAACGTGCACTGCACTTCCGGGGCTGCTGGATTCTCCCCTCAGAAGTCAATTCAAGGAGCACTTTCATAACTACGTTTGCCGAACTCGGCACCTCCGAGCCGGTGGTTGAAGCGCTGCGCGCGCGTTCGATCATCGAGCCCTTTCCTGTACAGAAGCTGGTCATCGCGGATGCGCTTGATGGCCATGATTTGCTGGTTCAATCGCCGACCGGGTCGGGCAAGACCCTTGCGTTTGGCGTGCCGCTTGTCGATCTGCTGAAGCCTGGCGCCTATGGGCCGCAGGCTTTGATCCTGGCCCCGACGCGCGAGCTCGCCTCGCAGATCGTCGACGAGCTGGAAGTCCTTGCCAAGGCGCGCAAGCTGCGCGTCGCCGCTGTGTATGGCGGGGTCGGCTTCGGCCCCCAGATCGCCGCGGCGAAAAAGGCCGACATCCTGGTCGCCACTCCCGGCCGCCTCGAGGACCTGATCGCGCGCGGCGCGGTCTCCCTCGACCTGGTCGAAGTGCTTGTCCTGGACGAGGCCGACCGGATGCTCGACATGGGCTTCCGCCCCGCCGTCGACCGAATCGTCTCACTCACCCCCGACGACCGCCAGACGCTGTTCTTCTCGGCGACGCTCGACGGGATGGTCGGCAAGGTCGCCCGCGCGTACACCTACAAAGCGCGCTCCCACACCCACGCCCCGCCCGAGGAGGACGCCCGCGACATCGAGCACCGCTTCATGCTGGTCGAGTCCCAGGGCGCGAAGCTCGACGAGCTGGTCGCCTCGCTCGCCGCGGAGGAGCCGAGCCGCTCGCTCGTCTTCGTCCGCACCAAGCGCGGCGCCGACCGGCTGGTCAAACGGCTGAAGGCCAAAGACGTGGAAGCCGTCGCGATGCACGGCGACAAAAGCCAGCGCCAGCGTGAAAACGCGCTTGCCCGCTTCGAGCGCGGCGACGTGATGACGCTGGTCGCCACCGACGTCGCGGCACGCGGCATCGACGTCCCCGACGTGATGCGGGTCATCAACTTCGACGCGCCCGAGGACCAGGCTGCCTACGTACACCGGATCGGCCGCACCGGCCGCGCCGGGCGTACCGGCACCGGGATCAGCTTCGTGCTCGCCGACGAGGTGAAGGACATGCGCCGGATCGCCAAGGCACTCGACCTCGACTTCGGTGGCCCCGCGCGGACCGAAGGCGGCGCCCCGGCGCCGCGTCGGGACGAGTCCCCGCAGAGCGGCTCGAACGACGGGCAGCGACGTCGCGAGGGGAACCGCAACGGCGACAATCGCCGCAAAGGCAACGGGCACGGCGACGCGAAGCGCAAGGGCGACTCCAATCGCGGCAGCGAGCGGACCGCGTCCGATGGCCCCCGCGCCAAACGGCGCCGTCGTCGCCGCAAGCCCGCCGCGACCCCCGCGGGCTGAGGCTCGCTCAGGCCGGCGCCCGCCTCAGGCGGGCGTCAGGCCGTAGTGCCGGGCGGTATCGGTGAACAGCGTCTTCAGGAGGGCGCGGTTCACCGGCTTGCCGGGTTTGCCGATCGCGGTCAGCTCGGCGGCGATGGTCCAGGTGAAGCGGCAGGTGTCCTCGCCTTTGGGCTCGACCAGGTAGTCCTCGGCGAGGGCCTTGAAGAGGGGGCTGGTCGTCTCTTTGACGTAGAAGGAGTGGCGGTGGCCCTCCTCCCAGCGGAAGTAGTACTCGCGCAGTAGGTTGGCGCCGGCGAGGGCCTTCACTTCGCGGGTGGTGCCGACGCCGAAGGGGCGCGGGGACGTCCAGCGCACGTCGTTCAGGATTCGGCACCAGTGCAGGGCGTCGTCGGCGCAGAGTTCGTCCCAGACTTTGGCGGCGGGCATCGCGATCTCGAAGCCGGCGCGGAGGCGCAGGGGGGCCTCTTCGAGGAAGCGCTCGTCGACCGGGGTGCAGTTGAACCAGGGTGCGATCGGGCGAGCCTAGCCGCGTCCGGGCATCCAGGCATTGATTTTTCGCGAAGGTAGGGGCAGTGGACGAGACCTCGACATACCGGCGGCGACAGCGCCGGCGCGCGCTGATCGGCTGGCTCGGTGGCTTCGCCGTGGTCGCCGGGATCGTCGTCCTGATCGCCGCCTCGGGCTCCGGGTCCCCGCGGCCGAAGCCGTTCAAGGTGCCCTACGGCGAGACGATGACCTCGGGGCAGTACGCCCAGATCGAGGAAGGCGAACAGGCCGCCGACGTGCTGGAAGGCCTGCTCGACGCCAGCGGCCGGCCCGAACGGCTGACCAAGAAGTACGTCCTCGTGCTGTTCCCGCCGGCCGAAGAAGGCCTTTACTGCAGTTACTGGGAGTTCAAGGACAAGCCGCGGATCTTCGCCCGGCTGTGCTTCTCCGCATCGACCGGCGAGCTGGTGCAGAAGCTGAAGAACAGCGTCCTACACCCGCTCACCGGTCAACAGGGACAGGTCGCCTAGCTACTTCTTCTTGGCGGCCGCGCGGGCTTCGGCCTGGGCGCGGAGCTCGGCATTCTCGAAGCGGGCGGTGGCCCGCTTGGCGAGGTTCGGCATGTTCAGCGAGCCCCAGCCGCTCGCCATGTCGTAGCCGATCCGGGCCGGCCAACCGCCCAGCGGTTTGCCACCGCCCGCGTCGGCGGGCAGCAACGTGCCGAGGTCGTTGTTGCCGTGGGTGACGTCGAAGAGGACGTTGCCGCCACCCTTCCCGGCTTTCTGTTCACGCCCCGCTTCGTAGAGCAACGGGTTGAGGAACCCGAGCGCCGGACTGTTGTGGGCGTCGGCGTAGTTGTCAGCGAGGATCACGCCGCCGGCGAACAGCGGGGTCGCGGCACTGGTCCCGCCGATCGTCTGGAAGCCGCCTTCCGGCAGGAGTTCGTTGCGGCATTCGGCCGCGGTGCAATAGATCGTGTAGCCGGGCAGCGCGTCGGCGAGGCCGGCGACGTCCGGGACCAGGCGGCCGCTGCCCGCTCCGTTGATCAGACCCTGCTGGTACCAGGGGCGCTTGGAGAGGATGCTGGCGCCGCCACCGCCGGCACCGACCGTGAGCGGGGAGTCGTTCCAGACGATCTCTTCTTCGATCTTGTTTTTCTTGGTCAACTGCAGGTTGGTCCCGCCGACCGCAGTCACGTACGGCGAGGTTGCCGGATCGCTGGCGGCGAGCAGGGGCAGCGCCGTGGTGCCGGCTTCCAGGTTCAGGCGGCACTCGGAGGAGCCGGTGTCCCCGGCGGCGACAAGCACCGAGATCCCGGATCCCGCGGCGACGGCGAAGACTTCCTGCATCGCGTCGCGGTAGGCGAGCTGAGTCGTGAGGTTGGCCTCGCAGCCGCCGAGCGAGATCGAGATCGCGTCGGGGTGATGGCCCTTCGAACCGAGCGCGGCGCCGATGCTGAGCAGGATCCCGAGCTCCGAGCCTTCGCCCTCGTAGACGTAGAGGTGTTCCAGCTGCGGTGCCGCCGCGGTCAGGGTCTCGACGTCGAGGGTGGTCTCCTCGCCGGGGGCCAGCGGCTTCGGGACGCCGACCGGACGGATCACGAGGTTCGGGTTCGGCAGGCCGAAGCACTTGGCGAAGGCGTTGACGTCGGAGCGCTTGACCCCGTCGATCTCGACCAGCGCGATGTTCTTGCCCTGACCCTTGAAGCCTTCCTTGTGCAGGGTGCTGTGGCCGTAGGCGTCGAGGTACTCGTTCGGCGTGAAGCCGTTCAGTTTGTCGAGGCCTTCGACCGGCAGGTGGAATTCACGGCCGGCGTCGCAGCCTTCCGGGGTGCCGGTGTTGAGCAGGATGGAGGTGCCTTTGAGGCCGGTCTCCTTGCCGAGGCCGGAGGGCTTGGAGGCCTGGGCGTTGTTGTAGAAGGCGCCATCCTCGGTGCCGACCGTTTCGACCGCGGTGACCGCGCCGCGCAGCGAGGCGGGGACGCGGCGAGCGTTCGCGACCTGGCCGGTGGAGGAGGCCGAGGCGCCGACCGCGGGCAGCGCCGCGGCGACGACCGCAGCGGGCACCCGGGCAGTGACGTAGGTGCCGGTCGGGCTGAGCGTGCCGTGGGCGCCGTGCTCGCGCAGCCACTGCATCGTCGCCTTCTGGGCGGACTTCTTGGCGCCGAAGCGCTGGGCGATCTGCTCGACCGTCAGGTACTCGCCGTACTCCGGCGACTGCGGGTCGGAGACCGAGCGGACGAAGTTGCCGAGGCCTTTCGGGTGGTTCAGTTCGAGCAGGACGGCGAGCTCGCCGGGGTTCTGCTGCTTGGGCAGCTTGATCGCGGAGGCGGCGGACGCCAGCGCGAGCCCTACGAGCGCGAGCGCGACGAGCGCCATCGCGAGGCGGGGGAGACGGGCGCGCCCGGTGGGGGCGGCCGCGGGGAGGGACGACATCGGTGGATCTACTCCTTGAAAGAGGGTGAGGTGGACAAGAACGAATTACATCGGCAGATTCGACTTTCGGCCTGAGTGTCATTTCCGGGCTTAGACTCGCGCCGGTGGACATCGCTCTCGCCCTCGTCGCGGCGCTCCTCTTCGCGCTCGGCACCGTCCTCCAGCAACGCGCCGGGCTCGAAGCCCCGGCCGGCGGCTCCAGCTCGGGGCTGCTCATCCGCATGGCCAAGCGGCCGGTATGGCTGGTGGGGATCGCCGCCGACGCGTTCGGCTTCATCGCGCAGGCGGCGGCGCTCGGCTTCGGCCGGCTCGCGGTGGTGCAGCCGCTGCTCGTCGCGAGCGTCGTCTTCGCGCTGCCGCTCGGCGCGCGGCTGACCAAGCAGAAGGTGACGAGGGTCGACATCGGCGCGGCCGCCCTCGTCGTCGCCGCGCTGGTCGCCTTCCTCACCGTCGCGAACCCGTCCGGGGGACGCGCCGACGCGCCGCTCGGCGACTGGCTGGTCGCGATCGGGGCCTGCCTCCTCGTCTGCGTGCCGCTGGTGCTGGCCGGTCGGCGGGGATCGCCGCCGCGGCGGGCGGCGATGTTGGGGATCGCGACGGGCGTCCTCTTCGCGCTCTCGGCGGCACTGACGAAGGCCGTCGTCGACGAGCTCGACGACGGGATCTTCACGATCTTCACCACCTGGCACCTCTACGGGCTGGCGGTGATCGGCTACGCCTCGATGACGCTGAACCAGATGGCGCTCGACACCGGCGCGCTCGCCCCGGCCGTCGCCACGAGCATGGCCTTCGACCCGATCGCCAGCGTCGTCATCGGCGTCACCCTGCTGCAGGAGCGGCTGAACGTCGGCGCGCCGGAAATCGTCGCCACCGTTTTCGCCCTGGTCGCGGCGGGCGTGGGCATGGCGATCCTCTCCCGGCAAGAGGCCGGCCAGGAGGGATCGACGGGAGGAACTCAAGCAGGAACAGGATCTGCCGACAAGAAGACGGAGGCAGCGGCCGGACCCACCTGACCGTCGCCAAGTCCCGTCCCATGTCCCTCGACGACGAAACCCGAAAAGAAGCCCGCGAGTTCCAGGAGGAGACGCGCGCCCACCGGCTGGCGAAGCTCGACGCGCTGCGCGCCCGCGGCATCGAGCCCTACCCGGTGCGCTTCGACCGCGACTCGACGGCGGCAGCGATCCGCGAGGAGTTCGGCCAGATCGCGGCAGGGACCGACACCGGCAGGGTCGTGCACATCGCCGGGCGGGTGATGGGGGAGCGGCGCCACGGTGGCCTCGACTTCGCCGACCTCCGCGACGAGACCGGGCAGGTCCAGCTGATCGTCACCCGCGGGGAAGTGGGCGGCGGCGGGCTCCACGACTTCTCCGACCTCGACCTCGGCGACTGGGTCGGCGTCGAGGGGACCGTGGTCGCCTCCGAGAAGGGCGAGCTGTCGGTCCGCGTCGACAAGTTCGAGCTGCTCTCCAAGAGCCTTCGCGCGCTGCCCGACATCCGCCACGGCGTCACCGACGCGGAGACGCGTTACCGGCGCCGCTATCTCGACCTGATCTTGGACGAGCCCTCGCGGCGGGTCTTCGCGATCCGCTCGGCGGTGATCTCGGCGACCCGCAAGACGCTGCTCGACAAAGGCTTCAACGAAGTCGAGACGCCGGTGCTGCTCGACCAGGCGGGCGGTGCCGCGGCGAAACCGTTCATCACCCACCACAACGCGCTCGACATCGACATGACCCTGCGGATCGCGCTCGAGCTGAACCTCAAGCGCCTGATCGTCGGCGGCATGAACCGCGTCTTCGAGATCGGCCGCGTCTTCCGCAACGAGGGCGTCGACACCCGCCACAACCCGGAGTTCACGCTGCTCGAGGCCTACCAGGCCTTCGGCGACTACGAGGACATGATGGAGCTGACCGAGGCGATCGTCGAGGCCTGCTGCATCGCCGCGATCGGGACCACGTTGGTGACGATCGACGGCAAAGAGATCGACATCAAACCGCCCTGGCGCCGGGCGACGATGGCCGAGCTGATCGAAGAAAACGCCGGCGTGAAGATGCATCCCTCGATGCCGGTGGAGGAGGCGCGGAAGATCGCCGACGAACGCGGCGTCGAGTACCTCGACGTCTGGGGCGCGGGCAAAATCATGGCCGAGGTCTACGACGATTCCTCCGAGCACCTGCTGATCGAGCCGACCTTCGTCCTCGACCACCCGCGCGAAGTCTCCCCGCTGGCGCGGGCCCACCGCGACGACCCGACGCTGACGGAGCGCTTCGAGCTCGTCGTCGCCGGCCGAGAGCTCGCGAACGCGTACTCGGAGCTCAACGACCCCGTCGACCAGGCGGAACGCTTCCAGACCGAGGCGGACCTGCAGGCCGGGGGAGATGAAGAGGGCGAACCGGTCGACAGCTCCTACGTCGAAGCGTTGGAGTACGGACTGCCGCCTACGGGCGGGCTGGGTATCGGCCTGGACCGCCTGGTGATGCTCATCTCCGGCGCCGAGGCAATTCGCGACGTCATCCTCTTCCCGACGCTTCGTCCCGAGGGGTCGGCGCAGGTTCCGGAGAGCGGGCCTTCCGCGGCTGATCTGGCGGGGGCGGAGGCGACCGCTGCCGACAGGTCCCCTTCACTCTCGGGCTCCGCCCTCGGACAACGTTCAGGGGACCTATCGGCATCGGCCGCCATCACTCGTCGGCCGAAGCACTTGCACTACTTGGCTTGGGCGGCAGTACTAGTTGCGATTTTCAGCCTGCTCCCCACTGCGACTTCGATCCGGTTCTCTCTGGGGCACTTCTCGTTCGTGCACGGGGACACTCGTAGCGCGGGCTTGATCATCAGCGTTGCGATTGGCCTCGGGATCCTGGGGGTTGCGCGGGGGCTGAGCAGAGGCAAGCGGCGGGCTTGGGGCATCGGCGTGGTCCTCTTCGGGCTTGCGGCACTCGTGCACCTATTCAGAGGGCCCGATCCGCTGGCGGTGTTGCTTTCCGCCGCGATGATGTTCGCGCTGATCTGGTACCGGGATGACTTCAGGGCTCACTCGGATCCCGGGTCCCTGCAGCAGGCGGTGGTGTTCGTGCCGGCCTACCTGCTGTTCGTGTTCCTCTTCACCACGATCTCGCTCTTCGCAGAGCGCAAGCACATCACTCCGGACCTGACCTTCTGGGGGAACGTCGAAACGACGGTCAAGGGGCTGGCCGGGTTCGCCGGGCCGTACACCTACGAGCGGAACACCTTCCATGACTTCTTCGAAACCGGGCTCCTGGTCCTCGGGATCATCGGGCTCCTGACGCTGCTCTACCTGGTGCTGCGCACCTTCGTGCAGGCGGATCCACCGACGCCGGAGCGGCGTGAGCGGGCGGAGGAGATCGTGCGGCGGTGGGGGGACGACACGCTGGACTACTTCGCCCTGCGTCGCGACAAGAACTACTTCTTCGCCGCCGACGGCGAATCGCTGATCGCCTACCTCTACGTGCGAGGGACGGCGATGGTCGCCGCCGACCCGATCGGACCGCCCGGCAACGAGGCGCGGACGCTTGACGAGTTCCTCGCCTTCTGCGCCGAGCGCGGCTGGCGCGTCGCCTTCTTTGCCGTGCGCGAGGCCGACGCCGACCTCTACCGCGAACGCGGCATGCACCCGGTCTACCTCGGCGACGAGGCGATCCTGCGGCTCGACACCTTCACCCTCGACGGGGCCGAGCGCAAGGCCGTGCGGGCGGCGGTCAAACACGTCGAGAAAGGCCACACCTTCGAGCTGATCGCCGAGAACGAAGCCTCGCCGGAGCTGGTCGCCGAACTGAACGAGATCTCCGAGGAATGGCGCAAAGGCGCGCCCGAGCGCGGCTTCACGATGGAGCTCGGCGAGGACGTCGAGGGGACCAACCCCGACTTCGTGCTGGCGATCGCCCGCGACCGCCACACCGAGAAGGTCGAGGGCTTCCTGCGCTTCGTCCCCGTCTTCGGCGACGAGCCGGGCTACTCGCTCGACCTGATGCGCCGCCGCCTCGACTCGACCAACGGCATGACCGAGTTCCTGATCGCCCGCGCCGCGCAGACGCTCGGCGCCCGCGGCTTCAAGCGCCTCTCGCTGAACTTCGCCGCCTGGGGACGGCTGCTCGACTCGGCCGAGGACGCCGGGCTCTCCGGCCGCCTGCAGCGGCTGATGGCGAAAGGGCTGAACCCGTTCTTCCAGATCCAGAGCCTGCGGGACTTCAACGCCAAGTTCGGGCCCGAATGGACCCCGCGCTCGTGCGTGATCGACGACGCCTCCGACCTGCCGCGCGTGGCGATGCTCTACGCCTCGGTGGAGGGCTTCCTCGAGGTCCCGCTCCTGAGCCACGCGCTCGAGCCGCCGATCCGCCAGCGGGTCGAAGCGGCCCGCGAGGCCGAGACCGCCGACGTCTAGCTCGGGACCGCGGATGGCCACCGAGCGCCACGGCGGGGACCTCGACGCGATCCTCGCGACCGCCGCCGCCGACCGCGAGCGGATGAACTCGAACGCGCTCGGCGCGTTCAGCCTGACGCTGCTCGGCGTCGCCAGCGTCGTCGGCGCCGGGATCTTCGTCGTCACCGGCGACGCCGCCGCCCGTTACGCGGGCCCCGCCGTCCTGATCTCCTTCGTCCTCGCCGGTATCGTCGCCGGGCTGACCGCGCTCTGTTACGCCGAGCTCGCCGCCTCGATCCCGGTCGCCGGCTCCACCTACTCCTACGCGCTCGCCGCCTTCGGCTCCTTCGTCGGCTGGTTCATCGGCTGGGACCTGCTGCTCGAGTACCTCTTCGCCGCCTCCACCGTGGCGGTCGGCTGGTCGGGCTACCTCGTCAGCCTCGCCTCCTCGTGCGGCATCCACATCCCGCACGACCTCTCCGCGGCGCCGTTCGGCTCCGATCCCGGCATCGTCAACCTGCCCGCGTTGGCGATCATGCTGATCGCCTCCGGCGCGCTCTACGTCGGCACCAAGGAGTCGGCGGTCGCCAACAACACGATGGTGATCCTGAAGCTGACGATCCTGGCGCTGGTCGTCGCGGTGGGGATCTTCTACGTCACCTCGTCCAACCTGGAACCTTTCCTGATCCCCCACGAAGGCGGGTTCGGGCACTTCGGCTGGAGCGGTGTCCTGCGCGGCGCCGGGATCGTCTTCTTCGCCTACATCGGGTTCGACGCGGTCTCGACCGCCGCCGCCGAGGCGAAGGAACCACGGCGCACGATCCCGATCGGGCTGATCGGCACGGTGACGATCGCGACCGCGATCTACGTCGCCGTCGGCTTCGTCCTCACCGGGATGCTGAACTACCGCAAGCTCGGGGTCGCCGATCCGGTCGCCGCCGCGGTGCAGGCCGCCGGCCCGGACCTCGACTGGCTCCTGCGCCTGGTCGACGTCGCCGCGGTGGTCGGGCTCGCCTCGACCGTGCTCGTCACCCTCTACGGCCAGACGCGGATCTTCATGCGGATGTCGGAGGACGGCATGCTGCCGCCGGCGTTCGGCAAGATCGGCAAGAAGACCAAAACGCCGCACTTCTCGATCCTCGTCTGCGGGATCGTCGGCGGCATCGTCGCGGCGCTGGTGCCGCTCTCGGTGCTCGGCGAACTGATCTCGATCGGCACCCTGCTCGCCTTCATCATCGTCTCCAGCGGGGTGGTGCGGCTGCGGCGGCGCTACCCCGACCTCGAGCGCCCCTTCCGCGTGCCCTGTCTGCCGCTGGTCGCCGGGGCGGCGATCGCCTCCTCGCTGGCGCTGATGGCGACGCTGCCCGGCGCGACCTGGATCCGCCTCGCGGTCTGGGCGCTCCTCGGCTTCTGCGTCTACTTCTTCTACGCCCGCGACAACAGCCGCAAGCGCCTCGCCGAACACGCCGCGGCGCCGGTCGTGGACCCCTCCGAGGTCGGGCTGTGATCGCTCAGCCGCTGCGCCGCGCCTCGCGCAACGCCGACCTCGGCCTCCTGCACGAGACCTTCTTCATCTGCGCGGTGACGACCATCCTCTGCATCCGCACCGACCTCTGGCTGACGAACTATCCGCAGCTCGGCGGCCACGGTCTCCACATCGCGCACCTCCTCTACGGCGGCATACTCATGGTCACCGCGCTGGCCTTCCTGCTGACGTTGCTCGGCCGCCGGGTGCGCTGGGTCGGCGCGATCATCGGCGGCGTCGGGTTCGGCTTCTTCATCGACGAGCTCGGCAAGTTCATCACCGCCGACAACAACTACTTCTTCCGTCCCGCGGCGGGGATCATCTACCTGGTCTTCGTCGTCCTCTTCCTCGCCTCGCGCGCCTACCAGCGCCGGCGCGGGCTGAACGAAGCCGAGCGGGTGCGGAACGCCTTCGAGCTGATCGCCGAAGCGAGCATCGGCCCCTGGCAGGCGGGCTCGCGGGAGCGGGCCCTGACACTGCTCGGCGAGGTCGAGGCGACGAATCCGTTGCGGGCGCCGCTCCTCGCGCTCGCCGACGGCATCGACGCCACGCCCGACCCGGAGCCGCCGTTCTGGACCCGGTGGAGCGCGGCGGTCTCGCGCCGCTATGAGGCCGCGACCCAGACCAGCTGGTTCGGCCCCGTCCTGATCGCCGTCTTCGTGCTCTGGGCGGTCATCTCCCTGATCGGGGTCTTCGCCTTGGTCCTTCCGGTCGGCTTCGAGGAAGGCGCGGCGCGCGCCGGCGAACACTCGGACGCGATCGCCGACCTCAGCTTCCTCAACTGGGGCTCGCTCGTCTCCAGCACGGTCTCCGGCGTGCTCGTCTTCCTCGGCCTCTCCGACCTCGTCCGCGGCGACCGTCCCCAGGCCTACGCCTGGCTCACCCGCGCCCTCCTCGTCTCGATCTTCGTCACCCGCGTCTTCTCCTTCGTCGAGTCCCAGTTCGGCGCCGTCTTCGGCCTCGGCATCGACATCCTCCTGCTGATCTCCGTCCAGGCGATGGCCAGACGGGAGGCCCGCCGCGTCTAGGGTCCCGGCGGTGCTTCGCTCTCGCTTCGCGCTAATCGGCTCGGCCATCGTCGCCGGCCTGCTCGCCAACTACTGGGCGCTGGAAGACCTGCTGGCGGACCGGCACAACTTCGACGCGTCCTGGATCAGCGATCTCTCCACCCGGTCGGAGTCCTCGGGTGGGGTCTTCGTCGCGCTCGGGATCGTGGCCGCGGTGGCGCTCCTCTTATACGGGGCCCTGTTGGTCGCGGCGCTGGGACGGCGGGGGTCGCTGCTGCGCTGGGGAGCGGTCGCGTTCGTCGTCGCGGCCGGTTTCACTCTGTTCGCGGCGGCGGCACCGCTCAGCTGCGCCGAAGGGCTCGAAGCCGCCTGTGACCTGAAGGAGGACGCCCTCGACATCGTCCATTCGATCGCCACCGCGGGGGAAATCGGGTTCACGGTGCTGAGCTTCGGGCTGCTCGGGGTCGGGTTCCTGCGGACCGGGCGGCGGGAGCTCGGCTGGGCGACGCTCGGCTTCGGCGCGCTGTGGCTGGCGCTGACGATCGTCACCGGGGTGAGCTACCTGAGCGACGGGGTCGACGAGGTCAAAGGCGCGTTCCAGCGGATCGACCAGATCGTCTTCGGCGTCTGGCTGGTGACCTTGGCGGTGGCGGTGGGGCGGCGAGGGCACGGGGACGATCCGCCGGTCGGGTGATCGGCGCCTTGCAGGGTCAAGGCGCGCGGCGAAGCTGTCGATGGGCGTCGTATGCGCCTACTCCGACACCTCTCGTTCAGCAATGTCATCGCGATGATCGCCCTCTTCGTCGCCCTCGGTGGGGCGGCCTACGCGGGGACCAAGATCAACGGCAGCTCGATCAAGAACGGCTCGATCGGCGGCGGCAAGTTGAAGAACGAAACGATCACCGCGAACAAGCTGAAGAAGGGGACGGTCACGGCGGCGCAGATCGCGCCTGGGACTCTCACGGGCGCGCAGATCGTGCCCGGGTCGATCACCTCGAGCTCGATCAACGAGTCGACGCTAGGCACCGTGCCCTCGGCGCAGAACGCCACCACGGCGGGCACCGCGACCAAGGCCAAGTCCGCGACCACCGCCGCGACCGCGACCACCGCGACCACTGCCAACACGGCGAACTCTGCCAACACGGCTAAAAGCGCCGAAACCGCCAAGCACGCGGAAACGGCGGACACTGCCAAGCACGCCGACTCGGCCACCACGGCCACCACCGCCGACGCCGCGACGATCGCGGGAGAAGCCGAAAAACTCGGCGGCAAGAGTGCGGCTGAACTCAGGGCCGAACTCGAAGTCTCCTGCCCGGCCGCCACCGAATTCTACGGCGGCATGTGCTGGGACCAGACGACCCGGCCGGCGAGATTGTGGCTCGTCGCGGTCGCCGAATGCGGCAACCTCGGCGGTCGCCTCCCGTCGATCGAGGAACTGGTCGCCTTCGTCCTACGCCCCGGCGAACAGGTCAGCGAACAGTCTTGGTCCGGCGATGTCGATTCGCTCGAAGGGGTCGGCAAAAAAGAGGTCGTCTTCACCACCGACGAGGGCGGTCGCTCGACTACCTCGTCCGGCCTGCTCGGCTACCGCTGCGTCTTCCCTCAGTCAAACTGAGGGTGTGAGCCGCGGGCCGGTCGCCAGATGAGGGTCGCCTTCGCGACCAGCCGGGCGATGCCCGGCGGCTGGGACGACGACCGCGAGGCGGCGCGGCTCTGCGGGGCGGAGTTCGTCGTCTGGGACGACCCCGCCGTCGACTGGGAGGCCTACGACCGGGTGGTGATCCGCTCGGTCTGGGACTACAGCCGCCGGGTCGCGGAGTTTCTCGCCTGGTGTGAGGCGGTCGGCCCGGAACGGCTGCGCAACGTGCCCGCCCTGGTCGCCTTCGACGCCGACAAGCGTTATCTCGGCGAGCTCGGCGCCCCGATCGCGCCGACAACGTTCGTCGCGCCGGGCGACCCGGTGCCGGCGCTCGACGGGGAGGTCGTGGTGAAGCCGAACGTCTCGGCGGGCGCGCGCGACACCGGGCGCTTCGGCCCGGCCCGCCACGCCGATGCCCTGGAGCTGATCGAGCGCATCCGGGGCAGCGGCCGCGTCGCGATCGTCCAGGACTACCTCGCCGACATCGACCGGCGCGGGGAGACGGCGCTGGTCTTCATCGCCGGGGAGCTCTCCCATGTCCTCCACAAGCGCCCGGTCCTGCGGGGCGAAGGGGAGGCGCCGCTCGGCGAGGACGAGCACGGGCCGGCGGCGGTGATGCTGGAGGACGACCTGGTGCGGCCGGGGAGCGCCGAGCCCGCGCAGCGGGAGTTCGCCGCGGGCGTGGTGGGCGAGGTGAGCGGGCGCTTCGGCACGCCGCTCTACCTCCGGGTCGACGTCGCTCATGACGACGCGGGGCTGCCGGTGCTGATGGAGCTGGAGGCGATCGAGCCGTGCCTCTACCTGGGTCTCGTCCCGGGCGCGGCCGAGCGCTTCGCCCGCGCCGTGCTCGTTCCCTGAGCCCTGGCACCGATGGATACCCGCGCGGTATGCTCGCGGAAATGCCGCGGGAGGTAGGGGACGTGAGTCGCCCGCTCCGTGGGGGAATCGAAGGCCGACCCTTGGGAGGGTGAGCGGCCGCAAAGGAAGGTAGGAGCATGCGCAAGCACGTGCTGATAGTCCTCGCCTTGGGGGCGCTCGTCGCCGCTTCGGTGGTCGGGATCGCCACCGCGGCGGGTGGCGAAGGCCCGGTGACGGTGAAAGTAGGCAACCTTGAACTGACCGCGAACGGCGGCTTCACGCCGAAGGCGCTGTCGAAGACCAAGCAGACGCCGATCCAGCTGGTCGCCGAAGGCTCGGTCAAAGAGTCCGACGGCAGCCATCCGCCGGCGGCCCGCGAAATCATCATCGAAGGCGACAAAAACGCCGAAGTACACGTCAAGGGCATCCCGACCTGCAGCTCGGGTCAGCTCCAGGCGACCGACACCGCGGCCGCCGAAAAGGCCTGCAAATCGGCCATCATCGGCGAAGGGGAAGCCACCGCGGAGGTGGCGTTCGCCGAACAGCCCCCGATCGATGTGAAGTCGAAGCTGCTGCTCTTCAACGGCGGTGAAAAGGGCGGCAAGATCACCTGGTTCGCGCACGCCTACTTCTCCAACCCGATCTCGGGCGCGATCGTCTCCACGGTGACGATCCAGAAGAAAAACAATGGCCGCTTCGGCACCTACACGGTGACCAAGGTGCCGCAGATCACCGGCGGTTCGGGCTCGATCGTGAAGTTCAACCTGAAGATCAAAAAGAGCGTCGGCGGCATCAACCCGATCAGTGCCAAATGCACCGACGGCAAGCTCAAAGTGAACGTCGAAGCGAAGTTCGAAGACGGGACCAAGGCAGGGACGGAAATCGTCCGCGCCTGCACCCCGAAGGGCTGATCCACCCGCGGCCCGAGAGCCGCTGCAGGAAAAGAAAAGGGCGGCCCTCGGGCCGCCCTTTTCGGATACGCGCCCGCAGAACCTATCCGAGCTTGTATCCGTAGGCAACCGTAAAAGTACCCAAACTCAGACGGCGCGCAGGAGCTCGCCGCGCGCCAGCTCGGCCGCTGGGCGGCGGGGGAGGAGCTCGAGAACGTGGTCCGCGCCGGCGCCGCCTGACGATCGGGGGGTCGGCCTAGAAGCGGTTCAGGTCGGACTTACTTCGAGGGTGCGTGCGTGGTCAGTCACGCCTGCATGAGTTCCGTGAGGGAGATGCCGGGAACTCCACACTTACGCGCACTTTCGGTGTGTTTTCGGGCCTCGAAAAGGGGCCCGAGAACGCGCTGCGTGTATTTGGGCCCCTATAGGGGGGTCAATGCACGCAGCGACGAATTGACTGTTGTCCAACACGCACGGAAGCGTGGACTTCCCACGCTCTCCGTCAGGACTTGCGACACTCCTCCCGCCCGCCGTGCTCGCCGACAACTCTTGCGTCCCTTGCGATCGGGCGCGACCTAACAAGGCAGCGCCACGCGCAGCAGGGTGCCGCCACGCGGTGGGCTGGTGAGGGCGAGGGTGCCGTCGAGGGCCTCGACCCGGTCGCGGATGCCGACGATGCCGCTGCCGTCGGCGGAGGCGCCGCCGCGGCCGTCGTCCTCGACTTCGATCAGCAGCGAGCCATTGTCGCGGGCGAGCGAGAGGCGGACGCTGTCGGCGCCGGCGTGCTTGAGCGAGTTGGCGAGCGCCTCGGAGACGACGAAGTAGGCGGTCGTCTCGACCCGGGCGGGCGGCCGTTCCGCCTCGGCCGGGATCTGCGGGTCGACGACGCCGGGGTAGGAGTCGGCGAGGTCGGCGGCCGCGGCGTAGATGCCGCGCTCGACCAGGGCCGGGGGCAGGTAGCCGTGGGCGAAGGTGCGCAGGTCGTCGGCGGCGGAGACGAGGTCGCGCTCGAGCTTTTGCAGCCGTTCGCGTTCGCCGCCGCCGAGCTCGGAGCCTTCGCTCAGCTCGTTCGCCGACATCGCCAGCAGGAGGAGGCGGGTCTGCATGCCGTCGTGGAGATCGCGGGCGAGCCGGCGCCGCTCGTCATCGCGCGCTTCGATCGCCGAGGCGCGTACCTCGCTGACCAGGCGCTCGCGGTCGAGGTGCATCGCCAGTACCCGCGCCGCCGCCTCGGCGAGGGTCGAATCAGGCGCCAGCGTCGCGTCGTAGAGGAGCGCGCCGAGGCGCTCGCCGCCGGCGCTGCGGACCTCGGCCGCCGCCCGTCCCGCGCTCTCCGGCGGTACCGCGACCACCGCGCCGAGCCCGTCGACGTAGGCCCCGCGTCCCTCCACCCAGAGGGCGAGCTCGACGGTCGGATCGCCGAGCGTCTCGGCCAGGGCCGCCCGCATCGAGTCGCCCTCGCCGGCCGCCTCGCCCTCGTCGCCTTCGAGCTGTCCGGCGAGCTCGTCGATCGCCAGCGTGCGGCCGAAGCCGCCGCTCAGCATCGTCACCGCGAAGGCGACCGGCACGATCGCGATCGCCAGGTTCTGCGAGAGGACGGCCCAGGTGATCCAGTCGTCGGGGATGCCGATGCCGTTGATCAGCCGGCCGCTGACCGGCACGTAGAGGGCGGCGAAGATCCCGTAGCCGAGCATCGGCGTGACCCCGCGGCGGCTCACCGGCGCCACCAGCCGCCAGCGCTGCCAGAGGATCGCTGCCGTCGCCAGGGTCGTGCAGGTGCCGACCCCCCACTGCGTCCAGAGCGCGGCGTCGGCGAACCCGGGCGAATTGTGGATCTGCAGCACCGTCCACGGCCCGCCGCTGCCGCCGCCGAAGGCCCACTGCGGGACCTGCATCACCGTGCAGACGAAGTAGGCGACCGCCACGGTGACGACGCTCGCCCGCCCGCGCAGCCGGCCCGAGGGGAAGGCCAGCAGCAGGTGGACGACCATCGCCAGGACCAGCGAGGCGAGGACCAGGCCGATCGCGGTCAGCGCGGGCACGCGCGCGCCGGAGAGTTCGGCGAGCAGCCAGACGAGGCCGGCGGCGACCATCAGCGGGCCCATCCGGCTGGCCGGCCGCCGCAGCGCCGCGGCGATCCCGGACCAGACGAAGAACGACGCCAGGCACGGCGAGACGATCCCCATCCAGGTCGGCCAGGACGAGCCCGAGTCGAGGAACAGCGCGACGTCGATCGCCACCAGCGCGAGCGCCGCGGCGCCTACCAGCGCATAAGCAAAGACGAGCGACGAGCGGTTCAAGAACGGGAAGCATCCCCTATAGCGGAGGTGGACGACCAGATCGAATTCTCAACCTCAAAATTGATGATGCGCGCGAAAGCCCGGTGGAGGAGGCTCGCGGGCACACCGCTCGCGACCGAAGCCGTGACCACGATCGAAATCTTCATGGTGCACCGGCATCCCGCCGCGGGGTAGCGGGAGGGGTGCCTCAGGGACCGAGGTGTGCGAGCGGCACCGCCTGCACGCCGTCGGCTCGGACATACCCGTAGCCGGTCCCGACCACGACCGCGAGGAACCTCGGCTCGCCGCTCTTGGCGGTGTCGACCTTGTCGGCGAACTTGAGGAGGCTCGCCGCGGCCTCGTCGATCGCCGCGGGGCCGCCGAGCTTGATCTCGATCGCCGCCCATCCCTCCGCGCTCTCCACGATCGCGTCGACCTCGAGGCCGGAGCTGTCGCGGTAGTGCTTCACCTCACCTCGGATCGTCTGTGCGTAGACCCGCAGGTCGCGTATCGCCAGGGACTCGAATAGGAAGCCGAGCAGGTTGAGATCCCGGAGCAGGCCTGAGGGGTCGGCGCCCAGAGCGGCGACCGCGAGCGAGGGATCGACGAAGTGGCGCTTAGGCGCCTGGCGGAGACGGCTGCGCGAGCGCAGGTGAGCCTCCCAGGGCGGCTGGTTCTCGACCACGAACAGGCGTTCCAGCGAGCTCAGGTACTCGGCGACGGTCTGGTCTTTCAGTGGCTCTTCGCTACCGGCCGCACTGTCACGGGCGAGGGCGGAGACGGAAGCGGTGGTGGCGACGTTCCGGGCGAGGCTGCGGATCAGTCGCTCGACCCGTCGGGGGTCGCGGCGCACCTCGTCCACCTGGCTGATGTCGGTGCGAGCGATCTCGCCGAGGTAGTCCCGGATGGCCTCCATCGCGGCCTTCAGCGATCTGCTCCGGAACCCTGGCCACCCACCGCGAGTGATCTCCTCGGCCAGATCGTCGATCCCCACCGGGCTCCCGGCCGCTTCCGCCGGCGAGCCCTCGAGCAGTGCCCGGAGGGAGATCTCGCCGCTGCCGAGCCCAGACTCCATCAGCGACATCGGGCGCATCCGGAGGCGGGAGATCCGCCCGGCTCCCGAATGCCGCGTGACGTCGTCGGCCGGGACTGCCGATCCCGACAAGATGAACTGCCCCGGCTCGTCGCGATCGTCGACGGCGCGGCGGATCTGGTTCCAGATCGCGGGCTCCACCTGCCACTCGTCGATCAGCCGGGGCGTGTCTCCATCGAGGACCAGCGCTGGATTCAGGGCCACCGCCGCACGGGCGTTCTGGTCGATGTCCAAGAGGACCTCGCCGGCCGTGAGCTGACGAGCGGTCTCGGTCTTTCCGCAGGCCTTGGGACCCTCGATCAGGACCGCTCCGGCGCTCTCGAGCCTCTCTTTAAGCTCATCATCGGCCACTCGGGGTTTATAGGTTTTCCCAGCCATGAAGAGCTTTCAGCGGCAAATTTGCGGAGTTGCCAACCGCAAATTTGCCGTATCCCCAGCGGCAAAAATGTCAGCGGGTCGAAAGGTTGTCGGCGGTCGGGTCCTCTTCGCGGGCGAGGTGGGAGAGGACGGCGAGGACTCGGCGGTGGACGCCGGGGGTGGGGGAGATGTCGAGGGCCGCATAGATGTGGGAGGTGTGGCTGACGACGGCCTTCTCGGTGACGACGAGCTCGGCGGCGATCGCGGCGTTGGAGTAGCCGCGGGCCATCAGGTCGAGGACCTCGAGCTGGCGGGGGGTGAGCTGGGCGAGGGGTCCGGTGCGGGTCGCGCGCGCGGTGAGGATGGAGACCACCTCGGGGTCGAGGACGGTATCGCCGTCGGCGACGCGACGAATGCTGTCGCAGAAGGCCTCGACGTCGGTGACCCGCTGCTTCAGCAGGTAGCCGGTGCCGCTCTCGACCGCCTCGCTGGACTCCAGGAGCGAGTCGGCGTAGCGGCGCTGGACGTAGTGGGAGAGGACGAGGATCGCGATCTCCGGGTGCTCGGCGCGGATGTCGAGGGCGGCGCGCAGGCCCTCGTCGCGGAAGCTCGGCGGCATGCGGATATCGGTCACGACCAGGTCCGGGCCCTGGGAGGCGACCGCGGCGCGGAGCTCCTCGCCGTCGCCGACGCTTGCCAGCACCTCGGCGCCCGCGCGCTCCAGCACCAGGGCGAGACCGTCGCGCAGCAGCGCCTCGTCCTCGCCGATCACCACCCGCATGGAATCTCCCCGACGACGCTCGTGCCGCGGCCGACCGCGCTCTCCACCGCGAGCGTCCCGCCGACCACCTCGAGCCGGTCCGACATGTTGCGCAGGCCGTTGCCGCGGCCCGGCTCGGCGCCGCCGGCGCCGTCGTCGCGCACCTCCACCCGCAGACGCTCCCCCGGGCAGGAGACGACGACCGCGAGCGCCGTCGCGCCGGAGTGCTTCAGCGCGTTCGCCAGCGCCTCGGCGACGACGAAGTAGGCCGCCGGGGCGACCGCCTCCGGGACCGCCGCGATCGCCTCGCGCTCGCCCGGCTCGATCGCCACCGAGACCGGAATGGGGACCCGGTCGGCGAGGTCTTCGATCGCCTCCGCCAGGCCGTTCTCGACCAGCCCCGCGGGCGCCAGGCCCTGGACCAGGTCGCCGAGCTCCCGCGCCACCTCGTCGAGCCGCCGCCGCATCGCGCCCGCCTCGGCCCGCGCCCCGGCGGGCACCGCCGGATCGCGCGCGAGCCCGTCGATCTCCACCCCGAGCACCACCAGCCGGCCCTGGATCCCGTCGTGGAGGTCGCGCGCGATCCGCCGCCGCTCCCCGTCGGCGGCATCGGCCAGCCGCGCGCGCGAGCGCCGTAGGTGCTCGTGGCTCGCCGACAGCTCCGCGGTCAGCCGCTCGTGGTCGAGCGCCAGCGCCACCGTGCGCCCCGCGTCCCGCACCACCGACGGGTCCCCGATCACGGTGTCGTCGTAGAAGATCGCCCCGACCGGCCGCCCACCGAGGTCGATGTCGACGCGCGCCTCCCCGGGCGCCGCCGGGTCGACCGCCTCCTCGCCGTCCATATATATGCGTGCCTCCGGGTCCCAGACCGCGAGCCGCACCGAGGGGTCCCCGAGCGCCGTCGCCAGCACCCGCGTCAGCCCCGCCGTGCCGCCCGCCCGCATGGCCTCCCAGGCGGAGAGCTGGTCGAGCTCCCCGGTCTGGGCGAACCCGCCGCGCCGCACCGCCAGCGCGAACGCCACCGGCACCCCGGCGAGCGCGGCGAGCTGCGCGATGAAGAGCACTTCCCGGCTGAAGGCGTGCGGCAGGATCCGCGCGCTCAGCAGGATGAAGACCCAGACGAACGCCCCGTATAGGTAGAGCGGACCGAGCGTGCGGCGCTGTGTCGGCGTCGCCGTGCGGTGGTGGCGCAGGAGGAAGGCCGCGGCGGCGAGCAGGAGGGCGCTGCCGACCGAGTCGCGGACGACCGCCGCGGTCGACGCCAGGTCCGGGTGGTCGGCCAGGGCCAGGCCCGGCGCCTCGGGTTCGGGGCCCTGCCCCCAGAGGTAGACCGGTGCCTGCAGGGCCAGCATCAGGACGTAGGTGGCGGCGACGAGGACCCCCTCGGCGCGGGAGCGCAGGAACCCGGACGGGAAGGCCAGCATCAGGTGGACGACGGCGGCGAAGGGGAGGATGCCGACGATCAGGCCGAGAGCGGTGAGCGCCGGCTCGTCGATCGCCTCCAGGCCCGCCGCCCAGAGGGTGAGGCCGCCGAGGACCATCAGCGCGCCGAAGCGGTTGCCGGAGCGCCGCGACGCCGCCGCGACACCGGCGAGCACGTAGACCGCGGCGACGGCGGGGAAGAGGATCTGCGGCCAGGACGGGGCGAGGCTGTCGGTGCAGAGCAGCAGCGACTCGAGCGCGATCAGCCCGCCGCAGGTGAGGAGGACCAGGACGAGCGCCGGGCTCAGCGGCCGTCGCGCCGCGCGGTCGCCCGGGCCGGCGAGCGCGCCAAGACTAGACCTGGGTCCATTGGCAGCGCGAGCGGGGACGCTTAGGCTCATCCGGTCCTTCGTCCTGGTAGCGGCCGCCTGCCGTTCACGGGCAGCAGATTCTTACCGACCCGGAATGGAAAGTCACAAAATGGAACGTCGTCGTCCTGTCGGCCGCCTCACGACCGGCCTCGTCTCGCTGCTCGCCGTCCTCACCGTCTTCGCGCTCGCCGCGCCGCTGGCCTCGGCGGCGAAGACGACCGAACGGCTGACCCCGGTCGTCGGCAACCCGTTCGCCTCGCCGGAACCGGTCCTCACCAGCGACGGGCGCCAGCAGCTGGCCTACGAGCTCCAGCTGATCAACCGCTCGAGCGCGACCGTCACCGTCAACCGGCTCGAAGCGCTGGCGGGCGGCAAGGTCGTGCAGAAGCTCGCGGGCAAGTCGCTGGCGGCGGAGATCGCCACCTACGGGACGAGCAAGCAGACGACGACGCTGGCGCCGGGACAGGGCGCCTACGTGCTGATGGACGTCAGCCTCCCGGCGAAGGCGAAGGTGCCGAGCGAAATTGTCCACCGGATCTCGGTGACGACGAAGCCGAAGCTGCCGTCGTCGATCGCGACGAGCTACGAATTCGCCCCGACGAAGGTGACGAACCATCGTGCGATCGTGGTCGCCCCGCCGCTGCGCGGGCCGAACTGGGTCGTCGGCAACGGCTGCTGCGCGGACTTCAACGCCCACCGCGGCACGATCCTGCCGGTCAACGGCGCGCCCCACGTGGCCGAGCGCTTCGCCATCGACTTCGTCCAGCTCGATCCGATGGGCAGGGTCTTCGAGGGCGCCAAGAACCCGCTCACGAACTACTCCTACTTCGGCGACGAAATCCACTCGGCGACTGCCGGCAAGGTGGTCGCCGTGGTCGACGGCCTGCCCGACATCGAAGCGGGCACGCTGCCGCCCGGGATCACCGCGGCCGAAGCCGGCGGCAACCACGTCGTCGTCAAAGTCGACTCCGGCCACTACGCCTTCTACGCCCACATGCAGCCGGGCAGCGTCCGGGTGAAAGTCGGCCAGTCGGTGAAGGTCGGGCAGACCCTCGGCCTGCTCGGCAACAGCGGCAACACCGACGCGCCGCACCTCCACTTCCACGTGATGGACGCGCCGTACCCGCTGCTCGCCAACGGTGTGCCCTACCGGTTCAGCAACTTCACCGTGGACGGCGAAGTGACCAACATCGGCCCGCTCCAGGAAGGTGCGGTCGCCAAGATCGTGCCGAGCGGCAATGGCCCGCGTCACGACGAGCTGCCGACCGACAACCAGGTGATCGACTTCCCGTGACCCGCGGGTGGACTCTTCGTGCCGCGGGCCGCGCCGCGGCGATGGCGGCCCTCGTGCTCGCCGTCCTCGCGCCGGGGGCCTCGGCGCGGGTCGACAACCCGCCGGTCGATCGCTACACGCCGGTGGTCATGTCGGTCGCCTCGACCCCGCGCTGGTTCGAGGGCACCAACGGCAGGTTCTCGGTCGCCTACGAGCTGAAGCTGGTGAACGGGCTCGGGGTGCCGGTCGACGTCACCTCGCTGGCGGTCCGCGACGGGGACGGGACGACGGTCGCGCACCTGACCGGCGCGGACCTGAAGGCGGTGATGAGCCCGCTCGGCTCGCCGTCCGACGCCTCGACCGAGGTCGGGCCCTCCTCGGTATCGGTCGCCTGGATGCAGCTGGAGTTCGACCATCGCGGCGAAATCCCGCAGACGATCGAGCACGTGCTGACGGTGCGGCCGCCCGCCGGCCTGCCGGTCCCGGAGACGATCGCCGACGAGGGCGGGGTCGCCGACGTCGCCCAGCGCGAGCCGGTGCGGATCGC
The DNA here is from genome assembly GCA_965200635.1 of Solirubrobacterales bacterium. GTDB lineage: Bacteria > Actinomycetota > Thermoleophilia > Solirubrobacterales > 70-9 > VAYN01. Next base: position 1,219,084 of record OZ241364.1, on the reverse strand, counting down.
CCCGCCGCTGGAAGGCCCGGGCTGGATCGCGCTCGGCAGCTGCTGCGACGGCCCCCACCGCCGCGCCCTGCAGCCGATCGACGGGCGCCTGTCGCTCGGCCAACGCTTCGCGATCGACTGGAACGGCATGGACGCGGAGAACCGCTTCGTCGTCGGCGACCCGAACGTGAACGCGAGCTGGATCTTCTACGGCAAGCCGGTGCTGGCGGTGGCCGACGGGATCGTCGTCGCCGCCGAAGATCGCTTCGACGAACAGGTGGCGGGAAAGCCGAAGGTCGTCGGCCTGGAGGAGGCCGACGGCAACCACGTGATCATCAAGTTCGGCCCGCACGAGTACGCCGGCTACGCGCACCTCGAGCGTGGCAGCGTCACGGTCCGGCCCGGGGACCACGTGCGTGCCGGTGAGGTGATCGGCCTGCTCGGCAACTCCGGCTCGAGCGGCGGTCCTCACCTGCACTTCCAGGTCATGGACGCGCCCTCGTTGGTCGACTCGGACGGGCTGCCGTTCGCCTTCCGTCACTTCGTCGAGGCGGGCCGCATCCCGCCGTTGACCGCCGCGCTGGCGGGGCAGATCGAAGCCGGGGACCCGATCCCGGTCGACGCCGCCGGCGCCGGCCCGCGCACCGACCAGCTGCCCCTCGGCGGCGATGTCGTCAATTTCCCATCCCGGACCCCTTAGGTTCGCGGGTCCCCCGTCCCGAATGGAGTCCGCATGCTGAATCGACCCACCGCCCACCGGTCCGCGACCGCGCTCGCGTCCCTGCTCGCGCTCGTCGCCCTCTTCGCGCTCGCCGTCGGCACCGCCGCCGCCAAGCCGCTGCCGGCGAAGGACCGCGAGTTCGTCGACAGGGTGGTGGCGAAAGCGATGAAGGAAGAACGGCTTCCGGGCGTGTCGGTGACCGTCACCGGGCCGCAGGGGAACTACACCCGCGCCTACGGCGTCGCCGACCGCTCGACCGGCGCCGCCTACTCGGTCGGCGACCACGTCCGCATCGCCAGCATCACCAAGACCTTCACCGCCACCGCGATCCTGCTCCAGTCCGTCCGCGGCAACCTCTCGCTCGAAGACACGATCGACAAGTGGCTCCCGACGGTGCCGAACGCGAACAAGATCACCGTGCGTGACCTGCTCGCGATGCGCTCCGGCCTCTACGACTTCACCGCCGAACCGAAGTTCCTCAGCGACTTCACCAAGAACCCGCTGTTGAAGTGGAGCCCGCTGAACGTGGTGAAGATCGTGGAAGCCAACAAACCGGTGGCCGAACCGAACACCGAAACCAAATACACCGACTCCAACTACATCCTGCTCGGCCTGATCCTCGAAAAGGTCTCCGGCGAAACGGTGGAAGCGAACATCACCAAGGACGTGATCAAGCCCCTCGGCCTGACCCACACCAGCTTCCCGACCACCGCGGCGATGCCGAAGCCCTTCGCCCACGGCTACTTCGCCGGCGATGAAGGCAACGAAAAGATCCAGGACTACACCGCCGTCAACCCGAAGGTCGCCTGGACCGCCGGCGCGATCATCTCCACCCTCGGCGACCTGCGCAAGTACGCCCGCCAGCTCGCCACCGGTGCCCTCCTGCCGCCGTCCGTCCTCGCCGAACGGCTCGAATTCGGCGACGCCCCCAACCCGGGCGGGCCCCCCGTCGGATACGGGCTCGGCCTCCTCCACTTCGGCACTTGGCTGGGCCACAACGGCGCGATCTTCGGCTTCTCCACCGTCACCATGTTCGAACCGAAGACCGGCACCACGATCGCCGCCACCGCGAACCTCGCCTCCAACTTCTCGGGCTCGACGACGGACATCTTCTTCCACATCGCCGACCGTCTGGACCCTGCTTCGCTGAAGAAGGGCTAGACGGGACGCAGCGCCCCTTCGTAGCCGGCGAGGAGGTAGCTGATCAGGAAGCCCTCCTCGTTGCCCTTCGCGAGTCGTGCTTTGGCGCCCTCCTGGATCTTCAGGAGGGCCGTCAGCGCCTCCTCCAAGGCAGCCATCGCTTCCTGAGCGCCGCGCTCGTCCACCCAGATCGTGTCCTGCCCGAGCATCGCGTCGTCCCTGGCCTCGAACGTGCCCTGGTCGATCGCCGCCCCCAGCGCGAAGACCCCCGTTTTCAGTGCGCTCGCCGCCAGGGTCCGTTTCAGGGACGAGGGCATCAGGGAGTACTCCAACTCCCACGCCTCCAGGCGTTTGGCCGGACCGTAGATTTTTTCCAGCGAGCCGCGCACCGGCCGTTCGTCGACCTGCTCGATGAAACCCAGGGTCGCCAGCTCGCGCATGTGGTACGAGAGCCGTTTGACGTCGATGTCGGTTTCCTCGGAGATATCCGTGGCTGAGCATCGACGTTCCGGCGAGTGCATCGCGTAGAGGATCCGCACGCGCAATGGGTGCGACATGGCGACGGCCATTGCCATCGTCCCGGTCGGAACTTCGCCCGCTTCACGGCTCGGCCGCGTTTCGTGCGTCGTTCGCTGCTTTCGCTTTCTCGCCCGCCCCTCGCCCGGATCGTTTGGACGAATCTCCGCCACTGATCTGCCCTCCCTAATTGCTCTTACCTAATTAATTCGGTTGGCAGCATTTCACTTTTACGTCGCATGTTGCAACGTTTTGTCCGCTTCGGTGCAAGCCTTTTCCCCGATCATCTGACTCTCACCAAAAAAGGATCTAAGGGAGGGGGGTGAGCTTGTGACTACCGTGGCCGTGAAGCAGACCGCGCCGGCGATCAGCACCGTCAAGGCGACTTGATCCGCTAGCGATCTACCTCGATAGGTCCCGGCCGGGATCGAGGTTCACGGCAAAACGAAGTCACGGTGATTCATCTCGCGACCCCGGGTGCGGTCTACGATCAGTGGATGGCAACCCGGTTCAAGATCGGCTCCGACTGGCTCGCCTCCAACCCACCGGTGCCGTCGACCTTGACCGAGCCGCTGGCAAGGGTCGCCGAGCGCACTCTCGGGCGAGGACTTTCGGCACGCGGCTCGCGAGTTCCTCGGCGAGTTTCCGCTGCGCGTCGACGACACGGCGCGTTCGTCGGCGATCTCCGAGTGCCCCGCCCCGACGGGCGATCCACGTTATGACGCATATCTCGGCGCCCTCGCCGAGCACATCGCGGCGCTCTATGACATCGAGCGGCCGGCCTGGTCGGTCGAACCGGAGCGCTTCCTCGACACCTGGTGGTTCGTCAGCGACGTCCCCGGCTTCCGGGCGATCTCGATCTCCCAGGCGCCCGCGGCGTTCGTCAAACACGGGGTCTTCCTCCCCGAGCGCTCGCTCCACCGGGTCTAGGGGATGGATCGCGGAGAGATCATCGCGGCGCTCACGTCGCTCGCCGAAAACCTTGACTCTCGAGGGGTCAGCGCCCAGATGTCGACGCGGTCTTCGAGCCAAAGTCGGTCGTCTATGAGGCGGCAGCCGGCGTGGCCGAGCGCTCCAACCTCGCTCCGGATTGGCTGAACGACGCCGTCAAGGGGTTCCTCGCGGGGGATGATCCTGGGGCCGCCCCGATCCTGCAGCTACCGGGCCTGAGTGTCCTCACGGCATCCCCACAGACCCTTCTCGCCGGACGACTGATCCGCCCGGCGGCTAGGCGTCGATGAAGAGGTTGCACCAGACGTCGGCGATCTCCTCGGCGGAGCGGCGGCCGCTGGGGCGGAGCCACTGGGGGGCGTAGTTCACCATGCCGAGGAGGGCGAGGAGGGTCAGGCCGCGGTCCTCGAAGGCCATCGAGCCGTCGGCTTCGCCGGCGATCAGGACCTGGTCGAGGATCTGCTCGAAGGCTTTGCGTTTGCGGCGGACGGCGCGCCATTGGGGCTCGCGCTCGATCGTGTGGCGGGTCTGGGTGAAGACGAGCATGTGGGGGATGTGGCTCTCTATATGCAGGAGCCAGGCGCGGAGGAGTTGGCGGAGGTGGTCGTCGGGGGTCGCATCGGTCGCGGCGATCGCGCGGGCCTGCTCGAGGAGGGGGTCGAGGAGCTCGTCGCAGATCGCGATCAGGAGGCCCTCCTTGCTCGCGGTGTAGTGGTAGATGCCGCCGGCGGTGAGGCCGGTCGCCTCGGAGAGGTCTCCGATCGAGGTCTGCTCGTAGCCGCGCTCGGCGAAGAGCGCCGCGGCTGCGTCGATCAGGGCCTGCCGCCGCTGGTCGTAGCGGGCGCGGAGCGCGGGGCGGGTAGGGGGATTGGTGGCGGGCACGCGGACCTACTGTTGCAAAAACCGAGGACTCGTTCGGAAACCGACCAGGCGCTCGGTATCGTGGCGGTATGAACTTCGACCTTTCCGACGAGCAACGCCTCATCCGCGACACGGTCCGGGACTTCGCCCGCGCCGAGGTCGCCCCGGTGGCGGAGGAGCTCGACCGCACCAAGTCCTTCCCCTACGAGATCGTCAAGCAGCTCGGCGCCCTCGGCCTGATGGGCATCCCGTTCCCGGAGGAGTACGGAGGTGGCGGCGCCGACACGCTGTCCTACGCGCTGGCGGTGGAGGAGCTGGCGCGGATCGACTCGTCGGTCTGCATCACGATGGCCGCCCACACCTCGCTCGGCACGATGCCGATCTACCTCTGGGGGACCGAGGAGCAGAAAGCGGAGTGGCTGCCGCGGCTGTGCTCGGGGGAGCAGCTGGCGTCGTTCGGGCTGACCGAGCCCGAGGCGGGCTCCGACGCGGGCAACGTCCACACCCATGCGAAGCTCGCCGACGGCGAGTGGGTAATCGACGGCGCCAAGCAGTTCATCACCAACGCGGGGACCAACATCTCCGGCGTCGTCGCGATCACGGCGGTGACCGGCGAGGTCGACGGTCGTAAGGAGATCTCCAACATCATCGTGCCGAAAGGCGCGCCGGGCTACGAGATCGGCGAGGCCTACCGGAAGATGGGATGGAACGCTTCCGACACGCGGCCGCTCGCCTTCGACGGCTGCAAGGTGCCGGAGGAGAACCTGCTCGGCCGCCGCGGCGAGGGGTTCAAGAACTTCCTCCACATCCTCGACGGCGGCCGGATCGGCGTCGCCGCGATGGGTGTGGGACTGGCCCAAGGCGCGCTCGACGAGGCGATCTCCTACGCGAAGGAGCGCCAGGCGTTCGGCAAGTCGATCTCCAAGTTCCAGTCGATCCAGGCGAAGATCGCTGACCTCTCGGCACAGATCGAGGCGGCGCGGCTGCTCACCTACAAGGCGGCGCTGGAGAAAGACGCGAAGGTGAACTTCACCCTCACCGCCGCGCAGGCGAAGCTGATCACCGGCCGGCTCGCGGTCCGCGCGACCGAGGAGGCGGTGCAGATCCACGGCGGCTACGGCTACATCGAGGAGTACCCGGTGTGCCGCTTCTACCGCGACGCGAAGATCCTGACGATCGGCGAGGGGACCGACGAGGTCCAGCAGATGGTGATCGCGCGGCAGTTGGGCTGCTGATGGCGGGCGCGGTCAAGATCCGCGAGGTCGGGCCGCGCGACGGCTTCCAGAACGAGCCCGAGCTGATCTCGACCGACGACAAGGTGCGGCTGATCGAGATGCTCGCCGCGACCGGGGTGCGGCGGCTCGAGGTGACGAGCTTCGTCCGCGCCGACGTGATTCCGCAGCTTCGTGACGCCGCGGAGGTGCTGGAGCGGGCCCGGATCCCGGAGGAGGTGTCGGTCACGGTCCTGATCCCGAACGAGCGCGGGCTCGAGAACGCGCTCGAACACCGGGGGAAGATCGACGAGATCAACGTCTTCCTCTCGGCGTCGGAGTCCCATAACCGTCACAACGTGAACCGCTCGGTCGAGGAGTCGCTGGTCGGGCTGGAGAAGGTCCTGGCGCGGGCGAGCGGCGAGGGGCTGCGCTGCGAGGGCGTCATCTCGACCAGCTTCGGCTGCCCCTACGAGGGGGACGTCGACCCGGCGCGGGTGTTCGAGATCGCCGCGCGGCTGCGCGACGCGGGCGCGGTCGAGGTCGCCTTCGGCGACACGACGGGGATGGCGAACCCGGCGCAGGTTCGCGAGTTCTTCTCGCGTGCCCAGGGGGAGCTCCCCGGCGTGGAACTCACGGCGCACTTCCACAACACCCGGGGACAGGGCCTCGCCAATGTGCTCGCGGCCCTGGACGCGGGCGTCGACTCCTTCGAGTCGAGCTTCGGCGAGCTCGGCGGCTGCCCGGTGCCTCCCGGAGCGACTGGCAACATCGCCACCGAGGACCTCGTCTCGATGCTGCACGAGATGGGGATCGCGACCGGCATCGACCTCGACAAGTTGATCGCCGCGGCGCGCGAGGCGCAGGGGGTCCTGGGCCGCTCGCTCGGGTCCCACACCCTCGTCGCCGGCCCCGTCGACCACAAACCCTGAGATGTTCGAGCGCGTCCTGATCGCCAACCGCGGCGAGATCGCGGTGCGGATCGAGCGCACGCTGGCGCGGCTCGGGGTCGAGTCGGTGGCGATCTTCTCGGACGCCGACGCGGGGGCGCCGCACGTGCGCGCCGCCGACCGAGCGGTCCACGTCGGGCCGACGGCCGCGCGCGAGTCCTACCTCTCGATCGAGCGCGTGGTCGACGCGGCGGTGCGCAGCGGGGCCGACGCCGTGCATCCGGGTTACGGCTTCCTCTCCGAGCGCCCCGAGTTCGCGGCGGCGGTGGCCGCGGCGGGGCTCGTCTTCGTCGGGCCGGGGCCGGAGGCGATGGCGCTGCTCGGCGACAAGGGCCGGGCGCGGGCGGTCGCCGCGGAGGCTGGGATGCCGACGCTGCCGGGCTGGAGTGGGGAGGAGCGCACCGACGCGGAGATCGTCGAGGCGGTCGACGAGGCGGATCTGCCGCTGCTGGTGAAGGCGGCGGCGGGCGGCGGCGGCAAGGGGATGCGGCTGGTCACCCGGCGAGAGGACCTGGCCGAGGCGCTCGGCGCGGCGCGGCGCGAGGCGGCGTCGGCCTTCGGTGACGAACGGCTGTTGATCGAACGTTATGTGGAGCCGTCCCGTCACCTCGAGGTGCAGGTGATCGCCGACGCGCACGGGAACGCGATCCACCTCGGCGAGCGCGAGTGCTCCCTCCAGCGCCGCCACCAGAAGGTGATCGAGGAGTCGCCCTCGCCGGTGGTCAGCGTCGAGCTGCGCGAGCGGATGGGGGAGGCGGCGGTCGCGCTGGCGCGGCACGCGGGGTACGTGAACGCGGGGACGGTCGAGCTGATCGCCGAGCGCGACGACCCGGAGCGCTTCTGGTTCCTCGAGGTCAACACGCGCCTGCAGGTGGAGCACCCGGTGACCGAGGCGGTGACCGCCCTCGACCTGGTGGAGCTACAGCTGCGGGTGGCGGCGGGCGAGCCGTTGCCGCTCTCCCAGGACGAGGTGCGGCGGCGCGGCTGGGCGGTCGAGGCGCGGATCTACGCAGAGGACCCGGCGACCGGCTTCCTGCCGTCGAGCGGCGAGGTCGTCGCCTATCGCGAGCCGCCCGGCGTGCGGGTCGACAGCGGGATCGAGCGCGGGACGGTGGTCGGCACCGACTACGACCCGATGCTGGCGAAGATCGTCGCCGTGGGGGAAGACCGGGGCGAGGCGCTGGCGCGATTGCGCCGCGCGCTCGGCGAGTTGGTCGTCGCCGGGCCGACCACGAACGCCGCCTACCTGCGCACGCTGCTCGCCCGCCCCGAGGTGATCGCCGGGGACATCGACACGGGCCTGGTCGAGCGCCTCGGCGACGAGGTCGCCGCCCCGGTTCCGGGTCCCGAGCTGGCGGCGCTGGCCTTGGTCACGATGCTCGGCGAGCCGGAGGACGACGACGTGTGGTCGGGGCGGAGCGGCTGGCGGATGCAGGGACCGGCGTGGTCGCGGCAGACGCTTGAGGGGCCCGACGGTTCCGTGGACGTCGCGGTGCGCGCGGGTCCCGTGACCGGCGCGTGGGAGTGGACCGTCGGCGAAGCCTCCGGCGCGCTCCTCGGTGTTGATGGGCCGAAAACTAGACACATAGGCAAGTTTTCGGCCCATCAACGTCGGGTGTCGGTGTTCGCGGACGGGGAGGCGGTCTGGGTGGTGGATGGGGACGTGGGGCCGGTGCGGTTTGCGCCTGCTGCCGCCGATGCGGATGCGGCGGGTGCCGGGGACGCGTCGCTCGAGGCACCGATGCCGGGGACCGTCGTCCAGCTGCGGGTCGAGCCCGGTGCGGCGGTCACTGCGGGAGAGACGTTGGTCGTCCTCGAGTCGATGAAGATGGAGATCGCGATCGCCGCTCCTCGTGACGGGTCCGTTGCCGAGGTTCGCGTCGCCGCCGGCGAGCGGGTCGACCGCGGCGCGGTCCTGATCGAGCTGGCCGAGACGGTGTCAAGGGAGGACGAATGAGTCGGGTGCTGTCGAGTAACGCGGATCTGGCGAGCGAGGAGTTCGCGCGCAACGAGGCCGAGCATCGACGGCTCGCGACGGAGCTCGATGAGCGGCTCGCTCGCGCCGCGGCGGGTGGCGGCGAGAAGGCCCGCGCTCGGCACACCGACCGGGGCAAGTTGCTGCCGCGGGAGCGGGTCGACCGGCTGCTCGATCCCGGCAGCCCCTTTTTGGAGCTCGCGCCGCTCGCCGCGAACGACCTCTACGACGACGCCGCCCCCGGTGCCGGGATCATCGCCGGCGTCGGCAGGGTCGAAGGGCGCGAGGTCGTGGTCGTCGCCAACGACGCGACGGTCAAAGGCGGCACCTACTACCCGATGACGGTGAAGAAGCACCTGCGGGCGCAGGAGGTGGCGCTGCAGAACCGGCTGCCCTGCCTGTACCTGGTCGACTCGGGCGGGGCGTTCCTGCCGATGCAGGAGGAGGTGTTCCCGGATCGGGAGCACTTCGGTCGGATCTTCTTCAACCAGGCGACGATGTCGGCAGCGGGGATCCCGCAGATCGCGGCGGTGATGGGGTCGTGCACGGCGGGCGGCGCCTACGTGCCGGCGATGAGCGACGAGACGATCATCGTCCGGGACCAGGGCACGATCTTCCTCGGCGGCCCGCCGCTGGTGAAGGCCGCGACGGGACAGGAGGTGACCGCGGAGGAGCTCGGCGGCGGCGTGCTGCACGCGCGGACCTCGGGCGTCGTCGACCACCTCGCCGCCGACGATGCCGACGCGCTGCGCATCATGCGCTCCATCGTCGCCACGCTTCCGCCGGCGTTCCGAGCATGGGAGCGCGAGCCGGCCGCCGAGCCCGCGGTCGATCCCGTCACGCTCTACGGCGCGATCCCACCGGACAGCCGCACCCCCTACGACCCCCGAGAGGTAATCGCCCGCGTCGTCGACGGCAGCCTCTTCCACGAGTTCAAGGCCGAATACGGGAGGACGCTGGTCTGCGGCTTCTCCCACATTCACGGGCACCCGGTCGGGATCCTCGCCAACCAGGGCGTCTTGTTCTCCGACAGCGCGCTGAAGGCCGCCCACTTCGTCGAGCTATGCGACCAGCGCGGGGTCCCGCTGCTCTTCCTGCAGAACATCAGCGGCTTCATGGTCGGGCCCGAGTACGAGGCGGGCGGCATCGCCCGCGACGGGGCGAAGATGGTCGCCGCGGTCGCCACCGCGCGGGTGCCGAAACTGACGGTGATCGTCGGCGGCTCCTTCGGCGCCGGCAACTACGGGATGTGCGGGCGGGCCTACTCGCCGCGGTTCCTGTGGATGTGGCCGAATGCGCGCATCTCCGTCATGGGCGGCGAGCAGGCGGCGACGGTGATGCGGGAGGTCGGCCAGGCCGAGCTCGGCGACCAGCTGCGCGAGCAGTACGAGCGCCAGGGCAGCCCCTACTACTCGACCGCGCGGCTCTGGGACGACGGCGTGATCGACCCGCTCGACACCCGCACCGTCCTCGGCCTGGCGCTCGGCGCCTGCGCCAACGCCCCGCTGGCCGAGCGATCCGCCCCCGTCTACCGGATGTAGGGGAGGATGGACGCCATGCCCGAGATCCTCTGGGAGCCGAGTGCCGCGGCGGTCGAGGCTTCGAACCTGACGGCCTACATCGACTGGCTGCGCGCCGAGCGCGGCGTCGACGTCACCACCTACCCCGACCTCTGGCGCTGGTCGGTCGACGACCTCGAGGCCTTCTGGAACTCGATCTTCGACTACTACGAGGTCGAGTACGACGGGGAGCGCGGGCCGGCGCTGGCCTCCCGTGAGATGCCCGGCGCCGAGTGGTTCCCGGGCGTGCGCCTGAACTGGGCCGAGCGCGCCTTCGCCGGGAAGCTCGACACCCAGGTCGCGATCCTCCACGCCTCCGAGCTGCGCGAGCTGGACGTCCTCACCTGGGGCGAGCTGCGCCGGCAGGTGGCCGCCGTGGCCGGCGGCTTGCGCTCCCTGGGCGTGGAGCGCGGCGACCGCGTCGTCGCCTACCTGCCGAACATCGCCGAGGCGACGGTCGCCTTCCTCGCGACGGCCTCGATCGGCGCGGTCTGGTCGAGCGCCTCCCCCGACTTCGGCGCCGGCTCCCTGATCGACCGCTTCGCCCAGATCGAGCCGAAGTTGCTGCTCGCGGTCGACGGCTACCGCTACGGCGGCAAGGACTTCGACCGCACCCCGGTGGTGGCGCAGCTGCAGGAGGCGATGCCGTCCCTGGAGCACACCGTGCTGCTCCCCTACCTCGACCCGGAGGCGAGTGCCGACTCCGGCGCCGCGACCCTGGAGAAGGTCACCTCCTGGGCCGACCTCCTCGTCCGCGGCGAGGGCAACGAGCTCACCTTCGAGCGCGTCCCCTTCGACCACCCGCTGTGGGTCCTCTACTCCTCGGGGACCACCGGCCTGCCGAAGGCGATCGTCCAGGGACAGGGCGGCATCCTCCTGGAGCAGCTGAAGAAGATGCACCTCCACACCAACGCCAAGCCCGGCGACCGCCTCTTCTGGTTCACCACGACGGGGTGGATGATGTGGAACTTCATCGTCAGTGGCCTCCTCACCGAGGCGGCGATCGTCCTCTACGACGGCAACCCCGGCCACCCGGACATGGGCTGCCTCTGGGACCTCGCCGAGAAGGCGCAGATCACCACCTTCGGCACCTCCGCCGCCTACATCTCGGCCTGCATGAAGGCGGGCGTCGAGCCGGGCGCGGGCCGCGACCTCTCCCGGCTGCGGGCGGTCGGCTCGACCGGCAGCCCGCTCGCGCCCGAGGGCTTCGACTGGATCTACGAGCACGTCGGCTCCGACACCTGGCTCTTCTCGACCTCCGGCGGCACCGACCTCTGCACCGCCTTCGTCGGCGGCGTCCCGACGCTCCCCGTCTACCGCGGCGAGCTCCAGGCCCGCGCGCTCGGCGCGAAGGTCGAGTCCTGGGACGAGGAGGGGAACCCCCACACCGGCGAGGTCGGCGAGCTCGTGATCACCGAGCCGATGCCCTCGATGCCTCTCTACCTGTGGGGCGACGAGGACGGCTCCCGCTACCGCGAGTCCTACTTCGAGATGTTCCCCGGGGTCTGGCGACACGGCGACTGGATCGAGCTGACCGACCGCGGCACCGCGATCATCTACGGCCGTTCCGACTCGACGATCAACCGCGGCGGGATCCGCATCGGCACCGCCGAGATCTACCGAGCCGTGCTCGAGTCCGACGACGTCACGGACGCCCTCGTCGTCGACCTCCCGAAGGACGGCACCGACGGCGTGATCGAGCTCTTCGTCGTCCTCCGCGAGGGCGCCGAGCTCACCGAGGACCTCCGCAAGCAGCTGGCCGCGGCGATCCGCGGACGCTGCAGCCCCCGCCACGTCCCCGACGACGTCACCGCGATCGCCGCCGTCCCCCGCACCCTCTCCGGCAAGGTCGTCGAGGTCCCGGTCAAACGCATCCTGATGGGCGCCGACCCGGAGAAGGTCGTCAGCCGCGATAGCCTCGCGAACCCCGAGGCGCTCGACTACTTCGTCGAGCTCTCCGACTACGAGTCCTGAGCGACCGCTACCACCGGCCGCGGTGGACGATGTCGTCCAACGGCCGTCGGTCGTGGCGCTTCAAGGGCGCCAGCGGGCGGTCCGCCGGGTAGCCGAGGTCGAGGATCAGCGCGGCTTCGACGTCGTCGGGAAGTCCGAGCACGTCGCGGGCCAGCTCTTGGTCGCCGATGCTCGAATGACCGCATCCGACGCCGAGGTCGGCGGCGGCGAGCTGGATGAAGGCGGCCGTCTGGCCGAGGTCGAAGCGGGCGACCAGCTTGCGTTTGGGGTCATCGAGGACCGGCAGCGTGAGTGCGATCGCCGCCGCGGCGCCCGCGATGTGGCCGCCGCCCTGCCAGACCTTCGAGAGGCGCCCGAGCTGCTCGGAGTCGGTGACCACGACGAAGTCCCAGGGCTGCCAGTTTTTTGCCGATGGCGCCAGCCGCCCGGCGGCGAGGATGCGGTCGAGGTCGGCGTCCGGGATCGCCTGGTCGGTGAACTCGCGGACGTTCCGCCGTGCTCTGATCGCTTCGAGAGTCTCCATCTGGCCTCGCTAGCTCTGGGGGGGCAGCGATTATCTCAGTGCTTCTTCTTCGGCACCGCGACCGTGAACGTCTTGGTGGTCGTCCTCGGCTTCGCCCCGGGGGCGGTCTCGACGACGGTCTCGGTCAGCTTCAGGGACCTGCGGCCCTTCATCAGCTTCTTGCCCGCCGCGGTGATCTTCAGCGGCACCGGCTCCGTCTTGCCGTTCGGGACCTTGACCGAGCCCTTGGCGAAGACGATCGGCTTGGCCTTCGTGCGGGCGTAGTCGAGCGAGTGCGTAATCGGGGCGTCGAAGGTGGCTTCGCCGCTTGCCAGGCAGGCCGCGTTGGTCGAGCCGAGGTCGCAGTTGACATAGGCGGCGCCAAGGAATTCGGGGTTGATGGCGGGATGGCGGAAGGCGGCGAGTTCGAGGACCACCGGCGCATGGGTCTGCGGCTGGGTGCCCGCGGACCCGCTCGAGGAGCCGGAGCCCGACGAGGAGCCGCCGCCGTTCGAGCCTCCGCCCGGCGTGCCGCCGCGGGGAACTTCGCCGCCCCCGCCGCCCGGGGTCGAGCCGCCGCCGGAGCCGGCCGCTCCCGGCTTCCAGGCCGGTTCGAAGTTGTTCGTCGCCGTTTTCGTCACCTGCACCGGTTCGCCGCCGGTCGCCGGCGCGACGAAGACCTGGTAGACGGACGTGCCGCCGTTGTTGCGGGCGGCGAAGGCGATCTGGGTGCCGTCGGGTGACCAGACGGGTTCGCGGGGGACGATGTAGCCGGTCGGTTTCGGGATCGTGAAGCCCGGGCCGGGCGGGTTGGTCGGGGCGACGCGGACTTCGTCGTTTTCGTCGACGTAGACGACGTGGGAGGAGTCGGGAGCCCAGGAGACCGGGGCGCCGGATTCCGCCTTGATCGGGAGTTCGGCGTAGATGCCGGAGCCGTCGGCGTCGGTGAGCCGCACCGATCCGTTCGCGAGCGACACCGAGGCGATCTTGGTGCCGTCCGGGGACCAGGTCGGGAAGAAGCCGAGCGCTCCGGCGAGCGGTGCGGCGGTCAGCGCCTGGAGCGGGGAGGAGAGGTAGACCGAGGTGCCGCGGCCGTAGGCGAGCTCGGCACTGCTCGGCGACCAGACCGGCTCCCGTTCTTCGGCCGAGGTCGGTTCGACGGCCTGGGGGACGGTGGCTCCGGAGGCGGCGCCGACGTAGATGTCGTTGTTGTTGGCCGAGTTCCCCTCTTCCCAGGCCAACTCGGTCGAGTCCGCCGACCAGGCGGCGTTGATGTCACCCGCCGTCGGCGAGTTGCTGATGTCGGTGACGGTGGCCGGGGCGGCCGGGGAGATCACGTAGATGTCGCCGATGTTGTTCGGCGGATAGTCGCCGGTGAAGGCGATCCTGGTGCCGTCCGGCGACCAGGCAGGCGCGAGCTCGGTGTCCGGGGTCAGGGTGAGGTCGGCGTGCGTTTCCGTGTGGTTCGGATCGATCGTGCAGATGTCGTAACCACACGTGTACGCCAGTTCGTCGGCACGCGCGGCCGGGACCGCGACGAGGACGAAGAGGATCGACAAGCTTGCACCGAGACTCGCAACCGAACGCCGCGAGCCCACCAACCACTGAGTTATTCCCACCGAATCTCCTTGGACGAAGTTGCCGGTGGACGAGACCGCGCCAACCTTGCAGGCCGGGGGGCTCCCGTCAATTGGTGATTTTCGGGCTGACGAGGCTCGTCTATCGGTAGGTGACCAGCGCCCGGTCGACCGACTCGAGGTGGGAGTGGTCGTTGAAGGAGATGACGTTGGTGCCGGTGGAGCCGACGGCGAGCTTGGTGACCGAGGCGTTGACGGTCACCCGGTTGAGGGCGGGGAAGAGGGTGGGGGGCGCGGACCAGAGGGTGCAGAGGAGGGCCGCGATGGTGCCGCCGGAGGTGACGACGATCGCCGTCTGGCCGGAGGTGAGGTCGGTGGCGAGGTCCCGGAGGGCGCCCGCGCCGGCGGCGCTGAACTGAGGCCAGGTCTGGGACGTGGGGCTGCGGTGGGCTTCTTCGACCCATTGGGTCTGAGCGGCCTCGATGGCCACCTGGAAGTCGCGGTTGGTGAGCGGCACTCCGTCCGCGAAGCCCTCTTCGTTGATCGAGGGACTGCCGTGGTGGGTGAGGATGTCCTCGGTGGCGAACTCGTCCCAGCGCGGCTCGATCTCGAGTTCGGGGGCGCCGAGGGCGGAGAACGCCGCGGCGGTGTCGCGCTGGCGCCGCAGGGTGCCGCAGATCAGGCGGTCCGCCCGGTAGCCGCGCTCGACCAGGGACGCGGCAACGATCTCCGCCTGGCGGTGCCCCGCGTCGGAGAGGACGTCGTAGTCCTCCCCGCCGAACGAAGCCTGGCCGTGGCGGACGAGGAGCACGGTCGGCATGCCGCGCATTATCCGGGACGCGAGCGCGGTCGTCCTTTGGTCCGTCCGGCGAGCCCGGGAGATGAGCGGTCGTCCCATGGTCCGTCTCCCGGACGTAGGGTCGACCGCGCCGGTGCCGTGCGGACCGAAGGACGACCGCGACCCGGTGTGGAGGGCTAGGGTCTGAGCATGTCCAGCCCCAACGTGCGGCCCGTCTGCGTCGACCACATGACGTTCCCGGTCGGGGACCTCGAGCGCTCGCTCGCCTTCTACCGCGCGGCGCTGGTCGAGGGGATGGGCTGGAACGAGATCGACGAGGAAGGGTCCCCGGCGTTCGGGCCGGAGGGATCCGAGGACGTGATCCTCGTCGCGGGCGGCCCGTTGACGCCGTCGGTTCACCTGGCCTTTGCGGCCGAGAGCTTCGAGCAGGTCGAGGGCTTCCACCGCGAGGGCCTCGCCGCCGGGGGCATCGACAACGGCGCGCCCGGTCCCAGGGACAAGTACTCGCCCGGCTACCACGCCGCTTTCCTGATCGACCCCGACGGCCACAACGTCGAGGCCGTCTGGCACCAGCCGCAGGACTAGCGGCGGATCTCCACCTCGGCCTCGCCGTCGATCAGGCCGGCGCTCGCCAGCTCGGCGTCGTCGCGCCAGGTCTCCAGCTCCTCCTCGCTCGCCGGCGCCGCCCGTCCCTCGCGGGGGGCCATCGCCACCGCGACCAGGGTCGCGAAGAGGGCGATCCCGGCGCCGATCCAGAGGGCGGTCGTGTAGCCGCCGACGGCCGGGAAGGCGGAGCCCGCGACCTCGTGGGAGGCGAGGATCGAGGCGACCAGGGCCGAACCGGCGGAGAAGCCGATCGAGCGGACCACCTGGTAGAAGCCCATCGCGCTGCCGACCTCGTGGCCGGGGACCGAGCGGGTGATCAGCCCGGGGATCGCGGCGAAGGTGAAGCCGAAGCCGATGCCGAGCAGCGCCATCATCACGCAGGCCTGCCAGAGCGCCCCGTGGACGAGGGCGAAGAAGACGCCCGCCGCGCTGATCGCCAGGCCGCCGATGCCGAGCGCGGTGCGCGAGCCGAAGCGCCGCAGCGTCGCGGTCATCAACCTGCTGCCGAGCAGGCTGGCGACCGAGAACGGCACCAGGCAGAGGCCCGCGACCAGGGTCGTGGCGCCGAAGCCGAAGCCCTCCGACGAGGGCGTCTGGACGAACTCGGTGATCACGGTGAGGAACATGTAGAGGGCGATGCCGAGGAGGCTCGCCGAGACGTCGGCGCCGAGCACCGCGCGGTGGCGGAGTTGGGTGAGGTCGACGAGCGGGGCGGGGGTGCGCAGCTGGTGGCGGACCCAGGCGGCGCCGACGACGATCGCGAGGACGAAGCAGGCGATCGTGGCGGGCGAGGTCCAGCCCCATTCGTGGCCCTGGCCGATGCCGATCATCAGCGCGACGACCGCGACCGCGCCGACGACCGCGCCGACGACGTCGAGGGAGACCGCGGGACCGTCTTCGTTCGAGGGGATCACCAGGTAGGCAGCGAGGAGCGCCGCGGCGCTCAGCACGGCACCGAAGAAGAAGGCGGCGTGGAGGTCGAGCTGCTCGGCGATCAGGCCGCTGATCGGATAGCCGGCGCCGAGCCCGGTCGCGCCGCTGACCGACAGCAGGGCGATCGTGCGGCGGGCGTGCTCCCCGCCGAGGTGGTCGCGCGCGGCGGCCATCGCGATCGGCGCCAGCCCGAGGCCGGTGCCCTGCATCACCCGCCCGACGACCAGCAGCGGCAGCGAGTCGGCGAGCCCGGCGATCACGCCGCCCGCGGTGACGACCATCAGCGCGCCGAGGATCGACCGGCGCCGGTGCCGCCCGTCCCCGAGCCGCCCGAGGACCGGCGCCGCGATCGCCCCGGCGATCAGCGCCGCGGTCAGCGACCACTGCGCGTTCGGCAGCGAGACGTCGAGGTCCTTGGCGACGTCCGGCAGGAGCGGCGCACCGAGGCTGGAGATGATCGAGACGACCAGGGTGATGCCGACCAGGACCGCGACGAAGGGGCGGCCGACGGGGTCAGATCTGGATGAGGTTCCCGACATGAGCCAAGTATTATATAGGAAACCTATGTATTTACCAAGGCGAGCGCTCAATCGCTGAGGAAGCGGACCACGGCCAGCACACGGCGGTGGTCATCGGGGCTAGACCCGAGGCCGAGCTCGTCGTAGATGTTGGAGGTGTGGCGGACGATCGCCTTCTCCGACACGCCGAGCTCCCCGGCGATCGCGGCGTTGCTCCGTCCCTGGGCCATCAGCTCGAGCACCTCGCGCTGGCGGTCGGTCAGCAGCGCCACCGGGTCCGCCTCGGCGCGGTGCCGCCCGACCATCGCGGCGACCACCTCGGGGTCGAGGACCGTCCCGCCCGCGACGACGCGGTGGAGGTCTGCGACGAAGCGGTCGACGTCGGCGACCCGCTGCTTCAGCAGGTAGCCGACCCCTTCGTCGCCACTCTCCAGCAGCTCGACCGCGTAGTCGCGCTGCAGGTACTGGGAGAGCACCAGCACCGGCAGGCCGGGGACGCGCGAGCGCACCTCGATCGCCGCCCGCAGCCCGTCGTCGGTGTTGGTCGGCGGCATGCGGATGTCGGTGACGAGGAGGTCGGGGCGGTGGGCGGCGGTCTTGCGGACGACGTCCTCGGCGTCTGCGGCGTTGGCGACGATCTCGAAGCCCGCCCGCTCCAGCACCAGCGTCAGCCCGTGGCGCATCAGTGCCTGGTCCTCCCCGATCACGACGCGCAAGGCAGCTCCACGTGGACCAGGGTGCCGGCTCCAACGGCGCTCTCGATCCGCAGCCGGCCGCCGAGCGCCTCCACCCGGTCGGTCATCGAGCGAATCCCGTTGCCGGCCCCGGCGCCGCCGATGCCGTCGTCGCGCACGTCGATCCCGAGCCGCTCCGCGTCGCGCGCCAGTGTCACGGTCAGCTCGGTCGCCCGCGCGTGCTTCACCGCGTTCACCATCGCCTCGGCGGTGACGAAGAACGCGGTGCTCTCGACCGCCGGCGCCGGCCGCTCCTCGAAGCCCTCGACCGCGAGGACGACGCCGATCGGCATCCGGTCGGCGAGCCCCTTCACCGCCGCGGGCAGGCCGCGCTCGGTCAGCTCCGCGGGCATCACGCCGTGGACGAGATCGCGCAGCTCGTCGATCGCCGCCTCAAGCCCGGCGCGCAGCTCCGGGTTCGTCCCCTCGGCCACGCCCGCCTGCACCGCCAGCAGCACCAGGCGCGACTGGAGGCCGTCGTGGAGGTCCCGAGAGATCCGCCGCCGCTCCGCGTCCCCGGCCTCGACCAGCCGCGCGCGGGAGACGCGCAGCTCCACCGCCAGCCGCTCGCGGTCGAGCGCCAACGCCACCACCCGCGCCGCGTCGCGCACCTCGTCGGGCCGGGTCAGCAGGGTCGCGTCGTAGACGATCGCGCCGATCGTCTCGCCCGCCAGCTCGACCGGGGCGACGCCGCGCCGGCCGCTCGCGGTGGGCGGGATCGCGCCGACGCCCGCCGAGTTCACCCAACCCGCGGCGCCCGGCACGCGGAAGAGGAGCTCGACCGTGTCGTCGCCGAGCGTCGCCCGCAGGAGGTCGGCCAGCTCGGTCCGCCCACCGTCCCCGAGCAGCGTGCCGAGCTCGTCGACCTCACCGGTCCGGGCGAAGCCGCCGCGCCCGGCGGCGACGACGAAGGCGACCGGCACCAGCGCCACCACCAGCAGCTGCACCGCCGCCTGGGTCAGCGGCGCGCCGATCACGTCCCCGAGCCCGGAGGTGACCGGGATCAGCAGCACGGCGAAGATCCCGTATATGGAGAGCGGCGCGAGCACCCGCCGCTGTGCCGGGGCCAGCGCCCGCAGCCGCCGCCAGAGCAGGGTGCAGGTCGCCACCACGACCACCGCGCCGACCGAGCGCTGCACCCAGGTCCCGGCCTCGACCAGGCCGGGGGAGTCCTTGACCTGGAGCGGCCCGCCGGGCGCGAAGATGTAGCGCGGGACCTGGCCGATCAGCGCCGTGGCGTAGGCGGCGAGCACGGTGACGCGGGCGGCGCGGGTGCGCAGGCGGCCGGACGGGAAGGCGAGCAGCAGGTGGATGACGAGCGCGATCGGCAGCGTCGCGACGATCAGGCCGAGGGCGACGAGCACCGGGACCGTCGTGTTGAAGAGCCCGGCGGCGAGCCAGACGAAGGCGCCCGCCGTCATCAGCAGGCCCATCAGACTGCCGGGGCGCCGCAGCCAGGCGATCACGCCGGCGCCCGCGTAGATCCAGGCGCCGGCGACGAAGAGCCCTGCCACCCACGGCGGGTGCGGCTCCGGCCCCCAGAAGAGGAGCGCGAGCTCGACGAAGCCGAGAAGGATCGCGGCGGCCGCGACCTGCGCGGCGCCCAGCACGAGCGTCAGCCGCCGTGCCGGCACCGCGCGGGCTCTCACGCGTCGGCGAGCGTCTGGTCGAGCCAGTCGTAGACGCGCTGGTGATAGAGGCGGCGCCCGGCGCCCTCGCAGTGCCCGCCCGCTCCCTCGGCGACGGTGAAGGCGACCAGCGCCTTGCGCTCGACCGTGAGCGCATCGAAGAGCAGTTGGGCGCCCGCCGAAGTCGGGTCGCCGTCGTTCATCGTCAGCAGGGTCGGGCAGGCGATGTCGGCGGCGACGTCGGAGACGGTGAAGCGCACCATCTCGGCGAAGGTTTCGAAGACCGTCTCCTTGCCGTGGACGAGCATGCCGCGGTCGCGCAGTTTCCAGACCGTCATCGGGTCGGCGTCGGGCGCGTCGAGGGAGGCGGCGAGCTCGTCGAGCGCGCTCGGGTCGATGTCGGGGAAGGCTGCCTTGTCGGCGTCCGACAGCGGCAGCACCGGGACGACCCCGTGGCGCTGGTCCCACTGGCCGGGGTCGGCGACCAGCGCGGCGATGCGGTGCTCACCGCCGGCGGCGCGGGGGGCGAGGAAGCCGCCGAAGCTCCAGCCGCCGAGCACGAGTTTGGCGGGGTCGACGTCGGGGCGGGCGAGCGCGAAGTCGACGACGGCGGCGACCACCGTCTCCCAGTCGGGCCGCATGTGCAGCCCGTCGCGGATCAGCGCGCGGCCCTGGCCGGGGCCGTTGTAGAGCAGGATGTTGTAGCCGCGCTCATAGGCGGCGGGGGCGTGGGCGATGAAGGTCTCGCCGATCGTCCCGTCATAGCCGTCCGTGTAGATGACGGTCGGGCGCGGCTCGCCCGCCTCGGCACCGCGGGCGCGGACGAAGATGCCGGGCAGGGAGGCGCCCTCGAAGGGGATCTCGAGCCACTCGGCGGCGGGGTCCCAGAGCTCGACGGCGCGCCGGAGCGCGTCGAGTTCGGCGGCCGAGTTGGCGCCGAGGCGCTCGTCGCGGGCGGAGGAGAAAAACGGCGCGTAGGCGGTGCGGAAGTAGGTCGCGGCGCGCAGGTAGGCCTCGCGGGCCGAGGCGGCGTGGCCGGCGGCGGCCGAGGCCTCGGCGGCGTCGCGCAGCCCGCTCGCGGTGGCGCTCCACTCGCGTGCCCACGCGTCCGTGTCGTGGGCCTCACCGACCCGGTCGATCGTCGCCCGGCACTCGCCGAAGTCGGCGCCGCCGTAGGTGCTGTGCATCAGCGTCCGTGCGCCGAATGCCTCCCACATCGTGTTCTCGCTAAGCCATGGCATGGGCCAGTTCTACCTTCCCACGGAGGTGGAATACATGGACCTAGGTCCCTTCCGGTCTGGCGTCGGGTCTGGAAGGCTGCCGGTCATGCGGATCAAGAGTCTCTTCCAAAGTCGTGTCCTCCTCGCGGTCGTCGTCTGCGCGCTGGCCGTTGCCCTCGGCGGCGTCGCGTCGAGCAGCGGCGCCCAGAAGCCGGCGGCAAAGCCCGGCAAGCAGCCCGCTTACGCCGCGACGCTCAGCACCGAGCTCCCGGCGGCGATGAAGGCGAACGCGGTCCCCGGCATCGTGGTGCTGATCGACTCGCCGACGAAGGGCGACTGGGCCCACACCTTCGGCACCGCCGAGATCGGCAAGCAGGTGCCGATGAAGATGAGCGACCTCTTCCGCATCGGCTCCAACACCAAGACGATGACCTCGACCGTGATCCTGCAGCTGGTCGAAGAAGGCAAGCTGAAGCTGAACGATCCGATCGGGAAGTTCGTCCCCGGCGTTCCGAACGGCAAGAAGATCACGATCCGCGAACTCGCCGAGATGCGCAGCGGCCTCTACAGCTACTCCTTCGACCCGGGCTTCAACAAGACGCTGGACACCCAGCCGAAGAAGGCCTGGACCTCCGGGGAACTGCTGAAGATCGCCTTCTCCCACAAGCCCAACTTCGCCCCCAACGCGCGGTACGAATACAGCAACACCAACATCGTGCTGCTCGGCGTCGTGATCGAGAAGCTGACCGGCGAGACGGCCTCGGAAGCCTTCCAGGAACGGATCTTCGGCCCGCTGGGGATGAAGCACAGCTCGCTCCCGGAACCGAACGAATGGAAGATCCCCGGCCCGCACGCGCAGGGCTACCAGTTCGGCACCAACGTGCAGACGATCGAGTCGTACGCGGTGCCGAAAGCCGAACAGGCCGCGGCGCTGGACGGCAGCCTGCTGCCGATCGACTACACCGACTCCGACCCCTCCTGGGCCTGGACGGCGGGTGGCGCGATCTCGACCCCGCGTGAGCTCGCCACCTACGCGAAAGCGCTCGGCACCGGCAAGGGCCTGCTTAGCCCGAAGATGCAGAAGGTCCGCCTGAACAGCCTCCGCCCGGTCGTCCCCGGTGACACCAGCGGCGTCAAATACGGCATCGGCCTCGCCCAGTTCGCGCCCGGCATCGTCGGCCACGACGGCCAGGTCCCCGGCTTCTCGAGCTTCATGGCCTACGACATCAACACCGACACCACGATCATCCTCTCCGCCAACCTCTCCGCCTCCCCGGTGACCGGCGAAAACGCCGCGGTCGAATTGGCGAAGGTGATCATCGCCACCCTCTACGGCAGCGGCGACGTGCCCGGCGGCAACCCTGCCGGGCCGCCGCCCGCGAGCTGAAGCACGCTTCGTTCGCGATCGCTTCGCCCTCCATGATCTGGGTGAGGCCGCCGTCCCCGATCGTGTGCGGTTCGACGAGGCCGTACCAGAGGCTCCCGAGCGGCCACCCAAGCAACCTTTCCTTGACCTTTCTCTATCCCAAGGAAAACGCCCGAACCTTTGGTAGCGCCGTCCCCGGCATGGAGCCCACCCCCAAGACGGTGGGCTGCTGCCGTCTCCGAGCCGACGGCCGCGCGGCCGAGGCTACGGCGCCGCGGCGATCACCGGATCGGCGTCCTCCAGCCGCTCCGGCAGGCCGAAGCTCGCGAAGAGGTTCGGCATGAAGGGGGCGAGGAAGTTGTGGATGCCGCCGATCGCCGGGGCGTCGTCGCCGGTCGCGTCGGCTTCCAGCACGGTCACCGACCAGGGGAGCCAGGCGCCCGACTCGGGGTCGGGCTTGTAGGAGGCGTAGGCGGGGAGGCCGTTGGCGGAGAGGGCGAGGAGCTTGGAGCCGCGGCAGGCGGCACCCTGGCCGACCATGAAGGTGGCGACTTCCTCCGGCCCCCGGAACCAGAGCGGCAGCGGCGGCATGTCGAAGACGACGTCGTAGCGAAGGAGGGCGACGATGCGATCGATGTCGTACTCGGCGAAGGCCTCGAGGTACTGGTCGAGGAGGCGCTGCTCGTCCTCGGTCGAGGCGCGCGCCGGGGCCTCTGAGTCCTCGAGGTCGAGCTCGTCGAGGGTGGCGCGGGCGCGCTGGAGGGCGGAGTTGACCGAGGCGGTCGAGGTCTCGAGCACGTCGGCGACCTCCTTGGCGCTCCAGCGGAGCACCTCGCGCAGGACGAGGACGACGCGCTGGCGCGCGGGCAGGTGCTGGAGGGCGGCGACGAAGGCGAGGCGGAGGGTCTCGCGTTCGGCGGTCTGCGCCTCTGGGTCGGCACTCGGGTCGGCGACCTGGCCGCTGGCGATCGGGAGGACCCAGGTGGTCTCCGCCAGCGGGGCCCCCACCGGGGTCTCGGCGGTGCCAGGGTCGGCGAGGTCGACCGGGCGGGCGCGGCGCTTGCGCGCGTCGATCGAGTCGAGGCAGACGTTGGTCGCGATCGTGAAGAGCCACGACTTCAGCGCTGCCTCCTCGACCAGGGTGTCGGAGCGGCGCCAGGCGCGGAGCAGCGTCTCCTGGGTCGCGTCCTCGGCCTCGAAGCCGCTGCCGAGCATGCGGTAGCAGTAGCCGGTGAGGCTGGGGCGCAGCCGCTCCATCTCACCCTCGAGGACCGGATTCCCACCCGACCGATTAGTTCCCGACACAGACACCGTCTCTCCTTATAACGGACCCACTCACCAAAGGAGTTACCGCATGTCCCGTCTGCTCTTCCTGAACCTGCCCGTCGCCGACCTCGGCGCCAGCCGTGCCTTCTTCGCCGAGCTCGGCTTCGAGTTCAACGAGAAGTTCTGCGACGAGGGCGCCGCCTGCATGGTCGTCTCCGAGGGGGCCTTCGTGATGCTGCTGCAGCGCGAGCGCTTCGCCGACTTCGTCGTCAAGCCGGTCGCCGACGCGACCGAGGCGACCGCCCTCACCGCCTGCATCAGCGCCGAGAGCCGCGAGGAAGTCGACTCCCTGTTCGCCGCCGCCGAGGCCGCCGGCGCCGGAGCCGTGAAAGACCCGCAGGACTACGGCTTCATGTACCAGCGCAGCTTCTCCGACCTCGACGGTCACCACTGGGAGATCGCTTGGATGGACCCGGTAGCCGTGGAGAAGGGCCCCGCCGAGTTCGCCGCCGAAACCGCCTGACCCGCGATGTTGACGGGCCGAAAACCGCTGATATAGAGCGGTTTTCGGCCCGTCAACCTGGGAGTTCAGGGCGGACGCTAGATGTCGGAGGTCCAGCGGTAGTGAAACGCCTGCCGGGGTGGGCGACCGAGCGGCAGCCGGCGAGGTACGCATCCCCGCCCTCGGAGGTGTGGCCGGTCTCCCGCTGGTGACAGCGCCAGCCGGCGGGGCTGGGACCTGGATCGATCAGCGGGCCGTCGCCATAGAAGCGGCGCAGCACCGCGCGCGCCTTTGCGCAGCCGACGCCCTCGGTCGTAAGGACCCTGGGGGACGGGCATCGCTTCAGGTCGGGCAGGCGAACCAGTCGGGACGAAATTGTCGTGGTCCGGGTCCGGGAGGGGGCGGGACCGCTCGGGCCCCCGCACCCGGCCACCGCCGCCGGCAGCGTCAGTGCGATCACCACCGCGATCGATCCCACCCTTCGCATGGGAAGCACCTACCCGGGATCGGGTCGAAGCGACGGGGCGAGAGCGCAATAGGCTCCGCCGCCCGTTGCGTCGCTTCGCTCCCATCCTGCCCGGCGCCACCGCTCGCGACCGGGCGTTCGCGTGTCTCGGCGCGGTCGTCGGCATCGGCCTCGCCGGGTTCGTCGCAGCGCTCCTCCACGGCGACGGCGAGGCGCTGCCCTGGATCGTCGCCCCGATGGGCGCCTCGGCGGTCCTCCTCTTCACCGGCTTCGCCGTGGGACAGGCCCTGGGACACGGGGCGGTGGCCTGCGGGATCGCCCGCGGTGAAGCCGACCGGACCGCTCATCGATGGCCACCGCCACGCGGCGATGGTCGTCGACCCCGCCACCGGAATTCTCCGCGGCCTCGTCACCCAGGCCGACCTCCTGGCGGCGCTCGCGGCCCCGCCCCCGAATCAGCCGATCGCCACCGCCCGCGCGGGCGTTACGTTCTCTCCTGGCCGCGGCAGCGCGGGAAGCGGGGGACGAGGAGGGGCTGATGGGGACGATCACCGAGCGGGAGTCCGGGCAGATCGAGGCGGCGAACGCGAGCGGGAGGACGCCGGTGGTGTTCGTCCACGGGCTGTGGCTGCTGGCGTCGAGTTGGGACGGCTGGGTCGGCGCCTTCGACGCGGCGGGCTACGCGCCGGTCGCGCCGGGATGGCCGGACGATCCCGAGACGGTGGAGGAGGCGCGGAAGGATCCGCGGGTCCTCGCCGGCAAGGGCGTCGGCCAGGTCGCCGACCACTTCGCCGAGGTGATCGGGGGGCTCGACCGCAAGCCGGCGATCGTCGGTCACTCCTTCGGCGGGCTGATCGCCCAGATCCTCGCCGGGCGGGGCCTCTCGGCGGCGACGGTGGCGGTTGACCCGGCGCCGTTCCGCGGCGTCCTGCCGCTGCCGATCGCGGCGATCCGCGCGACCTTCCCGGTGCTCTCCAACCCGGGCAACCGCAAGAAGGCGATCACGCTCACCTTCGACCAGTTCCGTTATAGCTGGGCCAACGGGATCGACGAGGCGCAGGCGCGCCGGGTGTACGAGCGCCACCACGTCGCCGCGCCGGGCCGGCCGATCTTCCAGGCGGCGTTCGCCAACATCAATCCGGGCGCGGAGACCAGCGTCGACACGAAGAACCCGGACCGCGGGCCGCTGCTCCTCTTCACCGGCGGCGTCGACCACGCCGTCCCGCCCGCGATGAGCCGCGCCGCCTTCAAGAAGCAGCGCCGCAATCCCGGCGTCACCAAGCACATCGAACTGGCCGACCGCGACCACTCGCTGGTGATCGACGACAAGTGGCAGGAGGTCTGCGACCGGAGCCTCGAGTTCGTCAGTCGCTTCGCCGAGACCGGCGCCGCGACCGCGGGCTGAGCGCGCGGCTAGGCGACGACGAGGCGGAGGCCGATGTCGAGGGTGTCGGCCTCGCGTAGGGCGGCGTGGCGGCGGTCCCAGCTGCCGTCGGCGAGGTCGGCGGCAAGGCGCTCGCGGCCGGCGTCGCGGGCGGCCGGGTCCATGACGTTCCAGATCCACATCGACTGGACGACCTCGTCGTCGAGGAACAGCTCTGGGCGCGCCCAGAGGGCGAAGAAGAAGAGGTCGGTGCAGTCCTTGGGGACCGGCACGGGGGCGATGGTCGCGTCGCCGTAGAAGTCGGCGACGGCCTTGGCGCGGCCGCCGTGGGGGACTGCCGGGAAGTAGTCGTCGAACCAGAGATCGCCGCCGCGGTGGTCTTCGTAGGTGAGGACGACGACCGGCCCCCGCGCGACCCGCCGCATCTCCGCCAACCCGGCCTTCATGTCGGGCCAGTGGTGGACGGTGTGCAGGGCCATCGCGGCGTCGAAGCCGTCGTCGTCGAAGGGCAGCGCTTCGGCGCTTGCCTGGACGACCGGCGCGGCGTTGGGCGCGCGCTGGGCGATCATCTCGGCGGAGGGCTCGACCGCGGTCACCTCGCGGTCGGTGGGCTCGTAGCCGCCGGTGCCGGCGCCGACGTTGAGGACGCTCGCCGCGCCTCCGAGTCCCGCCTCGATCGCTGCCTGGATCCGCGGGTCGGGACGCCGTGCCCGCGCGTACCCATGGCCGATCCGGTCGTAGAGCGCCTCTGCCATCTCGTCACCCTTCCACATCAAGTTGATTGAAAAACTCCACCGGAGCGGCGACCGGTCGGCCGAAGCCCTAAGTTCACCCATCCATGTGGACGGATGCGCTGATCGGCGCCGCCTCGGCCTTCCTCATCGCGCTGGTGACGACGCCCGTCGGCGTGTCGGGCGCGGTCTTCCTCGTGCCCCTGCAGGTGAGCGTCCTGCACACGCCGAGCCCGTCGATCACGCCGACGAACCTCCTCTACAACGTGATCGCCACGCCGGGGGCGCTCGTGCGCTACCGAGGCCGAGCGATCCTCCGCTCGCCGCTGACCCGGGCGCTCCTGGCGGGGACGATCCCCGGGGTGATCGTCGGGTCGGTCGTGCGGATCGAGCTGCTCTCCGGCCCGCAGGCCTTCTACGCGGTGATCGCCGCGGTGATGCTGCCGATCGGCGCGTGGCTGGCGCTCGGTCCGCGGCCCGCCGTCGAGGGGCGTCGCCCGCCGGGAGGCCGCCCGATCGCCGCCGCCGCGCTGGTGGTCGGGGTGATCGGCGGCATCTACGGCATCGGCGGCGGCTCGATCCTGGCGCCCGCCCTCGTCGGCCTCGGTTTCTCGGTCGCGGAGGTCGCGCCCGCCGCCCTCGCCTCCACCTTCTTCACCTCGATCGTCGGCGTCCTCACCTACGCGGTGATCAGCCTCCGCCACTCCGGCTCGATCGCCCCGGACTGGACGGTCGGCATCGCGATCGGCATCGGCGGCCTCCTCGGCGGCTACGCCGGCACCGGCCTACGCGATCGCGTCCCAGAGGCCGCCCTGCGCCGCACCCTCGGCATCGTCGCGATGCTCCTCGCGATCCGCTACCTGACCCTCGCCGTCACCTGACGTCGCCGATCGGCCCACCGACGTGGACCAGCACGCCTAGCCCTTCTCCGCCAGAAACTTCTCCAGATCCTTCATCAGCAGGGCGAGGTGCAGGGAGTCGGTGGGGGAGGGTTCGAAGCCGAGGGCTTCGTAGAAGGCGCGCGCCTCCGGCAGGGCATGTACGACGCAGGCGCGGACGCCGACCTCGCGCGCCGCGGCGGCGCAACGGAGGAGGGCGTCTTGGAGGAGTGAGCGGCCGAGCCCGCGGCCTTGGTGGTCATCGTCGACAGCGAGGCGGGCGAGGATCACGACCGGGATAGGCCGCCTTTTCGGCTGTCCCTTTCGGAGTCGAGGGGTGGTGCTTGCGGGCTCGACCTGGCCTGCGGCGAGCGCGTAGTAGCCGACGACCCGGCCTTCGTCCGTGGTGACGAAGACCCGCGCGGAGCCGGTCGCCTCGGCTTGGCGGGAGTAGCGGAGGAGCCAGATCGACAGCGACTCCTCGCCGCAGTCGAACCCGTCGAGGCGATGCTCTCCGCGCAGCGGCTCCGGCCGGGAGTAAGGCACGGCCGCCCGCTACTCGAAGACGCTGGGCTTCGAGAACAGCGAGCGCAGCCCTTTGGGAACCACTGCCGGACGGTCGATCAGCTCCATGAACCGCTTCCAGTCGGGCTCGTCGAGCTCGAACTTCGTCCGGTCGGCGAGGACGCGCCGCGCCTCGGAGACGGCGGCCAGCCGAACGAAGCTGGTGAAGTTCGTCTCGCTCGCGGCGCTGGCCGCGCGGACGATCTCGTCCTCTGAGCCGCCTACCCGCACGTCCCAACGCCTGTCTCGATTCTCCCCGGCTTTCCCCTCACTCATCCAACTGAGTGTACAGACGTTGTCCGGACGCAAAAGACAGTCTTAGGAGGAGGGCCCCTTCACCTCGAGCAGATCAAACGACCAGATCTCGCTGTCGGTCCCGACGGGCCCGCGCTCCCGATGCTGCGAGTGGCCCGCGGCGAAATCCGCGCTTTTGACCCAGGTGAGAAAGTCGTCCTCCGACCGCCACCGCGTCACGACGAGGCAGACATCCCGATCGTCATTAGGCCGGAGCAGCTCAAAAGCCTCGAACCCCTCCGCCTCCTCGACTTTCCCCGCCCGCGAAGCAAACCGCTCCGCAAACTCGTCGAACCGCTCCCTGGGCACAGTGATGGCATTGATCTTGACGACGCTCATGGGGCCATCCTATGGCCGGGTCGGGCGCCTCATTCTCCGAAGTGGATCTGAGATGCTTCTCCGTCACAGTCGTATTCGCCTCGGAAGTTGTGCTCGGGAAGGCCGTCGTAGATAAGCCGCACGACTGCATATTGCATCTGCCCTTCACAGTCGCGTAGTTCGCTCAGGATCACGCGCCCGTGGGTGCTGCCGTAGCCGCGAGAGCAGTCCGGGTCGCAGGTGTCGTAGACCATCTTGCCGGTCCCGACGGCCTTCGCGCGGCCCCATCCGGTCCAGGCCAGATTTTCCCCAGAGGGTCCCGCGGTGGGAGAGACGTAGAGAGTCGATGGCCTGACAAGGGCCGCCCCAAAGAGCTTGACCACGGGGATAGGGCTATTGCCAGCGCAGTTCGCCCGTAGGGAGTCGGCCGCCACTTCAAAGTCGCGTTCGTAGGAGGTGAACGTGCTTGGGCTTGCGGAGCCCACGACGGCGAGGCCCGTCCCACATTCGACGAAGCCATAGATGACCCGGCGATCTCCTTCTACTTCATAGTCCCACTGGACCGCCGATCTACCGTCGACGGTCACAGGTCCGTATCCGATTTCGTGGTAATCAGGCGACTTACTGGTCTTGCGTCGAGATCCTTCCTCGGCTTCGACCGGGTCTTGGCCTTCGACCGCCGTATCGCCTTCGACCCGCAGATAAGTGCTCTCGTCGGCGTCGGACCGGAGCCACTTGTTCGCGTAGTAGGGAGGTTCTTCGACGACTTCTGGATCTCGTGCCCACCCGGTCGGGGGCGCGACGCTGTAGATCTGACCTTGGAATCGGGCAGGGTCGCCGGAGGTCGCTCCCTTCGTGGTCTTCTTCTTCGTGCTCGCTGGCTGCGCTGAAGCGACGGGGGCGGAAGTCCAAGAGGGCTTTCCGCCTGAGTTGCTTTTGCCCTCGTGGTTTCCAGCGATCAGGATCGCAATGGCGGCGGCAGCGACCAAAACTCCGATTCCCGCCGCAGCGATCCACAGCCGGCGTCTTAACCGATGCTTGGTCGGCATTGCGCGAGTCGCGGTCTCCTCGCCGACGAAGACCTCGGTTCGCAAGGGCTCGGTCGCACTGCCCTCTTCGGCGGATTCCGAGTAACCCAGCGCAGCCGGCCCCGAGGCGACGCTTCGTTCGCTCCCACTTGCCGATCGACCCTCGAGCGCAGCTCTCACGGCCTTGGCCAGATCTCCGGCGGACGCGAAACGATCCGACGGGTCCTTCGCAGTCGCTCTCGCGATGACTTCGTTGAAAGCTCCCGGTCCCGGTATCGGGGGCACTGGCTCATTCACGATCTTCCACATCTTCTGGGTGTCGGTTCCGGGAAATGGCCTTGAACCGCTGAGCATCCGAAAGAGGACGCAGCCGAGCGAATAGACGTCAGTGCGCGCATCGACCCATCCGGTGGTGACCTGCTCCGGCGAGGCGTAGTCGAGATTGGCGATCAGCTGACCGGTGTTGGTCAGGCGCGTGTCGGTGCTGTCGACTGCTCGGACAAGACCAAAGTCGGTGAGGTAGACGCCCGATTTGCCGAGCTCACCCTGGAGGAGGATGTTTGCGGGGGTGACATCGCGATGTACGAGGCCGGCGGCATGCGCGGCATCGAGAGCTCCGGCAATTGCCTCGGTGATGCGAACCGCATCGCCTGGGTCGAGCTGCTGCTCGCTTAGTGCTTGGTTCAGATCCTCACCGTCGATGAAGCGCATTGCCAGGTAGAGATGACCTTCCGCCGAGCCCGCCGACAGGATGGGCACGACATTGGGGTGGTCGATGGCAGCCGCGGCGCGTGCCTCGGCTTCGAAGCGGCGACGGAAGTCATCCTGAGCCCCTAGCTCAGGCAGGATCACCTTCAATGCGACGCGGCGCCGGAGATGCTCGTCTTCGGCAAGGTAGACCGAGCCCATACCGCCACGGCCGATGTGTCGCAGGATGCGAAAGCCCGCCAGAGTGCTTCCGGGAGCAAATCCGCCTGGTTTGTCGTACGCCATTCGTTGAGCTATCGGCCTAAGTCGTGCCCATCCCCCATTGCTGGAGGGAGATTTGCATAGCCGTCACCGGATTGGTATCTGCGTTTAAATTTTTCGGTATTGATCTGGGCGCCGAGTGTGCCTACGGTGTGTCGCCTTCTCGTCGAGATGGGGGCAAACATGTACAGGCAATGGGTCAAATTCAGCAGCGTTTGTGCTGCCACGGTCTTGATCGGCGTTCTCGCGTTCGCTGCTCTAGCGGGGCCCGCGTCTGCTCGTGACCTACCTTCGTCGATCGCGAACGCAGAAAACCGAGCGGAACTCGCGAATGGAGAAGTAGGCGAGCTAAAAAGCAAAGTCGCTCCTGCCGCCGCTCGCTATGCGGCCGTCAGTCAGCGGACTCGTCCTGCCCGAGTAAAGGTGAGGGCCGCGCGGCATCGGATGGCCTCACTGGAAGGACGAGATCGAGCCCGTCGCGTAGGCGCCGCCGCCCGGGTCCGGCGGATCGAAGGCGAAAATCGCAAGTCGGCCGAAAAGCATGATGAGAAGGTGACCTCCGGGTTGGGGATTGGAGTGGGCCTACTCGTCGTCGGACTCTTGGTCATCTGCTGGGGCTGGTTCCGTGCGACGGAGGCAGTTGCGGCTCTAACCCGAATCACCGTCGCTCAGGCGGTCGGGATCTGTGTCGGAGGCGGTTTTCTGGCGGTGCTGGTCGGAGCTGTGATGCAGGATGCGGACGGTCTGGTGGCAGCGCTCGGTGCAGCATTGGTGGTTCTCGGGCTCGTGCTTCCGGCTGTGTTCCTTCTCGCTCGCCACTCTGCCGAAGTCCAGCGCGGACGATCCAAGCCGCTGCTCCGACGCGAGCGCTTCCCCGACCGTGTCACCCAGGTGCTGGCCGGTGTGTTCGCGGTGTTTTGCCTGATCGCGTTCGGTTCTTCGCTCTTCGCGTCAGGGGCGAAGAGCAGGGAGGTGCCGGCATCCCTTCGCGGGGAGGCGGGGACCGGAAATCACCAAGACCATGAGCTCGCGATCGCCGAATCCCGGGCTTTGCGGGCGACGCGGAACGCACGACCGCTTCTTGCAGCTCAGGCAATTGCTCGCAGCGACCTCCGCGGCGCTCGTCGCGCAGTCGGACATGCCGAAAGGCGTGTGGCTGAGGCGAAAGATCGTGCCAAGTCCTTCACCCGTCAATTGGTCGCGCTCGAATCTCACGAACAGCGCGAATACGAACGCGAAGAACGTCACGCGCAGCGGCAGCAGGAAAATGAAGAACGCGAGTACCAGAAGAACCTCGAACGCGAAGAACGCGAAGCGCTTGTGGCAGACGAAGAAGCAGCCGAAGCGGAAGCCTGCGACCCGAACTATGAAGGAGCCTGCCTACACGAAGGCATTGGCGACTATGACTGCGCGGGCGGCTCCGGCGATGGTCCTAACTATGTGGCTGGACCGATCTACGTCACCGGCTTCGATGAATTCGAACTCGACTCGGATGGCAATGGCGTTGCCTGCGAGGACGGATAGATGGGAATCGGATTCAAGGTCGCGCCCGGGGTACGGATCCGGGCATCCTCGCGGGGTATCAGCGCGGGAGTGGGGCCGCGCGCGGCACGGGTCCACGTCGGCACTCGCGGCGTGGGCGTCTCGAGCGGCGTTGGGCCGATATCCGGCTACACCCACCTAGGCGGAGGCGGAAGTCGTAAGAGCTCCGGGGGAACCACCCGACGGGCCAGCTACGGAGGACCGACCAAAGCCTCGATCGCCGCGCGCGAACGAGAAGCCAAAGCAGCCAAGCGGGAAGCGGATATCGAGAGCGTCAAGGCGCTCGAGCAGGCGCTCGTCTCCGTTCACAAAGAGACCTTTCCCCCTGCGACGCGGATAGTCATACCGGGGCCGGAGGAGGTCGATCCTGCATCGATTCAGGCTCATTTGGAAGAGACCGCGGGTATTCCGGCGCTCGTCCAAGCCATTGGCGGCGGCGAGCAGGCGCCCGTGGCGGCTGCGCCTGATCCGGTGGACCGCTATGAACAGATGCGCGAGCACCGGAAGCGTGCCCGCGCCGGGGTTTCGATCTGGTCGCTCAAAAAACGAATCGAAGCGGCTCAACGTGCTGACCGCGAAGCGGACGAGGCCGCGTCGAGAGAGGTCGTAAAGCGCGCCGACGCCCAGCGTGCCGAACAGGCTCATCTGGACGAGCTTTGGACGGAACTGAACAAAGCCAGAGCCGTGGTGTCTGGGCAGCTGGCGGTGAACGTTGAGGCCGAGCGTGCGCGACGCGCTGAGCGCCACGCTGCCGACCAGGCTGAGGTCGATCTCGATTGGAAAAAGCTGCAGTCGAACGATCCCGAGGTCACCCTGACCGCGCTCGAGCAGGCGTTCGCCGACAACGAGGCGCCAGCCGCGGCGATCGACTGCGAGGGCGATCACACCACGGTCGTCATGCAGTTCGTCAAGCCCGAGTCGATCATCCCCGAGAAAAAGCCATCACGGACCCCGACCGGCAAACGGACCCTGAAGAAACGGACGAAGACCGAGATCAACGCGCTTTATCTGCAGGCGCTCGGTTCGAACGTCTTGGCCACCGTGAAAGAGGCATTTGCGGTCGCGCCGGGGACCCACTCCGTCCAAACGATCGTCGTCCGGGAAGAAGAGGGCGGCAGTCTCGGTGTCATCTATCTCGGAAGGTTCGACCGCTCCGGCTATGCGGCGCTCGATAGTGCTCGCGATCCAGCCCGTTCGCTCGAGATGGCGGAAGACGTGGAGATCAATCTGAGGGGGAGAACCGAAGAGGTAACGCGTCTCGGGCTCTCCGGCAGAAAGGATCTGAGTGCGGTCGTGACGAGTATCGAGAGAGGATTGGCAGGGCGTTAGCCTCGGTCTAGTCCAACTCGCGGCGGGCGGGGCGTGTCCTACGGGTAGAGGACGCCTTCAC
The DNA here is from genome assembly GCA_965200635.1 of Solirubrobacterales bacterium. GTDB lineage: Bacteria > Actinomycetota > Thermoleophilia > Solirubrobacterales > 70-9 > VAYN01. Next base: position 1,186,032 of record OZ241364.1, on the reverse strand, counting down.
CTCGCCGATCCGCGATAGGCGTGGGTCGAACGGGTATGGAGGACCTCCGTGGCCCGAATCACCGCTGTCATCCAGATCGATGCACCCCGCGAGGAGGTGTGGGATCTCGCGACCGACCTCCAGCGGACGGGCGACTGGGTGAGCATTCACCGGGGCTTTCCCGACGGCTCCCCGGAGGACCTGAGAGCGGGGAGCCGCTTCCGGCAATCGCTGAAAGTCGCCGGGACCAGGTTTCACGTCGAGTGGACGGCGACGGAGATCGACGGGCCCGAGAGGTTGGCCTGGGACGGGGAGGGGCCCGCGGGGACCATCGCCCACACCAGTTACACGCTCGCGGCCGTCGAGGGCGGGACGCGGTTCAGCTACGAGAACGAGATCACGCTGCCCGCGGGGAAGCTCGGGAAAGCGGCGGCGAGGGCGGTGTCGGGACAGGCCGAGAAGCAGGCGAACAAGTCGCTCGCTCGGCTCAAGGAGCTCGTTGAGGCCTAGCCGCCGCGCGGTCGAGAGCCGGTGGACCACCGTCGGGGGCGTGCGATGGCACGCGCGGGTGGAGGCGGGATGGCAGACCGATGCCGCCGAGCCGGTCGTGTTGGTCCATGGGCTCGGGGTGTCCGGGCGCTACATGGTCCCGCTGCTCCAGCAGCTCGCGGGCGAGTTCGCGGTCGTCGCGCCCGACCTTCCTGGTTTCGGGCGCAGCTCCGATCCGCCGACGCGCGTCGGCCTCGCCGAGATGGCCGACGCGCTCGCGGGCTGGATGCGCGCGATCGGCCTGCGACCCGCCACCTTGATCGGGAACAGCCTCGGATGCCAGGTCATCGCCCACCTTGCCGCGCGCCACCCGGAGCAGCTGGCGCGGGCGGTCCTCGTCTCCCCGACGATGGACCCGGGCGCCCCGAGCGCCGGCGGGCAGATCCTGAGGCTGTTGCGGGACCTGCCCCGGGAGCGCTGGCCGCTGCAGCTGATCGCCTCCGGCGACTACGTCAAGGCGGGTGTGTCGCGAGGCTGGCGCACCCTGCACGTCGCGCTGCGCGACCCCGTCGCAGAGACCTACCGGGGGATCGCCGTCCCGGCGCTGGTGGTGCGCGGCGGACGGGACCCGATCGTCTCGGCACCCTGGGCCGAGGAGCTCGCCCGCCTGCTCCCGCGCGGCCGCCTCGTCACCTTGCCCGACGCCCCGCATGCCGTGAACTTCAGCGCGCCGGACGCGCTGGCCCGGGCCCTGCGCCCGTTCCTCCGCGAAGCGGCCGGCGACCGCGCGATGGGACCCGTTCGAGCCGGGTACCGATCGAGAAACCTAGGCGGACGGAGGAAGGCAATGTCGGAAGCGATGTCGGAGTGGGAGAACGATCACCTCGAGGCGATCGGCGGGGCGAAGGAGATCGGGGTCAGCTCGCCCCACGAGGACGGATCGATGGACGAGGCCGTGACGATCTGGGTGGTGCGGGTCGGGGACGAGCTGTTCGTGCGCTCGGTCCGCGGCGAGCACGGTGCCTGGTACCAGCGGGCGGAGGACAAACACCTCGGGCGCATCGAGGTCGACGGCGCCACCGTCGACGTCGAGTTCCAGGACGTCGGCGAGGAGAAGGCCGACGAGATCGATGCCGCCTACCGCGAGAAGTACGCCGACGAGTCGGAGTCGGTCGAGAGCATCACCTCGCCCGATTCCCGGGCGACCACGATCCGCCTTGCCCCGCGGGGAGCCTCCTAGGCCGGAGGCCGGCGCTCCTGCGCCTACCTCTTCGGCGTGCAGGCGCGGATGATTTCGGTTTCCGCCTGGGTCCCGTCTTCGAAGCGTCCCAGGCCGTGGACTTTCAGCTTGCCGTCGGGGCAGGTGGCGCTGATCGGGTTGAAGGTCTTGCCACCGACCTTGACCGACTTGAAGATTTCCAGGGTGAAGGAGATGCCGGAGCCGGCGCCGCCGACGAGCTGCGGGATCTTGATCACGGCTTTGGTGCCGAAGCGGCCGCGGTGGATCTTGGTGATGGTGGCGGTGGTGACGATGGCGCCGGAGATCGGGTTGGCGAAGTAGGCGTGGGCGTACCACGTGCGCTTGCCGCCGCTTTCGGGTCCGTTGAAGAGGAGGAGCTTCGAGGAGACGTTGATCGGCCGTTGTTCGGCGAAGGCGACCTGGGCGACGGCGGTGCCTTCGCCGATCAGGGAAGAGCGGCAGTTCTTGAGGGCATCGGCCGTCGAGGTGGCCTGGAGCCGGCCCTGTTTGCAGACCGGGATCCCCTGGGTGTGCTGTTCGCCGGCCTTGTCGGCTTCGATGATGACTTCGCGGATCGCCGGCGGATGGCTGCCGTCGCGCATCTGGACTTCACCCGAGGCATGGATCTCGATCGGCGTCTGCTTGGTCCTCGAGAGCGCCGTGGGGGAGAAGCCTCCGTCCGCGGTGATTTCCAGTTCCCCGACCCTGACGTGGACCGGGCCTTCGCCGCCCGCGGCTCCCGCGATACCGACCGCCGTGACCGCGACCAGCGCGCCCAGGGCGCACACCACCAACAAGTACTTACGCATTCGATTCCCCCCGCTAGTTGTTCCCGCAACTGAGGGCATGTTACGTCCGGATATGCTGCCCCGCCCGATGCCTTCGACGATCGCGCCCGCCCGCACCTATGTGACCCTGCTCCTGGCGATGGTCGCCCTCGGCCTGATGAGCGCGACCGGCGCGGTCGCCGCCAAGCAGCCGGCGACGCTGAAGGTCACCGCCGGCAACCCGTACTACCCGCTCCTCGTCGAAGAGGAAAAGCCCTCGGTCCAATACGGCCAGAAGGTCGGCGGCTGCGAGCTCGCGCCGAAAACCACCTGCCGGGACGCGAAGCTGGCGAAGCGCAGCCTGCGCGGCGCCCTGCTCCCCTACGCGAACCTCGCCGGGGCCGACCTGCACGGCAGCAACCTCTCGCTGGCGGTCGGGAGCTACGCGAACTTCGCCGGCGCCGACCTCCGCGACACCACCCTGGTCGGCTCCTCGTTCTCCTTTGCGAACTTCAGCCGCGCCGACCTCTCGGGGACGACGATCACCTTCTCCGGCATCACCCGCGCCGACATGCGCGGGGCGAAGCTGGTCGGGGCCGACGGCAACTTCGGCTCGATCACCGGATCCGACCTGCGCGGCGCCGATCTCGAAGGGATGGACTTCGCCGACTCCGACATCAACGGCACCGACCTGCGCGGGGCGAACATGAGCGGGATGGACCTGACCAACGCCGACCTCAGCGGCTCGAAACTGGACGGCGCCGACCTCACCGGGGCAACGTTCTGCAACACCCTGATGCCCTCCGGCGAAGTGATGGACCCGGTCGAAGGCGTCTGCCCGGGCCAGGTCAAAGCCGGGAGCCCGGGGGCGAAACCGATCTCGGTGCCGAAGGAGAGCCCGCTCTACCCGGCGATCCACGCGCTCGAGTTCGGCCACCAGGTCCGGTCCGGGACCGAAGTGCGGGGCTGCAAGGCCCAGGCGTACTCGGCCTGCGCGGGCGTGAGCTTCCGTGGCGCCGACCTGCAAGGCGCCTTCCTCGCCTTCTCCGACGTCCGGAACGCGAACTTCGCCAGGGCCAACTTCCAGCTCGGCTCGCTCGCCTTCGCCGAAGCATCGGGCGCCTCCTTCGACCGGGCCGAGCTCGGCGGCACCTCGTTCGCCGAGGCCGCCCTCCGCGGCGCGAGCCTCCGCGACACCTCGCTCGGCCTCGCCGTCTTCTCCGCCTCGAACCTGAGCAGGGCCGACTTCCGCGGGGCCGACGCCCGAGCGGCCGTCTTCGAGGGCGCGAACCTCCGCGGCGCCGATCTCCGCGGCGCCGAATTCGCCGACTCGACCCTCACCGGCGCGAACCTGCTGGGCGCTGAACTGGACGGCGCCGACTTCACCGACGCGATCCTGATCGGCGCCCAGCTCCGCCCGAGCCAGCTCGAAGGCGCCATCTTCTGCGACACGCTGATGCCGAACGGCAGCGTCCGCAACCCGCGGAAATCCTGCCCATGACGCCCCGGGGGACGCTCTTCCACTAATCCTTCGGGCCGACCACGTTGCGGCAGCGGCGAGGGGCGGGGGACCCTGCCGGGGCCAACCGTCTCGTCACCAAAGGACACCGATGCGCCTCTTCCGTCACCTGCTCGGCATCGCCCTCCTCGTCCTCCTGGTCCCCGCCGGGGCGAGTGCGGCGACGTTCAACTTCTTCAGCACCGACGGCCTCGGCCCCTCGGGCGGGGCGGGGACTATCGGACCGGCGACGACCTATCCCTCGAGCATCGAAGTCGCCGGGCTGCAGGGGCCGCTGACCAAGGTGACGGCGACCATGATCCGCTTCGGCTCCGGTGTTCCCGACGACGTCGACATGCTGTTGGTCGGTCCGGAAGGCGAGCAGGTCATGTTGATGTCGGACGCCTGCGGGGAAACGAAATTCTTCGACAACAACACCTGGACCTTCGACGACGACGCCCCGACCTTCCTCCCCGACAACGTTCCGTGCGCCTCCAACCAGGCGGCCTCCTTCAAACCCTCGAACTACGTCGGTGGCGCGCCCGAGCCGGACCAGTTCGGGGCCGGCGGTGCCATCTTTCCGCCCTTCGGCAGCACGCTCTCGGCCTTCGCCGGGACCGACCCGAACGGCCCTTGGGACCTCTACGTCCTCGACGATCACGAAGGCTCGGTCGGCTTCGAAATCTCCGGCTGGGCGCTGACCCTCACCGTCGCCGATCCGCCTCCCGCGATCCCGCCGACGGTGACGCCGCCGCCGACGACGCCCCCGGCCCCGATCGCCGCCCCGAGCGGCCCGCCCGCCCGGACGACCCAGCCGAAGAAGACCGGCCGCCGCGCCGCCGCGCTGAAACGCTGCAAGCAGAAGAGGACGAAAGCAAAGCGGGTGAAGTGCCGCGCGAGGGCGCGGAAACTACCGGTCTGACCGGAGCCGGGCCGACTGCTTGGCTGGTGGTGGGCTCAGTCGAAGTAGCCCGCGTAGTTGTCGAGCAGCGCGCGGTCGGCGGGGGAGGTGCGGTCGCCGAGCGAGGCGGCCTGGTGCCAGTAGGGGTAGAGGAGCGGCGGGCGGCTGATCGCGTCGAGGCGCTCGGTCTCCTCGGTGCTCAGCTCGAGCTCGGTCGCGGCGAGGTTGGCCGACAGTTGGGCCTCGTCGCGGGCGCCGACGATCAGGGAGGTGACGCCGGGGCGGCCGAGGAGCCAGGCGAGTGCCACCTGCGCGGGCGGGCGGTCGTGGGCGGCGGCGATCTCGACCAGGGCATCGACGGTGTCGTAGAGGCGATCGGCGTCGCGGATCGGGAAGGGGTCGGCGGTGGCGCTCGCCCCGCGGGCGCCCTCGGGCGCGGGCGTGTCGCGGCGGTACTTGCCGGTCAGGCGGCCGCCGGCGAGGGGGCTCCAGACGAGGACGCCGGCGCCGCTGTCGATCGCGGCGGGGATCAGCTCGTACTCGGCGTCGCGGCACTCCAGCGAGTAGTAGATCTGGGAGGCGACGAAGGGCTGGTAGCCGTGCTGGTCGGCGACGCCCTTGGCCTTCGCCAGGTGCCAGCCGGAGAAGTTGGAGCTGCCGACATAACGGACCTTGCCGGAGCGCACCAGGGAGTCGAGCGCCTCGAGCGTCTCCTCCAGCGGCGCCGAGCCGTCCCACTCGTGCACCTGCAGCAGGTCGATGTGGTCGAGCCCCATCCGCCGCAGGCTGTCCTCGCAGGCGGCGATCAGGTGGTGGCGGGAGAGGCCCTGGTCGTTCGGCCCCGGTCCAGTCGGGAAGCGCGCCTTGGTCGCGACGAGCACCCGGTCGCGCCGCCCCTTCAGCGCCTCGCCGAGCACTTCCTCCGAGGCCCCGTCGGAGTAGGCGTCGGCGGTGTCGACGAGGTTGATCCCCGCGTCGATGGCGAGGTCGAGCTGACGCTGGGCGTCAGCCACGTCGATGTCGCCGACGTCGGCGAAGCGGCCACTGCCGCCGAAGCCCATGGTCCCGAGGGTCAGCTCCGAGACGCGAAGCCCCGAGCGACCGAGTTGGCGATAGCGCATCCGCGCCACTCTAGGGATCGCTCCGCGCGGCAACGGGCGAGGAGCGAGCGAGGTTCAACTGAGAGACCGTGGGACTCTCGTGCGTCCCGCGTCACGGACCCTCCCCGCGGTCGTCCTTCGGTCCGGTCACCCCTGGCGCGGTCGTCTTAGGGTCCGGTAGACGGACCAAAGGACGACCGCGCTTCGGTTGGCGGACCTTAGGTCGACCGCGGTCGGGCGCCGCGTCTCGGTCAGCCGGGGCGCACCCCGTCGCCCTCGGCCAACGCCACCGCGCCGCCGATGCCGACCGCGGCCTCGGCGGGCTCGACGGTCGCGTGACGGGCGGCGCCGGCTACGCGTTCGGGCCTCGTCATCCGGACCAGGGCGAACCAGACGACGACCACAGCCGCGGTGCCGAGCGCCCACCAGAGGCTCTGGTAGTTGATGCTCGTGCCGAGGTCTTCCGGCAGCGGGTAGAGGGCGCCGCGGTAGGAGAGGATCGGGATCGCCGCGCCGACGAGGACGGCGAAGAACCGCCACGCCTTGCCGAGCGGGGTGACGTCCATCCCCGCGACCAGTTTCAGGGCGACGACGGCCAGGGCGAAGTAGACGAGCTGGATCAGGAACGACCCGACGGTGGCGGCGACGTAGAGGGCGACGTAGCCGTTGTCGGGCAGTTCGAGCTTCGAGGCGTAGCCGAGCAGCGGCACCACGATGACCATCGCGATCACCGCGCCGAGCACCAGGAGGTTGGCGAGCCAGGGGGTGTCGTGACGGGAGGTGCGGGTGAGGGCCCGCGGCGCGAGGCCGTCGCGGGCGAGGCTGAAGAAGCCGTGGCCGATCGTGACGCAGAGCGCCAGGAGGACCGCCATCGCGTCCATCAGGACGACCAGGTCGAGGATCACGGCGAGGCCGTTGCCGACGTACCGGGTGGCGATCGTGTCGAGGTAGGCGCCGTCGCCGATCCAGGCGCCTTCGCCCACCGCCTCGACGCCGAAGCCGATCGAGAAGACGTAGGTCATCAGGACGAAGAAGGCGCCCGAGATCGCGACGACGCCGAGGATCGCGCGGGGGACCGAGCGTTTCGGGTCACGGCACTCCTCGCTGATCGAGGCCGAGGCCTCGAAGCCGATGAAGAGGGTCACCGCGATCAGCACCCCGGTCGCCGCGGTGCCGAGCGAGGTGGTGCTCGGGTCGAACGGTGCGGTCGAGTTGCCTTCGGCGCCGCCCTGGGCGATCACCGAGATCGCCAGGATCAGCATCGGGATGAAGGAGATCGCCGCGAACATCAGCATCGCGCGGATCGCGACCCGTACCCCGAGGTAGTTCAGCCCCTGCACGACGACCGCCGCGACCAACGCGCAGAGCCACCAGGGAATGTCGATCGAGAGGCGCGTTTCGAGGAAGCCGTGGGCGAGGACGCCGAACGCCGCGTAGACCGCGGCACCGCCGATCCAGAGCGCGCCGGCGAAGTAGATGCCGGCGGCGAAGACGCCGACGTTGGGGTGGGCGCCGTGGGTCAGGTACTCGTAGATCGCGCCCGCGCCGGAGTAACGGCGGGCAAACAGCGAGATCGCGTAGCCGAGCCCGAGCACGCCGAGCGAGGCGACCAGGACCGCGAGCGCGGCGTTCGCGCCGGCGCCGCCGTCGGGATTGGCGACGCCCGCGAGGAGCACACCGACCCCGAGCATCGGGCCGATCGCGAGCGACTGGCCGATCGCGTGCATCGTCGACAGGTCTCCTCCTCCGAGCGATGGCGGAGGACTTGCTGGACGTACAGATTCGGACATCTTGACTCCCTCTCGTTCGGCTTCTGGCGGGGTTCCCAGCCCCTCCGTCCGCGTATGTAGTCCCGGTGGCTTTGTCGTTATAACCGATTTTGGTGGGTCGCTGTGCAATTGAGTAGTAGATTGCTACGGTCTTTGGGGTCGGGAAGAACCACGTCCGCGGGACCGAACGAGGAGAGAGATGACGGCGCAAGAGAATGAAGTGAAGGCTGTCTGCGACGCCTGGGGACAGGCGATGCAGGCGATGGACTTCGGCGCGCACGACGCCCTCTGGGACCGCGACTACGAGCACTTCGTCTACCAGCCCGAGGAGTTCGAGCGCCCCTGTCGCGACTGGGACGAGTTCCAGAAATACCTCGCCTACATCCCGGGCGCGGTGACCAGGGTGGCGAAGTGGGACGAGATCGAGACCGACATCGCCGTGATCGGCGACGCGGCGATCGTCTACACGATGCTGCGCGTCGCCTTCGAGTTCAAGGACGTCGACGAGCCCTTCGAGGGGGACGTGCGATTCACCCTCGGCCTGCGCCGCACCGCCGACGGCTGGCGCCTCTTTCACTGCCACGAGTCGCGCCAGACGATCATCGACGAGCCCGCGGCGAGCTGACCTGATGGCCACCGACGTCCCGCGGCTGACCCGCGAGGCGGCCGACTTCGAGAGCCAGGTCGCCGCCCTCGTCTTCAACGCGCTGCCGCTCGATCGCGCGCCGGACGCGGTCGTCCGGCCGCGCAACGAGGAGGGGGTCGTCACCGTCGTCCGCGAGGCGCGGGCGGCGGGCCAGCAGGTCTCGGTCCTCTCCGGCGGCCACAACTGGATCGCCGCGCCGGTCCACGAGGGCGGCGTCCTGATCGACATGGGCGCCTTCGACCGGATCGAGATCGACGCCGCCGCGCGCACCGCGCTGGTCGGCACCGCCGCCCCCACCGGGGTCGTGGCCGAAACGCTCGCGGCCGCCGGATTCGCCTTCCCGACCGGCCACTGCGGCCTCCCCGGCATCGGCGGATTCGTCCTCGGCGGCGGCTTCGGGCTGAACGTCGGCACCTGGAAGCCCGCCTGCTTCTCGCTGCGCGGCGTCCGCGTCGTCACCGCGACGGGGGAGCTCGTCGCGGCCTCCGAGGCCGAGTCGCCGGAGCTGCTCTGGATGGCCCGCGGCGCCGGCCCGGCCTTCCCCGGGGTCGTCACCGCGCTCGAATTCGACCTCCAGGACCGCCCCGCCGACACGCGCATCTCCTCCTGGGTCTTCGACCTCGACGACCTCGCCGCGGTCACCGACTGGGTCAACGAGGTCTCACCGGAGCTGCCGTCCTACGCCGAGGTCGCGGTGGTGGCGTTGGGACCGGAACGGCCCGACCACCTGCCGAGCGAAGGCTTCCCCGACCACGTGGTCACGGTCGAGGCGATCGTCTTCGCCGGAGACGCGGAGGAGGCGCGGGCCGCGGTGGCGCCGTTCGCCGCCGGGGCGAAGGTCGAGCCGCTCGCGCACGCCGACCTCGAGCCGGTCGCCTACGAGGAGGTGCACGTGGGCTTCGACGCGATGTGCCACGACGGTGACCGTTACCTCGCCGACACGTTCTGGACCGACGTCGACCTCGGGTCCCTGGCGTCCCTGAAGGAGCAGATCCGGAGCGCCCCGTCGGGCAAGAGCGTGGTGATGGCGGAGATGCTCGCGGGCGGCGGGAAGTTCGGCTTCGCCCCCGAGGACGCCGCCTACTCGATCGACGGCAGGACGCTGGTGATGGCCTACGCGATCTGGGACGACCCGGCCGCCGACGAGGCCAACCGCGCCTGGCACGCGGAGGTGCGCGAGCGGGTCGAACCGATCGCCACCGGCCACTTCGTCAACGAGGCCGACCTCCACGCCGCGCCCGGACGCCTGGCGAGGTGCTTCACCGAGGCCAACTGGGAGCGGCTGGTGGAACTGCGCCAGAAGTGGGATCCCGAGCGGCTCTTCCACGACCCGCCCGGGCTCCCCTGAGGCGTCAGACGGCCATCGCCGCCACCGGGATCTCGCCGGCAGCGGCGATCAGTCCCGGGTTTCCGGTCACGATGCGACCGTCTTGGACGACGAGCTGCACGTCGCGCAGGGCGGTGATCTCCTCGGTCGGCCGGCCTTGGACCACGAGGATGTCGGCCAGGGCACCGGGCACGATCGCGCCGATCTCACCCGCCTTCTCCAGCGTCTCGGCCGCGACGCTGGTAGCCGACATCAGCGCCTGCTCCGGGCTCATCCCGAGCTCGACCATGTATTCGAGGTCGGAGACCAGCGAGTCGATGCCGCCGACGAAGCTGCTCGTGTCGGTACCGGCGGCAATCGTGACACCCGCGGCAAGTGCGCGCTGGAAGCTGGCGGCATGGGTGGGAAGAGCCTCGGTCGCGTGTCTCATCGCCTGAGCCCCGTACTCGCCCATGTCCAGCATCTTCTGCCCGAGATCCAGGATGTGAAGAGGAAGGCGGATCGTGGGAACGAGGACGATTCCCTGCTCGGCGAGCCCGACGACGTTCTCCTCGCTCAGCTCGAGTCCGTGCTCGACGGTGTCGACGCCGGCCTGGATCGCCATCGCCGCGGTCTCGGGTAGGAAGATGTGACAAGCGACCCGGACACCGAGTCGGTGTGCCTCGTCCACGATCGCATCGAGCTCTGGCTGGGTGAACTCGAGGACGCGTTTGCCGGGCACCGAGCGGGCACCGTCGAGTGCCACCTTGATCCAGTCGACCCCCGCTTTGATCTCTTCGCGCACCGCCTTCCGGCAGTCGTCGGGGCCGTTGGCCTCGCGAGCGAACGTGGCGTTCCAGCCGAGCTCGCTGCCGTGCCCACCGGTCATGCAGATCAGTCGACTGCTGGCGACGACGCGCGAGCCGAGGACCGAGCCACGGTTGACGGCGTCGCGGAGGGCCGGGCCGATGTTGAAGGCCGACCCCACGTCGCGAACGGTGGTGATCCCGCTCAGCTGCGTGAGCCGCGCGTTCGAGGTCGCGTGAATCGCCAGGCGTGCCGGGTCCGACGCGATCTCCATCGGCGCGGCCCAATCGCAAAGATGGACGTGCATGTCGATCAGGCCGGGGAGGATGGTGCTCCCCGGCGGGAGTTGAATCGTTATGGCCTCGCTCTCGAGCGGGAGGGAGGATGCCGACACCAACTCGGCGATGCGGTTGCCCTCCACCACGACCGCGGTGTCGCCTACGGGCGGTGCGCCGGCGCCGTCGAGAACCTCGGCTCCGGTGAGGAACATGCGTTGACTCATCTCTGCGGACTCCTTTGTCGTGTCAAGGACTGGGCGGGTTGAGGACTGGCTGCCATCTCCGGCGAAAGAAGTCGACGGGATCCGGACCGGGAGGGGAGAGGCGCGCCGGATCGTCCCCGACGGTCTCCGCGGTGATCATCCACGGCTGCCCCAGCGCACCCTCGTAGGCACCGATCGGGTCGGCGTCGACCGCCGGCCAAGGCGCCCCGGCGTGCCAATGCTGGACCGCGAGGTCGACCGCGGCCAAGCCCTGGACCCTGGTGTCGACTTGCACGAGGCCTCCGACGCGGCCTTCGGCCACCAGTCGCCGCGTCTGGCGATTCGAGTAGAAGCCGCCGATCAGCGGCCGGTCGTCGCCTTGTCGTCCGATCTCGTCGAGAGCGGCTGCCTGGGTGGCGACGCACGGCTCGCATGTCTGCCAAAGGGCGTGCAGGTCCGGATGCCGCTCCATGGCGACCATCGTCGACGAGCGGATGTCCGCGACCAGGTCGGTAAGCGCGATGTCATGCGTGTAGACCTCGCGAACGAGGGGCTCCGCGGCAAAGTCTCCCGATCGGCGCGCGTCACGGGCGAGAAGCCCCTCGCCGAGAGTGGAGGCGATCCAAGCTCCGACGTTCGCCTGCTTTGCGGGTCCGAGACGACTCGCCAACGAGTCGACCAGCCAGCGATCGAGCAGTGCGGCCAGCTCGTCCTCGTCGGGCACCACCTGCGCCGTGAGTCCGGGGGCGGGCGTCTGGCGGGCACCCGCCTCGATCCACGGTATGCCGCGTTCGGCGACCCCTTCAAACAGGTCGGGGAGTAACGAGGGCGCGACGACCGCGGCCACGACCAGGTCCGGCTCGGCGGCAACCGCTTCCTCTACACACCTGCGGCGGCGTCGTTGATCGAAATCCGGATCGTAGGTGCACAGTTCGTAACCGAGGAGGTCGCACGCGATCTTCACGCCCAGGCCGATGTCCATCGACGACTCCGACCGCCGAGAGTGATGGATGAAGGCGATCCTTTTGCTCACGGTCATCGCCACTTTCCACGGTGCCTATCAGTTTGTCAAGTTACTGAGACGTTGACTTGACAAACGGAAAAAGCGCGCCCTGTACAGCGGGATAAACGCTTTTGAACATCTGGATAGCAAACGTCTCTTGACAAACGCATAGGCCTCGAAGAAGGTTGGGCTCGGAAGCGATGAAAGGAACACGATGAGACGTTGGATGGCTCTCCCGACAGCCATGCTGGTGCTGGTGCTGGTGATCGCAGGATGTGGTGGCGGTGGTTCTTCGAGCAGCAGTTCGGAAAGCACTGAAGCCACCGAAACCGAACCCACCGAAACCGGCGAAGAGACCGAAGGCACGAAAGAAGACACGAGCGGGTCCGGCAAGGACGTCTTCTTCCTGGCTCCGATCGTCGCGTCGAGCATGACCCAGGTCAATCTCGGCTTCGAACGCGGCGCCAAGGAACTGGGCTGGACGGATACCGAACTCAACGCCGAACTGTCCGCCGAAAAACAGGTTTCCGACATGGAACTCGCCATCAACAAGGGAGCGGCGGCGGTCGGATCATGGACGCTGGACCCAAATGCCGTGGCCGGCGCCTACGAAAAGGCCCAGAGCAAGAACATCCCGGTGATCGGGATGAATTCTGAAGGCACCGGGGTGACGGCCAGCGTCTGGTGGGAGAGCCAGAAATGCGAACCAGGTGGCCCGCAGGCGATCTCCGCCGAAAAAATCGCCGAACTCAAGCCTGGCGCGAAAACGATCATGATGGGCGAGGAAACCGCCTCATCGACCACCGAGCTCTCCGAATGCTTTGCGAAGGAAGCAAAGAAAGCGGGCCTCGACGTGATCGACGACACCAGGGATGAAGAAAACAACAGTCAGTCAGGCGCTCAGAAAGTCTTCGAACCGCTGCTGACGAAGTACCCGGAAGTGGAAGCGGTCTGGTGCTTCTCCGATCCTTCGGCCCTCGGCGTGTCCGCGTCGTTGATGGCAAACGGCAAGACGATCGCCACCGTCGAAAATCCGGACGGCGTCATCGTCACCGGCCTGAACGGCGAAGAAGATGCGATCGAAGGGGTGGCAGAAGGCCGCGTCAGCTGGACCTGGGACTCGGACAACGTCGCCACCGGGTTCGCCGCGATCAAACTGATGAACGAAGCCCTTGAAGGCGGTAAACCCGAAACCACGATCGTGAAATCGCTACTGGTCGATTCAGAAACCGTGGGTGAATACGTCGCACCCGCCGACCGCAAGTACACGCTGGACGATCTGCCGTTGAAATAGGCAGCAGGTGGGAAATGGTGGCAGGTGGGGTGCGCACACCAGTCGCGCGCTTCACCTGCCGCCTCGCGTGGCACCGGTCGACCTGAAGAAAGAAGGATCAGCATGAAATGTCCAGTCGGTGAGCTCGGGACGGGGTTTGACCCTCTCGATCAGGGCCAACAGGAGAACAGGTACGACATCTGGGCCTATGCCCGCTCCGAGGAGCCGGTGTTCTACAGCGAGAAGTTCGATGTCTGGTTCATCACTCGCTGGGACGATGTGGATCAGGCCCAGAAGGACCATGCTCACTTCTCGACCGAACCGGTCTTCTACCCATCGAAGCCGTGGCCCGATCCCGTACGCAGCATCCTGGATACGGGGTATTCGTGGCACTACCTTCTGTCCAACAACGATCCCCCCGAGCACACTCCTCTCAAGAAGGCCGTCAGCAAAGCGTTCACGAGGACCCAGACCCGCGGTCTAGAACGGCGAATCGAAGAGATCGCAGCCGACCTGGTCGATTCGTTCGCCGAGGACGGACGTGTGGATATCGGCGCGCGGCTCGCGTATGCCTTTCCTGCCTACGTGGTGCTCGAGATCATCGGATTTCCCGCTGACGACATGGAGAAATTGAAAGCGTGGGGCGACGACTGGCTCACCCTCTTCTCCGACGTCGAGGATCTCGACACCTTGGAACGCGCGGCCGAGGGATATGTCGCCTTCCAAAACTACGTTCTGGATCATCTGCGCGAGCGGGAGCGCGAACCGCGAGAAGACCTGCTGAGCCACCTGATCGAAGAGCTTCACCATGACCCCGACGTGAGTCTGGGGATCGAAGACATCGTGAACGTGCCGATCAACATCATGACGGCCGGCCACGCGACGGGCACCCTGTTGATGCTCGGCATCCTGAGTCAGTTGTTGGCGGATCGGGATCTCTTCGATCGGGCCTCAGCCGATCATGAGGTGATCCCACAGATCGTCGAGGAGGCGCTTCGTTTCGAGCCGCCGGTCCACGGCATCTTCAGGGTCACCAAGGAGGAGGTCGTCGTAGCTGGACAGACCATTCCGGCCGGCGCACGGGTGTTGCTCTGCTACGGGTCGGCGAACCATGATCCAGACGTCTTCGAGGATCCCGAAAGGTTCAATCCTTTCCGGGACGATGTGTCTCGACACTTTGGCTTCGGAAAAGGAACTCACTTCTGCCCGGGAGCGCCGATCGCGCGGCTCGAGCAACGTGTCGCTGTCGAAACGCTGCTCGATCGCTGTCCGAACCTGCGCCTTGCCACCGATCAAGACCCAGGTCGCATCGTCCACTTCTGGCTCCGGGGCTACCAGGAGCTTTGGCTGGAATGGGATGTGAAGGTGCCCGCGAGCTCAGGCGGGGCGGCCTGATGGAGGTGTCCACCGCATCCGGTCGGGTACGCGGGTTCCAGGAGGGCGGCGTCTCCCAGTTCCGCGGCATTCCTTACGCGGCGCCGCCGGTCGGCGCCGCTCGGTTCGCCCCGCCGCTGCCGGCCGAGCCGTGGCAGGGCGTGCGGGACGCAACGGCCTATGGCGCCGTACCGCCGCAGCTGCAGATCTCGGCGGGCCTGCTGATCCCCGACTCCGCCCACGAGCTCGGCGCCCCCGAGTCCGAGGATTGTCTCCATCTGAATGTTCTGACGCCCGACCTCGAGCCGGCCGAGCCGTTGCCGGTGATGGTCTACATCCACGGCGGTAACTTCGTCGAGGGCGCCGGGTCCCAGGCCTTCACCGAGCCATCGGCCCTTGCCGCGCGGGCGGGCGTCGTCGTGGTCTCGATCAACTATCGGCTCGGCGCGCTCGGTTGGCTCTACCTCGACGAGCTCGGTGGCCGCGAGCTCGGCGCCGCTCCGAACCCTGGCCTGCAGGACCAGATCGCGGCGTTACGTTGGGTCCGCGAGAACATCGCGGCGTTCGGCGGCGATGCGGGACGCGTCACGATCTTCGGCTATTCGGCGGGCGCCTGGAGCATCTCGGCGCTGATGGCCGGAGGCGTCGGCCCGGAGCTGTTCCAGCGGGCGCTGGTGATGAGCGGCGGTGTGCGCTGCCACAGCCGCGCCGAGGCGACGGAGCTGAGTGCCCGGATCATGGATGAGCTGGGGGTGGCACCCGCCGAGGTCGAGCGGCTCTGGGAGCTTCCGGAGGAGCGTTTTGTCGCGGCGCTGGCCAAGGTCTGGGATGAGGACGGTCATCCGTTCCCACCGATCCGCCCGGTCGCCGACGGCAACCTCGTCCCGGAGGACCCACTAGCCGCGATCGCCGCCGGGTCGGCGCGCGGGGTCCGGACGATCGTCGGCTCCACCCTTGACGAGTTCAAACTGGTCGCGACCGCTGACGAGGAGGCGGCCACCCTCGATCATGCCGGGCTCGCGGCTCGGTTCGAGCCCGACCTCGGTGCCACCGCGACCGCCCGGCTGATCGATGCCTACGAAGCGAGCGGCCGGAGAACTTCCCCCACCGACCTCTACTGGGCGATCGAGTCCGATCGCATGTTCAGCGTCCCAGGGGTCCGGATCGCGGAGGCGCAGAGCGCCATCGAGCCCGCCACCTTCATGTACCAGGTGCGCTGGCCGGCGGGCGATCCGCGGCTGGGCTCGCCTCATTCGGTCGACCTGGCGCTGATGTTCGGGACTCTCGACCTCCCGGGGATGGAGGTGTTGACCGGCAACGACGCCGATGCCCACCGTCTGGCCGAGCGGATCCAGCTCGCCTGGGGGGCGTTCGCGGCCACCGGCGAACCCGGGCATCCGGACCTTCCGCCTTGGCCCCGGTATGACCTCGAGCGCCGCGGGACGATGGTCTTCGACCAGGCGCCGGGCGTGATCGACGGGCCGCTCGCGGAGGAGCGTGCGGCATGGGATGGAGTCCTCTGAGGACTTGCCATCCGGCCGCCCCCCGTTGAGGTCTAGCATGGGCCCCGATGGGGGTGACTGGACGGGCAGATTGGCTGGACACGGACGGCCTGCTGGCCGCTGCCCGCGCGGCCGGGGGTGAGGTCACCGACCGCCAGCTGGAGCTCTGGCGCTACAAAGGCCTGATGCCGCGGCCGGTCCGCGCCGAGGGCCAGGGCCGCTGGCTCTACCCGCCCGGCGCCGACCGCCGGCTGGCGCGACTGGTCACGCTCCGCGCCTCGATCCGCAGCCTCGAGCTGATCCGCGTGGTGCTCTGGCTGGACGGCTTCGCGGTCGAGATCGGCGAGGTGCGCGCGAGTCTCGCCGAGACCGTCCGCCGCCTCACCGAGGCGATCGAGCCCGGGGGCGGAGAGGGGACGATCGAGGAGCTCGCGGCCGCCCTCGCCGCCACCCGCGGCCGGGCGCTCCTCGCCAACGGCGGGATGAGCCGCGAGGAGCGGACCCGCGCCTACGCGCTGCTGGTCGCCGCCGCGTTCGGGGACTCCGAGGAGCTCGCCGCCCGGCGCGACGACGAGCCGCTGCTGTCCCGGCTCCTCGGCGAGGGGGGGTCGGCGGCGAGCGTGATCGCCACCGGCGAGGCGCCGCCGCTGCCGCTCCCGCGCCCCGCCGAGCTGGCCGCGACGGTGGAGGGGGCGAGCGACCGGGAGCTGGAGCTCGCCCGCCGGGTAGTCCGGGCGACCGCGGTGTGGTGGCCGCTGATGGTGTCCCTGGCCGGGCGCGACCGACCGGAGGGCGCGGCGCTCAGCGCGCTGGCCCGCGAGACCGTCGAAGAGCTGCCCGCCGACCTCCTGCCGCTGCTCGTCGCCGGCGTCCTCGGGGCGCTCCGCAGCGAGCCCGAGGCCCCCGACCGCCCGACCGCGGCGCCGCCGCCCCGCGGTGAGGTGCGGCGCGCGATCCTCGAGGCGGGCGTGATCGTGGTCGCCCGCCACGGCTTCGACGGGCTTACCTACCGCGCCGTCGCCCAGCAGGCCGGCACCACCCACGGCGCCGTCGGCTACCACTTCAACACGCGCGAGAAGCTGATCCACGAGGTCGCGCTCGAGGCGCGCCGGTCGGCCGCCGCGGGCGCCTCGATCGTCCCCGCCGATGCCGACCTCGACTCGTTCGCGGCCGACCTCGCGCGCTCCGCCGACGAGGACCTCGACGCCCACCTCTTCCAGTACGAGCTCTCGCTGCAGGCGCGGCGGCGACCCGACCTGGCACGGGAGATGCGCTCGCTCTACGAGGACTACTACGACCTCACGCGCCAGGCGCTGGAGAAGGTCGGCGTGGCCGAGCCCGACGAGGACCTGGTGCGCTTCGTCTTCGCCGCGATCGACGGGCTGGTGATCCGCCAGATCGTCGACGACGACCCGGAGGCGACCGAGGCGGCGCTGGTCGAGCTGCGGCGCATGCTGGGCGCGCTGGGGGCCGGCGATGGCCGCTAGGACTGAGGGCGGAGCCGAAGCGCCGGGGCGCCTGGCGCTGCTCGACGCGGCGGTCGAGGTGGTGGCCCGCGACGGCCTCGACGGCGTCTCCTACCGCAGCGTCGCCGAGGAGGCGGGGGCGACCGCGGGGCTCGTCTTCTACCACTTCGGCTCGCGCGAGTCGCTGATCCTGGAGGCGGCGATGATGGCCGGCCGGCGGGCGGTCGCGCACGCGATCCCGGTTGGCGAGGACGAGGGCCTCGACACCTTCCTCGCCGACCTCTCGGGCTCCGCCGAGCGCGATCTGCACGACCACGTCTTCCAGTACGAGATGGCGTTCAACTCGCGCCGGCGCCCCGAAGTGGCCGAGCGGATGGCCGAGCTCTACGCCTTCTACGGCGAGGAGACCGAACGGGCGCTGGCGGCGCTCGCGCCCGGCGAGGTGACGCCGGCCCTGGCCCGCCTGGTCTTCGCCGCGATCGACGGCCTGGTGCTCCAGCAGGTCGTATTCGACGACCCCGCGCGCACCGACGGCGGCGTCCGCGCGCTGCGCCGGGCGCTGGCCGCCCTGTTCGCCGATGGGGCTTCCTGAACGCACCGCTAGGGGTGACTTGACAAACGAATAGGACTCGGGAAGGGTTCGGGCATGGGTACGGACCACCGCGAGCTGACGCGCGGCGAGGAGAGCTTCGACCGCCGCCTCGACGAGCTGCTCTTCAACAAGCTGCCGTTCGGTCGATCGCCCGAATTCCTCGCGAGCCCGCGGAGCGAGGGCGAGGTCGCCGAGATCGTCCGCGCGGCGCGCCGGGACGGCCGCCGGGTCGCGGTCCTCTCCGGTGGCCACAGCTGGATCGGCGCGCCGCTGCGCGACTCCGGCGTGCTCGTCGACATGTCGGCCTTCGACCGGATCGAGGTCGACGCGGCGGCACGGACCGCGCGGGTCGGCGCGGCGGCGCGCAGCGGGACGCTCGCCAAGGCGCTCGCCGCCGAGGGCCTCGCCTTCCCCTCCGGCCACTGCGGCACGCCCGCCTTCGCCGGCTACATGCTGGGCGGCGGCCTCGGGCTGAACTGGGGACGCTGGAAGCCCGCCTGCTACTCGCTGCGCGCGATCCGCGCCGTCACGGCGGCGGGCGAGATCGTCGACGCGACCGAGGCCGAGAACCCCGAGCTGCTCTGGCTCGCGCGTGGCTGTGGGCCCGGCTTCCCCGGCGTCGTCACCGAGTTCGAGATCGAGCTGCAGGACCGCCCCGCCGACACCCGCGTCTCTTCCTGGACCTTCGACCTCGCCGACCTCGCCGCCGTCGCCCGCTGGGTCGACGAGGCCTCGCCGTCGCTCTCCTCGAAGGTCGAACTGGCGACCAGCATGCTCGGCCCGGACCGCCCCGAGCACCTCCCCGCCGAGGGCTTCCCGGAGGCCGTCGTCGCGGTCGCCGCGATGGTCTTCGCCGATGACGAGCGCGAGGCGCGCGAGGCGATCGCCCCGCTCGCCGACGGCCCCGGGGTCCCGATCCTCGCCCACGGCGACCTCGACCCGATCCCCTTCGAGGGACTGAGCGACGCCTTCGACGCCGAGTACCCCGAGGGCCACCGCTACCTGGCCGACAGCTTCTGGACCGACGAGGGCGTCGAGAGCGCCCTGACCCGCCTGCGCGACCAGTTCCTGCGGATGCCGTCGCCGAAGAACAACGTGATCGCGCTGATGCCCGGGAACGGCTCGCGCCTCGGCCTGCCGCTCGAGGCCGGCGCCTTCTCGATGGACGAGCGGACGCTGGTGATGCACTACGCGATCTGGCAGGACCCGGCGACCGACGCCGCCAACCGCGAATGGATCGGCGGGATGTCGGGGCTGCTGGAGCCGATCGCGACCGGGCACTTCATCAGCGAGGCCGACCTGATCGCCCATCCGCAACGTCTCGAGCGCTGCTTCCTTCCCGCGCACTGGGAGCGGGTGCAGGAGCTGCGCGCGCGGCACGATCCCGGGGGACTCTTCTTCGGCATGCCCGGGGAGGGTTAGCCGCCCTCAGCGCTGCTGCGCAAATGTATAGTCGCGACGATGTTCCCCGTCGTCGAGACCGATGGCAGCGCGCGCGACCGCGGGCGCCAGTACGGGGAGGGGGCGCGGGGGCGGATCGCCCGTTCGGTCGAGGCCTACGAAGCGGTCTTCGGGCACTACACCGGCTGGGGGACGAAGGAGGTCCGCGAGGAGGCCGAGCGGTTCCGGGCGCCGATCGTCGAGTTCGACCCGAAGTACATGGAGGAGATCGCCGGGATCGCCGAGGGGGCGGGCGTCCACGAGAGCGACATCCTGGCGATGAACGTGCGGACCGAGATCATGTTCTCGGCCGAGGCGCGGCGGCTGGCGACGCCGCCGGCGGAGTGCAGCTCCTTCGCCGTCTCGCCGAGCCGCGCGGGCGGCGGCCTGCTGATCGGCCAGAACTGGGACTGGCTGGAGCACGCGGCGGAGACCACGGTGGTCCTGCGGGCGCGGCAGGACGACGGGCCGGCGTTCCTCACCGTGGTCGAGGCGGGGCTGCTGGCCAAGGTCGGGATGAACGACGCCGGCCTCGGCATCGCCACCAACATGCTGGTCTCCGACTCCGACGCCGGCGCCTCCGGGGTGCCCTACCACGTGCTGCTGCGGGCGCTCCACGACGCGCCTGGCCTGCCCGCCGCGCTGCTGACGCTGAAACGTGGCCGGCGCTCCTCCTCGGCGAACTACCTGCTCGCCTTCGACGACGTCGCCGTCGACATCGAGGCGTTCCCGGGCGGTCACGCCGACATGTACCTGGACTACCCCGAGGACGGGCTGCTCCTGCACTTCAACCACTTCTGCACCGCCGAGCATCGCCCCCACGACGTCAGCATGATGGTCGCGCCGAGCAGCCCCTTCCGCCAGGTGCGGGCCGAAGAACTGATCCGCGCCGAGGCCGGGGCGCTCGACCGCGAGTTCTGGGAGCGCCTGCTCGCCGACCACTCGATGTTCCCCGACGGCATCTGCCACCACCCGGAGCCGACGGTGACCAACCCGCCGGAGCGCGCCGCCACCGTCACCGCCGTCCTGATGGAACCGGGCGCCGGCCGGATGTGGCTGGCGTCGGGCCCGCCCTGCGAATCGCCGTTCGAGGAATTGAAGATCCAGCCGTGACCGAGTCGAGACCGACCGTCTGCCTCACCTTCGACTTCGACGCGATGTCGTCGTGGGTCACCAGCGGCAAGTCGGACAACCCGAGCATGATCTCGCGCGGGGAGCTCTCGCTGGTCGGCGTCCCGCGCATCCTCGCGCTGCTGCGCGACTTCGACGCCAAGGGCTCCTTCTTCGTCCCCGGCCACACGATCCTCGCCTTCCCGGGGCTGGTGGAGGCGATCGCCGCCGACGGGCACGAGCTCGGCCACCACGGCTGGGCCCACGAGAACCCCGCCGACTTCGACCGGGCGGGGGAGGAGGAGGTCCTCGAGCTCGGCCTGAAGGCGCACGAGCGGGTGGTCGGCAAGGTCCCGACCGGCTACCGCTCGCCCGCCTGGGACCTCAGCCGGGACTCGGTCGACCTCCTGCTCGCCCACGGCTTCGCCTACGAGTCGAGCTGCATGGGCAGCGACTTCACCCCGTACTACCTGCGCAGCGGCGACCGCTGGAGCACCACCGAGCCCTACGTCTTCGGCGAGACGACGGAGCTGATCGAGCTGCCGGTGAGTTGGCTGCTCGACGACTTCCCGCACTTCGAGATGATCCCCGGCCTCTTCGCCCAGATGGCCGACCCGGCCAAGGTTTTCGGGACCTGGCGCGAGGAATTCGACTTCATGGCGACGGCGGAGCCGGACGGCGTCCTGACCCTGACCATGCACCCCGAATCCACCGGCCGCGGCGCCCGGATCGAAGGCCTGCGTCGCCTGCTCGAGCACATGGCCGAGGCCGGCGCCGAGTTCACGACGCTCGGCGCGGTCGCCGCCCGCTGGCGTGAGGCGAACCCGCTGGAGCGGTGGAAAGCCGCCAACCCGCTGCGCGTCGGGACGGACGCTTTGGGGTCGGTCGAGTGACCGTCCTTGTCACCTGAGTAATTATCTGACAACTTGCCGGGAAGCCGACGAGGAGGAGATGGGATGGACCTAGAGGTACTGCGCAGCCAGGTGACCGAGTTGATCGCGCCGGAGGACACGGGCTACGACGCGGCGCGCGAAGTCTGGAACGGGATGGTCGACAAGCGCCCGGGCGCTGTCGTGCGGGCGCGCTCCGAGGACGACGTCGTGGCGACGGTCCGCTTCGCGGCCGAGAACGAGCAGCTGCTCGCGGTCCGCGGCGGCGGCCACTCGGTCGCCGGCCAGGGCACCTGCGACGGCGGCCTCGTCCTCGACCTCGGCGGCATCGACCACGTCGTCGTCGACACCGACGCCAACATCACCCGCGCCGGTGGCGGCTGCCTGCTCCGCAACGTCGACCGCGCCAACCAGGCGCAGGGGCGGGTCACCCCGGCCGGGGTCGTCTCCCACACCGGCGCCGGCGGCCTGACGCTCGGCGGCGGGGTCGGCTGGCTGACCCGCAACTTCGGCCTCACCTGCGACAACGTCGCCTTCTTCCGCCTCGTCACCGCGGCGGGCGAGAAGCTGGTCGCCAGCGAGGACGAGAACCCCGACCTCTACTGGGCACTCCGCGGCGGCGGCGGCAACTTCGGCGTGGTCACCGAGTTCGGCTACCGCTGCCACCCGTTCCCGACCGAGATCCCGGTCGCGGTCACCTACTGGAAGCTCGACGATGCCGCCGCCGTCATCCGTCGCCACGCCGAGCTGATGCCCGAGCGCCCGCGGCAGTGGAAGGCGACCGTCTTCGTCTCCCGCCCGTCCGCCGCCCGGGGCGTCCCGGCCGAGATGGTCGGGAAGCCGTGCATGTCGATGGTGCAGGTGTGGGCGGGCTCCGAGCTCGCCGACGCGGAGGCCCAGCTGGCGCCGCTCCACGAGGTCGCGAAGCCCGCCTTCGAGCAGTTCGGCTTCATGCCCTACATGCAGCTGCAGACGATCGAGGACGACAACGCCGGCCGCGGTAAGAACAACTACACCAAGGGCGGCTACCTCGACGACGAGCTGGGCGAGGGCGCGATCGAGGCGCTCCTGACTTCGGCCGAAGAGCTCCAGAACGAAGAATCGATCGTCGAGATCATTCCTCACGGGGGCGCCCAGCTCGACCTCGGCGACCTCGACACCGCGTTCCCCGACCGAGCCTCGCTCTACTCGTTCAACGTCTACTCGCGCTGGCCGTTGGAGGAGGCGAACGACGCCCACATCGACTGGGTCCGCCGTGCCTTCGACCGCCTCGACGCCCACGCCGGCGACGGCGTCTACGTCAACTTCTTCAACCCCGACGAAGGTGGCGACCAGAGCCGCGTCCTCTCGGCCTTCGGCCGCGAGCGCTACGACAAGCTCGCCAACCTGAAGCACCTCTACGACCCGACCAACCTCTTCTCCCTGAACCCGAACATCTTCCCGGCCGAGGCGGCCTGAGGGTTCAGGCCTTCGGAAGCTGGCGCCCAGGGAAAGGGACGCTGCCCTCTCGGCGGCGGCCCTGGCAGGCTGTGGCCGCCGCCGAGAGGGCGGGTCTGTGGGGAGTGCCGGATCCGTGAAGGGTTCGCGACGCGGGACGCACGAGAGTCCCACGAGAGCGTCACGAGACTCGCAAGTCGTGACGGAGAGCGTGGGAAGTCCACGCTTCCGTGCGTTTTGGACAACAGTCAATTCAGCGCTGCGTGCATTGACCCCCCTATAGGGGCCCAAATACACGCAGCGCGTTCTCGGCCCCCTTTTCGAGGCCCGAAAGCAGACCGAAGATGCGCGGAAGGGTGACGTTCCCGGCATCTCCGTCACGGAACTCGGACAGGTGTGCCTTCTCTCGCGCGGACCCTCGACGTAAGTCCGGCCTCCGCCATGAGACGCCCAGGACGCCCCTAGGACTGCCGCTAGCCCTGAGCGGTGAGCAGCACCTTGCCGACGTGTTCGCGGCGTTCGAGGTACTCGTGCGCGGCGGCCGCTTCGGAGAGGTGGAACTCGCGGTCGATCGGGACCCGGACCTTGCCCTCCAGCGCGAGTTGGAGGGCGGTGCGGATCTCAGTGGGGGTGGAGATGCGGAAGCCGAGGATGCGGAGGCCGCGGACGAAGACGCCGAGCATGTCGACCTCGGCCTTCTCGCCGGCGTGGGCGCCGCAGAAGGCGAGGCGGCCGTCGCGGCGCAGGGAGTTCAGGTGCTCGCCGAGGAGCGGGCCCGCGGTGGTGTCGAGGACGGCGTCGACGCCCGCGCCGCCGGTCAGCTCGGCGACCGCCGCCGAGGGGGCGACGTCGGCGTGCACGAAGACCTCGTCGGCGCCGAGCGCGCGGACGCGCTCGACCTTGTCGGCGGAGCCGACGCTGGCGATCACCCGGGCGCCGGCCAGGCGGGCGCACTGGACCAGTGAGCCAGCGACGCCGCCGGAGGCCGAAGGGACGAGGACGGTCTCCCGCGGGCGGATCTCGGCGAGGCGGGTGACCATGCTCCAGGCGGTGCTGATCGCGACCAGGGAGGAGGCGGCAATCGGCGCCTGCTCGACCGACTCGAGGCCGATCAGCAGACGCGCCGGGACCCGGACCAGTTCCGCATAACCGCCCCAACTGTCGTTGCCGATGTAGTCGTAGTTGAGGCAGAGGTCGCCGCGCCAGCGGTAGCACTCGGCGCATTCGCCGCAGGCGTATTGGTGCTCGCAGGTCACCGGATCGCCGACCGACCAGCCCTCGACCCCGGTTCCGAGCGCCGCGATCGTCCCGGCGAACTCGCCGCCGAGCACGTGCGGGAACTCGAACTGCCAGGGGGAGACGCCCAGGCGCGAGTCGAGGTCCAGGTGGTTCAGGCCACAGGCGGCGACCGCGATCGTCACCTCGCCCGGACCGGGCTCGGCGTCGGGGAGCTCCTGCCAGCGCAGGACGCTCGGGTCGCCGTACTCAGAGAACGCGCATGCGTACACGCCGGTCCCCTCCTCTCTCGGGATCCATCCTTGTCATTTGAACAGGAATATGGGAGCTTTGCAACATGTCACTAGTAGACCCCAACGCGATCTGCGCCAGCATCGAGGTGGCGGTGCCGGCCGAGACGGCTTTCGAGTTCATGGCCGACGGCCTCAAACAGGACCACTGGGCCCTCGGCAGCATGGGCCGCAAAGAAGTCGGCGACGGCCTCTTCCACGGCCTCTCCTCCTTCGACGGCTCCGACCTCTACATCCGCCTCGACTCTGACCGCGACCGGCTGCTGGTCGACTACTCGGTCGGCGACAGCGCCGAGGAGCTGGTGCCGCACGTCGAGGCGCGCGTCCGTCCCGGCTCCTGGATCGGCCTGGCCGGCGGTGACGATGCCTGCGTCGTCACCCTGACCATCTGGCGCTGGCCGGACGCCGAGCAAGACGAGTGGGAATTCCACGAGCACCTGTGGCGCGTCGAGGTCCGCCTGATCAAGGGCGCGATCGAGCGCGGCCTGTAGGAGATCGCGATGAAGGTGGTCGGCTACGGGGATCGCCTGAGCGTCGCCGCAGGCGAGCGGATCGAGTTCAAGGTCAGCTGCGAGGAGGGGAGCTACGAGGCGGCGCTGGTCCAGCCCTCGCACTCCGAGGACCTCCTCCGGGAGCTCGACGCGCCGCTGAACGGCACCCACCCCGGCCGCGAGCAGACCTTCCCGAAGGGCTCCTACGCGCGGATCGGCTCCCCGGTCCCGCGCCCCGAGGAGCTGCGGATCGAGCTCTGGGTCTTCCCGACTGCCCCGGGGCGGGGCGAGGGGGGGATCCTCTCCTGGGACGACGGTGACGGCCTCTTCCTGACCGCCGCCGGGCGGCTGGAGCTGCGCTCGGCGGGCGAGCGCCTCACCGCCGCGGTGCCTCTGCGCGAGCGCCAGTGGTACCGCGTCACGGCGACGATCGAGGCCGACGGCGCGTCGCTCTCGCAGGTCCCGCTGCGCTGGTCAGGCGAGGACCACGTCCACGGATCGCTCCCCGTGAGCCCGGGGGAGGGGGAGCTGCGGATCGGCGAGGGCTTCGACGGCAAGCTCGACTCGCCGCGGATCGAGGGCGTCGCCGCCTGGGACTTCTCGGTCGGCATCGGCACGACCCGCGTCCACGACACCGGCCCGCGCGCCCTCCACGGCGAGGCCGTCAACATGCCGACCCGCGGGGTCACCGGATGGAACTGGAACGGCGACCACGTCGACTACAAGTCCGCCCCGCAGCAGTACGGCGCGATCCACTTCCACACCGACGACCTCGAGGACGCGCTCTGGGAGACCGACTTCGCGCTCGACGTCCCGGCCGACCTGGCGAGCGGGCTCTACACGGTCCGCCTGCGGGCGGGCGACGAAGAGGACCACGTCCCGTTCTTCGTGCGCCCGGCGGCGAGCGCGCCGCGGGCGAAGATCGCCTTCCTCGCACCGACCTTCAGCTACCTCGCCTACTCGTGTGAGACGTCGGGGGCAAAGACTTCCCCCGGGATCGATGCGGAGGAGCGGCGCCGAAAGGAAAAGGAACTCGCCCCGGGCGACCACTACGCCGCCGACAACGAGCTGCGCAGCCTCTACGACCAACACAACGACGGCAGCGGCGTGTGCTTCGTCTCACGCCTGCGGCCGCTGCCGAACATGCGGCCGTTCTACACCTCGCCGCCGATCAACGGTCCACACCAGCTGGGCGCCGACCTCCACATCCTCGACTGGCTGCGCGAGTGGGAGGAACCGTTCGAGGTGTTGACCGACGAGGACCTCCACGACGGTGGAATCGACGCGATCGAGCCTTACCGTGTGCTGATCACCGGCACCCACCCGGAGTACTGGAGCGAGCGCATGCTCGACGCGGTGGACCGCTTCATGGAAGAGGGCGGGCGGCTGATGTACCTCGGCGGCAACGGTATGTACTGGGTCACCGACCCACACCCCGAGCGCTCGCACATGGTCGAGGTCCGCCGCACCCACGCCGGCACCCGCGCCTGGCAGTCGGAGCCGGGGGAGTGCTTCCAGCAGACGACCGGCGGCGCAAGCGGCCTCTGGCGCTTCCGGGGCCGGCCGCCGCACGCCGCCTACGGCGTCGGCATGGCCGCCCACGGTTACGACATCGCGATCCCCTACCAGCGCACCCCGGAGAGCCACGACCCGGCCGTCGCCTGGATCTTCGACGGGGTCGGGGCCGGCGAACCGATCGGGGACTTCGGCGCCTGCATGGGCGGCGCCGGCGGCTTCGAGATCGACAGCTTCGACCACGCCCAGGGGACGCCGCCGGAGACCGTGTTGCTGGCCACCGCCAAGGACGGCTTCTCCGACACCTACAACGGTGTGGTGGAGAACGTCCTGATGGAGGGGAGCGACTCGAAGGCGAGCACCAATCCCGCCGTCCGGGCCGACATGACCTACCTCGAGTATCCGAACGGCGGTGCCGTCTTCTCCACCGGGTCGGTGTGCTGGGGCACCAGCCTCACCCACGAAGGCGGCCGCAACAACGTGTCGACGATCACCGGCAACGTCCTACGGCGCTTCGCCGCCGACTCGTGAGGGCGTGCCCGCCGGGGCTACTTCGAGGCGGCGACGGCGGCGATGATCTCGCGCAGGCGGGCGATCGCCTTTTCGGTCTCTGCCTCGTCTTTGAAGATGAACTGCTGCAGGGTGAGTCCGTCGAGCGCCGCGAAGATGACGCGGGCGAGGTAAGGGTCGTCCTCGATCCCGAACTCCCGCAGCGCGTCTTCGACCGCGGCGACGTACTTGGTGTAGAGACTCACCACGGGCGGGTGGAGCTTCTTGTTGCGCATCGACTCGGTCACCAGGTCGAACTGGAACGCCTGGCCGGCCGGGTCCTCCCGCAGCAGGGTGGTGAGCCCGCTGGCGAAGTCGTCGATCTCCCCGCTCTCGGGAACCAGGATCGAGCCGATGATCGCCTCGTCGACGGCGAGTCTCGCGGCGTCCTCGATCAGCGCCTCGCGGGTGCCGAAGTGGTAGCTGATCAGCCCGTAGGTCACCCCCGCCTCGTCGGCCAGCGCGCGGTAGGTGAGGCCGCGGAAGCCGAGCTTCGCGACGGTCTTCGGGACCGCCCGCAGCAGCGCCCAGTAGCCCGCCCGTTTCGGCTCTTTGCGTTTTTTCGACTGCTTACTCGATTTGGTGCTTGCTGATGCCACGGCGAGTATTTGATCAGACGGTGTCAAGCGGCGAGGTGGATCTCGGTCCGCTCTTCCAGCCTTTGGCCCTCGGCGACACGGTGTTGGCGAACCGGGTGATGACCTCGGCGATGACCATGCAGTACGGCGAGGACGGCCTGATCTCCGACCGCCACCTGGCGCTCTACGAGGAGCGCGCGCGGGGCGGCGTCGGGCTGATGTTCAGCGAGCAGCTGACCGCCTCGCCGCTCAGCCCGAGCCCCTTCGGCGACGCGATCGACGCCTTCGACGAGCGCCAGGTCGCCCGCTTCGCGGCCCTGGCCGAGCGGCTCGCGCCCTACGACTCGCGCTTCTTCGCCCAGCTCTTCTGCGGCGGCGTGGTCGGGTCGAGCACCGCCGGGATGAGCGGTTGGGAGCCGGTCCGCGGGCCCTCGCGGATCGGCATGCCGGGGGGCGAGGCGGCGCTGCCGCTGAGCGTCGAGGAGATCGCGACGATCGCCGCCGACTTCGCCCGCTCCGCCACCCACGTCAAGGCCGGCGGCCTCGACGGGGTCGAGATCCACGGCGCCCACGGGTGGCTCGTCGGGCAGTTCCTGAGCCCGTACTACAACCGCCGCGAGGACTCCTACGGCGGCTCGGTGGAGAACCGCTGCCGCTTCGCGCTGGAGGTCGGCGCCGCGGTCCGCGCCGAGGTCGGCCCCGACTTCCCGCTCGGCATCGCGCTCTCCTACGACGAGGTGATCGGCGAGGACGGGATCACCGAGGAGGACACGCTCGCCCAGCTCGCGGTGCTGCTCGCCGCCGGCACCTTCGACTTCTTCGACCTCTCGATCGGCTCCAGCCACTCCGAGCACTTCACTATCGCCCCGATGGCGGTGCCGGAAGGCTTCGCGCTCGACTTCTCCCGGCGCGCGATGGAGCTGGTCGACGGGCGCGCGGCGGTCTTCGTCGCGGGCCGCGTGGTCGAGCCGGCGATGGCCGCGGCGGCGGTCGGGAGCGGCGCCGCCGACGTCGTCGCGATGTCCCGCGCGCACCTCGCCGATCCGCACCTCGTGGGCAAGCTGCGCGAGGGCCGGGCGTCGGAGGTGCGCCGCTGCATGGGCGCGAACGTCTGTGTCGGCCGCGCCCTCCACGGCGAGCCGGTCGCCTGCGTCCTCTCCCCGGCGACGGGCCGCGAGTCCGAAGGCGCCACCCACTGGCCCCACCCCGAGCCCAAGCCGCGTCCTTCCGAGCTTAGGGGCCATATGTGGCCCCTAAGCTCGGAAGGACTGCGGCGGGTGCTGGTGGTCGGCGCCGGACCGGCGGGACTGCGGGCGGGTGCGATGGCGGCGGCGCGGGGGCATGAGGTGACCGTGCACGAGCGGCGCGCCTGGCCCGGCGGCCACCTCGGCGAGATCGCCTGGCTGCCGACCCGCGAGGGCTGGACGGTCGCGATCGAGGACCTCGTCGCCGAGCTGGAGAGAGCGGGCGGCGAGCTGCGCCTCGGATCCGAGGTCGACCGGGCGCTGGTCGGGGCCGCGGCGCCGGACCTGGTCCTCGTCGCCACCGGCTCGACCTGGGACCGCGACGGCGCGACCCCCGGCCTGCCGTCCGGCATCGAATTCGGCGAACCCTTAGACCTTGGTAGCCCAGAGGGCGACCAACCTCTACGGGTTGAAGGCCCTGGGACCCTCGGGCTGGACGCCGCGCTCCTCGCTGCGCGCGAGGACCCGACCTCGCTTGGCGCGCGGGTCGTGATCGCAGACGTTGGCGGGACCTATCCGCCGCTCGGCCTGGCCGAGGCGCTCGCCGCGGCCGGCACCGGTGTTCACTTCCTCACCGCCGACGCCGAGGTCGGCGCCGAGACCGCCTTCCTGCTCGAGCGCCAGCACCTGATGCCGCGCCTGCGTGCGGTCGGGGTCGAGCTCGTCACCGACGCCGCGGTTCGCTCGTTCGTCGACGGGACGGTGGAGACGTTCGACCTCCACGGCGGCGTCCCTACGCGCATCGACGGCGTCGACACCCTGGTCCTCGCGCTCGCTCGCAGCCCCCGCGACGAGCTTGCCACCACCCTCGCCGACCTCGTCTCGGAGGTGCGCATCCTCGGCGACGCTCGGGTCCCGCGCACCACCACCGCGGTGCTCGAGGAAGCCGAGAGGTTCGGACTCGACGTTCCGGGAGGCGGCGCATGACCGCTTCGGCCGACGTGATCGTGATCGGCGCCGGCCTCGCCGGGCTGACCGCCGCGCGCGACCTCCGTGAGGCGGGCCGCGAGGTGCTCCTGCTCGAGGGGCGCGAGCGCGTCGGTGGGCGCGCCTGGAACCGGCCGATGGAAGGCGTCGGCGCGCCGATCGAGCTCGGCGGAGCCTGGGTCAACCGCGCCCACCAACGCTTCGCCGACGCCGAGATGGAGCGCTACGGCCTGCGGGTCGCCGCGGACCCGATGCCGCCGCCCCGCATCCGCTGGCGCTTCGACGGCGAGACGAGCGATGCCTTCCCCTTCGACCGGGCGGCGATCTACGAGATCGAGCGCACCTTCTTCCGCCTGATCGAGGCGGCCCGGCGGATCGACACCGAGGTGCCGCGCGACCGGCAGGAGCTCGCCGACCTCGACGTCTCGGTCCGCGACTACCTCGGGGCGGGCGACCTCTCGCCGCGGGTCTACGACTACTTCGAGCGCTTCGGCGCCCTCGGGGCCGGCGCCGCGGACGAGGACTGGTCGGCCCTCTCGGCCCTCTCGCTGATCGCCGCCTTCGGCAACAGCCCCTACGCCTGGTTCGCCGGCGTCGTCGACAAGATCGAGGGGGGCACCGTGGCGCTGGTCGACGCGCTGCTGGAGGACGGCGCGCCGGACCTGCGTCTGGGGACGACCGTCACAGAGATCGTCGAGGACGGCGACCGCGTCACCGTCGCCACCACCGCCGGCGAGCGCCACGAGGCCGGCGCCGTCGTCCTCGCCACGCCGATCGCCACCTGGGCCGACATCCGCGTCGCCCCCGCCATCGACGGCGGCAAGGCCGAGTACGCGGCCCGCCCGCACGGCAATCGGATGGCCAAGGTCTGGCTCCTCGCCGAGGGCATCCCGCGCGACGTCTTCTGCCTCGGCGCCGGCGAGCCGCTGCTCTTCTGCGCACCTCAGTACGACGTCGACGGTGCCGTCCTCGCGGTCGCCTTCAGCTCGCCGCCGCACCTCATGGCCACCGACCGCGACTCGGTCGAGGAGGCGCTGCGCCGCTATTTCCCGGAGGCGCGGGTCCTTGCCGTCGACAGCCACGACTGGACCGCGGACCCCTTCAGTCGCGGCGGCTGGCAGGTCCATCGCCCCGGCCAGCTGTCCCGCCTCCACAGCTCCCTGCAGGAACCCCACGGCCGGATCAGCTTCGCCGGCTCCGACACCGCCGTCCGCTGGATCGGCTGGTTCGACGGGGCGATCGAGAGCGGCGCCCGCGCCGCCGCCCAGGTGCTCGCGAGGCTGTCGTGACGCACGACTTCGACGCGATAGTCGTCGGCGGCGGTTTCGCCGGAGTGCGCGCGGCGCGCGACCTCGGCGACGCCGGGCGCTCGGTGCTGCTGGTCGAGGCGCGGGACCGGCTCGGCGGCCGGGTCTGGACGCGGCCCTTCGAGGGACGCGAGACGCTGATCGAGATGGGCGGCACCTGGGTGTCGACCGACGTCCACCCGTACACCGCCGAGGAGGTGGAGCGTTATGGGTTCGCGCTGACGGTGAGCCACGCGGGGGAGACCGACACCCGCTGGAGCCTCGGCGGCGAGCTGATCCACGGCTTCCCGTTGGAAGGGGAGGAGATCCCCGACCTCGAGCGGGTGTTGTTCGAGACGATCAAGGCGTCCCACCGGATCGAGATCGACGTGCCGCGCGACCAGGGGGATCTGGCCGACCTCGACGTGTCGGTGGCGGAGTTCTTCGCCCGCTTCGACCCACTCCCACGGGTGCGGGAATTCCTCTGCATGTGGGCCGGGCTTGGTTCGGGTGCGTTACCTACTGAGTGGTCGATGCTTACCGCCCTTTCGCTGATCGCGGCGATGGACAACAGTGTGTACGGGTGGTACGGCGCGGTCACCGACGCCTTCGAGGGTGGGATCAGCTCCGTGGTGGAGACGATGGCGGAGGACTCGGGCGCGCGGATCGAGCTCTCTACCCCGGTCGCGCGGATCGAGCAGGACGCCGACTCGGTGCGGGTGACGGCGCGGGACGGCCGGTCCTGGAGTGCCTCGACCGCGGTCGTCGCGGTGCCGATCGCACTGTGGCCTGAGATCGAGTTTCACCCGCCGCTGCCCGAGGACAAGCTGGGTCCGGCGCGCCTGAACCACCCGGGGCGGATGAAGAAGACCTGGATGGTGGTGGACGGGATCCCGGAGAACCTGTACGCATCGGGATGGGGGACCGATTTCGTCCAGGTGTTCCCCGAGGACTCCGAGCCCGACGGGTTGGTGGCCATCGGGATGTGTGCGCCGCCGAGTGAGATGGATCCGCACGATCCCCGGTCGGTCGAGGCGGCGATCAGGCAGTTCGCCCCCGACGCCCGGGTGGTCGCCACCGACGTCCACGAGTGGCGCCTCGATCCCTTCGCCAAAGGCGGCTGGTACGTCCCCCCGCCGGGCGTCCTCAGCACCTCCCATTCGGCCCTCGGACGCACCGAGGGGAGGCTCAGCTTCGCCGGCGCCGATGTCGCCGTCCGGTGGATCGGCTGGATCGACGGCGCGCTGGAGACCGGTGCCCGCGCCGCCCGTGAGGTCCTGGCCCGAGAAGGCTGAGCATTCCCCTACGCAATCGCCAAGTTTTTCTTGCTATCTGGCTCTGGGACGGCTAGCGTGCCGTCACGGTGGTCCACCAGACGCCGGGAACGTCAAGCACCCACAGAGGAGAGAGGTTCATGGACCAGACCCCCGTACCGAATGACAAAACGCGTCTCAACGACCTGACGCGGCGCCACCTTCTGCAGCGCGCGGCCGGCGTCGGCGCCCTTGCCCTGGCGCCAGGGATCCTTGCCGCGTGCGGAGGCGGCGGCAGCAGCACCGGCAGCGCCACGTCGGGTGGTGGCGGTGGCGGCGGGACCGTCGGCGGCACCCTGAACTACCTCGGCTGGCAGGCCGAGGACTACCAGGAACTGCTGGCCCCCTGGAAGAAGAAAAACGGCGTCACGATCAAGTCCACCTTCATCGGCAACATGAGTGACATCGCCGCCAAATACGCGGCGGGTGGTGGTGGTGAATACGACATCATCTGCATGTCCTCGAATGGCACCTCGCGCCTTCTCGGCAGCGGTGTCCCGTTCATGCCACTGGACCTGAAGCAGCTGCCGAACTACAACGGCCTGATCGAATTCTTCAAGAAGGATCCGCTCAACACCTTCAAAAACGAAAACGGCGACGTCGTCGCGATTCCGGTCACCTACGGTGCGATCGGGATCAACTACGACAAAACGAAGACCGAACCGCCGGAAAAGTGGACCGACCTGCTGGCGCCGAAGTACAAGGGCCAGATCACGATCCTCGACGACCCCAGCACGGCAGTCGGCACCGCCGGCGCGATCCTCGGTTTCACCACCAACGAAATGACCAAGGATCAGCTGGAAGAAACGAAGAAGTGGCTGTCCCAGTTCGTCAAGCAGGCGAAGTCCTTCTCACCGTCCTTCGGCGACATGTCGACCCAGATCGCACAGGGTGAAGTGTTGGCGACGATGTTCGGGATGACCTCCGACAACGCCTTCGCCGCCGAAGCGGGCAACACCAACATCCAGACGGTGTTTGAATTCCCCGAAGGCTCGGCTTCCTTCACCGAATGCTATTGCGTCCCCGAAGACGGTTCGAACCCCGCCACGGCGTATTCGATGATCAACGAACTGTTGGCGCCGAAGAACAATGCGGAAGCCGCCAACCTCGTGGTGTTGAGCCCGACCGTGGAGAAGGCACTGCCCCTCGTCAACAGCACGGTCAAGCCGCTCTTCCCGAGCACCACGCCGGAGATCGAAAAGTTCCTCGAAAGCTCGCCGATGGTGCAGGACGCCCCGGCGCAGTCGGATGAATTCGTCACCTTCGGCGAAGTCACCCAGGCCTGGACCGAAGTCAAAGGCGAATAGGGCGGGCCGTTGCCCGAGGCCACGCAAGCCGACCGTCGGGGAGGCGCCCTCGCCGTCGAGGGCGTCACCCAGCGGTTCGGCAAGACCACGGTCCTCAAGGGGATCGACCTCGACATCGCGGCGGGCGAGTTCCTCGGCATGCTCGGCCCCTCGGGGTGCGGCAAGTCGACGCTCCTGCGGATCCTCGCCGGGCTCGATGCCCCGAGCGGCGGCCGCGTGGTCCTCGACGGCGCCGACATCACCGCGACCCCGGCGGAGAAGCGGCCGATCAACACCGTGTTCCAGCGACCGACCCTCTTCCCGCACCTCGACGTGTTCGAGAACGTCGCCTTCGGGCTGCGGGTGGAGGGTGCGTCGCGCGGTGAGCTCGGGGGGCGGGTGACCGAGGCGCTCGACCTGGTCCGCCTCGGCCACCTCGCCCGCCGCCGCGCCGACGAGCTCTCCGGCGGGCAGATGCAGAGGGTCGCCCTCGCCCGGGCACTGGTGAAGCGCCCGCGGGTCCTGCTCCTGGACGAGCCGCTGTCGGCGCTCGACCTGAAGATCCGCCTCGAAATGGAGGCCGAGCTGCGCCGCCTCCACCACGAGACCGGTGCCACCTTCATCTACGTCACCCACGATCAGGGCGAGGCGCTCGGGATGTCGGACCGCGTCGCCGTCTTCAGCGAGGGCGAGATCGCCCAGCTCGGCACCCCGCGCGACGTCTACGCCGCGCCGGAGACCTCCTACGTCGCCCGCTTCGTCGGCGACGCCAACGTGATCGCGGTCGAGGTGCTGGCGGTGACGGCCGGCACCGCGCGCCTGCGGCTGGCGGGCGCCGAGGTCGAGACGCCGTGCTCCGGCGACCTCGCAACCGGCCCCGCGCAGCTCGTCGTCCGCGCCGAGAGCGTCACCCTCTCCGAGGCCCCCGGCGGACTGCGGGGACGGGTCATCGATCAGGCCTTCCGCGGCACCCGCTCGAGCTACCTGCTCGACGTCGCGGGGATCGAGCGGCCGCTGCGCGCCGAGGTCCCGAGCGCCGCGTTCGGCGGCGAAGGGGTGGAGGTCGGCACCGAGGTCGGCCTCGCCTGGGCCCAGGGGGCCGCGCGCCTCATCCCCGCTGAGCCGGTCGCCGCCGAGCCGGAACTGGAGGCCGCCGCATGAGCAGCACGCCCGCCCCGGCCCAGCCGCCCTCGATCGATCCGATGTACCCGGGCGCACCGCCCGACCTGCCGCCCGCCGAGGCGC
Source organism: Solirubrobacterales bacterium (assembly GCA_965200635.1). GTDB lineage: Bacteria > Actinomycetota > Thermoleophilia > Solirubrobacterales > 70-9 > VAYN01. The sequence goes on along the minus strand of OZ241364.1, from coordinate 1,151,002 downwards.
GCTCGACCCGCGGCCCGAAGAGTCGCCGCAGCCTCCTGCCCGCCGCGCCCGCCGCCGTCTACCTGATCGCCTTCCTGGTCATCCCGGTGGCCGTGCTGCTCGCCTACAGCTTCCTCACCGCGGGTTTCTTCACTGTCACCAGCCCGCTCACCTTCGACAACTACAAGGAGGCGCTGGAAAGCCACCTCACCTGGGAGCTGGGACGCAACTCGCTGATCGTCGGCGGGGTGACCGCGCTGATCTCGGTGGCGATCGCGATCCCGGTCGCCTACTGGCTGCGCTACCACGCGGGCCGCTGGCAGCTGCCGATCATGTTCCTGATCGCGCTCTCGATGTTCGCCTCCTACCTGGTCCGCATCTACGCCTGGCGGACGATCCTCGGCACCCACGGAGTGTTGAACACGGTGTTGATGGACATCGGGATCATCAGCCACCCCTCGAGCCTCTTCATCTTCAACCAGGCGGCGATCGTGATCGCGATGGTCCACATCTCCGTCCCCTACGTGATGCTGGTGATGTTCGCCGCCTTCCGGCCGCTCGAGCCGCGCTACCTGGAGGCCGCGCGCGACCTCGGCGGCGGCCCCCTCCAGCGCTGGCGCCGGGTGATCATGCCGCTGATCGCCGGCCCCGCGATCACCTCGTTCATCTTCATCTTCGTCCTCGCCTCCGCCGACTTCGTCACCCCACAGTTCCTCGGCGGGCCCGGGGACGCGATGCTCGGGATCAACATCTCCGAGGAGTTCACCGCGTCCGGCAACTGGGCCGCGGGGGCGGCGCTGGCGGGCATCATGCTGGTCGCCTACGGCCTCTGCTTCCTCGTCGCCGCGGTCTTCCTGCGAATCACCAAGCTCAACAAGATCCGGTGGACGACGTGAGCGCCCGCCTCCGCCACCGCGGCATCGCCGGCGCGCTCTTCACCGCCCTGGTGCTGGTGTTCCTGCTGGTGCCGCTGATCATCGTCGCGCTCTTCTCGCTGCACTCGAGCCCATCGCTGACCTTCCCCTTCCAGGGCTTCTCGACCCGCTGGTACTCGGAAGTGTTCGACTCCGAAGACTTCCGCGAATCGCTCTTCAACTCGCTGAAGTTGGCCCTCGCGACCGCCGCCTTCACCCTGATCTTCGGCACCGCGGCGGCCTACGGCGTGACCCGCTCGGGCTCGCGGATGAGCGGCGTCGGGGTGGCGATCTTCATGCTGCCGATCACGCTGCCGCTGCTCTTCGTCGGCATCGCGCTGCTGATCGCGCTGCGCCGCGTCGGGATCGAACTCTCGCTGCTGACGATCCTGATCGGCCACACGATCATCGCCTTCCCCTTCTTCTTCATGATCGCCCGGGTCGCGCTCGAACGGCTCGACCCGATGCTCGAGGAGGCGGCCGCCGACCTCGGCGCCTCGCCCTGGAAGGCGTTCCGCAAAGTCACCCTGCCGCAGGTGCTGCCGATCCTGATCGGCGCCGCGGCGCTCGCCTTCATGGTCTCGCTCGACGAGTTCGTCGTCACCTTCTTCGTCAGCGGCAACGAGACGACCCTGCCGCTCTTCATCTTCTCCCGCCTGCGCACGACGCTGAACCCGAGCATCAACGTCGTCTCGACCCTGCTGATGGCGACCACCTTCGTCCTCTTCGCCTTCGCCTTCGCGATGGGGATCTGGGGCGAGCGCAAACGGGCGCGCCGCTCCGGGAACATGATGGACGTGGCCGAATGAGCGACGCCGCCCTGAAGATCGAGGGGGTCGGCCACTCCTACCAGGCAGGCGACCCGGTCCTGCGCAACATCGACCTGGAGCTCGCGCCCGGTGAATTCCTCACCCTGCTCGGGCCGTCGGGTTGCGGCAAGACGACGCTGCTGCGGATCATCGGCGGCTTCCTCAAGCCGACCGAGGGGAGCGTCTTCCTGAACGGGGAGGACGTCACCCGCGTCCCGCCGCACAAGCGCCGGGTCAACCTCGTCTTCCAGCGCGCCGCGCTCTTCCCCCACCTCGACGTCTACGACAACCTCGCCTTCGGCCTGAAGCTGGCGAAGGTGCCGAAGGGGGAGATCGACGGGCGCGTCCGCGAGGCGCTCGAGCTGGTGCGGCTGGAAGGCCTCGCGCACCGGCGCAGCGGCGAGCTCTCCGGCGGACAGGCGCAGCGGGTCGCGCTGGCGCGGGCGCTGATCAACCGCCCCGAGGTCCTGCTGCTGGACGAGCCGCTCTCGGCGCTCGACCTGCGCATCCGCCAGGAGATGGAGGGGGAGCTGCGGCGCCTCCACCGGGAGACCGACACCACCTTCGTCTTCGTCACCCACGACCAGGGCGAGGCGCTGGCGCTGTCTGACCGGATCGCCCTCTTCGACCGCGGCGCGATCGCCGAGCTGGGCACGCCGCGCGAGATCTACCACCGGCCGAGCTCGGCCCTCACCGCCCGCTTCGTCGGCGACGCCAACCTGGTGCCGCACGACGACGGCTGGATGGTCGTGCGTCAGGAGGACGTCGTCCTCGCCGAGGCGGGTGTCGCCCCCGCCGCCGACGGCCCGACCGAGCGCCTCCGCGGCACCGTCCGCGACATCGGCTTCCGCGGCGCCGGCTACTCCTACGTCGTCGACTGCCCCGAGCTGTCGGAGCCGCTGAAGGCCGAGGTGCCCGCCGAATCCGCGCAGCCGCTGCCGCTCGGCGCCGAAGTCTTCGTCACCTGGGACCCGGACGTCGCCCGGGTCCTGCCCAAACACCCATAACGAAGGGACCGCACATGATCGGGAGCATCGGACCGCTGGAGATCGGGATCGTCCTTGTCATCGCCCTGCTCGTCTTCGGGCCGAAAAAGCTGCCGGACCTGGGCCGCTCGGTCGGCTCGGGGATGCGCGAGCTCAAAGACGGGATCACCAATTTCCACGAGCGCGACCCAGACTCCGACAGCTGATCCGGTAGCACCGCCTCGCGCCGGCTACGGCCGCCTGATGGCGGTCGTGGCGACGGCGTTCGCGCTCGAGTCGGCGCTCTACTCGACCCTCGCCGCGCTGCTCCCGCATTACGAGCGGAAGTTCGATCTCTCGACCTTCGGCTCCGGGATCCTTGCCGGCTGCTACTCGGGCGGGATGCTGATCGGGATCATCGTCGCCGGCCTCTGGCTCAGCGACCGCTTCGGCGTCCGCCGGACCGCGGTCACCGGGTGCGCGATGCTGGCGGTGTCGAGCGTCGGCTTCGGCGCGGCCTCGACGCTGCCGGGGCTCGAGGCCGCGCGCCTGGTGCAGGGGATCGGCGCCGGCTTCGTCTGGTGCTCGCTGCTGAACTGGCTGATCGCGATGGTCCCGGGGACGAGCCGCGGCGCCGCCCTCGGGGCGGCGATGGGCGCCGGCGTCTTCGGCATGGCGGCGGGCCCGCTGCTGGGCGCGGCGACCAAGCCGTTCGGCACGTTCGCGGTCTTCGCCGCCGTCGCCGTGGCCTTCGTCGTCTACGGGCTGGTCCTGGGGCGGATGCCCTCGCCACCCGCCGCGGGCCGCCGCCGCGCACCGCGCCTGCGCCTCCCGGCCGACCCCTTCCTGCGTCGCGTCGTCGCCCTGGTGACGGTGCCGCCGCTGATCGCCGGCGGCGTGATCACGATCGTCCCCCTGCACCTCGCCGCCCTCGGCGCGACCGAAGTCGGCATCGACGCCGCCCTCCTCGCGGGAGCCCTCCTCTCGGCCGCCTGCTGCATCCACGCCGGCTCCGTCGCCGACCGCCGCGGCCACTTCCTCCCGGTCCTCCTCGGCGGTGCCGCCTGCGGCGCCACCCTCCTCGCCATGGCGGCCACCGACTCCGACCTCACCATCGCCCTCGCCTACGTCCTCTTCCAAAGCCTCGGCCTCGGCTTCTTCTGGATCCCCCTGATGTCCCTCTTTACCGAACGCGGCGAGTCCCTCGGCATGGAGCCCGCCACGGTCGCCCTCCTCCTGAACCTCGCGATCACCCTCGCCTACACCGTCGGCCCGCCGCTGCTGACGGGAGTCCAGGAGGCCGCGGGAGTCTCGGCGGCGTACCTGGCGATGGTCGGCATGACGTTGGCGGCGATGGGTGGGTTGGCGGTGAGCCGGGGGGCGGAGTAGGCGGCGCTTCGGCGAGGGTTCCGGCCGGGTGAAGCTGGCGCCCGGGGAAGGGACGCTGCCCTCTCGGCGGCGGCCCTGGCAGCCTGTGGCCGCCGCCGAGAGGGCGGGTCTGTAGGGAGTGCCGGATCCGCTGACGTTGTGCGACGCGGGACGCACGCGAGTCCCACGGAGATTTCACGAGGACGTGACGAGACTCGCAAGTCGTGACGGAGAGCGGGGGAAGTCCACGCTTCCGTGCGTGTTGGACAACAGTCAATTCGCCGCTGCGTGCATTGACCCCCCTATAGGGGCCCTAATACACGCAGCGCGTTTTCGGGCTCCTTTTCGAGGCCCGAAAACGGACCGAAGATGTGCGGAAGGGTGACGTTCCCGGCATCTCCGTCGCGGAACTCAGGCAGGTGTGGCTTCTCTCGCACGAACCCCTCACGTCCAGGACTCCCCTAGGACTGCCGCGACCCCCCGGACAACCCCGTCCCCGGATTCACGTACACGAAGATCCGCCGCCCCAGCAGCCCCGCAAACCCCAAGATCACGATCGTCGAACCGAGGGCCACGGCGAAGGCTTCGCCGTAGGCCGCCGGGTCGGTGGCGGAGCCGAGGTGGCCGAAGAAGACGGTGCCGGTGAGGGCGATGCCGAGGGCGCCGCCTAGTTGTTGGGCGGTGGCGAGGAGGCCGGAGGCGGAGCCGGCGTGGAGGGGGTCGGTCTCGGCCAGGACGGTGCCGGTGAGGGCGGGGATCACGGCGCCGTGGCCGATCGCGGCGATGCCGAAGGTGAGGGCGAGGAGGAGCGGGCTCGGGTCGGCGACCAGGAAGGTGAGGGCGGCCGAGAGGGCGACGCCGACCGCCGTCGTCGCGATGCCGGGGAGGAGGGCGTGCTCGCGTTTGGCGATGCCCATCCGCCCGACCCCGAGGGCGGTCACGGCGTAGCCGATCGCCGCCGGGGTGAAGGTGAGGCCGGCGTCGATCGCGCTCAGGCCGAGGCCCTCCTGGAGGTAGACCATCAGCAGGAGGATCGAGGAGGGGGCGGCGAGCTGGAAGGCCAGCGCGAGGGAGAGGCCGAGCCGGAAGGTGGGGGCGCGGAAGAGGCTGAACTCGACCAAGGGGGAGCCGCCGCCGCGCTTCACCAGGCCCTCCCAGAAGATGAAGGCGAGCGCCAGCGGGGCGACCGCGGCGAAGGAGGCGAAGGTCCATAGGGGCCAGCCCGCCGTCCGTCCCTGCACCAGCGGCACCGCTACCGCGGCGACGGTGAGGGCCGCGAGGGCGACGCCGCCGAGGTCGAGACGGCGCGCCGCCGCCGAGCGCGACTCGGGCACGAAGCGGGGGATGAGGAGGACGCCGACGGCGCAGATCGGCAGGTTGATCAGGAAGACCGAGCGCCAGCCGAGGCCGAGCGGGTCGAGCGCCAGTAAGCCGCCGCCGAGCAGCTGCCCGGCCACCGCGGCGATGCCCTGGACGCCGCCGAGAAGGGCCAGCGGCCGCCCGCGCCGCTCCGGCGGGAAGGCGATCTGGACGATCGAGAAGACCTGCGGCAGCATCAGCGCCGCGCCGATCCCCTGGAGGCAGCGGAAGACGATCAGCGAGGTCGGGTCCGGCGCGGCGCCGCACGCCCCCGAGGCGACCCCGAAGGCGAGCATCCCGAGGACGAGGACGCGCCGCCGCCCGTAGAGGTCGCCGAGCCGGCCGCCGGTGATCAGCGCGAGGGAGAAGGTGAGCCCGTAGGCGGCGACGATCCACTGCAGCTCGTCGCTCGAGGCGCCGAGCTGGGAGCCGATCGCGGGCGCCGCGACGAAGGTGATGAAGGCATCGATCGCGCCGACGGCGGTGGCGCTGAGGACGAGCGCGAGCCCGAGTGAGGAGAGGCCTGACGGCGGGTGCGGCGGGTGCCCCTCGGCGGGACGGACGGTCGCCGCGCCGGTCAGGCGTGGCAGCTTCCCTCGCCCTGCTCGGTCGGCGGCACGTCGAGTCCCGGGTTCTGGTCGAAGAAGCCCCACGGCTTCAACATGAAACCGAGCCTCGCCACCGGCATGACCGGCCAGTCCTCGGGCCGCGGCACGTGGTGGTGGTTCATCGTGTACCAGACGACCACGTCCGTGTTCTCGATCGGGCGGTCGGCCTCGGTCCAGCGGGGCAGCCCGTCGCCGCCGCGGTGCTGGTAGGGGAACTCGCCGGCCGGGTAGCGCTCCTCGGCGTCATACGGGGTGACCCAGAGGTGGTGGTTGACGAAGCCGGCGCGGCTGCGCATCGACGAGTCGGGGGCGGCGAAGGGCACCGTGTTCTCGCCCGGGACCAGGCGGTAGCCGACCGGCCCGCCGACCGCGTTGCGGCTCTCCGGGTTGATCACGGTCCAGGAGCGCGCCTCGGTGTAGTCGAGGTCGCGGATCGCCTCCCGCTCGGTGGCGAAGGTGCGGCTCACCGTTTTCCAGGCGTTCCCGTGTGGGTTGTCGGGGCCCTTCGGCTGGGACTCGGTGTGGGTCTCGGTGACCGAGTTCGGCCCGCCGTCGAGGTCGAAGTCCAAGCGCGCGCAGAAGATGTGTTGGTGGTGGATCCCGTTGAGGTGTGGGGCGACGAGCTTGCCGTACTCGGTCGGCTCGTTCTCGGTCCGCGCCTGCGTCGCGACGATGCCGGTCGCCTTGATCTCACACTGGATCATCCCGTCCTGCTGGAGGTACCAGAAGAACCCGTACTCGTAGTTGCCGACGGTGACGATGCTCGAGATCACGAGTTTGCGTCCGCGCCGCACCTCGACCACATTGGTGCGGAAGTCGGTGTGCTTCCAGAGGATCCCGTCGTCCTCCTCGTGCATGCAGATCGCCTGCGGGATCGTCATCGGACTGCCGTCGGCGGCGACCGTCGCCACGTCGAAGTAGTGGATCGCGCCGAGGCAGTCGCAACCGAGCGTCAGCGAGTTGGTCATCGTGCCGACGTTCAGCTCGCCGATGTCGAGGGGGGACTGGTAGAAGCGGTCGGGGTCGGCGTAGGGGACGACCATCTCGGCGATCGAGGCGCGCTTCAGCACCGAGCGGCGCTCGGTGCCGTCCTCGTAGGCGATGTCGTGGAGGACGAGGCCCTCGCGGCTGTTGAAGCCCACCCGCAGGTCCCACTTCTGCCAGCGCACGCGGTAGCCGTCGACCTCGAAGCTCGGGCCCTCGGGCTGGTGGATGTGGATCGGCTTGACGTCCTCGCGCAGCTCGAGTTTCTCGGCCCGGTACTCGCCGTCGCCGGGCGGCAGCGGCACCGGGTCGCGGTCCTCCAGCACGAGCACCTCGCCCGAGTCGAGGTCGACCAGGCCGAAGATGCCCTCGAGCGGATGGGCGTAGGCGTTGGAGGCCGGGTCGGTGGGGCGGACGTAGGCGAGCACGCGCGCGAGCCGCCGCTCGACGTCTTCCTCCTCGAGGCCGTACCAGCCGACCGGGACCGGGTCCATGTCGACGGTCTCGGGGTCCTCGATGCCGCGGCGCGCCAATGCCTCGCGGAACCGCGGATCGTCGCGCATCAGGCGCTCGAAGCGCTCGACCTCGTCGAGCCCGATCGCCGGCTCGACCCCCTCCAGCGTCTCCGTCGACACCGCCTCGGCGTCCTCGAGGTCGACGACCAGCTTCACCACCGAGCGGTCCTGCGGCTGGTGCAGCAGCACCTCCGCGCGCCGCCGCGGACTACTCTCGCCGCGCGCCGGCTCCGCGTTGGAGATCGCGACGAACCGGGTCCGCGGCCCGACCTCCACCGCGTCTCGCGCCACCGCCACACAGCTGCCGACCTCGGCCTCCGAGAGCGGGTCGAGTACATGGCCGTCGGTTCGGATCTCCTCGCTGGTGCTCATGCGAGAGACGATAACGGCGGACTGCTCATTTGCCAAGTTTTGCCGACCGAACGCGCCGAGATGTACGGCGGGGTTCAAGTTGACAGACCGCCGCGCCGATTACGGGACTTCGGGCCAATGCCCGGCTCACCTCAACGGAAGGGATGTATGAACCCCAGTGAACTTGCCGGGGGCGGCGCGCGTCGGCGCCTCGCCACGGCCGGGCTCGCCATGGCGGCGGTGCTCACGATGCTGATCGGGACGGCGGCGCTGCGCCCGGTCGAGGCGCACGCCACCGCGCTGAAAGACAACTGCACGCTCCTGGTCACCAACAAGACCGGCGCCCAGAGCAACGTGCGGCCGATCCTCTACGCGCCGGCACTGCCGACCTCGCCCGCCAGCATCGCGCTGTACGCCGCTCGCGCGATCACCGGCATCCAGACCAACGGCTTCGATGCCTTCACCAACTACGGCGTCATCATCCCGTCGTGGGGCTGCCACACCTTCATGAACTTCACCTCGCCACGCGGGACGGTGAGCTGCACGGCCGAGGCACCCAGTCGCGGCCCCAACAGCTTCGGCTGCGACGGCCCGGCGGCGACGCAGATAATCCAGGACGACGACGACATCGCCGGCAAGATCGGGATCATCAGCCTCACCGGCAAGCCGAGTGCGCTGACCCCGCCGCAGCCCGACGTGAGCGGAGGGTCGCTGAAGCTCGGCGCCCTGCCCGGTTCCGGCTGGAAGAAGTCCGACGAAATCGCCGACTTCGGGATCGCCGGCAACCTGATCGACGCGGGCACCGAAGCCCCCGGTTGCGGCAAGAACGGCAAGGAAGCATCGCCGAGCGACGTCAACACCGAAGAGGCGATCCGCGCCGGCGGCGACGAGGGTGTCGGGGCGGCAGTCGCCACCTACGCGAACGCCGCGCAGGCCAAGGCGTTCGTCGCCGAAATGACCTCCGACGACGGGATCGCCTGCATGGCGAAGCTGCTGAACAACGGGGACACCAAGGTCACCGCGACCCCGCTGCCGAGCGATGAAGCCGGCGTCGACGGTGCCCAGCTCGTGATCAGCCGCGAAGGCGACGACGAAGACGGTTGGCACCCGGTGTCCTACTTCAACGTCAGCGGCTGGACCGATGGCAACGAAGCGGTCATCGAGTGGTACGAGACGGTCGGCGGCGACGCCCCGACCGCGACCGACGAAGCCGCGGCGGTCGAAGCGGTCCGGATCGGCTAGCCGGACTCGCCAGACCCTGATCCGCTCGCCGCCGGTGGAGTGCCGCCGGCGGCGAGTCGCATCAGGTCGGAGTCGAGCTCGATCCCCAGTTCGGTGCCCCCGGCGCTGCCGTACTCGTGCTGGTAGGCGCCCCAGGACTCCTCCTTGACCCGCTTCGCGAAGCCGCTCTCGATCAGCGCGGCGAGCTCGATCGCGGCACGCTCGATCCGCTTCTCGAGGCCGCCGCCGGACCAGTCCTCGGTCTCGGCGAAGACCGCGGTCGGGATCGTCAGCGTCCGCATGTAGGCGAAGAGCGAGCGCATCGCCTCGTCGACGACGAGTGCGTGGCGGGCGGTGCCGGCGGTGGCCGCGAGGGCGACCGGCCTGCCGATCAGCAGGTCGTTGTCGAGGACGTCGAAGAAGCCCTTGAAGAGCCCGCTGACGCCCGCCTTGTAGATGGGGGTGGCGGCGACGATGCCGTCGGCCGCGCCGAGCGCCTCGACCGCGGCGGTCAGCTTCGGTCCCAGGTTCTGGGACACGAGCGCGGCGCCGATCTCGTTCGCCATCGTGCGCAGCTCGATCGTGGTCACCGCGACCTCGGTGCCGCCCGCCGCGGCTGCGGCGACCGTGCGGGCCGCGAGCCGGTCGGCGAGCATCGCGGTGGAGGAGGGGTCGCTCGCCCCGCCGCTGACCACCACCAGGCTCAGCTCCCGCTCGGAGGCGTTGCCGGCGGCGGTCCCGTTCGCGGCGCTCATGCCGTCACCCCCGGCAAGGCCGCCTCGCGGTTCGCGGCAAGCTTGCGGCAGAGCCGCATCAGCTCGCGCAGCTCGTCGGGCTCGAAGCAATCGTTCATCGCCCGGGACACGTTCAGCGCGTGCCGGCGGCCGGTCGAGCGCTGCTGCGCCCGCCCCGCCTCGGTGAGGCTGAGGCGGACGCCGCGGCCGTCGCGCTCGTCGGCCTCGCGCCGGACGAACCCGCGCTCGACCATCCGCTCGACCATCCGCGAGAGGGCGGGCTGGCTCAGCAGCACGCGGCGGTTCAGCTCGCCGAGGCGGATCGGCGCCCGGCACTTCGACAGCGTGTAGAGCACGTCGTACTCGGTCCGCGAAACCTCGTTCCACACGTCTTCGCGCTCGAACTGGCGCATCATCTCGGCGTGGGCGGTCAGCAGCGCCTCCCAGGAGTCGTTGGCGAGCCGGGCGCGGCCCGCCATCAGGCCGCCACCTCCTCCGGCTGCTCCTGGTAGGGCGAGGGGCCGGAGGTGTTGTCGCCGCGGTTGGCGTTCGGGGTCGGCGTGCGGACCTCGGCCTCGCCGTACTTCTCGGCGACGAGGCTCGCGTGGGTCGGCGCTTCGGCCCGCGCGCCCGGCGCCCGCCGAGCCTCGAACTCCTTGCGCAGCGTCGGCACCACCTCGCCGCCGAGCAGCTCCAGCTGCTCGAGCACCGTCGCCAGCGGCAGTCCCGCGTGGTCCATCAGGAACAGCTGGCGCTGGTAGTCGCCGAAGAGCTCGCGGAAGGACAGCGTCCTCTCGATCACCTCTTGCGGGCTGCCGACGACGAGCGGCGTGGACTCGATGTAGTCCTCCATCGACGGCCCGCCGCCGTACACCGGCGAGTTGTCGAAGTAGGGACGGAACGCCCGCTTGGCGTCCTGGGAGTTGTGGGCGATGAAGGCCTGGCCGCCGAGCCCGACGACCGCCTGCTCCCCGGTCCCGTGGCCGTAGTGCTCGTAGCGTTCGCGGTAGAAGCCGATCAGCCGCTGGTAGTGCTCGGCGGGCCAGAAGATGTTGTTGGCGAAGTAGCCGTTGCCGTAGTAGGCGGCCTGCTCGGCGATCTCAGGCGTGCGGATCGAGCCGTGCCAGACAAACGGCGGCACGTCCTCGAGCGGCCGCGGCACCGAGGTGAAGCCCGACAGCGGCGTGCGGAAGTGCCCCTCCCAGTCGACCACGTCCTCGCGCCAGAGGCGGTGGAGCAGGTTGTAGTTCTCGAGCGCCAGCGGCAGGCCCTGGCTGATGTCCTGGCCGAACCACGGATAGACGGGCGCGGTGTTGCCGCGTCCCAGCATCAGGTCCATCCGCCCCTTGGAGAGGTGCTGCAGCAGCGCGTACTCCTCGGCGATCCGGACCGGGTCGTTGGTCGTGATCAGCGTCGTCGAGGTCGTCAGGATCAGCCGCTCCGTCTGCGCCGCCACGTGCGCCAGAAAAGTCGTCGGCGACGACGAGAAGAACGGCGGGTTGTGGTGCTCGCCGATCGCGAACACATCGAGCCCGACCTCCTCGGCCTTCTTCGCGATCTGCACCGTCGCATCGATCCGCTCCGCCTCCGAAGGCGTCCGCCCCGTGACCGGGTCCCGGGTGACATCGCTCACCGAAAAGATTCCGAACTGCATGCGACCACGTCCTTCGCGTCAGATGTATGCAACTGCATCTAGTTTAGCGCACGGGGGAAGGGGGTGGGAGGGGGACGGCTGTTCTCCCGGCGGCGGCGACGCCCAGGACGTGAGCGGTCCGTGCGAGAGAAGGCACATCTGCCCGGGTTCCGTGAGGGAGATGCCGGGAACGTCACCATCCCGCGCATCTTCGGTCTGTTTCCGGGCCTTGAAAAGGTGCCCGAAAACGCGCTGCGTGTATTAGGGCCCCTATAGGGGGGTCAATGCACGCAGCGCTGAATTGACTGTTGTCCAACACGCACGGAAGCGTGGACTTCCCACGCTCTCCGTCACGACTTGCGAGTCTCGTCACGTCCTCGTGAGACAGCGGTGAGCGTTCCGTGTGCTCCTCCCGTGACGCGCCCGCGGCGCACGCCGGGACTTCCCCCGACACTCCCCACATCCCCGGCCGTCTCGGCCACGGTCACAGCCAGCCAGGGCCGTGGCCGAGACGGCCGTGCTCGCCGCAACGCCTCGCGTCCCGTGTCTCGGGCCTCAGCCGGCCCCCAGCAACCGCGCCAACCGCAACGCCACGCGAAGCTCCAGCTGGCGCTCGCCGAGGGGCCGGCCGAGCAGGGATTCGGCTCGGTGGACGCGGTAGGCGACGGTGTTGGCGTGGATGCCGAGGCGGCGGCCGGCGCCGACGAAGCTGGAGTTCTCCTCGAGGAAGATCTCGAGGGTCGAGGTGAGGCGGATGGTGGCGTCGTCGGTGGCGGCGAGGGGGCCGAGCTCACGGGCGGCGAAGCGGCGGGCGGCGGTGGGGTCCTCGGCGAGGAGGGCTTCCAGCGCCAGGTCCGGGAAGGCGACCGAGAGGCCGGCGCCGGTGCCGCGCAGTTGGGCGACGCGACGGGCGAGGAGCGCCTCGTGGTGGCTGAGGACGAAGCCCTCGACCCCCTCGGCCGACGTCCCGGCGGCGACGGAGAGGCCCCGCGCGCCGGTGCGGGGGAGGCGCAGGCGCGAGAGGTCAGGCTCCTTGACGTGGCCCGCCCAGCAGGCGAGGTGCCGACCCTCGGCGACGGTCAGCGGCGGCCCCGCCCCGAGCGACCTGGCGACCGCCGCGGCGGCGCGCTCCATCCGGGCGAAGAGCGCGCCGGCGTCCCCGGGTCGCTCGTCGCCCTCCTCGCTCCAGACGACGAAGCCGACGTGGAAGCGGTCGAGCTCGTAGCCGAGGCGCAGGCCTGCGGCGGCGATGTCAACGGGGCCGGAGGCGGCGAGGAGCGTCCGCACCTCGACCGCGCGGACCGCGGCGGCGCCGCGCACCCACTGTTCGTGCTCCTCGTCGTAGACGTCGGTGAGCCGTCGCTCGATCGCCTCGACGTAGGCGAAGATCCAGGCGTTGAAGAAGGCCATCGCCTCGGCCAGGAGGTCGGCGTCGTCGGTCACCTCGCGCAGCCGGTCGAGGACGATCCCGCCGAAGACGCCCTGCGCGGCACGGTAGGCGCGCTGCATCAGGCTCAGCTCGAGGCCGCGGACGACGTACTCCTTCGTGTAGCCGATCGCCTCCGGCGGCGGCTGCACCGTGGCGGGGTCGACGCCTTCGCGCATCATCGTCACGATCAGCCCGACGTTGGAGCGGGCCGCCTGCAGCGTCCACGGCCGCATGTCCTGGTCGAGCTCAGGTAGGTGCTCGTGGACGGTGTCGGTCAGCGTCGCCGAGATCTCCTCGACCTGGTGGCCGAGCATCTCCACCAGCCCGTCGATCTCCTCGCGGCTCGCCGTGGGCGGCGAGAGCCTCCGGGCCGTCGGTCCCATCCCACCAATCTAGATCCTTTGTGCTTTCGACACAAACCGCGCATTCGCGATTCGGTCGCGGGGGACGAGGACAACCGCGCGCTTGAGACTTACTCTCACGCCAAGGCTGTCGGGGGGCGGCCATAAGCGGAGCTGCTCGCCCGCGTGGTGGCAGGGCGGGCAGCTCCCACTTCTTCGCCGGGACCCTCCCCTTGACTTCCGCGACGGCGCCGTGAGAGTGTAATGACCGTTCGGTAGGCAACGCCGAAGGGGAGGAGTGGACGTGCCCGCGAGGGGTCCCGGTCGTCAGGACTGCGTACTACGCGACGTGCTGGAGCGGCGTGCCGCCGAGGCGCCCGATGCCGTCTTCGCCGTCTTCGAGGACGGCACCGAGTGGACGCACGCCGAGCTGCTCGAGCTGACCCGCGCCACCGCCGCCGGCCTGCAGGCGCTCGGGGTGGAGCAGGACGACACCGTCGTCGTCTGGCTGCCGAACGGCGCCGACGTCGTCCGCTTCTGGTTCGCGATCAACTACCTCGGCGCCGTCTACGTCCCGATCAACACCGCCTATCGCGGCAACGTGCTCGGGCACGTCCTCGAGAACTCCGGCGCCCGGCTGGCGATCGCCGACGGCCGGCTGATCGGGCGCCTCGGCGAGTGCGGGAGCCGCGGCGAGCTCACCACCGTCGCCCGCGTCGGCGAGGGCCCCGCCGCCGTCCCCGGACTCGAGACGATCGACGCCGACGCCCTCCTCGACCGCGGCGCCGCGCCGACCCCGCCGCCGCGCCCGACCGAGCCCTGGGACACCCAGGCGATCCTCTACACCTCGGGCACCACCGGCCCCTCGAAGGGCGTCCTCACCTCCTACGTCCAGACCCACGAGATGTTCGCCTCGACCGCGATGCGCGAGATCTTCGGCGCCGAGGACCGCTTCCTGATCAACATGCCGATGTTCCACGTCGGCGGCGCCTCGCTCCTCTTCGCGATGCTGATCCACGGCGGCTCGGTGGCCGTCGTCGACCGCTTCCGCACCGAGGAGTTCTGGCCGCAGATCCGCGCCACCGGCGCGACCATGGTCTTCCTCCTCGGCGTGATGGCGAGCTTCGTCGAGCGCCTGCCGCCCGCCCCCGACGACGCCGACAACCCGCTGCGCAAGATGTTCATGGTCCCGCTGGTCGACGACCTCGAGGGCTTCCGCCGCCGCTTCGACGTCGACGTGGTCTCGATCTACAACATGACCGAGCTCTCGGCGCCGATCGTCAGCGAGTGGAACCCCACGGTCCCCGGCAGCTGCGGCCGCGTGCGGCCCGGCGTCGAGGTGCGGCTGGTCGACGCGCACGACCGCGAGGTGGAGGTCGGCGAGGCCGGGGAGATCACGATCCGCACCGACATCCCCTGGGCGCTGAACCACGGCTACAACCGCGACCCCGAGGCGACCGCCGCGGCCTGGCGCAACGGCTGGTTCCACACCGGCGACGCCGCCCGCCGCGACGCCGAGGGCAACCTCTTCTTCGTCGACCGGCTGAAGGACACGATCCGCCGGCGCGGCGAGAACATCTCCTCGGTCGAGGTCGAGGCGGAGATCCTCGCCCACCCGGCGGTGCGCGAGGTGGCCGCCGTCGCCGCCCGCGCGGAGCTGGTCGAAGACGAGGTGCTGGCGGTGGTGGCGCCGGCCCCGGGCGCCGCGCTCGACCCGGCCGAGCTGATCGAGTTCCTGCGGCCCCGCTGCGCCCACCACATGATCCCCCGTTACGTGCGGGTCGTGGACGAGCTGCCGAAGACGCCGACGGCGAAGGTGCGCAAGGCCGAGCTGCGGGCGGCCGGGGTCACCCCGGACACCTGGGACCGCGAGGCGGCGGGCGTCGTCGTCCGCGGGGAGCGACTGACTTGAGCAAGCGAGCGAGAGGAGTGCGGCGATGGAGTTGAACGCGTTCGACATGCCACGGGTGCGGCGGGTCGTCCAGGGGCCCGGGTCCCGGGCCGAGCTGGCGGGCGAGCTGGAGGCGGCCGGACACGAGCAGGTCGTGCTTGTCACCGGGAGGACGCTCGGCGCGTCGCCGGCCCTGGCGGAGCTCCGCGAGGCGCTCGGCCCGCGGCTGGTCGACGTCTACACCGAGGTCGAGGCCCACAACCCGGTCGAGCGCGTGGTCGAGGTGATCGGCCGCGCCCGCGAGGCCGGGGCCGACGCGATCGTCGCGCTCGGCGGCGGGTCCCCGGTGGACGCGGCGAAGCTCGCCGCGCTCGGCGTCGTCGAAGGCGTCGAGACGACCGCGGACCTGGCGAGCTTCGCGCTCCAGTTCGAATACCCGAGCACGGTCCGCGCCCGCCCGCTGGAGCGGACGCCGCTGCCGGTCTTCGCGATCCCGACGACGCTCTCGGCGGCCGAGTGGGACGGCTTCGCCGGCTCCGTCGACCGCGCGCGCGACACCAAGGACCTGACCGCCTACCTGGAGATGACGCCCGAGGTCGTCTTCCTCGACCCCGAGCTCGCCGCCTCGACGCCGCGCGACCTCTGGGCGCAGACGGGGGTGCGCGCGCTCGACCACGCGGTCGAGACCGCCTACGCGAACAACGCCCACCCCTACACCTCCTGGCTCGCGGCGGGCGCGCTCGACCTGCTCGCGGCGAACCTGCCGCGCTCGGTCGCCGACCCCGACGACCACGAGGCCGCGCTCAACTGCCAGATCGCCGGCTGGATGTCGATCATCGGCGTGCACAACGTCTCGCTCGGCCTCTCGCACGCGATCGGCCACCAGCTCGGCGCCCTCGGCATCCCCCACGGCGTCACCTCCTGCATCATGCTGCCGCACGTGATGAGGTTCCTCGAGCCGGTCACCTCCTCCCAGCAGGCGGCGATGGCGGCCGTGCTCGCCCGTGCCCAGGGGAGCGCGGAGGTCGGCTCGGCCGCCGACCACGTCGAGGTGCTGCTCGGCGAACTCGGGGTGCCGCGGAAGGTGTCGGACTTCGACATCCCGCGGGAGAAGATGGACATCGTCGCGACGGCCACCCTCGGCGACATGGTCGTCCGCGAAGCGCCCCGCACCGTGGACGAGAAGGTCGTCTACGAACTGCTGGAAAAGGGCTGGTGAGGACGGTCGCGCGGCCGCAGGGCGGGGACCAGAAGGCGGCGATCCGGGAGGGCGCGGCGCGCCTCTTCGCCGAACGCGGCTACCACGCGACCGGCATCGCGGAGATCTGCGAGGCGGTCGGCCTCGGCCGCGGCGCGCTCTACCACCACATCGGCAGCAAGGAGGAGCTGCTCTTCGAGATCAGCTCGCTCGGCCTCGACGAGCTCTTCGAGGTCTCCGAGGCGATCGTCGCCGAACCGCTCGACGCGGGGGAGAAGCTGCGGCGGCTGAGCCGGGCGCTGATGCGGAACCTCGCCGAGAACCGCGCGGCGCTGACCGTCTACTTCCGCGAGCTCGACCTGATGAGCCCCGAGTACCGCTCGCGCCTGGTCGAGCGGCGGGCCGGCTACCAGGTGCTCTGGGAGGGCGTGCTCGCCGAGGGGGTGGAGGGTGGCGAATTCGTCGCGCCCGACCCGGTCGTCGTCAAAGGCCTGCTCGGCATGCACAACTACGCCTACCTCTGGCTGCGCGAGGACGGGCGGCTGACCCCGGAGGAGATCGGCGATCGCTTCTGCGACGTCGTGTTGGCGGGGTTGGAGGCATGAGCGGCGAGGGCGCGCGCGTCGCGCTCGTCACCGGCGGCTCGCGCGGGCTCGGGGCGGCGATCGTCCGGGCGCTCGCCGGCCGCGGCCTGCGCGTCGCCTTCACCTACCGAGAGCGCGCCGACCTGGCCGAGGAGCTCTGCGAGGAGCTCGCCGCCGGCGGCGAGCGCCCGCTGGCGCTCCGCTTCGACCAGGAGACCGAGACCGGGGAGGAGGTCGTCGCCGCGGTCACCGAGCACTGGGGCCGGCTCGACAGCCTCGTCCTCAGCGCCGGGATCTGGAACGGCGGGCGGATCGACCGCCTCGACCCGGAGGAGTGGTGGCGGGTGGTCGAGGTCGACCTGCGGGGCGTCTACCGCATGGCCCGGGCCGCGGTCGGGCCGATCGGCGCCGGCCCCGCGGGGGCGATCACGATCGTCTCCTCGACCATCGGCATCGCGGGCTTCCCCGGGGACACCGCCTACGCCAGCGCCAAGGCGGGCCTCGTCGGCCTCGGCCGCTCGCTGGCGAAAGAGCTGGCGCCCGCGGGGACGCGGGTCAACGTCCTTGCCCCGGGCTTCGTCGAGTCCGACGCCACCGTCGACGTCAGCCCGGCGGCGCGCGAGCGCCTCAGCTCTCGCCTCCTGATCGACCGCTTCGGGCGGGCCGAGGAGATCGGCGCCGCTGCCGCGTTCCTCAGCGAGGACGCGACCTACACGACCGGCACCGTCCTCGTCTGCGACGGCGGGTTCTCGCTCTGATGGACGGCGCCCTGGCCCCGGTGACCGAAGTCGGACCCGGCCTCACCGGCGTCGAGCACACCGTCCACGAGCGTCGCCTCCGCGCCTTCGCGGCCGGGGTCGGCGACCTCTCGCCGGCGCTCTTCGACCTCGACTCCGCGGACGGCATCGTCGCCCACCCGGTCTATCCGGTCTGCCTCGAGTGGCCGCTGATCCTCGCCGGCCCGCCGGGCCTCGGCCTCGACGACGACGCCGTCCACGCCGGCCTCCACGTCAGCCACGAGATCCTCTGGACCCGGCCGATCCGCCCCGGCGACGTGCTGCGGACGACCCTCCGCGTCGAGACGCTCCAGCAGCGCTCGGCCGGCGTCCTCGCGGTCTTCGCCTTCGCCACCACCGCCGACGGCGAGCCGGTCGTCGAGTCCCACCAGGGCGTCCTCTACCGCGGCTCGACCCTGGCCGCCGAGGCGATCGGGAGCGCCGCGCCCCGGCCGCCCGGATCCACCCCGACCGAACCGCCCCGCGAGGTCGGCCGCTTCCGGGTGGAGCCCGCCGACGCCGTCGTCTACAGCGAGTGTTCGACGATCTGGAACCCGATCCACACCGACCCTCGCGCCGCCCGGGTCGCCGGCCTGTCCCAGCCGGTGCTCCACGGCACCGCGACCCTGGCCCGCACGATCTCCGCGGTCGTCGGCTCCCGCCTCGGGGGCGACCCGACCCGGCTGACCCGCCTGAGCGTCCGCTTCACCGCCCCGATCGCCGCCGGCGACGAAGCGACGGTCGCCGCGACGGAGCTCCACGACGGAGCGCTCGCGTTCAGGACGTCAAAGGACGGCGGCGTCGCGGTCCTCGACGACGGAGTCGTCGAGACGCGCTAGCCGCGCGCCTGCTTCAGGTTCCCCTGGTGGGGCCCGTCGCGGAGCCAGTCCTGCTCCAGCCGCGGGTCGTCCGGTTCCTCGCCGCGCCGCAGCGCCTCGATGTAGGCGCGGTCGGCAGCGAGGCGGGACGCGATCTCGGGACCCTCGGCGACGGAACCGTGCCCGGGGACCATGACGTCGACCCGGTCCACCGCCTCGGCCAGCCGCCCGAGCGCCACCTCGTAGGAGCCCAGCTGATCCTCCTGGCGGAAGTCGAAGAGCGGGACGAGGACGTCGGAGAGCATGTCCCCGGCCAGCAGCACGCGGCGGTCGGCGAGGAGGAGCGCCGCATGGCCCATCGCGTGCGCCCGATGCTCGATCAGCTCGCCCGGCACCGGCCCACCGTCAGCGGGCAGCGGCGTCACGTTCGCGACCAGCTCCAGCGGCACGCCCTCCGCTTCCTCGGCCGCCGCCTCCCGCGCCCGGTCCCGGTTCGCGCCGGCGATCTCGGCGCCGGTGGCGGTCGCGTACCGCGGCACGTCGCCGAGCCCCTCGTGCCAGAGCAGGTGATCGAAGTGGGGGTGGGTCGAGAACCCGGCGACCACCGGCTCGCCCAGCCGCCCCACTTCCTCGGCGAGCGCGGCGAGCTCGGCCCCGTGGACGCCGGGGTCGACCACCACCAGCCCCGCATCCCCGCGCACCACGATCGAGTTGGTCCAGACCCGCTCGCTCTGGCGCACCCAGACCCCGTCGGCGACTTCGGTCAGCATCGGCCCACAGTCCCACATCTGCACCTCAGGGATCCCCGAAAACGCGAGATTCCAGAATCAAGTATGCGCAGATTTGCCTCAACAATTCGTGAATCTGGTTGCATCCTGTGCCTATGGCGTGGCCCGAACGATCATTCGTCGTCTACGTGGACGACTCGGGGAACCAGGACGTGGGCATCCTCTGGACCGCCCTCGCCATTCCGTTGGATCTCTGGTCCGAGTACCTCGGACGATGGCGAAACTTTCGACGGACCCTCGCGAACCAGCATGGGATTCCCTCCACGTTTGAGCTTCACGCTCAAGAGTGGCTTTCGCAGCGCCCGACCAAGGAACTCGAAGGCGAACAGGCCAAACTGGCTCTCGGTTCCAAAGGCGAGATCTTGCCGATACTCGAAGCGAGGAAGGCAGCTCGCCGCCGCCTCCGATTCGAAATTTACGAGAAGGGCTTGAAGACGATCGGGACCTTTGCCGAAGCCCATGTCCTCACCGTCTACAAGCCGGGTCGCAAAGGGAAGACCGGCCTCTATGCCGATCTTCTCTGCTTCTTGGAAGAGTTCTTGGCTCGGGAGAAGGCTTACGCAGTCGTGCTGGTGGACGGCGGTCACGACAGCGGCGCGAAGCTGCACGGTTGCCATCGGTCGCTCGCGATCAAGACTCGCCGGATCGTCGAGGACGCAGGACTCCGACGCTCCCACGAGAGTCATCTTCTCCAGATGGTCGACCGGTGTGCCTACTCGGCTTTCCAGGCGATCCAGGATCGCGAGAACCTGGCCGATTCGTTCAAGTCGGCTTACGAACGGGAGCTGGACGCTTTAATCGTCCGCCCGTTCGAGGTAGACGATGGCCTCTGCATCAGAGGCTTCGACTGGGACCCAGGTGCAGTGGCGTTCTAGGCCAAAAAAAGTACAAGCCCCGGTCTCCCAGGGCTTGTCTCAAGGGGAGCCCTTATCCCGGACGCACTAACGCACCGGGAAGGCCCACAACCACGATGGTACCAGAGGCCGGAGATTGTCGATCGCATCAGGCACGGGTGGACCGTCACCAAGGTCAGACCGCGGCGCCGACGAGGACGCCGATCACCGAGGTCGTGGCCATCGCCGAGGCGCCGGCGGCCTGGAGGGGGCGGGCGCGGCGCTCCTCCGGGAGGCCGAGCTCGTCGCGGGAGGGCGAGCTCGCCCTCCGGATCGGCGGCCAGCTCGCGCGCCTCGAGACGCAGGTCGGCGTCCTCGGTGTCC
Organism: Solirubrobacterales bacterium; assembly: GCA_965200635.1. Lineage (GTDB taxonomy): Bacteria > Actinomycetota > Thermoleophilia > Solirubrobacterales > 70-9 > VAYN01. Next base: position 1,130,520 of record OZ241364.1, on the reverse strand, counting down.
CGCTGGGAGCTGACCGAGGCGTACTCGCCCGCCGCCATCGATCCCGCCCCGGCGACCATTCCGGCGATCCCGGCGGTGACGATCTCGCCGCCCGAGGCCCCCGAGGCAGCGACGCCGAGCACGAGGCTCGAGGTGGAGAGGATGCCGTCGTTGGCGCCGAGCACCGCCGCCCGCAGCCAGTTGGACCGGAAGCTAGGTGCTTCTCGGAGTGCGGGCGTTTCCAGGGCACGCGACCGAGGCTAGCGCCGGATCGCTCTCACGTGGGCCTTAATCCCGTCCATACCATCGCCCGCATGAACGCCTACGACAGCAGCCTGGACGGCCGCCGCGCCGGAGTCGACTGGGGTCGCGCCGAGTTCCTCCTGGTCGGGTTCGGCCTCCTCGGCTTCGTCACCCTCCTGGTCCGGGTCACCACGATCTACAGCGGCCTGCCCGCGCACCCGCTGTTCCTGCACGTGCCGGTGATGCTGGTGCCGATCACCGCGATCGCGGCGATCGTCTTCATGCTCCGGCCACGGTGGCTGGAGCGCTACGGGATCGCCCTGTCGATCGTCTCGGTGATCGCGATGAGCTCGATCTTCCTCACCATGCAGGCGGGCGGCGCGCTGGAGAGCGCCCTGCATCTGCACGGCGAAGCCGCCCATCTGATCGACGAGCACTCCGAAGCGGCGAAGATCCTGGCGATCCTCTATGTCCTCTTCACCGCGACCGTGATCGTCGCGTTTGCCGCCCGTCGCATCTCCGGCGGGCGCCCCACCGGCCTCGCGATCGTCGACCGCCTCCTCTCGCCGCCGGTCGTCCTCACCGCGCTCCGGGTCCTCGTCGTCGTCCTCGCGATCGGCTCGGCGGCGATGGTGTTCCGGACCGGGGACCTCGGCTCGAAGGCGGTCTGGCACGGCAGGCTGGAAGCGCGGAACCGCTGACGGCCGGCGCGCCCGGGGCTTCCGCTACCAGCCGGCGGGTCGGGGCGGCAGCGGCAGGCCGACGCTGCGGTAGGCGCCTTCGACGCTCCTGCCGTCCGCGCTGAGGAGCGAGGCTTCGACCGACTTCGCGCAGCGGGCCGCGCCGACTTCCTCGAAGAGGGCGATCCGCTGCTTCAGCGAGGCACGCAGGGCGGCGAGGGAGTCCGTCGACCCCTCCAGGTCCTCGCTCGCGAGCCGCTCGATCGGCTGACGCAGCTCGCCGGGCGGGTCGAGTGCTTCCAGTGAGCGGCGGAATTGGTCGCCGGAGCGGCGAATGATCGCGCCGGCTTCGGCGACGGACCGATGCGTCTTCTGCAGGTGCTCGGGGAGCCAGACGGCGTAGCCGGCCGCCGTCGTGCAGGCGGCCTCGACCCGCGCCACGACTTCATCCTGGGACATCGACCCGTCCCCGCCACCACCGCCGCAACCGACGACGGCAAGGGTGGCGAGGAACGCGAGGAGCGCCGCGAGCCCTCGGGTTGGGAGGTGCGCCAGGATGGCGCGGACACTAGCGACGGCGGGCCTCGCTTCCGGCCCTGCGCGATCCAATAAGTTCAGCGCGTGCCTCGTCCCCCGCGCGTGCCGCTCGCGCTCGCCGCCATCCTTCTCGTCCTCTGCGTCCTGGCCTCCGGCGGACCGCTCGCCCGCGCCGCGACCGTCACGGTGCCGCTGCCGAGCAGGCCGATGAGCAAGGCCGATTCCCACGAGGTCGCGATGGCCGTCACGAAGGCGTGGAAGAAGATCCATCGCGCGGGCGCGGCACCCGGCCTCTGGGTCGGCGTCTGGGATCGCGACAAAGGCTCCTGGGAAGGCGCCTTCGGCAACGCGACCCGCGGCGGCCCGCCGGCGAGGACCGGCGATCACCTGCGAATCGGCAGCATCACCAAGTCGTTCACGGCGACCGTCGTCCTCGACCTGGTCGCCGAAGGCAAGCTCTCCCTAGAGGGGACCGTGGAGGACTTCGACCCCGCCCTGGCGGGCGAATTCCCGCCGCTCGCGCGGGTGACGATCGCCCAGCTCCTGGGGATGCGCAGCGGCATCCCCGACTACCTGAACGTCCCCGACGGGACGATCAAGGACATCTTCGAGACGCCGAACCGGGTCTGGGCCCCGGCGGAGCTGATCGCCATGGCGCTGGGGGAGAAGACCGAGAGGCCCGGGACGCCCGGCTACTCGACCACCAACTACATCGTGCTGCAGCTGATCGCCGAAGCCGCGACCAGGGACCGGCTCGAAAGCCTGATCGCCGAACGGATCACGCGCCCCCTCGGCCTGCGGGACACCGCGCTGCCGGCCCCGGCCGACGTCCGCCTTCCCGCTCCCGGCTCGAGCGGCTACGTGGGTGAGGCCGGGGCACGCGAATTTCGCGCCTTCGGGGCGAAGGGGGCGAAGCCCGGGACCGACGTCTCGAGCTGGTCGCCCTCCTGGCTCCAGGGCGGCGGCGGCATGTACTCGACCCTCCACGACCTCGGGGTCTGGGCCGCCTCCGGCGTCGGCAACGCCCTGCTGCCGCGGCGCCTCGCGGCCCGCCGGTTCGCGACCCGTCCGACCCCGGTCGGCGAATACGGCCTCGGCGTCCAGCGGCTCGGCGGCCTCTACGGCCACACCGGCGAGACGCTGGGCGCGGAAACGTTCGCCCTCGACGACCCGAAGACGGGAGTCACCTTCGTGATCGCCGCCAACGAGACCTCCCACCTCGGGGGCGAATTCCTCGACCTGCTCTTCAAGCTCTACCCCGGCGAGGAGTCCTGAGCCCGTCGGCCGGCAGCAGTTGGAAGGCGCCGCCCTGGAGGGGCTCGACGGAACGGAAAGCGCGCTCGTCGAAGCTGAGGAGGCGCAAGGTGTCGTATCGCGCGGCGAGCACGATCACGGCGCAGTCCGACAGGCCGAGCTCCAGGTCCGCGTAGCGGGCATCGAGGCCGGCGACGGTCGCGTAGTCCCCGGGCGCCAGGCAGGCGACCAGGAACCGGCGCGCCGCCAGATCCTCGAGGAAGGCTCGACGCGCGACCTGGCCCAGGCGCGTGCCGAGCATGTAGTCGACCTCGGCGGCCACCTGCGCCGGCAGCACCAGATCTCCCGACTCCCGCCTGAGGATCTCGAGGATCTCCTCACGGCGAGGCTCGTCCTTGTCGGCGACCGCGACGAGTGGCGCCGCGTCGCAGATCAGGGCCACGCGCCGAAGCCGTCCAGCAGATCCGCGTCGGGGATCGCCGAGATCGGTCGCGGATGATCTCCGCCTGCGAGCGGCCGAGGTGCGCGGCGAGATCGGTCAGCCGCCGGACCTGCTCAGGCTCGAGATAGACGCTCGTCTTCTGCCTTCTGCCCGTCGTCATGCCGGACAGTTTCGGGGCGTACGTAGGGTACGCCTTGCGCGCGAGCCTATTCAGGGTCCCCAGCCCTCAGGAGGCGGGAAGCGATCGATCCACGGCGTCCGGGATCCGTAGGTGTCGAAGTTCAGGGTGCCGGCGGTCCGCCAGTCTGTCAAAGTGCCGCCAGCCTGCAACAGCAACGGAAGGGACAGTTCGTGCGCCGAGTCCGGGGTTCCCTCGTCACCGCCATCGTCGTCAGCCTCGCCGTCGTCGCACCGGTGCTCACCGGCGTCGCGTCCGCCAAGCCTCCGGCGGGGACGCAGAAGTCGCGGGCGTTCCCGGGCACGCCGACCGTCGGCGCCCTCTTCGGCAGCGCCGGCAGCAAGAAGCACTTCTGCACCGCGAGCGTGGTGGCGAGCCCGGCGGGCGACGTGCTGCTGACGGCCGCGCACTGCATCACCGGCAGCGCCAAGGGCTTCTCCTTCGCGCCCGGCTTCCACGACGGCCAGGCCCCCTTCGGCCGCTGGAAGGTGACCGGCGCCTACTTCGATCCCGAATGGATGGCCGACCAGGATCCGACCCGCGACTTCGCCTTCCTCACCGTCGCCCCCCGCCGGATCGCCGGGCTCCAGGCCGAGATCCAGTCGGTGACCGGAGCCAACGTGCTCGGCACCAAACCGAGCCGCGGTGAGACCGTCACGGTTCCCGCCGATCCGGCCGGCGAAGCCAACTCGCCGATCACCTGCACCGCCAAGGTCTACTTCGAAGGCGCCTTCCCGGCCTTCAACTGCAACCCCTACGTCGACGGCACCAGCGGCTCACCCTGGCTGGCCCCGACCTCCGAAGGGGTCATGGTCGTCGGCCTGATCGCCGGCCTCCACCAGGGCGGCTGCTACTCCTACACCTCCTACAGCCCCCCGCTCGACAGCCACGCCCGCGCCGTCCTCGAGCGCGCCGCCTCGGGCGCCAAGCCCGAGCTCGGCCCCGAAGCCGGCTCCGACGAATGCAGCACGGGCCTTTAGTCGCCCTCCGGACCGTGGAAGGGTTCTCTCGCGTAGTCGCCTGGCGTGGCCTGGACAGCTGGCGTTCGGAGGTCGCCACGTTCGATCTCGGTCCGGATGGGATTCTCGCCGAGGGCACGCAGGTGGCGGTCGATCCCGTCCCCTATCGCCTCGACTACCGCCTGGAGGCGCCGGAGGACTTCGTCACCCGGCGCCTCACGGTGCGGGCCGTCGGGTCGGGGTGGTGGCGCCGGCTCGACCTTCGCCACGACGGTGAGGGCAACTGGACCGCGGAGGCCGAGGCGGGTGGGGAAGGGACCGACCTGCCGGAACCCGGCGGCGACATGGCGGCGATCGTCGGCGCCCGCGACTGCGACCTCGGTCTCTCGCCGCTGACCAACCTGATGCCGATCCTGCGCTCCGGTCTGAACAGACGGGCGGGGGCCGAGGACTTCCTGATGGCTTGGGTATCGGTCCCAGATCTTGCGGTTCAGGCGTCGCGGCAACGCTACGAGCACGTACGCGCCGATCCCGAGGGCGCGGTCGTCCGCTACGTCGACCGCGGCCTGTTCCCGGGGTTCACGGCGGACCTGCGACTCGACGACTCGGGAGTCGTCCTGCTCTATCCGGAACTGGGCGAGCGGGTCGAGTCGGGAGACCAGTCCTGAGCGGCGATCGAGGTGAGGGTGGCGCGACTTTTGGCGCTTACCGGTTTCCGGTACTCAGATGAAGGCGACCGGACGGATCTCCCTTGGCTGGCTGTGCGCCTGCGCGGCGCTCGTGCTCGGGGTAGGCACCGCGCTCGCCTCGCCACCGAGCATCGACGACGGCTTCGGCGTCGAAGGCATCGTCTCGACCTCGTTCCCGCCGGAAGCCGACGTCGAACCCTTCCGCGAAATCATGGCCACCTCCGACGGCGGGGTCGTCACCCGGTCGAGCTACTACGACTCGACCGAAGTCCGCCACTACGGCCCTGACGGGTCGTTGGTCAAGGCCGAACCCGAAGTGGAAATCGGCTCGGACATCCAGCTGGAACGGCCGGAAGCCCCGACTCCCGAAGGTGGTCGCCTCGTGGCCGTCTCCACCGGCGGAGGGCTGGACGCCGTGTCCCTCTATCGCACCGACGGCTCGCTCGATCCGTCCTTCGGCAGCGGCGGGACCAGCGAGAAGCTGCCATTCGAAGTCCAGGCGTTGGCGCCTCTGCCCGCGGGTGAGGCGCTCATCGCGGGCGCGGGCGTCCTGAGTCCGGCCGACACCAAACGCCCTCCCACCTACCAGGTGTGGGTCGCCCGCCTGCGAGCCGACGGGAAGGTGGATCGGAGCTTCGGCAAGGCCGGGATCGTGAAGCTGGATAGCGAAGACAAGGTGCCGGGCGCGGAGGCCCTTGCCGTCCAGGGACGCCCGGGTGGCGGCGCGGAGGTCGCCGTCGCGTCGATGGTGGCCGGCCTCGACCCCTCCGGGAGGCTCGATCCGAGCTTCGGCAAGGGCGGGCGGGCAGCCACTCCGGGGCCGGCAGTCGGAGCGGGTGCCGCGGCGGGCGAAGCGCTGCTGGTGGCCGGCACGAAGCCCGTTGGGCCGCGTTCGAAAGCAGATGGGAAAGCGCCGGAAGACCTCTACGTCGCCCGCTACACCGCCGCCGGGAAGCTCGACCCGATCTACGCCGGCGGCACCGGGTTCGTCGTCCTGGCCCAGGCGGGCGAAGCGATCGCCGGCGCCGCCCTGGTCGGTAGCGACGGCAGCGTGACCCTCGGCGGCGTGACCCACCGCGCGGCCGGCTGCCCGCGGGGGTACTCGTGCGACAACACCCCGATCGTCGCCCGCGTCACTCCGGACGGCGGGGCGGATCCCGGCTTCGGGTCGGGAGGGGTCACCCGGCTCTCCAGCCTCACTGTGCCGATCGAGGGCGGCTCCGGTGCCGGGGTCCTGGGGCTCGTGGCTCGTGCAGGCGGCGGCGTCTTTGCTTCCGGCCAGGGACTCGGAGCCGCCTTCGTGGCGGCCCTCGGCACGAACGGCGCCCTCGACGGCGGCTTCGGCGACGGCGGCCTGGTCACCCAGGGCGGCGCGAAGCAGTCCTACGCCATTCCGGTCGCGAGCGGAGTCGACAGCGCCGGGGACGTCTACGTCCTCGCCGACACCAACTCGGGAACCGGCCTCGGCGAAAGCGCCGTAGTCCTGCGCTACTCGCCGGACGGCGTGCTCGACCAGAGCTACGGCGAAGACGGAAGGGCGTACGTACCGGCCTATCCGGTGAGTCTCGCCGTCACCCCGGAAGGCAGTGCATATGTGGACTCGGGGGGAGGGGTCTCGTCGTTGGTCAAGCTCACCCCGTCGGGGGCTCTCGACCCTCACTTCGGCAAAGGGGGCGGCATCGAACCCCCTTTCGTCGGCTTCGAGATCGGACCCGTGACCACGTTGCGCGACGGGGACCTGCTCGTCGCGGGGTCGGACTTTCCACGGGCGCGCCCGTGGCCGGCCGTCGCCCGCATCCACCCCGACGGCAGGTTCGACCGCTCCTTCGGAAAGCACGGGGTCGCGACGGTGAGGCCGCCGGGCGGCGGGGGATGGCAGGAAACCGCCGCGATCGCCGTCGACCACCGCGGTCGCATCCTCCTGGGCGGAACCGTCGAACACGGTTGTTGCCACGAACCCGCGGCCCTGGCCCGCTTCGACTCCGACGGCCGGGTCGACAGCTCCTTCGGCCACCGTGGCACGACCCCGTTCGGCGGCCGCGGCGTCACGGTCGTCGGCGGCCTCGCCCTCTGCGGCGACCGTATCTTCGCCGTGACCAACAGCACGGGGGGCCACCGGACCCGCGACGTCCTCTACTCCTTCGACTCCCACGGCCACATCGACCGCCACTTCGGTGACGGCGGCACCGCCATCGCCAAGCCTCGCGACGACAGTCGCGACCCCTACGAATCGGTCTCTGTCCTCTCGACCCGTGGCCGGATCATCGTCGCCCGCTCCTACCTTCCCGATCCCCTCGTCGCCTTCTCCCCACGGGGCAAGCTCGAACCTTCCTTCTCCCACCACCTCAGGAACCTCGTCCCCCGCGCCACGAACCGCCTGGTCCGAGTAGGTCCGGCGGCGACGCTCGACGGCAACGGTCTCATCCTGGCCTCGTCCATCACCTCGACCGGCGGGTCGCAAGAGGCATTGGAAGGGGAATTGAAGCTGCGACGGGTGCTGCTCGGCGGGCCTGCCGAAGCCGCCGGGCGATAGGGCCGGGGACGGCGGTCAGGCCCCCGCGGGGATGGCGTTGTCGATGAGGACCGTGGCGGTGGCGGCGGCGGTGGCGAAGCTTTCGTTGTTCAGGACCCGGTTGCGGGCCGAGGCGCCGTCGAGGAGCAGCGCCAGTTGCTCGCCGAGCTGCTCGGGGTCGGCGGCGCCGGCTTCGCGGGCCGCGGTGGCGAACCGCGCGGCCATGGCCTTCTTCTGATCGCGTGCGAGGGCGCGTGCCGGGTGATCGGGGTCGGGGATTTCGACGGCCGCCGCGATGAAGGGACACAGGGATGCGTTGAGGTCGAAGGCGGCGAGGAGCCGTTCGCGGGGCGTCAGGTCGGTGCGGTCGAACACTTCGGGCATGACGTCGGGGTCGAACCGGCGTAGGTGTTCGGCGATCAGCTCGTCCTTGCCGTCGAAGTGCTGGTAGAGCGTGCGCTTCGACACCCCCGCCTCGGCGCAGAGCTGGTCCATCCCGGTTCCGTTGATGCCGCGCTCGCGGAACAGCTTTTTCGAGGCGCTGAGGATGCGCTCGCGAGCGCCCCGGCCGCGGCGCAGTCCTCGAGGGCCCTTCTCCAGCTCGGTCATGCCTCCAGGGTAGCCCAGTTCGGTACCGACCGGTGTGCATAGCTTGCACCGCCTGACGCCATTCGCTAGCTTAAGCACCCAGATCGGTGTACTTAGCAATCGGAAGCAGCAATCGAACGGAGCGATCGTGGAACAGAGCGACGTAAGCATCATCGGCTCGGGGGACATGGCGGGCGCAATCGGCGCCCTCGCCCTCAAGGGCGGCAACACCGTCGAGGTCATCGGCCGCGACGCGGCCAGGTCGGCGGCCCGGGTCGAGGCACTCGGCGACGGCGCCAGGGCCGGAACGTGGGGCGCTGCCCCGGCCGGCGACATCGTCATCCTCGCGGTGCTGTTCGAAAGCGCCGTGCCGGTCGTCGGCGAGTTCGGGGACGCGCTGGACGGCAAGGTCATCGTCGACATCACCAACCCCTTCAACGCCGACGCCACCGGGCTGGCGATCCCCGCTGACACTTCAGTCGCGCGGATGGTCACCGAGGCCGCCCCCGCGAGCGCCAGTGTGGTCAAGGCGTTCAACACGATCTTCCGTCCCGTGCTCGCCGCGGGCGGCCCGCTGGACGTGTTCATGGCCGGCGATGACGCGGAGGCCAAGGCAAAGGTGTCGGCCTTCATCGAGAGCCTCGGACTGAGCCCGCGGGACGCCGGCGACCTGTCGATGGCGCACTGGTTGGAGGGAGCGGGACTTCTGACGATGGGCCTGGCCCGCAACGGGGTGGGGAACTTCGACTTCTCGCTCGGCGTCAACCTCGGCGGAGCGGAGTGATCATGGGAAAGCTGGATGGAAAAGTGGCGGTGATCACGGGCGCGACGAGCGGTATGGCGTTGGCCGGTGCGAAGCTGTTTGTCGAAGAAGGGGCTCACGTCTTCATCTCGGGCCGACGGCAGGACGCGCTGGACGAGGCGGTCGAGTCGATCGGCCGCAACGTGACCGGGGTGCAGGGCGACTCGGCCGACCTCGGGGACCTGGACCGCTTGTTCGAGGCGGTCAGGCAGGAGAAGGGTGCGGTCGACGTGTTGTGGGCGAGTGCCGGGGGTGGCGAGGAGGGCCCGCTCGGGGAGATCACCGAGGAGCAGTTCGATGCCGCCTTCTCGGTCAACGCGCGCGGCACGCTGTTCACGGTCCAGAAGGCGCTGCCGCTGTTCAACGACGGCGGCTCGATCTTCATGACCGGGTCGAACGCCTCGCTCAGGGGCTACCCCCACTGGAGTGTGTACGCGGCGAGCAAGGCCGTGTTGCCCGCCTACGCAAGGGTGTGGGTGAACGAGCTGCGGGACAGGAACATCCGGGTGAACGTGCTGACCCCCGGCCAGGTCGCCACGCCGATGATGCTGGACGTGTTGTCCGAGGAGATGAAGGCGCAGTTCGAGTCGATCATCCCGCGGGGAAAGATGGGCACCCCGGAGGAGATCGCCTCGGTCGCGCTCTTCCTCGCCTCGGACGAGTCGAGCTACGTCAACGGCATGGAGCTGGTCGCCGACGGCGGCAGCACCGTGATCTGAGACCTCAGGCGGAGGGGCCGGGCCCGATGCGTCGCGCTGTGGCATGACGGGTACGCCCTCTTGGTGTCAACCCAGCCGACCTCCCGCGACGGCTTCGTCTCCGTGCGCGGGGCGGAGGAGCACAATCTGCGCGACGTGGACGTCGACGCGCCGCGCGACGCGCTGACCGTGTTCACCGGCGTGTCCGGCTCGGGGAAGTCCTCGCTCGCCTTCGGGACGATCTACGCGGAGGCGCAGCGGCGCTACTTCGAGTCGGTGACGCCGTACGCGCGGCGGCTCCTCGACCAGCAGGACGCGCCGAAGGTGCGCGACATCACCGGCCTGCCGCCGGCGATCGCCCTGCAGCAGCGGCGCGGCGGCGCGACCTCGCGCTCCAGCGTCGGCACCGTGACGACGCTCTCGAACTCCCTGCGGATGCTCTACTCCCGCGCCGGGACCTACCCGCCGGGGGCGGAAGAGGTGCTCGACTCCGACTGGTTCTCCCCGAACACCGCGATCGGCGCCTGCCGCGAGTGTCACGGCCTCGGCACCGTGCACCACATCACCGAAGAGACGCTGGTCCCCGATCCGTCGCTGACGATCCGCGAGCGCGCGGTCGCCGCCTGGCCCGGTGCCTGGCAGGGCCAGAACCTGCGCGACATCCTGACCACGCTGGGCTACGACATCGATAAGCCGTGGAACAAGCTGCGCCGCAAGGACCGCGAATGGATCCTCTTCACCGACGAGCAGCCGACCGTCGAAGTCCACCCCGACCGCGCCGAAGTCGACGCCGACTACTACTACAACGGCACCTTCTCGAGCGCCGAGCGCCACATCCGCCACACCCTCGCGAACTCGGCGAGCGCGGCGATGCGCCGGCGCGCCCTCCAGTACGTGGAGACCGCCCCGTGCCCGGTGTGCCACGGCAAGCGGCTGCGGCCGGAGGCGCTCGCGGTCACCTTCGCCGGTCGCGACATCGCCGAGCTCTCGGAGCTGCCGCTCGAGTCGCTCGCCGAGGCGCTCCGCCCGGCCGCCGAGCTCGAGGACCCCGAGCCCGCCTACCTCTCCGCCGTCTCCGGGGAACGGACCGAGGTGGCGAAGCAGATCGCCGAGGACCTGCGCGACCGCATCACCGTCCTGCTCGAGCTCGGCCTCGGCTACCTCGGCCTGAGCCGGACGACGACGACGCTCTCGCCCGGCGAGATGCAGCGCCTGCGGCTGGCGACGCAGCTGCGGTCCGGCCTCTTCGGCGTGCTCTACGTCCTTGACGAGCCCTCCGCGGGCCTCCATCCCGCCGACGCCGAGCCGCTGATGCTCGTCCTCGAACGCCTGAAGGCGGCGGGCAACTCCCTGTTCGTCGTCGAGCACGATATGGACGTCGCGCGCCGGGCCGACTGGCTCGTCGACGTCGGTCCCGCCGCCGGGGAGCATGGGGGAGAGGTCCTCTACAGCGGCCCGGTCGGGGGGCTCGCCGAGGTCGAGCGGTCGGTCACCCGCCGTTATCTGTTCCCCGACGACGAGCGCGGCGAGACGCGGACCCCGCGGGAGCCGGAGGCGTGGCTCGAGCTGCGCCACGTGTCCCGCCACAACCTCGAGGACCTCGAGGCGAGGTTCCCGCTCGGGGTGTTGACCGCGGTGACCGGCGTGTCGGGCTCCGGTAAGTCGACCCTGGTGACGCAGGTGCTCGCCGACGTGGTCGGCACCGCGGCGGAGGTCGTCGAGGCCACCGAGGAGGACGCGGACGATGGCGAGGGCGGGGTCGTCGCGGGCGTCGAGGCCGAGGGGCTGGAGGCGCTCTCGCGGCTCGTGACCGTCGACCAGAAGCCGATCGGGCGCACCCCGCGTTCCAACCTCGCCACCTACACGGGGATGTTCGACGCGGTCCGCAAGCTCTTCGCCGCCACCGACGCGGCGCGCGAGCGCGGCTGGGGACCGGGCCGCTTCTCCTTCAACGTCGCCGGCGGGCGCTGCGACACCTGCCAGGGCGAGGGTTTCGTCGCGGTCGAGCTCCTCTTCCTCCCCGGCACCTACGGCCCCTGCCCGACCTGCGGCGGCGCCCGCTACAACCCCGAGACGCTCGCCGTCACCTACCGCGACCGCAACGTCGCCGACGTCCTTCGCATGACGGTCGATGAGGCGGCCGACTTCCTCGACGACGTCCCCGCCGCCTCCCGCAGCCTCACCACCCTGCGCGACGTCGGCCTCGGCTACCTGCGCCTGGGCCAGCCCGCGACCGAGCTCTCCGGCGGCGAGGCCCAACGGATCAAGCTCGCCACCGAGCTCCAGCGCGCCCGCCGCGGCCACACCCTCTACCTCCTCGACGAGCCGACCACCGGCCTCCATCCCGCCGACGTCGAGCTCCTGATCGCCCAGCTCCACCACCTGGTCGACGCCGGCAACACGGTCGTCGTGGTCGAGCACGACCTCGACCTGATCGCCTCCGCCGACTGGACGATCGAGCTCGGCCCAGGCGGCGGCGACGCCGGCGGCCAGATCATCGCGACCGGCACTCCGGCAGAGCTCGCCGCGACCCCCGCGAGCCGCACCGGCCCGTACCTCGCCGCGCGCCTCCCGTGAGCGAGACGAGGGACCGGCGGGTGCGTGTCAGCTCTGGGCTTCGACGATGCTGATGGCGAGTAGGTCGGCTTCCGGATCGGCAGTCACCTTGATCGGCTTCCCGGGCTTACCGGTCGCGACCGTGATCGGGGTCAGCGTGCTGTTGCCCTTGCCGACCACCTAAGCGGTCCGGCCGTCCGGGGTGAAGGCGATCCAATGGGGCTGTGATCCCGGCTTCAGCTTGATCGCCGAACCGACCGTCGCCGGGGTGGTCTTGAGATGAGCGGTATGACCTCGTCGATCTCAGGCGAGCTGCCGGCGATCTCCATGTAGGCGGTCTGGCCATCGGGGGATATCTCCATCTCGATCGGAGGACCCTGGAGCGGACCGTTCAACGCGCAGTAGCGATCGCCGTCAGGTCGGCGCCTTGGAAGGTGAGAGCGGCTTTGATTTCCGGCGGAGGGCTGCCGGATCGCCGCAGGCAGGAGGCACGGATGTTGTAAGTCCCCGGCCCTACATCGATCGCACCCGTCATGGCAACCGTGTGGAAGACCACCTGGTTCGCGGTGGCCGCCTCGAAGGTGGTGTCGGTGAAGGTGCCGAATCGCGTGGAAATAGTCCCCTGGACGAGTTCCTGGGTGCAGAACGATTGGCCGGTGGCCGTTCCTTCGAAGGTCGGCTTGAAGATCGTCACGGTGGCGTTGGAGACGATCCGCGACGGAACGTTGACGACGAGCAGGCCCGACCCTTCGGCGAGCGTGCCACCCGCCAGTTCGACGACCGGCACGAGAGCATTCGTCAGCCCGAACTCGTTGTTGCTTTCGGTGAACGCGGAAGCGGTCGGCCCGGCCGGTCCTTCCGGTCCGGATCTACCTTCCGGCCCAGGCGCCCCGGTGGGCCCCGCGGGCCCAGGCGTCCCGGTAGGCCCCGCGGGCCCCTGCGCCCCAACGGGCAACTGGCCCGCCTTGAAGTTCGAGCTGAACAACGACCCCTTCTTTACCTTCGCGCCGGTAACAGCCCCCTTCTTCAGCTGCGCCGTCCCGACACTGCCCTGGGGCAGACTGGTGACCGCATAGGCGCTGCCGCCCAGCGCGACGAACAGCGCGATCAAAGCAACCACGTTGGCGAAGCTGAGGTGGCGCCGAAGCAGTTCCAAGGCGCCCAGCCTATCCCGCAAACCGTAACTGCCTAGCGATTCCCTCCGGCCCCCGCGGTAACAGCAAGGAGCAGGAGTGGAGCTGGGGGATTCGAACCGCCGACCTCCTGGGTGCGATCCAAGGCGACGTTGAGCTTTCCACCCTGCTCATTCCGCATTCTAGAGCGGTGTAACGGTCGGCTTCTATCGAGGAGTAAAGGCGGATGTATGTCGATATACGCAGGGATATGCGGCGATTCGGGCACACATCGCTTTTAGTGCCCAATAGGAAGGGTTCCGGTTCAGATTGGCCTTTTCCGCCGGTTTGGTGGTGAGCAGCTCGGAATAGCGCTCGAGCCAGCCCGCCGGCGCCTCGTCGGGTGGGAGGGTGGCGGCGAGAGCGGGCCCGCGGCCGCGCACGCGCCGACCTCTCCCTCGAGGACGGCGATGCCCCATCGCCAGAGTAAAACCGATCGCACCCGCGGCAAGATCGTGCGAGAGCTGGCGCGACCGCCGAGGGGCGGAGGGCGGAGGCGCTAGCCCGGCACCAGACCCTTGAGGTCGGCGATGGTCGTCTCGGCGAGTTGCCGCTCCACCTCGTCGCGAACCCGTCGGTCAACATCGATCAGGGCAGTCTGCACCGCCTGACCGATCCGGCAGTCGGGGTTCACCCCACGCAGGCCGAGGAGCGGCTCATCCTCGTTCAGGGCGACCCAGATCTCGTCCAGGGTGGTCGTTTCCGGATCGGCCGCGAGGCTCCAGCCGCCGTTCGGGCCCGACCTCGATTCCACCAGCCCGGCTTCCCGAAGGCGCCCGAGGATACGTCGCAGGTGGACCGGGTTCGCGCGGGTGCTGCCTGACATCTCGTCCGAGCTCATGCGGGAAGGCGCGCAGTCGGCGAGCAGCGTGAGCGCGTGGACGGCGAGCGCGAAGCGAGAGTTCGTCAACCCGGGCATAGCAGGCATCCTAGCAATCGTAGCCACTCTTGCTACAGTTATTCGTAGTCAGTACCACTACGAATTAAGGAGAGTCATGGCCATCGTCATCACCGGAGCTTCGGGACACCTGGGTCGGCGGACGGCCGAGCTGCTGATCGAGCAGGTCGACCCGAAGGAAGTGGTGCTGGCGAGCCGCACCCCGGACGCGGTGGCGGACCTGGGCGCGGGTGAGGTCCGGTTCGCGAACTTCGACGACCCGGGATCCCTCGACTCCGCGTTCGCGGGGGCCGAGCGTGTCCTGATCATCAGCTCCGACGTGATCGGCGATCGGGTCGCCGGCCACCTGTCCGCGATCGACGCCGCGGTCCGTGCCGGGGCCGCGCACATCGTCTACACGTCGATCCCGAACCCGACGGAGGGCAATCCCGCTCCGGTCGCCGACGACCACCGACGGACGGAGGAGGCGCTGCGGGCCGCCGGCGTGGCCTGGACGGCCCTGCGTGACGCGCTCTACGTCGAAATGCTCGCCGGCGAGCTCGCCGCGGTGCGGGCCTCCGGCCACCTTCTGCATAACGAAGGCGACGGGCGCACCAGTCGCGTCGCCCGTGAGGATTGCGCGGCGGTCGCCGCCGCGGTTCTCGCCGACCCTGCCCCCCATGCGGACGTCGCTCTCGATGTCACCGGCCCGTCCCTGCTGGATGCGGCCGAGCGTGGTGCGATCTATGCGCGGTTCCTCGGGCGGGAGGTCGAGGTGGAGTTCCTCGCCGACGACGCCTACGGCGAGGCACTGCGTGGGTCGGGCATGCCGGACGAGGTTGTGGGTGTCGTGACCGGCTTCGGGCGCGCGATCCGCGAGGGTGCGCTGAGCCAGCAGAGCGACGTGGTCGAGCGGCTGGTCGGACGGCCGCCGCTCGCGCTCGAGGAAGTGCTCGGCGGGCGATGAGCGAGGCGGTCGGGGAAGCGCTCGCCGCGCCGCCGGTGCGCGGTGGGTGGCCGGCGGTGGGAGCGGTCACGCTCGGCGCGTTCGCGCTGATCACGATGGAGTTCCTGCCGATCGGGCTGCTGCCGGAAATCACCGACAGCCTCGGGATCTCGGAGGGGACGGCCGGCCTCACGGTCACCGCGCCCGGCCTGGCCGCTGCCCTCGCCGCACCCGCGATCGTCGTCCGCCTGGCGAGTTGGGACCGGCGGCGGGTGCTCCTCGGGTTGGCCCTCCTGCTTGTGGTCTCGGCGGCGGTCGGCTCGAGCGCCCAGGGGCTGGCGCAGATGCTCGTCGCCCGGGTCCTGCTCGGCGTGGGCATCGGCGGCTTCTGGGCGATCGGCCCGGGTATAGGTATGCGCCTTGTCGACCCTTCCCAGGCCGGACGGGCGAGCGCCTGGGTCCTCGCGGGAGTTTCCGTCGGGACCGTGGTCGGCCTGCCCGCCGGCACCGCCGTGGGACACCTGGTCGGCTGGCGAGCATCCTTCGGGCTGGCCGGAGGGGTGGGCCTGATCGCTCTCCTGGCGCAGGCCTCGCTCCTGCCGCCGCTCGCGCCGACGATCCGCTTCAAGGCGCGCGACCTCCTCGGCGTCACCCGGGTCAGGGCCGCACGCGTCGGCCTGCTGCTCGTCGTCCTGGTCTTCGTCGGGCACTTCGCCGGCTACACCTACATCACGCCCTACCTCGAAGCGGACGTCGGGCTGGGCAAGAGCGCGATCACGGTCGTCCTCCTGGCATACGGAGCCGCCGGGGTCGTCGGCAACTTCGTCTTCTCCGTCTTCGCCGAGCGAGCGATGCGGGTCGGCCTGGCGGTCGCGGTGGCGATGGTCGGCGTCGGCGCTCTGCTGACGCTGCTCCTACAACCATGGCCGGCGGCAGTCGGCGGTTCGTTCGTCCTCTGGGGCTTCGCCTTCGGCGGCTTGCCGCTGCTGCTGCAGACGTGGATGTTCCGCTCGCTTCCCACCGGATCGGAGGGAGGCGCGGCGCTCTTCGTCTCGACCCTTCAGCTCTCGGTCGCCGCCGGCGCCCTGGCCGGCGGCATCGTCCTCGACGCCGCCGGCTTCGGCACCGTCCTCGCCCTCACCGCGGCATCCGCGGCGCTGACGCTCCTCGCCCTGGCGCTGCTCGGCGGACCGACCGGCGAGAGTCCCGCCGAGTTTCACGAGGTCCTCGCGTCCTGATCGGCCCTTTCGTGGGCGGCCACATTGCTATACGACATCCGTTCATGAGCGACGACCATCGTCCGGCCCGGCGCGTGCGCGTCGAGCAGGGCATCTACCTGCAGCCGAACGGGAAGTACGCGGTGTGCTTCATGTCCGGTGGCAGGCCGCGGTTCAGGACCGTCGGATACAGCATCGTGGAGGCGCGGGCGGAGCGGACCCTCTTCATCGAGTCGACCTGTCTCGGTGTGCCGCTGGCGACGCCGGAGCTCCGCTTCGCCCGGGTCGCCGGGTGGTGGATCGAGCGCTACGAGCGACGGGTCGAAGCGGGCGAGCGACGTGAGCGCTCGCTCGAGAGCAACCGCTACCACCTGGAAAAGAATCTGCTGCCGACGTTCGGTCCACGCCTGATCCGCACGCTCGGTGTCGAGGATGTCGCCGACCTAATGACCCACCTCCGCGCGGCGGGGAAGTCGGAGAAGACGATCGCCGGGGCGCTGGCGACGCTCCAGGGCATCGTCCGCTTCGCGCTGCGAAACGGCTGGATCGCCCACAACCCGGTCGAGCGGTTGGAGTCGGGCGAGCGTCCGCATCCGCTCCCGCGACGCCAACACTTCCTCGGTCGCGACGAGATCGTCCGTCTACTGGTCGCCTGCGAGCCGCGCTACCGGACCCTGGTCGCCTCGGCGATCTACACCGGCCTGCGGATCTCCGAGTTGCTGGGTCCTCAATGGTCGGACCTCGACCTCGGCGGGGGCGAGCTCCACGTGAAGGCCCAGCTCTCCCGCGCTCACCGCGGCATCCCGTCGAAGCGGGTCGGGCTGAAGACGGCCGCCGCCCGCCGCGAGGTCCCGCTCGCTCCCCAGCTCGTCGCCCGGTTGCGGGAACATCGTCGGGAGTTGCCGCCGGTCGGAGAAGAGACCTGGGTGTTCCACACCGGCGCGGGAACCCCGTTCGGGCACCGGAACGTCGAGACGCGCGCACTGAACACAGCGGCCGAGCTGGCCGGGCTCAACGATGGTTCCTGGCCTCGCCTGCGCTTTCACGATCTCCGGCACACCTTCGCGAGTCACCTGATCCTCGATCTGCGTCTGGACGTCGCCCAGGTCAGCCGCATCCTCGGGCACGCTCAGGTGAGCACGACGCTCAACGTCTACACGCATCTCTTCGACGAGGTCCGGCACTCCCACGAGGTCCGGCGACTTCTCGCGGGAAGCGCATTCGCCGGTCTGCTCACCGTCGACCAGGACGACGACTCCGTGGTCGTCCTCCCGCCGTCGGACCCATCGGGAGCGCGTAGTCCGTCGGCCCGTAAGCGTGCCGCGGTGCGTTGGGGTGTGGCCTCGGCGGATCCGGGAACGACCGGGGGCAATTGACCAGGGAACGGGTCAAGCGGGAGATCGAGATAGGCGCTCGCCGCCGACTTGACCAGACCTTGACCGGATTCGCGGGAGCGTGACTGAGAAGGTGTTGCTACCCGCAAGAAGTGCGCCCTGAGCAGGTACTTACGAGTGGAGCTAGGCGGATTCGAACCGCCGACCTCCTGGGTGCGATGACCAAGATCTCGCGCCGGGAAGTGGCACTTTTGCAGGAATAAACTTGGACGCGCCCAGCCTCACCGCGTGGAGATAGGCGCAGATATGGGGCGATGGGCGGTCGATTCAGGCACTTTCGGTGGCGAGTGCCCGGATCAGGGCCGCTACCGGCTCAAGTCCAGCTCGACGGTCTCCGGTCCCGCGACCACCCGCAGGACGCTGGCGGAGGGGGAGGCGCGGGAGCAAAGCCCCTGGCTCGAGTGCGAAACACGGACGCCACCGCCCCATCCTCCGCCGCCGCTCTCGAAGTACTCGGTGCCGATGTCATCGGTGACTTTGATCTCGGCGTTTTCGTCGCGACCCATGGCGAAGAACCGCTCCGTGGTCATGTTCGTGGCCCGACGTTCGAGGGCTTGGGATCGGCGAGCCCGCTTCGGTCGGCGCTGAGCCGGGGACGCCGAAGCCATCGACCTCCTCGAACTCCCCAACGCGGCCGTCGGGTCGCACCACCACGGCGACGGAGCTGAGCTCCCATGGGCGTTTTTCGGTGGACGCAAAGGGCTCCGTCGCTCGCGGGAGACAGCCAAGGTCGTCTACTTGCCGTAGTAGCGTGGCAGCGCTTCACCGTCCTCGTAGCCGAAATGCCGCGCGGTTCGAGGCAAATTCAGGCCCAAGTGCTGCTAGTCGCTTTCTCTCCCATGCTTTGGTCGTCGCCCTGGCTTCGGCGTTTGGAACTCCACGATCTTGTCGTTATCGGCAAGATATAGCACGATGTCACGGACGCGACTACGACGCCATCGCAGCACCATCTGATCGAGTTTCGCGCCGTCCTCGGGTGCCATGGCGACGAGTGCGGCCAGCAGATCCGAACGCTCTGGCTCGGTTCCCTCAGCCAGAGCGACGAGCTGATCGAGCCTGCGGTCGACTGCTGCGTTCCAGCTCACCGTCGTTTTTCTTCCCGGCGCGGTCCTGGCCAGATCGTCGATCGCTATCGCTCTTGATTTTCCGTCTTCGCTCACGTCTATGGTTTCAATACATATTTCTTCAATAACGTATAAAGCTTCAATGCACAAATGAGAATCCGGCTAGTCTACGTGCGCGAATGGGGGCCGCGATGCGAGAGTTGAATCAAGACGATTTTCTTCAGGCGCTCATCGCAGCGCTAGCCATCCGTGGCGTAAAACGGGCATCGATCCGTACCGAGAATTACGATCCCGTCCTCGCCCAGGTTTTCAAGCGCCTTGAGGAGGAGGCTCCGAATTACGATCTAGCGCTGGCTTTTGAGATCGTCCCGGATTCGACTCACCGCGACTCCCTTACCGCTCGCGATGCTCTGGCCACGAGCGCGAGCGACGGCCTGATCTCGTACGACAACCCCGAGTATCAGGACATCGAGATCAAGATCGGGCCCCAGACCGGCGAGGCGCTTCTAAAACGGCGTTTCGCTGACCTACGTCCGCTCTTTGCCGAATTGGCGGACGTCTTCCTGCAGCAGTACGCCGCTTCTCCGGCCGCTCACTAGACCCTGGACCGCGCGTGGACCTCGCTGCCTTCGTAGCATCCATACACGAGTGGACCGAGAGACTGCTGGAGAAATATCTGAGCCGTCTTGCTGAGTTCGATGACGGAAGTAGAACCAGCTCCAAGCAGTTCAACGACGCAGTTTGGAGCACGGTCTCCTTGAGGCCTATCGAGGTCGTCCTTCTAGACAGCCCTCTTTTACAGAGACTTCGCCACATCCGTCAGCTAGGCGTCGTCCATCTCGTCTATTCCAGCGCTACGCATTCGCGAATCGACCACACCATCGGAACGGTGCACCAGATCAGTCGATTGGTTGACGCAATCAACGATCCCGAAGTCGTAATCGATACTTCGACCCGGAATCTCCTGCGTCTCGCCGCCTTGAATCACGACATCGGTCACGGCGTCATGTCTCACGTCTCCGAAAATGCGATGCGCGGCTTACCGGCGATGACCGCAATGATGGGCGAATTTAGCCGGGAGATCGACCGGGAGCGCGGAAAGCCTTCGGAGGCGGTCGCGTACTACATGCTGAGCTCCCCGGCCTTCGAACGACTGCTAACCGAAGGTCAACGGATAACCGGGGATCATACGTTGCCTCATGATGCCGTTGACCTGATGCGAAAAGCAGTAATCGGCAAACAGATATCGAATGAGGTGCCTCTCCTGCACGAGCTTATCTCCGGTCCTTTTGATGCCGACAAGCTTGACTACATGACCCGAGACGCCCGTATGAGCGGCGTCCCTGTTGTCACCGACATCCCGAGGCTAGTCCAGAAGGTTCGAGGCAAACGCCTGCAGGCGACGAGACTTCCAACCGAGGTCAAGGAAGATGTGAAAGAGGAGGAGGGCGGGCACCTCCTCACTGGGATCTCGCTTTCAGGAGGACGGACCCTCGACGAGCTGATGTTCGGCCAGACCCTTCTTTTCGACAAGCTTTACCGTCATCAAAAAGTGCGGGCAATTGAGGCAATGGTGGCATCGGTCTACGATCAGATCGCACCGATGTGCGGAATAGGCGAACTGTTGGCTCCTTACGAGCTGCTCGACGCTGAGTTGCTGCACCTACACCGCGAAACCCTTGAACGATTTGCTGGTCGCGAGCTCGGTGCAGACGATGAACAACACGCGGAAGTTGCCGAAGACATCTGCGCCCGGATCTTCGATCGGCGACTCTTTCGCCGCGCGTACGCTTTCGCTCAGAACATGCCACTCGATCCGTACCGGATGGACATTGACCATACGACCGGACTCATAAGCCTCGCGAGCGACGCACGTGGCTATCGGGGGCGGCAGAAGCTTCTAAAAGAAATAGTGGCTGAGACCCATGAGATTCTCAGACTCCTTGGCCTTGAGGATTGCCTAGACCACTTCCCTGGTCGTGACATCGAGCCGTACATACGCATCGACCCCCCGGGTGCTGCCGCACAAGGAAACGACACGGCGCGCGCCTACTTAATCAGCGACTCGGCAAGCGGTCCGCCGGTAATCCGGTTCAAGGACGAGTACGCCGAGACGACCGGCTGGTCGAATGCCTACCTCCTGACTCGGGACACGGGCTACATATTTGCTCCAGACGAGCTTGCTCTGCCCGTCTATCTCGCTTCCGAGAAGACCGCGAGGTGTAGCTATGGCGTTAGGACGCCAGCAAGCATGCTCGCATACGCGAAACATGATCCGATCGGTCTGATGGATGCGAAGCGCACCCTGGAGGACGCTGGCTACTACCAAAAAGTCCCCTACGACATTCGACCGCTGCCGGAGCGCCTCGAAAAAGCCGACTACCGCGATCGCATTGACAGAGTACTAGCACGTTTGCAGGGCTACGAAGGACCCGTTCCGGAGGGACAAGAGACTAAGAAGGGCACCGTAATGCGCTCCGCCAGAGTCGAGGCATGGATTCAGCAGTTCGGGGTGGACTTCTCAGATGAGGCGCTACACCTGGCTGAGCGTCTGTCTCTTGTTGGGAGGCGCGCGATCAACAATGCCGTAAGCGCTTTCGGTGGCACAGAGGGGGGCGAACCCTTTGCGGAGGCATCGATCACGCCGCTTGGAGATGCCAAGGACAGTTCTGCTCCAACGACTTACTACGCCGGAGATGTCGCGCCTCGTATACACAATCTCGGGGAGGCTCTAAGGCTTGACGCGCCTATACTATTTGCGGAGGACTTCGTCGGGAGCGGAGCTCAGACGATAACTATCCTCCATAGCTGGTTTGGCATCGAGCCGGAGACCAACCTACATGAGGACAGGGACGAGCCATTACCCGGGCCGCTGCAGGAGGCGTTGAAAGAACGTCCGCTTGCGCTCGTCTACGCCGCAGGACGCCGAGCAGGCGCGGAAGCCGTTGAAGCAGCTGCGCAAAAACTCGACCTCAATCTGACTGTCTATCTTCATGAAGATGAGGCACCGGTCGCTTTTGTCCCAGGCACAAATGATGCATTTGTTGATCGCTGCCGGGAGATCGGCTTTCAACTACTAACGGACGAGAATCCCGATCATGACGACGAGTGGGTTGCCCAGCGAGTTTTGGGCTATGGAAACGACGCGTTTCTTGTCGTCTTTCCCTACAACACTCCGACTCAGTCTCTCACCTGCCTCTGGAGAGAGGGAATTGTCGACGGTGTTGAGTGGATGCCGCTGTTGCCTCGCCGCCAGAAGCGATAGCGCGTGGCGGGTGTCGCGACGTTGAGCCTGTAGAGGCCGGCTCTGCGCTTCACCGCTACCCGGGGAATCGGGGGAGTCCTGAGGCGGGAACGAGGCAGGTCAATCGATCTTGGATCTCCTCGTCGGTCCCCAGAAGGTCGGCGCCGAGCATGCGGAGCGAATGCTTTGGAGGCGGCGAACGGAGTCGAGGAGCATAGGCGACCCCCTGCTGGCGCAAGGATCCGTGCCGGGCATTTCCAGAGTCGCCAGGGAGCGGTGGGACCTTGGCGAGGCCTCCTCGGGACATCGCGTATACGGTCAGGTCACATGAGCGAGGAAGAGAAGTTCTCGGAGCAACGGATCCGCCACCTCGA
The DNA here is from genome assembly GCA_965200635.1 of Solirubrobacterales bacterium. Taxonomy (GTDB): domain Bacteria; phylum Actinomycetota; class Thermoleophilia; order Solirubrobacterales; family 70-9; genus VAYN01. Next base: position 1,108,115 of record OZ241364.1, on the reverse strand, counting down.
GATGATTCAGGCGGCGGTCTCGCGACTTGGCGGCAATGGCTTCCTGATCAAAGGGTGGGCGATCACCATCGCGGGTGCCTTCCTCGCCTTCGCCGTCAACCGCCAGAAGTACGGGCTGGCGCTGGCGGCACTGGCGCCGACCGTCCTCTTCTGGCTCCTGGACGCGTACTTCCTACGCAACGAGCGCCTCTTCCGGCACCTCTTCGACCGTGTCAGGCGAGGGCTTGAGCCACCTTTCTTTATGGCCGCGACCGGGGAGGACTACATGAAGCTCGTAAGGGACGAGGCCCGGGCCCACAAGAAGATGGACGAGGGCTCCTGGTTCTTGACCTTCTGGCGGGCGACGCTTGTCATTTTCTACGGCGCCCTTGGAGTCACCTGCCTGATCGCCGCCGCCCTGGTCTGCCACGCAGCGGGCGGCTAACCCTCCGGGGGCCCCTCGCAGGCGGCCCGCACCGCCTCGGCAAGGTCGGCCCGCAGCTTCGGTCCGAGCGAGCGCTTCGGCGGCCAGATGTCGAGGCGATCGTCGGCCCAGCGGGGGACCAAATGGAGGTGGAGGTGGAAGACAGTCTGCTCGGCGGCCTTTCCGGCCGAGGTGATCAGGTTCATGCCTTCGGGCGCGACGGCCTCCTCGACCGCGTGACCGACCTGCAGGACGGCGGCCATCAGCTCCGAGAGGAGCCCGCCGTCGGCAACAAAGAGGTCACGGACGTGACGCCGGGGGATGATCAGGGTGTGACCCGGCGTGGCCGGGTCAGTGGGGAAAAAGGCGACCCATTCCGGGCCTGAGCAAAGGATCTCGACCGAGTCGTCCTCACCCGCGGCGATTGCGCAAAATGGGCAGGTGCCTTCAGACGCGGGGTCGTCGGCTGGCGTAGGATCGGTACCCATTAGGTCGCTTTGCTTTGTAGGGGCGGCGGGGGCATCTTCATAGGGACATATGACGAAAGGCAGGCATGGCCCGAAAGGTTTTCAACACGTTCCATTACGACGGTGATGTCCAACGCGTCTCCCAGGTTCGCCAGATGGGGGCGATAGAAGGCCAGCCTATCCTCTCGGCAAACCAGTGGGAGGAAGTGGAGGACGCGGGCGACGCTGCGGTAGAAGCCTGGATTGACAAACAGATGAAGGGTAAGTCTTGCTCGGTTGTCTTGATCGGTGAAGCGACCGCGGGGCGCAAGTGGGTGAACTACGAGATAAGGAAGGCCTGGGACGACGGGAAGGGCCTCCTCGGCGTCCACATTCACAACCTCAAGGACCTGAATGGCAACCAGTCCTATAAGGGCGCGGACCCCTTCGCCGGGTTCACTATCGGCGAAGCCGGGACGCCGCTCTCCTCGCTGGTCGGCGTCTACGACCCGCCCTACACGGTCTCGACCGACGTTTATGCCTACATCAAGAACAATTTGGCCGATTGGGTTGAGGAGGCGATCGCCGCGCGCGCATAAGGACCGGAAGCAGAGAACGCATCCTCTCTCAGCCGAGTTTTGCGTTATTCGCGGTTATCGAGCGCCGGCGGGTCGGATCGAGGACGGTCACACCGTCGTGGGACGCGATCAGACCGAGGTCCGCACGGTGGTCCGGACGGTGATCCTCACGGTGGTCCCCTCCCAAGGGTCCACTGCCCCGGCCATTCCGCGGCCGAGCGCCGAACGCGGCGAACCCGGTCTGCTGACATCTCCCCGTCGGGGCCAGGTCGCTCCGGTGGCCGCGCGACAGGCCGTCCCTCAGACCGTGCATGTTCTCTGGCGACATCCCTCATCGTCCGTGGAGCCTTCCGATGCCTCACGATCGCCGACGTCCTCATGTCTCGGTGGCTCGACCGTGCCTACCGGATCTTCCTCGGCCTCCCGGCCCCGTCTCGACGGCCCGATCGCCTTCGCAGCGACCTGGATCACCGCCGCGCCGGTGAGGCAACGCCCTGTCTCCTCGACGCCGCCGACGCGAACGTCGCCGGGAGGATCGGCGCCAGGACGATCATCCGCCGCTTTTTCTGGATCGTCGTACCTTCAGGGCGACTGCCAGCGAGGGGATCGGCAGCGGAATGGCCGACGCTATGAGGAGACGGCCTGCGCCACATCGGGGAAGGAAGGACCGTCGCCGCCGACCAGCGCCTTCAGTCTCTCCCGCTCGCCCGTCTCCCGCCGCATGATGTGGCTGTAGACGCGCAGGGTGAACTTCGGATCGGTGTGACCGAGCTGGTTCATGACCGAGACCGGATCTTCGCCGGTGGCGATCAGGATCGAGGCGTAGGTGTGCCGGAGTTTGTGCGGCGTGAGTCCCGCGGGCAGGGGCGTTCGACCTCTCGACTCGAGCAGCTGATCGGCCCGCCGCACCGAGAGCTCCAGGACCCGGCTGCGGAGGTTGTCCTTATCGCGGCGCCCGCCTGCCAAGGTCGGGAACACCGGATCGTCGGGGCCCGTCTTCTCCGCGCGCGCCTTCTGCCGGGCAAGTTCGTCCCGCAGCAGTGGCAGCAGGTGGATCTCCCGCAGACCGGCGGCCGTCTTCGACCTACGGATGAAGAGACGCCCGTTCGCCAGGTCGACGTCGCGCCAGTCGAGAGCGCAGAGTTCGCTCGCGCGTAGACCCGAGAACAAGAGGGTCGCGACGATCGTGCGGCGGTCGGTCATATGGCAGGTGGGATCGCGGTCGAGCTGGTCGGCCGCCTCCAGGAGGGTCTCGATCTGCTCGACGGAGTCCAGATGGACTGGCGCGGGCCTTGTCACCTTCAATCGGCGACGCCGACCGATCGCCGGGTTGCGGGCGATGTGCTCGTACTCGAGCGCGATCGAGAGCACCCACTGAAGGGCGTCGATCACCTTGTTGATGCTCGACGGTCCGAGCGGGCGGAGTGCCTGACCGTGCTCGTTTCGCATCGGCCGCCCCGACTCCAGTGCCCGCCTCCGGGCGCCTGAGGCCTCGACAAGGTGGCGGCGGAGCTCGTCGACGGCGGGGATGTCGATCTCGTCGAGAGGCCAGTCGCTGAAGTAGGGAACGGCGTGGCGGAGGCACCAGCCCATGAATTCATGGTTGGACTCGCTCATCTCGCCCTTGCGCGCCTCGTGCAACCCGATGGCGAACTCGCCGAAGAGCGGAGGTCCTTCCCGGACTTCCTCCTTAGGTTTCGGGTCGCTCTTCTTCGGCGCGACCCAGAGGCCGCGCCGAACGTCGGCCATCACGTTCTGGAGTTCCTCCTCGGCGCGGCGCCTGGTCCATCCCTCACGCTCGAACCCGAGCGTCAGGTAGCGACGCTCGCCGTAGGCGTGAAAGCGAAGGGCGTAACCGCGGCCTTGCTTCCAGCGTCGCTCCAGCACCTCCCCTGCCTGTCTTGCCATGGCCCGCCTCCACGCGTCGTCTGTTAGATCGGAGCGCGAACGTAGCTCCACGTGGCGGCGAAAGCGAGTCGGCTACGGAGACTGGTAGATCGACGGATATCGCCGCACATCCAGCGCTGTTCAGGCACTCGTGCCTGAAGAAGTGCCTGAGATTCGTCGCTCGTGCGAGGCGGCGGTGATCTCGGAAAGCCGCCGTTTCCAGCATCTTCGAGGTGATGGAGCTAGGCGGATTCGAACCGCCGACCTCCTGGGTGCGATCCAGGCGCTCTGCCAGCTGAGCTATAGCCCCGAAATGTCCGATTTGCAGGGGGTCGTGCTTTGGATCGGGTGGGTCCAGAGGGGGAGTCTAGCGGGGATGTGCGCGGCTATAGGTCGATGTGGGCAGGCGGGCTGCCGGGGCCCGGGCCGGCTCAGTGGGTCTTGATGCGGGTGAAGCCGGCGGTGAAGGCGCTGGTGGCGGGGTTGTAGGTGAGCGTGAAGCGGCTCGGCCAGGCGGGTTGCTCGTATCGGTGCGGCTGGCGATAGGCGTAGGAGGCGGTGTGGGAGGGGGCCTCGATGACGTCGTGGAGGTTGTACTGGGTGACCGAGGCCTCGACGAAGAGGAGTTCGCCGTCGAAGCTGCCGTAGAGGAGGACCGGGTTGTGGTTGACCTCTTCGATGCTCCAGTCGACGCGGCCGTCGAGGGAGTGGAGGCCCATATCGGGGATCGAGGATTCGACGCCGGGGAAGTAGCCGGGCGGCACGTCGGCGGCCGGGGGCGCGGCGAGGAAGCGGCGCATCTGGGCGTAGGAGGTCTTTTCGGGATCGCACGTGCGGCCGTTCGTGGAGCGGCAGCGCAGGTGGGCGTCGACCCATGATTTGGGGCGGAGGTAGAAGTGGAAGTCGAAGTGGGGGGAGACGAAGGAGCCCGCGGGGCCGCGGGGGAGCCCCTCGGTGTTCCAGTCGATCTCGGCGTACTTGAAGAGCGGTTCGGTCGCTTCGCCGGGCGTGGTGATCTTCGGGTAGTCGAAGCGGTAGATCGTCTGGCACGGGCCGGTCGGCAGGGTCGAGGACTGGCCCGGGCCGGTGAAGGCGATCGGCGGGATCGTCACGGTGACGGCCGATGGGGTGCCGTGGGAGGTGTTCGTCTGCCTCGCCGGATAGGTGCCCGAAGCGCGGTAGGCACCCATCGTCGCCGCCTCCGCGGCCGGTTCGACGGCGGCGCACGCGGGCGCGGCTTCGGCCGCCTCGGCGACCGGTGCCGCGGGCCCGGCGGAGTTGAACACCGCGAGGAGCGCGACCGCGAGCGCGGCGACCGCGCACACCACCAAGCCATGCTCCAACCGAGCCCTGCTCTGCATCCGGCGTCTCCTTCGCGGTGGTCTGGAACTCGCTCGGGGACGGTACATCAACCCCCGGTGAGGTAAGAAGGAGGGAACTACCGGGCGCTGATCGCCGAGAAGCGACCGGCTACGACGAAAGAGGTGTGCAATGGCGGTGAAGTTCGGGATTCTCGCGACGCTCGAGGCCAAGGCCGACAAGGGCGCGGAGTTGGGACAGTTCCTGGAGGCCGGACGGGAGCTCGCGGTGGCCGAGGGCGGGACGGTGACCTGGTACGCGTTCCGGATCGACGACACGCACTACGGCATCTTCGACACGTTCGAGGACGAGGACGGCCGCCAGGCCCACCTCGGGGGGGAGATCCCCAAGGCTCTCGGCCAGGTCGGGCCGGACCTGCTCGCCTCCGATCCGGACATCCGGCCGGTCGACATGATCGCGGTCAAGTAGGACTTTTGGCAACCACTGGATGGCTGGGGAGGATCAGATCGATGAACAGAGATGACCTGTTGACGAAGCTTCGGGGCGGGACCGCGGTGTTGGCGATCGTCGGAGTGATCGGGGGCGGCGTGCTCCTCGGCGGCTGCGGCGGCGGCGGTTCGAGCACGGGCGGGTCGACCAGCGGCGGCTCGGGCGCCGGCGGCAACGCGCAGAAGGAAGTCGAAGAAGCCACCGGAACGAGCGAAGCCGACATCGAAAAGGCCGCCGAAGAAGTCAAGGAAAAGATCGAAAACGGCGAAGGCCCGAGCGAAGAGCAGATCGAAGAAGCCGAGGAAAAGGCAGAAGAAATCGGCGAAGACGCGAACGAAAAGCTCGAAGAAGCCGGCGTCAGCAAGGGCGACATCGAAAAGGCCGAAGAACAAGCAAAGAAGTACCTCGAAGAAGCAGAAGCGAAGTTGAAGGAATAGCGGCGCGGTGGCCCGGGCGGCGCTGTTAGCGTGTCGCCCGTGGCCACGAACGCTTCGTCCTCGGGGGGTAAAGGGCGGGGCAGCGTGGGGGACGTGGTCGCCCAGCTGAGCGAGGCGATCCGCGGCGGGGATCTGCGCTTCGGCGATCCTCTGCCGGCCGAGCGGACCTTGGCGGCGCGGCTGAACGTGAGCCGGACGACGCTGCGCAAGGGGATCCGGGTGCTCGCCGACGCGGGCGTCTTGGAGATCCGCTCCGGCGAGGGGAGCAAGAGCGGCACGGTGGTGCGCTCAGAGCTGGTGCCGGCCGAGCTCCTCGGCCGCATCGCGCCGCCGATCGCCGAGATCTCCGGCGTCCTGCAGGCGCGCCGGCTGCTGGAGCCGCGGGTCGCGCAGCTGGCGGGCTTCGCCGCGACCGAGGACGACCTGGAGGAGATCGCCGCCGTGATCCGCCGGCAGCGCGAGGCCGCCGAGGCCGGCGACGTCGACCGGGTCCGCCGGCTCGACCCGTCCTTCCACCTGGCGATCGCCCGCGCGACCCACAACGAGACCGTCGTGCTGCTGATGCAGACCCTGCTGCAGCGCCTCGACCTGCCGCGCCAGCCGACCAAGGTCGAGGGCGAGGCGGAGTGGACCGTGGAAATCCACGAACGGACGTTGGCGGCGATCGCGGGCCGGGACCCGTTCCGGATCGAGGTGACGATGGACGAGCACCTCGGGATGCTCGAGCGCAGCTGGCAGCACGACAGCGGCGCCGGCCTGCCGCGCGAGGTCCCCGACTTCCTCCAGCCGCGCGCCGGCGAGGACGCGGACGCGCCTACGCCGCCGAAGCGAGCTCGCCGAGAGCAGCGGTGAAGCGGTCGACCTCCGCGGCCGTGTTGTAGTGGATGAAGCCGGCGCGGATCGCCTCCTCCGGGTAGGGAAGACGGTCGGCGACGCCGAGCGCGTAGTAGTGGCTGTGGTGCCACACGCCGATGTCACGCGTGGCCATCTCGCGCGCCACTTTCGCCGCCGGCACTCCCTGGACGTTCAGGAGGAAGGTCGGCAGTCGGTCCTCCAGCGGCGGGCCGTAGACCTCGACGCCATCGGGCAGCCCGGCGAGGAAGCGCTCCGCCAGCGAGCGCTCATGCGCGTCGGTCGCGCCGATGCCGCCGAGCGAGTCGAGGTAGGCAACCGTCGCCGAGAGCCCGGCGAGCAGCTCGTAGGTCGGCGTCCCGGTCTCGAAGCGCCGCCCCAGCGGGTTCGACGCCGAGGGCCGCGCCTTGTAGGGACGCCAGCGCTCGGCGACCTCCGGCCGCACGTGCGCCATCCCCAGGTGCGGCCCGCACCACTTATAGGCGGAGCAGAGGAGGACGTCGCAGTCGATCGCGGCGACGTCGACCGGCTCGTGGGCGGCGTAGTGGACCGCGTCGACCCAGGCGATCGCGCCGACCTCGTGGGCGAGCGCGCAGATCCGGGCGGCGTCGAGCCGGGTGCCGAAGACGTTCGAGGCCCAGGGGAAGGCGACGATCCGCGTCCGCTCCGACAGCTTGCGTTCGAGGTCTGAGTAGTCGAGGCGGAAGTCCTCGGTCGCGTCGACCAGCACCACCTCGAAGCCGCGGTCGGCGGCGAGCTCGATCCAGGGCGCGACGTTGCCGTCGTGGTCGAGGCGGGTGACGAGGACCTCGTCGCCGGGCCCGAGGTCGCGGCCCGCGGTCCGACTGAGGGCGAAGTTGACCGACGTCATGTTGGAGCCGAAGACGATGTTGTCGCCGTCGCCGCCGAGGAAGCGCCCCGCGTCGGCCTTCGCCGCGCCGAGGATCGCTTCGACCCGTTCCCCGGTCGCGTAAGGCGCGCCGAGGTTGCCGCTCGCTTCGCGCAGCGCCGCCGCGATCGCCTCGCCGACCTCGTCGGGTACCTGGCTGCCGCCGGGCGCGTCGAGGAAGGCGAACCCGTCGCGCAGGGAGCTGAAGCGGGCGCGGGTCGCCCCGACGTCGAAGGTGGTCGAGCTGGTCGCCATGTTGGTCCTCTTCATCCTCCCTGAGCTTGATACCCCCTGATGGTCTACAAAAAAGTACCAACCCCCAGATGAGGCCGGCGACTTGGGGTAGCATCGCGCGCCGATGAAGACCGCCGTCGTCACCGGAGCATCCAGCGGGATCGGCGCCGCCACCGCGCGGGTGCTGGCCGCCGACGGCTGGCGGGTCGTCGTCGGCGCCCGTCGGGTCGAGCGCCTGGAGGAGCTGGCGCGGGAGATCGACGGCGAGGCGCACGCCCTCGACGTCACCGACCCCGCGTCGGTCGCCGAGTTCTGCGCCGCGGTCGAGGAGTGCCACCTGCTCGTCAACAACGCCGGCGGCGCCCAGGGGGTCGAGCCGATCGCCGACAGCGTCGAAGAGAAGTGGCGCCAGATGTTCGAGTCGAACGCGATGGGGACGATGCGGATGACCAAGGAGCTCTTGCCGAAGCTGCGCGCCTCCGGTGACGGTCACGTGATCACGACGACCAGCATCGCCGCCTTCGAGACCTACCGCGGCGGCGCCGGCTACACCGCCGCCAAGCACGCCCAGCGGGCGATCGTCCAGACCCTCCGGTTGGAGCTCCTCGGCGAGCCGATCAAAGTCACCGAGGTCGCGCCGGGCCTGGTCGAGACCGAGTTCTCCGTCGTCCGCCTCGGCGGCGACGAGGGCGCGGCCGAGGCCGTCTACCGCGGCATGACGCCCCTGCACGCCCCCGAAGTCGCCGAGTGCATCCGCTGGGCTGCCGCCCAACCGCCGCACGTGAACATCGACGAGATCGTGATCCGCCCGCGCGACCAGGCGCGGGCGACCGAGGTCGCGCGCCGCGACGACTGAGCCGCGTCCTCCCTCGCGCTCGCCATCTAGTCTTCGCGCCGTGAGCGAACCCGCCGAGCCCCGTCCCCAGCGCCGCGCCCGGCGCATCGCGATGAGCCCGGCCGAGGTGGACGAGTTCCTCGGCGCCGCGCGAACCTGCCGCCTCGCCTCGGTCGGCGCCGCCGGCCCGCACGTCACCCCGCTCTGGTTCGTCTGGCACGAGGGGGCGATGTGGATGCAGTCCCTGACCCGCTCCCAGCGCTGGACCGACCTGATGCGGGACCCGCGCGTCGCGGTCGTCGTCGACGACGGCGAGGAGTACCTCGAGCTGCGCGGGGTGGAGCTGCGCGGCGAGGTCGTGACGGTGGGGGAGATCCCCCGCGTGGGGGATGAGGGTGCCCCGGAGCTGACCGCGGTCGAGGCTGCCTTCGCCCGTAAGTACCTCGGCGGCGCGGAGTTCGGCTACGACCGGCGCCACGCCTGGCTGCGGCTCGATCCGGCCAAGCTGGTGAGCTGGGATTTCGGCAAGATCCCTTGACCTGTGCGGGGCGGGCGGCCGGGATCGACGAACGTTGGGAAGTCCCGCCCAGCGGCCCGCGCGGGCAAGGATTAGCCCTTAGTCTTTGGAATCTCCCCCTCAGGGGATCCAGATGAGCATTCTTGACGACGCAATTCGCGAACACCTGGAACTGAAGCGCGCCCACGGCGCCGACGACTCGGAGTTGAAGAAACTCGAGGACGAGGCGTTCGGCCCGCCGCAGCGGCCGGACGAGGCCGACCCGTTCGCCGAGGCGCCGACCGAGTTCCTGGCCGCGCCCGGAGAGGCCGTCGCCGACGCGCCGGCGATCGCCGACGAGGGAGCCCCCGGCGGCCGTCGTCCCGACATCACCGACCTGCAGGAGCCGCCGCCCGCCGTCGCGCCCGGCCCGAGCCCGGCCGATCCGGCCCGGATGCCGCCGCCCGCGCCGAGTGCCGACGCGGCGCCCGAGGACGAGCTGTCGCCGACCCCCGACGCCCCGCCGCCGGCCCCGACCGACGCCGCCGACGTGCCGCTCCCGCCGCCGCCCGGCGAGGCCCCTGCCGCCGACCTGGCGCCGCCGACCGGCAACGACGAGAGCACCGGATCCTTCTTCGACCAGTTCTCGGCGCCCGCCGAGGAGGCCCCTGCGCCGACCGTCGAGGCGCCGGCCCCGCCGAGCGACGACGTCCCCGCCCCGCCCGCGGACGCGCCGGCTCCCCCGGCCGACGAGGCCCCGGTCCCGACCGACGAGGCGCCCGCGCCCGCGTCCCAGGCCGACGACGCCCCCGCGGCCGAGGAGCGTGACGCGTTCGTCGACCAGCCGACGCAGATGTTCGACGTGCAGGCCCACGTGGACGCCGAGGCCGCGGCCGACGCGCCGCCGACCGGCGAGCAGGCGAGCCCGACCGACGAGGAGCTGGTCGAGGCGGCCGCGCAGGAGCCCCAGGCCGCACCTCCCGCGCCGGAAGAGAAGGCCGTCCCGCCGACCGAGCCCGACGAGCAGCCGCAGCTGAACCTCCGCGGGCCCGATGCCGAGGTCGCCGGCCACCCGCCCGCCGAGACCGAGGCCGAGGAGGGCTCGGCCGAATTCGACTTCTTCAACGAACAGCGGCTCTCCGACGAGCTCGACCAGGCGCTCGAGGCGCCGATGCCGTCGACCGACGAGCACCTGGCGATGCCCCAGTACAAAGACGCCCCGGCCGAGGGGGGCGGGGTCTTCGATTTCCAGACCGGCGGCGAGACCTACGAGGAGGATCCCTCCCAGGAAGTGCTGCGACGCGCAGACGAAGCCGAAGCGGCCGAGGAGCCGGCCAAGGACGATGATGACGATCCCGCCTTCGACCCCGAAACCGGCCACGAGGACGTGCTCGAAGACACCCCGCGCTTCCTCGAGGACGCGCCGGAGGACGACGACCTCTGGTTCGAGCAGAAGCCCCCCAAGGACTTCGATCTCGACTGATGCCGGGCCCGCCGTGCGCTGAGGGCTCCCGCCAGCTGTTCCTTATGGTCTTGTGGAGGCCATAAAGAACAGCGGAAGTGCACGGCCGTCGATGGAGCCAGCCGGATTCGAACCGGCGACATCCACGTTGCAAACGTGGCGCTCTGCCAACTGAGCTATGGCCCCGTCCCTCGATTGTAGGGCCGACCTCTAGGTTGTCGGCTCCATGTCCTTCGAGGGCTCATACCTATGGGGACTCCGGCAGAAGGTCGGGCACGACCTCGTCCTCACGCCGGGGGCGGCGGTCGCGGCGCAGCGGGAGGACGGGAAGGTGCTGTTCGCGCTGCGCGGGGACGATGGGACTTGGTGCCTGCCGGGTGGGGCGGCGGAGGTCGGGGGGAGCTTCGCGCGGACGGCGATCGACGAGCTGCGGGAGGAGACGGGGCTGGTCGCGCGGGAGGAGGACCTGATCCCGGTTGCCTGCTTCTCCGACGCCGCGCTGCACACGCTGCACTACCCGAACGGCGACGTCGCCCACTACTTCTCGATGTGCTTCCTCGTGCGGGAGTGGGAGGGAGAGCTCGCTCCGGACGGGGAGGAGACGATCGAGCTGCGCTTCGCCGACCCGACCGAACTGCCGCGACCCTTCGAGGACTCGACCGCGCGCGCGGTCGAGCTGCTGCTCGCCTACCTGCGGACCGGCCAGTTCCAGGTCGGCTGAAGCGGTGCCGTTCGAGGGCTCATATCTGTGGCGACTGCGCCAGAAGGTCGGCTCCGACCTCGTCCTGATCCCCGGCGCGATGGTCTTCCTCGTCCGCGACGACGGCACCGTCCTCTTCACCCGCCGCGCCGACAACGGCCAGTGGTGCATGCCCGCGGGCGGTGCCGAGGAGGGCTCGAGCTTCGCTGCCACCGCGCTCACCGAGCTCCACGAGGAGACGGGCGTCGTCGTCGACCCCGCCGACCTCGAGGCCTTCGCCTGCCTGTCGGAGGCCGAGCTCCACACGATCACCTATCCCGGCGGGGACGTCAGCCACTGCTTCGCGATGCTCTTCCTCGCCCGCCGCTGGACCGGCGACCCCCGCCCCGACGGCGTCGAGACCACCGAGATGCTCTGGGCCGATCCGGCGACCCCACCGTCCCCGATGCAGGAGCCCTCCGCCCACGCGATCGACCTCTACCGCGCCTACCTGCGCGACGGCGCCTTCCAGGTCCGCTAGCCCTCGAGCCCTCCGCATCCAGCCCATCCCTTTCCTGGTCGCTCCGGCATGCGGTCGTCCTGACGTCCGGGCCCGGCGGCGCGGTCGTCTTTTGGTCCGGAGGGCGGACCGAGGGTCGACCGCGGGATGTGGGGCGGACCAAAGGTCGACCGCGGGTTCGATTTCGCGCCGGGGCCGGCGCCGTCCGCCTAGCGCGGCCGCTCGAGCACCCAGCGGGTGATCGGCTGGGGGAAGTTGATCGGGCTCGGCTGCATCTCCTCGGTGAAGACGTAGCGGAAGCCGACTCGCTGCAGGGTCCGGTTGGGAGCGACGTTGAAGGCATTCGGCTGGCAGAAGAGGCGGCGGAGGCCCAAGGCGCGGAAGTACTCGTCGACCGAGAGGCGGACGAACTCGGTGCCGAGGCCGGCGCGGCGGCGGGGCTCCTCGACGATGTGGAGGTGCATGAAGGCGTGGTCGCCGACCTCGAAGTTGTCGACGGAGCTGAAGCCGACGAGGTGGCCGTCGAGCTCCCAGGCGAGGTTGTAGGTCTCACGCTCGGCGAGGGGCCGGGCGAAGTCCTCCTCGTAGTAGGCGCGCCAGGCGTCCTTGGACGGCAGCAGCGTCCGGTCGATGCCGAGTTGCGTCAGGTAGTCGTCGGAGGCGCCGTGGAAGTAGTCGATCCGGACGTCGACCTCGTCGAGGCGCATCGGCCGGACGATCGGTGCATCCGGCACGCGCGACTCCTCGGCCGCCACGCGCCGCCCCCGCTAAGCCAGCAGGCTCTCGGCCCGCTTGTCGACCGGCAGGTTCTGGTCGGCGTGGTAGCTCGAGCGCACCAGCGGGCCCGCGGCGACGGACTCGAAGCCGAGGTCGTAGGCCGCCTTCTCCAGTGCCTCGAACTCGTCGGGGTGCCAGTAGCGCACCACCGGCAGGTGGTTCTCGGTCGGGCGCAGGTACTGGCCGACGGTAAGTACCTGGACGCGGTGCTCGCGCAGCAGGCCGAAGGTCTCGACCATCTCCTCGAAGGACTCGCCGAGCCCGACCATCAGCCCCGACTTGGTCACGACATCGTCGCCGCCCATCTCCTTCGCCATCTTCAGGACGCGGGCCGAGCGGGCGAACTGGGAGCCGCGGCGGGCGATCGGGTAGAGGCGCGGGACGGTCTCGACGTTGTGGTTGAAGACATCGGGCTTCTCGTGGATGACCTTGGCGAGCGGCATCTCCTGGCCGCGGAAGTCCGGCGTCAGGATCTCGATCTTGCAGTCCGGCGCCATCATCCGGATCGAGCGGACGACGCCGACGAAGGCGCTCGCGCCGTAGTCGGGAAGGTCGTCGCGATCCACCGACGTGACGACCGCGTGACGAAGGCCCATGGCTTTCACCTGATTGGCGACACGCAGCGGCTCCAGCGGGTCGTTCCAGGTCGGCTTGCCCGTCTGCACGTTGCAGAACCCGCACCGGCGCGTGCAGACATCGCCAAGGATCATGAACGTGGCCGTGCCGCGCTCCCAGCACTCGCCGACGTTCGGGCAGTTCGCCTCCTCGCAGACGGTGTGCAGGTTGTCGTTGCCGATCTTCTCTTTCAGCCGCCGGTAGTTCGGCCCGCCCGGGGCCGGCACTTTCAGCCACGGCGGCTTGCGCGCGCGTTTGAACGGGATCGACCCGTCGGCCTGCGCGGTCCCGCCCGGCTTGGCGCGGGAGCGGGTGACGTGGACGCGCTCGGTGGGCGCCTTGCTCGGCTCGTTGGGGACGACGGTGTCGCTCATCGGTCTATCCCGAGCCTAGCGGGCTGCCGCTCCAGGCCCACACTGTCGAGCCCGACAGCCCGTGGCTCCCGCTCGAAGACCTCGGCGAAGTGTCGCCCCACCGTCGCCGCGAACGCCGGCACCGTCGCCTCGCGCCCGCGCTCCTTGGCGATCGAGGTCATCGCCACGCCCTGGATCCCGCACGGGATCACCCACTCGAACGGCTGCAGGTCGTTGTCGACGTTCACCGCCAGCCCGTGGGTGGTGATGCCCTTGCTGACGTGGACGCCGATCGAGCCGATCTTCTTCGCCGCGCCCATCAGCCCCGGCTCCGGCGGCGGCCCGTCCGTCCACACCCCGGTCAGCCCGGCGATCGTCTGCGCCCCGACTCCGTGCTCGGCGAGCGCGCCGATCATCACCCGCTCCAGCCCCCGCACGTAGGCGTGGATGTCCCCGCCCATCGGCCGCAGGTCGACGATCGGGTAGGCGACCAGCTGCCCCGGCCCGTGGTAGGTGACGAGCCCGCCACGGTCGGTGTCCAGCACTTCGATCCCCTGCGTTTCGTACCACTGGTCGCCCATCGGCAGTTCCTCGGCCTTGGTGCGGCGCCCGCGCGAGTACACCGGCGGGTGCTCCAGCAGCAGCAGGGCGTCGGGCACCGTCCCCGCGCCACGCCGCTCGGCGAGCGCCAATTGCAGGTCCCATGCCTCGCGGTAGGGGACCGTGCCGCAGTCGATGAGGAGCAGCTCGTCACTCACATGAGAAGTCTCTCAAGTCGCCCCCATATGCTGTGTCACCCGCATGTACCAGTCCAAGGCGCCCCGCCTCGAATGGCTGCCCGCGGTTGCGCTGAGCGCGGCGCTGGCGGCCCTGATGCTGATCTGGGACCCGCAAGTCGGGGACCTCGCCGCCCAGGTTTTCCACACCGAGCTCTTCGATCACTCCGGCCTCGCGATCTGGAACAGCTCCTGGTACGCGGGCCACTACACGCTGAACTACAGCGTGCTGTTCCCGCCCGCGGCGGCGCTGCTCGGCCCGCAGGTGGTGGGGATGCTGTCGGTCGTCGCCTCGTCCTACCTCTTCGACCGCCTGGTCCGCGACCGTTGGGGCGCCGACGCGCGCTGGGCGACGCTCTGGTTCGCCGCGGGGGTCGTCACCCTGCTCGCCGACGGGCAGCTGACCTTCGCCTTCGGCGTCGCCTTCGGGCTCGCGGCGCTGCGCTCGCTGCAGGCGGGGAGGACGACGCTGGCGATCGCCGCGGCCGCCGCCTGCCCGCTGGCCAGCCCGGTCGCGGGCGCCTTCCTCGCCGGCGTCCTCGCGGCGGGAGCCTGGGAACGCGGCGAGCGCCTCAACCGCACCGCGATCGCCGCCGCCGTCGTCGCGCTGATCCTCACCGTCGCGCCGAACCTCGCCTTCCCCGAACCGGGCCGCTTCCCCTTCGTCGCCTCCTCCTTCATCTCGATCCCGATCTGGTGCGCGGGCGCCCTCTTCCTCACCTGGCGCGCCGACGGCGAGGCCCGCCTGCGCCGCGTCGTCATCGGCTACGCCGTCGCCGGCACCGCGATCTTCCTGACGCCGAACGCGCTCGGCGGCAACGCGGTGCGCCTCGGGGCGCTCTTCGGCGGCCCGGTCCTCGCCGCGGTCCTGCTCTCGCAGCGCCCGCTGCCGATCGCCCGCCGGGGCGCCCTGACCGTCCCCGCCCGCGGCGCCGGCCTGCTGGCGCACCGTCGCGTCCCCGCCTGGTTCTACACCGCGGTCCTCGTCGTCACGCTGGTCGGCAGCCTCTACTGGCAGTTCACCGCGAGCGTCGCTCAGATCGCCCGCTCGGTCGGCGACCCCTCGACCAAAGAGTCCTTCTTCGCGCCCGCCTCCCACTGGCTGATGGAGCACGGCGGGCGCGGCACCCGGATCGAGGTCCCGCCGACCGCCAACCACTGGGAGTCGGCCTACCTGGCGCCGAAGTTCGAGCTCGCCCGCGGCTGGCTGCGCCAGCTCGACACCGCCCGCGACGACATCTTCTACAAGGAAGGCGCGCTCACCGACAAGAGCTACGAACGCTGGCTGCGCAACAACGCGATCCGTTACGTCGCGCTCCCCAACGCGCCCCTGGACTACTCCTCGGCCACCGAGCGCCGCCTCATCCTCTCCGATCCGTCCTACCTCCGCGAACGCCTGCACGACAACCGCTGGCGGATCTACGAAGTGGCGAGCCCGAAGCCGCTCGTGTCGCCGCTGGGCACCGGCCGCGCGAGCGCCGTCGCGGTCGGCCACCAAGGCTTCGCGCTCGACGTCACCGAACCCGGCGAATTCCTCGTCCGCGTCAACTTCACCCCGTACTGGTCGATCAGCCACGGCACCGGCTGCCTCCTCGGCGCCGGCAAATGGACGATCGCCCGTGTCACCCGTCCCGGCACCTTCAGTGTCGCCGCCGACTTCTCCCTCGACGGCGCCTGGAACGCGATGACCGGCGCCGAGAAGACCTGCTGACGCCGACCGTCAGAGCGCCAGCGAGAGCGGCTCTTCGAGCAGCCCCCGGATCGTCGCCAGGAACTCGGCGGCGGGGGCGCCGTAGAGGATCCGGTGATCGCAGGCCAGGGTGACGCCGAGCAGATGCGCGGTGGCAATCTCCCCGTCGCGGACCACGGGCTTCTCGGCGATCGCCCCGACCGCGAGGATCGCGGCCTGCGGCGCGTTGATCACCGCCGAGAAGTTCGAGACCCCGTACATCCCGAGGTTCGAGACCGTGAAGGTCCCGCCCGAGAGCTCCGGCGGGGTGATCGAGCCGTCGCGGACCTTGCCCGCCAGCTTCCGCGCGTCGGCCGCGATCTCCCGCAGCCCCTTGCGGTCGGCGTCGAAGACGGTGGGCACCACGAGCGCGTCCTGCGCCGCGACCGCGACGCCGACGTTGACCCGCGAGTAGAGCTCGAAGCGCCCGTCCTTGTATGAGCCGTTGGCGAGCGGATGCTGCCTGAGCGCGAGTGCACAAGCCTTGACCACCATGTCGTTGAAGGACGGCACGACCTCGCCTTCCGGAGCCAACGCCTTGAGTCGGCCTCGCGCCGCGACCGCCGCCGACATGTCGATCTCCGACTGCAGGTAGAAGTGGGGCGCGGTGGCCTTCGACTCCGCCATCCGCCGCGAGACGACCTGCTGCAACCGAGTGAGCTCCTGATACGTCGTAGAGCCCTTGGCCGTCTCGGTCTCCCGGGCGGGCTCATGCTGCGCGGCTTGGGCGGGCTCGGCGACAGCCCCCGCCCCCTCCACATCAGCTTTCACTATGCGGCCGCCGGGACCAGAGCCCTCGACAGAAGTGAGATCGACCCCGGTGTCCTTCGCCACCCGTCGTGCCAGCGGAGACGCTTTGACCCTTTTCGCATCCGCTCCGTCCGCGGGTGGCGCTGTAGGGGGAACCGTCGCCGAGGAAGCTTTAGCTACCGGAGGCGACGGTGGGTCCCCTGCAGCGACAGGACCCGCGGCCGCAACCGATGGTCCCTTATCTGGATCGCCGACAACCGCGATCGGCGCCCCGATCGGCAGCGTGTCACCCTCCTGCGCCAGCACCTCCGTCAGCGTCCCCGCGACGTCTGACTCGTAGGCCATGTTCGCCTTGTCGGTCTCGATTTCCACCAGCTCGTCGCCGACCGCGACCTCGTCCCCGACCCCCTTCATCCACTTGAGGACGGTGCCCTCCTCCATCGAGTCGGAAAGTCTCGGCATCACGATCTCCGCCATCAGGTCATCGCCCCCTCAAGGGTCGCGAGCGCGGCGCTGACGATGTGCTCCTGGTGAGGGATCGCGGCCTGCTCTAGTCGTTTGGAATAGGGCATGTGGACGTCGGCGCCGGTCACCCGCTGAGGCGGGGCGTCGAGCTGGTCGAAGGCTTGCTCGGTGATCAGGGCCGAGAGGTTGGCGCCGACGCCGCCGTGCGGCCAGCCCTCCTCGACGATCACCACGTGGTTGGTCTTCGCCACCGAGGCGAGGATCGAGTCGAGGTCGAGCGGGCGCAGCGTGCGCGGGTCGATCACCTCGGCCGAGACGCCGTGCTCGCGCTCCAGGGTCTCCGCCGCCTCCATCGCCACGTTCGCCATCTTCAGGATGCCGACGATCGTCACGTCGGTGCCCTCGCGCCGGATCCGCGCCTCCCCGAACGGCACCAGTGTGTCGGGGTTGTCGTCGACCTCGCCTTTGACGCCGTAGAGGCTCTCGTGCTCGATGAAGACGACCGGGTTGTCGTCGCGGATCGCCGACTTCAGCAGGCCCTTGGCGTCCCCGGGGGTCGACGGGCAGGCGACCAGCAGTCCCGGCACCTGGAGGTAGAGCGCCTCGAAGCTGTGCGAGTGCGTCGGCCCGAGCTGGTGCCCGCCGCCGCCCGGCATGCGGATCACCATCGGCACCTTCGCCGCGCCGTTGAACATGTAGGGGATCGCGGCGGCGTGGTTGACGATCTGGTCCAGCGCCAGCAGGGAGAAGTTCACCGTCATCAGCTCGACGATCGGCCGCAGGCCGTTCATCGCCGCGCCGACGCCCGCGCCGACGATCGTGTTCTCGGAGATCGGCGTGTCGCGCACGCGGCGCTCGCCGAACTCGTCGAGCAGCCCGTCGGTCACCTTGAAGGCGCCGCGGAAGACGCCGACGTCCTCGCCCATGACGAAGACCGACTCGTCGCGGCGCATCTCCTCCGCCATCGCGTCGCGCAGCGCCTCTCGCATCCGCAGCTCGGCCATCAGTCTTCGCGCTCCTCGGTGTCGTTGGCGTCCCGCGCCGCGGCCTCGGCGCCGAAGCGCTCGGCCGGGTCGTCGAGGTCGGCGTCGCCGCCGACCCGCGAGGCGGTCCCGTCCTGGGCGTCGCCGTGGACCGCCGGGTTGGGACGCTCGCCCTCCTCCTCGACCTCGGCGTAGGCGGCGCCCGCCTCGGCCAGCTCGCGCGCCGCCGCCGGCATGTCGGCCTCGTGCTCGCCGCGGTGCGGCTGCGGGCTGCGCTCGTCAACCGCATACCAGCCGCCGGGGTATTCGGTGAGCGCGTAGAGGCTCTCGTACATCGTGTCGAGCGCCGGTTCCGGCGAGGCGTCGGCGAACTCGACCGCCGCCGCGACAGCCACCTCGGCCGCCTCGCGCGCCTGCCCGACCTCGCGCTCCCCGAGCACGCCCTTCTCGACGCAGCGCCGCGCGAAGCTCTCGATCGGGTCTTTCTCGCGCCACTCCTCGACCTCCTCGCGCTCCCGGTAGACCTCCGGGTCGGCGGCGGAGTGCCCCCGGTAGCGGTAGGTGACGACCTCGATCAACGTCGGCCGGTCTTCCTCGCGCGCCTTGCGCAGCCCCTTCGCCACCGCCTTGCGCACCGCCAGCACGTCCATGCCGTCGATCCGCGTCCCCGGGATCCCGTAGCCCTCCGCCTTCTTGGAGAGATCGGTCTGCGCCGAGTGGCGCTCGATCGCGGTCCCCATCCCGTAGAGGTTGTTCTCGACCAGGAAGACGACCGGCAGCTTCCAGAGCGCCGCCAGGTTCATCGTCTCGCCGAAGTTGCCGGTGTTGGAGGCGCCGTCGCCGAACATGCAGACGGTCACCGCGTCTTCGCCCTTGTACTGGGACGCGAGCGCGAGCCCGACCGCGATCGGCAGGTTGCCGCCGACGATCCCGTAGCCGCCCATGAAGCGCCGCGGCCCGTCGTAGATGTGCATCGAGCCGCCGCGCCCGCCGCTGGTGCCGTCGACCCGGCCGAAGATCTCGGCCATCACCGCGTTGGGGCTAGTGCCGCGGGCGATCGCGTGGCCATGCGTCCTGTAGGTGCCGATCAGGAAGTCTTCGTCGCGCATGGCCGAGGTGGTGCCGACGATCGTCGCCTCCTCGCCGATCGCGAGGTGGAGGAATCCGCCCGCTTTGGCCCGCTGGTACTGGCGCCCGGCCTCCTCCTCGAAGCGCCGGATCAGCGCCATGCGCGCGAGCAACTCGTAACAGGTCGCGGCGTCGGGGAGGCTCGGCACAACCTCAGGCTACCCCTAAGTGGCCGCGGCCTCCACCGCCTCCTCCAGGCGGTCGTCGCCCCAGAAGACCTCCTCGCCGACCCGCACGCTGGGGACGCCGAATACCCCGGCCGCCGCGGCGTCGTCGGTCGCCTCGCGCAGCGCGTCTTTGACGATCGAGGTCTTCACCGCGCTCGCGAGCGCCCGCGGGTGGAGCTCGCATGCCGCGGCGGCGATCATCACGTTGTCGGGGTCGGTGAGGTCTTTACCCGCCGCGAACTGCTGGCGGAAGGCGGCGAGGCTGAAGGCGATCGTGCGCCCGGTCTGCTTGGCGAACGTCGCCACCCGCATCGCGTGGAGCATTTCCCCGGGCCAGGGATCGGGCCAGACGATCGGCGGCAGCCCCTGCTCGGCCGCCCGCCGCTCGATCTCGGCGATCCCCTCCGCCCGCGCCTCGGTCCGCGCCCAGGACCCCCGGTCGAAGTGCCGGAAAAGCCCCCCGAGCAGGATCGGCTGCCACTCCGGCTGCTCCAGCTCGGCCTCGTTGAAGAGCCCCGAGATCCGTTCCGCCGACAGATAGGCGTACGGAGATCCCAGGTCGTAGTAGAAGACAGCGCGCTCGGGCATCGGGCGATTATCCCGACCCCGTCGTCCAGCTGTTCCTTATGGCGCCCCGGGCGCCAAAAAGAACAGCTGAAGCGCCTGGCGGAGTCCTAGGCGTGGATGGCCCAGCCGTCGACGGCGCGGGCGGCGTCGAGGACCGCCTCAGAGACCGTCGGATGCGGGTGGACGATGCGGGCCAGCTCCTGGGCGCCGCCCTCGAGCGCCATCGTCGCCACGAGCTCGGCGATCATGTCGCAGGCCCGGTTGCCGACGATGTGGGCGCCGAGGATCTCGCCGTATTTGGCGTCGACCACGAGCTTGACGATCCCGTCTTTGTCGTCGTAGACGGTGCCCGCGCCCTCGCCGGAGATTTTCTGTTTGCCGATCTTCACCTCGTGGCCGGCCTCTTTGGCGGCCGCCTCGGTGAGGCCGACGCTGGCGACCTGGGGGTGGGTGAAGGTCGCGCCGACCAGCAGGTCCTGGTTGACCGGCTCGGTCTCGACGCCCGCCGCGGTCTCGACCGCGACGACGCCCTCCTCCTCGGCCTTGTGGGCGAGGGCCTTCTTGTTCACCAGGTCGCCGATCGCGAAGACCTTCGGGTTGGTGGTGCGCCCGAACTCGTCGACCTTGATCTTGCGGCCACCCTCGTCGAGCTGCACGCCCGCGGGCTCGAGGCCGAGCGCCTCGGTGTCGGGGCCGCGCCCGCCGGCGACGCAGAGGTAGTCGACCTCGGCCGACTTGTCGCCATAGGTGAACTTGACCGAGTCCGAGCCGACCTCGACGTTCTCGACCGGTGCCCCGGTGGAGATCTCGATGCCGCTTTTCTTGAAGACCCGTTCGACGACTTTGGCGATGTCCTTGTCCTCGGCGGGGAGGATCTGCGGCAGCATCTCGATCAGGATCACCTCGGTGCCGAGGCGCCGGTAGGCGGAGGCGATCTCCGAGCCCGAAGCGCCCGCGCCGACGACGGCGATCTTCTCCGGACGGGAGGGGAGCGACCAGGCACCCCAGGTGTCGACGACCCGGCCGCCGAACTCGACGCCGGGGATCGGCAGCGCGACCGAGCCGGTCGCCAGCACGACGGCTTTCGCCTCGTAGGTCTCGCCGTTGACGCTGACGTTGCCGTCGGCGGTCAGCGAGCCCTCGCCCTCGATCTTCGTGATCTTGCCTTTGTCCCAGAGGAACTCGACGCCTTTGGAGAGCGATTCGGAGACCTTCGCGCGGCGCGCCTGCAACGCGTCCCAGTCGATCGAGATGTCGCCGACGATCCCGAGCTCCGCGCCGTTCTTGGCGTCGTCGTAGAGCTCCGCCGAGCGAAGGATCGTCTTCGCCGGGATGCAGGCGTAGTTGAGGCAGCGACCGCCCGCTTTGTCCTTCTCCACGACGGCGGTCTTCTGGCCGAGTTGGGCGGCGCGGATCGCGGCGACGTAACCGCCCGGGCCACCCCCGATCACGATGACATCGAAGCTCTCTGGCATAGGTCAAACCAGCCTATAGAACCGGATGCGTTGACCTCACACTGGTATACAAGGCCCCGAAACGGGAGCGCCGGGCGCTTGCGCTACTGCGGCGGCATCCGCTCGGGCATCTGGATCCGGGCCATCGCTTTCACCATCAGCCAGAAGAGCGTCCCGGAGACGGCCAGCAGCCCGACCGTCACCGCGAACTCGCCGAGCGAGGTCGCGATCACCATCAGCCCGTAGACGGCGCAGAAGATGAGGAAGACCAGCACGACCTGGAAGCAGACGACCGCCCAGTAGCGGGCGCCCCACATGCCCCAGGCGAGGACGCCCATGATCAGCGCGGGGGCGGCGACGGTGGAGAGCTTCGGCGTCGACCCGTTCACCTTCACCCCGGCGACGTAGGCGACGACGATCGAGAGCGCGACGAGGGCGGCGAGGAGCGCGGCGAAGGTGACGACCGGCGGGCGCTGCCCGGCCTCCAATGGCACCAGCGCCTCGCGCGCCGCCTGGTTGCGGACCTCGGCCTTGGCGTAGCCCGCCTCCATCCGCTGGCGCGGGGTCTTGGAAGGGGAGGCGTCGGCGGACCCGGCGCGCTGCTTGCGCTTGCGCGGGGCCTCAGCCACCCGGCGCCACGCCCCGGCGGGAGCCCTCGACCTCGAACGCGCGCCGCAGCGCTTCGGCGGCGACCCCCGGATGCGGCGCGTCGCGGATCGCCCGCACCACGCACATCCGGTCGGCCCCCGCGGCGATGACCTCGCCGGCGTTCAGGGGGTCGATGCCGCCGATCGCGAAGAACGGTTTCGTCGCCACCTGGGCGGCGTGCGCGACGAGCGGGAGCCCGACCGCGGCGCGCCCCGGTTTCGTCGGCGTCTCCCAGACCGGGCCGACGGCGAAGTAGTCGATGTCGCGTTCGTTCGCCGCCGCGATCTGCTCCTCGGAGTGGGTCGACTGGCCGATGATCGCCTGCGGCCCGAGCACCGCCCGCGCGTCCTCGACCGAGGCGTCGTCCTGTCCCACGTGCACCCCGTCGGCGTCGCAGGCGCGCGCCAGGTCGGGGTCGTCGTTGACGATGAAGAGCGCCGAATAGTTGTCGGCGACGCGGCGGAAGGTGTCGGCGGCGCGTTCGATCTCCGCCCGGCCGAGCTGCTTCTCGCGCAGCTGCACGATGTCGACGCCGCCGCCGAGCGCCGCCCGCAGCAGCGGTTCGGGATCGACCCCGCCGGGCCGCGCGTCGCAGACGAAGTAGAGGCGGGCGGTGCGCAGCCGCTCGCGCCGCAGCGGTCCCTGGCCCTCCGGGGGAGCAAAGCTCATAGGTCGATTATGGCCGGCCCCGGCCTCCCGGTAGGATTCGGGCTCGAACGGGTGCACTTGCAGCTCCCGAACGGGAGCCCCCACGGGCTGAGAGGGCGACATCGAGGTCGCCGACCGTCTGACCTGATCCGGGTAATGCCGGCGGAGGCAAATTGTGAGCGAGAAGAGCGGTTTCGATGCGGTGTTCGTCGGTGGAGGCGCCATCGGCCTCGCGAGCGCCTGGCGCGCGGCGCTGCGCGGCGCCCGGGTCTGCGTCCTCGAGCGCGGCGAGCCGCCCGCGGGGGCGACCAACGTCGCCGCCGGGATGCTGGCGCCGGTCGGCGAGCTGACCTTCGGCGAGCCCGAGCTGCTGCAGCTGGCGCTGCAGTCGGGCGCCCGCTGGCCGGACTTCGCCGCCGAGGTCGAGGCGGCCGGGGGAGGGGCGACCGGGTTCGAGCGCTGCGGTGCCCTCCACGTGGCGCTCGACCGCGACGAGGCGGGCGACCTGCGCCGCAAGCACGACCTGCAGCGGGAGCTCGGCCTCGAAGCCGAGTGGCTGACCCCGACCGCCTGCCGGGCGCTCGAGCCCGGCCTGGCCCCGAACTTCGCCGGTGGCGTGCTGGCGGGGAGCGAGGGCTCGGTCGACCCGCGTGCTCTCGCGCTGGCCTTGGCCGCGGCGCTGCGCGAGGCCGGCGGTGAGCTCCGCACCGGCACCGAGGTCGTCGACGGCCTCTGGGACGGCGAGCGCCTGGTGGGGGTCCGCACGGCACCCACTTCAGACCAGCCCTTCGCCGTTGGTAGCCCTGTGGGCGACAAACAGCGAACGGTCGACGTCCGTGCCGACGCCGTCGTCCTCTGCAACGGCGCCTGGTCGGGACAGACGGCCTGGCTCCCGGAGGAGGCCCGGCCGCCGGTCCGGCCGGTGAAGGGGGAGACGGTCGAGCTGCGCCCGCGCGAGGGCGATCCCGCACCCATCTCGCGGATCGTCGCCTCCGAGCGCGTCTACATCGTGCCGCGCCCCGACGGCCGGCTGATCGTCGGCGCGACCCAGGAAGAGCGCGGGTTCGACACCGTCGTCACCGCGGGCGGCGTCCACGAGCTGCTGCGCGAGGCCTACCGCGTCCTCCCCGACATCGCCGAGATGGAGTTCTTCGGGACCGTCGCCGGGCTGCGGCCGGGGACCCCGGACAACCGGCCGCTCGTCGGCCGCGGGGCTGTCGATGGCCTGGTCCTCGCCACCGGCCACTTCCGCAACGGCATCCTGCTCGCGCCGCTGACCGCCGACGCCGTCGCCGCGACCCTCGCCGGCGACGCCCTCCCGGAGGTCATGGCCTTCGCCGACCCGCGCCGGGCGTCGCTGTCGCCGCTGGGAGCCCTGCGATGAGGGTCGAGCTGAACGGGGAGATGGTGGATCTCGCCGACGGCGCGACCCTGGCCGAGGCCGCCCGCGCGGCCGGCGCGCCCGAGTCTCGCCGCGGCGTCGCGGTCGCCGTCGACGGCGAGGTCGTCCCACACTCGGAGTGGGAGTCGACGCCGCTCGCCGACGGCGCCACGGTGGAGGTACTCGCCGCGATCCAGGGCGGCGCGGAGACCTGGACCCTCGGCGACCGCGAGTGGTCCTCGCGCCTGATCGCCGGCACCGGCGGCTTCCGCTCGCTGGAGGGGATGGCGGAGGCCCTGTCGGCGGCCGGGACCGAGATCGTCACCGTCGCCCTGCGCCGCATCGACCCGAGCGCCGGCGGCTCGGTCCTCGAGGTGATCGACCGCCTCGGCCTTTTCGTCCTGCCCAACACCGCCGGCTGTTACACCGCCCGCGACGCGGTCCGCACCGCCAAGCTCGCCCGCGAGGCCTTCCAGACGGACTGGATCAAGCTCGAGGTGATCGGGGACGACCGCACCCTCTTCCCCGACGCGGTCGAGCTCGTCGTCGCGGCCGAGCAGCTCGTCGCCGACGGCTTCACCGTCCTGCCCTACACCAACGACGACCCGATCCTCGCCCGCCGCCTCGAGGCCGTCGGCTGCGCCGCGGTGATGCCGCTCGGCTCCCCGATCGGCTCCGGCGCGGGGATCCGCAACCCCTACAACATCGCGATCATCACCGAACGTGCCGAGGTGCCGGTCATCCTCGATGCCGGCATCGGCACCGCGTCGGATGCCGCCCTGGCGATGGAGCTCGGCTGCTCCGCCGTCCTCGCCGCGTCGGCGATCTTCGGCGCCGCCGACCCGACCACCATGGCCCGCGCCCTGCGCGCGGCGGTCGAATCCGGCCACCTCGCCCGCGCCGCCGGGCGCATCCCGCAGCGCACCTTCGCCGAGGCCTCGACCGCCTACGAGGGCATCCCCGACCTCTCCTGAGTCAGATCGGTCAGGAATCGAGAAGCGGCGTTCGTCCAGCGCGCTTAGCGTGGCGCGCCGACGGTGAACGTTTCTGAAAATCCTCGGCAGGAGATGAGACCGATGAAGACGATGACGTGCAAAGAACTCGGCGGGCCCTGCGCCCTGGCCCATCGCGGGGAGAACGCGAACGAGGTGATCAAGGCGCAGGACCGACACCTCAAAGAGGTGGTCGCGGCAGGTGACACGGCGCACCGGCAGGCGCACGAGGAGATGAAGGGGCGCTGGAAGCACCCGATCGCCGGGATGGGGTGGTACCGGAAGGCCAAAAAGGACTTCGCGAACCTCCCCGAGGGGTGATCAGTCCTCCTCCGAGCAGACCAGTCAGCCAGAGTCGCCCCAAGCCCCTAGAATTGCCCCCGGCTGCGATTTCCCGCTCGGCAAAGGGCGGTCCGGTCACATGCCCCTGTAGCTCAGCTGGTTAGAGCGGCGGCCTTTTAAGCCGCGCGGCGCGGGTTCGAGTCCCGCCGGGGGCACTTCTCATCGACGGGTTCCGTGGAGAAGGTCCGAGTAGCTCTCCCGCAGGAGGTCCTCGTCGCGGATGCCGAACGCGTCGCGGAGCGAGTCGAGCGCGGAGGTGAAGCGGGCCGGATCCTCGCCGTCGGCGGCGACGCCCTCGAACTCGATGAAGTCGCCGAGGCCTTCGACGCCGTCGAGGTGGATGCGCACTCCTTCGTGGAGGAAGAGGCGGCGGGATTTGCTGACGACGACGGTGATGCCGAGAGTGTTCTCCAGGGCGGACCGGAGGTCGGCCGGCTCCGGGACCTCGACCAGGCGGTAGCGGCTCTCTTTGTTGCCGGCGAGGTCCGGGCGCTCGTAGGCGATCAGGGTGGCGCGGCTCGGTTCCTCTCGGAGCTTCAGCCGACCTCGCGGCACCTCGAAGTAGGTGTCTCGCTGGGTCAGCGTCCCCTGGTCCTCCGCGCCAAGCTGGGCGCAGACCTGGAGGGACCGCGCGGGGTCGCGATCCCTTGCCTTCAACTCCAGGTTTCGGCGCGGGTGGGTCAAGCCTCCGGCCGGTAGGCGAGGTGGACGACGCCGTTGTCGTAGGCCTCGCTGGTGGCGAGGGACAGCTTGGCCGGCGTCGCGCCCTCGGCGAAAAGGCGGGGGCCGGTGCCGCGGGTGAGGGGGTAGACGAAGAGCAGTAGTTCGTCGACCAGGCCGTCCTCGAGGAGCGCGCGCACCAGGGTGGCGCTGCCGCTGATGTAGAGGTCGCCGTCGAGCTCCTCCTTCAGCCGGCGGATCGCCTCTGCGTCGTAGGCGCCGAGGATCTGGGAGTTCCGCCAGGTCGCCTCGGTGAGGGTCGAGGAGACGACGTACTTGGTGGTGTCGTTGAAGAAGGGGGCGCCGGGATCGTCCTCGACGGTGCGGCTCGACCAGGCGGGCTCGAACATCTCGTAGGTGGTCCGCCCGAGCAGGATGCCCTCGGCGCTTCCGGTTGCGGCGCCGATCGCCTCTCCCATCGCCGGTTCGAAGCCGTACTCGGCCGTCCAGATCGGCGCGTCGATCACGCCATCCAGACTCATGAACTCATGTACTCGGATCTGTCCCATCTCGCGCCTCCGTTGGTTGATCTGGAGTTGGGACGGAGGCCGGGCGGCAAACTCATCGCTCCGGCGGGGTGCCGGCCGACCCTCAGGCGTCGAGGAAGATGTCGAGCTGGAGCTCGGAGCTGTCGGCGGGCCCGTAGGCCGAGAGGTCGGCGACGCCCTCCTCGGCCAGGACCTCGTCGTCGAGGTAGAAGTTGCCGGTGGCCTCGCGGGCCGGGCGGGCGAGGATCGCGGCGGCGGCGTCGGCCATGATCTCGGGCGAGCGGGAGCGGCGCATCGCCTCGTCGCCGCCGAGCAGGTTCTGGACCGCGGCGGTGGCGATGATCGTGCGCGGCCAGAGGGAGTTGGCGGCGATGCCGTCCTCCTTCAGCTCCTCCGCCAGCCCGAGGGTCACCGTGCTCATCCCGTACTTGGCGATCGTGTACGCGAGGTTGGCACCGGCCCAGCGCGGGCTCAGGTTGAGCGGCGGCGAGAGGGTCAGGATGTGCGGGTTGTCGGCCTCGCGGAGGTGGGGGATGCAGGTCTTCGAGAGCAGGAAGGTGCCGCGGCAGTTGATGTCCTGCATCAGGTCGTAGCTCTTCATCCTGATGTCGGCCGTGCGGCTGAGGTCGATCGCGCTGGCGTTGTTGAGGACGAAGTCGATGCCGCCGAAGGCCTCCACGGTCTGCGCCACCGCGCCCTCCACCATCGCGTCGTCGCGGACGTCGCCGACGATCGGCAGCGCCTTGCCCCCGGCCGCCTCGATCTGCTCGGCCGCGGTGAAGATCGTCCCCTCCAGTTTCGGATGGGGCTCGGCGGTCTTCGCCAGCAACGCCACGTTGGCTCCGTCGGCGGCCACCTTCAGCGCGATCGCCAAGCCGATCCCGCGACTGCCTCCGGACACGATCATGGTCTTTCCCGCAAACGCTCCCATGCGCGGCAGCCTATCGACGCTCCGCGAGGGCAGGGTCACGCCCCGCTGCGCTCGCGGAAGAGCCGGGCCGCGGCCGGCGCCGAGACGGCGAGGATCGCGACGCACCAGGCGACCGCGATCGCGGCTTCGCGACCCACCGGAGCGCCGGTCGAGGTGCTCCCCATCCAGAGCCCGCGCATCGTCTCGATGATCGGCGTGAACGGCTGGTGTTCGGCGAAGGCCTGCAGCGGGGCGGGCATCGTGTCGGCGGGGACGAACGCGGTGCTCACGTACGGCACGAACATCAGCGCCATCGTGAACGCGGTCGCCGCCTCGGCGCTCCGCGCGAGCAGGCCGACCGCCGCCGCGAGCCAGGAGATCGCGGTGATGAAGAGCAGCACCATGCCGATCGCCGCGGCCCAGTCGACGGCGGAAGCGGTCGGGCGCCAGCCGATCACCAGCCCGACCGCGACCACCAGCGCCGTCGCCACGACGTTGCGGGCGAGGCTGGCGACGACGTGCCCGACGAGGAGGGAGGAGCCGAAGACCGGCATCGAGCGGATCCGGTCGACGATCCCGTTGGACATGTCGGTGGCGACGGCTACCGCGGTGGTCCCGGCGCCGAATCCGGCGCAGAGGACGATCAGCCCGGGGACGATGTAGTCCACGTAGCTGCCGCCGTGACCGAGCGCGCCGCCGAAGACGTAGACGAAGAGCAGCAGCAGGACGATCGGCAGGGTGAGGGCGGTGAAGAACGCCTCGGGGTCGCGCAGCGAACGACGCAGGCAGCGGCCCGCCATGGCGCGGGAGTCGGAGATGGCGTGGGCGAAGGGCATCAGGCGGCCTCTTTCCGGGTCGGGTCGTCGGTGAGGTGGAGGAACACGTCGTCGAGGGTGGGGCGGTGGATCGAGACCTCCGAGGAGGCGATGCCTCCGGAGCGCAGGCGCTCGAGCGTGCGGCGGATGTCCTCGGTGCTGCCGTCGGTCGGCACCTCGAGGGTGCCGCCGTCGGCGAGCCGCAACCGCAGCGTCGCGCCGCCGACGCGCGCCTTCAACTCCTCGGCGGTGCCTCGGGCGACGATCCGGCCGCGGTCGAGCACCGCGATCGTGTCGGCGAGCCGGTCGGCCTCCTCGAGGTACTGCGTGGTGAGAAGGATCGTCACGCCTTCCTCGACCAGGCGCGCGGCCGTGTCCCAGAGCCCTTCTCGCGAGCGCGGGTCGAGTCCGGTCGTCGGCTCGTCGAGAAAGAGGAGTCGCGGGCGCTCGATCATCCCCATCGCGAGGTCGAGCCGCCGCCGCATCCCGCCCGAGTAGGTCCCGGCGCGGCGATCGGCGGCGCCGGCGAGCGCGAAGGTGTCGAGCAGCTCCGCCGTACGGGCGCGGGCGGCGCGGGCGGGCAGCCGGCGCAGGCGCGCCATCAGCTCGAGGTTCTCCCGCCCGGTGAGGACGTCGTCGACGGCGGCGAACTGGCCGGTGAGGCTGATCTGCCGCTTCACGCCCGTCGGATCGGCGAGCAGATCGTGCCCGGCCACCGTCGCCGTGCCCGAATCGGGTCGGGTCAGCGTGGCGAGGACGCGCACCATCGTCGTCTTGCCGGCGCCGTTGGGACCGAGCAGCGCGAACACCGAGCCGCCCTCGACCCGGAGGTCTACCCCGTCGAGCGCGCGGTGCTCTCCGAAGGCCTTGGCGATGCCTGAAGCTTCAACTGTGTAGGTCATATACAAAACTGTATAGCACGTACACGGTTATGATCGATGCGTGACCGACGACGCTTCCCAGCTACCGCCTGGTCTCGACCTCCTCTGGGGACGCCGCGAGCGCGGCAGGCGCGGACCGAAGCCGGGCCTCTCGATCGACGCGATCGTCGAGGCCGCGATCGCGATCGCCGACGCCGACGGCTTGGTCGCCGTCTCGATGGCCCGCGTCGCCAAGGAGCTCGGCTTCACCACGATGTCCCTCTACCGCTACGTCGCCAGCAAGGACGAGCTGCTGCAGCTGATGTGGAACGCGAGCGCGCAGGGGGCGGAGGAGTTCGGGCTCGAGGGCGCCGGCTGGCGCGAGCGCCTGGGCCACTGGGCGACGGTCCAGCGCGAGATGATCGACCGCCACGCCTGGATCACCGAGATGCCGATGGCGACGCCGCCGCTGGCGCCGAACTCGCTGACCTTCGTCGAGCGCGGCCTCGAAGCCCTCGACGACACCGGCCTCGCCGATGGCGACAAGCTCCGTGTCATCGGCATGATCAGTTCCTACACCCTGAGCGAGTCACGCATGGCCCACGAAGCCGCCCGCGCCGCCGCGGCCGCCGACGCGCCGGGGTGGACCTTCGAGGGACTCCTGCGAGAGCTCGTCGACGAGGAGTCCTACCCGCGCCTGAGCCGGATCGCCGCCGCCCCCTCTTCCGACGACGACGAGCGCGACGAGTTCGCCTTCGGCCTCGACCGCATCCTCGACGGGGTCGAGGCGTTGATCGCCCGCGAGCGCTAGGCGCCGCGCTCCATCGCCGTGACGATCGGCAGCGCCTCGCGCAGCAGGCGGACCAGTTCGGCGTGGCGCTCCTCGCCGAGCGTCTCGGCCAGTTCGGCATTCAGTGCCGCTTTGCGCTCGTCGGCCTCGGCGAACGCCTTCTCGCCGGCGGCGGTGATGTGGAGGGCGACGCCGCGGCCGCGCTCGCCCGAGCGCCGCTCGAGGTAGCCCATCCCTTCCAGTCGCACCACCACCTGGCTCACGGCCTGCGGGCTGACGGGCACCTTGCGTGACATCTCCGCGATCGAGGTGCCGGGGTCGGCCATGATCGCCTCCAGGATCCCCGCCATCCGCGACGTCAGCGGGGTGCGCGCGAGCGCCTCTTCGCCGAGCATGCTGACCCGCGCGCCGACCTCCCAGAGGAGGTGGCCGAGCCGGTCGCGGTCGGGGATGTCGGCGGATGACATGGCGGGATCGTAGTCGTCGCTCGCCCTTGTAAAGGGCTATTCAAGACTTTGGCAAGTCTTTCACAAGACCTTGTGCTACTGTGCCGCGCCAATGAATGAGAACGCCAAGATCCAGCCACAAGCCTGGTGGACGCTCGTCGCGGTGTCGCTGGGGACCTTCATGCTCCTGCTCGACATCACGATCGTCGTCGTCGCGCTCCCGGACATCCAGAAAGCGCTCGGCGCGGGCTTCTCCGACGTCCAGTGGACGATCGACGCCTACTCGCTCTCGCTCGCCTCGCTGCTCCTGGCCTCCGGCTCGGTCGCCGACCTCTTCGGTCGCCGCATCGTCTTCGCCGGCGGGCTCGTCATCTTCACGGCGGCCTCGCTCCTGTGTGGCCTCGCCCAGTCGCCGACGATGCTGATCGCCTTCCGCGCCCTCCAGGGCATCGGCGGGGCGACCATCTTCGCCACCTCGCTCGCGCTCCTCGCCCAGACCTTCCATGGCAAGGCGCGCGGCACCGCCTTCGGCGTCTGGGGTGCGGTGGTCTCGCTCTCGACCGCCCTCGGCCCGCTCCTCGGCGGCCTGCTCACCACCGGTATCGGCTGGCGCTGGATCTTCTTCGTCAACATCCCGATCGGCATCGTCGCCGTCGTCGTCACGCTCCGCTACGTCCAGGAGTCGAAACCGCAACAGGCCAGTCGCATCGACTTCGCCGGGTTCGCGGTGTTCACCGTCGGCCTGCTCGCCCTCGTCTACGGGCTGATCCGCGCCAACGAGCACGGCTGGACGAACACCGTCTCGGTCGCCTCCTGGATCGTCGCCGCGGCCCTGCTCACCGCCTTCCCGTTCGTCGAGCGCGCGGTCAAGCAGCCGATGTTCGACTTCTCGCTGTTCCGCAAACCGACCTTCGTCGGCGGCTCGATCGCCGCCTTCGCGATGAACGGCTCGCTCTTCGCGATGCTCCTCTACTTCACCCTCTACCTGCAGGAAGTGCTCGGCTACTCGGCGCTGGAGACCGGGCTGCGCCTGGCGATCATCACCGGCGCGACGCTCTTCACCGCGATCCCGGCCGGCCGCCTCTCGGCCCACGTGCCGGTGAAATGGCTGATCGGCCCGGGTCTCCTGATGGTCGGCGCCGGCCTGCTCCTGATGCGCGGCCTCGATGCCGGCTCCGACTGGACCCACCTGATCCCGGGCTTCCTCGTCGCCGGCCTCGGCAGCGGCCTCGTCAACCCACCGCTCGCCTCGACCGCCGTCGGCGTGGTCGAGCCCCGCTTCGCCGGCATGGCTTCCGGCATCAACAGCACCTTCCGCCAGGTCGGCATCGCCACCAGCGTCGCCGCCCTCGGCTCGATCCTCGCCACCCACACCGCGGCCGCCACCAACGCCGCCTCGTCCCGTGCCGACTTCGTCGACGGCCTCAACGTCCTGCTCCTGATCTCCGGCCTCCTCGCGATCGCCGGCGGCATCGCCGCTCTCGCCCTGATCCGCGGCAAGGACTTCGTCGTCCACACCGAGGGTGCCCCACCGGCGGGCGACGCCAAAGCTCCGACCCCCGACGCCGTCGGCGCGGGCGCGGGCTGAGCGAGACGGAACAAAGAAGAGCGGCCCGCCGGTCAGGCGCCGGCAGCTGACTGCTTGGCGCCCGGCGCTAGTGGCGGAAGTGGCGGTGGTGCGTGAACACCATCGCGACGCCGAGGGCGTCGCAGGCGGAGACGACGTCGTCGTCGCGGATCGAGCCGCCTGGCTGGATTACGGCGGTGACGCCGGCTTTGATGCCGAGCTCGGGGCCGTCGGCGAAGGGGAAGTAGGCGTCGGAGGCGAGGGCGGAGTTCGAGAGGAGGTCGGTGGCCTCGACGCCGAAGGCCTCGCGGCACTTCTCGACCGCGAGGCGGACCGAGTCGACGCGGCTCATCTGGCCGGCGCCGATGCCGAGGGTGGCGCCGTCCTTGGCGATCACGATCGCGTTGGAGCGGACCCGGCGGCAGACGGTCCAGGCGAAGAGCATGTCCTCCCACTGGTCGTCGGTGGGCTTGGTCTGGGTGACCGCCTCCATCGATGAACGCAGGTCGGGCTGGTCGTCGAGCTCCTGGATCAGGACGCCGCCGAGGACCTTCTTGTAGTCGCGTTCGCCGGGCGGCGTGCGGCGCGGCTCCTCTTCGGAGAGGATCCGGATCGGCTCCTTCTGCTGAATGATCTCGAGGCCCTCGTCGTCGTAGCCGGGCGCGATGACGACCTCGACGAAGGTGCCGTGGAGTTCCTCGGCGACCTCCTTGTCGATCGGCCGGTTGAAGGCGAGGACGCCGCCGTAGGCCGACATCGGATCGCAGGCGCGCGCCTTGCGATGGGCCTCCGCGATGGTCGCGCCGATCGCCACCCCGCACGGGTTGTTGTGCTTGACGATCACGCAGGCGGGCGGCTCGAAGTCGGCACAGAGCGAGCGCGCCGCGTCGAGGTCCAGCACGTTGTTGAAGGAAAGCGCCTTGCCGTGCAGCTTCTGCACGGAGGAGAGGATGTGGGCGCTCGCCCCGACATCCGAGTAGAGCGCCGCGCGCTGGTGCGGATTCTCGCCGTAGGAGAGGTCGAGCACCTTCTCGTAGGCGACCGCGAGGTGTTCGGGAAAGTCCTCGTGCTCGTAGGAGGTCGAGAACCAGCGGCTGATCGCGGCGTCGTAGCGGGCGGTCTGGGCGAAGGCCTCGTTGGCGAGCCAGTGGCGCGTGGGGGCGGAGATCTCGCCGCCCGACTCTTCGAGCTCGGCGCAGACCGCGTCATAGGCCTCCGGCTTGACGACGACCGCGACGCCTTCGTGGTTCTTCGCCGCGGCGCGGATCATCGTCGGCCCGCCGATGTCGATGTTCTCGATCGCGGTGAGCGCGGCGACGTCCGGGTCGGAGACGGTCTGCTCGAAGGGGTAGAGGTTGACCGCGACGAGGTCGATCGGCTCGATCGCCTCCGCCGCCAGCACGTCCATGTGTGCCGGATCGTCGCGCCGTGCCAGCAATGCCCCGTGGAGCCGCGGATGGAGCGTCTTCACCCGCCCGTCGAGGATCTCCTCCTGGCCGGTGAACTCGGAGACGTCGGTGACCTCGACCCCCGCCTCGCGCAGGGCCGTCGCGGTGCCGCCGGTGGAGAGGATCTCGACCCCGAGCCCGGCCAGCGCCTTGCCGAAGTCGACGATCCCGGTCTTGTCGGAGACCGAGATCAGGGCGCGGCGGACGCGGATCGCGCCGTCGCCGCCCTCGGCGGAACCCGCTGCGCTGGAGGTGTCGGCGGTGGCGTCGCTCATCGATCGACGGCCGGGGGACGGTCGTCTTCCCCGATCCTAGCCTTGCCCCGCGCAAGCGTGCGTATCGCCTCCGGAAAGAGCTCGTGCTCGACCGCATGGAGCGCGTTTTCGAGCTCCTCGCGGCTGCGGCTCGCGGGCACCGGCACCTCGCGCTGGAGGATCGGCGGGCCGGTGTCGACCCCCTCGTCGACGTAATGGACGGTGACGCCGGTGACGTCGACACCCGCCTCGAGCGCCTGCCCGACCGCGTCGAGCCCCGGGAACTGCGGCAGCAGCGCGGGGTGGACGTTGACGATCCGGTCGCGAAAGCGCCCGACGAACGCGGGCGAGAGCAGCTGCATGTAGCCGGCGAGCACGATCAGGTCGGGCGCGAGCCCCTCGGCCCAGTCGCCCATCGCCAGGTCCCGCGCGCCCCGGTCGGCGAACTCCTCACGTGGGAACACCGCGGTCTCGACCTCCGCCGCCCGCGCCCGCCCCAGCGCCCGCGCCTCGCGCTTGTCGGATCCGACGCCGACGACCGCGAACCCGTCGCGCCCGTGCAGCCCGTCGAGGATCGCCTGCAGGTTGGTCCCGTTGCCGGAGGCGAGGACGACGATGCGAAATTCGCTCACGCCCCGATCTTCCCTAACTCGCACCGCTGAAGCATTTTGGTCGTCAGGGGACCAAAATGCTTCAGGCGAGCGCAGGGTCCGTCTCGGCGGGCGCGGCGCTACGGAGTCGCGGGAACCACGGCGATGTCCTCGAGGGCGAACTTGCCGTTCGCCTCTTCGGGGTCGCCGAGGGGGTAATGGCCGCTGAAGCAGGCGTCGCAGTGGTCTTCGGGGCTGCCGTCGATCGCCTCGTAGACGCCCTCCATCGAGAGGTAGGCGAGGCTGTCGCAATCGAGCTCGTCGGCGATCTCTTCGATCGTGCGGCCGTGGGCGATCATCTCCTCGCGGGTCGACATGTCGACGCCGTAGTGGCAGGGGTTGCGGATCGGCGGGGCCGAGATGCGCATGTGCACTTCGCGCGCGCCGGCCTTGCGCAGCATCCCGACGATCTGCCGCGTGGTGTTGCCGCGGACGATCGAGTCATCGACGACGACCAGCCGCTTGCCTTCGACGATCTCCGGCAGCGGGTTGAACTTGAGCCGCAGGCCGTGCTTGCGCAGCTCCTGGCCGGGCTGGATGAAGGTGCGGGCGACGTAGCGGTTCTTGATCAACCCGTCGTCGCGGGGCAGGCCCGAGGCGCGCGCGAACCCCGCCGCGGCGGGGTTGCCGGAATCGGGCACCGCGATCACCAGGTCGGCGTCGACCGGCGCCTCGCGCCAGAGGATCTCGCCCATCCGCCCGCGCGACTGCTGCAGGACTTTGCCCTCCATGCGGCTGTCGGGGCGGGAGAAGTAGATGTGCTCGAAGACGCACGAGGAGCGCTTCACCCCGCGCACAACCTGCCGCGTCTCCAGCCCGCGCTCGGTCAGGCTGACCATCTCGCCGGGATGCACTTCGCGCATCAGCTCGGCGCCGATGATGTCGAAGGCGCAGCTCTCCGAGGCGACGACGAAGCGGTCGCCGAGCCGGCCGAGGCTGAGCGGCCGGATCCCGTGCGGGTCGCGGAAGGCGACGATCGCGTGCTTGGTCATCACCACGGTCGAGTAGGCGCCCTCCAACCGCGGCATCACCTGCTCGACCGCGTCCTCGATCGTCTTGCCGTCGTGGGAGGACAGCAGCGCCGCGATGATCTCCGAGTCGCTGGTCCCGCGGAAGTCGATCCCGAGGCCCTTCAGCTCACCCCACAGCTCGACCGCGTTGGTCAGGTTGCCGTTGTGGGCGAGGGCCACCTCGCGGCCGTCGTCGCGCCAGACCGGCTGGGCGTTCTCCCAGGAGCCGCCGCCGGTGGTCGAGTAGCGCACGTGGCCGATCGCCATGTCGCCCTGCAGCGCCCGCAGCTTCTCCTCGTCGAAGACCTGGGACACCAGCCCGGCGTCGCGCATCGTGGTGATGTGGCCGCCCTCGGCGGTCGCGATCCCGGCCGACTCCTGGCCGCGGTGCTGCAATGCGTAGAGGCTGAAGTAGGCGAGGCGCGAGACATCGTGCCCAGGCGCGTAGACGCCGAAGACCCCGCATTCGTCGCGGGGCTTGTCGTGGTCGATCGGGACCGACTCAAACGTGGTCAAGGAGCGCGCTTCCTCTTCTGTAGAGACGACGTGACGCGCAGGCGGATCGCCTACCCGGGGAGGGTAGCAATGGCCGGGGCCGTGCTTCGGCATACGTGAAAAGCGCGTATTGCGGCAATTCTGAGTATTGCCACCAGGCCCGGCGCCGAATATGAATTACGCCTTCGTGTTCGTCCGTGGATCTGACTGGGGCATCTGGGGGGTAAAGCGCCGCGCGCTCGCGGCGCTGACGGTGATCGCGGCGGCGTTCCTGCTCGCCGCGGGCACCGCGAACGCCGACACCCCGTTCGGCGGCAACCCCGCCGGCGCGGTGACTCCCGGGGTGAACTGCGAAAACTCCGCCGGGCAGTACTTCCACGGGGCGCCGACCTGCACCTGGTGGTGGAGCCACGCCGGCGTCGGCAGCGACTTCGCCCCGCTCCCGGCCACCGGTGGCACCGGCACGATCACCTCGGTGACGCTGCCCGCGATGAGCAATCCGGGGACGATGCAGGTGGTCATCCTCACCTCGGCCCTCTCGGCGACCAACGAACCGTCCCGGCCCCAGTTCATCTGCTGCCAGGTGAAAACGCTCGGCCCGACCTTCACCGTGCCGGCCAACCAGGTGACGACGGTGCCCCAGAACCTCGCCGTCTCCGCCTCCAGGGTGGCAAACCTGAGCGTGCCCGGCGAAACGT
This sequence comes from Solirubrobacterales bacterium, assembly GCA_965200635.1. Classification (GTDB taxonomy): domain Bacteria; phylum Actinomycetota; class Thermoleophilia; order Solirubrobacterales; family 70-9; genus VAYN01. The sequence goes on along the minus strand of OZ241364.1, from coordinate 1,071,662 downwards.
CCTTCGGCGACATCGCGGCGATCTCGGTGCTGACCCCGGGCGCCTCGCTGCCGCTCCGCTTCACCAACCAGACGGCGATCAACAGCCCCAACGCCTTCGAGGTCGACGAAGCGTATTTCCCGGCACCGACCGCGACGAGCGGCGAGTTCACCCAGGGCGTCGACCCCTCCGGCTTCGAAGTGATGGTGCAGTACAACCTCGGCGCGACGCCCGCCGCGCCCGCGCCCGCCCCTGGGCCTGCTCCTGCTCCGACCCCGGTCCCGGCGCCGACCCCCGGCCCGGCGGCGAAGGGCGGCGTGAAGCTCGGCGGCACCGCGCTCCGGCCCGGGCAAGACGGCAAGACGCTGGCCTTCGGCAAGGCGACGAACCCGCCCACCGCGACGACGACGCAGACCCTGCCGGCCGCGGCCGCCTCCCGAGCCGGCAAGGCGAAGAAGCCGGTCGTGCTCGGCGTCGGCAAGACCACCGTCCCGAGCGGCAAGTCCGCGGCGCTGAAGCTGACCCTCAACTCGAAAGCCCGCGCGGTGCTTGCCAAAGGGCACAAGCTGAAAGCGACGCTGACGATTGTCGCCACCAACGCCCAGGGTGAATCGGGGACCGTGACCCGCTCCGTGACGGTGGGTCCGGCGAAGAAGAAGCAGCGCTAGGAAGAGGCGGTCTGGCGGCCGCCGACGTCGAAGGCGGGCAGGCCGTCGATGCTCGTCTCGTTCTTCTCGTTCATGTAGTCGGCGATCCCCGCCTCGCCTCCGGTCCGCAGCTTCTTCTCCGCCCACTTCTCGGCGTGCACGCGCTCGCCCTCATAGGACATCAGCGGCACGCCGTACCCGCAGGCGTCGGCGATCCGCTCGACCTCGACCAGGATCACCGCGCGCCGCGCCTCCTCGATGTCGTGCGGGGCCTCGAAGTCGGCGCGCGCGTAGAGCTCCTCGAAGCGCGGGTCCTCGGCGGCGACGATCTCGCCGCGCCCGTGCAGCCGCAGGATCTGCGGCGGCCCGTCGAAGGCGCAGAACATCACCACGATCCGCCCGTTCTCGCGCAGATGAGCGACGGTCTCGGCGCCGGAGCCGACCATGTCGAGGTAGGCGACCGTGTGGTCGTCCAGCACCCGAAAGGTCCCCATCGGCCCCTTCGGCGAGCAGTTCACCCGCCCGTCGGCCGCAAGCGGCGCGGTGGCGACGAAGAACATCTCCCGCGCCGCGATCCACTCACGCTGATGCTCGTCGAGGCGGTCGAACACCTTGGCCATGCCACGACGGTACCAGCGCCCGGCGAGCCAGCCCACCGATGATCTGAGGCGGCGTGGGCCCCCACGCCGCCTCAGAGTCGCTCGCCGGACTCCGGGTCGAAGAGGTGGAGCTTCGCCGTGTCGGCCCAGAGCTGGGCGGTCTCGCGGCGTTTGACTTTGCTCGTCGGCTCGAGGCGGGCGACGATCTGCTCGTGGCCCTCGCGGGTGCCGGCGGCGCCGGTCTCGGCCAGGCGTTCGCCGACCAGGTCGGCGAGTTGGTCGGACTGGACGCCCTCGGACTCGATGTGGAAGTAGGCGTAGAGGTCGGAGCCGAGGGACTCGACCAGGTCGATCTCGGCGTCGAAGAGGAGGCCACGTTCATCTTTGACCGAGTCCTGGACGATCTCCGCGTCCTCGAAGTTCTCCGGCCGGATGCCGGCGACGACTTTGCCCTCCGGCGGCAGCTCGAGGCCGTCGATGTGGGCCGGGTCGACCTCGCCGATCGGCAGGCGGATCTTGCCGTCGGCGATCTCGGCGACCATGAAGTTCATCGCGGGCGAGCCGATGAAGCCGGCGACGAAGAGGTTTTTCGGCGCTCCGTAGAGTTCGGCCGGCGAGCCGACCTGCTGGAGGACGCCCGCGCGCATCACCGCGACGCGATCGCCGAGCGTCATCGCCTCGGTCTGGTCGTGGGTGACGTAGACCATCGTCGTCCCCAGGTCCGACTGGAGGCGCGCGACCTCGGTCCGCATCTGCACGCGCAGCTTCGCGTCGAGGTTGGAGAGCGGCTCGTCCATCAGGAAGACTTTCGGGTCGCGGACGATCGCCCGCCCCATCGCCACCCGCTGGCGCTGCCCGCCGGAGAGGTTGGCCGGTTTGCGGTCGAGGTGGTCGACGAGATCGAGTTTCTCCGCCGCCGCATCGACCTTCTGGGCAATCTCCGCCTTGTCGACGCCGGCGAGGGAGAGGGCGAAGCCCATGTTCTCGCGCACGGTCATGTGCGGGTAGAGCGCGTAGTTCTGGAAGACCATCGCGATGTCGCGGTCCTTCGGCGAGCGATCGTTCATCACCTCGTCGCCGATCTTCAGCTCACCGCTGGAGATGTCCTCCAGGCCGGCGATCATCCGCAGCGCCGTCGACTTGCCGCAGCCCGAGGGGCCGACGAGAATCACGAACTCGCCGTCGGCGATGTCGAGGTTCAGGTCTTTGACGGCTTCGTAGCCGTCGTCGAAAACCTTGGTGACTCCATCGAGGACTATCTCTGCCATTGCGTGTAGCTCCTATCCCTTGACGGCGCCTGCGGTCAGCCCGGAGACGATGCGGCGCTGGAAGACGAGGACGAAGATGATGATCGGGATCGTCACCACGATCGCCGCCGCGGCGATCGATCCGGTCGGTTCGGTGAAGGTCGATTCACCGGTGAAGAAGGCGAGTGCGGCAGGCACGGTCCGCGAGCTGTCCGATGAGGTCAGCGAGATCGCGTAGACGAAGTCGTTCCAACAGAAGATGAAGACGAGGATCGCGGCGGTGAAGACTCCCGGCGCGGCGAGCGGCAGGATCACCTTGCGGAACGCCTGCCACGGGGTGGCGCCGTCGACCTGCGCCGCCTGCTCGAGGTCCCAGGGGATCTCGCGGAAGAACGCCACCAATACGTACACCGCCAGCGGCAGGCTGAAGGTGAGGTAGGGGATGATCAGGCCTAAGTAGGTGTCGTAGATGCCGAGCGCCCGCCACATGTCGAAGAGCGGGCCGACGGTGGAGATCGGCGGGAACATCGCGATCGCCAGGGCGCCCGCGAGGATCACGCGCTTGCCGGGGAATTCGAGCCGGGCGATCGCGTAGGCGGTGAAGGAGGCGAGGACGATCGCGATCACCGTGGTGATCAGCGCGATCGCGATCGAGTTGATCAGCGGGTGCAGGAACGGGCTGCCGCTCCAGCCGCCTTCGAACAGCGACTTGTAGTTGTCGAGCGAGAAGTTGGCGGGGATGATGCGCCCGTCGGCGATCTCGCTCGGCGGCTTCAGCGAGAGCGACAGCAGCCACAGCACCGGGATCAGGGCGAAGAGCAGGACGAGCGTGATCGCGATCGTCCACAGCGAGTATTCCTTGGCTCCGACCTTCATCTCAGCCTCCCCCCGGCCTTCCTTCTTCGACTTTCACGCCGAAGCCTTTGATGAAGAGGAAGGCGAGGCCGAACACGCCGAGGAAGATCAGGATCGAGATCGCCGACCCGACGCCTAGATTCAATCGGTTGATCAGTTGTTCGAAGCCGAGGATCGACACCGATTCCGTGTTCTGCGCGCCGTGGGTCATGATGAAAATCGAGTCGAAGACGCGTGAGGCCTCGAGCACCCGGAACAGCAGCGCGACGAGGATCGCCGGTTTCATCAGCGGCAGGGTGATCTTCACGAAGCGCTGCCAGGCAGACGCGCCGTCGACCCGCGCCGCCTCGTAGAGCTCGTTGGGGATCGTCACCAACCCGGCCAGCAGGAGCAGCGCCATGAACGGCGTCGTTTTCCAGATCTCGGCCATGATGATCACGGCGAGCGAGGAGATGTGGCCGCCGAACCAGTTTTTTTCGTCGGCGATGAATGGCAAGGCGTCGACGAAACCCGATTCGTTGGCGAAGGCGAACTGCCAGGCGAAGGCGGCGACGACGGTGATGATCCCGTAAGGAATCAGGACCACGGTGCGGACCAGGCCGCGGCCGAAGATCGCCCGGTGCATGACCAGCGCGATCAGCATCCCGAGCACGAGCTCGATCGACACCGAGATGATCATGATCACCAGGGTGTTCCAGACGTCGAGCCACCACAGTTCGGAGCTCAGCACCGTGCCGTAGTTGGCGAGGCCGATGAATTCGGTCTGTTCGGGGAAGCGCAGGTCGAGCTTCTGCAGCGAGAGGACGAAGGCGTAGAGGATCGGGTAGGCGGTGACCGCCAGCATCACGATCACCGCCGGCGCGCAGAGCATCCAGGCGAGTTTGCGTTCCGACTTGGTCCGCGAGCTCACCTTGCCCGGCTTCGCCGCCGGCGGCTCGGCGGGCTTTCCGGCTCGCTGTGCGCCTGCCTCCATCAGAGGAGCCCTTCCCGCTTGACCGCGGCTTCGAGGTTTTCCTTCAGTTCGTCGTACTTACCTTCCTCGCCTTCGGCGGGGATGCTTTCCGGTGGATGCAGGGTGCGCTGGATCGCCGAGGTGACGTCCTGGTAGGCGGGCGTGACCGGTCGCGGCCCGGCCGCTTCCACCTCTTCCTTGACCAGCCCGGCGAAGCCTGGGTAGGCCTTTTTCACGATCGGGTTGGTGTAGAGGTTTTCGTGGGACGGCGGCAGCCCGTCGAGTTCGGTTCCCGTCAGCTCGCTTTTTTCGCCCGAGAGGCAGAGCGCCGCTTCGAACGCCTCTGCCTGGTGGCCCGAGTAGCTGCTGACCGCGAGGTTGAAACCGCCGAGTGGTGGTTTGGCCGGGTTGGAGTTGACCTGCGGGAACGGCGCCGCACCCATCTGTTCGTTGATTTCCGGCGCGTTTTCCTTGGCGCTGGCGAAGGCGAAGGTGTAGTTGGTCATGAAGGCCGCCTTGCCTCCCTCGAAGGCGAGCCGGGCGCTGTCCTCGTTGGAGGTCGGAAGTTCCGGCGAGGCGGCCGAGGAGTGGGCCAGCTTGCCGATCACTTCGAGCGCTTCTTCGGTCGGTTTCTGTGCGAGTTCGACTTCTTCGGGACCCTTGAGGATGTGGGTCCCGGCACTTTCGATCAGAGCGTTCACCCAGACCGTGTAGCCCTCGTAGCGTTCGGCCTGTACCTGGATCTGCCCCGCTTCCGGCAGTTCTTCGGCCATTTCGATCATTTCGTCCCAGGTCTTCGGCGGCTGTTTGACCAGGTCTTTGCGGTACCAGAGGAGCTGCGTGTTGGTGTTGAACGGCGTCGCGTACAGTTCGCCTTCGAAGCTCGCCGTCTTCAGCACGCTCGGGAACACGTTCTTCGACGCTTCGGCTTTCTGTTTGCCCTTCCAGGGAGCGATCCAGCCGGCGTTGGCGAATTCGCTGGTGAGGATGACGTCGAGGCCGATGATGTCGATCGAGCTGTCCTTCGCGCCGAGGCGCCGGACCAGCTGTTCGCGCGACTGGGTGGCGTCGTTGGGCAGCAGTTCGGGCTTGATCGTGTATTTGCCGTCGGCTTCTTTGGTGCAGCGTTCGGCGGTCGCTTCGATCGTCCCGCCCGGCTGGATCGCGACGAAGAAGGTGAGCTGGGGCGGACCGGAGCTCGACCCGCCGCAGGCGCTCAGCACGGCGCCGGTCAACGCCGCCGCCAGCACGACGATCAGGGCTTGCTTCACCCGACGGGTTTCGAATCTCTCTCCCATAGACGGAGGCCAGGTCCCCCAAGGACGCGTCCCCGTTCCAGAAGTGCCCGAGCCGGCTCGGACTTAAACGTGAGGTAAGCCGACGCCCGCCCCGTCGATGTAGGGCAGCAGGTATTTGACCAGGTCGCCATCGGTGTTGCGGTCGTAGTGGGTGCCCGAACGTTCGATCAATTCGACCGGGAAGCCCGCCGCTTCGACTTCGCCGATCTCCCTCCGCACGCCGGCGATCGGGTAGGTGGTGTCGCCGGTGTGGGCGAGGTGGACGATCGGGATCTTCGTCGTCGCGGCTGCCAGCGATTCGGCGGCGCTCGATCCGGTGTCGCGGAAGGGGGAGCTGTTCTCGATCAGCAGGGCCTCGAAGGTGGCCGAGTGGCGGAAGCCGGTGCGGTAGGCGAGGTCGCCGCCGGAGGAGTAGCCGCCGAGGACCACCTGGCCGCGGTCGATGTTGAAGTGGGTCTCGACGTCGGCGAGGGCCGCCATCACCTTCGCTTCGTCGGCGCTCGGGCTCCAGCACCCGCCTTCGCGGCCACCGACCGCGACCGTCAGCCAGTCCTGCGGCTCCCCTCCGGCTTCGCCTGGATCGACGACCCAGATGTCCCCGGAGCTTTCCCCGCCACATCCGTGCAGCCAGATCAGGAGCGGGGCGGGGGTGAGGTTGCTCGGATCGTAGGAGTCCGGGACGAAAGCCCAGTAGGGAACCGGGCCGCTCGTGACCTGGAAGGGCGTCCCGGGTTCGGGGGCGAGCGGGTCGGTCGGGACGGTGGAGATCGAGGGCGGAGGCGCTTCGCCCGAGGGCGGCGGCGTCGGGACATCACCAGGAGCCGGGGACGGTGCGGGCGATGGGCTCGGGGGGCCGGACGGAGCGGGGGACCGGCTCGGCGGGCCGGACGGACTCTGAGGTCCGGACGGGTTCGGTGAGGGCACGGAGGTCGGCGCGCTCTCCGGCTTCTCGTACGCCCCGATCCGTCGACAGCCTTCGGCGCAGGCTTCGATCGACCCGTCGGTGATGCGCAGGCTTGGCGGGATCGGGATCGCGAAGCGCACGCGGTGCGCCTGCCCGGAGGCCAACCCCGAAATCGCCACCCGGCGCGCCCGCCAATGGCCCATCACTTTGTCGAGTCCGACCCCTCCGGTCACGCTCACCGACACCTGGACCGTCCCCGATCGCGCGTCGCCGCGGTTGGCGACGACGAACCAACCGCGCAGCGTCCCGTCGGCGGCACGCGCGGATCCTTCGGCCACCACCAGATGCGCGGGCCTCGCCGCCGCCGCGCCGGCCGGGACGAGGAGGGCGAGGGCCGGGATGACGAGGAGCAGGCGCCGCATGGCGCCGAACCTAGGCGTCGGCGGGGGGCTCCGCCACCGACTCGGCCTTTGCGTCCAGGGAGCGCCAGGCTTCGGTCGCGTCGGTGAGGCCGATGATGAGGCTGCGGTCGCCGGCGGCGAGCTCGATCGTGGTGCCGCCGACCTCGCCGATGATCAGCGCCCCGAGGGCCTCGAGCTCGGCGCGATCGCCGGAGAGGACGAAGCCGCCCGGCCCCTCGCCGAAGAGCGCCTCGTCGGGGGTGCAGCCGCGCTCGCGCAGGTCCTGGAGGTCGGCGCGGCAGCCGATGCCGGCGCCGATCGAGGACTCGGCCAAGGCGCAGGCGAGGCCGCCATCGGAGACGTCGTGGGCGGAGGCGACCTTGCCGGCGCGGACCGCCTCGCGGACCGTCGCGCAGGCCTCGGCGACGGCGGCGACCTTCGGGTCCGGCAGGCCCAGCTCCAGCTCGCCGCGCTGCTTGGCGATCTCGGAGCCGTGCATGGTCGGGGTGAACGGGCCGAGCAGGCCGATCGCGTCGCCCGCTCGCCGGAAGGACGAGGGCGCGGTCTGCGCCGGGTCGGGCAGCTCGCCGACCATCGCCACCACCGGGGTCGGGTAGATCGGCCCGTCGGGCCCCTCGTTGTAGAGCGAGACGTTGCCGCCGACGACCGGCACGCCGAGCTCCTCGCAGACGGCGGCGAGGCCGGAGATCGCGCGGTCGAGCTGCCAGGCGGGCACCGGCTTCTCCGGGTTGCCGAAGTTCAGGCAGTTGGTCAGGCCGAGCGGCTCGGCGCCGACGCAGGCGAGGTTCTGCGCGCACTCGAGCACCGCCTCGACCGTGCCGTTGAAGGGCTCGCAGGCGACCTTGCGCCCGTTGCCGTCGATCGAGACCGCGATCGCGTTGCCCGACTCGGGCAGCTGCAGGACCGCGGCGTCGGCCGACTCGGGCCGGCGCACCGTGCGCGAGCCGACGATCGAGTCGTACTGCTGGAAGATCCACCGCTTCGAGGCGATCGAAGGCGCGGCGAGGAGCGCCAGCAGGGTGGAGGCGGAGTCGGCGCTCGGCGCGAGCGTCTGCTTGTTCCCGTAGATCCAGGCGGCGGGCGCGGCGGGCGCCAGGTCATAGAGCGGGCAGCCGTCGACCAGCGCCTCGACCGGCATGTCGCCGACGACCTCGCCACCTTGCAGGATGCGGATGTGCCCGGTGTCGGTGACGACGCCGATCTCCGCCGATTCGGTCTGCCACTTGGCGCAGATCGCGCGCACCTCGTCGACCCGGCTCGGCTCGACCACCGCGAGCATCCGCTCCTGGGACTCGGAGACCATGATCTCGAAGGGCTCCATGTCGGTCTCGCGCAGCGGGACCTCGGCGACGTCGATGTCGATCCCGACCTCGCCGGCCGAGGCCATCTCGCCGGCCGAGGAGGTAAGGCCTGCCGCGCCGAGGTCCTGCAGCGAGACGAGCAGGCCCTTCGCCAGCAGCTCGAGGCAGCACTCGAGCACCTTGGACTCCTCGAAGGGGTCGCCGACCTGGACCGTCGGGCGCTTCGCGTCATCGCCCTCGCCGAGCTCGGCCGAGGCCAGCACGGAGGCGCCGCCGATCCCGTCGCGCCCGGTCGTCGCGCCCATCAGCACCACCGCGTTACCGACCCCGGCGGCCGCCGCGCGCACCATGTCCTCGGTCTTGGCGAAGCCGATGCACATCGCGTTGACCAGGCAGTTGTGCTCGTAGGGCTCCTCGAAGTAGATCTCGCCGCCGACGTTCGGCACGCCGATCGAGTTGCCGTAGTGGCCGATCCCGCGGACCGCGCCGTCGAGCAGGTGGCGCGAGCGCACCGAGTCGAGCTCGCCGAAGCGCAGGCTGTCGAGGACGGCGATCGGGCGGGCGCCGATCGCGAAGACGTCGCGGAGGATCCCGCCGACCCCGGTCGCCGCGCCCTGGAAGGGCTCGACCGCGCTCGGGTGGTTGTGGGACTCGACCTTGAAGGCGACCGCGTAGCCCGAGCCGACGTCGACGGCGCCGGCGTTCTCGCCCGGGCCCATGACCACGCGGGGGCCGTCGCTCGGCAGCTTGCCGAGTAGTTTTTTCGAGTGCTTGTAGGCGCAGTGCTCGGACCACAGCAGGCTGAACATCGCCAGCTCGACCACGTTCGGCTCGCGGCCCATCTTCTCGACGATCAGCTCGTACTCGGAGTCGGTGAGGCCGAGCTCGCGGTGGGCGCTCATGCGTAGCGCTCCAGCGCTTCGAAGACCTTGCGCCCGTCGGTCGAGCCGGTCAGTGGATCGACCGCGTGCTCGGGGTGCGGCATCAGCCCGACCACGTTGCCGGCCTCGTTGCGCACTCCGGCGATATTCCGTGACGATCCGTTGACGTTGTGGTCGTCGGCGTAGCGGTAGGCAACCTGGCCGTCGGCCTCCAGCCGGTCGAGCATCTCCTCCGGCGCGTAGAAACGCCCTTCGCCGTGCTTCAGCGGGATCGAGAGCACGTTGCCCTCGTCGTCGAGCAGGTCGGCCTGCTTGCAGATGAAGCGCAGCTCCTGGTTTCGCAGCAGCGCGCCAGGGAGGAGGCCCGCCTCGCAGAGGACCTGGAAGCCGTTGCAGATCCCCAGCACCGGGCCGCCCGCCGCGGCGAGCTCGGCGACCGCCTCCATCGCCGGCGAGAAGCGCGCGATCGCCCCCGCCCGCAGGTAATCGCCGTAGGAGAAGCCGCCCGGCACGACGACGCCGTCGACCCCGGAGAGGTCGCGCTCTTCGTGCCAGATCAGCCGCGCCTCGTCGCCGACCACTTCGCAGGCGTTCAAGGCGTCGCGCTCGTCGCACGAACCAGGGAACTGAAGGACGCCCCAGATCACAGGGGCTGGATCTCGTAGTCCTCGATCAGCGGATTGGCGAGGAGCTTCTCGCAGAGCTCGCCGAGCTGCTCCGGGTCGTCGGCCTCCAGCTCGACCATCCGCCCGACGTGGACGTTGCCGATGCCCTCGAAGCCGAGCGCCGGCAGCGCCCGCTCGACCGCCTTGCCCTGCGGATCGAGGATGCCCTCCTTGGGGCGGATCAGAACCCGTGCCTTCAAAAGCTCTCTCCCGTGATTCGCTCGTAAGCCTCGATGTATTTCGCCCGCGTCTGCTCGACCACGTCCGGCGGCAGATCCGGGGCGGGCGGCTTCTTGTCCCAGCCCAGGCCGGTCGCCCAGTCGCGCACGTACTGCTTGTCGAAGGACGGTGGCGTCTTGCCGGGCTCCCAGGACGCGGCGGGCCAGAAACGCGAGGAGTCGGGCGTCATCACCTCGTCCCCGAGCACGACCTCGGCGCCCGCGTCCTTGCCGAACTCGAACTTCGTGTCGGCGAGGAGGATCCCATGCTCGGCGGCCCGCTCGGCGCCGCGTTCGTAGACCTCGATCGAGATCCGCCGCAGCTCTTCCAGCAGCGCCCGGTCCCCGAGGATCGCGGTGGCGCGCTCGAAGTCGACGTTCTCGTCGTGGTCGCCGATCTCGGCCTTGGTCGCGGGGGTGAAGATCGGCTCCGGCAGCTTGTCGGACTCGAGCAGGTTCGGCGGCAGCTCGATCCCGCAGACCGACCCGCCTTCCTTGTATTCCTTCCAGCCCGAGCCGGTGAGGTAGCCGCGGACGACGCACTCGACCGGGTACATCTCCAGCCGTTTGACCCGCATCGCGCGTTCGGCGACTTCCTCGGGCACGTCCTCGGAGATGAAGTGGTTCGGGACGATGTCGGCGGTCAGCCCGAACCAGAAGACCGACATCCGGTTCAGCACCTTGCCCTTGTCGGGGATCGGCGTCGGCATCACCACGTCGTAGGTGGAGATGCGGTCCGAGGCGACCATCAGGAGCTCGTCGTCCCACTCGTAGACCTCGCGGACCTTGCCGGTCGAGAGCAGCTTCAGATCGAGGACGGACGGCATCGCCTCAATCTAGCCAAGGCGCACGGCGGACCACCCGTCAAAGAGCCGCTCCCTCCGCGAATCGCCGACGGCTACGCCGATCCGTGGCATGATCGGAAGATGCCGCTGCCGCCCGAACTGCCGCGGGGCCCGCTCTGGCAGACGCTCGCCTGGAGCTTCCGGCCGCTCGCCTTCATGGCCCGCAACCGGGAGGAGATCGGCAATGCCTTCAGCGTCCGCTTCCTCGGCTTCGAGCGGCCGATGGTGATGGTCTCCGACCCGGCCGCGATCAAGGCCCTATATACGGAGCGCCGCAACGGGCTGCCGCCGGGACGCGCCTTCGCCCTCGAACCGATCCTCGGAGCGCGCTCGGTCCTGCTGCTCGAGGGCGCGGAGCACATCGCGCGTCGCCGCCTGATGCTGCCGCCATTCCACGGCGAGCGGATGCGCTCCTACGAGGCGACGGTGGAGGAGATCGTCGCCGCCGAGATCGACACCTGGCCGCTCGGCACCGAGTTCCCGATCCACTCGCGGATGCAGGCGATCACGTTGGAGGTGATTCTGCGCGCGGTCTTCGGCGTCGCCCGCGGGCCGCGGCTGGAGGTGCTGCGGGGGCTGCTCGGGGACCTGCTCGCGGCGACCGGCTCGACCCGCGTCCAACTGCGCGGGCTGCTCGCCCGGCGGACCGGTGCCGACCCGCTGGCCGAGATCCGCGGCCGCCTCGCCCGGGTCGACGAGGCGCTCTTCGCCGTGATCGCCGAGCACCGCCTGCGCCCCGACCTCGAGGAGCGCGACGACATCCTCTCGATGCTGATGACGGCGGAGTTCGAGGACGGCTCCCGGATGGACGACACCGAGCTCCGCGACCAGCTGATGACGCTGCTCCTCGCCGGGCACGAGACGACGGCGACGGCGCTCGCCTGGATCTTCGACCTGCTGCTCCGCCACCCGAGCGAGCTGGGCCGCCTGCGCAGCTCGCTCGAGGCCGGCGAGGAGGCCTACCTGAAGGCGACGATCGCCGAGAGCCTGCGCCTGCGCCCGGTCGTCCCGCTGGCCGGCCGCCGCCTCGCCGAGGACCTCGTCACCGACGACCTCGAGCTGCCCGCCGGCACCGACGTCAGCGCGGCGATCTGGCTCACCCACACCGACCCGGACCTCTACCCCGAGCCGCTCGCCTTTCGCCCCGAGCGCTTCCTCGAAGCGGCGCCGGAGACCTACGCCTGGATCCCCTACGGCGGCGGCATCCGCCGCTGCCTCGGCGCCGCCTTCGCCGAGTTCGAGATGCGCATCGCGCTGCGCGAGGTCATCACCCGCTGCGACCTGCGCAAGGCCGACCCGGCGCCGGAGAAGACCGGCCGCCGCAACATCACCTTCTCGCCCCGCGCCGGCACCCCGGTGGTGGTCGAGTCCCGCCGCCCCGCACGTGAGCCAATCGCGGCATAACTGGCACACAATTGTTACTTCTTACGCGCCACCCGTTGTAATTTTTTGTCTACGTTGGTTCCATGGACACGGTGACCTGGACCGACGACAAAATCGACGTGTTGGTCGGGAAAGTAGACGTGCTCGACACCAAGGTCGACGTGCTGAGCACGAGGGTCGGCTCACTGGAGAAGAGAGTCGACGTGGGTTTCACTCGCACCGATGAGCGCTTCAAAGCGGTCGGCGAACGACTAGACGAGGTCAACCGGCAGCTGGGAGACCTCAAGACGGGTCAATCGCAGATGGGCGCCCGGTTCGACGCGCTGCAGCGAACCCTCATTCAGGTCGGGTTCAGTCTGGTGGTGGGGCTGATCGGCGGGCTTGTCGCCTTGATCGTCGCGGTGCTCGCTACGCAGTAGCGCGCGCGGCGGGGTGTTCCTTCGCCCACTTCGCGATCGAGCCGGAGCCGGAGACGACCTCACCGTCGTCGAGGACGAGGATCGGGACCTCGTCGGTGCCCGAGAGCTTGCGCACCTCGGCGCGGTCCTCCTTGCGTGAGCCCCGGGTCCAGAACGCCGCCCGGTAGCCCTTCACGGTCTTGATCTCGTACTCGTAGCCGGCCGCGTCGAGGGCGTGACCCGCCTTCGCGCACGGATGGGCGAAGCCGGGGCCGACGGTCTTGGTGCCACAGGTGTAGAGGATCATGCCTCGCACCCTAGACGCCAGACCGCCGGCTCGCTACGGCTTCTCTGTTACTTCTTGACCAACGTCACCGTGGTGGTGGCGTGCTTGGTCCCGTCGGGTCCGGTGAAGGCGATCTTCACCGTCACCGTGACCTTGCCCTTGGCCTCGAGCGTCCTGCGGGCCTTCCCCTTAGGAGCGATCAGGACCTGGACCGGTCCGGGCACCGTCGCGTGGCCGGACACCTTCTTGATGTCCGGTCCGGTGACCACGACGGAGCCCGGCGTCGGCACGGTGACAGTCAGTCGGGCGGTGCCCTTCTTCGTGTTCTTCACCACCTTGCCGGTCGGCAGCGGCTTCGCGGCGAGCTTCGCCTTTTCCGCTTCTTCCTTGGCCGTCGCGGCGTCCTTTTCGGCCGCGGACGCCTTTTCTTCCGCCGCCTTCGCCTTGTCTTCAGCCGACTTCAGCGTGTCTTCGCCGGCCTTCTTTTCTTCCGCCGCCTTGGCTTCGGCGTCGGCCTTTGCTTTCGCTTCGCCTTCGGCCGCGGTTTCGCCGAGACCCTTGACCACGGGGACCGTGACCGAGCTCGTCGCCACCTGGCCGGAGCTGTCGGTGATCGTCGCCTCGAGGTGAACCGAGGTCCCGATCTCCGCCGCGCTCGGCGTCCAGGTGAACACGTAGGGCGCCTCCGAAGACGTTGCCACGGGGACGCCGTCGGCCGTCAGGCTGACCGACTTCACCCCGTAGTCATCTTCGGCGAGCACCACCGGTTCGACCGCTTCGCCCGATTCGACGGCTTCGCCGTCACCGGGTTCCACGAGCGCCCCGACCGGTGCCTGGTCCGGCAGTGCCGTCGGCACCCCTGCCACGACCGGGATCGACCCGGCCACCGGAGCGAACGTCACCGATCCGGCCCCGGACACACCCTCGACATCGGGCGGCCCGAGCACCGTTTCGGCTTCCGCCGGCGTCCCGCTCGTGCCCCACCAGTTGCCCGTGGCATCGGTGGCGGCACTCGACGGCGCCGTCAGGGCGGCGTCGCCGTTCCAGAGCCCGTAGGCCCCGTTGCCGGCGATGTAGGACCCGTTCACTTTCACCCCGGCACCTTCGTTGGCGGCTTTCGTGAGCAGGACCCCGACCGATTTCCCGGCCGTGGACCGGTTGTTCAGGATCGCGCTACCGGTCACCGACCCGGACGCGCCGGCGTTGTAGGCGACGCCATCCTGGGCGATCGTCGAGGTGCCGCCCGATCCTTCGATCGTCGTGCCCCGCACGTACCCGACCTGTTTGATCCCCGACGAGGTGCCGATCGTCGCGGTTTCGGTGTCTTTCCCGCGACCGTCGTCGAAGAGGACGCCGCCGGCGCCGTATCCGAAGATGCGGCTGTCGGCGATCGTCACCTGTCGTTCGGCGGTACCGGAGCCGGCACCCTGCATCGAGTTCGTCTCGACCACGCCCCAGCCGGCGGAACCGGCTTTGGCGATCGGCCCGATCACGCTGTCGGAGATCCGACCGGATGCGTTGAAGAACGCGACGCCGGCTTCCGCCGGGGCCACGCTCGATTCGATCGTGACACCGCTGATGTCGACGTACTCCTCGTCGTATTCGGTCGAGCCCAGCGACTGCCGGGACACGGTGACGACGTTGCCGCCGCCGTCGCGCAGGAACGCTTCGGTGCCGGCCAGCGAGCCGGGACCCGCTGGTTTGATCGTCACCAACCCGGCACCGGCACCGACGATCTTCAACGGCTTATTGATCGTCAGGCCGTTCTGCGCACCGGGCGCGACCGGGTTGAGTGCGCTGTTGACCGGGGTCGAGCTTTCGGCGTAGACGCCGGGGCAGACCACGATCGTGTCCCAGGGGCTGGCGAATTCCACCGCTTCCTGGATGTGTTCGAACTGCGCGTTCGGGCACTGCGCCCCGTCGTCGTCGACGGTCCAGACGCTCGCGCCCGGCTGCGTCGTCACGTTCGGGATCGAGAACGAGCCGTCGGCCCGCTCGTAGGCCCCGCCTTCGGCGATTTCCGCCACCGGGTCAGGGCCCGAGAGGGTCGCGCCCTGGGCCGGACCGTTGCCTTCGGTGGTTTCCAGCAGCACGTTCGAGTAGCCGCTCGCCGGCTGCTGGAAACGCAGGTCGGCCAGCTGGATCGAACCGCTCTGCGGCATCCCGGCCCCGCCGAAGCGGAGCTGGATCGACCTGACCTTCGAGAGGTCGATGCCCTGTGACGAGAGGTCGGCCAGCGGCACCCGGATGTCGTGCAGGATCACGTGGACCCGGTAGTTGGTCGAGCCCAGCGTCTGCTGCAACGCCGTGCCGTAACGGGGGTCCCCCGCTTCGACGGTTGCTTCGTCGCCCTCGGCATCGGTCACCGCGATGGTGAAGTTCTGCGGTGCCGCCTCGGGGTTCCACAGTCCTTCCGCGCCACGCGCCGGATTGCGCGGGTCGAAGAAGTTGACCGCCGCGGCGATGTACAGCGCCTTGTAGGAGCTGACGTTCTCCTCGGCCGCCGGGATCGGCGTGGTCATCGCCGCCGGGCCTTCCCAGGCCAGTGACAGCTGCCGCCCGTAGGACCCGTTCACCGGAGCGAGTTCTCGCGGTTCCGGAGCTTTCGGGACGCCGCCCTGGGGACCCTGGCCGCCGAGCGCGGTCAGCGCCGGCTGCGGACAGGGCTTGGCGGAGGTCGGGAGTTCGGGTTCTTTCAACTGCTTCGGTTCCTGCTGCTTGGGGTCGGGGTCACACCAGCTGATCCCGTTGCCGGTGGTCGCCGGCCGCGGTTTCACTCCACCGCCGGGCAGGTAGGCGTTGACGAAGCCCTGCGCACCCACCTTGGTGCCGAGCGCCGTCATCGTCGTCGGGTCTTCGGTGTCGGGACGGAGGACGTCCATCCGTTCCGCCGGCGGCGCCGTGTAGCTGTCGGCGACCCGGTCGATGCAGGGGATCCGTTTGCCGGCTTCGCTGGTCGGGCACGCCGACTGCGGGACGGAGGGATCGCCTTCGGCCGCCAGTTCACCCGTCAGGTACGGTTCGAACGGGCCCTCCCCGCCGACGTAGCGGCGGAAGAACGCGGCCATCGTCGCCAGCCCGAGCTTCTCCTGATCGCCCATCAGGGCGGGGTCGCCGGAGATGCGGGTGTTGGCCAGCGGATTCAGCTTTTCGGCGTTATTGATCACGTACGGTTTGGCTTCGCCTTTGAGAGCTTCAAAGTGCAGTCCGGCTTCACCGGAGAGGCGGATGCTGGTGGTCGCGCCGGTGAAGGCCCCGCCGTTGAAGCCGTTGCCGCCACCGACATCCGGCTGGCAGGCGGCGTCGGGGATGAAAGGCCTGCCTGCTTCTTCCTTGACGAACGCATCGTCACCGTCGGCCTGCCACACCGTGTTGTAGGCGTCGTGGTTACCGCCGAGCTGCTCCACCTGGTAGGTGGGGTAGGGGTCGGCGACGTACTGGCTGCGTTCGTAGAGGCGGGCGCCCTGGAGGTTGGACACGTCGCCGTCGCAGCTGCCGAACACGGTCATGAACGGGACGCCATAGGGCACGTGCCGTTCGTAGTCGACCGGGGCAAGCGAGATCACCGCGCGCAGCGGGTAGCGTTCGCCGATCGGCCGGGTGTGGTCGTATTCGACGAAGCTGGAGACGGCGTCGCCGCCAC
Source organism: Solirubrobacterales bacterium (assembly GCA_965200635.1). Classification (GTDB taxonomy): domain Bacteria; phylum Actinomycetota; class Thermoleophilia; order Solirubrobacterales; family 70-9; genus VAYN01. The sequence continues at coordinate 1,055,139 of OZ241364.1, read as the reverse complement.
GGGAGTGGCCCATCAGGCCGATCCGCGTCATGTCCAGCTTCCCGGCCAGCAGGCTGCCGACGTTGGAGTGTTCGGTGACCGGCACCGCTCCTTCGCTCGCTTCTTTGAGCTTGTCGAGCATCGCCATGATCAGCAGGCGCCGGTTGTGCATGCCCTTGCCGAGCCCGTCCTGGCGCGCCATCAGTTCGTCCTGGTCCAGTGAGACGACGGTGTAGCCCCAGCTGGCGAGGTTTTCCCCGAGGTAGGAGTAGCCCTCGTCGTTGCGTTTGAAGAAGCCTTTTTCTTTGGCTTTGTTTTCTTCCGTATCGCATTTCGGACCGTTCACGGCTTCTTTGCCTTCGGCAGGCAGGTCGCAGCTGCCGTGGTTGCCGTGGACGAGCAAGATGAGCGGCGATTCGCCGGTGAAGCCTTGCGGCTGGAACATCACGCCGCGGATCTCCGCGGTGATCGATTCGTTGGAACCGGTCGGCGCGTTGCCGGAGCTGTTCGGTTCCTGGAAGGTGGTCGTCCCAAGTTTCAGCGGGTCGGTCCGCACCACTTCGTACTGGCCGTCTTCCATCGGGTCCGGTAGTTCGGCGTACTGGGGTGGGCCGCTGGGGGAGGCGCCGCCGGCAGCGGTCGTGAACACCAACGCGGTGAGCGCGACGATCGCTGCGAGCAGCACGAGGAGCTTTCTCGATGCAGACATCAAATGGTTCTCCCGGTTCGGGCTGGGGTCTGGACAAATGGGGATGCCTGGGCCAGGGAAGACCCAGGCCGCCGAATCTAGGCAGCGCCGGCCGCCCCGGATAAGGCCCACCGTCCAGGCCGCGAAGCCCTCCTTTGGCCCGTCGTACAGAGACCGCGCAACCTGCACAAATCCCCCCGGGACACAATGGCCCGCAGGCCAGTCTGGACCTATGTCGACTGTCCAGGGGGAGGGAGGGCGGCCATTGTGCGGGCCGCCGTTGTCCCGACCGCAGCGGCAGTCCTTGAGGCGTCCTGCCCAGGACGTGAGGGGTTCGGGTGGAAGTCGCCACAGGTTCCGGCGGAGGTCGGACTTACGTCGGAGGTCCGTGCGAGAGAAGCCTCACCTGCCTGCATTCCGTGAGGGAGATGCCGGGAACGTCACCCTCCCGCGCATCTTCGGTCCGTTTTCGGGCCTCGAAGAGGAGCCCGAAAACGCGCTGCGTGTATTAGGGCCCCTATAGGGGGGTCAATGCACGCAGCGCTGAATTGACTGTTGTCCAACACGCACGGAAGCGTGGACTCCTCACGTTCTCCCTCACGACTTGCGAGTCTCGTCACGTCCTCGTGGGACTCTCGTGCGTTCCGCGTCGCGAACCCTCCCCGGATCCGACACTCCTCACAGACCCGCCCTCTCGGCGGCGGCCACAGCCTGCCAGGGCCGCCGCCGAGAGGGCAGCGTCCCTTTCCCCGGGCGCCAGCTTCCCCGGGCCCGGACCCTCCTACCCCCGAAGCGCTTCCAACCTTCCGAGGATCTCCGGCACGTGCGTCAGGTACGCGCCGTAGTCGAAGACCGCGTCGAGGTCGAGGTCCGGGGCGGCCTGGCCCAGGAGGTCGCGGAATTCGGTGCCGGTGTCCCAGGCCTTCTGGGCGTTCTCCTGGACGACGCGGTAGGCATCATCGCGGGACATGCCGGACTCGACCAGGGCGGTGAGGGCGCGTTGGCTGAAGAGGGCGCCGTGGGTGATGTCGAGGTTGGCGCGCATGCGCTCGCGGTGGAGGGTCATGCCGGAGGCGACGCCCGTCGCCAGGCCCTCCATGTAGTCGAGGACGATGGTCGAGTCGGGGAGGATCACCCGCTCGGCGCCGGAGTGGGAGATGTCGCGCTCGTGCCAGAGGGCGACGTCCTCGAAGCCGGTCTGGGCGTAGCCGCGCAGGACGCGGGCCAGACCGGTGATCCGCTCGGTGCGGATCGGGTTGCGCTTGTGGGGCATCGCCGAGGAGCCCTTCTGGCCGGCGCGGAACGGCTCCTCGACCTCGCGCACCTCGGTTTTCTGCAGGTTGCGGACCTCGGTGGCGAAGCGCTCGAGGCCGGCTCCGGCCAGCGCGATCGTCGCGGTCAGCTCGGCGTGGCGGTCGCGCGGGATGACCTGGGTGGCGACCGGCTCGATCCCGAGGCCGAGCTTCTCCATCACCCGCGCCTCGACCGCGGGCGGCACCGAGGCGTAGGTCCCGACGGCGCCGGAGAGCTTGCCGTAGGCGAGGTCGGCGAACGCCTCTTCGAGCCGATCGAGGTTGCGGTCGGCCTCGAAGGCGAAGCCCGCCAGGCGCAGCCCGAAGGTGGTCGGCTCGGCGTGCACGCCGTGGGTCCGCCCGACGCAAAGCGTGTCGCGCTCCGCCAGGGCACGGTCGATCAGCGCGTCGCGGTACTCCCTTGCGCCCTTCACCAGGATCGCGCCCGCACGTTTCAGCTGCAGCGCCAGCGCCGTGTCGAGCACGTCGGAGGAGGTCAGCCCGTAGTGGAGCCACTGGGCACCCTCGGGCCCGACCGAGGCGGCAACCACGTCGACGAACGCCGCCATGTCGTGGTCGGTGATCTTCTCCCGCTCGTCGACCGCCTCGACCGTGAAGCTCGCCCGCTCGCGCGCCACCGTCGCCACCTCGGCGGGAACGACGCCCTCCACCGCCCAGGCCTCGGTCGCCGCCAGCTCGACCTCGAGCCAGGTCTCGAGCTTCGCCTGCTGGGTCCAGACGGCCCCGATCTCGGGGCGGGTGTAGCGCGGGATCATGCGTTGATTATCCGTGCCGCGAGCACGCCGGCGCTTTCGGCGCCGTCCACCGCCACGCAGGCGACCGGCGTCGCAGCGGGCACCTGCACCGCCGCCAGCAGCGCGTCGGCGGAGTCGAGCCCCTCGCCGACCAGCGGCACTCCGATCACCGGCAGGTCGGTGTGGGCGGCGGCGACCCCGGGCAGCGCCGTGCTCATCGCCGCGCCGACGACGATCACCTTCAGCCCTGAGGCCCGCGCGCCCTCGCAGTAAGTACCGACCTCGCCGGGGGAGTCCGTCACCCGGATCTCGGAGGCGATGCTCTGTTCGGAGAGGTACTCCTCCGCGGGCAACATTCGCGCCAGGTCCTCGTCGGTGCCGACGACGATCCCGACCAGTGGGCCGGTGGCGGCGAAGTTCTCCTCGATCTGCTCGAGCTTGGCCTCGACCTCGGGGTCGGGCTCCGGTAGCTCGGCGGTGCCCACCTCGGGCTGATTCGGGTCGGCGATGTCGCTCATCGGGGCACTCCTATCGGGAGGTTGATCAGGAACTTGGGACGCGGGCGACCGCGCGGGCAGCGATGTCGGTGCGGACCTGCATCCCCTCGAAGGAGATGCGGCCTGCCGCATCGTAGGCGCGATCGCGGGCAGCGGCCGGGTCGGGGCCGAGCCCCGTCACGTTCAGGACGCGGCCACCGGCGGTGACGATCTCGCCGTCGCGCGCCGCGGTGCCGGCGTGGGTCACCTCGGCGACCGCGGCAGCGTCGTCCAGCCCGTGGATCGCGTCGCCCTTCGAGGAGCTCTCCGGATAACCGGCCGAGGCGAGGACCACGGTCACCGCCCAGTCGTCGTCGAACTCGGCGCTCATCCCGGCGAGCCCGCCCGGCTCGCGCGCGGCGCGGAAGAGGCCGACGATGTCGGAGCGCAGCCGCGGCAGCACCGCCTGCGTCTCGGGGTCGCCGAAGCGGACGTTGAACTCGATCACCTTGGGGCCGTCGGCGGTCATCATCAGGCCGGCGTAGAGGACGCCGTGGAAGGGAGTGCCGCGCTCGGCCATCGCCGCGACGATCGGCCGGTGCACGGAGTCGACGATCTCGGAGACCTCGTCCGCGCCCGCCAGCCCGGGGACCGGCGAGTAGCTGCCCATGCCGCCCGTGTTCGTCCCCTCGTCGCCGTCGAAGATCCGCTTGTAGTCCTGGGCAGGGGAGAGGGGGACGACGTTCTCCCCGTCGCAGAGAGCCAGCAGCGAGAGCTCTTCGCCCTCGAGGAACTCCTCCATCACGACCGCGGTCGCGCCGAACCGGCGCTCGGTGAAGTAGACGTCGAGGGCGCCGCGCGCCTCGGCCTCGTCGGCGCAGAGGATCACGCCCTTGCCCGCGGCGAGGCCGTCGGCCTTCAGCACGGTCGGGTAGGCGGTCGCGGCGAGCGCGGCATCGGCCTCCTCGCGGTCTCGGAGCAGGACGTGGGAGGCCGTCGGCACGCCGGCCGCCGCCATCAGCTCCTTGGCGAACGCCTTCGAGCCCTCCAGCTCGGCCGCCGCGCGGCTCGGGCCGAAGGCCGGGACCCCGGCCGCCTCGAGGGCGTCGACGACGCCGACGACCAGCGACGCCTCGGGACCGATCACCGCCAGGTCGACGCCCTGCTCCGTCGCCAGCGCGACGATCGCCTCGACATCCTCGACCCCGACCTCGCGAAAACATGCGGCGTCCGCCGCGATCCCCGCGTTGCCCGGCGCGCAGAGCACCTCCGGCGCCGAGGGCGAGCGCCGCAGCGCCCGGACGATCGCGTGCTCGCGTCCGCCACTGCCGATTACGAGTGCCTTCAAGAAGTGAGGTCCGAGGCGGGCATCGCGGTCAGCGTGCGGCTGGTCATCGTGCCGCGGGACCCGAGCTCCACCGAGATCTTCGCCATCGTCCGCTCGTCCGGGGCCTCGATCACCGTGACGAAGTCGTACTCGCCGAGCGTCGCGTACTGGGCGACGACGGTGCCGCCCATCTGCTCGACCTCCTTGTTCACCTCGGTCGTCCGGCCCGGGTTGTTCTTCAGGGTCCGCAGGCCCTCGGCGGTCAGGTTGGTCAGCATCACAAAAGTCGGCATGGTTCCTCCCTTGGAATCCTAGTAGCCCTCAGCTCACTCGGCCACTACCCGGGGACGGGCCGTACTAGTACCCCGCGGGGTGGCGCACCACGAAGCCTTCGGGGTAGGGCGGTTCGGCGTGCCAGCGCGGGCCGGTGCCGCTCGCGTCGCCGACCGTGTCCCAGCGCAGGCCCGCGATCGTCATGTAGGTATGGGTCGCGTTGGCGTAGATCGTGATCCACTTGCCGGGACCGGCTTCGCCGTAGCTCTCGAGCGATCCCGAGGTGAGCGGCGTGTCGAGGAGTCCCGCGCCGTAGAGGGCGAAGCTGACCGCGCCCGAGCAGTCGTAGCCGTAGCTGTAGAAGGAGGCGTGGCCTCCGCCCCAGACATAGGGGGTGGTGGCGATCGAGTTGGCGGCGGCGATCGCGGCCTTGATCGCGGGCGGCGCGCTCGCGGGCGCGGCGGCGAGGCCGTTCGGCTGGATCACCGCTTCGGCGCCGGTCACCTGGGATTCGGCCGCCAGCGGTGCGACGCGCCAGTCGACGTGGTGGACCTTGCAGCCACCTTCGATCTCGCCGGCGTCGGCGAGGACCTCCTCGACGTACCACTCGGCCTGGTTGTGGGCGAAGACGCCGGCTTCGAGGGAGCCCTTCGACCAGATCTCCCGGGCGAGGGTGGCGGCGGAGTCGAAGACGTCGGCGTGTTCGATGTGGCCGTCGTCGTCGCCGTCGACGCGGAACCGGCTCCACTCCGAGGCTTCGAGGCCCAGCGGCCCGGCTTCTTCGAGTTCCTCGGTGTCCATGCCGCGACCGAAGTTCGACTCGAGGCGGGAGATCGCCGCCAGCGCCCACACACCCCGCTGCCCGAGTTCGTAGCGCGCCGCCGCGTCCTCGAAGGCTTCCAGGTATTCCGCCGGGATCTGCCCCTTCCATCCCGGCGCGGCTTCGCAGCGCAGCACTTCGATCTGGGGACTGAGCCCCGCGGCGGTGAAGGCGGTGTCGCCGATTTCGGAGGCATAGCAACCGGCGTTGGCAAGGACCTCGGAGACGTACCAGTCGGCGTGGTTGTAGGCGAAGATCGCGCCGTAGGTGTCGGTGGGCATCCCGGCCGCCGAGAGATAGCGGGCGGCGGCGAAGATCGCGTCTTCGGGATCGTTCGGGTCCGCCACCCCGTCGCCGTTCGCGTCGACCCCGTATTCGGACCAGGTGGCGGGCATGAACTGCATCCAGCCGACCGCCCCGGCCGAGGACGGGCCGAGGTTCGTTCCGAAGGCGGTCTCCACGGCGTTGATGCCGGCGAGGACCGCGGGGCCCTGCGGCCCGAGCGCGTAGGCCGCCGATGCCCGCTGGTAGATCGGGATCAGCTGCGGCGGCACCGCGGTGGTCGCGCACGCCGAGGCGGTCAGCGACGGGATCTGGAGCACGGGCGCCGGGAGGTTGGTCCCGGCTTCTTCGCCGGCGCGTCTCGCCGCTTCGTCGGCTTCTTCTTCGGTCCCGGCTTCCGCCAGTTCTTCTTCGCCCTTGGTCGGTTCTTCTTCTCCGGCGGCGGTGCCGCCGGAGGCGGGCGGGATCTGCGGATGGCGGATCGCTTCGGGGACGAGCGGAGTGTTTTCGGTGACGCTTTCCTTGGGGGCGCTTTCTTCGGGCGCGACTTCTTCGGTCGGCGCTTCTGGCGCTTCCCTGGCTTCGGTCGCGGGCGCCAACGGACTGACCTGCGTCGACCCGCCCAGCGTCGCGCCGTGCGTCGGTTCCCCGTTTTCCGCCGCCGCGGCGACGCCGATCGGCAACGCGAGGGCGACGGTGAGGACGCCGGCGGCGGCGACCGCGCGGAGTTTGCGGGGGTAGGCGGGCATCAGCTCAGCCGAGGACGTTCGTGACTTGCCACTTCTTGCCGACGCCCTGTTCCATTTCGAGCCGCAGCTCGCTGGTCACGCCGACCCGCAGCAGGGAGACGCTGACGGTGTAGACGTTGCCCTTCGACGGCCCGGCGACGACGTTGACGACCTTCGCCTTCGGCACCTTGACGCTGGAGGGCTGGCGCGGCGGTCGGTGGAGGAGGGAGCGGGAAAGCTGTCTCGTGCTCGTCTGGCCGAAGGTCTTGCGGACTTTCGTATCGATTCCGCCGATCTCATAGACGACGAAGGCCTCGGCGAAATGCCGCGCGACCTTCTTGGCCGCCTTCGGCGCCGGCGGCCCGGTGGGCTCGTCGGCTGCCGTGCCGTTCGCGCCTTCCTTGCCTCGCCCGACACCGGTTTCGGCGACGTGGGCGCCGCTCGCCGTGGCCAGGCTCGAAGCCTGTGCCTGCGCCGAGGCGCTCGCCTCGGGAGTCGCACCGATCTTGGCGGTCGCGGCAGGCGTGTCGTTCGAGCTCGCGGTGGCGGGGGGCGTCGCGTCGTTGGCGTCGCTCGCGCCCTTCGCGGTGCGCTCGGCGGGAGCTCCGCCGGTGCCGTCGCCGGCCTGCTTGCCGCCTACGGCCTTGCCGTCGCCGACGCCCGCCTGCACATTCTTCGCGGCGGAGAAGTCGGGGGGCGCGCCGTGGAGGGTGGGGCCGGTCGGCTTTGCCACCTTCTTCTTCGGCTTCGGCGCGGGGGCCACCACCGCCGGCACGGGGGCCGGGGCGCGCTGCGGGGTGACGAACGCCTCGGTGGTCCCACCGCCGGAGCCAGAGCCGCCCGACCCGGCGATCACTAGCGCCGCGACGACTCCGGCGACCGCGACGCCGCCACCGCCGAACACGGCGATCGCGCCACGGCGCCCGAGGCGATCGAAGGAGTCCTCGACCGGCCAGACGAAGTGCTCGCGCAGGAACCAGCCCGCGTCCTCGACCGCCAGGCGCACACGTTCGACGCCCGCAAGGGCGGTATCGACGCCTCCCCGCAGGCGCCCGGTGCCTTCGGTCTGATCGTCGATCAGCTGCCGCTTCTGATCGCTCGCGTCCATCTTCTTCTTCCCAGAGTGTAAGAGCACTTTCTGGGAGGTTGTTTCGGCGTATCGCGCTGAAACCCTAAGTGGGGAGCGGGATCGCGCTCCCACTCCCCACTTTTACGTATTTGTTACATCGATAACTCGGGTGCCGCTAGACGGCCGCGCGAGCCTCGGCACCGGCGCGCTCGAAGACCAGGGCGCCATCGGCGGCGTCGACCCGGACGGTGTCGCCCTCCGCGAACTCGCCCTCGAGGATCTTCAGCGCCAACTTGTCGACCAGCTGCTTCTGGATCACCCGCTTCAGCGGGCGCGCCCCGTAGACGGGGTCGTAGCCGAGGTTGCCCAGGAGGGTCCTGGCGTCGTCGGTGAGCTCGATCGCGATGCCGCGCTCCGCCACCCGGCCGACCAGCTGGTCGACCTGCAGCTCGACGATCCGGCCGATGTCCTCCTTGGAGAGGCGATGGAAGATCACCGTGTCGTCGATCCGGTTCAGGAACTCCGGCTTGAAGGTCGAGGCCAGCACCTCTTCGATCGCCTCGCGGATGCCCTCGTCGACCTGGTCGCCGACGATCCGATCGGAGCCGACGTTCGAGGTCATGATCAGCACCGTGTTGGTGAAGCTGACCGTGCGGCCCTGGCCGTCGGTGAGGCGCCCGTCGTCCATCAGCTGCAGCAGCGTGTTGAACACGTCCGGGTGGGCCTTCTCGATCTCGTCGAGCAGCACCACCGCGTAGGGGCGCCGGCGCACCGCCTCGGTCAGCTGGCCGCCCTCCTCGTAGCCGACGTAGCCGGGAGGCGCGCCGACCAGCCGCGACACGGTGTGCTTCTCCATGTACTCGGACATGTCGAGGCGGACGATCGCCTGGTCGGAGTCGAACATGAACTCGGCCAGGGCCTTCGCCAGCTCCGTCTTGCCGACCCCGGTCGGGCCGAGGAAGAGGAACGAGCCGATCGGCCGGTGCGGATCGGAGAGCCCGGCGCGGGAGCGCCGCAGGGCGTTGGACACCGCCTCGATCGCCTCCTGCTGGCCGATCACCCGATCGTGCAGGCGGTCCTCCATGTGGATCAGCTTCTCGACCTCGCCCTCCATCAGGCGAGACACCGGGATGCCGGTCCATTTGGCGACGACCTCGGCGACGTCTTCCTCGGTCACCTCATCGGCGAGCATCGTGCCGCCGGAGCCCGAATGGAGCTCGGCGAGCCGTGCTTCGGCGTCTTTCACCTTCGACTCCAGCTCCGGGATCAGCCCGTACTGAAGTTCGGCCGCACGCTGCAGGTCGGTCTCGCGGTTGGCCTGCTCGACTTCGACCCGCGCTTCCTCGAGTTCGGCCTTCGCCGCCTTCATCGCCTCGATCGGCTCTTTCTCGTTCTGCCAGCGGGCGCGCAGCTCGGTCTCGGTCTCGCGCAGGTTCGAGAGGTCCTCGCGGAGTGCCGTCAGCCGCGCCTTCGAGGCGTCGTCGGTCTCCTTGGTCAGAGCCGTTTCCTCGATCTGCAGCTGCTGGATCCGCCGCGCGACCTCGTCGATCTCGGTCGGCACGGAGTCGATCTCGATCTTCAGTCGCGACGCCGCCTCGTCGATCAGGTCGATCGCCTTGTCGGGCAGGAAGCGGTCGGCGATGTAGCGCTCCGAGAGCGTCGCCGCGGCGACGATCGCCGAGTCGGCGATCCGCACGCCGTGGTGCTGTTCATAGCGCGGCTTCAGCCCGCGCAGGATCGCGATCGTGTCCTGCATGTCGGGCTCGCCGACCAGCACCGGCTGGAAGCGCCGCTCCAGCGCCGCGTCCTTCTCGATGTGCTTGCGGTACTCGTCGAGCGTCGTCGCGCCGACCGCGCGCAGCTCGCCGCGCGCCAGCATCGGCTTCAGCAGGTTGGCCGCATCGACCGCGCCTTCGGCGGCGCCCGCCCCGACGATCGTGTGAAGCTCGTCGAGGAAGAGGACGATCTGGCCCTCGGCGTCCTGCACCTCTTTCAGCACGGCTTTCAGCCGCTCCTCGAACTCGCCGCGGTATTTCGAGCCCGCCAGGAGCGAGCCGATGTCGAGCGCGATCACGCGCCGATCCCGCAGGCTCTCCGGCACGTCGCCGTCGACGATCCGCTGGGCGAGCCCCTCGACGATCGCCGTCTTGCCGACGCCCGGGTCGCCGATCAGCACCGGGTTGTTCTTGGTGCGCCGGGAGAGGACCTGGATCACGCGACGGATCTCCTCGTCGCGCCCGATCACCGGGTCGAGCTTCCCCGAGCGCGCGTCAGCGGTCAGGTCGCGGCCGAATTTTTCCAAGGCCTGGGCGGTCGTCTCCGGGTTGTCGGTGGTCACCGGATTGGGACGGACCTGTGCCACGGCGGCGTCGAGCTCGTCCTTCGGAGGAAGAATGTCCGACACCGTCGGGTCCTTGGTCAGCGCCCGCAGCAGGTGGTCGGTCGAGATCAGGCTCGACCCGTCGCGCCCCATTTCGCGCTCGGCGACGCGCAGGGTCGCGGCCAGGGACGACGACAGGCGCGGTTCCTCGGTCGAGGCCCCGCCGAGTTTCGGCAGCGCCGCGACGGCCTCGTTGGCTCGCGCGACGATCGTCGCGGTGTCGGCGCCGACCCGTTGCAGGATCGGCACGACCAGGCCCTCGGTCTGTTCGAGCAGCGACACCAACAGGTGCGCGGGGGTCGCCTCGGGATTGCGATGGCTCCGCGCCAGCTCCAAGGTCGCTGCGATCGCTTCTTGAGATTTCTGGGTGAACTTATCCGGCTGCATCCGGTTCTCCTCTTCCTTCCAGTTCTTCCACTCGTCCCTTCAATTTCGCCACCTGCTCTTCCAGTTCCAGGACGATCTCGACCCCGATCAGGTTCAGCCCCTGCGCGGTCATTTCCTGGATCCGGCGCAGTCGTTCGACGTCGCGCCGGCTGTAGAGGCGGGTGTTTTTCGGCGAGCGCTTCGGTTCGATCAACCCGCGCGTCTCATACATCCGCAGGGTCTGCGGGTGCATCTCCGCGAGTTGGGCGGCGACGGAGATCATGAAGACCCCCTGCTCGTCGTCGAACGTCGCTCTGACGTTCGTCACCTGGCGTCGGTACTGCGGCATCAGGCACCTGCCTTCCGCAGCAGGTCGGCGCGCGGGTCGTGCCCGTTCAGGGCCTCCGCCAGCTCGTCGACGGCCTTCTGCTGCTCCTCGTTCAAGTCTTTGGGAACCTCGATCTCGAGGCGATAGCGGATGTCGCCGCGACCCTTGCCCTTGCCTTTCGGGGCGCCCTCGCCGCGCAGGCGCTGCAGCGCTCCGTGTTTGGTCCCGGGCGCGACCTTGATCTTCTTCGTGCCCTCGAGCGTCGGCACCTCGATCGTCCCGCCGCGGACCGCCTCCGGGATCGTGATCGGCACCGTCACCTCGAGGTTGCCGTCGTCGAGCCGGCGGAAGACCGGGGACGCGGCCACCCGCGTGGTCACGTAGAGGTCGCCGTTCGGGCCGCCGCGCGGCCCCGCCTCGCCTTTGCCGGCGAGCCGGATCCGGGTGCCGTCCTTCACCCCGGCGGGGATGTTCACCTTGTAGCGCTTGCTCTGCTGGGTGACGCCGGAGCCGCCGCAGGTGGGGCAGGGGTCCTCGATGATCTCGCCCGCCCCGCCGCACTGCGGGCACGGCTGGCTGATCGAGAAGAAGCCCTGGTTCTGCGGGTCGACGCCGCGGCCTTCGCAGCGCGGGCAGATGATCGGCGAGGTGCCGGGCGCCGCGCCGGAGCCGTGGCAGGTCTCGCACCGCTCCTGCTTGGGGACGGTGACGCTGATCTGCGTGCCTTTGATCGCCTGATCGAAGTCGAGGTCGACTTCGGTCTCCAGGTCGCGGCCGCGGACCGACTGCGGTCGCGCCCGGCCACCGCCACCGCCGCGGTTGAAGATGCCGCCGAGGATGTCGCCGAAATCGGCCCCGAAGCTCCCCGACTGCGCGCCGCCGCCTCCCCCGAAGGGATTGCCGCCGCCGAACGGGCCGCCTTGGCCCGCCCCTCCGAACCCGCCGAAGGACGGGCCCGCGTCGTATTCCTTGCGCTTCTCGGGATCGGCGAGGACGTCGTGCGCGGCCGAGACCTCCTTGAACTTCTCCTCGGCCTCTTTGTCGCCTTGGTTCCGATCAGGGTGGTACTGGCGCGCCAGCTTGCGGTACGCCTTCTTGATCTCGTCCTCGCTCGCGTCCTTTTTTACGCCGAGGGTCTTGTAGAGCTCGTCTGCCACTTCGTATCCCGTCTCTTCCTATGCGGCCACCACGACCATCGCGGGGCGGATCAGATGCCCCTCGAATCGGTAGCCCTTCTGCATCACCTCGACCACGATGCCCGCCTCGGTGCCCTCGACCGTCACGGTCGACAGCGCTTCGGCGAAGTTCGGGTCGAACTTCTCGCCCTTCGGGTCGACTACCTCGACCCCGTTGCGGCCCAGCGTCTCCCGCAGGTTGCGGAAGACGAGCAGCACGCCGTGGGCGAGCGGATCGTCGGAGTCACCCTCGGGATCGAGCCCGGCCGCCCCCAGCGCCCGCTCCAGGTCATCGAGGACCGGGACCACGCCCCGCGCGATCTCGGCTTTCCCCCGCAGCGCCGCGGCCTGAACCTCGGCCGCCATCCGCTTGCGGTAGTTCTCGAAGTCGGCCTGCGCCCGGCGGGCAAGTTCGAGGTACTCGTCCCGTTTCTGCTCTGCCTCCGCGAGGAGTTGGTCCAGATCGCGCTGGACCTCCTCCTGGGCCTCCGGTTCGACCGGCGCGCCCTCGGGCACGCCGGTCTCCATCTCAGGTCGCTCGTCCACCGTTATTTCTCCTCGTCGACCACTTCGGCGTCGACGACTTCCTCGTCGTCGGCCGAGCTGCTGCCGTCGCCGTCACCGTTCGGTGCCGACTCGGCCTCGGACTGAGCCTGGGCGTAGAGCGCTTCGGAGGCTTTGGTCATCACCGTGGTGAGGGCCTCCGTCTTCGCTTTCACCTCGTCGAGGGAGCCGGAGTCGAGCGACGCGCGCACGTCCTTGACGGCCGCCTCGATCTGGTCTTTGGTCCCCTGGTCGAGTTTGTCGCCCGCGTCGGCGACGGTTTTCTCCGCCTGGTAGGCCGCGTTCTCGGCGAGGTTGCGGGCCTCGGCCAGCTCACGCTGCTTGCGGTCCTCCTCGGCGTGGGACTCGGCGTCGCTCACCATGCTCGAGATTTCCTCGTCGGAGAGCCCGGAGCCGGATTTGATCTCGATCTTCTGCTCGGTCCCGGTGCCTTTGTCTTTCGCCGTCACCGAGATGATCCCGTTGGCGTCGATGTCGAAGGTGACCTCGATCTGCGGGATGCCTCGCGGCGCCGGCGGGATGCCGGTGAGCTGGAATTTGCCCAGGCTCTTGTTGCCCGTGGCCATCTCCCGCTCGCCCTGCAGGACGTGGATCTCCACCGAGGGCTGGTTGTCGTCGGCGGTCGAGAAGACCTCCGACTTTTTCGTCGGGATCGTCGTGTTGCGCTCGATCAGCTTCGTCATCACGCCGCCTTTGGTCTCGATGCCGAGGGTCAGCGGGGTGACGTCGAGCAGGAGGACGTCCTTGACGTCGCCGGCCAGCACGCCTGCCTGGATGCCGGCGCCGACGGCGACGACCTCGTCCGGGTTGACGCCCTGGTGGGGCTCCTTGCCGGTCAGCTCTTTGACCTTCTCGCGGACGGCCGGGGAGCGGGTCATGCCGCCCACCAGGACCACGTGGTCGATCGACGCGTCGGCGTCGGACAGAGCCTGTTTGACCGGGCCGACCGTGCGGTCGAGCAGGTCACCGGTCAGCTCGTTCAGCTTCGACCGGCTGAGCTTCAGGTCGAGGTGCTTGGGCTGCCCCTCGACCGCCGTGATGAACGGCAGGTTGATCTGGGTCTCCTGGGTCGAGGAGAGCTCGATCTTTGCCTTCTCGGCAGCCTCGTAGAGGCGCTGCAGCGAGTTTTTGTCGGCCGCGAGGTCGACGCCCTGGTCGCGTTTGAACTCGGCGACCAGCCACTCGACGATCGCTTTGTCCCAGTTGTCGCCGCCCAGGTGATTGTCGCCGGCGGTCGCTTTCACCTCGAAGACGCCGTCGCCGATTTCCAGCACCGAGACGTCGAAGGTGCCGCCGCCGAGGTCGAAGACGAGGATCGTCTGGTCGGTTTTCTCTTTGTCCAGGCCGTAGGCCAGCGCGGCCGCGGTCGGCTCGTTGATGATGCGCTTGACCTCTAGGCCGGCGATCTTGCCGGCGTCGGTCGTCGCCTGCCGCTGGTCGTCGTTGAAGTAGGCGGGGACGGTGATGACGGCGCTGTCCACCGTGTCGCCGAGCTTTGCTTCGGCGTCGGCTTTCAGCTTCTGCAGGATCATCGCGCTGATCTCCGGCGGGCTGTACTGCTTGCCACGCGCGTCGACGCGGACGTCGCCGTTAGGTCCTGCCTCGACCTTGTACGGGACGATCGTCTCCTCCTCTTTGACTTCGGACTCCTTGCGTCCCATGAAGCGCTTGATCGAGAAGATCGTGTTCTCGGGGTTCATCACCGCCTGGCGTTTGGCGACCGTTCCGACCAGCCGCTCACCGCCCTCGGTGAAGGCGACGACGGACGGCGTGGTGCGGCCACCCTCGGCGTTCTCGAGAACGGTTGGCTCCCCGCCCTCCATGACGGCGACGCAGGAATTGGTCGTTCCCAGGTCGATTCCGATCGTTTTTGCCACTTTTGCTGCTCCCTCCAGGAGTTTCGTTAACTATGCCTAAGAAATCTAAGTGGCAGTATGGCAGATAATCGGGAACTCCACAAGAGGTAACTTGGGGGCGGGAGGCACCGCTCTAACCGGCTCGGCAGAGCCACAACAGGAGGTATACGTCTTGAATCACGCCCATCCGCGCCTGCGCCTTATCGCGCCCGCGCTACTCGGTGCCGCCTTGCTGGCCCTGGTGCTGCTCGTCGCGGGCCACGCCAACGCGAAGCCTAAGCAGGCACCCAAGGAAAAGCCGACCGCGATCAAGGTGATGACCCGCAACATCTACCTCGGCGCCGATCTCGGCCCGGCGATCTCCGCCAAAGGCGTCGAAGCCTTCACTGCGGCGACCGGCCAGATCCTGCACGAAGTCACCGCGAACGACTTCCCGGTCCGGGCCAAGGGCCTCGCGAAGGAGATCCTCGAAAAGGAACCGGACCTGGTCGGCCTGCAGGAGGTCGCCGAGTGGCGCACCGGCCCGCCGAGCCTCGAAACCCTGCTCGGCGGCTCCGAACCGCACGCCGAAACGGTCCGCTACGACTACCTCAACGAACTGCTGGCGCAGCTCAACAAAGGCAAGAAGCGCTACCGGGCGGCGGTCGTCAACCCGGAGTTCGACTTCGAAGCCCCCGGCGACGAGAACGGGGTGCCGAACGACGGCCCCAACTCGCTGATCAAGAACGCCGAGATCAACGGCCGGCTGACGATGCGCGACGTGATCCTGGCGAAGGTCGGGGGAGAAGTGAAGACCTCCAACCCGCGCACCGGTCACTTCAAGAGCCTGCTCACCGAGGAAATCTCGGGCGCCAAGGTCACCGTGGTCCGCGGCTGGGCCTCGGTCGACGCGACCGTGAACGGCTCGACCCCGTTCCACTTCGTCGACACCCACCTCGAATCGTTCGACCCGCAGACGGTCGTCCCCAGCATCCGGGCTCAGCAGGCGGCCGAACTGGTGGCGCCGAGCGGCCCGCTGACCAACAAGCTGCCGACGATCCTGGTCGGGGACCTCAACTCGGACACCAAGACCGCGATCCAGCCGGGTGACGGCCAGGCCTACGAAACGCTGACCAAGGCCGGCATGCGCGAACGGTCCACCTCTGACCCGCTCGGCTGCTGCCTCACCACCTCGCTGCTCCCTGTCGCCGATGGAGGCGCCGCGAGCCAGTTCGACCACAAGGTCGACCACATCATGACCCGCGACCCGAAGCAGGTGAAGCTCCTCAACAGCTCGGTGACCGGCCGCAAGCCCCAGAACGCCTTCTGGGACTCCGACCACGCCGGCCTCTTCAGCACCCTGAAGCTCATCCCCTGACGATGTCGACGGGCCGAAAACCGCTGATTTAGAGCGCTTTTCGGCCCGTCAAGCTGGAGGGACGGGGCCGTCTGAAGCTGGCGCCCGAGGTAAGGGACGCAAGGGTTGTCGGCGAACACGGCCGGGGGTGCGGGAGGAGTGTCGGGGAGCCTCCGGGCGTGCGCCGCGGGCGCGTCACGGGAGGAGCGGCGGAACGCTCACCGCCCTCCCACGAGGACGTGACGAGACTCGCGAGTCGGGACGGAGAGCGTGGGAAGTCCATCGCGTTCTCGGGCCCCTTTTCAAGGCCCGAAAACAGGACGAAGACGCACGGAGGGGTGACGTTCCCGGCATCTCCGTCACGGAACACAGGCAGTTGTGGGCGGACCTCCCACGTAAGTCCGACCTCCGCCCGCACCTGTGCCCACTTCCTGGCGAACCCCTCACAATCTAGGACTCCCGGAGCGGCCCGGAGTCCGGCCGGAACAATCGGGGGAGCGGGAAACTCAGCCCTCGCCGGCGACGGAGCCGACGAATTCGGCGACTACTTTTTGCTGCTCTGGGTTCAGGATCGCCGGAGGCATGCGGCCGGGGGTCTGGGAGTCGACGCCTTGTTTCTGCGCGATGAGGACGCGTTCGGCGGTCGATTTGGCGGTTTTTTCGCCGGCTGGGCCCGGTTCGGGCGGGCCGGTGGGGGCGAGGAGTTCGTCCAGGTTCGGGCCGTAGTTGCCGTCGGTGCCCGCCGCGTAGAGCGTGTGGCAGGTGCCGCAGTTCGTCTCGAACAGGGACTGGCCCGCCTTCAGGTGCGCGGGGACCTTCTCGGCGCCCGTGTTGGCGTCACCGCTACCGCGGAACGCGAGCCACGGGATAACCACCGCGAGGACGAAGACCGTGAGGCCGAAAGTGATGAAAGTGCTCTTCTTCATGGAGAGGCGGCGCGGATACTAACTCGCGCCATCCGCCGAGGCGTCGAGGTCCCGGTACCAAGGGCACATCCGGCGCAGGTCGCAGGCCCCGCACTTCGGTTTGGGACGGCAGAGCGTGCGCCCGTGGCGGATCAGGTTGACGTGCAGCTCGTAGGCGTCCTCGGGCGGCACGATCGCCATCATCTCGTCGTGGGCGCGCTCCAGCGAGGCCTTGGCGGGGAAGAGCCCAAGCCGTCCTCCGACCCGGTGGATGTGGACGTCGACCGGGATCTCCGGCAGCCCCCAGCTGAAGATCAGGACGCAGGCGGCGGTTTTCCGTCCCACCCCCGGCAGCGACAGCAGGTAGGCGCGCGACTCCTCGATCGGCGCGTCCTCGGTCCAGTCGAGGCTCGGCTCCGGCCCGAGCTCGCGCAGGATCGCCTGGATCCGCGGCGCCTTCTGCTGCGCCAGACCGCCCGGCCGGATCGCGTCCTCGACCTCAGCGACCGGCGCGTCGCGCACCTCGTCCCAGGTCGGGAAGCGCTCCTTCAGCAATTTGAACGCCCGGCCGCTGTTGGTGTCGTTGGTGTGCTGGGAGAGCACGGTCAGGACCAGCTCGTCGATCGGCCGCCGGTTCGGCTTGTTGACCGGCACCCCGTACATCTCCCGCAGCCGTTCGCGCAGCGCCCGCACGCGCCGCCGGTCAGGGCGTCGCCAGGGCGGTCGTTCCGCGCGCTTCTTCGGTGAGGTCTTCGCCATCGCTCTTCAGATTCCCGATATCAGCAGGATTACAATCGAATTTTCATGCCGAGTCCCTCGCGCGCCTTCGCCGCCGTCACGAATTGGATGCCCAAGGGTTGGGGCGATGCCGGGCGGCAGCTGGGAATCCTCGTCGGCGTTGACCTGATCTACGACTTCGGCCGCGGCGTGGCCGACTCCAGCCGCACCGACGCGATCCGGCACGGCTCGCAGATCATCGACTTCGAGCGCTCGACCCACACGCTCTTCGAGCCCGACCTGCAGAAGTTCTTCCTGCCCGCCCACTGGACGATCGAGATCGCGAACTTCCTCTACCTGAACGCCCAGTTCACGATCGCCCTCGGCTTCCTGATCTGGCTCTACCTCTTCCGCAACGACTCCTACTACTTCGTCCGCAACATGTTCGTGGTCTCGATGTGCCTGGCGCTGATCGGCTACATCGGCTTCCCGACCGCGCCGCCGCGGCTCTTCCCGCAGGACGGCTTCGTCGACACGGTGGTCAAATACTCGTCGGTCAACCACGACTCGACGATCGCCAAGGTCTTCATCAACCCCTACGCGGCGGTGCCGAGCATGCACTGCGCCTTCGCCCTGATGATCGGCGGCAGCGCCTTCGCCGTCTGCAAGCACTGGTGGGCGAAAGCCTTCTGGGCCTTCTGGCCGATCCTGATCGCCTGGGTCGTGATCGTCACCGCCAACCACTACTGGGTCGACTGGGCCCTCGGCTGGATGGTCGCGATCGCCTCCTTCGCGGTCGCCAGAGGGGCCCTGGCGCGCTGGAAACCGGAAGCGTGGGGGTGGCGACCGTCGGGCCCGAGGCGATCTCGGCCGGCGGATCGTCCCGCGACCCTCTAGCCTCATAGGTCGATGGCATCGACCGCGCCCCCGCGGGCACCCGGTGGCGGCAACGGCCGCCCCGCCCCGCCCCGCAACAGCCAGGAGCTGCGCTCCTATGCCCGCGACCGCCTGATCGAGTCGCGGCTGACGCCGAACGCGATCTCGGTGATGGGGCTCTTCGGCAACCTCGTCGCCGCCTTCCTCGTCACCCAGCGGCTCTTCTTCCTCGCCGGGATCGCCTTCGTCCTCGGCTCGGTGATGGACACGATGGACGGCCGCTACTCGCGGATGTCGGGCAAGGGGACGCTCTTCGGCGCCTTCCTCGATTCGACCCTCGACCGGGTCGAGGAGGGAATCGTGATCGCCGCCGTCGCCGGCTACTTCGCCTCGCGCGGAGAAGATTTCGCCGCCGCGATCTGCGTCGTCGCCGTGCTCGGCTCGCTGATGGTCTCCTACACGCGGGCCCGCGCCGAGGCCCTCGGGGTCGAGTGCAAGGTCGGCATCGCCACCCGCCCGGTCCGCGTGGTGCTACTTTCGATCGGCCTGATCTTCGCCAAGGGCGCCGGAATCGGGGACTTCGAACTCCTCGCGCCGGCAATCTACGTCCTCGCCGGGCTGACGATCTTCACCGTCTTCCAGCGCGTCTGGCACGTCCGCAACGAACTCACCCGCATCGATGCGGAAGCGGCGGCGGACACCGGCGAAGACGGGTAATAGAGGCCCGATAGGGCCTGCAAGTCTGTAACCAGGACGGGTGCCGGGTGTCCTTTCCAACTCAGCGCCATTCCGAGGAGGAACCAGAGAACTTATGAGTGAGAGCAACGGAGCACAGGGGCGCGACGAGACCAAGGTCCGCGTCGCCATCGTCGGAGTCGGCAACTGCGCCAACTCCTTCATCCAGGGCGTCGAGTACTACAAAAACGCCGACCCGAACGAGGAAGTCCCCGGTCTGATGCACGTCGACCTGGGCGGCTACCACGTCCGTGACGTCGAGTTCGTCGCCGCCTTCGACATCGATCAGGAGAAGGTCGGCAAAGACCTCTCCGAGGCGATCTGGTCGGGGCAGAACGACACGATCAAGTTCGCCGACGTGCCGAGCCTCGGCATCACCGTCCAGCGCGGCATGACCCACGACGGCCTCGGCAAGTACCTGAAAGAGAAAATCACCAAGGCGCCGGGTGAAACCGTCGACGTGGTCCAGGTCCTTAAAGACTCGAAGGCCGATGTGGTCGTCTGTTATCTGCCGGTCGGCTCCGAGGACGCGACCAAGTGGTACGTCGAACAGGCGATGAAAGCCGGTGTCGGCGTCGTCAACTGCCTGCCGGTGTTCATCGCCCGCGAGGACTACTGGGACAAACAGTTCGAGAAAGTCGGCCTGCCGATCATCGGCGACGACATCAAGAGCCAGGTCGGCGCGACGATCGTCCACCGCCAGCTCGCCCGCCTGTTCCACGACCGCGGCGTGCGCCTCGAGCGGACCTCGCAGCTGAACGTCGGCGGCAACATGGACTTCTACAACATGCTCGAGCGCGAGCGTCTGGACTCGAAGAAGATCTCGAAGACCAACGCCGTCACCTCGATCATGGGGCACGACCTGCCCCCGGAGAACGTCCACGTCGGCCCCTCCGACTACGTGCCGTGGCTGACCGACCGCAAGTGGGCCCACATCCGCCTCGAGGGCAAAGCCTTCGGCGACGTGCCGCTGACCGCGGAGCTGAAGCTCGAGGTCTGGGACTCGCCGAACTCGGCCGGTGTCGTGATCGACGCGGTGCGCCTGATCAAGCTGGCGCTGAACAACGGCATCGCCGGGCAGCTCGACGGCCCTTCGTCCTACCTGATGAAGAGCCCGCACTCGCAGCGTCCCGACGACGAAGCACGGGAACTGACCGAAGAATTCATCGAGGTCAACGCCCGCGGAGCGCGCGAGGCGGCCGCCACCGAAGTCCCCGGCTCGGTCGACTAGACCCGCCGACAAGAAGCCCTGATGAGAGCCCGCTTCGGCGGGCTCTTATTCTTTGCGCAAGTGCCTTTGCCCCAGTCACTGACGATCGCCCAGGTCTCGCCGCACCGGCGGACTGCCCGCAAACCGGTCAACGAGTTCGTCGCTCACCTGAGCGAGGAGCTCCAACGGCGCGGGCACGAGGTGGTGCGGATCGGCAGCGCCGAGCCGGTCAAGCGGCCGCTGAACGCGCGGCCCTTCGACATCGTCCACGTGCACGAGCCGTTCGCCCCGAGCGTCTCGGCGGCGGCGCTGCGGCACTCGCTGTCGCTGAACGTGGCGACCTTCCACGCCCCGCAGGAGCGGGTGCTCTCGACCCAGGTGGCGCGGCCGCTGGTGGAGATCTTCTTCGGCCGGATCGACGCCCGCACCGTCACCAGCGCGGCGACCGGAAAGCTGCTGGAGAACTACTTCCCGGCGAACTATGAGCTGATCGAGCCGACCGGGGTGGGGCGCGACTGGGGGAGGGTCGCCGACGAGTTCGAAGCGGTGTACCGGCGGGTGCTGGCGCAGCGCCACGACCCGACCGGGGACCCGGAGCTGCGGCGGATGCTGGCCAAGCGCCCGCTGATCGAGGTCGACCTCCACATGCACACCGACCACTCCGGCGACTGCGCGACGCCGGTCGAGGTGCTGCTGCAGACGGCACGCGACCGGGGCCTCGGCGCGATCGCGATCACCGACCACAACGAGGTGTCCGGGGCGCTCGAGGCGGCGGAGATCGCGGCCGGGATGCCGGACCTGAAGGTGATCGTCGCCGAGGAGGTGAAGACCGCCGAGCAGGGCGAGGTGATCGGCCTCTTCCTCAAGGAGAAGATCCCGAAGGGGCTCTCGATGGGGGAGACGGTCGCCGCGATCCGCGAGCAGGGGGGGCTGGTCTACGTCCCGCACCCGTTCGACCGCTTCCACTCGGTGCCCGATTACGAGCACCTGCTGGACATGGTCGAGGAGATCGACCTGCTGGAGGTCTTCAACCCGCGCGTGGCGCTGACGTCCTTCAACGAGGAGGCGGTGCGCTTCGCGGGCAAGTACCGGATCGTCCCGGCCGCCGGTTCGGACTCCCACGTGGCGCAGGGACTGGGCAGCGTGCGCCAGCGGATCCACGACTTCGACGGGCCGGCGGAGTTCCTCGAGGCGATGCGGGACGCCGACATCACCCGCAAGCACAAGAATCTCGTCTACGTCCAGACCCTGAAGTTCCTGCAGACGACGGGACGGCCGAAGGCGCCGAAAAAACGCGTCGCAAACCCGAAACCGGCGCGTGGAGGGCGGCCGCGGCGGCCGGTTTCGACCCGCCGCTCGACGGGGGAAGGTTCCGGCAAGGGTTGATGCACGCCCCTCGCCGCGAAGGAGGCGCGCCGACCTCGTCAAAGAGGTCCCGGCAGATGCACTCCACCGACGATGAGATCCGCGAGAAGTATCTAGAGAGGGCGATCCGCGAGCTCAACCAGATGAGCCGCGAAATCCTCGACTGCCCCTACTGCCCGCGCGGCAAGCTGATGCCGGTTCTCGGCTCCGGCCATCCGCAGGCCGACGTCTTGATGCTCAAGCACTCGCCGATGACCTCGGAGATCGAGGAGGGGGTCGCCTTCTACGGCCGCGCCGGCAACGCGCTGATGAAATCCTTCAAACGGCTGGGGATCGACCCCCTCGTCGTCTACGGCACGCTCTGCGTCAAGTGCCCGGTCGCCGAGCCCGACCTCGCGCCGCAGGAGTGCGTCGCCCGCCTGATCGAGGAGATCGCGATCGTCCAGCCGAAGATCGTCGTCGTGATGGGCGAACCGAGCCTCCGCGTCCTCAACGGCCTCCAGGTCCCCCTCTCCCGCCAAATCGAGAAGCGCGAGGGTGAGATCCAGGCCTTCACCCCGACCGTCGACGCCCTCTACGTCCCCGACATCGACGAATCCCTCGACGAAGAGGGCGCCAAGCAACGCTTCTGGCGTGCTTTCCGCATGCTCGGCAAGTGGTACGAGGACCTGCCGCCGTACTGATTCCCTAAAGCGCGAAGCGAGAGCGGCCGATGACGCCGCATGCGTCGCTCGTCCAAGCTCGCCCTGTTCGGTTGTCTGCTGCTCGCGCTCCTGGTGTTGGCCGGGTGCGGGTCGGGTGGTTCGGGGAGCGACGGGAGCACCGGGTCGACGACCGCGACGGCGACCACGGCCCCGGCGCGTGGCAAGGCTGCGCCCAACTCGCCCTTGGTCAAAGAGGCGAAGGCGAAGCCGACGAAGAGCGTCACGAAGTCGGGGACCCGGGTCGGCAAGGAACCGGAACTGACCGACAAAGAGGAACGGGCGGAGTCGAAGCCCTCCGAGCTCCAGGACGAGACGCCGACCGCGTCGTGGCCGTTCTTCGGCCGGGTGCCGCAGCGCACGCACTACCTCGGCGGGCCGATCGACGATCTCGATCCGCCCTTCAAGGTCCTCTGGCACATCAACACCCACGCGCTGATCGAGTTCCCGCCGGCGGTCTCCGGCGGCGTCGCCTACCTCGTGAACAAGTACGGAAACGTGTACGCGGTCCGGCTCAAGGACAAAAAGATCCTCTGGACGCGCATCATTCGTAAACGGCTGCACGGGGCGCCGATCGACGTCACCGGGCCTGCCTTCTACGGCGGCCGCGTCTTCGTCGCTGAGATCGGCGGCGCGCTGGTCGCGCTGAACGCCAGGACCGGCAAGGTCTCGTGGAAGGAGGACCTGGACGCGCACCTCGAGTCCTCGCCGCTGATCGTCGGCAAGACCCTCTACATCGGCACCGACTCCAAGCAGGTGCTGGCGATCGACACCTCCAACGGCCACAAGATCTGGGAGTACAAGGCGAACGCGGCGATCAAGGCGAGCCCCTCCTTCCACGACGGCCTGATCTACGTCGGCAACTACCAGAGCGGGATGCTGGCGCTGCACGCGAAGACCGGCAAGGTCGCCTGGCGGACCAACACCACCAAGGAGGTCGGTGGCAAGGGTGGCTTCTACTCCTCACCGGCGATCGCCTTCGGCCACGTCTACGCGGCCCGCGCCGACGGCGTCGTCTTCGCCTTCGACCGGAAGACCGGCAAGATCGCCTGGCACTTCACGACCGGCGGGTTCGTCTACGGCTCACCCGCCGTCGCCAAGGTCCCCGGCACCCCCGCCACGGTCTACATCGGCTCCGAAAACGGGCGCCTCTACGCCCTCCGCGCGAGCAACGGCGACGAACGCTGGCACGCCGACGTCGGCGGCCCGATCCCCGGCACCGCCTCGGTGATCGGCAACACCGTCTTCAGCTCCAGCTTCAAGACCCGCCAGTCGGTCGGCTACGACGTCCACACCCACAAGCGCGACTTCACCCTCCACTCCGCCGGCTACTCCCCGGTCGTCAGCGACGGCCACCGCCTCTACGTGGCGGGTTACTACACCTTCTACGGCCTGGAAGAGCTCCCCGGGACCAAGTAACGCTGGGCGGTGGATCAGGCGCCGGACTCGGCGGCGGCGGTGCCCTCGGCCGCGGCTACGCCCATGGGCGCGGACTCGGCGGCGGCGTCGTCGCTCGGGGCCGCCGGGGTCGGGCGGACCTTCTCGAAGAGAGCCACGCACTCGATGTGGGGGGTCTGGGGGAACATGTCGACGGGGCGGACGCGGCGGAGCTTGTAGCCCGCCTCCTCCAGCTGGGACGCGTTCGGGGCGAGGGTGGTCGGGTTGCAGGAGACGTAGACGATCTTCTTCGCCTCGCACTCGATCAGGCGGCGGACGATTTTCTGGGAGAGGCCGGCGCGGGGTGGGTCGACGATGACGACGTCGGGCTTGCCGGCTTTCTCGACCAGGGGGCGGACGCCGGTACGGGCGTTCCCCGCGATGAATTTGGCGTTGCCGATGCCGTTGCGCTCGGCGTTTCGCTCCGCGTCTTCGATCGCCTCGGGGACGATCTCGAGGCCCCAGACCTCGCCGGCCGCGCCGGCCATCGAGAGGCCGATCGTGCCGATGCCGCAGAAGAGGTCGAAGACTCGCTCGGTGCCACTCAGGCCGGCGAACTCCTGGGCCACCGCGTAGAGGCGCTCGGCCATCTCCGTGTTGGTCTGGAAGAAGGCGCCGTGGGACATCTCGAAGTCGAGGCCGCAGAGGGTCTCGTGCAGGCGCTCTTCGCCGATCGCCCCGGTCGGGCCATCGGTGCCGCCCGAGTCGCCCTCGATCGTCGTGTGGAGGTCGACCGGCGGGCGCGGCAGGCGCGCGGCGGTGGTGACGAGGCGGGTCTGGATCTGGCCGGTGCGCCGCCCCTCGCGGACGACGAGGTTGCGCAGGATGCCCTTGCGGGCGCCCGCGTCGTAGGCGGGGACGTCCTCCATCCGCGCCCATTCGCGGACCCCGTTGCGAGCGGCGTTGCCGGGTTCCGAGGCGAGCTTGCAGTCATCGACGTTGACGATCAGGTCCCAGCGGCCCCGCGCGTGGAAGCCGAGCGCGACGCCCTCGTCGGTGCTGCCTACCGCGCCCTCGCCGAAGGAGTACTCGAGCTTGTTGCGATACCGCCACTCTTCGAGCGCGCCGACGATCGGCTCCATCTCGAAGTCGTCGAGCCCGCCGATGCGGCGCAGCGAGTCCTCGACCTGGGCCTGCTTCTCGGTCAGCTGGCGCTCGTAGGCGAGGCCCTGCCAGGGTGCTCCGGGGCAGGGCTCGCCGCCGTGGAGGCAGCGGTCCGGCAGGCGGTCGGCGCCGGCGCGGAGCAGCTCCACGGTGCGCGCCTCGGCGAAGCGCTTCTTGCCTTTCGTCACCTCGGCGAGGACGCGGTCGCCCGGCAGCCCGCCGGCGACGAAGACGACGAAGCCGTCCGCGCGGGCGACCCCGCGGCCGCCGAAGGCCAGCGAGTCGATCTCGACCTCGAGTCGCTCGCCTTTGCGCGGCGCCCTCGGGCGCGCTGCGTTCGTCTGCGTCCCCGACTCCACTAGTTGGGGAGTTTCCTGCGCGCCTGGCGGACGAGTTTCTCCAACTCGGCGACCAGCGTGTCGGTCTGTTTGCGGCCACGTTTGAGCAGCTCGCCGATCATCTTCTCGGCGTCCCCGTGGGTCATGCGACCGCGTTTGACCGCGTCGTCGACGACCTCCTGGATGCGGTCCCGGCTCAGCGTGACGCTGTGCTCGAGCGAGTCACGAAGCTGCGCGAAGCTTTTGTCGATCCCGGCAACTTTCGCTTTCGGTTTCGAGGTGGATTTTTTCGGCGCGGCTTTCCCCGAAGCCTTTTTCGCTTTCGGTTTTTTCGCAGTTTGTTTTTTACCCGGGTTCGGTTTCGCTTTGGCTTTCGCTTTGGCCGGTTTTTTGGCCGCCGCTTTTTTCGGCGCGGCTTTTTTGGCTTTCGCCGGTTTTTTCGTTTTCGCTTTTGCTTTGCCGCTGTCTTTGTCGTCAGCCATAACGTCCCCCTTTGTCACCGATTTCGAGTCTGGGACTGCCTACCCACGCCCCGAATATCTCAATTCGAGAGCGCGGGCGGGTCCTTTGTCGCGAAGCGGGCCTCGAGCGGAGCGTGATCGGAGAGCCGCAGGGCCTTGCCGTCGAGGGTGAGCTCGCGGCGCTCGGGCGGCCATTGCGTCGGCGCCGCGACGACCTCGAGCCCGCGGACCAACACGTGGTCGATCTTCATCGCGCCGGTCACCGGCGAGGCCAGGCCGAAGTTCGCCGCGAGCCGTTCGAAGACCTCCGGGTCCTCGGCCGGCCGCAGGTTCAGGTCGCCGCCGAAGACCAGCGGCGCGTCCCCGGCCCAGCCGCTCGCCGCTTCGGCTGCCAGCAGGACGTCGGCCACCGCTAGCGGTGGCTGGTCGTTCGTCGCGTGCAGGTTGGCGATGCAGAGGCCGGAGGCGGTGCGGGTGAACGCCATCGCCCGGCGCTCGGGCTCGCCGGCGTGGATCTCCAGCTCGCGCCGCTCGGCGATCCCGCCGAGCTTCCCCGGCACCCGCACCAGCGTCGTGTTCGAGCCGCCCTCGCCGCTCGCGATCAGGTCCGGGTTCTGCCGGGCGAGGAAGGCGCGCCAGAAGCCGAGCTCGTTGCGGGAGGTGAAGACCCGGTGGTATTCGGCGCCGCTCGCCCGCGCCAGCGGGGCGGCGAAGCGCGGCGGGCACTCCTGCAGCATCGCCAGGTCCCAGGCCGCCGAGCCGAGGAGCGTGCCGAACTCCGGCGTCAGGTCGCGGTTGACCTGGACGTGGGTGTCGTTGGACTCGTCGAGCCGCAGCAGGCGCGAGCGCCAGGTGCGCAGCTCGGCGTCCGGCGGGAAGTCGCGGCCGTGGAAGAGGTTCCAGCAGAGGACGGTGATCTCCATGTGCTCCGTAGTATCGGCGCCTTGGCAAAGCGAGACTTCCTCACCGGCGAAGAGCTGGGCGCCTTCGAGCTCGAGCGCCTGCTCGACCGCGCCGCCGATCTCAAAGCGGGGCGCGACCCCGCGCGCAAGGGCGGCCGCCTCGGTGCCGACTCGCTCGCCGGGCGCAGCGTCGCGCTCGTCTTCGAGCGCCCCTCGACCCGCACCCGCGTCTCCTTCGACGTCGGCGTCTTCGAGCTCGGCGCGCACCCGGTCGTCCTGCGCGGGGACGAAATGCAGCTCTCGCGCGGGGAGTCGATCGCCGACACCGCCCAGGTCCTCTCGCGGATGGTCGACGCGGTCGTGATCCGCTCGGGGTCCCATCAGCGCGTGGTCGAGCTGGCCGCCGCCGCCGACGTCCCGGTGATCAACGCGCTCACCCCGCTGCACCATCCCTGCCAGGCGATCGCCGACCTGCTGACGCTGGGCGAGCGCTTCGGGGACCTCGCCGGCCTGCGCCTCGCCTACGTCGGCGACGGCAACAACGTGGCGCGCTCGCTCGCCGTGCTGGGGGAGCGCGCCGACATCGAAGTCGTCGTCGCCGCGCCGCCCGACTACCAGCTGGAGGAGGCCCACGGGGTGAAGCTGACCGGCGATCCCCGCGCCGCCGCGGCCGACGCCGACGCCCTCTACACCGACGTCTGGGTCAGCATGGGCGACGAAGACGAGGAGCGCCGCCGCAAGGACCTGGCGCCGTTCCGGCTCGACTCCGATCTCCTCGACGCGGCCAAGGACTCGGCGATCGTCCTCCACTGCCTCCCCGCGCATCCCGGCGACGAGATCACCGGTGAGGTTCTCTACGGCCCCCAGTCGGCGGTCTTCGACCAGGCCGAGAACCGCCTGCACGCGCAGAAGGCGTTGCTGGAGTTTTTGCTCGCGGACTGAGGGGGTGGGGGACGGCGTTGTCCCGGCCGCTCCGGCAGTCCTAAGGGAGTCCTGGGCGTCTCATGGCGGTCCTGGCTGGCTGTGACCGCCATGAGACGCCCAGGACGTGAGGGGTCCGCGCGAGAGAAGCCACACCTGCCTGAGTTCCTAGAGGGAGATGCCGGGAACGTCACCCTTCCGCGCATCTTCGGTCTGTCTTCGGGCCTGGAATCAGGGCCCGAAAACGCGCTGCGTGTATTAGGGCCCCTATAGGGGGGTCAATGCACGCAGCGACGAATTGACTGTTGTCCAACACGCACGGAAGCGTGGACTTCCCACGCTCTCGGTCACGACTTGCGAGTCTCGTGACGTCCTCGTGAAATTCCCATGGGACTCTCGTGCGTCCCGCGTCGCACACCCTCCCCGGCTCCGGCACTCCCTCGCCCAGCGCCCCGAGCCGACGCTGCCCCGTCGCGCCTGAGAAGGTACGGCGATGTACCCGGAGCTCCATCTCGGCCCGCTCACGATCCAGACCTTCGGGCTCTGCTTCGCGCTGGCGTTCCTCGCCGCGGGAGCGCTGGTTTGGAAGCGCTTCGGGGAGCTTGGCCGGCCGGTGGACTGGGGCTACGAGATGGGGTTCGCGGCGCTGCTCGGTGGGCTGGTCGGCTCGCGGGTCTACTTCCTCGTCCAGAACTACGACGAGGTGAAGGGCGATCTGCTCGGCCACATCTTCAGCGGCTCCGGGCTCGTCTGGTACGGCGGTGCGATCGGCGGGGCGCTCTTCGTGATCGCCTGGGCCTGGTGGCGGGACTTCCTCAACCTGACGCTGCTGGATGTGGCGGCGCCGGCGCTGGCGCTCGGTTATGCGCTCGGGCGTTGCGGCTGTCAGCTGTCCGGCGACGGCGACTACGGCAAGCCATGGGGCGGGCCGTGGGCGATGGCGTATCCGAACGGGACCGAACCGACCAAGGTGCCGGTGCAGCCGACGCCGGTCTACGAGACGCTGGCGATGGGCCTCGGCGCCTGGATCCTCTGGCAGCTACGCGACCGCGTGCGCGCCGGCTGTCTCTTCGCGCTCTACCTGATGTACGCGGGGACGGAGCGCTTCCTGGTCGAGTTCCTGCGCCGCAACACCACCGATTCGGCCGGGCTGACCACCGCGCAGCTGGAGTCGCTGGCGATGATGGCGGTCGGGGCGATCTGGATCGCTATCGTGGTGCGTCGCCATGGCGGCATCGGCCGACCGTCGGCAGGCGAGTCGCGTGACGCCTTTCAGCCCGCTGCCTGAGCGGAAAATCGGTACCATGACTTGCGCAAGAGTTCTAGAGCGATCAGCCTGGAGCGGTCAACCAAAGAGAGGATAGGCGGGGATGTCGCCTGTAGACACTGAGAAGCACGAGGGACCTTCGGCGCGCACCATCAGCGCGTTGGTGGACGATGCGGCGGAGCGTCTGGCCGCGGCGGGGATCGATTCCCCGCGCGAGGACGCCGAAGCCATCGTCGCCGACGCCCTGGGCGTCAAACCCTCGGAGCTCTCCGTCGACAGCGCCGACGACGTCTCCGAGGAGGTCGCCGCGAAGATCGAGGCGATGGTGAAGAAGCGGGTCGAACGCGAACCGCTCGCCTACGTGCTCGGTAAGGCGCCTTTCCGCGATCTCGAGATCGCCGTCGATTCGCGCGTGCTGTGGCCGCGCAAGGAGACCGAGCTGCTGGTCGAGGTGGGGACGAGGCTGCCGCAGGGCGCCCGCGTCCACGAGGTCGGCACCGGCTCCGGCGCGATCGCGCTGGCGCTGATGTCGGAGCGTCCCGACCTGAAGATCACCGCCTCCGACCTCTCGCCGGAGGCCGTCGAAGCCGCCCGTGAGAACGCCGAGCGCCTCGGCCTCGACTTCGACGTGCGGGTCGCCAAGGGCATCCCCGACGACGTCGGCGAGGTCGACATGGTGATCGCCAACCTGCCGTACATCAGCGACGAGACGATCGACCAGCGCTCGCCGGAGATCCATGCCGAGCCGCTGATCGCGATCACCGCCGACTGCGGGTCCGACGGGCTCGGGGTCATCCGCGGGCTGATCGAAGAAACGCCTTCGGGCACGCTGATGGCGATGGAGCACGACACGCACCACGGCCCGGCGATGCAGGAACTGCTGAACGAGGCGGAAACCCTGCGCGACTACGAGGGCAACGAGCGCGTCAGCGTCGGCAAAGCGCCGTGACCGAGGAGCCATCGGGGCAGGACGCGGCGCCTGAGGCGCCGGCCAAGGGGGACCGCTCGGCGGATACGTCGGGCGCGAGCGAGGCGAATCGCCGCGCCAAGGTGGAGCGGCTGAAAGCGGAAGGGATCAATCCCTACCCGCACAACTTCCTGCCGCGCGATCATGCCGCCGACATCCTCGCCGCGCACGATCCGGCGGCGCTGGAGGAGGGCGAGCATCCCGAGTTCCGCTACCGGATCATGGGCCGGGTCACCGGCCGACGGGGGCACGGCAAGGTCGTCTTCTTCGACGTCCGCGACGTGACCGGCTCGATCCAGGCCTTCGCCCGGCGCGACAAGCTCGGCGAGGAGGCCTTCGAGCGGATCGAAGAACTGGACCTCGCCGACATCGTCGGGATCGAGGGCGTCCTCTACCGGACCAAACGCGGGGAGCTCGCGGTCAGCGTCGACACCTGCACGCTGCTGGCGCCGGCGCTGAAAGACCCGCCCGACCTCTTCCACGGGATCAAAGACCCGGAGGTGCGCTACCGCCAGCGGGAGCTCGACCTGATCGCCAACGAGCCCTCGCGGGAGGTCTTCAAGAAGCGCTCCGAGCTGACCTTCGCGATCCGCGAGTACATGCACGAGCGCGGCTGGGTCGAGCTGGAAACGCCGATCCTCCAGCGGCTCACCGGCGGCGCCGCGGCGCGTCCGTTCGTCACCCACCACAACGCGCTCGACCGCGACCTCTTCCTGCGCACGGCGACCGAGCTCTACCTGAAGCGGGCGATCGTCGGCGGGTTCGAGGACGTCTACGAGTTCGGCAAGTTCTTCCGCAACGAGGGCATGTCCCCGAACCACAATCCCGAGTTCACGATGCTCGAGATGTTCGTCGGCGGCGCCGACTGGATCGGCGTGATGGAGTTCCAGGAGAACCTCGTCTCCTCCGTGGTCGAGAAGGTGATGGGGACGACGGTGGTCGAGCGCGACGGGGTCGAGATCGACTTCAAGACGCCGTGGCCGCGGGTCGTCCTGCGCGACGAGATCCTCGAGGAGACCGGCGTCGACATCTACAAGGCGAGCCGCGACGAGCTGGCCGAGCTGGCCGGCGACGACGCCGATCCCGACGACGACTGGGCGGGCCTGGTCGACACGCTGCAGGGCAAGATCGTCGAGCCGAAGCTGATCCAGCCGACCTTCATCACCGTGCTGCCGATCGACATCTGGCCGCTGGTGAAGCACCACCCCGACGACCCGAAGGTGTGCGAGGCGTTCGACGGCATCGTCGCCGGCCTCGAGATCCTCGGCGGCGGGACCGACATCAACGACCCGGTCGAACAGCGCGAGCGCTTCGTCGGCCAGCGCGAACGTCAGGAGTCCGGGGCGGAGGAAGATCCGCACCCGACCGACGAAGAGTTCGTGCGCGCGCTCGAATACGGCATGCCGCCGGCGTCCGGCGTGGGCCTTGGCATCGACCGCCTGCTGATGATCATGACCGGGGCCAAGACCCTGCGCGACGTGATCATCTACCCGGCGATGCGCGAGCTGAAGTCCTCAGACTGAGCGCAGCAATCCGCCGTCGATCGGGATCGTCGTCCCGGTGATGTAGGCGGCGCGGTCGCTCGCGAGGAAGGCGACGAGGTCGCCGAACTCCTCCGGGAGGCCGAGGCGTTTTGCCGGGACCGTCTCGCGCGCGCTGCGCTCGGCGTTCTCCATCGACCCCTCGGTCTCGGCCAGCCGGTCGGTGGCGAATGTGCCGGTGACGACGGTGTTGACGGTGACCCCGTCGGCCGCGACCTCGCGCGAGAGCGTCTTCAGGAACCCGACCGCCGCCAGGCGGACCGAGTTGGAGATCGCGAGGGTCGGGATCGGCTCGACGGTCGAGTTGGAGCCGACGTTGACGATCCGTCCCCAGCCCCGCTCCCGCATCCCCGGCAGCACCCCTTCGACCAGCACCCGCACGCCGAGCACCAGCGAACGGTAAGCCTCTTCCCACTCCTCGACCGAGTTGTCGAGCGCCCGTCCCGGCGGCGGCCCGCCGGAGTTGGCGACGAGGATGTCGATCGGCCCGAGCGCCGCCTCGACCTCAGCGGGCAGCTCCGCCAGGCGGTCGAGATCGCCGGCGTCGGCGACGAACGCGGTCACGTCTCGGCCGAGCTCTTCTACCACCGCGTCGAGCCGCTCGCGGCTCCGGCTCGCGATCGCCACCTTCGCCCCCTCGCGCGCCAGCGACTCCGCGATGCCGCGCCCGATCCCCTTGCTCGCGCCCATCACCAGCGCGACGCGTCCGTCCAGTCCCAAGTCCATGTGCGGAGCCTACGCCGCGGGGTTGCCGGCCTGCCGAACCCCGAAACGAAGGCCCGTCAACTAAAGCCGCGACCCCGCAACGCTCAGAACCCGCTGCGCAGCTATCGTTCCGATGCCAAGCGCCCGTAGCTCAGCGGTCAACGGGTCCCTCCGGGGGCCCAAAGAGCGTCGGTCTTTCAAGCCGAAGGTCGCCAGTTCGAATCTGGTCGGGCGCATTCCTCGTCGTTCCGGGCGGTGCCGGGATTGTCCGGTGCAGAGCCAAGTCTTCGGTTGCGGGTCGCCGATGCGTTCCGGTGGAGTCCACTCGGTTCCGGTCCGTTCCGGAGAGTCTCCGTCTCATCCTCGTCGCTTTTTCTGAGACCTACGGTCGCTTCTATCCGACCTTCTCGGAGAGCTTCGCCAGCTCACCGATCGGCCCACGAGGGGACGATCCTGGAGGGCACCAAGACGGACCACGGCGAGGAGGGCGCCGGCCGCGTCGTCCCGGTTCCCGCGACCCTCGCCTGGATGCTCGAAGCAGAAATCAACCTCAATGGCCCAACCTGCGAGTTCATTTTCACGACTCCGTGAAGTCGGATGTGGCGCGAGCGAAACTTCTATCGGGATGTCTGGGGTCCGGCCCAGCAAGCCTCCGGTCTCGATATTCGCCCTCATGAGTGCCGCCACTCGTACGTCACCCACCTACGCGCCGCCGGCGTCAACGATGCCGATCTTGCCGAAATAGCGGGGCATCGGGTCGAGACGATGCTCGCTCGCTACGTCCATGCGATGGGCGGCGGCTACAAGGTCGTACGGCAGGAGATCGGCTAGTGCATACCTCGCCTCCAAGCAAAGTCCCGCTTCTGCCTCGTCTCCCGGCACTGTCTGAAGACAGCGGTCTCCCACGAAGGCCGTGTTTGACGGCGACATCAGCACAGAACTGACTGGAGGTTAGGCCCTCGCTCCCGTCGTGCGTAATTCTAGGAACGCCACTGGTAGGTTCCGGCGGTGAGCGGAACGACCGGACTACGGATGCCCAAGCCAACCCGCGTTGTGCTCGAACAGTTCTCTCTCTACGCCCGAACCAAACGGGTAGAGGCCGACTTCGACAAGCCCGTCTTCTGTCTCGCAGGAGCTAACGGGCTCGGGAAGTCAACCTTTCTCTCGGCGATCAACTTCGGTATCTGCGGTGTCGTGGCCGAGGCAGAGAAAAACTTTGTTCGGTACGGCAGCTACTACGAAGACCTCCTTTCTTATTCCTCCACCTACTTCTCCGGACGGATCAGTTCGGAGGACCACGGCGCCGCCCAAGTCGCGTTAGAGATGACAATTGGGGAGCGCGCCTATCGCATCGTGCGCGGCATGTTTGCGACTCAGGGCTTGCGAGAGCTCGAAATCACGGAGCCGGACGGCCAAGTAACGACCTACGACGACTCTGCCTTTGATGATGCGCAGCGCCACCGCGCCTACGAAAAAGCCGTCCTGGCTGACACCGGTCTTGACGATTTCTCCCAGCTGGTCTTTCTGCAGCTGCTGGTACTTACGTTCGACGAGGAGCGCCGTCTGCTGTTCTGGGACGAGCGGGTTGCGGAAACCGCCCTCTATCTGGCTTTTGGAATCTCCGCCGATCAGACGAGCCAGCTGGAGCGCCAGCAGAAAAGGATCGACTCGGCTGACTCGCTGGTCCGAAACCTCCAGTGGCAGGCCACTGGCGTGCGTCGCGAACTAGAGGCGCTCGAACGGGCAATCAGCGGGAAAGATGCTGGAGACCAAGACCTGCAGCATGAGCACAAACGACTGGAGGAACGTCTCGAAGACTGTGCAGACCATTTCGAGAGGCTCGAAACGGACTGGCGCGACGCTCAAGTCCGACTGGCCGACTCCGGCGCCAAGATGCGTGCTGAGCAGGCGCGTTATGACCGACTCTTCGCCGACCGACTCAAAACGCGACGTCATACGCATTCACACCCAATAGTCGTGGACGCAGTGGACCGCGGGTCCTGTGGAATCTGCGGTGCGAACGGCCCCGAGGTAGCTTCCGAGGTCGCCGGTCGCCTCAAAGAGGGCTTCTGTCCTCTGTGCGGGTCTGACCTCCCCGCCGAGAGCGCCGATGAGGATGCGGCACTGATTGCCGAGATAGCCGAGAGCTCGGAGAGGATTGTGGCCCTTGAGGGCGATCTTGAGGTCCAGCAGGGCGCAGTGTCGCGACTGCGTACCGAAGCGGATGACGCCGACCGCGCTCTTCGCGAGTCAACGGCCCAGCTCGACGGCTTCAAGAAGGCAAATTCACTAGCTCTGGCTCGTCGCTCGGTCGAAGACTTCGGAGTGGATAGCGCGACCGCCGGCCTTCGCAACCAGATTGCCCAACTGATGGAGCGCAAAGCCCGCGAGCGCGAGCGTCGCGAAGAGGCAAAAGCCGCCGTCTCGGTGCTCCACGCGGAGTTGATGGAGGCCTATGCGGCGGTTGAGGATGAATTTGTCCCTCGCTTTCAAGAGCTGGCCCATCTCTTTCTTGGGATTGAGCTGGAAATAGATCTGGAGATCCATTCTTCGAAACTGCGCCTGCGTCTGGTTCTCGCGCAATCCGATCGCCGATCTCCCGACGAGCTCTCTGAGAGCCAACGGTTCTTTCTTGACATCGCGCTTCGTATGGCACTGGCAGAGAGGCTAGGGGCGGCATCGGGAGGTGCGTTCCTCTACGTGGACACCCCCGAGGGCTCGCTCGACATCGCCTACGAGAATCAGGCAGGGGAGATGTTCGCGAGCTTCGTCGAAGGTGGCGGTCAGCTGCTCATGACCGCAAACATCAACACCTCCGAGCTACTGCTTCGCCTAGCCGAGCGCTGCGGCGACAAACGGATGAAGCTGGTGAGGATGACCAGCTGGACCTATCTGACCGAGGTTCAGCAAGGACACGAGGAGCTCTTCGAGAGGGCGTACGCGGCGATCGAGCAGAAACTCGGGGCCGCCCAGTGAGCGAGCAGGCGCTCGCCGAATTTGACCTTCTCCAGATCGCGGCGATGCAGACGGAGGCCTCAGCGGGAATGACCGACGGCGAGCTTCAGACTCTCGCCTATCTCGCTTGCCTGCTTGCTGTTTTTGACGGCCGCCGGCCGGAGTGGTGGGGCTACAAATTCACGGCTACCCGGACCGGTGCGCCTTTTTCCTACTACCTCTCGAAGGCTCAGAACCGCGCCCGCAACAGCGGCTTGATTGAGCGTGGCGAGGAGGTTTGGACGATCACCGATCTCGGTCGCGCTGACCTTGGCCAAATCAGCGAGATGCAGCTCAACGCTCGTCGGCTTCCCTACCTCGACGCCGCCGCCGGCGCCGCCCTTGCAATGCCGCTCCCGTCGCTTGCCGGAGCGCTCGGTCGAGAGCCGGGCCTTCGGCGGGCGCTGCGCTTCGTAAGGACCCAGGAACTTCTCGATGAGGCTGGTCTCGCACTGTTGGAGAGCCAATTTGACGCGCTCAATGAGGCGCTCGCGGGTGATGACGCAGCAGACGACTTGATGGTTCCTGCTGTGGTCTGGCTCACCTATCTGGCCCGTCGTCTGCCCGAGGAGGCGGAGGTGGTGTGAGCGAGCCGAAGTTCGATCCTGACGAGATGCGGCAAATTATCGAGGAAATCTTCACGCCCCGCATCGTCCGCCAACACGGTAGCGCCGGGGCCGATCGGCTCAAGGAGCTCTTAATCGCCGTTCGGCGTATTTATCGGCATCGGTCAGCTGAGGAGTTCGGCGGCGGCCTCACCGTCCTGGCGACTGTCGATGGAGATCCGCTCGATTGGGAAGATGAGGGGATTGAGACCAACGCCGAGGCTCTTGCTGAGGTTGTCGGCGGAGGTGGTGTTGTCCAGGTGATGCCCAACGGCACCTTGTGGGCCTGGCCCGGGGTGCCGGAAAAAGCGACTCTCAAGGGTTTCGACGAAAGTGCAGTCGTCTATCTCTGGCGCGAGAGTGGCGAGTTCTTTCTGATCGAAGGCACCTTCCAAACGGTCCGAAACCCCA
This sequence comes from Solirubrobacterales bacterium, assembly GCA_965200635.1. GTDB lineage: Bacteria > Actinomycetota > Thermoleophilia > Solirubrobacterales > 70-9 > VAYN01. The sequence goes on along the minus strand of OZ241364.1, from coordinate 1,019,283 downwards.
ATGGTCATCCAAGTGCGATCGCCCCTCCGACCTTTTTTGCACTCGCCAAAGCGCTCGACTATTACGAACGGGAGCAGGCTCGCTGGTCGACCTGTCACCTCCTGCGCCAAGCATGGCATGACAGTCGCCATGTTTTTCTGGTCAACAAACCGGAGAAGATCATGCGCGGGTCCTTGGCTCAGCACCTCGAAACTACCCTTCGCGATCACGCAGAAGTCAGAGAGGAGCAGAACGTCAGCGAGACCCAGCCCATCGATATCAAGGTCAAATGGAGTCTTTCCGCCCAGCTCTCGCTGATCGAGATCAAGTGGCTTGGACAGAGCGTTAGCACTGATGGCACCGAGCTTGCGACCTCGTATGGCGCTCCGGCTCGTCCGAGAGCGGGCGCAAAGCAGCTCGCCGATTATCTGGAGGAGAACAAGCAGCGAACGCCAGATCTTGAGACTGAGGGCTACTTGGTCGTCTACGACGCCCGCCGAGCCAACGTCAAAGCGGTGCCCGCTGAGATCTCGGACGACGACGCCGTTGCGTTCCGCGACGCGGAGATCGAATACAACCCCGACTATGAGGCCGAGCGTTCGGATTTCCGTGAGCCCCGCCGATTCTGGCTTGAGCCGAAGCTTCTCGCTGGCTAGCCATGCTGTTAGTCCGAGCCACGCGACGCCTCCCCTGCGTGAAAGATCCCGGCGATCCGGAGGGTGCTGCCTCGCTGTGGGAGGCTATCTTCGTCGTCGATCTCTCAGGCTCCGAGAGCCCTCGATGCGATATCGGGATGACCTCGCGGGGCGCGCTAGGCATGCGCCTCCGGCTCTGAACCTATGAGCGAGGTCGAGCAAGAGAGAGGGGGACCATTTTCCGAGTCTGCGTGGGACGATGAGGGCCGTCATCATGGAGTCGCTGTCGAGCCAATGCTGGCAAGGACTGACGACGGGTGGAGCAGACCGGATGGCAAAGTCGATTTGCTTCGCTGGCATAGGTTGCGGAAGGCGAGTTCGGAGCTTGAGTCCGAGTTGCGCATCCGGGACAGACGGCACGTATTCGGCTCTCTGGTCGGGTCGGAGGATCTACGGTCCACTCCGATCCATCGTTGGTTTACCTACAAGGAGGGCTTTTCGCCAACTTTGCTGAGTGCCGTGATCGCCGAGTTTTCGCTCTCGGATAACTTGCGAGTGGCCGACGTCTTCGGCGGCGTCGGGACCACGGCACTAGCTGGGATGGAACATGACTTAGTGAGCGAGGTTAGAAGTGTCGAGTATTCGCCGTTTGCACACTTTGTCGGCGCAACGAAGCTCAATTGGCCTCAGTTAGACACGCTGAGACTAAGAGCGCTCCTGGAGCCTGCTCTTGCCTATGACCATCAGCAGACGGTCGTGATTCCAGAGCTTTCGACTCTCTCGCGGCCGGAGGTGTTCTCCCGCCCGCGCCTCAGAGCTCTCATAGCTGCCCGCGACCACCTCCGAGCGCTGCCCGGCGCGTCACAGCTTGAGATCGACTTCTTCCTCCTCGGACTTGCGGCAGTGATCGAGGATCTTTCGGGGACGATGAAGGATGGTCGGGCTTTGCGCATCAAGAGAAGCCGAACTCGCCGTGCCAATTCTTTGGCGGGCTCGCTTGGGCAGGGATCGCCAAGGGGTCCCGTTAAAGATGCTTTGGCGAGTCAGTGGTCGGCCATGATCGCTGACCTTGAAGAGGTCGCTGACCAGCGAGGGAAGGCGGCCCAAACCTCTGCGCTTCACGTCGCGGGAGATGCACGAGACCTCGGAGCGCTGGAGCTGGGCTCCGGAGAACTTGCATTCCCGGAAGGTTGGGCAGATCTATCGCTCTTCTCGCCGCCATACCTAAATTGCATCGACTACAGCGAGATTTACAAGCTGGAGCTATGGCTGATGGAGCATGTCGTTTCGGCGGAGTCTTTCCGATCAACTCGCAGAGGGACCTTGAGAAGTCATCCGTCCGTGCGGTTCTCGCAAACGGCCCATTTTCCAAAGGGTGGAAGCCGTGCCACCGACCTAGCCGAGGGATTGGAAGATTGGCTGACGACGGAAGCTCGGCGGAAGGCTGATGGGGTTGTTGTCCGCCAGTACTTTGAAGACATGTTCAAGGTGTTTCAGGAACAATTCCGTTTGCTTCGTGCGGGGGGTCTTTTGGTCTGCGTTGTCGCCAACTCAACCTTCTCCAGGCGAGAAAAGGGAGAGGCAGAATCTGGTTGGCAAGAGTTGTGGCGGCTACCCGTGTTAACCGATGTTCTGCTGGCTCACTTCGCAATCGAGATCGGCTTTTCCGACGTTGAAGTCGTATCTGCGCGGGATCTCCGCCCAAAGAACGTCAAGGGGGGAAGTGCGCGTGAGGCACTCGTGGTAGCTAGAAAGTAAAGAGATTGACTTGTTCACTCGGTCGTCGTCAGCCGGACCGGGGGACGCCTCGTAGTGTCTTGCGGTAGGCGGGCAAAGTCTCCGCCTGATGAGGTGAAGTTCGGCTTAAGGTGAGCGTGGTGGGCTTCCGTTCCGGTCTCATCACAGCTACACGCCGGCGCAAAGCGGCTCCTCAAAGCCAACGCCCCTCGTCCTCAAGACGTATGGCGCCCGAGCACGCCAAGAGCCTGCAGAGCGGCGGCCAGTCCTCCCTTAGGGTCGTCGTATCGGACTGCCGCGGTCCACTCTGCGCGGTTGCGCGCCCTTCAACCTCGAGGTCTACGAGGAGATCCCCGCGGGTGTGTCTGCCTGCGAGGGAAGACAGCTCGATGAGAGCGGACTCACCACCGTCTGCCATCCCCACCTCCGGCAGGACCGGTCCCGACGACGGGAGGACTTCGTTAGGCGGGCGTTGGCGAAACGCGGCAGGCGACCGTCGCAATACCATGACGAGACTAGCGATGGAAAGCACCTTGGAACCAAACGATTCGATCCCGGTCTCCGGCTCGGTCCGGCTGACCCCCGAGCCCCGCTCGCTTGAGGCGCTGGGTCGGAACCATACCCTCGAGGCGGCCATCGCCGAGCTGGTCGACAACTCGATTGACGCTGAAGCGACCGAGGTCTTGATCCGCTTCGTTAAGGAGTCGGGCCGGCTCCGTCGGCTCTTCGTCGTCGACGACGGCATCGGTATGGACGATGAGCAGATCAACGTCGCGATGACCGTCGGCGGCGACCGGACCTATGGGCAGGGCGAAATAGGTCGCTTCGGCCTCGGGTTGAAGGCGGCCTCCTTCAGCCAAGCGCGCAGCGTTACCGTGATCTCGGTCAGCAAGAACGGTGAGCCGACCGGCAGGGTCTGGATCAGCGACAAGGCGAAGAGTGACTACGAGTGTCAGATCGTCGCCCCGGACTTCGCCGGTGACACGCTGGGACTCGACTGGGGGATCAAGGACCTGCGCACCGGCACCGTGATCCGCTGGGACGACGTCAATGGCTTTCCGGCCGTCGACGACGAGGACGCGGTCGAGCGATTCCTTCAGGACGTGATCGCGAAGGTCAGGACCCACATCGGCCTCGTCTTCCACCGGATCCTGGAGGCGGAGCAGATGTCGGTGCGGATCGACATCGTGGACAATGAAGAGGTCCTGCCGGGGGTCGAGGTCAAGCCGCTGGACCCGTTCGGCTATCCGCACAGCGGCGCCCCGGGATGGCCGAAAACCCTGACCGCGACCGGCACCCGAGCATCGCTCGACCTTGCGTGTCACATCTGGCCCGGCAGGTCCAGCCTCGATGCCTTCCGCCTCGACAGCGATCAGATCAGGCGACAGGGCATCTACGTTTACTACAACGACAGGCTGGTTCAGCTTGGGGGATGGAACGGCCTCGTGCCCGCCGACAAACAGCTCAGCCTCGCGCGGGTCGCGGTCGACATCGACGGCGACCTCGAGCGGATGGTCAGCCTGAAGCCGGAGAAGAACGGGATCGAGGTCGGCGCCGAGTTCAGCCGGGCCGTCTGGTCCGCCGAAACCTCTGATGGGCCGGGCTTCCGGGAATACACCGAGGAGGCACACGGTGTGCTCAAGGCGTCGAACCGACGAACCCGGAGGCGTTCGCCTGTGATGCCGCCGGGCGCCGGATTTTCGCCGCGCGTGCGTCGGGCTTTTGAGCGCGAGCTCCCGATCAGGGATGACGAGCCGGTTGACATCAGGTGGCAGGAGCTCGAGGGGGATGAGTTCTTCGAAGTCGACCGCGAGCTCAACGTCCTTTGGCTGAACAGCTGCTACCGAAAGGCGATCGCGGGCGGACGGCGTGGGGCGCTAAATGACTCGCCGGTGGTGAAGACGCTGATGTTCCTCCTGATGGAGGAGCTCTTCTCGGGACAGAACATGGGTCCCCGGGACAAGGACAACGTCGAGATCTGGCAAGCGGTCCTGACCGCTGCGGCACGAGAGGAGCTGGGATGAGTGTCACCGGCGACGAGAGGCGTCTCTCGCTTCCGGCCTTGAAGGAACATTGGGAGACCGGAGTGCCGGTCCTGATCCGCCTCGGGGGAGAGCCCGAGCTGAGGCTGCTGATCGATAAGCCGGCCGGCCGCCTCACCCTCCGCGCCCCGATGGACGAGATCGCGGTGATCCCTCCGAACCGGCTGGCGAACGTGACCGCCGCCGCTGTCTTCGATGGCGGCCGACGCTACCTTGAGATCGCGACCATGGGGGAGGAGCTGGTCGCGGACGGCTACTCGATGCTGATGATGATCGCTGACCGAATCCAGCTCGACGGCGCCGGGCCGCTGGCGGCCTTCGAAGAGACCCTGGACCTCTGGGAATCGATCCTCTCTGCCCGAGCGCGTCTCGGGGTCGAAGCCGAGGTCGGCCTCTTTGGAGAGCTCCTGCTGACCGAGGCACTTCTGGCCTCGGGAGCCGCCGGCCCGGAGGCCTGGCGGGGCGGCCTGCGGGAGGAGCATGACTTCGGCTTCGGGGAGATTGACGTCGAGGTGAAGACGACGGCGGGAGAGCACCGCGTGCATCGGATCCACGGCCTCGGCCAGCTTCTGCCGACCGCGGGAGGCGCGCTCTGGCTGCTCTCGGTCCAGATAACGCGAGGTGGGGACGACCAGGGCCGGACCTTGTCGGAGCTGGTCGACGACGTTCTCGACCAGGCGGGCCCGGAGGGGCACGAGCGCGTGCTTGCGAACTTGGCCGGCGTCCGCTGGAACGAGACCCAGCGCGACCTCTACAAAGATCGTTGGCGGCTGCGGACCGTTCCGCTTCCGCTCCGGGTCGAGAACGACTTCCCCCGGATCACCCCGTCGCTGCTCACCGGTCTGCCGGTCGACACCTCGAAGATCCGTGAGGTCGACTACGACATCGACGTCTCGAGCTTTGCGGCGAGCTCCGGCCCGCCCCCCGAGCTCGTCGCCGCACTCGACCTGATGGGAGCGGGCATTGGCAGCTGAGAACGCGGAGGCCCTGTACAGGATCTACGCATCCGCTCTCGACGGGATGGCGACGCGCGGTCCCTCGGACCTCGCTCGGCGGGCCGAGTTCGAGGCGGACGAGATGGATGTGCCGGAGTTGGCCGCGCCCTCGGTCCTGGCCGCCCACCTGGTCGCGGCCGAACCGGCGGAGCGGCTCTTGACCAGGTTTCGCCTGACCCTCGCGGGCTGGGACGCGGAGCCGATGGCGGAATGGGTCGGACAGACGAAGCCCGGAACCGGCGAGCGCCGCGCCCTCGTCTACGAGCGGCTCGGGCTCGGCGAGGAGCTGATCGGGTGCCTCGATAAGGCCGTTCCGCGGGCCGAGGACAGGTCGGTGGTCGTCAGCGACGTCTTCGAGCCCTGGTACGGCCGGGTAATGGGCGAACGCGAGCCCTTCTACTGGAAGCACTACGCCGAATACCTCGCCAGGGAGTGGGAAAATGAGACCTCGGTCGCCGCGCTTGATCTCAACACGACCCGGATCGTCGAGCGCTTGAGCGACCCCGAGCGCAGAGAGGCCTACCAGGCCAAAGGGCTGGTAGTCGGCTACGTCCAGAGTGGGAAGACCGCCAACTTCACCGGTGTCATCGCCAAGGCGATCGACGCCGGCTACCGCCTGATAATCGTCCTCACTGGGCAGACCGACCTGCTCCGCCGGCAGACGCAGAGACGAATCGACAAGGAGCTGGTCGGCGACGAGAACCTGATGCGTGGGATCGACCGGGACGATCCCGACGCGGTCCGCAGCGTCGACTACGCCGGGGATCCCGATCGCGCGGAGTTCGTCAGCCACGGCGGCCTGCCCTCGGAGCTTGGATTCGCCGATATCTACCGGCTGACCACCAAAGCGGGCGACTACGCCAGCCTGGCGCAGGGGATCTCCTCCCTCGATTTCGAGCGCCTCCATCCCGACAAGCCACTCAACGCCCCGGAGAACCTGCACCGGGTGCCGACCCGGATCGTCGTCGTCAAGAAGAACAAGAGCGTCCTGACGCGGTTGGTCAAGGACCTGAACCGGATCACCGCGAAGCTCGGCGACATCCCGGCGCTGATCATCGACGACGAGTCCGACCAGGCCTCGTTGAACACCTCCAACCCGAAAAACTGGGAAGCCGGCCAGACGAAGCGGACGGCAATCAACGGCCTGATCTCCGAACTGCTCGAGAAACTGCCGCGAGGACAGTACGTCGGCTACACCGCGACGCCGTTCGCCAACGTCTTCGTCGACCCCGATGACTCCGCCGACCTCTTCCCGAAAAGTTTCATCCTCTCGCTAGACCGGCCGCCGGGATACATGGGCGCGGTCGAGTTCCACGATCTCGACATCCTGCCCGAGGACGAGGTGCGGACCGTTACCAACTCGAAGCGCCTCGCCTACGTCCGCGAGATCGACGAGGAAGACCTGGAGGGCGTGATGCAGCAGGCGCTCGACATGTTCATCCTCACCGGCGCGATCAAGCTCTACCGGGAAGTGAACGAAGAGCGCCGCTTCAAACACCACACGATGCTGATCCACGAGTCGGTCAAACAGGTGGACCACCTCCAGCTCGCCGAAGCGGTGCGGGAGACGTGGAAGGGATCCGGATACTGGGGGTCCACCGGCCATGCCCGGCTGCGCGACCTGTTTCACTCCGACGTCGCGGCTGTGATGGAGGCCCGCAGCGACGGCGCGGCGGTCCCGGCCGATTACGAGAGCGTCCAGGGGTACGTCGGCGAGGTGGTGTCCCGGATCGAGGGTCCCGACAACGACCCGGTTCTGATTGTGAACGGGGACAGAGAAGCGGCACGGGAAGAGGTCGACTTCGACAGCCGACCGGTCTGGCGGGTCCTGCTCGGCGGCGCCAAGCTCTCGCGCGGGTTCACCGTAGAGGGGCTGACGGTTTCCTACTACCGCCGAGTGACGAAACAGGCCGACACCCTGATGCAGATGGGTCGCTGGTTCGGTTTCCGTAGCGGCTACGAGGACCTGGTCCGCCTCTACATCGATCGCGGCGGTCACGGCCGCGCCTTTGACCTCTACGAGGCATTCGAGGCAGCGTGTCGTTCGGAGGAGCTGTTCCGCGGGGAGATTCGGCGCTACGGCGAGCTGAAAAACGGGGTGCCGATGATCACTCCTCGGGACATCCCGCCACTCGTTTCCCAGCATCTCGGCTGGCTGAAGCCCTCGTCGGCCGGGAAGATGTACAACGCACAGCTGGTGGAGCGCCGCTCCCCGGGGGAGCGCTTGGAGCCGACCGGTTACCCGGAAGATCCTGCGGACATCGCCCACAACACGACCGCGGTCGCACCGCTTGTGAAAGCCGCGGCGAAGGACGGAGCCTTCAAGCTGGAGGGCTCGTCAGCGAGGAGCCTCTTGACTTGTCGGTACGGCACCGTCGACCATCAGGAGCTGCTCGCGGTCTTGAAAGACCTGCGCTGGCGGCCCGACGATCACTTCGCCGCCGATCTGACCTGGCTGGAGGGCCTCGGCAGCGACCAGATCGAGGACTGGGTGGTGATGCTGCCCCAGCACGTCGGCCCCGGCCCCCGCGCCGAGGTCGTCGGCCACGGCACCCTCAGTGTTTTCCGCCGTCGCCGCCGAAAAGGCCGCGGCGGCCTTTTCGGCGCGATCAGTGATCCCAAGCACCGACCGATCGCGGGCCAGATCGCCGGCGTCGGCAACCACGACGACGAGCTCGCGGCGCAGCTTCACAAACCGCTCCGCGGAGCGGTCCTGCTCTACCCGATGGTCGAGACCGGCGACGACACCGTCACCGCCGACCTCGACGCGCACGAGGTGATCTTCGCCCTCGTCTTCGTAGCTCCCACCTCTACCGGGTCGCCTGACGGAGCCTTGGTGCGTTTCGTCGCCCGCGACCCGGCCCGCGCGGACGATCCGATAGTCGACTCCTCGCCCTAGCTCGGCGCACCGGACTCGCACCCCGCGCCTCGGGAGGGTCGCGGGTTCCCTGTGGCCCCGACCCTGGCGGTGTCTCCCTCTCGCACGCGAGTAGTTGGAGCATCTCGGGAAGGGGCGCTGGCGGTCGACCTTCGGCGCTCCTTTAGGTAGGGCCGTCTCCCGATGATTCGTGAGATGCGTCTATTCGCGCTTGGGGGAGGACCGGCGCGAGCGCCGCTGCAGTTGCCTGATCAGGCCTGGGAGTCTCATTTAGGTCACATCGCCGCCGGATCTCAGCTTCTCAAGCCAAAGCCCTTCGTCCTTTCAATCCGACGGAGATTGGCTCTCCTCCAGGGAAAAGAGCCGAGGCTTCACTACCGAGCGGCGCTGGCGAGGGCGTCAGAGCGGTAGTGCATGGGGCGTCCAAATTGGCCGTAGACCGGGCTCGCTTGGGGGTCTGACGTCGCGAATCGCGATGTCAGGCATCTCATCTCGATCAAACTTGCCGGTGAGGAACTCGGTCAGTGGATCTCTTTACAGATGCCCATCGGCGTCTGGCTGTACCTCTGGTTCGGCGAGGTCCGGCATTCGGTGATCTCGTACTGGCGGTCGAACCCCGGACCCAGCACTTCAATTTCGGCACCGTTGCTTTTGTTCTTCGGTTCGACCTTCAATCCCAGAGGTCGAGTTCGGTCGCCGAGTCGGCTTGAGAACAAGTGACCGAGGCGCCCTCGTTGTGCTTTTCGACCTGAAGTTCGAGCCGGGATTTCTCCTGTGCCAGAGGAATACGCGGCGGTTCGCCCGAGTTTTCTTCGAGCGACGTAGCCGAGCCGCCGCCGCAGCCAGCGATCAGGATCGCCAATCCCACGATCATTCCGAACCCAAACAAACGCATCGGCGTGCTTCTACCCGATCGCAAGACCACCGCGTGCCCGACCTCAGGAGTCGCGTGTCTTATTGGGGTCACTCGCCGCTGCGATCCCACTTCCCTTAGCCAACGCCCTTCGTCCCTTCAATCCGATGGAGATTGGCTTTGATGGCTGCGGCGTCCCGGCTATGTCCATAGAGCGCTGATCGGAACCGCCCAGAGTCGATCGCCGAGCGGGACGGTCTGGGCGCCGGCATGAATCAGGAACCCGGCGCGGAAGTCCTCGCTGCGAGCATCCCGGATCTTCGCCATCGGCTTCCAGTCTCGTTCCCGGACCGTCGCCGCCGCCTTGACCTCAAGGCAGGCGATCGCTCCTGAGCGATCCTCGAGGACGAGGTCGATCTCGTCGTTGCCGGTTCGGTAGTGGAAAAGCCTTGCGTCGGTGCTCGCCCATTCGAGGTGCTTCATCACCTCCATCGCGACGAAGTTCTCGAGCGCCATTCCGGTGACGCGCTCGTCCTCGGCGAGGCGTTTCGGGTCGGCTCCGAGCAAATGGGCAAGGAGGCCGCTGTCGACGATGTAGACCTTGCGCGTCGTCGACTCGCGGGCTCCGATCGACGGCCTCCAGGCGGGGAGGGTCTTGACCAGGAAGACGGTCTCCAAGAGGGTCGTATAGCTGCGGACGGTCTTATGCTCCAGCTGCAGTCGCTTGCCCACCTCCGAGGAGTTCAGGAGGCTCGCGGCACGGCCCGCCAGCAGCTTTAGCAGCCGCGGCATCTCGCCCAATTTCTGCGCATCGCTGATGTCGCGCAGGTCGCGGTCGAGCGTCGTCTTCAGATAGTTCTCGAACCAGTTGGCCCGGCGTGACCCGTTGCGCTTCAGCGCCTCGGGGTATCCACCGGCCGCGATTCGATCGACGAAGGCCCCGCGGCCGACCGGGGCATCGCTGATCTGAGGCGGCGCCGCGGAGAAGAGAGAGTCGACGATATTGCCGGCCGATCCCTCGATCTCGCTCTGGGACAGCGGCCACAGGGTGATGATCTCGATCCGTCCGGTGAGCGCGTCCTGGACTTTGCGGTTGGTGAGGACGTTGGCCGAGCCCGTCAGCAGAAACTGGCCCGGCGTCTGGTCGGCGTCGACGGCCCCCTTGATCGCGAGCAGCAGATCGGGGCCGGCTCGCTGGACCTCGTCGAGCAGGACCGGGCGCGAGAGGCCGGCCACGAATCCCTCGGGGTCGCTGCTCGCCGCATCCCTCGCCGCTCGGTTATCAAGGCTGAGCACGTCAGCTAGGTGCTCGCTCGTCGCGATCTCTCCCGTCAGGGTGCTCTTGCCCACCTGCCTGGCGCCCATCACGTAGACGACGCGGGTATCGGCCAGTGCTTCCAGGATCGGCTTGCGACTGTGTCTGGCGAAGTTGGCCGACATCGCCATGAGCGTAGTGCAAATTGGGAAAGTTAGCTATGTAATTTGGGAGATCGCTCTAGGGAATATGGGAAGTTAACAGGAGATAAATGGGAAGGAAAGAGATGGCCAGTCCCGCTGAGTCGATGGCGGCCGGTCTCCGGGTCTCATTCCTGTCACATCGCCGCCGCAGTCCCGCTCCCAGAGCCGAAGACCTTCGTCCTTTCAAGCCGAAGGTCTCAGCAGCCCCTTGACTTGAACGGCGCAGCCGCTGATACCCACGGATGGGTCGACGCTTCCTTGCATGCTTGGTATCGATCGGGCTTCTTGCCGCCGTCGTTCTGCCCGCCGGCGCCGGGGCGGAGCCGAGTGGACGGCGCCGCCGCGTCGGCGCCCACCAAGCTGCTGACGAGTGGCCCGCACCGGGTCGTCGCCCACTACCTCGGCGTCGAACGCTTCGATCCCTCCGAATCCCAGCTCGAGTTCACCGCGGCGCCGCCCGCTGGGGCCCCTGCGGGCCCGGCGCCGAAGCTACGCGCCCTCAGCCGGGGCGCCCGGGTCAGCCCGGACGGGACCCTGCAGCTGCGGGCCGCCTGCGATGGCGCCCCCGGCGCGTCCTGCGAAGGCGCCCTCGACCTGAGCACCTCCGCGGCGACTCCCGAAACGGGAACTCCGAAGCTGCTCACCCGGACCCAAGTCCGGATCGCGGCCGGCTCGGTCGGCGCTCCCCGGCTCGTCCTTCGCTCCGCCGGCCCCAAGATGTTCTCGAACCGGCGGACGCTCGCCGCCGGGACTACTTCGAGGGCGCGGCCGCCGGTCCGCCGCTGCAACTGCGATCGACCCCGGCCCCCCGGCCCCCCGGCTCGTCGCCGAGCGTCCACCGCCGATTCCGCACCTTTGTGGTGCGACTGCGCTGCGTCCCGGCCGCCCACAGCTCGAGCAAGGGCTGCAAAGGCAGGGTCGAGCTGTGGGCCGATGGCCGCGCCGTCGGGGCGGCCCCGGTCGTCGTCAAGCGCGGTGAGCCGACCACCGCCCGCCTGCGCCTGCCCGCGAGCTATCGCCAAGGGCCGGACGCCAGGGTTCTCCTGCGGATCCGCTCCGAAGCGCCGGTCGGCAAGGAGTGGACCGCGCATCGGTCCTTCGAGGTCAGGCCGCGGGTTCTTGGGTCCCGCACCCCGGCGCGTCCCTAGCGAGGAGCACCCTCAGAGTCCCTAAGTAATTGCTGGTTATCTGCCCTATTCTTTCCGGCGTGGACGGGCGAATGAGCGGAGACGGTGGGGCGCCTGAAGGGAAGATGGCGCGGGGGTGGCGGTTGACCAAAGTCGCCTGGGACCTCATCCGGCGGGATCCCACGATGATCGCGATCGCTCTGATCGGGACGGGATTCGGGCTCGCGGGAGGAGCGGCGACGATGTACTTCTCTGGGTGGTTCAGGTCGCCGACCCATTCGAACGGGAGCCTGGCATTGGCCGGATTGATCGCGCTCTACCCGATGACTTTCATCAGTGTGTTCTTCAACGTCGCGCTTGCGGGTGCGGCGGCGGCCAGTCTCGACGGTCGGCCGATCGGCGTACGGGAAGCGTTGGAAATCTCGTGGAAGCGGGTCGGGCGGATCGCCCAATGGGCCCTGCTGGCAGCCGGCGTCGGCCTCATCCTCGAGGAGGTGGCAGCAAGGATTCCGGGCGCCGGGCGGGTTGCATCGTGGCTCGCCGGCGCAGCCTGGAGCCTGGCGACGATCTTCGCCGTGCCCTTACTTGCGTTGGAGGGCACCGGACCGCTCGAGACCGCCAAGGGCTCGGTCCGCCTGGTCAAAGGAAAATGGGGCGAGGGGATCACCGGGCTCGTGAGCATCGCCGCCTGGAGCACCGTCGCCCTAGTCCCGGTCGCGATCGTCTTCGGCGCCGGACTGGCAATCAGGGGCGATTCCCCAAACCTCGGCGCAGCGCTGATCGCCATCGCGATCGGAGGCCTACTGCTGATCTCGGCGCTCGCCCTCGCCACCCGCGAGATCTTCGCCGTCGCTCTCTATCGCTACGCCAACGGGTCTCCGACTTCGAGCGGCTTCGCCGAAGCGGATCTCGCCGAACCGTTCAGTCGGCGCGGCAAGCACGACTAATTCGACTGCCGAACTCGGTTGGTGGCCTCGTTTGTTCACAGGTCGGTTTGCGGCTACCTAGACCCGTGGAGGGGAGTGCGCCAAAGCGTTCACCCGGAGGTCGGGCCGCGCAGCGACCCGACCCCGGCTTACCGAAGCAGCGAGTTCACCAGTTCACGGGCGCCACTAAAGGTCAAAGCTACGATCACGGCGACCGTACTTCCGATAGCCAGACCCAGGTATAGCGAACATCGTGAACTCCCTCCCTGTAGCATGCCTCCAAGCGCGGCACACTCTCCGACGATGAGCGCAGTGATGGCGATCGCCACGAACAGGGCCTCATTCAGACGCTCTCGACGGTAGTGATCACGCGCCTGTGCGGCTACCCCGGCCCGCACGCTCGCGTCGTCACCGTAGATCAGCTCATCCACGTATCCACGGACCCATCCGAATCGCGGCTCGCTGTCGAAGCTGTCCTGAAACTCCTGGGCAACGATGTACTCCCCGGCTCTGTCGGCCTGTTCGGCGGCGATGGCGAGATCGAGGGCGCGATCAGCACGCTTCACGTACTCGTCCTCGACGATGCCCAGGCGGTCGATCAGCTTCTGCTCGACTGCGAGTGCGACCAAGAACACAGGAAGAATTTGGGCGATCGTGTCGTAGAAGCTCGCTTCGAGATTCGCGTGAGCCGTGTTCATCGCCACCGCGCCCGCGGCGACCCCGAGCACGGTTCCGACGATCGAGACGCAAATCTCGAACCAGTCCCCGATCCACCGCCACACGTTCCTTCGACCTCTCAGATCTCCAGCAACGCTGGCGCCCGCCCCGCCTCCGCGGCCACCGCCTGGATGTTCTCGCTGTGCCGGTATTTCGCCGAGAAGAAGAAACCGCCGCAGCGCTCCCTAACGCTGCACGCCTCGCACTCGGGGTGGTACTCGTTCTTCCAATCCGAGATCGAGCGGACCGCGAAGGGCCATAGTTCGCGGTGGAGCAGACAGAGCTGATGGTTGTAGATCATCGTCTTGACTCGTCGGCGTGCGAGGAGTGAGACGGCCTCGCGCAGTTCGTCTTGGTAGTCGACGGGGTCTATCCAGACGTCTTTGACGTTGGCGCGGGCGAAGCCCATCATCTCGAGACCCATAAGCGCGACTTGCTCGACGAAGGGGAGGTTGCGGGCGATGTACTCGGCGATCTCCGGCAGAGCTGGAGCCGTCTGCTGGTGAATGACGACGCGAATCTCGATCCGCTGCCCGACTTCGCCGAGATTGACGATTCCGCGGACCGTGTCCTCAAAGGCTCCCTCGGACTGGACCACGTAGTCGTGAAGCGCGGGCTCCGCGCCGTAGAGAGGGATGCCGACCATCATCCTCGGGTTGTCGACGCTCGCCCAAGATCTGGCAAAGGCGAAATTTGCGAAACGTCGACCGTTGGAGAGGACGTGCACGCCGGCGTCTGGAAGCAGGTTCCGACAGAGGCGCAGGAGTTCGATGAGCCGTTGTCCGTAGGTCGTCGGCTCGCCACCGGTGAAGCCAATCCCTGGCGTCGAGGTCGGAAGCAAGCGGATGAGCTCTGCAGCGTTGTCCAGCAGCCAGTCGTCGTCTCGTTCCTTCGGTGGCTGTGAGCACATCAGGCAGTAGTGGTCGCAACGCTCGGTCAGAAGGACGCTGTTGTTAGGGCTCCCCGCTCGCCAGAGCACGCGAACGTGCTCCCCGGTGGCCGAAGCGGAGATGACGTCTCCGGCGGCGACGTACTGCAAGAGCGGGGGTAGGGCGATCCACGACTCGTCGATGGGTGCTAATTGCGGCTCGTCGACCAGGTAGAGACCGAAGCCGGGCGGAGTGATCTCGCCGGCGCGCACCTTGTAAGCCCGTCCATGCCGCTGCGGCGTCAGGTGATCGCTATCGACGACCATCCAGACCGCACGCTCTAGGGGCTGCAGCAAACCGAAAGCGCTTGCACGGCCGCGAAGGTTGATCATCGTCCGGCCCAACCAAGGAACGTCTGCCGCGCGAATTCGTCGCTTTCGTAGAGCTCGATCAGATGCTTGAAGATCGCCATGTTGCGGCGGCAGAAGTCTGATTCGCTCTTACGGCCGAGGAAGTCGCCAGTCGTGGCGTAGTGATAGACGGGGTCGGATCCACAGTAGGGCTCAAAAGCGCAGTCACTGCACATCGGCGCGCTCGGCGCAAAGGACTCCTCCAGAGGGGCAAGCAGCGCGTCGGCAGTCATGATCTCCTCGTAGCTGTCTTTCTCGAGATGACCAAGGCGGAAGGTTTCGTCGCCCATCTCGGCCAGCATGCGGCCCTCGTCGGAGGCATAGACCGAGCCGTCGTAGTTGTAGACGAGCGCTCCGATCCCGATTCCGGCCGGGGAGGTGAGGTCTACGTAACCCGGTTCGATGTTGGTCAACATCTTCCGCAGGATCACGGTCGAGAAGTACTCCGTGAGACCCAAGCCCTGACGATTCAACTCAAGGATGTACGCGAGTCCCTCGCGGTAGAAATCGAGCCAACGTTCGGCATCGTAGGCGGAGTAGCTCTTAGTCTTGATCGCGAATCCATACGGCGAGAGGGGGCGGAGAAAGATCCCTCGAAGCCCCAGGTCGACATACGTGTCGATGATGTCGCGCGATCGGCCGAGACTCCGCTTCGTGGTCGTCATCAGGGCCGAGACGTGATCGACCCCGAGGGCCTCGCGCGCGCGTCGGATTCCGTCCACCGCACGCTCCCAGCTGTCGCGGCCGGGCCGAGGACGGTTTCGGTTGTGCAGGTCGGCCGGCCCGTCGAGGGACGTCGAGATGTGGACGTCGTGTCGGGCGCAGAAGTCGAGCACCTCATCGCTCAGCAACGCAAGATTGCTGGCGATAACGAAGCCGAGGTCGCGGCCCTCGTCGCGGTTCCGTTCCTCGGCTTGGCGCACGACTTCTTCGATCAGCTCGAAGTTGAGCAGGGGCTCGCCGCCTTGGAACTCAATCTTCAGAGAACGAGACGGTGAACGGAACGCCATATCGAGGCCCCGTTCTGCGGTAGACAGGGACATGTCGTAACGGTCCCGATCCTCGCTCTGACGCGAGACTTGACAGTAGGGGCAGGAGTGCTCGCATCTCAGCGACACGACGAAAATGTGGAGACCCGTGGATTCCGCCAGGCGCGCGTAGCGGGTCCGGGACTTGAGGGCCAGCAGCGTCAAGGGCGCCCGCTCTCCAGCTCTCCTGATCATCTGCTTAGCTCGGAGCCGCCGAACCAGTCTCGAGTCACTGGGAAGGTCGCCACCCGCAAGAAGTTCGAAATCCTCAGCAGACAGCATCAAATGCTCCCCGACCATGTTGGTGACCAGCACCCGGCCATTGAGCCGCTCGAACCGAAACGGGAGCAGCCGCCAGTCGTCCCCGCTCGCGACGAAGGCCTCTGCCTCACGAAACCTGGACACGTCAGTCGAGGTCCTGGGGATCTACGACGCCCGTTCGCGAGAACGCCTGGGCCAGGATCATCGTCCTTATCGGTTCGGTCTCAGCGCGGACGCGCTCCCGCAACGTCTGATCGAGCACCTCGACCCGGAAGCTCTCGACCTCCGCGTCGATATCCGAGTCCCCCCGAGACCGAAGCACGCAAACGTGCGTGGCTTCGCCCGGCAATAGCTCGCATGAGAAACGATCGCTGAACCGATAGGCGGCTCGCTGGATAGCGTCGATGGAGGTGGTCGGGGCGGCGAAGCTGACCTCGATCGAGCGACCGGGAACTTGCTCTTGAGCGCCCACTTCAGCTCGACGAGTAGTGGGAGCTGTGCGAAGAATGGGAGGAGTGCGAGTAGTGCCCGCCCCCATATTCGCCGCCGCCAGAGCTTGAGACGTGGGAGGAATGCGAGCTGTGGGAGCTATGGGAGCCGTGGGAGAAATGCGATTCGGAAGGTGCCGCCGAGCCGTAGGGAGCAGCTTCCAGTTCGCCTTCCGCTTCTTGGATTTCGACCTGGAGTTCGGCTTCGATCTTGGCTTGTTCTGCCCGTGCTTCCCGCTTCGCTTCTTGACGCACTTCCCGTGCTTCGACCTGAGCTTCTTCTTCGGCTTCCTGTGCTTCGGCTTCTTCCGCTGCCGGGGGACCGTGGTGCTTCTTCTTGTGATGGTGGTGAGGGTGCGCCGCTTCCTTAACCGTCTTGATGGTGCCTGCTTCGTGAACGGTCTCGGTCTTAGTGCCCCCGCCACAGGCACTGATCGCAGCCGCGACGGCGACGCTCAGAGGAACGAGGAACGCTTTCTTCGACCGAATCGCCTCGAACTCAGGCGACATCAGAAGCCCCTCGGACGTCCACCGCAACTAGTTCTTCACTGCAAGCCATGAAAAGTCCCCCGTGCGTGTTTTTTGGCCTCACCAATCTATGCAATTTCTCCATAAGTGTCACGTTCTTGTGCGCGGGTGACGGACTGAAGCGAAATCAGGTCGCTCCGAGAGGACGTAGCCCATCATTTGCAGAAACTTGAATAATCTGACGAAGAATGGGAGCCGTGACCGAACGAGCGTGGTCGTTCTTGGTCGTCGACGAGGACGAGCGTCAACACCAAGGCAATCAGGGCTACGACGACGATCCCAGCCGGTACTACAGCTGGGACTCGACTGTCGCCAATCGGGATGGCCCGAGCGGCGGTGATATCTGCGCAGTTCGAGACTCGCGGGGGCTGCTAGGGATCTCGCGCGTCGATGAGGTGGCGCGTCGGAGCGGCGAGAAGGAGCGGTCGCGCTGTCCCGAATGCGAAAGCACTGCTTTCAAGAGTCGGACGACCATGCATCCGACTTACAAATGCAGTCGCTGCATGGCTGAATTCGATCGGCCGTCGGTGGAACAGATCCCAGTGACCATCTATCGAGCCGACTACGCGCGGAGCTGGGTGTCGATCGGTGGTGCCGTGACGGCCGGTGAACTCGAGGCGGGCTGCTACCGATCGCGAGCGAAACAGCACGCCATTCGGCCTGTCGATCCGCAGGCGCTCCGGGATCTGGTGACTCGCCGCCAAGTCCTCATTGGCGCCCCGTGGTGGGAGCGGGGTGGCAGCGTCGTGTTGCCCGAGATCCCTGGCGGCTACCGCAAACTTACTGCGCTGGGTCGAATCGGACAGCGAGAGTTCCGTCGCCAACTCCTGATGCGGTTTGGACCTGTTTGCGCTTTCACTGGACCGCAGCCGGAGAAGAGCTTGCACGCTGCCCACCTAATCCCCTATGCAAAAAGTGCACGCCATGAACTCGAGGGCGGACTCTTGCTGAGGGCGGATCTGCACGCCTTGTTTGATGCTGGGCTGATCACGATTGATGACGAGCTGAAGGTGCGGATCGATTCTTCACTGCGCTCGTTCACTGAACTCGCACGACTCGACGGATCCCCATTGAAGATCGGGGGAGCCGCTTCCTTGATGCCGACGCTGAGAAAAATCCTGAAGGAAAGAGAAGCAGCGGCCTAGCTCTCTCCTAGAGCGGGATGAATCAGTCGTTCTCGCTGCGGAGCAGTCCATCTGACGCGCGGACCGCATCGGACATCTCTTGCTGCATGGTCTCGATCCGGCCGCGGAGCTCTGGATCGCTGGTCGCGAGGATCCTCGCTGCGAGAAGGCCAGCGTTGCGGGCTCCGTCGATTGCGACGGTCGCTACCGGGACGCCTTTGGGCATTTGCACGATCGAGAGGAGGGAGTCGAGGCCGTCCAGGTTGTTGAGGGAGCGGGGGACGCCGATGACGGGGAGGGGGGTGACGGAGGCGAGCATGCCGGGGAGGTGGGCGGCTCCGCCGGCGCCGGCGATGATGACCTTGAATCCGTTGGCGGCGGCTTTGCGGCCGAAGGCGATCATCTCGTCGGGGGTGCGGTGGGCGGAGAGGATTCGGAGTTCGGAGGCGACTCCTAGCTCGGTGAGGGCCTCGGCTGCCGGGGTCATCGTCTCCAAGTCGGATTCGCTGCCCATCGCGATGGCTACCAGGGGCTGGCTCATTCGGGGTCTCCTTGCAGTAGGGCGCGGACTTGGGTGGTCTTCTTGCGGGCGGTGTCGAGGTCGGGTCCCAGGACGGTCGCGTGGCCTAGCTTGCGGCCTGGCCTATACCCCTTTGCGTAGAGGTGAAGGCGAACGTAGGGATCGGCGATCAGGTCGGGGACGCGCTCCAGTGGGTCCACTCCGTTCTCGGGGCCCAAGATGTTCACCAGCGCCACCGCTGGCGCTCGGAGCTCGGTCGATCCCAACGGCCAGCCGAGGACCGCTCGCAGGTGCTGCTCGAACTGGGAGGTGACACTGCCCTCGATCGTCCAGTGGCCCGAGTTGTGGGGGCGAAGGGCGAGCTCGTTGATGAGGATGCCGTCGTCGGTGAGGAAGAACTCGACCGCGACGATGCCGGTGGCGTCGATCTCCTCGACCAGCCGCCGGGCGATCTCGGTCGCCTCCGCCTGCACCTCGGGGGGCAGCGCCGCGGGGACGAGGGTCTCGTGGCAGATCGCGTTCTTCTGGATCGTCTCGACGACTGGGTAGATGGCGATCTCGCCCGCGGTGCTGCGGGCGGCGAGGACGGCGAACTCGCGGCGGATCGCGATCAGCGGCTCCAGGATGAGGGTGCCGTCGACTTTCCCGGCCAGGTCGGCGGCCGCCTCGCGATCGTCGAGGACGAAGACGCCGCCGCCGTCGTAGCCGCCGCGGGGGGTCTTGGCGACCACCGGCCAGCCGTGCTCCACCGCGAACGAGTCGACGTCCTCGATCGACTCGGCGAGCGCGAAGGGCGGCAGCGGGAAGCGGTCGGAGAGCTTCTCCCGGGCGTACTGCTTGTCCTGGGCGTAGAGGACCGCCTCAGGCGACGGGGCCATATGCAGCCCCTCGGCCTTGAGCTGGGCGAGAAGGTCGGGGTCGAAGCCCTCGTGGTCGAAGGTCAGGACGGCGGCGCCATCGGCGAGCGCGCGCAGGTTCTCCGCCGTGTCGTCGCCGATGAGCGCTCGGGCTCCGGCGAGTACGGCCGACTCGGTCTCCGCCCCGGCCAGGATCCTCAGCTCGATCCCGAGGGAGATCGCGGCCTGCTGGGTCATCTGCGCCAGCTGCCCGGCGCCGGCCATCGCCACCACGGCGCTGCGATCGCCGGAGGGGGGCGCACCGGTCCACCGAGCGTCGCTGCCCGCGGTGGGCTCCAGGGTCCGATCTGCCATCCGCGGCCATCATAAGTCCCGTGCTTTGACGGATGCGGGCGCGCCGGGGCTCTGCCAATCTCGCGGGACGATGCTCCGCCGCCTCTCAGCGCTCGCCTCGCTCGCCGTCCTCGGCGCCCTCCTCCTCGGCACGACCGCCGCCCACGCGCTGATCGCGCCGCCGACCGAATGGGCCGTCTCGGTCTCCGGCAAGCAGACCGTGAAATGGAGCTTCGAAGCCGAGGTTCCGGAGGCGTGCGAAGCGTATTACGGCACCGCCGGCCAGAAGGCGCAGGGCTCCGGCACGGTCTCGATGAGCTTCAAGTCGAAGGAGCCGATCCCGGCGCAGACGACCCTCGCCGGCAACGGGGTGAAGTTCTCCTCCTTCAACGTCAGCGGCAGCTACACGGCGCCGGGGGCCTACTCGAAGCAGGGGAGGTTCGCGGTGATCAACGGCCGCCCGTGCGGCTGGGTCGAGGGCGATCCCGAGCCGCTCTCCAAGATCGCCGACCGCAGCGACTGCGGGACCGAAAAGCAGAAGGTCGACGTCGGGCTCTCGTGGTCGGGCGGGAAGTTCGCGCTCGGCGCCGGCTTCGGCCAGCTTCCCTGGGGCGCCTGCCCCGGCGTGCTCGAGCCGGACATGCGGGTCCTGGGGACGACGGCCTGCACCCCCAAGGTCGAGGAAGGCGCGATCGAGGGCGACTCCCTTGCGGCACGGCCGATCCCGGTCGACGCCTCGAAGTTCATCGCCCGCAAGAAGTTCAGTGTCGACACCTCGCAGGACTTCCACTGCAGCTTCCCGTCGACCTGGCCGGGGGACGCGCCCCTCACCGTCGACATCAGCGCCTCCTACCGCGCCACTTTCAAGCCCCGCGACTAGCCCAGGGTAGGGCCGTGCGTCGGGCGGACGGGGGAAATTCCGCCAATCTCCGGGAGAATGCGCTCCGAGGGTGTTCGGGGCGCATAGGGTCGTCCTCTCTTCAAAGCTCACCATTGGGGGAAGTGCGATGCAGATCCGAGGCTCCTTGTCTCGTCGTTGGAGGTTCGCGTTGTGTGCGGTGCTGGCGCTCGGGGTCGTTTCGGCGCTGGCGACGACGGGCGCGGCGGGGAAGTCGAGCTGCAAGAAGGGCGCCGAGAAGGTCGGCTGCACGCTGCCCGACGGCTCGCGGTTCCACCAGGCTCTCGACGAAGGCCGGTCGCTGACCGTGGGGGTCGGCGGGCAGGGGCTCTCGGTGACGCTCGCGGGGGTGCCGATCAGGTGTTCGAAGCCCGGTTCGATGCAGGGCGAAGAAGTGCGGGTCGGGATCGGCCTGTCGGCCCCGCAGCAACCGAAGGTGGGCCAGTTCTTCAAGCTGACGAAGACCAAGCGGGAAGGCGGGCGAAAGGGCGGCCGCTCCTCCGCCACCACCGAAGTCACCCTCCGATTCAAGTCGGGCAGGGCCGTGCTGGTGAGCGTTCATCAGGAGACGACCCTCGGCGGCAAGGCGGCCTGCGAAGGCAGCGCCCGCTACACGGTTCCGCGCCAGGGCTGACGGCGCTCAGCGGATGATCGGCCCCGAGCCGGGCGGCTCGGGCGCGTCATTTCAGCCCGAGCCGGATCGGCCCGCGGACCTCGCCGATCGTCACCGGCTCGCCTTTCTGGGTGACCGCGATGCGGCCCGCGTCAGCCAGCTTCGCGGCAGCGTCGCGCACGGGCTCCATATAAGGGCGGAAGTCGGCGTCCCCGGCGAGGACGCGGGCGACCTCCGACGGGCAGATCGTCTTGTCGGGACCGCGGGCGTCCAGCAGCTCGAGGATCGACTCGCGGGCGCGGCTCTCGGTCTCGGGGCCTTTGCTGGACATGGGTCCCAGGTACCCGGTCTCGAGGGCGGAGCGTTCAGTGGAGGGCGTAGGGCCCGGTGATCTCGTCGGGCTCGGCGCCGAGCAGGGCGGCGAGCTTCGCGCGCTCGACCTCCGGCTCGCCGGGCCGCGCCTCGATCATCGTCCAGGCCGCGGGGCGGGTCTCGCCGTTGCCGTTCAGGCTGCGGGCCATCGGGACGGCGCGCGCGCCGATCTCGGTCAGGCGCTCACGTTGATCGGCGGCGAGGTCGCCGCGGATCCAGAACTGAAGAGGGGCCATCCCCGAAGGCTAGGAAGCCGGGGGGCCGGGCGCATCGGTACGAGGGCGGATGCACGGGACCGTTCACGGTCCCGTCACGCCGGGAAAGCACCGGCCGGGTCGCCTGACGCGACGACCCGGCCGTTCGCCTATTCGACGGCCTTTTTCAGCTCGGCGCCCGCGCTGAACCTCGGCACCTTCTTCGCGGCGATCTGCATCGACTCGCCGGTCTGCGGATTCCGGCCGGTGCGGGCCTCCCGCTGTGAGACCGAGAATTTGCCGAAGCCGGTCAACCGGACTTCGTTCCCGGAGCTCATCTGCTCCTCGATCGCCTTCAGCGTCGCGTCTACGGCGCGTTTTGCGTCAGCGCCGCTGAGACCGCTTCGCTCGGCGACGTCACGGACCAGGTCGTCCTTGCCTATCAGTGCCATGGATCATCCTCCGAACATCTCGGTGCTCCGCATTCCACGCGGACTTATCCCGGGGAAAGCTACCCGTGCCGTAGGTCGTTCCCCCGGCACGGCGGGGTTTTCGGCCCTATTCGCCGTCTCGACGCCCACGAAAGCGTGCCCAGCGGTGCCTCAATTTGAGGCCGATGATGCCGCCGCTCGCCAGCAGGACCGGGCCGAAACTGAGCGCCGTCTCCTCGACCGGCATGCCCGCGATGTGCGCGAACGGCAGCATCAGGCGCGCGCGGCGGAGGCCTCGGCCAGGGCGCCCTCGAGGTTGTCGAAGCATCGGTTCCAGCCGCCTTCGTGGGACCGGGCGGAGACCTCGTCGCGCAGGTTCGAGTGGGTGAAGGTGACGGTGGTGGCGCCACCCGAATCGACGAAGGCGATCTCGATCAGCGTCTCGCGGTCCTCGTCGTCGTTGTCCCAGGTCCAGGTGAAGGCGAGCCGATCGGGACGGTCGACGGCGGTGTAGTGGCCGCCACCGCCGTGCGGATTGCCGTCGGGCTCGCGCATGACGACGCGGACGGCGCCGCCGACGCGGAGGTCGACGCTCGCCTCGCCGGTGGTCCAGTCGCTCCGCGCATGCCACCAGCGCCGCATCACGTCCTCGTCGGTGAAGGCGTCGAAGACGGCGGTCGCCGGCGCCGCGAAGGTGCGCTCGATGACGAGGGTCTCGGCGGTCTGTGCCTCAGACACTGGTCGTGCCCCTCTGGGACTGGGTCGAGGGGTCGAGGGCGTGCGTGAACGGTTCGCCTCCCTCGTAGGCGTCGTGATAGTTCCACCACACGTACGCCTGGGTCTGCGGGTAGCCCTCGGGTGAGTCCTCCCACTTCTCCTGGCGGCCGAGCGGGGTGAGGTCGAGGAAGCTCCAGGTGGTGCCGAGCGCTTCGTCGCCGCGCTTGTCGACGAAGTAGGTGCGGAAGACCTCGTCGCCCTCGCGGATGAAGACGTTGTGGCCGTGCCATTCGTCGACGCCGAAGTCGCGGTCCCAGTCGTCGGTGAGCGTGTACCAAGGCACTTCCCATCCC
This sequence comes from Solirubrobacterales bacterium, assembly GCA_965200635.1. GTDB lineage: Bacteria > Actinomycetota > Thermoleophilia > Solirubrobacterales > 70-9 > VAYN01. The sequence continues at coordinate 995,940 of OZ241364.1, read as the reverse complement.
ATTTCCTCGCGCAGCCGGGCGATCTCCGATTGCGGGGCGCGCGAGACGTAGGCGAGCGTGGTGTCGCGCTCGTTCAGGTGGGCCAGGTGGGCGACCTGGTCGGCGCCGAAGGAGCAGCCGCGGCAGCCGCGCTCGGGCCAGCCGTTGACGTCCGGGTCGAAGAAGAAGCGGTAGACGATCAGCTGGCGACGGCCCTCGAACATGTCGATCAGGGACACCGGCCCCTCGGGCCCCTCGAACGTGTACTCCTTCGTCACCGCCTGGCGCGGCATCCGCCGGCGTTCGGCCGCAAGCGCGTCACGCGCCCGCGTCAATTCCTTCTCCTTCACCAACAGCTCCTCGCGGGCTGCTGCCCACTCCTCGGGCGATACGACAGACGGCAGATTCATCGCTGCTCCTCCTTCAGGTGATCCTCGACGACATCGAACAGCCGCGTCCAGATCTCGCGCTGGCGAACCATCCAATCGGTCGCCTCCTCGAGCCCCTCGGTCCGCAGCGACAACACGTGGTTGCGACCGTCGACGACCCGACTTACGACCCCACTCTCCTCGAGCACCTTCAGGTGCTTGGAGATCGCGGGCTTGGAGACCCCGAAGTCGCTGGTCACTTCGCCGACCGTGGCGGGCCCGGCCGCGAGCCGTTCGACGATCTGGCGGCGGATGGGATGGGACAGAGCTTTGAACGGACTGTTAACCATTCGGTTAACGGTAGCACGGTGGTGCGGGGGGTGGCGGCACGCCCAGGACGTGAGGGGTCCGTGCGAGAGAAGCCACACCTGCCCGAGTTCCGTGACGGAGATGCCGGGAACGTCACCCTTCCGAGCATCTTCTGTCTGTTTCCGGGCCTCGAAAAGGGGCCCGAGAACGCGCTGCGTGTATTAGGGCCCCTATAGGGGGGTCAATGCACGCAGCGACGAATTGACTGTTGTCCAACACGCACGGAAGCGTGGACTTCCCACGCTCTCCGTCACGACTTGCGAGTCCCGTGACGTCCTCGTGGGACAACGGTGAGCGTTCCGTCGCTCCTCCCGTGACGCGCCCGCTGCGCACGCCTCGGAGGCTCCCCGACACTCCCCACATCCCCCGGCCGTCTCGGGCACGGTCACAGCCAGCCAGGGCCGTGGCCGAGACGGCCGTGCTCGCCGCAGACCCTTGCGTCCCTTTCCCCGGGCGCCAGCTTTCTCAGGCCGAGGGCTACCCCTCCGCCTGATACGGCCCCGGCTTCGGCCGCGCCTTGCCACCCGGGAACGCCAGGCGCAGGATCGTTCGCTGCACCATGCCGAGCTGCTCGAGGAAGGGGCCGGAGTTGTAGGGGAGGCCGTAGCGCTCGCAGATGTCCTTGACCTGGGGCGCGACCTCGGCGTAGCGGGTGGAGGGCATGTCGGGGAAGAGGTGGTGCTCGACCTGGTAGCCGAGGTTGCCGCTGGCGACGTGGAAGAGGGGGCTGCCCTCGATGTTGGCGGCGCCGGTGAGTTGACGGATGTACCAGCCGCCGCGGGTCTCGTCTTCGACTTCGGCGGGGCTGTAGGTGTAGGTCTGGTCGGGGAAGTGGCCGCAGAAGATGATCGCGTAGGCCCAGAAGTTGCGGGCGAGGTTGGAGTAGGCGTTGACGGCCGCCGTGCGGCGGTAGGCCTGGCTGCCGTCGGCGAGGGCGCGGCGGGCGACGCGGCCGAGGCGGCCGCCCTCCTTGCGCTTGCGGCCGAGGCGGCGCCACGGCTTCGGCTCCGGCTTCGTCGCCTCGACCGCGGCGCCGACGGCGGCGCTCGCGAGCGCGCTCACCAGCGGCCAGGCGATGTAGTCCTTGACCGCCTGGTCGCGCCCCTTGCCCGCGATCCCCTTCAGGTCACGGCGCAGCTGGCCCATCGACTTCTCGCCGGTCCGGATCGCCTCGAAGTCGAGATCGTGGAGCGCCACGCCCCACTCGAAGAGCCCCGCCAGGATCAGGTTGTAGAGGGGCTGCAGCAGGTAGACCGGGTGCCACTTCTGTTGCGGGTCGATCCGCATGATCTCGTAGCCGAGGTCCTTGTCCTTGCCGCGGATGTTGGTGAAGGTGTGGTGGACGTAGTTGTGTGAGTGCTTCCAGGCCTCGGCGGTCGAGGCGTTGTCCCAGTCCCAGGTGGAGGAGTGGATGCGGGGGTCGTTCATCCAGTCCCACTGGCCGTGCATGACGTTGTGGCCGATCTCCATGTTCTCGAGGATCTTGGCCGCGGCGAGGGCCGTGCCGCCGCCGATCGCAAGCGGACGGAAGCGAGGCAGCAACAGGCCGACCCGGCCGATCACCGCGAGGCGCCGCTGCATCTCGATCATCGCCTCGATGTAGCGACGGTCGCGTTCGCCGAGCTCGGAGGTGACGCGGTCGCGGATCGCGTCGAACTCGGCCGCCAGCTGCTCGAGCTGCTCCGCGGTCAGGTGGGCGAGGGGACTCTCCTCGTGGGTGTCGATCGGTGCGGTGACGGTGGCGCTCATGTGTGGTCTCCTTAAGTGTGTGGGTGTGTGGTTTGCCGGCGGCGCGCGTCAGAGCGCGATCTCGACCGGTCCTTCAGGTGCGTTGACGCAGGTGCGGACCATTTCCCCCTCGGTCCCGTAAACCTCGCCGGTGCGCAGGTCCCGGACCTCGCCGGAGCAGAGCCGCCCGATGCAGGTACGGCAGATCCCCATCCGGCAGCCGAACGGCAGGTCGGCCCCGGCGTCCTCGCCGGCGACGAGGATCGGCGCCGCGCCGTCGCTCTCGGCCTCGATCCCCGAGTTGGCGAAGCGGATCCGGCCGCCGCCGCCCGGCTCGATCGCCGTGCCGATCACCGGCTGGAAGCGCTCCATCGTCAGGAGCTCCGGGTCACTCTCGGCGACCCAATGGTCGACCAACGCGTCGAGCAGCTCCCCCGGCCCGGAGGCCAAGGTCCGCCGCTCGCGCCAGTCCGGGCAGAGGCGATCGAGGTCGGTGGGGGACACGCGGCCGTCGCTCCCGGTCAGCTGCAGGTGCAGGCGGTAGCCGCCCTGGCGCTGGTCGAGGTCCGACAGGTGTTGGGCGAAGATCACGCGATCGGCCGAGTGGGCGGAGTGGATGTGGACCGCGTCGTCGAGATCCCCGGAGCGGTCGAGGGCCCGCAGCATCGACATGATCGGGGTGATGCCCGAGCCGGCGCTGATGAAGAGCAGCTTCGGCGGCACCGGCTCGGGCACCGTGAAGGTGCCTTCGACGCCGCCGAGGCGCACGATGTCCCCGGGCCGCGCGCCGTGCACGAGGTAGGGGGAGACGACGCCGGTGTCGACCCGCTTGGGCGTGATGCCGATCAGCCCGTCGGGGCGGCCGGGATCGGTCGTCAGCGAGTAGGCGCGCCAGTGGTGGACGCCCTCGACGACGACGCCGATCCGCAGGTACTGGCCGGGCTTGTGGCCCTCCCAGCGGTAGCCGGGCCGGATCAGGACCGTGACCGCGTCCGGCGTCTCCTTCTCGATCCGCTCGATCCGGCCGCGCAGCTCCTGCGTCGACCAGAGCGGGTTCACCAGTTCGATGTAGTCGTCCGGGAGGAGCGGGGTGAAGAGGGAGCGCACCGCGTGGAGCGCTTTCCGCCGCAGCTCCGGGACCTGAGGGACCGCGCCGCGCTCAGCCATCCGCCCGGCCTCCGTCTCGTCTGTCGATTGCACGATTCATAGTTACCTCGCTTGAGGTTACATGGATCTGTAGAATCGTCAACGTGAGCACCGACACGCAAGCCATACCCGCGGAGATGACGGTCGAGCAGCTCGCCTACGAGACCGGCATGTCGGTCCGCAACATCCGCAACCACCAGTCGCGCGGCCTGCTGCCGCCGCCCGAGGTGCGCGCCCGCACTGGCTACTACGGGCCCGATCACGTCGCCCGCCTGCGCCTGATCCAGGAGATGCAGGCCGAGGGCTTCAAGCTCTCGGCGATCTCCCGGCTGATCGGCGAGCACGGGGCGGACGCCGACCGCTTCGTCGGCCTGCGCCAGGCCGTCACCGCGCCCTTCGACGACGAGGCGCCGGAGGTCCTCACCCTCGAGGAACTGAACGAGCGCTTCGGCGGCGCCGACCCCAAGGTCCTCTCCAAGGCCCTGAAGCTCGGCCTCCTGATCGACCTTGGCGACGAGCGCTACGAGGCCCCGAGCCCGACCCTCCTACGCGCCGCCGAGGAAGTCCTTGGCATGGGCATCCCCCTCGCCGCGGCGGTCGCGGCGATCGAGAAGCTGAACCGCGCCTCGCACTCGGGCGCCCGCGCCTTCGTCTCCCTCTTCCTCGACGAGCTCTGGAAGCCCTTCGACGCCGCCGGCCGCCCCGACGAGGACTGGCCGAAGATGATCGCCGCGATCGAGCGCCTCCGCCCGATCGCCGTCGACGCCATGGTCGCCACCTTCCGCCTCTCCCTCACCGAAGAAGTCGACAAGGCCTTCGGCCAGGTCCTCGTACGGGCGCAGAAGAAGAAGTAGCGCCTAGGCCGCGGGCTTCTTCGCGCCGCCGTGGTGGCGCGCGGGGTGCTTCGGCTTTGGCTTCGGCTTGGGCTTGGGTTTCGCCCGTTCGACCTTGAAGCGGTAGAGGACTTGGGTGGGGGCGGGGCCGCCAGGGCCGAAGGCGCGGACGCGGAAGGCGTGGCTGCCGACGCCGACCCGCATCTTCAGGGGGCTGGTGCAGACGGTGCCGGGACGGGAGTCGAGCTTGCAGCGGAACCAGAAGGGGCCGGTGCCGGAGCCTTCGAACTTGAAGGAGACGGTCGGGGCGGAGGAGTGGACGCCGAGGTGGATGAGCTGGCGCGGCGCGTGCATGAGGAGGGTGTTCGGCGCCGCGGGGGGCGGAGGCGGTTCCGGCACGCCGGTGGCGGCGGGCGCCGTGGTGGTGAGGATCTGGCCGAATTTGCCGGCCGCGACGCAGAGGGTTTCGGTCGGGCAGGAGAGGCCGAAGAGGGCGTTGGTCACCCCTTTGATCAGGTGTTCGGTGCGCCAGGTCGTGTAGCCGCCGCCCGGGTTGGTCGAGGCGCTGACTTCACCGTTGTTGCTGGAGATCACGCAGAGCGTCGCCGAGGGACAGGCGGCAGCGACGTTCTGGAAGCGGAGGGGCATCGGGCCTACGGGCCAGGTCGCGACGCCGCCGGTGGGCGCGTCGGAGAAGAGGACGCCGCCTTCGTTGGCGGCGACGCAGAGGTATTCGTTGGCACAGTCGAGGGCGAGGATCGGGTTTTCCCCGGCCGGGGTGCCCTGGGAGACCCAGGTCGTCGCGCCGAGCAGGGGGTTCCCGCTGGTCCAGATTTCACCGTTGAAGGCGCTCGCCACGCAGAAGAAGCCGGTGCAGCTGAGGGCGCGGAACGGTGGTTCGCCGGGCACCGTCGCCCGGGTCCAGGCGGTCGGACCGCCGGTCGGGTTGGTCGAGGTGAGGACCTGGCCGCCGGCGCCGACGACGACGCAGAGGACCGTGTTGCAGTCGATCGCGAAGAGGGATTTGGTTTTCGGGATCCGGGTCGGCGACCAGGAGCCGGCGCCCGCGCCGGGGTCGGTGGTCGTCCAGACGCCGCCGCTGAAGTCGACCGCTACGCACAGCGTCTGGGACGGGCAGGAGATCCCCCGCAGGTTGGCCCGCAGGTTTTCGGATTCGCCGACGTGGCCGACCGTCCAGGCGCCGGCTCCGGCGGTCGGCGCGGTCGACTGGATCACCACGCCTTCCTGGCCGACCCCGATGCAGGAGCCGCTCGCTTCGCAACTCATGCCGAAGATCGTTTCCCCGTCGCCGAGGTTGAGGTTGGTCAGCGTCCAGGGCGACGCCGCCGACGCGGTGGCGGCTCCGAAGGCGCCCAGCAGGGCGGCGAGGACGGCGAGGATCAGGGCGAGACGGCGCATGTGGAGGTTTTTATCGGGACCGGAGAAGGAATTCGCGTTTGGGCGTAGACGTGCAAGATTCCACGCCCGCCGGGGAGGGTCGATCACCGTCATGTGACCTTTGTGGAGCGATCAGGACCACTTGGAGACAAAACCCGCACCGCGGTGTGGAGTTTCGCCGTCCTCTGCATCGCCGCCCTGACGTTGACGCTCGCCCCCGGCGCCCGCGCCGACTCCGGCGGCCTCCCGTCCTCCTACTCCGGCGAAACGGTCGAAAGCCCGTCGATCCCCGCCAGCACCGCGGAAACCGAAATCCCCGGCGTCACCGAACCGAGCGGTGTCCCGATCCCCACCCCGGGCGGCCCGACCGTCCCCGGCGCCCTCGCCTCCCTGCGCGGCACCCGCGCCCTCGCCCCGGCCTCCGCCCCGACCGCGGTCAAAGCCGTGATCGCGGCGGCGAACCGGATCCGCACCACGCCCTACATCTGGGGCGGCGGGCATCTCAGTTGGGACGCCAAAGGCTACGACTGCTCCGGCTCGGTCTCCTACGCGCTGCACGGCGCCAACCTGCTCGAATCGCCGCTCGTCTCCGGCTCCTTCGCGACCTGGGGCGAAGCCGGTCCCGGCAAGTGGATCACGATCTACGCCAACAAGGCGCACGTCTACATGGTCGTCGCCGGCCTCCGCTTCGACACCGGCGGGGACCTCGAAGGCGAAACCGGCCCGCGCTGGCACGCCGAACCGCCCTACCCGAAGGGCTTCATCGTGCGCCACCCGGTCGGGTACTGATCGCGCCTCGCGCGGTGCCGGACGCGCCCGGCGGGTAGTCCCGTCGCGGAACACCCGCGACAAAGGAGACACATGCGCTATCGCAAGCTCGGCAGCTCGGACCTCGAGGTATCGGAGATCGCCCTCGGAGCCTGGCTGACCTACGCGGGCGGGATCGAGTTCGACCAGACCCGCGCCTGCACCGACGCCGCCTTCGAGGCCGGCATCAACTTCTTCGACACCGCCAACATGTACGGCCGCGGCGCCGCCGAGACCGCCTGGGGCGAGATCCTCTCCGGCCGCCCCCGCGACTCCTACATCCTCGCCACCAAGGTCTGGGGCCAGATGTCCGACGACCCGGACGATCGCGGCCTCTCCGCGGCCCAGATCGACAAGCAGATCGACGCCTCGCTGGAGCGGCTGCAGACCGACTACGTCGACCTCTATCAAGCTCACCGCTTCGATCCCGACGTGCCGATCGAGGAGACGATCGAGGCGCTGCAGAAAGTCGTGAGCGACGGCAAGGCGCGCTACCTCGGCTTCAGCGAGTGGACGACGGAGCAGATCCAGGCGGCGCTCGACCTCGCCGGGCCCGACCTCTTCGTCTCCTCCCAGCCGCAGTACTCGATGCTCTGGCAGGCGCCGGAGGCCGAGGTCTTCCCGCTGTCCGCCGCCAACGGAATCTCGCAGATCGTCTGGTCGCCGCTGGCCGAGGGCGTGTTGACCGGCAAGTACAAACCGGGCGAGGCGCCGCCCGCCGACTCCCGCGCCGCCAACGAGTCGATGAACAACTTCATCAGCGGGAAAATGCGCGATGAGGCGCTGGAGGCCGTCCAGCAGTTGCGGCCGATCGCGGAGGGCGAGGGGCTGACGATGGTCCAGTTGGCGCTCGCCTGGGTATTGCGCCGTGACGAGCTGGCGGCGGCGATCGTCGGCGCCTCGCGCCCGGAGCAGGTGCACTCGAACGCGGCCGCGTCGGGGGTCGAGCTCTCCGTTGACGTGATCGCGGCGATCGACGAGGCGCTCGGCGACGTACCGCAGACCGAGCCGGTGCTCGCGCCGCTCGCGCAGGCGGGCGTGAAGCACCGCTGAGGGCGCATAGCGCGGCTTTTTCCGCCCCACAGGCGGGCCGGAGATTGAAAAGAACTCTTTCGAAAGCTACCTTTCGAGGATGCCCGAGGGGGTCGTCCAACTCACCGATCCGCGCGCGCTGCGCGCCGTCGCCCATCCGACCCGGCTGAAACTGATCGCGCTGCTGCGCCGGCTCGGTCCGTTGACGGCGACGCAGGCGGGGGAGCGGATCGGCGAAAGCCCCTCCGGCTGCTCGTTCCACCTGCGCTCGCTCGCCAAATGGGGGCTGGTCGAGGAAGCGGGCGGTGGACGGGGCCGGGAGCGGCCGTGGCAGGCGACCGCGAACGGTCACGAATGGGCGTCGCGCGGCCCGGGTGGGGAGATCGACGAGGCAGGGGACCTCCTCACCCGGGTCGCCGTCGACCGCTGGTTCGAAGAAGCCGTCCACTGGCTCGACCGCCGCCACGAGGAGAGCGCCGAGTGGACCGAAGCCGCGCTCGCCGGCGACGCGATGATCGCCGTCACCCCCGAGGAGCTCACCGACATCAACCGGCGGGTGGAAGAGATCCTCGCGCCTTACATGAAGCGGGTGGGCGATCCGGATTCCCAGCCGCCGGGGGCCCGCAACGCCTTCTTCGTCCAGCTCGCGTTCCCGTTCCCCGACGACTCGCCGCCGCCCTGATGCGCCGGCGCATCCCAAGCCTGCTGCGGGTCAACCGCCCGTTCCGCAACTACTGGACGGGGCAGACCATCTCCCTGCTCGGCGACCAGATCGCGCTCCTCGCGATCCCCCTGCTGGCCGTCCTCACCCTCAGCGCCAACGCCGAGCAGATGGGACTGCTGGCCGCGGTCGAGATGGCGCCGAGCCTCTTCTTCGCCTTCCACCTCGGCGCCTGGGCCGACCGCTGTCGCAGCCGGCGCGCCCTCCTCGTCGTCGCCGACATCGGCCGCGCGGTGCTGCTGCTCGGGCTGCCGCTCGCCTCGGCGTTCGGCGTCCTCACCCTGCCGCTCCTCTATGTCGTCGCCTTCCTCATCGGCACCTTCGGGATCCTCTTCATGGTCGCCGAACAGACCGTCTTCACCTCGCTGATCCGCCCGCGCGAGTACGTCGCGGCGAACTCGCTGCTGATCGGCAGCCGTTCGGTCACCGAAGTCGCCGGCAAGACGCTCGGCGGCCTCCTCGTCGCGGCCGTCACCGCGCCGCTGGCGATCGCGGTCGACGCGCTCAGCTTCCTCCTCTCGGCGATCTTCATCCACCGCGCCGAGGTCCCCGAGCCCTCGCCGGCCCCGCCCGACTCGGGCGGTCTCGCCGCCGGCGTCGGCTTCATCCGCCGGACACCCCTGCTGCGCGCCGCGCTGCTCGCCGCCGCCACCTTCAACATCTTCAACACCGCCTTCTGGGCGCTGCTCGTCCTCTTCGCGACGAGCGAGCTGCACCTCGGCTCGGGGGCGATCGGGATCGCGCTCGGCGTCGGCGCCCTCGGCAGCGTGCTCGGCTCGGTGGTGGCGCGCGGGTTCTCCGCCCGCGTCGGCCTCGGCAACGCGATGATTCTCTCCTTCGTCCTCGCGCCGCTGCCGCTGATCCTCGTGCCCCTCGCCGCCGGCCCGCCCCCGGTCTCGATGCTCCTCCTCACCGGCGCCGAGTTCTTCTCCGGGATGGGCGTGATGATCCTCGACATCGGCCTCTACTCCTTCCAGGCCGCGGTCATCCCCGACGACCTCCGCTCCCGCGTCTGGGGCGCGATCCTCTTCGTCAACTGGGGCGTCCGCCCGATCGGCGCCCTCGGCGGCGGCCTCCTCGCCGGCGCCATCGGCCTCCGCCCGACCATGTGGATCGCCGCCATCGGTGGCCTCGCCGGCGTCTTCTGGCTCCTCGCTTCCCGTATGTCCCAGGTCCGGGACGTGCCGGAGAGCGGGCGGGGGATGACGGCGCCGGCGCCCGCGGCGGCGGCGGCGGAGGCGGAGGCGGAGGCCGAGGTGCCGGTGGGGGTGCGGTAGACGGCCGTGGTCCCGGCCGCGGCGGCAGTCCTTGTGGCGGCCTGGGCGTCTCATGGCGGTCCTGGCTGGCTGTGACCGCCATGAGACGCCCAGGACGTGAGGGGTCCGTGCGAGAGAAGCCACACCTGCCCGAGTTCCGTGACGGAGATGCCGGGAACGTCACCCTTCCGAGCATCTTCTGTCTGTTTCCGGGCCTCGAAAAGGGGCCCGAGAACGCGCTGCGTGTATTAGGGCCCCTATAGGGGGGTCAATGCACGCAGCGACGAATTGACTGTTGTCCAACACGCACGGAAGCGTGGACTTCCCACGCTCTCCGTCACGACTTGCGAGTCTCGTGACTCTCTCGTGGGACACCGTTGAGCGTTCCGTCGCTCCTCCCGTGACGCGCCCGCGGCGCACGCCCCGGAGGCTCCCCGACACTCCCCACATCCCCCGGCCGTCTCGGGCACGGCCACAGCCAGCCAGGGCCGTGGCCGAGACGGCCGTGCTCGCCGCAACGCCTTGCGTCCCTTGCCCGTCCCCCGCACCCACCCCGCCCTGCATGACTTTTCCCCGATCGCTCCCTGCCGTCGTCCCTTAACCACCCCGGCGGCCAGAACTTGCACAATGGAAATGTGGGTGTAATCGGCGACACCCTGTCCGAGGCGCGGACCAGGCGGGCGGTGGACCTCGAGGAGGTTCAGGCCGCGACGGGCATTCGCCCGCGGTATCTGGAGGCGATCGAGCAGGAAGATTGGGGCGCGCTCCCGGAGGAGTTCTACGTGCGTGCCTTCATCCGGAAGTATGCGCGGTACCTGAGGGTGAATCCCGACCCGTTGGTGGAGGAGTACAAGCGCCAGCAGGGGGGCGGGGCGCGGGGGGACGCGCCGATGTCGCCGTTCGCGCGGACCCGCTCGCGGAAGGCCGAGGCGCTGCGGCGACGGCGCAAGCGCCAGAGCGTCTACGCCTGGATCGGCGCGATCGGGCTGTTGGCCGCGATCGTCGTCGCGATCGTCCTGGTGTCGTCGAGCGGTGGGGAAGACGGCGGGGCGAAGCCGGCGAAGGGGACGGCGAAGAGCGCGACCGGCAAGGCGGGCACGAACGGCGGCGGTAAGGCCGGTGCGAGGGGCGGCGGTGGCAAGAAGAGCGGGACGAAGGCAGGCGGGGGAGCCGGAGCGTCACCGAAGACGGTCAAGCTGAAGATCGAACCGACCGCCGAAGTGTGGGCCTGTGTCGTCAACGCCAAGGGCAAGGCGCTGGTCGACGGGCAGACGCTGGCCGCCGGGGAAGCGGTCGGGCCGTTCAAGTCGCGCTCCTTCACCGCCGCCTTCGGCAACGGCTCGGTCCACGTCCTGGTCGACGGCAGAGCGCTGAAGATGCCGGAAACGTCGAGCCCGATGGGAATCTCCATCGACTCCCGCGGCAAGGTCCACGAACTCCCGGAAGGCAAGCGCCCCACCTGCGAATAGCAGGACTGTTTGATTTGACGCACAGCTAGGTGTTACTGTGCCGCTGTGATGGCACAGTCGGTCGTAGAGCCGAATCCCTTCGCGGTCGACCCCTCCGACCAGCTCCCGGTCGGCCTGCAGCTGACACTGCGGCTGCGGGCGCTGATCGCCACCGGCCGTCTCCCGGCGGGGGAGAGGCTGCCGAGCGTCCGGCGGCTCGCCGAGTGGGCCGGGGTCAACACGAACACCGTGCGCGCCGTCTACGCGAGCCTCGAGGACGAGGGCCTCGTCACCGGCCAGCACGGCCGCGGCACCTTCGTCGCCGACGGGGTGCGCACCGCACCGGAGCTGGAGGAGATCGCCACCGAGGCGATCCGCAAGGCGCGCGCCGCCGGCCTCTCGGCGCGGGAGCTGGCCGAGGTCGCGCTCGTCTGCGCCGCGATCGGCGGCGAATCGCTCGGCGCCGCCGCCGAGGCCGCTCCCGCCCCCGGCGCGATCGACGCCGCCGAGGCCGAAGCGATCGGCGTCCGCAAGGAGCTCCGCCGCCAGATCGGCGTGCTCGAGCGCGAGCTCGGCGACTTCGCCCGCTTCATCCCCGCCGACCTGCCGACCGCGCCGCGCGTCACCTCGGCGCACGTCGCCGGGGTGGAGGAGCTCGAGCAGACGCGCGACACCTTGGTCGCCCAGCTCTCCGAAGCGCGCCGCGCCGCCGAGCGGCGCGCCGGGGAAGAGGCACGGCGGCGGGCCCGGGAGGAGTCCGTCGAGGACGCGGAGGGGGCCGGGCCGCTGGCCCGGGCGATGGGCTGGTGGCGGCAGAAACGCTGACCCGAGGGCTGGGCCGGGTCGCGCCGGTCTTCGAGGAGGTGGGGAGCATGGTGCTCCTCACCGCCCGCACCCTGCGCTCCGCGGTCCGCTCGCCCTACCCCTACGGCGAGGAGCTGGCCGAGCAGATCGTCTTCGCGATCCGCCTCTGCTGGCTGCCGCTGCTCGCCTCGACCTTCGCCCTCAACCTCGGCGCGCCGGGACTGCAGGCGGCCGGGCCGCTCCATGCCTTCGGCTCGCTCGACCGCCTCGGCGGCTTCTTCGTCCTCACCGCGATCCGCTGGATCGGCCCGACCGTCACCGCCGTCGTCGTCGCCGGCGTGGCGGGGACGGCGATCACCGCGGACCTCGGCGCCCGCAAGATCCGCGAGGAGCTCGACGCCCTCCAGGTCCTCGGCGTCGACCCGATCAAGAACCTGGTCGTGCCGCGCTTCCTCGCGCTGGTGTTGGTGACGGCGCTCTTCGACGCCTTCGCGATCGTCTTCGGCCTCGCCGCCGGGATCCTCGCCGAGCTGATCTACCACCAGAGCCTCGGCGGCTTCTTCGCCACGCTCTTCTCCAACGCCTCGACCACCGACGTCTGGGGATCGGTCCTGATGTGCTCGATCTTCGGCGCGATCATCGCCGTCGTCTGCTGCTTCAAGGGGATGACGGCCTCCGGGGGTGCCGCCGGGGTGGGGCGGGCGGTCAACCAGTCGGTGGTGATCTCGCTGGTCGCGGTCTCCTCCGTCAACTACGTCTTCACCGCGCTCCTCCTCGCCACCCATCCGGAATTGCAGACGATCCGATGAGCGGCGGGAGCGGCACCCGCTCGCTGCCGTCGGTCGGGTGGCTCGACGCCTTCGGGGACATCGGCCGGTTCGGCGCCCGCGTCATCGGGCTGGTCTGGTCCGGTCGCGCGTTGCGCTTCTTCGGCGAGGCGATCCGGCAGGCGGGGATCCTGATCTTCGGCTCCGCCCTCGTCATCTGGGGCGTGGTCTTCATCTACGGATTGCAGTGCGGGATCCAGGGCGCCTACTTCTTCCGCGCCAACGGGGCGCCCGCCTACGCCGGCCTCTTCTCCGCCTTCTGCGACCTCCGCGAGGCACTCCCGTATGCCTTCGGCTACATCCTCTCGGCCAAGGTCGGGACCGGGATCGTCGCCGAGATCGGCGCCATGCGGATCAACGAGGAGGTCGACGCGCTCGAAGTGATGGGCGTGCCGCCGATCACCTTCCTCTGCGGCTCGCGCCTGCTCGGCGCCTGGATCGCCCTCCCCTTCATCTACCTGGTCGGCATCGGCGTCATGTACCTGGCCAGCTACCTCGCCGTGGTGAAGCAGATCGGCGACGCCTCCGCCGGCGGCTACTCGCTGATCTTCTGGATGTTCCAGGACCCCACCGACGTCGTCTACTCGATCGTCAAGGGGATGACGATGGCGACCGTGATCGTGCTGGTCGGCTGCTACTACGGCTACCACGCGTCCGGCGGCCCGGTCGGCGTCGGCACCGCGACGGCGAAGTCGATGGCCTTCAACATCGTCGCCGTCCACATCATCGGCATGGTCGGGACGCTGGTCTTCTGGGGCGCCAACCCGCGGTTGCCGATCGGCGGCTGACCGAGGCGCCCGGCGCCCCTGACGGGACCCCCCGGTCGTCCCGATCCTCTACCAGTCGGTTGTTTGGCCCCTAACTCTTGGGTAGGGGCAAAGCATGAACCTGAATACGCAGTTGAACGGATCGGGCCGCAGTCGCCTCTTCATGGTGGCGATCGCGGTATTGGCAATGACGGCGCTCGTGGCGGTGGCCTCGGCGGGAGCGGCGAAGAAGGGCGGAGGCGGCGGCGACAAGACCGTCTACGCGAAGAAGCTGACCAGGATCCTGCCCCAGGGCTCCGAACCGGTGCTCTTCGAGGGCGGCGCCTTCGGGCCGGAAGGCAACTTCGTCTTCGCCAACGTCTTCGCCAAAGCGGGCGAACCGAAACTCATCAGCCTGAACCCCGCGACCAAAAAGTGGAAGTCCATCCATACCGACAAAACGGGCACCTACACGTCGACCCAGTTCGACAGCGCGGGCAACCTCTGGGTGACCGACTTCGCCGGGACGATCGACAAGATGAGCCCCGACGGCTCGAATTTCCAGACCACCTACAAAGGCAAATTCGCCGAAGCCTCCGACGACATCACCTTCGACCAGCAGGGCAACATGTTCGTCACCAACACCGACGGCACGCCGTTCAAACCGACCGGCGAAATCGCCCTCTTCGACCCCCAAGGCAAGAACCCGAAGACGTTCCTCGGCGGCCTCGCGGCGCCGAACGGGATCAGCTTCACCCCTGACTTCTCGAAACTGTGGGTCAGCGAATACCAGGCCCAGCGCGAGCTCCTGCTGACGCCGAGCAAAGACCACCAGTCGCTCGCCGAAGCACAGGTCGGGATGCACGGCAGCCCCGGGATCGGCCACTTCGACTCGAACCTGGTCGACTCGGCGGGCAACATCTACCAGTGCGTCAACGAAGACGGCGAGATCCTCGTCTGGAACGAACACGGGGAACTGCAGGAGACGGTGAAGATCAAGCAGAACCTCGGCGCGCCGGAGATGTCGGCGACCAACCTGGCGATCAAACCGGGCACGAAGACCGTGTACGTCGTGGTCGGCGGCAAAGCCGGCGGCTTCGTCTACACCTTCCCGGCGCTGGCCAAGGGCTACGCCGGCGGTTCCAACGGAGGCTCCCAGCCCCCCGCCACCAAGTAACCCCCACCCCCGACGTTGATGGGCCGAAAACTTGCCTATATGTCTAGTTTTCGGCCCGTCAACCGGGGGTGAGGACGAGTTGGCGGAGGCGCCAGGCGATCGGCTGGGCCTCCGCCTCGCCTTGGGCGATGCGCTCCAGGGCCGAGGCCAGGGCCTGTAGCTCCTCGGGGTCGTGGGACGACGTCACCTCGGGGCGGTCGCGCCATGTCTCGAGGTTCATCGCGAAGGCGCGCGCGGCGACCCGGGCGGGGACGAGCAGCGACGTCACCTGGTCGGCGCCCAGCGCCGGGTGCTCGCGCAGTCCCTCGGCGAGCACCGGGCCGACCTCCAGCGCGTGCCCGTTGGCGGCGAGCATCTCCCGCTGCAGATCGAGGTAGGCGGAGAGGGTCGGATCCTCGGTGGCGATCGCGTCGACCTCCTCGACCAGGAGCCGCCCGCGCTCGGAAAGCCGGCCGCGCCAGACGTCGATCGCGGCGAGCGGGTCGCGCAGATGGCCGAGCAGCAGGCGGGCGAAGATCAGGTCGGCGTCGGCGACTTCCGGCGGCAGGTCGAGGGCGTCGGCGCAGAGCAGGCGGGTGCGGTCGTCGGCGATCCGCTTCGCCGCGGCGGCGACGAAGGCCGGGGAGGAGTCGACGCCGAGGATGCGCGCCGGGCCGACCGTCGCCCGGATCAGCTCGGTGGTGTAGCCGGGCCCGCAGCCGAGGTCGATCGCCAGCTCCGGCGCCGGCCGCGCCCGGGTGATCAGGAACTGGCGGGTGGATTTGGCGAAGATCGCCGCGACCAGCGCGAGCCGCCGCGCCGCGAGGTCGGAGTCCCCGAAGGTGTAGCCGCTCATCCGACCGCTCGCCGCAGCGCCGGCGCGAGGTCCCCTTTGCGCCCGACCTTCACGCCGCCGAGCCCCTGCCACTCCGACACCAGCCGCAGTTCGTCGGCGAGCTCGTGGGCGACCTCGGCCGGGTCGACCCCGGGCTCGGCGAACGCGCCGACGGCCCGCAGCACGCCCGCCTGCCGGTCGCTTTTCAGGTCCACCCGCGCGACCAGCCGGTCGCCGAGCAGGAACGGCAGGACGTAATAGCCGTGCACGCGCTTCGCCGCCGGGACGTAGATCTCGATCCGATAACGGAAGTCGAAGAGGCGCTCGGTGCGCTCGCGCGCCCAGACCATCGAGTCGAACGGGGTCAGCAGCGCCCGCGCCCGGATCCGCCGCGGCACCTTGAGGTCGTGCGGCGCGTAGGCAGGGACGTCCCAGCCCGCCACGGCGACGGTCCGCAGCGCCCCCGCCTCGACCAGCTCGGCCAGGCGGACTTTCGACTCCCTGCGCGGCAGCCGGAAGTAGTCGCCGAGGTCGGGCTCGCTCGCCACCCCGAGCCGGCGCGCGGCGACCAGCAGCAGCTCGCGCTGGGCCTCGTCCTCGGGCGGCGTCGGCATCGCCAGGACCTCGGCCGGGAGGACCCGCTCGGGCAGGTCGTAGAGGCGCTCGAAGTTGACCCGCCGCTCGGCCGTCACCTGGCCCGAGAAGAAGAGGTACTCGAGCGCTTTCTTGCCCGCGTTCCAGTTCCACATCTCGCCCGCACGGCGCTCGCGCTTGGGGCTGCCGACCGCCGAGGCGCGGATCGGTCCCTCCTCGCGGACCAGCTCCAGCACCCGCGCCACCAGCCTCGCCTCGTCCTTGGCGACCCGCGCCACGCCGGTCCAGGCGAGCTCGTCGGCGCGCGCCATCCGCCAGCGCATCAGCGGGTGCATGTCGATCGGGATCAGCGAGGCCTCGTGGCCCCAGTACTCGAAGAGCTCGCGCCGGTCGGCCCGCGACGGCGCCCCGCCCCGCCCGTCCTGGTGCACGGTCAGCTCGTCGAGCGTCTCCCGCGGATAGGGCCCGAGCCGCGAGAACAACGGCATGTAGTGGGAGCGGCTGAAGACATTGACCGAGTCCAGCTGGACGATCCCGAGCGCGTCGAGGGCTCGCCGGAGGTGGCGCACGTCCACCCGTCCCCGCGGCCGCGCCGCGGCCAGCCCCTGCGCGGCGATCGCCGCCCGGCGCGCCTGCGCGGCGCTCAGCTCGATGTCGGGAACGGCGTGGGAGGGGGCCACGCGCCGATTTTCACCGACGCGCGACCGCGGCGCGGTGCGCCCGCCGCTCCGGCCCTCAGCCTTCGAGCCGCGAAGCCGCTCAAGCTCTGAGCGGCTCGGGCCGGGGGGACCGCACGGTGCGGTTGCGGCCCGAGAACTTCGCCTCGTAGAGCGCCCGGTCGGCATCGCGCAGCAGGCCGTCGAGGTCGGCCGGGGCCACCACGGAGACCACCCCGGCGCTGACCGTCACGCCCGGCAGCATCGGGTCCTCCAGGACGGCCAGCCGCGAGCGCACCCGCTCGGCGAGCGCCGCGGCGTCGTCGGGCCCCTCCCCGGGCAGCAGCGCGACGAACTCCTCGCCGCCCATCCGGGCCAGCACGTCGGAGTCGCGGACCTCCTCGCGGAAGAGCTCGGCCACCTTGACCAAGACGCGGTCGCCGACCTCGTGCCCGAACTCGTCGTTGATCGCCTTGAAGTGGTCGAGGTCGAAGGAGGCCACCCCGAGCCAGGTCGTCTCCCGCCGCGACCGGGCCAGCTCGGCGGTGGCCCGCTCGACGAACCCGCGGCGGTTGAGCAGGCCGGTCAGCTTGTCGCGCCTGGCTTCGGCGACCAGCTCCTCGACCAGGCGGCGATTCCGGGCCGAGAGCAGCTCGACCACCGTCGCCACCACACCGACCGAGACGACGACGTCCAGCCAGCGGTCGAAGTGGGCCTCGCCGGACCCCAGGAGGAGGAGCGCCGCGGCCTGGACCACGCCGACCCAGAGGACGATCCCGAGCGCGCCCCGGCGGCCGAAGAAGTAGGACTGCCAGAGGACCGGCCAGACGTAGAGGACGGCGCCGTCCCCGGGACCGTGCGTGGTGGCGACGGCGACGCCGATCAGCGCTGCGCCGAGCGGTCCGAGGCCGGCGAGCACGGACGTCGGCACCCGCTTCCCGAACGCCAGCAGCGCGACGGCGAGCGCCAAGGCGCAGGCCCCCGGCAGGAGGGACAGCGAGGCGCCGCCGGGGAACAGGGCCTCGACCAGGTTGAGGACGGCCGACCCGGCGAAGATGCCGGCCGCGCCGATCACCATCGCCGACTTGCGCTGGGACGGTCGGGACCAAGGTTCGGCGGCCATGCAGGGCTATCGGCAGCGGATTCGATCAACGATACGGTCGCCGCGCGGACCCCCATCCCAGGCGACGACGACGCGGCGGGAACTGGACGTTCGTCCGAATTTACCTCTATGTGATGCATAGCCGACCTCTATCCCTAAAGAAGGTTCGCCGCGCCGGCCGATGCCCTCGAATGAAGTCGATTCAGGCGCAACGTAGGGGAGGTGGTCGACCCGTCGACACGACGGCGGCCCTTCGCGACCGCGCGCGGCTCGAGGCACTGCATGACCTGAGCCTGCTCGACGCCCGCCCCGACGAGGCGATCGACCGCTTCACCCGCCTGACCACGGACCTGCTGGGCGTCCCGATCTCGCTCGTCTCCCTGCTCGATGGCGACCGTCAGTTCTTCATCAGCCAACGAGGCCTGTCGGGACATTGGGCCCGCGAACGGGAAACCCCGTTGAGCCACTCCTTCTGCCAGTACGTGGTCGCGACCAAGGCCCCGGTCGTGGTCGCCGACGCGCGGCGCGATCCGGCGCTCGCCGGGAACCTCGCGATCCGTGACCTGGACGCGATCGCCTACGCCGGGATGCCGCTGGTGCTCGAAGACGGCCACGCGATCGGGACCCTCGCCGCCATCGACGACAAACCGCACGCCTGGACCGAGCGGGAGCTGCGCATCCTCGAGGACCTGGCGGCGGCGCTCCGGTCCGTGCTCGATCTCCGTGCCGCCCTCGCCGACCGTGGCCTCCACGACCGGCTGACCGGCCTGCCGAACCGCGACCTCCTCGTCGCCCGTTGCGATCAGCTGCTCGAGAGCGCCGAGGACGGGTCCCTGGTCGCGGTGATGTGCGCCGGGCTCGACCGCTTCGCGCAGGTCAACCAGGCATTCGGGGCCGAGGAGGCCGACGGCATCCTCGGGGCCGTGGCGGAGCGCCTGAGCTCCGCGGTCCGCGACTCCGACGTCCTCGGCCGCCTGCGCGGCGACGTCTTCACCCTGATCGCGCCGGGGGTCCGCGACGAAGAAGAAGCGCTGAAGCTGGCAGGCCGGCTGCGCGAGGCGTTGAGCTCGCGGCCGATCAAGGTCGACGGGCACCACCTCAACGTCGCGGCGACGGTGGGGATCGCCACGGCGGGCAGAGGCGACCGTGGCTCGGACGTGATCGGCGAGGCGGCCAACGCGATGCGCGAGGCCAAGCAGCACCACAGCCGCGTCTGGATCTCCGACGAGGACTGGACCTCCGATGCCGCGACGCAGATGAAGATGCGCGACGAGCTGCGGGGGGCGCTGGCCGGCGACGAGATCACGGCGGTCTTCCAGCCGATCATCGAGCTCGGGACCGGGGAGTTCTCCGGCTTCGAGACGCTCGCCCGCTGGGACAACCCGACCCTCGGCAAGGTCAGCCCGGCCGACTTCGTGCCGCTGGCCGAACTGACGGCCGACATCATCCCGATCGGCGCCCGGATGCTCGACCTGGCCGCCGCGCAGGCGGCGACCTGGCGTCGTGAGGTGAATCCCGATCTGTGCGTGACGGTCAACGTGGCCCCACTGCAGCTGGAACAGTCGAACTTTGCCGACACCTTCATCGCGACCTTGGCCCGCCACGGCCTCCCGGGCGAGGCCCTCGGGGTGGAGATCACCGAGGGCGGCCTGCTCGAGACCGGCGTGATCCAGCAGCGGAACCTGCGGCGGCTGAAAGAGCTCGGCACGCCGATCGTCCTCGACGACTTCGGCACCGGCTACTCCGCCCTCAGCTACCTGCGGCGGTTCCCGATCGACGTGATCAAGATCGACCGGAGCTTCGTCGACGCGCTGGTCGAGGACCGCACCTCGGCGGCGCTGGTCGAAGCGATCCTGACGATGTCACGGGGGCTCGAGATGGAGGTGGTGGCGGAGGGAATCGAGAGCGAGCATCAGGCCGCTCTGCTGCAGGGCCTCGGCTGCCGTTACGCGCAAGGCTTCCTCTTCGGGCGGCCGAAGCCCGCCGCGGAATGCGTCGTCGGCGGCCATCCGCTTATGTGACAAGCCTCCGGAGTGAAAGCTCCGGTTTAGTGGAGCGATAGCTCCGGTTGTGCTACGGTCGCCCGCATGAACCGGAGCGACAACTCTCATTTCAATCCCTGGCTCGCCCTGGTCGTCGTCTGCTTCGGCCAGTTCATGGTCGTCCTCGACGCGACGATCGTGAACGTGGCGCTGCCTGCCATCCAGACCGACCTTGGCTTCTCCGACACGTCGCTGGCCTGGGTGGTCAACGCCTACACGCTGTTCTTCGGCGGCTTCCTGCTGCTCGGCGGAAGGGCCGCGGACCTGCTCGGCAGGCGCTCGCTGTTCCTCGCCGGGGTCGGCCTCTTCGCCGCCGCCTCGCTGTTCAACGGCCTGGCGACCTCGGAGACGCAGCTGATCGTCGGCCGCGCGATCCAGGGCCTCGGCGGCGCGATGCTCTCGCCCGCCGCGCTCTCGGTCATCACCACCTCCTTCAAGGAGGGTCCCGAACGCACCAAAGCGCTCTCGGTCTGGGCGGGCGTCGCCGCGGGCGGTGGCGCGGTCGGCCTGCTGCTCGGCGGCTTCCTGGTCGAAACCCTCTCCTGGGAGTGGATCTTCTTCGTCAACGTGCCGGTCGGCATCGGAATCGTGTTCGCCGCCCTCAAATGGGTGCCGAACTCGGTGCAGGAGGGCGCGATGCGCCACTTCGACATCCTCGGGGCGACCGCCGTCACCGGCGGGCTCGTCGCCCTCGTCTACGCGATCGTCGAGGCCTCGAGCTGGGGCTGGCTCTCCGGCAAGACTCTCGGCGTCGCCGCCCTCGGCATCGTCCTGCTCGTCGCCTTCGTCTTCATCGAGCGCCGCTCGCCCGCCCCGCTGGTGCGGCTGGAGCTGTTCAAGCTGCGCTCGCTGGCGACCGGCAACGGCGTCTTCCTGCTGGTCGCGGGAGGCCTCTTCGCGATGTTCTACTTCGCCTCGCTCTACCTGCAGAACATCCTCGGCTACTCGCCGCTGACCACCGGCCTCGCCTTCCTGCCGGTGACGGCGGGGATCGGGATCGGCGCCACGGTGGCGGAGAAACTGATCCCCCGCGTCGGCCTCCGTCCGGTCCTCCTGACCGGGATGCTGGTCGCCGCTGCCGGGCTGGCGATCCTGGCCGCGACGACGAAGGTCGGCGGCCACTACCCGGGCGTCGTCGGCGGGCTCTTCCCGATGTCGATCGGGATGGGGGTCACCTTCGTCTCCCTGACCCTAATCGCGACCACCAACGTCGAGGAGCGCGACGCCGGCCTCGCCTCGGGGATCTTCAACACCTCCCAGCAGATCGGCGGCGCCCTCGGCCTGGCGATCCTGGCCAGCATCGCCAACTCCAAGACGTCCGACTTCCTCGGCGGGATCGCCGGCAAGCCGAGCGTCCTGGAGAGCCAGGAAGCCCTGGTGTCCGGCTTCCAGACGGCGTTCATCGTCGCCGCGGCACTGGTCGCCGCGGGCACGGTGGCCACGGCGCTGCTGCTGCGCCATCGCGACGTCGCCCGGATCGAGTCGGGCGACGCCGTCGCGGTGCCGGTCGCCTAGGGGGATAGTCTCCTTCGATGGCAGTAGGGGAGAGCGCAACGGCACTCCGCGCCGACGCGGCGCGCAATCGCGAGCGGATCGTCGCCGCCGCGATCGAGGTCTTCGCCGAGCGCGGCCTCGATGCCTCGACCGCCGACATCGCCGCCCACGCCGGGGTCGGCGAGGCGACGCTCTTCCGCCGCTTCCCGACCAAGGACGACCTGATCACGGCGATCATCGGGGTGCAGTTCGAAGAGTCCGCCGAGCTGGCCGAATCGTGCCTGGAAGACGACGATCCCTGGCGCGGGGTCGAGCGCTTCCTCTACGGGATGGCCGAACGCGCCGCCGTCGACCACGGCATCGCCGCGGCGGCGAAGGAGAAATGCATCGCCTCGCCGGCCCTGGCCGTGGAGCGCCGCCGGATCCTCGACCTCACCTCCCAGCTCGTCCGCCGCGCCCAGAAAGCCGATGCCCTCCGCGAGGACATCGCGGGCCAGGACCTGATGTTCCTGATGTCGGCGGTCGCCTCGCTCGCCGACCTCCCGTTCCACGGCCTGCGCGCGGACCTCTGGAAGCGTTATCTCGGCATCTTCCTCGACGGCCTGCGACCGGAGTCGGCGACCAAGCTTCGCCCCGGCGCCCCTTCGCGCAAAGTCATCGAGAATCCCGAAATCGAATAGCGGCGCCGGGCGGCGGGTAGGTTCTCGCCATGACTACTTCCCAGGAGCTTTTCGGCGACGAGCACGTCCGGCGCTACATCGAGACCGACGGCGAGGTCGGCTACGACTGGCGCAACGACACCAAGATCCTGATCCTCTTCACCAAGGGTCGGAAGTCCGGCGAGGAGCGGGCCAACGCGCTGATCATGGAGCCCGACGGCGACGATTATCTGATCGTCGCGTCGAAGGGCGGAGCACCGGCGCCGCCCGCCTGGTTCCTGAACCTCGAGGCCCATCCCGAGGCGGTCGAAGTCCAGGTCAAAGGCGACCGCTTCAAGGCCGGCGCCCGCACCGCCACGCCCGAGGAGAAGCCGCGGATGTGGCAGAAGATGGCCGAGGCGTGGCCGGACTACGACGCCTACCAGCAGAAGACCGACCGCGAGATCCCGGTCGTCGTGCTCGAGCGCGCCTAACGGGCCCGGTCGGCGGCCGGCCCATCGGCGTCCAGCTCGGTCGGTGCGACCGGGAAGGTGGCGAGCACTTCGGTGCCGCCGCCATCGCGCTCGCGCGCCGACAGCTCGCCGCCGTGCAGCTCGGCGATCCGCGCCGCGATCGAGAGCCCGAGGCCGATTCCGTCCGGGCTGCCGGAGCTGAAGCGGGCCACGTCGCCGTCCTCGGAGCCGTGCCCCGGCAGGCCCGGCCCGCGGTCGGAGACCGCCACCGCTCCCGCCGCCACCGTGACCAGCACCGTGGCGTCGGCACCCGGCTCGGCGCCGTGGCGCAGCGCGTTGTCGAGCAGGTTGCGGACGGCGATCCGGATCAGCGCCGGGTCGCCGCGGACGACGACCGGCTCGGTCTCCACCGCGATCCGGCCGCGCGGCCCGAAGCCGGCGGCGAGGTCCTCGACCAGCTGGTCGAGGCGCAGGTCGGTCGGATCGGGGAGCTCCGCGCCTGCTTCCAGGCGCCCCCAGGCGAGCAGCGCGTCGAGCATGTCGCCCATCCGCACGCTGGTCGCCCGCGCGTCCTCGATCGCCGCGGTCGCGCCCGCCGGGGCGAGCTGCGCCGCTTCCAGCGTCGCCCGGATCGAGGCGATCGGCGTGCGCAGCTCGTGCGCGGCGTCGGCCAGCAGCGCTTCCTGTTGGGCGAGGCTGCGCGCCGCCGGCCGCAGGCTGCGGCCGGCGAGGAGATAACCGCCGAGGGCCGCCAGCAGGAGCAGCCCGACGCTGCCGAGGACCACCGTCAGCACCAGTTCGCGGTGCTCTGCTTCGAGCCCGGCGAGCGAAGCGGCGGAGACGACGGCACCCGCCGCATTGCCGTCGGGGTCGTGGAAGAAGGGCCCGGCGAGCAGGCGCACCCGCGCCCCGTCGCGGTCGGTGACGGTGGTCGCGACCAGCCCTTCGGTCGCGGTCGCCTGGCGGGCGATCGCGACCAGCTGCGCGCGGTCGAGCGGGAGCTTGCGGCGGACCCCGGCAAAGATCTGGCGCGGCGCGGGCCCGACCCCGGCGAAGACCCGGACTTCGGGCGTCCCGGCGGTGAGGTCGTCGTCGCGCAGCCCGTCGAGTCGCAACCGGCCGGCGTTCGAGTAGTAGATCAGCCGCGAGGAGCCGGACACGCGGCGGCCCATCGTCCCTTCGAGCGAGTCGAGGCGCGCTTCGGAGTCCTTGTGGATGACCACCAGCGCGAGTGCCGCCAGCCCTACCGCCATCGCCGCCGTGAAGAGGAGGGTGAGGGAGATCCGCAGCCGGCGCAGGCGCCGGACCGCGGGGGAGGGGGCCTCGTGCTCGGGCCGGCGGGCCCGCAGGCGTCGCTCAGGCATCGATCCGGTATCCGACCGACCGCACGGTGGCGATCGGCGGCGGGTCGCCGAGCTTGCGTCGCAGCTGGCTGACGACGACGTCGAGGGCGTTCGACATCGGCGCCGTCAGCTCGTCCCAGCAGTGCTCGATCAGCTCCTCGCGGGTCACCGGGGTGCCCGCCCGCGCCAGCAGCAGTTCGAGCACCGCGAGCTCCTTCGCGGTCAGCGAGAGCAGGATGCCGCCGCGGCGCACCTCGCGCCGGGCGGCATCGAGCTCGAGGTCCCCGGCGCGGAGCACCGGCGCCCCGATCGTCTCCCGGCGGCGGCAGAGGCTGCGCACGCGGGCGATCAGCTCCGCCATCGCGAAGGGCTTGACGAGGTAGTCGTCGGCGCCGCGCTCGAAGCCTTCGACCCGGTCGCGGATCGCGTCGCGGGCGGTCAGCACCAGGGTCGGCGGGCGCTCGCCCGCGCCGCCGTGGTCGGCCAGCAGCTGCAACCCGTCCCCGCCGGGGAGCATCCGGTCGAGCACCAGGCAGTCGTAGTCGTGGGACGCGAGCCGGCCGCGGGCGGCGCCGATGCTCGCGGCCCCGTCGGCCCCGAGGCCGGAGGCGCGAAGCGCGACGACGACGCCCTCGCGAAGCCCGTCGTCATCGTCGATCACGAGGACACGCACCTGCTCCACCTTAGGGAGGGCCGGCGGCGGCTTCGTGAGGGTTGGGTGAGGACGAGGCGCGGATCGCCCCACGGAACCGCGCCGATGGTGAATCTTGCCGGTATGCAAATCGAACCCAGAACCTTCGTACGTTCCCTCGCCGCGATGGCGCTCACCGCTCTTGCCGCCTTCGCGCTGATCGCCTCGCTGGGCGCCGGCTCGGCGAGGGCGAAGGCGGTCGACTCCGTCTGCCGGAGCGTCGACTCCACCTACGCCGGGCGCTGGGCGCCGGAACCCACCACCGCCGCCTGGCAGTGGCAGCTCCAGGGCAAGGTCGACACCGCTCCCCCCGCCTGCGTCGACGAGGTCGACGGCTTCGAAACCTCGAAGGCGGCCGTCGCCAAGCTTCAGTCCCGGGGCATCAAGGTCATCTGTTACCTCGACCTCGGCAGCTGGGAGGAATACCGCCCCGACGCGGGCCAGTTCCCGAAATCCTCGCTCGGCAACGTGTACGAAGGCTGGGAAGAAGAGCGCTGGCTCGACATCGCCCACTTCCATAAGTTCGCCTCGATCATGGAAAAGCGGATCGCGATGTGCGCCCACAAAGGTTTCGACGGGGTCGAGCCCGACAACATCGCGGGCTTCGAAAACAAGACCGGCTTCCCGCTCACCCGCGCCGACCAGCGCCGCTACAACCTCTGGATCGCCCGCCAGGTCCACAAGCGGGGCATGGCAGTGGCGCTGAAGAACGACCCGGGGCAGGCCAAGGAACTGGTCGGCCACTTCGACTTCGCCGTGGTCGAGGAGTGCTTCCAGTACGAAGAGTGCGACAAGTTCAAGCCGTTCATCGAATCCAACAAGGCCGTCTTCGAGGCCGAGTACGAACTGCCGCCGGCGAAGTTCTGCGCCCAGGCGAAAGAACTCGGGTTCAGCGCGATCCGCAAGGGCCTCGAACTGTTCGCTGAACCCTGGATCCCCTGCGAACCGCTCCCGTCGAGCTAGCTGGGAGCGGGGACCGGGGTCGCGTCGCTGAGGAGCTCGTGGGCGAAGCGGACGACGAGAGCGCCGTCCCCGACCGCCCCGGCGACGCGATTCGAGGCCCCGGCGCGCACGTCCCCGGCGGCGAAGACGCCGGGGCGCACCGTCTCCAGCAGGGCGGGCTCGCGCTCGTGTAGCGGCCAGGCGATGTGGCCCTCGCAGTTGTGGGCGCCGGCTCCGCAGAGGAGAAAGCCGGCGTCGTCGGTGGCCAGCATGCCGTCGGAGACCTCGGTGCAGGGGTCGGCGCCGATCATCACGTAGACGGCGCTGGTGTCGACGTCTTCCCGGGAGCCGTCGCGCGACTGCAGGGTCACCGATTCGAGCACCGCGCTCCCGTGCAGGGCAACGACCTCGGTTTCGGTCATGACCTCGATCCGCGGCGAGCGTTCCACCCGGTCGGAGAGGTAGCGGGACATCGTCGAGCGGAGCGCCTTGCCGCGGACCACGACACGCACGCTGCGCGCCTGTTTGGAGAGCGCGCTCGCGGCCTGGCCGGCGGAGTTGCCGCCGCCGATCACGATCACGTCTTTGTCGCGCGCCCGGTCGGCGTCGGTCGGCATCGCCGCGTGGTAGACGCCGGCGCCGCGGAAGCGGTCCATGCCCTCGGCGTGCAGCTCGCGCCAGCGGGCGCCGGTCGCCATCACCAGCGAGCGGGCCAGCACGTGCTGGCCGTCGTCGAGGTCGATCCGCACCAGGCCCTCGGGGCCGTCGGCGAGCTCGGTCGCGCGGTGGTAGCTGGAGATGACCGCGTCGAAGCGGCGCGCCTGCAGCGTCGCCTTGGTGGTCAGCTCGCGGCCGCCGATCCCGGTCGGGAAGCCGAGGTAGTTCTCGATCCGCGTGCTCGTGCCGGCCTGGCCGCCGGGCGCCCAAGCCTCGGCGACCAGCGTACGCAGCCCCTCCGAGCCGCCGTAGACCGCGGCCGCCAGCCCCGCCGGGCCACCGCCGAGGACGACGAGGTCGAAGCGCTGCCCGTCGACTTCGGCGCGCAGGCCGAGCGAGCGCGCCACCTGAGCGGGCGAGGGGTTGCGCAGCACTTCGCGCGCGTGCACCAGCACCGGCGTTTCCTCCCGCGGGACCTCGAGCCAGTTGAGCATCTCGGCCGACTCGGGGTCGTTGTCGACGTCGTACCAGCGGACCGGGAGCAGGTTGCGCTCCAGCAGGTCGCGCACTTCGAATGCCCGTCGCGAGGCCTGCGGCGCGATCAGCCGCATCACCCCGTAGCCCATTTCTTCGTGCCACGCGCGCCGCGCCAGCAGCGTGCGGAAGATCATTTCGCCGAACTCGGGCCAGTCGGCGACCATCTGCCGCAGCGCCTGGCGTTCGAACACCAGGGCCTCGGTCGGCTCGACCGCCACCGCGGCCGAGATCGTCGGCTCGCCGGTGAAGGCGGCGATGTCCCCTATATAAGTGTGCGACCCCGCCGCCGCCACGTGCACGTCCTTGCCCGGCTTGCGATCGACGAACTCGACTTTGCCGCTCAGCAGGACGAAGAACGGCGCGTCCCGTACCGCGTGCTCGTAGAGCACCTCGCCCGGCTCGAACGACCTTCGTTCGCCCCCCTTCTTCTTCTCCAGCCACTGGAGCTTTTTCTCGGAGAGGCGGGGGTAGACGACTTCATCGTCTTGATCGGGGAACGGTTCGGCGCGGACGACACGGACTTCTTGCATGAAGAGAAGTTACCGCCGTGCACAAGCCGGCCCGCCCGAGCGATGTTGACGGGCCGAAAACTCAAGACATGGTTGAGTTTTCGGCCCATCGACACGCTCACGGTCACCCACTTCACCGACCCGGCCTGCCCGTTCGCCTTCTCGGCCGAGCCGCAGCGGCTGCGGCTGCGCTGGCACTACGGCGAGGGACTCGAGTGGCGGACGCGGATGATCGTGCTGACCCGGGAAGAGCGCGAGACGAAGCTCCTGGCGGAGGGCGCGGCAGGGCTGCAGCGCAAGTACGGGATGCCGATCGACCCGGCGCCCTACTCGCGGCCCTCGTCCTCGGAACCGGCCTGCCGGGCGGTCGTCGCCGCGCGCCTGAAAGCGCCCGCGTCCGAGGACGCGCTGCTCCGCGCGCTGCGGGTGCGGCGGATGGCCGGCGGCCTGCTCGACGACCCCGCGCTGATCGACGCGGCGGCAGTGGACGCGGGCATCGACCCCGCCGCGCTGGCGGGCTGGGTGGGGAGCGAGGAAACCGCCGCGACGCTCGAGGCCGACGTGGCCGCGGCGCGCTCGCCGGCCCCGGCGGCCCGCGCTCTCGACCACAAGCTCGGCGGCCCTGCCGACGCGCGCCGCTACTCGGCCCCGAGCCTCGAGATCCGCGGCGCCGAGGGCGCGACCTTCGTCGTCCCCGGCTTCAACCCGATCGAGGCCTACGAGGTAGCGGTCGCGAACCTCTCGCCCACCCTGGAGCGCCGCCCCGCCCCCGCCGACGTCCGCGAGCTCCTCGCCTGGGCCCCCTATCCGCTGGCGACGGTCGAGGTGATGGCGATCACCGGCCTCTCCGAGCCCAAGGCCCGCACCGCCCTGGCCACAACGGCCGAGCCGCTCCCCTCCGGCGCCGACTCCTTCTGGCGCCTCCACTGACGATGTTGACGGGCCGAAAACCGCTCTATATCAGCGGTTTTCGGCCCGTCAACGTTGGAAGAGGACGCCGGGGCTCAGGAGGGCGGTTGGGTCCAGGGCGCGCTTGAGGGCGCGCATGGCGGCGATGTCCGCGGGGCTGCGATCTCTCGCCAGCCAGGCGACCTTGGCGCGGCCGATGCCGTGCTCGGCGCCGATCGAGCCGCCGTGGGACAGGACCGTCTCGAGGACGGCGCGTTCGACCGGCTCGCGGCGCTCGGTGGGGACGTCGCCGAGGTTGACGTGGACGTTGCCGTCGAGCAGGTGGCCGAAGAGGAACGGGCGGAGGGACGGGGCGGCGTCGTGGGCGGCGCACTTGATCGCGGCGACGCCGTCGGCGAGCCGGGCGAGGGGGAGGGCGACGTCGAGTTTCACCACCCGGTGGCGGGCGAGGGCCTCGCCGGTCCCCTCGCGGTAGCGCCAGAGGCGGGCCGCGTCGCCGCCCTCGGCGAGCACGGCGTCCGCGGCCTCGGGGTGTTCGGAGAGGGCGCGGGCGAGGAGGTCGTAGGCGCCCTCGGTCGCGCGCGCTTCGAAGAGGACGAGCGGGCGTCCTTCGTCGCGGCCGAACGGCGGACGCAGGTCGAGCTCGGCGCAGACCAATGCCAGCGTCTCGGGCAGGACGAACTCCGCCGCCTCGAGACCCGCGGGACGGTCGCGGAGCGCGACCGCCAGTGTCGTCCCCTGCGCGAGCGAGTCGACCGGCACCAGGGCCGCCGCCCGCGAGCGCTCGATTCGGCGCAGCCGCAGGCGCAGCCGGGTGATCAGCGCCAGCGTCCCCTCGCTGCCGACCAGGATCGACGCCCAGTCGTAGCCGGTCGAGTCCTTGGAGACGCCGCCGAGCCGCTCGACGACGGTGCCGTCGGCGAGCACCGCCTCGACTCCGGCGACGTGGTGCCGCATCGTCCCGTGGCTGAAGGCCCGCGCGCCGCCGGCGTTGGTCGCCGCCATCCCGCCGAGCGTCGCCGCCGAGCGCGCTCCCAGGTCGAGCGCCAGCTCCAGCCCCTCGGGCTCGAGCCGCGCCTGCAGCTCCGCAAGAGTCGTCCCGGCACCGACGACCACCCCGAGCGAGTCGCGGTCGATCGCCTCGATCGCGTTCATCCGAGCGGTGCTGAGGACGACTTCCCCCTCGACGCCCGGGACGCCACCGCGCACCATCCCGGTGTTGCCTCCCCGGAGGACGAGCTTCGCGCCGTGCTCGCCGCAGGCCGCGAGGACCGCCGCGGCCTCCGCGGCGTCCCCCGGCCGCACGACCGCCGCCGGGATCACCCCCGATGCGGCGCCCCACGGCGTGCCGAAGGCGGCGGTCAGATCGGGGTCGGCCAGCACGTGCTCCGCGCCGACCGCCGCCTCCAATGCCTCAAGCATGTCGATGGGCCGAAAACTAGCCATATAGGCAAGTTTTCGGCCCATCGACAGCGGGGGGCTACTTGAAGTAGTGGCCCGCGTCGTAGTCCTCGATCAGGCCGGGGTGGGTGGGCTCCCAGCCGAGGAGCTCGCGGGTCTTCGCGTTCGAGGTCGGGTCGTCGAGGGTGATGAAGCCGGCGAGGAAGCCGAAGTAGTCCGGGATCTCAGCCTCGGGGACCGAGCGGGCCTCGAGGCCGGTGCCGCGGCCGATCGCCGCGGCGATCTCGCGGAGCGGGACGCCTTCGTCGCCGACGCCGTGGAGGGCCTGGCCGGCGGGTGCCGACTCGACCGCGAGGCGGTAGAGGCGCGCCGCGTCGAGGGTGTGGACGGCCGGCCAGCGGTTCTCGCCCTCGCCCGGGTAGGCGGCGAAGCCTTTGTCGCGAGCGATGCCGATCAGGGTCGGACCGAAGCCGTGCTTGTCGATGTCGGAGTGGACCAGCGGGGCGAGGCGGATCACCGAGGAGCGCACGCCACGGTCTGCGAGGGCCAGCGTCGCGTTTTCGACGTCGGCGCGGTGGCCGCCGGGCGAGCGGTCGTCCTCGGTGCCGGTGCGTCCCAGGCCCAACATCGCCAGCATCAGCGAGCCGCTGGTGTTGACGAGGGGCTTGTCGGTGCCGGCGAGAGCGTCGCCGAAGGCCTGGGTCGCGGCCATGTCGGCGCCGAGCGCACCCTCCATGTCACCGGTCGCCATCAGGTCGTGTTTGAAGGCCAGGTGGATGACGCCGTCGGCCTCGCTCGCGGCCGCCCGCAGGCCGTCGAGGTCGTCGAGGTCGCCGCGCCGGACCGTCGCGCCGGCCGCCTCGATCTTGGCCGCCGAGTCGTCGGAGCGGGCGAGCCCGACGACCTCGTGCCCGGCGCCGAGCAGCTCTTCGGTGACGGGCAGGCCGATGTGACCGGACGCGCCGGTGACGAATACACGCATGGGGAACCTCCGAGTGGTTCAGGTGGGGGGACACCGACGGCCAGGTGCCGCGATGTCACTGTGTGTCATCAGCCTAGCACGGTGATGTCACTCCGTGCCATCAATAGAATCGTCGGATGGGCAGATGGGCACCAGGAGCGCAGGGCCGGCTCGAGGAGGCGGCGATGGAGCTGTTCGACGAGCGCGGCTTCGAGGCGACGACCGTCGCCGACATCGCCGAGCGCGCCGGGCTCACCAAGCGCACCTTCTTCCGTTACTTCGGCGACAAGCGCGAGGTGCTCTTCGCCGGCACCGAGCCGCTGACGGCCAAATTCGTCGAGGGGATCGCCGGCGCGCCCGCCGACGCCGGTTGTCTGACCGCGATCGCGGCCGGCCTTGACGCGATGGCCGACGTCTTCACGGCCCTCGGCGGCGACCGGCCCCGTAGGCGCCAGGCGATCATCGCCGCCAACCCCGACCTGCAGGAGCGCGAGCTGGTCAAGATGACCGGCTTCGCCACCGCCGGGGCCGCCGCCCTGCGCGACCGCGGTGTCGCCGAGCCCGGCGCGACCCTCGCCGCCGAGGCCGGCATCGCCGTCCTCCGCGTCGCCTTCGAGCAATGGGTCACCGGCCCGAAAGGACAGGACATGAAGAAACTTCTCCGCGACTCGCTCGCCGAGCTGAAAGCGGTCGCCGCGTGAGGGTCGGCACGCCGTTCGGCGAGTACCCCTTCGAGTACCGCCGCGTGGAGCGCCGCCCCGGCGGCGTCGCGGTCATCGGCACGGTGGCCGGCATCGAGTCGACCGTGGTCTTCGGCAAGGACGACGCGGTGCGCGCCGCCAAGGCCCTGGCCGTCCCGGCCGCCGCCGCCGCGCTGGTGCTGCTCGCCCGGACCCGACGCTGACGAGGGCCAGGCGCCGCTGAATTCAACCCGCAACCGCTGCCCGGGGATGGACTGCGAGGTGCTGTGACGCACGTGGTCGCCATATGAGATCGTCCCGCCCGTGCCGACGATCGAGACGCCAGCGGGGATCGAGCTCACCTACGAGACGATCGGCTCGCCCGCCGACCCGCCGCTGCTGCTCGTCGCCGGATATGGGACGCAGCTGATCGCCTGGCCGCGCGGGTTCTCGGAGATGCTCGCCGCGGGCGGGCACTTCGTGATCGAGTACGACAACCGCGACTCGGGGCTCTCGACGAAGCTCGACGGGGTGGAGGTCGACGTGGGGGCGCTGGTCGTCGCCGCGGAAGCCGGGGACGACGCACGGATCGCCGAGATCGCCGCCTACACCCTGAGCGACCTGGCGGCCGACGCGGCGGCGCTGCTCGACCGGCTGGGGATCGACCGCGCCCACGTCCTCGGCGCCTCGATGGGCGGCATGATCGCCCAGCAGCTGACGATCGAGCGGCCCGAGCGGGTGCTCTCGCTGGTCTCGATGATGTCGAACACCGGCGAGCCCGACGTCGGCGCGCCGACCCCCGAGGCGCTGGTGGCGCTGCTGTCCCCGTCGCCGACCGAGCGCTCCCTATATATGGAGGAATCGGCGACCAAGGGCCTGATCTGGGCATCGAAGCGCTACGGCGACCGGGCCCGCCTGGAAGAGCTCGCCGGGGAACAGTTCGATCGCTGTTTCTACCCGCAGGGCGTCAGCCGCCAGCTCGCCGCGATGCTGGCGACCGGCTCGCGCGCCGACGGCCTGCGCGCCCTTGACGTCTCGACCCTCGTGATCCACGGCCGCGACGACCAGCTGATCGCGCCCGACGGCGGCGAACGGACCGCGGAGCTCATCCCCGGGGCGCGCCTGCTGATGGTCGACGACATGGGGCACGACCGCCCCGAGCCGCTCTGGCCGCTCCTCACCGAGGCAATCCTCGCGCACACCGAGGCCGGTCTCTACCATCCTTAGGGTCACCTAACCCGAAGGAAGAATCATCGCCACGACTCCAGACAGGGCTCGCGCCCGCAATCGCCCACTTCTCACCGGCCGGGTCGAATCGGTCGAGCCGCTGACCCCGACGCTGACCCGGATCGTCTTCGGTGGAGACGGCCTCGCCGGCTTCGAGCTCGGCGCCTTCACCGACCACTACGTGAAGCTGCAGTTTCGGCGCGACGGCGCGCCGGAGGACGAGCGGCCGAAGGTCCGGACCTACACCGTCCGCGAGTGGGACGCCGAGCGGGGCCTGCTGACGATCGACTTCGTCGTCCACGGGGACGAGGGCATCGCCGGCCCCTGGGCCGCGGCCGCCGCGCCCGGCGACAGCTTGCAGATGCAGGGCCCCGGCGGCGGCTACGCACCCGATCCCGAGGCCGACTGGTATCTGCTCGCCGGCGACCTCAGCTGCGTCCCCGCGATCTCGGCCTCGCTGCCGAGCATCCCGGCCGGTCGCCCGGCCCACGTCTTCCTCCAGGTCCACGGCCCCGAGGAGCACCGCGAGCTCACCTCGCCCGGCGACCTCGAGGTCCATTGGCTCCACGACGAGCGCGACGAGACCGTCGCCGAGGCCCTCGCCGCCCTCGACTTCCCGCCCGGCAACCTCCACGCCTACGTGCACGGCGAGGCCACCTCGGTCCGCCTCGCCCGCCGCCACCTGGTCCTCGACCGCGGCATCCCGGCCGAGCGTCTCCACGCCTCCGGCTACTGGAAGCGGACCCTGACCGACGAAGGCTGGCGCAAGGCCAAAGCCGACTGGAACGCCCAGGTCGAATCCGAAGCTTGATAGCGCGGTGAGGGCCGCGGGTGCGTGGAGGAACGAAGCGTACCTAAAAGTACGCCCTCCGATCTAGGTTTCTCGTCCAAAAGAGGGTGTGAAAATTCCTTGAATCGCCTAAAGGAAAGTCGGACGCGCGCCGAATAAAGATCCGTTGTCGACTCTCAGAAACAAGTTGGTACTGGCGGTCGCGTGCGTCTGTGCCGCCGTCGGGCTGGTCGTTCCAGCCGGCGCGGCCGCTGAAGGCACCCCGAACCTCAGCCTCGACAAGGACGCCCCCGCGCAGGCACTCCTGGGAACCAGGCAGTCGGTCCAGCTGGTCGCCGCAAACCCGGCCGGCCAGAAACGCGGCTACAACCTGACCTTCCGCGACGTCCTGCCGAAAGGCGTCGCCTACGTCCCCGGCTCGGCCAAAGTCGCCCCGCGGATCCTCGAAAACCAGCCGGCCATCGGCATGACGACGCTGATCTTCGAAAACGTCGCCGACCTCAGCGCCAACTCCGAATATGTCCTCGACTACGAAGTCGAACCGTCGACGCTGTTCTTCAAATTCACCCAGGAACACGTCTACACCAACAAAGCCGAAGCCTTCGCCGGCGAACGACCGCGCCGGAAACCGAAATTCACCGCGAACGGCGAAGTCGTCGCGGGCTCCTACACCGGCAAAGACACCGCCGAAGCGACGACCGAACTGACGGCGATCCAAATCGAGAAGTCGGAGCCGAGCCCGGAGGGCGAGATCCTCCGCGGCGTCCACGAACACCAGACCGTCTACACGCTGAAAGTCCGCAACAACAAAGTCGGGCCGACACAGGGTGTCCCGGGCGTCGGGCCCGGCGGCAAACCGGCGATCGTGGTCGAAGACTGGCTGCCCGCCGGCCTCGAGTTCCTCGGCTGCGGCACCGTCGACAACACGACCGCGACGAGCACGAACCCGGGCTCCGCCGAGGAGTATCCGGGCTCCGGCGCGATCGATCCGGGCAACGCTCCGGCGGCGCCGAAATGCGTCGAGCCGTTCTTCGTCGAAACCGAAGAAGTGGTGCCCCCCGGTGGGAAACAACCGAAAGGCGTCTACACCCACGTCAAATTCCTCGGCCCGGAATCGCTCGCGACCGGCCAGGAAATCGAACTCCAGTACATCGCCGCGATCCCGATCCGCCGCAACGCGATGAGCTGGAACG
Source organism: Solirubrobacterales bacterium (assembly GCA_965200635.1). Taxonomy (GTDB): domain Bacteria; phylum Actinomycetota; class Thermoleophilia; order Solirubrobacterales; family 70-9; genus VAYN01. Next base: position 961,648 of record OZ241364.1, on the reverse strand, counting down.
GCGCCGGCGGCAAACCGAGCGCCACGAGCCGCGGGCAGCTCGCCAACCTCGACAACAACAACGGCCCGGAAACGGTCGACGAGGAACCGCTGACCAACGTCGCGCAGGCGCACGGCGTCTACGAAGCGGTGCCGGTCCAGGACACCGACGAAATGACCCGGACCGCCGAGGACCTGGCGATCCAGAAGTCGGTGGACCAGCCGCAGATCTTCGACGGCGCGCTGAGCGTCTGGAGCCTCCACGTCGAGGCCTCCGAGTACCGCCGGGTCCAACCGGTGACGATCAAAGACCACCTTCCGAACGGCCTCTGCCCACTGGGGCCGAACAACTACGAAGGGCCTCCCGGGGGACCGGTCGTCGAACCGAAAGCCGAATGCGAACCGTCGGCGTCGCACCCGATCGTCAAATACCTGAAAAAAGGGCCGGCGGGCAAAGCCGGGACCGAAGAACAGATCGAATACTCGCTTGCCGAAGAGGAAGCGGGCGGTCCGAACCCCAAGACCGAAGGCGGGTTCAACCTCGAATTCAAAGCGCCTGACGTCGAAGCGCTGAACCGGCTCGAACCGTCCCAGGAACTGCTGATCACCTACCCGACCGCGACGCGGACCTTCTACCAGAACGAATACAAAGACAATCCGGCCAGGCCGGTGCTGACCGGGGACTCGTGGACCAATACGGTCGAAACCGAAGGCCCCGATTACACCCGCTGCGTGGTCGAAAAAGCAGGCGTCAAAGTCGCCGATCCGAACTGCGAAGCGGCCGGGGCGGAACCGATCTTCCACCAGGAGGCCCAAGGCGTCCCGGACAAAGACAGCTCCGCGGCGAGCCAGGAAGCGGGCGGCGTCGAAATCGAAAAGACGGTCCGCGAAAACGACTTCGAAACCGTGCCGACCAACTGCAATGGCCCGAGCAGCGAATACGTGAAGGGCATCGTCTCCCCGACCGAGCCGAAACTGCCGCAGTACCGCCCCGGCGACGAAATCTGCTGGCGCCTGGTGGTGAAATTCGCTTCCAACCTCTACGCCGGCACGCCGGTCGTCAGCGACTTCATCCCGCCCGATGAGAGATACGTGCAGGGCTCCGCGGTCGAAGGTCCCGCCAACACCGCCGAAGCGATCTTCAACGGGAAAGCCGCCGAAGAAGAAGAAGCGCTCGAATGGACCGTCGGCAAACCGGGCAACGAATCGGTCGAATCGAGCCTGATCTTCGAATGGCGCTTCCGCACCAAAGTCGACACGACGGCGGAAAACGACCCGGGGGAAATCACCGGGAACCTGATGAAGTTCCAGTACTCGAACACGGCGGGGCAGACCTTCCCGCTGCGTGACCGGGCCGAAGTCGAACGCCTGGAACCGGAGCTGTCGCTGGAAAAGGCGATCACCGAAGTCGGCGCCACCACGGTGCCCAAACCGGCCCCCGGCGGTAAATCGACCGCGGTCGCGGGTGGCGGCGAAGTCGTCAAATACGAACTCGACCTCGAAAACTCCGGCAACCTCGATGCCGAAGAAGCCGAAGTCTGGGACGAATTGCCGCCCGGCATCGAATGCACCGACGTGACGCTGCCCGCGCAGACCGCGCCGCAGACGGCCGCGTGCGCCGCGGGCATCATCAAATGGACCGGCGTCTCGGTCCCGAAAGGCACGCCCACCGCGCTCACCTACGCGGTGACGGTCCCGATCGACGTCGCGCCGGGCCACATCTTCATCAACCACACCGGGGTCCGTCGCTACAAATCGCAGACCAATACGACGCCGGAAAAATTCGAATACATCCCGGCGAAAAACATCGATAAAACGGTGACCGAAGAAGAAGCGAACACCGGGCCGCTCCTCGACGAAGCCGAACTCCGGACCGGCGGCGCGACGCTGGAAAAGAAAGCGACCAGCGAGACCGTCCAGCCCGGCAACGGCGCCAGGGAAGCGACGATCGGCGAGGTCCTCGACTACGAAGTCATCGCCAAGATCCCCCCGAACAGCAAGATCTACGGCACGCCGGTGATCAAAGACGTCCTGCCGGCCAACGTCGCGCTGATTCCCGGCACGGTGGCGGCCAAAGTCGACAGCGAAACGCTGCCCGCGCAGGGGCTGACGGTGGAAACGCTCGCCAACGGCGCCGAAGTCAAATTCAACGGCGCCTACCCGGCGGCGATCAGCTCGGCCGAACACGTGGTCGTCCTCACCTTCAAAGCGCGTGTGCTGAACATCACCGCCAACGGACGCGGCAAAACGATCACCAACAAAGCCTCCTTCAAATTCGAAGACATCGAAGAAGCGGGCTCGAAAGTGCTCGAAAAATCGGCTACCACCCCGGTCGTCGAGCCCAACATCGCAGTGCGGAAGAAGAACCTCCTTCCGGGCGGCCAGTCCACCGTCGTCCCCGGTGAAGTCGTCAAATACGAAACCGAAGTGGAAAACAAAACCGGGGCCTCGACCGCCAACGAAACCACGGTCGTCGACACCGTCCCGGCCGGGATGAAAGTCGTCGGCACCCCGAGCCCCGCCGCGACCGTCGCGGGCGGAACGATCACCTGGCACTTCGCCACGATCTCCCCGGGCACCATCACCCATCTGCTCTACGAACTCGAAATCGAAAAACCGGCGAAAGCGGCCTCGGTCTTCACCAACCGGGTGAAAACCACGACCCAGAGCCTGCCCGCGGGCGAAGGCGGAACGCCGTCCCAGATCCGCACCGCCGAATTCGGCCAGCCGGGCTACGAATCGAAAGCCGAAAACACGGTCAGGTTGCGCGCCGCGACGGTGAGCAAGGAAGTGTCGCCGACCGAAGGCACGATCGGCAAAGAGCTGACCTACACGCTCCACATGAACCTGCTGCCGGAAATCAAATACTTCAACACGACGATGGTCGACCGACTGCCGAACGGCGTCACCTTCGATGAACTCGTCGGCAGCCCCAAATGCGAATTCGAAGGTGGCGAAAGCTGCGGCACGGGCGAAGAAATCGCCCACGAAGCGCAGGGCGACGGCACCACCCTGGTCGGCTGGTACTTCGGCTCCTACGAAGCGGGCAAAGCGCGCCTGCTGACGGTCCAGTTCAAAGCCCACATCGACGACGTCAAGCTCGGCGGCGGCGCCAAAGTCAAAGCGCCGGAAACGCTCACCAACCAGCTCGTCGGCCTCTACAACGAAGCCGAAGGCGCCAAACCGACGACCGTGCCGGTGCCGGAAGCCAACGGCTTCGGCGAAGAAACCAATAAAGCCCCGGCGACGACCAAAGTGGTGGAGCCGAACGTGACCCTGGCCAAGGCCGTGGCCGCGGTGCCGCCGCTGGTCGGCGGGGTCGCCACCCAGCCGGGCAGCAAACTGACCTACACCCTGACGGTCGGCAACGTCGGCACCTCGACCGCCTACGAAGTCGAAGTCAAAGACACGAACACGACCGGCAACCTGCGCAACTTCACGCCGGTCGCGGGGGCCGAATTCATCAAATCGGCGGCCGGGCCGCTGGTCTGGTTGCTGCCGAAAGTCGAAGTCGGCAAACCGGTGACGCTTACCTACACCGCCGAACTGGCGCCCTCCGCCGAACTCGAAGAAGACGAGGAAGTCAAAAACTCGGCCGAAGTGCCGAGCTACTTCGGCCTCGAAAAAACCGAGCGCGAAGCGTCGAAATCGCCGCGCGGATACGTCGGCCCGAAAGCCGCGAAAGACCTTGAAGTCGCGCTGCCGAAAATCGGCGTCGTGAAGACGACCGGCGAAGCGAGCTTCCCCGACGAAGCGACCGCGGAAGTCGGCAAAGCATTCCCCTGGCGGGTCGTGGTGAAGAACGAATCGGCGGTCGCCGGGGCGAAAGCCGCGACCGTCAAAGACGTCCTGCCCCCGAACTGGCAATACGTCCCGGGCAGCTCCGTCTTCAAAGCGATCGGCACCGCGGTCGTGCCCTCTCCCGGGTTCGACCCGACCGAAGCGGGCGGGGAAACCAAGACGCTGACCTGGGCGAACATCGCCGAACTGCCGCCGACCGCGTCGGTCGAAGTCCTCTTCAACGCGAAGCCGACCGTGAAAGCGATCGCCAACACGGGCGGGGCGCAGCAGAAAAACAACGCGATCGGCTCCTTCTTAGACCTCTCCGGCGCGACCGGCAGCGAAGCGGGCGCCTACCGCGCCGAAGACGGCGCCTTCGCCCATCTGGTGTGGCCGGAACTCGGGATCGTGAAGACGCCCGACGGCGGTGAAACGGTCGCCGGCACCAACGACGAATACGAGATCACGGTCTCCAACAGCGGCACCGGCACGGCGCACGAAGTCGAAGTGAAAGACGTGCTCTCCGCGGGCCAGGAATTCGTCGGCCCGGCGACCGCCGAACCGGCGACCGGCTTCGCCCAGAAATCGGTCCAGGCCAACACGCCCGGCGCCGGCGAAACGACGGTCGTCTGGACGATCGCCGAAGTCGCGAACGGGACGCCGGTGAAAATCAAAGTCCCGATCGAGACGCCGCCCTCGGCCGAAGATGGCGAAAAAGTGACCGACCTGGCGACGGTGCGCTCACCGCAGCAGTCGGCCGAACCGAGCGACCCGGGCTCCCTCGTGGTCGAACGCGAAACGAATCTGCGGATCCTGAAGAAAGCGGTCGAGCCGTCGGTCAACGCCGGCGAAGACATCCACTACGAAATCGAAGTCGAAAACGAAGGCCCCTCGGACGCGACCGGGATCGAGGTCACCGACCCGCTGCCGGCGAACACGACTTTCAAAGCCTCCGACCCGGAGTGCGCGGAAGCGGGAGAAGTCCTGACCTGCGAACTGGCCGCACTGAACCTTGGCGAAAAACACGTCTTCAAATTCACCGTCGAAGTAAAATCCGGCACCACGGGAACGATCGGAAACAGGGCGGTGGTCAACGACGACCAAGGTGGCGAAGGCGAATCGACGGTGGAAACGCCGATCGGCGGGCGGGCCAACCTGAAGATCGAAAAGATCGGCCCGGAAAAACCGGTGCTGCTCGGCGGCGTCTTCACCTACGAAATCAAGGTCGAAAACGAAGGCCCGTCCGACGCGGTGAACGCGACGGTCGAAGACCCGCTGCCGTCGCAGGTGAAATTCCTCTCGGCGACGACCAGCGTCGGGACCTGCGATGAAGCGCCGGGCGCGCTGCTCACCTGCGACCTGGAACGGATGCTGCCGCACGCCAAAGCGACGGTCATCGTCACGGTCGAAGCGGCCGAAGTCGGCGCCTTCACCAACACGGCCAGCTTCGGCTCGGATACCACGCCCGAACCGTTCCCGGAAGCCGAAGCGCCCGCCGAAATCCTCCCGGCCGCCGACCTGACGATCACCAAGACCGCACCCGCGACGGTGGCGCCGGACGGCACGCTCACCTACTTGTTGCAGGTCGAGAACCACGGTCCCTCGATCGCCCACAAGGTCAAGGTCACCGACCCGCTTCCCGGCGGCGTCGACTTCGTCTCCGCCGATGAAGGCTGCGCCGCGGCCGCCGGCACCGTCACCTGCGAAACCCCCGGCGGCGGCGAACTGGCGGTCGGCGCCTCGGTCGATTTCAAGGTCACCGTCCACGTGCCGTTCGCGCTCGGCGGCGGGTCGCTGGTGAATACCGCGACCGTCGCGGGCGAAGAGGGCGACCCGCATCCCGAAGACAACTCCAGCACCGTGACCACGACCGTCGGCCCCGCCGCCGACCTGGCGATCACGAAGACGATGGGGAAGGCGCAGGCGGGGCAACCGCTGAGCTACACGCTCGCGATCACCAACAAAGGGCCGTCCGACTCGAGCGCGGTGACGGTGAAGGACACGCTGCCGGCCGGCACCGCCTTCAAGTCGGCGGCGCCGAGCCAGGGCACCTGCTCGGCTTCCGGCCAGACGGTGACCTGCGCCCTCGGCGCGCTCGCCTCGGGCGGCTCGGCGCAGGTGTCGATCACGGTCGAAGTCGCGGCGACCGCGACCGGCACGCTGAAGAACACCGCGTCGGTCGAAAGTCCCGAGCCCGACCCGGACAAGTCGAACAACGAGGCATCGGTCGAAGGCCCGGTCACGCCGCCCGTACCGACCGACCCCAACCTGAAGGTCACCAAGACCGCCGACACCTCGACCCCGCAGATCGGCACGCCGTTCGACTACCACGTCGAAGTCAGCAACATGAGCGGCGGCGAAGCGAAGAACGTGGACATGGTCGACACGCTGAGCGGGCCGGTCAAGGTCGTCTCGATCGATGCCGAATCGGGCAAATGTTCGGCTCAGGGCTCGACGATCAGGTGCATGATCCCGAGCATCCCGGTCGGCAAGACCGTCCACATCACCTACTCGGTGGTCGCCGAAGCGGCCGGCCCGCTGAAGAACACCGTCAGCGCCCAGGCCGCGAACGGTGAGAAGGCGCCGAGCAACAACCGGGCGGTGAAGGCGGTGCGGGCGATGGCTGCCAAGGGGACCTTCAAGCTGACCAAGACCGCCTCGCGCAAGGTCGTGCCGGGTGGGAAGAAGGTCGGCTTCACGATCACCCTGCGCAACGGCGCCACCGCGCTCGTCGACGCGAAGATCTGCGATCGCCTGCCGGCGGCGTTGGTCTTCGTCAAGGCGGCCGGGGCGCGCTACGTGGACGGCGAAGCTTGCTGGACGAAGAAGTTCGTCGCCGCGAACCGGACGGTGCGCCTCCACCTCATCGCCCGCGCGGTGAGGGCCTACGGGTCGCGCACCGCGCGCAACGTGGCGACGGCCGTGGCCGACAACGCCTCGCGCCGCAGCGCCGCGGCAACGGTGCGGGTGAAGCCGGCCTTCGCCGGCAAGCCCGGCGGCGTCACCGGCTAGCCGGGGGATGCTCGGTCGGATGCCGAGGCCGTCCCTCCACTGCCTGCTCGCCCTCGTCGCGACCGCGCTGAGCGGGCTCGCGGCAGCCGCGCCGGCCGCCGCCGCGGAACCCGATCCCTACGCGCTCACCCCGAAGCTCGCCCACGTGGCCCGCATCGTCGCGCCGACCTGGGCGCGACGGGAGCCGGGGAAGCTCCCGGCGGTGGCCAAGGTCTCGCCGCTCGCCGAATGGGGAGGGGGCGAGGTCCAGTACCTGGTCCTGCGCTCGCGACTCGTCGACGACCGCCGCTGGCTGCGCGTGCGCCTGCCGGAACGGCCGAACGACGCCGCCGGCTGGGTCCCCGCCGACGTCACCCGTGACTCGACCACGCCGTGGCGGATCGTCATCTCCACCGGCTCCGAGTGGGTGACCGTGAAGCGCGCCGGCCGCCGCGTCCTGGGCTTCTCCGCCGTGGTCGGCAAGCCCGCTACCCCGACCCCCCACGGCCTCTTCGCGATCGACGAGCCGATCCGCCAGCCCGCCGGCTCCGAACTCGGCCCCTGGGCCCTCTTCCTCACCGCCCACTCCCGCGTCCTCGACGACTACGGCGGCGGCCCCGGCCGCATCGCCATCCACGGCCGCGCCGGCCCCCTCCTGGCCGACCCCCTGGGTAGCGCGGCGTCCCATGGGTGTATCCGGGTGCCGAATGCGCGCGTGCGTTGGTTGGCGAGGGTTGCGGTGAACGGGACGCCGGTGGAAGTGGTGGGGTAGGGGCGTTGTTCTGGTTGTGCCGGCTGCTCCGGCAGTCCTAGTGACGTGAGGGGTTCGTGTGTCGCCGGCACAGGCCCGGGCGGAAGAGGGCCCGGAAACGCGTAGTCGACTTTGACCACACCCTGGTGTGGTCAAAGTCGACAGCGCGAAGGTCGGTGTTGTGGAACACGTACGGAAGCGTGGACTTCCCACGCTCTCCGTGACGGGTTGCGCCCGCGGCGCACGCCGGGACTTCCCCCGACACTCCCCACATCCCCCGGCCGTCTCGGGCACGGTCACAGCCAGCCAGGGCCGTGGCCGAGACGGCCGTGCTCGCCGCAGACCCTTGCGTCCTGTGTGCGTCCGGGCGCCAGCTTCCCCGGCTCCGGAGCCCCGGAGCGGCGGACCCCCTCAGGTCAGTTCAAAGATGACGTGAACCGTCGCCTTGACCCTTGACGTCCCAGGTTTGGTCGGCGGGGTCGGCGCGGCCTTGACCGAGGCGGCTTCTTCTTCGCCACCCGCGACGTCGAAGCGGGGGGAGATGAGTTCGGCGCCTTCGCCTTCTTCGATCGTCAGGGCCTGGCCGAGCTTGGCGCCGGCCTGGGCGGCGAGGATCGCGGCGCGATCCTTGGCCTTGTCGAAGGCGGCGGCAAGGACCTTGGCGAAGGCTTCTTCTTCGTTGCCGACGGTGAAGCTCGGCCCACTGACTCCGGTGGCGCCGGCGGCGAGGCCCTTGGCGATGAGTTCGCCCGATTTGTCGGGTTCGTGGAGGGTGACCTGGATGCCCTCGGTGGCGCGGTAGACGGTGACCTTGCCCTTCTGCACCGGCCTGATGTCGATCCGGCCGGTCTGGACGTCGCCTTCGCCGACGCCGGGGAAGGCTTTGGCGGCGGCGATCACCTTGCGCAGGGCGGCGGCGGTCGCCTGGAGGGCGGCGGTGCGCGTCTTCTTTTCGCGCTTCACGCCGAAGCCGACCTTGGCGGTGTCGTTCGGGACCTTGATGTTCGCCGAGGCCGTGACGGCCACGGTGCGGCCAGTGGCGGCGCCCGCGGCGGCGGGGAGGAGGAGAGCGCCCGCGATCAGCGCGACGGCGAGGGGCAGGACGAGGGCGGTTTTGCGTGACTGAGACATAGGCATGCCCTCACTACCCCCGAGCTAGGGATTGATCACAATCTTGCCCAGCACGTCGCCCTCGGCGAGCGCCTTCAGACCGTCGGCGACATCGGCCAGGGCGAAGGTCTTGTCGATGCGCGGGCGGATCCCGGTCGCGTCGATCATCGAGACGAGGTTGCGCAGGTCCTCCAGCGTCCCCATGGTCGAGCCGACGACCTCGAGCTCTTTGAAGAAGATCCGGTTCAGTTCGGCGGCCGGGTCGTGGCCGCTGGTGGCGCCGGCGATGACGACGCGGCCGCCGGGCCGCAGCGAGCGCAGCGAGTGTCCCCAGGTCGCTTTGCCGACGGTCTCGAGGACGACGTCGACTTTCGACGGCAGGCGGGCGCCGGACTCGAAGACCTCGTGGGCGCCGCACTCGATGGCGAAGTCGCGCTTGCGCTCCTCGCGGCTGGTCGCCCAGACGCGGAAGCCGGCGGCGCGGGCGAGCGAGATCGCGGCGGAGGAGACGCCGCCGCCGGCGCCCTGGATCAGGACCGTCTGGCCGGGACGCAGGCCGGAGCGGTCGAAGAGCATCCGGTAGGCGGTGAGCCAGGCGGTCGGCAGGCAGCAGGCTTCCTCGAAGCTGAGCGACTCCGGCTTCGCCACCAGGTTGCGGCGCGGCACCGCGACGCGCTCGGCGAGCGTGCCGGGGTGGAGCTCGGAGAGGAGCGTGCGCTTCGGGTCGATGATTTCGCCGCCGGGGAACTCGGGGTCGCCGAGCACCGCGTGGACGATCACCTCCTCGCCCTTCTCGTCGATCCCGGCGGCGTCGCAGCCGAGGATCATCGGCAGGCGCTCCTCCGGCAGGCCGATGCCGCGCAGGGACCAGAGGTCGTGGTGGTTCAGCGAGGTCGCCCTGACGTCGACCAGCGCCCACCCCTCGGGCACGTCGGGCTCGTCGACCTGCCCGACCTCGAGGGCTGAGAGCGGGTCCTCCTGCGAGGCGGCGACGGCGCGGGCGGCAAGCACGTCCTGAAACTTATCTGTCAGGGCGATGTGACGCCGATCACCGAGTGAGCGGGGTCACAAACGCCTGTTCGCCTCTTCCCGATACTTGTATACAAGCCGCAAGCAACACGGAAGAGACGTAAAAGATGAGCAAGACCTGGAACGTGACCCTGTACCGCGACGGCAAGCCCGTCAGCGAGCGCCAAGGTGTCAGCGAGGCTGATGCCGTCAACCAGATCTACCTCCTCAGCCGCACCAGCACCCCGCTGCACCTGGTCGAGGACGAGATCGCGCCGGAGACCGGCGAACTCCAGCTCGTCGCCGCCTAGCGACTGGAGCTGACCGCGGAGCGCCGGCACCACGGCCGGCCGCTCCGCCCGCTGTTCCTTATGGACGCCTGACGTCCAAAAAGAACAGCTAACCGTTGGTGGGGACTTCGGCGCCGCGCTTGGCCGCTTCGGCCATGGCGCGCTCGACCGCGTCGACCTCGCGCACCGCGCCGGTATCGGCGGAGGTCGCCATCGCCGCGTAGGCCCGCAGGGCGGGGGAGACGACGCGCTCGCGCGCGACGGGGACGTAGCCGCCCGCGGCCAGGAGCGCCGCGCGGCGCTCGTCCAGCACCGCGTCGGCGACCTCGAGCTCGATCGAGCGGTTGGGGATGTCGATCGCGATCGTGTCGCCCTCCTCGACCAGGGCGATCGCGCCGCCCGACGCCGCCTCCGGGGAGACGTGGCCGATCGAGAGGCCCGAGGTGCCGCCGCTGAAGCGCCCGTCGGTGAGCAGCGCGCATTTCGCGCCGAGCCCGAGGCCCTTCAGGTAGGAGGTCGGGTAGAGCATCTCCTGCATGCCGGGCCCGCCCTTCGGTCCCTCATAACGGATCACGACCACGTCGCCCGCGGCGATGCGGCCGCCGAGGATCGCCTCGACCGCCTCGTCCTGGGACTCCAGCACCCGCGCCGGGCCGCGGAAGGTGAGGATCGACTCGTCGACGCCCGCGGTCTTCACCACGCAGCCGCGCTCGGCGAGGTTGCCGGAGAGGATCGCCAGGCCGCCGTCGGCCGAGTAGGCGTGGGCGACGTCGCGGATGCAGCCCTCGGACGGGTCGAGGTCGAGGGACTCCCAGCGCTCCGACTGCGAGAAGGCGGTGGCGCTGCGCACGCACCCGGGGGCGGCGTGGAAGAGCTCGACCGCCTGGTCGCTCGCGTCGCCGCCGCGCAGGTCCCAGTCGCCGAGCCACTCGGCCATCGAGTCGGCGTGCACGGTGTGGACGTCTTCGTTCAGGAGGCCGCCGCGGCGCAGCTCGCCGAGGATCGCCGGGATGCCGCCGGCGCGGTGGACGTCCTCGACCAGGTAGTCGCCGCTCGGCGCCACCTTGCAGACGTTGGGGACGCGGCGCGAGAGCTCGTCGATGTCGGCCATCGTGAAGTCGACCTCCGCCTCCCGCGCGGCGGCGAGCAGGTGGAGCACGGTGTTGGTCGAGCCGCCCATCGCGATGTCGAGGGTCATCGCGTTCTCGAACGCCTCGCGGGTGGCGATCGAGCGCGGGAGGGCCGCCTCGTCGTCGCCGTCGTAGTAGCGCGTGCAGAGGCTGACGACGGCGCGGCCGGCGTCCTCGTAGAGCTCTTTGCGCGCCGTGTGGGTGGCGAGCGTCGTCCCGTTGCCGGGCAGCGCCACGCCGAGCGCCTCGGTCAGGCAGTTCATCGAGTTCGCCGTGAACATGCCCGAGCAGGATCCGCAGGTCGGGCAGGCCGCCTCCTCGATCCGTTCGATGTCCTCGTCGGAGACCTCGGTCGCGACCGCGTCGGCGATCGCCGAGATCAGGTTGACGCGCTTGCGCACGGTGCCGTCGACGAGGGTCGCGGTGCCGCCCTCCATCGGGCCGCCGCTGACGAAGACGGTCGGGATGTTCAGCCGCATCGCGGCGTTCAGCATCCCCGGCGTGATCTTGTCGCAGTTGGAGATGCAGACGAGGGCGTCGGCGCAGTGCGCGTTGACCATGTACTCGACCGAGTCGGAGATCAGGTCGCGCGAGGGCAGCGAGTAGAGCATGCCGCCGTGGCCCATCGCGATGCCGTCGTCGACCGCGATCGTGTTGAACTCGCGCGCGATCCCGCCCGCCGCCTTGACCGCCGCGGCGACGACCTCGCCGACCGGCTGCAGGTGGGTGTGGCCGGGGACGAACTGGGTGAACGAGTTGGCGATCGCGACGATCGGCTTGCCGAAGTCGTCGCGCTCGACGCCGGTGGCGCGCAGCAGCGCGCGGGCGCCGGCCATGTTGCGGCCATGGGTGACGGTGCGTGATCTGAGCTCAGGCATCCCTGAACGGTACCGGCCGCTAGGCGAGGGCGGCGGCGAGTGTCCGCCACTCGTCCGCGGGGACGCCCTTGCCGCCGAGCGTCTGCAGGGCGACGTGGTCGGCGCCGGCCTCGACGTGGGCGCGGGCGGCGGCGGCGACGTCCGCCACGGTGCCGTGCGGGATCACGTGGTCGATCAGGCGATCCGAGCCGCCGTCCTCGATGTCGGACTGCTCGAAGCCATGCTGGAGCAGGGCGTTGGTGTAATTGCTGAGGCCGAGGTAGACCGCCGCGTACTTGCGGGCGGTGACGCGGGCGCGCTCGACGTCCTCGTCGAGGACGCAGGCGAGCTCGGGGATCACCAGCGCGTCGGGGCCGACCGCCTCGCGGGAGAAGCGGGTGTGGTCGACCGAGCTGAAGTAGGGGACCGTGCCGAGCGAGCGACGCTTACTCATCGCCAGCATCTTCGGCCCGAGCGCGGCGATGATGCGGCGGTTGGTGGGGATCGGCTCGTCGGCGGAGTCGATGGCATCGAGGAAGGCTTCGAGGTTGGTCAGCGGCCGCTTGTAGTCGCTGGTCGCCTCCGGGTGGCCGACGCCGATGCCGACGCAGAGGCGCCCGGGGAAGTCGGCCTCGAGCGTCGCGTATTCACGGACCAGGTCGGCCGGGTCGTAGCCCCAGATGTTGACGATCGAGGTGCCGACGACGAGCTTCTCGGAGGCCTCCAGCAGCGGCCGCGTTTCCTCCAGGCGGGGCGACATGCCCATCCACAGCGTGCCGAGGCCCGCCTCCTCCACCGCCCGGGCCGCCTCGCCCGCGTCGTCCTTTTCGATCTGTCTGTACGAGGTCCAAGCCCCGAAGTCGCCGAAGTCCATGCCCGAAGCGTAGGGGGGTCGCGTCGCCGACATTTCGGCCGCCGCCCCGGTGTGCTTCAATTTTCGGACCAGAGAAAGGAGGTGGTCCATATTTTGAGTCACATGCTTGAAGGGACTCTGGAGGTGCAGGGCCGCTAGGCGCCGCACTGGGGCGCCCGGCGGAATCCAACCCCGGGCACCGGCGTACACGTGGAGGTCGGATCTTGTCCCGCCCGACCGCAGTTTCACGAGCACGTTCAGCTGCACCAGTAGAGGGCCGTCCTTCGGGGCGGCCCTCTTTTTTGCGCGCAGCTAGGCTCGGTGGAGTGAGCACGGAGCGGGGGGACATCTTGGTGCTGCGGCCGGGGTCGGTCGGGGACGATCTGGACGCGGTGACGCCGGCGTTGACCGGGGCTTTCGTCGCGGCGCGGGAGGCGCTCGGGGCGGGGCGGCGGGTCGCGGTGGTCGTCGAGGCGCGGGATCTGATCGGGCAGGGCGAGCCGCTCGACGCGGCGGTCGCGACGGGACTTCTGGGGATGGTGCGGACGCTCGGGATCGAGGGGGTCAAACCGGGGTGGAGCATCAACGTGGTCGCCGGGGGCGAGGGGGACGAGGACGCGGTCGAGGAGACCGTCGCGATGCTCGCCGGGTCCTCCTCGGTCACCGGGCAGCTGCTGCAGGTCGGTGGCGCGAACCTCGGGAAAGTGGTGCCGTGAGCGCGGGGACGGCGATCGTCACCGGTGCCGCGGGCGGGCTTGGCGGGCGGATCGGCGAGCGGCTCGCCGCCGCGGGCCACGAGCTGCTGCTGGTCGACCTGGACCCGGCCGTGGAGGAGGTCGCCGCGGCGGCGGGCGCCCGCGCGGTGGTCGCCGACCTGACCAAGGCCGAGGGCGTCGCGGCGGTGCTCGACGCCGCCGGGGACGACGTCGCGGTGCTGGTCAACAACGCCGGCATCACCCGCGACGCGCGCGCGACCAAGATGGAGGAGGCGGCCTTCGCCGCGGTGATCGAGATCAACCTGGTCGCCGCGATGCGGCTGACGCTGGCGCTCGAGCCGCGGTATCGCGACGGCGCCGCGGTGATCAACATGAGCTCGCGTGCCTCGCTCGGCAACTTCGGGCAGGCCAACTACTCGGCCTCGAAGTCGGGGCTGGTCGGCTTCGGCCGGGCGCTCGCGCAGCGGTGGGCGCCGCGGGTCCGGGTCAACGCGCTCGCCCCGAGCCTCGTCGACACGCCGATGACGCAGGCGATGCCGCCGGAGGTGCTGGAGAAGATGATCGGGCGGATCCCCGCCGGGCGGATCGGCAGCCCCGACGACGTCGCCGGGATCGTCGCCTTCCTCGCTTCGCCTGAGGCCGCCTACGTCACCGGCCAGGTGCTCTTCGCCTGCGGCGGGCGCAGCGTCGCTCCCTAGTCCGAACCAGTACCTATAAAGTCCCCGTCCGTTTGAGGACTTTTACGCCAGTGCGGAGGTGATGACGACGGCCGAGGTACGCGAAGCAAGCGGACGGCAGCGACGCAACCGTCGCGAGGAGGTCCTCGACGCCGCGATCCGCGTGTTCCACAAGAAGGGGTACGCCTCGGCGTCGATCCAGGATGTCGCCGAAGAGGTCGGGGTCCTCAAGGGCAGCCTCTACCACTACATCGACTCCAAGGAAGACCTGCTGGCGCGGATCTTCGAGGACTCCGCCGACCGCTTCATGGCGATGCTCGACGAGGCGAGCGGGCTCGACGAGCGCCCGGTCGAGCGGCTGCGCGGCTTCGGCCGCTCCTGCTCCCTCTGGTACCTGCAGAACATCGAGCGGGTCGCGATCTACGCCACCGAGTGGAAGCACCTCACCGGCAAACGGCGCAAAGAAGTAATGAAGATCCGCGAAACCTACGAGGGGCGTCTGGCCGGCCTGATCGGCGAGGTCAAGGACGCCGGCGAAGCGGCCCCGGACCTCGACGTCAACTTCGCCACCTACTTCATCTTCGGCGCCCTCAACGGCCTCCCCGACTGGTACCGCCGCCGCGGCCCCGACCCGGCCGAGAAGATCGCCGACGCCTACGCCGACCAGATCGTCAACACCGTGATCGGCGGTAGCCCGCGGGGCTAGGTGGGCGGGGCGGCGGGACGCCCTGCTCCCGGCCGCCCCGGCAGTCCTGTCCGCGTCTTGGGCGTCTCAAGTCCCGTACGAGAGAAGCCACACCTCCGCCTATTCCGTGACGAAGATGCCGGGAACTCCACGCTTTCCGCAGCCTTCAGATCGTGACTGTTGCCCAACACGCACGGAAGCGTGGACTTCCCACGGTCTCTGCGATGCCGCGGGGTATCGGTGACGGTCCCGTCCCTTCCCCGGGTGCCGGCCTCACCCGGCGGGGGAGCGCTCGCGCCTAGGTCTGCTTCTCCGCCGCGTCGAGGCGCTTCGAGGCCAGCTTCCAGCGGTGTTGGAGCTTCCCTTCGACCTCGCTCGCGGCGCAGCCGGCGGTGGCGGCGCATTCGCCCCAGGCGTTGGCGGCGCGGAGGTATTCGTTGAAGGCGTGCTCGGCCTCGGCGGCCGGGCCGGTGACGCAGGCGGCGCCGAGCTTGTCGACCGGGACCGCTTCGTAGGCATCGCGGACGGCGCGGACGCGGACCACGTATTCGTCGTAGCTGAGGCCCGCGAGGAGGGACTGGCGGAGGTCGTTCATGCGGTCGACGAAGCTGCCGAGGCGCTCCTGGCAGGCGTCGGCGCTCTTCCTCTTCGGACCCGGCGCGGCGACTTGCCTGGATTCCTGGGACTTGACGGTCTTCTCGGCGACGCCGGTGGACCCGGTCGACGAGCCGCCGCCTCCACAGGACGCCAGCGCCAGAACCATCGCGATCGCCGCCGGGAGCAGCGCGGTGCGGTACAAAGCCCGACGATGCTGAAACGCAGGGGGATCCTCACGACGTTGATCGCCACGCTGCTCGGGCTCGCGGCCCTGGCGCCGGCGGCGCGCGCCGACGAAGGCTCGGGGGGCGTCCTGGTCGTCGGCGACAGCCTCGAGGAACTGACCGCTCCCTACCTGGAGAAGCTCCTCCCCGGCGTGCCGGTCACCGTCAACGCGGTCGGCGGGTCCAACAGTTTCCAGATCTTCGACCTGTTCCAAGAAAGCTACGAACCTTCCGATTCCGTGATCGTGTTCGACGCGGGGACGAACGACGACCCCCACTATCCCCAGATCTTGGCGGAAAACCTGGGGAAGGTCGCCCAGACCGTGGGGAACCGGTGCCTGGTGGTGCCGACGATCCACGGCTTCACCGTGAGTGGCGTCGACAACGCCGGGAAGAACCGCACCGTGGCGGAATTCGCGGCGTCGCGGCCGGGGACGCAGACCCCGGACTGGGCGGGCTTCGTCCACACCCACCCGCAGCTGATGCAGTCCGACAACCTGCACCCGATCGAAGCGGGCTCCGAAGCGCGGGCGCGGCTGATCGCCGAAGGGATCGACCGCTGCCTGGCCGGGGAACCGAACGCCCCGGTCGCGAGCGGCGCCAACGAGGGCGCGATCCCGCCCGGCGACGTCGGTCGCAACGGCGAAGCCGAAGGCGAGCTCAGCAGACCCGATGAAGCCTTCGAACCGGCCGGGGAAGCGCCGGCGCGCGCGAGCTCCTCCGGTCCCGAACCGGGGTCCCGGCCGATCGCCGAAGCGGTGCACTTCAAGCTCGTCGACCGGGTCGCGGAGCGGCGTGCGCAGGTGGAGACCGAAGAGCGGCGCGGCAAGGTCGCCGCGGCCGCGGTCGCGGCGCTGGCCAGCGTCCTGCCCTGACGGGGCGTGCCGACCGCCGGCCTGGGCGACTTCGCCCAGTAGATTCCGCGCCATGACTGATTCAGTGCAGCGACCGGGCGCCGAGTGGGTCGAGGGCCCCGGCGATTTCGAGGACATCCGCTATGAGACCGCGGAGGGGATCGCGAAGATCACGATCGCCCGGCCGCAGGTCCGCAACGCCTTCCGGCCGCAGACGGTGATCGAGCTGATGAAGGCGTTCGAGATGGCGCGCGAGGACCTCGAGGTCGGGGTCATCGTCTTCACCGGCGAGGGCGATCTGGCGTTCTGCTCGGGCGGGGACCAGAACGTCCGCGGGGACACCGGCTACCAGTCGGAGGAGGGCGCCGTCGGGCGCTTCCACGTCACCGACCTGCAGGTGCAGATGCGCCGGCTGCCGAAGCCGATCATCGCGATGGTCGCGGGCTACGCGGTCGGCGGCGGGCACGTGCTGCACGTCTGCTGCGACCTGACGATCGCCGCCGACAACGCCCGCTTCGGCCAGACCGGCCCGCGGGTCGGCTCCTGGGACGGCGGCTTCGGCGCCTCGATCCTGCGCGACCTGGTCGGGCCGAAGAAGGCGAAGGAGTTCTGGATGCTCACCCGCCAGTACGACGCGACCGAAGCGCTCGACATGGGCCTAATCAACACCGTGGTGGCGCTCGCCGACCTCGAGACCGAGACGGTGGGTTGGTGCCGGGAGATGCTGGCGCTCTCCCCGTTCGCCCTGCGCCTGGTGAAGGCCAGCTTCAACGCGCACGAGGACGGCTACGCCGGGATCCAGCAGCTCGCCCATGACGCGAACCTCCTCTTCTACGGCGCCGATGAGGCGAAGGAGGGCCGCGAGGCCTACAAGGAAAAACGCCGCCCGGACTTCAGCAAGTTCCCGAAGCGGCCCTAGGCGGTCCGCGGGGCTCGGCCGCGATAGGTTGTATTCCTACTATCGGAATGTCTCAATCTTTGGGGGAAGACTGAATGAGCGACGTTGAAGTAGGTACGGGGTTGTACGACATCCCACAGGAGATGGTCGATTTCCGCGAAACGATCCGCCAGATCGCGACCGAGAAGATCGCTCCGCGGGCCGCCGACATCGACCGCAACGCCGAATACCCGCACGACATCCGCAAGCTCCTCGGCGAGCAGGACATCCTCGGGCTGCCGTTCGACGAGCAGTACGGCGGGACCGGGACCGGCACGCTGATGCTGCAGATCGGGGTCGAGGAGATCGCCAAGGCGTGCGCGTCCTCGGCGCTGATCCTGATGATCCAAGAGCTCGGCACGCTGCCGATCCAGCTCTTCGGATCGGACGAGTTGAAAGAGCGCTTCCTGCCCAAATGCGCCACCGGCGAGTGGTCGCCGGCGTTCGCGCTCTCGGAGCCCGAGGCGGGCTCCGACCCGGCGGCGATGCGGACCACCGCGGTCAAGGACGGCGACGAGTGGGTGATCAACGGCCAGAAGGCCTGGATCACCAACGCCGGGCAGGCCGACTTCTACTGCGTCTTCGCCTCGACCGATCGCGAGGGCCGGCGCACCTCGGCCTTCGTGGTCGAGAAAGACCGCGAGGGCTTCGACCCCGGCGCGCTCGAGCACAAGCTCGGGATCAAGGGATCGCCGACCGGCTCGCCGTCCTTCACCGACGTCCGGGTCCCGGAGGAGAACGTGATCGGCGAGATCGGCAAGGGCCTGAACATCGCCCTCGGCACGCTGGAGCGGACCCGGCTCGGCGCCGCCGCCCAGGCAGTCGGCATCGCCCAGGGCGCGACCGACTTCGCCAACGAGTACGCCAAAGAGCGGATCGCCTTCGGCAAGCCGATCAACACCCACCAGGGGATCCAGTTCAAGCTCGCCGACATGGAGGCCGGGACGGCCGCCGCCCGCGAGCTCCTCTACAAAGCGTGCGCGATGGCCGACCGCTCGCCACGTCCGGCCGACCTCGCCAAGTACACCTCGATGGCGAAGCTGATCTGCGGCGACAACGCGATGCGGGTGACGGTCGAGGCGGTCCAGGTGCTCGGCGGCTACGGCTACGTGAACGATTATCCGGTCGAGCGGATGATGCGCGACGCCAAGATCACCCAGATCTACGAGGGGACCCAGGAGATCCAGCGGGTCGTGATCTCGCGGGCGATGGCGGGCTGAGCGACGGGACCCTCCGTTTGGACGGGGGGTGGGCGACGAACGGACCCTTGAGCGGCGCCCTCGGGTCGGGAAGGCTCCCTTGGGTGCACGGGGACGCGCGCAAGATCAGGGAGAAGTGGGCGGCCGACGAACCGGTCTACGGTCCGTTCGTGCAGCTCTCGGCGCCGGGTGAGCTGGAGATCTTCGGCCTCGCCGGCTACGACTTCGCGATCGTCGACCTCGAGCACGGCCTGATCAACCTGGAGACGGCGGAGAACATGATGCGCGCCGCTCATACGCGCGGCGCGGTGCCTTTCGCCCGGGTGCTGGCGAACCGGCCGGAGCTGATCTGCCAGGCGCTGAACATCGGCGCTGCCGGGATCCTCGCGCCGCACGTCGACACGCCCGAGGAGGCGCGGGCCCTGGTGCACGCGTCGCGTTTCGCCCCGCGCGGCGGCCGCGGGCTCTGCCCCTTCGTCCGCTCCGCCGACTACGCCGCCGCCAAAGGCCCGGCCTACTACGAGGAAGCGAGCGCCACGGTGATCTGCGGTGCGCTGCTCGAGGGCCGTGAGGCCTACGAGCGGATCGACGAGTTCATCGAGGTCGAGTCCCTCGACCTGCTGATGATCGCCCCGTACGATCTCTCCCAGTCGCTCGGCGTCCCCGGTGAGATCGACCATCCCTCGGTGATCGAGCGGGTGGAGGACATCTGCTCCCGGGTCAAGGGCACCGGCAAGGTGGTCGGGATGTTCGCCGAGGAGCCGGAGAAATCGGGCGAGTGGGTGCGCCGCGGCGTCCGCTACATCGGCGCCGACGTCGACTCGCAGATCCTCCTGCGGGCCGCCCGCGAGCGGATCGCCGCCTACCGCGCCGCCGCGTGAGCACCCCGCTCGCCGGCCGCTTCGCCTACCCACGCACGGCCGAGGTCGTCTATGGCCCCGGATCGTTCGCGGGGCTCGGCGAGGTCGCCGAGCGGATCGGCGCCGACCGCGTCTTCGCGATCGCCTCGGCGACGCTGGTGGGCGAAGGGTTGGAGGACGAGCTGCGGGCGACGCTCGGCGACCGATTCGCGGGCGTCTTCTCCGGCGTCCGCCAACACGTCCCGCGCGAGTCGGTGATCGAGGCGGCGGCCGCGGCGCGCGAGGCGGGGGCCGACGCGCTCGTCAGCGTCGGCGGCGGCACCCCGATCGACTGCGCCAAGGCGGTCGACCTCTGCCTCACGGCCGGGATCGAGGACGCCGCCGCGCTCGATGACTTCCACATCCGCTTCACCTATCCCGACAAGCTGGAGGCGCCGACGCTGCCCGATTCGGCGCCGCCCCACATCGCCGTGCCGACCACGCTCTCGGGCTCCGAGCACACCGACCTCTTCGGCGTCACCGACCGCTCCCGCAACGAGAAGGACCTCTACCGCGGGCCGGCCTTCGCGCCGCGCGCGGTGATCCTCGACGGCGAGCTGGCGCTGCGCACGCCGGCCGACCTCTGGGCGGCCTCGGGGGTGCGGGCACTCGACCACGCGGTGGAGGGAACCCTCTCCGCGCGCCACGTCCCGATCATGGACGCCCTCGGCGCCGAGGCGCTCCGCATCCTCCGCCGCCGGCTGGCCGAGAGCGTCGACGCGGCCGAGCCGCTGGAGCCGCGCAGCGAATGCCTGCTCGGCGCCTGGCTCGCGATCTACGCGCTGACCAACGTCGGCGCCGGCCTCTCGCACGCGATCGGCCACCAGCTCGCGGCCGAGTTCGACCTCATGCACGGGGTCACCTCGGCGGTGATGCTGCCGCACGTCCTGCGCTTCAACGCCCCGGTGGTCGGCGAACGGATCCTGCGCCTGGCCGAGCCGCTCGGGGTCGAGGTCGAGGGGCTGCCGGAGGACGAGGCGTGCGCGCGGACGATCGACGCGCTCGCGGCCCTGATCGACGACCTCGAGCGTTTCGGGGTACCCCACACCCTGAGCGCCGCGGGGGCGACCCGGCCCGAGCTGGAGGCCGTCGCCGACCGCGTCCTGCACGATTTCGGCGTCCAGGCCAACCCGCGACCGGTGAGCGCGCCCGACCTCGCCCGGCTATTCGACGCCGCCTGGTAACGCCCGACCCCACGACCGCACCCGACCACGACTGCACACCAGAAGGAGCACGATGGCCCGCCTCACCCTCACCTTCGACAACGGACCCGACCCGACCTGGACCCCGCACGTGCTCGACGTGCTCGGCCGCCACGACATCAAGGCGACCTTCTTCACGATCGGCCGCAAGGTCGCCTTCGGGCCGGGGTCCCGCGAGATCCTCGAGCGCGCCCACGGCGAGGGCCACTGGATCGGCACCCACACCTACAACCACATCTACTCGCTCGGCGACATCGACCGGCCCGACGCCTTCGACCTCGAGGTCGAGCAGTCCTTCGAGGCGGTCGGCGACCTCGCCCACCCCGACCTCCTCTTCCGCCCCTTCTGCAACGCCGGGATCATCAACGACCGGATCTTCAAGAAGATCGACGTCGACCGGCTGATCGCGGGGGGCTTCACCTGCATCTTCTTCAACTCGCTCCCGCACGACTGGGACGACGGCACGGGCTGGGTCGACCGCGGCCTCGCCGACATCGAGACGCGTGAGTGGTCGACGATCGTCCTCCACGACATCGTCGGCTACCCGGAGGGAACCGACGCGCGGCCGATGGCGCGGCTGGACGACTTCATCGTCGCGGCGCTCGACGCGGGCCACGAGTTCGTCCAGGAGTTCTCCCCCGACACGGTGCTGATCGAGCGCGGCCGCCCGCTGCGCGACGTCGGC
Organism: Solirubrobacterales bacterium; assembly: GCA_965200635.1. Classification (GTDB taxonomy): domain Bacteria; phylum Actinomycetota; class Thermoleophilia; order Solirubrobacterales; family 70-9; genus VAYN01. The sequence continues at coordinate 940,225 of OZ241364.1, read as the reverse complement.
TTCCTGATGCACTGAGCGAGATGGGTTGCTCAGGTGAGCTCGAGGTCGAGCAGGCCGCTGTTGCGGGCGATGTAGACGGCTTCGCTGCGCGAGTGGGCGCCGAGCTTGGCGAAGAGGTTGCGCGCGTAGCCCTTCGCGGTCGACTCGGAGATGTCGAGCTCCAGCGCGATCTGCTTGAAGCGCAGGCCGCGCTCCAGGTGGACGAGGATCCGTGCCTCCTGGCGGGTCAGGCGGGGGACCTCGGCCTCGCCGTCGCCCGCGCCGGCGGCGTCGGGACGGAACGCCTCGGTGTCGCCGTCCATCAGGCCGCGGATCGCGGCGGCGAGGCGCTCGGTCCCGGCGGAGCGCGCGAGGTAGGCGGCGGCGCCGCCCTGCTGGGCCAGCGAGCGGCCGGCCGGCGAGTCCTTGCCGGCGAGCACCAGCACCGGGCTGTTGGTGCCGCCCGAGCGCAGCGAGGCGAGGAAGCTGTCGACCGGCACGCCGTCGAAGGCGACGTCGCAGACGACCACCTCGCAGGCGCGGCGCGAGCCCTCGGCGGCGGCCAGGGCGGCGGCGCTCGAGTAGGTCTCGACCTCGACCGCGGCGGTCCGCTCAATCACCCGGGCGATGCCCTGGGCGAGCAGCTCGTCGTCGATGCAGACGACCACCCGGGCGCGGCTCTCCTCGAGCCGGCCGAGGGCCAGCGTCAGCGCCAGCGACGCCTCGTTCATCGCCTCCAGCACCGGCTCGGGATCGAAGTCGTCGCGGACCGAGCTGGCGCCGAGGATCGCGATCGGCCGGCTCCCCATGAAGAGCGGGATCGAGCAGCCGGAGCGGTAGCCCATGTCGCGCACGAGGTTGTCCAGCGGCCGGGCGAAATCGTCATGCGCGGCGAAATTGCCGGCCCGGAACACCTCGCCGCGGGCGGGGATCAGGACCTGGGTCGAGGCATCGAGCGGCAGCTCGGTGCCGTCGGCGAGGATGTCGGAGCCGGCGCTGCCGACGACGCGGAAGGTGCCGCTCTTGAGGTCCACCGTGTGCAGCGAGATGCGGTCGACGTCGGGGTGACGGCTGAGCTCCGCGAGCGACTCGCTGATGTCTCGCATCGCGTTGAAGCTACGCCCGCCGGGGTCCCGGGCCGACTGGCGGAAGCGACAGCGTGAGGGCGCCGGCCTCGATCGAGGACCTCCGCGGCGAGGCCCGCGCGCGCCTGCCGCGGATGGTCTTCGACTTCATCGACGGCGGCGCCGACGCGGAGACGACGCTGCGCGACAACCAGGCCGCCTTCGAGCGCATCCGGCTGCGTCCGCGTGCCCTCGTCGACGTCTCCACCCGCGACAGCTCGACTACCGTCTTCGGCGACCGCTGGGCGCTGCCGCTGGCGATCGCGCCGACCGGGATGTCGCGGATCGCGGGCCGCGGCGGCGACCTGGCCGGGGCGCGCGCGGCGGCGCGGGCGGGGGCCGGCTTCGCGCTCTCGACCATGTCCAGCCACTCGATCGAGGAGGTCGCGGCGGCGGCGCCCGACGCGGCGCGCTGGTTCCAGCTCTACCTCTGGCGCGACCCCGAGATCGCTCCCCGGCTGGTCGAGCGGGCGCGCCGCGCGGGCTACCGGGCGCTGGTGCTGACGGTCGACGTGCCGGTGATCGGCAACCGGCTGCGGGACCGCCGCAACGGCTTCGTCTTCCCGCCGAAGATCCGGCCGGGCACGGCGCTCGACCTCCTGCGCCACCCGCGCTGGCTCGCCCAGGCGCCCTCGGCGATGAACTTCGCCAACGCCGAGATCGACACCCGCAACCCGATCGCGCACGCCGCGCTGGTGCAGAAGCTGCTCGGCTGCGACACCGCGAGCTGGGAGCGGCTCGCCGAGCTGCGCGAGCAGTGGGACGGTCAATTGATCGTGAAGGGCGTGATCACGGTCGCCGACGCGGAGCGGGCGGCGGACGCCGGCGCCGACGGGATCGTCGTCTCCAACCACGGCGGCCGCCAGCTCGACGGGCTGCCGGCGACGCTCGACGCCCTGCCGGCGATCGCCGCCGCGGTCGGCGAGCGGCTGACGGTGATGCTCGACGGCGGCGTGCGGCACGGCTCGGACCTGGTCAAGGCGCGGGCGCTCGGGGCGCGGGCCTGCCTGGTCGGCCGGCCTTGGCTCTACGGCCTCGCGGCCGACGGCGAGCGCGGGGTGGAGGCGGCGCTGGAGCTGTTCGCGGCGGAGCTCGACCGGACCCTGGCGCTGCTCGGCGTGACCTCTTTCGACGACGTCGACGCGAGCGTCCTCTACGACCCGCCGGCCGCCGCGACCCCACGAACGGACGGGTAGGCGGCGCCTAACGTGGCGTTGCGGCGCACCCCCGCCGACGCGAGCATCGGTCCCGACCGGCGATCACCCGCCGGCAATCAACACGGATAAGGGACGGGCCATGTATCGAGTGGGAGTTGACATCGGCGGCACCTTCACCGACGTCGTCGTCGCCGACGACGCGGGCGATCTGGTCCGGGCCAAGGCGCTGACGACCCCGGCCGACTACACCGAGGGCGTCACCGCGGCGATCGGCAACGCCGCCGCCGAGCTCGGGATCGAGGTCGAGGCGCTGATGAGCGACTGCGCCGGGTTCGTCAACGGCACCACCGTGGTCACCAACTCGATCGCCCAGGGCGAGGGCCGCCGGGTCGGCCTGCTCACCACCCGGGGCTTCAAGCAGTCGATCTACATCCACCGCGGCATCCGCGAAATCCAGCTCGACCTGCAGAAGGAGACGCGGCCGCCCGACATCGTCCGCCAGCGCCACGTCGCCGAGATCGACGAGCGGGTCGACAAAGCCGGCGAGGTGCTGGTCGAGCTGAGCGAGGACGACGTCCGCCGCGAGGTCCGCCGCCTGGTCGAGGAGGAGGGGGTGGAGGCGATCGCCGTCTGCTTCCTCTGGTCCTTCCGCCACCCCCACCACGAGCGGCGCGCGGGCGAGATCGTCGCCGAGCTCTACCCCGACCTCTTCGTCAGCCTCTCCTGCGACGTCTACCCGCGGATCCGCGAGTACGAGCGGATGAACACCGCGGTGCTGAACGCCTTCGTCTCGGCCGGCGCCGAGACCTACATCGGCAGGCTCACCGACAAGGCCGCCGAGCTCGGCCTGCCCGCCGGGCGGACCAGCTTCATGCAGTCGCTGGGAGGCCACATCTCCGGCCGCGAGGCGATGGGCCAGCCGATCCAGCTGAGCCATTCGGGGCCGGTCGGCGGCGTCGTCGCGGCGAGCCAGTTCGCCGAGATCCTCGGCGAGTCGAACATCATCACCGCCGACCTCGGCGGCACCAGCTTCGATACCGCGCTGATCCGCGAAGGCCGCCCCGCCTACGCCCACCGGACGACGATCAACAAGCTGCTGACCGGGCTCTCGATCGTCGACATCCACGCGATCGGCGCGGGCGGCGGCTCGATCTGCTGGGTCGACGACCGCGGCCTGCCGCAGGTCGGCCCGCACAGCGCCGGCGCCTATCCGGGACCCGTCTGTTACGGCAACGGCGGCACCCGGCCGACGATCACCGACGCCAACGCGATCCTCGGCCTGATCGACCCGGGCAAGTTCTGGGGCGGGGCGGTGACGCTCGACGTCGAGGCGGCGCGGGCGTCGTTCGCCGACAACGCGGAGGCGCTCGGCCAGCCCTTGGAGCAGGTGGCCGCCGGCTACCACGAGATCGCGATCACCCACATGGCGACGGCGATCGAGAAAGTCAGCCTCGGCCGCGGTTATGACCCGCGCGACTTCACCGTGATCGGCTATGGCGGCGGCTCGGGGCTCTTCATCGCCGAGGTCTGCCGCGACCTCGGGATCGAGAAGCTGGTGATGCCGCGCGCGGCCGCCACCTTCTCCGCCTACGGCCTCCTCTTCGCCGACGCGATCCACGCCGAGTCGACCACCGCCCAGTGGATCTACGGGGCCGGCGACGTCGCCGGGGTCAACGAGCTCTACGACGGGCTGGAGCGCAAGGCCGTCGCCGCGCTGCGCGAGGAGGGCTACGACGACGCCGACATCGCCGTCCGCCGCGAGGGCGACGCCAAGTTCGCCGGGCAGTCGTTCGAGATCTCGATGACCTGGCCCGCCGAGGAGATCGGCGAGGGCGACCGGGAGCGCCTGGCGGCCGAGTTCGTCGCCGAGTACGAGCGGGTCTACGGCGCCGGCTCGGCCTGGGACGGGTTCCCGATCGAGCTGCACACGGCGCGGGTCGTCGCCTCCGGCAAGACCGTGAAGCCGCCGCTCGGCACCGCCGCCGCGGAGCGCGCCCCGGCCGAGCCCGCGGGCGAGCGCCAGGTCTTCCTCGGCGACCGCGAGCTGACCGCGACCGTCTACGACGGCGCCGCGCTGGCGCCCGGGCAGACGCTCGAGGGCCTGGCGATCGTCGACGACGTCGACACCACCATCCTGGTCCCCGAGGGCGCTCGCCTGGCGATCGACGGGATGCGCAACTACGTCTTCGAGATCGAGCCGTCCTACAAGCCCGGGGCCACCGCCGCGCCCGCGACCACCGTCGCCGGCTGACGCCGGTCCACCCCCACCGAGGAGCCACCGTGTCCACCACCGCCACCCATGACCCGCTGCTCGCCAAGGTGATCCACCGCCGTCTGGAGGCCGCCTGCGAGGAGGCCGCGATCACCCTCAACCGCACCTCGGGCTCGCCGATCGTGACCGAGGCGAACGACTTCTCCACCTCGCTGCTCTCGGTGACCGGCGACGTGATCGCGTTCACCTCCTACCTGCCGCCGCACTTCGTCTCGGCGATCAACTGCGTGCGCGACCTGCTCGCCAACGTCGACCTCGACACGGTGCGTCCCGGCGACCACTTCGCCGCCAACGACCCGTACACCGCCCACCCCCTGCACGCCGCCGACCCGAGCGTGATCACGCCCGTCTTTGGCGAGGGCGAGCTGGTCGCCTGGGCCTACTCCTCGGTGCACGTGCTGGACATCGGCGGGCTGACGCCGGGCGGTTGGATCCCCGGCTCCTATGACCGTTACGGCGAGGGCTTCCTCTTCCCGATCACCAAGGTCGTCAGCGAGGGGGTCTGGGACGAGCAGTTCGTCAAGTTCTACCTCGCCAACGTCCGCATGGCGGAGTCCCTGAACGACCTGCGCTCCTGCGTCGCCGCCAACAACACGACCGCGTCGCGGCTGCAGGAGGTCTTCGAGCGCTATGGCGCGGCGACCGTGAAGGACTACGCCGACTACAACATCACGCTGTCGGAGCGGCACGCCCGCGAGCGGATCGGCGAGCTGCCCGACGGCACCTACACCGCCCACGACTGGGTCGAGTACGACGGCCACGGGGTCGAGACGATGTCCCGCCTCTCGGTCTCGATCACGGTGCGCGGCGGGGAGATGCTGATCGACCTCTCCGACTCGCCGCCGGAGGCCAACTCGTTCATCAACGCGACCCGGGCGGCGCTGCTCGGCTGGGTGCTGGGCGACCTGATCCGCGCGCTGATGCCCGACCTGCCGATCAACTCGGGCGTGATTCGGCCGCTGAAGGTGGTGCGCTCGGAGCCGGGGACGATGCTGAACCCGTCGAAGAACGCCGCGACCTCGGCCGGGCACATGGAGTCCGGGACGAAGGTGATGCGCGCCTTCCACTGCGCCCTGCACAAGGCGATCGGCTTGAGCGCCAACCCCGACATCCGCGCCCGTTGCGCCGGACTCGGCGGCAACGTCGCCCCGCACAACGTCGTCTTCGGGCTCGGCGAGGGGGGCGTCCCGCAGGTCTGGGTCTCCTTCGACTCGCTCGGCACCGGGCTCGGCGCGCAGGCCAACGTCGACGGCCGCGAATGCGGCTGTTATGAGGACATGACCGGCTCGCGGATGCTCGACATCGAGCTCGAGGAGAGCGCCCCGACGCTGCACTACTACCGGCGCCTCTGCCCGAACTCCGGCGGGCACGGGTTCCGCCGCGGCGGCATGGGGATCGACACCGCCTGGCGGACCAAAGGGATGAGCGGCACCCAGATGACGGTCTTCTCCAACGTCACCCGGGTCCCCTCGCGGGCGCCCGGCGGCGGCTATCCGGGTGGCGGCACCGGCAACCTGATCTTCAAGCACGGCGAGGGCCTCGACACCTCCTCGCCGACCGACCTCGGCGCGCGCTTCATCGCCGAGGACCTGACCGAGGGCTCGACCCTGCCGCCGTCCCACGCGACCAACCTGCAGATGGACGACGACGACATCACCCGCACCTACGGGGCGGGCGGCTCGGGGCTCGGCGACCCGCTCTTCCGCGAGCCGTGGCGGGTGGCCGAGGACCTCGAGAACGGGATGATCACCGCCGACGTCGTCGACTCCGTCTACGGCGTCGTGCTCGCCGGCGGGGCGGTCGACGAGGAGGCGACGGCGGCCCGGCGGCGGGAGCTGCGCGCCGAGCGGCTGGGTGCCGAGCCGAGCGCCGAGCCGGCGCCGATGGAGGAGTACCGCCCGCCGCTCGTGCCGGTCGACGGGAGCCTCTGCTGCAGCCACTGCGAGCACGTCCTCGGCCCGGTCGCCGGGAACTGGAAGGAGGGCGCGCACGTCCGCCGCTCGCCGCTGGCCGAGCTCGCCGCGCGGCTCGGCGCCAAGGTCCGCCCGACCGCGGTGATCGAGCTGGAGAGCCTCGAGTTCTTCTGCCCCTCCTGCGGCAGCCTGCTGGAAGTCGACGACTTCGAGGCGGGCGAGGTGCCCTACCAGGACATCCGCCTCGGCCACACCCGCGCCGACGCCGGGGAAGCCTTCTGATGGCGGCCGAGACCGAGACGGCCGGGACGGTCGTCGTCACCTACGGCGGCTTCGCCTTCGGCCACCCCGAGGCGGGCGGCGCGTTGCGGGCGGCGGGCCTGGAGCTGGTGATCTCCCCGCGCGGCGCCGACCGCACGCCGGAGCAGCTGACCGAGGTCCTCGGCGACGCGGTCGCGGCGATCGCCGACGCCGATCCGTTCGACGCCGACGTGCTGGCGCGGGCGGCGCGGCTGCGGGTGATCGCCCGCACCGGCGTCGGCCTCGACTCGATCGACCTCGAGGCCGCCTCGCGCGAAGGCGTGGTGGTGACGACGACGCCAGGGACCAACCACGAGACGGTCGCCGACCACACCCTGGCGCTGATGCTGGCGGCGCTCCGCAACCTCGGCCGGCTCGACGCGAGCGTCCGCTCCGGCGGCTGGCGCGACTTCTCGCTGCCGATGTCCCAGCTCTACGGCTCGACCGTGGGACTGGTCGGTTACGGCGCGATCGGACGGGCGGTCGGCTGCCGGGTCGAGGCCTTCGGGGCGACGCTGCTGGTCCACGATCCGGCGGGCGCTCCCGACGCCGAGCTGGTGGAGCTCGACGACCTGCTGGAGCGCAGCGACGTGGTCTCCCTGCACCTTCCACTCACCGCCGAGACGACCGAGCTGATCGACGCGCGGCGGATCGGCCTGATGCGCCCCGGGGCGGTCTTCGTCAACACCTCGCGCGGGCCGCTGGTCGACCAGGACGCGCTGGTCGAGGCGCTCCGCGAAAGTCGCCTCGGCGGTGCCGGGCTCGACGTCTTCGCGGTCGAGCCGCCCGGCCGCGGGCCGGTGACCGAGCTGCCGAACGTGGTGACCTCGCCGCACTGCGGCGGGATCAGCGCCGAGTCGAATCTGGCGATGTCGAAGATGGCGACCGAGAGCGTCCTCGGTGCGCTGGCCGGGGAACCGACCGGCGCGATCGCCAACCCCGACGTGCTGGCGGCGCTCCGATGAGTGCGATCAGCGTCGGCATGGAGGAGGCCGCCTACGAGGCGTTCCGCGAGCGGATCTTCGCCGCGATGTGGAGCGAGGTCGGGCCGTTCGTCGAGGAGATCGAGGAGACCGAGACGATCCCGCGCGAGAAGATCTGGCCGGCCCTGGCCGACATGGGCGCCTTCGGGCTCCTGGTGCCGGCGGAGTACGGCGGCTCGGAGCTGTCGGTACGCCAGTACCTGCCGATCATCGCCGAGCTCGCCAAGGTCCACGGCGGCGTGCGGGCCGCGGTCCACGTCCACAACTCGATCGGCCATGCGCTCTATGAGCTCGGCAACGACCGCCACCGGGCAGAGGTCCTGCCGGGGCTGGCCGCGGGGACCAAGTCGGTCGGCTTCGGCCTCACCGAGCCGGACTCCGGGACCGGCGCCGACACCGCGACGAAGGCGCGGCGCGAGGGCGACGACTGGGTGATCAACGGCCGCAAGTGGATGATCACGAACTCCGACTGGGCGAGCCACTTCATGGTCTTCGCCAAGACCACCGACGGCGACGGGCCGGAGCTGCTCAGCACGATCCTGGTCGAGCGCGACGCGCCCGGGCTGACGATCGAGGCGCTGCCGGAGACGATGGGCTGCAAGGGCGGCGAGCACGGCATGCTCACCTTCGCCGACGCCCGGGTGCCGGCCGAGAACCTGATCGGCGAAGAAGGCGACGGGATCGGCAAGATGGAGGAGGCGCTGGAGATCAGCCGCGTCTTCGTCGCCGCCTCCTCGCTGGGGACCGCCGAGTACGCGCTGGACCTCTCGGTCGAGCACGCCAAGCGGCGCAAGACCTTCGGCCGGCCCATCGCCGACCGCCAGGCGGTACAGCGCTATCTGGCCGAGATGGAGGTCGACGTGCACGCGCTGCGACTGCTGCTCGACGACGCGGCGACGAAGTGGGACGCGGGCCGGCGGATCCCGAAAGAGGCGTCGATCTGCAAGCTCTTCGGCCTCGAGGCGGTGGGGCGGGTGACCGACCGGGCGCTGCTCGTCCACGGCGGGATCGGGTACACGCGGCGCCACCCGATCGAGCGCCTCTACCGCGACGCGCGGCTGAACTGGCTGGAGGAGGGGACGCCGACGATCCAGCAGCTGGTGATCGCCCGCGAGCTCCTGGTCGGCAACGGGAAGGGCGCCGACCGTGGCTGACGTCGTCGTCGCGGGCGCCGCGATGACGGCGTTCGGCAAGTTCCCCGACACGAGCCTGAAGACGCTCGCCGGCGAGGCTACGCGGGGCGCGCTGGAGGACGCCGGGCTCGCCGCGGGCGACGTCGAGGCGGTCTTCTTCGCCAACGCGGTCGCCGGACTGATCACCGGGCAGGAGATGGTCCGCGGCCAGGTCGCTCTGCGCGAGACGGGCCTGCTCGGCGTCCCCTTCTACAACGTCGAGAACGCCTGCGCCTCTGCCTCCTCGGCCTTTCACCTGGCGGCGATGGCGGTCGGCTCGGGGCAGTGCGAGGTGGCGCTCGTGGTCGGCGCCGAGAAGCTCGTGCACCCCGACAAATCGCGCTCCTTCGCGGCGCTCGGCGCGGCGACCGACCTGGAGCGGCGACAGGACCTCGAGGACTTCGTCTATGACGGCGGCGAGCCGGGGAGCGGCTCGCTCTTCATGGACGTCTACGCGCTGCTGGCGCGCCGTTACGCCGAGCGCAGCGGCGCGACGCCGGAGGACTTCGCCGCGGTCGCGGTCAAGAACCACCACCACGGGGCGCTCAATCCGAAGGCGCAGTACCGCGAAGAGGTGACGGTCGAGGAGGTGCTGGCGAGCCGGCCGATCAGCGGGCCGCTGCACCTCTTGATGTGCTCGCCGATCGGCGACGGCGCCGCCGCGCTGGTCCTCTGCTCGCCCGAGAAGGCGGCGGCGATCGGCGCCGACGCGGTGCGCGTGCGGGGGACCGGGCTGGCGACGGGCTCCGACGAGGACGGCCCGCTCGCGGTCGAGCGAGCGGCCGCGCGCGCCTACGCGCAGGCGGGGCTCGGGCCGGAGGACCTCGACGTGGTCGAGGTCCACGACGCCGCCGCCCCGGCGGAGCTGCAGATCTACGAGGAGCTGGGGCTCTGCGGGCCGGGCGAGGGCCCGAGCCTGCTCGCCTCCGGTGCGACCTCCCTCGGTGGCCGGGTCCCGGTCAACACCAGCGGTGGCTTGCTCAGCAAGGGCCACCCGGTCGGCGCGACCGGCTGCGCCCAGCTGGTCGAGCTGACCGAGCAGCTGCGCGGCCGCGCCGGCGCCCGCCAGGTCGAGGGCGCCCGGGTCGGCCTGGCCGAGAACGCGGGCGGCTTCCTGGCGCCCGACCAGGCCGTCGCCGCGGTGACGATCCTCGAGGCGTCGTGAGCACCTCGGTCGCGGCGATCTTCGAGGCCGCCTACGAGCGCTTCGCCTCCCGCCCGGCGCTGCTCGGCACCGACGGCGTCCGCACCTACGCCGAGCTCGGCGAACGGGCACACCGCTTCGCCTCGGCGCTGCGCTCCCTCGGGGCGACGCGCGGCGACCGCGTCGTCATCGTCGCGCCCAACAGCCCCGCCTACATCGAGGTCTCCCACGGGATCTTCGTCGGCGGCTTCGTCCGGGTGGCGCCGAGCTACAAACTGCACCCCGAGGAGGTCGGCCAGATCATCGGCGACTGCGAGCCGAGCGTCCTCGTCGTCAGCCCCGAGTGGGCGGAGCGGTTGGGCGAGGTCCCCGGCGCCGAGGGCCGCCGCGTCGTCGTCCTCGGCGCCGGGACCGAGCGGGCGATCGCCTACGCGGAGCTGCTCGAAGGCGGCTCGCCGGAGCGCCGCGAGGCCGCTCCCGGCCCCGAGGACCTGTGCGCGCTGCTCTACACCTCGGGGACCACCGGGGCGCCGAAGGGGGCGACGCTGACCCACGCCAACTGGGTGGCGATGATGCGCAACTCGATGGTCGAGCTGCCGACCCTCGGCACCGACGACGTGATCCTCCACGTCGCCCCGCTCAGCCACCTCGCCGGGTACTTCGAGCCGACCTGTTCGGCCCGCGGCGTCGCCCACCTCGTCCACGAGGCCTTCGACCCGGTCGCCGTCCTCGACGCGATCGAGCGCCACCGGGTGACGATGATCCCGCTGGTCCCGACGATGCTGAACATGATGCTGCCGGAGGTCGACGCCGACCCCGGGCGGGACTTCTCCAGCCTGCGGGCGATCGCCTACGGCGGCTCCGGGATCGCGCCGGACCGGCTCGCCCGCGCGGTCGCCGCGTTCGGCGACGTCTTCGTCCAGTTCTTCGGCCTCTCCGAGACGCCGATGCCGTTGACCGCGCTCTCCCGCCGCGATCACGAATACGACCCGGCCGGCCCGTGGCCCGCGCGCCTCGCGTCGGCCGGGCGTCCCAACCCGTTCGTCGAACTGCGGCTGGAGGCCGAGGACGGGGCCGCCGTGGCGGCCGGCGAGGTGGGGGAGATCGTCGTCCGCGGCGACAACGTGATGGCCGGTTACTGGGGCAAGCCCGAGCAGACCGCGGCGACGATCCGCGCCGACGGCTGGGCGATGACCGGGGACCTCGGGCGCTTCGACTCCGACGGTTATCTCTACATCGTCGACCGCAAGCGGGACATGATCGTCAGCGGCGGCTACAACGTCTACCCGGCCGAGGTCGAGAACGCGATCTCGGCCCTGGTCGAGGTCGCCGAGGTGGCGGTCGTCGGGGTCCCGGACGAGCGCTGGGGCGAGGCGGTGAAGGCGGTCGTCGTGGTGCGTCCGGGGGAAGAGTTGGGCGAGGCCGAGGTGGTCGCCGCCTGCGACGCGCGCCTCGCCACCTACAAGAAGCCGCGCTCGGTCGATTTCGTCGCCGAGCTGCCGAAGACCGGCTCGGGGAAGATCATGCGGCGGCGCATCCGCGACCGCTACTGGGATGGACGAGAGAGGAGTGTGGGCGGATGAGCGCGGTCACGACCGAGGTGCGGGCCGGGGCGCTGTGGGTGCGGCTGGAGCGTCCGGAGGCGATGAACAGCCTGAACCGGGACGTGGTCGCGGGCCTCGACGCGGCGCTGGACGAGGCGTTGGCGGCCGACGGCGTCCACGCGCTGGTCGTCACCGGGACCGGCCGCGCCTTCTGCGCCGGCGCCGACCTGGAGATGCTCGGCGGGGGCGAGGACGGTGCATTCGAGCGCTTCCTCGCGGCGGTGTATGAGACCTTTCGCCGGCTGGAACGGCTGCCGCTGCCGACGATCGCGGCGATCAACGGCATCGCCCTGGCGGGCGGGCTGGAGCTGATCCTCTGCTGCGACCTCGCGGTCGCCGCGACGGGCGCGAGGATCGGCGACGCGCACGCCAACTACGGCATCGTGCCGGGCGGCGGCGGCTCGGTGCGGCTGGCGCGACGGGTCGGCCCGGCGCTCGCCAAGCAGCTGATGTTCACCGGGGACTTCCTGCCCGCCGAGGAGCTGCGCCACTCCGGCCTGCTGAACGACGTCGTCCCCGACGCGGAGCTGGAGGGCGCGGTCGACGCGCTGGTCGCGCGGATCGCGACCAAGAGCCCGCTCGGCCTCGCGGTGATGAAGCAGCTGACCGACGACGCGCTGGAGGCGCCGCTCGAGGTCGGGCTGCGCGCCGAGCTGACCGCCGCCGCGCTCCACGCCCGCTCGGCCGACATGGCCGAGGGGCTCGCCGCCTTTGGTGAAAAGCGGACCCCGGAGTTCCGGGGTCGATAGGAGGAAGAGAGTGCCAGTGCCGGATCTGCTCAGCGTGTCGGGAAAGGTCGCCCTGGTCACCGGGGCGGGGCAGGGGGTCGGGCGCCAGATCGCCCTCCACCTCGCCGCCCACGAGGCGGCCGCGGTCGTCGTCAACGACTTCTACGCCGAGCGCGCCGAGGCGGTCGCGGCGGAGATCGAGGCGCTCGGCTCGCGCGGCCTCGCGGCCCAGTGCGACGTCACCGACTTCGAGGGCGTGCGGGCGATGGTCGCCGCCGCCGAGGCCGAGGTCGGGCCGGTCGACATCCTCGTCAACAACGCCGGCAACGCCGGGCCCGCGCAGTCGATCGTCGACCCGACCCCGTTCTGGGAGACCGGCCCCGACGACTGGGCACCGTGGCTCGGGACGAACTTCTACGGCGTCCTCAACGCCACCAACGCGGTGGTCGGCGGGATGGTCGAGCGCGGCTACGGGCGGATCGTCACCGTCGTCTCCGACGCCGGCCGGGTCGGCGAGCCTGCCTTCGTCGTCTACTCCGGCGCGAAGGCCGGTGCCGCGGGCTTCATGCGGGCGATCGCCAGGGCGGTCGGCGCGGCCGGGGTGACCGCGAACTGCGTGGCGCTCTCGGCGATGCGCACGCCCGCGACCGCGGAGATCGTCGAACAGGAGGACGCGGTCAAGCGCCTGCTGCGCGGCTACGTCATCCGCCGCCTCGGCGAGCCCGACGACGCCGCCAACATGGCCCTCTTCCTCGCCTCCGACGCCGCCTCCTGGATCACCGGCCAGACCTATCCGGTGAACGGCGGCTACACGATGTCCGTGTAGGGCGGCCCGGGGATTCGATGAACTGCGAGGGCAAGGTCGCGATCGTCCTCGGGGCGACCCGGGGGATCGGCCGCGCCTGCGCGCTGCGCCTGGAGGAGGCGGGCGCGACCGTGGTGGCGACGTCCCGCGCCGAGGTCGACGTGCGCGAGCGCGAGAGCGTCGAGGCGGCGGTCGCGGCCGCGGTCGAGCGCCACGGGCGGATCGACGCCTTGGTCGCCAACGCCGGCGTCAACCCCCACTTCGTCCGTCCCGAGGACCTCACCGAGGCCGCCTGGGACGAGATCGTCGACGTCAACCTGCGCGGGGTCTTCTTCGCGATCCAGGCCGTTGCCCGCCAGATGCTGGAGCGCGGCGAGGGCGGCAGCATCGTCGCGCTCTCCTCGGCGACCGCCGCGCGCGGCACCAAACGCGGCATGCCCTACGTCGCCACCAAGGGCGGGCTCGACGCGGCGACCCGCACCCTCGCCGTGGACTGGGCGGAGGCCGGCATCCGCGTCAACGGCGTCGCCCCGGGCTACATCGAGACCGACCTGACCGCCGGGATGCGCGACCACGAGGCCCTCTCGGCGAGCGTCCTGTCCCGCATCCCGATGGCCCGCTTCGGCCGCCCCGAAGAGGTCGCGTCCCTGGTCACCTTCCTGGTCAGCGACGAGTCGAGCTACATCACCGGCCAGACCTTCGCCGTCGACGGCGGCCTCTCCGCCTGACCCTTCGTCGTTTGTCGCCCACAGGGCTACAAGGAGCGAAGGGCTTGTCGGTTGCGACAGGGCCGGCGGGGGTGGGGCGGGCGTAGCGTTGGCCCATGGCGCTGCTCTGCACGCGGGAGGAGCTCGATGGGATGTGCCGCAACGGCACGGAGCTCGTCCACGAGGCGATCGACTCCGGGGATCCGGCGGCGGCGCGGGCGGAGTTCGAGCGGATCTTCGAGGCGCGGGCCGGGCTCGTCGACCTGATGGTGGACTGGACCTCGACCGCGATCCGCTGGGTGCTGGAGGCGCACGGGCCGGATGAGATGGCGAAGTGCTTCGAGCCGGACCTCTGGCTGGAGATCGGGCTCCGGGCGGGGGTCGACAGCGCCGAGAAGGCGGCGCTCGCGCGGGCGGTCTTCGCCGGCGGGGGCGAGGCCGCCGAGCGCTTCGGGGCGCTGCTCGACGCTGGCGACCCGGCCGGCGCGAAGCGCTTCTACGCCGAGGTCGACAACGCCTGCCGCGCCCTCCACGACTACCGGATCGACTGGCTCTCGGCGGTCCTGAACGGGATCTACCTGCGGCACGGGGCCGAGGGGCTCGCCGCCGCGCAGCTCGCCTGCGCGAACGAGGACTGGTGGCACGACCGGATGGTCGGCGACCTCGCGATGCTCGGCGAACCGGTCGAGCGGGCGCGCAACTGGAGCTTCTTCCTCGGCGTCGGCAACTGGGGGACCGTGTCCCTGACCGAGACCGAGGAGGCGTTCGTCCTCCACCACCAGGTCTGCGGCAGCTGCGGGCGCCAGGACCTGCGCGGGTGCTTCGACGCGCCGCTGTCCTTCCCGCGGGTCACCGAGGAGGTCCCCGGGCTGAACTTCGGCAACCCGCGCTACGGGACCTATCGCACGCACCTCGCGGTGTTCCACTTCGTGATGCCGATCGGCGAGGTCGGCCACCCGTGGCCGGACATCGACTGCCGCGGCGTTCCGGGGCGCTGCTGGTTCACGATCTACAAGGACCCGCACGACACCCCGGCCGCCGACTACGAGCGGGCCGGCCTCGTGAAGCCCGCCCGGGCATGAGCGCGGCCGACGCGGTCGAGCCGTTCCGGGTCGCGGTCCCCGAGGCCGACCTGGAGGACCTGCGCGAGCGCCTCGCCCGGACCCGGTGGCCGCGGCCGGGGACGGTCGGGGACTGGTCGCAGGGCATGCCGCTCGGCGACCTGCGCGAGATCTGCGAGTACTGGCGCACCGGGTACGACTGGCGCCGGCTGGAGGAGCGGCTGAACGCGCTGCAGCAGTTCCGCACCGAGATCGACGGGGTCGGCATCCACTTCATCCACGTGCGCTCGCCCGAGCCGGACGCGACGCCGCTGGTGATGACGCACGGTTGGCCCGGGTCGGTGCTGGAGTTCCTCGACGCGATCGGGCCGCTCACCGACCCGGCGGCGCACGGGGGCGCGGCGGCGGACGCCTTCGACCTCGTGATCCCGGCGCTCCCCGGGTACGGCTTCAGCGATCCGCCGGGCGCGACCGGCTGGGACCCCGACCGGGTCGGCCGTGCGTGGGCGGAGCTGATGGAGCGGCTCGGGTATGAGCGCTACGGCGCCCAGGGTGGCGACTGGGGCTCGGCGGTGAGCCGGGGGGTGGCGCGCCACGGCGGCGAGCACGTCCTCGGGATCCACCTCAACCACGACTACGTCGACGGCGCGGCGATCGAGCGGCTCGGGGTCGAGGACGACTTCGAGCGCTGGACCGTCGAGCGGCGCAGCGACTTCAACCGCACCGGCCGCGGCTACTCGCGCCAGCAGTCGACCCGCCCCCAGACCCTTGGCTTCGGCCTCGCCGACTCGCCCGCCGGCCAGTGCGCCTGGATCCTCGAGAAGTTCCACTTCTGGTCTGACCCGGACACCGTCTACGACCGCGACGCCCTGCTCGACAACGTCACCCTCTACTGGCTCACCAACTCCGCGGCCTCCTCGGCGCGCCTCTACTGGGAGACCGCCCGCGCCCGCACCCCGATGACCCCCGCCGGCGTCCCCTACGCCCTCAGCGTCTTCCCCCACGACATCAACCCGGTCCCCGAGCGCTGGATCCGCGCCCAGGAGCCCCAGCTCGCCTACTACCGCCTGCTCGAGCGCGGCGGCCACTTCGCCGCGATGGAAGCGCCGGAGCTGTTCGTGGGCGAGGTCCGCGCGGCGTTCGCCGCGATCCACGGCTGACCCTTCGCTATTTACCCGCCGTATGACGGGGTTACAGCGAAGGGCAGTCAGTCGGCGATGGTGAGGACGACTACTCCGCCGAGGACGAGGAGCATGCCGCCGATCTTGGCGGCGGAGATCGACTCGGAGAGGAAGAGGGCGGCGCCGATCAGGGTGACGGCGGGGTAGGCGGCGGTGATCGGGACGATCTTCGACGCCTCGCCGTTGCCGAGTGCGATGTAGAGGAGGATCAGGGAGCTGACGACGATGAAGGCCGAGAGGGCGGCCCACCAGGAGTTGGTCTCGAAGTGGATGCTACCGCCGCCCACGGTGAGGAGGACGACGGCGACGAGGAGGTAGGCGCCCGCCGACCAGATCACCAGCTCCTGCCAGTCGAGCGTGCGGAGGGCGAGCTTGCTGGTCACCCCGAGCGCGCCGAGGGTGACCACGTAGGCGAGCGTCGGGACGAGCCAGGCGGCGCTCACGCGGGAGCGCATCGCCCGGTGAGCAGCGCCAGGTTCTCGGCGACGCGCTCGTCGGTGACCTGGAAGCTCGGCACCGAGAGGACCACTTCGTCGACCACGCCGTCGTAGCGGCGCAGGCTCGCGTCGACTTCGTCGGGCGTCCCGGCGGCGGCGAATTCGTCGACCATCGCCTCGCTGACCGCGCCGACCATCGCCTCCAGGTCGCGCTTCGCGAACGCTTCCTGGATCGCCTTCGCCTCGGCGCCGAAGCCGCAGTGCTCGAAGACGACCGCGTAGGACTTGACGGTGCCGTAGAAGGCGATCATCGCGGCCGCCTCGCGGCGCGCCACCTCGGCGTCGGGGGCCGCGCAGGCGAGCGCGAAGGTGGCGATCGCGACCTCGCCCGGGTCGCGCTCGGCCTTCGCCGCGCCTCGCTCCACCGCCGGCCGCGCCACGTCCTCGAGATAACGCGGCACGCACATCGTGTGGGCGATCAGTCCGTCGGCGACCCGCCCGGCGGTCTCGATCATCCGCGCGCCGACCCCGGCGGTGTAGATCGGGATCTCGGGCATCGCGCCGCTGCGGTCGAGCGCCGCCAGCTTCAGGTGGTAGAAGCGCCCGTCGTGGTCGACCGGCTCCTCTGGCAGCCGCCAGATCCGGCGCAGCAGCGGCACCAGCTCCTCCATCCGCACCGCGGGCGCGTCGCCGTCGAGGCCGTGCCAGTCGGAGATCATCCGCCGGGTGCCGTTGCCGAGGCCGAGGATGAAGCGACCGCCGCTCGCCTCGTCGAGGTCGGCGGCCTCGGCGGCCAGCATCAGCGGGCTGCGGCCGACGCCGTAGATGATCCCCGAGCCGAGCTTGGCGCGCTCGGTGCGCGGGGCAAGCGTCGCCAGCGTCACCGTCGCCGAGCGGTTGTAGAGCTCCGAGGCCCAGACCGCGTCGAAGCCCGCCCGGTCGGCCGCCTCGCCCGCCGCTGCGAGCGAGCCGAGCCCGGCGCCGAAGACGCAGAGGCCGCGCCGCGCCGTCGTCGACGTCATGCCGGGCCCCCCTCGGGACGCTCGAAGGGCGGCTCGGCGAGCGGCGGGAAGCCCTCCGGCAGGTCGGCGGAGACGCGCCCCGGGAAGGCGGGCGCCCGCTTCTCCTTGAACGAGTCGGCGCCCTCCGTGGTGTCGGGCGAGATCGCCCGCTGGGCGATGAAGATCGACTCCTGGCGATGGGCGTCCATCGGGTGGGGCGCCGAGGACATCTGCCAGAGCAGCTGGCGGTTCAGCGCGACCGAGACCGGCGCGCTCGACTCGATCATCCCGTGCGCCACCTCATAGGCGGCGGGGAGCAGGTCCTCGGGCGCGTGCAGCGAGCGGACGAGGCCCGCGTCGAGCGCCTCGTCGGCGTCGAAGATGCGCCCGCTGATCGTCCACTCGAGCGCCCGGCTGATCCCCACGGCGCGGGGCAGGAACCAGCTCGAGGCGGCGTCGAGGCAGATCCCGCGCCGCGAGAAGACGAAGCCGAACCGGGCCTTCTCGGAGGCGAGGCGGACGTCCATCGGCAGCGGGAAGGTCGCGCCGAAGCCGACCCCGGCGCCGTTGATCGCGGCGATGATCGGCTTGGTGCAGCGGAACATCCGCAGCGCGATCAGCCCGCCGCTGTCGCGGGGAACCGAGCCGGCCGGCGTCTCCTCGGTGCCGCGCAGCTCGGCGGCGCGGAAGACGTCGAACCCGTGCGAGAGGTCGAAGCCCGCGCAGAAGGCCCTCCCGGCGCCGGTGACGACGACCGCCCGGACGGCGTCGTCACCGTCGACCAGGTCCCAGACCTGAAGCAGCTCGCGCTCCATCGTCGGATCGAGCGCATTGAGCTGCTCCGGCCTGTTGAGGGTGATCGTCGCCACGGACTCGGAGACCTCGAACTCGAGGGTCGTGAACGATCGGCTCTGAGGCGGGGCGGACAATCCGTGGCCAGTCTCGCCCAGCCCCCGCCGGTCCCGGAACTGCCGTTTACGCCAGTTGCCCGCGCGTCCCCCGACCGCGAGTTATAGGGACCCACCCCCGGAAGAGGAGGATGCGAGATGAGCACGGTCGGCGACGCGGTGTCGGTGCAACGCACGGAGGACGGTGCCCTGATGGCGAGCTGCGCGGAGTGCGGGCACGAGCTCGGCTCGGCCGGGCGGGACCCGAAGCTCGGCGCGGTGATGCGCGAGCTCTCGATCGCCGACCTCAGCCCGCTGAACGCCGAGGGGATGACCGAGCGCCTCGTCGCGCGCCACTTCCACTGCCCCTCGTGCGCGCTCTTGATCGCGGTCAACGTCCAGCAGGTGGGCGATCCGGTGATGCTCGAGTGGCGGCTCGACGAGGCGACGGAGGTCATCTGATGGCCGCCTACGACATCGCCGTCGACATCGGCGGCACCTTCACCGACTGCGTCGTCCACGACGCCGAGCGCGACCTGGTGATGGCGGCGAAGGCCCCTTCGCGGCGCGAGGACCTCGGCGGCGGGGTGCTCGACTCGGTCCGCGCGGTCGCCGAGCGGCTCGGGGTGCCCGCCGAGGAGCTGCTCGCGGGGACGCGGCGCTTCATCCACGGCTCCACCGTCGCCACCAACGCGATGATCGAGCGCGACGGCGCCCGCACCGCCTACGTCACCACCTCCGGCCACGAGGACACGCTGGCGATCGGCAAAATCTTCCAGAAGCGGGCGGGGCTCTCGGAGCGCGAGATCTCCCACCTCAACCGGCTCTCGATGGCCGACCCGCCGCTGGTCGCGCGCGAGCTGGTCTTCGGCGCGGTCGAGCGGGTCGACTACAAGGGCCGCGTGGTGGTCGAGCTGAGCGCGGAGGAGATCGACCGGGTGGTGGAGACGGTGCGCGCCGCCGGGGTCGACTCGGTCGCCGTCTGCCTGCTCTGGAGCTTCCTCGAACCGGCCCATGAGCGACGCCTCGCGGCGGCGCTCCGTGAGGCGCTGCCGGAGGTCTACGTGTCGGCCTCGATCGACGTCGCGCCGGTGCTCGGCGAGTACGAGCGCGGCGTCACCACGGCGCTGAACGCCTACCTCGGCCCGCCGATCTCCCGCTACCTCGGCGGCCTGCAGGAGCTGCTGGACGCCAACGGCCTCGCCGCGCCGGTGCTGCTGATGACCGCGGGCGGTGGCGTCGTCTCGATCGACAGCGCCCGCGACCGCCCGGTGACGCTGCTCGACTCCGGCCCGGTCGGCGGCACCCTCGGCTCGCGCTTCGTCGGTCGCGGCTACGGCGAGGAGAACATCATCTGCACCGACGTCGGCGGCACCTCCTTCGACGTCTCGCTGGTGATCGGCGACGAGCTGCAGCTCGAGCACGAGCCGGTGATCGCCCAGTACGTCTTCAAGATGCCGAAGGTCGCGGTGAAATCGATCGGCGCGGGCGGCGGCTCGATCGCCTGGGTCGACGCGCTCGGGGTGCTGAAGGTCGGCCCGCAGTCGGCGGGCGCCCGGCCCGGCCCGGCGTGTTACGGGCGCGGCGGCGAGGTGCCGACGGTCACCGACGCCAACCTGATCCTCGGCTACCTGAACGCCGACAACTTCCTCGGCGGCGCGATGACGCTCGACCGCGAGGCGGCGGTGCGCGCCTTCGAGCCGCTCGCCGAGCGTCTCGGCACGACGGTCGAGGAGACCGCCGCGGGCGTCCACAAGATCATGAACTCGCACATGGCCGACCTGCTGCGCGGGTCGACGATCGAACGCGGCCTCGACCCACGTGACTTCGACCTCTTCGCCTACGGCGGCGCGGCGGCGACCCACGCGGTCGGTTACGCGGCGGAGGCGGGCGTGCGCGGGGTCCGGATCCCGGCCGACGCCACCGCCTTCAGCGCCCTCGGGATGCTGACCGCCGACCTCGCCCACTCCTTCGAGCAGGGCTATCCGGTCTCGACCCCGTTCGCCGATGAGGACTTCGCGACGATGACCCGCGTCTTCGGCGACCTCGAGAGCGGGGCGGTCGAGACGCTGCGACGCGGGGGAGAGGACCCCGCCGAGGCGACGCTGCGCCGCAGCCTGCTGATGCGTTTCCGCGCCCAGGTCCACGAGATCGAGATCGACGTCGCCGACGACATCACCCTCGACGCGGCCGGGATGGAGGCGCTGACCGAGCGCTTCACCGAGCGCTACGAGCGGACCTACGGCGAGGGCTCCGCCTACCCGGAGGCGGGGGTCGAGATCACCACCTTCCGCCTCACGGCGACGATCCCGACCGCGATGACGGCGCTGCCGGAGCCCGCGCCCGGGGACGGCGGCGCGGCCAAGGTCGGCACGCGGGATGCGTACTTCGAGGGCGGCTACCGCTCGATCGACGTCTACGACGGCGAAGCGCTGGCGGCGGGCGACCGGATCGCCGGCCCGGCGGTGATCGAGCGCTACGGCGACACGGTCCTGATCCCGCCCGGCCTGGAGGCCGAGATCGACTCCCGCGGCGCGATCACGGTCGAGGTCGAGGAGGCCGGCGCCGGGGAGGGGGACCGCGACCGGGTGTCGGACGGGCGGCTCGATCCGATCACCTACGAGGTGATCCGCAACCGCCTCTGGGCGATCAACGACGAGCAGGCCCAGACGGCGGCCCGCAAGTCGGGCAGCCAGTTCATCTACGAGGCCTTCGACTTCAACGCCGGGCTGCTCGACGGCGAGGGCAACGGGCTCTTCGCCGGCGTCTACGTCCTCTTCCACACGACCGGGCTCGACATGACGGTCAAGGAGATCATGCGGCGCTTCCCCGACGTCGCCGACGGCGACATGTTCATCACCAACGACCCCTGGGTCGGGGCGATCCACTTCAACGACTTCGTCGTCGTCACGCCGATCTTCGCGGGCGAGGAGATCGTCTCCTGGGGCGCCGTCGTCATGCATTACCAGGACGTCGGCGGGCCGGTGCCGGGCAGCTTCGTGGTCGGCTCGACCAACGTCTTCGAGGAGTGCCCGATCATCACGCCGCTGAAGCTGATGGACCGTGGCCGCTACTGCCAGGAGGTCGAGGACCTGCTGCTGCGGAACACCCGCACGCCGATGATGAACGCGCTCAACCTACGCGCGACGGTGGCCTCGCAGGCGACGACGCGGCGGCGGGTGCTGGAGATCGTCGACCGCTATGGGGTCGAGGCGCTGAAGGCGGCGACCGACCAGGTGCAGGAGGAGGTGGCGACGACGATGCGCTCGCGCCTCGAGCTGATCCCCGACGGCGAATGGTACGAGCACGTGTACCTCGACCACGACGGGATCGACTACGAGCTCTACGAGGTGAAGCTCCGCCTGATCAAGCGCGGCGGCAAGCTGATCTTCGACTTCACCGGGACCGCCGCGCAGGCGCCGGGGATGATCAATTGCACGATCTCCGGGCTCAAAGGCGGGGTGATGACGGCGGTGCTGGTGATGCTCGGCTACGAGATGCCGTGGTCGACCGGCGGCCTGCGGGACATCGTCGAGATCATCTCCGAGCCGGGGACGATCAACAACTGCGAGTACCCGGCGCCGTGCAGCGGCGGCAGCGTCTGCGGCGAGGAGGCGACCGAGAACGTCGCGGGCACCGTGATCGGCAAGATGCTCGGCGCCAGCCCGGCGCTCCGCGAGGAGTCGATGACGGTCTGGTACCCCTACTTCAACCTGGTGATCCTGGCCGGGCTCGACCAGTACGGGGAGCCGCTCGCCAGCCTGATGTTCGACAACGCCGCCGGCGGTGGCGGCGCCCGCAGCTGGGGCGACGGGGTCGACTGCGGCGGTTATTTCGAGTCGGTCTCCTGCGTCTGCCCGAACGTCGAGTCCAACGAGAAGATCTTCCCGGTGCTGGAGCTCTACCGCCGCCGCGCCCCCGGCAGCTACGGGCACGGCAAGACCCGCGGCGGCACCGGGATCGAGCTGGGGACGATCTCCTACGACGTCGACGCCGACCTCGAAGTGATCGTCACCACCCACGGCGCCGCCCAGCCCGGCGCGCCCGGCCTCTACGGCGGCTACCCCTGCGCGCTCAACTCCAACGTGATCCTGCGCGACGCCGACACCCGCGACCGGCTCGCGGGCGACGGGCCGATCTCCGGCGAGTTCGACGTGGTCGCCGCGGGCCGCGAGGTGCTGGAGGCGAAGGCCCGGACGACCCTCTCGACCGGCGACGTCCTGATCACCCGCAACGAGGGCGGCCCCGGCTACGGCGACCCCCTCCGCCGCGACCCCGAGGCCGTAGCCGCCGATCTGCGGAGCGGCCTCTGCACGGTCGAGGACGCGACCGCGATCTACGGCGTCGCGGTGACGGGCGGCGAGGTGGATGAGGCGGAGACCGCGAGCCTGCGCAGCCGCATCCGCGAGGCGCGCCTGGCGGACGCGGTGCCCGTGGCGGATGCGGTTGAGCGGTACGGGGCCGAAGGGGTCGGGGTGGGCTGACGGGTAGCGCCCCGCCGGGACGCCGTACTTCCGGCCGTTGCGGCAGTCCTTGTGGAGTCCCAGGACGTGAGGGTTCGGGGGAGAGGCGGCACAGGGACGGCACGAAGTCGGACTTTCGTGACCCCTTTGGCCCGATGCGGGGTGTCACGGAAGGTGCGCGTCGGGTTGACGCCCTATAGGGACGTCAATCTGACACGGAGATTCTTGTCCAATGAGGAAGGCGCGCGGAAGTGTGGACTTCGTGCCGTCTCCCGCACGTCTCTCCGAACGGCGTCGCACTTTCTCCCCCGCTTCATACCCCGGCCGTCTCGGGCACGGTCACAGCCAGCCAGGGCCGTGACCGAGACGGCCGTCGTCCCTTGCCTCAGCCTGCCAACCGCTCCTTCAGGAACGCCGCCAGGCGGCTCGTGCCCTCGCGGGCCTCGGGCGTGTGGGGGGCGAACATGTGGTAGCCGTGGATGGCGCCCTCGCAGTCGTCGATCGTGACTTCGACGCCCGCGTCGGCGAGGGCTTTGGCGAGGCGGAGGGCGTCGTCGCGGATGCCGTCGCGGCCGGAGACCTCGATCTGGACGGGTGAGAGGCCCTCGAGGTCGGCGAAGAGCGGGGAGGCTGTCGGGTCGGTGCCGTCGGCGCCGCCGAGGAAGTTCTGGGCCATCGCGTCGGCGAGGGCGGGCAGCTCCGGGTTGGGGTCCTCGACCGAGGGGTCGCCGAGGCTCGCGGCGCCGTTGGTGACGTCGGTCCAGGGGCAGAGCGACAGGTGGCAGGAGGGCAGGGGGTCGCCGGCGTCGCGCAGGATCGTCATCACCGTGATCCCGAGGGCGCCGCCGGCCGAGTCGCCGCCGAGGGCGATCCGCGCCGGGTCCCAGCCCTCGCGCAGGAGCCAGCGGTAGGCGGCGACGGCGTCCTCGACCGCGGCCGGGAAGGGGTGCTCGGGTGCCAGGCGGTAGTCGAAGTTGAGCAGCCGCACGTTCGCCTCGCGCGAGAGGCGGCCGCCGAAGCAGCGCCAGGTCGGGGGGCTGCCGACCACGTAGCCGCCGCCGTGGAAGTAGAGGAGGACGCGCTCGTCGCCGACCCCGTCCCACCACTGCCACTCGCTCAGCGGCCCGCCGACGCCGCCGACGTCGGTCGCCTCCCAGCGGGTCTCGGGGTCGGGCGGGTTGGCGGCCCCGAGGGCGTCGTAGGCGGCCCGTCCCTCTCCCGGATCGAGCGGGAACGGACCGGCGAAGGCGGCGGCGACTGCTTCCATCTCAGGGCTTGGCATGGCGCGATCCTCGTCCCGCGCGGACCCGCCGGCAGCCGGCGCATACGCCAGTTACGGCGCCGGGCCGCTCCCCCTAGCGTGGCCCCATGGCCGCAAAGCTGGTCGCCCTCGAGGAGGCGGCGGACCTCGTCCCCGACGGCGCCTCCGTGGCGCTGGGCGGCCTGATGATGAACGGGGCGCCCCTCGCCTTCTGCCGCGAGCTGATCCGGGCCGGGCGCCGCGATCTGGACCTGATCGTGATGAGCGGGGGGATGAACGTCGACTGGCTGGTGGCGGCGGGCTGCGTCCGGCGCCTGCTGACCGCGATCGTCAGCTTCGAGGGCTTCGGCCTCGCCCCCAACTTCCGCCGCGCGGCCGAGACCGGCGCGATCGCGATCGAGGACTGGAGCGAGCTGACGATGCTCTGCGCGCTGCGGGCGCGGATCGCCGGCGTGCCCTTCATGCCGACCCGGGCCGGTCTCGGCACCGACGTGCCGGCCAACCTGCCCGAGCGGATGTGGGAGATGACCGACGAGCGCAGCGGCCGCGCCTTCGTCGCCTGCGCCCCGCTCGAGCCCGAGTTCGCGGTCGTTCACGTGCACGAGGCCGACGAGCTCGGCAACGCGCGGGTCCTGCCGAAGCTGACCTGGATCGACGGCGAACTGGTGAAGGCGGCGCGGCGGACGATCGTGACGGCGGAGCGGATCGTGCCCACGGAGACCTTCCGCGAGGCCCCGGAGCAGACCACGCTCCCGGCCTATGCGGTCGACCACGTGGTCCACGCCCCGCGCGGCGCCTGGCCGACGGCGATGCCTCCCGACTACGACTACGACGGCGATTTCCACCGCCGCTACTCGCGGGCGGCGGCCGATCAGGCGGCGTTCCGTGCCCTCTTCGAGGAGGCCGTCGCTCCCTTCCCGCACGGCCCGCCGGAGTGGCTGCGATGAGCGGCGGCAAGGCGACGGTCGAAGAGGTGATGGTCTGCGCCCTGGCCGCCGAGCTGACCGACGAGACGCGGGTCTTCAACGGCGCCGCCTCCTTCATCCCGATCGCCGCCTTCATGCTGGCCCGGGCGACCCACGCCCCCGGGCTGACCTGGGCGGCGGGATCGATCGGGGTCGACGCACATCCGCGGGAGATCCCGGAGTCGACGATCTCCGACCGCCTCTTCGAGGGGGCGACGATGCTGCAGTCCTCGCCCTCCGACGTCTGGGCCTACGCCGGCACCGGCAAGCTCGACACGTTCTGCTTCCGCGGCGTCCAGTTCGACCCCTTCGGGAACGTCAACAACACCGCGATCGGTCCCCCCGGCAGGCCGCGCGTGCGGCTTCCCGGCGGCGGCGGGATGGCGGACCTCGGCTGCTTCATCGCCAACGCGCTGCTCTGGTCGACCACCCACGACACCCGCACCTTCGTCGAGCGCCTCGACCACCGGACCTGCCTTGGCTGGGGCGACGGCGGCGACCACCGCGACCGTCTCGGGCTGCCCGGCGGGCCGCGCGTCTGCGTCACCGACCTCGCCGTCCTCGACTTCCACCCGGTCTCGCGACGGATGCGGCTGCGCAGCCTGCACCCCGGGGTCTCGCTCGATCAGGTCGCCGCCGCCACCTCCTTCGACCTGGTGATCGAGGGGGAGCCGCCGACGACGCCGGCCCCGAGCGCCGAGCAACTGGCGCAGATCAGGCGCCTGGATCCGACGGAGATGCGCGCCCGCGGCTGAGTCGGCGCGGGGGTCAGGCCGGGGTCAGGTGACCGAGGCGCCCGAGGCGGGCGCCGATCTCGGTCAGGACGCCGAGCTGGGTGGCCTGGCCGAGGATCAGCATCATCCCCGTCCAGCCCTCGTCCTCGAGTTCGGCGAGTAAGGCTCCCCAGCGTTCTTCGTCGCCCCAGAGGCAGAGGCTGTCGATCAGGTGGGAGGCGAGGGCGTCGGAGACGACGCCGGTGTTGCGGGGACGCGAGTTGTCGGCGTGGAAGCCGTAGTCGTAGGAGGCCCACATCGCCTCGACGTCGGCGTGCAGGTCGGCGGGGACGCCGCGCTCGGCGAGGTCCCCGCGCATCGCCCGGTTCGCCATCGCGACGACCATCGCGCCGAGGTCCTCGCGGACCGCGTCGTGGGTCTCGCCGAGCGAGACGGTCGGCGCGATCCAGGCCTCCTGGTCGGGCCGGGTCTTGCCGGCGGCGAGGCGGCGCTTGCGCACCTCGGGGTCCATCGACCCGCCGTAGAGGAGGCCGTCGCCGATCTCGCCGGCCAGCGCGGTCGCTTTCGGGCCATCGGCGCCGAGGATCAGCGGGCAGCCTTCGCGGACGATGCCGCTGGGCGGGATCGCGGAGTCTTTGAACGGCCCGCCCTCACCGCGCCAGTAGCCGCGGATCGCTTCGAAGCCTTCGGCCAGCTCGGCCAGCTTGGCGGGCTTCATCCCGAGCCCGCGGGCGGCGCTGTTGCCGGTCGTGATCGTCCCGACGGCCCGCCCACCGGTGATTTCGTTCAGCGTCGCCAGCAGGTTGCCGACGATCACCGGATGCCGCGCGACCAGGTGGCTGGTCATCGGCGCCACCTTGATCCGCTCGGTCACGTTCGCGGCTTCCAGCTGGTGCAGGTAGGACTCCTGGTAGACGGTCGGGGAGTCGGCGACGCCCATCCAGTCGAAGCCCGCGGCATCGCCGATCCGGGCGGCCTCGCGGGTGTCTTCGATCCGCCGGGGGAGCACCATGAATCCGATTCGCATGGGAGTCATCCTCCCGCGCGGCCCGGAGGAGCCAACTGGCTCAATCGACAGTCGCGCCGGGCTCCGTGCCGACGGACGATGCAAGCGGGATGGGATTGCCGAGCGCGTCCAAGGCCGTCGTGCAGACCGGAGTCGGTCGCTTCGAGGTGCACGATTTCGAGGTGCCGAAGGTCGGCCCCGACGACGGCATCCTGCGGATGGAGCTGTGCGGCATCTGCGGCTCCGACATCGAGCAGTACGACGGGCGCTTCGACGACATCGGCTGGACCAAGGGCCCGACCATCCCCGGCCACGAGCCGCTCGGCATCGTCGCCGCGATCGGCGAGCGCGCGGCGGCGCGCTGGGGCGTCGCGGTCGGCGACCGGGTCGCGGTCGAGCCGCTGATCCCCTGCGGCGAGTGCGAGGCCTGCCGCGAAGGGCTGCGGACCCGTTGTAGCGGCTGGGGCCGGATGTACAGCTACGGCCTGCTCGACGTCGAGGTCGAGCCGCGGATCCTCGGTGGCTACTCCGAGTACATGTACCTGCACCCGAACACGGTCCTGCACAAGATGCCGCTCGACATGCCGGCCGAGGTCGCGGTCCTCTTCAACCCGCTCGCCGCCGGGGTGCGCTGGGCGACGACGACGCCCGACATCCAGCTCGGCGACACGATCGTCGTGCTCGGCGCCGGCCAGCGCGGCCTCGCCTGCGTGATCGCCGCACGCGCCGCGGGCGCCGGGAAGATCGTCGTCACCGACCTCGAGCGCGCCGCCTCCAAACTCGATTTCGCCCGCGAGCTCGGCGCCGACGCGACGATCGTCGCCGACCGCGAAGACGTGGTCGCCCGGGTCTCCGACCTCACCGGCGGCCGCGGCGCCGACATCGTCGTCGACGTCACCCCGACCGCCACCCAGCCGGTGCTCGATGCCGTCGCCTTCGTCCGCAACGGCGGCACGATCGTCCTCAGCGGCGTCAAGGGCGGCCCGAAAGTGGAGCTCGACACCGACGAGGTCGTCCGCAAGTCGATCACCCTGCGCGGTGTCTTCACCGTCGACTCACCCGCCTACCGGCGCGCGATCCGCCTGCTGGAAAGCGGCGCTCAGCCGTTCGAGCGCATCCATACCGCGAGCTACTCGCTCGAGCGTGCCGAGGAGGCGATCCATCACCTCGCCGGCCGACTCGACGGGCCACCCGCGATCAACGTGGCGATCGCGCCACACCAGAAGGGGAGCTGAAGATGCAGATCACCGACGAGGAGTTCCGTGACCGCTTTCTCGAGGCGCTCGCCGCGGACCCCGAATTCGAGGCCGAGGCGCGCTGGTTCGACGGCTCGATCCTGATCGGCACGAGCGACGAACAGCTCTGGGTGAAGATCTACCGCGGCAAGGCGATCGACACGCTCGAATTCGTCCCGGTCTTCGGCTACACCTTCAAGCTCTCCGGCGCCGACTCCGCCTGGGAGATGCTCGGCAACGGCGAGCGCACCTTCACCGACCTGATCTCGGCGGGCTCGCGCCACCTCGGCTCGGTCGAGGCGGCCGAAGCGGCGGGCGGCGGCTACCGGCCGCCGGAGCTGGCGATCGAGGGCAACGGGGTGGAAGCGGGGCGGATGCACATCGCCACCATGCACCTGGCATGGGCGTTTGCCTCGACCCTCACGGGGGCGGGCGCGCTGGGAAGCGGCGGGGCGACCGCGACCTCGGGAGCGGCAGCATGAGCGCCGCGGAGATCGTCGGCCGTTACGT
Organism: Solirubrobacterales bacterium; assembly: GCA_965200635.1. GTDB lineage: Bacteria > Actinomycetota > Thermoleophilia > Solirubrobacterales > 70-9 > VAYN01. Next base: position 911,596 of record OZ241364.1, on the reverse strand, counting down.
CGAGATCGACGGCACCCGGACCTTCTACGACGAGTGCGGCGAGGGCACGCCGATCGTCTGCGTCCACACCGCCGGCGCCGACTCGCGCGAGTACCAGTACCTGCTGCCGCTGATGGCCGAGCGCGGCTACCACGTCTTCGCCCTCGACCTGCCCGGCCACTCGCGCAGCTATCCGGTCGACTGGGAACCGCACCGGACGATCAACCAGCACGCCGAGTACGTCCACCGCTTCGCCCAGACCGTCTGCGGCGGCGAGAAGCCGGTGATGATCGGCTGCTCGATCGGCGGCTGCATCGCCTTCGACCTCGCCGCCAACCACAGCGAGGACTTCCTCGCGATCGTGCCGATGGAGGGGCTCGCCTGGGGCTCGCCGATCCTGCCGTTCCCCGGTGAGCTGGAGCGGCCGGCCTGGTCGACCGCCTGGAAGCCGTTCCTCGAGTTCGCCGCGGTCGAGTCCCTCGGCAAGCCGACCCTCGCCGACCCGATCAAGGTCAAGGAGCTGTGGTGGGGACACCAGAACTGCCAGCAGGCGGGCAACGGCGACATCCAGGGATGGGCCGAGCACGACGTCCGCGAGGGCCTCGGCGACGTCCGCTGCCCGGTGCTGATCGTCAAAGGCGCCGACGACTTCTGGGTGCCGCTCGACCAGATCGAATACGCGGCCGAGCTGATCGGCGAGAACGCCGAGTTCCGCGTCCTCCCCGACATCGGCCACTACCCGATGTTCGAGGATCCCGAGGGCCTGGCGGCGCTGGTCGACGACTTCGTCAAGGCCAAGACGAGCACGGAGGCCTCCCATGCCTAGCGCGCTGATGGTCGTCGGCAGCAACCCGGTCAGCCCCGACCGCGAGGAGGCCTACAACAGCTGGTACGTCGACACGCACTTCGGCGACATCCTCGCGGTGGCGGGCTTCGAGAAGGCGCGCCGCTACGCGCTCAGCCCGGTGCGGCCGATGGCCGACACCGAGCCCTCCCCGTACGGCTACCTGGCGATCTACGAGGTCGAGGCCGACGACCTCGCCCAGGCCGGAAGTGACCTCCAGGCCGCGCTCGACAGCGGCGCGATCCCGATCTCCGAGGACTTCGACCTGGGCGCGTTCAGCGTCGACTTCTACGAGCTGGTCCCCGGGTCGGAACGCTCGGCGTGAGCCTTGGAGTCGATCAACGCCTCGCGGTAGGCGACCGAGTCGGCGGTGCTCCCCTGGACCACGTAGCCCGTCTCGTCGACGACCTCCGCCCAGCGGGAGAGCAGCTCCTCCGGGCCGATGCCCGGGGCGAAGAGGCCGGGGGTCTCGGCGGCGAAGATGCGGGCGAAGCGGCCGAGGCCGGCGCCGAGCGTCTCGCCGTTGACCGGGCAGGACTCGTGGGCCAGCGCCAGCAGCATCGGCACCACCGCGGCCGGGCCGCGGCCGGCGTCGGGCTCGTGGCCCTCGGCCAGTGCCGGCAGGTTCACCTTGGCGCGCAGCTCGGGGTCGGTGACCATCCGCGTCTCCGCCACCGGGGCGAGCAGGTTGACCTTGATGCCGTGCTCGACGGCAGCAGGTGCGAGCGAGCGGCCGTAGGCCCAGGCGGCCGCCTTGGCGACCGAGTAGGCGGCGATGAAGGGGCCGCCGAAGAGGCCGATCGAGGTCGTCGCGACGACGCGGCCGCTGCCGCTCTCCTTCAGCCGCGGCCAGGCGGCCATGGTGACGTTGTGGGCGCCGAAGGCGTGGATGCCGACGTGGCGCTCGAGGTCGGCGAGGGTCATCTCCTCCAGCGCCCGCGGGTCCATGTTGCCTGCGTTGTTGACGACGATGTCGACGCCGCCGAATGCCTCGACCGCCGCCGCCGCCATGGATGCGCCCGCCGCCGGATCGGTGACGTCGCCGGTGTCGGCGACCGCCTCGCCGCCCGCCGCGCGGATCTCCTCGGCCACCTCGGCCGCCGGTCCCGGATCGGAGCCGACGCCGGACAGCGCGCCGCCGAAGTCGTTGACCACGACCTTCGCCCCGCGCTCGGCCAGAGCCATCGCGTAGGCACGGCCGAGGCCTCGCCCGGCGCCGGTGACGATCGCCACGCGCCCGTCGAACCTGAGTGGACTTCCCTCCATCGAATCCTCCGTCCTCGTTGTGAGGTGCACACGCTACGTCGGCCCCGGGGGCGCGGCAGCCGGCGGAAAGGGGGGTTGCGGTGAGCCGCGTCGGCCAGACCCTGCCCGCGGCGTTCGCCTTCCGCGCCACCGAGGATCCCGACCGCGAGTGCCTGGTCGACGTCCGCGAGGGGCTGCCGACCCGGCGCTGGAGCTACGCCGAGCTCGACCGGGCGATCGACGAGGTCGCCGCCGGGCTGATCGCGACCGGGGTGAAGCGCGGCGACCGCGTCGTGCTGCGGCTGCGGAACACCGGCGAGTTCGTGCTCGCCCTGCTCGGGGCGCTGCGCGCCGGGGCGATCGCGGTGCCGACGATCCGCCAGTACTCGCCCGAGGAGCTGCGCTTCGCGCTCGAGGACTCCGAGGCCGCCTGCCTGATCTTCGACGACGAGGAGCGCGGGCCGGTCGAGGCGGTCGTCCCGGCCGGGGTCGCGACCTTCCACGCCGGCGAGGCGCCGGAGCCGGGCGACGCGCTCGGCGAGCTTCGCGCGGCCGAGGCGAGCGGGGAGGAGCGCGGGCTCGCCGGCCCGCCCGCCGACCTCGACGCCTTCGAGGACGCGGTGATCTTCTACACCTCCGGCACCACCTCGAAGCCGAAGGGCGTGGTCCTCTCCCACGGGGCGGTCCTCGACGCCGGCCTGAACAACGCCGAGGGCTGGCGGCTGCGGGCGAGCGACCGCTCCTACATCGTCCTGCCGCTCTTCCATTGCAACGCCCTCTTCCTGCAGCTGGTGCCGGCGCTGCTCTCCGGGGCGACCGCGATCCTCGGCGACCGCTACAGCGCCAGCCGCTACCTCGACGAGTGCCGCGAGCACCGGGTGACGCTCGCCAACATCACCGGCGGGGCGATCCGCAGCCTCCTCGCCCAGCCCGCCGGACCGGGCGACCGCGAGCACGAGATCCGCCTGCTGACCTTCGGCCTGCCGCTGCACGGCGAGGAGATCGAGGGGGCCGAAGCGCGCTACGGCTTCCCGCTCCGCATGTGTTACGGGATGACCGAGTCGGCGGCGGGCGGCACCCGCGGCCCGCTCCACCTCGACCCGCGCTCGGGCTGGCAGTCGCTCGGCCCGGCGCAGTCGGGCTGGGACGTGGCGATCGCCGACGAGCGCGGGAACTTCCTCGCGCCCGGCGAGGTCGGCGAGATCCTCCTGCGCGGCCCCGGCCTGATGGACCGCTACTGGCGTCGGCCCGACCTGACCGCGAAGGCGCTGCGCGCCGGCTGGCTGCGGACCGGGGACCTCGGCTCGGTCGACGCCTCCGGCTTCGCCCACTTCCACAGCCGTGAGAAGGACATGCTGAAGCCGCGCGGGGAGAACGTCGCGGCGAGTGAGATCGAGCTGGCGCTGGAGGGGCACCCCGCGGTCGCCGAGGCGGCCGTCGTCGGCGTCTTCGATCCCCACCACGAGGAACTCGTGGTCGCCGTCCTCAGCGGCGAGCGGTGCGACGACGAGGAGCTGAGCGCCTACTGCGGTGGGCTGCTCGCCCCGTTCAAGGTCCCCTCCCGGTTCGTCTGGGTGGAGGAGCTGCCGAAGACCTCGATCGGAAAGATCAACAAGGGCCAGGTGAAGGAGATGGTGGATGTCTGACCGGATGCAAGGACGGGTTGCGATCGTCACCGGCGCGGCGCGCGGCTTCGGCCGGGCGACGGCGCAGCGGTTGCTGGAAGAGGGCGCCGCGGTGGCGCTCTGGGACATCGAGCCGGCGGTCGACGCCGCGGCGGCGGAGCTGGCCGACCTCGGGCCGACGCTCGCGCTGACCGTGGACGTCGGCGACCGCGCCGCGGTCGAGGCGGCGGTGGCGCGGACGCGGGAGGAGCTCGGGCCGGTCGACGCGCTCGTCAACTACGCCGGGGTCGCCTCCTCGGCGCTCCCCTGGGAAGCCGAGGAGGAGAGCTGGCGGCGCCACTTCCGGGTCAACACCGACGGCACCTGGTGGCCGATCAAGGCCTGCCTGCCGGACATGCGCGAGCGCGGCTACGGCAAGATCGTGAACATCGGCTCGCTCGCCGCCCAGCAGGGGCGCCCGGCGACCGACCCCGCCTACCCGGCTTCGAAGGGCGCCGTCCTCGGGCTGACCGTTTCGCTCGCCCACAACCTCGGCGCCGACGGGATCTGCGTCAACGCGATCAACCCCGGCTTCATCCGCACCGAGATCCACGACGCGTTCTCCGACGAGCAGGTCGCGAGCCTCGCCGCCGACGTGCCGCTGCATCGCGACGGCGTCAAGGGCAAAGGCCTGCCGATCGACATCGCCAACGCGGCGCTCTTCCTGCTCTCGCGGGAGTCGGACTACATCACCGGCGAGTTCCTCAGCGTCAACGGCGGATCAAGGACGGGATCATGAGCGACGGATACAGGATCAGCGTCGACATCGGCGGCACCTTCACCGACTGCACCGTGGTCGCCCCGGACGGCGCGGTGACGATCGGCAAGTCCCCCTCGACGCCCCCCGAGTTCGCCACCGGCTTCATCAACTCCGTGGCCGCGGCGGCCGAGCACATGGGGATGCCGCTGAGCGACCTGCTGGCGCAGACGAACCGCCTCTCCCACGGGACCACGGTCGGGATCAACGCGGTCGTCTCCCGCACCGGGGCCCGGGTCGGGCTGATCTCCACGGTCGGCCACGGCGACTCCCTGCGGATCCTCAACAACACCGGGCGCACCAACGGCCAGCCGGTCGAGCGCATCCTCGACTACGCCGCGAGCTCCCTGCCGGAGCGCTTCGTCCGCCGCGAGGACGTGGTCGAGGTGACCGAGCGGATCGACTCCGCCGGCGAGGTCGTCGTGCCGCTCGACCGCGACGGCGTCCTGCGCGCCGCCGAGGGTCTCTTGGAGCAGGGCGTCGAGACGCTCGCCGTCTCCTTCCTCTGGAGCCACCTGAACGCGGTCCACGAGGACGCCGCGCGGGAGCTGCTGGGCGCGCGCTACCCGGACCTCTACATCAGCTACGGCTCCCAGCTCGCCCAGCGGATCGGCGAGTACCCGCGCACCGCGACCGCCGTCCTCAACTCCTACATCGGCCCGCTTATGAGGGACTACGTCACCACCCTGCTGAGCGAGCTCGGCGCCAACGGCTACGCCGACCGGCTGCTCTTCGCCCAGTGCGACGGCGGCCTGATCGACGCCGAGGACGTGATCGCCCGCCCGGTGATGACGCTCGAGTCCGGCCCGGTCGGCGGCGTCGTCGCCAGCGTCAAGGCGGGCGCCGAACGCGGTCAGGAGAACATCATCGCCGCCGACATGGGGGGGACGACCTTCGACGTCTCGGTCATCTCCGACTCCCAGCTGCCGATCCGCGACAGCGTCGTGGTCGAGCAGCACGACCTCTTCCTGCGCATGGTCGACGTCGAGTCGGTCGGCGCCGGCGGCGGCTCGCTGGCCTGGGTCGATCCGCAATCGGGCGCGCTCCGGGTCGGTCCGCAGAGCGCCGGCGCCGACCCCGGACCGGTCTGTTACGGGCGCGGCGGCACCGTCCCGACCGTCACCGACGCCGACCTCGTCCTCGGCCTCCTGAACCCCGACAACTTCCTCGGCGGCCGGATGACGCTCGACGTCGAGGCGGCGCGGAAGGCGATCACCGAGCTCGGCGATCGCCTCGGCCTCGGCACCCTCGAGTGCGCGTCGGGCATCCAGGAGGTCGCCGACTCCCTGATGGAGGACAAGATCCGCAGCATGACCGTGGCCCGCGGCCACGACCCGCGGGAATTCGTCCTCTACGCCTTCGGCGGCGGCGGCGCCGTGCACGCCGGGCTCTTTGCCCGCGGGCTCGGGATCGGCCGGGTGGTGGTGCCGGTCGGCGACCTCGCCTCGGTCTGGTCGGCCTACGGGATCGGCCTCGAGGGTTACGGCCGCACCTACGAGGTGCCGGTCTACATGCGGGCGCCGTTCGAGCTCGAGCCGATCGCCGACGCCTTCTCCCGGCTCGACCAGATGGCGCGCGAGGACGCCGCCCGCTCGGGGATCGACTGGGGCTCGCTGACCAGCGCCCGCTCCGCCGACCTGAAGTACGCGCTGCAGGTCTACGACGTCGAGGCCGAGGTCCCCGCCGGGGAGCTCGACGCCGATTCGCCGGGGGCGATCGCCGACAACTTCGAACGCAACTACGCCCAGCGCTTCGGCGAGGGCGTCGGCTACCCGGAGGGCGGCGTCGACATGACCGCGCTGCGCCTCCACGTGGAGCCCGCCGAGGCGCTCCGCGCGGGCGCCGCCTCGGGCGCCGCGGGGGGCGGTGAGCCGGAGCCCTCCGGCAGCCGCGACGTCTACTGGCCCGAGCACCGCGAGGTCTCGGCCACCCCCGTCTACACCGGCGCCGACGTGCCCGAGGGCGCCCGCCTCACCGGCCCGGCGCTGCTCGACTTTCCCGACACGACCGTCGTCTTGCGACCGGGCCTCGGCCTGGTCGTCGAGCCCGGCGGCAACCTGACGATCGAGATGGAGGACTGACATGGCGACTTCGATCGACTCTGCGATCGCGGCGACCCTGGCCAACGAGCGGACCCGCCGCGCCGAAAGCTTCGCCGACGGCTACATGCCGCCCGACGAGCTGGTGGTCGACCCCTCGCTCCACTTCCACACCGAGGCCGACACCGACCTCGACCCGGTCTCCTACGAGGTCCTGCGCTCGAAGCTCTGGAACGTCAACTGGGACCACCAGGAAACGATCCGCCGCGTCTCCGGCAGCCAGGTCGTGGTTTACGGCTACGACTTCAACACGACGATCCAGACCGAGGACGGGGCGGGGGTCTGCTTCGGCCCCGGCAACCTCTTCTTCGGCGGCTGCGCCGACGTGGTCGTCAAATGGACGCTCGAGCACCGCTCGATGAACGTCGGCATCAACGAGGGCGACATCTTCCTCCAGGACGACCCCTGGATCGGCACCAACCACCAGATGGACGCCGCCGTCTACGCGCCGGTCTTCTGGGAGGGCAAGCTCTTCGCCTGGGTCTACAACGTGATCCACCAGCGCGAGCTGGGCGGGGTCGAGCCGGGCGGGTTCACCCAGCAGGCCCACGACGTCTACGCCGAGCCGACCTTCTTCCCGCCGATGAAGCTGGTCGACGCGGGGAAGGTGCGCGAGGACGTGGTCGACGCCTGGGTCCGGCGATCGCGCCTGGCCGGGCTGATGACGCTCGAGCTGCGCTCGCAGATCGCCGGCGTGGAGCTGGCCCGCGCCCGCGTCCTGGAGCTGGTCGAGCGCTACGGCGCCGCCCGGGTCAAGGGGACGATGCGCAAGATGATCGACACCACGGCAGGGGTAGTCGGAGAACGGTTGGAAAGCCTTCCTGACGGCGAATGGTCCGACACCCGCTACGTCTCCGGCGCCGTGGTCGGCGACCTGAACCCCTACCGCTACGCGCTGACGGTGAAGAAGGAGGGCGACCGCCTCACCTACTCCAACGCCGGCACCGACCCCAGCGTCGGCTCCTTCAACATCACCGCCGGCGTGCTGCGGGCCTGCATCACCAACTCGCTGCTGACCTTCCTCTGTTACGACCAGTACCTCTGCGCGGCGGGGCTGCTGGAGCAGGTCGACTTCGAGTTCGAGCGCGGGACGATCACCGCCGCCCACCACCCGGCCGCGGTGTCGACCTCGCTGGGCCTGGTGGTGGCGCTGGTCCAGGCCCAGTACCTGAACGCGAAGATGCTCTCCACCCATCCCGAGACCGCCCGCCACACCTTCGGCGTCTCCGGCTGCGCGACTCTGATCTACAACCACACCTTCGGCGTCGACCAGTACGGCACGCCGACCGCGAACTTCCCGCTCGACGGGATCGTCGGCGGGCTCGGCGCCTTCCCCTGGCGCGACGGCCTCGACCACGGCGGCACGATGAGCTCGACGATGAACCCGGTCGGCAGCGTCGAGTCGATGGAACGCGAGGTGCCGATGCTCTACCTCTACCGCCGCGAGGCCTCCGACTCGGGCGGCCACGGGCGCTGGCGCGGCGGCGCCTGCATCGTCTCGGCGATGGTCGGCCATCGCTCGCCTGAACACTTCATCTCCTCCGGCGGCCTCGCCCAGAGCGTCACCCAGGGGGTCGGCCTGCTCGGCGGCTGGCCGGCGACCGGCGGCGCGATGTGGCGGGCCGAGGACTGCGACATCCGCGGCTGGCTGGAGAGCGGCAGGCTCCCCGGCACCCCGGGGGAGCTACGGGAGATGGCGCCCGAGGGCGACCTGGCGACGCCGAAGGTCTTCAACAACCGGCTGCTCGAGTCCGACGTCTTCGAGGTGATCCCGAACCCCGGCGCGGGTTACGGCGACCCGATGCTGCGGGAGGCCGAGACGGTCGCCGCCGAAGTCCGCGAGGGCCGCATGACCGCGGCCGAAGCGCGGGCGATCTACGGCGTCGACGCCGGCGAGGACGGCGAGCTCGCCGACGGCCACGAGGAGTTCCGCGCCGAGCGGATGCGCGCCCGGGTCGCCGAGGCGCACCCGCCGCTCGATGCCGCCAGCGGCAACCTCGCCGAGCGCGAGGGCCTGGTGCTGGCGACGGTCGCCTACGGCACCGACTCCGCCGGGGCCGGGGTCCTGGCCTGCGCCGAGTGCGACACCGCGCTGGCGCCGCGCGAGGGCAACTACCGCCTCGGCGCCGCCCGCCTGGAGCTGCCGATGACCGAGCTCGGGGCGAACTTCCTCGACCCGGAGCGCCAGGTCGGCCACAAGCTGATCTTCCGCTCCTACCTCTGCCCGGCCTGCGGCGTCGCCCTCGACGGCGAGGTCTGCAAGCCCGGCGACGACCCGCACTGGGACGTGAGGCTGGCGCCCTAGTCCGTGGCTCCGAGGTGCGCGGTGTCGTTGAAGCCGCGCACCATCCAGCGCCCGCCGCGGAGGCGCAGAAGCTCCGTGATCGAGGCGTTGTCGCCGAAGATGAAGGCGAGCGGCTGGGCGCCGGTCGCCTGTGCGAGGACCTCCGAGATCACGCCGCCGTGGACGAAGGCCGCGGCGGTCGCGTCCTCGCCGGTCTCCTCCAGGACCCGCTCGATCCCGGCCGCCACCCGGGCGCTGTAGTCCGCCGCCGGCTCGGCGCCGGGGATCACGTCCCAGCGCTGCTCGGCGAGGACCCGCGCGACCAGCGGGTCGCGGCTCGCCATCTTGTGCGGGTACTGGTGGTCCCACTCGCCGAGGTGGACCTCGCGCAGCTCCGGGACCTCGGCCGCCGCGAGGCCGCTCGCCTCGACCAGCGGGGCCGCCGTTTCCACCGTGCGGCGCAGGCCGCTGACGAAGATCCGGTCGGGCGGGTCGAGGGCCAGGCGGGCGCCGACCGCCGTCGCCTGCTCGCGCCCGCTCGGCGCCAGCGGCGGGTCGTTGAAGCCGTCGAGGAGCCCGAGCGGCTCGCCGCCCTCCGGCGCCACCGCCGCCGCGCCGTGGCGGACCAGCAGCAGGCGCGTCGCGCCGGACGGAACCTCGTAGCGCTGCTGGGCAGCGTGGGGGTAGTTCACCGGCGCGACTCTACGAGCCCGCGCTCCCCGGTGGATTGGCGCATCCGCCAGTTCCGCCTCCGCGGGGGCGGATCGAAGATGCGGAGGTGCGTGCCCTGCTCTACCACGGCCAAAGCCGGCTCACGGTCGAGGAGGTCGAGACCCCGCACGCCGGCCCCGGCGAGGTACGCCTGAAGATCGACTCGGTCGGGATCTGCCGCTCCGACCTCTACGGCTACATGCTGCGCAACGAACGCCGCGACGAATTCCTCGGCCCCGGCGACACCCTGGTGATGGGCCACGAGCCCGCCGGGATCGTCGACGAGCTGGGCGAGGGGGTGGAGGGCATCGAGCTCGGCCAGGCGGTCGCGGTCGACCCGATCGCCGGGTGCCTCGAATGCGAGCTCTGCCGCGCCGGCGAAACGAACCTCTGCCCCGACCGCCGCGTCTACGGCTGCTACCCCGACACCCCCGGCGGCTTCGCCGAGTGGATGGTCGTCCGCGCCGCCAACGCGACCCCGATCCGCGGCGACGCACCGCTCGAGCTGGCGGCGCTGATCGAGCCGCTGGTCGTCGGCGAGCACGCCTTCCGCCTCACCGGGGCGGGCGGAGACGCCAGGGTGCTGGTCGTCGGCGGCGGCGTGATCGGGCTCGGCGCCGCCCTCGCCGCCCACCGCCGCGGCGCCGCGGTCGTCGTCTCCGAGCCGCAGGCCCAGCGCCGCGAGGTGATCGCCGCCCTCGGCCTCACCGCGCTGCCGCCGGGGGAGGTCGACGCCCTGCCGCCGGACTTTGACCTCGCCTTCGACTGCGTCGCCCGGCCGGAGACGGTCGCCGCCTCGGTCCGCGCCGTCGGCCGCAGCGGCACCGTGATGCTGGTCGGCATCTTCGCCGACGACGTCGCGCTCCCCGCCGCCCGCGTGGTCGAGAACGAGACCCGGATCATCGGCTCCTTCGGCTACACGCATGAGGAGTTCGACGACGTCGCCGGCTGGATCGCGACGACCGACGTCGACCTGCGCCCGCTGATCGAGCTGCGGGTCGGCTTCGACGGCGTGATCGGCGCCTTCGAGAGCTACGCCGACGGCTCCTTCGACGGCATCCGGACGATCTTCAAGCCAGAACTGAAAGAGGAGGCGTAGCGATGGATTTCGAGCTGCCGACCGAGGTGCAGAACCTGGTCACGATCGCCCGCGAGTTCCGCGAGGAGAGCCTGGCGCCGCTGGAGGAGGAGTTCCTCCGCGAGGGCAACATCGACTGGCCGCTGCGGCCGCAGCTCCAGGACGAGGCGCGCGAGCGTGGCCTCTGGGCGATCGACGTGCCGACCGCGCACGGCGGCCTCGGCCTCGGCCAGCTCGCCGTCTGCGCCGTGCACGAGGAGCTGAACCGCCACCCGATGATGTTCGAGGTCGGCGGCTCCCCGGAGCCGGTCCTCTACAACGCCACTCCCGAGCAGTGGGACCCCTACGTGCGCGCCGTGATCGACGGTGAGCGCCGCAGCGCCTACGCCTTCACCGAGCCCGGCACCGGCTCCGACCTCGGCGCGGTGGAGACGGTCGCGGTCCGCGACGGCGACGACTACGTGATCAACGGCCGCAAGATGTTCATCGGTCTCGCCGAGCGGGTCGAGTTCCTGATCCTCTTCGCCTCCACCGACCCCTCGAAGGGCTCGCGCGGCGTCACCGCCTTCCTGATCGAGTCCGGCACCCCCGGCTACAACGTCGCCCGCCTGCTGCCGACGATGGGCGACGCCTGGGTCCCGACCGAACTCGAATTCGACGACTGCCGCGTCCCCGCCACCCAGCGCCTCGGCGAAGAGGGCAAAGCGTTCCATCTCGCCGACGAGCAGCTCGTCCACGGGCGGCTGAAGATCGCCAGCTACCAGCTCGGGATCGCCCAGCGCTGCCTCGACGACGCAGTCGCCTACGCCAAAGAGCGGACCACCTGGGGTGAGCCGATCGGCTCCCGCCAGGGCATCTCCTTCCCGCTCGCGGACTGCGCGGTGGAGCTCGACGTCGCCCGCCTCCTCGTCTACAAGACCGCCTGGCGCGCCGATCGCGGCGAAGACATCCGCACCGACGCCTTCAAGTCCAAGCTCTACGCCACCGAGATGGCCCAGCGCGTCACCGACCGCTGCCTCCAGGTCTTCGGCGGCCACGGCTACCTCAAAGAGAACGCGATCCAGTCCTACTTCCGCCAGGTCCGCCTCTGGCGCATCGGCCACGGCACCGCCGAGATCCACCGCTGGATGATCGCCCGCGATTTGCTCGGAATCTCCTAGCCCGGGGGGGTAAAAACCGCAGCCGTTCGTCCTTACCCCTCCGTATGGGAGGGAAAGAACGAACGGCAAGCGAGCGGTTGGGCAGAGTGGCGACCCGGCAGCACGGCGTGGTGTCGTACCGGCAGTTGCGGACCATCGGTTTCTCGGAGAAAGCCATCAAGGCCGAAGTGGCGCGGGGACGCTTGAGGCAGCTGCATCGACGCGTGTACGCGGTCGGGCACGAGGCGCTGACCTGGGAGAGCTGGTGCGTGGCTGCCGTCGCTGCCAATGCTCCCTGCGTCGCGAGCCACTGGTCGGCAGCGTGGGTCTGGGGACTGACCCGCTCGCGGCCATCGGGCAAGTTCCACGTCAGCGCGACGATCCGTCGACACGCCAAGAAGGACTTCCACGTGCACTTCGCCCGGTTCGCGCCTGAGGACACCACGGAGTGCGACCGGATCCCGGTGACCTCGCTCGCCCGCACCGTGCTCGACCTCGCCGCGCTCGAACCGGGGCGGACCGAAAGGGACCTGAAGACCGCCGACGACCTGAAGCTGCTCGACCTGCGGGAGTTCGAGGCGCTGCTGGCTCGCTCGGCGGGGCACAAAGGGCACTCGACGTTGGCTCGGGCGGTGGAGCTCTACCGGCCGGACCCGAGCGTCACGCGCTCAGGGCTCGAGCGGCGCTTTCGAGCGCTGGTCCTCGAGGCCGGGCTGCCGGCGCCGGCGATGAACTACGTCGTCGGGGGCTACGAGCTCGACTGCTGGTGGGAGGAGGCTCGGCTCGCGGTGGAACTCGACACGTTCGGGACCCACGGCTCGCGACTCTCCTTCGAGGAGGACCGCAAACGGCAGCGCAAGCTCGGGCTGCTCGGGATCAGACTGGAACGGGTGACGGACCGCCAGCTCGCCTCCGAACCCGACGAGGTCCTGCGGGCGGTGGAGGCGCTGCTCTACTCGGCGTCGTCGTAGAAGCCCGCGTGGGCGACGCGCAGTTTGTACTTGAGGACCTTGCCGCCGACCGTCTCCGGCAGCGAGTCGGCGAGGATCACGGCTTTCGGGGACTCGTAGCCGGCGAGGCGCTCGCGGCAGAACGCCCGCACCTCCTCGGGGTCCGGCGAGGCGCCCTCGGCGGGGACGATGATCGCGGTGACCGCCTCGTCCCAGCGCTCGTGGGGCAGGCCGACGACCGCGGCTTTGAGGATTTCCGGATGCGAGCGGAGGATCGTCTCGACCCGCAGCGTGGAGACGTTCTCGCCGCCGGACTTGATCATGTCCTTGGAGCGGTCGACCATGATCCGCAGGCCCTCGGCGTCGTACTCGCAGACGTCGCCGGAGTGGAACCAGCCGTCGCGGAAGGCTTCTTCGGTCGCTTTCTCGTCCTGGTAGTAGCCCGCGGTGACGACCGGCGAGCGGTAGACGGCCTCCCCCGGGACCCCCGTCGTCCCCTCCAGCGAGTTGCCCTCCTCGTCGATCAGCTTCGAGGCCAGCAGCGGGTTCGGCACGCCGACGTAGTTGGTCGCGGGCGCGTTGGCGGCGAAGGTCTCGGGCCATTTGTCGGGCCAGAAGCGGAAGCAGGAGATCGCCTCGGTCTGGCCGAGGATCTCGAGGATGCAGACGTTCTCGGTGGTCAGCTTGCGGATCCGCTCGACCAGCGTCGGCGCGATCGCGGTCCAGCCGAAGACGATCGCGGTGACCGAGGAGGCGTCGAGGGCGCCATCGGAGGCCTCGAGGCGATCGGTCACTTCCTCGAGCATCGCCGGGGAGCCGCCCCACCACATCGTGATCTCCTCGTCGGAGATCGCCTGGGCGATCCCCTCCGGGTCATAGCTGCGCCCGAACACCAGCGTGCCGCCGCAGAGGAAGGCCGGGAAGGAGAAGATCTGGTCGGCGATGTGGAAGATCAGCGGCAGGAAGGTGACCATCTTGAAGTCGCACTCGAACCGCAGCCCGCGGGTGAGGCTGAGCGCGAAGGAGTAAGCGCTGAGGTAGGAGTAGTTGTGGGAGACCATCGCCCCCTTCGGCATCGCCGTGGTCCCCGAGGTGAAGATGATCTCCCAGATGTCGTCGCCGTGGATCTCGACCTCGGGCTCGGTGGTGGGCGCGTCGGCGACGAAGTCGGCGAAGGCGACGGAGCCGGGCAGGATCTCACCGCCGATCGGGATCGTCACCGTCGGCGTCAGGCTCGTCTCGGCGAAGGCGCGCTCGCACTTGGCCCAGAGGACATCGTCGACGAAGGCCACCTTCGGTTCCACCCGCCCGATCAGGTCGGCGACCACGTCGGGCGCCAGCATCGGGTTGATCGGCGCCGAGACCAGCCCCGCCTTGGCGACCGCGATCTTGGTCACGTAGGCCTCGGTCGAGTTGTCGCAGAAGAAGAGGACGCGGTCGCCGCGCTCGACCCCGTTGATCGCCAGCATCGCGTTGGCGACCCGGTTGGCGAGCTCATCGGCGTCGCGGTAGGTGAGGCGCTCGTTGCCGGGATAGGCGAAGGCGCCGGGACGCCCGACGATCGCCTCTTTGTCGGGGTAGCTCCAGGTGATCCGCTCCCAGAAGTCGCCGACGCTGGTGCGGTCCCAGCGATTCGTCGGTCGGCGGTGGGTCAAGCTGGTGACGTCGATCGACATCCGGCCTCCTTCAGTAAGAGCGGGGAAGGCCCAGCGAGTGCTGGGCGATGTAGTTGAGGATCATCTCCCGGCTGACCGGGGCGATCCGCTGCAGGCGGACGATGAAGTAGAGGTCGGCGAGGCCGTACTCGTCGGCGATCCCGTTGCCGCCGTGGGCCTGGATCGCCTGGTCGAGGGCTTTGGTCCCGGCGTCGGCGGCGAGCAGCTTGGCGATGTTCGAGGCCTCGCCCGCGGGCGCGCCGGCGTCGGTCAGCGTGGCCGCCTTCATCATCATCAGGCGCGCCGCCTCGAGGTTCGCGTGGGCTTCGGCGAGCGGGTGGGACACGCCCTGGTGGGCGCCGATCGGCTGCCCCCAGACTTCGCGCTCGTTGGCGTATTTCGACGCCTTTGCCAGGGCATAACGGCCGACCCCGACGCACATCGCCGCCGACATCACCCGCTCCGCGTTGAGGCCGCTGAAGACGGTGCGCATCGCCTCGCCTTCGCCGCCGATCAGCCGGTCGGCGGGGATGTCGACCTCGTCGAACATCAGCGTGAAGGTGTGCTCGGGGGCGCGCATCGCGACCGGGATCCGTTGGCGCTCCAGGTTCGGGTGGTCGACCTCGACCATGAAGAGGGAGAGCTGCGAGCGGCCGTCGGCTTCACCGGTCTTGGCGAGGACGAGGACCCACTGGCTGTCCTCGAGGCCGGAGCTGTAGACCTTGGTGCCGTTGAGGACGTATGAGTCGCCCTCGCGCCGGGCGCGGGTGGAGATCTTGTGGGTGTTGGAGCCGGCGTCGGGCTCGGTCACGGCGAGCGAGTAGCGCTCGGTCCCGGCCGCCATCGCCGGCAGCCAGCGCTGTTTCTGGGACTCGTCGGCGTGCTGTTCGATGATCGCGCCGGCGACGGCGGGGGAGATCAGCATCTTCAGCAGCGGCAGCCCGGCGGCCGAGATCTCCTCCTCGACGATCGCCAGCTCGGTCAGCCCGGCCCCGCCGCCGCCGTAGGCCTCGCCGATCGAGGGTCCCATGAAGCCGTGCTCGCCGAGCGCGGTCCAGAGGGCGTCCGGCGCCTCGCCGTTGGCGACGACGTCGGTGAAGTAGCGGTGGCCGAACGAGTTCGCCAGCCGGCTGACCGACTCGCGCAGGAGCCGACGCTCGTCGGAGTCGACGAGTGGCAGGCTGGTGCTGGCGCCCTCCTCCATCACGGCATCGAAATTACTCCAGGCGGGCCGCCTTCACGCCTGTCGCGATAGCTAGTAGGGCGGCGGCCCGGGCGGATCTATGCTGGCGCCCATGGGTGACCGGATGGCCGGGAAGGCGGGGATCGTCACGGGGGGCGCGCGAGGGATCGGGCGCGAGCTCGTGGGCGCCTTCGCCGCTGCCGGGGCCCGGGTCGCGATCTGGGACACCGACGGCGAGGCGGCCCGGGCGGCCGCCGAGGAGGTCGGCGCCGGGGCGATCGCCGCCGCGGTCGACGTCACCGACGAGTCCGCCGTCACCGCCGCGGTCGAGGCGGCCCGCGAGGCCTTCGGCGGGGTCGACTTCCTCGTCAACAACGCCGGCATCCGCCACGTCGCGCCGATCGCGACCGAGTCGGTCGAGGACTGGCGCCGGACGATCGACGTCAACGTCACCGGCACCTTCATCTGCAGCAAGGCGGTGATCCCCGGAATGGTCGACGCGGGCCACGGCCACATCGTCAACCTGGCCTCGATGGCGGGCGAACTGGCGCTCGGCGAACGGGCCGCCTACAACACCTCGAAGGCGGCGATCGTCGGGCTGACCAAGTCGATCGCGGTCGAAGTCGGTGCCGCCGGGATCCACTGCAACGCGGTCGCCCCCGGCGTGATCGAGACGCCGCTGAGCGCGCCCTACTTCGAAGACGAGGCGATGGTCCGGGTCCTGCGCGACAACTCGCCGATGGACCGCTGGGGCCAGGTCGAGGAGATCGCCGGGCCGGTGCTCTTCCTCTGCTCGGAGGAGTCGAGCTTCGTCAACGGCGCCACCCTCTTCGTCGACGGCGGTTGGACCGTGGGGAAGGGCTATTGATCGCGATCAGGGAGAGGTACCGGGCATGAGTGTCGGAGAAATGGGCAATCGCAGCATCGGCGACGCGCTGGCCGAGCGGGTCGCGCTGACCCCCGAGCGCACCTTCCTCGTCTTCGAGAGCCGCGCGGGCGAGGTCACCGAGTCCACCTACGGCGAGTTCGACGGTCGGGTCGAGGACTGCGCCCGCGGGCTGCACGCGCTCGGCGTCGCCGCCGGGGACCGCGTCGTCGTCCACCTGCGAAACAGCCCCGAGTTCCTCATCTCCTGGTTCGCGATCACGCGCCTCGGCGCGGTGATGGTGCCGTCGAACATCGCCAACACCGCCGGGGAGCTCGAGCACGTGATCGGCTTCACCGAGGCCGCCTTCGCGATCACCGAGCCCGACTTCTGCGAGGTGGTCCAGCGCGGGATCGACGCCGCCGGGACCGACACGACGACGATCGTCGCCCGCGGCCGCCTCACCGAGTTCTTCGCCTTCGACGACCTGCCGGGCCTCTCGAAGGAGCCCGCTCCGCGCCCCGCCGTCGGCGGCGACGACCTCTGCGAGCTGCTCTTCACCTCGGGCACGACCTCGAAGCCGAAGGCGGTGATGCTCTCCCACGCCAACTGCCTGCGGGCGGGCCTCGACACGGTCCACTGCCTCTGGCTCGACGAGGGCGAGCGCTGCCTCACCTCGCTGCCGCTCTTCCACGTCAACGGCCAGGGGATGACGATCATGGCGGCGATGACGGTGGGCGGTACCGCGATCGTGATCGAGGAATTCTCCGCCTCGCGCTTCTGGGACCAGATCAAGCGCCACAAGGCGACCCAGACGGCGATCGTCGCGATGCAGCTGCGGACGCTGATCGCCCAGCCGCCGAAGGAGGGGGAGCGCGAGCACGACCTGCGCAAGGTCTTCTACGCGATCAACGTCTCCGACCAGGAGAAGCAGACCTTCGAGGAGCGCTACGGCGTCGACCTGATCAACGGCTACGGGCAGAGCGAGACGATGACGCTCTTGACCGTCTCGCCGGTGGCGGCGCCGCGCCGCTGGCCCTCGATCGGCCTGCCGTCCCCGGGCCGCACGCTGCTGCTGCTCGACGAAGAAGGCAAGGAGGTCGCGACCGGCGAGGTCGGCGAGATCTGCGTCAAGGGCGAGCGCGGCCGCTCGATCATGCTCGGCTACTACAAGGACGAACAGTCGACCGCCGAGACGATCCGCGGCGACCTCCTCCACACCGGCGACAACGCCTACGCCGACGAGCAGGGCTACCTCTACTTCTTCGACCGCAAAAAGGACATGATCAAGCGCGCCGGGGAGAACGTCTCGGCGATCGAGGTCGAGTCGGTGATCGTCGACCACCCCCAGGTGGCCGAGGCGGCGATCATCGGCGTGCCCGACCCGATTCGCGACGAAGCCGTCGCCGCCGTGATCGTCGTCGCCGAGGGCGCCGAGCTGACCGAGGCCGAGCTCACCGCCTACTGCGGCGAGCGCCTCTCGCGCTTCAAGGTCCCGACCGTGATCGCCTTCGAGACCGAGCTCCCCAAGACCTCGATCGGCAAGATCCGCAAGGACGAGCTGCGGAAACGCCTGGAGCAGTCCGGGGTGGGCTGACGTGCGGGGGAAGGCACGAACTCCACACTTCCGCGCAGGTTCCCCATGCTTCGTGCGCCTTCTGTCTGAGCTCAACCTGGACCGTGGAGTTCCAGGCGGAAGCGTCACGAACCCTCGGAGTTGTTCACGAAACCCTCACGTCGGCCTAGCGGGCTGAGGTGGCGTGGGCCAGCCTCGCAAGGACGCAGGGAAATGAGGCGAGGGGAGCGCACTCCAGTGCGTGACCTGAGCCGAGTGACCGAGGACACCGCGAGGCGCCCCCACGCCACCTCTAGCGGGCTTCGAGGCCGCGGAGGGCGATCGCGGCGAAGACCTCGCCGACGTCGTCGGCGGACATCGGGCCGTCCTGGCGGAACCAGGTGTAGGCCCAGTTCGCCATGCCGAGGAGGGCCTTGGCGACCAGCTCGGGGGGGAGGTCGGCGAATTCGCCGGTGGCGCGGCCCTCGGTGACGATCTGGCTGACCATCCGCTCGTAGAGGTCGCGCTTGACGACCAGGGCCTGCCAGCGCTCGCCGGTGACGGCGTGGCGCTCGGAGAGGAAGACCGCGACCGCGTCACGGTTGCGGGCGATGAAGCGCATCGTCAGGTGGAGGAGCTCGCGGACCTTGTCGGCGGGGCTGGCGGAGGAGGAGGAGACGGCGATGGTCTCGTCGATCAGCTCGTCGACCAAGGCCTCATGGATGGCGAAGAGGAGGTCCTCCTTCTTGCGCACGTGGTGGTAGAGGCTCGCCTTGCGGATGCCGACCGCGTCGGCGATGTCGGACATCGAGGCGGCGTGGTAGCCGCGCTCGCTGAAGATCCGCGTCGCCGCTTCGATGATGTCGGGACGGACGACCTGCGCCCGCTCCGCGGTCGTCTCCACCGTCGCAAGTTGAGTTCTCGTCGCCGCCATTTTCCTGTGGTTCCCGCGGGAGCCCGCCGCCCGCCGCTTTACCTCGTTCATTCTATTGAAACTTATCCTGCGGACTGCTCGACCGATCGGTTGTGCCTGTTCGACCTAGCGCACTGGAATGCGCCCCACGGGCGAATAATCCTCTGATAGGGTCGCTACCGACCGGCCGGTAGGGCCGACCGGATAGGGAAGGAAAGAGCTTTGGATGCGAGCGAGATCGGCTCGGCGGAGGACCGCCGTGCCCGTTACCAGGTGATGCGGCTCAGCCGCCGCTTCGAGGAGACCGTCCACGAGCAGTTCCACGAGGGCAACGTCCCCGGGCCGCTGCACCTCTCGATCGGCCAGGAGGGGGTCGCCGTCGGCGGCTGCTGGCCGCTGCGCGAGACCGACGTGATCGTCTCCACCCACCGCGGCCACCACCACTGCATCGCCAAGGGTGCGCGGGCCGACCGGATGATGGCCGAGCTGCTCGGCCGCGCCGACGGCTACTCGCGCGGACGCGGCGGCTCGATGCACATCGCGATCCCCGAGATCGGCCTGCTCGGCACCAACGGCATCGTCGGCGGCGGCATCCCGATCGGGACCGGCGCCGCCCTCGGCCTGCAGATCGACGGCCGCGACGACGTCGCGATCTGCTTCTTCGGCGAGGGCGCGGCGGCCAACGGCGTGCTCGGCGAAGCGCTCAACACCGCGAGCCTCTGGAAGCTGCCGATCGTCTTCATCTGCGAGAACAACCGTTACGTCGAGCTGACGCCGGCCTCGGTCCACGTCGCCGGGGAGATCTGGAAGCGCGCCGACGGCTACGGGATGCCCGGCCGCAAGGTCGACGGCAACGACGTCGAGGCCACCACCGCGGCCGTCGCCGACGCCGTGGACCGGGCGCGGGCGGGCGAGGGCCCGACCCTGATCGAGGCCGAGACCTACCGCTGGTTCGGCCACTACGCGGGCGACAAAGCCGCCTACCGCGACGAGGCCGAGGTCGAGACCGGCCGTGCCGGCGACCCGCTGGTCCGCGCCCGCGCCGAGCTCGACGCCGATGCCGCCGACGCCGCCGACGCGGCGGTCGAGGAGGGGATCGCCGCCGCGCTCGAGTTCGCCCTGGCCAGCCCCGTGGCCGAAGGCGAGGAGGTCCTGTTCGCGGGACACCTCGCGGAGCCCGTCCGATGAACCGGCCGAAGAAGGAGGTCACGCGATGAGCGTCACCGTCGAGTCACGCGCGTTGAAGTTCTGGCAGGGCATCAACCAGGCCCTGACTGAGGAGATGGAACGGGACGAGAAGACGTTCCTGATCGGCGAGGACGTCGCCCGGGTCGGCGGCCCCTACGGGGTCACCCGCGGCCTGCTCGACAAATTCGGCCCCTCGCGGGTCCGCGACACGCCGATCTCCGAGCCTTTGCTGGTCGGCCTCGGCACCGGCGCCGCCGCGGTCGGGATGCGACCGATCGTCGAGATCATGTTCTTCGACTTCGCGATGCTGGCGATGGACCAGATCGTCAACCAGGCCGCCAAGTACCGGTACTTCACCGGCCACTCGCTGCCGCTGACGATCCGCACGATGTGCGGCGTCGGCGGGCCCAACGGGGCCCAGCACTCGCAGAACTTCGAGGCCTGGTTCGGCGCCGTCCCGGGGCTGAAGGTGGTGATGCCCTCGAACGCCGCCGACGCCAAAGGGCTGCTCAAGTCCGCGATCCGCGACGACGACCCGACGCTCTTCATCGAGACCCAGGGCCTCCTCACCGCGCGGCACGAGACCCCGCTCGACCCCGACCTGCTGATCCCGCTGGGCGTGGCCTCCGTGCCCCGCGAGGGCACCGACGTCACCCTCGTCGCGATCGGCCGCCAGGTCGACCGCGCGCTGGAGGCGGCCGAGCGGGTGGCCGAGGAGGGAATCTCGGTCGAGGTCGTCGACCCGCGCACGCTGGCGCCGCTCGACCGCCCAGCGATCGCCGACTCGATCCGCCGCACCGGCCGGCTCGTCGTCGCCCAGGACGCGACCTCGCCCTTCAGCTTCGCCTCCGAGGTCCTCGCGCTCGCCGTCGAGGAGTGCCTCTCCGAGCTGAAGGCGAAGCCCCGGCGGGTCACCTCGCCGTTCATCAACGTGCCGACCCCGGTGCCGCTGGCCGAGGCCCGCACCCCCGGGGTCGACGACATCGTCACGGCGCTCCGCGAGACCGCCGGGGAGGGATAAGAGATGCGCCACGAGATCAAGGTCGCCGACGCCGATCCCGGCGAAGAAGTGGAAGTCGTCCAGCTGAACGTCGAGGTCGGCGCCGCCGTGAAAGCCGGCGACGCGCTGATGGAAATCGCCTCCGACAAGGCGAACATGGACCTCACCTCGCCGGTCGACGGCACGCTCGCCGAGCTGAACGTCAAAGAGTTCGAGGTCGTCCCGGCCGATCACCTCTTCGGGATCGTCAGCGATGACTGACGCCGCCGCGACGGCGGTCGAGACCGCCGGTCGCGGTGAGCCCGAGGTCGTGAAGCTGCCGCTGATGCGTCGGGCGATGGCCCGGCGCCTCACCGAGGCCGCCCTCGTCCCCTGCTTCTACCTGCGCCGGACCGCCGATGTCGCCGGCGTCTTCGCCGAGCGGGGGCGCCTGCGCGAGGCGGGCGCCGGCGGCGTCCCCAGCATCAACGACTACATCCTCCACGCCTGCGCCAAGGCGCTGCGCGCGCACCCGGTCGTCAACGCCTCCTGGGGCGACAACGAGGTGCTGCTCCACCCGCGGGTCAACGTCGGCGTCGCGATCGCGATCCCCGGAGGCCTGGTCGTCCCGGCGATCTACGACGCCGACCGCCTCGAGCCCGCCGCGATCGCCGCCACCAGCCGCGCCCTCGCCGAGTCCGCCGCCGCCCGCCGGCTCAGCCGCGAGGAGCTCCGCGACGCCACCTTCACCGTGTCAAATCTGGGGATGTTCGGGATCGAGGACTTCGATCCCATCGTCAACCCGCCCCAGGCGGCGATCCTCGGGGTCGGCGCCGCGACCGCGGAGGCCGACGGCCGGCGCCTCCTGCGGTTGACCCTCGGCTGTGACCATCGCGTCCTCACCGGGGCGGAGGGGGCGGAGTTCCTGGCAACCGTGGTGGCCGGCCTGGAGGAGGTTGGATCGTGAACATGACCAAGCAGGCGATCGGGGCGCGGCTGGCGAGTTTCGTGGTCGAGTGCCGTGAGAACGGGGTGCCGGACGAGGTCGTCGAGAAGCTGCGCTGCAACCTGCTGCACGACCTCAGCTGCGCGCTCGCCGCCTACACCGAGGGCCATGTGGTCTGGCCGCTGGTCGCCGACCGCGGGCCGGCCGAGTCGACGCTGCTCTGCCACGGCGGCAAGGTCGACGCCGAGCACGCCGCCTTCGCCAACGCGGTGCTGATGCACGCGCGGGCCCAGGACGACACCTACTACTCGGCCAAGTCCCACCTCGGGTCCTCGGTGATCCCGCCGTCGCTGGCGCTCGCCGAGCAGCTCGGCGCCGACGGAGAGCGCTTCGCCCGCGCCGTCGTCGCGGGGTATGAGGTGGCGGCGACGGTCGGCGACCCGCTCGAGCCGTTCTCGACCCCGCGCGGCTTCCGCGCCTCGATGGTCTACGGGACGCTCGGCTCGGCGGCCGCCTGCGCCTCGCTCCTGGGGCTCGACGAGGAGGGCGTCGCCAACGCGATCGCGATCGCGTCGAGCTTCAGCGGCGGCCTCTCCCAGACCTGGATCGAGGGCACGACCGAGTGGCGCTGGGAGCTCGGGATGGCCGCCCGCAACGGCCTCTGGGCGGCGCGCCTGGCCGCCAACGGCGCGGCCGGGGCGAGCGAATGGCTGGAGGGCCCGGCCGGGCTCGCGCACGCCTTCGCCGCGGTCGACTCGCTCGACCCCGAGGACTTCGTGCCCGGCGAGCGCTGGCGCATCCTCGACGTGATCTACAAGCCTTACCCGGTCTGCAACATCACCCAGAGCCCGGTCGAGGCGGCGATCGGCCTGGTCGTCGAGGCCGATGTCGAGGCCGACGAAATCGAGAGCGTCCGTTGCCTGCTGAACCCGGTCGACCGGGCCTATCCGGGGACGCTCAACTGGGGGCCGTTCGAGGACGTCGGCGCCAGCCTGATGAGCGCGCCGTTCTGCGTCGCGATGGCGATCAAGGACCGCGAGGCGACCCTGGCCGGCCTGCACCGGACCGACGACCCGGTGATCCGCGAGCTGGTCGCGCGCACCGAGGTGATCGCCGACGAGCGGCTGACGCCGCTGGCCTCGCGGATCGAGCTGACGACGACGACCGGGGAGCGCCACGTCCGCGAGCTGATCCCCGACGACACCACCTACGGCTGGGACTGGGCCGGGGTGCTGAAGAACTCGCGCCGCCTCCATGACGAGATGGAGATCTCCGAGGCGGCCTTCGACCAGCTGGCGGAGACGATCCGCGACCTCCCCGACCTCGGGTCGGTAGTGCCGCTGATGCGGGTGTCGGTCGCGTGAGCGCCGGCGGGACGGCCGAGCGGACCTCGGTCCTCACCGGCCTCGAGGAGGCGCTCGCCGACGTCGGCGACGGCGCCACGATCGGGATCGGCGGCGCGGTCACCGCGGCGCACCCGATGGCGCTGGTGCGCGAGCTCGCCCGCCGGCGGGTCCGTGACCTGACCGTGGTCGCCCCGGTCGCCGGGCTCGACGTCGAGCTGCTGATCGCGGCCGGCTGCGTCGGCAAGCTCATCTCCTGTTACGTCGGTTATGAGGTGCTCGCGGGGGTCGGCCCGGTCTTCCGGGCGGCCGCCCAGGCGGGGACGATCGAGGTCGAAGACATCGACGAGGGGCACTGCGTCGCGGGCCTGCGCGCCGCCGCCCAGCGGCTACCGTTCATGCCCTGGCGGGGCGGCGTCGGCACCGACATGCCGTCCCTGAACGAGGGCATCGAGACCTTCACCGACCCGATCGCGGGCGAGAGCTTGCTGGCGGTCGCGGCGATGCCGCTCGACTTCGCCCTGGTCTACGCCGAGATCGCCGACGAGTACGGCAACGCCCAGCCGCAGGGCACCGGCAACATGGACCTGGCGCTCGGCTCGGCCGCCGAGACGGTGATCCTCCAGTGCGAGCGCGTCGTCCCCAACGAGGTGATCCGCCGGGCGCCCGAGCGCACCTGGTACTGGCAGGACACCCGCGTGGTGCGGGCGCCGTTCGGCACCCACCCTTACTCCTGCGCGACGATGGTCGCCGACGTCGAGCACCTGAACGAGTTCCTCGGCGCGACCCGCGAGGGGGCCGATCTCGACGCCTACCTCGAGCGTTATGCGGGGCCCGACGTCGACCACGACGCCTACCTCGAGCAGATCGGCATCCGCCGGATCTCCTCGCTCCTCGTCTGATGGCCGACTACTCCCAGGAAGAGCTCTTCGCCGTCCTCCTCGCGCGGGACCTGCGCGACACCGACCGCACCGTCCAGATCGGCGCCAACATGCCGATGGCGCGGGCGGCGTCGGTGATGGCGGGCGTCACCCGCCTGCCCGACCTCCGCGTCCTCGTCGGTCTCGGCGTCACCGCCCTCGGCGGCGGCGGATCTACCCCGCCGGTCTACCCGTTCCTCTTCGACCCGCGCTCGCAGGTCGGCGAGGCGCTGATGGTCCAGGAAAAGACCTTCGACTACTCCCGTCGCCCGGACGTCTTCTTCGTCGGCGGCCTGCAGGTCGACCGCCGCGGCAACATCAACCTCTTCGGCATCCCCGGCGCCGACGGCGGCTGGAAGTTCCGCGGCCCCGGCGGCGTCGCCCTCGGCTCGATGTCGACCAGCTGCGACGGCTACTACATCGTCATGCCGCGCCACGACCCCCGCACCTTCGTCGAGCGCGTCGCCCTGATCACCGCCCTCGGTGACCGCACCGAGCGCGAGCGCCTCAAGTTCCCCGGCGGCGGCGTCCGCTTCGTCCTCTCCCCGCTCGGCGTCTTCGACTTCGACGACGCCGGCGACATGCGAGTCCGCTCCCTCCACGAGGGCGTGACGATGGACGCCGCCCAGGAGGCAACGGGTTTCGACCTGAAAGGTCCCGCCGACCCGCCCGTAACGGAGCCCCCGAGCGAAGAAGAGCTCCAGATCCTCCGCGAGCGCGTCGACCCCGAGGGCACCCTCCGCGCCTAGCCAGCGCCTCCTGCGCTCCGTGCCAGCGTGGTCGTCCTTTGGCCCGGCCACCGGATCCGCGGTCGTCCTTTGGCCCGCTGGACGGGCCTTAAGACGACCACGCCAGCCCGACCGGGCCAAAGGACGACCGCGGCCGGCCGGTGCGGGCTCCGCGCCGACTTCGTGCCGTCCCTGTGCCCGATGTTTCACGAAACCCTCACGTCCTGGGCGTCTCATCGCGGTCACAGCCAGCCAGGATCGCGATGAGACGCCCAGGACTCATCTAGGACTGCCGGGCCGGCCGGGAGCACACCCGTCCCGCGTCCCGCGCCCCCTAAGAACTGAGCGCTTCGCGCTCGCCGGTCAGCACGCCCTTCATCACCCGGTTCATGCCGTTTCTCGGCAGGGCGTCGATGAAGTCGATCTGGGTCGGGACCTTGTAGTCGGCGAGGCGCTCGGCGCAGAAGGCGATCAGCTCCTCGGGGGAAGGGCGGGGGTCGGCGGGGACGATGACGCCGCGGACGTCGGAGCCGAGGACCGGGTTGGGGAGGGGGACGACGGCGGCCTCGACGACGCCGGGATGCTCGAGCAGGACGCCCTCGACCTCGGCCGAGGAGATGTTGAGGCCGCCGCGGCGAATCATCTGCTTGTTGCGGTCGACGAAGAAGAGGAAGCCGTCCTCGTCGAGGAGGGCGGAGTCACCGGTGTGGAGCCAGCCGTCGCGGAGGGCGCGCTCGGTCTCCTCGGGGCGGCCGACATAGCGGTCCATCGTGCTCGGGCCTTTGACGCAGAGCTCGCCGACCTCGTTCGGGGCCGCGGGCGCGTCGTCCTCCTCGCGCAGCACCGTCCAGGTGACCCAGTCGCGGAAGCCGTTGCGCCCGATCGAGATGCCATAAGGGCCGATGCGCTTAAGCGCATCGGCGTGGTCGGCGTCGCTGAGGTAGATGCCGGTCGTGCCGCCCTCGGTGAGGCCGTAGATGTTGACCAGTTCGACCCCCCAGGCCTCGCCGATCTCCTTCTGGATCCGGTGGTAGAAGGCGGGGCTCGAGGGCTGGGCGCCGTAACAGACGCGGCGCAGGGCGGAGAAGTCGTAGGCGGCCAGTTCCTCGGGCGTGCGGCGTTCGAGGATCAGCGCCAGCACCGTGTTGATGAGGAAGATCGAGGTGGTCCCGTGGCGCTCCATGCGGTCGAGCGAGGCCCGCACGTCGAACTCCGCCTCGACCACGAAGGCGCAGCCGGCGGCGAGGCAGGAGAGCGGGTTCGAGTGGCAGCCGGTGCTGGTGAAGAAGGGGGCGAAGGACTGGTAGACGCTGTCGGGATCGAGCCCCCAGGCGCCGACGGTCTGGTAGGCGCAGGCGACCGAGCCGCGGTGGGTCAGCGCGACCGCCTTCGGGTTGCCGGTGGTCCCGGAGGTGAAGATCCAGTCGGCGTCCTCGTCGGGGCCCGGGGTGGCCGGGTCGGCGAGCGGCGCGGCGGCGGCGAGCAGCTCCCCGAGCGGGCGTCCCAGGGCGGCGGCGCCGGAGCCGGCCTCGAGCAGCGCCGCGTCGGGGATCGTCTCGCGCAGCGCGGCGAGGCGCTCGGCGTGGGCGCCGGCGAAGACGACCGCCGCCGGTTCGGTGAAGCCGAGGACGTACTCCAGCTCCCGCGCCACGTAGCGCGTGTTCAACGGGACGTTGATCGCACCGAGGAGGTGGGAGGCGTGGTAGGTGACCGCCGCCTCGATCGCGCCGTCGTTGTCGAGCAGGATCCCGACCCGGTCCCCCGGGCCGACCCCCGCCTCCCGCAGGACGCTCGCCATCCGGCCCGCCCGCTCCCGCAGCTCGGCGTAGGTGATCGAGGTCTCGGCGCGCCCGCCCTCGTCGGGCGCCGTCAGGCTCGGCCCGATCAGCGCCGTCGCGTCCCCGCGCAGCTCCACCCGCGAGGCCAAGAGCTCGGCCACCGTCACCTCCGGCCCCGGCGCGTCAGGCCACCAGAAGGGCGCGGGGGAGGTCGACGAGGGGGCGCCCATCGTCGGGCTCAGAGCGGGAACCCGACGGCGACGCCGTCCTCGACCCGCTCGATGTACTCGGCGATCCCGTAGCCGACGTGGCCGTCCCAGGTGTACTCGGTAAAGGCCTCGGCGACGCGGGAGACGAGCAGCTCGCCCTCGGTGGTGCGGCGCCGGTTGCGGAGCGGGGCGAGGGTCAGCGTGCGGCCCTCGATCACCGCCGTCCCGGCCGCGGTCCGGACCCCGATCTTGGTCGTCACCGGGTCTTGGTCGTCCGACCACTCGGTGTGCAGGTCGAGGTCGGTGATCTCGTGGTAGGCGCCGTCGATCTGCAGGACGCCGAGCCGGCGCGAGGTGCCGTCGGGGAGGATGTTCTTCAGCAGCATGAAGCCGCGGTCGGGGCCGAAGTTCGCGATCAGGAGGCGGTAGGCCCAGATCTCCTGCCAGTAGCGCGGGCCCCAGGAGTGGTCGCGCCAGCCGAAGGCGTCGCCCAGCGGGAAGACCTCGTCGCCGACCCGGATCTCCCCCCGCACCCCGGTGTGCTGGTTGAAGTGGCCGCGCGAGAACCGCGGGCCGTAGAACATCAGCCGCTCGGCCTCGGGGCTCGTCGGCTCGCCGCCGTGGACGGGGGAGACGCCGCGGATGTCGAAGCGGACGTGGCCCTCGGCCCGCGGCGCGGTGTCGAACATCTTCTTCGGATCGCGCAGGTCCTCGGGGTCGTCGAGCACCAGCAGCTCGCCCTCGTACTCCATCTCCAGCGCCTCGAAGGGCTCCTTCACCGCGTAGCGCAGTCCGCCCGCATCGAAGCCCTCATTCGAGGAGATCTCCGGCCGCTTGAACTGGCAGGCGACCCGCCCGTCGGGCAGGTAGAGGCAGACCGACAGCTCGGCGTAGCCCTCGTTGACCCGTTTGCCGAGGCGCATCCAGCCGCCCATCTTGGTGTCGGCCTGCCACCCCGACGCGTAGACCGACTCGTTGAAGTTGACGACCTCGTCGACCGCGTGCGCGTACTCGTCCGCCGGCTCGAGGCGCAGTCCGTTGTTGGAGATATCCGCGGTCCGTCCCATCGCTCCAGCGTGCTGGCCCGTCCGGTCCCGGACAACTGGCGCTAGCGCCAGTGAGGCCTCAGCGCTCGAGCAGGGCGGCGCAGTCGGTGACGATCTCCTCGATGATCGTGGCGGCGGGGCGGACGCTGTCGAGGCGGCCGACGACCTGGCCGACGAAGTAGGTCGCGAGCTCCCGCGAGCGGCCGGCGTCGACCTCGGCGCCGCGGGCGATCCGCACCTGCGGCTCGGCGTAGAGGATGCCCTGATGGGGCATGCCGAGCGGCTCGATGTCGGCGGCCTCCCAGGCCTCGCTCCAGCCGGAGCGCAGCTGGCGGGCGGGGCGGCCGGTGCAGGCCCGCGAGCGCACCGTGTCGGCGGCGACGGCGCCGACGAACTTCTCGCGGACGACGTCGGTGGTCTCGGCCTCCTCGCTGGTCAGCCAGACCGAGCCGGTCCAGACCCCGGCCGCGCCGAGCGTCAACGCCGCCGCCATCTGGCGCCCCGAGGCGATGCCGCCGGCCGCCAGCACCGGCGTCCCTTCGACCGCGTCGACCACGTCGGGGATCAGCACCATGCTGCCGATCTCCCCGGTGTGGCCGCCCGCCTCGTAGCCCTGGGCGATGACGATGTCGGTCCCCGCCTCGCGGTGCTTTTCGCCGTGGCGGGCGGTGCCGGCGAGCCCCGCGACGAGCATCCCGCGCTCGTGGAAGGCGTCGATCGTCTCGGTCGGCGCGACGCCGAGGGCGTTGGCGAAGAGCGTGATCCCCGACGCCAGGCAGACGTCCAGCAGCGGCTGGGTGTCCTTGGCGGTGTAGGTGTGGTTGCCGGTCACCGGGACGCCTTCGCCGTCGACGATGTCGCCGAACTCGTAGCCCTCCTCCAGCTCCGGCACGCCGAAGTCGTCCATCAGGTCGGCGACGAAGGCGCGGTGCGCGTCGGGGACCTGGCGCACCAGCTCCTCGCGCGGCAGCCCGCCCTCGTCGGCCTTCTCGTAGCGGCCGGGGAGCAGGAGGTCGACGCCGAAGGGGATGTCGCCGAGCTCCTCGCCGAGGCGGGCGAGGTCGCGCTCGAGCTCCTCGACGCTCAGCTGCGCCGCCCCGAGCACACCCATCCCGCCCGCCCGCGAGACCGCGACGACGACCTCAGGGCTGTGGGAGAAGGCGAGGAGGGGGAACTCGATCCCGAGGCGCTCGGTGATCGCGGTCTGCATCGTCGGCCTGCGCGGTGAGCTCATCCCGCAAGCCTCGCGGCGGCGCCCGCCGCGCCGGAACTGGACCTTCTGCCAGTGCCGGCCGTCCCCCCGCGCTGGTTGGATCGGGGCGCGATGCTGAACCCGATGTCGACCGCGGAGGTGGTGCGCGCCGTGGGCGCGGTGCTCTCGGCGAGTGCCGGCGGCGGTGCCGACGACGGCTACCGCCGCGGCCAGACCCTCTCGGCCTTCAGCGTCTGCCGGCACCTGGCTGCCGAAGAGGCGGGACGGCGCGAGCTGGCCGAATGGCTGGAGGCGGCGAGCGCCGCGGTCCTCGCCCGCCGCGGCGAGGAGCCGCTGTCGGCCGCCCGGCCGGAGGAGGCCGGGGAGCGGCTGGCGTCCCTGATGGAGGAGCTGCGCGCCGCCGAGGACGAGGGGTCGCGCGAGGCGCTCGCCGAGCTGCGCGCCGTCATGCACGAGCTCTGCGACCGCGAAATAGCGATCCTCGCGGCGGCCGACTGATGGCGGGCGCGACGGCCACCGATGCGGAGCGCCAGGCGGCGGCGATGGCGGCGCTCGCGGGCACCGATGCCCTCGCCGACGGCGAGCGCGCGACCGGCTTGACGCAGCTGGAGGGCGGTTGGTCGCGCCAGGCCTACGTGCTGGCGACCGCCGACGCGGCCGGCGCGACCCGCGAATTCGTCGTCCGCGTGAAACCGCCGGGGGCGCTGCTGGAGACCGATCTGCGCCAGGAGTTCGAGGTCTACCGCGTGCTGGGCGCCCGCGGGATCGCGGTGCCCGCCGTCTACGCTTACGAGGAGGCCGACAACGCCTTCGGCGGCCCGTTCTTCGTCATGGACCGTGCCCCCGGCACCTCGCCCAACGTCTGGCGCCGGCGTGACCGGGTCGAGCTGGAGGCCAACTGGGAGGGCGGCGGGTCGCTGGCCGAGGACCTGCTGACCTCACTGGTCCGCATCCACGCGATCCCCGACGCCGACGCGCCGCCGGTCCTACCCCGCCGCGACTTCGAGGCCGCCGTCTCCCACTGGGAGGAGATTCAGGGCCAGATGGCGCTGGTCCGCGACCCGGTCGTCGAGGACGCCTACGCCTGGCTGCGCGGCCGCGTGCCGGACCGGGTCCCGCCGACCCTCGTCCACGGCGACTACCGGATCGGCAACTGCCTCAACCAGGACGGCCGGATCACCGCGATCCTCGACTGGGAGCTCTCCTACGTCGGCGACCCCCGTTACGACCTCGGCTACATCTCGCTCGCCTACGAGGCGGGCGCCTTCACCCACCCCGGCTCGGAGTTGCTCGGCTCGATCGCCGACCGCGAGTGGTTCTTCGACGAATACGAGGCCCGCTCCGGCCGCCCGGTCGACCGCGAGGTCGTCCGCACCTACGCGGTCCTCGCCGACCTGATGCTGACCGCGATCCTCACCACCGGCATCCGCATGTACGTCGACGGCCGCACCACCGACGTCCGCATGGTCTGGACCCGCTTCGCCCTCTCCTCACTCCGCTCCGAGCTGACGGCCCTGATGCGCTACTAGCCCTTCGCTATTTGTCGCCCACAGGGCTACAAGCGACGAAGGGTGGGGTGCCGTTCGCTACTTACCCGTCGTATGACGGGGTAACAGCGAAGGGCTAGCTCGGGATGGTGGATTTGGCGGTGATCACGGTGGTGCCGTCCTGGTTCAGGCACTCGGTGGTGATCTCGTCGCCGGTCTGGTCGCGGAGCTCGCAGTGGATCGTGTCGCCGGGGCGGGTGGGGGCGCGGAAGGTGATGTTGACGACCGTGCCGGCGGGCGGGGCGGGGGAGTCGAGCCACTCGGTCAGGGAACGGAAGAAGGTCTGCAGGGCGATCGGGCCGTGGGCGATCGTGCCGCCGAACTCCGAGGCCGCGGCGGCCTCCTCGTCGACGTGGATCGGGTTGTAGTCGCCGGAGATGTCGGCGTAACGGTTGATCGTCTCCTGGGTCACGTGTTCGGACGCGGAGGGGAAGTCCTTGGTCGGCATGTCGCTTACTCCTGTCCCGGCCCGGTGGGCCACATGATCGTCTTGAGGCCCGTCAGGGCGCGCTTGCCGTCGGCGTCGTCGATCGCGAACTGGACGACGACGTAGGGGCGCTCGCGGCGCACGTACTTCTCGGCGATCGAGACCTCGATCTCGACCTCGCGGCCGTCGGCCGGCAGCGGCTCGCCGAAGCGCAGCTCGTACTTCGCCAGCACCCCGCCGTTGGGGATGCCGCCGAGCGTGCGCCGCAACGCCTTCAGGAAGAGCACCGGGAAGACCGCGGGCGGCGCCACCGGCGCCTCGCCGGGAGCGCCGATCTCACCGATCAGCGAACCCGCCATCTCCGCGCTCACCGGCTCGGTCACCGTGCCCAGCACCTGTCCCTCGTCGAGCTCGTCGTAGGTGACGTTGGAGAGTGCCGGAGTGTCGTCGGGAGTCATCGTCCAGAGCTTGCTCCGGCGCCCGCGGCGCGCCAACTGTCGAATGCGCCAGCACGTCCCGAGCGCCCGGTCGAGGATGATCGTCCGACTGCCGGGCGGAGGCCCGCGAAACCGCAGACCCCGAGGAGCGACTGGATGGATTTCGAGCCGAGCGACCGCGCCAAGGACCTCTCCCAGCGCGTCCGCGCCTTCATGGACGAGCACATCTACCCGCAGGAACTGGAGATCGAAGAGGCGCTCGACCGCGAGGTGAGCACGACCACCGCGTTCCCGGAGATCCTCATCGGGATCCGCGAGAAGGCGAAGGCCGCCGACCTCTGGAACCTCTTCCTCCCCGACGAGGAGGACGGCCCGGGCCTCTCCAACGTCGACTACGGGATCGTCAACGAAGAGATCGGCCGGGCGACGATCCCCGCTGCCTACGCCTTCAACTGCCAGCCGCCGGACTCGGGGAACATGGAGATCCTGGTCGAGCACGCCGACCCGGGGCAGCGTGAGCGCTGGCTCCTGCCGCTGCTCGCCGGCGACATCCGCAGCTGCTTCTCGATGACCGAGCCGGAAACCTCGGGCAACGACCCGACCGGCCTCAAATGCCGCGCCGAGCGCGACGGCGACGACTGGGTCATCAACGGCCGCAAGTGGTGGACGACCAACGCCCTCGGCGCCTCGGTGGCGATCGTGATGGCCGTGACCGACCCCGACGCCGAGCCGCACAAACGGGCGACGATGCTCCTCGTCCCCACCGACGCCCCCGGCTTCAACATGGTCCGCCCGCTCTCCAACATGGGCCACGTCGACGGCCCCGGACACTGGGAAATCGCCTACGAAGACTGCCGCGTGCCGGTCGCCGAGGCGACCCTGAACGAGATCGGCTCGGGCTTCAAAGTCGCCCAGGACCGTCTCGGCCCCGGCCGCATCCATCACTGCATGCGGCTGATCGGCGTCGCCGAGCGGGCGCTGGAGATGATGTGCGACCGGGCCCAGAGCCGGGAAATGTTCGGCACCAAGCTCTCGGACCGCCAGTTCATCCAGGACTTCATCGCCACCTCGCGGGCGGAGATCGACCAGGCCAAGCTCTTGACCCTGAACGCCGCCTGGCGGCTCGACCAGGTCGGCAACCGCGAGGCCCGGCGCGAGCTCTCCGTCACCAAGCTCGTGGTGCCGAAGACGGTGCTGACGATCGTCGACCGCGCGATCCAGGTCTTCGGCGGCGCCGGCGTCTCCGAAGACACGCCGCTCTCCTGGATGTACCGCTACAACCGCATGCTGCGGATCGGCGACGGCGGCGACGAGGTGCACAAGCAGGTGATCGCGCGTTTCGAGCTGAAGAAAGCCGCCGCCCGCGCCGCCGACCAGACGCCGGTCGCGGCCGGCTGACCCGAGGAGATGACGATGGACTACGAGACGCTCGCGCTCACCCGCCCCGCCGACGGGGTCGCGGTGCTGACCCTGACCCGGCCGCGCCAACGCAACGCGATCACCTTCCAGATGTTCGACGAGATGCACGACCTGCTGGCGAAGGTGCGCAAGGACGAAGGCATCCGGGCGCTGATCGTCACCGGTGAAGGCGAGGGCTTCTGCGCCGGCCTCGACCTCGACGACGCCGAAGCGCTGCCGAAGATGTCGGCCAACGAGATGATGCAGGGCCAGGAGCACTGGGCGGGTGCCTTCGAACGCTTCCACGACCTCCCGCAGGCGGTCATCGCCGCGGTCAACGGCGCCGCCGCGGGCGGCGGGCTCGGCCTGGCGCTGGCCGCCGACATCCGCATCGCCGACGCCAACGCGCGCTTCAACGCCGCCTTCGTCCGCATCGGCCTCTCGGCCGGGGACGTCGGCGTGTCCTGGGCCCTGCCGCGGGTGGTCGGCCTCGGCCGCGCCGCCGAGATCATGCTCACCGGCGAGTTCATCGACGCGGTCGAGGCGGAGCGCATCGGCCTCGTCAACCGCGTCGTCGCCCCGGAGAAGCTGATGGAGGAGTCGATCGCCCTCGCCGAGCGGATCGCCTCCAACTCGCCCTTCGGGATCACGCTGACCAAGCGCGTCCTGATGGCGAACGTCGACGCCGGCAGCCTGCGCAACGCGGTCGAGGTCGAGAACCGCGGCCAGACCCTTGCCACCCGGGGCGAGGACTTCAAGGAGTCCCTCGGCGCCTTCCGCGAGAAGCGCACGCCGCAGTTCAGCGGCGCCTGAGGGGAAGCGCGCCGTGGCGGAGCTCACCTTCGGGATCGAGTCGCAGGGCACCTCGGTGCGGGCGATGGGGGACCTCGCCGCCGCCGCCGAGCGGGCCGGGCTCGACGCCGCCTGGGCGCCGGAGCTCTACGACCGCTCGGCGACGATCTCGGTCGCCGAGATGGCCCACCGGACCGATCGCTGCCGGGTCGGCACCGCGATTGCCTACGGCGTCGGTCGCAGCCCGCTGACCCTGGCCGCCGAGGCCCGTGATCTCGACGAGCTCTCCGACGGCCGCTTCGTCCTCGGGATCGGCAACGGCACCCGCCGGATGATCTCCGACTGGCACGGCCAGGACCCCGAGGCGCCGGCGAAGCGGGTCGAGGAGCTGGTGCCGCTGCTGCGCGACCTGTGGCGGCTGCACGAGGCCCCGATCGACCACGAGGGCCGCTTCTACCGCCTGCGGATGAAGCCGACCGGGGAGATGAAGGCACCGCTCCGCGAGCGCATCCCGATCTGGACCGCCGGGGTGAACCCGCGGATGATCGAGAGCGCCGGGCGGGTCGCCGACGGGCTCCTCGGGCACGCGCTCTTCACCGTCGAGCACATCGCCGAGGTCGTCCGCCCGGCGGTCGCCAAGGGCGCCGCGCACGCCGACCGCGACCCCTCGGAGATCGCCGTCGCCACCCTGGTGATCTCGGTGGTCGACGACGACGCCGACCAGGCCCGCCGCGAGGCGGCCGCCCAGATCGCCTTCTACTGCTCGGCCAAAAGCTATGGGGCGATGCTGGAGTCCCACGGCTTCGGCGCCGCCGGGGAGGCGATCCGCGTCGCCTTCGCCGCAGGCGACTGGGACGCGATGGTCGCCGCCGTCACCCCGGAGATGGTCGATCGCATGGCCCTCGCCGGGACCCCGGATGAAGTCAAAGCCGCCGCACGTCGGTATGAGGGCGTCCTCGACCACCTGATCCTCTACGCGCCGAGCTACGGCGTCTCGGGCGAGCGCGCGGTCGAGAACGCGAACCGCCTGGTCGAGACCTTCGGGGACGCGGGACGATGAGCGCCCGCCGCCGCCACCTGATCGCGCTCGAGCGCTTCGGCGGGCCCGAGGCGATGCGCTGGGTCGAGGCCGACGCGCCGGACCCGGGGCCTGACGAGGTCGCGGTCGCGGTCGAGGCGCTCGGCGTCAACTTCGGCGACACGATGGTCCGCCGCGGCGAGTACCGCCGCGACCAGCCCCTCGACTTCACCCCCGGCTTCGAGGCCGCGGGGCGGGTGGTCGAGGACCCCTCCGGCGAGCTCGAGGCCGGGCAACGGGTGATCGTCTTCAACGACAACGGGCGCGGTTATGCCGACCTCCTGGTGGTGCCGCGCCGGCGCGTCTTCGCGGTCCCCGACGACGTCGACCCGACCGTGCTGGCGGCGATCTTCATCCAGGGCACGACCGCCTGGTACTCGCTCTTTCGCTTCGGCTACCTCGCGGCGGACGAGTGGGCGCTGATCCACGCCGGCGCCGGGGGCGTCGGCGGCCTCGCGATCCAGCTCGCGCGCGCCGCCGGGGCGCGGCCGATCGCCACCGCCTCGACCGAGGCGAAGCTCGAGATCGCCCGCGGCCACGGCGCCGAGCACGCGATCCTCGCCGACCCCGACACCCTCACGGCGCAGGTCCGCGAGCTGACCGACGGCCACGGCGCCGACGTCGTCGTCGACGGGGTGAACGGCCCGCTGGTCGCGCCGAGCCTGAAGGCGATGGCCTTCCACGGCCGTTACGTGGTCGCCGGCGCCGCCAACCAGACGGCCGGGCCGATCGACACCCGCGTGCTGATGCCGCGTAACCAGTCGA
Source organism: Solirubrobacterales bacterium (assembly GCA_965200635.1). GTDB lineage: Bacteria > Actinomycetota > Thermoleophilia > Solirubrobacterales > 70-9 > VAYN01. The sequence goes on along the minus strand of OZ241364.1, from coordinate 875,881 downwards.
TCGCCGGGTTCGTCACCGCCCGCATCATCGACCGCGATCCGGCCGAGCCGCGACGGGCGATCGACGCCGTCCTCGACGCCTGGCGGACGGGGGACCTGAAGCCGGAAATGACCGTGCTGGCGCCGGAGGAAGTCGTCCGCGCCCATGAGATGCTCGAAGACCGCTCCCACACCGGCAAGATCGTCATCGACCTCGCCGGCCACCCGCCGGCGGCCTCCTGAGATGTTCAACTCCCTGCGCACCGAGCAGCTGATCGCCGGCATCGGCGCCGTCGGTCGCGCCGCCGCCACGGCGTCCGGGCCGCCCGACGAGTACGCCCGCGGCCAGCTCCTCTCCGCCTACAGCGTCAGCCGCCTGCTGGCCGCCGAAGTGAGCGCCGAAGCCGAGCTCCTGGCCTGGCTCCGCGGCGAGCTGCTGGAGGCCCTCGGCGACAACCCGGTGGCGACGAAGGTCGAGGCCGCCCCCGACGCGGTGGAGATCGGCGGCATCCTGGTCGACCTCCTGGCCGAGCTGCGGCAGAGCGGGGCGGACCCGGAGCTGCGGACCCGGATCCACGCGATCCTGCGAGAGATGACCGAGCGCGAGCTGCTCGCGTTGGCCGCCCGGCCCGAAGGCACCGGGGGCAAGCGATGAGCGACGCCGGTCCGGTCGACGCCGCCCGCGCCGCGGCGGCGCTGGAGACGCTGCGGAGCGTCGACGCGGCGGGACCGCGCGCCGAGGTCGTCGGGCTGACCCAGATGGAGGGCGGCTGGTCCCGCCACACCTACGCGATCGACGTCGCCGACCCCGACCGCGAGGGCCTCGCCCGCTACATCGGCCGCGTCCGGCCCGACGACTCGGTGCTCGACACCGACCTCGGCCAGGAGTTCGAGATCTACCGGATCCTCGAGGACGAGCCGGTCCCGGCGCCGCGCGTCTACGGCTACGAGCCGAGCGAGGACACCCCCTTCGGCGGCCCCTACTTCCTGATGGAGCGGATCTCGGGCGAGGGCCTGAACGTCTGGCGTCGCCCCGACCGCGAGCTGCTCGAGGCCGACTGGGAGGGGGGCCGCGGGATCGCCGAGGACTTCGTCGACGGGATGGCGGCGATCCACCAGGTCGACCCGGCGAAGCTCGCCGGCGTCGTCGTCGAGCGCGACTTCCGCGCCACCGTCGCCCGCTGGCGCGCCATGTACGAGGACATCCGCCTGGTCCCCGACCCGGTGGTCGAGGAGGCTTACGCCTGGCTGCTCGACAACGAGCCCGCCCCGGTGACCCCGCGCCTCGTCCACGGCGACTATCGGATCGGCAACTGCCTGGTCGACGGCGGCCAGATGACCGGGGTGCTCGACTGGGAGCTGGCCTTCATCGGCGACCCCCGCTTCGACCTCGGCTACATGTCGCTGCCCTACAGCGCCGGGCGCTTCGTCAGCCCCGACACCGAATCGCGGCTGACCGGGGCGGTCGCCGAGCGGGACTGGCTCGACCGCCGCTACGAGGCCGCGACCGGCGAGCCGGTCGACCGCGCGGTAGTCGACATGTATGCCGCCCTGGGGGCCCTGATGCTGTTCTCGATCATGGGTACGGGACTGTCCCTCTACGCCGCCGGAGAAAGCACCGATATCCGCGCTGCATGGTCCCGTTTCGTGTTTCCAGGGCTGCGTGCCGACCTCGCCGCGCTGATGCGCTGGTAGCCACGTGATAAAAAGCACCAATCGACCGACCGGTCGGGTGCAGTGCGCTACAGTCGCGTGGGTCAGGCAGGGAGTTCGGGACTTCCGGAGGAGGGTGTATGGAGCAGAAGCGTCTCTTGATCGTCGACGACCATGAGGTGGTGCGCGAAGGGCTCGCGTCAGCGCTCGCGGCCGACGAGCGATTCGAGATCGTCGGGACCGCGGCGACCGGAAAAGAAGCGTTGCAGCGGGCGCGACAGACGCTCCCCGACATCGCGTTGGTCGACCTGCGCCTGCCCGACATGCGGGGCGAGGACCTGACGCGGGAGCTGCGCACCCGCTTCCCCTCGACCGCGGTGATCATCCTCACCACCTACCTCGGCGAGGGCACGGTGCGCTCGGCGCTCGACGCCGGCGCCTCGGCCTACGTGACCAAGGCCGCGGGCCTGCCGGAGCTGCGCGCGGCGATCGAGCGGGTGATGGAGGACGGCGTCACCGCCAACGGCATGGCCGCCCCGCAGATCGTCAAGCAGCTCCACGCTGTGGTCGCCTCGCGGATGGACGACGCGATCCCGACCCCGCGCCAGGAAGCGGTGCTCGAACTCGCCGCCCAGGGGATGACCAACGGTGAGATCGGCGAGCGCCTCTACATCTCCGAGTCGACGGTGCGCTTCCACGTGCAGAAGCTGAAGGAGAAGTTCCACGCCCGGACGAAGACCGAATTGATCGCGAAAGCGATCCGCACCGGCTTCATCGCGCCGGCGCTCGAGGACGGGATCTCCCAGGTCGAGCTGTGAGCACCGCTGTATCGACGGAACTCCACGGAGCCGCCGGCTCCGCGCTCGACGAGCTCGCCGCGGCCGCCCAGCGGACGCTCGGCTGCGAGACCGTGGTGATCACCGAGGCCACCAGCAGCCGCTCGGCCAGCGGTGAGCGCCTGGTCCCGGTCGCCGGCGTCGCCGGCTTCGACGGTCGCAACCTCGACGACCTGCGCCGCGGCCTCACCCACCTCGACGCCGCCCTCGACCTCCGCGGGCAGGATGCGCTCTGCATCCCCTTCCTCGCCGGCGCCCGCCTCTCCGGTGCCGGGATCGTCCTCGGCCACGGCTTCGCCTCGGTCCTGGCGGCCCCGGTCCGGGCGGGCGAGGAGCGGCTCGGCACGATCTACGCCTTCAAGCGCGAGCCGGGCCAGTTCCGCAACGAGGCGCTGGTGCCGCCGGTCGCCCGCCAGGCGGCGATCGCGCTCGACCACGACCGCGAGAGCGACCGCTCGCGCCGCTCGCCCGACCCAGGCCTCGCCGCGCTCGACGAGCTCGTCCTCGCCGCCCACAACTTCGCCGAGCTGGCCCGCGCGATCGAGGCCGCGGTGGCGCCGCTCTTCGGCGCCGAGAAGACCGGGATCATGGTCTTCGACGAGGAGCGCGAAGTGCTGCAGATGGTCGGCGGCTCCTTCGCCGTCAGCCGCGAGGTCGCGCTCTCCTGCCAGATCAAGGTCCTCGACCCGACCTCCAACTGGGCCCGGGTCTTCACCACCGGCCGCGGCGACTTCTCCAACGCCGCCACCAAGGACCCCGGGATCAGCCAGGAATGGGTGCGCGCCTTCGGGATCGAGAAGCTGATGACGACGCCGCTCTACCTCGCCGGCCGCCCGATCGGCGTCCTCCACGTCGCCAACCCGGCCCGCGACTTCACCGTCGCCGACGTCGAACGGGCGGCCTCGCTGACGCCGCGGGTGGCCGCCGCGCTGGAGCTGGCGCGGACGCTCTTCAAGCTGCGCCGCCAGGGGAAGCTGGAGGAGATCCTCTCCTCGGTCGCCGTCGCCGTCGCCTCGGGGGAGAGCGTGATGGACTTCCTGCGCCCGGCGATCGGCGAGGTCGGCCAGGCGGTCGAGGCGAGCTTCGTGGCGATGGTCCCCGATGGCGGCGAACCGGCGATCTGGCGCCACGGCCACAGCCCGCTGGAGGACGTCGTGCTGGAGGAGGTCAGCCGCAAGCCCGGGATGCGCGCCTACGTGGTCGGCCCGGAAAAGGCGGGCGACCCCGGCTGGGCGGCCTTCTACGCGCCGGTCCACCTCTCAGGCCACCGGGTCGGGACGCTGGCGGCGATGCGGACCCGGGCCGAGCCGTTCGCCCGCGAGGAGCGCCAGGCCCTGGTCCGGCTGGCCGGCCTCGGCTCGCTCAGCTTCGCCACCGAGCGCTACAAGCAGCAGCGGGCGGAGCTGGCGCGCCTGCAGGAACGCCAGCGGATCGCCGACGACCTGCACGACGACGTGGCCCAGATCCTCTTCGCCGCGCAGCTGAACCTGGACGCGATCCTCGAGCGCGAACCCGCCACCCAGGAGGACTCGGCGGGGATCGAACGGGCGCTCGGCCTGCTGGTCCGCGCCGACACCACGATCCGCAAGGTGATCCACCAGCTCTCTTCCTCGACCTCGCCGGAGTTCGACCAGCGCCTCGCCGCGGCGATCGCCCGGATCGAGCAGGAGTTCTCGGTGGCGATCAACCTGCAGCTCGCCCCGGCCGCGGTCGAAGCCGCCAACGGCCTGCGCCGCTCCGCCGCCGACGCCCTGATCAAGGCCGCCCGCGAGGCGACCGTCAACGCCGCCAAACACGCGGGCCCCTGCCGGATCCGGGTCCAGCTGGCGGTCACCGACCGGCGCCGCCTGCTGCTCACCGTCAACGACGACGGGGTCGGCGGGGCCCGCGACCGCGGCGGGGCGGGGCACGGCCTGGGGGCGATCCGGCGCACCCTCGACGAGCTGGGCGGCTGCCTGCGGGTCGGCCAGTCCGCCGGGGGCGGCACCAAGGTCACCGCCTCGGTGCCGATCGCCAATGGGGACCCGACTGGCGATTCGGCCAGTTCCGGCGCCGCGAGCGGCGCTGTTAGTTTCGCCTGACTCCGCCGAGGAGAGCCGTTCCCGGTGAGGTCGAAAGGGGAGGCGTTTGCGGGTGCACGAGGGCCAGAGGATCCAGCCGATGCCACGGGTGTCGCGCTGGCAGACGCTCGGCCTCCCATATCTCGCCGAGCGCGGCGGCCTCGACTCCGAGCGTCCGGCGGTGGTCTTCGAGCACCGGGTCCGCACCTACGGCGAACTGCGCGACCGCGCGCGGCGGGTCGGCGACGGCCTGATCGGGATCGGGATCGAGCCCGGCGACCGGGTCGCCCTCCTCAGCACCAACAGCCTCGAGTACTTCGAGATCGAGCTCGGGATCTCGCGCTCCCGCGGGGTCATGGTGCCGCTCAACTGGCGCCTGCGGGCGGGGGAGCTGGCGACCCTGCTGCGCCGCTCCGGCGCGGGCACGATCCTGGTCGAGGACCGCTTCATCGCCACGATCAACGAGCTGCGCCGCACCGGCGAGGTGCCGGACCTGCGGACCGTCGTCTCGCTGGGGGAGAAGTCGGGCGACCTCGGCTACGAGGAGCTCTGCGGCTCCGCCGACCAGGTCGAGGCACCGCCGGCCCGGATGGACGACCCGCACGAGATCATCTTCACCTCCGGCACCACCGGCGACCCGAAAGGCGTGGTCTGGTCCGACGGCACCGTGCTCTGGAACTCGATCCAGCAGGTGATGGACTTCGGGCTCGGGCCGCGGCACTCCAACTACGCGATCATCGACCTCTATTACATCGGCGGCCGCCACGATTTCAGCTGGCCGATCCTGCACCAGGGCGGCACCGTCCACGTCAAGCCCTCGAGCAACTTCGACGCCGCCGAGGTGGTCGCCTACATCGCCGAGCAGCGGATCAGCCACGTCCTCTGGGTGCCGACGATGCTGCACGAGATCCTCGCCCTGCCGGACCTGGGCGCCTACGACCTGAGCTCCCTGGAGATGGTCATGTGCGGCGGCCAGCCGCTCTCGGCGGCGGCCACCCGGCGCGCCCTGGAGGCCTTTCCCGACCTCGACTTCATCCAGGTCTACGGCCTCACCGAGGCGGGCGGGTCGGTCACCTTCGTGCCGCCGGAGTTCAGCCAGGCGAAGCCCGGCTCGGCCGGCCGGCCGTCCCAGCACACCGAGATCAAGGTGGTCGACGACTCCGGTGCCGAGGTGCCGGTCGGCGTCGACGGCGAGATCCTCGTGCGGGCACCGTCGGTGACCCCCGGCTACTGGGCCGACCCGGCGCTGACCGAGGAGATGATCGTCGACGGCTTCATCGCCACCGGGGACATGGGGCACTTCGACGAGGACGGCTTCCTCTTCATCTCCGGGCGCAAGGACGACATGATCATCAGCGGCGGGATGAACATCTTCCCGGCCGAGATCGAGGACGTCCTGCGGACCCGCTCAGGGGTCGAGGACGCGGCCGTGATCGGCCTGCCCGACAGCAAATGGGGCGAAGTCGTCTGCGCCGTGGTGCAGCCGGGGCCGGGGGTCGAGCTGGACGCCGACGAGCTGATCGAGCACTGCTACGGCCTCCTCGCCGGCTTCAAGAAACCGAGCCAGGTCCACCTGATCGAGGAGATCCCGCGGACCGCCGGCGGCAAGCCGCGAAAGTTCCTCCTGCGCGAGCTGCTCGCCGACGGCGGACTGTCGCATCGAATAGTTGCGTCGCCTGCCGCTCATGGGCAGGCTGGTCGAGGGTAGGAATTCATCGCGAGGAGAAGGGAAGAGCGTGACCAACAACGGCACCAAGTCTGATGCGTTCGTAGGGGTCGACGTCGGCGGTACGCATACCGACGTCTCGGTCGTGATCGGCAACCAGGTCGAGCGCGGCAAGGCGCTCACCACCTACGACGACTTCAGTCGCGGCGTGCTCGAGGCGGTCGAGGTCGCTGCCGAGCGCTTCGACCTCTCGGTCGAGGACCTGCTCGCCCAGACGCGGCTCTTCATCAACGGCACCACGGTCGTCACCAACACGATCACCCAGCTGCGCGGCTCGCGCGTCGGGGTGCTGATCACCTCCGGCTTCAAGGATGCCTTCCGCTTCGCCGGCGGCCCCCGCACGACCGAGCTCGACGACCACCTCCAGGTGAACGTCCCCGACCTGATGGACCGCCGCGCGATCGCCGAGATCGACGAGCGCGTCGACTGGTCGGGCTCGGTGCTCGTCCCGGTCGACCTCGACGGCGTCAAAGCGGCGGCGAAGCACCTGGTCGAGGACGTCGGCATCGACGCGCTGGCGATCTGCTTCCTCTGGAGCCACGCCAACGGCGAGAACGAGGAGCAGGCGGCGGCCGCGGTGCAGGAGATGTACCCCGACCTCTTCATCACCCAGTCCCACGGCGTCTTCCCGGTCGCGGGCGAGACGCGCCGCTGGACCACCGCGGTGCTGAACTCCTTCGTCCAGGACAAAGCCGACGTCTACCTGACCTCGCTGAACACGAAACTGCGCGACTCCGGCCTCGGCGGCGGGCTCGCCTTCTTCCAGGGTCTCGGCGGCGGCATCAGCCTCGAGAAAGCCCGCCAGTACCCGCTCGGCCTGCTCGGCTCCGGCCCGGCCGGCGGCGCGATCGGCGCCAACGAGCTGGCCAAGCGCATGGGCTTCAAACGGGTTCTGCTCGGCGACATGGGCGGGACCAGCTTCGACACCGGGATCATCTCCGAAAACGAGATCCACATCGACAAGAACCTCGACCTCGGCCCGTTCCAGACCGGGGTCAACATCGTCGACGTGATCTCGGTCGGCGCCGGCGGCGGCTCGATCGGCTGGGTCTCCGAGCGCGGCGTGCCGCAGGTCGGTCCGCAGTCGGCGGGCTCGACCCCCGGCCCGGCGGCGCTGGGACGCGGCGGCACCGAACCGACCGTCACCGACGCGATGGTGACGATGGGCTTCATCGACCCCGACAACTACCTCAACGGCCGGGTGCAGCTGAAACCGGAGCTCTCGGCGAAAGCGCTCGACGAGGCGCTCGGACAGCGCTTCGGCTGGAGCACCGAGGAGGCGGCGGCCGCGGTCCACGACCTGGTCATCGTCAACATGGCCAACGCGGTGCGGGAGGTGAGCGTCGGCAAGGGCTATGACCCGCGCGACTTCCTCTTCCTCTCCTACGGCGGCACCCTGCCGCTGTTCTCCTCGCAGATCGCCGAGCGGCTGGGGATCTCGACCATCGTGATCCCGCGCAACAGCTCGGTCTTCTGCGCGCTCGGGCTGCTCTCCTCCGACTTCGTCCTGCGCACCGACCAAGGCGTCGGTTGGGACCTCTCGAAGCCCGAGGGCGTCGACCGGGTCAACGGCATCGCCGAGGAAATGGTCGCCACCGCGCGCCAGGAAATGCTCGACGAGGGCTTCCCCGAGGACCAGATCGAGATCCAGCGCACCGCCGACATCCGCTTCCAGGGCCAGGAGTACGAGCTCACCCTGCCGATGCCGGCACGCACCCTTGAGGCCGCCGACGCGGAGAAGATCTTCGACGAATACCACGCTCTCTACGAGCGCACCTACGGCGAGGGCACGGCCTGGAAAGGCGTCCCCGCCTCGATGATCAACTACAGCGTCACCGTGGTCGGCCGCCAGCCGCGGCCCGACCTCGCCTCGACCGCCTCGGAGCCGGCGAAGCCGGAGGACATCGAGAAGGAGAGGCGTACCGTCTTCCTCCCGGCCGAGCGTCGGCACGAGGAGATCCCCGTCTACGACGACGCCCGCTTCACCGCCGGGACCGCGATCGAGGGGCCGGCGATCATCGACGCCGCCGACACCACGATCTACGTTCCGCCAGGGACGTCGGCGAAGCGAGACGAGTACATGAACTACGTCCTGACCCGATAGCGGAGAGGAGAGACTGTCATGAGCACCACGCACGACTACGACGTCATCGCGGCCGAGGTGCATCGCAAGGCGATGCAGAACATCACCGACGAGATGGCGATCACCCTGGTCCGCACTTCCGGGTCGCCGATCGTCACCGAGTCGAAGGACTTCTCGACCTGCCTGATGAACACCGTGCCCGAGCACCTCGGGTTCTCCTCCTACGTCCTCTTCCACGTCGGCTCCTCGCTGATCGGGACGCAGGTGATCGCCAAAGAAGCGAGTGTCGCGACCGACCTGCAGCCGGGTGACGGCTGGATCGTCAACGACCCGCACTCGGCCGGCGCGATGCACCAGGGCGACGTCTCGGTGATCATGCCGACCTTCTACGAGGGCGTACACATCGGTTGGTCCTTCGCCAACATGCACGTCCTCGACGTCGGCGGCGTCGGCATCTCCGGCTACGCGCCGGGCGCCCACGACGTCTGGCAGGAGGGGATGCTCTTCCCGCCGGTGCGGATCATCCGCGAGGGCACGATCGACAGCGAGTGGGAGAAGTACATCGGGGCCAATGTGCGCGCCCCGGGGCCGGTCCTGAACGACATCCGCTCGATGATCGCCTCCAACAACACGGCGCAGAAAAAGCTCACGAACGTGATCGATGAATTCGGCATCGACTCGCATCGCGAGTACTGCGAGATCAACATGGACCTCTCCGAGCAGGTGCTGCGCGAACGGATCGAGAAAATTCCGGACGGCACCTACGAAGCGGTCGACTGGAACGAGTTCGACGGCCATGAGGGCCCCGACCAGCTGCTCGAACTGCGGCTGAAATTGGAAGTCGACGGCTCCGACCTGCGCTACCACTACAGCGGCGTGCCGCAGATCGACGCCTTCGTCAACTCGACCATGGGCCCGATGTTCGGCCAGGCGATGACCGGCCTGATGACGGTGCTGATCTACGGCGACCTGCCGGTGAACGGTGGCCTCTGGCGGCCGATCGACGTCAACATCGGCGAGCCCGGCACGATCGTCAACGCGGTGCCCCCGGCGCCGGTGTCGAACGCCCATTCCGAGGTCGGGATGCGCGCCTGCAAGCTCTCCAAGGACGTGCTCTGCCAGGCCATGGCGCTCTCCGACGACCCGGTCCTCCGCGGCCGCATCGCCGGCCAGTGCCAGGACGGCTTCCCCGGTAACGCCCTGTTCGGCACCAACCAGCACGGCGGCGTCTCGGTCGTCTTCTACCCGGACAACGCGATCGGCGCGGGCGGCGGTGCCCAGACGATCATGGATGGACAGGACTCCTACGGCCTGACCTGCACGACCGGCGGCGGCATCCCCGACATCGAGAACCACGAGGGTGCCGATCCGGTGCTCTTCCTCTGGCGCCGGCTGATCCCGAACTCGGGTGGGCCGGGGCAGATGCGCGGTGGCCAGGCGCTCGATCAGGCCTACGCCGTCCACTACTCGGACATGATGGCCGGGCCGGGCTTCAACGCCTGCGCCCAGGTTCCGCCGCATGGAGTGGGCGGTGGCTACCCGGCCAACGCGGGCCTCTTCTACCCGGTCCGCAACGGCAACATCCAGGAGCTGCTGGACAAAGGCGTGCTGCCGACCTACGAGCGCTTCGAGGGCGACCGCGAAGACGTCCGCTCCAAGCTCGGCCACCTCAAACTCGATCGCGACACCGTCTTCGTCGCGCTCGCCGGTGGTGGCGGCGGCCTCGGGGACCCGCTCCTGCGCGATCCCGAGACGGTCGCCCGTGACGTCGCCTTCGAATACGTCACGCCCGACCACGCCTCGAGCGTCTACGGCGTGATCGTCACCGACGACCATCAGGTCGACGCGGCGGCGACCGAGTCCAAGCGGGCGGAGATCCGCGCCGCCCGGATCGGCGGCACGCCGTCGGCCGAGCTGAAGGCGCCGGAGAACATCGGCGTGTCGCTCACCCATGACGACGGCACCTGGGCCTGCGGGTCCTGTTCGGCCGAGCTCGCCACGGGCGGCGGCAACTGGCGCGACGGAGCGAAGCTCTCCGAAGCCCCGATCGCCGAGCGCTACGCCGAGATGGGCATGCAGGTCCGCGACCGGGTTGAGGCCCCGCGCGTGATGATGCGCGAGCACTTCTGCCCGAGCTGTGCGATGAGCCTCGGCGTCGACGTCGTCACCGACGGCCTCGAGACGCTGAAGTCCCCGGAAGTCGGCAAGCCCGTAGCGGCGGCCGCCTCCTAGCGCTCCGAGCACCCCGCTTCATCCAGCGGGCCCTCCTCCCGCACCGCCGACGCCCGCGCCCACAAGGCGCGGGCGTCGGCGTGTGTGTGGGGGTGGAAGGGACGGACAAAGGGACGCGAGGCGTTGCGGGGGATGTGGGGAGTGTCGGGGAGCCTCCGGGGCGTGCGCCGCGGGCGCGTCACGTGACGGAGAGCGTGGGAAGTCCACGCTTCCGTGCGTGTTGGACAACAGTCAATTCGCCGCTGCGTGCATTGACCCCCCTATAGGGGCCCTAATACACGCAGCGCGTTTTCGGGCCCCTTTTCCGGGTCCGAAGGAGACAGGAGATGCGCGAGAGGGTGACGTTCCCGGCATCTCCGTCACGGAACACAGGCAGGTGTGCCGCCTCCCGCACGAACCCCTCACGTCCTGGGCGTCTCATCGCGGTCACAGCCAGCCAGGACCGCGATGAGACGACCAGGACCATCTAGGACTGCCACCCCCGCCGGCACAACCCCGTCCGCTGCCACCCCGGACGCCCCCACCCAAGACCCGGTCTCCCGCCCGTCTAGCGGTTGCGCTAGTAGGCGCACGTAACAGTCGCTGCGAGTCTGCCCACGGGTGGCGAAGGCCGCTCAGAGACTGCGAACGCCGAACGAGGATGGGAACCCGTGGCTGACGATTTGACCGGGAGCACTGGGCAGGAAGAGGCGACGACGAAAGCGTCGCCGGGGACGACCGTGGAAGAGACCGGCAGCGGCCGGCGCGGCATCTCGCTGGCGACGATCGCCGGCAAGTACGGCCTCTTGATCTTCTTCGGCGCGGTGCTGATCGCCTTCAGCCTGCTGCGCCCGCACACCTTCCCGACCGGGGAAAACGCGGAATCGATCCTGACCCTCGCGGCGCCCTCGCTGATCATGGCGGTGGGGCTGACCGTGGTCTTGGTGATGCAGGACTTCGACCTCTCCTTCGGGGCGATGATCGGCCTCGCCGGCGGGGCGGTGACGACGTTCATCGTCACCAACCACATGGGCTGGGCGCTGGCGATCGTCCTCGTCCTCCTGATGGGCGCCGCCGCCGGCCTCGCCAACGGCTTCATGGTCTCCTACCTCGGCGGCAACTCGTTCATCATCACCCTCGCGATGGGCACCGTCCTCACCGGTGTCGAGTTCGCGCTGACGCACCAGGCGACGATCTACTCCGGCTTCCCCCCGACCTTCCTGAAGATCGGCCAGGGCACCTTCCTCGGGCTGAACAACCAGATCTGGATCGCCTTCGTCGCCGCGGTCTTGATGTGGGCCCTGCTCGACCGAACCGAGCTCGGCCGCTACATGTACGCGATCGGCGGCAATCAGGAGGCGGCGCGCCTCTCCGGGATCCGGGTGAAAGCCTTCCGGGTGATCGGCTTCATCATCGTCGGGGTCGCCGCGGCCGCCGTCGGGATCCTGCTGATCTCGCTCTCCTCGTCCTACTCGCCGAACGGTGGCGCGACCTACCTGCTGCCCGCCTTCGCCGCCGTCTTCCTCGGCGCCGCGGTCTTCCGCCCCGGCGAGTTCAACGTGCCGGGAACGGTCGTCGGCGTCCTCTTCCTCGGCGTCATCCAGACCGGCCTGGTGATGCTGAATTTCGAAACGTACGTGATCAACCTGGTCCAGGGCGGGATCCTGATCGCCGCCGTCCTGGTCAGCCGGCTCGGGGCCAAGGTGGCGTGAGATGACGGGTCCCGAGAAAGGCCTGCGGATCGAGGCGCGCGGCCTGGTCAAGCGCTATCCCGGCGTGCTCGCGCTGAACAAGGCCGACCTGACGGTCGAGGCCGGCTCGATCCACGGCCTGCTCGGCAAGAACGGCGCCGGCAAGAGCACGATCATCAAGGTGCTCGCCGGCGTGATCCAGCCCGACGGCGGCGAGATCAAGATCGACGGCGAGCCGACCGAGATCCACAGCCCCCACGCGGCGGGCGAGCTCGGCTTCGCCTTCGCCCACCAGGAGCTGACCGACGTCCCCAACCTGACGGTCGCCGAGAACGTGCTGCTCGGCCTCGGCTATCCGACCGCCGGCGGCGCCTTCGTCCGCAAGCGCGAGATGCGCAAGCGCGCGGCCGCGGTGCTCGACCGCCTCGAGGCGGGGATCGACCCGAGCGCCCCGCTGGCCAGCCTCAGCATCGCCCAGCGGCGGATGGTCGTGATCGCCCGCGGGCTCGCCGCCGACGCCCGCCTCTTCGTCCTCGACGAGCCGACCGCCTCGCTCACCGACTCCGAGATCGAGCACCTCGACCGGACGCTGAAGAGCCTCCGCGACCAAGGCGTCGCGATCCTCTACGTCTCCCACCGGCTCGACGAGATCTTCGCGATGACCGACAAGGTGACCGTGATGCTCGACGGCGCCGCCGTCCACCACGGCGAGACCGCCGACCTCGACAAGGCGAAACTGATCGGGCTGATCACCGGCTCGGTGATCGCGGTCGAGAAACGGGTGCCGCACTCGACCCCGCCGGCCGCGCCGACCTTGATGGAGGTGAAGGGGATGACCATCCCCGACATCCTCAAGAACGTCAGCTTCGAGCTCAAAGAGGGCGAGGTGCTCGGCCTCGCGGGCCTGGTCGGGGCCGGTCGCACGGAGCTGATGCGGGCGATCTTCGGCGCCGACCGCGCCGCCTCCGGCGAAGTCCTGATGCGGGGGGAGAAGGTCCGCATCCGCTCGCCCCGCCAGGGCCTCAAAGCGGGGATCGTCCTGCTGCCCGAGGATCGCAAGAACCAGGGTGGCGTGCTCGACTTCTCGGTCCGCAAGAACATGACGCTGCCCTCGCTGCCGAAGTTCCGGGTCGCCGGCCCGGCGCCCTTCCCGAGCGAGCGGCGCGAGCGCAAGGCGGCCAAAGAGCTGGTCGGGCGCCTCAGCATCAAGGTCGCCAACGTCGAGCACCCCGTCCGGCATCTGTCGGGCGGCAACCAGCAGAAGGTCGTGCTGGCCAAGTGGCTCGACAGCGGCGCCGACGTCTTCATCTTCGACGAGCCGACCCAGGGAATCGACGTCGAAGGGAAGGAGGAGGTGTACCAGTTGATGGCCGCTCTGGCCGATCAGGGCAAAGGGGTCATCTTCGTCTCCTCCGAGTTCAACGAGTTGACCGGGACCTGCAGTCGGATCCTGGTCATGCGCGAAGGCGAACTGGTGGGTCAGTTCGAGGGTGTCGACATCTCCGAAGGGGAGCTCGTCGACGCCTGCTACAGCCACGAGGCAGAGCCGCTCGCGGCCAGCTGACCTCGTCCAGGAACCGTTCGAAGTAACTGAAAGATGGAGGAGAGAAAGACGATGAGATCAATCGGACTATCGCGCCTGCGGCTCTTGGGCTTGGTTGTCCTGGCGCTGGCCGCGATTTTGATCGTGGCCGGTTGCGGCGGGGGCGGTAGTTCCAGCTCCAGTGCGACCGAATCCAGCGAACCAGCTGAAACCAGCGAAGAAACCGGGAGCACCGGAGAAGAAGAAGGCGAAGAAGGCGAAGAAGAAACCAGCGAAGAATCCAATTCCACGCTGGAAAGCGCCAGCTTCCTGAGCGAAGGCGAAACCGGTGGCGGCATCCGTCCGCAGGAAGGACCCGAAGCCGAAAAAGCTGAAAAAGCCGGCACCGCGGCAGGTGAAGAAGCCAAACCCGCCGAACTCCCGGAAGGCAAGATCGGGATCATCAACTTCCTGAACGGGATCGAATCGTCCGATCGTCTCGCCGACGGCACCACCTACGCCGCGGCCCAGCTCGGTTGGTCGACCACCGTCTGCGACGGCAAAGGCACGCCGTCCCAGTTCGTCGCCTGCGGCAACTCGCTGCTCGCCGAAGGCGTCGACGCGATCGTCGCGATCGCGATCGAATCCGGCCAGATCACCCCGGTGATCACGAAGGCGAAATCGAAGGGCATCCCGGTCATCCAGGTCGGTGGCGGCGGTGTCCCGCTCGGCACGTTCAACGGCAACTACGGCCCGAACGAGGCCAAAGCAGGCGAACTGCTGAGCGAAGCGCTGTTCGAAAAGCTCGACGCGCTGGAAGAAGAACCGGTCGAAATCAACATCCATAACTTCCCCGCCAAATGGGGCGCGGAACGGACCGAACAGCTCGAAAAAGCGGTCGAAGGCCAGAGCAAGATCAAGGTCAACCAGGAGGTCGTCACCGACGCCGCCAACCTGGTGCCTTACACCCGCAACACGGTCACGACCCAGATCACCCAGAACCCGGACGTGAAGGCCTACTGGTTCACGTTCGACACCACCGGCCAGGTCGGCGGTCAGGTGATCCAGTCGAAATACGCGGGTAAGGAATTCCCGGACAAGCCGCTCGTCGCCACCTTCCACGGTGACCTCGCGACGCTGCAGCTGATCGAATCGGGTGCGATCGACATGGAGTCCGACGTCAACTACGACGCCTCGGTCTGGGAGGGCATCGACGGGATCGCCCAGGAACTCGCTCGCAAAGAACCGATGAGCACCGAAAACCAGCCGAAATACCCCGGTATCGGTGACCCGTTCACCTACCAGGTGATCACCAAAGAAAACCTCCCCGAAGCGGGCCAGTACGTGATGCCGAAATGGGACGTGCCGTCCTACTTCATCGCGAAATGGAAAGCGGAATACGGGAGCTGATGTATGGATGAACTCGACCGCATTCGGGTCGAGCGCTCCTGTGAGCGACTGATCAATGAGTACAGCCGCCTCGTCGATTTCGGCGAGGCGGCTTCAGTCGCCGACCTCTTCACCGAGGACGCGCGCTGGGAAGGGACCGACCTGCTCCTGACCGGCCGCGAGGAGATCCGCGCCTGGTTCGCGAAGCGCGAGGGGGTCACTCGCCGGGTGTCCCGCCACGTCTTCACCAACGTCATCGTCGACGTGGTCTCGGGGACCGAGGCGAACGGCCTCAGCTACATGATCAACTACCGCCACGACCGCGCCGAAGGCGACGAATCGATGCCGGTGGTGATGGAAGTGCCGAAATGGATGGGGGAGGCGCACGACACCTTCCGCCTCACCGATGACGGCTGGCGCTTCTCCTCGCGCCGGGTCGAGCCGGCCTTCATGCGGCCGCGCAAGCAGCGATGACGGACGCGCTCGCCGCCGCCACGACGATGACCGAGGCGCTCGACGCCGCGGTCGCCCGCGATGCCGACCACCCGCTGCTGCGCACCGCCGGCCGGGACACGACGGTGGGGGAGATCGACGCCGGCAGCCGCGGCGTCGCCGGGGCGTTGCGCTCCTGGGGGATCGAGGCCGGTGACCGCTGCGCGGTGATGATGGGCAACGTCGCCGAGTTCCTCCCCTGCTGGTTCGGGATCCTCCGCGCCGGGGCGATCGAGGTGCCGGTCCACTCCGCCCACCGCGGGCCGCTGCTCGAACACATCCTCGCCGAGTCGGGCGCCCGGATCCTCTTCTGCGACGCCGAGTTCGTGCCGCGCCTGATCGGCCTGGAGCTGCCGGACCTGGAGCGGATCGTGGTCCGCGGCGAGGTCGAGGGCGAGGCGCCGGACCTGCCGACCGCGACGCTGGAGGAGGTGCTGGCCTGGCCGCCCGCCGCCTCGCTGCCGCGGCTCGAGGTCGCCGACGTCGCCTGCATCCTCTACACCTCCGGGACGACCGGCCGCTCGAAGGGTGTGGTGCTGCCGCACGGCGCCAATCTGAAGCTGGCGCGGGCGAACATCGCGCTGATGGAGTACACCGCCGACGACGTCCTCTACACCGCCTTCCCGCTCTTCCACGTCAACGCCAAGTTCACCTCGGTCACCTCGGCGATGCTCGCCGGGGCGCGCCTCGTCCTCGACGAGCGCTTCAGCGCCTCCACCTTCTGGCCGCGGATGAAAGAGGAAGGCGTCACCTCGTTCAACTACATGGGCGGCCTGCTGGCGATGCTGGAGAAGCAGCCGGAGAAGGAGACCGACCGCGGCCACGGTGTCGTCCGCGCCTACGGCGGCGCCTGCCCGCCGCCGCTCTGGGAGCCCTTCGAAGAGCGCTTCGGCGTCCGCCTCCACGAGCACTACGGGATGACCGAGACCGGGATCACGATCCAGAACACCCGCACCGTGCGCCGGGTCGGCTCGATCGGCCTCGCCGCCCCTCACTACACCGTCCGCCTGGCCGACGAGCACGACGTCGAGGTGCCGGTCGGCGAGGTCGGCGAAATCCAGGTCCGCCCGAACGAGCCGGAGGTGATGATCCACGAATACTGGAAGCGTCCCGACGCCACCTCGGAGGGCTTCCGCAACTTCTGGTTCCACACCGGCGACCGCGCCATCCAGGACGCCGACGGCTACTTCTACTACCACGACCGCCTCACCGACTCGATTCGCCGGCGCGGCGAGAACGTCTCCTCCTTCGAGCTCGAGGCCGTCGTCTCCGCCCACCCCGATGTCCTCGAGTGCGCCGCCTACGGCGTCCCCTCCGAACTGGGCGAGGACGAAGTCATGGTCGCCGTCGTCCCCGAGGGCGACCTCGACATCGCCTCCCTGATCGCCCATTGCGAGTCCCGCGTAGCCCGCTTCGCCGTCCCCCGCTACGTCCGCATCGTGCCCGAGCTGCCCAAAAACTCCAGCCAGCGGATCCAGAAGTTCAAACTCCGCGAAGCCGGCATCACCAAGGACACCTGGGACCGTCTAGCCTGAGGCATGATCAAGCGAGCCCGATCCGGGCGTCTCTCCGTCGTGTGCATCCTGCTTGTCGTCGTCGCCACCGTGACGGTCTGGGGCGCGGCCACCGCTGTCGCGGCAGGTGCGAAGACTCCGCTTGTGACTCCCGGCGGCGTCGGCGCGGTCCGCCTCGGAGCCACCCCTGCCGCCCTCCTCCAGAAGAACCTGATCGGGAACCTGCGCAAGGGCTGCGAGCTCGAACCCGGCCAACGGGTGGCTCCCCTCCGTGCGCCGCTGCGTGGCTGGGTGACCTTCGCCGCCAACGGGCACGGACTGACGCAACTGACGATCGAAGGCGGCGCCGAAACCGCCCGCCACGTGGCTGTCGGAGCGACCGCCTCCAAAGCACGGGCGGCCTATCCCGGCGCGCTCTACGAAGCTCCCGGTACGGCCCAGCCGTTCGCCCAAGGCTTCCTCTGGGTCCCGAACCTCACCCATCCGAAGCTGACCTTCATCGTCGAACCGGGGTCCCGCACCATCGAAGCGATCTCCGTCCCCGCCCCCGCCTTCTGCGAGTAGCGCCCGAAGGAAAAACTACGTAAGACCTCCTCAAACTACGTAAGAAATATGTAAAACGGCTTTAAAGGCGGTAAACTACGCCTGTCTTTACATAGTTCAGAGAGACGATTACGTATATGAGGAGCTTTCAAGATCCAGAGAAGACCTTCTCCGGCCAGCCGGCTTCGCTCGGCGTGCTGCTTCAGCGCGTCGATGTCGGCAAGGGGCACCAGGAGCTCTATGAGAACCAGCTTCCCCAGCTGCTCCAACGATTGGCACAGCAGACCAAGGTCGAATCGATCAAGGCCTCGAACGCGATCGAGGGAGTCGAAGTCGACCCGGGGAGAGCCGAGGCTCTGGCGGCCGAGAATCCGCCGCGCTTCCGAAATCGCAGCGAGAAAGAGTTCGCCGGCTACGCGGACGCCCTGGATGGGCTGATGCGCGAGTCCCATCTTGAGCCGATCGCCGTTCCGCGCCTGCTCGAGTTCCACCGCAAGATGCTGGCGCACACCGACGAGCGTGGGGGTTACCTGAAGCGGGAGGACAACAAGATCGCCAACCGCGAACCCGACGGATCGACCCGGATCATCTTCGAGCCGCCGCCCTTCACCGAGACCGAGGGCTTGATCACCGGGCTCTGCTCGAGCTACGAGTACGCGCAGACGAACGCCTTGGCCCATCCGCTCGTGCTGCTCTCGGCTTTCGTCCTCGACCTGCTGGCGATCCATCCGGTCCTGGACGGCAACGGACGGACGGCGAGGCTTGCCACCACCCACGAGCTGCTCCGGCTCGACTACGCCGTCGCCCGCTACGCGAGCGTCGAGCAGCGGATCTATGAGTCCAAGAACTCCTACTACCTCGCCCTCGAACAATCTCAAAGGAACTGGCACGAGGGCGAGCACGACATCTGGCCCTGGACGACCTACCTGATCACCGTGCTGGCCGAGGCCTACGGCGACTTCGAGGATCGCATCGCGGCCGGGCGCGGGTCGGAGTCGGGGACCAAACAAGAGCGGGTCCGACACTGGGTGAGCAACGAGGCGCCGGCACAATTCGGGATCGCCGACGCGAGGATCGCGGTTCCTGGCGTGGGGGACGAAACGATCCGCCTCGTATTGAGGAAGATGAAAGGCGAAGGCCTGGTCGAGGTGAGTGGCGCCGGCCGCTCCGCTCGCTGGCGAGGCGTCTGATCCGCTGAGCGGTCTTCAGCCGGCGAAGGCGGGGATCGGAAGGCCGGGGACGCCTACGTCGAGGGCGAACAACGCGCCGGCCATCGGGTGCGGGTCGGCGTAGGTGGGGTCCGAGCGGAGGTGGGCGCTCGTCAGGTAGAGGGTCTGCAGGCCGTCGCCGCCGAAGCCGGGGCAGGTCGGGTTGCGGACCTCGGTGCGGAGCTCGGCTTCGAGGGCGCCGGCCGGGTCGTAGCGGCGCAGGGTTCCGGTGCGGACGAGGGCTACCCAGATGCCGCCCTCGGCGTCGACCGTGAGGCCGTCGGGGAGGCCGTCGTCGGGGTCGATGGTGGCGACGGTGCGGCGGGCGCCGAGGTCTCCGGTCGCGGGGTCGAACTCGTAGGCGTCGATCCGCTGGAGCGGTGAGTCGATGAAGTAGAGCGCGGTGCCGTCGGGGCTCCAGCCGATGCCGTTGGCGATGCCGGTGTCGGGGATCGCGACGGTGGGGGTGAGGTCGGGGCCGATGCGGTGGAGGGCGCCGCGGCCCTCGACGTCGGGGTCGTTGACTTTGGTGCCGCCGAAGAAGCGGCCGGCGGGGTCGACGCGACAGTCGTTGAAGCGGTTCTCGGGACGGTCGGGCTCGACCTCGACCAGGTTCTCGGCCCCGCCGCCGTCGAGGTCGGTGGCGACGAGGGCGCGGCCCGCGGCGAGGACGAGGCCGCCGCGCTCGCGCGGCACGACCGAGCCGACCACGGTCCCGTGCTCGAAGTGGCCGACCTCGCCGGTCGCCGGGTCGAGGCTCCAGACCGTCCCGGCGAAGATGTCGACCCAGTGCAGGCGCTCGGCGGCCTCGTCCCAGACCGGCGTCTCGCCGAGCTCGTTGCCGCAGTCGACGACGATCGCCTCGGCGCCGACGCGACCGCCGGACCCGGGCTTCATCCTTATGACGGGCCGGGCGGCGTCTCGCCGCGGCGGGCGGCATCGAAGTCGGGGCGCCGCCGCTCGGCGAAGGCGGTGAGGCCCTCCTGGGAGGAGCGCGAGGGACGCATCGCCGCCCACTCGGCGCGCTCGCGCGCCAGGCCCTCCTCGATCGGCACCTCCGAGGCGGCCACCGCGAGGCGCTTGGTCGCGGCGATCGCCTCGGCCGGGCCGTCGGCGAGCTCCCGGGCGATCTCCAGCGCCGTGGCGGTGCACTCTCCCGGCGCCGCCACCCTGCTCGCCAGGCCCAGCGCGAGCGCTTCGGTGCCGTCGATCCGCCGCCCGGTCAGCAGCATGTCCCGCGCGACTCCCTGGCCGATCGCCCGGACCAGCCGCTGGGTGCCGCCGGCGCCGGCGATCAGGCCGATGTTCGCCTCCGGCAGGCCGAGGCTTGAGGTGGGGGAGACGACGCGGATGTCGCAGCAGAGCGAAAGCTCCAGGCCGCCGCCGAGGCAGTGGCCGTCGATCGCGACCACCGCCGGGCAGGTGACCCGCTCGAAGGAGGTGTAGGTGTCCTGGCAGAGGGCGACGAAGTCGAGCTGCTCGGGAAGCTGGGCGCCGGCCATCCAGGGGAGGTCGCCGCCGGCGGCGAAGCAGCCCTCGATGTCGCTGCTGACCACCAGCGCGCGGGTCTCGGCGCCGATCGTCCCGACCGCGGCGAGGATCTCTTCGAGCAGCGCCGAGTCGAACTGGTTGACCGGCGGGCGGTGCAGCCGCAGGTGGGCGATCGCGTCCTGGCGGTCGAGGGAGATCCAGTCGGTCTGCATCCTTCCGAGTATCGCCTCGGGGCCGCTGTCGTTTCCGCCAGACCTGGGAGCGGCTGCCCTGATCTAGCCTGCGGACGGAAGGGAGGACGACCTCTGAACTACTCCTATCCGCTCTACTGCTCCTGCCTGCGCAACGGCGATCGCGTCGCCGTGGCCGACCGCGACGGGGAGGTCACCTACGCCGAGCTCGAGCGCCGCATCGCGGGCCTCGCCGCCGGGCTGCGCGCGATCGGCCTGGCCGGGAAGACGGTCGCCGCGCTGACCGCGAACGAGTCGGCGACGATCGAGCTCTACATGGCCCTCGCCCGGACCGGGTCGATCGCGGTGCCGCTGAACACCCGCCTCGCCGCCCCCGAGCTGCGCTTCGCGCTGTCTGACTGCGGCGCCGCGGCGATCGTCGCCGACGCGGACAACCTGGCGCTCGCGACCGAGCTCGGCGCCGACCTCGGCCTGACCGTCCTGCCGGTCCGCGGCGAGGGCGACTCGATCGAGCGCCTGCGCGCGACCGCGCCCGGCCCGCCCCCCGGCGCCGAGGATGGCGAGGAGCGCTCGCCCGCGACGATCATCTACACCTCGGGCACCACCGGGCTGCCGAAGGGCGTCGTCCGCAGCCACCGCGCCAATGCCTGGAACGCGGTCAACTCGGCGCTCGGCTCGCCCCGCACCACCGACGACGTCGAGCTCTTCAACCTGCCGATCTTCGGCATCGGCTTCCTCCACTTCCTGACCCCGGCGCTGCTCGGCGGCGCGACCGTGGTCCTCGACGGTGCCTTCGCCCCGGAGCGCGCCTGGGCGCTCCTGGAGGAGCGCCGCGCCACCCGCACCTTCCTCGCGCCGACGATGATGAGCGCGATGCTCGCCGTCCCGGGCCACGAGGCCCGCGACCTCTCCGCCTTGGAGGTCGTCTACACCGCCTACGCCTTCCCCGAGCGCCTGCGCCGCGCCGCCCTCGAGCGCTTCGGCGAGGTCTTCGTCTACATGTACGGGCTGACCGAGGCGCAGCTGACCTGCGCCCGCCGCGAGGACTTCGCCGCCGCGCCGACCTCGGTCGGCCGCTCGATGGGCGTCTCGGAGGTCGCCGTGCTCGACCCCGACGGTGCCGCCGTGCCCGCCGGCGAGGTGGGGGAGATCGCCTTCGCCGGGCCCTCGCTGATGACCGAGTACCACCGCCGCCCCGAGGAGACCGCGGCGGCGCTCGACG
The DNA here is from genome assembly GCA_965200635.1 of Solirubrobacterales bacterium. Taxonomy (GTDB): domain Bacteria; phylum Actinomycetota; class Thermoleophilia; order Solirubrobacterales; family 70-9; genus VAYN01. The sequence goes on along the minus strand of OZ241364.1, from coordinate 854,071 downwards.
GGCGTTGGCTGCGGACCGGGGACCTCGGCCGCCTTGACGCCGCCGGGGACCTCCACTACGTCGGCCGCAGCAAGGAGATGATCAAGACCGGCGGCTTCAGCGTCGACCCGGCCGAGGTCGAGAACGCGATCCTCGACCGTGAGGACGTGGTCGAGGCCGCCGTGGTCGGGGTCGCCGACGAGCACTGGGGCGAGGAAGTCGTCGCCTTCGTCGTCCTCCGGAGCGGCGCCGAGATCGACGCCGCGGAGCTGATCGACTCCTGCCGCGCGACGATCGCCTCGTTCAAGCTGCCGAAGCGGATCCTGACCCTGCCGGAGCTGCCGAAGAACCCGACCGGGAAGGTGGAACGCGGGGCCCTCCGCGCACTGGCGCTTTAGCCAGTGACCAGGCCAAAACCTGACCCGTAGCTTGAAGCGGAGAATGGTTACCCCTGCTTGGAGCCGTTGATGTTCGCCTCGGTGCTGGTCGCAAACCGGGGTGAGATCGCGTTCCGGGTGATCCGGACGCTGAAGCGGCTCGGCATCCGCTCGATCGCCGTGTACTCGGAGGCCGACGCCGCGGCGCCCCACGTGCGCGCCGCCGACACCGCGGTGCCGCTCGGCCCGGCGCCCGCCGCCGAGTCCTACCTGTCGGCCGAGCGCGTCCTGGCCGCGGCGGCGCGGACCGGGGCGGAGGCGATCCACCCCGGCTACGGGTTCCTCTCCGAGGACGCGGATTTCGCCGCCGCCTGCGAGGAGGCCGGGCTCGTCTTCATCGGCCCGCCGCCCGCCGCGACCCGGCTGCTCGGGGACAAGGTCGCGGCGAAGACGCTCGCCGAGCGGCTCGGCGTGCCGGTCCTGCCCGGGCTGCAGAGACCAGGGCTGGGGGACCAGGAGATCGTCGCCTTTGTCGATGAGGACCCCGCCCGACTGCCGCTGATGATCAAGGCGGCCGCCGGAGGCGGCGGTCGCGGGATGAGGATCGTCCGCGACGCCGCGGCGCTCCCCGACGGCCTGGCGGCCGCCCGCCGCGAGGCGCTGGCCGGCTTCGGCGACGACTCGCTGCTGGTCGAGCGTTATGTCGAGCGCGCCCGTCACGTCGAGGTCCAGATCCTCGCCGACTCCCACGGCACCGTGGTCCACCTCGGCGAGCGCGAGTGCAGTCTCCAGCGCCGCCACCAGAAGGTGGTCGAGGAGACGCCGTCCCCGGTGATCATCCCGGAGATCCGCGAGCCGCTCACCGCCGCCGCCGTCTCCCTCGCCCGCGAGGCCGGCTACGTCGGCGCCGGCACCGTCGAGTTCCTCGTCTCCGCCGAGGACGCGAGCGAGTTCTTCTTCCTCGAGGTCAACGCGCGGCTCCAGGTCGAGCACCCGGTGACCGAGATGGTGACCGGCCTCGACCTGGTCGAGCAGCAGCTGCTCGTCGCCGCCGGAGAGCCCCTCGCCTTCACCCAGGACGAGGTCGCCTTCGACGGCCACGCGATCGAGGTCCGGGTCTGCGCCGAGGACCCCGCCGTCGACTTCCTCCCGGCCACCGGCGAGCTGGTCCGCTACCACGAGCCATGCGGCACCGGGGTCCGCGTCGACAGCGGCGTCGAGCAGGGCAGCCGCGTCACCCCCTTCTACGACTCGCTGCTACTGAAGGTGATCGCGCACGGCACCGATCGCGAAGCGGCGATCGAGCGGCTGGATCTGGCGCTCGGCGAACTGCGCCTGCTCGGGCTGCCGACGAATGGTGGTTTCCTGCGACGGCTGATCGAGCTCGACTCCGTCCGCGCGGGGGATATGGACACGGGTCTGATCGACCGGGGCGAGGCCGCGACGCTGCCGCCGGAATCCGAGGGGCGTGAAGCGATGGTCGCCTTCGCCGCGTCCCAGAGCGCCGAGATGCGCTCCCCCGCGGACGACGATCCTTGGAGCACCCTGGTCGGCTTCCGGCTGAACGGGCCCGCTCCGCTGAAGCTCGAAGTGGCCCCGCGGGGCGGCGACCCCGTGTCGCTCTCGGTCGAGGGGGAGTCGGTGACGATCGCCGACGGCGAGACCTTCACCGCCGGCCCCGCCTGGGCCTGGGACTCCGCCGCCTCCGACGGCGAGACCTGGGTCGCATCCGGCCCCGAGGCCTTCGCCTTCCGCCTGGTCGAGCCGGTCGTCGAGGGCACCTCGGCCTCCGCCGCGGGCTCGCTCGAGGCGCCGATGCCGGGCACCGTCCTGGAGCTCCGCGTCTCCCCCGGCGAGACGGTGGCCGAGGGCCAGGTGCTGGTCGTGATCGAGTCGATGAAGATGGAGATGTCCCTGACGGCGCCGACCGAGGCGACGATCGCCGACGTCCTCGTCACCGCCGGCGAGGGCGTCAAGCAGGGCCAATCGCTGGTCGAGCTGGAGCCGGTCGCGTGAGCGTCGTCCTGCGCAGCCACGCCGACCCGGCGAGCGAGAGCTTCGCCTCCAACGAGGCCGCCTTCGCCGAGCTGACCGCCGACCTCCAGGACCAGTGGGCCCGCGTCCGCGCGGGTGGCGGCGAGCGCGCCGCCGAGCGCCACGTCAGCCGCGGCAAGCTGCTCCCCCGCGAGCGGGTGGAAATGCTCCTCGACCGCGGCTCGCCCTTCCTCGAGCTCTCCCAGCTCGCCGCCCACGGGATGTACGAGGACCAGGCGCCGGGCGCCGGGATCATCACCGGCATCGGCCGGGTCCACGGCCGCGAGGTGATGATCGTCTGCAACGACGCCACCGTCAAAGGCGGCAGCTACTACCCGATGACCGCGCGCAAGCACACCCGCGCCCAGGAGATCGCGCTGCAGAACCGGCTGCCCTGCATCTACCTGGTCGACTCCGGCGGCGGCTACCTGCCGCTCCAGGACGAACTCTTCCCCGACGTCCGCGGCTTCGGCCAGAGCTTCTACAACCAGGCGAACCTCTCCGCCGAGGGCATCCCGCAGATCGCCGCCGTGCTCGGCTCCTGCACCGCGGGCGGCGCCTACGTCCCGGCGATGTGCGACGAGAGCGTCATCGTCGCCGAACAGGGGACGATCTTCCTCGGCGGCCCGCCGCTGGTCAAAGCGGCGACCGGGGAAGAGGTGAGCGCCGAGGAGCTGGGCGGCGGCGAGCTGCACACGAAGGTCTCCGGCGTCGCCGACCACCTCGCCGCCGACGACCGCGAGGCGCTGGCGATCGTCCGCTCGATCGTCGCCACCCTGCCCGAGCGGCGCCCGTGCCCTTGGCCGCGGCTCCCGGTCGAGGCGCCCGCGGTCGACCCGGCGGGCCTCACCGGCGCCGTCCCACCCGACATCCGCACCCCCTATGACCCGCGCGAGATCATCGCCCGGATCGTCGACGGCAGCCGCTTCCACGAGTTCAAGGCCGGCTACGGGACGACGCTCGTCACGGGGTTCGCCCACCTCCACGGCCACCCGGTCGGGATCCTCGCCAACCAGGGCGTGATCTTCTCCTCCTCGGCCCTGAAGGGCGCCCACTTCATCGAGATGTGCGACCAGCGCGGCGTGCCGCTCGTCTTCCTCCAGAACATCACCGGCTTCATGGTCGGCCGCGATGCCGAGGCGGGCGGGATCGCCAAGGACGGCGCCAAGATGATCGCCGCCGTCGCCACCGCGCGGGTGCCGAAACTGACCGTGATCGTCGGCGGCTCCTTCGGCGCCGGCAACTACGGGATGTGCGGCCGCCCCTACTTCCCGCGCTTCCTCTGGATGTGGCCGAACGCGCGGATCAGCGTGATGGGCGGCGAGCAGGCCGCCAACGTCCTGACCATGGTCGGGCGTGAGACCGACCCGGAGAAGATCGAGGCCCGCAAAGCCGAGATCCGCGAGCAGTACGAGACCCAGGGCCACCCCTACTACGCCAGCGCCCGGCTCTGGGACGACGGCGTGATCGCCCCCGAGAGCACCCGCGACGTGCTCGGGCTCGCCCTCTCCGTGACCGCCAACGCGCCGCTCGGCGAGCGCCGCCAGCCGATCTTCCGAATGTGAGGTGTTGAACTTGTCCTACGCCACGATCGAACGCCGCGACAACCATGTCGCGATCCTGAGGATGGACCGCGAGGCGCGGCTGAACGCGCTCGGGGTCGAGCTGGTCGACGACGTCGTCGCCGCCCTGAACGAGCTCGAGGCCGACACCGAGGTGCGCTCCGTCGTCCTCGCCGGCGCCGGCCGCGCCTTCTCCTCGGGCGGCGACCTCGCCGATGTCGGCGCGCGGGTCGCGGGCGGTGAGCCGGAGGCGCGGATCGCGGTGATGGGCGCGCTCCACGACCTGATCACCGGCCTGCGCAACAGCCGCCTGCCGATCGTCGCCGCGGTCAGCGGCCCCGCCTACGGGGCCGGCTTCTCGACCGCGCTCGCCTGTGACCTGATCGTCGCCGCCGCCGACGCTCGCTTCTGCCAGGTCTTCGTGCGCCGCAACCTGGTCCCCGACCTCGGCAGCGCCTGGCTCCTGCCGCGCACCGTCGGCACCCACGCGGCGAAGGAGCTGATGCTGCTCGGCGAGGAGATCGACGCCGCCCGCGCCAAGGAGCTCGGGATCGTCAACCGCCTCGTCGACACCGCCGACGACGCCCTGGCCGAGGCGCTCGCCCTGGCCGAGAAGCTGGCGACGCCGATCCCGGCCGTGATGACGATGGCCAAGGACCTGATCAACCGCGGCGAGGGGACGACGCTCGAGGACTCGCTGCGGATCGAGGCCTTGGCGCAGGCGATCGCCCTCGGCACCGACGAGACCCTGGGCGCGATGCGCGCCTTCCTGGACAAGGCTTCCCGATGACCCAGATGACCAACATCACCAAGAGGAGAACGACGTGACGAAGATCGGATGCTGGGCCGCCTTCTGGGGCGACACCCGCTCGGCCGTCGCGCAGCTGCTGCGCGAGAAGGACCTCGACTACCTCGTCGCCGACTACCTGGCCGAGATCACGATGGCCCTCCTCGCCCGCGCCCGCGCCAAGGACCCCGAGGCGGGCTTCGTCCCCGACGCGATCACCTCGCTGCAGCCCCACCTGGCGGAGATCGCCGAGCGCGGGATCAAGGTCGTCACCAACGCCGGCGCGCTCAACCCGAAAGCCGCGGCCGCCGCCTTCGAGGAGGCGGTGAAGGAGGCCGGGCTCGACCTCAAGGTCGCCGCGGTCGAAGGCGACGATCTGCTGCCGAAGGTCGACGACCTCGTCGCCGCCGGCGCCAAGGACATGTTCACCGGCGAGGCGCTGCCCGCCGACGTCTCGACCATGAACGCCTACCTCGGCGCCCGGCCGATCGCCACCGCGCTCGCCGCGGGCGCCGACATCGTCGTCACCGGCCGCTGCGTCGACGCGGCCGTCGTCCTCGGCCCGCTGATGCACGAGTTCGGCTGGTCCGACGACGACCACGATCTGCTCGCCGCGGGCTCCCTCGTCGGCCACATCGTCGAGTGCGGGCCGCAGTGCGCCGGCGGCACCTTCACCGACTGGTCCAGCGTCCCAGGGTGGGAGGACATGGGCTACCCGATCGCCGAGGTCGAGGCGGACGGCACGGTCGTGATCGCGAAGGCGCCCGAAACCGGTGGCCTGGTGACCCCGGGGACCGTCGGCGAGCAGATCCTCTATGAGATCGGGGACCCCGGTGCCTACGTGATGCCGGAGGTGGTCTGCGACTGGCGCGGGGTGCAGCTCGAGCAGGTCGGCCCCGACCGCGTCCGCGCCAGCGGCGCGAAGGGCACCGCGCCGACCGGCACCTACAAGGTGACCGCCACCCACCAGGACGGCTACCGGGCCCTCGCCACGGCGATGTTCGCCGGGTACGAGGCGGCGGGCCGCGCCCGTCGCGCCGGCGAGGCGATCTTCGCCCGCTCCGAACGGCTGCTCGCCGAAAAAGGCCTCGAGCCCTTCCGCGAGACCTCGCTCGAGGTGGTCGGCGGCGGCGACATCCTCGGCGACAAGTCGATGCCCGACGCGGCCACCGAGGTCGTGGTGAAGCTCGGCGTCCTCCATGCCGAGCGGGCCGGGGTCGAGGTGTTCTCGGGCGAGTACGTCCCGACCAGCCTCGTCGCCCAGGGAATGACCGGCTTCTTCGCCGGCCGCCCGCGGCCCGCCCCGGTCTTCCGCGTCATCCACCTGCTCGTCGACAAGGGCATGCTGGAACCGCGGGTGACGCTCGCCGGCGAGGACGTGCCGCTGACGCTGTCGCCGGGCGACCCCGACGCGAAGCCGGGGACGCCGGTCCTCGACGAGCCGAAGGCGACCCTCGGCGGCACCACCAAGGTGCCGCTCAAACGCCTCGCCTACGGGCGCAGCGGCGACAAGGGCAACCTCGCCAACATCGGCCTGATCGCCCGCCGGCCGGAGTTCGCCGCGGCGATCGCCGAAGGGGTGACGGCCGCGCGGGTCGGCGCCTTCTTCGCCCACGACCTGCGCGACGACGCGCTGATCAAACGCTGGGCGGTGCCCGGCCTCGACGCGATCAACATCGTCATGACCGAGGTCCTCGGCGGGACCGGCGGCACCTCGACCCTGCGTTACGACCCGCAGGCGAAGTCCTACGCGGCGATGCTGCTGACGATGCCGATCGAGGTCGATGCCGAGGTCGCGGCGCTGCTGGAGGCTCCCCGGTGAGATTGCCGGAGAAGGTCCTGGTCGCCAACCGCGGCGAGATCGCGGCGCGGATCATCCGCACGCTGCGGGCGCTCGAGGTGCCGAGCGTCGCCGTCTTCCACGCGCTCGACCGCGAAAGCCCCGCCGTGCGCGACGCGGGCGAGGCGGTCGAGCTGCACGGCGACACGCCGGTCGGCGCCTACCTGAACGTCGAGGAGATCATCGCCGCGGCCAAGGCCACCGGCGCGACCGCGATCCACCCGGGCTTCGGCTTCCTCTCCGAGAACGCGGACTTCGCCCAGGCCGTCGCCGACGCCGGCATCACCTTCATCGGCCCGCCCCCGGACGCGATCCGGGCGATGGGGGACAAGATCGAATCGAAGGCGATCGCGAAAGAGGCGGGGATGCCGACGGTGCCCGGCTCCGACGGCGCCGTCGCCGACTCCGAGGCCGCCCTGGCCGCGGCCGAGGCGGTCGGCTATCCCGTCCTCCTCAAGGCGAGCGCCGGTGGCGGCGGCAAGGGCATGCGGATCGCCCGCTCGGCCGAGGAATGCCGCGAGGCCTTCGACCTCGCCTCGAGCGAGGCGCTCGCCAGCTTCGGCGACGGCCGTGTCTTCGTCGAGCGCTACGTCGACCGCCCGCGCCACATCGAGGTGCAGGTGCTCGCCGACGGCCACGGCAACGTCGTCCACCTGGGCGAGCGCGAGTGCTCGATCCAGCGCCGCTACCAGAAGGTGATCGAGGAGGCGCCGTCCTCGTTCATCGACGCCGAGACCCGCGCCGAGATGGGCGCCCGCGCCGTCGATCTCGCCAAGGCGGTCGGTTATGTCTCGGCGGGGACGATCGAGATGGTCGTCGACGGGGAGCGGAACTTCTACTTCCTCGAGATGAACACCCGGCTCCAGGTCGAGCACCCGGTGACCGAGCTGGTCACCGGCAAAGACATCGTCGCCGAGCAGCTGCGGATCGCCGCCGGCGAGGAGCTCGGCTACGACCAGTCCGCGGTCGAGCTCACCGGGCACGCGATCGAGTGCCGGATCTACGCCGAGGACCCGGCGGCGAACTTCGCCCCGGAGACCGGCCGCCTGGCGCTGGTCCACTTCCCGGCGGGCCCCGGCATCCGGGTCGACCACGGGACGACCGAGGGCCAGGAGGTCTCGGCCTCCTTCGACCCGATGATCGCCAAGGTGATCGGCTCCGGCACCGACCGCGAGGACGCGATCCGGCGCACCCGGGAGATCCTCCGGGAGACGGTCCTGCTCGGCCTGCAGACCAACGCCGACTACCTCGAGCGGGTGCTCGCCCACCCGGGTTTCGCCGCCGGCGACACGACCACGAGCTTCCTCGACGAACACGCCGAGGAGCTCCTCGCGGCCGCCCTGTCCCCGGATGAGGAGCGGCTGCTCCTGGCCGCCGCGGCGCTCGCCAGCCCGCGCTTCGACCAACGTTTCGAGATCCCCTCGCCGCTCGCGGCGATGGGGGAGTGGAGGCCCTGAGATGAGGCTCGAGATATCGACCGGGGGTGGCGAGGCGACCGAGGTCGCCGTCTCCCGCCGCGGCACCGACGCGACGATCTGGATCGGCGGCCGCGCCTATGAGGCCGACCTCCATCGGGTCGGGCGCGCCTACGAGATGGCGCTCGGCGACCGGGTCGAGAAGGTGTGGCTGGCGGTCGACCACGACACGGTCTATGTCCATGCCTTCGGGCGCGCCTGGAGCCTCGAGGTCTTCGATCCGGTCGAGCGCTCCCTGCAAGCCTCGGTCGGCGAGGACTCGGTGACCGCGCCGATGCCGGGCACCGTCGTCTCGATCGCCGTCGCCGAGGGCGACGAGGTCCACGCGGGCCAGACCCTGGTCACGATCGAGAGCATGAAGATGCAGAGCGAGATGACCGCGTCGCGCGACGGTCGGGTCGAACGGATCCACCGCGAGGTCGGCGAGACGTTCGACCGCGGCGACGCCCTGATCGCCCTCGAGCCCGAGGACGAGACCGTGAAAGAGGAGGACTAGAAGTGCGGCGCATCATCTCGACCCTGGACACCAGCTCGCCGACCTACCGATCGAACCGCGAGCACAACCTCGGCCTCGCCGAGGAGCTCTCAGAGCGCCTCCACACGGCGCGCTACGACCGTCCCCAGCGGGCCTGGGACCGGCTCGCCGAGCAGGAAAAGCTCCCGGTGCGCGAGCGCCTGAACCTGCTGCTCGACCCCGGCTCGCCCTTCCTCGAGCTCTCGGCGCTGGCCGCCGGCGAGGCCTACGACGGCGAGGCGCCGCAGGGCCTGGTCGTCACCGGGATCGGCGTCGTCAACGGCCGCGAGGTCCTCATCAACGCCGGCGACAGCTCGCTGAAAGGCGGCTCCTGGTATCCGCTGTCGGTGAAGAAGATGGTCCGCGCGCTCGACATCGCGATGGAGAACCGGCTGCCGGTCATCCACCTGATGGACTGCGGCGGCGCCTACCTGCCGCTGCAGGACGAAATCTACGCGCTGGCCGGGAACATCTTCCACAACCAGTGCCTGCTGAGCGGCGCCGGGATCCCGCAGCTGGCCGTCGTGCTCGGCCTCTGCACGGCGGGCGGGGCCTACCTGCCGACGCTCTGCGACGAGTCGATCATGGTCCGCGGCACCGGCTGCGTCTTCCTCGCCGGCCCGCCGCTGGTGAAAGCCGCGACCGGCGAAGAAGTGACCGCCGACGAACTCGGGGGCGCCGACATGCAGACGAGCGTCTCGGGCACCGGCGACTACGCCGTCGACACCGAGGAGGAGGGCATCGCCCTCGCCCGCGAGATCGTCGGCCTCTGGCGCCAGCCGGACAAGAGCTGGATGGACCGGCGCGCGCCCGAAGACCCCTACTACGACCCCGACGAGCTCTACGGGATCATCCCCGACTCGATCAAAAAGCAGTTCGAGGTGCGCGAGGTGATCGCCCGGATCGTCGACGGCAGCCTCTTCCACGAGTTCAAGCCCGACTACGGCGACACGATGGTGACCGGCTGGGCCTACATCCACGGCTTCAAGGTCGGCATCCTCGCCAACAACGGCGTGATCTACAGCGAGGCCGCCAACAAGGCGTCCCAGTTCATGCAGATCTGCGACCGCGACGGGGTGCCGCTGATCTTCCTCCACAACGTCACCGGCTTCATGGTCGGCAAGGAGTACGAGCGCAACGGCATCACCAAGGACGGGGCGAAGATGCTGATGGTCCAGTCGAACGTGACCGTGCCGAAGCTCTCGGTTCTGATCCATGCCTCGCAGGCGGCCGCCAACTACGCGATGTGCGGGCCCTCCTGGGGGCCGCGCTTCCTCTTTGCCTGGCCGAACTCGAAGTCCTCGGTGATGGGTGCCGAGCAGGCGGTGAAAACGCTGTCGGAAGTGCGCATCGCCAGCATGAAACGGCGCGGGCACGAACCCGATCCGGCGGAGGTCGAACGGATCGCCGCCGAGGTCGGCGAGTACTTCGAGCAGACCTCGGGCGCCTACCACCTCACCTCCGAGATGCGCAACGACGGGCTGATCGATCCGACCGACACCCGCAACACCCTCGGCATGGCCCTCTCGGTCGTCGCCGGCGCGCCGGTCGAACGGACGCCCGGCGGCGTGCTCCGGATCTGAACGAGACGAAAGGAAGAACGACGAGATGACTGAGATGCCGCCGGAGGTCCTCTACGAGGTCGACGATCGCGTCGCCTGGCTGACGATCAACCGGCCCGAGGCCCGCAACGCCCTGAACAAAGCGGTCCGCGACGGCCTGAAGACGGGGATCGAGAAGTTCAACGCGGACGACTCGGCCGCGGTCCTGATCATCACCGGGGCCGGCGACAAGTCCTTCTGCGCCGGCGGCGACCTCAAGGAGATGACCGACACGGCGCTGAAGGTCCCGCCGAAGGATTTCGTCGTCCACCTCAACCGGACGATCCAGGTGGAGAAGCCGGTGATCGCCGCGGTCAACGGCTACGCCTTCGCCGGTGGCTTCCTGCTCGCCCAGCAGGTCGATCTCTGCATCGCCTCCGACAACGCCAAGTTCGGCGTCACCGAGGTGAAAGTCGGGCGCGGGGCGCCGTGGGCGTCGCCGCTGCCCTGGATCATCGGCCCGCGGCTGGCGCTGGAGATCCTGCTCACCGGGGCGCCGATCAGCGCCGAGCGCGCCTATGAGATCGGCTTCGTCAACAAGGTCGTCCCGCTCGAGAACCTGCGCGAGGAGGCCGCGGCGATGGCCCGGGCGATCGCCGACAACGCGCCGCTCTCGGTGAAGGCGGCGAAGGAGATGGTCTACGCCTCGGCCGACCGCGGCTGGGAGGAGGGCCTCGACCACGCCGACAAGATCTACGAGAAGGTGTACCTGAGCGAGGACGGGCAGGAGGGGCCGCGCGCCTTCAGCGAAAAGCGGAAACCTGTCTGGAAAGGGCGCTAGGAAGCGCTTTCTTAGAATGAGGAGGGACTGAGATGAGCGCACTGCCCGACCGCTCCGCCGAGCCGCGGATGCAGGACTACGACGCGGAGATCGCGAGCTTTCGGCTGGAGGTTCCGGAGGTCTTCAACCCGGTGCTCGACATCGTCGAGCGCTGGGCCGCCGACGCTCCGGACGACGTCGCGCTCGTCTCCCTCGACGGCGAGGGCGGCGTGGTCGCCGAACAGACCAGCGCCGACCTCGCGCGGGAATCGCGCCGCGCCGCCCGCGCCCTCGCCGACGCCGGGATCGGCAAGGGCGACCGCGTCTTCATCATGCTGCCGCGCGTCCCCGCCTGGTACACGGCGATGCTGGGCGCGATCCGGATCGGCGCCGTGGTGATGCCCGCGCCGAACATGCTCACGCCGCGCGACATCGGTTACCGGATCGGCACCTCCGGGGCGGTCGCGGCGATCACCGACGCCAGCGGCGCCGAGCGCCTCGACGCGGTCGCCGAGCCGCTCGAGGGCCTGCGGCTGAAGATCGCCTGGGGTGGAGGAGGGGACGGCTGGGAGGACCTCGACGCGATGCTCGACGCCGCCGGGGACGGCGAGACGCCGACCGAGCCGACCAAGGCCACCGACCCGATGGTCATCTTCTTCACCAGCGGCACCGTCAGCTATCCGAAGATGGTCCAGCAGCCGTGCACCTACGGGCTCGGCCACGTCACCACGGCGCGCTTCTGGCACGACCTGCGGCCGGGCGACCGGCACTGGACGGTGTCTGACACCGGCTGGGCTAAGGCGGCCTGGGGTGGCCTCTTCGGCCAGTGGCACGAGCGCGCGACCGTGGTCCAGGTGGCGCTCGGCAAACCGACCGCCGACGCGGTCCTCGGGATCGTCGCGAGCGCCGACATCACCTCGTTCTGCGCGCCGCCGACCCTCTACCGCCTGCTCGTCCAGGGGGACTTCGGCAAGCACGACCTCTCGAGCCTGCGCCACTGCACCAGCGCCGGGGAGCCGCTGAACCCCGAGGTGATCCGCGCCTGGGCCGACGGCACCGGCGGCCTCACCGTCTACGACGGCTACGGCCAGTCCGAGACGGTCGCGATGGTCGCCAACTACCGCTGCCTGCCGGTGCGGCCGGGCTCGATGGGCAAGCCGGTGCCGGGCTGGGACGTCGACGTCTTCGACGACGAGGGCGCCCGCTGCGACGACGACACCGTCGGCAACATCGCGATCCGCCTCGACGGCGAGCGCCCCGTCGGCCTCTTCGACGAATACATCGGCGACGACGACGCCAACGCCAAGTCGTTCCGCAACGGCCTCTACTACTCCGGCGACAAAGCCTGGCGCGACGGCGACGGCTACCTCTGGTTCGAGGGCCGCGACGACGACGTGATCACCTCCTCGGCCTACCGGATCGGCCCCTTCGAGGTCGAGTCGGCCCTGGTCGAGCACGAGGCCGTGATGGAGGCGGCCGTGGTCGGCAAGGACGATCCGGAGCGCACCCAGATCGTCTGCGCCTTCGTCATCCTCGCCGCCGGCCGCGAGGGATCAGACGAGCTGGCGAAGGAGCTCCAGGACTTTGCCAAGAACCTCACCGCCCCCTACAAGTACCCCCGCGAGATCCACTTCGTGGAGGAGCTGCCGAAGACGATCAGCGGCAAGATCCGCCGCTCCGAGCTCCGCGACGACCTGAGGGCCGGCAAGTTCGACTGAGCGGCGCCGGCCGGGGAGATCCCGGTCTCAGCTCTCGTCCCGCAGCGCGGCAGTAGTGGCGGCCAGTGAGGTTTCGCGCCAGCTGTAGAAGTCGGCCTCGGAGATGTGATTGCGCTCGCAGGTCGCCGCGACCAGACCCGCGTCGCTGACGCTGTCGAGCACGATCCGCGCTTTCTGCTCGGCGCCGATCTCGGCGTCGGGGTCGGTGTCGCCCACGGTCCCGGGCGGCAGATCGGTCCGGATCATCCGGCCACCGCGAAAGCTGCCCGCGGCGATGACCAGGGCCGCCGCCACCAGGATGATGTCCTTCAGCACGTACTGGCCTTCGAGCGTCGGCGCGTGATCGGGGCCGGCGAACAGTCGGGCGGGCAGGAGGACGAGCGGCGAGAGGATGCCGACGAACTCGATCGCCAGCAGCCAGACGGCGAGTCGCATCCCGCGATTGGCGAGCAGGCAGATCCCGATCACACACTCGAGGGTCGCGATCATCACCATGGCGACGCCCCCCGGCACCAGACCGAGGAAGAGGATGTGGGTGGTCGCCTTGGTGATGTCTTCCGCCGGGCTGACCCCGGGGAAGAACTTGAGCACGCCGAAGCCGAGGAAGATCAGGCCGACGGCGATCCGTAAGGCGGATACGCAGTGGGCTACCAGCTGGTGGTGGATCCGGTTCTCGAGGTGAAGGAATCGTTGGTAGGTCGCGTTCATACCCACCACCAACGAGGCGCGCCGACGTTCAGTTCAGATCGGATCTCCGATCCCGTCCACGGCGGTGGCGAAAGCATCCATTCCGGCGCGCGGTCCGTTGTTGTGAGCGAGGACTCCACCATGCGCGCTCTCCCGAGACCAGCAAAGTGAGGCCGCTGCTCGACACGGCGGGAGTTACCGACGAGGCACTGATGCTCCGGGTCCAGAGGGAGGATCTGGCGGCCTTCGCCGAGCTCTACGGGCGCCACTCCGAACACGCTCTCCGGGTCGCCGCCACGATCTGCCGGGACTGGGGAAGGGCGGAAGACGCCGCGCAGGACGGGTTCCTCTCGATCTGGCGTAGTCGGGCCGACTATCGACCACAGAGCGGCAGCTTCGAGGTCTGGTCGATGGGGATCATCCGCAATCGGGCGATCGATTCCTTCCGGGTTGCGGGCAGCAGGCCTCCTCTGCAGGGCCCCGATGCGGGTCGGGGCGACGAGGAAGTCGACCCCGCCGTCTCGCCCCTCGATCGAGTGATCGCCGACGCTGAACATGCCCGTTTGTTCGCGTCTCTTCGGCGTCTGCCGGACCCTCAGGCGGAGGCGATCGTGCTCTCGTTTTACGGAGGCCTCAGCCACACCGAGATCGCGGTGAGGCTCGGGCTCCCGACCGGGACGGTCAAGGGCCGGATCCGAAATGGCCTACAAAAGCTCCGGTTCGATTGGCCCGCGGGAGCAAGCGACGATGCCCGAAAGTGATCCGTGGGCGCCCGTCCTGCGCAATCAGGTTGGACAACAGCACTTTCTCAAAGGAGAAATATGGACCCCAAAACGCAGCTTGACCAGATCGATGTCAACGGTGACATCGCCGAAATGCATCACGAGGCGATCGAGGGGCTGGACTCGGGTGACACCCGTCTCAGCTTCCTGAAGAAGGCCGGCCTCGCCGGCGGCGCGGTGATGGGCTCAGGCGCCCTGATGGCCGCTCTCACCCCGGCCGGCGCGATGGCCGCCGGCAAGGGCCGCCCGCCCGCCAGCTTCGGCAAGGGCGACATCGGCATCCTCAATTACGCGCTGACCCTCGAGTACCTCGAGGCGGCGTTCTACAACGAGGCGAAACAGAACAAAGTCGCCAGGGGCGCCCAGCAGTCGGCATTCCTGAAGACGACCCAGAACGACGAGAACGCCCACGTCGCCTTCCTCAAGAAGGCGCTTGGCAGTAAGGCCGTGTCGGCCCCGAAGGTCGACTTCGGTGACGCCACGAGCAAGGGGAAATGGCTCCCCACCGCGTACGCCCTCGAGAACACCGGCGTGCACGCCTACTCGGGCCAGGTTCTCAACATCTCGAACCCGGCGTACGTCGCCGCAGCGGCGTCGATCCTCACGATCGAGGCTCGTCACGCGTCGGTGGCCGGGCTGCTGTTGAAGGGCACCGAGAAGTACATCACCCCTGATGGGCCCTTCGACACGCCGTTCACCGCGGCCGAAGTCCTGAAGGCCGTCGAAGCGACCGGCTTCCTGAAATAGGGAACCGCTCGTCGACCGCGGGCGGAGTCGAACTTCGGTTCGGCTCCGCCGGTCGGTCACCAGCACCGCACTTCAACCGCCCTTTTCACCAACCCAACGGAGGCACCATGCCAAACGTAGGACCAATGGAGATCATCCTCGTGCTGATCGTCGCCCTGATCGTCTTCGGGCCGAAAAAACTCCCGGAGCTCGGCAAGTCGCTCGGCAAAGGCATCAACGAGTTCAAAGGCTCGATCAGCGGCGACCACGAGGCGTCGACCCCGCCCGCCGCGATCGCCGAGCCGACCCCGGTCGCAGCCGCGCCGGTCGCCCACGCCGAGCCCGTCACCACGCACCGGGTCGAAGACAAGACGCAGGTCTGAGGAAACGATGCGGCGCGTAAAGCAAATCGCACACGAGGATCAGGTGAGCCTCGTCGATCACCTCGACGAGCTGCGTGCCCGCATCGTCGTCTCCCTCTCCGTCTTCGGCGTCGCCCTGGCGCTCTGCTTCTGGCAGAACCACCTGCTGCTGGAACTCGCCGCCAGGCCACTGCCCGCGGGTCACACCAAGCTGATCACCTTCGGGATCACCGAGCCGTTCACCACCACCCTTACCGTCTCGGCGTACGCGGCGATCATCCTGGCGATGCCGATCCTCCTCTATGAGGCGTACGCCTATCTGCTGCCGGCGTTCAGCAAGCAGCAGCGGCGCACGATCACCCCGCTCCTGATGATGATTCCGCTGCTCTTCATCGCCGGGATCGCCTTCGGCTTCTTCGTCGTGCTGCCCGCGGCGAGCAAGTTCCTGCTCAACTTCAACGACTCCCAGTTCAACGTCCAGGTCCAGGCCAAGAACTACTACGGCTTCTTCGCCCAGACCCTGCTCGCCTGCGGAATCGTCTTCCAGATCCCGGTAGGGATCCTGGCCGCGACCCGCCTCGGCATCGTCACCGTCAAGCAGCTGACCAAGAACCGCCGCTATGCCTACCTCGGCTGTGCGGTGATCGCGGCGGCGCTGCCCGGCGTCGACCCGGTCTCGATGCTGCTGGAGATGGCGCCGCTGGTCGCTCTGTACGAGTTGAGCATCGTCCTCTCGCGGATCTTCGGGACGCCCGGCGTGGCGATCAACGAGCCGGTGGTGCCGGAGGTCTGAGCCGGCCCCCGGTTAGGCTGCTGGGTCGAATGGGACCTTTGCAGGGGGTGAAGGTGGTGGAGATGGCCGGGATCGGCCCGATCTCCTTCGCCGGGATGATGCTCGCCGACCTCGGCGCCGAGGTGGTCCGGATCGAACGGCCGCGGGGTTCCGGGCTCGCCTGGGGTGCCTCGCCGGTGCTCGACCGAGGGAGGGACCCGCGGCAGGTCGACCTCAAATCGGCCGCGGGCGTGGAGGAGGTGCTCGGGCTCGTCGCCGGGTCAGAGGTCCTGGTCGAGGGCTTCCGACCCGGCGTGATGGAGCGCCTCGGGCTCGGTCCCGAGGAGTGCCTCGCACGCAATCCGGCGCTGATCTACGGTCGGATGACCGGCTGGGGACAGTCGGGCCGCTACGCCCACATCGCCGGGCACGACATCACCTACCTGGCGATCTCCGGCGCGCTCCACACCGTCGGCGAGAAAGACCGTAAACCGGTGCCCCCGGTCAACCTCCTCGGGGACTTCGGCGCCGGCGGCACCTACCTCGTGATCGGCGTGGTGAGCGCGCTGCTGCACGCGCGCGCGGGCGGCGTCGGGCAGGTCGTCGACGCGGCGATCACCGACGGCGCCGTGCACCTCTCGGGCATGCTGCACGGCTTCCTCGAGCTGGGCGCCTGGCGCGACGAGCGCGGCGTCAACCTGCTGGACGGCGGCGCGCCCTTCTACGACACCTACCGGTGCGCCGACGGCGAGTGGGTCGCGGTCGGCGCGCTCGAGCCGCAGTTCTACGCGGCGCTGCTGGAGGCGCTGGGGATGGCGGGGGACGAGGAGATCGCCAACCACCTCGACCCGGCGACCTGGCCCGCGATCCGCGAGCGCTTCACCGCCAAGTTCGCCGAGCGCTCCCGCGACCAGTGGCACGAGCTCTTCGCCGACTCCGACTGCTGCGTCGCCCCGGTCCTCTCGATGCGCGAGGCCCGCGAGGACGGCCACAACCGCGACCGCGGCGTCTTCGTCGAGGTCGGCGGCATGCCCCAACCCGCCCCCGCCCCCCGCTTCAGCGTCACCCAACCCTGATGTTGACGGGCCGAAAACCGCTATATATCAGCGGTTTTCGGCCCGTCAACCGGCTGGGAACGCTTTGAACCGGCGGGTGGCGATCGTCACCGGGGCCGGGCGGGGGATCGGGGCCGCGACGGTCGCCGCGCTCGCGGTCGACGGGTGGAGCGTGGTCGCGGTCGACCGCTGCTCGCCGGACCGGCGCCTTCCCTACGCGATGGCGAGCGAGCGCGACCTCGACGAAGCCGTCGCCGCCGCCGGCAAGCTGGTCGGCCGCGACGATGTGGCCCGCGCCGTGGTCGCCGACGCGAGCGACCGCGACGCGCTCGCGGCGGTGGTCGAGGGCGCCGAAGCCTGGGGGGACCTCGACGCCTTCGTCGCCAACGCGGGCGTCATCGCCGGCGGCGTCCCGTCCTGGGAACTGCCCGAGGACGAGCAACGGGCGCTGCTCGAGGTGAACCTGGAAGCGGTGATGCTGGCAGCCCGCCTCGTCGCCCCGACGCTCCTGGGACGCCCGCGCCCGCGGTCGGGCCGCTTCGTCGCCGTCACCTCCTCGGGCGCGACTCGCGGCATGCAGGGCCTCGCCGCCTACAGCGCCGCCAAGGCCGGCGTCGTCGGCTTCATCCGCGCCCTCGCCGCCGACCTGCACGGCTCCGGCGTCACCGCCAACGCCGTCGCGCCCGGCTCGACCGACACCCCGCTCCTCGCCGAGTCCGCCCGCCTCTTCGACCTCCCGTCCCCGCGCGACTTCGCCCCCCGCCAGCCCCTTGAGCGCCTGCTGCGCCCCGAGGAGGTCGCCGCGACCATCGCCTTCCTCTGCGGCCCCGGCGGCAGCGGCATCACCGGCGCCACCGTCCCCGTCGACGGCGGCCTCACCATCTGACCCGCTTCCAGCCGCCCCGGCAGTCCTATGGGAGTCCTGGGCGTCTCATCGCGGTCCTGGCTGGCTGTGACCGCGATGAGACGCCCAGGACGTGAGGGGTTCGGGGAAGAGGTGTCACAGGGACGGCAAGAAGTCGGACTTCCGTGACGCCTGGGACCCGATCAGGGGTGTCACGGAATGTGCGCGTCGGGTTTGGGCCCTATAGGGACGTCAATCTGACACGGAGATCCTTGACCAATGAGGAACACGCCCGGAAGTGTGGAGTTCGTGCAGTCTCCCGCGCTTCTGTCTCAACGGCATCGCAGATTCTGCACTCGTTTCATACCCGGCCGTCTCGGGCACGGTCACAGGCCCTCTCGCCGAAACGCGTTGCGTCCCTTACCCCGGGCGCCAGCTTCCCTCGCCCCGAACCCGCCAGATATCCGGCCGGGCGGCGTCCCGAGCGGCGGCTACCCGCCGCCGCTGAGTTCCGGGGCCGGGGCGGGCTCTCGGGGTGGGCGGAGCGCAGGGGCGCCGACACCGCAGGTGAAGTCGCACTCTTCCGGTTCGCCTTCCTCGTCGTGGAGGACGTCGGCGGAGATCGTCGTCCAGGCGATCGCCGCGCCGGCCAGCGCCAGCACCGCGCAGACCACCATGCCGACGTGGAAGCCGTGGGTCATCGCCTTCGGTTCGTAGAACTTGTCTCCGGTCAGCCCGGCGATCGACGGGATCACCGCGACCGCGAGCAGTCCCGCCACTCGCGCGACCGCGTTGTTGACGCCCGAGGCGATCCCCGAGTTGGACGAATCGACCGCCGCCATCACCGTCGCGGTGACCGGGGCGACGACCAGGGTGAGGCCGAGGCCGAAGACGATCACCGCCGGCAGGACCGTCGTGATGTAGCTGTCGCCGGGGTTGATCCGCAGCATCAGGAGCATCCCCGCGGCGATGATCAGCGGGCCGAGCGACAGCGGCACCCGCGGGCCGATCCGCTGCGCCAGCGCACCGGCGCGGGCGGAGCCGACCAGCATCAGCGCGGTCACCGGCAGCGAGGCCGATCCCGCCTCGATCGGCGTGTAGCCCATCGAGATCTGCAGGAAGCTGACGAGCAGGAAGAAGACGACGCCGAGCGCCGCGTAGACGACGAAGGTGACCGCGTTCGCGGCGCTGAACTGGCGGGAGCGGAAGACCCGGAGCGGCAACATCGGGTTGGGGCTGTGCGCCTCCTGCCAGAAGAAGCCGACCAGCGCCGCGACGCCGATCACCGCGGTGGCGACGATCGCCGCCGACCAGCCTTCCGGCGCCTCGATCAGCGCGTAGGTAGTGCCGCCGAGCCCGACCGCGGCGAGCACCGCGCCGGAGAGGTCGAGCTTGCCGGTCGCGTTCGGATCGTGGGACTCGGGCACGTAGCGCGCCGACGCCCAGAGGACGAAGACGCCGAGCGGCAGGTTGATCAGGAAGATCGCGCGCCAGGAGATCGCGCCGATCAGCCAGCCACCGACGAGCGGCCCGATCGCCCCGGCGACGCCGCCCAGCCCCGACCAGGCCCCGATCGCCCGCGCCCGGTCGGCGGGGCGGAAGCTGGCCTCGATGATCGCCAGGCTCCCGGGCGTCAGCAGCGCGCCGCCGATCCCCTGGACCAGGCGGGCGAAGATCAGCAACTCGACGTTCGGCGCCACCGCGCAGAGCAGCGAGGCGAGGGTGAAGAGGATCACCCCGGCCTGGAAGACCCGCCGCCGCCCGAGCCGGTCCCCGAGGCTGCCGCCGAGCAGGATCAGCGAGGCGAGCGTCAGCAGGTAGCCGTTCAGGATCCACTGCAGCGCGCTGGTCGAGGCGTTCAGGTCCTCGCCGATCTTCGGCAGCGCCACGTTCACCACGGTCGAGTCGAGGAACGCCATCCCCGACCCGGCGATCGTCACCGCGAGCAGCCAGCGACCCGCACCAGTCCCAAACGCGACGCCGGACGAGTTCGCCTCCACAGGGCGAGACTAGCGCTAGGCGTCCTCGGCGTGGTAGCGCTCGAGGAGCGCCAGTTCGGTGTCGTGCTTCGGGAAGAGGAAGAAGACGACGCCGATGCCGACGGCGACGGCGATCATTCCCGCGGCGTAGGTCCAGTCGCCGCCGTCGAGGAAGGAGGTGCGGGCGGCGCCGGCGATCGCCGTGGCGTATTCGGGGTATTGCTGGGCGGTGTTGGCGGCGCTGGAGAAGGACTTGGTGAGTTCGTTCTGGACCTTTTCGCTGACGCTCGCCGCGTGGGGGGAGGCGGCGATCTGGGAAGCGAACGACTTGGCGTAGCCGGCGGTGAGGAGGGCGCCGAAGACCGACTGCAGGATCGCGCCGCCGAGGTCGCGCTGGAGGTCGGCGGTGCCGGAGGCCATCCCGGCCTTCTTCACCGGCACCGAGCCGGTCAGCGAGCGCGAGGCGGGCGTGCCGGCGAAGCCGACGCCGATCCCCATCAGCAGGAAGCCGAGCCCCACGGGGAGGTAGGAGGCGCCCTCGTCCCAGAGGAGGAGCATCACCAGGAAGGCGAGCAGGCAGAAGGTGTCGCCGACCAGCAGGGTGAAGCGCGAGCCGCGCGACTCGACCAGCTTCGCCGACTGCGGCGCCACGAGGATCATCCCGATCGCCCCCGGGAGGATCGCCAGGCCGGCCTGGAGGGTCGAGTAGCCGAGCACGTTCTGGACGAACTGCTGGCCGATGAACATCGCCCCCATCAGCGAGCCGAAGACGATGATCCCGGCGAGCGCCGCCACCCAGAAGGTCGGCCGCCCGGCGATGTGGAGGTCATACAGCGGGTTCTTGGCCCGGCGCTGGCGCAGGATGAAGGCGCCGACGCCGGCGACCGCGACGATGCCGAGGATCGCCGCCGTGGTCCCCTTGCCCGGTTCCGGCGCCAGGTTGATCGCCAGCACCAGCGAGCCGACCATCGCGATCGAGAGGATGCCGCCGAGGTGGTCGACCGGCTCGGTCGTCTCGTTGACGTGGGCGGGGACGTAGCGCCAGGCGAAGAAGAGGGCGATCGCCGCGAGCGGGGCGCTGACGATGAAGACCGACCACCAGTCGAAGCCTTCGAGCAAGCCCCCGGCGAGCAGCGGCCCGAGCGCCGACATGCCGCCGCCGAGCGCGCTCCAGAGCGCGATCGACTTGGTCCGCTCCGCCCCCGACCAGAGCGCCGTGATCAGTGCCAGCGTGGTCGGGTAGGCCATGCCGGCCGCGACGCCGCCGAAGACGCGGGCGAGGAAGAGCACCTCGGCGCTCGGCGCGATCGCGGCGAGGATCGAGGCCGGGATGGTCAGCGCCATCCCCAGCACCAGCAGGGTCTTGCGGCCGTAGCGGTCGCCGATCGCGCCGAGGTAGAGGACCGAGGCGGCCAGGCCGAGCGAGTAGCCGACCGCGATCAGGTCGACCATCGTCTGCCCGGCGTCGAAGTGGGCGCCGATGTCCGGCAGGGCGACGTTCGCCACCGCCAGGTTCAGGTTGGCGACCCCCGCGACGCCGATCAGCGTCGCCAGCACCAGGCCCGCGCGGGCCGGTGCATCGGACTTCATCAGATCTCGATCCAGGTCCCGCTCGGGCCGAGGTTGCGGAGCGGCGTCTCGCCGACGGTGCTCTCACAGCCCCAGGCCTCGTGGATGTGGCCGAAGACGACCAGCCGCGGCCGCTTCTCCTCGACCGCCGCCAGCAGCGCCTTGCTGCCGAAGTGGGTGTCCGGGTCGCCGCCGTCGCAGTGCCCGTAGGGGGGAGAGTGGAGGACCAGCACGCCGCCCTCCGGCGCCGCGGCGATCATCTCGCTCGCCTCGTCCTCAGAGAGGTCGAAGCTCCACTCCCAGGGCGTGGTCGGGATGCCGGCGCCGAGGCCGAAGAACTCGATCCCGTCGATCGTCGTCCCCTCGCCGTGGAGCACCGTCGCCGCGTCCCAGTCGGCCGCCGCGGCGCGCAGCGCGTCGACGGTCTCGTTGTTGCCCGGGACGAGGAGCGTCGGCTTCTCGATCGGCGCCAGCGCGGTGATCGTCTCCTCCAACCCCTCGTGCACGGAGCCGAAGTCGCCCGCCCCGATCACGAGGTCGGCGTCGGCCGACATCTCGACCAGGGCGGCGGCCTGGGTCAGGTCACGGTGCAGGTCTGAGAAGGCGAGAATCTTCACGCTGGGAACCTACCCGACCGAACTCCCGCGGGCGCCACAACTTCCACGAGCGCGCCGGGGTCACGCCCTCCTCTTCCTCGCGCACGCTGAGGTCGAAGAAGAGGAAGGTTCCGCCGAGCGCGGTGAAGGGGATCAGCAGGGCGAAGACCAGCGAGCCGATCACGTTGATCCAGATCAGCGGCAGCGCCGTGAAGATCAGCGCGAAGGAGAGGATCGGCCCGGCGGCGATCCCGATCACGTAGAAGACGAGGATCACCCGGGCGGTGCGGAACCAGCGTCCCCGCACCAGTCGCACGCTGCCGCGGAAGGACTCGCGGAAGCCCTTGTCGGTGAACAGCACTTCCTGCTGGACGAAGGACCAGCCGACCAGATAGCGGAGCGCGAAGGGGAGGCCGACCACGGTGATCGCCAGCACCAACACTCCGAGCGTCGCCAGGAGCTGCGCGCCGACCACCCGCCAGAAGCGCTGGCGCACGCCACGCAGGGCGCCGAGGAAGGTCACCTCGCGGTCGCTCACCGCTTCGCGGGCGACGACGATCGCGATCGCCGCGACCAGCGCCTGGGCGACCGGGCGCACGAACTGTTCGAGCAGGTCGGCCCAGGCGAGGTTGATGCCCGAGCCGCCCGGGTGGCGGGTGTTCGAGATCAGCGTGGCGAGCGCGTTGGTCGCCCCGATCAACACCAGCGCCGCCAGCGCCACGGGTAAGAGCACCCGCCAGTGGCGACCGTAGAACTGGCGCGCCGCGCGCAGGATCTGCCCCAGCGCCCGCCGCCGCCGGAGCGTGTCGATGTCCACCGGCCGCCAGCGGGTGACGAAGACGAAGAGCATGATCAAGAGCACCAGGCCGATCACCGTCACCGCCGCGGCGAACGGCGATTCGGCGTCGAGGTTGATCACTTCCGAGGCGGTGGCGACGACGCCGCAGAACGCCTTCGTCACCTGCGGCCCGGCGATCGTGCCGCCGGGCAGGCGCGGGCTGGTGGTCCGCTGCGCCGCCATCCAGGCGAACGGTTCGTGCCACTGGTGCTTGGTCTGGGGACCGGTGGGGCCGTTGTTGTAGCCCTTTTCGCGTTCGCCCCAGCGGCCGTAGTAGGAGGTCCAGGCGAACGGCCCGGTCGCGGTCACCCCGTTCGGCATCAGCACCGGCGCCAGCTTCAGTTCGCGTAGCGGTTCGGTGGTGTTGTCGCAGCCGAGCCCGGAGCCGTGCTGGCCGTTCTCGACGAACACCGCCGAGTCGTAGAAGGTGGCGTGGGAGCCGGCCGCCGGGTAGACGACCGGGTGCGTCCCTTCCTTCTGCACCTTGCCGTCTTCCCATGAGGCGCGCTCGCCGCCGGCGTGCTGGAAGAGGATGATTTCCGACGGTTCTTCGTGCAGCGCCGCCGCCGGCGTTTCCGCCTCGAAGGTGATCTGCATGCCCTCCCAGTCACCCTCGTGCAGGTCGTTGAACTGGTTGAAGTACCAGAAGAACCAGTACTGCAGGGCAAACCCGGAGTGGCCCTTTTCGCGGGCGATATGGGCGTAGGTGACGGCGGGCGCCTTGCCTTCTTCGAGCAGCCCCTTGAACGCCTTGGAATAGACGCAGGTGTTGCCGAGCGCGCGCCCTTCGAGGTTCAGGTACCAGTCGCCGCGCAGCCCGGCGATGTCCTTCGCGGTCGGCGCCTCGCGGATCGTCTGCAGCTTGCCGTCGGCGAAATGCTGGAGCTCCACCGAGGGGTTGCCGAGCACCGTGTCGACCGAGGTCGGCTGGTACTGCTCGGCGGAGGTTTCACACGGCGGGTGTTCCTCCTTGCGGAGCTCAGCGATCGGGACGTACTTCTCCGCCAGTTCTTCGGCCGCGGACTCCGGTTCGGGCGCCGCGGCACGCGCCGCGGCCGGCGCCGGCGCGAGCACCAGCAGCGCCGAGAGGAGGACGAGCAGGCGACGCGGCCGCTTCACGCGGCCCAACGTACCAACGTCAGGCCGGGTTGGCGACCGGCTCGTCCTCGGGGACGTCGCCTTCTTCGACCTTGCCGTTCGGCATGAATTTCAGCGCGATCACGAAAGCGATCGCGAGCGCGATCGCCATCCCGTAGAAGACGTCCCGCGTCGCTTCGGCGAAGGCCATCGGCACGGCGTTGAAGACCTCGCCCGCTTTCGGCCCGAGCGCGCGCCCGACGGCCTGGCAGGCGGCTTCGCCCTGGGACACGCATTCGGCGGCCGCGTCGGCTTTGTCCTTGGAG
Organism: Solirubrobacterales bacterium; assembly: GCA_965200635.1. Lineage (GTDB taxonomy): Bacteria > Actinomycetota > Thermoleophilia > Solirubrobacterales > 70-9 > VAYN01. Next base: position 829,811 of record OZ241364.1, on the reverse strand, counting down.
ATGCCCTTCGCGGTCGCGGCGCTCTCCAGGTTCGACTTGTTCCAGGTGATCAGCAGCGAGCCGAGGATCGCCAGGCCGACGCTGGAGCCGAAGTTGCGGACCGTCTGGGTGATCCCGGTCGCCTCGCCATAACGGCTGCGCGGCACGCGGTTCAGCGCGTCGGTGTTGGCGGGGGAGAGGACCAGCCCGACCCCGAGCCCGGCGAGGACGATGTAGTACCACTGTTCGCTGACGCTCAGGTGGGTCATCGACTTGCCCCAGAGGTAGAAGCCGATCGCGCCGATCAGACATCCCAGGACGACCGGGCGCCGCGCCCCGATGCGGTCGAGCATTTTGCCGCCCCACTGGGTCGCGGTGGCGAAGCCGGCGAAGAAGATCAGCAGGTAGAGGCCCGTTTCGGAGGCCGATTCGCCGAGCGAGATCTGGGCGTACTCGCTGGCGAAGAAGAACAGCGGTACGAAGGCGATCATCAGGAAGAAGAGGACGGCGTTGTCGACCGCGAAGGCGCGGTTCTCGAAGATCCGCAGGCGCAGGAGCGGGTTCTGCGAGCCGAGCTGATCCCTGACGAACCAGGCGAGGACCCCGAGGCCGAGCACGATCGAGACCCACGTCTTGGCGTCGTCCCAGCCCCAGATCGCCGACTGCTGGAGCCCCAGGACCAGGAGGCCCATGCCGCCGCAGACGAGGACGGTGCCCTTGTAGTCGATCTTGCCCGGATGGCGCTCGTCACCGGGCTTCGCTTTCCAGGTGAGGAAGAGCGCGATGATCGCGACCGGGACGTTGATCCAGAAGATCGAGCGCCAGGTCCACTCGGTGAGGTAGCCGCCCGCGATCGGGCCGATCGAGGTGAGGCCGCCCGCGATGCCGAAGAAGATCGCCATCGCGCGGCCACGTTCGGCGACCGGGAAGGACTCGAGGACGATCGCCAGCGCCGCCGGGAACATGATCGCCGCGCCGGCGCCCTGGAGGATGCGGAAGACGATCAGCCAGGTCTCGGCGACGGAGCCGGTCGGCGTGGCGCCGCAGAGGGCGGAGCAGACGGCGAAGATGATGATGCCGAGGACCACCATGCGGCGGTGCCCGGCGATGTCGGCGAGGCGTCCGCCGAAGGCGAAGAGCGCCGAGAGCGAGAGCAGGTAGCCGTTGATGATCCACTGGGAGCCGGTCGTCGACAGGTGGACGTCCCCCTGGATGGTCGGCAGCGAGATCGCGACGATGGTCTGGTCGATGAAGGTCATCGACACGGCGAAGATCATCGCGGCAAGGATCAGTTTCGAGTTCTTGGCGGGGGCGGCATTCATTGGTCGGGAAGTTCCGGGGCCTTTCGGGAATTCCTCCCCCTTATCGGTCCGGTAGGCTGGCGACTTGATGCCTTCTATCTTCTGGATCGGGGTCGGCTTCGCCGCCCTCATCGCCTTCATCAGCACCTTGATCGGCGCCCGCTCGAACAACTCCTCGATCGGCACCGGCGCCTGGATGGGCCTGATGATCGGCTTCATGCTCGCCTTCCCGCTGATCGCCATCGGCCTCGCGTCGAGCTGACCTGATGGCCGACGTCCCGAACGTCCGTCTCGGCGACGGCGTCGAGATCCCGCAGCTCGGGTTCGGCGTCTTCCAGGTGCCGCCGGACGACACCCAGGCCACGGTCGAGGACGCGCTGGCGGCCGGGTATCGCCACATCGACACCGCCGCGGCCTACCGCAACGAGCGCGGCGTCGCCGCCGGGATCGCCGCCTCCGGCATCCCCCGCGAGGAGGTCTTCGTCACCACCAAGCTCTGGAACTCCGAGCAGGGCCTCGACTCGACTCTCGCCGCCTTCGACAAGTCACTGGAAGAGCTCGACACCGACCACGTCGACCTCTACCTGATCCACTGGCCGGCCCCGTCCCAGGACCTCTACATGGACACCTGGCGCGCGTTCGAACGGATCAAGGGCGAGGGCGGCGCGCGCTCGATCGGCGTCTCCAACTTCCGCGTCGAGGACCTCGAGCGGCTCCAGCGCGAGGCCGAGCAGATGCCGACCGTGAACCAGATCGAGCTCCACCCGCTGCTGCAGCAGGCCGAGCTGCGCGCCTGGCACGCCGAGCACGACATCGTCACCGAGGCCTGGAGCCCGATCGCCCAGGGCGAGGTCCTGGAGGACGAGGCGCTGACCGCGATCGCCGCCGCGCACGATCGCACCGTCGCCCAGGTGGTCCTGCGCTGGCACGTCCAGCTCGGCAACGTCGTCTTCCCCAAATCGGTCACCCCGTCGCGGGTGCGGGAGAACTTCGACCTCTTCGGCTTCGAGCTCTCCGACGACGACATGGCGACGATCGCCGGACTCGATGCCGGCCACCGCACCGGACCCGACCCGGCCACCTTCGTCTCTCCGTAGAGCGAACGGGGTCGCCGCCGGGTCCTTCCTGGTCGGCGGCTCGCTCTTCGCGATCGGAGCGATCCTCGCCCAGGCCGACGTCGGCGGGCCGCGCCTCGCCGCGGTCGTCTACCTCGTCGGCGGCGTCTTCTTCTCCATCGGCGGCTACGCCTCGGTCCTGCTGGCGATCAACGCCCCGCACCGCCGCCGCGACGGCACCTGGGCCCGGGCACCGTGGCGCTGGTGGGCCGAGCACCCGGGCTCCTTCGACCACCTCGCCGCGGTCGCCCTCTTCGCCGGCACCCTGGTCTTCGGCATCAACCTCATCGACTCCCTCCTCGGCCACCTCACCCCGACCCAAGAGGACCGCCTGGTCTGGAACCCGGACATCATCGGCTGCATCCTCTTCCTGATCTCCGGCTTCCTCGCCATGGTCGACATCTCCGGCTCCTGGTGGCGCCTGCGCGGCGAGGGCCTCGGCTGGTGGATCGTCTTCGTCAACCAGGTCGGCTCGGTCCTCTTCATGGCCTCCGGCGTCGCCTCCTTCGTCCGCGCCGACGGCGACATGATCGCCGTCGCCCTCGCGAACTGGGGCACCTTCGGCGGCGCCCTGGCGTTCGCGGTGGCGGGCGCGATGCAGTTCCGGGAGCCGCCGGAGGGGGGTTGAGGGGGCGGACCTTCCGTTGTGCCGGCCGGGGCAGTCCTAGTAGGACGTGAGGGAGTTGGGGGTTTCGCCACAGGTTCCGGCGGGGGTCGGACTTACGTGCAGGGTCCGTGCGAGAGAAGCCACACCTGCCTGCATTCCGTGAGGGAGATGCCGGGAACGTCACCCTCCCGCGCACCTTCGGTCCGTTTTCGGGCCTGGAATCAGGGCCCGAAAACGCGCTGCGTGTATTTGGGCCCCTATAGGGGGGTCAATGCACGCAGCGGCGAATTGACTGTTGTCCAACACGCACGGAAGCGTGGACTTCCCACGCTCTCCGTCACGACTTGCGAGTCTCGTCACGTCCTCGTGGGACACCGGTGACGGTTCCGTGCTCCCTCCCGTGACGCGCCCGCGGCGCACGCCCGGAGGCTCCCGACACTCCCCACATCGCCGTGCTCGCCGCGACGCCTTGCGTCCCTTGCAGTTCGGGCGCCGGTTCCGCGCCGCCCGGGCCTAGAGCCCCTCCGCATCCCCCCGACGACTCGCCTCGGCGTGGGACCGATAGTGGGCCTCGTCGTCGTCCGGGCGGGTTCGCACGGACCGGCGGGCGCCGGCGACCAGCATCGCCAGTAGGAGCACGGCAACGACGGTGAGGACGATCACGGCGAGTATTGACATGGAACCCTCTCCTCCACGGTGGGGGAACACCCGATTCCCGGTTCGACGTTCCAATTCCCTGGGGCGGGAAGGAGAAACTCGACAGGTCAGCGGGGCGCAACGACCGTTGCATGGGGCGGTGGGGAGCGGTGCCTGGTGGGGTGGGCTTGGCAGCATGGGCCGCTGCCCGGCAAGGCGAGTTCCTCGGCCGGGCTCGGCATCCCGATGAACGGCACCAATCGCACGCGGGCCGCGACAGCGGCGCTCCTCGTCGCCCTCGTGGTGGCGTTGGTCGGCGTGGCCGCCGGTCCCGCCTCGGCCGGGGTGCTCGAACCGAAGGGCAAGCAGATCTTCTTCGGCGTCTCCGACACCGGGGACCCGGCCTCGTTCGGCGAATTCTCCGAAGCGGTGTCGAAGCACCCGGCGGTGATCGAGTCCTTCCGTGCCTGGGGCTCGGAAATCCGCGACTCGATCCAGCGCTGGGAGATCGCCCGTGCCCGCCCGATGGTCCACATCACCACCGCCGATCCGCAGACCGGCGCGGAGATCCTCACGCTCGCGCAGATCGCCAACGGCGCCGGCGACACCTTCCTGATCCGCCTCAACAAGCTCTTCGCCGAAAAGCAGATGCGCGCCTACGTGCGGCCGCTGGGCGAGCCGAACCGCTGCCTCAACGTCTACGCGGCCCTCGAATGCGCCGGGCACCCCCGCTCCGCCGCCGACTCGTCACGCAACTACCGGCGCGCCTTCCGCCGCATCTACGTGATCGTCCACGGTGGCGGCAAGGCCAAGCTGATCAACGCGCGCCTCGCGGAAGCGGGGCTGCCGCCCCTGAACGCGAGCGTCCGCGGCCTACCGAAGGCGCCGGTGGCGATCGTCTGGAGCCCGCTCCCGTCCGGCTCGCCGACCACGAAGGGGAACCTGCCGCAGAACTTCTACCCCGGGGACAAATGGGTCGACTGGACCGGCACCGACTTCTACGCCTCCTATCCCGAATGGGGCGCCCTGACGAAGCTCTACGAACGCTATCCCGAAAAGCCGTTCGCGATCACCGAGTGGGGCGTCGAAGCCGGCGACGACCCGAGCTTCGTCTCCCACCTCTTCGCCTGGGTCAAAGCCCACCCGCGGACGAAGATGCTCGTCTACTACCAGGACTTCGGCTCGACCTCGAACTACCGGATCCAGAACTACGGCGAAAGCCTCGCGGTGCTCACCGACCGGCTCCACGACGGGCGGTTCCCGGCGTACGCGCCGGGCGCCCCGCACCTGCCCCCGCCGCCCCCGGGCGGGCTGGAACCGGGTTAGGCGCGACAAACCCGTTGGAGATCGCTTTCCCGAGCATGTGGGACGGGAAGCGCGGTTTCGGCGCCACGATCGCGGGGGAGATCCGCGCGGGTTCCGGGCGGATCGGCGCGAGCTTGGTGATGCTCGAGTAGCCGGTGACGTAGAGGTTCTGGCCGTCGCTGATGATCGGCGTGTAGGTGCCCTTGGGATAGCTGAAGACCTTGCGGCCGCTGCGCATCATGAACCCCGTCGTCCTCTGGGTGGTGAAGTTGGCGACGTAGACGATTTCGCCGATCGCCGAGAGCGAGCCGACCACCTGCCCGCCCGCCGAGCGGCTCCAGCGCACTTCGCCGTTCTTGGCGTTCAGCGCGTAGATGTTGCCGTCGAAAGAGCCGATGTAGACGGTCGGCGGGCTGTGCGCCGTGCTCGCCACGGTCGGCGCCGAGTAGGCATAGCCGCCGGTCGAGTAGGTCCAGGCCAGTTCGCCGTCGGAGAGGTCGAAGCTGTAGACGCGGTCGTCGTTGTTGCCCGCGTAGACGCGGCCGAAGGCGACCGCCGGGGTCGAGTAGAACTGGCCGCCGCTGATCCCGGTCCCGAGCGAGCCGGTCGACCAGATCAGCTTGCCGGTCTTCGCGTCGACCGCGTTCATCGAGCCGCCGTAATCGCCGACGTAGAGGCGACCTCCGTAGTAGGCCGGCGCCGCCTTCACCGCCCCGGAGAGCTGCGTCGCCCAGCGCACGTTCCCGTTGACGGTCGAGACCGAGTAGAGCTTGCCGTCTTCGCAGCCGAAGTAGACGCTCGAGCCGACCACCACCGGCGAGGACTCGGCCCGTCCCGGCAGGCTCTTTTTCCAGATCATCGCCCCGTTTTTGGCGTTCAACTTGACGATGTGGCCGGGGACCAGGTTGACGATGTAGAGGCGGCCTTTGGAGTAGGCGGGGGAGGAGGCGTTCAGGCGGCCGATCCGCCGTTCCCAGAGCCGCGCCCCGGTCCGCGCGTCCAGCGCGAAGGCGAAGCCGGAGTTGTTGACGGCGTAGAGGACGCCGTTGACGTAGATCGGCGGGAACTCGAGCAGCGGGCGCTGGGTGTAGCGCCACAGTTTCTGGAACGGCGGCTTCACCCCGCGGGCGGGGAGGTAGCGGGTGCGCTGCGGGTTCAGCCCGTACATCGGCCAGTTGACCGTCGGCCGGGGCAGGCCGCGTTTCGGTTTCGGTGCTTCTTTGGGAGGTTCGGGTTTGAAGTGCTCGATCGCGGTGTCGTTATGGACGTCGGCCGGGCGCTTCAGCTCCTGCCAGGCGACGATCACCCCGGCGATCCCGACGACGACCAGGGCGATCAGCGCGATCGCGACGCGCCGGTGCTCGCGCCACAGCTTGCGCGGGTGGACGAGGAGGGAGAAGGCCGAACGGGCGCGCTTAAGCACGCCAGCGCTGCGGGTCGGAGTCGGGGACCTGGCGCGCCTCGCCGATCACCGCGAGGTGGTCGAGGCAGGCGAGCACGATCTGGAGCATGAAGCCCGCGGTGCCGGAGTTCAGGTTCTCCCGCCCGACGATCCCTTCGACCATCTCGTAGGCGGTCGGCTCGGCGCCGTCGGCCAGCTGCCCGCGGACCTGGTCGAGCAGCTCGCCCGCCTGCTCGCGGGCGGCGGCGATCTTCACCGCGGGGTCGCGGAACGGTTTGCCGTGGCCGGGCAGGCAGAGGTCGACCGCCAGCGGCTCGATCCGGTCGAGGCTCGCGAGGAATTCGCCGAACGGGTCGGGCGTGTGGCCGTAGTCGAAGAAGAGGGCGGTGCGGCCGAGCAGGTGGTCGCCGGAGACGAGCAGCCGTCGCTCGGCCTGGTGGAGGCAGACGTGCGAGGGCGCGTGCCCGGGGGTCTCGACGACGCTCCAGGTGCCGATGTCGGTCTCGACCTCGACGCCCGGGACGAGGTCGCGGTCCGGCATCTGGATCCCGCTGATCAGTTCTTCGGGCTTGGCACTGCGTTCCCGGTAGCGGTCGAGCTCGGCCATCGGCACGCCGCTCATCCGTCCGACCTCGAGCCGGGCTTCGAACGCGGCCTTGGGGTCGTCGGCCTGCAACCGGATGTGCTCCCACTTCGGGTGCATCCACAGCTCGCAACCCGTCTCCGCGCAGATCGCCGCCGCCAGCCCGTAGTGGTCGGAGTGCGAGTGCGTGCAGACGACCAGCTCGACGTCTTCGACCCCGAACCCGGCCTGGGCCAGCGCGACGTCCAGCATCCGCAGCCGTCCCCGCCCGCCGACCCCGGTGTCGAACAACACGATCCCCGCGCCCCGCTGCATCACCCAGGCGTTGCCGTGCGGCACCCCCGGCCAGGGGCACGGCAGCTTCAGCCGCCAGATCCCCGGCTGGATCCGTTCGGTCCGCGGCTTCACAACCTGGGCGTCAGCCATCGAGGAATCCTCTCAGTTGGGTCCGTTGGTGCTGCCCAAGGGTCCCGGCCTCGGTGAGACGGCCGAGGTATGAAAGCGATGGAGAAAGTGGGACGCCGTTGAGGGAGACGGAGGGAGACGACACGAACTCCAGGGTTCCGGGTGTGTTCTTCCACGAACTCCGCGCTTCCGTGCGGGTTCCTCCCCGATCCGAGGTCGCCGGCGACAGCCCTTCGCTGTTTACATGCCGTATGGGGGATAAACAGCGAACGGCTGGCTCCCGGCCCGACAGAAGCGTGACGGGACTGCGCCGTCTGCCGGCTACGCCGCGAGCTGCGAATCGCCGTGCTCGGCGACCAGCGCCAGGACGTCGTCGGCGTATTTGTTGACGAAGGAGGGGCCGACGCCGGAGATCTCGATCAGGGCCGGGCGGCCGGTGGGGCGGCGGGCGGCGATCGAGGCGAGGGTTTTGTTGTTGGCGACGGTGTAGGCGGGCTTGCCTTCGGCGGCTCCGAGGCGCCACTTCTTCAGCGCTTCGAAGAGCGGGGCGTCGTCGTCGGAGAGCTCGGGGGCCGGGGCGGAGGAGCCGCCGCCGGAGCGGGCGGGCTTGCGGACCGCGATCGTCTCCGGGTCGGGCAGCCAGTCGAGCAGGTCGCAGATGTCGCAGCAGCGGCCGGTCGGCGGGGTCTCGGCGCGGCGGTCGCCGAAGTGGGCGAGCAGGGCGATGCGGCGGCAGCGGGTGCCGTAGATGAAGTCTTTGATCGCGTGGTAGGCGCGCCACCCGCGCTCGTGGGCGATCGCCAGCTCCGGGTCGTTCGCCCGCTGTTCGTTGAAGCGCACCAGGCGGCCGAGGTCGGCCTTCATCGCCAGCATCACCGCCCGCGAGGGGAGTCCGTCGCGCCCGGCGCGGCCCGCCTCCTGGTAGTAGGCCTCGACCGAGGTCGGGATCGCCATATGCCAGACCGACCGCACGTCGGCCTTGTCGACGCCCATGCCGAAGGCGTTGGTGGCGACCACCACGTCGACCGCGTCCTCGCCGCCCGACATGAAGCGCCGTTGGACGACCGAGCGCTCGTTGCTCTCCATCCCGGCGTGGTAGGCCAGCGCCCGCAGGCCGGTGCCGCGCAGCTCGCTCGCCACCTCGTCGGTGTCCTTGCGGGTGCCGCAGTAGACGATCGCCGGGCGGTTCGCAGGATCGGCGAGCCCGGTCTCCAGCAGCGCCTGCCGCCGCGCCTTGGAGCCCTTGCCCTCGAGCGCGATCACGTCGAAGGAGATGTTGGGACGGTCGAAGCCCGCCCGCACCCGCAGCGGCTCCTGCATGTTGAAGCGCTGCGCGATCTCGGCCGCGACCGGCACCGTCGCCGTCGCCGTGCAGGCCATCACCGTCGGCCGGCCGAGTCGCTCGGCGATCTGCGGCAGGCGCAGGTAATCGGGGCGGAAGTCGTGTCCCCACTCGGAGACGCAGTGGGCCTCGTCGACCGCCAGCAGGTCGATCTTGCGCTGCCCGATCGCGTCGAGGAAGGCGCGCGAGGCGAAGCGCTCCGGCGCGCAGTAGACGATCTTCGCCCGCCCGCCCCGCACGCTGTCGAGCGCCTCCCAGGTTTCCCCTTCGTCCATCGCCGAGGAGACCATCGCCACCGGGTGGCCGGCCTGGTTCAGTCGCAGCCACTGGTCCCGCATCAGCGCGATCAGCGGGCTGACGACGATCGTCAGGTCCTCCGAGGCCAGGCCCGGCAGCTGGTAGCAGAGGCTCTTGCCGCCGCCGGTCGGCATCACGATCAGCGAATCGCGACCCTCGAGGGCCGCGATCACCGCCTCGCGCTGCCCGGGCCGCCAGTCGGCGTACCCGAGCTCCCCCAGCAGTACGTCGGCGCGGGCGCCGGGATCGGCGGGCACCGGCGCGGGGGCGCCGGGGGAGGAACCAAGGGTCATCTGTCCGGCTTCATCCACGACCTTCCAGGCTAAGCCCTCTCCCGGCGGGTGGGCGCTATGCCTGTTCCCCCTTGGCGATCTCGGCCGGAACGAGCGACAGTTTCTCGGCCAGCGTGTTGATGCCCTGCGCCAGTTTGCGGGTGTCGGCCTCGGTCAGTTCTTCGTAGAGCACGAAGCCGGGCCAGGCCTTGGTTTCGTAGGGCTTCAGCGAGGCGTAGACGGCCTTGAAGTCGGCTTCGATTTCCCCGACCAGTTTCGGGTCCGTCTTTTCCATCAGCGGGGCGACCGCTTCGAACGCCACCTGGGAGCCTTCGACGTTGGCCTTGAAATCGACCAGGTCGATGTGCGAGTAGCGCTCCTCCTCGCCGGTGATCTTCGAGGTCGAGACCTCGGTCAGGAGCTCGTTGGCGCCGTTGGCGATCTGCACCGCCTGCAGTTTCACTCCCTTGACGTTCTTTTCGAGTTCCTCGACGTTCGCTTCAAGTTCTTCGGCGACCGGCCCCATGCCCTTCAGCGTGCCTTCTTCCCAGAGCGCCTTCTCGATCCGGTGGAAACCGCCGAATTCGTTCGGCTTGACGTCGTTTTCACGCGCGTCGATGCGCGGGTCGAGATCGCCGAAGGACTCGGCCACCGGCTCGATCCGCTCATACGGGACGCGCGGTTCGGGGTAGAGCTGTTTCGCCTTGGCGATGTTTCCGGCGATCACCGCGGCGACGAACGGCTTCGTCTTCGCGGTCAGCTCGTCGGTGTTTTCCTCGAGGTAGGACCGGTAGTCGGCGATCGCCTTTTCGATCGCCGGGCTCTTGCTGGTTTCCACCTGGCCGGTGACCTTCAGCGTCCCTTCGCCTTCGCCGCCCGCTTCCTGGCAGCGCACCGCGTATTCGCCTTCTTCGAGGGTCAGCGAGAAGCTGCCGCTGGCGCCTTCGATGATGTTCTCGCGCTCGCCGAGGATCGTTTCCCCGTCGAGGACCTCGAGCTCGGTGTACTTGCCGGTGCCGCCGTTTTCGACCGTGAAGTCGATCGGCCCGGCGGGAGCCGAAGCTTTGACCGGGTCGCAGCCGTCGTCGGTCAGCTTGAAGGTGAGCTGGGTGGAGTCAGCCGACGACGACGACGTGCTGTCGTCGCTCGAGCCGCAGGCCGCCACGAACAGCGCCATGAGGCCCAGGGCCATGGCGGCGATCAAGGCACGGACGGGGGGGCGGTTCATTTTCAGCTGACTCCTTGGTGAGGTTTGTCTGGATCGAGGCTTAGGCGTGCCCGGGCCCATGACGTCGTCTCGTTCGGCATGGATCCCGGGCACAGGTGGGTCCTACTTAGGGAACCCTAACAAAAACCTACGGTTCCGGTCGGATTAAGGTTCAGGTGAGGAGCGAATCGCCGACGAAGCCGCCCGCCTCAGCTCCCCGTGGGACCGCGAAGACGGCGCTGCCGACGTGCTTGATGTACTCGTTCAGCGCGTCGTGGACGCCGAGCTTGCGCTGCAGCGCGACGAACCCCTTCTCCGGGTCGCGCTGGAAGGCGATGAAGAAGAGGCCCGCTTCGAGGTCGCCGACGCTCTGGTCGACGCCGTCGGTGAAGGAGTAGCCGCGGCGGAGGATCTGCAGGCCGCCGTTTTCCTGCGCCGAGGCCAGCCGCACGTGCGAGTTCGCCGGGATCACCGGTTCGCCGTCGGAGTCCTTGTCCTCGAGCGGCAGCGGTTCGAACTCTTCGCTGCCGCCGAGCGGCGCGCCGTTGTACTTCTGCCGGCCGATCGTTTCCTCCTGGTCGCCGAGCGAGGAGCGGTCCCAGGTCTCCAGGTTCATCCGGATCCGGCGGGTGACCAGGTAGCTGCCGCCGCGGATCCAGGCCGGGCCGCCGTCGACCCAGACGTATTCGTCCATCGCCTTGCCGTCCTCGGACTTGATGTTGGCGGTGCCGTCTTTCATCCCGAACAGGTTGCGCGGCGTTTCCTGGCCGCGGCTGGTGGACGAGGTGCGGCCGAACCCGAGCTGGGACCAGCGCATGGTCACCGTGCCGCGGCCGATCCGAGCGAGGTTGCGGATCGCGTGGAAGACGACCTGGGGGTCGTCGGCGCAGGCCTGGACGCAGATGTCGCCGTCGGATTCGAGGCCGTTCAGCTGGTCGCCCGGCAGCGTCGGCAGGGGTTTGAGCTCCGTCGGCCGCTGCCCGGCGAGGCCGAGGCCGGGACGGTCGAAGACGCCCGGGCCGAAGCCGAAGGTGATCGTCAGGTTCGCGGCCGAGAGCCCCCGCGCCTCGCCGGTGTCCTCGGGGGGCGCGTAGACGTTGTCGTTCTCGCTGCCGATCATCCGGCCTTCGGTCATTTCCCGCGCCGCCTGCGACCACGCTTCCATCAGTTCGCGCAGCTCGGCCTTGCTTTCGGTTTCGAGGTCGAAGGAGGCGAAGTGGAGGCGGTCCTGAGCCGGCGTCGCGATGCCCGCCTGGTGCTCGCCGTAGAAGGGGACGGTGCCGTCGGTCGCGGCAGCGTCGGCCGAGGCGGCTTCGTGGCCGACCAGGTAGCCGCCCGCGCCGAGGCCGACGCCGGCGGCACCGAGCCCCGCGGAGGCGAGCAGGCGGCGACGCGAGAAGGGCATGGCTAGGCGGGGGTCTGGGCCGTGCCGACGCCGGGCTTCTGCTGCTCGGATCGGCGGGTTTTCTTGCTGCCGCGCGGCCAGAGCACGAAGAGGGCCATCGGGACCGCGTAGGCGACGTAGACGAACGCCTCGACCTGGGTCGGCGCGGCGCGCAGGCCGAGCATCCCGGTCAGCAGCGATTCCGACACAGTCCCCGGGTGGACCAGCCAGCGCAGGCTGACGGCTTCGGACTGGAAGCTGTTGATCCAGCCGGCCTCGTGGGCGGTGTGGGCGGCGGTGGTCAGCAGGCCGGCGGCGACGAAGACCAGCACCAGCCCGGTGATCTTGAAGAATTTGGAGAGGTTGATGTGGACGCCGCCGCGGTAGAGGCCGACGCCGATCAGCACCGCGGCGAGGAGGCCGAGGACCGCGCCCCAGCCCGCGGCGGCGGTGTCGGTGGCGTCCTGGAAGGCGGCGAGGAGGAAGACCGAGGTCTCGAAGCCCTCGCGCAGCACCGCGAGGAAGGCCATCCCGACCAGCGCCATCGCCGAGCCGCGGGCCAGGGCGCTCGCCGCCTCGCCCTCGAGTTCGGCCTTGATGGCCCGCGAGTGGCGGGTCATCCAGATGATCATGTAGCTGATCATCCCGACCGCGATCAGGCCGACGATCGTCTCCAGGCCCTCTTGCTGTTTCTGCGGCAGTTCTTCGCCGACGACGTCGAGCCCGACGCCGACCGCGGTGCAGAGGACGATCGCGATCGCGACGCCGATCCACATCTGGCGCAGCGCGTCCCGACGCCCCTCCTTGACCAGGAAGGCGGCGATGATGCCGACGATGAGCGAGGCCTCGACGCCCTCGCGCAGGGTGATGACGAAGGTAGGAATCATGCGATTAGGGTGCCCTGAGTTAGGGCAACCGAAAACCTAGCAGGCCGCTAGGTATTGAGCTAGGTCGGTCGGGGCGTTTCAAGCTGGCGCCCGAGCCAAGGACCCACGGGCTGGTGGCAGACCCGGCCGTCTCGGTCACGGCCCTGGCTGGCTGTGACCGAGCCCGAGACGGCCGGGTCTTAGGGAGGGGATGAAGGATCGTCGCGCACGGGTCACGCGAGGCGCACGAGAGGGTCACAAGGGCGCCACGAGACTCGCAAGTCGTGCGAGAGAGCGTGAGATGTCCCTACTTCCGTGCGTGTTGCACAACAGCAAAATCACCGATGCATGCATTGACCCCCCTATAGGGGCCCTAATCCATGCAGCGCGTTTTCGGCCGATGTGGAACCGTCACGGAAGACCGCGAAACCGACCGAAGGCCCACGGAAGCGTGGAGTTCCCACGTTCTTCGTCACGGGATCGTGCCAGGGACGCCCGCCGGGGCCCCGGGACGGGCGAACCTGTGACGGCCGTGCGGGAGACGGCACGAACTCCTCACTTCCGCAGGGTTCCCCATGCTTTGTGTGGCGAGGGTGTGGAGTTCCGGGCGAAAGCGTGACGAATCCTCGGCGAAACACGCACTCCCTCCAGGGCACTCCGCACTACCCGCTACGTACTAGGCAGCCACGGAGCGGCCCAGGCGGTGGTGCCGTGGACCAGCTGTTGAGCCTCCTCGGGTCCCCAGGTGCCGCGGGCATAGGGGAGGACCGGGCCCGGCTCGTCGAGCAGGGGCTGGACCACGCGCCAGGTCTCTTCGATCGCGTCCTGGCGGGTGAAGAGGGTGTGGACGCCGTTCAGGGCATCGCCGAGCAGGCGCTCGTAGGGCTCGGGGTCAGAGCCCGGTTCGCGTTCGAAGAGGACCTCGAGGTCGGCGGCCTCGAACCCTTCGTCGGCGGCGGCTTTCGCCCAGAGGCGCATCCGGGTGCCCGGTTCGGGCTCGATCCGGAAGGTCAGGTGGTTCGGTTCGGGCGTTTTGCCATGGCCGACGCCGAGCAGCGGCGGCCGGCGGAACACCGCGGTCACTTCGCTCGTCTTCTCCGGCAGGCACTTGCCTGCGCGGATGAAGAAGGGCACGCCCGCCCAGCGCCAGTTGTCGACCTCCAGTTTCATCGCGGCGAAGGTCTCGGTGGTCGACTTCGGGTCGACGTCCTTGACCTCGAGGTAGCCGTCGTACTGGCCGCGGACGTAGCGCTTCGGATCGGCCGCCCGCATCGCCTTGAAGAAGGCCAGCTTCTGATCGCGGATCGAGTCCGGGTCGTTGCTGCTCGGCGGCTCCATCCCGATCAGGCCGAGCACCTGCAGGGCGTGGTTCTGGATCACGTCGCGCATCGCCCCGACCGAGTCGTAGAAGTGGCCGCGGTCATCGACCCCGAAGTCCTCGGCGATCGTCACCTGCACGTGGGAGATGTGCTCGCGGTTCCAGACCGGCTCCAGGGTCGAGTTGGCGAACCGCATGTAGCTGATGTCCATCACCGGCTCCTTGCCGAGGTAATGGTCGATCCGCAGGATCTGTTCCTCCTCGAGCACCTCGCGCAGTTCGTCGTTCAGCTCGCGGGCCGATTCGAGGTCGTGGCCGAAGGGCTTCTCGATCACCACGTGGGCGTGGTCGACGAGCCCGGCCTTGCCGAGCCCCTTGACCACGGTGGAGAAGAGGAAGGGCGGGATCTCCAGGTAGAAGACCGGCTGCTTGGCGTCGCCGAGCGCGTCCTTCACGCGGTCGAAGGTGGCGTCGTCGGAGTAGTCGCCCTGGACGTAGGAGAGCCGGGCGAGCATCGCCTCGAGCGCTTGCCCGTCGATCTTCTTCACCGTCGCCTCGACCGCTTCGCGGGCGTGCTTGCGCAGGCCCTCGTCGTCCCAGTCGTCGAGCGCGACCCCGACCACCGGGCAGTTCAGCATCCCGGCGCACTGCATCCGGTAGAGCGCCCGGAAGGTCATTTTCTTCGCCAGGTCGCCGCTGATCCCGAAGATCGCGAGGACGTCCGCGGCCCTGTCGACGTGTCCCTTCGTCCGTTTAGGCATCGTGGCGCGCAGGCTACCTCCTGGTAGCGCCTAGGATGCGAGTCGCCCACAGGAGCAGCGCCGACCAGGAGGAGTGGAGATGGAGCTTGGAATCGTCGGCCTCGGCCGCATGGGGGCCAATATGGCCCGCCGCCTGATGAAAGACGGCCACACGATCGTCGCCTACGACGTCAACGCCGACGCCGTCGAGGGCCTGTCGGGAGAGGGCGCGACCGGTGCTTCCTCGCTGCAGGACCTGGCCGACAAGCTCGCCGCGCCGCGCTCGGTCTGGGTGATGGTCCCGGCGGGGAAGATCACCGAGGAGACCGTCCAGGGCCTCGAAGGGGTGCTCGAGTCCGGCGACGCGATCATCGACGGCGGCAACTCCTACTACCGCGACGACATGCGCCGCGCCCAGCGCGCCGGCGAGAAAGGCATCGACTACGTCGACTGCGGGACCAGCGGCGGCGTCTTCGGCCTCGAGCGCGGCTACTGCCTGATGATCGGCGGCCCCGACAAGGCGGTCGAGCGCCTCGATCCGATCTTCAAGACGCTGGCCCCGGGGGTCGAGTCGGCGGAGCGCACGCCGGGCCTGACCGGCGAGCCGACCCCGGCCGAGAACGGTTACCTCCACTGCGGCCAGAACGGCGCGGGCCACTTCGTGAAGATGGTCCACAACGGGATCGAGTACGCGATCATGGCCGCCTACGCCGAGGGGCTGAACGTCCTCGACAACGCCGACGCGGGGAAAACGCAGCGCCTCGACGACGCCGAGACGGCGCCGCTCGACCAGCCCGAGTACTACCAGTTCGACCTCGACATCCCGGCGATCACCGAGGTCTGGCGACGCGGATCCGTGATCGGCTCCTGGCTGCTTGACCTGACCGCGACCGCGTTCGCCGAAAGCCCCGAGCTCGACCAGTTCAGCGGCCGGGTCTCCGACTCGGGCGAGGGCCGCTGGACCTCGATCGCGGCGATCGACGAGGGCGTGCCGACCCCGGTCCTCACCACCGCCCTGCACGAGCGCTTCTACTCCCGTGACCTCGGCGAGTTCGGCGACAAGGTCCTCTCGGCGATGCGCATGCAGTTCGGCGGCCACCACGAGAAGCAGGACACTTAGCGTCATGCCACTGGACCTCGAGGTCACCAAGGACGAAAAGGCCGCCGCCCGGCGCGCGGCCGAGCTGATCGCCAAGGCCGGGGCGGCCGCGGTCGCCGACCACGGCCACTTCGGCTTCGCGATGAGCGGCGGGCGCTCGCCCTGGGCGATGCTGGCGATCCTCGGCGAACTGGAGGAGATGCCCTGGGCCGAGACCGAGCTCTTCCAGGTCGACGAGCGGATCGCCTCGCCCGGCTCCGAGGAGCGCAACCTCACCCATATGGTGCTCGGCCTCTCGATGGACCACCAGTCGGCCCTGCGCCCGATGCCGGTCACCAGCCACGACCTCGCCGCCGCCGCGCACGAATACGAAACCTCGCTGCCCGACCGCCTCGACCTCGTCCACCTCGGCCTCGGCCCGGACGGCCACACCGCCTCCCTCGTCCCCGACGACCCGGTCCTCGAGGTCGACGACCTCCGCGTCGCCCTGACCACGAACAACTACCAGGGCCACCGCCGCATGACCCTCACCTACCCGGCCCTGTCGGAGGCCCGGCAGATCCTCTTCCTCGTCACCGGCGAGGAAAAGCAGGGCCCGCTGCAACAGGTGATCGCGGGAGACCCCTCGATCCCGGCCGGCCGCGTGAATAACGACGCGATCACGATCGTCGCCGACCCCTCCGCGGCCCCGCGGTAGGGGCGCGGGACGGCACGAAGTCGGACTTTCGTGATTGTCTCGCGAGGGAGGGCGGGGGATTCGAACGGTCAGGAAACTGCGTGGTTCGTTATCCACGCCACGGGTGGATTTCGAACCACGGAGACCCTTGCGGTGTTCGAAAGTTGGCATATAGCCAACTAAGGAACACGGCAGATCTCTGACCGTTGGAGATTGGTCGTACCCCGCCTGGGCGGCGCACTTTGTGTCCGTTCCTTCGCCCCGGGGTCAGCCTCCGAAGTGGCTAACCATCGTGTCTAACCTCGCCAGGCGCGGATCGTCGGGGCCCGCGAGCCGGGCGATCCATGCCTTGACCTCGTCGAGGTCGAGCGGGGTCTCCGCGGCGATGATCGCCTCGATGTCAAGCCAGTCCTTCGGGCGGTTGAGCATCGCCTTGCGGATCACCAGGTGCTCGGGGGAGACGATCGGGATCGTCGCGCCGGCGAAGGGGACGTCGCGGACCGCCCCCGGCATCACCTCATGAAGCGCGTCTTCGTCGAAGAAGAGGTGGACCGGAGGGCCCTCGGCGTCGAGGCCGGCGAGTGCCGCCTCGACCTCCGGCCGTCGCTCGGGCGGGACGAAGACGTTGACGTCGATGTCCCTGATCGGACGGGGCTCGGCGTAGTGGCCGAGCGCGATCGCGCCGCCGATCGCGTGCGGGATCCCCGCCTCTTTCAGTGCTCGGTCTACCGCGAGCACTCTCCCGTCAACGTTGGAGTCCGTCATTCCTCTCCGCGAGGAACTTCGAGGCGATCGAGGATCTCGCCCAGCTTCGCAAGCCGCTGGTCGTCGGGCCCGACCATCCGGGTCAGCCAGGATTCGATCGCGGAGATGTCGAGCGGTTCGGAGACGATGAACATCGCTTCGATGTCGAGCCAGTCTTTGGGCCGATCGAAGATCGCCTTACATATCGCGAGATGCTCTGGCGCAAGGATCGGAATTCTGGTCCCGGTGAACGGCACTCGACGGGTCGTCCCCTCCATCTCCTTGTGGAATGGGTCGTAGGAGAAAAAGAGATCCACGGCGTTGTCGTCCCACCAGAGTCGGACCCGGCCATCTCGCGCCAACGCCGACTCGTCCAAGTCGACATTGACACCGAGGGGCGCGAGGGCAGTCTTGATGTCCGGCCATCGTTCGGTGGCGACGAAAACGTTCACATCGACATCGATGGTCGCGCGCGGCTCGGCGTAGTAGGCGAGGGCGATCGCGCCGCCGATCGCGTGAGGGACCTTGGCGTCGGTCAGCGCGCGGTCGATCGCGACGACCTTGTCGGGAAGATCGACAGCGTCAGGCCGACGATTCTCAGGCGTGTTCATCGGTCGAATCGATGCGGGGGAAGCCGATCTTCCGCGGACGGCGGCGGATCGGGATGGCGTCTGACAGGAGCAGCAGTTGACGGAGCGCCTCGCCTCGATCGGCCTGAGAGGTCCCGAGCCATTCGGCAGCGGAGTTGGAATCGCCGCTCAGCGCGTTGAGCAGTAAGCGCCGATGCATTTTGTTGGGAGCTTCCTCCCGGGCCAGCGATCGGAGAAGAGCGCGGGCTGCTTGGTCGGCCGGGGCGGGGGCGACGGTCGCTCCGGCTCGCAGCGCCGCCTGGATCAGATCGTCGCGCTCGACGGCCTTCTCGGCCCGCTCGATGACCTTCTCGATAGTCGCTGCATCAAGCTCACGAAACGTCGCCAGCGTTCGGCTGCGTGGACCCATCGGAGTCGACCTGGACTCTCGAACCTCGAAGGCGCCGCTGCGTGCGGTCGTCACAAAAGCCATAGTGGGTTGAATGTACCACTGTTGTCTGATGCGAAAGACGAACTTCCCTGAGTCGTAGTCTGTGGGGTGGAGATGAGCACCTGGGGAACGACTACGGCGGCACCGGCGGCGCGCGCGGGGACCGTGGACGTGCTGGTGGGCCTCCTGGCCGAACTCGACGAGGCGACCGAATCGGGCGTCTTCTACGACCGGGTGTGCCAGGCGGTGGTGACGCTGACGTCGATGAAACGGGCGGTGCTGCTGCTCCATGACGAGACTTATCGGTCGGTGATCCCGGTGGGGAGCAGCGGCTTCGACACCGGGCGGCTGAAGCGGATCGGCGGGACGCTGGACGAGACGCCGATCGCCCAGATCGCGCTGGACGAGGACCGGGTGGTCGAGGTCGGGGTGAACGGCGGCGACGGCGACCTGGCCGAGCACGTGCCCGCCCGCTACGCCTCGCTGCCGGAGAGCTCCTACCTGACCTGCACGCCGATCTCGGCCGCGCGCCGCTGGCTCGGGGTGATCTTCGCCGACCGCGAAGGTGAGGACTATCCGCTCGGCGACGGCGAGTCGGAGACGATGATGACCCTGGGACGGCTGGCCGCGCTGACCGCGAGCGTCGAGCACTCGACCGAGCAGCGCGAAAGCGAGCGCCGCCTCGCCGAACGGGTGGAGCTGACCCGGGACCTGCACGAGAACGCGATCCAGCGCCTCTTCGGCGTGACCCTGGCGCTCGGCTCCGAGGAGGAGCTCTCCCAAGCGGAGCGGCAGCGCTGCCAGGAGGAGCTGCGCTCGGTCGTCGCCGATCTGCGCCGCGCCCTGACCCGTCCGCTGGAGCCGCCCGACACGCCCGCCAAGGCCTGCCTCGGCGAGCTGCTCGAGCGGCTGACCGAGCGCCGCCCGGAGCTGCGCGTCGCCTGGGCCGACGGGGTCGAGGTGCCGGCCGACCTCGAGCGGGTCTGCCAACTGGTCCTGAACGAGGCGCTCCGCAACGTCGACCGCCACGCGCACCCGTCGGAGATCCTGGTGACGATCGCCGCCGACGGCGAGACCTTCAGCCTCTCGATCGAAAACGACGGCTCCGGCGACGGCCGCACGACCCGCGGCGGTGGGATCGGGCTGCGGCTCGCCGCCCTGGAAGCGCTGCGCTACTCGGGCCTGGTCGATTTCGGCGCCACCGGCGCGGACCGCTGGCGCGTGCGCCTGGTCGTCCCGATGGGGTGTCGATGAACGCCGAGCGGGGCCTGCGGGTCCTCGTCGTCGACGACCACGACGTGGTGCAGTGGGGCTTCCGCCTGCTGCTCGAGCGCCAGAGCTGGGTCGAGCGCTGCCTCGCCGCCTCCTCCGGCGCCGAGGCGGTCCAGGTCTGCCGCAAAGCGAAACCCGAAGTCGCGCTGGTCGACATGCTGCTCGGTTCCGAATCGGGCGCCGAGGTCTGCGAGGAGATCCACCAGGTCAGCCCCGACACCCGGGTGCTCCTGATCTCCGGCGCCGGGATCATCTCGCCGAACGTGGCGCGCGCCGCGGGCGCCGCCGGCTTCATCTCCAAGGACTGGTCGGCGGTCGACGTGGTGCGGGCGGTGCGCCGCGTGTCCCAGGGCCACGAGGTCTTCGCCGAAGCGCCGCTCGACTCGCCGCTGTCGGACCGCGAGCAGGAGGTCCTGACGCTGATCGCGACCGGCTCGACCAACAAAGAGATCGCCGTGCTGCTGCACCTTTCGCCGCACACCGTGAAGGAGCACACCAGTGCCATCTACCGTAAGCTCGGCGTGCGAAATCGGGCGGAGGCCACCCGGCAGGCGCAGCGACTGAAGATCCTCGTCTGAGAAGTCACATACTCGGCTTCCAGAGGCCGTTTCGCCCCCCGAATGGTGGGACTCGGCACGTTCCCGCGTCACCTCCGCCGCCGGCCGGACCAATACTCCCTACAAGTGCCGAATCCCCCCGCAGAAACCGCCTTGCTTTTCCCCGGCCAGGGGAGTCAGACCCAGACGATGGCGGCGACCTCGAAGGACCAGCTCCCGGAGCTGGCCGCCCAGGCCGCCGACGAACTCGGCGCCGACCCCTTCGAGTCGATCTCCGAGGGCACCCACTTCGCCCAGCCCGCGCTCTTCGTCGCCGGGCTGGCGCACTGGAAGGCGGCGGGCGAGCCCGACGCGGCCTTCTACGCGGGCCACTCGCTCGGTGAGCTCCCGGCGCTGGTCGCCGCGGGCGCCCTCGAGGCGAGCGCCGGCCTGCGCCTCGCCGTCGTCCGCGGCCGCCTGATGGAGGAGGCCTCGGCCGTCCGTCCCGGCGGCATGGTCGCCGCGCTCGGCGGCACCGACGAGGTCGTCCGCAAGGTGGCCGACGAATACGAGCTGACCCTGGCCAACGACAACGCGCCGGGGCAGATGGTCCTCTCCGGGGACGCCGAGAAGGTCGGCGAAGCCCGTAAGGCACTGCGCGCCGAAGGGGCGAAGGCGATCCGCCTGCCGGTCGCCGGAGCGTTCCACTCGCCGCTGATGGAGCCCGCCGTCCCCGGCTACCGCGAGATCCTCGACGCAACCGAGTTCACCCCGGTCGAGGGCGCCTTCTCCTGCATCGCCGCGGCGCCGTTCGGCGACGTCCGCGCCGACCTCCTGAGCGCGTTGACCGAGCCGGTCCGCTGGCGCGACACGCTCGGCGCGATCGCCGCCGCCGGCGCCACCACCTTCCTCGAGACCGGCCCCGGGGACATCCTCACCGGGCTCTGCCGCCGCACGCTCGGCGAGGAGCTGGAGAGCCGCACCCTGGACGTCGCCAAGGAAACCGCCGGTGCCTGAGGTCGAGCCCCTCGCCGCCCCGGTCTTCGGCGCGCCGGCGCTGGCGCGCTCGGGTGCCTCGATGGTCGGCGTCGGCACCGCCTTGCCGGCGAAGATCGTCCCCAACTCCGAGCTCGACGAGCGGCTCGGCATCGACGCCGAATGGATCGTCAAACGCACCGGGATCGAAGAGCGCCGCTCCGCCCAGCCCGGCGAGCGGCTCTTCGAATTCGCCGCCGCGGCCGGCGCCGAGGCACTCGCCGAATCGGGCGTCGAGGCCTCGGCGGTCGACCTGATCGTCCTCGCCACCACCTCCAACGAGGAGCTGATGCCGGCCGCCGCGCCGCGCGTCGCCGCCGTCCTCGGCGCGACCAACGCCGCCTGTTATGACGTCAACGCCGCCTGCACCGGCTTCCTCAGCGCCGTCTCGGTCGCCTGCGGACAGATCGAATCCGGTCGCGCGGTCAATGTTCTGGTCATCGGAGCCGACCTGATGATGCCGCTGACCGACCCCGACGATCGCGCCACCGCCGCCGTCTTCGCCGACGGGGCCGGCGCCGTGCTGATGCGCGGCAGCCTCGAGAGCCGCGTCGGGCCGATCGTCCTGCGCTCCGACGGCACCCGCGCCGACCTGATCCGGATCGCCCGCGAGGACCTGATCATCCGCATGCAGGGCCACGAGACCTTCAAGTACGCGGTCGACATGATGAGCGCCTCGACCTCCGAAGCCGTGGAGAAGGCCGGCCTCAAGCTCGACGACGTCGACCTCTTCGTCTACCACCAGGCCAACGCGCGGATCCTGCGCGCGGTCGGCGAACGGCTCGGCATCGCCGGCGAGCGGGTGGTCGACTCGATCGCCAAGCTCGGCAACACCTCGGCGGCGACGATCCCGCTGGCGCTCGCCCAGGCCAAGCGCGCGGGGCACCTGCGCGAGGGCTCGCGGGTCCTGCTCGGAGCCTTCGGCGCCGGCCTCAGCTGGGGCGCGACCGTGATCGAGTGGGGCGGGGCGGTGAGCGTCGGTGTCTGATGCCACGGCACGTCCCGAGGGCTGCGCGCTGGTGACCGGCTCCTCGCGCGGGATCGGCGCGGCGACCGCGCTGGCCCTGGCCGGCGACGGCTGGCACGTGCGCGTCAACTACCGCTCCGACGAGGACGGCGCCAAGGAGGTCGTGTCCCGGATCGAGGACGCGGGCGGCTCGGCGGCCCTCTGGCAGGGCGACGTCGCCGACGGCGACGACGTCAAGCGCATCACGGCTCCCGGCGACGACGGCCCGGTCCTGGTCCTCGTCAACAACGCCGGCGTGCGCGTCGACAACCTCTCGCCGTCCCTGACCGACGAGGACTGGGCGACCGTGATCGACACCAACCTCACCTCGACCTTCCGCGCGACCCGCGCGGTGCTCCCCAAGATGATGCGCGCCCGCTTCGGCCGCGTGGTCAACCTGGCGAGTGTCGCCGGCATCCGCGCCAACCCCGGCCAGGCCAACTACTCGGCCAGCAAGGCCGGGGTCATAGGCTTCACCAAGACCGTCGCCGCCGAGGTGGCGCGGCGGGGCGTCACCGTGAACGCCGTCGCCCCCGGCCTGATCGAGACCGCCTTCACCGAGGACGTGCTCGAGGGGGACATGGCGAAGGCGATCCCGGCCCGCCGGATCGGCACCCCGGAGGAGGTCGCGGCCTGTATCCGCTTCCTCGCCTCCGCCGAAGCTTCATACGTGACCGGAACGACGCTGACCGTGGACGGCGGCCTCAGCGCCTAGCTGCATCGAACAGGACCCCGCATCATGGAAAAGGAGAATTAAGTTGGCAACGCAAGTGAGCACCGAGAACGTCGAGAAGACGATCTACGACGGTCTCGTCGAGCTCGGGACCGAGCGGGACGACCTCTCCCGCGAGGCGACCCTGGAGGCCCTCGACGTCGACTCGCTCGACCTGGTCGAGCTGGCCCAGATCGTCGAGGACGAGTACGGCGTCGAGCTGAAAGGCGACGACGTGAAGGACGTGAAGACCGTCGGCGAGGTCATCGACCTGGTCGTCGCGAAAGCGGGATGACCCGCCGGGTCGTCATCACGGGAGTCGGTGCCGTAACCCCGCTGGGGATCGGCTCCGACCCCCTGATCGACCGCTGGATGGCGGGCGAGGTCGGGATCGCCGACGGCTTCGGCCGCTGCCTCGATTTCGACCCGGCCGACTTCCTCTCGAAGAAGGAAGCGCGGCGGGCCGACCGCTTCGCCCAGATGGCGATCGTGGCCGGCGACGAGGCGGTCAAGCAGGCGTTCGGCGAGGACGGTGAGCTGCCCTATGACCCCTACAAGGTCGGTTGCGTCATCGCGACCGGGATCGGCGGCCTCGTCTCGCTCGAGCGCGAGCAGGAGAAGCTGCTCACCAAAGGCCCGAAAGCGGTCTCGCCGCTTGCGGTGCCGCTGATGATGGGCAACGCCGCGGCCGCCGCGGTGTCGATGCGCCACGGTCTCCAGGGCCACACCTACGCGGTCTCCTCGGCCTGCGCGGCGGGCAACAACGGGATCGGCGACGCGGTCCGGATCATCCAGGTCGGCGACGCCGACGCGATGGTCACCGGCGGTGCCGAGGCCTGCATCACCGGCGTCGCCACCTCGGCCTTCGCGGCGATGGAAGCGACCTCTGCCTCGGGCATCTCGCGCCCGTTCGACGCCCGGCGCGACGGCTTCGTGATGGGGGAGGGCGCCGGCGTCCTCGTCCTCGAGGAGAAGGAGGCCGCGGAAGCGCGCGGCGCGACGATCCTCGGCGAGGTCACCGGCTACGGCGTCACCGCCGACGCCCACCACCTGACCGCGCCCCAGCCGCAGGGAGAGGCGGCGGCGAAAGCGATCCAGTTCGCGCTCGCCGACGCGGGCATCTCCGCGGTCGACGTCGACTACGTGAACGCGCACGGCACCTCGACCCCGCTGAACGACGCGGCGGAGACGAAAGCCATCAAGGCTGCCCTCGGCGAGCGGGCGATGGACATCCCCGTCAGCTCGACCAAGTCGTCGATCGGGCACCTGCTCGGCGCGGCTGGCGCGGTCGAGGCGATTGCCACGATCGAAGCCCTCAGGCGTCGCGAAGCCCCCCCGACCGTCGGCTATGAACAGCCAGAAGAGGGGTTGGACCTTGACTACGTCGAAGGTTCGGCTAAACCGATAGTCAACGGAGACGGTCCGGTCGTAGCGATCTCCAATTCGTTCGGCTTCGGCGGCCACAACGCCGTCCTCGTCCTCTCCTCCGTCAACTGACCCCCTGATCGACTGAAGGCACCTATGGCCACCGCCGTCAAAGCACCGCCACCCGCTCCCGCCGACACCCCGCTCGGGCAGCTGCAGATGCTCTGCGACCGGGGCTCGTTCCGGCCGATCCGCTCGGGCGTCTCCAGCCTGCGCCTCGGCGAGCGGGCGACCCCGGGCGACGGCGTCGCCGCGGGCGCCGGCGAAGTCGACGGGCGGCCGGTCTTCTGTTACGCCCAGGACCCGGCCTTCCTCGGCGGCAGCCTCGGCGAGGTCCACGCCGACACGATCGTCCGCACGATGCGGATGGCGGGCGACGCGGGCGCCCCGGTGGTCGGCTTCGTCCGCTCCGGCGGCGCGCGCCTGCAGGAGGGCCATGCCGCCCTCGCGGGCTACGGCCGCATCTTCCGCGCCAGCGTCGAGCTGTCGCGCAAGGTGCCGCAGATCTCGATCCTCTCCGGCGTGTCGGCCGGCGGCGGCGCCTACTCGCCGGCGCTCACCGACTACGTGGTGATGACCAAGGAGTCCCGAATGTTCCTCACCGGGCCGAAAGTCGTCGCCGAGGCGATGGGCGAAGAGATCTCGATGGAGGCGCTCGGCGGGCCGAAGGTCCACGGCCGTAACGGCGTCGCCGACATGATCGCCGAGGACGCCGCCGACGCGGTGCTGAAAACCCGTCACCTGCTGGCGTTGCTGCCGCAGACGATCGGCGGCAACCCGCACCCGCACCTGGTCATCGACCCCGACCTCGCCGACCCGGGCGCGATCGTCCCGCTCGAGCAGCGCAAGGTCTACGACGTCCGCGACGTCGCCGCCGCGGTGCTCGACGGCGGCTCGTTGCTGGAGCTCTCGCCGCGCTGGGCGCCGAACATGGTCACCGCCTTCGCCCGCCTCGAGGGTCGCCCGGTCGGCCTGATCGCCAACCAGCCGCGCCAGCTCGGCGGCGTGATCGACGCCGCCGCCTCGGAGAAGGCGGCGCTCTTCGTCGACGACTGCAACCGCTTCGGCCTGCCGATCCTCGTCTTCGTCGACACGCCCGGCTTCCTGCCCGGCAAAGTCCAGGAGGAAGCCGGCGTGATCCGCCACGGCGCCTCGCTGCTGCGCGCCTTCGCCGGCGCCCGGGTGCCGAAGCTGACGCTGGTGCTGCGCAAGGCCTTCGGTGGCGCCGCGATCACGATGAACTCCAAAGACCTCGGCGCCGATGTCGTCTTCTCCTGGCCGAACGCGCAGATCGGCATCATGGCCGCGCGCCAGGCGGTCGGCATCGTCCACGGACGGCGCCTGCGCGAAGACGAGTCGCTCTCCCGCGACGACCTCGCCGAGGCCTACGCGGCCGAGCACCTCACCGCGCCCGCGGCCGCCGCCAGCGGCTGGGTCGACGAGGTCATCGACCCCGAAGCCAGTCGCGAGAGCCTCGCCTGGGCGCTGCGGTCCCTGAGGGGCCGTTGAGCGGTTCCGTCGTCCGCGCCTACGCGGCGCTCGGCGACAGCTTCACCGCGGGGCGCGACTCGATCGACGCCGAGCGCTGGGCCGACCTGCTCGCCGCCGGGATGCGGCGGGTGAACCCGGAGCTGCGCTATGAGAACCTCGCCGTCGACGGCGCCACCAGCGGCGAGGTGCTGGAGGGCCAGCTCGATGCCGGCCTGGCGCTGGAGCCCGATTTCGTCACGATCATCTGCGGCGCCAACGACGTGCTGCTGGCGACGCGTCCCGACGTCGAGGGGTACGCGAAGAACTTCGACGAGATCCTGCGCCGCCTGCGCGAGGGTGCCCCGGAGGCCAAGCTCGTCACCGCGACGGCGCCGGAGGGCTGGCAGTTCATGGACCTGCGCCGGCGCACGGAAGCCCGGCTGATCGAGGCGACGCAGGAGCTCAACGAGATCACCCGGGAGGCGGCGGATCGCTACGGCGTCCTCTGCCTGCCGGTGGCGGGCCACCCGGCGCTGCGGGATCCGGCTACGTTCTCCGCCGACGGCCTGCACCCGTCCAGCGACGGGCACCGGATGGTCGCCCGCGAGACTTCCGAATACCTAGGCCGGCAGCTCGGCATCGAGTTCCAGATAGAGGAGGAGCAAGCGTGATCCTGGAGGGCAAGAAGATCCTCATCACCGGCATCGTCAACCGCCACAGCATCGCCTTCTCGATCGCCGAGCGGGCGCAAGCCCAAGGAGCGGAGGTGCTCCTCACCAGCTTCGGCCGGGTGAAGCGGATGACCGAGCGCTCGGCGGCGCGCCTCGACCCGGCGCCCGACGTGCTGGAGCTGGACGTCAACTCCGATGACGATATCGCCGCCCTGCGCGACGAGCTGAAGGAGCGTTGGGGCACCGTCGACGGCGCCGTCCACGCGATCGCCTTCGCCCCCGGCGACGCGATCGGCGGCGACTTCCTGGCGACCCCGCGCGAGAGCGCCAAGGTCGCCTTCGAGACCAGCGCCTACTCCTACAAGGCCCTCGCCGAGGCGGTCACCCCGCTGATGAGCGACGGCGGCGCCCTCGTCGGCCTCGATTTCGACGCGACCGTCGCCTGGCCCTCCTACGACTGGATGGGCGTCGCCAAGGCCGCTCTCGAGTCGGTCAACCGTTATCTCGCCCGCGACCTGGGGGCGGACAAGATTCGCGCGAACTTGGTCTCCGCCGGCCCGGTCCACACCGCCGCCGCCTCGGGCATCTCCGGTTTCAGCGACCTCGAGGCCCTCTGGGGCGATGCCGCCCCGCTCGGCTGGGACCCCCACGACGCGACCGGGGTGGCGGACGCGGCCTTGTTCCTGCTCAGCGACCTGAGCCGGGCGACGACCGGCGAAATTCTCCACGTCGACGGCGGCGCCCACGCCGTAGGAGCGCCGCCACAGAGGTCGTGAGGCGATCTGGGGGCGCCTCGCGGTGTCCTCGGTCGCTCGGGCCGGGTCACGCACTGAAGTGCGCTCCCCTTCCCTCGCTTCCTGGGAAGCCACCCTTCCGTGGGCCTTCCGCCCGCCTCTCCACCCTACGTCGCGCCAGCTGTTCCTTATGGCGCCCTGGACGCCATAAGGAACAGCTGGACGCACGGGACCTGCCGAAGCGCGCGGAACCCGCACCGATTGCGCACCGGTTACGCGCTGCGCAGCGGCCGGAGGCGCCAGCCGGCCTTAGCCGGAGACGACAGGGTGGTTGGCGTGGAAGAGGTTCTCGGGGTCGTATTTGGCCTTCGCGGCGCGGAGGCGCTCGACCGTCTCGGGCGGGAAGGCGACGCCGATGTCCTCGTTCGCATCGGAGAAGTTGAGGTAGCGGCCCGCGTCCCAGGGCTTCATCGAGGCTTCCATCGCGGCGAGCCACTCCTTCGTCGGCGCCATCGCGGCGGGCTCGGGGACGATGCCGACGCCGAACATCAGGAACGAGCCCGGCAGGCGGTCCATCGCCCCGTGGGAGGGATCGCTCTGGGCCATCGCGCCGCCGTCGTGGCGGAGCTCCACCGAGAGGAGCCTCGACGGCGAGTCGGGGCCGACCGCGGCAAGGAACGAGTCGATCGCCTCGCCCGGCAGGTCGCCGAGCAGCTTCCCGGCGCCCGCGTAGGGGGCCGGCGCCGGCGGGTCCATGTGGAGCCCGGCGATGCCGGCGGGCGGCTGGGTCGCGAAGGTGTCCATCGCCGGGTCGAGGCCGCGGAGCGGCGCCAGCAGCTCGCTCGCCTCCGCCTCGGGTAGCAGCGCCACCGCCTCGATCACGGCGAAGCTCTGCCCGCGCATCGGCTCGGGGATCTCCGGCAGCGGCGGGAAGGAGAGCAACCGGCCGACCGAGGTCACCTCGTCGGGCACGGTCGCGGTCCACTCGTGCCAGGCATGGAGCACCTCGCTCGCCCGCTGCACCGGGAAGAAGAGCGCCCCGGCGAAGACCTCGCGGATCGGCAGCAGCTCGAACTCCAGCGCGGTGACGATGCCGAAGTCCCCGCCGCCGCCGCGCAGGGCCCAGAAGAGCTCGGGGTCCGAGTCGGCGTCGACGCGGCGTTCGGTCCCGGTCGCGTCGACCAGCTCGACCGCCGTGACCCGGTTGGCCTGCAGCCCGTGCGCCCGCGCGTACCAGCCGACGCCGCCGCCGAGGCTGTAGCCGACGATGCCGACCGTCGGCGAGGAGCCGTGACAGGCGGCGAGGCCGAGGTCGGAGGCCCGCGGCACGAGGTCGCCCCAGAGCGCCCCGGCGCCGACCCGCGCGATCCGCCGCTCGGCGTCGATCGAGACCGAGTCCATCGCCGCGGTGCGGACCAGCAGCGTGCCCGAGAGGTCGCCGAGCGGTTCGGCCGAATGCCCGGTCCGCTGGGCGCCGATCCGCAGGCCCTCGGCCTTCGCGTACTCGACCGCGCCGACCACGTCGGCGCCGCCGCCCGGCGCCACGATCCCCGCCGGCTCCTGGCTCAGCAGCACGTTGAACGCGCCGCGATTCGCCTCATAGCTGTCGCTCTGTGGCTTCAGTACGTCGATCCCCATGTTTTCCCCCTTCTTGGACGAGCCCGGCGCCCCTGGGCGCCACCTGGCGCGATGCTGACAGGTTCAGCCGAAGCTGGTGTGGACGACTTCGCCGTCGCGGGCGACGAAGAGGTCGGCAACGAGGCTGGGGGGGAAGAGGCCCTGCGCGGCGACGCCGGGATCGGCCTCGAGGCGCGCCGCCAGCGTCGCCGGGTCGTCGAGGCCGGGGCCGCGGTAGTCGGCGATGACGCCGCCGTCGGGGCTCGGCGGAGTGTCGCGGCGCACGGTGACGTCGTCCCCCAGCCGGGCGAGGGTGGAGGAGAGGCCGAAGGCGACGAGCTCCAGCGGCACCGGCCAGGTGAACTTCTCCACCGGCTTGGTCGAGTCGGCGATCACGACGAAGCGCTCGGCCGCCGCGGCGACGATCTTCTCGCGCAGGTGGGCGCCGCCGCCGCCCTTGATCAGCCAGCCGTCCGGGGTCACCTCGTCGGTGCCGTCGATGGCGATGTCGAGGCGCTCCAGCGTGTCGAAATCCTCCACCGGGATGCCCAGCGAGCGCGCCTGCTCCTCGGTCGCCACCGAGGTCGCGACGCAGCGCAGGTCGGTCAGCCCGCGCCGCGCGACGGCGGGGAGCAGGTGGGCGACGGTGGATCCCGTCCCCAGGCCGACGGTCATGCCGCTCTCGACCAGGTCGGCTGCCGCTTCCGCGGCGAGGCGCTTCTCGTCGTCGAGGCTCACGTGACCGCGACTCTATTCGGCTACCCTCAACGGTTGCGTCTTGAATGGAACGACCTTCCTACCGACGCCCATCGGACATCCAACCAGGAGCCAAATCACTCAGATGACTGTCACCCCCACCCAGGACTACAAGGTCGCCGATATCGGTCTCGCCGAGTTCGGCCGCAAGGAGATCTCCCTCGCCGAGGTCGAGATGCCGGGCCTTATGCAGACCCGGGAGGAGTTCGGGGCACAGAAACCGCTGGCTGGCGCGCGGATCACCGGCTCGCTCCACATGACCGTGCAGACCGCCGTGCTGATCGAGACGCTGGTCGAGCTCGGCGCCGAGGTGCGCTGGTGTAGCTGCAACATCTTCTCGACCCAGGACCACGCCGCGGCGGCGATCGCCGCCGCCGGGGTCCCGGTCTACGCCTGGAAGGGCGAGACGCTCGAGGAGTACTGGTGGTGCACCGAGCAGGCGCTGAACTGGCCGGACTCAGACGGGCCGAACATGATCCTCGACGACGGTGGCGACGCGACCCTGCTGGTCCACAAAGGCGTCGAGTACGAGGCGGCCGGCGCGGTGCCCGATCCCTCGAGCGCCGACTCGGAGGAGTTCCGGATCGTGCTGGAGACGCTGACCCGCTCGCTCGAGTCAGACGGCTCGCGTTGGACCAGGGCGGCGGCCGAGATCAAGGGCGTCACCGAGGAGACGACGACCGGTGTCCACCGGCTCTACCAGCTGGCCGAGGCGGGCCAACTGCTCTTCCCGGCGATCAACGTCAACGACTCCGTCACCAAGTCGAAGTTCGACAACCTCTACGGCTGCCGGCACTCGCTGATCGACGGGATCAACCGCGCCACCGACGTGATGATCGGCGGCAAGGTCGCCATCGTCTGCGGCTACGGGGACGTGGGCAAGGGTTGCGCGTCTTCGCTGCGCGGCCAGGGCGCCCGGGTGATCGTCACCGAGATCGACCCGATCTGCGCCCTGCAGGCGGCGATGGAGGGCTACGAGGTGCGGCGGCTCGACGACATCGTCGCCACGGCTGACATCTTCGTCACCACGACGGGCAACAAGGACATCATCACCCTCGACCACATGTCGAAGATGAAGCACAACGCGATCGTCGGCAACATCGGCCACTTCGACAACGAGATCGAGATGGCGAAGCTGGAGTCCTCCGGCGCCGAGCGGATCAACATCAAGCCGCAGGTCGACGAGTGGAAGTTCGCCGACGGCCACTCGATCATCGTCCTCTCCGAAGGCCGCCTGCTGAATCTCGGCAACGCGACGGGCCACCCGTCCTTCGTGATGTCGAACTCGTTCACCAACCAGGTGATCGCCCAGATGGAGATGTTCACCCGGCCCGAGGAGTTCGAGGCCAAGGAGGTCTACATCCTCCCCAAGCACCTCGACGAGAAGGTCGCCCGCTTGCACCTGGCGGCCCTCGGTGTCGACCTGACCGAGCTGACCCCGGACCAGTCGTCCTACCTCGGCGTCCCGGTCGACGGCCCCTACAAGGCCGACCACTACCGCTACTAGCGCGTAGCGCCGCCGCCCGCCGTGGACGCCAGGATCTGGGTCTCGGTGGGTGGCGCGGCGCCGCGGTCGGTGCCGTTGGCGGGGGAGCGGACGGTCGTCGGGCGCTCGCCCGACGCGGACCTGACGCTGGAGGACGACGCTGTCTCCTGGAACCACCTGGAGATCGAACGGCGGGGGCAGGTGCTGATGGCTGCCGACCTCGACAGCCGCAACGGTACGGCGCTGAACGGCGAGCCCCTGGACCGGCCGCGGCGGCTGCGCGACGGCGACACGCTGATTGTCGGTGGCCATCGGCTGGAAATCTCCACGGCCGGGAGCCCGACGCCGGTCGCCGCGACGATCGCGGCGGCGGAGCCGAGCGTGGCGCTGAGCGAGGAGGAGCGGGCGACCGCCGCCGCGCTCGTCGCTCCGTACCGGACCGAGGGCGCCTTCGCGGGCCGACCGGCGACGCGCGCCGAGATCGCCGCCGAGCTCCACGTGAGCGAGCGCACGGCCCAGCGGCGCCTCGACGCCCTGGCGGCGAAACTCGAGGTGAGCGGCGAAGCGGGCCGCGACCGCCCCCGCCAGATCGCCGCCCGCGTGATCGAACTGGGCCTCGACCGCCGCTGAGCTTGTTGACGGGCCGAAAACCGCTGATATAGAGCGGTTTTCGGCCCGTCAACATCGTGGCTCGGTGCGGGCCAAAGCCGGCTCGTTGGGGGGCGGGGGTGTCGTTGGCGGGTACGGCTCCGGCCCCGAGCATCGGTGCATCGAATCCATCGATGCTCGAAAGGAGCACGTCATGTCACCTCGCATCACCTCGATCCGCACCCTGTTCTTCGCCGCGCTCGCCCTCTTGGCGTTCGCGATCCCCGGCGCCGCCTCGGCCGCCCAGCACTCGAGCGCCGTCGTCTTCTCCCAGCACTGGATCAGCGATGGCGTCGAAGAAGGCGGCCTCTTCGCGGTCAAAGCCGGCCACCAGAACCAGCTCACCGAAGACCCGGCCGACACCGAACCCTCGTTCTCGCCCGATGGCCGGACCATCGCCTTCGCCCGCGACGGCCACATCTACACCGTGCGGCCCGACGGCTCCGGCGAGCGTCGCCTCACCAACGGCGCGGTGCTCGACTCCCGTCCGCAGATCTCGCCGAACGGCAAGGTCGTCGTCTTCGAGCGGCGCAGCGCCGAAGGCCAGCCCGCCAACCTCTACACGGTGCGGGTCGGCGGCGGCGCGGCCACGGACCTGACCCCGGGTCCCGAAGAAGCGACCGAAGCGCGCTTCGCCCCTGACGGCAAGACGATCGTCTTCGTCCGCACCACGCTGGCGAGCGGGAGCCGCGTCAACGCCGACCTCTACTCGATCCGCCCGAGCGGCTCCGGCCTCACCCGCCTCACCACCACCGGGCGCGTCGACGAGTTCGATCCCCGCTACTTCGCCGGCGGCATCGTCTTCAGCCGCGGCAACCAGTCCGAAGGGCCGGCGGGCTACGCCGACATCTACACGATGCGCAAGGACGGCACGAAGGTGAAGCCGCTGGTCGAAGGCGTCGGCTCGGCTTACGTCGAAGACGTCTCGCCGCAGGGCCACACGCTGATCTTCCGTCGCGACCGCGGCCTCTGGGTGAAGAAGATCGGCCCCGGCGTGGCGAAGAAGGTCGCCGAACTGCCGGACGGCTCGCAGACGAACTCGGTCTTCAGCTCCGACGGGAAGTCCGTCGCGACGCTGATCGAAGCCAAGGAAGACCAGCGGCTGATGGCGATCAACCTCGCCGACGGACGCAAGTCGACCCTGGCCGTGGCCTTCGGGGAAGGGGCGTCGGAAGTCGCCTTCGGACCCGTCATCGACTGGCAGCCGGTGCGCTGAGGTGACGCATGGCTCCAGGTGAGTGACGCCACCGGGCGGTATAACCGCCCGGTGGCAGACCTCTCCGTCGGCGACCAAGTCGCCGGATACCGGATCGACGCCCGCCTCGCTCGTGGTGGGATGGGCGTCGTCTACCGCGCCACCCACCTCGGCCTCGACCGCCCGGTGGCGCTGAAGGTGATCGCCCGCGAGCTCGCGGGCGATGCCTCGTTCCGGGAGCGCTTCCTGCGCGAGTCGCGGCTGGCGGCGCGGCTCGATCACCCGGCGGTCGTCCCGGTCTACGACTCCCGAGAGGTCGACGGCGAGCTGTTCGTCGCGATGCGCCTGGTCGAGGGCGGGGACCTCCGCGGCCTGATCGGGCGGGAGGGCCCGCTGGCGCCGGATCGCGCGACGGCGCTCCTCGGCCAGGTCGCCGAAGCCCTCGACGCCGCCCACGCCGCCGGGATCGTCCACCGCGACGTGAAGCCCCACAACATCCTGGTCGAAGGCGACCGCGCCTACCTGTCGGACTTCGGCCTCGCCAAGTCGCTGGAGGAGAGCGGCGCGAGTGGCGCCTCCGTAGTCGGCACCGCCGCCTACATGTCCCCGGAGCAGTGGCGTGGCGAGCCGGTCGGCCCGGCCGGGGACGTCTACTCCCTCGGCTGCGTCCTCTACGAGGCGGTGACCGGCGTCGTCCCGATGGCCCGCGCCGACGCCGACCCCGCCACGACCCCGGCCCTGTCCCCGGTATTGGAGTCCGCGATCGAGCGCGCCACCGCCCCCCGCCCCGAGGACCGCTTCCCGACCGCGAGCGCCCTGATCGCCGCAGCGCGAGCGGGGGAGGGAGGAGCGACGCGGCCGACGCGAGCCCTCCCCGATGCGCGGTCGACCCTAGGTCCGCCCCCCGAATCGCGGTCGACCCTCCGTCCGGCTACCGGACCTAAGGACGACCGCGCCGCTGAGGGCGGACGAAAGGACGACCGCGGGGCGGGGCGGCGGAGGGTGATGGCGCTCGCCGGTGGGCTGCTCGCTCTCGTCGCCGCTGCTGTCGTGGCCGTGTTGCTGCTCACGGGCGGGGACTCGGGGCCGAAGGTCTCGCCGCCGGTCGCGATCGGGAAGCCGCCGCTGCGGATCGCGGCGGGGTCGGAAAAGATCTGGGTGCTCTCCGAACCGGAAGCGACGCTGACGCGGATCGACGCGGAAACGGATCGGATCGTCGGAAAGCCGATCGCGATGCCGCCGGGTGTCGCCGCGGTCGCGGTGGGCGGCGGCTCGGTCTGGGTCACCGACGCCACGAGCGGCCGGCTCCTCCGGGTCGACGACGAAAGCGGGCAGGTCACGCAGCGGATCGACGTCGGCGGCCACCCCGGCCCGCTGGTCTACGGCGGCGGCCGCGTCTGGGTCGCCGACACGAAAGGCGCCGGGATCACCGCCGTCAACGCCAAAGGCGGCCGGGTCGTCCGCCGCGGCCTCGGCCCGCGCATCGCGCCGCTCCGCCTCGCCGCCGGCGCCGGCTCGCTCTGGGTCAGTAGCGCCACCACCGGCCAGATCCACCACATCGGCCTCGCCGCCTTCGCGATCGGCAAATCGATCCCCGCGGGTCGCCACCCGGCCGGCATCACCGTCGCCCACGGCCTCGTCTGGGTCGCCGACGCGCGCTCGGGCTCGGTCATCCGCGTCGACCCCGCGGTGCAGGCCGTCAGCGGCTCCCCGGTGGAAGTCGGCGAAGCCCCCGGGGGCATCGACGCCGGCCCGAACCTCCTCTGGGTCACGATCGGCGGCGAAGACGCGGTCCGTCGACTCGAACTTCCGTCCGGCGAACCCGACGGCGGCCCGATCCCCGTCGGACCCGATCCCTCCGCCGTGGCGGTGGGGGAGAGCGCCGTCTGGGTGGTCAACGACGGTGACGGCTCGGTAACGCGAATCGAACCCTGAGCACTAGGATCTTTCAACGGTGACGCAGGATCTCGACCAGCTCTGCATCAACACGATCCGCACGCTGTCGATCGACGCGATCCAGAAGGCGAACTCCGGGCACCCCGGGACCCCGATGGCGATGGCACCGGTCGCCTACGCGCTCTGGCAGCGCCACCTGCGCTTCGACCCCAAGGATCCGATCTGGCCCGGCCGCGACCGCTTCGTCCTCAGCGCCGGCCACGCCTCGATGCTCCTCTACTCGATGCTCCACCTGGCGGGTGTCAAAGCGGTCGACCCCGACTACGAGATCGTCGGCACCGAAGCGGTCTCGATCAAGGACATCGAATCCTTCCGCCAGCTCGACTCCAAGGCCCCCGGCCACCCCGAGTACCGCTGGACCTCGGGGGTCGAGACGACCACCGGCCCGCTCGGCCAGGGCGTCGCCACCTCGGTCGGCATGGCCGTCGCATCGAAGTGGCTGCACGCGACCTACGACAGCGCCGACTCCGACCTCTTCGAGTTCGACACCTACGCGCTGGCCGGCGACGGCTGCCTGATGGAGGGCGTCTCCCACGAAGCCGCCTCGATCGCCGGCCACCTGCGCCTCGACAACCTCTGCTGGATCTACGACAACAACCACATCACGATCGACGGCAAGACCCGCCTCACCTATGAAGACGACGTCGCCGCCCGCTTCATGGGGTACGGCTGGAACGTCACCCGGGTCGGCGACGCCAACGACCTGGCCCTGCTCGACCGCGCCTTCGAGGAGTTCAAGCGCGAGACCGACCGCCCGACGCTGATCATCGTCGACAGCCATATCGGCTGGGGCTCCCCGCACAAGCAGGACACCTCCGCCGCCCACGGCGAGCCGCTCGGCGTCGAGGAGACCCGCGAGACCAAGCGCGCCTACGGCTGGCCCGAAGACGCCCAGTTCCTCGTCCCCGACGGCGTCCGCGAGCACTTCGCCGCGGGCGTCGGCAAGCGCGGCGCCGAGGCCCACGCCGCCTGGATGCTCCGCTTCGAGTCCTTCAAGGCCGAGTCCCCGGCCCGCGCCGACCAGGTCGACGCGATGCAGCGCCGCGAGCTCCCCGAGAGCTGGGACGCCGCGATCCCCACCTTCGAGGCCGACGAAGCGAAGGGCATGGCGACCCGCAAGGCCTCCAGCAAGGTCGAGAACGCGATCGCCGAGCACCTTCCCTGGCTGGTCGCCGGCTCCGCCGACCTCACCGACTCGACCTCGGTCCGCCTCACCTTCGACGGCGCGGTCGACTTCGAGCCCGGCTCCTTCGCCGGCCGCCAGCTCCACTTCGGCATCCGCGAGCACGAGTCGGCGGCGATCTGCAACGGCCTGTCCCTGACCAAGCTCCGCCCGCTCTGGTCCACCTACCTCACCTTCAGCGACTACGCGCGCCCGGCGATCCGCCTCTCCAGCCTGATGGAGCTGCCGATCGTCCACGTCTTCACCCACGACTCGATCGGCCTCGGCGAGGACGGCCCGACCCACCAGCCGGTGGAGCAGATCGCCTCGCTCCGGGCGATCCCCGGCCTCGACGTGATCCGCCCCGCCGACGCCAACGAGGTCGCCGAGGCCTGGCGCCTGGCGGTCGACCGCCGCCACGGGCCGGTCGCCCTGATCCTCACCCGCCAGGACGTGCCGATCTTCGACCGCGCCCGGTACGCGGGCGCCGAGGGCGTGCGCCGCGGCGGCTACGTCCTCGCCGACCCGCCCGACGGGGACCCGGAGGTGATCCTGATCGCCACCGGCTCGGAGGTCGCGCTGGCGCTGGAGGCCCACGAGGAGCTGACCGCCGCCGGGACCCGCTCCCGCGTCGTCTCGCTTCCCTGCTGGGAGCTCTTCGACCGCCAGGACCAGGCCTACCGCGACGAGGTCCTGCCGCCGGCCATCCGCGCCCGGGTGTCGGTCGAGGAGGCCTCGACTCTCGGCTGGGACCGCTGGATCGGTCCGGAGGGTGCGATGGTGGGTATGCATACCTTTGGGGGCTCGGCACCGCTGAAGGACGTGATGAACGAGTTCGGGTTCACCCCCGACAAGGTCGCCGAGGCGGCCCGTGGCGCGATCGAGCGCGCCGCCCGCAACGAGACTTCGAATTAGAGAGACGAGAGGGAGCCCCAAGATGAACCAAGCCACGCAGAAGCTGCACGAGGTCGGACAGAGCCTCTGGGTCGACAACATCACCCGCGAGATGCTCCGGGAGGACGTCCTCAAGGGCTACATCGAGGACCTCTCGGTCACCGGGCTCACCTCGAACCCCAGCATCTTCGAAAAGGCGATCGGCGCGGGCGACGACTACGACGAGCAGATCGCCCAGATCGGCGACGGGGCCGAGGACGAGGGCGGCGCCGGCGCAAACCCCGAGGAGAACGTCTTCTTCGAGCTGGCGCTGGCCGACCTGCGCGACGCCGCCGACCTCTTCGCCGACGTCCACAAGCGCACCGGCGGGGTCGACGGCTTCGTCAGCCTCGAGGTCTCGCCGCTCCTCGCCGACGACGCGAAGTCGACGATCGACCAGGCCGCCAACCTCCACCGCAAGGCCGAACGGGACAACATCTTCATCAAGATCCCCGGCACCACCGCCGGCCTCGAGGCGATCGAGGAGTCGATCTTCGCGGGCATCCCGATCAACGTCACGCTGCTCTTCGACGACAAGCAGTACCTCGCCGCCGCCGACGCCTACATGAAGGGGATCGAACGGCGGATCGACGCCGGGCTCGACCCGGTGGTCCAGTCGGTCGCCTCGATCTTCATGAGCCGCTGGGATGTCGCCGTCGCCGAAGAGGTGCCGGCCGAGCTGAAGACGAAGCTCGGGATCGCGATCGGCGGCCGTGCCTACCATGCCTACCGCGAGCTGCTGAACTCCGACCGCTGGATGCGCCTCGCCAACTCCGGCGCCCGCGCCCAGCGTCTGCTCTGGGCGAGCACCGGGACCAAGGACCCGGACGCCCCCGACACGCTCTACATCGAGTCGTTCGCCTCGCCGTTCACGGTCAACACGATGCCCGACAAGACGCTCGAGGCCTTCGCCGACCACGGCGGGGTCGGCGACCTGATGGATCCGGCGGGCACCGCCGCCGAGCAGTCGCTGAAGCAGTTCGAGGAGGCCGGGATCGACCTCACCGCGCTCGCCCAGCGCCTCCAGGACGAGGGCAAAGACTCCTTCGACAAGTCGTGGGAAGAACTGCTGAAGACGATCGCCGACAAGCGCGGAGTGGCGGCTTGAGCGGGGAGGGCACCGGGGGCTCGCTGCGCGAGACCGCCGCCTGGGGCCAGCTCCAGTCCCACTTCGCCGAGGTCCGCGAGCACCACCTGCGCGACCTCTTCGCCGCCGACCCCGAGCGCGGCGAGCGCCTGGTCGCCGACGGTGCCGGGCTCTTCCTCGACTTCTCCAAGAACCGGATCACCGACGAGACGGTGATGCTGCTCGGCGAGCTGGCCCGCGAGCGCGGCGTCGCCGAGCGCCGCGAAGCGATGTTCCGCGGCGAGCACATCAACGTCTCCGAGGACCGCGCCGTCCTCCACGTGGCCCTGCGCATGCCACGCGAGCGCTCGCTGATCGTCGACGGCGTCGATGTCGTCAAGGAGGTCCACGAGACGCTCGACCGGATGTCGGCGTTCGCCGAGCGCGTCCGCGGCGGCGAGTGGCGCGGCCACACCGGCAAGGCGATCAAGAGCGTCGTCAACATCGGCATCGGCGGCTCCGACCTCGGCCCGACCATGGCCTACGAGGCCCTCCGCCACTACTCGCACCGCGAGATGACCTTCCGCTTCGTCTCCAACATCGACGGCACCGACTTCTTCGAGGCGACCCGCGATCTCGACCCGGAGGAGACGCTCTTCATCGTCTCCTCGAAGACCTTCACGACGCTGGAGACGATGACCAACGCGCGCTCGGCCCGCGAGTGGTCGCTGGCCGGGCTCGGCGGCGACGAGGCGGCGGTCGCCAAGCACTTCGTCGCCGTCTCCACCAACGCCGAGGGCGTGTCGGAGTTCGGCATCGACACCGACAACATGTTCGGCTTCTGGGACTGGGTCGGTGGGCGTTACTCGATGGACTCGGCGATCGGGCTCTCGACCATGCTGGCGATCGGCCCCGCGCACTTCGCCGAGATGCTGGCCGGCTTCCACGCGATGGACGAGCACTTCCAGGAGGCCGACACCGGCGCCAACCTGCCGATGCTGATGGGCCTGCTGAGCGTCTGGTACTCGGACTTCTTCGGCGCCGAAACCTGCGGCGTCTTCCCCTACGACCAGTACCTGCACCGCTTCCCCGCCTACCTGCAGCAGCTGACGATGGAGTCCAACGGCAAGCACGTGACCCTCGACGGCGAGCACGTCGACTACGACACCGGCCAGATCTTCTGGGGCGAGCCGGGGACCAACGGGCAGCACAGCTTCTACCAGCTGATCCACCAGGGGACGCGGTTGATCCCGGCCGACTTCATCGGCTTCGCCCACTCCCTGAACGAGCTCGGCGACCACCACGACAAGCTGATGTCGAACGTCTTCGCCCAGGGCGAGGCGCTGGCCTTCGGCAAGACCGCGGAGCAGGTCGAAGAGGAGGGGACGGCGCCCGCGGTAGTGCCGCACCGGGTGATGGAGGGCAATCGCCCGTCCAACACGATCCTCGCCGAGCGGCTCGACCCGGGGACCCTCGGCTCGCTCGTCGCCCTGTATGAGCACAGCGTCTTCACCCAGGGCGCGGTGTGGGGGATCGACAGCTTCGACCAGTGGGGCGTCGAGCTCGGCAAGGAACTCGCCAAGGCGATCATCCCCGAGCTGGAGGCCGGCGAGGAGCCGAAGCTCCACCACGACAGCTCGACCAACGCGCTGATCCGCCGCTACCGGAACATGCGCCGCGGCGTCTGAGGACCCCGCCAAGAAATACTCAGGCGCTTGGGATACTCAACGGCTCGCGCTAATCGACACAAGTCGAGTGCGGATTGACACAGACGGCCGCCTCTGAGAGGGGTACCGTGCTCTTATGCCCCTCTCCGGCGCGATTCCCCTCGCCGCAGACGCGACGACCAATCTGTTCGCAGCGCGCGAGCAGATGGCGTTCACGCTGGCCTTCCACATCGTCCTCGCCTGCCTCGGCGTCGCCCTCCCGGCGACGATCCTGGTCGCCAACTGGATCGGGCTGAAAAAGAACGACAAGGACGCGATCGAGCTCGCCCATCGCTGGTCGAAGGCGATGGCCGTCACCTTCGCCGTCGGCGCCGTGACCGGCACCGTCCTCTCCTTCGAGTTCGGCCTGCTCTGGCCGCACTTCATGGAACGCTTCGGCGCCGCCTTCGGGATCGCCTTCGGGATCGAGGGGCTCTTCTTCTTCCTCGAGGCGATCTTCCTGGCGATCTACATCTACGGCTGGAAGCGCCTCCCGGGCTGGCTCCACTGGTGGAGCGGCGTGCCGATGTTCGTCTGCGGGATCGGCGGCGCCTTCTCCGTCGTCGCCGCCAACTCGTGGATGAACCAGCCGCAGGGCTTCACCCTCGACGCCGCGGGCAAGGTCACCGACGTCGAACCCTTCAAGGTCATCTTCAACAACGCGACGCCCTACGAGGTGCCGCACATGATCCTCGCCGCCTACATGGTGGTCGGCTTCCTCGTCGCCTCGATCTACGCGGTCGGGATGCTGAAAGGGCGCCGGGACCGGCTGCACCGCCTCGGCCTGATCATCCCGCTGACGATCGCCTGCCTCGCCACCCCGCTGCAGCTCCTGGTCGGCGACACGGCGGCGCGCGAAGTCGCCCACGACCAGCCCGCCAAGTTCGCGGCGATGGAGTGCATCCAGGACACCGGCGGCCACCAGACCGAGTACGTGGGAGGCATCTGCACCTCGAGCGGGGTGAAGTTCGCGATCCCGATCCCGGACCTCGATTCGCTGCTGGTCGGCTTCAGCCCCGACACCAAGGTCACCGGCCTGAACTCGATCCCCAACGACGAACGGCCGCCGGTCAACACCTTCATCCATCTGGCCTTCGACACGATGATCGGCATCGGCACGGCGCTGATGTTCCTGGCCCTCTGGCTCGCCTACCTCGTCTACAAGAAGCGTGAGATCCCGACCGGCAACTGGTTCCTGAAAGCGGTCTCGGTCTCCGGCGTCGGCGCGATCGCGGCGCTGTGGTCGGGCTGGATCGTGACCGAGGTCGGGCGCCAGCCGTGGATCGTCAACGGCTACATGAAAACCTCCGAAGCGGTGACCGACGCGAACGGCATCTGGGGCGCCTTCATCTTCACCCTGCTGCTCTACACGGCGATCGGGACGATCGCGGTCCTGGTCCTGCGGCGGATGTCCCGGCGCTGGCGCGAAAGCGACGAGGGGGCGGAGGATTCACCGGCGCCGTACTCGCCGATCCCCCAGGAGACCGAGGTGGGCGTGTGAGCACGGCGGCGGCGGTGGTCCTCTGGGTCGGCGCGACCTTCTACGCGATCTTCGGCGGCGCCGACTTCGGCGGTGGCTTCTGGGACCTGATCGCGGGCAACGCCGAGAAGGGCGAGCAGCCGCGGCACACGATCCAGAACTCGCTGACGCCGGTCTGGGAGGCCAACCACGTCTGGCTGATCTTCATCCTGGTTGTCCTCTGGACCGCCTTCCCGACGGTCTTCAGCGCGATCTTCACGACCCTCTACGTGCCGCTGGTGCTGGCGGTGCTGGGGATCGTCCTGCGCGGCTCGGGCTTCGCCTTCCGCAAGTCGGTCGAACGGCTCTCGGAGCGCCGCGCCGCCGGCGCTACCTTCGCCCTCTCCTCGCTGGTCACCCCGTTCTTCATGGGCACCGCGGTCGGCGCGATCGCGATCGGCAACGTCCCCGCGGGCGGCAACGGCGACGCCTTCTCCAGCTGGCTGGCGCCCGCGCCGCTCTGCATCGGCGCCATGTTCGTCGCCACCAGCGCCTACCTCGCCGCCGTCTTCCTGGTCGGCGACACCCGGCGCGTCGGCGACAAGGAGATGGAGCTCTACTTCGAGAAGCGCGCCCTCGCCTCGGGCGTCGTCG
Source organism: Solirubrobacterales bacterium (assembly GCA_965200635.1). Taxonomy (GTDB): domain Bacteria; phylum Actinomycetota; class Thermoleophilia; order Solirubrobacterales; family 70-9; genus VAYN01. The sequence goes on along the minus strand of OZ241364.1, from coordinate 788,014 downwards.
CCGGCCTATTCGCCGTCGTCGGCCTGATCGCCCTCCACTCCGAAGGCCACTACGTCTACAACCGCCTCGTCCACGAGGGCCTGCCCCTCATCATCCTCTCGGTCGTCTGCGGCGCCGGCCTCCTCGGCGCCCTGCTCCTCGGCGGTCGCCTCCTACTCCGACCCCTGGCCGCGGGCGCCGTGATCGCCGTCGTCTGGGGCTGGTTCGTCGCCCAGTTCCCCTACCTGCTGCCGACCACCCTGAAGATCTCCGAAGCCGCCGCCCCCGACGCCACCCTCGGCGCCGTCTTCGTCGTCTTCGGCATCGCCTGCATCGTCGTCATCCCCTCCCTGATGATCCTGTTCGTCTTGGCCCAGACGGACATGCTCGAACACGAGCATTAGCGCCGGGACCGGCGCCGTCCGCCCGCTCTGGCTGGCCCTCGCCGCGCCCGGCGGCGTCCTCGACCGCTCGACGTGGCTCTGCCACGCCCTCGGGTCTGCGTCCTTGCCGGCCACGCCGATTCCTGCGCCAGACCCGCGCGTCCGGCACCGATCCCGCCGCTTCCCTTCGCCTAGCTGTTCCTTTTGGTCCTCACAGGTCCATAAAGAACAGCGGGGCGGGGTCGGTTAGCCTGCGGCCGATGGCAGACGCGATCAAAGCTGTTCTCTGGGACATCGATCAGACGCTTCTCTCCACCGGGGGTGCCGGGGCGGTTGCTTGGCAGCGGGCGTTCGAGGAGCTCTATGGGGTCGAGGCCAACATCGAGGAACACACCCGCTCGGGGATGACCGATCCCGAAATCACCGAGATCATCTTCGAGGAGGTGATCGGGCGGAAGGGCAGCGATGAGGAACACGCATCGGTGGTCGCCAAGTACCTCGAGTACATGCCCGACGCGGTGGCCGAGTCGCCGGGCTACGAAGTGAAGCCCGGGATCGAGGAGATCCTGCCGCGGCTGGCCGAGGCGGGGGTCCTGCAGGGGCTGGTGACCGGGAACGTCGAGCCGGCGGCGCGGATCAAGCTCGCCCGCGGCGACCTCGACAGATATTTCACCTTCGGCGGCTATGGCTCCGACGCTCGCGACCGGACCGAGCTCACCAAAAAGGGGATCGAGCGCGGGGGAGAGGCGGCCGGCGTGCCGCTCGACCTCGCCGCCACGATCGCCGTCGGCGACACCCCTCGCGACGTCGCCGCCGGCCACGGCGCGGGCATCCGCGTGGTCGGGGTCGCGACCGGCTCCTACTCGCTCGCCGAACAGGAAGAGGCGGGCGCCGACTGGGCGATCGCCGACGTCACCCAAGGCTTCCCGATCTGACAAGTGTCCGAGCTTTCGAGCCATATATGGCCCCTAAGCTCGGACGGACGGCTCGCGGACCTCGCCCGCATGCGCCGCGTCCGTGACCGGATCGACCGCGAGTACGCCCGGCCGCTGAACGTCGAGGCGCTGGCCGCCGGCGTCCATATGTCCTCCGGCCACCTCAGCCGCCAATTCCGCGAGGCCTTCGGGGAGTCCCCCTACAGCTACCTGATGACGCGCCGGATCGAGCGGGCGATGGCGCTCCTGCGCCGCGGCGACCTCAGCGTCACCGAGGTCTGCTTCGAGGTCGGCTGCTCCTCACTCGGCACCTTCAGCACCCGCTTCACCGAACTGGTCGGCAACTCCCCGAGCGAGTACCGCCGCGAGCAGGCCGACACGGTCGCCGGGATGCCCTCCTGCGTCGTCAAAGGCGTGACCCGGCCGATCCGCGAGCGGGCGCTGCGATGAGCCCGAACCTCTTCGACCCGGCCTGGGACTTCGAGGGCGAGCGCAACGACGCGACGACGCGCGCGGTCCAGCTCGGCCGCCACGCCGGGGCGAAGCGGCTCGGGGCGACGCTGTACGAGCTGGAGAGCGGGGCGATGGCCTCGCCGCTCCACTTCCACCACGGGGCGGAGGAGATGCTCTTCGTGATCGCCGGCGAACCGAGCCTGCGCACCGGCGCGGCGGGGGAGGAGGAGCGCGTCCTCGCCACCGGGGAGGTCGTCGCGTTCCCGCCCGGTCGCGAGGGGACCCACCAGATCCTCAACCGCGCCGAGGAGCCCGCCCGCGTCCTGGTCTGCTCCACCAACGACCTGCCCGAGGTCGCCGAGCAGGTCGAGACCGGCGTGACCGTCGTCCTCACCGACGAATACGACCGCCTCTACCGCGACGGCGTCGACAACTGAATCGACCAGACCCCGCATCGGTCAGGTCCGCATCGGTCAGAAATCGAGAAGCGCGGCACCTGACCCGCTCGTAAGGTCGAGGCATGAACATCAAGATCGATTCCGCGTATCTGCCCCACGACGACCCCGACGCGTCGCTCGCCTTCTACCGCGACAAGCTCGGGTTCGAGATCAAGGGAGACGTCGGCTACAACGGCATGCGTTGGCTGACCGTCGGCCCGGCCGACCAACCCGAGACCTCGATCGTGCTCTACCCGCCCGGCGCCGAGAGCGGCATCACCGACGAGGAGCGCGCGACGATCGCCGAGATGATGGCGAAGGGCACCTTCGGCCGCATCAACCTCGCCAGCGGTGACCTCGACGGCGAATTCGGCCGGCTGCAGGCGCTCGACGTCGACGTGGTCGAAGAGCCGACCGACATGCCGCACGGACTCCGCGAATGCGCGGTCCGCGATCCGGCCGGCAACCTGATCCGGATCCGCCAGGTCTGACGACTAGGACTTCGAGCAGCGGGTCTGGAAGATCGAGATGAAGCCTTTGTCGAAGCCGTTACAGGCGGCGCGCAGGTAGAGGCGCCAGACCCGGATCCGTTCCGGGCCCGCCAGCTGCGTCGCCCGCTCCAGGTTGGCGTCCAGACGCTCCGCCCAGTGGCGGAGCGTCTCCGCGTAGTCGGGACGGAAGTCCTCGACGTGGTGTATCTCGAAGCCCGCCCGCTCGAGCGCGAGCAGCATCCGCGAGAGGTGGAGTGGGGCACCGTCGGGGAAGACGTAGCGCTCGGAGAAGGCGCCCGCCTCGGCGTCGGTGTGGCGCAGCCTGCCGATCGCGTGGTTCAGCAGCCGCCCACCCGGACCGAGGAGGTCGGCCAGGGTCTGCGCGTAGGCGTCGATCTGGACCGCGCCGACGTGCTCGGCCATGCCGATCGAGGAGATCGCGTCGAAGCGCTCACCTTGCAGGTCGCGATAGTCCATCACCCGGAACTCGACCTTGTCGCCGACCCCGGCGGCCTCGGCACGCCGCCGCGCCTCCTCCGCCTGCGGCTCCGACAGCGTGATCCCGACCACGTCGGCGCCGTACTTCTGCGCCGCGCGGATCGACATGCTGCCCCAGCCCGCGCCGACGTCGAGCATCCGGTCGCCGGGCTTCAGCGCCAGCTTCGTCGCGACCATGTCGAGCTTCGCCTCCTGCGCCTCCTCCAGCGTCTTCGCGCCGCTGCGGAACCAGTTCGCGCAGCTGTAGGTCATCGACTCGTCGAGGAACAGGGAGAAGAACTCGTTGCCGACGTTGTAGTGATGGCGGACCGCGCGGGCGTCGCGCTCTTTGCTGTGGCGGCGGCCGGAGGGGACGAGCTCGGCGGCGGGGCGCGGCGGCGGCATCGTCAGCCCGGCGGCGCGGACCGCGGCGAGCGCCAGGGCGCGCTTGTCGGCGCCGTCGAGCGAGGGTGGCTGCCAGCCGTCGAGGACGCCGATCACCGCGTCGATGTCGTCGAGCTCGAGCTCACCGGACACGTAGGCGCGGCCGAGCCCGAGCTGGCCGGGGGCGCGCAGCGCGTGCGCGGCGGCGAGCGGCGAGCGCACCGTGAAGGTCGGCCCGTCGCCGTTTCCGGCCGTCGCGGGCAGCTCGGTTCCGTCCCAGAATCGGACGGTGAACGGACGGTCGGGGATGCGCGTGGCGATCTCGCGGCGCAGCGGTGCGGTGGTGGCGAAGGGCATGACGCGCGACCCTACTGGCCGATGAGTGCCGGGGTCGTGATCGAACGCTCAATTTAAATCTTTCCCGACGCCGGGGCACGGCGCCCTGGCTGTACCTATGATCGGCTCGAATGTCCGTGACCTCCCCCGCACCCGTGACCGGCCCCAAACCGGGCGACATCCAGCCGGTCGCGAACGAGACCCGCGACCGCGTCATCACCGGCCTCGTCACTGTCGTTCCGTTCATCGCTCTGGGTGTCGCCGCGTGGCAGGTTTGGGGTGACGCCCTGCACTGGTCGGACATCTTCTTGTTCCTCGGGATGTACTTCTTCACCGGTATCGGGATCACGGTCGGCTTCCACCGTCATCTCACGCACCGCGCCTTCAAAACCCACGGCTGGCTCCACGGCCTGTTCGCGATCCTCGGATCCGCCGCGATCGAGGGACCGGTCATCTCCTGGGTCGCCGACCACCGCAAGCACCACGCCTACGCGGACAAGGACGGCGACCCGCACAGCCCCCACGTCGACCACGGCCACGGTTGGAGCGGCGCCCTGCGCGGACTCGCCCACGCCCATGTCGGCTGGATCTTCATCCACACCCAGCGCGGCAACAAGGAACGCTACGCGCCCGACCTGGTCAAGGACCCGATCATCTCCTGGGTCGACCGCACCTTCATCCTCTGGGCGATCGGCGGCCTGCTGCTTCCCTTCTTCCTCGGCTGGGCGATCGGCGGGACCCTCTTCGCGGGCCTCACCGGCCTCCTCTGGGGAGGCCTCGTCCGCGTGTTCGTCCTCCACCACTTCACCTACAGCATCAATTCCCTCTGCCACTTCTTCGGCCGCCGCGACTACGAGACCGACGACCACTCCCGCAACCTCGCCCTGATCGCCATCCCGACCCTCGGCGAGGCCTTCCACAACTCCCACCACGCCTTCCCGACCTCCGCCACCCACGGCCTCGGCCGCTGGCAAATCGACATCTCGGCCCTCGTGATCGACGGCCTCGAGAAGGGCGGCCTGGCCTGGGACGTCGTGCGCGTCACCCCCGAGCGCATGGCCGCCAAGTCCCTGGCCTAGCGCGGGCTCTCCCATTGCTTGAGGGCGTGCTCGTCTTCGAACGGAGCGCAGAGGTCCCCCGGCAGGAATTCGACGGCATGCCCAAGAGCGGTTCGCTCGGAGGCGTGGACGGGATGTGCCTGGAGATGGTCCTGCACCCAGTCGCGCGACCTGTTGCACGGTTCGCCCTCGGCAGCGATCCGTTCCAAGTAAGGGGTCGGCCGCTCGTAGTGGGCGACGACGACGAACCGCTCACTGTTGTCCCTTCGTAGGAGCGGCTTGTAGTAACGCCGTTGCTTGTAGTCAGCCACGAAAGTCGTGAGGAGCTCATCGAATTCCCGTTCTGGAAAGGCAGGCGCGATGACCTTCTCTACGGTCTCTTCCAGCGCAACTCGCCGCCGCGCGATCTCCTGCTCGTCGCTCGGTTCCAGCTCGGGCCCGGCAAAGATTCGCACCGAGTACGCGTCCGCGGGCCCGTTATTGACGACTTCACCCGCGACGACCAGGTCATAGCTTCCGTCCTCCCGCCGGAGTGGCGGATAAACCCAGAAGACCGGTTCGAGCGGCGATTGGTCATGCGGAGGCGGCGGGATCGAAAGCCAACCTCGGTTCTGCACGCTCAGTTCCCGTTTCCGGACTTGCCATTCGAACGCCGCGAACATCACCGCCACAAGACCGATGCCCGCTGCCGCGATTCCTGCGATTTCCCCCGCCGCCATAAGATCCCCCAAACAGTTGAATAAATTCCATCGATCGGTACATCGACAGAAATGGCGGCTCCTTTAGGGGTAAGCGGGGCTGCCTATCAGGGCGACTGGGGGGATTCGTACCAGTCGATCCAGCCGCCGCAGGCCTGGGCGAGGGGGACTTCGCGGTGGGGTCCGGCCTCCGTGGCGACGATCTCGCCGATGTAGGCCTTGGCGTCCCAGCCGGTGAGGCTCTGGAACCAGTCGGCGGAGGCGGAGTCGATGGTGATTTCGACCTTGCCGCCGTCGCTGTGCAGTTTGCCCGCGGGCCAGAACTGGCCGTTGTTGTTGAGGCTGATCGAACTCGGGCGCTGGCCGTCCAGGGCCGGGATCAGCTCTTCCTTGAAGCCCGGCGCGTTCACCGAGAGGGCGAACGGGGAGAAGTACTGCAGGGAGAGGTCCCAGTCGCCCGCCGGGAGGTCGAGCATCTGCGCGGTCGATTCGCCGCTTTCGAGGATCGAGCCGTTCGACCAGGAGGGTTTCGTCCCGACCTGGGTTTCGCCGAACAGCGAGGCGGTGCCGCCGCTCCGCAGCAGGATGCGCGTCTCGGGCGAGTTGCAGTGGGCGAGCGCGCCCGCCTCGGTGCCCTCGAGCAGCACGTGGCGCTCGCGCGGGGTCGGCCCGGTCCGCTTCCAGAGCACGTAGCTCGGCGTCTTCGCGATCCGCTTGAAGTTGGGCGGGGCCTGGCTGTTCCAGGCGCCGCGGCTGGTGACGACGTAGGGGAAGCGGTCGAGCGTGCCGCGGTTGAAGGAGTCGAAGTCGATCGGCGAGTAGGCGTCGCCGGTGTCGAAGGGCTTTTCCGAGTTCGGGGAGACCTTGTCGTCGGGGAACTCGACCAACGGCACGTGGGTGTCGGCGCCCATCAGGTCGTAGGCGGCGTAGCGGTCCTGTCCCGCGTAGAGCACCGGCCTGCCGTGCACGATCGGCAGGAAGGCCTCGAGCTGCGCACCGTGCCCGGGCGGGGCCACGGGGGCCTCCCGCAGCGCCAGGAACGTCGACCACACGGCCCCGGCGAAGAAGACGACCGCAAGCACCGACCAGGCCAACGTCGATGGGCCGAAGACTCCAGTCCTGCTTGAGTTTTCGGCCCGCCGACCACCGAACTCGGTGACCAGCGGGCGGGCAATGACGAGCATCGTCAGCGGCGCGATGATCATCAGCGCCTTCGCCTGCGAGTAGTCGCCGGTGAACGGGAGGGAGGCGATGTAGGCGATCGCGCCCGCGAGGAGGGCCAGCGGCACCGCCGCTTCGCGTCGCTGCATCCACCAGGCCACCGCGGCGAGCAGGGCGAGGACGGCGACCGCGCCCATCAGGCCCGGCAGCGGCGCGCCGCCGAGCGCGTCGAGGCGGTAGTTCGCGGCCGGCCAGATCCCCAGGGTCTCGACCGGGGACACCGGGCCATAGGTGTTGGAGCCCGCGACCTGGTTGAAGCTCGAGCCGAAGCCGAACGGCCCGGAGACCGTCAGCGCGATCCCGAGGCCGACGAGGACGAGGATTCCGAGCAGGACCCAGGGCCGCAGCAGGATGCGGGCGACGCGCCGCGGCCGCAGCATCCGCCAGGTCGCGGGCTGCGCCGCCGCCCAGACGACGACGATCGCGATCGGCCAGGCGATCCCGGCGAACGAGTAACAGAAGAAGACCCCGCCGGCGACGGCGACGAATGGCAGCGCCCAGCCGACCCGGGGCCAGAGCCCTCGCGGCGGCCCCTCCGGGCGCATCAGGTAGATCGCGACGGCGAGGACGAAGAGCGCCTCGGCGGTCTCCTTGAAGGCGGCCTGGGCGAAGTAGGAGGCGGCCATGTAGGTGACGGCGACGAAGGTCGCGCCGACGACGCGGCGCGGGGTCGCGATCTCCCGGATCGCGCCGAGCGCGGTGAGGCCGGTGAGGATCCCGATTGCGAGGATCTCCCCGATGAACGCCTGCCCGAGGCCGATCCCGGGGAAGGCGGCGGTGGCGACGGCGACGCCGTGGGGCCCGAGCGGGTAGCCCGGGTCCGGCGCCGGCCCGACGCCGCTGCGTAGCCACTCCGCCCAGGCGAGGTGCAGGCCGAGGTCGTTGTTGAAGCCCACGCCGAGGAGGCCCCAGTGGCCGCTGACGGCGAAGGGGAAGGAGAGGACGAGGGCGATCGCGACCACCGTCGCCAGGCCGACGCCGAGCGCCGGCATCGCGTACTCGCGGCGCCACGCCACGACCGCGGCGGCGAGGATCAGGATGACGATGCCGAACGTCGCGCTGGTCCCGTGGCCGGGCGCTCGCGCCAGGATTCCCGACACCGTGAGGATCGCGGCATATCCGACCGCCCCCTCCAGCCAGCACCAGTCGCGCCGACCGGCGAGCGAGAAGGTCGCGCGGCCGACCAGGAGCGAGGCCGACAGGATCAAGGCCGCCGAGGCGTAAGTCCCGATCATCAGCAGGCAAACCTATGGGAGGAGGCCGCCGGATGCCCCGTGGGCCGCGTGCTCAGTGCTTCTCCGCGGCGGCTTCGAGGACCGGCCGCAGGTCGTCCCCGCGCAGGGGCTCCTCGTGCCCCGCGGCGACCACCAGCGGCTCCAGCTCGGCCAGCCGCCGCAGGCTCCGCTTCGCCTCCTGGTGGTTCCAGGCGAAGGCGGGGTGGGGGACGCTCGCCTCGCCGTGGGGCAGCGGCTTCAGCCGCGCCGAGTCGACGAAGTAGACGACGTCTGAGACCAGCGCGACGCGGTCGCGCTCCCGCCACAGGCCGATCAGCCCCGGCGCGTGGCCCGGAAAGTGGAGGACCTTGAAGCCGGCCACCTCGTCGCCCTCGGCCACCGTGCCGTTGACCTTGACCGCGCCGCCGTCCCACCAGCGCAGGAGCCCCGGGTAGAGCCAGCGCACCGGCGCCACCGGCAGCAGCGAGAGGTTGAAGTACGGCGTCACGGCCTTGTCTCCTTCGGCGTCGGTGACCTCGTCGGGGTGGCAGAAGACCGGCGCCCCGAGGTAGGGCGCGGTGCCCCGGTGGTCGGCGTGCGCGTGCCCGAGGACGATCCGCTTCAGCCCGCCGAGCCCGCGCGCCGCCTCCGCCGCCTGCTTGCGCATCGACTTGGTCCCGGCGTCGAACTGGACGACCCCGTCACCGTCCTCGATGAAGTAGATGTTCATCGCCCCGCGGAAGTCGCCGCGCAGCAGCCAGACGCCGTCGGCAACCCGGTCCAAGGCCATGCGCAGACCTTAACCGCCCTCTAGGGTCCCCGTGTGCCCTATCTGTGGAAATTCGGGATGGTCCTACTGATCGTCTGCCTGGTCGCGTCGATGGTGATCGCCGGCGTGCGGCTCTCGACCACGCCGGAAGAAGTCATCGGCGACCGCTTCCACGGGCTCCCGCCGACCTTCGTCGAACAGCACCGGGCGGAATACGGCGTCACCCGCTAGCAGTCCCCGCCGTCGCCGCTAGTATCGGCGCGGCACGGTGAGCGAGCTTGAGGAGGCGTGATGTTCACTCGGATCGTGGTCGGGACCGACGGTTCCGACACGGCAGAACAGGCGGTAGACCAGGCGATCGACCTGGCGAGGCTCGCGGGGGCGACGCTGGGGATCGTCAGCGCCTTCCAGCCGGTCCCCAAACGGCGCATCCAGGGCGAGCGGGAAGGCGCCCCGCCCGACATCGCCCACGAGTTCGGCCCTCGCGAGGACGTCAACCTCGTCCTCGACGCCGCCGCCGCGAAAGCCAAAGCCGCCGGCGTCGACGTCACCACCCACCCGGTCCAGGACGACCCGGCCGACGCGATCCTGAACGTCGCCGAAAAAGTCAACGCCGACCTGATCGTCGTCGGCAACAAAGGCATGACCGGCGCCCGCCGCTACCTGCTCGGCAGCGTGCCCAACAACGTCTCCCATCACGCGCCGTGCAGCGTGATCATCGTGCGGACTACTTAGGTTCGGAGCGGTGCCGAGCCGGCGCCCGAAACAAGGGACGCAAGGCGGGGTCGGCGAGCACGGCCGTCTCGGTCACGGCCCTGGCTGGCTGTGACCGTGCCCGAGACGGCCGGGGTATGAAAGGTGTGAAGGATCTCCGAGGCCGTTGCGGGAGATGTGAGGGAGATGCCACGAACTCCACAGTTCCGCGCAGGTTCCTCGACGAAGTTCACTCTTCCGCGCACGTTCCTCCTCGATCCGAGGTCCCTGGCGACTGCCCTTCGCTGTTTGTATGCCATATGGGGGGCAAACAGCGAACGGCTGATCCCCGGTGCGACGGAACCGTGCCGAAGGTGTGAAGTTCCGGGCGAAAGCGTGACGAACCCTCGCACTTCCCCACGAAACCCTGACGCCCAGGACCATCTAGGACTGCCGCCCCCGCTGGGACAACCGCGTCCCCCGCAACCCCCTAAGGCCCGACCGCCGTCGCCCGCGCGGCGTCGATCAGGCCCGCGCCTTGCACGGTCCGCGGATAGCCGAGCCCGCGCGCCGTCACCTTGAGCCGCTTCGTCACCGCCTGGACCAATGCTTTGCCTTTGACGCTGCTCGGGATGACGCCGGCGGCGAGCATCAGGGCGACCGTCCCGGAGACGTGCGCGGCCGCCATCGAGGTTCCGGCGTAGTCGGTCGGGATCGTGAACTGATTCGTCGTCCCCGGTCGCAGCGTCACCTGGTAGATCGGGCGGGCGAGGACCGAGGGGCAGCCGGCGGCGGGCGGTCCGCCTCCCGGGGCGACGACGTCGATCCCGTCGCCCGCCAGGGAGTAGGAGCCGATGCAGCCCCCCTCGGTCGAGCCGCCGACGCCGATCACGCGGGGGCCGGTGGCGGGCTCGGAGACGCAGCTCTTGCTCGTCGCGGTGCCGGGGGAGAGGTTGCCGCCGGAGGCGACCGTGACGATGCCCCGTTCATAGGCTTCGCGGAGCGCTTCGTCGACCTGCGGCACCTTCTCCCCACAGGCGAAGTTGAAGCTCATGTTGATGACCTGCGCGCGGTTGCGGACGGCGAAGCGGATGCCTTCGGCGATCCGGTTGGCATAGCCGACGTTGGCGCTGTTGAGGACGCGGACCGGCATCAGCTGCGCGTTGTAGGCGATGCCGCTGAGGCCGACGCCGTTGTTCGTCCCCTCGGCGATCGTCCCGGCGACGTGGGTGCCGTGGCCGTTCTCGTCGAGGGGCAGCCTGTCGTGGTCGACGAAGTCTTCGCCGGGCAGGAACTGTTCGGCGGAGAAGTCGGGGCTGCGCAGGTAGCGGCCGGCGCCGTAGTCGCGGTAGGCGATGCCGCTGTCGAGGACGGCGACGCGGATGCCCTGGCCGCCGGGGCGCCCGTCGGCGATCAGGTTCGCCCAGGCGCCGACCACGTCCATGCCGCCGGGCGAGGTCGGCAGCTTCGCGGTCGCGGTGCCGGTGTAGGGGAGGAAGTCCCACTGCTTCTGCGCCCAGCCCCCGGGGGTCGGCGGCGAGCCGGGGGGCACTTCCAGGGACCCCGGATCGTCGGGGTCCCACGGTTCGAGTTCGGCGTCGGAGGCGGTCGCCGCGTAGTTCGGCTCCGCGTACTCGACCCCGGGCTTCGCCCGCAGGGCGCGGGCGGTGGCGAGCACCCCGGCGCCGCGCGGTAGGCCGACGGTGCGGCCGTGCCCTTCGCCTTCGAACTTGACCACCAGCTGGCGCGGCGCGAAGCGGCGGGCGGGGCCGATCCCGCTCGCCGCGACGGCCTGGCTCGCGGTCGCGCCGAGCAGCACGAGCAGGGCCGCGAAGGCGCCGATCAGGGCGTATCTGTTCAACGTCGAGTTCATGCCGGTCCCCTTCGAACACGCAGCCCCTGCCGAAGTTGTAGGCGAGATACTCCCCGATCGATGCAACCCCTGGGACAGAACTTCCCTGAGCAGGGCGAGGACGCCCACGAGCGCGGCATGGAACGGGCCCTGGACGAGGCGCGCCGGGCCGAGGAGCACGGCGACGTCCCGATCGGCGCCGCCCTTCTGCGCGACGGCGAGGTGCTCGCGGCCGCGGGCAACGAGCGCGAGCTGCGCAAGGACCCGACCGCCCACGCCGAGGTCCTCGCGATCCGCGCCGCCGCGGAGGCGCTCGGCGGCTGGCGCCTTGCCGACACGACCCTCTACGTCACCCTCGAGCCCTGCGCGATGTGCGCCGGCGCGATCGTCCTCGCCCGCATCCCCATCGTCGTCTTCGCCGCCCCCGATCCCAAGGCGGGCGCCGCCGGCAGCGTCCTCGACGTCCTCGCGGAGCCGGCCCTGAACCACCGCCCCCGGGTCATCGGCGGCATCCGCGCCGCCGAGTCCGCCGCCCTCCTACGCGACTTCTTCGCCGCCCGCCGCTGATGGCCGACGTGAAGAACTGGCTCGGCGTCGTCTCCCGCGACCACGTCCTGCGCGGGGTCGAGAAGGGCATCGCCCAGATCGGCCACGGCAAGGCCACGGGGCTGCGGCGGATGAGCGCCGGCGACGGCTTCGTCTACTACTCCCCGCGCGACGCGTATCCGAAAGGCGCGCCGGTAAAGGCGTTCACGGCGATCGGCCGCGTCCCCGACGACGAGGTCTGGCAGGCCGACGAAGGCGAATTCAAGCCGTGGCGGCGCCGGATCGACTACGAGCGCGGAGCGACCGAAGTCCCGATCGCGGACCTGAGCGACCGCCTGGATCTCACCGCGAAGCCCAACTGGGGCTACGCCCTCCGCCGCGGCCTGCTCGAGCTCACCCCCGAGGACTTCGCCCTGATCCAAGCCGCGATGACCGCCGCCCGTTGACCGAGAGCCGCTCTCCGGCCGGGCGGGCCAGCCTCGCAAGGACGCAGGGAAGCGAGCCGAGGGGAGCGCACATCAGTGCGTGACCCGAGGCGAGCGACCGAGGACACCGCGAGGCGCCCCCGCACGGACGGAGAGGGTGGGATTCGAACCCACGAGGCAAGTTTCCCCGCCCACACGATTTCCAATCGTGCTCCTTAAGCCACTCGGACACCCCTCCAGGGATCGACAAGCCTAGCCAGTCCCGACCGTCCGGCGCCGCGTCGATAACATCGACGCCTGTGCCTCAGACCCCGCGGAGGGGTGCCGGAGTGGTTGAACGGGACAGTCTCGAAAACTGTTGACGTCGCAAGGCGTTCGTGGGTTCGAATCCCACCCCCTCCGCCTTTTTCGCCGTCAGTCGTAGACGGGCGGCCAGACCCCGGTGGTCACGCGCACGTAGAGCGTGTCCGGCGCCAGATCGACTTCGCCGGGCCAAGCGACCGTCCCGCCTCGCTCGTCAACGTAGGCCGCAGCGAATCCCTCGGGAGTCCGCGCCTTCTCGAAGACCGGACCCCACATGCGGTCCAGTACGTAGACGTCTCCTCGCGTCCCGTCGGCGAACGTCAATCTGAGTTCGCCGTGGCGCAGAACCTCGGCGGCGATGATGTCTTCTGGGCTCAATCGGTTCATGGCAAAGGGTCGATCGGTAACAGTGTGCCACCGGATCGCGCCCGCCGCCAGTTCTCTTCGAGCTCCTTTTGATGGAGCTCGGCCCACGCGAGGACGAGCCGAAGATGGCGCCGGGCAAGGTCGCTGTCGATGACCTCGAGGTTGTCGATCCGGACCTTCGCCAACCCGTCGGCGTGTCTCGCGTGAAAGTGCGGGAACCCGTGATCGTTGAAGTACATCTCGATGTCGATTCCGTAGAAGCGGCTGATCGTCGGCACTGCCAACCAAGGCGACAGCCCGACGATCTCGCCCCCCTCAGGTCGACGACCTTGCCGCGCTTTGCGGCTATTCCTCCTTCAGCACCGACAGGACGTTGCCGGCCGGGTCCTTGAACCAGGCGATGTCGGGGCCGCCGGCCTTCATCACGCCGTTCGGCTCCTGGGGCATGCCCTCGTAGCGCTCGAAGGTGACGCCGCGGCCGGTCAACCACTCGACCGTCGCGTCGACGTCGGCGACCGGGAAGTTCAGGACGGTGTAGCTGGGCGAGGTCATGTCCGGGGCCTGGTAGATCAGGGTCGGGCGGTCGCCGGCCAGGTGCAGGGTCATCAGGCCGTTGCCCTCGTCGAGCACCTCGATCCGCTGCTCCAGGGTCTCGCCGTAGAACTTGCGCGCCGCCTCGAGGTCGTCGACCCCGATGCCGCTGAACGCCTTGCTGTCGCTGAGCATCGCTCTCCTCTCGTAGTGGTGCTGGGGGTAGGACCGGCCGGGAAGGCGTAAATCATCGGTCAGTCGTCGGAGCTCGGGCGGCGGCGGCCCTGCTTGCGCTCGCCGGTGCGGCGCTTGGCGTCGAGGCGGCGACGGCGGGAGGCCTTCGTCGGCCTCGTCGGGCGCCGGTGCTTGGGGACGCGCAGGGCGGCGGCGAGCTTCGCCGCGAGGCGACTCAGCGCCAGTTCGCGGTTCCGATACTGGCTCCGTCCGTCCTGGGCGACCGCGGTGACGACCGGGCCGAGCCGCTCCAGCAGCCGCACCCGCCGCCCCTCGTCGAGCGAGCGCGACGCCTCCACGTCGAAGACCGCTTCCACACGCGAGGCGGTGACGTTGGCGTGCTGGCCGCCCGGACCCGAGGAGCGGCTGGCGCGCATCTCGATCTCGGCCAGCGGGATCGCCAGCCGGTCGTCGATCCGCAGCTCCTCGGCCATGGTCAGGCCAGCTCGGGGAGGTACTGCTCGAGGTGCGCGGCGATCGTGCGGCGGACCCAGCCGCGCGTCTCGGGGTCGGCCATGCGATAGCGGCCGAGCAGCATCTTCTGGTCGTCGAGCGGCAGCCCGGCGATCTCCCACGACACCGCGAGCCGCTCGAACAGGGCCTCCTCGCGCCGCGCCCAGGCGTCCTCGAGGTTGGCGGCGTGGCTCGCGGGTGCCTCGCCGAGCTTGGCGATCGTCGCCGGGCTGAGCGTTTCGCGCAGCACCAGCACGTTGCCCTCCGGATCGGGGTAGGAGACGGTCGGCACCTTCCCGTTCGGCCGCTTCTCCTTCGACGATCTCTTCCTGCGCTTGGCCATCGCTACGCAGTTTGGCAGTCTCCCGGAGATGGACGCGACGGTGACGATCGGCGTGCCGGTCGACTCGGTCGGCCGCGGCGGCGGCACCGAGCTGGCTCCGGCGGCGCTGCGGGGGCTCGGCCTGCGCGAGGCGCTCGGCGCCCGCGACGAGGGCGACCTCGCGGTGCGCATCCGCGGCGAGGAGCGCGACCCGGCGACGGGCATCGTCGCGAGCCCCGACGTCCTCGCCACGACGACGAGGATCCGCACCGCCGTCGCCGCGGCGATCGCCGCCGAGGAGCGCCCCTTCCTGATCGGCGGCTGCTGCGCGGAGCTGCCCGGCGCCCTCGCCGGGGCGCGGGACTCCCTCGGCGCGCCGCTCGGCCTCGCCCACGTCGACGGCCACCTCGACCTCTACGACGGCGAGACCTCGACCACCGGCGAGGCCGCCGACATGCCGGTGTCGGTCGCCCTCGGGATCGGGCCGGCGGCCTGGGTCGCGGCCGCGGGCGGCGCCACCGCGATTCCCGAGCGCACCGCGATCGTCGGCTTCCGCGACCGCGCCGAGTCGCTCGCCGACGGCATGCGCCAGCCCGAGGACCTGGTGCGCGCGCCGCTGCTCTACGGGGCCGAGGAACTACGCGATCGCGGCGTCGCGGAGGCGGCCACCGAGGCCGCCGAGCGCCTCACGGCGGCGGGCCCGTTCTGGCTCCACCTCGACGTCGACGTCCTCGACGAAGCCATCTTCCCGGCGACCGACTATCTGCAGCCCGACGGCCTCGACTGGGACGACCTCGCGGCCGTGCTGGCGCCGCTGGCCGCCGCGGAGGAGCTGATCGGCGTGAGCCTCGCTTGCTACAACCCGGAGAAGGATCCGGGGCTCCGGTACGGGCGCCGCCTGGTCGAGGCGCTCGCCCGCTGAGGCGAGCCGCGCTCAGGCCAGGGCGTCGATCTTCCTCGCCAGCTCGAAGTCGGCGGCGGTGAGGCCGCCCTCGGAGTGGGTGGAGATCGTCACCGTCACGGTGCTCCAGGAGATCTCCAGGTCGGGGTGGTGGCCCATCTCCTCGGCCGGGGAGACGAGCGAGTCGACGAAGCCGACCGAGCCGACGAAGTCGCCGCGGTCGAAGGCCTTGGCGATCGCGTCGCCGCGCCGCTCCCAGCCGTCCATCCCGGCGAGCTTCGCCTCGATCTCCTCGTCACCCAAGAGCGCCATGCGTCCAACCTACTCGCGCGGCGCCGTTCCTCACGGGGTGAGGATGATCTTCAGCGCCTCGCGGCGGTCGTAGATCTCATACGCCTCGACCGCGTCGTCGAGCTTCATGTGGTGGGTCACCAGCGGCGTCGGGTCGAGCGTGCCCGCGTCGAGCATCGCCAGCACCGAGTCGACGTGGGCGATCACGTTGGCGAGGCCGAGCCGCAGGTCGAGGCCCTTCAGCCAGGCGAGGCCGAGGTTCATCTCCGAGCGGCCGACCTGCACGCCGATCCCGGACACCGTCCCGGCGTTGCGCGCCAGCCCGATCGCCGCCTCGACGGCCCCCGGATGTCCGACCGCCTCGACCACGACGTCGGCACCGCGCCCGCCGCTCGCCCCGCGGACCTCGGCCTTCGCGTTGCCCTCGGTGAGGTGGACCGGCGTCGCGCCGAACTGGGCCGCGAGGTCGAGCCGCTGCTCGACCGAGTCGACGGCGAAGACATGGGACGCGCCGCCGGCCACCGCCGCCTGCACGGCGCAGAGCCCGACCGGGCCGAGCCCCAGCACGGCGACCGTGTCGCCGCCCTTCATCCCGGCGTGGGCGACCGCGTGGTAGCCGGTCCCCATCACGTCGCCCGCGAAGAGCGCCGTCTCCGCCGACATCCCCTCCGGGACCTTGCGCAGCACGACGTCGGCGAACGGCACCAGCGCCTGGTCGGCCTGGGTCCCCGGCAGCGAGCCGAGGGTGGAGCCGTGGCCGAAGGTCCGCCCGCGCTCGCAGCGGTGGTAGTCGCCGCGCAGGCAGGCGGTGCAGCTGCCGCAGGCGACGTGGAAGCAGCCGAGCACCCGATCGCCAGGTGCCACGCGGGTCACGCCGTCGCCGACCGCCAGCACCTTCCCCACGTACTCGTGGCCGATCACCGTCCCCGGCTCGACCGGCACCCGCCCGTGGTAGATGTGGAGATCGGAGCCGCAGACGCCGCTCGCCTCGACCTCGATGATCGCCTCGTCGGCGTGCTCGAGCACCGGCTCGGGCCGCTCCTCGATCCGCACCTCTCCCGGCGCCTGAAACGTCACCGCCCGCATGCGGCCAACCTACCTGCGGCGGCGTGGGGGCGCCTCGCGGTGTCCTCGGTCGTTCGCCTCGGGTCACGCACTAACTGTGCGCTCCCCTCGCCTCACTCCCTGCGTCCTGGCGAGGCTGGCCCACGCCGCCGCAGGTCGGATGTGAGGAGGGGTGGGTTCGTGCGCCAGTCGGCGCCCGGGGCCGCTAGGAGCTTTGGACGCCGGCGACCTGGAAGCGGTTGCTGGCGCCGTCGGGGCTCGCCGTTTCGGCGATCCGCGCCTCGAGCGCGAGCTCTTTCTCGAAGTCGGCCGCCTCGCCGTGCTGGAAGGAGACGTCCTGGCCCTCGAGGAGTTCGATGAAGACCTCGACGAAGCGGGCGTCGAGCTGGGCGCCGGCGACGCGGCGGAGCTCGGCGATCGCGTCCTGGCTCGACATCGGCGTGCGGTAGGAGTCGCGGGCGGTCATCACGTCATAGGTGTCGGAGACGGAGATGATCCGGGCCAGCTCGGGAATTTCGTCGCCTTTGAGGCCGCGCGGATAGCCTTTGCCGTCGATCCGCTCGTGGTGGGCGAGGATGATGTCGGCCACCGGGCCGTAGCCGTCCAGCGCGGAGACGACGCGGGCGCCCTGCTGCGGGTGGCGCTTGATCAGCATCCAGTCCTCGTCGGTCAGCGGCACGTTGGCCTTCAGGATCCGGTCGGGGAGGATGAACTTGCCGATGTCGTGGAGCAGAGCCGCGATGTGCACGAGCTCCTCCTCCTGCCGCGAGAAGCCCGCCCGCTGGGCGATCGCCCGCGAGTAGCGGGCCACCGCGGCCGAGTGCCGCGCCGTCATCTGGTCCCGCAGGTCGAGCGTCCGCAGCAGCGCGCTCAACATCCCGACCTGGAAGCTGGCCAGCTCGTTGGAGCGGTTCTGCAGCTCGACCGCCCGGTGCTGGGACACGAGCAACGCGCCGAGCAGGTACTGGAAGGTGATCAGGACGACGCCGAAGAGCGCGACCGCGGCGATCCCGACCTGGACGTAGAGGAAGGCGACCCCGACCGCCATCAGGGCGGCCATGAGCTCCGAGGGAAGCAGCGGCAGGAGCGCGTTCCGGACCTGCTGGAGGATCGGGATGTCCTGCGTGTAACGCATGTAGATCGCCGCGAGCGAGAAGTTGATCGCAAGCGCGAAGCAGAAGACGCCGAAGATCAGGCAGTAGAAGCCGACTTCGTGCTCGTTGACTCCGGTGAGGTCGACCATGCCCTGGAACGCGAGCCCCCCGGCCAGCGTGAAGAGCGTGTAGTTCAGGAGGTTCTGGACGAACGAGGAAACTGGTTCGCGCCAGCGCAGGTAGCCCATCAGCGCGGTCGCGAGCCCCATCAGGGCGGCGGGCGCGGCGCCGAGGAAGACCATCGCGAGGACCAGTGCCGGGAAGCTTCCCGAGATGTTCAGCCGGTCCTCGACGACCTTGGCGGTCAGGTCGCTGAAGGCGGCGAAGCCGAGCAGCACGCTGAGCAGAACGAGGTCCCAGTTCGCCGAGGGCGCGGCGACGACGGCGATCGCGAGCACGACGAGCAGGGACGCCAACCCGACGTTGCGGGCTACGGTGGTCCGGTTGGATGGAGCGGTTGCGTCCTCGGGCATTGGGTCCGACTCGCTGCTGGTCTTTGCTTTATCGACCGCTGGAGGCGGCTTAATAAGGCCCGATGCAGGATAAAGGCGCTTTTCAAGCCCAACAAGCGAATCTGGCCGGATGACCTTCGAATTGCAGAAGGACCACCGGGAAGCCTTTTCAGGCTTTGCACAGGTTTTCCTCTACCGTCCGCAAGCGAATGGTTTGCCCCAAAAGAAAGGGCGCCCCGCGTGGACGCCCCTTCAGAAGCTTGGTTCGGGTAGCGGATCTCGCTTCCCGAGGCTGAATTTAGTTCGTGCGAAAAGTCATGTTAGATCCCCTTCCGTGGATTTAAATCCCACAACTCACGGGTTTGCGAGTCAAAAAAACTTCCAACAGCGACGCGCAAGTTGTACCACAACCTGTCCGAAACTTGTGCATTGGCAGGAAAACTTGTGCATAAATTAGGTAGACAGAAGGGGTGCATGTGCAGGGAAACCGCTTGAGAGGGCCGTTGAGGCAGCCTCTGTTCCGGCGTCTGCTCGCCACTTACTCGGTCAACGAGATGGGCGATTGGATGGGAATCGTCGCCTTATCGGTGCTCGTCTTCGAACTGACGAACAGCGCTTTGGCGACCGCCGGGCTCTTCCTGGGGACCCGTTTCCTGCCCGCTTTCCTCGGTCCGTTGCTGGTCACGAGGGTCGAGCGGCTCCGGCCGCGGGTCGTCCTGCCGGTGATCTACGTGGTCGAGGTGGCGGCCTTCGGCGTCCTCGCCGTGCTCGCCACCCACTTCTCGCTGCCGCTGGTGATCGTCGTCGCCACGATCGACGGCACGATGGCCCTCGCCGGGCGCTCGCTGACCCGCGCGATCGTCGTCGCCCTGCTCGAGCCGACCGGCGAACTGCGCCAGGGCAACGGCCTCCTGAACGTCGCCTTCACCACCGGCGCCGCGGTCGGTCCGGCGCTCGCGGGCCTCGTCGTCGCGGGCATCGGCGTGCAGGCGGCGCTCTATCTCAACGCGGCGTCCTTCTATGCGGTCGCCCTGGTCATCCTCACCGCGGGTGTGCTCCCGCGGGTGGAGCCCGAAGAGGGCGGCACCTGGGACCGGGTCAGGGCCGGCGTCACCTACCTCCGCGAGCAGGCACGCCTGCGGCGCGTGCTGATCGCCCAGGGGCTCGCCTTCATCTTCTTCTCCGCCGTCGCCCCGCTGGAGGTCGTCTACGCGAAGGAAACGCTCGGCGCCTCCGACACCGGCTACGGCATCCTGCTGACGACCTGGGGCATCGGCATGGTCGGCGGCAGCCTGATCTTCGCCCGGGTCAGGAAAACCCCGCTCATCGTCCTCCTGCTGGCCTCGACCGTCACGGTCGGAATCAGCTACCTAGGAATGGGGATCGCGCCCACCCTCGCCGTCGCCTGTGCATTTTCCGTACTCGGCGGCGTCGGCAACGGGGTCGAGTGGGTCTCGGCGATCAGCGCGGTTCAAGAGTTGACCGAGTCGGGTATGCAGGCCCGGATCATGGCCGTCTTGGAATCGGTTGCGGCAGCGATGCCTGGGGTGGGTTTCGCTCTAGGAGGCGTTTTGGCCACCGTCGGCACGCCGCGGACGGCGTTTGTCGTGTCCGGTTTCGGGGTCCTTGCGATCGCTCTTCTCATCATTCCCCTGGCCCGAAATTGGCACCCATCGCGCGATGCGCGGCCGAACGGCGGATTTCCGCTTGACGAAAGCCACAACGTTGTGCTGGAGTTGCTGCCAGGAGGCACGCCAATACCTAATTCGGAGGTCGAGTTTTGAAGAAGTTGCCGTTTTTCTTGCTGATCGCTGCGCTTGCAGCGGTCTTGGCGGTCGGATTGGCCGCATGTGGCGGAGGAAGCTCGAGCTCCAGCTCGTCGCCCTCGACCTCGGAAGGTGAATCGCCTGAATCCGAAGGTGGCGGCGGCGACGAATCCGAAGAAGGCGAAGGCAGCGAAGGCGGGACGCTGAAGGGCGCCTACACCTCGTTCCCCGACTACATGGATCCGCAGATCTCCTACACCGCGGAGGGATGGACCGCGATGCGTCCGGTCTACATCCCGCTGCTGACCTACAAACACGCTGCGGAAGAGGAAGGCGCGGAAATCATCCCGGGCCTCGCCAAAGAACTTCCGAAAGTCACCAACGGCGGCAAGACGTACACGCTGTTCCTGCGCAAAGGCCTCAAATACTCGAACGGCGAAGAAATCAAAGCCGGTGACTTCAAATACGCGGTCGAACGCGCCTTCCTGACCAACTCGGGCGGCTCCCCCTTCTACACCGACATCGTCGGCGCGGAAAAATTCGCGGAAACCAAGAAGGGCGGCATCTCCGGGATCAAAGTCAACGAAAAGACCGGCGAAATCGTCATCAACCTTGAAAACCCGCGCGGCACCTTCGAAAACGAGCTCGCGCTCATGTTCGTCGCGCCGGTCCCGCAGAAAACGCCGGACGAAGATCAGTCGGCCACCCCGATCCCCGCATCGGGTCCGTACATGATCACCAAATCGCAGCCGGGTCGAGGCTGGGAATACGAACGGAATCCGTACTGGGCCAAAGACAACGGCAAACAGATGACGGAAATCCCCGCCGGCCACGTCGACAAGATCGAAATCGAAGTCCAGCGCAACCAGTCGACCCAGATCAACGACGTCGAATCGGGCAAGCTCAACTGGATCTTCGATCCGCCGCCGACCGATCGCTACCAGGAAGTCAAGGAAAAATTCGAAGGCTCGCAGTTCAAGGAAGAGCCGACGATCTCGACCTACTACTTCTGGATGAACCAGAGCCAGGAACCGTTCAACAACCAGAAAGTCCGGGAAGCGGTCAACTACGCCGTCGACCCGGCCGCCCTGGAACGCATCTACACCGGCCAGATCAAAGGCACGCAGCAGATCCTGCCGCCCGGTATGCCCGGTTACGAAAAACTCGAACTGTTCCCGCACGACGTGAAAAAGGCGAAGGAACTGATCGCTGAATCCGGCGTCAAAGACAAAGAAGTGACGGTGTGGACGGACTCGGAGAGTCCGAACAACGACGCGGGCACCTACTACGAAGGCGTCCTCAACGAAATCGGCCTGAAGGCCGAACTGAAGATCCTCAACCCCGATAACTACTTCACGGTCATCGGCAACACGTCGACCCCGAACCTGGACACCGGGTTCTCCGACTGGTTCGAGGACTATCCGCACCCGAACGACTTCATGTTCCTGCTCAACGGGGAAAACATCCAGTCGACCAACAATCAGAACTTCTCGCAGACCAACAACGAAGCTCTGAACAAAAAAGTCGATGAGCTGTCCGAAGAACAGCTCGGCCCCGAACAGGAAAAGGCCTACGGCGCTCTGGACAAAGAATTCATGGAAGAAGCCTCCTGGGCTCCGTACGGAACCCGGACCCTCTCCCTGTTCGTGTCGGAAAACGTGAACCTGGAAACCGCGATCTGGAACCCGACTTTCGAGACCGAACTCACCAGTCTCGAACTCACGGAATAAGTCGGAACAGATTGCATTTCAGTGGCATCCGAGTCTGAGAAACATGGCACCGAGGCGCAGGTCCCCAGCGGGACCGGCGCCTCGGCCGCCGGCTCGGGCCTCGAGTCGGATGGCTCCCGCGTAGTCGACGCGGAGCTCGGCGACGGCCGTCAGGGGGGCGGTCCGTGGGTGATCGCCGGGCGACGGCTCCGTCGCAACAAGTTCGCGCTCGTCGCGCTCGCCGTCTTCCTGCTGATCGTCCTCTGCTGTGTGCTGGCTCCGGTCTGGGCCGACAGCGTCGCCCACACCGGCCCCAACACCACCCACACCCTGGAGAAACTCCACGAGGGCTCCGAAGTGAAGGAAGTCGTGGAACCGAGCGGCAAAGCGCTCGGGCCCCAATGGTTCTCCGCTGGCGGCAAGTTCTTCCTCGGCGCCGACGGCCACCTCGGCCGCGACGAGATGGTCCGCCTCCTCTACGGTGGCCGCGCATCGCTCTTCATCGGGATCGTCGCCGCGATCATCACCACGATCCTCTCTGTCATCTTCGCCCTTCTGGCCGGCTACTTCGGCGGCTTCACCGACACGCTGATCTCACGCGTCATGGACGTGATCTGGGCGTTCCCGGTCGTCCTTCTATCGCTCGCGTTGGGCATCGTCCTGGCCGTCGGGGGGCTGGTGATCGGACCGTTACACGTCAAGTCCAGCTCGCTCTGGATCCCGACCTTGATCATCGGCTTCGTCTACGTGCCGTATATGGCGAGGCCCCTGCGCGGGGAGATCCTCGCCCTGCGTGAGAAAGAGTTCATCGAGGCGGCGGTCGCCCAGGGGGCCGGCTCCACCCGGATCATGTTCCTCGAGATCCTGCCGAACCTGATGTCGACGATCATCGTCTTCTTCACCTTGAACATCGCCAACAACATGCTGCTCGAGGCGGTGCTCTCCTACCTCGGTGCCGGCGTCCAGCCGCCCAGCTCCTCCTGGGGAACGATGATCTCGGAAGGCTTCCAGGCCCTCTACTCGCAGCCCCTGCTGACGATCATCCCGGGCACCGCGATCCTTCTCACGGTCCTCTCGGTCAACGTCTTCGGCGACGGGCTGCGGGACGCGCTCGATCCGAAATCCAAAGTCCGCTTCGAGGCCCGCTCGGGCACCGCGGATACCGAGGCAGTGGGACCGGTCTGAGCGATGCTGCGCTTTCTCATCCGTCGAATCCTCGGGGCGATCGCCGTCCTCTTCGCGATCTCGATCCTCGTCTTCCTGATCTTCAACGTCGTCCCGGCGACCAACCCGGCACAGCGGATCGCGGGCAAGAACGCGACCCCGACGTTGATCAAGAACGTGGAAGAAGAATGGGGCTTCGACAAGTCCCTGCCGGAGCAGTACTGGACCCAGATGAAGCTGATCTTCACCGGCAAGGTCGAGTCCTTCCAGTCTCACATCAACGTCGACAACCGGATCCTCGAAGGCATCCCGGCGACTGCCTCGCTCTGTATCGGCGCGGCGATCATCTGGCTCTCCTTCGCCTTCCTGTTCGGCTACTTATCGGCCGTCCGATCAGGTGGCTGGCTCGACCGCGGTTTGACCGTGCTGGCGCTGATCGGGGTGTCGATGCCGGTCTTCTGGCTCGCCTCGCTGCTGCTCTATTACTTCACCTACAAGATCGAACTTTTCCCGGCAAGCGGGTACGAACCGTTGTCGGACCCGGGGAAGTGGGCGAGCCATCTGATCCTGCCCTGGATCTCGCTCGCGGTCCTCTTCGCCGGCTTCTACAGCCGCGTCCTGCGCTCCTCGATGCTCGACGTGATGAACGAGGACTACGTCCGCACGGCGCGGGCCAAGGGGCTCAGCCAGCGCCGGGTGATGACCAGGCACGTGCTGCGCAACTCGCTGATCCCGGTGATCACCCTCTTCGGCCTCGACTTCGGCGTCCTCATCGGCGGCGGGGCGATCGTCACCGAGTCGCTCTTCAACATCGAAGGCGTCGGCCTCTTCACCGCCGAAGCCCTGCAGACCCAGGACTTCCCTTCGATCATGGCGGTGACGATCTTCGGCGCCTTCTTCATCGTCCTGTTCAATATCTTGGTCGACATCGCCTACGCCTACCTCGACCCGCGCATCCGGCTGGGGACCTCGGCCACGTGAGCGCCACCCCACAGACCGAGTCCGTCTCCCAGACGGCAGGCGGCGGCCCGCTGCTCGCGTGCGACAACCTCCGTGTCGGGTTCGCCACCGAAGACGGCCGGGTCCAGGCCGTCGACGGGGTCAGCTTCTCCCTCGAACCGGGCGAAGTGCTGGCGATCGTCGGCGAGTCGGGCTCGGGCAAGAGCGTCACCGCGCAGACCCTGATCGGCCTCACCCGGTCCCCGAACTCCCACATCGAGGGCTCGGTCCGGCTGCGCGGCGAGGAGCTGACCACGCTCTCGGAATCGCAGCTGCAGCGGGTGCGGGGCTCCCAGATCGCGATGATCTTCCAGGACCCGATGACCTCGATGAACCCGGTCTACACGGTCGGCAAGCAGATCGTCGAGGCGATCCGCGCCCACGACAACGCGATGTCCAAGAAGGACGCGCGGAAGCGGGCGGCGGAGCTGCTCGGCGCGGTCGGCATCCCCGATCCGGAGCGACGGGTCGACGACTACCCGCACGAATTCTCCGGCGGCATGCGCCAGCGGGCGATGATCGCGATGGGACTGGCCCTGGAGCCGAGCGTGCTGATCGCCGACGAGCCGACGACCGCGCTCGACGTGACGATCCAGGCGCAGATCCTGCAGGTGATCCAGGACCTCAACCGCAGCCGCGGGCTGGCGACGATCCTGATCACCCACGACCTCGGCGTGGTCGCCGAAGTCGCCGACCGCGTGCTCGTCATGTACGGCGGCAAGGTGGTCGAGCAGGGGACCCTCGAGGACATCTTCTACGACCCGCAGCACCCCTACACCTGGGGCCTGCTCGGCTCGCTGACCCGGCTGGACCAGCCGCGCCCGCACCGGCTGCCGCAGATCTCGGGCGCGCCGCCGTCGCTGCTGAACCTGCCGAAAGGGTGCTCCTTCCGCCCCCGTTGCCCGCATGAGTTCGGCAAGTGCACGCAGATCCCCGGCCTCGATCCGCGCCTGCCCGACCAGCCGAACCACCGCGATCGTTGCTGGCTCGAGCCCGACCAGAAGCGGCAGCTGCGCCAGGTCGAGCCGAACCGCATCGGGCTGGAGGAGCCCGCGTGAGCGACCTCGGCGACACCGGCAACGCGGGCGGCTCGCTGCTCGAGGTCAACGACCTCGTCAAGCACTTCCCGATCAAGAGCGGCCTGCTGATCGACCGCGAGGTCGACCAGGTGCGGGCGGTCGACGGAATCAGCTTCCACGTCAACAAAGGCGAAACGCTGGGACTGGTGGGGGAGTCGGGCTCCGGCAAGTCGACCACCTGCCGGGTGGTCCTGCAGCTGCTGAAGCCGACCTCGGGCTCGGTCAAGTTCGAAGGGCAGGAGATCGTCGGCAAAAGCCGTCGGGACATGCGCCCGCTGCGGCGCGAGATGCAGATGATCTTCCAGGACCCCTACGCGTCGCTGAATCCGCGTAAGCGGGTCGGCCAGATCGTCGGCGACCAGCTGAAGATCCAGAAGGTCGCGAGCGGCAAAGAGCTGCGCACGCGGGTCGAAGGGTTGCTCGAGCGGGTCGGCCTCTCGCCCGAGCACTACAACCGCTTCTCGCACGAATTCTCCGGCGGCCAGCGCCAGCGGATCGGCATCGCCCGGGCTCTGGCGCTGGAACCGAAGCTGGTCTTCTGCGACGAGCCGGTCTCCGCGCTCGACGTCTCGATCCAGGCGCAGATCGTGAACCTGCTCGACGACCTCCAGGACGAAATGGGCCTCACCTACGTCTTCGTCGCCCACGACATCGGCGTCGTCCGCCACATCTCCGACCGGATCGCCGTGATGAACCAGGGCAAGATCGTCGAGACCGGTGGCGCCGACCAGGTCTGCGAGCACCCCCGCGACGCCTACACGAAAAAACTGCTCGCCGCGGTGCCGATCCCGGACCCGCGCGAGAGCCGCGCCCGGCGCGAACGCGCCCCGGCCGGCAGCTGAGCGCGGCGCGCTCCGGGTAGCCTGGCGTCGTGGCCCTGCCGCTCTCGCCGCCGATCAAACCGCAGCTCGCGTTGACCCGCAAAGCGCTGCCGACCGGTGAGGACTGGGCCTACGAGCCGAAGCTCGACGGCTTCCGCGCGATCATCTTCGTCGACGGGGGAGAGGCCTACGTGCAGTCGCGGGCGGGCAAACCGCTGGCGCGCTACTTCCCCGAGCTCGAGTGGGCGCCGGGGCGTTGGATCCTGGACGGGGAGCTGGTGATCCGCGGCGAGAGCGGCGAGGTCGAATTCGACCTGCTGCAGCAGCGCATCCACCCGGCCGAGAGCCGGATCGCGCTGCTGAGCAAAGAGATCCCGGCGACCTTCATCGGCTTCGACCTGCTGGCGGAGGGGGACGAGTCGCTGCTGGACGCGCCGCTGCGCGAGCGCCGCGAGCGGCTGGAGCGGATCGCCGGCGAGGCGGGCCTGGAGCTGACCCCGCTGACCGCCGACGAAGCCCAGGCGGAGAAGTGGCTGGCTTCGATCGAGGGCGTGATGGCCAAACAGCTGGACGCTCCCTACATCCCCGGCAAACGCAAGGGGATGGCGAAGGTGAAGCGCGAGCGGACGATCGACTGCGTGGTCATGGGCTGGCGCCCAGGCAAAGAGGAGGGCACGGTCGGCTCGCTGATCCTCGGCCTCTACGACGGCGAGGAGCTGCGCAACGTCGGTCACATCTCCGGCTTCAGCGCCGAGGCCAAACGCAGCATGCGCACGATGCTCGCGCCGCTGGAGACGGGGGAGAGCGGCAGCGCCGAGCCGAGCCGCTGGACCGGCGGCCGCGACCTCGAGTGGGTCGGGCTGCGCCCGGAGCTGGTGATCGAGGTCGGCTACGACCACGCCGCCGCCGGCCGCATCCGCCACGGCGCCAGGTTCCACGCCTTCCGCAGCGACAAATCCCCCCGCGACTGCCTCTTCACCCAGCTCGACGAAGGCGGCTAGAACAGGCTGCTCTGCGTCGGCTCGGCCGGGGCTTTCGCGAACGGCTGGGTCTTCTGGGCGCCCTCGACGTAGTTGCTGCGCATCCGTTGTCGGCCCCAGCCGCGGAGGGCGCGGGTCGTCTTCTTCCTGTCCTCCGGGCGCAGGTAGGCACGTTTGCCGTAGAGGCGTTCGTACTCGGGCACGAGGTCGGGACGTTTCTCGCGCAGCCAGCCGAAGTAGACGTCCTTCACCTCGCCGCGCAGGTGAAGGGCGACGCCGGCGAGGAAGGTCGCGTCGGCTTCCTTGGCCCGCGCGACGATCGGATCGACCTGCTCGGGGCTGTCGTTGATCCCCGGCATCAGCGGGGCGATCAGGATCCCGGACTCGATGCCGCGACGCCGCAGCTCGGCGACCGCGTCGAGTCGCGCGCCCGGGCTCGGCGTGTGCGGCTCGGTCAGCCGCCAGGCCTTCTCGTCGAGCGTCGGCACCGAGAGGTTCACCGACACCGGCAGCCCCGCGTCCCGGAACCGTTCGAAGATCTCGATGTCCCGCATCACCAGCGGCGACTTGGTCAGGACCGACACCGGCGTCCCCGAGGCCAGCAGAGCCTCGAGGATCTCCGGCAGCATCTTGTATTTCGACTCACACCACTGATACGGATCCGTGTTGGTCCCCAGGGCGACCAGGTCCCGCTTCCAGCTCGGCCGCGCCACCTCCGCCCGCACCAGCTCCGGCACGTTGACCTTGACCACGATCTCCCGCTCGAAGTCCCGACCGGCGTCGAGATCGAGATAGGTGTGAGTTTTCCGGGCGAAGCAGTTGTGGCTGACGACCCCGTCGGCGATGAAGTCTTCGGTGCCGGTGGAGATGTCGAACATCTCGATCTCCTTCCCGAGCGGTTCGATCGCGACGACGCCGAGCTTGGCGGGCGACTTGATCGCGATCCCGGCGATCGACCGTTTGTGGCAGATCGCGGGATCGATCCGGGAGAACAGCCTTTGCTGCTCCCGCAGGCCTCCCAGTAGGCGGACGTAGCGGACGCCGATCTTGTTCGGACCCTCGACCACATAGGAGAAGCCGAGGTGACGCAGTGCCTCAACGGTCCGGCCGATCATCGTCTCATCGGTGTTCGCGATCCGCAGCGAGCCGCCGCAGCTTCCCTCGGCGTCGAAGATCCCGCCGAGAAAGCCTCGATGCCAATCGGGGCTGGGATCGCGAGGCCACTCGATCAGACCGCGAACCCGGTCGACGCCGTCGCGGGAGTAGTTGCGGATCGCTCGGACCGCGCGATGCCGTTCGTTGGCTTGGTGGAACTCGAACTCGTTGGTCCCTACGCCCGCGCTCGCCAGGTAATCCCGGGAGCGGCCGAGCGCCTCGACGTCGGCGAGGGCGAGGCGAAAGCGGTGATGGTCGTCGCGGGTTCGTCCGGGCCGCTCGTAGGAGTAGCTGCCGACGTGGCCGTCGCCGCGGATCATCCCGCAGAGATAACCGCGCCGATACTCCTCGTTCTCCTCGCCGGGAGGACCGAGTGACCCCATCCCCATCAACTTGTTGTTCGTGGTCAGGAACGGCCGCTGCAACGGATCCGCTTCGGCGCCGGTGACGTACTTCCAGCCGCGATCGGTAAGGAATCGGTGGTCTCCGCTGGCGATCAGCTCGGTGCCGTCCTCGAGGATGATTCGGTACCCGGCCTTGCGCGTCTGCCAATGGCCGAGGACTTCGGTCACCGCGTAGCGCCGGTAGTTACCCCGCCTCACC
Organism: Solirubrobacterales bacterium; assembly: GCA_965200635.1. Lineage (GTDB taxonomy): Bacteria > Actinomycetota > Thermoleophilia > Solirubrobacterales > 70-9 > VAYN01. Next base: position 759,315 of record OZ241364.1, on the reverse strand, counting down.
GTCCCGTAGATCGCGTCGCCGACGCGTATGTCCGCGATCGGTTTCGAACGCCTGTCGGCCAGCAGGATCGGCGTGGTGCCGTCGAGGCAGAAGACGCAGGCATGAGTGCAGCCCCGGTAGGGGTTGATCGTCCAGGAGAAGCCGAAGCTTTCGCCGGGGACGTGGTTCAGGGCGGAGCGGGCGCGGACCTCGTGGAAGTTGATGCCCATCGCCTCGGGGGCGTCGAAGGTGCGGACCACGGTGCCGTCGCCGACGCCGGGGAGGCGCATGTCGTTCTCGACCCGTTGCTCATCCCACCGCATACGAACGTATGTTCGCACAAAGGGTCACCGGCGCCAAGGGGCGCCGGGCGGGGCGACACGTCAGGCGGTCGGAGAGGCCTCGTCGCGCTTGTAGGCGCTGAGCTGGGACAGCGCCTGGGCGCGGGCCTTCCCGCGCAGCGGCGGCAACAAGGCGACCAGGGTGCCTTTCGGGCCGAGGGCCTGGCCCGCCCAGCGGCGGAAGTCGAAGTCGTCGACGTGGTCGGCGATCAGCCCGCTCCGGTCGAACTTGAAGCTGGCGTGGACGTCGTTCTCGACCTTGCGCCCGGTGGAGAAGGTGTAGCGGGCGACCCAATGGGCGGTGCCGGTGCTCTCGTCGGCATCGTGCTCGCGCAGGTCGATCTCGAGGTCACGGGCCCGGCCGGTCAACATCCGCCACATCGCGCCGACGTCGTCGCCCTCGAGGTCGCCGAAGGCGGGGTCCCGGAAGTGGGCGCCCGGCGCGTAGCAGGCGGTCATCGCGGCGCCGTCGCGCGCGGCGAAGGCGGCGTAGAACCGCTCGATCGTTTCTCTATTGGTCAGTGAGGTCATCGGTGCCTCACTCTAGACGCCGGCGGTCTGCTCCTCGAAGTGCTTGGAGAGCATCGTCACCTGGCCCTGGTAGTTCGAGCCGAGGTCGGCGCCGTAGAGGCGCTCGGCCGGTGCCTCCATCCACTCGAGCCCCAGCTTGCAGACCGGCTGGCGGTGCTCGACCATGAACGGGACGTCGCGGGCGCGCACCTCGAGCGCCGCGCGGCTGCCGGGCCGGACGCCGGTCGGGTCGAAGCCGAAGCCGGGGTCGAAGAAGCCCGCGTAGTGCGTGCGCAGCTCGCCCGCGGTCGGGTCGTAGGCCATCATCTCCGCCGCGATCTGGGGTGGGATCGAGACGCCCTCGGCGGAGAGCAGCAGGTAGAAGATCTCCGGCTCGAGCACGATCTTGCCGCCGGACTCGGGGTAGACCGGATCCCAGTAGTCGCTCCAGCGGTAGGCGCGGATCTTGCCGAGGTCGATCGGCAGGCTGTTCTTCTTCGCCCGGTAGCCGACGACCCGGTCGGCGGGTCCGGAGACGTCGAGGCTGAGGAAGACGCCGTCGGACACCGCCAGCTCGGCCTCGGGCACCGGGTCGGAGTCGAGGTAGACGAGCGGCGACTCCGCCTGCAGCTCGCGGATCCGCGCGTCGCTCAGGCGGACGTCGCCGCGCGCCAGGCGCAGCTGGTTCAGCGAGAGGCCGGTGCGGACCTGCACGGCGAAGGAGCGGGGGACGACCTCCAGGTAGAGCTTGCCCTCGTAGCCGGCGCGGATATCGTCGAAGCGGTTGTGGCGATCGGTGATCACGCGGGTGAAGACGTCGAGCCGCCCGGTCGAGCTCTTCGGATTGGCGCGGGCGCGGACGTCCTCGGGGAGCGCGAGGCGCTCGATCAGCGGCACCAGGTAGGGGCGGTCGCGCTCGAGCACGGCGCCGTCGCGCAGGTCGACCTTCTGGAACGCCAGCCCCTCGACCTTTTCCTCGACCGTCGAGTCGACATCGGGGAGGAAGGAGCAGCGCAGCGCCCAGGCCTCGTCGCCCAGCCGCAGGTCGATGCTGGCCGGCTGGATCGCCTCGGGGCGGATGCGGTACTCGCCCGAGCTGACCCATTCGCGCTCGATCGCCTCGGCCAGGGCCTGCGAAGGGAAGACGCCGCTCGCGCTCTGGGCCTCGCTCATCCGGCGGAGATTATTCGCCGCGCCTCGTCGGTGCCGAGGTGAGGGGCGAGCGCGAACTCGAGCACGTCTCCGAGCAGCCCGGTGAGGTCCTCCGCCTCGCCGCCGACCACGCGCCGACCGAGGAGCGCGGCGATGCCGCCGACGATCGCTTCGTCGGTCGCGGCCGGGACCGGGGCGGCGCCGGGCGGGTCGGGCGCGCCGTCGCGGAGCAGCGGCACGAAGCCCTCGACCGCGGCCTGGTAGCGGTCGTAGATGCCGCGGCCCGCGCGCAGTCCCTCGGCGAGGACGATGGTCGCCAGCGCCGGTTCGCGCGCCAGCAGGGCGAGCAGCGCGGCGACGCCGGCGCGGACATGGGCCGGCCAGTCGGCCGCGGGGCTCGCGGCGCAGGCCTCGAGCACGGTGGCGCGGATACGGTCGACCGCGAAGTCGTAGGCGGCGAAGAAGCACTCGTCCTTACTGTCGAAGTGCTTGTAGAAGTCACTCTTCGACACCGCGGCCCGGCGTCCGATCGTCGACACCGTGGTTTTTTGATACCCGACCTCGGCCAGGGTAAGGATGAGGGCCGAGATCAGTCGCTCGCGCTGGTTGCGGGCGACGAACTCGGGGGACAAGCCGTGACGGCCACGCGGCAGGCGATCCATCTGGTCGTCGGAGTGTGACATTGCTGAGTCACCTTCGCACCCACTTCTTCGTCACCTTTTTCCTACACCGCGGTACGGAGAAAGGACGAACTCCGCCAGCTCGTCGAGCAGCTCCGGAGCCTTGTCGACCGCGTCGCGCCGGACTTCGCGTTGGACGATCCAGACCGTGCCGCCGACCAGCGCCTCCTCCAGGGTGGCGGGCCTGCCGGTGCCGGTCGGAACCGCGTCGCGCAGGTGCCCGATAAAGCCTTCGAGGGCCGCCTCGTAGCGGGCCGCGGGCTCGGGGCCGGCGGCGGGCGCCTCGATCATGCACAGTTTCGCCTCCGACGGGTGGGCGGCGAGGTACTCGAGCAGGGCCCGCAGTCCGGTTTCGACCCGCTCTTCCCAATCTCCCTCGACCGGCTCGCAGGCCTCGGCGACCAAGGCTTCGGCTTCGGTGACGGTGACGTCGAAGGCGGCGAGGAAGAGCTCCTCCTTGCCGGAGAAGTTGTCGTAGAGCGTTTTGCGCGCGACGTGGGCGCGGCGCACGACATCGGCGATCTTCGTCGCCTCATAACCCTGCTCCGCGCAGAGTTCGGACATCGCGTCGATCATCCGCCGACGCTTGTGCGCGGCGATGAACTCTTGAGGTAGTTGCGGCCGAGTTGCGCTCACGAATGCTCCCGAAGTCGGTTGGGGAGCATGCTCACGCAGATACCCAGTGTCAAGAAATTCATGCTCTGCTCAACTTTTCTTCTGGTACGGTGCAAAAACATCTCTCGTCTCCAATAGGAACGCGGTAGGTGTTGAATACCCGGACGGGCCGCGCTGAACCGCGAATCGGACATTTCCTTGGTTTCACCGGACAGACATCAGATCAATCGTGAGCTCCTGTTGGACGCGCTCGGGGACGACTGGCCCCCGGACCTCGTACAGAGCGCCGCCGAGCTGCTGTCCGACAGCCAGAGCCGTTTCCCGTCCGGGCCACGGCGCCTGCCGGGCGACCTCGTCCGGGCGATCCAGCGCGAGCGCCTGCTCGTCGGCATGCTCCGCGCGATCTCCGAACTGGGGTACCGCTCGACCAACGTCCAGGACGTGATCGAACGGGCGGGCGTCTCGCGCCCCACCTTCTACGAGCACTTCTCCAACAAGGATGACTGCTTCCTCGCCGCCTTCGACACATGCGCCGGCCGACTTCGTGACCAGATCACCACCGCGGCCGAGACGGGCGGCGACATCTGGCGCGATCGGATGCGCAGCTGCTTCAACGCCCTCCTCGCCTTCGCCGCCGCCGAGCCGGAGGCGGCCCGCATGGTCATCGTCGAGGCCCGCGCCGCCACCCCCGACGCCGCCCTCCGCCGCGTCGCCCTCCTCGACTACTTCGCCACCTGCATCGACCAGAAAGTCCGCGAGCTCCTCCCCGCCGGCACCACCCATTCCGCCGTCACCGCCTCCGGCGTGGTCGGCGGCGTCGAATCCCTCCTCTACGCCCGCCTCAACAAGAACCAGATCGACGACCTCCCGGCCCTGCTCCCGTCGCTGATGTACTTCGCCGTACTTCCGTACGAAGGGCACCTCGCGGCCAGCGAGGAGCTGGGGTTGAAGACGACCTGAGCTGGCCGAGGGACGGGCAAGGGACGCAAGGGTCTGCGGCGAGCACGGCCGTCTCGGTCACGGCCCTGGCTGGCTGTGGCCGCGGCCGAGACGGCCGGGGGATGTGGGGAGTGTCGGGGGGAAGTCCCGGCGTGCGCAGCGGGCGCGTCACGTGACGGAGAGCGTGGGAAGTCCACGCTTCCGTGCGTGTTGGACAACACCGACTTACGCGCTGTCGACTTTGACCACACCAGGGTGTGGTCAAAGTCGACTACGCGTTTCCGGGCCCTCTTCCGCCCGCGCATGTGCCGGCAATCACACGGACCCCTCACGTCCAGGCCGCAGCTAGGACTGCCGCCGCGGCCGGGACAACACCCGCCCCCCGCTACCCCAACGCCCCCCTCACCACCGGCGCGACCTCGGTGCCGAAGAGCTCGATCGAGCGCATCACGTCGGCGTGGGGGAGGGTGCCGACGCTGAACTGGATCAGGAAGCGGTCGTGGTTGAAGATCGCGTGCTGGTGGAGGATCTTCTCGGCGACCTCGGTGGGGGAGCCGACCAGGTTGGCGCCCTCGGGGCGGCGGCTCGATTCGAAGGCGGCGCGGGTCATCGGGGGCCAGCCGCGCTCGCGGCCGATGCGGTCCATCATCCGGGCGAAGGCGGGGTAGGCGGTGTCGGCGGCCGCCTGGGAGGTGGGGGCGAGGAAGCCGTGGGAGTTGATGCTGAGTGCGGGGCGGGGGGTGCCGGCGTCGGCCGCGGCGGCGGCGTGGAGCTCGGCGAAGGGCTTGAATCGGGCCGGTTCGCCGCCGATGATCGCCAGCGCCATCGGCAGGCCGAGGCGGCCGGTGCGGATCGCCGACTCGGGCGAGCCGCCGACCGCGACCCAGACCGGCAGCGGGTCCTGGAGCGGGCGGGGGTAGACGCCGCGGCGGTCGATCGACGGACGCAGGCGGCCGTCCCAGGTGACCTCGGTCGAGGACCGGACCGCCAGCAGCAACTCGAGCTTCTCGGCGAACAGCTCGTCGTAGTCGTCGAGGTCGAGGCCGAAGAGGGGGAAGGACTCGATGAAGGAGCCGCGGCCGGCCATGATCTCGGCGCGGCCGCCGGAGAGGAGGTCGAGCGTGGCGAAGTCCTGGAAGACCCGGACCGGATCGTCGGAGCTGAGCACCGAGACGGCGCTGGTGAGGCGGATGCGCTCGGTCCGCTCGGCCGCCGCGGCGAGGGCCACGGCGGGGGCGGAGACAGCGAAGTCGGGACGGTGGTGCTCGCCGACGCCGAAGACGTCGAGGCCGACCTGATCGGCGAGCTCGATCTCCTCGATCAGGTCGCGCAGGCGCCGGTCGGCGCCGACGACCGGCCCGCCCTCGACCTCGGGGGTCAGCTCCGCGAAGGTGTAGACGCCGAGTTCCATCCCGTAGGTGAGAATGCCGGCCATGGTCGGCGAACGCACCGAGGATGGTTTCGCCGCCCTCACCCTCGAAGGCCGGTCGCTGGAGGCCGTCTTCGTCCCGGAGGCGGGGATGATCTGCTGCTCGCTGCGCCACCGCGGGGAGGAGCTGCTCGGGCAGCGCAACGGGTTGCGCGCCTACGTCGACCACTACTCGACCATGGGCATCCCCTTCCTGCACCCGTGGGCGAACCGACTCGGGGCCGATCGCTTCGAGGTCGACGGCCGCGCGGTCGACCTCACCCTGCCGGACCTGCCGCTGAAGCGCGACGGGGAGGGGCTGCCGATGCATGGGCTGCTCTCGGCGGCACCGGGTTGGCGGGTCGGCCGCCACGCCGAGCTGGACGACGGCGGCACCCTCGCGGCGACCTTCGACTTCGGCGCCTACCCGCACCTGCTCGAGGCGTTCCCGTTCCCCCATCTGGTGGAGATCGAAGCGACGCTGGTCGAGCGCTCGCTCGAGATCGCGACCAGCGTCACCGCGACCGGCGAGGTGCCGGTCCCGATCGCCTTCGGCTTCCACCCCTACCTGCGACTCCCCGAAGCGCCGCGGGCCGACTGGGTCCTGGAGGCGCCCGTCGCCGAGCGCATCGTCCTCGATCAGCGCGGCCTGCCGACCGGGGAGCGCGAGCAGACCGCGATCGAGCCCGGCCCGCTCGTCGATCGCACCTACGACGATGCCTTCGTCGCGCCCCCGCCAGGCACCGCCTTCTCCCTGATCGGACCCGACCGCCGCCTCGAGCTGCGGATGGACAGCGGCTACCCCTTCACCCAGATCTTCGCCCCGGCCGAGACCGACGCGGTCGCGATCGAGCCGATGACCGCCCCCGCGAACGCCCTGCTCGAAGGCGGTCCCGAGCTGACCTCGGTGCCGCCGGGGGAGACGTTCAACGCGGCGTTCTCGATTCGCGTGTCCGAGAGCTGAGGAGGCCCCGACCGGGGGGTCGGGAGCGCGGGTCATGCGCAATTTGTGGTTTTTGACACGCCGGCCAACTGGACGCCATTGAATTTGTACGGCGGGAGGGGAGAGACTGGGTCTCGGGCTGCCAGAGTCCCGTCCGCGAGCGGTGGTGTCGCCGTTCCGCAATCGTTCTCGTCGAAAGGAAGCGCGTTGTCTCGATCCAAGCCGACCCTGTTCCTCCTGGTCGCCCTCTTCCTCTTCGCGCTGCCCGCGGTCGCGAGCGCCGCGACGCTGGCGGTCGACGACGACGCCGCGCAGTGCCCGGCGGCGCAGTTCAGGACGATCCAGGCGGCGGTGGACGCGGCGGCCCCCGGCGACACGGTCGCGGTCTGCCCCGGCACCTACGTCGAAGGCAGCGGCGAGATCGGGACGGACGCGCTGACGATCACCAAGAGCCTGACGATCAAGGGGGCCGGCGCCGACCTGGTCTCGATCGAGCCGGCCCGCAGCACCCCGACCGGCGGCCAGATCGCCGAGCCGGCGATGGACATCCGCAACCGCAAAGGCGACATCGTCCTCGCCGCGGGCGCGCCCGGGGCACCGATCGACGTCACGATCTCCGGCGTCACGGTGAACGGCAACGGCGTCTTTGCCAAGGCCGGGATCGTCTACCTCGACGCCGAAGGCGCGCTGGTGCGCGACCGCGTCACCGGCATCGCCACCTCGATCTCCAACACCGCCTACGGGCTCCTCGGCGGCTATCGCTCGAACGAATACGGCTATGGCATCGCCCAGGTGACGGCGGCCCACGAAACGACCGGGCAGGCGCCGAGGCCGCTGACGATCGACCACACGCGGGTCGACTCCTACAACAAGCTCGGCATCCTGATCGACGGCGGCACCGGCTCCGGCCTGCCGGTCGTCCCCTCCGGGATCGTCAACGAAGGGCACCTCGAGGCCGATCAGGTGGTCGGCCGGGTGGAGTGCCTGCCGTTCAACACGCCGAAACCGCCGCCCTACGTGCTCGGCGGCGCGAACGCGACGCCGACCGAAGAACTCCCCGGCAACTGCAGCCTGGTCAAACCGACCACGGTCGGCCCGACCTTCGGCCAGGACGGGATCCGCGTCGCCGCCGGCGCCACGGTCGACGTCAACGACTCGACGATCTCCCAGAACCTCGTCAACGGCGAAGCCTCGCCGGTCTACTCGTTCGTCAAAGAAGAAACCAAAGAAGGCAAACGGGTCAAGGTCGTGGTCTCGGAAAAAACGAACAACGCGAACCTGTCGATGGCCGCGGGGGTGCGCCTGCTCGGCGCCGGCGCCTCGACGATCACGAACAGCAACCTCACCGACAACGGCTACGGCGTCCTCAACCTGAACGGCGCGGGCAACGCGCCCGCCACCGCCAACCCGGTCGCGGCGCCGAACGACTGGTGGGGCCTCTGGACCGAAGCGACCGCCAACACCGGGCCCGCCGTCGCGCCGACCACCAACCCCTTCGCCCAGGAAAACCCGGTGAACGGGACGGCGAACGCCGAAGGCTCCGACGCGGTCCATTTCAAACCGTTCCGCGGCGGCAGCGAGTCCGACCCCGAGGCGGGGGAGTGGCCGGTCATCTACGCCCCGCTGCCGGTGGACGACGCGCCGCCGACGATCTCCCTGGCGACCGACAAGCACGACTACGACCGCGGCCAGACCGTGCAGTTGACGGCGACCGCGGGCGACGACTTCGGCGTCACCTCGATCACCTTCTACGACGGCGCCACCCCGATCGCGACGGTGACCCCGCCAGCCGCGACGACGACGCTGGCGATCCCGGCCGACGCCGCCTGCACGACCAGCACGCTGAGCGCGGTCGCCACCGACTTCCTCGGCCAGACCGGCAGCGGCTCGACCGAGATCGCGGTGACCGGGCCGAACGGCTGCAAGGAAACGACGCCACCGCCACCGCCGACCCCGAAGCCGCCGACGGTGTCGCTGAAGGCGCCGGCGTCGATCGGCGCGAAAGGCGCGACCGTGAGCGCCACGGCGGCGGCCGACACCGGTGCCGGGGCGAGCGTCGCCAAGGTCGAGTTCTTCCTCGGCAATACCTCGCTCTGCAGCGACGCCACCGCGCCCTATGACTGCAAGCTCGTGCCCGACGGCTCCCAGGTCGGCTCGCAGACGCTGCGCGCCGTGGTCACCGACTCCAAGGGCCAGACCGCGACCGACAAAGCCGCCGTGAAGATCGAGAAGTTCGCCGTCGCCGGCTTCCCGATCAAGGTCAGGGCGGCGAGGGTGAAGAAGCCGAAGCCTGCCCTGGTTCGGACGCTGTCAGGCAAGCTGCGACTGCCTCCGCGGGTGACCAAGGCCGAGGCCTGCGCCAGCGGCACGATCACGGTCACCGTCACCCGTGGCAACGCCAAGGTGCTGCCGCCGACCCAGGTTTCCCTGCACAAGAACTGCGGCTGGAAGCTCCGCTTCACCGCGACGCCCGTCGCCAGATCGAAATTCATCGCAACCGCGAAGTTCGGAGGAAACGCCGTGCTGAAACCCGCCTCGTCCGTCCGGAGGTTCCACTGATGCGGCGGGCCCGGAAAGCACGGCGCGCGCTGCTCGGGGCGCTCCTCGCCGCGATCGCGACGGTCGCCCTGGGAGCGCCCGGGGCGGCCTCGGCGGCGGTCGACCCGCTCGGCTGCACGCCGACGCTCCAGTACGACCCGTCGATCCCGACCTTCACCCAGTTCGCGACCGAACACGGCTACGAAAACACGACGCTCGGCGGCTTCCACACCGGGACCACCGATCGGCACGTCGCGGCGCAGCTCTACGCCTACGAGGAAGCGATCGCGAAAGCGACCGAAGGCAACCCGCGGGTGCGGGTGCTGGTCCGCAACATGGGCCCGACCTTCGAGGGGCGCAGCTTCCAGTACTCGGTCGTCGGCACCCCCGAGCACATCGCCAGGCTCGAAGAAGACGCCGCCTTCTGGCGCGGCGTGCGCGGCGGCTCGATCCCGACCGACGCGGCCCTGGAAAAGGTGCGCTCCGCCGATCCCCCGGCGGCCTTCGGCTGGATCACCGAGACCCCGCACGGCAACGAGCCTGCCGGCGGCGAGGCCTCGATCCGGATGCTGTACGAGTTCGCCGCCCGCGAGGACTGCGCCAACGCGCGGCGCCTGCAGACGATGGACTTCTTCATCGACCCGGCGCGCAACCCCGACGGTCGCGACAACAACACCCGTACCACCGCCTACGCCTTCGACCCCAACCGCGACCTGATGTACCAGACGCAGGACGTCAACCAGGCTCCGTTGGAAACGATCTTCCAGTACCCCTCGCTCTTCTTCATCGACGCCCATCAGCAGTCGACGGGGTACTTCTTCCCGCCCAACGAGGACCCGGTCCACCACGAGATCTCGCACTTCTCGCTCGACCTGATCCAGGAAGTGATCGGGCCGGCGCTGCAGTCGCGCTTCAACGACCAGAGCCTCCAGTACCGCAACTACAACGACTACGACCTCTTCACCCCCGAGTACGGTGACTCGGTGCCCTCGCTGATCCTCGGCGGCGCCGGGATGACCTACGAGAAGGGCAACAGCGAGAACTACGGCAAGCAGGTCTACGACCATTACCTGGCGATGGACGAGACCTCGAACGTGGTCTCCAAAGACTCCAAGGCACTGACCGAAGGCTGGGTCCGGCAGTGGGCCGAAGCCGCCCAGCAGGGCGCCACCTGCGAACTGCAGAAGAACGAGCTGGTCAGCCCGCTGCACGAATCGATCACCCAGCAGCCGGAAATCTCGATCTGCGGCTACTACTTCAAACCCGGCCTCCACAGCGGCGACACCGCCCACATCCTGAAGCTGCTGCAGGACCGCGAAGTGAAGGTCTACCGCCTGACCCAGTCCGTCCAGGTGGCCGGCGCGCACTCGTGGGGGAGGGGCCTCGCCAACAAAGCGACCGAAAGCGAGACGCTGCCCGCCGGGACGCTCTACATCCCGACCTCGCAGACGATGAAGCACTGGATCGACGCGACGCTCGAGGAGAACCCCTACATCCCGTATCCCTACTACTACGACGTGGTCGACTGGGCGTTCTCGCAGCTCTCCGACGCGGCCGGGAACGGCCAGCTGCAGGCACCGCTGCCCGCCGGGACGACGATGGAAGAAGTCGGCTCGCAGGGGCCGGGCCTGGGCGGCGTGGAAGGTTTCGCCGACCCGGTCTACGCCTTCGCCACCGACTCGGCCGAGGGCCTCGGCCTGGCGACCGAACTGCTCGCCAAAGGCGCCACGGTCTACCGCTCCGGCACCGCGTTCGACCGGCAGGGAGTCCACTTCCCGACCGGCACCGCGCTCGTCGACGCCTCCTCGCTCGGCGGCCTCGACCTCGGGGCGATGGCGGAAGGGCGCGAAACGCCCGTCTACGGGATGAACGGCTACCCGACCGCGCACTACCAGCTGCCGAAGCCGAAAATCGCCCTCTACGCGGGGGCGACCGTGCCGACCAACCTGATCTTCCCGGGCACCGGCAACGGGCACTGCACCTCCTCGGCCTTCTGCGAGATGCTCTTCACGCTGGCCAAGGAGGACGGGATCCCGGTCAGCGCGATCGCCGGCCTGATCCGCCCGGTGACCACCGAACAGCTCTCCGCGGGCATCCTGAAAGAAGCGGTGAAAAAAGGGAACTTCACGGCGCTGGTGTCCGCCAACACCGAAATCCCGGCTACCGGCACGCCGACCACGGCGGCCAAAGCGCTGCAGGAATTCGTCAACGAAGGCGGCAACTACGTCGGCTATGGACAGAGCGCGGCGACGAGCCTGCGCAACGCCGGGCTGACGACGTTGAACACGGTCGATACCAGCACCTGGCTCACCCACTGCCCGGACGACCCGAACCCCGAAGAAGAAGAAGACGAACTGACCACCCCGGGGACCACGTTCAGCGCCGAATTCGACACCGACGACCCGGTCGCCTGGGGCTTCGACGAAGGCGGCTACATCTTCCGCGACTCCTCGAGCACGCGGACCGACCCGGTGCTCGACGAAGCGACCCTGGCGGGTGGCGGCGAAATCCCGGCGGCGACCGCGGCGGCGTCCTACGCGAAAAACCTGCAGGCCTACGGTTACTCCTGCCTGGCGCTGGACCCCGGCCACCTGCCGGGCCGCCCCTACGTGGTCGACCAGCCCTTCGGCAAAGGCCACGCGACGGTGATCGGCTCCGACCCTTACTTCCGCGCCTGGAACTCGGGGGCCCAGCGGCTGGTGATGAACGCGATCCTCTACCCGACCGGAGCGGCGATCGCCGCGAGCGCCCCGGTCGGCACCCACTCGACCTCGGCAGCCGATCCGGCGGTGCCGCAGTCGAAGCTGACGAAGGTCGACGCGCGGCCTGCGATCTCCAACCCGGCGCCGAACGCCGACGTGGTGGTCACGGTGAAGAAGTCGAAGCTGGCGACGCTGAAGCGGATCGTCCGCAAGGCGGCGCTGCCCGGTCAGGTGGCGAAGCGGGTCCACTGGACGAAGGCCGGGAACGGCAAGGCCTCGCTGCGGATCGTCGGCGCCTCGACCTTCTCGCGTCGCGACCACGGCGACCCGAGCACGAAGGGCGCCGAACTCTGGACCTACAACGATCTCGAGCTGCGTCCGACCTGGGCGTGGCGGATCATCAAGGGCATCGTCGGCGCCCGCCTCCACACCTACGAGCACCAGATCTAGGTTGAGGCGGGCCGCCGCCCTCCTGGTCGCGCTGTCGTTGCTGCTCGCCGCCACGGCGGTGGCGGCGAGCGCGCCGGGTCCGCGGTTCGAGTCCTGCGTCGGTTCCGGTGGGGGGTGCGCGAAGGCGCCCGCGGGGACGCTCGGGGGCGTCGCGGCGCTGGCGATCGCGCCCGACGGTCGCCACCTCTACGCCGCCGGGTTCGGCGCCGACGCGGTCAGCGCCTTCGCGGTCGGCGCCGGCGGGCGGCTGCGCTTCGACGGCTGTGTCGCCGACGGCACCGCCGTGGCGCCGGCCTGCGCGACCGCGCCGGCAGGCGTACTCGAAGGACCGGCCGGGCTCGCCGTCGGCCGCGGGGCACTCTTCGTCGCCGGCCAGCGGAGCTCCACCGTCACCCGTCTGGCCCTGCACGGCGGTGGCCGCCCGACCTTCGCCGACTGCCTGGCGAGCGCCCCCGACACCTGCGCGGGGGGAGCACAGGTGACGCTTCGCGGCGCGACCGCCTTGGCCCTCGGCCCGGGCGGTCGCGACCTCTACCTCGCCGCCTCGGACGCGTCGACGCTGACCCGGATCCGGACCGGGGGAGGGGCCCTGCGCGCGCGGGGTTGCCTCGCCTACGCCGGCGCCTTCGGCTGCGGGCGCGCGCGCAAGAACTCGCTTTCGGGCGTCGACGCGCTCGTCGTCGCCCCGGGCGGGCGGGCCGCCTACGCGGTTGCCTTTGCCGGCGCCGCGGTCACCGAACTGGCCCGCGCCGGCGGCGGCACGCTGCGCTACCGCGGCTGCGTCGGCGACCGCGGTCCCACCGACTGCCGGCCGCTGCCGCGCGGCACTGTCTCCGGCGCCGCGGGGGTCGCGATCGCCCCCGACGGGCACGACCTCTACGTCGCCTCCCAGGTCGGCACCGTCACCCACTTCACGGTCACCCCCGGCGGCAGGCTGGCATTCGCCGGCTGCATCGGGGACGACGGCCTCGCGGGTTGCGCGCGGGCGCCGCGCGGCCTTCTCTCCGGCGCGACCGGCATCGCCGTCGCCCCCGACGGTCGCACCCTCTACGTCGCCGCGAAGGGAGCCGACGCGATCGTCGAGCTCGCCGCCGGCGGCGCGGTGCCGAGGGTCGTCGGCTGCGTCGGTGCCGCCGGCGGGCACGGCTGCGCTCCGGCCCCCGGCCCGTCGTTGCGCGGCGCTTATGGGGTCGCCGTCGCCCCCGGCGGCGGCCGGCTCTACGTCGGCGCGAGCGGTAGCGGCGCGATCGGCTCGTTCGGCCTGCGCTGAGCGCGGGCGGCGGAGCCCGCCGTCAAGGCACTAACCGCCGTCGACCGCTTCCCAGGCCGCGTCGGTGAAGCTCGAGAGCGCCTTCAGGCCGCTCGGGCCCTCGTAGCCGGCGGCGCCGGTGTAGACGGTCGTCCCGGAGCCGGTGCGTTGGCAGTTCGTGGTCAGCTCGCTCGAGGGGTCGGGCTTCATCCCCGCGGTGACCGGCGGGCTCCAGACGATCTGGCATTCGACCTCGCCGACCGTGCGCACTTCGCGCTCCGGTTTCGCCAGGCCGAGGTAGGAGGGGTCGGTGACCGGGCCGATCGTCATCCCCGGCGCGTCGGCGCGCACGGCGATCACGTAGGGCAGGTGTTCGAGCCCGGCGTCGCTGTAGGAGAGGTAGGCCGCCGCCGCGCCGTCGAAGGCCTCCGAGTAGGCGGCCTCGGTGGTCTTCGAGGTCTGTTCCTGGTTTTCCACCTGGCTCTTGACGATCTTGGCGTCGCCGCTCTGGGCTTCGACCGCTTTCGCCAGTTCCTTGAGGCCGTCGAGTTCCGCCGGCAGCGAGATCGGGTCGGTGCTCGCCGCGCCGTCCTCGCCGGTCGATCCGCCGGTGCCATCGCCACCGCCGCCACAACCTCCGAGCGCGAGCGCGCCGAGGGCGAGCGCCAGCGTGGCCAGGAGGAGGGCCGGCGAAGCGTCCCCCCGCCTCGCCCTAGCCCCCTTCATCGTCACGGTGGCGGTGGCGCTCGGTGCGCAGTTCGTCGCGGGCGCTTTCGGCCTGACGACGCGACTCCGCCGCTTCGTCGCGCGCGTTGAGGGCGGAGTCCCTGATCCGTCTCGCCTCGGCTCGCTGCCGGGCCGCCTCGGTGTCCTCGTCGCGGTCGAGGTCGGCTTGGGCCAGGTCGCTATCGCCCTGGCGGCGATCGATCAACCCTTGGCGCTGGTCGAGCTCGGACTGCTCGGAGTCATGCCCGCCCTGGATGCGGTCCCGGGCGTTCAGCTCGCGTCCGAGCGGACCCGCGGCGCTCTCGGGAGCCGTCGCGCTTTCGCGGTCGTAGCGGGCGAAGTCGGCGTCCGCGTGGGCCTGCTGGAGGCTCAGGTTCCGCTGGCTACGGTCGGCCTTCGCCTGCTCGAGGTCGAGCATCGCCTGCTCCTTGTCGAGTTTCTCCTGCCCGGATCGCTCCAGCGACCCGCCCTTCCCCTCATCCATCGGCGCACCCCCAGGACTCATCGATCAGCTTCGGTCGGGAGAAAAGATAGCCCTGGCCCAAGTCGACTCCGAGGGTCTGCAGGGTCGAGCGCGTCACCTCGTCCTCGATCCCCTCGGCGACGGTCCGGATGCCGAAGTTCTTCGCGACCGCCATCATCGTCTCGACGACCCGCTGGTCGGAGACGCTACGGCACATCTGGCTGACGAATTCCCGGTCGATCTTCAGCTCGGTGACCGGCAGCCGGTTCAGGTAGGTGAAGGTGCCGAAGCCGGTGCCGAAGTCATCGAGCGCGATGCCACAGCCGAGCTCGGCCAGGCGCCGCACCAGCTCGCCGGCGTGCTCGATGTCCTCGGCGGCGGCCGTCTCGGTCAGCTCGAAGGTGATGCGGGACGGATCGACCCCGCTCTCCCGCAGCCGGAACTCGATCTCCTCGAAGACGTCGATGCGTCCGAAGCTGGCGCCGGAGAGGTTGATCGCGACCGGCCGCGAGGCCGCCAGGGCGATCCCGTTCCGCACGACCCACAGGTCGATCTCGCGGATCTGGCCCGAGCGCTCCGCCTCGGGAAGGAATTCGTTCGGGGTGGCGATGGTGCCGTCGTCGAGGCGCATCCGCAGAAGCAGCTCGTGGTGGTCGATCGCTCCGTCGGCCAGGCGGACGATCGGTTGGGCGGCGAACTCGAAGCGATCCTCGTCGAGCGCGCGACTGATCCTCCGGCGCCACGCGGCGGCGACCTCGTCCAGTCGTTCGCGCTCCAGGAGGCGGTGGGAGGCGGTGACGTCGCGGGCGATCCAGATGCCCCCGGAGACCACTTCCTCGATGTCGCGCAGGGGGATGATCTTGACCGAGACCCAGACCCGCTCGCCACCCTTCCGCAGGCGCTCGGTCTCTCCTTCGACGATGTCCCCGGCGCGCATCCGTCCGAGCCATTCCGACGACTCGTGGCTGCGCTCGTCGGGGACGAGCAGCGAGGCCAGCCGCTGCCCGATGACCTCGTCCTCGCTGAAGCCGTAGAGGCTTTCGGCGGCCCGGTTCCAGCTCAACACACGCCCGTCGACGGCGAGGACGGCCATCGCCTCCTCCGCCGAGTCGATCATCGCTTCCATGCGTCGGTGGGCGAGCTCGGTCGGCTCGGAGCCGCTCACGTCCCGCACCGACACGATGAAGTTGACCGGCTTCGTCCTGGTGGCGGTGATCCTGACCGAGACCGGGATGCGGTCGCCGCTCGCGTGGAGCGCTTCGGTGGCGTAGCTGTGTTCGAGGAACGGCGAGCCCGGAGCCAGCAGCGAGGCGAATCGACGTTCGTGGGCGCGGCTCTCCCCCGCGGGGACGATGAAGTCCTTGACGCTCCGTCCCTGCACCTCCTTGCGGCGGAAGCCGAAGATCATCTCGGCGGCGGCGTTCCACTCGACCACGAGGCCGGCGTCATCGAGGACCACCACCGCCTCGCGGCGATAGGCGGTGGGCGGCGGCACGCTCTGCCGCGACAGCTCTGGGTAGGCCAGGGCCCCGGCCGGATCGGGCATCGGCCCTTCCACCGGGACCAGGCGCGCCGGCTGCTTCACTGGGATCGAGATCGTGTCCTTCGCCATCCGGTTTCCCGTCCTAGATCGACCGATGAAGGATTCTTCTTTAGTGGCTTCACCCTTGGTCCTCCGCCTGGCCGACGGCACCGCCATCCGGGACGTCTTACTCAGGCGGGGAACATGCCCGAGCCGACCCAGTCGCCGGAGGACCGGGCGGCGCGCGGAGCGAAGTAGTAGCCGCCCCCGACCGGGGTGATGTAGTCGGCCATTTCCTCTTCCTCGAGGCGCTTCTGGACGGTCTCGAACTGGCGCGCGATGTCCTGGTTGAAGGCGACGAAGAGGAGCCCTTGGTCGAGGTTGCCGGCTTCGTCGAGGCCCTGGTCGTAGTTGTAGGGGCGGCGCAGGATCCGCTGGTCCTCGGTCGCCGGCGTGCGCGGGTTGGCCAGGCGGATATGGGCGCTCAGCGGGATTCGCCTGCCGTGCGGATCGAGGTCGTAGCGCGGGTCTTCGAACTCGTGCGTGCCGCCGAGCGGCGCGCCGGTGACGCGGTCGCGACCGACCATGTTGGTCTGCTCGAACATCCCGACCCGGTCCCAGAACTCGACGTGCATGCGGATCGTGCGGACCACCTCGTAGGTGCCGCCCGCGGTCCAGCGGGGCTCCCCGGCGCCGGGCTTCACCCAGACCAGGCGGTCCATCAGCTTCGCATCGGTGGGGTCGGGGTTGGCGGTGCCGTCGCGGAAGCCGAAGAGGTTGCGGGTGCTGCTGCGCGGCGTCGGCCCGCGTCTGGCCGTCTGGAAGCCGTCGACCCGCCAGCGCGGCGTCAGCACGCCCGCCGTTGCCCGCAGCAGCTCGCGCAGCGTGTGGACGACGGTGTCGCGGTGGTCGGCGCAGATCGAGACCATCACGTCACCGCCGCAGCGGTCCGGTTCGAGCCCGTCCTTGGCGAAGGCGGGCATCGCGGTCAGGCCCGGCGGCCGCGCCGCCGCGAGGCCGTAGCGATGGTCGAAGAGGGTCGAGCCGAAGGCGATCGTCACGGTCAGGTTGTCGGGCGCGTTGTAGCCGCCGAGCAGGCCGCTGTCGGGCGGCGGGTCGTCGATCTCGATTTCGGCGACGTCGCCGCCCTGGGTCAGCGCCGCGGCGCGGTAGGAGAGTTCCTTCAGCCCTTCGACCAGTTCGCTCTGGCGCGGGGCGATCGCGTCGAGGGCGACGAACGCGGCGTTGGCCTGGCGCGGGGTGAGGATCCCGTGCTGGTGGAAGCCCTCGAAGGCGTTGCGCGCGGCGAGTTCGTCGGCGAGGACGCGATCGGCCGCCTGCGCCGAGGTCGGTGCGGCGGCCGAGGAGCCCGAGGCGACCTCGGCCCCGACGCCGAGCCCGAGCGCGCCCGCCCCCAGCACCGCGGCGGAGCGGCCGAGGAACTGACGTCGGTCGAGCCGGCTCATCCCTCCCCTCCGATGCTCGGAGGCGCTTTGTAGGCCTTGGTCTCCAGCGTGCTCGGCACCATCTGCAGGGCGCCGAGGGCACCGGCGACGTAGCCGTTCATCCGCTCGTGTTCGGCTGTCCCCATCTCCGTGGTGGTCGGGTAGCGCCCGTCGTGGCGGAGCGAGGCGAAGAGCCCGTGGAGGCGCAGGAGCCAATATTCGACTTCGGGCTCGGTGTTCTCACGCCCCGAGAGCAGCGGCTTCAGGGTGAGGAAGACCTCTTCGGCCGAGGCCACCGCCGCGGCGGTGCCGAGCACGCCCTGGTGGCTCCAGGGGACGTCCATCCCGTTCAGCAGGTCGCGCTGGGCGTCCTCGACGATCTCGTGGCCGCGGGTCGCGTAGTCGAGCGCGTCGATCTTCACTCCGGGCACCGCCGCGCGCAGCCGTTTCAGGCCGGCGACGAGTGCCTCGCCGTAGGGGGTCAGGGACCGCAGCGGCCGCCCGGTCCAGATCCCCCATTCGAGTCGGCGGAAGCCGACGAAGTCCGGATCCGACGGCGCTGCCTCGGCGCCGCCGGCGGTGCCGTCGAGTTCTTCTTCGAGCTCGCCGAAGAGCCCGTAGTCGGCGCCCAGGTGCATGTAGTCGCCCCAGGCCTTCTCCCAGGCCCGACGGGCGTCGGCCCGGGTGCCGGCGGCGAGCGTCCGGTCGAGCGCCTCCGCGGCGACGATCGTGCGTTCGATCCAGCCGTGGGCGTAGGCCTTGTACTCCCGCACCGGCTCGCGGAAGCGCCGCGCGGAGATCGGCAGGACGTCGGAGACCTTTTCCCCGGCGAGGTTTTCGCCGAAGTCCTCGCGGGCGGCGGCTTCTTCGCCGAAGCGGGCGGCGGCGACATCGGTCCCGACCACTTTGGTGAGGCGGCCGGCCAACGGGTTGCCGACGCGCGCGGGGCCCTCGGAGGCGACGCCGCCGGAGCGCCCGTCGGAGTGCGACGGGGCCAGGGCCGAGCCGAGAAGGACGCCGACCACGACGAGCGCGATCAGGCCGATCAGGATCGCGGCTCCGCCGAGGCGGCCCGGTCGGCGGGGGGACCGTCGGGTTGACATGCGGCCAATCTTTCTTCGCTGCCGACCGGAGCTTGTTGACGAGATGTAACCGTGAGGCCGGGGAGCGTCCCGTCTCTCGCACACCGTCCTGCATTTCACACGATGGTCACAGGCTGGTAACTGCGCCGTGACGTTTGCGGAAGTTGCCTGGCCGAGGATTCCGCCCGCATTCGTGTCTGGGGAGCCACGTCTCGTCTCATCGTCTCAAGCACAAATCGAAGGAGCCCTAGATTGCGTATGCGCAAGAAGCTGTTGGCGTCAGTCGCCACCGCGATGGTCGCGGGAGCCACCATCGTCGGGATCTCGATGTCCGGCGCGGCGCCGAGCGCCGTCCTGCCGAGTCCGACCACCCCGATCGAACACGTCGTCGTCCTCTTCCCGGAGAACATCTCGTTCGATCACTACTTCGGTACCTATCCCAACGCGACGAACGGTCCCGGGGAACCGGCGTTCACGGCCCTTCCCGGAACCCCGGCGGTCAACGGCCTGAGCGATGAACTGTTGACCAACAACCCGAACCTCGCGAACCCGGCGCGCCTCAGTCACGAAGAAGCGCTGACCTGCGACATGAACCACAGCTTCGGCCCCGAGCAGGAAGCCGAGGACAACGGGAAAATGGACATGTTCGTCCAGAAGACCCACGGTGGTGGTTGCCTGCAGACGACCAAAAAGAACGACAAGGAATACGGCAACGCCGACACCGTCATGGACTACTACGACGGCAACACCGTCACGGCGCTCTGGAACTACGCCCAGCATTACGCGCTGAACGACAACTCCTACAACAACCAGTTCGGTCCCTCGACCCCGGGAGCGATCAACCTGGTCAGCGGTGACACCGAAGGCGCCGTCGCGCCGAACGGCAGCACCAACGTCAGCGGCGGCGTGCTCCAGGGCGACGCCGAACCGCGCTACGACCAGTGCGCCAATGCCTCGACGGCGCTCGAAGCCGGGACCGTCAACGGGGAACCGGTCGAACTGCCGGGTGGGTCGACCGCCGAAATGACCAGCAAGAACGTCGGTGACCTGCTGAACGAACGCGGCGTCACCTGGGGCTGGTTCCAGGGCGGCTTCGAACCGACCGGGCACACCGGCAACCGTCCGCTCTGCGCGCAGTCGATGCAGAACATCGGCGGTGCCAACGTGACCAGCTACGTCATGCACCACGAGCCGTTCGAGTACTACAAGAGTACGGCGAACCTGCTGCACACCGCGCCGAGCTCGGCCGCCGAAGTCGGCCACAGCGACCCGACCTCCACGCAGTGGTCGCACCGGGTCGACCACCAGTACGACATCAAATGGTTCAAGTCAGCGATCGAAGCGGGGAACATGCCGCAGGTCTCGTTCCTGAAGGCCCCGGCCGCCCTCAACGGCCACCCGGGCAACTCCGATCCGCTCGACGAACAGAAGTTCCTGGTCGAAGAGATCAACACGATCGAGAACTCGCAGTACTGGAACAACACGGCGATCTTTATCGCCTACGACGACTCCGACGGTTGGTACGACCACCAGGTCGGCCCGACGCTGTTCCCGTCCCATACCGCGACCGATCGGCTCACGGGTGTCGGCGCCTGTCAGTTCACCGCTGAAAGCTCGAAGGTCGAACACCCCGGTCGTTGCGGTGTCGGCCCGCGTAGCCCGTTCATGCTGATCTCGCCGTACGCGAAGTCGAACTACGTCGACAACACGCTCACCGAGCAGTCGTCGATCCTGCAGTTCGTCGAGCAGAACTGGAGCCTCGGCTCGATCGGCGCCGGCTCCGAGGACGTCGACTCGGGTTCGGTCGACAACATGTTCGAATTCGGCAACGCCCAGCGCGCGCCGAAGGTGATCCTGAACGAAACGACCGGTGAGGTCGTCAGCGAAGCCGCCGGCGAAGATCCGGCGGTCGGTCCCGAAGGCCCGGCCGGCAAAGACGGTGCCAACGGCAAAGACGGGGCCAACGGCAAAGATGGCGCGACCGGGCCGGCGGGTCCGAAAGGCGCCACCGGCCCGGCCGGCCCGACGGGGGCGACCGGTCCCCGTGGCCCGAGGGGCGAGACGCCCGTGGTGAAGTGCAAGGTGGTCACCAAGGGCACCAAGCAGCAGGTCAAGTGCACCAGCAGCGGCTCGAGCGCTCGCTCTCGGGCCTTGGTCAGCATCGTGCGCGACCACCAGGTCGTCGCCCACGCCGCCGGCCATCTGGGGACCGCCCTGCGGCTCCGGCACGCCGCCCCACTGCACGGCAGGTACACCCTGTTCGTCGAGATCCCCGGGGTCACGACGAGCAGCCAGAAGATCCGCATCTCCTAGGCGGATGCCGGCTCCCGGGCCGTTCCTCGGAGACGAGGAGCGGCCCGGGGATCCCGGCTCCCCGGTGCCTTTGGTGTTGCGCCTAGGGAGCCGGAAGGACGAAGCTGGTCGTGCCGACCGTCGCTCGGGTCCGCGCCGAGCGCTGGTTCCAGGCGAGGACGACGGTCACCTCGCGGTCGCCGGCGCGCACCCGGAGGCGGCCCCGCGTCGCCCCGTCGCGGAAGCGGTAGCTCCCGTGGCCGCTGACGACGGTGTCGTCGGTGAAGCGCACCCGGCGGAGGTCGAAGCTGCCGCCGTGGCGACTCCACCGCCCACCCCGCAGTCCGATCCCGTGGTCGGAGTGGAAGCTCGCCGCGCGGATGGTCGCGTCGGCCAGCGCGCCGGCGGCGACGGTCACCATCTTGCGCACCTCGGCCGATCGGATCGGACCGCTGCGGATGCGCGCGGGGCGGGTCGCCGCCAGCGTCAGCGGATAGGCGCCGGGGGTCTGGACCGGCGGGATGCGCGCCGCGCACCGGGTGTCGAGGCGCTTGAGCGCGGCGGGGTCGACGACGAAGCGGTCGATGATCCGCCGGGCGCAGGCGGCGCCGATGCTGAGCGTCGTTTCGCCCTCAGAGGTGACGTGGACGGTGTTGCGCAGGTCGACGATCCGCACCCGCGCGCCGAGGGCCGGGGCGAAGTCGCGGACGTCGTGCAGCGGGGTGAGGTCGTCGAGGTCGCCGCCGACCGCGAGCACGGGCACGTCGGCCGGGAGCGGCCGCACCCGCTTCGGCAGGACGGGCGCGGGGTGGACGGGGCGGGGCCAATCCAGGCAGGCGTCGTAGGGCTCCGAGTAGACCGACATCCGGGTCCACTCCGGAGGCGTGAACGGGGCGAAGGCGCCCGGCGGCGCCGCCGCGACCGACGCCGCGTACTGCGTGCGCCGCTCGGCGAACGGGGCCGCGAGCGAGAAGAGCTGCGGGTAGTCGGTGCAGCTGACCGCCATGTAGGCGCCGTCGGAGAAGTAGTGGGGATCGGCGTAGCCGCCGTTGGTCGTCCCGTCCGCGGCGAGGCGGAGCAGCGGCACGTCATCGCCGCCGAGCGCGGCCCGCACCGAGGCGTCTAGCTCGCGCCAGATGTAGGCCACCGAGCCGGCGTTCTGCACCAGGTCGACGAGCTGCCGCGGGCCGACTGTCTGCGGCGGCGAGCCCGGCGCCCGGCCGCGGATCGGCCGGCGGCGCACCTGGTCGAGGAGCGCGGCGAGGCGGGCGACCGGCGTGCTCCACGGAGCGGCGGCCTGACAGGCGAGGCTGCGGGCGCAGACGCGGTTCATCGCCGTTCGCGCGACCAGGCCCGACGACGCGTAGAGGGGATCCAGGTCGCGGACCGGATAGGTGGAGTCGAGGATCACCGCCGAGAGGTCCTCGGGATGGCGCGCTGCGTAAGCCTGCGCGAACCAGGAGCCGTAAGAGTCGCCGTAGAGCTCGACCCGCTCCCGGCCCAGCCTCCGCAGGACGGCGTGCAGGTCCCCGACCGCGAGGGCGGTGCCGAAGAGGTCCGAGGCTTGCACCGGGCGCCCGGTGCGGGTCCGGTAGCGCTGGTTCAGCGAGCGCCCGCAGGCTCCGACCAGGCGGGTGAACGCCGGGCCCGAGGCACGCTCTCGCAGCGGGAACCGATCCAGGGTGGGGCAGCGGATCAGCGCCGAGCCACCGGTCCCGCGGTTGTCGACCAGGAGCAGGTTGAAGCGCCCGCGGACGGCGCCGAAGATGCCGGTGTAGTTGCTGAGTGACCCGGTCGACGGGTAGCCCGGGCCACCCTCGACCGCGACGATCGTCCCCTTCGCCGGGGCCTTCGGATCGGTCGCCGGGAACCACTTGTAGGCGATCCGGATCCGCGGCCCGTCCCGGGGCCCGGGGTCCAGCGGCCGCGCGAGGCCCCCGCAGTAGCCGGGCCCGCCCTTGCACGGACGCAGGACAGCGTGTCCGAGGCGAATGGGCGCGGCGCTCGCCGACGCCGCGGCGACCGCCGCCACCGTCGCCATCAAGGCGAGGAAGAGGCCCGTTCTACGCGCGTTCGCCCTCATGAGAGAGGGCCTGTGGCAACAATAGGATTCACGGCCGGTGCAGCCTAAGCATTCACGACTGACGGCGAGGCTGATCGCAGGGACCGCGTTGGCGGCCGCGACGGCGATCGTCCTGTCCCTGGCGGTGAACATGGGCGGCGGGCAGGTCGATGCCGGCTCGCGCCCGGCCTCCGGGGGATCACGATCGGGCTCGTCGCGGCACCTCGGCCGGATCTTGCCGCCCCCAGGCGTCGAGGAGGTCCGCAACGCGAGCCCACAGCCGGGCTGGGGACCACATCGAGGCCCTGTCCCGATCTTCCGCTACCACGCTGTCGGCGAACCGCCACCGGAAACGTCCGATACGGAACTATTTGTCTCACCGGCGGATTTTCGGGCCCAGATGGATTGGCTCGGAGCACACGGCTATGAAGCCGTCGGCCTGGAATCGGTCGAGGAGGCATGGTCTGGGGACGGCACGCTTCCGGCCAAGCCGGTCGTCCTCTCCTTCGATGGTGTCCAAGGTGCTTTGTTGCATCTGGTGGTCCCCGAACTGCGTCGGAGAGGCTGGCCCGGCGACCTCATCCTCGAAACCGGAGCGAGTTCGGTAAGGCCGGAGGCGGTGGCGCGTCTGGTCGGCCTCGGCTGGGACATCGAGCCCTCCGGAGCGGACCCCGTTTCCGCCCGTCGGTTCGCCCGGGCCCGTTTCGGGGTCGCGGCGAGAAACTTCGCGTTCGCCACGGTCGAGCCGCGCGGGTTCGAGAGGTCGAAGTTGCGGGCGGCGGGCTTCGAAGGGGTGACCGTGATCGGCGGAGGCTTCGCCGAGGCCTCGCATCCGTTCGAACTGCCACGGATCACGATCTTCAATGCCAGCCGGGTCAGCGGCTTCGCCGAAGCGATGCGGAGCCGCGGCGAAGGCGTGGGCGCCTGACGACGACAGTCGTATCGCGCCGCCGGGACGCGGTCGAAGATCCAAGTTTGCCTCAGCGGAATATCCTTGGTCGATGTCCGCTCCAGCGTTGACCGGCAGTTGCGGCTGCGGCGCCGTCCGGTTCGCGATCGCCGAGCCGCTCCTCGCCGCGGCCTACTGCCATTGCGGGCGCTGCCAGAAGCGGACCGGGACGGCCAGCCAGGCTTCGGCGAGGGTGGCGCCGGGATCCGTCACGGTGCTGGCGGGTGAGGAGCACCTACGCGACTGGTCGCCGCCCGGCGGGCTCGACAAGACCTTCTGCGAGCTGTGCGGGTCCCATCTCTTCGCCCGTGAGCCCGATGGTGGCGATGTCGTGATCGTCCGCATGGCAGCGGTCGATGGCGATCCGGGGGTGCGTCCCGCGGCGCACCAGTTCGTCGCCTTTGCCGCGCCTTGGGAGGAGATCCGCGACGACGGGCTGCCGCGCTTCGAGGAGCGCATACCGCCCCGATCCGGCGACTAGGAATGGGTGGCGCGACGTCTGTGTCGCCGAGGACGTCGGCGGCGAGGCCTACGACAACGTCTTCTGCTCGGTCCCCGCGACCCTGACGCGTTCGAGCCGCCAGCCCTCCGGGTCGGCCGACCGGACGGCGGGTTCGGGTCCCCAGGACCCGCGCGCGTAGGGGAGGGGTGCGGGCGGCTCCCGCAGGATCGGATCGCAGATCTCCCAGAGGCGCTCCACCTGTCCGGCGTCGGCGAAGAGCGAGTGGTCGCCCCGTATCGCGTCGAGCAGCAGCCGGGAGTAGGCGGCCAGGGCACCTTTCCCGTCCTCGCCGGAGTCCAGCGGGATCTCGCGGGTCTCGAAACCTGGTCCGGGAGCCTTGGTCGGGAGAGCGATGACCGTCCGCGGGCTCTTGCCGAGGTCGAAGCGGAGCTCCGTCCCGTCGAGGCCGACCGTCACCGTTTTGGCGCCGAGGGCCATCGCCTTGCCGGTCCGCAGGTGGAAGGGGACGCCGCGCCAACGGTCGTCGTCGACCGTCGTCGTCAACGCCACCAGGGTCTCGGTCTCCGATCCCGGCTCGACGTCGTCTTCGTCCCGGTAGCCCTCGTACTGCCCGAAGACCGTCTGGGACGGGGACAAGGGCTCGATCGCGGCCAGGGCCTCGGAGCGCGCCGCGGACAGACCGTCCAGTCCCTCGCCGTCGGGTTTCCTCATCGCGACGACGGCGACCAGCTGAAGGAGGTGGTTGACGATCATGTCGCGGAAAGCTCCGGCGTCCTCGTAGAAGGAACCGCGGCCTTCGATGTCGATCTCCTCGGGCACGTCGACCTGCACGAAGGAGATGTGGTCGCGATCCCAGGCCGCCTCGAACAGCGGGCTCGTGGTACGCATCGCGATCAGGCCGAGCACGCCTTCGTCGCCGAGGAAGTGATCGATCCGATAGATGGCGTCCTCGTCGAGAAGCTCATGCAGCTCCCGGTTCAGGGCGCGGGCACTCTCGAGGTCTTCGCCGAAGGGCTTCTCGACCACCAGCGAGGCATCCTCGAGCAGGCCGCAGGCGTCGAGCGTCCCGGCGATCCCGGCCACGGTCGCGGGCGGCACCGACAGGTAGACCAGCCGACCGCCGTCGGCGTCCATCTCCCGCTCTGCCGCCCGGACGGCGTCGGCGAGGTCGGACATGTCGTCGTCCTCGGAGACGACGAAGCTGATCCGGCGCGCGAACTCGTCCCACTCGCCCGCGTCCGCCGCGTCATCGCCGAGGGCGTCGCGGACCTGCTCGCGGAAATCCTCATCGGAGCCGGGGGAGTGGCGGCCCGTGCCGATCACCCGGAAGTCCGATGGCATCAGACCCCGCGCGAAGAGTTCCTGGAGGGCGGGGAAGAGCATCCGCATGGCGAGGTCGCCGGTGGCGCCGAACAGTAGGAGGCAGCGAGGTTTCATGGTCGAACCGGTACCCGACCGCCGGACCGCTACCCGGGCGTGGCAACGGGTAGCTGTCGCCCCGTGAGCCTCCCGATCCTTCTCGTTCCCGGTCTCGACTGCAGCGCCCGGATCTTCGCGGCGCAGATCCCATCCCTCTGGCGACACGGACCGGTGACGATCGCCGACCACACCCGCCAGGACTCGGTCGCGGCGATCGCCGCCCACATCCTCGCCTCGGCACCGCCGCGCTTCGCCCTGGCCGGGGTGTCGATGGGGGGCTACGTCGCGCTCGCGATCCACCGGGCGGCGCCGGAGCGGATCGAGCGGTTGGCGCTTCTCGACACCTCGGCGATCCCCGACGACGAGGAACGTAAGGAGACCCGCCGCCGGCTGCAGCAACTGGAGCGCGAAGATCGCTTCGAGGAGATCCTCGAAGGCGGTTGGGAATCCCTCGTGCACCCCGACAACCTCGGTGACGAGAAGCTCAAGGAGCTGATGCGGACGATGCATCGGGAAACCGGCTCGGAGGCCTCGATCCGCGAGCTGCAGGCGGTCATGGAACGGCCCGACTCCCGCGGGCGACTACCCGAGATCGCTGTCCCGACCCTGGTCACGGTCGGCGACCGGGACGGCACCACGCCACCGGAGCTGGCCCGCGAGATGGCCGCCGCGATCCCCGACTCTCGCCTCGTCATCGTCCCGGGCGCGGGCCACCTCGCGCTGCTCGAGCAACCCGAGGCGATGACTCGCGAGCTCGCCGCCTGGGCCTCGGCCGACTAGCGGGCAGCCTTGACCGATCCACCGCGCGGTTGCTAGGCTCATTTCTGGGATCGATTCCAGTCCGGAGCCGATCGCCGACTTGTCCTCGCTCAGGGAAGGGTTTCGGGAATGGGAAGCCGTAAGTTCTGGACCGGTGTCGTCATTGCGTTGATCGTCGCCTCGCTGACCAGCGTCGATGCCGTCGCCGCACCACCGACCGGAGCACTGACGGATGCTCAGAAGACCGAGAAGGCGCTCGACTCGATGGCCGCGTGGGTCCCCAGGGCGGAGGAATATTGGGCACCGACCGATCAGCCGGATCCCAGCGTCGCCCTGCCCGTGACCACCGATGTGGGCCACTTCAAAGCCAGCGGCTCGGGGGTCGACTACTACCGCGGCAACGGGGACATCGCGCAGGTCTACGCGGTCCTGCTCAGCGCCCGTCCCACCCAGGCCTCCTTCGGCGGCGTGCCGCGGGCGACGGTCCAGGACCACCTGCGCCAGACGATTCGCTACCTCGCCCTCTCGAACAAACTTTGGAACGCGGCGCATGCTCACCCATGGGGCTCGTGGCCTCTTGCAAATCCCTGGCAGGAGTCGCTCGAGACCTACAACTGGACCTACGCCGCCTGGCTCGACCGCGAATCGCTCGACTCGGCGACCTATGCCGCCGCCGCCGAGGTAGCCGCCAGGGAGGCCGACGCGGTCGCCGCCAAGGAACCACCGAATGCGACCCCGGGTAACACGGAAGGCGAGGTCAACGCCTGGAACACGCCACTGCCGATCGTCGCGACGCTGTTGAACCCGACCAGCTCCCGCGTTCCGGTTTGGCGCGAAAGCGCGATCCGCTCGGCGCTGAACGCGAGCTCGGCACCCGGCGACGACACCGCGACGACGCCGACGATCGACGGCAAGACGCTCGGCACCTGGGTATCGACCGCGAACCTCACCAGCGCGAGCGACCTCCTGATCGAAAACCACGGCTTCGTCAATCCGAGCTACCAGGCCTACGTGCCGCTGGCGGTCACCGAGGCGGCGTCCTTCGCCCAGCAGGGCGGTCAGTCGATGCCGGAAGCGTTCTCCTTCCGCGTCGAACAGATCTGGGAACACGTCCTCGGCCGCTTCTATGACGGCAACGGGGACCTGATCGCGCCCGCGGGGCAGGACTGGACGAGCAAGGACTTCCAGTCGCTCGCCTACCTGTCGGCGATGAGCACCCGTTTCAAACGCGTCGATGCCTCGGTCCTCGAGGCGCGGGCCCTCAGCCACCTCACCGATCGTCAGGCGGCCCACGCCAACGGCTCCTACCTCGAAGGCTCGATCGGCTACGAATCGACTCTCGCGGCGCGGCTCGCGACGCTCTACAACGACCATCTGCAGTTCGGCCCCTCCCCGCAGCCGGAAGCCTCGGAATACTCGGCGGCCCGTGCCGCGACGGCCGCGGTCGTCAATTACCCGTCCGCGAGCCTCACGGTCGGCCGGCTCGGGCGCTCGTTCATCTCGATCTCCTGGTCCAAGGCGAGGCCGATGGCGCTGGTTGTCCCGAACGGCGACGATCCCGCCGCCGCCCATCACCCGCTGTTCTCGGCCTACGCTCCCGAATCGCTGATCGGCGCGCCGGCGCAGAGCGTCCAACCCACCTACAGCTGCGAGTGCACCGGCAACCACATCGCCTCGGCCGGCGTGCTCGCCGACCGGGACTTCGCGATCAGTGCCTTCCCGGACGGCATCGTGATGCTCCACGAGGCCGGAGCCGGCGGCGCCTTCCCGTACTACGCCGAAGCGATCCCCGGCTTCGCGCCCTCGCCGACCGTCTATGCCGCATCGGGGAGCAGCGGGGACCTCGGCGGCAACTGGGCCAATCTCGACGACATGATGGCGATGGTCGTGCGCTACGGGCAAGGCCTGAACGCCTCGCCCGTCACCCTCGCCGGCGGTCCCGCGCTGAAACTGACCGGCGCGCGGGAGACGACCAGCGGCACGCGACTGGCGCTGATGGTCCCCTTCCTCTCGCACACCGAAACGGCGGCGCTCTCGTTGAAGATCGCGGCCGCCTCGGCCCCCTCCGGCTGGAGCTCGGCCACGGCGCTGCCGGGCGACGGATCGTTGCGGATCTCCTACGTCCGCTGGAGCGGCCCGACGACCGCGTCGCTCAAATTCACCGACCCCCGCGGTGCCCCGGTGACGCGCACCCTCGCGACTATCTCCGGCAACACCGCGACCACCGCGGTGGAAGCACCGGGCGTCTATGCCCATGCCGAGATCCTCAACTTCTTCCTCAAATCGTCGTCCGCGATCACCGCCAAGACGGAGGTCGGCGACCTCCTGCACCTGTTCAACCCGACCGCGACCGCGGCGTCGGTCGCGATCACCTGGGTGACCGCCGGCGTCGAACGCTCGACCACGGTGACCGTGCCTGCCAAAGGCGAATTGCTATTGCATCGCTCAGGTTCGGAACTGATTCCCTAGCTGAGCCTTCCGAGGAGTGTGGATATGGAGCGGTACTGCTTTACGTTCGAGTTGGTCCCCGGCCAGGAGGCCGAGTATCAGCGGCGTCACGACGAGATCTGGCCGGAGATGGTCGAGGCCATCGAGGAGTCCGGGATCGCCAACTACAGCCTCTTTCGTCGCGGCACGATGGTGATCGCCTACTGCGAGTGCGATCCGGACGTCGCCACCGCGTTCGGCCGGATGGGGGCGACGGAGGTCAACGCGCGCTGGTCGGAGTGGTTCGAGCCGGTGATCGAGGCGCTGACCGACGACGAGGGCAACCTCTTCGAGGCGACCGAGGTCTGGCACCTCGACGGACGGAGGCCCCGATGAAGAAGCTGCGGCTCGGCGTCATCGGCGCGGGCTCCTGGGCGATCTCCTCGCACCTGCCGAACTTCGCCCGGCGGCGCGACGAGGTCGAGTTCGTCGCGGTCGCCCGTCACGGCGCCGACCTGCTCGACTTGGTGAAGAACGAGTACGGCTTCGAGATCGCGAGCGAAGACTTCCGCGACGTCCTCGACGCCGGGGTCGACATCTGCCTCGTCGCCAGTCCGACCGGCCTCCATCACGAGCACGCGAAGGCGGCGATCGAGGCCGGCGCCCACGTGCTGGTCGAGAAGCCGTTCACGATCGACCCCGCGGATGCCTGGGACCTGGTCGAGGTCGCCGCCGCCGCCGAGCGCCACCTCGTCGTCTCCTTCGGCTGGAACTACCGCCCGATGGTGCGCGACATGAAACGGCTGATGGACGAGCGCGGGGTGGGGGAGATCGAGCAGATGACGATCGCGATGGCGTCGGCCACGCGAGAGCTCCTCTCCGACACCGGCGCCTACCCCGACGCGGCGCCGGAGAGCGTCCCGGAGGAGGGGACGTGGACCGATCGCAAGCTCTCCGGCGGCGGCTACGGACAGGCGCAGCTGAGCCACGCGCTCGGCCTGGCGCTCTGGCTCACCGGCCTGCGCGGCGAGGCCGCCTTCGC
Organism: Solirubrobacterales bacterium; assembly: GCA_965200635.1. Taxonomy (GTDB): domain Bacteria; phylum Actinomycetota; class Thermoleophilia; order Solirubrobacterales; family 70-9; genus VAYN01. The sequence goes on along the minus strand of OZ241364.1, from coordinate 729,158 downwards.
CCTCACCAGCGCGCCGCTCGACGCCCGGGTCGAGCTCCACGACGCGATCGCGGTGCGCTACCAGGGTGGCGCGATCGGCACGGTCGGCGGCGGTTCGACCCACGTCGGCCTCGGCGACAACAAGCACCAGCTCGAGGTTCGCGCGATCGGCTCGGAGGGCCAGGTGCTGGTCGACGTCGAGCGCGAGGCCGGTTGGCTCTGGCGGGTCGACGGCGAGTCGCGGCTCGACCTCGAGGAGGGGGCGGGGGCCTACGACTGCGACGGGCCGCCGAACGCCTTGATCGATCTGGCGCTCGGTCGCGAGGTCGAAAATGCCTCGCCCGGGGAGCTCGCCGCCCGCACCGTCGAGCTGCTGGACGCGGTCTACCGGAGCGCCGACAGCGGCGCCCTGGAGACGGTCAACCCAGGTCGGGACGGATGACGCTCCGCAGCACCGTGCCCGCGCGGAGGTCCTCGAAGGCCTGATTGACCTCGGCGAGGCCGCGGACGGTGCCGGTCAGGTGCGCGACGGAGACGGCCCCTTCGGCGTGGAGGTCGAGCACGGCCGTGATGTCCTCGATCGTGAACCCACGCGATCCGCTGACCGAAAGCTCGCGCCAGATCAGGTCGACGGAGCGGGTGCGAAAGGGCGCCTCGGCCGCGCCGAGGAGAATCACCTGCCCGCCCGGACCGGCGGCCGCGATCGCCAATTCGTCAGCCGCGGCCGAGCCCGCGCATTGGACGACCACGTCGGCGCCGAGGTCGTCGCAGGCCGCACGCAGCGCCGCCGCGTCGTCGCCCCCGGCTCCGAGCCGGACGGTTGCCTCGGCACCGAGATCCCGCGCCAGCTCGAGCTTCGCCTCGCCGCGTGAGGCGGCGATCACCCGCGCCCCGAACGCGCTCGCCAGCTGGACGGCGTTGGAGCCGATCCCGCCGACGCCGATCACGAGCACCGTCGCGCCGGGCTCGAACCGGGCGATCCTCCGCAACGCGTGGAAGGGGGTCGCGACCGCGTCGGTCAGCACCGCCAGCTCCACCGGGTCGAGGGGCCGGGGAGGGCGGATGAGGGTCCGGGCCGGACGCGTCACGTACTCGGCGAAGGCGCCGTCGACGTCGACCCCCATCCGGGTGAGGCCGGGCTCGAGCTGTTCGCGTCCCGAGCGCGACCAGCGCCCGTCGGGGTCGGCGTCGATGTAATAGAGCGCGACCTGATCGCCGGGCCGCAGATCGGTGACGCCGGCGCCGAGCGCGTCGACGACGCCGGCCGCCTCGTGGCCGGGGATCACCGGCAGCTTCTCGGCGCCGAAGCCGCCCGACTGCAGGAAGAGGTCTGAGCCGCAGACTCCGCACGCCTCGATCCGGACCCTCACCTCTCCGGGGCCCGGCTCGGGCAGCGGCCGCTCGACCAGTTCGAGCGGCTCGCCGACCCCCGGCAGCAGCGCGGCACGCATCGTCGGGGCCATCTAGTCGACCAGGAAGCCGCCGTTGATGTCGACCACCTCGCCGGTGATGTACCCGCTGTGCTCCGAGCAGAGGAAGGCGACGAGGTCGGCGACGTCCGTCGCGGTGCCGAGGCGGCCGACCGGGACCGACTTCTCGATCCCCTCCGGTTGGGAGTCCATCATCGCCGTGTCGATCAGAGCGGGGGCGATCGCGTTCGAGGTGATGCCGTCGGCGGCGTACTCGTTGGCGATCGACTTCGCCAGGCACATCACGCCGGCCTTCGATGCCGCATAGGCGGCGCAGCTGCTCTTGCCGCCGGTGACGCCGGCGCTCGAGCCCACCGCGAGGACCCGGCCGTAGCCCGCCGCGACCATCCCGGGCAGGGCCCGCTGGGCGCACGAGAAGGCACCGGTCAGGTTGACGTCGATGGTGCGCCGCCAGCTCTCGATCGAGGTCTCGGCGAACGGCTCGACGATGAAGATCCCGGCGTTCAGGACGAGGATGCCGGGGGCCCCGAGCTCCTCCTCGACCCTGGTGAAGGCGGCGTCGAGCGAGGCCGGGTCGGTGACGTCGGCCGCGACCCCGAGTGCCCCCTCGATCTCCGGCGCGTTCAGGTCGATCCCGGCCACCCGCGCGCCCAGGCCGACGAACCGCTCGCAGATCTCGCGGCCGATCCCCTGCGCCGCGCCGGTGACCACCGCGACCTTGCCCTCATACCCGTCAAGCTTCATCTCGTCGTCTTCCCTTTGGATGTATTTCCGGTTACGATTCCAGCAATGATACAGCGAGGCCTCATCCCAATCGCGAACACCCGCCGGGAGGACCCGCGATGAGCTGGTCGCTCGGCGCCGGGCTCGACCACAAGGCGGTCCTCGTCACCGGCGCCGCCGGCGGCATCGGGCAGGAGGTAGCGGTCGCCTTCGCCGCTGCCGGGGCACGCGTGGCCGCGCACGATCTGCGGCTCGAGAGCGTCGAGGCCGTCGTCGACTCGCTCCCGGGCGGCCCCCACCTGGCGTTGGCCGGAGACCTGCGCGATCCCGACCAGCCGGATGAGATCGTGGCCGCCGTCGAGGAGGGGTTCGGTGGGATCGACGTCTGTGTCCACGTCGCCGCGGTGCTCGTCCGCACCGCGGTGTCCGAGGTGACGGTGGAGGAGATCGACCTCCAACAAGAGGTGAACCTGCGGGGAGCCTTCCTGCTCGATCGGGCGGCCGCCGAGTCGATGCGCCGGCGCGGAGGGGGAGGACGGATCATCAACTTCGCCTCGCAGGGCTGGTGGACGGGCGGCTTCGGGGCCTCGGTCTTCTACTCCGCGACCAAGGGGGCGGTCGTCTCGATGACCCGTGGCCTGGCCCGCACGTACGGCAAGGACGGCATCCTCGTCAACGCGATCGCGCCCGGCGCGGTCGATACCCCGATGATGACCGAGAACCTGTCCCGCGAGGCCTTCGACGCCTTCGTCGAGCAGATCCCGCTGGGGCGGATCGCCCAGCCCGCCGAGATCGCGGGCGTCGCGGTCTTCCTGGCCTCCGACCACGCCTCCTACATCAGCGGCGCCACGATCAACGTCAGCGGCGCCCAGCTCATGTACTGAGCCCTCGCCCGGCCCTCGAGAGCGACACGCATTCGACGCCGAGGTGGTCGGCGACGGCGGCGATCTCGGCGCCGAAGTGCCCTCCGCCGACGACGCTGTGGTGGTTGACGCCGGTCGCGGTCCATCGCATCCAAGCGTCGGCGACATCGGTCGCCTCCGCGAACCGGAAGGCTCCGTTCGCCGTGCCGGTGCCGGGCAGCGAGCGCTCCGTCAGCTCCCCCTCGGCGACCAGATAGCGAAACCCGCCGCGGGCCTCCTCGTGAGGGGTGAAAGCGACCAGGGTGGCGGGCCCCGGCGCCACCGTGAAGCGGGCGCAGACTCCCGGGCAGGGGTCGGCCGTCCACCACGGGTTGAGGGCCAGGGCCGGCCTGCGGGCGGGGTCGGCGAGGCCGAGGTCGTGCTCGCCGGAGGTTGCCAGCAGCGCCTCGCCGGTGGCCCGGTCGAGGGCCTCGATCTCGTGGTAGAGCGCCGCGTGCCCGAGCAGCTTCGTCGTCAGCATCGCGATCGCCGTCGGCACATCGCCGGTGCAGGACCACGGGATCCCGGAGCTGGTCTCCCGACCGAGGGCGAAGCACGGGGCGAGGCCCGGCCCGGGGTCGGCGGCGAAGCGGATCTCTGGCACGTGGCAGTTCATCGCCCCGGCGTCGAGCCCGAGGCCCCGATCGATCTCGCGCAGCGCGGCGGCCATCCGGGCGGAGCGCCGGGTGCCGGCCTCCGCCTCGAGTCCGGGCGCGAGCTCGAAGAGGTCGCGCATCTCCCGCTCGACCGCCTCCGTCGCCCCGGCCCCGACCGCGAGATAGGCCTCGCGGACCGCGGCGGCATCGATCTCGACCAGCTCGACGCCGAGCTGTCCCCGCAGGGCGTCGGCATCGCACTCGACGCACTCGTAACCGTCGATCGGCCCGCCGACCCTGCCGACCCTCGCGCGGCGCATCCGGCCCGCCGCCGTCGCCGCGCCGACCGCGCGCGCCAGCCGTCGGCGCCCCTCCTCCTCGTCGAGGGCGAGGACGACGACCGAATGCTCGCGCCGACGACGGTGAAGGGTGCTGATCAGCTGCGCCCCGCCGACCGTCCCGCCGTCGGCGGTCACGTCGGCGTGCGAGTAGTCCGGGCCGTAGGAGGAGCGGCGGTTCAGCACCAGGACCACGAGCGGGGTCGAGGGCAGGGCATCGAGTGCGGCGGCGGCGAAGGCCGGTGGTACCGCCATGCTCATCGCCACGACGATCGCGTCGGGCCGCCGCGCCGCGATCCGCTCGCCCGCCTCCACACCCGCCTCGCGCCCGTCGATCAGGTCCGCCGCGCAGACTTCGGCATCGATCATCGCGGCGACCTGCCCGAGCAGCGCCTCGCGGTCGGCCCGAAGGTCGCCGTCGACCGCGTCCTCGAAGAAGTCCCAGTAGGGCAAGAGCACCGCGACACTGGGGCGTCTCGGTTCGATCTCCCTCACGCTGGTAAGATTACCGGAATCGATTACAGCCGCACCTTTGAATCGAATGGGAGAGGGGAAGCGATGAAGCTAGCCGGTGCCGAGTTCGGGTTTCCTGGACTGAGTCCTGATTTCGTCTGGGATCTGCTCCACGAGCTGCAGCTCGAAGGCGTCTCGATGGCCTTCTTCGGCGACGGGATCACGGCTCGCTCGCCACAGGAGATCGCCGCCGACCCCGAGCGGTGGGGCGAGCGCGTGGCGAGCGCGCTGGCCGAGCGCGAGCTCGCGGCGGCGGACATCTTCATGGTCCCCTCGGGCGACCTCGCGGGCGGCGCCGTCAACAATCCCGACGGGGCCGAGGTCGCGGTCGGCGCCGAGCTCTTCGACGGCTTCGTCACCTTCGGCGGGCGGGTCGGCGTCTCGGGCCTGACGATCCTCCCCGGCCTGGTCTTCGGAGGCGAGTCCTGGCAGACCGCATTCGATCGCTCCGTCGAGGGATTGAAGCGCCGGCTGGAGAGCGCTCGCGAGGGTGGCCTCCGTCTCTCGGTCGAGCCGCACATCGTCAACACCTCACCCTACGTCGGCTCGGTGATCGACACGCCCACCAAGGTCGAGGCCTTGCTCGAGGCGGTCCCGGGTCTCGAGCTGACGCTCGACTACGGCCACTTCAACGTCCAGGGCATCCCCGACCGCGAGGTCGAGCCGCTCTTGGCGCACGCCCGACACTTCCACGTGCGCGGCGGCGCTGAGGGGATGGTGCAGACGAAGTTCGAGGACAACGTCACCGACTTCGGCCGCGCCCTCGACGTGCTGGCGGAGCTCGACTACGACGGCTGGGTCGAGATCGAGTACGTCCACGACACCCGGCCCGGCTGCTCGGAGTGCGACAACATCCAGGAGACGATCAAGTTCCGGGACTTCCTCCGCGGACACGAGGCCGAGGCGGGCCGATGAGCGAGCACCGCACCGGCATCTCCGGCGGGATCGAGGAGCCGGTCACCCGGCTCGCCTGGAGCGAGCGCCTCGGCAAGCGCGTGCGCGAGGGGACCCCGGAAGAGCTGGCGATCTCGACCGCCGAGCGGATCGAGGAGGCGGTCGCGAGCGGCCAGTGGGAGGTCGCCGCGCAGCTCGTCGACTACTTCATGGAGGAGGCCAAGGTCTGCCACCTCGTCTATACGACCTGGTCGGAGGGCTTCGAGAGCTGGATCCTCGGGCAGGGGGTGGACGAGGAGGAGCTCGCGGCCGAGCGAGCCCGCCTCGACCGGGTGCTCGCCTTCGACGACGGCACCCCGTTCAAGCCGCACGCGGCGTGGTCGGATCTGGGCGCCCTGGCCGGTCGGCTCGGGAACGACCTCCGCGGGATGGAGATCGACGCGGCGGCCGCGAGTGCCAGGCTCGTCGTTCTCGTCGATGCCTGGCGGGCGCTCCACGATCGCTGGGCCGATCTCCAGGCGGGTCTTCTGACCTTCGTCGCGGGTCGCTTCGGCGAGGCGGCGCTGGGAGATTGCTACCGCGCGGTGCTGGCGCCGTTCCTGGCCGAGCGCTACGCCCCGTTCGATCTTCGCGAGCGACCCTACGGCGAGACGATCGAGCGAAATCTCTACCTCGCCTTCGAGTCCATGCGGGCGCACCTCAGCGGGCCCGATCGGCTCGGCAACCTCCAGGTCGACGAGCACGAGGACCGCTGGGTCATCTCCTTCGACCCGTGCGGGTCGGGCGGTCGGCAGACCCGGGGCGGCGGCGGCGAGGAGTTCGGCTTCACCACCGAAGAGCACGACTGGGCCTGGAACGAAAAGGGCGTCTGTTACTACTGCGCCCACTGCTGTCTGACCAACGAGCTCTGGGCGGTGGAGCAGTGGGGCGCCCCGGTTCGCATGACCCAACCGCCCCGGCGCCCGGACGCGGCGGACACACCTTGCACCTGGACCATCTTCAAGTCGGTCGAGGCGATCCCGGACGAGGCCTACACGCGCCTCGGCCTGTCCCGACCCGCCGCCGCCGACACCGCCTGAGGCGACCCGCGATTGACAGTCGTGATATTTCCGGATACGATTGCGGAATCGATTCCAGAACGCCGCGATGAGCGGTGGGCGGTGAGAGGAGAGAGATGAACGGGAAGGTGTGGAGACCGGGTGCGCTGATCGCCCTGCTATGCCTCGCGCTGGCGTTGGGTCTCGCCGCGTGCGGCGGAGGAGGCAGCAGCAGCAGTGGCGAAACGACCGCCACCGGCGGCTCGGAAGCAGGTGCGGAAACCGGCACCGAAGCCGGGGAAGAAGAAGCAGAACCGGAAGAAGCAGAACCGGAAGAAGCCGAACCGGAAGAACCCGAAGAAGCGGCGGCCGGAGGGGCCTCCAAAGAAGGGATCGTCGAATTCCGCAAGCCGAAACCGGGCAGCGGCGACGGTAAGAAGATCGGGCTGATCGAACTCGGCAGCTCGGTGCCGTTCTCGAACCTGGTCACCAAGGGCGTCGAAGAAGCGGCCAAGGAAGCCGGGGCCGAACTGGTCACCTGCGACTCCGAACTCGAAGGTCAACCCGCCCTCGACTGCGCCAAGAGCTTCGCGACCCAGGGCGTGGAAGGGTATTTGAACTTCCAGTCCGACGCGGAACTCTCGGAAGCGATCTGCAACGCCGGGCCACAGGTCCCGGTGATCGCCGTCGACATCGCCCAGGAACCGTGCGAAATCGCCTTCATGGGCGCCGACAACGAATATGCCGGTGTCCTCGCCGGCGAAGCGATGGGTGAATTCGCGAAATCGGAATGGAACTGCGAATACGACGCCTACGTCTCGCTCGAGGAGCCGGAAGCCGGCGCCGTCAACGAAGAACGCATGGGCGGTTACCGCAAGGGCTTCGAATCGGTCTGCCCGGGCGAACTGAAGAACGAAAAGGTGCTCAACGCCGGGCGGACCGAACTCGCCCGCACCCAGTTCGCCGATGCCCTGACGGCACTTCCCGGCAAGGAAAAAATCGTCGTCGTCGCAATCAACGACGACGGGATCCTCGGGGCCTTGGCGGCCGCCAAGAGCGCCGGTCGCGAAAAGGACATCTACGTCTCGGGCCAGGGCGCCGATCCATCCGCCTGGTGTGGGATCAAGAACAATCCGAATTGGATCGCCGACACCGCCTACTTCCCCGAGCGCTACGGCGAAATCGGGGTCCCCTACCTGTTGGAAGCGGTGGAAGGGAAAGAAATCCCGAAGAAACTGCTGGTCCCGCACCAGCTCCTGACCAGCAAGAACATCGAACAGGTGTATGAAGTCACCGGTTGCTGATCAGGCCGGTCCGAGGGCGCGGCTCTCGGCCACCGGTATCCGCAAGTCGTTCGGCGGCGTCGAGGTCCTCCGTGGGGTGGACCTTGACGTCGTCGGCGGCTCGGTGGTGGCCCTTCTCGGGGAGAACGGAGCCGGCAAGTCGACCCTGGTGAAGATCATCGCCGGCGACTACCAGCCGGACTCGGGCACGATCGACATCGACGGCACCGAGCATTCCTCGCTCAACCCGGTCACCGCCCGCCGGCTCGGCGTGCGGATGATCTTCCAGGAGATCGCCGACGCGCCGACCCTGACGGTGGCCGAGAACATCTCCTTGGGCAGCTGGCCTGCCCGGCACGGGCTGATCGCCTGGCGCAGCGTGAGGAAGCGGGCGCAAGAGGCGCTGGAGCGCCTCGGGGTGGACCTCGACGTCGACGCTCCCGTCGGGGACCTCTCGGTCGGCGAGCGACAGGTCGTCGAGATCGCCCGCGCGGTCGTCGACCGCGCCACCTTCCTGATCCTCGACGAGCCGACCGCGGCGCTCTCCTCGACCGAGAGCGAACGGCTCTTCGGCTACGTCGCCGCTCTGCGTGAACAGGGCACCGGCATCGTCTACATCACCCACCGTCTCGACGAGGTGCGCGCGGTCGCCGACCGCGTCGTCGTCCTCCGGGACGGCAGTCGGGTGCTCGCCGCGGACGCCAAGGCCACCGACCGACGGGAAATGGTCTCGGCGATGGTCGGGCGCGAGATGTCGGAGGTGCGCCGCCCCGAGGCGGTCGTCACCGCCGATGACGTCGAGCCGCTGATGCGACTGCGCGACGCCGGATCGAGCGGAGCCTTCGACCACATCGACCTCGATCTGCGACCGGGCGAGGTCCTCGCCCTCTACGGCAAGGTCGGCTCCGGCGCGGGGGAGGTCGTCCAGGCGCTCTTCGGGGTCCGTCGGCTCGACGCCGGCACCGTGGAGATCGACGGCGAGCCGTTGAAGCTGCGCGGTCCGGCGCAGGCGATCGAGCACGGCATCGGCCTGCTGCCCGCCGATCGCCAGCGCGAAAGCGCCTTCACCGTCCTCTCCCTGGCCGAAAACCTCTCCGCGCCGTCGTGGCCGCGACTCGCACGGCGCGGCTTCATCAACCGCCGCATCGAGGCCGACGCCTACTGGCGTTGGCACGAGGTGCTGAACGTGCGCTCCCGCGACGACGCCAGGCAGGAACTGGGCACGCTCTCCGGGGGCAACCAGCAGAAGGTCCTCCTGGGCCGCTGGCTCGAGCGGCACGCGCGGGTGCTGCTGCTGATCGAGCCGACCCGCGGCGTCGACGTCGGCGCCCGTGAGGAGATCTACCGTTCGATCCGGGGGTTGGCCGCCGAGGGCGTCGCGGTGCTCGTCTCGACCTCCGACTACGAGGAGGTCGTACAGGTGGCTGATCGTGCCGTCGTCATCGCCCGGGGCGAGATAGTCGCTCGCCTGGGTGCTGATGAAATCGAGACCAACAGACTGATCGAGGAGGTCGGAGGCTGATGGAGATGACCACCACCGGTGGCCCGGGCCCGGCGGCGCCGGCGCTCGACCCGCAGGGCAAGAGGCGCCGGGGCTCGTTGCTCTCCCGGGTGCCGGAGACGGCGCCGTTGATCGTCGTGCTGATCGGGCTGGGCCTCTTCTTCACGATCAAGTCGCCGTTCTTCTTCAACTACGACAACTTCCTCAACATCCTCACGGCGGCCTCGATCGCCGGGATCATCGCCGCCCCCGCGACGCTCCTCCTGGTCGGTGGGCAGTTCGATCTCTCGGTCGGCTCCGGGGTGACCTTCTGCGGCGTCATCGTCGCCCACTTCGCGGGCGACATGGCGCTCGGACCGGCGATCGCCCTGGGCGTCGCGGCCGGAATGGCGCTCGGGTCGGTCAACGGCATCCTGGTCACCGTGGTCGGGGTCAACCCGCTGATCACGACCCTCGGCACGCTGGCCGCCTTCGTCGGCCTGGCGCGGGTGATCTCCAACGGTCAGACCCTGCCGATCACCCATTTCTCGACCCTCGGCACCGCCCGCCCGTTCTTCGAAATCCCGCTCCCGGTGCTGATCTTCGCCTTCGTCATGCTGGTCTTCTGGGTGCTGATGAGGTTCACGATCTTCGGCCGCTCGATGTATGCGGTCGGCGCCAATCCGATCGCCGCCCGGCTCGCCGGGATCAGGGTCAAAAGGTTCATCTTCGCCACCTTCTTCCTCTCCGGGGTCTGCGTCGCCCTGGCCGCCCTGATCAACATCTCCCAGCTCGGCGCCGCTTCGCCGACCGCCGGGGACGGGCTCGAACTCTCGGTCATCACCGCCGTCGTCCTCGGCGGCGCCAGCCTCGCCGGCGGCCGCGGAACGATCCTCGGAACGATCCTCGGGCTGCTCGTCATCGGCACCCTCAACAACGGGCTGGTGCTGCTCAACGTCAGCTCGTTCTGGCAGGAAGTCGCCCGCGGCGTGCTTCTGATCCTGGCGGTCTCCTTCGACCAGCTCCGGTTGAAAATCGGACAGCGATGAGGGTCACCTCGGTCGCGGCCTTCCCGGTCGCCTACTCCGAGCCGAACGACGATGGCGCGGTCCGCTCGCTCTGCCTGGTGCGGCTGGGCACCGACGAAGGTGCGGTCGGTTGGGGCGAGGCGTGCACGCTCTGGCCCGAGGCCTCGCGGGCGACGGCGGAGCTGGTGCGCGGCCTCGCCGACCTGGTGGTCGGCAGCGATCCGGTCGAGCTCGGCGACACCTGGGAGAAGCTCCGGGCCCACACCTGGTGGTATGGCGACGGCGGCCTCGCCTCCTTTGCCATCGCGGCCCTCGACATCGCCCTCTGGGACCTCCGCGGCAAGGCGCTCGGCGCCTCGCTCCTGGAGATGCTCGGCGGGCCCTGTCGCGACCGACTGCCGGCGTTGGCCTCGGGCCACGCGGCGCTCGGAGACCTCGACGCCCTGGTCGCCGAGACCGCGAGTTGGGTGCCGGGCCGGGCGCAGGGGGTCAAGGTCGGCTTCGGCAAGCGCGGCGCGGCCAACCTCGGCTTCGAACACGACCGTGACGTCGCTTTCGTCGCCGGGCTGCGGGAAGCGCTCGGCCCGGGGCCGTCGATCATGGTCGACTGCGGGGTGCGGGTCCGCTGGACGACCGCGGAGGCGGTCGAGCGCGTCCTCGCCTTCGAGGCGCACGACCTCGCCTGGGTCGAGGAGCCCCTCGGCCACGACGATCCGGACGGCTACGCGGCTCTCCGCGCGGCCGCCTCGACGCGGATCGCCTACGGCGAGCGCGAGTGGAACCTGCGCGGTCTGCGCCGGGTCATCGAGTCCGGCACCTGCGACGTGCTCGGGGTCGACCCGGGCCGCGCCGAGGGTGTCAGCGGGTTCGTCGCGGCCTGTGACCTGGCCCACCGTGGCGGGGTTACCACCAACGCCCACGCCTGGACCAGCGGCATCGTCCTCGCCGCCAGCCTCGCGGTCTCCTGGGCGATGCCGTCCTGCGAGCTGATGGAGGTGCAGCCGTTCGTCAACCCGATGGTCGGCGAGCTGACCGACGCACCTCGCCCCGAGGGCGGCTGGTGGCCCCGCCCGGAGGGGTTCGGCCTCGGCATCGAGGTCGACGAGGGGCTCGTCGAGCGCCACCTCCTCGACTGAGCCGCGGGTCCCTCAGCGTGGCGGCGGCCCGCAGCTGGCCCGGGCGACGAACTCGGTCGGCAGGGTGATCTCTTCGGGTGGCGTCTCGTTGTCGGTCAGATGGCGGAGCAGGAGCCCGCCGGCCCGGCGGCCGATCTCGCGGGGGTCGCGGCGGACGACCGCGATCGGGGGCTGATGGAGCTCGGTCAGGGAGACGGTGTCGCAGCTGACCAGGGAAAGCTCGGAGCCGAGGGCGAGGTCACGATCCTGGATCTCCTCCAGGGCGCCGAGGAGGATCTGGTTGCCGCCGGTGACGATCGCCGTCGGCGGGTCCGCCGCGGCCAACAGCTCGCGGGTGGCGGAGCGGCCGTGCTCGGGACTGAGTCGCCCTTCGAGGACGGTGAAGGTCTCGTCGAGGTGGCGCTCGGCGTAGGCCTCTTCGAGGCCGATCCGGCGCTCACGCGAGAAGCGGAGCGGTTGGCCGATGATCAGGCCGATCCGCCGGTGGCCGAGGTCGAGGAGGTGGCCGATCGCGTCGCGCATGCCACCGCGATGGTCGGAGAGGACGGCGCTCGCGCCGAGCTCCTTCGGCAGCTCGCGGTCGATCAGCACCACCGGTCCGTCGAAGTCCTCGAGTGCCGCGAAGAGTTCCGGGCTGTCCTCGGAGGCGGTGGAGAGGAGAAGGCCGTCGACCCGTCGCTGGCGCAGCAGCTGCACGTGGCGGGCGTCGAGCGCGGGGTCATTCTCGGAGTTGGTCAAGAGCATCGAGTAGCCGTTCTCGCGCAGGGCCCCCTCGGCTCCCAGCGCGATCTGGGCGAAGAGGGGGTTGGAGATGTCGCCGACCACGAAGCCGATCGTCCGCGTCTCTTTGCGGCGCAGGCTCTGGGCGAGGATGTCGGGTTCGTAGCCGAGCTCATCGACGGCAGCGAGCACACGGCCGCGCATCGCGGGACTCACGTCCGGATGTTTGGAGAGCACCCGGGAAACGGATGACATCGCGACACCGGCCCGATCGGCGACCTCGCGCATGCTTGGCCGAGATCGCGGCATCTTGCAAAGCAGTCTAGGACTTCACCCGGAAACGATCGATGTAGTCCTCGTCCAGTTCCCAGCCGAGCCCCGGGCCTTCGGGCAGCTCGATCCAGCCATCGACCAACGGCGGTCGGTTGGCGATCAGGTTCCACCAGATCGGATCGCGGTCGGGGTGGAAGGTCTCAGCGTAGGTCCCGTGCGGGATCGAGGCGAGAAGGTGCATCGAGACCTGGGGCTCCTCGTGATGGCCCATCGCGACGTCGAAGCTCGGCGCCATCGCGGCGGCCCGCCGCCACTCGGTCGGGCCACCGGACCAGGAGGCATCGAAGTTGCAGACGTCCACCGCCCCGGCGACCATCAGGTCGCGGCACCCGGCGGCGGAGAACTCGCTCTGACCGGCACATACGGGGATCCCGCCGATCGCTCGCACGTCGCTCATCGCGCGCCGGTCGTTGTGCCAGCGGCAGGGCTCCTCGAACCAGCGCAGCCCGAGATCGTCGACGAGACGACAGAACTCGATCGCCTCCTCGCGGGTGTAGCCCTGGTTGCCGTCGACGCAGAGGATGAAGTCCTCCCCGCCGGCCCGGTGCGCCTCGCGGACGCGGACCGCGTCTTGCGCGGGGGAAGCCGCGCCGACCTTGAACTTCATCCCGGCGAAGCCGCGCTCGCGCAGGTCCTCGACCTCCGCGGTGATCGAGGTCGGGCTGTCGTAGTAACCGCCGATGGCGGTCATCTGGATGCGGCTGCGGTACCCGCCCCAGAGCCGCCAGAGCGGCTGGCCGAGGGCCTTGCCGACCGCGTCCCAGAGAGCGCTGTCGATGCAGGCGCCGGCGACCAGGGCGAGGCGACGGTCACGGAGGATGTCGAAGGTGGCGGGGCGGGTCAGCTCCCAGCAGCGCTCGATCGCGAAGGCGTCCTCGCCGACCAGGACCGGCACCAGCTCGTCGTGGATGATCGAGTCGATCTCCAGGAGCCCGGCGTCCTCGTCGCCCGCATAGGCCTCGCCGACGATGCCCTGGTCGGTGAAGACGCGGGTCACGATCGTCGAGCGATGGGTCATCTGGTAGTGGCTGCCGCGGTACACGCGGGCAAGCGGTACGCGGATGGGTACCGTCTCGATCCGCTCGATCGTCAGGGGCGCGAGCTGCGGAGCGGTCGTGGCTTTGGTCTGACCGGCGATGTCTTTCCTCCTTGGTCCAGTGATCTCGCCGCAAATCTACCGGGAACGTTTCCAGAAGGCAAGTTTGGTAGATTTCCCGGAAACGATTGCAACCTACGAGGAGCAGCGTGGACAAGGAACGAAGCGCACCGCGGATGAGTGCCGAGGAGCAGGCGGAGCAACTCGAGATGCTGCGGGAAATGCATGAGATCCGGTTCTTCGAGCAGGAGTGCGGGCGGCTCTTCGCCCGCGGAGAAGTGCGCGGCACCACCCACCTCTGCGAGGGCCAGGAGGCGGTGTCGGTAGGAGCTTGTCGGGCGCTCCGCGACGGCGACACGATGACCTGCACCTACCGCGGCCACGGGGCCACCCTGGCGATGGGAGCGCCCCTCGACGCCTCCTTCGGCGAGATCTTCGGTCGCGCCCAGGGCCTCTGCCACGGCAAGGGCGGCTCGATGCACCTGACCGACATGCGGGTCGGCGCGCTCGGCTCGCACGCGATCGTCGGCGCTCACCTCCCGATCGCCAACGGCGCCGCCTTCGAGTCCATGTACCGCGGCACCGGGGCCGTCCACGCCTGCTTCTTCGGCGACGGCTCGACCAACATCGGCGCCTTCCACGAGTCGCTGAACCTGGCCGCGATCTGGAAGCTGCCGGTCGTCTTCATCTGCGAAAACAACCTCTACGGCGAGTACTCGCCGGTCGCGACGACGACCCCGATCGAGCGGCTCGCCGATCGCGCCGCCGCCTACGGCATGCCCGGTGAGCGGATCGACGGCAACGACGTGGTCGAGGTGCGCGAGCGCGTGGCCGAGGCCGTCGCGCGGGGCCGCGCGGGGGAGGGGCCGACGCTGATCGAGGCGATGACCTATCGCCACAAGGGCCACTCGCGGACCGACCCCGGGAAGTACCGGCCCGACGACGAGGTCGCCCATTGGCTCGAGCGCGATCCGATCCACCTGCACGAGCGGTCGTTGGCCGAGGGGGGCGTCGAGGAGGAGGCGCTCGCCGAACAGCGCGAGGTGGCCGGCGCCGCGGTCAAGACGGCGCTCGAGCGGGCCCTGGCGTGGCCCGAGCCCGAGCCCGACGCCCTCTACGACGACGTCTGGGCCTCCCGATGAGCGAGGTCACCTACAAAGACGCGATCAACCGTGGCATCGCCGACGCGCTGGCGGCCGACGAGGACGTCTTCTTCTTCGGCGAGGACGTCGGCGCGGCGGGTGGCGCCTTCAAAACCAGCGTCGGCCTGCAGGAGCGTTTCGGCGAGCGCCGGGTCCTCGATACGCCGATCTCCGAGCAGGCGATCGTCGGCCTGGCGATCGGCGCGGCGATGCAGGGGCTGCGGCCCGTGGCCGAGATCATGTTCGCCGACTTCCTCGGCGTGGCCTTCGATCAGGTGGCGAACCAGCTGGCCAAGTACCGCTACATGACCGGCGGCCAGGTCACCCTGCCGGTGACGATCCACCTGGCGAGCGGCGCCGGTGCCGGCTTCGGCGCCCAACACTCGCAGGCCGCGGAGAATTGGCTGCTCAACATCCCCGGGCTGAAGCTCGCGGTGCCGGGGACCGTGGAGGACGCCTACGGGCTGATGCGGGCCGCGGTCGAGGATGACGACCCGGTGCTCTTCTTCGAGCACAAAGGGCTGTTCAACCTGAAGGGGGAGCTGCCCGAGTCCCCCGCCCGGGTCGAGCTGGGTCGCGCCGAGATCGTGCGCGAGGGCGGCGAGGCGACCGTGGTGGCGACGCAGCTGATGCGCCATCGGGCGCTGGAGGCGGCCGAGCACCTGGCGTCGAAGGGCATCTCGGTCGAGGTGATCGATCCCCGGACCCTGGTCCCGTTCGACTTCGCCACGATCGCCGACAGCGTCGACCGCACCAACCGCCTGGTTGTGGTCCAGGAGGCGCCGCCCGGCGGCAGCTGGGGGGCGACCCTGATCAGTCGCTTCTGCGCGGAGCGGTTCGAGATGTTGGATGCGCCCCCGGCGCTGGTCGCCGCGCCGGAGACGCCGATTCCCTACGCGGGTGCCCTCGAGAGCGCCTGGCTGCCGGATGCCGAGAAGATCGCCGCCACGGTCGAATCGACCGTCGCCTACTGAGTCGTGCGCTTCCTGGTCGAGATCACGGTCGAGCTGCCGGAGGAGTTGCTCACTCCGGGCAGCGAGCGGAGGGCGGAGCTGCTGCGGGCCGAGCTCGAGCGGGGCGTCGAGCTCCGGCGGGCAGGCACGATCGAAGCGATCTGGCGGGTGCCAGGAGGCCTGCGCAACGTGGGCATCTGGAACGCCGCGGACGCGACCGCGCTGCATGAGGCGATCTCCTCGCTGCCGCTGTCCAACTTTCTGCGCGTCACGGTGACGCCTCTGGCCGAGCATCCGATCGAAAGGGAGGTGGGACGTGAGTGACATCGTGATGCCGCGGCTGTCGGACTCGATGGAGGAAGGGACGATCCTCGGCTGGAGCGTTGCGGTCGGGGACACGGTCGAGATCGGCCAGGAGATCGCCGAGATCGAGACCGACAAGGCGAACATGGCCTACGAGGCCGACGCCGCGGGGACGCTTACCGAGATCGTCGTCGCCGTCGGGGAGAGCGCTCCGGTCGGGGCGTTGATCGCTCGGATCGGGGACCCGGATGCCGAAGGACCGGGCGAGCAGGCCGCGGGTCCCGTCACGGCAGCAGCGTCTTCAACCAATGGCAATGGTTCGGGCCGGGTCAAGGCTTCGCCGCTCGCGCGGCGCGTCGCCTCGAAGCTCGGCGTGGACCTCTCCACGCTTTCCGGCTCCGGACCGGCGGGGCGGATCGTCAAGAAGGACGTGGAAGCCGCCAACGTCGAGCCCGCCGCGCCCAGCCGTTCCTTTTCGGCCCCACTGGCGCAAAAGGAACAGCCAGGGGAGACGGAAACCGCCAAGGGCACCGTCCAGACCATCGAGCCGACCAAGCTCCAGACGGTCGTCGCCCGGCGGATGGCGGAGTCGAAGGCAACCGCGCCGCACTTCTACCTCACCTCCGAGGTCGACATGTCGGCGGCGGTCGCCGCCCGCGCCCGGATCAAGGAGATCAGTGGCGAGGGCGAGGTCGTGCCCTCCTTCAACGACATGGTCGTGAAGGCGTGCGCGATCGCGCTGCGGAAGTTCCCCCGCGCCAACGGCTCCTATAAGGACGGGCGCTTCGAGCTCTACTCGCGGATCAACGTCGGCATCGCCGTCGCCGCCGAGGACGCCCTCGTCGTCCCGACGATCTTCGACGCCGACCGCAAGGGCCTGCGCGAGATCGCATCGGACGCCCGCTCCCTCGCCGGCAAGGTCCGCGACGGCTCGATCACCCCGCCCGAGCTGTCGGGCGGCACCTTCTCGGTCTCCAACCTCGGCATGTACGGGATCAGGTCCTTCGGCGCGATCGTCAACTCGCCCCAGGCCGGCATCCTCGCCGTCGGCGAGATCGCCGACTGCCCCGTCGTCCGCGACGGGGTGGTCGTCCCCGGCAAGGTGATGGAGATGACCCTCTCCTGCGACCACCGCATCCTCTACGGAGCCGACGGAGCCGAGTTCCTCGCCGAGGTCGGGCGGCTGCTGGAGGAGCCGGTGGGCCTGGCGCTCTGATGGCCCGATGAATCGCCCTACCCGGCGACCGTGGCGACGTCCGCGGAGCGGCTGACCGTCTCCCAGTCACGCCAGGTCTGGATGCGCTGCTCGTTGACGGTGAGGACCAGGTTGTAGCCCGTCGATCCCAGGATCAGGCGGGTCGGCGGCTCGTCGGCGTCGACCGCGGCGAACAGCGCCTCGATGGTGGCGGCAGGCTGCGGCGACGCTCCGAGGGCCTCGGACCCGGCGGCGACGGCGTCCCGGATCGGCTGGTAGATGGCATCGGTTTCCGAGCTTGCTGCCGATGGGCCTTTCCAGTCGGTGCCGTACGGGCCGGGCTCGATCAGCGTGGTCTTGATGCCGAAGCCCGCGATCTCCCGGCTCAGGGCCTCGGTCAGGCCCTCCAGCGCCCACTTGGAGGCGCTGTATATGCCGAGGCCTGGAAATGCCAGGACGCCGCCCATGCTGCTCACCTGCACCAGATGACCGCCGCCTTGGCCGCGCAGCAACGGGATCGCCGCCTGGGTCGTCCAGAGCGCGCCGAAGAAGTTCGTCTCCATCTGCGCCCGCGCCTCGGCCTCGGTCAGCTCCTCGACCATGCCGAAGTGGCCGAAGCCGGCGTTGTTGATGACGACGTCGAGACGACCGAAGTGATCGTGCGCCGAGCGGAGTGCGCTGACACTGGCCGCGCGATCGGTGACGTCGAGGCTGACCGGGAGGACGTCGTCGCCGAAGCGCTCGACGAGATCGGTCAGCGAGTCGGTGTCGCGGGCCACGGCGGCGACCTTGTCGCCGCGCTCGAGAGCCGCCTCCGCCCAGGTTCGACCGAACCCGCGCGACGTTCCCGTGATGTACCAGACCTTGCTCATGTCCAAGTCCTTTCGTTTCCGCGATCACCAATCGGGGAGTTGTCGCCGCCACCGTAGCAACAAAAGTAGACTGAGTTCAAGTTTTGTCTGTGAACACTTTTATAGTGTAAGCGGATGGCAGGAGAACCGACCCAGCCGCTCGGGCTCCGCGAGCGGAAGAAGCGCGACGCCAGACGCGCCATCCGACGGGTGGCGCTCGGTCTGTTCGTCGCCCACGGCTACGAATCGGTCAGCGTCGAGCAGATCGCCGCGGCGGCCGACGTGTCCCGCACCACGTTCTTCAACTACTTCCCGAGCAAGGAAGCGGTGATCACCGACCCCGACCCCGAGTTCCTTGCGGCCCAGCGCGCGCTCTGCGACGCCCGACCCGACGATGAGCCCCTGTGGCAGGCGCTGACCTCCGTGATCCTCGACGACATCCACCTCGGCCAGGACGTACTCATCGCCCAGAAGCGGATGAAGGCCCTGTCCCCATCCGTGGTGGAGATGGTCCACCGGTCCAACGAGCGGACGTTTGCCGCGCTTCGCGACTGGAGCCAGGAGCGGGTGGCGCCCGAGGAGCGCGCCTCCGCCCAGTTGCAGTTCAACCTCGTGATCGCGGCGATGGCGACCGTCTTCGCGCAATGGCAGGCAGACGAGCCGTTCGAGGTGTTCGAGGCGAAGGCCCGCGCCTACCTTGACCAAATCGGCCGCGCATTTGGGTAGGGGACGCTCGCGATCGGCATGACCCTGACCCGGTTCGAAATCACCTGCATCGGATGATGCCGCCGCGTTCGCGGCTTCATAGGTTCGTGCAGGTGGCCGTCGCCGGGGAGCGCCAGTAGCACCCCTGTAAGAGAGTTCCGTACCTGAAGAGAGGACTACATGGACACCGATGACATCGAGATGGGGCCGATCGACTACGTGCTGGTCGAGTGGCCGGGCAAGCAGCCCGAAGGCGAGATCGCCCCGCACCTGGTCGACCTCGTCGACCGCGGGCTGATCCGGATCCTCGACCTCGCCTTCCTGGCGAAGGGCGAGGACGGGACGATCGAGGCGCTGGAGCTATCGGACCTCGGCGGCGAGGTCGCCGAGCTGTCGATCTTCGAGGGAGCCGCCACCGGGCTGCTCGACGACGAGGATCACGCCGAGGCCGGCTCGGCGCTAGAGCCGGGCACCTCGGCCGCCCTGCTCGTCTACGAGAACACCTGGGCGGCGCCGTTCGCGACCGCCGTCCGCCGCTCCGGGGGCCAGCTCGTGGCCAGTGGCCGGATCCCGATCAACGACGTTCTCGCCGCCCTGGACGCGGTCGAGGCCACCGCTTAACAAGGAGACAGACGATGCCCAGACTGCTCAGAACCGTAGGCCGCACCGCCGCGATCGCCGGCACCGCCACCGCTGTCAGCGGTCGCGTCCAACGCCGTCAGGCGAACAAGTGGGCCGAACAGGAAGCCGCCCAGGCGCCGCCCCAGGCCGCGCCCGCCCCGGTCGCCGCCGCGCCCCCCTCCCCGGCGTCCGGCCAGTCGATGATCGATCAGCTCAAGGAGCTGGCCGAGCTGAAAACCCAGGGGATCCTCACCGAGGACGAGTTCGCCGCCCAGAAGGCGAAGCTACTGGCCGGCTGAGGCCGGCTGGGGTGCCGCCGGCGATCCGTCGCGGGCGGCACCGAAGGTCTGGTCGAGCCCGATCGTGACCAGGTAGGCGACGACGACGCCGACGATGATCAGCGGCTCGGAGCCGGCGCCGCTCTGGCTGACCAGAACCGAGGCGAGGACCACGCAGGAGAGCGGCAGCCGCAGCACCGAGACCGCCCCGGCGCCCATCCCGACCGCGACCGCGCCGGTCAGGTCGAAGCCCGGCAGGTGCGAGGCGAGGATCCCGGCGGCGGCGCCGAGGAAGAGGGCGGGGAAGGTCGGGCCGCCGCGGAAGCTGCCGAGCGAGATCACCCAGGCCAGGCCCTTGAAGGCGAGCAGCAGGAGGAGCGCCGAGATCGACCAGGAACCGGCGCCGGTGACCAGGCCCGGGAGTTGATCCTGGCCGGAGAAGAGGACCTCTTCGATCGCCCTCCCGCTCGCCGCGTGGAAGGCGATCGCCAGCAGCGCGACGGCGACGCCGACCGCGGGCAGGACGAGGTAGGGGCCGCGGCGGGCGAAGTCGAACGCCAGCAGGCCGAGGCGGATCACGGCGAAGACCGCGACGGCGACGCCCGCCGCCAGCAGGAAGGTCCAGGCGAAGTCGGCGAGCGCCGGCTCGTCCAGTTTCGGCAGGGGGAGCGAGCCGAGTGCGTAGGCGCTGGTGCTGAGCCCCGTCAGCGAGCCCATCCCGATCGAGATCAGCGAGCCGATCCCGGCGGCGAGCAGGCCGGGGAGGAGGATCAGGGGCAGCTTTTCGCGGTCGAGCCCGAGCGCCTCGAGCAGGAGCACCGCGGCGATGATCGGCGAGCCGAACAGCAGCGACACCGCGGCGATGCTCCCCGCCGCCGCCATCACGGCCTGGGCCTCGGGAGGGGTGTCTTTTTTCAGCGAGCGGATCGCGAAGATGCCGAGCCCGGCGCCGAGTGCGATCAGCGGCGCCTCGGGGCCGAGCACCAGGCCGCCGCCGATCGTCGCGAAGGCGGCGAGGATGATGCCCGGCAGCTCGATCGGCTGGACCGGGGCGCCGCCGATCTTCAAACCCTCGGCGGGGACGTGGCCGCCGTTGCCGGGGAGCCGGACGATCGCCGCCGCGACCAGCAATCCGGCGACCCCGAGGACGACGACGTAGAACCAGGCGGGCGCGCCGTGGTGGTAGCCCAGTTCTTCGGGCAGGTCGGTGAAGAGGCCGACCTGGATCTGGTGGATCAGCTCGAGGAAGCCCCAGGCGGCGAGCGAGACGACGACCCCGACGGCCGCCGCGAGGACCAGCAGTGGGATCAGGCGGCGCGGCACGGGGGGACTATAAGGACGCGGGTTCGATCGGCAATCACCTGCTTCGGGTGATGTGGGGCGGGCCGGGCGCGCTTAGGTTCGTCCGATGACCGCGAATGTAGGTAGAGAGGCGAGGAAGCTGGCGCCGCGCTCCTCGCAGGCCGAGTGGACGCCCGGCCCCGACCGCGTCGGGCCGCTCGAGGTCCTCGCCGAGCAGGACAAGACGCGGGTCCCCGAACTGGTCCCGGTGCGCTACGGGCGCATGCTCGCCTCCGCGTTCACCTTCTACCGCGGCGCCGCCGGGATCATGGCCGCCGACCTCGCCGCGAGCCCCGATTCCGGCCTGCGGGTGCAGCTCTGCGGCGACGCCCACCTATCCAACTTCGGCGTCTTCCAGGCTCCCGACCGCCGCCTCGTCTTCGACATCAACGATTTCGACGAGACCCTGCCGGGGCCGTTCGAGTGGGACGTCAAGCGGCTTGCCGCGAGCGTCGCGATCGGCGCCCGCGACCGTGGCTTCGAGGCGTCCGAGGCCGAGACCGCGGTGCTCGCGTCGGTCAGCGCCTACCGCACCGCGATGGCGCAGTTCGCCGCGATCGGCGAGCTCGACGTCTGGTACGCCCGTCTCGACGTCGAAGGGGCGGCGTCGCAATGGCAGCAGGACGCGAAGAAGGCCGCGCGGCGGCGGCTCGAGAAGAACCTCGACAAGGCACGGAACAAGGGCAGCCTGCGGGCGCTGCGGAAACTCACCGAGGCCGTCGACGGCCAGATCCGGATCGCCGACCGACCGCCGCTTCTGGTCCCGATCGACAAGCTCGCCGCGCGCGAAGGACGCGACCCGGCCGAGATCCGGACGATGATCGAGGCGCTCCTCGATTCCTACCGCGAGTCACTCGACGAGCAGGCCCGCGTCCTCGCCTCGCGCTACCACTACGTCGATGCCGCCCATAAGGTCGTCGGCGTCGGCAGCGTCGGCGCCCGCGCCTGGATCGCCTTGCTGCTCGGCCGCGACGCGGAGGACCCGCTCTTCCTGCAGATGAAGGAAGCGGGCCCCTCGGTCCTCGAGCCGTTCGCCGGGGCGAGCGAGTTCGAGAACCACGGGCACCGGGTCGTCGCCGGCCAGCGCCTGACCCAGGCGGCGAGCGACGTCCTGCTCGGTTGGCTCAGCGTCGAGGGGATCGATGGCAAGAAGCGCGACTTCTACGTGCGCCAGCTCTGGGACGGCAAGGGCTCGGCGGAGATCGAGACGATGAGCGCGCCGACGATGGCCACCTACGCCGGCCTCTGCGGCTGGAGCCTCGCCCGTGCCCACGCCCGCACCGGCGACCGCGAGGCGATCGCCGCCTACCTCGGTCAAGGCGACAAGTTCGATCGCGCGATCGCCGCGTTCTCCGAGGCCTATGCCGACCAGAACGAGGCCGACTATCAAGTGGTTCTCGACGCCGAGCGCTCCGGGGCCCTCAAAGTAGAGAGCGGGATCTGATGGACAACATCGAAGCGACGGTGTCGATCGAAGCGCCGATCGAGCAGGTGTTCGACTTCCTGGTCGACGGTGAGAACGACAAGAAGTTCAGCCCCCGCGTGCTGGAGATCGAGAACAAGACCGACGGGCCGATCAGGGCCGGAACCGTCTTCGCCAGCACCGTCAAGGACGTCGGCGTCAAGACCGAGCGCGAATTCGAGCTGGACGTGGTCGAACGACCGACGCGGATCCGTTGGCGAGAGCTCTCGACCGCGCCGGTCACCGTTCCCGAGGGCGGCTACGACCTCGTCGCGGAAGGGTCTGGAACCAAGGTGACCCTCTTCAACCAGCTCGAAGGACAGGGTCTGGGCAAGTTGATCAAGGGCCTCGCCCTGCGCTCCGGCCGCAAAAGCGCGGCCGCGATGGTCAAATCGATCAAGACGGTGATCGAGGCCGAGTAGCAGGACCGCAGGGCCATGGGTGACATCTTCCTCCTCGCGCTGGTCTCGGCCGCCAACCCGACCTTGCTCGCGGCGGTCACCCTGATGCTGTTCCTGCCGAGCCCGAAGCGCCTCCTGCTCGGATATCTCGCCGGGGCCCTCCTGGTCAGCCTCACGATCGGGTTCCTGATCGTGTTCGTCGTGCACGACTCCGGCGCGACGAGTACCGGTCGCAACACGGTCAGCCCGTCCATCGACATCGCCGTCGGCCTGATCGCGCTCCTCGTCGCCTACGTGCTCGGGGCCGGTCACGACCAGCGGCTGAAAGAGCGGCGGAGCCAGCGAAAGCAGGCCAAGGCGGGGGGTGGGGAGCTCGAGGAGAAGGGGCCCTCGAGGGTCGAGCAATTGCTCGGTCGGGGGTCGGCGCGGATCACCTTCGCCCTCGGCGTCGTCCTCACTCTTCCTGGCATCTCCTACCTCGCGGCGCTCCACGATCTGCAGACGCTTGGCTACGGGACGGTCGCCGAGATCCTCGTGATCATCGGCTTCAACGTCCTGCTGCTGATCTTCCTGATCGTCCCTCTGGTCGGATACCTCGTCGCGCCCGAGCGCACCGTGGTCGAGGTGCAGCGCTTCCGCGCCTGGCTGACCCGCAGCGGTCGGCGGATGGCGATCTACGGCGCCGGGCTGGTCGGCGTGCTGCTGGTGGTCCGCGGCCTGATCGGGTACCTGACGTGACGGGAGAATGCGGCGAAAGGAGGGGCGGATGCCCCTGTTGAGGAGAAGGCCGCTTACCCGAGCGGCGATGGTCGGCACGGCGGGACTGGAGATCGGCGGACCACGCGAGGCACGGCCGATCGAGGACGCCGCATCCGACGCGAACCGGATCGATGCCCTGACCAAACTCAAGTCCCTGCTCGACGAAGGTGTGTTGACGCAGGAGCAGTACGACTCCGAGCACGCCCGGCTGACGCAGGGGATCTAGGCGATGACCGACCAACGGGTCGACCTGGGCCCCGTACAGCTTGTGATCATCGCCTTCGACGGGGGGCGCTTCGACGAACGGATCCTCGACGAGCTGCGACGTCTTCGCACCCAGGACGCGGTCCGACTCCTCGACCTCCTCTTCGTCGCCAAGGGCGAGGACGACGAGGTCATCGAGCTGGTGATGTCCGACCTCTCCGCCGACGAGGCCGTCGAGTACGGCGCGCTGGTGCGGGCACTCGTGGGCGTAGGCGTCGGTGGTGAAGTGAGTGCCGCGGAGGGAGCGCAGGTGGCGGCGGACGCGGCGTCCCGGAACGGACGGCGGCCCGCCGGCGAGGACGCCTGGTTCCTCGCCGACCGGCTCCCGGCGGGGACGGCGGCCGCGATCGCCCTGTTGGAGCACCGTTGGGCCGCTCCGTTGCGGGACGCGATCGAGGCTGCCGACGGCCACGACCTGATCGACACCTGGATCCACCGGGATGACCTGAGCACGGCTGCCGCCGAGGGTGATCGGTAGAACCTCTCGGCAGGCCGACAAGCTGTTTACTGGGTGGGTGTCCGAGGCGGCACCATCCCGATCGTCGGATTCCGGCCGCGCGCTGGTCGAGCGCCCACGACTGCTTTCGCGGCTCGAGCAGCCCTCGATCCCCCTGGTCCTGGTCAGCGCCCCGTCCGGCTACGGCAAGTCGGTGCTGGTCGAGCAATGGGCCGAGCGCGATCCGCGTCCGTTCCGGACCCTGATCCTGGGCGATCAGCACAACGATCCGGCGCTCCTGGTCGCCTCGGTCGTCGCGGCGCTCGATCCGATCGAGGCGGTCGAGCCAGGGGTGGGCATCGCGCTCGCCAACCTGGACCCGCGGATCGAGAAGGTCGTGCTGCCCCGCCTCGTCGACTCGCTGCGGACCCGGCGCCTGCCCTTCGTCCTCGTCCTCGACGACTTCGAGCGGATCGGCGACCCGGCTGCCCTGGCGGCCGTCGCGGCGATCATCGCCGGCCTGCCGCGCGGCTCCCAGCTCGTCCTCGCGACCCGGACCGAACCGGCCCTGCCGATCGGGAGGCTGCGCGCGCACGGCGAATTGATCGAGCTCGACGCCGAGGACCTGCTGATGACGAACGGGGAATGCGGAGCGTTGCTGGCGTCCCTCGACCTCGATCTGACCGCGACCCAGGTCGACACCCTCCACCGTCGCAGCGAGGGTTGGCCGGCGGCGCTCTACCTGGCCGCCCTGGCGCTCATCAAGGCCGACGATCTCGACGAGGCGATCGCCCACTTCGCCGGCGACGACCGGTTCGTGGTCGACTACATCAGGGAAGAATTCCTCGAGCCGGTCGGCCGCCGCCAACTCGATTTCCTGCGGCGGGCCTCCGTCCTCGACCGCCTCAGCGGCGATCTCTGTGACGCTGTACTCGACCGCCACGGCTCCGCCGCGCAACTTCGCAAGCTCTCGCGTTCGAACATGCTCCTCACCCCGCTCGATCACCGCGACGAGTGGTTTCGCTTTCACCCGCTCTTCCGCGAGATGCTGCGCGCCGAGCTGCGGACAGCCGAGCCCGAGCAGGAGGAGCGGCTGCACCGGCGGGCCTCCGATTGGTGGGTCGAGCACGGTGACTGGGACCGTGCGATCAGCCACGCGGTCGAGGGCGGCGCGGTGGACCGGGCGGGGGAGCTGCTGTGGATGGGCATCCCGGAATTCACCGCGCGCGGCCGCAACGCGACGGTGATCGGCTGGCTCGACCGACTGGGCGAAGCTACCGTCGCCGGCGATGCGGCGCTCAGCCTGACCGCTTCCTACACCCACGTCACCCGGGGCGCGGGGGCGGAGACCGAACACTGGGCGGCGGTCGCGAGCGCGCTGATCGAGAAGGAACCGCCATCCGAGAAGAAGGCCGTGCTGAGCGCCGGCCTCGGGTTGATCGAGGCGGCCCTGGCACGAGGAGGGGTGGAGGCGATCGCCGATCAGACGGCCCTCGCGGCCGAGCTGCTTCCGGCCGACAGCCCCTGGATGTCGATGTGCCGGCTGCTCGAGGGGGTCGGGCTCCATCTGCGCGGCTTCCGCGCCGAGGCGCGGCAGAAGCTGCTCGACGGCGCGCGCCGCGGAGCGGTAAGCGCTCCGAACGTGCAGGTTCTGTGCCTGTCCCAGCTGGCCCTGTTGGCGATCGAGGACGGCGACTGGACCCTGGCCGAGGTCCTGTCCTCGCAGGCTCGCGCCCAGCTCGACCGCTCCGGGATCGGCGACTACCCGATGATGGCGCTCTCGGTGGCGGTCTCCGCCGCGGTCAAGTCACGCACGGGAAGGGTCGAGGATGCGGCGGCGGACCTGCGTCAGGGTCGGAGCCTGCTCGATCAACTCGGAGATTTCGCGCCTTGGTATGAAGCCGAGACCTGGGTCGCGCTCGCCCGCGCGGCGATCCGCCTCGACGACATCCCGGCCGCGACCGAGATGCTCGCCGAGGCCTCCCGCGTGCTGAAGACGACCCCCGACGCGATCGTCCTCGAGACCTGGATCGCCGAGACGGCCGCTCTGATCGAGGTCGCGTCGGCATCCGGTGTCCACGATCTGACGCCGGCGGAGCTGCGGGTGCTGCAGTACCTGCCGACCCACCTGTCCTTCCCGCAGATCGCGGGACAGGTCTTCGTCTCCCCGAACACGGTCAAGACCCAGGCGCAGGGCGTCTACCGCAAGCTCGGCGTCACCTCGCGCCGCGGGGCGGTCGAACGGGCGCGGGCCGCCGGGTTACTGGATCCCGACGGCCCGTCCTCGGACACGGCGCTGCGCTGATCAGGCCAGCAGTTTCGCCTTGGCCCGGTCGAACTCCTCGGCGCTGAGCGCACCCTTCTCCTTCAGGTCGTTCAGTTTGTGGAGTTCGTCGGCGGGGCTGGTGTGGGCCTGTTCCTGGACGTAGGAGTCGAAATGGTGTTTCGCTTCGGACTGCGCCTGCAGAGCGCGTTCGCGCATCCCCGACCCGCGGGCGATCAGGTAGACCAGCATCGAGATGTAGGGGATGAAGACGAGGAAGACGATCCAGAGCGCTTTCCCCCAGCCCGACATCTCGTGGTCGCGGAAGAGGTCCCCGATGATCGTGAACAGGATCCAGATCCAGATCACGAACAGGAAGATCTCGAAGACGGTGAGAAGCAGGTCGCCGAAGCTGACATCTGCGAGCGGCAAGTGAGGTCCTTTCGGTTGTGGACAGACGGTGCACCACGGAACCTAGGTCGACCCTCCTGCCTCCACATCATCCGAAGGGGGTGATCCGCTCCTCGCCGGCGATGGCTAGGGTGGCCGCGTGGCGGCGCACCAGGTGCAGAGGAACGTCGCCGGGGCGGTCTACGGGCTGATCCTCGGCGCGTCGATCATCGCCGCGGCCGGTGCCGACCATCCGCGGCAGGCGGGGCTGGTCGAGATCTACCTCTGCGTGACGGCTCTCGTCTTCTACCTGGCGCACGTCTACGCCGGGGTGATCGGTTCCTGGATCGAAGGGGAGGCGCCGAGCGTCCGGAGGGTGCGCCACGAGCTCAAGCGGGAGCGCCCGATGGTCGGCGCCCAGCTGCTGCCCGCCGCGGTCCTTCTGGCCGGCGCGCTGGGGTTGATCTCCGGTCGGGCGGCGATCACGGTGGCGTTGGGCACCGCGCTCGCCGAGCTGATGATCGGCGTCGTCCTGGCCTGCCGGAGAGTCGGCGCGAGCCGGTTGCAGGCGACGATCTCGATCTCGACCGGCGCGTTCTTCGCGGTGATCATCATCCTGCTCAAGATCTTCGTCCACGGCTGACCGAAGCAAGCAGAGTGAAAGGTAGGACCATGCCTAAGACCATCGTCATCACCGGGGCCAGCGACGGGATCGGGGAGGCCGCCGCGCGGAAGCTGCACGCGGACGGGCACCGCGTGATCGTCGTCGGGCGCTCGCCGGAGAAGACCAAGGCGGTGGCGGGCGATCTCGGCGTCGACGGGCTGACCGCCGACTTCGGCGTCCTCGACGACGTGCGTCGGTTGGCCGGTGAGATCGACGCGGCCTGTGACCGCATCGACGTCCTCGCCAACAACGCCGGCGGCTCGTTCCCGGAGCCGGCGAAGACCATCGACGGCCACGATCTGACCTTCCAGGTCAACCACCTGGCTCCGTTCCTGCTCACCACCTTGCTGATGGACAAGCTGATCGCAAGCGGGGCGTCGGTGATCCAGACCGCGAGCGTCGGCGCCCGGGTGCTGGGTAAGGTCGAGATGGATGACCTCGAGCACGAGAAGGACTGGAGCGCGCTGCGCGCCTACGGCACGACGAAGCTGGAGAACATCCTCTTCACGGTCGAGCTGAATCGCCGCTACGCCGAGAAGGGCCTTGCCTCCGCTGCCTTCCACCCGGGCGTGGTCGCCTCCAACTTCGCCGCCGAGATGGGCGGCATCTCGCGCCTCGTCTACCGCAACCCCCTGAGCCGCTTTCTCCTCACCAGCTCCGAGAAGGGCGCCTCCCAACTCGTCTGGCTCGCCGAGGGCAGCCCCGGCGCCGATTTCCAGTCGGGTACCTACTACGAGAAACGCAAGCCCGCACGACGGATGAACCCGCAGGCGCGCGACGGTGAGCTCGCGCGGTGGCTGTGGGAAAGCTCCGAGGCGATGCTGGCCTAGGCGTGAAGGGTCGTCACCCCACCGTCGATCAGCGGATCGCTGCCGGTGGCGAAGCGACTTTGTCGCGCATCGCCGTCTCCCGATGCCGAAGGCCTCTGGCCCGTCGCTGAAGATCACCGGGCTCTCCGTGAACGAGCAGCTCTTCGCCCCGGGGACCAAGGTGACCGAAAAGCAGCCGATCAACGCCTGCTACTACGTCTTCGGCGAAACGACCGCGCCCCACGAACTGCTCTTCACCGCATTGGTCAAGGCGACCGGCATCCCTGCGGGCGCCCCGACCTCGATCACCCTGGAAGCGCCCTGGACGAAGCAGGGCTTCGGCGAACCGGTCGAAGAAACCGGCGTCCCCTTCCATAAGGCCCTCTTCCCCGACGGCAAGGAAAGCGTCGGCACGGTGGCGGGCGGCGGCTCGGAGGCCGACGAATACTTCCGTTGGATCAGCCTGCAGGGCGGCAGCCTCGAGGCGGGCGACGGGACCTACCGGGTCGTGGTCTCCACCAAGGTCGGCGGCCGGACCATCGAAGCGCACGGTTCGATCAAGATCGCCTGCTGAGGCGGTCGCGGTGGCGGGGGTCGGCGACCGCGAGGAGGCGGCGGGTGCGCTCGCCGACGGTGGCTCCGCGGAGGTCGGCGATGCCGTGCTCGGTGACCACGATGTCGGCGTCGGCGCGGGAGGTGGTCACGATGCCGTCTTCGAGGCGGGGGACGATGCGGGAGGTCTCGCCGCCGCGGGCGGTGGAGGGGAGGGCGATGATCGAGCGGCCGCCGGGGGAGGCCATCGCGGCGCGGACGAAGTCGACCTGGCCGCCGACGGCGCCGACGTAGCGGCCGCCGATCGTCTCCGCGTTCACCTGGCCGGTGAGGTCGACCTCCAGGGCGGCGTTGATCGCGACCAGGCGGCTGAACCGGGAGAGGGTGCGAGGCGAGTGGGTGTAGGCGATCCCGCGCAGCGCGACCGTCTCGTTCTGGTCGACGTGGTCGTACAGGCGCCGGGTGCCGACGACGGTGCCGGTGACGGTGACCTCGCTGTCGATCGGCTTGTGTGAATTGTCGATCGCGCCCGCCTCGTCGAGGTCGACGAGCCAGTCGCCGACGACGCCACCGTGGAGCGCGATGTCGCGGCGATCGCTCAGGGCGGCGGCGACCGCGTAGCCGATCTTCCCGATCCCGAGCTGCAGGACCGGGCGTGGCGGCAGCAACGAGGCGATCAGCTCGCCGATCTTCAGCGAGGCGTCGTCGAGCGCCGGTACCGCGACCCCGACCGGTTCGCGCGAGGTCTCGAAGACGTGGTCGAGATCCGACGCCGCGACCGACTCCCCGCCCACCCACGGCACCCGGTCGTTCACCTCGGCGATGACCACCCGCGCCCGCGCCAGCGCCGGCTGCAGGTAGTCGGCGACCAGCCCGTAGGAGTGGCGGCCGTCGGGCCCCGCCGGGCTCACCTGCAGGAGGACGACGTCGACCGGCACCCGGCCGGACTCGATCGCCGCGGGGAGTTCGGAGACGTGGGAGGGCAGGATGTCGAGCGCCCCGGCGCGGGCGAGCGCGGCGTTGGTGCCGATGCCACCGATGCTCGTCAGTCGCAGGTGGTCGGCGTGCTCGGGCGCGAACGTCCCCGCGTAGGTGGCGCCGAGGAAGACGCCGACCCCGCCGAGCGCCGCCCGCTGCTCGACCAAGGCCTCGGTCAGGCTCCGCGGCTCGCCGGTGCCTTGACCGACCAGCACCGCGTCGCCCGGGCGGATCAACTCTGTGAGGTCGATCTTCTCCATCGCCGGACCGGTCGTCCGCCACTCACAGGAACGCCCAGCCGGGACGGCCCGCGGCGCAGTTCTCGTAGGCCAGCGGGTCGATCGTCTGGTAGATGCCGATCGAGCGCTCGCCGTCGCAGGTCACCTCGCAGAGGTGCTCGTCGAGCCCGGCGATACCCTCGCGCACCTCGGGCCGATCGATCTCGTAGGTCTCGCCCTCGACCAGGTCGGGCCCCTCGTAGCCGCCCTGGTGGATGTCGCGGTCGGGCGTGCCGCCGTACATCCCGCAGCGCAGGAACGCCGTCTGCTGGCCGATCTTCACGTAGTGCGCGGTCTTGGTCTCGCCGTCGCCGCCGCGGATCGGGTGGTCGACCTCGGCCTCGGCGAAGATGTTGGTGCCCTCCTCGAAGCGCAGGCGCCGGTCCGGTTTGCCGACCCGGCCTGCCCCCGGCCGCGGGTCGCCGAAGTCGTAGAAGACTTTGTCGCCCCACAGCGACCAGTCGCCGAAGTTGACGAAGGCGTTGCCGTTGGTGCCGACGTGCAGCCGCCCACCGAGCGCGAGCTGCGGCCCGCCGACGCCGCGGCCGGTGCCCCAGTGGCGGTCGCGGGTGCCGATCGAGCCCGGGGCGAGGACGAGTCGCTCGCCGTCGACCGAGACCCAGCCGCTGACCTTGCCGAAGCCCTCGAATCCGGTGGTGACGTCGTTGCGCCGCCCCGGCGGGTTGCCCGCCGCGAGGGTCGAGAGCGGCTCGCGGAAGACCTGGCGGGTGGTGTCCTCGAAGTCGATCTCGAAGGCGACCCCGAAATCGTTCTCCTCGAGCACGAATCGGACGTGGCGCAGCCCCCGCACCACTTCCGGCGCGATCGGGCCGACCCGCATGTCGGCGCGGTCGAAGCCGAGCGAGCGGAAGGCGCGCACGCTGGTGTGGCGGCCGCCGCGGACGACGATCGCGTAGGCCTCGGCGCGGTCCAGGTTGGGGTAGAAGCTGCCGCCGGCGGCGACCATGGTCTCGCCGCTCGCGTCGTGGCAGACCATCCAGTAGCGCTCGTAGGCGCGCGGGTCGCCCGTCCACATCACCCGGATCGGGTCGGGCGTCTGGTGGATCATGAAGTCGTCGAGGGGCGAGAGCGGGAACTGCTCGTCGAAGTGCGCGTCGCTCATCTCAGCCGCCGATCTGGTCCACGATCGAGTCGAGGACCCGCTCGGTCGGCCGGAAAGCCTTGTCGCCGCGCCCGTCGACGTAGGCGCGCAGGCCGCTCACCTGCATCACCGCGGTGCGGAAGGTGGCGAAAAGCCGCCACCAGCGGAGCGCCTTGGGGTCGACCGCGAACCCGGTCCGCTCTTCGTAGCGGGCGAGGAGGTCGGCGCTCTCCCAGGCGCCCGCGATCAGGTGCTCGCGCGTCCGCAGCGGCTGGGTCACCCAGCCGAGGTCCTCGAGCGGATCGCCGAGGTGGGCGAGCTCCCAGTCGAGCAGCGCGGTGACCTCGTCGCCGACCAGCAGCAGGTTCCCCGGCTTGAAGTCGGCGTGGACGAGCACCGTGCGCGGGGAGGCCGGGGCGTGTCCTTCGAGCCAGGCCACACCCGCCTCGATCTCGTCGTAGGTGCGCAGC
The DNA here is from genome assembly GCA_965200635.1 of Solirubrobacterales bacterium. GTDB lineage: Bacteria > Actinomycetota > Thermoleophilia > Solirubrobacterales > 70-9 > VAYN01. The sequence goes on along the minus strand of OZ241364.1, from coordinate 697,453 downwards.
TCGTCCTTTCGCAGGACGGTGACGAAGCGGTCGAGCTCGACCTTGGCGGCGTCGGGCCCCGGGTCGGCGAGGATCGTCCCCAGCCCGAGCTCCTGCCAGGGCACCTGGTGTACGGCGGCGAGCAGGTCGCAGAAGCGCCGCGCCAGCTCCAGGCGCTCGCCCTCGGGCCGCTCGCCGTTGAGGATGTAGTAGTCGGACTCGCCCGGCCGGCACTGCATGATCATCGAGGGACGGCCGAGCCACTCGCCCTCGGGGTCGAGCCAGCGGACGGTGGGCGTGGGCAGATCGCTGTCCTCCAGGGCCCGCAGCAGGTCGAACTCCAGCGCCCGGTCGGTGTCGACCAGGCCGCCCTCGGGGTCACGGCGGACGATCAGCGGCTCCGGGGCGCCGTCGCCGTCGTCCCAGCGCGCGTCGAAGAGCCAGTTCTCCCGCGAGCGGCCGAGCGAGGCGCGCTCGAGGGAGGCGATCTGCGGTGCCGGCGCGCCGGTTTGCGCGGCGATGAACTGGCGCAGCAGCTCGATGATCTCCGCGTCGGTGCTGATCTGCTCCTCCACTTCTCCCTTTGAACTCATTGAAAGAACTTTAACAGCGCTGTATATTGATTCGTCGTGGAGGACGAGCGAGGTGTGATCCGCGACGGTCTCTTCGGGTTGCGCGACACGGTGGCGATGGTTACCGGTGGTGGAGCCAGGGGCGGCCCGATCGGTAACGGTGCCGCCGCCGCGATCCTACTCGCCCGCGCGGGCGCGGTCGTGGCGGTACTCGACCTCGACCAGGAACATGCCGAACGTACCTGTGGTCTGATCGACGAGGAGGGAGGGTCAGCTTTTCCACTCCGCGGCGACGTCGCCGAGGAGGGTGACTGTGAGCGTGCGGTCGAGTACGTGACCGATCGCGCCGGGCCACCACAGGTGTTGGTGAACAACGTCGGTGTGGCGGGCCCACCCGGCACCGCTGTCGACGTCGACCTGCGCCGCTGGGAGGAGGGGATGCGGATCAACCTGGAGTCGATGGTGTTGATGTCACGCTTCGCGATTCCGCGGATGATCGCCGCCGGCGGCGGCTCGATCGTCAACGTCTCCTCGGTCGGCGGGCTGCGCGGCGGCCACCCGGCGCTTCTCTACGCGACCTCCAAGGGAGCGATCGTGCCGCTGACCAAGGCGATGGCGGCGCAGCATGGCGCCGACGGGATCCGGGTCAACTGCGTCGCTCCGGGCCTCGCCTACACCGGCATGGTCGAGTCCCGCGGGCTCAGCGCGGAGATGCGCGAGGCGCGGCGGGAGGCGAGCCCGCTGGGGACCGAGGGAACCGGCTGGGACGTCGGCAACGCGGTGCTCTTCCTCGCGGGCGCGACCGCCCGCTGGATCACCGGGGCGGTGCTGCCAGTCGACGGCGGCTACAGCGCCGTGCAGGCCCTGCCGACGCCGCCGCGGCGGTAGCGCCGGATGCCGCTACCCGGCTTTGGGAGCGGCATCGGCGGCGCGGCTCGAGACCGGGCGCCCGCCGCGGGGGGAGCCTTCGTGGGCGATGATCCAGATCACCCGGGCATCGCTCTTGCCCTCGTTGACGAGCCGGTGGGGCATCTCGGAGTCGAAGGCGATGTAGTCGCCGCCTTTGAGGACGTGGCTGTCGTCCTCGAACTCGACCCGGACCGGGCCTCTCAGCACGATGCCGTAGTCGCGCCCGGTGTGGCCGGCGAGGTGCGGCCGCGACGCGGTACCCGGTTTGAGGATCATCTCGGCGACCTCGAGCATCGGGTCGTCGAGGTGCATCATGTACTCGAACCGCCCGCCCGCGTCCTCGATCACGTGGCGCTCGGAGTGGCGCACCACCGGGTTCCGCGTCTTCGCCTCGTCGGGTTCGTTCAGCAGGTCGCCCGGCCGCAGCATCAGCGCGTCGGCGATCGCCACCAGCGAGACCAGCGACGGGCTCGCTTTGCCGCGCTCGATCTGACTCAGCAGACTGGTGCTGATCTGCGCCTTCTGTGCCACCGCTTCGAGGCTCAGTCCACGCTCCTGGCGAGCGTTACGCAAACGGCGGCTGAGGTTCGGAGTTACATCGCGACTCTCGCGTACGCGTTGAGGAGCCATTTCCACACCAGTGTATTGGGTTCCCATTCCCCCCGAGGAGAGCTGACACTTGACCGATGACACGCAACCGCACGCACTCGGCGACCGCACCCGGCGCGAGGTCCTGGGAGATCTACACGTCGATCGGGAGACCGGCGACCCGACCTCACTCGACGCCGAGTTCCAGGAATTCATCACCCGCTACGCGTGGGGTGAGGTCTGGAATCGCCCCGGCCTCGAGCGGCGCGATCGCAGCCTCGTGACCCTCGGCGCCCTGATCGCCTTGCGGGCCGACGCCGAGATCGCCGTCCACGTCCGCGGGGCGCTCCGAAACGGTCTCTCCGCGGACGAGGTGAAGGAGCTGATCCTGCACGCCGCGATCTACGCCGGAGTGCCCGCGGCGAAGAGCGCGATGGCGATCGCGACGGCGGTGATCGACGAGGCGCGGTAGGGCTAGACTGGCGCTGGGCCTGGCATTCCTTTGTATAACCAGGCTGACAACGCGTACGATGGAGTAGAACGATGAGTGAGCGGGGGAGCAAGTCGAATGCGGCGGCAGGGGCCGGCGAGGAGAACGGCGTGAGGCGGAGCGAGCGGGCGGCCGAGGTCACCGCGAGCCTCGGCACGCGGATCCGGGCGCTGCGGGTCGAGCAGGGGCTCAGCCTGCGCGCGGTCGCCTCGGTCGCGCAGATCAGCGCCAGCCTGCTCAGCCACATCGAGCGTGGCGAGGCGAGCCCCTCGCTGACCTCACTGGTGGCGATCGCCGACGCGCTCGGCACCCGCCCCGGCTACCTGCTCGACGACCCGAGCGAGGGCGAGGTCTCGCCGGTGATCCGGCGTGAGGAGCGGATCATCGTCGACGACGTGAAGGTGCGGCGCGAATTCATGATGCACCTCGACGACCCTTACCTCGACGTGATCGAGCTGGCCTTCGACCCGGGCGGCGAGATGCGCCCGCACCTCGCCAAGCACTCCGGCCGCGACTACGGCCTGGTGCTCTCCGGGCAGGTCGTCGTGCAGATCGAAGACATCGAGGAGACGCTGCGGCGGGGCGACTACATCTCCTTCGACGCCGAGCGACCCCACCGCGTCATCAACTCTTCCTCGAAGCCCGCCCGGCTGCTCTGGATCATCGCCCACGACCGCTCGGAGACCGGCGTCAAGCGCCGCGCCAACCTCCGCGTGCAGTAGCGGCGGCGCCGGGGTAGCCGGCGCTTCTTACAGTTGTCCACCCTGAGTGGACTTTGTCCAACCTGGTTGGTACAGTCGCGAACGGTGACTGTCTCCATCGACGACAGACAGGTCATCGGCGGAGACTGGGTTGCTGCGCTCGATGGCGGAGATTTCGACGTGCTCGATCCCTCGACGGGTGAGCGGCTGGCTGCCGTGCCCCGGGGCGGGGCGGAGGATGTCGACCGCGCCGTGGCCGCCGCCCGCGCCACCTTCGAGGACTGGCGCCGCGTCGCCCCCGCCGAGCGCGGCCGGCTCTGCAACCGGATCGCCTTGGCGCTGCGCGACGAGGTCGAGGGGCTGGCCGAGCTCGGCTCCCGCGACGGCGGTCTGCCGCTGCCCGCGGTGGCCCGTGACGTCGAGGCCGCGGCCCGCTACTTCGAGTACTACGGCGGCCTCGCCGACAAGATCGGCGGCGAGGTGGTGCCGCTCGGCGAGGGCTACCTCGACTACACCAAGCGCCAGCCCTGGGGGGTCTGCGCGGTCATCGTCCCCTACAACTCGCCCTTCCAGATCCTCGCCCGCTCCACCGCGGCGGCGCTCGCGGCGGGCAACGTCGTCGTCGCCAAGGCCGCCCCGCAGGCGCCGCTCGGCCCGCTCGCGCTGGCCCGGGTCGCCGAAGCGGCGGGCCTGCCGGCCGGCGCGCTGAACGTCCTCACCGGCTTCGGCGAGGCGGGCGCGGCGCTGGTCGGGCACCGCGGCGTCGACCGGGTCACCTTCACCGGCTCGGAGGCGACCGGCAAGCTGGTGCTGGCCGCCGCCAACGAGAACTTCACCCCGGTCACGCTCGAGCTCGGCGGCAAGTCGCCCCAGGTCGTCTTCGCCGACGCCGACCTCGAGGTGGCCGCGGCGACGATCGTCGACAGCCTCGTCTGGAGCGCCGGTCAGGTCTGCTCGGCGGGGACGCGGGTGCTGGTCGAGCGCTCGGTCCGCGAGAGCGTGGTCGAGGCGATCGTCGAGCGGATGCGCGCGACGAAGGTCGGGCGTGCGGTCGAGGGCCCCGAAATGGGCCCGGTGATCGATGCCGCCCAGCGCGAGAAGGTGATGGGGGCGATCGCCGGCGGCCGCGAGAGCGGCGCCAAGCTCCTCACCGGCGGCGGCGCCCCCGTGGGCGTCGATCCCGGCGGCTTCTACGTCGAGCCGACCGTCTTCGACGAAGCCGCCGCCGACAGCCCCTTGGTCCAGGAGGAGATCTTCGGGCCGGTCCTCTCGACCCAGACCTTCGCCGACGAGCGTGAGGCGATCGCGCTCGCCAACGGCACCCGCTTCGGCCTGATGGCCTCGATCTGGACCGGCGACGTCTCGCGCGCCCACCGGGTCGCCGACCGGCTCGACTGCGGCCAGGTCTTCGTCAACACGTACAGCGCCGGGACCGGGATCGAGATCCCCTTCGGCGGCTTCAAGAGGAGCGGCGTCGGCCGTGAGAAGGGCATCGCCGGCTTCCTCGAATACACACAAATCAAGAATGTTTGCGTAAAGGTGGACAGCGAATGACGACTCAAACGAAGGCCACGGTCTCTTCCGTGGGGCCACGCCTCACCGGTAAGACCTCGATCATCACCGGCGCCGGCTCGGGCATGGGGTACGCGGCGGCGGAGCGCTTCCTGGCCGAGGGAGGCAACGTCGTCGCGGTCGACCTCAAGGACGAGGGGCTGAAGAAGCTGGAGGACGCCGCCGGCGGCGACGCGCTCCTCACCCGGACGCTCGACGTCACCGATGCCGATGGCGTCAAGACCATGGTCGACGAGACGGTCGAGCGCTTCGGCGCCGTCGACACCTACTTCAACAACGCCGGCGTCCCCTTCGTCGCCCACTTGTTGGAGGACGTCACCGACGAGGAATGGGACCTCTCGATGGACGTCAACCTGAAGGCGATCCTCTACGCCGCCCGCGCGGTCGTCCCGGTGATGAAGAAGCAGGGTGGCGGCAACATCATCATCACCGCCTCGATGGCCGGCATGCGCCCGCGGCGGGAACTGCTGCCCTACACCGTCTCCAAGGGTGCCGCGGTGCACATGGCGAAAGCGATGGCGGTCGAGCTGGCGCCCGACCAGATCCGCGTCAACGCGGTCTGCCCGGTCGCCACCGAAACGCCGATGCTGGCCGAATTCGGCGCCGGAGACCACATCACCGCCAACGCGACGCCGATGGGCCGGCTCGGGCAGCCCGAGGAGGTCGGCGCGGTCGCCCTCTTCCTCGCCTCCGACGACGCGGGCTTCCTCACCGGGCTCGCGATCCCGGTCGACGGCGGACGCTCGATCTGACGTGGCAGGACCAGAGTCCCAGGACGGACCGGGGCGGATCGTCGCTCCGGTCCCCGGCGCGTTCGAGGTAATCGACCTCTCCCAGCCGATCTCCCCCGAGATGGCCGCCTGGCGCGGCACCGAACGGACCGAGATGCGGGTGGAAGAGGTGCCGATCGAGCACTCGATCCCGGGCGGGCGGATCTCCGCCACCCACCTCAAGATGGTCGCCCACGCCGGCACCCACGTCGACGCGGCGCGCCACTTCTTCCCGAAGGGGCAGTCGATCGACGACTACCCGGTCGAGCGCTTCGTCTGCCGGGGGGTCGCGATCGACCTGCCTCGCGACGGCCCGGTCGAGGTGAGCGCCGACGAGCTGGCCGCGGTCGACCCGGGCATGGGCGCCGGCGACGCCGTCCTCCTGCATTTCGGCTACGCCGACCGCTACACCGAAGACAGCTACTACGACCACCCCTACCTCGCCGCCGACGCCGCCGAATACCTGGCGGAGAAAGAGATCGGCATCTGCGGGGTCGACGTGATCACCCCCGACAAACCGTCCCACCGGCGCGAGGTGCCGTTCGGGTTCCCGGTCCACGCGACCCTGCTCGGCGCGGACGTGCTGATCGTCGAGAACCTCGGCCCGGGCCTGCGCAGCGTCGTCGGACGGGAGTTCCTCTTCGTCATGGCGCCGTTCTCGATCGTCGGCGCCGACGCCTCGCCGGTGGTGCCGTTGGCGCTCCTCTCCGACGGCCGATGACCGTCGGAGCCCGCCAGCCGATCCCCGCCGAGGCCGGCGCCCCGGGCCGGCTCGGCCCGGCCGAGGTGCTCGCGGCGGTCGGGATGGTGCGCAGCGGCGAGGTCGTCGACCTCTCGCTGCCGCTCGGGCCGGAGACGCCGGTGCCGGGGCACCGGCCGGGGCTCTCGCGCTTCATGGGTCGCGACGGCGGCGACTACGCGGCGGGCGGCAAGCGTCCCGGCGGCTTCCAGTTCGCCGAGGACACCGTCGTCATGCCGACCCACGTCGGCACCCACGTCGACGCGCTCTGCCATGTCTGGCATGACGACCACCTCTTCGACGGCTCGCCGCAGGAGACGATCCGCAGCACCACCGGTGCCACCCGCTGCGGGGCCGACAAGCTGCCGCCGACCCTTGCCCGCGGCGTCCTGCTCGACGTCGCCGGGGACGGCGAGCTCGCCGCCGGGACGCCGATCGGCCCGGGCGAGCTGGAGGCCGCCGAGCGTGCCGCGGGGGTCGAGGTGGGGGAGGGCGACGTCGTGCTCGTCCGCACCGGCTGGCTCGGCCGGACCGGCGCCGCGGCGTCCACCTACTACGACGGCGAGCCCGGTCTGGACACCGACGCCGCGCGCTGGCTCGCCGAGCGCCGCGTCGCGATGGTCGGCGCCGACAACTTCGCGGTCGAGCGCATCCCCTTCGTCGCCGGCGAGGCGTTCCCGGTCCATCAGATCCTGATCGCCGACCACGGCGTGCCGCTGCTGGAGAGCGTCGTGCTCGACGAGCTCGCCGCGCGCGCCGCCGGCCCCTTCCTCTTCGTCGCCCTGCCCCTCGGCCTGGTCGGCTCGACCGCCTCGCCGCTCACCCCGGTGGCGGTGCTGTGAGCACGGCGCCGCGCCCGGGCCCGCTGCGCCCGCTGGAGGGGACGACCGTCATCGACCTCTCCCAGCAGCTCCCCGGCCCGTTCGCGACGCTGCTGCTGCGGACGCTCGGCGCCCGCGTGATCAAGGTGGAACCGCCGGGCGGCGACGCGGCGCGGAAGATCGACCCGGAGATGTTCCGGCGGATGGCAGCCGACAAGGAGATAGTCACCCTGGACCTGAAGGACGAGGGCGACCGGGCGAAGCTGCACGAGCTGGTCGCGGGCGCCGACGCCTTCGTCGAGGGCTTCCGCCCTGGCGTCGCCGCCCGGCTCGCCGCCGACTGGGACACGTTGCGGGGGCTGAACCCGCGGCTCGTCTACTGCTCGCTCTCGGGCTACGGCGCCGACGGGCCGCTCGCCGATCGTCCGGGCCACGACGTCAACTACCTCGCCTTGGCCGCGGGCCTCGCCGCCGGGCCGCTCGACGGCGAGACGCTGATCCGCGTCCCCTGGGTCGACCTCGCCGCCGGCACCAACGCGGCGTTCCTGATCCTCGCCGCGCTGATGCAGGCGCGCGACACCGGCCTCGGGCGCCGGCTGGAGGTGGCGATGCTGGACGCGGCGGCGATCTGGGCCGCCGCCAAGCCACCGCGCCCGGGCGGCGAGGGTGCCTACGGGGTCTTCGTCGCCGCCGACGGCGGGCGCGTCGCGGTCGCCGTGCTGGAGGCCGAGCAGTGGGTCCGACTCTGCGGCGCCTTCGGCTGGGAGGACTGGCTCGCCGACCCGGCGTTCGCCGACCACGACGGCCGCCGCGCGCGGCACGCCGAGGTGACCGAGCGCCTGCGCGAGGCGATCGCCGCGCGCACCGTCGCGGCCCTGGTCGAGCTCGCCGTGCAGTACGACGTCGGCATCTCCGCCGTCAACGACGCGACCGGCGCCGCGGCCGATCCGCAGCTCTCGACGCGCGACCTCTTCCACGGCGGCGAGGCTTGGCGTCCGCTCGGCCCCGCCGCTCCCGCCGTCCCCTTCGCGAGCGCCGCCGAGCCGGCCGGGGAGGGTTGAGCTAGAGTTCTCACTTGTATACTGTGGTTGGAAAGTAGACTCGTAAAGTTGAACAGCCATACGGGAATGGCTGGGGACCGGGAAGAGAGATCCAGAGACGTGAGCGATTCCGCGCAGTACCTCGTCGCCTCCGATGTCGGCGGCACCTTCACCGACACCGTCGTCCTCGACGACGCCGGTCAGATCAGCCGTTACAAGTCCTCGACCACCCCGGGCAACCTGGTCGACGGCGTGCTCGCGACCTTCGACCTCGCCGCCGCCGATGCCGGCCTCGACCGGGCCGAGTTCATCCGCCGCATCCGCCTCTTCTCCCACGGCACCACGGTCGCCACCAACGGCCTGCTCGAGCGCCGCGGGGCGAAGACCGGCGTGCTGATCACCGAGGGCTTCGGCGACACCCCGGTGACGATGCGCGGGATGAAGGGCTTCGGCCTCGACGAGGCGACCTTCAAAGACTGGCGCGGGCTGCAGAAGCAGTACTCGATCATCGACCCGGTCGACGTCCGCGAGGTCCCCGAGCGGGTCGACTACAAAGGCCGCGTCGTCCGCCCGCTGGACGAGGACGCCGCCCGCCGCGCGGTCCGCGAGCTGCTCGACGAGCAGGGCGTCGAAGCGATCGCGATCTGCCTGCTCTGGTGCACCCAGCATCCCGAGCACGAGCGCCGGCTGGCGGAGATCGTCGCCGAGGAGGCGCCCGACCTCTACGTCTCCGCCTCCTCCGACGTGCTGCCGCGGATCGGCGAGTACTCGCGGATGCTGACCACCGCGGTCAACGCCTTCCTCGGCCCCGAGGTGGCGAGCGTGACGCGGTCGCTGGAGTCGACCCTGCGTGAGGCCGGGCTCGACCACGAACCCTTCCTGATGCAGTCGAACGGTGGCTTGGCCTCGGTCGGCGAGGCCGCCAGGACGCCGGTCTCGTTCCTCCTCTCGGGACCGGTAGGCGGCGTCGTCGGCTCGAGGCTGGTCGCCGAGGAGCTCGGCGAGCAGAACGTGGTGACCGCCGACATGGGCGGCACCAGCTTCGACGTCGGCCTCGTCGTCGACGGGCGGCCGCTGCTCAGCTCGGTCACCTTCATGGACAACCAGCCGATCTCGGTGCCGACCGTCGCGGTGCAGACGATCGGCGCGGGCGGCGGCTCGATCGCCCGGGTCGAGGACGGCGCGCTGCGCGTCGGCCCGGCCAGCGCCGGTGCCGTCCCCGGGCCCGCCTGTTACGGCCGCGGTGGGACCGAGCCGACCGTCACCGACGCCGACGTGGTCCTCGGCCTGGTCAACCCCGACACCTTCCTCGGCGGCCGCGTGAAGCTCGACAAAGCCGCCGCGGTCGAGGCGGTGCGCAGCCGCGTCGCCGAGCCGCTCGGCATCTCGGTCGAGGACGCGGCCGAGGGGATCAAGCGGATCGTCGACTCGCGCATGGCCGACCTCTGCCGGCAGGCGACGATCCACAAAGGCCACGACCCGCGCAACTTCATCCTCGTCGCCTTCGGCGGCGCCGGCCCGGTCCACGCCCACGCCTTCGGCGCCGGGCTCGGGGTGAAGCGGATCGTCGTCCCGGTCACCGCCTCGGTGCACTCGGCGCTCGGCATCGCCGCCTCCGACCTGGTCGTCACCCACGAGGTGACCGAACCGTTCCGCACCCCGCCGGGCAGCTCCGGGGCGGCCGAGTTCGTCGACGCCGAAGAGGTCAACAAGGTGATCGCAGCGGTCGAGGCCGACGCCAAGCAGCGCCTGCTCGACCAGGGGATCTCCGAGGAGGGGATCGAGATGACCTACTTCGTCGACACCCGCTTCCGCTTCCAGATCCACGAGCTCACGATCGAGCTGCCCGAGCACCCGGTCACGGAAGCCGGTCTAGATTTGCTCGCCGCGAGCTTCATCGAGACCTACGAAAAGCGCTTCGGCGAGGGCTCCGCCTTCACCGCTGCCGGGATCGAGTTCGTCAACTGGCGCGTCGTCGCCACCAGCCCGACCGAGAGCGCCCGGCTCGGCACCCTGGAGCCGGGCGAGGCGCCCGAGCCCCTGCGCCACGACGAGGTCTACTTCGGCAGCTGGAGCCAGGCCGCCGTCTACGACGAGCGCTCGCTCGTCCCCGGCCTCGAGCTGACCGGCCCGGCGATCTTCGAGATGCCCGACACGAACATCGTGATCGGGCCCGGCCAGGAGGCGAGCGTCGACGTCCACGGCAACGTCCTGATCGACCCCAACGTGACCGCAGTTTCCCCCCACCGGGAAGCCGAGGAGGTAACCCATGCCTGAGACGGCAATCGAGCTCGACCCGATCACCTTCGAGGTGATCTCGCACCGCATCTCCTCGATCAACGAGGAGGGCTCGACCACGATCGTGCACGCCTCGGGCTCGCCGGTGGTCCACGCGCAGGACTACAACTTCGGCATCTACGCCCCGAACGGGGACATGGCCGCCTCGGAGGCGTTCTACACGCTGCCGATGTTCGTCATCCAGCTGCTGATCAAGGAAGTGATCGAGAAGTACGGCGACGACCTGAACCCGGGCGATGTCTTCCTCTCCAACGATCCGTTCGGCGCCGGCATCCACCAGTCCGACGTCCAGTTCGTCTCGCCGTTCTTCCACGAGGGCGAGCTGATCGCCTGGACCGGCTGCATGGCCCACGTGCTCGACGTCGGCGGGATGAACCCCGGCTCCTGGTGCCCGAACGCGACCGACCTCTACCAGGAGGGCATGCTGATCCCGCTCTCGCGGATCGTCGACGAGGGCAAGGTCAACCAGGCCACCTGGGACATGATCCTGAGCAACTCGCGCCTGCCGGAGATGCTCGCCAACGACTTCTCCGCCTTCCTCTCCTCCCACCGGGTGGCCCAGGCGCGGCTCGCCGAGGCCTGCGCGGAGTACGGCGGCGACGCCGTCCGCGGGACGATGGAGCTGGCGATCGAGCGGACCGAGGCGCGGATGCGCGAGTCGATCTCCGAGCTGCCTGACGGCGTCTTCCAGCACGGCGGCTTCGTCGACCACGACGGCCAGGAGAACCGCCTCTACAAGGTCAAGTGCACGATGACGAAGAAGGGCGACACGCTCTCCTTCGACTACGAGGGCACCGACCCGGCGATCATGGGGATGGGCAACGGCTCGGCGTCCGGCAGCTTCGGTGCGATCGGCTCCGTGATGCTCGCCCTCTACGGCTCCGACCTGCCCTGGAACGCCGGCCTGATGCGGCCGGTGGAGCTGAACTTCCCGCCCAACACGGTGATCTCGGCGGAGCCGCCGGCGCCGATCTCGGCGGGCTCGGTGGCCGGCTCGTGGATCGCCTCGGCGACCGCGATCGCCTGCATGGCGAAGCTCTTCGCCTTCTCGCCCGAGCACCAGGAGATGGTCTGCGGGCCGCCCGACGGCGGTTGGCTCCTCTCCCAGTTCGGCGGCACCGACCAGTACGGCGAACCGTTCGGGAACATGTTCATGGACGCCCAGGGCTGGGGCGGCTCGGGCTTCGCCGGGCGCGACGGGGTCGACCTCGGCGGCTCGATGGTCGTCCCCAAATGCCAGTTCATGGACGTCGAGACGAGCGAGGTGCGCAGCCCGGTCTTCTACCTCTGGCGCCGCGAGGCGAAGGACTCCGGCGGCGCCGGGCGCACGCGCGGCGGCAACGGGATCGAATTCGCGCTGGCCGTCTACGACACCGAGGAGCTGGTCACCACCTGCGGCACGCAAGGGATGGAAGTGCCGACTTCGATCGGTGTCTTCGGCGGCTATCCGGGCGCGACCGCCTGGTATGAGTGCTCGGTCGGCGGCGACTGGCGCGAGAGCTTCGCCGCCGGGAAGAGCGTCGCGACGATCGCCGAGGCCGGGGGCGAGCGCGTCCTGCCGGAGGCGAAGAGCACGATCACGCTCGGCGCCACCGACACGATCAACCACGTCACCCAGAACGGCGGCGGCTATGGCGACCCGCTGGAGCGGCCCGCGGCGGCGGTGCTGCGCGACGTCAGCCGCGGCAGCGTCACGCCGGGGATGGCGAAGAAGCTCTACGGCGTCGTCGTCTCCGCCGGTGAGGTCGACGAGGAGGCGACGGCGAGCGCCCGCCAGGCGATCCTCGACCGCCGGCTCGCCGACCTGCCCGCCTCCGACTACGACCACAGCCCGCGCGAGCTGCCGGTGCTGCGGCAGTGGGCGGACGTGATCAACCTGGTCGACGACGGCGGCGAGACGCTGGTCCAGGCGGCGGCGAGCGGGGCGATCCTCGGACCGCTCGGTGCCGACTGGAGGGTGGCCGCGCCTTACCGCGTCGTCGGCCCGGAGGAGCTCGGCCCGCTGATCCGCGTGCACGAGGAGCTCGAGATGCGCCAGTACCTCGACCCGACGACCGGCCGCTCGATCTGGGTCGACTTCGTCCGGCCCGGCGACGAGGTCCTGGTCGACTTCAAGCTCGACGAGCTCGCGTGAGCAGGTGGCGGCTCCGCACCCCCTAGCGCGCAACTTCGGCGACCTGGTCGCCGAGATGGCGGGGCGCGACGCCGACGCCCCGGCGGTGATCGAAACCGGGGCGGAGCTGTCCTACGGTGAGCTCGACGCACGGGTCGGCGCCTTCGCGGCCGGGCTCGCCGGGCTCGGAGTACGGCGCGGCGCCACCGTCGGCCTGCTCTGCACGAATCGCTGGGAGTGGTTGGTGGCCGCGCTCGGAGCCCATCGGGCGGGCGCCCGGATCGCCGCCTTCAACACCTTCGCCAAAGCCTGGGACCTCGAATACATGATCGAGCACTCGGGCGCCGAGGTGCTGGTCTGCGTCGACTGTTTCCGCTCGCGCGACTTCCGGGAGACGTTGATCGAGCTGTTGCCGGAGCTGGGTGGGGAGGGGCCGCCGTTCGCCCGCTTCGCCGCGCTGCGCGAGGTGGTCGTGATCGGCGATCGCGGCGATCTCTCCGGCGCCCACGGCTTCGATCAGGTCCTCGCCGGCGACGGCGCGGTCGATCCCGAGATGGTGGCGCCCGCCGACGCCGACGCCTTCATCCTCTACACCTCGGGCTCCAGCGCCCGGCCGAAGGCGGTGCCGCTGGTGCATGGCGCGGCGATCGAGAACGGCTTCGCGATCGGCGAGCGGATGGGGCTCCAGGCCACCGACCGGGTGCTGGTCGCGGTGCCGCTCTTCTGGGCCTACGGCGCTCTCAACGCCCTGCCCGCCAGCCTCGGCCACGGCGCCACGATGGTGCTGCAGGCGGCCTTCGAGGCGGCCGGCGCGCTGGATCTGATCGAGGCCCACCGAGTGACCGCGATCTACACGCTGCCGAACATGACGGGCGCCCTGGTCGAGCACGACGCCTTCCGTCCCGAGCGGGTTGCCGGCCTGCGCACCGGCGTCACCCTCGGCACCCCGGCCGAGATCGAGCGCGCCGCGACCGTCCTCGGCGTCGCCGGGATCTGCAACATCTACGGCGGCACCGAGACCTACGGCAACTGCTGCGTCACCCCGACCTCCTGGTCGCTGGAGCAGCGCAAGGTCAGCCAGGGGCCGCCGCTGCCGGGGGTCGAGCTGCGGATCGCCGATCGCGAGAGCGAGGAGCCGCTGCCCGCCGGCGAGGTCGGCGAGATCCAGGTGCGGGGCTACCTGGCGCGCGGCTACCTCGGCGACTCCACCGGCGCCTCGGCCGCCTTCGGCGCCGACGGCTGGTACCGCTCCGGAGACCTCGGATCGGTCGATGCCGACGGCAACCTCTCCTTCAGCTCCCGTGCCACCGAGATGATCAAGACCGGCGGGATCAACGTCGCACCGCGCGAAGTCGAGGAGTTCCTGGCGATGCACGACGCGGTCGCCTCGGCCGCGGTGGTCGGCGTGCCGGACCCGCGGGTGGACGAAGTCGTCGTCGCCTTCGTCGTGCCCCGCGAGGGGGCCGATCCGGGCGAGGAGGAGCTGCGCTCGTTCTGCGCCGAGCGGATCGCCGGCTACAAGGTGCCGGTCCGCGTCCACGTCCTGGCCGAGATGCCGGCGACCGACACGGGAAAGCTGGCGCGTCGAAAACTTGTCGAGATGGATCAAGAAGGGGTGGGTGCGTGATGGCTCAGACCACGGAGACTCTGGAGGCATTCGTCGGCGGGGAGCGGCTGCCGCTCGCCGACCCGGCCGCGGTGGTGGAGACGGCGGTGGCCGGGCTCGTCGCCGCGGGGGAGGAGGCGCACGCGCTGTCAGCCGCCGAGCGGGCGGCGATCCTCGACCGCATCGCCGCGACGCTGACCGAGCGGGCCGATGCGCTGGCGGAGGAACTGGCCGCCGAGGCGTCCTTCCTCACCGCCAAGGACATGGTCGGCGAGATCGCCCGGACGATCGACCTCGCGACGTTGGTCGCCGCGGCGGTCCGCGAGGGCTTCGACGAGCTGGTCAACCTCGACGCCTCGCCTCGGGGCCGGGACGCGATCGCGATGGTCCGTCGTGTCCCGATCGGTCCGATGCTCGGGATCACCGCCTTCAACGGCCCGATCCTGACCGGCGCCCACAAGCTCTTCCCGGCGATCGCCGCTGGCGTGCCGATGGTGATCAAGCCCTCGCCGTGGGTGCCGCGCGCGGCGGTCACGCTGGCCGAGCTGGTCGTCGAGGCGGGCTGGCCCGCCGGCGCCCTCGCTGCCCTGCCCGTGGACAACGAGATGACCATGCAGCTGGTCCACGACGAGCGCCTGCCGGTGATCAGCTTCACCGGCGGCGACGTCGGCTGGAAGATCAAGGAAGCGGTGCCGCGCAAGCACGTCCACCTGGAGCTCGGCGGGCCCGGCGCGGTGCTGGTCGCCGCCGATGGGGATCTCGACCTGGCGGCGGCGGAATGCGTGATCGGCGGCTTCGTCCGCTCCGGCCAGGCCTGCCTCTCGGTCCAGCGGATCTTCGTCGTCCGCGAGGTGCACGACGAGCTGGTGGCGAAGCTTGCCGCCGAGGTCTCGAAGCTGGCGGTCGCCGGGCGCGATCCCGGTGACCCCGACGTCGGCCCGCTGGTCAGCACCGGCGCCGCCGACCGGGTCTGGGAGATGCTCGAGGACGCGCGCGAGCGCGGCGCCGAGGTCGTGGTCGGCGGCGAGCGCGACGGCGACGTGATCACGCCGACGCTGCTGGCCGGGGTCACGCCGGAGATGGCGGTGATGCGGCGCGAGGTCTTCGGGCCGATCATCGCCGTGGTCGCCGTCGACTCGCTGGGGGAGGCGATCCCGGAGGCGAACTCGATCGACGGGATGCTCCAGGCGGGCATCTTCAGCCGCGACATCGACCTCGCCCTGACCCTCGCCGACAAGCTCTTCACCGGCACGGTGGTGATCAACGGGTCGAACGCCTGGCGGATCGATTCGTCCCCCTTCGGCGGCGTCGGCAAGGCCGGCACCGGGCGCGAGGGCGTGCGGGCGATGGTCCGCGAGATCACGACGGTGAAGAACGTCGTGATCCGGCATCGCCCGGTCGATCTGTAGGGCCGATTTACCCCCTTCGCGGGGTTGACAGGGCTTGAAGCTCTGTATAACGTGATGCGAATGGGTTCAATGGAGTTGGAATCGCCCGTGGGACGGCGAGGGGATCAGAACGCCGTCGCGCTGCGCTTCAGCGGGATCACCAAGCGCTACCCCGGGGTCGTCGCGCTCGACGACGTCTCGCTCGAGGTGGAGGCCGGAGAGGTGCTCGGACTGGTCGGCGAGAACGGCGCGGGCAAGTCGACCCTGATGGGCATCGGCGCCGGCGCGACCGTCGCCGACGAGGGCACGGTGGAGATCGCCGGGCAGCTCCTCGACCGTCCCAGCCCCGACCTGGCGCGAAACCTCGGCCTGGCGATCGTCTACCAGGAGCCCGCGCTGATGCCGGACCTGACGGTGGCCGAGAACCTCGCCATCGCCACCTCCAAGGACCGCCGCCCCGGCTGGTGGTCGACGACCGCCTGGGCGAACGAGGCGATGGCCGAGTGGACGCGGGGCGAGCGCAAGATCGACCCGACCCTCGCGGTCCGCGACCTCGGTCCCGACATCCGCTTCATCGTCGAGATCTCAAAGGCGCTCGCGCAGGAACCGAAGGTGCTGCTGCTCGACGAGCCGACCGAGCACCTCGCCGCGGCCGACGTCGAGATCCTCTTCCGCCAGATCCGCCGGCTCGCCGCCGCGGGCACGGCGATCGTCTACATCTCCCACCGCATCCCCGAGGTGCTGCGGGTCTCCGATCGGATCAGCGTGCTGCGCGACGGGGTGCAGGTGGCGACGCTGGAGGCCGAGGGCGCCAGCCAGGACTCGATCGTCACCTCGATCGTCGGCCGCTCGCTGGAGACGGAGTTCCCGCCCAAGCGCGACCCGAGGCTGCCGCTGGGCGAACCGGTGCTGGAGGCGAAGGGCCTGCGTTCCGACCGCTTCGCCGACTTCGACCTCGCGATCCACCCGGGGGAGATCGTCGGTCTCGCCGGGGTCGACGGCAACGGCCAGACCGAGGTGATCCGGGCGCTCGCCGGGATGATCCCGGCCAAAGGAGAGCTCCGCGTCGGCGGCAGCTCGGTGCGGCTCGGCTCGAACGCCGGCGCCTCCGACGCCGGGATCGCCTTCATCCCCTCCGACCGCCACCGCGAGGGGATCATGTCGATCCTCGGGGTGCGCGAGAACCTCGCGGTCGGCAGCCTCGACGACTACGCCGACGCCGGCTTCGTCAACGCCCGCAGGGAGCGCGCCGCGGTGCGCGAGCGGATCGACGCCTTGGCGGTGAAGACTCCGACCGCGGACACCAAGATCGGCAGCCTCTCCGGCGGCAACCAGCAGAAGGTGGTGCTGGGCCGGGCGCTGGAGCGCGAGCCGAAGGTGATCCTCGCCGACGAGCCGACCCAGGGCGTCGACATCGGCGCCCGGCTGGAGATCTTCCGTTTCCTGCGCGAGGCGGTGAACGACGGTGCCGGCGCGCTGATCGTCGCCTCCGACGGGGCCGAACTGGAAGGCCTCTGCGACCGCACCCTGGTGCTCTCGCGCGGCCACGTCGTGCGCGAGCTCGCCGGCGCCGAGGTCACCGAGCAGAACATGACCGAGGCGGCGCTGACCGCGACCACCTCGCGTGCCGACGACGTCACGATCCGGACCCAGTCGCGCCTGCGCCGCTTCCTGCGCGGCGACCTGGCGCCGCCCGCGATCGTCCTCGCCGCGACGATCGGCCTCGCCGCCTACACGACCACGCAGTCGAGCTTCTTCCTCACCGGCGCCGCCTTCACCGGCATCCTCACGCTCTTCGCCGCGCTCGCCTTCGCCTCGATGGCGCAGCAGGTGGTGATGATCGGCGGCGGCATCGACCTCTCGGTCGGCCCGCTGATGGGCTTCCTCGTCGTCATCAGCTCCTTCGTGATCGTGCCGGGGAAGTCCCAACCGCTGCTGATCCTCGGCTGGGCGCTGCTGGTCGCGATCGCGCTGCTGGTCGGGTTCGTCAACTGGTTCCCGACCCTGGCGAAGGTGCCGCCGTTCCTCACCACGCTGGTCACCTACACGGCGCTGCAGGGCCTCTCGCTGCTCTTCCGCAAGACCGTCGGCGGCGAAATCAACACCGACGTCCTCACCAGCCTGCTGAAGAAAATCGACTGGTTCCCCTGGGTCGCGGTGGTCGCCATCGCTCTCGGGTTCGTCCTCGAATACACGCTGCGGCGGACCGCCTGGGGAGTGAAGCTACGGGCCGTCGGCTCCGATCCCGAGCACGCCCACGCGGTCGGCATCCGGGTCGCCCGGGTGCAGCTCAGCTCCTACCTCGTCGGTGGCCTGCTCGTCTTCCTCGCCAGCCTCGTGCTGATGACCCAGGTCGGCGCCGGCGACCCGACCGCGGGCATCACCTACACCCTCACCTCGATCACCGCGGTGGTGCTCGGCGGGGCCAGCATCTTCGGCGGCCGCGGCGCCTTCATCGGCGCCCTCGCCGGTGCCGCGCTGATCCAGCAGATCAACGCATCGGTCTCCTTCCTCGGCGTCAACACCGCCTGGCAGACGTACATGCTCGGCATCCTCACGTTGGTCGCCGCCGGTGCCTACTCGAGAGCGAGGGTCCTCCGTGCCGCCGACTGAGCCGACGACGGCGTCCGGGCGCCCGCTGCTCGAGCGGCTCGGCGGGCTGCGCGAGGCGTCGATGATCTGGATCGCGCTGATGGTTCTGGTCGTCGTCTGCGCCCTGTTTCAGCCGAGCACGCTGAAGGGCTCGGCGATCCTCTCGATGCTGCCCTTCGCCGCGATCCTCGCGATCGCCGCGGTCGGCCAGTGCCTGGTGATCCAGCAGGGCGGGATCGACTTCTCGGTGGTCGGCTCGATCACCTTGTCGGCGGTAATCGTCTGCGGTCACGCGGCGGGCGACGGGGGCAAGCTCTTCGAGGCGATCCTGATGGCGCTCGGCGCGGTGCTGATCGCCGGGCTGATCAACGGGATCGCGGTGACGATGCTGCGGATCACGCCGATCATCGCCACCCTGGCGACCAACGCGCTGCTGATCGGCGCGGTGCAGACCTACACCAACGGGGTCCCGCAGTCGGCGACCAAAGGGCTCTCGGAATTCGCGATCGACAAGACGCTCGGGATCCCGCACACGGTCTACATCGCCGCGATCTTCGTCGCCGTCGCCGCCGTGGTGCTGGCGAAGACGGTGGTGGGGAGGCGCTTCATCGCGATCGGGGCGAACCCGGACGCGGCGAAGGCCGCGGGGCTGCGGGTGAACCGGTACCTGATCGGCACCTACATGCTCGCAGCGCTCTGTTACGGGGCCGCCGGGATCGTCCTCGCCGGCTACGTGAAGACGCCGGGGACGACGGTCGGCAACCCCTACCTGCTCTCGACGATCACCGCGGTGGTGGTCGGCGGGACCGCCCTCGGGGGCGGCCGTGGTCGGGTGGTCGGCGCCGCCGTCGCCGCCGTCTTCCTCAGCCAGCTCGAATCTTTCATCAGCGCCACCGGCGCGCCGCCCTCGGTGTCGCTGTTGGTGCAGAGCGCCGCGATCGCGGTCGCCGTCGGCTTCAGCAGCAGTGAGGCGGCGGGCAGTCTGCGCCGCCTCTTCGCCGGGCTGCAGCCACGTGCACGAACTCGTCTAGCCCGTTAAGTCATCCAATGGAGGAGAACAAATGAAATTCCCCGGGTCGAACGCCTGGAGGCGGATCCTGATCCTTTGCTTGTGTCTGGCACTAGGTGTCGGGATCGCCGCCTGTGGTGGCGGCGGCAGTTCCACGTCGAGCGGCTCGACCTCGAGCGAAGAACCAGCCGAAGAAACCGGCAGTGAAGCCCCCGCGGAATCCGAAGGTGAAACCGAACCCGAAGGTGAAACCGAAACCGCGAGCGCCGAAGGCGAATACGGTCAGCTCCAGATCGGCGAACTGAACTTCGACATGTCGAAGTACTGCGGTGAAAAGCCGGCGGTGGTCGGCGCGATCGACGGCTTCGGCGGCAACACCTGGCGGGTGGAGACGCGCGCGCTGATCGAAAAGACGGCGAAGGAATGCCCGAACGTCACCGAAGTCAAATACTTCGATGCCAACCTCGATCCGGAAAAGTTCAACAGCACGATCAGCGCCTGGTCGGCGCAGGGCGTGAACATCATCGTCGCCTTCGACGACTTCGGCCAGTCGGCGGTGCCGGCCTTCAAAGCGGCCCAGCTCGCCGGCGTCAAGGTGGTCACCGACAACGCGATCCCGGGCAACGCGACGATTCCCGGTGACGTCACCGCCGCGGTCATCCCGGACTTCGAAAAAGGTGGCAAGGAATGGGTCGAATTCCTCAATGAAGCGACCAAAGAAAAAGGCCAGATCGCTCTGATCGGCGGCCCGGCCGGTAACCAGTTCGACACCCCGTCGCAGGAAGCGATGGAAAAGGCGATCGAAGAAACCGGCGCCGGGGTCGAATTCGTCGAAAGCGAACCGGTGGTCGCCAACTGGGAACTCGCGAAAACCCAGCAGGCCACGGCGGCGCTGCTGAACAAGTATCCGGACCTCAACGGTGTGGTGCTGACCGCGATGTTCGCCGCTCCCGCGGTGAACCGCGCCTTCGAAGCGGCGGGCAAGCCGCTGCCGGCGATCGCGGGCCAGTCCTCGTCCAACGAAGTCATCTGCGAAATCCACGAAAAGCAGCAGAAAGAACCGAACTACAACGTGTTCTCGCTGGACGGCTCGGCCCAACAGGCAGCGCTCGCGCTGGCGAAGGGCATGGCTGCCTACCAGGAAGTCGAAGCGCCGGAGCTCGGTCCGACCGACGAACCGACGAAGGCCAATTACAAGGTCTACATCAACACCCTCGAAGACATGCTGCCCCCGTGCGAAAAATCGCTGCCGGGCGGTGCCGATCTCTCGACCGCGTTGACCAAGCCCGAAATCGAAGAAGTTGTCAAGTAACGAAGAGCAAAGGGGAGGGGCGCCCGCCGGGCGTCCTTCCCGCGACGCCGTCGGCGAGCTCGGTGCCCTGCGGGGTGCCGATGCCAGCCGCTGGCGGATCGCCGTCATCGACGGCCCCAACATGCCGAACCTGGGAAGGCGAGATCAAAATATCTACGGGGAGGTCGGGTCGCTGGCCGACCTGCAGGCGTTCGTCGCCGAGGTCGCGGCCGGGGTCGGCGTCGAGGTCGAGCCCTTCGCCTCCAACCACGAGGGCGAGATCCTCGAGTTCATCCACTCCTCGGCCGCACGCGTCGACGGCTACCTGATCAACCCGGCCGGCCTCACCTTCCCCGGCGAGGCGACCCGTCATGCCCTGGTCGACTCGCGCAAGCCCTACGTCGAGGTCCACTTCTCCAACCTCTCCCGCCACATCGCCACGGTCGACCCGACCGCCCAGCTCCGCTCCCGCTTCACCCACTCCGCGGCGGGCCTGTCGATGGGCCTGCGCCAGTACAGCTACGCCGGCGCCCTCCTCGGCTTGGCCCTCGCCCTCGACGACGACGCCTTCCTCGCCGGCGGCACCTACCCTCACTCCTCGGGCCACGCATGATCGTCCACAACGTCAGCCTCAAATGGAACGCCGACGTCGGCCCCGCCGACATCGCCGAGGTCGAGGCCGCCCTCGACCGCCTCGTCGGCCTGGACGGGGTCGAGTCCCTCCTACGCGGGGAGAACCTCGGCTTGAGCCCGGCGACGGCATCGACCTGCGACTACGCCTTCACCGTCCGCCTGAAAGACGAGGAGTCCTTCGCCGCCTACCTCGCCCACCCCGATCACATAGCCCTGGCCGAGCTCCTCGGCCCCTTGGCCGCAGCCCGCATGAGCGCCCAGCTCCCCGCCTGATCCCACGTTGTCCCGGGCGCGGCGGCAGTCCTCGTTGGACGTGAGGGGTTCGTTTGGATCTCGGCACAGGTTCGGGCGGAGGTCGGACTTACGTCGGAGGTCCGTGCGAGAGAAGGCACACCTGTCACGGATCGGACACAGAGATGCCGGGAACGTCACCCTTCCGCGCACCTTTGGTCTGCTTTCGGGCCTGGAAAAGGGGCCCGAAATAGCGCTGCACGAGTTTTCCACCCTATAGGGGGGTCAATGCATGCAGCGCTGAATTGACTGTTGCCCAACACGCACGGAAGCGTGGACTTCCCACGCTCTTCCTCACGACTTGCGAGTCCCGTCACCTCCTCGTGAGAAAGCGGTGGGCGTTCCGTGTGCTCCTCCCGTGACGCGCCCGTGGCGCACGCCCCGGAGGCTCCCCGTCACTTCCCACATCCCCGCCCTCTCGGCGGCGGCCACAGCCTGCCAGGGCCGCCGCCGAGAGGGCAGCGTCCCTTCCCCGGGCGCCATGCCCGCGCTACCTCTTGATCTCGTAGCCGGCCTCGACCGCGTCATAGGCGTCCGCGGTGACGCCTTCATCGCGCAGTTTGAACTTCTGCACGCGCTGACTCGCGTTCTTCGGGATCTCGGGGCGGAAGCTGACGTAGCGCGGTACCGCGAAGTAAGGGAGGCGGTCCTGGCAGTGATCGAGGAGGTCGGTGGCCTTTGCGTCGTGGCCGGGGGAGAGGACGACGGCGACCATCAGATCTTCTTCGCCGATCTCCGCGGGCACGCCGAAGGCGGCTGCCTCCAGCACCGCGGGGTGGGTGGCGAGGACGTTCTCGACTTCGAAGCTGGAGACGTTCTCGCCGCGCCGCCGCACGCTGTCCTTGGCACGATCGGCGAAGTGGAAGAAGCCGTCGGCGTCGCGGCTGCCGCGGTCGCCGGTGTGGAACCAGAGGTTGCGGAAGCCCTCCGCCGTCGCGTCGAGGCGCTCCCAGTAGTAGTCGAACATCACGCCGGGCTCGCGCGGGCGCACCTGGATCTCGCCGACCTCGTCGTCGGGGCACTCACGGTCCTCGGTGTCGGCGACCCGCACCTCGAAGTAGTCAACCGCTCGCCCGATCGAGCCGACCTTGCGCTCGCCGTAGCCGTTCAGCGTGGCGATGCCGATCTCGGTCATCCCGTAGAGCTCGTTCAGCCGCAGGTCGAAGCGCCGCTCGAAGTCCTCCCAGATCGTCGCCGGGCAGGCCGATCCGTAGCACCGCGTCACCGGGTTGTCGGCATCGTCGGCGCGCGGCTCGGCCTTGTGCAGGATGGTCAGCAGCGACCCCATGTAGTTGAACGCGGTGACGCCCTTCTCCCGCATCCGCGGCCAGAAGCCCGAGGCGCTGAAGCGGTCGTCGAGGACCAATCGCCCGCCGCAGAGGAGCGCCGAGATCAGCGAGGTGAACTTGGCGTTGACGTGGAAGAGCGGGAAGGCGGTGTAGAGGACGTCCTTGGGGCCGTAGCGCATCATCTCCACGTTGGTGCGGCTGAGACGGAGGTTGGCGGAGTGGGTGAGGACGACGCCCTTCGACGGGCCCGTGGTCCCCGAGGTGTAGAGGATGCAGGTAGGGGTCGCGCCGCGCAGGGACGGGAGCGCTGCGGGGCGCCCGGCGGCGAGGAACTCGGCGACCGACTCGGAGCGGCGCGCGCCGAGCGCGACGCCGGGGTCGCCGCGGACGATGATCCGCTCCAGTGCCGGCAGCGCGAGGTCGACAAGCCGCGGCGCCAGCGCCTCGTTGCAGATCAGGAATCGGGCACCGGACTCGGCGAGCACGTGCTCGAGCAGTGGGCCGCGGTAGGCGGCGTGGACCGGCACCTCGATCGCCGCGGCGCCGAGGATGCCGAGCCAGGCGCAGGGGAACTCGGGGACGTTCCCCATCATCAGCGCGACCCGGTCGCCAGGCTCGACCCCGGCGGCGATCAGGGCGCGGCTCCAGTCCTCGGCCCGCTCCGCGAGCGCGCCGACCGTGAGCCGCTCGCCGTCGCAGTCGAGCAGGACGCGGTCGGGATCGGCGTTCGCGGCGACCCGCAGAGCCTCCGGCAGGGTCTCGGCCGCGGCGAGCAGCCGCGATTCCTCCGCCGCCTCCGCGGAGGGTCTCCGGAGATGGTCACCGCTCATCCCGACTCCCTATGATCGTGTCCACTGTAGATATACAACCGTCCAATGCCTATGGATATCACACAGGAGCCGAATAGCCGATGAGGCGCGCCCTCGTCTTCGCCACCGATCAGTTGAAGCCGCTGCCCGAGCTGGCCCGCCGGGCCGAGGCGGCCCGGCTCGATCGCCTGTGGACGACCGAGTACGCCGGTCGCGACGCGGCCGCGCGAGCGATCGCGGTCGCGCTGGCGACGGAGCGGATCGAGGTCGGCACCGGCATCGCCTACGCCTTCACGCGGCCGCCGCTGGCGATGGCGGCATTGGCGGGCGACGCGCAACGGCTCGCGGGTGGGCGCTTCAGCCTCGGCCTGAGCGCCGGGACGAAAGGCATCCGCCGCCGCTATGGAATCGAGGGCTGGGACCGGCCGGCTCCCGCGCTGGCCGAGTACGTCGCGGAGCTCCACGCGGCCTTCGCCGAGGATCCGATGCTCGACGCCCCGCCGCCGGTCTACGGTGCCGCGATGAATGCGGCGATGACCCGGACGGTCGCCGCGACCTGCGAGGGGGCACTCCTCCACGCGATCGCCCTCACCCGCGTCCACCTGAGGGAGCGCCTGGTGCCGGCGATCCGGGAAGGCGTCGAGCGACGGCAGGGGAAGAAGTCACTCGACCTCGTCGCCTGGTGCGTCACCGCGGTCGACGACGACGCGGACCTCGCTCGCGAGCGGGCCCGGGTCCAGCTGGCCTTCTACCTGGCGACGCCAAGCTTCGCGCCGGTCACCGAGGGCACGCCGTGGGAGGCCGCGGCAGCCGAGGTCCGCGCCGCCTTCGCCGTCTCCGAGCGCCGCGCGCCTTGGCGCGAGCTCGCCCGCCACGTCCCCGATGAAGCAGTCGACGAGCTCGCGATCTGGGGCACTCCCGAGGCCGCCCGCGCCAAGGCCTCCGCGCTCGAAGCCGAACTTGCCCCCATCGGGGTCACCGAGCTGGTCTTCCAGCCCGCTGCCGCCGAAGCCGCCGCCGCCGAGCTGGTCGACGAGTGCGAAAAGATCTTCGACGCCCTCGGCCGGACGGCACAGCTCGAGGACGGTCATCCGTAGAGCCAGACACCCACCTTCTTTTCCTTGATCCGGCCGACCCCCGCGTCGGGGGTGAACTGAACCAGCACGCTGACGTGGACCCGCCGGCGTTCGGTCAGGAGCGTCGCCAGGGCTTCGTCCGGGGTGATCGGCAGGTAGGCGACGCCCGCCTTCGTCCGCTGCGAGACGGGGATGACGCGCTTGCCGGATAGCTGGATCAGCCCGGGGCCGTTGTAGCGGATTTTCAGCCTCGCCGCCCCGCCTTCTTGGACGTGGACGATCTTCTTGATCCCGAACTTGTACTTGGCGGCAGCGGTCGGCGGGGCCGGACCGGCGGGGCTCGGACCGGATCCGCCGATCGGGGTGCCCGAGTCGCCGGTCGGATTCGGGGTGGTTTCCGGATTCGGGGTGGGTTCGGGGGTCGGTTCCGGTTTCGGCGTCGCGGGCTGGTAGGCGCCGATGTCGCAGCCGCCGGTCCGGGGGACGCCGCGCTGGTCGACCGCCGGGCAGGCCGTCTGGTCGCCGGCGCCGATCGCCGGGCTCGTCGTCGCCGGGGCCATCGTTTCCGTGCGGCCGCCGTTGGCGGCGAGGGGGGAGAGCTGCGGGTCCAGGCCGACGAGGTCGCTCGCGACCGGCGTCGCCGGCTCGCAGGTGGACCCGACGATGTTATGGCCCGAGTCGATGGTCAGTTCGGATTCACAGTCACCACCCGCGTTGCCGGCGATGATCGAGTTGACCACCCCGCGTTCGAACGGTTCCACCAACCCGAGCCCGCTGATCGCGGGCGCCGGCCCGACGTTCGCGGCGACCGTGGAGTTCACCAGGTCGAATTTGCCGAGGAAGTAATAGGCACCGAAGACGGAGCCGCCCTGGGCCGCGCCGTTGCCGGTGAAGGTGCTGTTGACGATGTCCATCGCCGGTTCGTAGCTGCCCACGTCGATCGCGCCGCTGTTTTCTGAGGTGTTGCCGACGAAGGTGCTGCCGGTGATGTGGAGGGGTACGGGCGAGCCGACGGAGATCGCGCCGCCGCGTTCGGTCGAGGTGTTTTCGGCGAGCGTCACTTCGATCAGGCTGACCGGGGATTCGAGGTTCATCCCGCCGCCGCGGCCGGAGGCACCGGTGTGGTTGTCGGAGATCGAACCGCCCGTGAAGATGGCGCTGGAGGTCGCCGCGTAGGAGATGCGGATACCGCCTCCGTCACGGGCGATCCCCTCGGTGTAGTCGGTGTCGGTGCTTTCCAGTTCGTTCACCGCGCCGACGTAGAGGTTGCCGCCGGACGGATTTTCGCCGCCCACAGCTTCGTTTTCGGTCAGCAGCGAGTCGGTCAGCGTCAATTTGCCACTCATTTCGACGTCGATCCCGCCACCTTCCTGGCCGGTGCTCTGGTTCTGTGCGACGACGACTTTGGTGAACGAGGCTGCGGCAGCGGTGGAGCCGACGTAGACGGCGCCGCCCTGGATCGCCTGGTTACCGGTCAGGACCAGGTCGGGGCCGGCGCCCAGATTGCCCATCGCCCAGATCGCGCCGCCCTGTTCGGTGCCGGAGGACGTCGCCGCCGGGAGCCCGCCTTCGATCGTCATTCCGGCGATGTCGAGCGAGCTGGCTTCCTGCACGGCGAACGCCCTGTCGATGCCGTTCGCGTCGATGACCGTCGAACCTGACCCGGCGCCCTGGATCGTCACCGAGGAGCTCTGGTCGATGTCGAGATCGCCGTTGGCCGGATCGTCGGCGCCGGTGCTCGCCACCGTGAGCGCATAGGTGCCTGCCGGGACGGAGATGACATTCGTCCCCCCGGCGCCGTCGGCAGCTTGGACCGCCGCCCGCAGCGAGCACGGTTCCGAACCCGTGCACATCGCTCCGGCGAGGGGCGTGTCGGCGGTCGTGTTCACCGTGAACGTGGCCGCCTCCGCCCGATTGCACACGAGGAGCAGCAGTAAGGCTGCCCCGAGGACTGACAGGGCGAGACTTCCGCGTTGCAGGCGAAGACGGGTCATCGGGCTCCTTGAGGGAGAGAAGGTCTAAGTCGACAGGAACTGAATCCGGTTCATTACTTCTCGGAAGATGGACCCCTGGACTTGAGGCGGCTCGAGTTCCTCGGCGGCGACCAAGATGCCGCTATGCGGGGATTCCGGCTATGGGCACGGCTGGTTTCGAACCAGCGACCTCTCGCGTGTGAAGCGTTGCATGGGCCTCGGGTATCTGGCTCTCGACGGCGCAATCCCGCTCCTGGAGCGAACGGCCCGTTTGGTGAGATTCGGTCCTATTCGGGAGCGTTAGGCACCGTTTGACCCCACGAATGACCCCACGGCTCCTTGACTTCGGAAGGATGCAAAGCCGATTACTCGTGCCGTGACTAGGCATTAGAGGTCCCGATCATCACCCTCATCCCCCTGCGGGAAACGGACCCGTAGGCGGCGTGCCCGTTCCAAGAATGCTTGCTGACCGCCCTCAAGGATCTCGCAGACCTGTCTTCTGATGTCTCGATCCTCGAGGCCACCGGTGCGATAGCTGATTTCGGGCAGACCGCCGTCCCGGTGGGGTCCCGCCTCGGCAACGATGATCTGATCTGCGTCGGTGTTTACGACAAGGTTGGCATTGTGCGTGACGACGATCATCTGACGTCGAAGGCGCGTCTCCCGGAATCTTGCCACTAGCTCGTCGAACACCGATTTCGGATCCAGATTCTCCTCCGGCTGATCGATGATCAGCGGCCTGTCGTCCGTTTGATCAATCGTGAGATAGAGCAGCAGGAGGACGATGCCGCGAGTTCCGGGCGATAGTTGCGCAATGTCGACGCCGTCGTACTGAATGCCGTACCGAATCGTGATGTGAGAGGTGTCGTCGAGCCAGTTCGCGACCTCGGCGGCCCACCCCCAGAAGCGTTCCCTGTCTTTTCGCGGAACCGGTGAGTGTTCGAGCAAACCTTCGTCGTGGTTCTCTCTGAAGCCCGCCATGGCCTCGCGAACCTCCGCGCTCGTGCCTGATCGCCAGGCTGGTAGGAGCTCCTTCCGCGCGGCTTCAACGAGCGATCCGTGGCCCTTGAACGGGCCCGATTTGCGCAGATCGAGAAGCGTCTCGCCGCGTTCGGTCCAAGTCGCCAGGTCGACCTCTCGACGAACCTCAAAGGTCAACTTTCCGAGTGCACCGTGGGCTCCAACCAGCTTTTTGGCTAACGGCGCGTAGAGCTTCTCAAGCTCACCTTCCTCTTCCACCAGTGCGTCGAAGATCCGCCCGTACTCCTGCTTTCTCTCCTCCCGTAGATCCTCAATTCGCCCGCTAGATGCTTCTGCCCCACCGATGCGCTCGTCCAGCTGAGCGAGCGAGCTCTCCGCCTGTCCGATCTTCCGATCTAGGCTGGTCAACTGTCGAGCGCGTTTGTCGTCCATCCCGATCAGTTTGCGGAGTCTCGCCGCCTCGTGAGCTAGGGGAGCCCTGGGCAGTTTCGCCAAATCGGCCGCGTCCTCGAGCAACCCCGTCCCGGAATCCTTGTCCTCCACTTCGGCGCCCATCAGAGCCGCGAGGTTTTTCTCGGCGTCCGCGCGGTGTCGCGCGACGATCTCGGTCACTTCGCCGACGAAATCGCGTCGGAACTCATGCCACTCCTGATCGTCCAGGCCCGCCTCGACATGAGACGTCCTCAGGTCTTCCAACTCTTCGTCGACTCGTCGCTCCCGAGCGTCCGCCACCGAGTCCCCTAGGGCGATGATCGCCTTCAGCCGCCGTGCTACCAGATCGATTTCACCCTGTCGCTTCTCCAACTCAGCCTGAACTTCTTCGAGCCGCTTGGTCCTCTCCTCCGTGCCTTTGCTGATCAGTGACTGGCGGGCCGATCTGTCTTCCGCGATCGACTTGAAGTCGGTCTCCCGCCTCGACTTCAGCACCGACAACTCCGATTTCTTGGCGCGCTCCTCGAACATCCGAGTCACGGCACGCTGCAGTGCAGCCCGGCTTCGATCGCGAGCGAGCCGGCTGCGACTAGCTCGCGAGGCGAGAAGTTCCTCAAAGTCCGCGGCACCTAGGCGATCTCCTTCGGGGTGTTCCTCGTAGATGACTCGCTCGATCTCTCCCAGAAGCTCGTCGCTGACGCCACCATCAGCTGAGCACAGGCGCTCCACGAATTGCTGGGACAGATACTGCACTCCTGGGCCCTCCGCCAGGTCAGTCCCATGGCCCGCGGCCGCCCGGCTCCAGCTCTCGCCGTCTTCCCATCTGATCGTGACCTCAACGTCATCGAGGTAGTCGGCGGCTCGATGTACGAACGAGCGATCGTTTTCCTGTCCCTCCCCTGATCGCGCGCCCGTTGCGATCAGGTCCGCGAGGGCGGTCTTACCTGAGCCTCGTGCCCCGATGATGCCGACCAAACCCTTATTGAGCTCGATCCGTTCCGGCCTGAACCAGTCGGCGCCGGCGAGTTCGATCGATTCGATCACTCGGTAGGAGAGAGCTCCCTCCGGGGGTTCCTCACCAACAAAGACTCGTGCTCCGGGCTCGATCACCGCCTGTCTCAGCGATTCGAAAGTCGGATCACCTTTGATCCAGGTGTACCGCTTCCGGTCGGGGGCGCAAACTGCATCAAGCGAGTGTGCATCGCTCCCGTGCAGGCACGGTTTGGCTCCGTCGTACTTCGCGCGCAGTTGCTCGATCGTGTCCGCCTTTTCTCCCAACCAGAAAGCGCGGTCTTGGGGGTTTCCACTGAAAATGACCTCGGCACGCCGCTCGATCTCCCGCCGGGTCGCGCCGAGCGATGCGTCTCCTTTGAGCCCGGCGGTTCCGTCATTGGTGCCGGTAGCGACTCCGACCAATATGTTCGACCGCGCCCAGTCGCTCTTCGCGAACGCCTTCTTAAGGTCCGCGAGCGAGACCTTGAACTGGTTGGCACCGGCCCTGATAGCGAGGTTGTCATCCTCGATTTGGGGGTCGTACGCCTTGCCGAGCGCGAGCAGCTCGTCGGGCTTGCAGCGATAGTCCTCGCCTTTGAACTCAAACGTCAGGGTCTCGAGGAATCGGCGCGCTTGTTTCACGTGCTCCGAATCGTCGGGCGAGATCAGGAGGTGTCCGTTGATTGGACCGCCTCCCGCCGTGCCGATCCCGAACCGGATCTCGACGTTGGGAAAGATCAGCTCGACCCCAGATAGGCGGCCCTCCTCTTTGTGGTGCAGGACCTGCTCGTAGAGCTCGAGACCCCAGTAGTCGGTTACTCCGAGTGCTACGACCTTAGGGGTCGTCGTCTCGATCCTCGCTAGGTATTCCTCCCAAGGGTCGGGGCCTTTGAACTGATCGTTCAGGACGGTCCCTGGAGCGTGAATGTGCGGCTCCCATCGTCGCCAGGTCGATCCTCGGCTGGTTCGCTCTTCCGTATCGGCCATCGACCGGCAGACCTTATGGGAACTCACGGATCCAGCAAATGTACGGTTCCGTAATGCAGTTCGTCATCTTCGAGTCCACCAAGCGAGACTCGGGGGTCTCCCCCGAAAAAGAGCAACACCGGGGACGCGGTCCTATAGTCCGCTCTCGCGATCACAGGGCCGACCCTTGCATCCGCTCCTGCCCGCATGGCCTGATGGTGGGACGAGGATACGATGGCAGCGTGAATGACCTGTCCGAGACCGGTTCCCTTGAGGCCGGGGCCCTTCTACTCCAGCGGGCCTTCGAGGCCGCCCGGACCCAAGGCCGTGCCGACTGGCAAACGATGACTGCGGCGGTCCTGAAGAACCGCATCCTTAATCTCACCGACCGTGGCTTTCGCGAGAGCGACTGGGGGGCAAGCTCGTTCCGCGGCTTCCTCCAGTTGTTCTCCAACCTGCTTGATATCGACACCACCACCAAGCCGCCGGTGGTGCGATGGATCGGCCCCGTCGCAGTTGACCCCATGCCTGCAGTCGCAGGGCCCAACTTTGAACTCGGTGCCCGACGACGGATTCGCGAAGACCTCTGGCGCTCGGTCCTCGACTACACGAGTGGGCAGGTCTATCTCTGGGACGGTCAGGTCGCGGTCGGAATGCCACAT
This sequence comes from Solirubrobacterales bacterium, assembly GCA_965200635.1. Lineage (GTDB taxonomy): Bacteria > Actinomycetota > Thermoleophilia > Solirubrobacterales > 70-9 > VAYN01. Next base: position 666,870 of record OZ241364.1, on the reverse strand, counting down.
GAGGCCGCGGATCCGGGGGCTCCGATTCTGCCGACCGTGACGCGCGAGGAGTTCGCTGAGTGGCGCTCGGAGTTTGTCGAGCAGGCGCTCGCAGAGAACCCACTCGCAGAGGACACGCTCCGTCGTTGGCGCGACTCGGAAGCGGGTACCGCGGCGCTACCGCGTCCGCTGCGCTCAGTCTGGATCGGCGAGCTGAAGGGCCGGGTGTTATCGCGTCTTCTCGACTGGTTCGAGGAGCGCGGCATCGACCCGCCCGCCGATCTCGTATCGGATACGTCTGGGCATCGACCAGCAAATCACGACACCGAGCAGATCCGTGACCTGGTCCAGCGTTGCGTCGCTGTAATGACCCGGGGCCAGCTCGAAGAGTTGCGGTTGCCGCCCGATGCGGTGCTACGCGCTCGGTCGGGCTGAGCATCACCTCTACTGTGCCCCGCGTCTTCGCGATCATCCCTGAGCGTTCCTCGACCCAGATCGACGAGTTGCTCGGTGGCGCGCGCGCTTTGGCCGGAGAACGGGGTTGGCCGCTCTCGGTCCGCCGTACCGAGCGCGTTCGTGTCGTCGGCGAGGGCTGGGAGCGTGGCGTCCAACTTCTCCCTCCGACCGACGCCGCCAGCCTCTATCGCCAGATTCATCGCACCCCGACCCTGGTACTCACCTTTGCGACCGCAATGGTCAGGCGCGATCCCAGTCGGGATCCACCAGTCCGTCGCGCGGCTCTTCGCCTTGAGGATTTTGTCGCCTACAAGGCCTTCTTTGGTCTCCTGCGAGGTCACCGCGACCTCTCGCGGACCGTCGTCGGGTTCGACGCGTGGCTCGAGGGGGTCCACTGCGACGGCGAGGACGACCCCCGCGTCCTGCCTCTGCATTCCTTCGCAGTTGGACCCCGCCAGCTCGACCTCTCCACCGCCGAGGGTGCTCGGACCTTTCGCGCGCAGCACGGAAGCGCGTCGGCTCGCACGGACGATGACGGCATTCTTTGGAGTCGCGCCGAGACTGGCGCCCGCCACGGTGGGGGCACGTTGACGGTTGCCGGTCGCACCCTTCCTACCGGCTTTCATTGGGACGTCTCCCGCCGTCGGGGCTCGGTTCGGCTCCTGACCGCCGGGGAGGTGTGGAAGCTGAGTGGCCGGCACGCCTACGTGAATGTCTATCCCGATGCCCACGTCCGACCTCCGGGAATGCGGCAGGTCCGCCGGGTGTGGCCATCGCGCGAGGGCAAATAAAATGCCCCTCAGCTGGGGGCATTTACCTGCATTTACTTTTCGGATCGCTTCTTGCTAATCGGGGATTGCACGAAGGTCGAGCGGCTCGCTGTCGAAAGCCCAAGGCTTTCGGGATCCGTTTTTGATTGCGCCGCTCTGTGCTTCGCTACACCTCGGTTGCTGGACTGGAGCGACCAGCCCCTCCGGGGACCGTGGCCCGCGGATCACCGTTGATCTTAGTCCGACTGCCCCTCAGAGCGCAACCTTCCGTTTCGACCAGTCGTCTGCACTACCCGAACTTGACGGGGCGGCGCCGCCCTCCCCTCCGTCCCATCGCTTCTCTGGGAACAACGCTCGTGGGTGCCCCTCCTGGCTAGCGACCTCTCGCATCCGTGGCGACGCACTCCGAGTGGCTGGTTTCGAACCAGCTACCTCTCGCGCGTGGAGCGCCGTACAACCCTCGCGAGGCGTAAGCGGAATACGGCCTACAGGCGGAATTAATGCGTTGCGACTTCGGGTTCTGTTCGGGACTGTTTGACCCCACGGCGATGAAGCGACGATTCGTGTAGATCTTTCGAGCCGAAGGAACGTCCCGACTCCACCTCAGAGCGGCGTCGTATCGCGCAGGGTCACGAGCCGATCGCCCAGTGCATCTCGGACCGCCGCGGCCGCCGCGCCGTCGTCGGTGGCGGCGAGGGAGAAGGTGTAGCGGGGCGGCGTCGGGATCTGCTCGGGGCTCTCCGGATCGATCGCGAAGCTCGTGCGATGCAGCTCGATCTTGGCGACTCCGATGAGGAGGCCCGAGATCGCTTCCGGCAGTCCGTCGTCGAGGACGTCGGCGACCACCTGCCACCGTGGCGAGAGCAGGACGCCGCCGACGAAGTCCGCCCGGGTGCCGACATAGACGACGACACTGCCGACCGGCGAGGCTCCCCGATCGCCCGGGAAGGGCATCGGTGGCTGGGCGCCGGTGATCTGGTTCCGTCGACTGTCTGCACCATGACTTTCCGCCCGTCGGCGAGTTGCCATACCTGTTCGGCTCGGACATCGGGGAACGAGGACTCCATCGTTCTCGAATCCTAGCCGCCGTCAATCCCGACCGGGTCCGCTTCTATCCTGCGGTAGATGGCGCCCTCTGGACTTTTCTACGCCCGACTGGAGGACCGCGACTGGCGGTTCCTCGAACGCCTCGGCAAGGAGGCGCCATTCGACGCCGCGGTCCTCAAGGCCGGCTACCTCGCCGACTACCCCGAAGGCGACTCTCGGCATGGCGAAGAGGCAGGCCGCCTGACCAAGGTTCTCGGTGAGAAGGAATGGGACTGGGCCCTCGACCCGGCCACCGCCGCCCACGCCCACCCCCATGCCGCTGCCTGGACCAGTCCGCGGGCGCGCAGCTGTTCGTTGGCGCAAAGCATCCCGTTGTCTTGGACCGCCGCGGCGCTCGCCGATCCTGGCCTCGCCGCGGAGCTGATCGAGGCGGCCGTCGATCTGCAGTCCGGCTCGCGGGCGCTCGCCGCCCCCTACTTGGAGGTCGGCCGCGCCGAGGACCCGGCGATCGCGGCCAACTGCGGTTTGATCTCGATGAGCGCCGAACGGGCGACCGACCAGCGCGTCGTCGCCTACCTGCAGACCCTCTCCGGCAGGCTCCTCGACGGCTCGGCCAAGGCCGCCGCCGAGCGCTACATCGCCGGGGGTGCCGAGACGGTCTTCATCCGGATCCGCCGATTCGACCCCCGGAATCTCGACCACGTGCTCGCCTACCTCGAGCTGGTCGAGGCAATCGAGGCGACGGGCGCCCGCGCGGTGGCCGACTCGACCGGGCACTTCGGCGCGGTCGCGGTAGCCGCCGGGGCCTTCGCCTTCAGCGCTGGCGCCCGCTTTTTCCGAAAGGTTCCCGACGCCCTCCTGCAGCGACCGAGCGAGTCCTCCGAGGAGGACGAGGAGAAGGAGTCGGGCGGCGGACCGCCGATCCTCTACGAGCACCCGGGCAGGCTCGAGGGCGTCCACCCCGACGAGGCCGGGCCGCACCTCGCCGCCTGCCCCGTGCCCGACTGCCTGGCCGAGGCAGGCAAGGCCAAGGCGCGCCATCTTCGCGCCCACAACTTCCACGAGTTCCGTCGCCAGGCGCGCCTCGCCACCTCACTCGGCCTCCGGTTCGCCGAGGTCCTGCGCGGAATCGGCAGCACCGAGACGAAGCTGTGGGCCGCGGCGCTCGACCGGCGCGCCGATCAGCGCCGCGCCGCGTAGAGCAGGACCCACTCCGCCAGCGTCGCGCCCTCTTCGGCGGCCTTCGCCTCCCAGATGAGACGTCGGCGCGGCAGTCGCCCCAGCCGTCCGACGGCCCAGGCATCGAAGGCCTCCGATGCCTCGATCGCCGCCCGCCGCCAGGCGGTGAGCGCCTGGTAGGGGACCTTCGCCGTTAACAACTCCGCGCCGCCGCCGCGCCCCGCCACCTCGCTGACCCCTTGCCGCGGGTCGCGCCCGAGCGCCCGTAGCGCCCGGGCGAATTCGCCGAGGCGCCCGGCCCCACCGGGGACCGGGGTGGCGGGCGTGGCGGCAAGGTCGTCGAGGTATCCGCGGAGCTCCTCACAGTGGTCGGCCTGCCGCGCGGCCTCGACGGCGCGCTCGCTCTCGATCGCCATCCCCACCCACACCTCCGTCGGCAACCCCTCCTCGTAGGCGATCCTCCGCACTGCCTCGGTCAGAGACGCTGGCGCGGCGAAGGAGATCTCAAGGTGGCTGGCGCCGGGGCGCGTCGCTCGTCTGCGTAGGTCGAGGGGCGGGAGCTCGAAGGCCGGGGGCTGCGGGGCGGGGGAGTCGACCAGGTGCAGAGACATTCTGGTTAAACCATAATCTCTTCTCCAGATGGCCTCCGCCGCCTCCCGCCGAGAGTTGCCGCCCGACCTGGTGCCCGACTGGTTCCTCGGCGGGCGTCGCCGTCGCCGGTTACTCGAGCTCCTGGCATCCGAACGGGAGGAGGGTTGGTCAGTCGCCGAGCTGCGCCGGGAGGCTCCCTGCGCCCAGGCGACCGCCTATGAAGTCGTCGGCGCGCTCGCCGACATCGGCCTGCTCGAGGCCCCGGACGGCGAGCACCGCTACCACTTCGTCACCGAGCATCGGCTGGCCGGGCCGCTGCGGGAGATGCTCGGCGCGCTCGTTCCCTTCGGTGCGACGGTCGTCAGAAGGCCTTCGAGAGGTCCCCGCCGACGCACCTGAGGTCTGCCTTCCTGGGTCTCATCGCGGCCTAAAGAGGGGCAGGCGGTCTGCGTCTCCACCTCGCCGGGAGGATCGTCCCAGTCGGCGCGGGGTCGCACGATGACGACGTCGCTTCTGGCCTCCCATTCGATGCCGAAGAGGCCATAGTCCCGCGGCCCGGCGGCCGTCTGAGCGACCTCTCGCATGTCTGTCGACGCACAACGAGGAGCGACGGTCTCAGCGTGCCAGGATTTGGCTCTCAGAGCCGTGTCAAGAGGACGGTCGTGCGACTGACTGCGTCCAGCGCATCCGTGATTGACCCCATGAATGACCCCACGGCACTAGCACGGCATCGCACAGAGCCAGGCTTTGAACCGCGCTACGCCACCTCTCATGCGGAATCCCGGCTATGGGCACGGCTGGTTTCGAACCAGCGACCTCTCGCGTGTGAAGCGAGCGCTCTCCCACTGAGCTACGCGCCCGGGGTCGAGCAGTTTACGCGGGATGGAGGCGAGGTGGAGCGAGGGGACCGTCCAGGCGTTTCAGGCGTGGGACTGGACGGTCCGTTCCAACAACCGTCCAGATTAGTGGGTAACTGAGTTGAGAATATTAAGTAATCCGCGTAGAAGAGCCGAAGAAGAAACGTGCGTTCGACTTATCGAAAGGAGCATCGTGTTTATTTCGCTCAGGAAGCGCGTTCGGCAGGGGTTTCTGCTCGGGTGCGTGTCGGGAGCGGCGCTACTTGTTCTCGTTGTCGGTCAGGCGTCTGCCGCCACCTATCCGGGCGGAGGCAGCACGTTTACCGGGAGCGCGGAAGGGTGGAAAGTCGCCGCTTCCCCCGAAAAATCATGCAATCTGCTGACCCTGTTGAAAGTGGAATTGCTGTGCTCGAACAACGGGGCCTATGACGGCACCTCCGGGGTTCCGGCAGGCTCATTCGCGGTCAGCACCAATATCCCACTCAACCTCATCGGCATCTTCAAAAGCGATGTGACGGCGGAATCGCCTGTATTCACCGCGGTGGGGACCGGTACCGGTTCGCTGGCATTGGCGAGGTCCTTCGCCCCCGGCGGGTTGCTGACGCTCACCCCGCAGTTCACCTACACCGCGAACCTGCTCGACAAAACGACCAACACCAAACAGAAAGCGATCACCGAGACGATCGAAGGAGAAGTTCCCTACGCCATCAAAACCGGCGCCGTCTCCCTGACCGCCGGCCACAGCTACGTGGTCCAGATCGAAACGACCGATGCGTCGTCGGTCGCGTCGATCGGCCTGCTCGGTGGCGAAGCCATCGCGCGGTTCGACAACGTCTCGGTCACCGGAGCCGACGCCCCCACGACCCCCGGCGGCAACGACGGGGCGAACGGCAGCAACGGCGGTAACGGAGGCAGCGGCGGTGCCGGCGAAGAAGGCGGCAGCGGCGGCAAAGGCAGCGCCGGAGGCGTTTCCGGCGCCACGCTCGAAAGCCTGATCAAGTCGTCGAGCCTGATCGGCCCGGCGACGCTGAAGGGCAACCGCATCTCGGTCAAGGCCAAGTGCCCGACCAAGGTCAACGCCACCTGCACGATCTCGCTGCAGGGAATGCTGTCCCGCAAGAAGGCCGCGACCGTGGGCCGCAAGGCAAAGGTCAAGGTCGGCAAGACGAAGAGCTTCGCCCTCACGGTGAAGCCCGCCGCCCGCAAAGTGGTGAAGACGAAGTCGAAGCTCCTGTTCAAGGAGACGGTCAAGGCCGGCAACGCCAAGGCCACCGTCTACAAGTCGCTCAAGTTGGTCCGCAAGTAGAAGCGACGCGGCCGGCGGCCTACGCGGCCGGTTGCGGCCGGACGGCGGGCTCTCCTCCGAAGGGAGGGGAGCCCCCGCCCGGGTCTTCCTCGACGTGCTCGGAGCGGTCGGCCTCCTCGTGCCGGCGCAACGCCAGGCCGACGAACGGGAAGACAAGGGTCGAGAGCATCGCCGCGCCGACCAGCCCGGCCGCGGTCGAGGCGCGCATGTCCCCGGTCTCGATCGCCAGCGTCGAGATCGCGACCACCAGCGGCAGCTCGGTCGCCGAGAAGAAGGCGAGCGCCGCCCGGTCGCGGGTGCTCAAGACGCCACGGTAGAGCAGCAGCGCCGGCGTCCCGCGGACGATCAGGAAGAGGGCGAAGAACATCAGCAGCTTGGCGATCGCGCCGACGCTACCGAGCGCCGTCAGGTCGAACTCGATCCCGCTGGTGACGAAGAAGAACGGCACGAAGAAGCCGAAGCCGACCGCGGTCAACTTCGACTCGAAGACCTGCAGCTCGTGCCCACGGAGCGCCAGCCGCACGATCATCCCGGCGACGAAGCCGCCGAGCAGCAGGTCGAGGCCGAGTTTGCTCGCCAGGAAGACGAGGCCGAAGACGAGCACCACGGTGAGGCGCACGGCGACCTGGCTCGAGGCCTCGAAGGTCCGCTCGAGCATCGACCAGCTCCGCGGGGCCGCGCGCATCGACCCGACGGCCAACACCAGGGCGAGAGCGATGAAGGCCAGCAGGATCAGCGACTCGTGCAGGGCGCTCTGGGTCGAGAGCACCAGCGTCACCAACAGGATCGGGCCGAACTCGCCGGCGCCGCCGGCCGCCAGCAGGTAGGTGCCGAAGCGCGTCTTCAGCTCGCCGTTGTCGCGGAGGATCGGGATCAGCGTGCCGATCGCCGTCGTCGCCATCGCCGAGCCGGTGTAGAGGAAGGAGACGACGATCCCGGCCGCCGCGAGCGCCCCGCCCAGTCCGTAGGCGAGCGCCACCGAGAGCAGCCATCCGCAGGCGCCGAGCTTCACCGGCGTGCCCCTGATGCGGCCGAAGTCGATCTCGTAGCCGGCGAAGAAGAAGAGCATGCCGAGGCCGAGGTTGGAGAAGAATTCGATGAACGAGTCGGAGTGGGCGAGCCCGAAGACGTGGGGGCCGATGACGATCCCGAGCATCAGCTCGAGCACGACGACGGGCGGCGCGAGCTGCCTCGGGACCACCGCGACGGTGACCGCGGCGAAGGCCGCGACCACCACGATCGCGAAAAATGATGAGGTGTCGACGTCGATCAAGCGGCGCGATCCTACGCGCGCACGCTAGGGTTGGCAACGGACCGTGCTAGGCGGGGAATCAGCGGTGCCCTATAACCCGCAATCCGCTCTAGCGGGGCCGATTACCGTTCCGAGGGACTGACCGTCGGGGTCAGTACGTCGCGGAGGCGTTGACGGCCGGGTCCTGCGCGACGTGGGCACGCGAACCAGGTCAGATCCGGAAGGAAGCAGCCTTAAGCGGATGCCGCGGGTGCCGCAGGGAAGCCCGACTCGAGCCACAAACGACGGACACGCCCGGTGACCAGATCTCAGAGGCGGGTGCACGGTCCATTTTTTTCCCACCAACGCCCATGCTCGACGAACGCTGGATCAAATCCCTTCATGTCGAGTCGATGCGGCATGCCGACCTCCACGCGGAGCGCTCGGCGCACGTCCTCTTCCAGGCGTCGACGATCGGGGCGCTGCTGCATGGCTCCTACGACGGTGACCTGACCTTCGCCGAGCTGGCCGAGCGCGGCGATCTCGGACTGGGGACGCTGAACGGGCTCGACGGGGAGATGATCGCGATCGACGGGGAGTTCCTGCGCGCGGACGTGGACGGGGACGTGACCGCGGTCGGGCCGGAGGAGCAGACCCCGTTCGCGGTGGTGACGCGCTTCGAGCCGACGGTCGAGGCCGAGATCCCGGCGGGGCTCGACCAGGAAGCGATCCTGGCCGCGCTCGACCAGCTGGCGCCGGAGGGGGAGGCCACCTTCGCGGTGCGCCTCGACGGCCGCTTCGCGAAGGTCCGCGCCCGCTCGGTCCCGCGCCAGTCGCCGCCCTACCGCCCGCTCGGCGAGGTGATCGGCGACCAGCACATCTTCGAGCTGGCCGACGTCGAGGGCTCGATGGTCGGCTTCCGCTTCCCCGCCTACGTCGAGGGCATCGAGGTCGCCGGCTACCACCTGCACTTCGTCGACGCCGACCGCCGGCGCGGCGGCCACGTGCTCGGTTCCCGCTCGGCCGGCCCGCTTCGCGCCCGGATCGATCCCTCCGACGACCTCCACGTCGAGCTCCCCCCGGCGGTCGACCTCGCCGACCCCGACCTGGCCGCCGAGACCCACGCCGCGATCGACTCGGTCGAGCGCGGTTAAAGCCTGAGCGCTCAGCGGTCGATGGGGCGGCATGCGCCTCGTCCACCCGTCGCGCAAGCGACAGCTCCTCAGCGTCCTCGCCGTGCTCGCCCTCGGGCTCGGTGCCTCCCTGATCGCCGCGGGTCACGATGCCGACGCGCGGCCCGCGCCGAGCGCCGGAGCGGTCGTCCCCGATGGCACCTACGGCGGCCTCGACCGCGGCAGCGGCGAATATGTCCTCTTCAAAGTCCGCAACCGCAAGGTCCGCGGCCTCGCCTTCAACACCAAGATCCTCTGTCAGGCGAGCGACTCGCCGACGACCGAACCACGCTTCTTCAGCGCCGTCCACGCGCCGCAGGGCAGGACGATCCCGCGCAACGGCGTGCTCCACCTCGAATGGCAGGAGGAAGGCGAGGGGCGCCAGGGCAACATCGGCGTCACCCTCCACTTCGGCACCCGCGACTTCGCCGACCTCGCGGTGATCGTCCCCGAGGCCTCGGGCGAAGCCGAAGTCGGCGAAGCCAAGGAGAGCTGCGACGGCGGCGGCATCGTCAACTTCCGCCGCGGCTTCGAGGTCCCCGTCCCGACCGGTCCCTAGTCGCTCAGCGACAGTTGCTGTAGATCAGCCAGCTGGCGTTGCCGGCGACCTGCTTGAAGCCGGCCGGCGGTTCGAGCTTCTTGATGTCCGTCTTGTCGTTCGGGTCGAGGATGTAGTTGTGGATGACGAATTCGCTCGCCGGCTGGACCCAGTAGCCGTGGCGTTCGACCTCTTCGAGCTTCCTCTTTTCTTCGCCGGAGACCGCCTCCGAGGCGCTGACGATGTCGGTCGGCTTCAGATCCAGGCCGTAGGCAAGGCGCGGCACGGCGCGATGGTTCGGCACGGCGATCGGCCCGCATGCGGGTGAGAAGGCGCCTTCGTCGACGAGGTCGGAGAGGTCGTTCTCGATCTGGCCCTGGTTGGTGAGGTCGGTGTGGACCTGCTTGTCGAGATTCCACTGGTTGGGGAGCCAGACCAGGACCATCAGCGCGACGATCCCGGCGAAGACCTGCCAGCGCAGGCGCCAGGGGTTGCCGCGCTCGACGAAGCGCCAGCCGAGCAGGGCGAGCGCGAAGAAGATCGAGAGGATCGCGCCGGCCAGCATCGTGTAGCGGGCGATGATCGCCAGGCCCGCCGCGGCGAGGAAGGCGAAGGCGAGCAGGGCGAGGACGACGGCGACGAACCCGAGCGCCGAGCGCCGCCGCAGCAGGCAGATGCCCAGCACCAGGCCGCCGAAGCCGCCGACCATCCCCGGCCACTGCATCACTTCGCCGAGGCGGCGCGGGCCGTAGACGACGAGGTCGACCGGCCCGGTCTGGCGCTTCAGCGATTCGACCGTTTCCTGCGTGCCGGTCAGCGAGTAGAGCGGGTCGCCGGTGGTGATCGCGTCGAAGAGGACCCAGAGGATCGGCCCGCCGAGGGCGAGCAGCCCAAGCCAAGCGAGCTCTCGGGTCCCGCGCTCCCCGCGCCAACCCAACTCCCAGCCACCCACGGTGTTGATGGGCCGAAAACTTGCCTCTGTGTCTAGTTTTCGGCCCGTCGACGTCGCCGCTCGCCGGAGGTCGAACGCCAGCCACAGCCAGTAGGCGATCGCGAAGCCCCAGGCCTCCGGGCGCAGGAGGCCGGCGGGGACCAGCAGGGCGAGGACCGGCCAGCCGGCCCGCGGCCTTCGCGCCTCGATGTAGAGGGCGCCGAGGCAGATCGCGATGAAGGGGAGGTCGATGTAGGCGCGCAGCCCGTTGGAGAGGAAGGGCGCCCGGGTGAGGACGATCACCGCGGCGAGGACGCCGACCCATTTGTCGAACCAGACCGTGCCCAGGCGGTAGACGAAGTAGGCGATCAGGCCGAGGCTGAGGTAGGCCAGGATCATCGTCACGGTGATCGGCGCTTCGCCGAAGGGAGAGGTGACGAGGCCGATCAGGTCGGTCAGCGGATGCGGCGTGGGGGGGAGCGCGGCGCCGTAGTCGGGGCTCATGCCGTGTGCCAGTTCCCGTCCCCAGACGAGCGCGTAGATCGTGTCGTAATTGGGGAAGCCGACCGGGAAGACGATCAGCAGCAACGCCGTGACGGCGGCGACCCACGCCGCCGGCGCCAGCCATTTGCGGAGGCTCGGTGGCACGGCGACGCAACCTACCGGGCGGGGGTCGAATCTGCCGTGGATACACTGGCTGGAGGCCCTTATGAGCACCGAGTCCACGTCCCTTTACCGCCGCCACCGCCCCGGCTCGTTCGACGAGGTGGTGGGGCAGACCCACGTCGTCCGCACGCTGCGCAACGCGGTGGAGCAGGACAGGGTCAACCACGCCTACCTGTTCGTCGGCTCGCGGGGGACGGGGAAGACGTCGATGGCGAAGATCCTCGCCCGTTCGCTGAACTGCGAACGCGGCGGGCCGACCGTGACGCCGTGCGGGGAATGCCAGTCCTGCGTGACGATCGCGGCGGGGACCTCGATGGACGTGATCGAGATGGACGCCGCCTCCAACCGCTCCGTCGACGACGTCCGCGACCTGCGCGAGCGGGTCGCCTACGCGCCCTCGGGCGGTCGCTGGAAGGTGTACATCCTCGACGAGGCGCACATGCTCACGAAAGAGGCGTGGAACGCCTTCCTGAAGACGCTCGAGGAGCCGCCGCCGCGCACCGTCTTCGTCCTTGCGACGACCGAGTCCCACAAGGTGATGGCGACGATCGCCGACCGCTGCCAGCGCTTCGACTTCCAGCGGCCGAGCCTCGAGCAGATCTCCGAGGTGCTGACGCGGGTCGCCGACCAGGAGTCGATCGAGATCGACGACCCGGCGGTGGCGATGATCGCCCGCTCCGCCCAGGGCAGCTTCCGCGACGCGCTCGGCACGCTCGACCAGCTGGTCGCCTTCGGCGGCAACGACGTCGGGCTCGACGAGGTGCTGGAGATGCTCGGTGCCGCCGATGCCGACCTGCTCTTCGAAGCGGTCGACGCGGTCGTCGCCTCGGACCCCAAAGCGGTCCTGCTCGGGGTCGAGAAGATGGCGCGATCCGGTCGCGATCCGTCGCAGTTCGCGCGCGATCTGCTCGCCCACCTGCGCCACCTGCTGATCACCCAGACGACCGGTGAGGTGCCGACCACCTTCGTCGTCACCGCCACCGACACCGACCGGATCTCCCGTCAGGCGAGCACCATCGGCGCCGCCGCGCTGGTGCGCACGATCGACGAGCTGGCGAGCGCCCTGACCGCCGTCCGCGAGGGCGACGACGCGCGCATGGCGGTCGAGATCGCCCTGCTGAAAGCGGCCCGCCCGGATCTCGACCCGACCACCGGGGGCCTGCTGGCGCGGATCGAGAAGCTCGAACGCCAACTCGCCGGAAGCGCCCCGCCCCCGACCCCCATCGCCCCGCCCCCGGCCCCTCCGGCCCGCCCGACCCCGCCGATGCCGAGCACCCCGCACCCGTCCCGCCCCGAACCCCAGGCCTCGGCCCCCGAGCCGCAGCCGCAACGGCCCGGACCTCCGGCACCCGCCGCCTCCGCACCGTCATCGGCGACAGGACCCGCGGTCGCACCGGCCGAACCTGCGGGGGAAGCCCCTCCAGCCCCTCCAACCCCCTCGCCCGTCGACGCCCAGAACCTCGACCAGGTCAAACGCATCTGGCCCGCCGTCCTCGACAAGCTCGCCGAGAAGGCCCCCGCGCTGGCCGCGACCTTCGATGGTGCCGGGCCGATCGCCTTCGAGGGCGACGACCTGACGATCGGCTTTTCCGCCGACCAGCCCTTCAACAAACGCAAGGCGGAGTCGCCGGATCGTCGCCAGGCGCTGATCGACGCGTTCGCCGAGGTCACCGGCGGGCCGGTGGCGCCGCGCTACGTCCTGCTCGAGCAGGACGCCCCCAGGTCGAGCGAGGCCGCGCCGCCCGACACCCCGGCGCCGGGCAGCGAGCGGATCGACGAGGATGAGTTGCTAGATCGGCTGAAAAGCGAGTTCGACGCGGAGGAGGTCAGTTAGGTGGCAAAAGGAGGCCCCGGGGGGTTCGATGTGAACGCCCTGATGAAACAGGCCCAGCAGATGCAGACGCAGATGCTGGAGGCCCAGGAGAAACTGAAAGACGAAACGGTCGAGGCGAGCTCGGGCGGTGGCATGGTGAAGGTCACCATCGGCGGCGACCTCTCGCTGCGCTCGATCGCGATCGACCCCGAGGCGGTGGACCCCGAGGACGTCGAGCTGCTCCAGGAGATGGTGCAGGCGGCCGTCAACGAGGGGCTGCGCGCGGCACAGGGCCTGGCCGAGTCCAAAATGGGCGACGTGACCGGCGGGCTGGGCGGCGGTGGCCTCGGCGGGATGCTCGGCGGTTGAGCAACCGCCTCTCGACCGAGGGCCGCGCGTGAGCACGGAGGGCCCGGCACCGCTCGCGCGCCTGGTCGCCGAGCTCTCGCGCCTGCCCGGGATCGGCCAGCGGACCGCGCAGCGGCTCGCCTTCCACCTGCTGCGAGCGCCCGACGAAGAGGCGTTCGCGCTCGGCGACGCGATCCGCGAAGTGAAGGAGAAGGTCGGCCTCTGCGAGCAGTGCTTCAACCTCGCCGAGGGCCCGCTGTGTCGGATCTGTGCCGATCCGAACCGGGACCAGGCGACGATCTGCGTGGTCGAGGAGCCCGGCGACGTGATTCCGATCGAGCGCACCCACGAATACCGCGGCCTCTACCACGTGCTCGGCGGGGCGCTCTCGCCGATCGACGGCATCGACGCCGAGGACCTGAAGATCGCCGAGCTCCTCCGTCGTGTCCAGGGCGGCGACATCTCCGAGGTGGTCCTCGCCACCAACCCGACGACGACCGGCGAGGCGACCGCGCTCTACATCGCCGAACTGATGCGCGGCCCGCACCTCTCCGTGACCCGCCTGGCGAGCGGCCTGCCGGTCGGCGCCGACCTCGAGCACGCCGACGAGGTGACCTTGGGGAAGGCGCTCGCGGGGCGGCGGAGTCTTTAGAGGCGGGAGCGGGGCGGGGCACGAGGCGTTGTGCTGTCCGCTCCGGCAGTTTTAGGGGCGGTGCCCAGGACGTGAGGGTCCCGTGAACAAGTACGCGGGAGATGTGACGTCCCGCCCGGAACTCCACACCCTCGCCACGCTTCTCCGGCACCCCCAGGTTGACGGGCCGAAAACCGCTGATATAGAGCGGTTTTCGGCCCGTCAACAATTGGGGTCGGACGGAAGGCGCACGGAGCACGTGGACCTGCGCGGAAGTGTGGGGTTCGTGCCGCCTCCCTCACCCTCGTCACAGATCCACCGCCCCTGCGTCCCCGGGTGGCGTCCCTGAGCCGATTCCGTGACGAAGGCGCTGGGAACCCCACGCTTCCCTGCGCCTTCGGTCGTCTTCAAGCCTCAGATCAAGGTCCGGGATGACGCGAGCGGCGAATCCGGTGTTGTCCAACACGCACGGAAGCGTGGACTTCCCACGCTCGCCGCCACGACTCGCGAGTCTCGTGACGGCCTCGCGGGAGAGCGGTGACGGATCCGTGCTCCCCCCGAGACGCGCCCGCGGCGCACGCCCCGGAGGCTCGCCGACACTCCTCCCGCACTCCGGCCGCGCTATCCGACACCCCGTGCGTCCCTTTCTGACTCTGGACCGACAGCTCCGGGAAATTCGCCCGGCAAGTTGGACGAATGTAATCCCGCAATTTGCGGATCGGCGCGGAATCGCTGTCCGGCCCGTCCGGCAGTCTGCCGCCGTGGCCGGAACTTCAGATGATCGCGTCGGGCGGCCGCAGGAGACGGGAGCGAGGCTCGACCGACCGGGCCGGATGGCGCTCGAGGTGGCCGAACGGCACGCCTCGCTGCTCGGGGTCCTACGCGAGGAGCTCGGCGACGCGGCGGGGGAGAAGTTCGCCGCCGCGGCCCAACGGCTGGCCGAGGACTTCGGCGAGGTCACCGCGACCGCGGTCGAAGCCGCCTACGAGACGGTGCGCGACGAGAATCGCGCCGGCGGGTCGCTCGAGTTCGTCAACTCGCCGCGCGAAGAGCTGCCGAGCCTCTACCGGCCCGGGCACATGCGCCGCCGCCTCGATCAATTGATCGAGACCAACCGTCGCTACGGCCACCCCTTCGGGCTCGCCGTCTTCGACACCACCGGTCCCGTCACCAAGGAAGGGGTCGACGGGGAGATGGCGCTGGCGGTCGTCTCGGCCGCCCTGCGCGACAGCATCCGCATCGTCGACGAAGCCTTCCGGCTCGAGGAGCAGGCGATCGCCGTGCTCGCGCCCAACCTGCGGACGGTGGAAGGGATGCAGATGTGCGAGCGGCTGCTCGGCCAGCTCGACGAGCTGGAGCGGGCGGGCGGGCTGCGGATCGCGGTCACGGCCGGGATCGTCGCCTGTCCCGACCACGGCGCCGACGCCGACGGGCTCCTTCATAAAGCCGACGCGGCGATGTGGCGGGCGCGGGCGGTGGGCCAGCCGGTAGGCGTCGGCGGCCTCGCTCAGAGCAACTGACCGGGCCCCGGCACCCCAAAATCAATTTGCAAGATCGCTAACGGTTTCGCGAAATTTGCCGATAACTGGCGTAAACCTGTGAATCCGCTGTCAAGATTTCGCCACAGATGCCAGGAATCCGCACCAACGCCGCCGCCGAAGTTCTAGGAGTCAGCCCCAACACGCTTCGTAGTTGGGAGCGTCGCTACGGCTTCCCGACCCCGAAGCGGACGGTCGGCAACCACCGCAACTACGACCTGATCGAGCTGCAGACGCTCCGCGACGCGCTCTCCCAGACCGGCAACATCTCCTCCGCGATCCAGCTGGCCCAGCAACGCCAGGCGGCGCCGGTGGGGGATGACTCGCTCCTCGCCGCCTTCCAGAGCTTCGACGAGTCCGCCGCCGACCGCGCGATCGAGGAAAGCCTTGCAGTGCGGCCGCTGGAGCGGACGGTGGAGGAGCTGCTGCTGCCCGCCGTCGACAAGCTCGCCGCCGACCCTGGCGCCGAGGCCGAGCTGGAGTTCGCCGCCCGCTGGGCGACCGGCTGGCTGCACGGCGCCCGGCGCCTCGCCGCGGCCGCCTCGCGCCCGGCCGGGATCCTCCTGGTCGACTCCAGCAAGGGCCTCGACGCCGAGGAGGTCCACACCCAGGCGCTCGACCTCGCCCTGCGCCGCGCCGGCTTCCGCGTCCTCGTCCTCTCCAACGAGCTCGGCGACGAACGCCTCGAGCGGGCCCTGGGCGCGCTCGACCCGACCGCGATCGTCCTCTGCGGCCCCAATGCCGAGACCCGCGACGCCGTCGCCCTCGTGCGCAAGATCCGCGACCTCGGCTTCGTCGCCCCGCTCTTCGGCTTCCGCGCCAGCGGCCTGATCGGCGCCGCCGTCCCATCGGCCGGCGAATCGCCGAGCCAGGTCACCGGGATGCTGAACGCGGACCTCCGCCGCCGCGCCTCCCAGGCCTTCGCCTAGGCGCCCACAAAAAAGCCGGCGCGAGGCCCGTAGGCCCCGCGCCGGCGGGAACTGCCTACGCCTCGCGGCGCTTCAGCGGTGGTTCGCCTAGAGCGAGCCGATCGCCTTTTTGGCGGCCGTCACGACGACCTTCGGCAGCGGCGCGAAGTCGAGCGCGGCACCGTAGACCTGACCCTTGGTGATGTCGTAGGTGAGGAACTGCTGCAGGAACGCCTTCTGCGGCGCGCTGTGCGGCACGATCGCGTACGTGAACGTGGAGATCGGGTACGCTTCCGCCGCCTTCGCCGGCGGATTGGTGATGCTGACCGTGTTGCTGGCCGGCAGCGACTTCACCGTCGAAGCTGCTTCTTCGATGTTTTTCAGGTTCGGGAACTCGAAGTTCCCGGCCTTGTTTTCCATCGCTGCGACGCCGAGCGAGCCGGCGGCGATCAGGTAGGAGGCCGAGATGTAGCCGATCGAGCCCTGCGTCTTGGCGACCGTGGAGGTCACACCGGAGTTTCCTTTGGCACCGACACCGGCTTTGAAGCCGACGGTGGTGGCGTAGCCGACTTCGGATTTCCAGGCGGGGCTGATCTTCGACAGGTAGTTGGTGAACGCGTAGGTGTCACCGGAGCCGTCCGAACGGTAGATCGGGGTGATCGCGAGGTTCGGGAGCTTCGATTTCGGGTTCAGCTTGGCGATCTTCGGGTCGTTCCAGTTGGTGATCTTGCCGAAGTAGATGCCTGCGAGCACCGGGCCGCTGAGGTTCAGTTTCCTGACACCCGGGATGTTGAAGCCGACGCCGGTGGCCGAGAGGGCCCACGGAATCGTCACGCAGCCATTGCAAGCGGCTTCCTGTTCCGGCGTCATCGGAGCGTCGGACGCGCCGAAGTCGACCGTGCCTTTGGTGATGGCTTTGATGCCTTCGCCGGAGCCGACCGCGGAGTATTTGACCGGGATGCCTTCTTTGATTTCGAAGCCATTGATCCAGTTGGTCATCAGCGGCGCGACGAGGGTCGAGCCCGCGCCGGTCAGGCCGGCGGCGGAAGCGCTTGCGGTCGCGACGGCTGCCGTGCCTCCAACCGTTCCTCCGACCGCGATGAGGATTGCAAGCAACCTATTGCGAATCAAAAGTGTTCCTTTCAAAAGGGTGGGATTATCGGCGCGTAGGTTCTCCTCCCGGAATCTCCATGTTGTTTCATTCTCGTGAATAACTTAAGTGACAGTTATGTAACAAAAACGTGACACACACCCAGATGTTTCAATCTTGTGAAAATCGGAGCGAGGAACACTCCATAAGTCACCGCCTCCTCTACATTGGCGCCGATGAGCGCCACCCCGCCCGCCGGTACGGCGTCGCTGAAACTGGCGCGATCCAACCGGCAGAGTCCCGCCCGTAAACGCGCCGACCGCTTCGGCGACGTCGCCCTGCGCCTGATCTGCCTGGCCGCCGCGCTCCTTGCCGCCTTGGTCCTGATCCTGATCGCCAAGGAAGTCTTCGAAGGCGCCCAGCCGGCGTTCTCCAAGTACGGGTTCAGCTTCATCACCGCCAAGGAATGGGCGCCGCCGCTGGAAAAATTCGGCGGTGAGGGGCTCGTCTTCGGGACCTTGATCACCTCGGCGATGGCGATCTTCATCGGCGCCCCGGTGGCGATCTCGATCGGCATCTTCCTGGCGCTGCTCGCTCCGGCGGGCGTGCGCAACGTGATCTCCCCGCTGGTCGAAATGCTCGCCGCCATCCCCAGCGTGATCCTCGGCTTCTGGGGATTGATCGTCTTCGGACCCTTCGTCGCCGGGACGATCGAGCCGTTCCTCCACAACACCCTCGGGTTCATTCCCCTCTTCGGTGCCCCGCAGACCACCGGCGCCAGCATCTTCACCGCGGGCCTGATCCTCACCATCATGGTCATCCCGATCATCGCCTCGGTGACCCGTGACCTCTTCATGGCGGTCCCGCGCGAGCTCCAGGATGGCGCCGCCGCGCTTGGCTCGACCCGCTGGGAGGTGATCCGCGGCGTCGTCCTGCCCAGCACCGTCTCGGGCATGATCGCCGCCGCCCTACTCGGCCTCGGCCGCGCGCTCGGCGAGGCGATCGCCGTCTCCCAGGTGGTCGGCGGCGCCACCGAATCCCACCTCTCTTTGTTCAAAACCGGCGGCACGCTCGCCTCGATCATCGCCCTGCAGTTCCCGAGCGCGATCTCGGCGCTGCACTATGCCTCGCTCTACTACTGCGCCGCGATCCTGCTCGTCATCGGGGTCGCCTCGAACCTGCTCGCGAGCTGGGTCGGGATGCGCTTCGGCAGCGCCGGGGGGGCGATGCGATGATCGGTCGCCGGCGCCCGACGGAAGAGTTCGATCCGACCCAGCCGCTGGTCGCGACCGGCAACCTGCGCCGCCGCCACCTCGTCAGTCGCTTCACCCAAGGCCTCGCGATCGCCGCGGCGGTCGCTGCCGTCGCCGTCCTGGTGATCGTCATCTGGGCCGTCGTCAGCCACGGCATCAAGGCGATCAGCTGGGACTTCATCACCAAGGGCGAACCGGAAGGGATCGGCCCGACCCTGGTCGGGACCGGGATCATCGTCGGCATCGGCACCCTGATCGCGACGCCGATCGGCGTGCTGATCGCGCTCTTCCTGAGCGAGTACGCCGGGCGCCGCGGCGCCCGCCCGGTCCAGCTGCTGATGGACGTGATGAACGGCCTGCCCTCGATCATCATCGCCGTCTTCATCTACATCCTGATCGTCGAACCGACCAAGCAGCAGTCGGGGCTCGCCGCCGGGGCCGCCCTGGCGATCATCGCGGTGCCGCTGATCGCCCGCGGGACCCAGGAGGTCCTGAGGCTCGTCCCCGAGACCCAGCGCGAAGCCGCCGACGCGCTCGGCGTCGCACGCTGGCGCGGGGTGCTGACGATCATCCTTCCCGCCGCCTCCGGCGGGATCGTCACCGCGACCATGCTCTCGATCGCGCGGGCGGCCGGTGAGACGGCGCCGATGATCCTGCTCAGCTCACTGGCGAAGGCCGACACCTACCAATTCAACCCGCTGAAGGAACTGCCGAACGTGCCGGTGAAAATCTTCCAGCTGTCCGAAGAAGCCAACCCGGAAGGCTTCACCCAAGCCTGGGGCCTCTCGCTGGTCCTGATCGCGATCATCCTCGCCCTCGGCCTCGGCTCCCGCGCCCTCCTCAACCGGAGCAAAAGAAAGTTGACCCAATGAGCATCGACGATCAGACCTTCGACCCGCGCCCGGCCTCCAACGGCCGTCCCCAGGCACCCGGCCGGGTACGCATCCGCACCGAGCCGCTGCCCGGCGTGATCGGCGCGCCCGCGGCGACCGAGAGCGCTGCCGAGAGCCGCGTCCACGTCGCTCCGGAGGCAGTGTTCGAGGCCGACCAGGTGGGGATCTTCTACGGCAAGAAACAGGCCCTGATCGACGTGACGATGCGGATGCGGCGCGGCCAGGTGACGGCGCTGATCGGCCCCTCGGGCTGCGGCAAGACGACCTTCCTGCGCAGCCTCAACCGGATGAACGACCCGATTCCCGGCTTCCGGATCGAGGGCCAGATCCGCTATCACGGGAACGACATCTACGGCTCCAACGTGGACACGGTCGAGGTCCGCCGGAGGATCGGCATGGTCTTCCAGAAACCGAACCCCTTCCCGAAGTCGATCTTCGACAACATCGCCTGGGCACCGCGCAACCTCGGCATGCGCCAGGGGCTGAAGGAGCGGGTCGAGAAAGCGCTGCGCGGCGCGGCTCTCTGGAACGAGGTCAAAGACCGCCTCAAGGACTCCGCGCTCGGCCTCTCCGGGGGCCAGCAGCAGCGTCTCTGCATCGCCCGCGCGATCGCGATCGAACCCGACGTCCTCCTCCTCGACGAGCCCGCCTCGGCGCTCGACCCGATCGCCACCGGCGCGATCGAGGACCTGATCCACAGCCTCAAAGGCCGCTTCACGATCGTCATCGTCACCCACAACATGCAGCAGGCCGCCCGCGTCGCCGACCGCACCGCCTTCTTCAGCCTCGAGACCCGTGGTGAGAAGCCGATCGGATCGCTGATCGAGTTCGACGACACCGAAAAGATCTTCGGCGCCCCCCGCGATCCGAGGACGCGGGACTACGTGATGGGCCGCTTCGGCTGAGCCGTAGCGGTGGACCTTGTGGCGCGGGCGATTTCGGGCGTGGGTTCCGCTTAACCCCTTCGCTCGGAACCCTTTCAAGCTGTCGCCCGAATCTTTAGAAGCTCCGGGGTACAAGACGCTCCACCCACGCCCGAAATCGCCCGTCCGGGATCCGCCGAAGAACTGAAAGCGTCGTCCCTTCCAGCTTCAGCGAGAGCATCGCGGGGGACGCCTTCAGAAGAGCCGGAAAGGCTCCGTCGGAGGGGATCCGACAGGGGTCGAGCGGCTTGTACCCTGGAGCTAGAAAGCTCCCCGGGCGTCAGCTAAAAAGCTCCCCGGGCGAAAGGGTTGAGCGAGACCCCTGTCGGATCCCCTCCCCTCGGCAACCCCGTCCCTTACCGCCGCAGAATCGTGTCCCCCGAGACCTGCTCGAGCAACGGTTTGCCGCACTGCCAGCAGAAGGTGGCGCCACTCGAGTGAGGGGCACTGCAGGAGGGGCAGGAGCCGGCGGTGGCGGACTCCTCCATGCGCAGGATGCGTTCGACCTCGTTCAGTTCGGCGTCGGCGTCCTGGAGCTCGGCGGCGCGTTTGACGAGGACCTCGACCCGGATCGAGTCGCGGATCGCCATCTCGTAGGTGAGGCCGCCGAGGTCCCACTGCAGCTCGGCGACGCGGGCGACGAGCTGCTCGCGGCGCCGCTTCAGGTCGACGATGAACTCCTCGCCCTGGGCGGAGCCGAGGGATTTGCCGGGAGGCGGCCCGCCGGCGCGGACGACGGTGCCGGTCGGGACGGTGGCCGGAAGGGCGCTCGGCGGCGGAGCGCCGGGGGGCGGCGGGGATCTACGGGCGCCCGCCGGGGCCTTCGATTTCGAGCCGGGAAGCCTCATTCGCCGAAGAAGTTCCCTTCGAACTTGCCCGTGTCGCCGCAGCCCGCGGTGCCGGCCTGGCATTCGCCGCCGACCTTCACTTCCGGTTCGGCGAGCTGCACGTCACCTTCGGTGTGGAGCACTTCTTCGGTCGCCTTGGAGGCCCCGTGTTCGCCGACCTGGGAGTTTTCCTTCGACTTCGGCGTCGCCTTGGCGCTGGTCTTTGCTTCTTCGGCGGTCTTCGAGCCGCCCTTTTTCTTGTCGCCGGATTTCTTCTTGCTGCCGGAGGCCCTTTCTTCGGGCGCCGCCGCTGCCGCGGTTTCTTCGCCGCCACCGGGGCCGCCTTCAACTTTGATCACCTGCGGAGCCGCCGCCTGCTGGGCGGTGTTCTGGTGGCCGGTGCGGCCGATCAGGAACCCGACGCCGATCGCCAGGACCAGCGTGGCGACGCCCGCGATCAGTGCCGCGTTGGCGTTCCAGCGGCCGGGGCTCGGCTCGGCGGCCGGGGGAGGGGGCGCCGCGCCGGTGCCGCCGCCCGGCGCGCTCATCGACTCCATGAAGACGACGGCGTCCATGAACGGCAGCCGCGGCTCGCCGCGCCGATGGCCGCAGGTCAGGCAGTAGCGCTGGTCGGCCGCCATCTGAGCCCCGCAATTCGGGCACGACTCATTGCTGCCGAAGCCGGCCATCGAGGGGGTCACGCTCACCGGGCCATCTTGGGAGGGCGCCGCCGCGGCGGTGTTTAAGAGTTGTGAATAAGCGCCGCGACGCCGCAGTGGGGGCGGGCCCGGGTCGATGCAAAATCTTTACATCGGCCGGGGCGCGCGCGCCGATAATCGCGCCCGCACGTGGCAGACCGAAACGACGATCAGACCTGCCGCGAGTGCGGGGCCAAGCTCGCCCCCGAGCAGCGCTACTGCGTGGGGTGCGGGACCCGTCGCGGGCTCCTTCCCGGGGCGGTGGCGGGGACCGTCGCGGAGAACTCCTCGAAGGCCAAAGCGGCGTCGCCTGGCGCCGGCGAAGACTCGGATGGTGGCGGTTGGCGCTGGATGCCCTCGCCGTCGGCGATCGCGATCGCGGTGATCGGGATGCTGGCGCTCGGCGTCGGCCTCGGCTCGGCGATGAGCGAAATCGCCTCCTCGGCGCCGCTCTCGACGATCCTGCTCGAGTACCCCCATCGCGCGGTCGAAGCCGCCCCGGTCGAAGAACCAGAAGAAGAAGAAGTCGAAGAAGCCCCCGAAGCCGAACCGCAGCCGACGGTGGTCGCGGAAGCCCCGGAAGAAACGGTCCTGCCCGCGGAAGTGCCACTCGAACCGCTGCCAGAAGAACTGCCGGTCGAACCGTTGCCCGAAGAAGCGACGGAAGAAAAAAGCCCGCTCCAGGAATCGATCGAACAGGTCGAAGCCGAAGAACGCGAACTCGAAGAAGAACCCGCGGGTGGCCTTGAAGAACCGCTGCCGGAAGTCAAGCACGCCTTCTTGATCGTGCTCGGCGAAGGCGGCTACGACGAGACCTTCGGCACCTCGGCGCCGTCGCCCTACCTCTCGCGGACCCTGCCGAAGAAAGGCGAGCTCCTGCCCAACTACTACGGGGTGACGGGCGGCGTGCTCGCCAACGAGATCGCGCTGCTGAGCGGCCAGGGCCCGACCCCCGAAACGGCGGTCAACTGCCCGAACCCCACGGCGATCGCGCCGGGGACCGTCTCCGTCTTCGCCGAACAGGTCGAAGGCAACGGCTGCCTCTACGGCGACGAAGTCAAATCGCTGCCGACCGAGTTGACCGAAATAGAAGTGAGCTGGCGCGCCTACGTCCAGGACATGGAAATGGGCGGCGACATCGGCCAGCCGTGGCGGTGTCGCAAGCCGGCCCTCGGCGTGCCCGACACGACCCCCCCGACGCCGGAAGACACCTACGTCAACTGGCGCAACCCGGTCGTCTACTTCGCCGCGATCGCCGAAGGTGACGAATGCGAAAAGCACGACGTCGGGTTCGAAATCCTGACGAAAGACCTCTCGGCGAAGAAGAAGACGCCGACCCTGTCGCTGATCTTCCCCGAATACTCCGCGTTGAAGACGCTGGTGCCGGCGATCATGGCCTCCGCGGCCTACGCCGAAGGCGGGCTGATCATGATCACCTCCGCCCAGGCGCCGCAGACCGGGGATCGGGTCGACCAGAAAGCCTGCTGCCTGGTCCCCGAATTCCCGAACCTGGCGCCGGTGGTGGCAACGCCGCCGCCGGTCGCTACGCCGCCGCCGACCACCCCGGCACCCTCGACGACCACCACGACGGAAACCGAAGCCGAAGAACTCGCGACCCCCACCAAGTACACCGACGAATCGGTGGTCGAAACCGGTGGCGGCGGCAAGCTCGGCCTGCTGATGATCTCGCCGTTCGTCGAACCGGGCAAAGTCGAAGAAACCGAATACGCCAACCACTTCACGCTGCTGAAGACGCTGGCGACGATGCTCGGCGTCGAACCGACCGGCTACGCGGCCGAAGAAGAAGTGCCGACGCTGAGCCCGGAACTCTTCATCCCCGCCGAAGAAGAAGAAGAAGCCGCCGAAGAATCGACCGGGCCGGTCACGCAATCGCTGAGATCAGCAGGCGCACCGCGAGCCCGAGCAGGGCGACACCGAGCAGCTTCCTGATCGTCGGCCCGGTGAACCGCCGCGAGAGGCGGGCGCCGAGATGGGCACCGGGCAGCACCCCGACCGAGAGCGCGAGCGCCCGCCGCAGCCCGTGGCCGACGGTGATCGTGCCGCCGAGGAGGTGGGTGGCGCTCGCCGTCCCCGACATCCAGACGAGGACGAAGTGCGAGGTCGCGGTCGCGATGTGGGTGGGGAAGCCGAGCGCGCCCGCCATCAGCGGCACGTGGATGACCCCGCCGCCGATGCCGAGGAAGCTGGAGAGGAAGCCGACCCCGGCGCTGAAGACGGTGCCGCGGGCGAGCGGCACCCGGTAGCGGTAGACCTCGCCGGCGGCGTCGGTCAGCTCGCGTGCCGTCGTCGCCCCGCGCGGCACCGGGCGCTCGGCGTGCGGTCGCAGGCGGATCACGACCAGCGACAGGAGCGCCAGCACCGCCGCCATGATCGCGTCGAAGACGTGGCGCGGGACCAGGTGCACGGCGAGCGCGCCGCCGACCGAGCCGGGGATCCCGGCCGCGGCGAAGCGCAGCCCGGAGCGATAGTCGATCCGCCGCATCCGCGCGTAGGCGACCGAGCCCGAGAGCGCGTTGAAGAAGACGACGAGAAGGCTGATCGAGGTGATCTGCGCCGGCGTCAGTTCCGGATAGATGACCAGGAGGACCGGGGTGAGGATGAATCCGCCACCCGCCCCGACCAGGGTCCCGAAGGTGCCGACGGCGAGGCCGAGCAGGGCGAGCAGTAGGTAGTTCAAGTCGCCGACGATCCAATCCGACGCCCGCTCTTTCCCTGTAACGGATCGGTAACCGTTTGGATCAGAGTATCCAGGCGCTCTAGAGTTCCTGCGGCATTGGCCAGTCGCTACGTGTTCGCAGATGAGGCAGGGAACTTCGACTTCAGCAACAACGCTGGAGCGAGCCGGTACTTCATCCTGACCACGGTCACCATGGAGGATTGTCGCGCCGGTGACGCTCTCGCCCTGCTGAGACGGGAGCTCACCTGGAGTGGGATCAATCTCCCCCGGCAGTTTCACGCGACCGATGACACGCACCAGGTTCGAGCGGCGGTCTTCGACCTACTCAAGCGCTCGCCGATCAGGATCGACGCGACCGTTCTGGAGAAGCGAAAGGCCGAACCGCATCTACAAGACGAACTCAAGCTCTACAAGATGGGTTGGTTCCTGCACCTCAAGTACGTCGCGCCCCAGATCGTCACGTCCCAGGATCGTCTCCTCGTGGTGGCGGCGAGCCTCGGGACGAAGAAGACCCGACGCTTCTTCAACGAAGCGGTGGACGATGTCGTCCGCCAGGTATCACCGGCGCGTCACCGAGTCGCCTTCTGGGCCGCCGACAGCGACCCTTGCATTCAGGTTGCCGACTACTGCTGTTGGGCGGTTCAGCGAGCGTGGGAGCGGCAGGATCGGAGATACCTTGACATCCTCGGTACCAAGGTCAGGACCAACAAGGACATCTGGGCGACCGGCTCGACCCACTACTACTAGCTACAACTACTAACGGCCTCCAAACAGCTATCCGCCGAAACGGAAGACCCCAGGGGGTCTTTTCGCCGTGAGGAGACCGTAGTAGTGCCAACGAAGTTAGCTGCACCCGCGGACGCCGTCAAGGGCAAAAGCGAACATATGTTCCCAGGGTTTTCCCCTTGAACAAGGGGTAAGACGACAAAAAGAGGTTTGACAAGGAGGCGTTGATGCTCGACCAGAGCAAGATCGGCAAAGTCGTGGCGGAGCAGATGGAAGCGATCGAGGCCGATTACGGCGACGACTGCGAGATCGGCGACGTCTGCACCATCGTCGAGGTGATCGGCCCGCACGGCTCCCACGTCCGCGTCCGCTCCTCGGACATGCGCCCCCACAGCGGTCTCGGGCTGATCCGGATGGCCGAACAGGCGATGCTCGGCAACCTCGGCGGGAACTAGCCGGCGCGGGTCGCCAGCTCGGCCAGCAGCGCGTCGACGACCTCGGGCCGGAACTGGGTGCCGGAGCACGCGCGCAGCTCGGCTTCGGCGGCTTCGACGCTCATCGCGCGGCGGTAGCTGCGGTCGGAGGTCATCGCGTGGAAGGCGTCGCAGGTGGCGATGACCATCGCCCCGCGCGGGATCTCCTCGCCGGCCAGGCCATCGGGGTAGCCGGTGCCGTCGTGGCGCTCGTGGGCCGAGCGGACCAACGGCGCGACCGGGGCGAGGAAAGGGATCCGTTCGACCATCCGGGCGCCGATCTCGGTGTGCTCGTTCATCCGCGCGCGCTCGGCGGGCGTCAGCGGGCCGGGCTTGCGGATGATCTCCGACGGGATCGAGATCTTGCCGACGTCGTGGAGCAGCGCCCCGTAGCGGAGGCGGTCGAGCTCGACCCCTTCGATGCCCATCCGTTCGCCGACCCGCACGGCGAGTCCGGAGACCGCCTCGGCGTGGGCGGCGGTGTAGGGGTCCTGCATCTCGACCGCGTCGGCGATCACCCCGACGGTGGTGAGGAAGGCGTCCTCGAGTTCGCCGACCAGCTGGCAGCGGTGGATCGCGGCGCCGATCTGGCCGGCGACGACGTGCGCGAGCAGCAGGTCTTCCTCGCCGAAGGCGCCGCGCTCGCGCTGTTCGAGGTTCAGCGTGCCCCAGTTGGTCTCGGCGACGACGATCGGCAGGGACAGCTGCGAGCCGGGGTCGACTCCGTCGGCGCGGCCCAGGTAGTCGGGGTCGAGGGCGGTGTCGTTGACCATCGCCGGGCGACCGGTGCGGGCGACGCGCCCGTTGACGCCGACCTCGACCCGCTGGCCGTGGGCGAGGAGATCCTCCACCGCGGGCGCCGTCGGCCCTTCGAGGGCGACGACGCGGAGCACCCCGTCGCCGTCCAGTCGCTGCACCACGGCGAGGTAGTAGTCGAAGGATTCGTGCAGGACGCGGACCGCCTCGGCGGCGACGCTCTCGACCGATCCGGCCCGGGAAAGCGCGGTGGCAAGCCGACTCGCGACCAGCAGGCGTCCTCCCTGGCGGGCTCGGGCGGACTCGGTCCCCGCGACCGGCATGTCGCTCGTCTTCGGCTCCACTACCCATCTCTTATCGGCGCGGGACGGCAACCCTTGACTGCTCTCTATGCTCGTACCTATGCCTGACGGGGCAGCGGACATAGTCGTGATGAAGTTCGGCGGCACCTCGGTCGCCGGCGCCGAGCAGATCAAACGCGCCGCTGGGCGGATCGTGGCCGCGCGCGAGCGCGGCAAGCGGGTCGTCGCGGTGCTGTCGGCGCGGGGCAAGACGACCGACGAGCTGGTCGCCGCCGCGCACGAGATCTCCGACCGTCCCGTCGCCCGCGAGATGGACATGCTGCTGTCCACCGGCGAGCGGATCTCCTGCGCGCTCTGCGCGATGGCGATCCACGACATGGGGCACGAGGCGATCTCGCTGACCGGCTCCCAGGCGGGGATCGTCACCGATTCCTCCCACACCAAGGCGCGGATCATCGACGTGCGCGCCGACCGCATCCGCCAGGCGCTGGAGCAGGACCGCATCGTGCTGGTCGCCGGCTTCCAGGGGGTCTCGACCGACAGTCGGGACGTCACCACGCTGGGACGCGGGGGCTCCGACACCACCGCGGTGGCGCTCGCCGCCGCGCTCGATGCCGAGGTCTGCGAGATCTACACCGACGTCCGCGGGGTCTATTCGGCCGACCCGCGGATCGTCCCCGACGCCCGCAAGCTCGATCGGGTCTCCTTCGAGGAGATGCTCGAGATGGCGGCCTCGGGGGCCGGGGTGCTGCAGCTGCGTTCGGTCGAGTACGCCCGTAACCACGGGGTCCGGATCTATTGCCGATCGAGCTTCGAGGACGGCCCCGGTACCCTCGTCGTGTCAGAGGAAGAGACCATGGAGCAACCTTTCGTAACCGCCGTGACCCATTCCGACGCCGAGGCGCGCGTGACCCTGACCGGGCTGCGCGATGAGCCGGGCGTCGCCGGTCGCATCTTCGGCGCGCTGGCCGACGCCAACGTGAACGTCGACGTGATCATCCAGAACGAGCCGGTGGGCGGCGATCAGCTCGCCGACCTCTCCTTCACCGTCGACCGCGGGGAGCTGCCCGTGGCGCGCGAAGTGATCGACAAGCTCGGCGACGTCGCCGTCCAGGTGAAGGCCGAAGAGCAGATCGGCAAGGTGTCGATCGTCGGCGCCGGGATGCGCTCGCACCCGGGCGTCGCGGCCAAGGTCTTCCAGACGCTCGGCGAGGAGGGGATCAACATCGAGATGATCTCCACGTCGCCGATCAAGATCTCGTGCGTCATCGGCGCCGATCGCGTCAAAGACGCGGTGCTGGCGCTGCACGCGGCCTTCGGCCTCGGCGAGGACGCGATCCGCCCCGAAAACGGCAGCGGCGACACGACCTCCGCGGTCGCGAGCTAGCGGGCCCGGCGAGATGGCGGGCGACGGCTACAGAGTCGGGGTGATGGGCGCGACCGGTGCGGTCGGGTCGACGATCCTGCGGCTGCTGCACGAGCGTGGCTTCCCGGCGACCGACGTGGTCGGGTTCGCGAGCGAGCGCTCGGCAGGCAAAGAGCTCGAGTGGGGCGGTGGCACGCTGACCGTGCAGCCGCTGAACGACGAGACGATCCAGGGCATCGACGTGGTGCTGTCCTCGCCGGGCGGCGCGGTCAGCGCCGAGTGGTCGCCGCGCTTCGTCGAGGCGGGCGCGACCGTCGTCGACAACACCTCCTACTGGCGCATGCACGAGGACGTGCCGCTGGTCGTCGCGGGCGTCAACGACGAGGCGGCCGAGAACCACTCGGGCATCGTCGCCAACCCCAACTGCACGACGATGACGGCGCTGATGGCGCTGGCGCCGATCCACCGCAAGGCGGGTCTCGAGCGCCTGATCGTCTCCAGCTACCAGGCGGTCTCGGGGACCGGGCATAAGGCGATCGAAGAGCTCCGCGCGCAGGCGAAGGCGATCCTCGCCGAGGAGGAGATGCCCGCGCCGGCGGTCTACCCGCGCCAAATCGCCTTCAACGTGCTGCCGCAGGTGGAGAGCTTCAAGGACGGCGACGACTACACCACCGAGGAGCGCAAGGTGATGGCCGAGACGCGCAAGATCCTCGGCTTCGGCGGCGAGGTCGGGATCTCCGCGACCTGCGCCCGCGTCCCCGTCTTCGTCGGCCACTCGGAGTCGATCAACGTCCAGACCCGCGAGGACCTCTCGCCGGAGGACTGCCGCGCCCTGCTCGCCGAATCGGCCGGCGTCCAGGTGATCGACAACCCCGCCGATGCCGAGTACCCCCTCGCGATCGACGCCGCCGGCCAGGACGACGTCCTCGTCGGGCGCATCCGCCGCGACCCGAGCCATGAGCGCACGCTCAACCTCTGGGTCGCCGGCGACAACCTCCGCAAGGGCGCCGCCACCAACGCCGTCCAGGTAGCCGAGCTCCTGGTCGAGCGCGGCTGGCTCCTGAACCAGCGTTGAGCGCCTCCATCAGCCTTAACCAAAAGGTTCCACTTCCGTTTCCCATAGCCGGGCGCGCTCACCCTACCCTCGCTCAGTGAGTGTGATCGAGGAGGAAAGGACGATGGAGACGAGCTCGACCGACAAGCGAATCGATGACCTATCCGGCCGAGTCGGTCGCTTCGAAGACCGGTTCGAGCGATTCGAAGACAAGGTCGACGGGCGGTTCACCAGGCTCGAATCAAAGATCGATACGACCAACCGGACGATCTGGGCCGGCATCTTCGCGGCGGCGATGATCAAAGTTCTGTTCGGCTGACGTGATGAACGCGAAGGGCGGGCCTTTCGGCCCGCCCTCGAGGTGACGCGCGGATGTCGCCGAGGCTCAGGCGGGGACCGCGGTGAGGCGCTCCTCGACCCATTTGGTCGAGGCGATGTGCTTGCTCATGCCCAGTTCCTTCGGGGTGGCGCCGAGGGCCAGACCGACGAGCTGGGGGAGATGCAGGACGGCGAGGCCGAGGTCGCGGTTGACGACCTTGGCGGCCTCCGGCTGCTGCATGTCCAGGTTGAGGTGGCAGAGCGGGCAGGGGGTGACGAGGCAGTCGGCGCCCGCGTCGATCGCGTCGCCGACATGGGTGCCCGCCTGGGTCAGGGACGTCTCCCGATTCATCGTGATGACCGGGAAGCCGCAGCATTTGCGCGCCCCGTCGTACTCGACGATCGTGCCGCCGAGGGCCTCGATGACCTTCTCCAGGTAGATGTCGCGGTCCGGGAACTTGTTGTAGCCGAGCCGTTCCTTGGGTCGCACGATGTAGCAGCCGTAGAACGGGCCGACACGCAGCCCCGACAGCGGCCGCTTCACTTGGGCGGCGAGGCGATCGAGGCCGTAGTCCTCGACCAGCAGCCAGAGGAAGTTTTTGTTGTTCCAGCTGCCGTCCTCGGAGCGCTCGTAGGAGAGGCCCTGGCCGGAGAGGACCTCGTTGATGTGTGCCCGGTAGCCCGAGTCGGCGTCGAGGCGCTGCTGGCACTCCGACTGCGCTCCCTGGC
The DNA here is from genome assembly GCA_965200635.1 of Solirubrobacterales bacterium. Classification (GTDB taxonomy): domain Bacteria; phylum Actinomycetota; class Thermoleophilia; order Solirubrobacterales; family 70-9; genus VAYN01. The sequence goes on along the minus strand of OZ241364.1, from coordinate 636,803 downwards.
AGGTCGAGCAGATGTTCATCATCGAGAGCCCGGTCTGCTGGGCGAGCGCGAAGGTGCGCGCGTTCAGCGTGTCGGCGAGCTCCTGGTTGTGCTCGGCGATGACGCCGGCGCCGGAGCAGTTGGCGCGGTCGAGTTCGACCAGCTCGATGCCCAGCTTGTCGGCGACGATCGCCATCGAGCCGTGCAGCTCCGGAGTGAAGCCGCGCGACACGCAGCCCGGCCAGTAGGCGACTTTGATCTGGTCAGCCACTATTTCGCCTCCGCATTGGCGGGCGAGGTGGAGCGCTCGGCGCCCTTCTCGATGTCCGGCTCGTCGGCCAGCTCACCCTCCTCGCCCTTGATGTACAGGTTGAATTCCTCGTTGTGCTCCTCGGCGTGCTTGTAGATCGCCTTGACGTCGTCCTGGGCACCGTCCGGGAGCTTGTGGTGGATGCCGGGGATGAGCTTCGGCAGCGAGCGCATCTTGCCCGTTTTGATCCCGCGCACCGCGGTCGGCAGCGAGCCGATCATTTCTTTGATCGCCCGTTTCGTCGGCATCAGCTTGCCGAGGACGCCCGGCGCGAAGGACTCCTGCAGCAGGAGGCTCTCGTCGAGGGTGCCCTTCTTCTCGATGATGTTGACGAAGGCCATCTCGTGCGAGTGGCCGGAGTTGACGTCCTCGATCCCGTTCTCGCCGGCCTTGCGACGCAGGCGCATGATCTGGTCCATCGGCGCCACGCCCTTCGGGCAGGCGTCGACGCAGCTGAAGCAGTGCGTGCAGTCGTAGATCCCGTGCGGGTCGTTGGCGAGGTCGGTGAGCCGCTCCGAGGTCTCCGCGTCGCGCGGGTCGCCGACGAAGCGGTAGGCCTTGGCCAGCGCCGCCGGGCCGATGAACAGCGGATCGGCTTCCATCGAGAGGCAGGAGGAGACGCAGGCACCGCACTGGATGCAGGCCATCGACTGGGTGATGTCGATCATGGACTCCGGCTCGACGATGTACTCGCGCTCCGGCGCCTCGCCATGGGGGAGGAGCCAGGGGGTGACGCGGCGGATCTTGGCCCAGTGGGTCGACTCCATGTCGGTCACCAGGTCCTTGATCACCGGCATGTTGCCCATCGGCTCGATCACGATCGGCACGCCGGAGGCTTCGCCGCCACCGACGCCGCGGATCGGGCTCGACGCCACGTCGGCGCCCACACCCGTCGCCGTCGCCATCTTGTCGGCCTGCTCCTGCGCCTCGCCGATCTGCGTCTTGCAGCCCAGCGTCGACTGCCCGTTCACCTTCATCCCGCAGGAGCCGCAGATCGCCGCCCGGCAGGAGCAGCGCACGGCCAGCGAGCCGTCCTCGCGGTCCTTGGCCTGCAGCAGGCCGTCGAGCACCGACAGGGAGGGATCGAGGTCGACGTCGAACTCCTCCCAGTACGCGGGCTCGCCGCTCTCCGGCTGATAGCGCCGAACTTTGATCGTGTACTCGGCCATCAGTACGTCCTCGCTTCCGGTTGCCACTGGGTGATGGTCACCTCGGAGTAGGAGATCTCCGGGCCATCGTCAGTCTTTTCGAGGTTGATGTGTTTGAGCCACTCCTCGTCGTTGCGCTCGGGGAAGTCGGTGCGGTACTGGGCGCCGCGACTCTCCTTGCGCTCCAGCGCCCCGATGCATGAGCACTCGGCCACGTCGAGCATGTACCCCAACTCGATCGCCCCCAGCAGGTCCTGGTTGAAGATGCTGCCGTGGTCGTCGATGTAGGCGGTCTTCGCCTCCTCCTTGAGGCGGAGGACCGTCTCCAGCGCTTCGGCGATCCCGGCCTCGTCGCGGAACACGGCGACTTTGGCGTCCATCGTCTGGCCGAGCTCCAGCTTGATCTCGGAGACGCGGCGGCCGGAGCCCTTCTCGCGGCCGTTGATGTCGTCGATCATCGCCTGCTCGTCCTCGAGCACCTTGCCCGACGGTTTCGACCAGTCGGTCCGTAGCGCCCGCGCCGCGGCATCGCGGCCGGAGTGCTTGCCGAAGATCAGCGTGTCGAGCAGCGAGTTGGCGCCGAGCCGGTTGCCGCCGTGGACGGAGACGCAGGCGACCTCGCCCGCGGCGTAGAGGCCGGGGATGTCGGTGCGTCCCTCGACGTCGGTCTTGACGCCGCCCATCGTGTAGTGGTTGCCCGGCTTGATGTGGATCGGTTCGCGCGTGATGTCGACGCCGGCGAAGTCGCGGCCGACCAGGACGATCTCCCGCAGTGCCTCGTGGATCCGCTTTTTCGGGACGACCGTGATGTCGAGCGCGACGGTTCCGTCGGGGAAGCCGCGGCCCTCGTTGATCTCGGTCTGCTCGGCGCGGGAGACGACGTCGCGCGAGGCGAGCTCCATTTTGTTCGGCGCGTACTTCTCCATGAAGCGTTCGCCGTTCTTGTTGAGGAGCAGGGCACCCTCGCCGCGAGCGCCCTCGGTGATCAGGAACCCCTTGCCCGCCAGCGTGGTCGGGTGGTACTGGATCATCTCCATGTCCATCAGCTTGGCGCCGACGCGGTAGGCCATCGCGATGCCGTCGCCGTTGCAGATCAGGGCGTTGGTGGTCGGCTTCCAGATCTGGCCGGAGCCGCCGGTGGCGAGGATCACCGATTTGGCCTCGAAGAGTTCCATCGAGCCGTCGGCGACGTTGCGGGTGACGACGCCGCAGCACTCGCCCTTCTCGTCGATCGCCAGGGAGGAGGAGAACCACTCCTCGTAGCGGGTGATCTGCTCCGAATATTTCATCAGCTGCTCGTAGAGCACGTGCATGATCGCCTGGCCGGTGATGTCGGCGACGTAGTAGGTGCGGGCGGCGGAGGCGCCGCCGAAGGCGCGGGTCCCGAGTTTGCCTTCCTCGTTGCGGTGGAAGGTGACGCCGAGGTGCTCCATGTGGAGGATTTCCTCCGGCGCCTCGCGGGCCATGATTTCGATCGCGTCCTGGTCACCCAGGTAGTCGGACCCCTTCACGGTGTCGAACGCGTGCGACTCCCAGGAGTCGTCCGGGTTCAGAGCGGCGTTGATCCCGCCCTGGGCAGCATTTGAATGGGAGCGGACCGGGTGGACCTTGGAGACGATCCCGACCGAAACGCCCTGTTCCGCGGCGGCGAGGGCGGCCCGCTGGCCGGCGAGTCCGGCCCCTATGACTAGTACGTCGTGGGATGGCACGAGGCGGACTTTATAGAGCGCAAATCCGACCAGGGAGTCGGGATTCGCTTAATGCATCACACAGCACAAAGTCGCCTGACAACCGCCTCCGCGAGCTTGATTCCGTTGGCGACCGAACCGAAATCGACGTTCTCCGCGAGGTCGTTCGGCCAGTGGTAATTCGACGGCTGCTTGAGGTCGTCGCAACCCGCGATCACCGCCGTTTCATAACCGGCCACGAGCGCCTCGAGGCCGTCGGTCCCGTTGTGCAGTCGCAGGTTGGGATAGAGCCAGATCCCGAGCTCCTCGGCGGTCGAGTCGAGCAGCTCCAGCGCCTTCGCGGGGTAGTCGTACATCTTCAGGAAGCCCTCGCCGCGCAGGACCAGCAGGTGCGGGGACCCGGTCGACTCGAGCACGAGGAAGAAGGTCGAGTCCTTGGGAAGCTCGGCGAAGTGGCGCTCGCCGAAGGCCTTCATGCCCTCGCTGAAGGACTCCTCGGCGCCGGCCGAGAGGAGGACCACGCGGATCCCGGGGGCGGGGTTGTCGGCGAGGCGTTTGGCGAGGGCGAGCAGGGAGATGACCGCGGTGCCGTTGTCGTTGGCGCCGGGGACGACCTTGCGGGAGCCGATCTCGGCCATCGCCGCCGTCGCGCCGGCGCCCAGCACCGTGCCGAGCCTGGTCAGCGGCTTGAGGTTCGTGAGCGCGCCGAGCGCCACCAGCAGCGGGCCGCCGATCACCGGGGCCATCAGCGCCGGGCTGGTCTCGACGTCCTCGAGCAGCCCGAGGCGGTCGGCGACTTTCGGGATCGCCGGGTGGAAGACGATGCCCGAGTGGGCGGAGTCGTGGTGGGCCGAGATCACGATCGTCCGCTCCGCGTCGGGGTCGCCGATCTCGCAGACGACGTTGTAGGTGGTGCGCTTGGGGAGCGCCGCGCGCAGGCGACGCTGGTGGGGCGGGAAGTCGGAGGCGATGCCCGCCGCGCCGAGGGCACCGAGGGCCGCGCCGAGTCCGCGCCTGCCGCCCAGCGCCGCGAGTCCGCCGAGCGCCCCGAGCGCCGTCCCGATCCCGAGCGGCCACCAGTAGGTGCCGTGGGCGTCGGCCGCCTCGATCCGCGCCTCGGCGCCGAGCGCGCGCAGCTGGTCGACGACCCACTCGGCGGCACGCCGCTCCCCGGCGGAGGCCGAGGGGCGGTAGATGCGCTCCAGTTCCTCCAGCCGTTCGCGCAGCCAGGCCTGGTCGGGCTCGCCGACGCTCTCCGAAGAAGGTGTGCCAACTCTGTGACTGGCCATCCGGCCGGCCACGCTACCCCCTTACCATGGACTTCGTGTTCGGCGGCGGCTCCATAACCCTCTTCCACGTCCGTGGGATCCGGATCTCCGTCGACTGGTCCTGGTTCATCATCCTGTTCCTGGTCATCTTCTGGATGTCCAACTTCTACGACGAACTGTTGGGCCCATCGGCGAGCTCGATCACCCCGTTCGTCTTCGCCGTCGCCAGTGCGATCGGCTTCTTCGGCTCGATCCTCCTGCACGAGCTCGGCCACGCCGTGGCCGCCACCCGCAACGGGATCGGCATCAGCTCGATCCAGCTCTGGATCTTCGGCGGCATGGCGCGGATGGACCGTGAAGCCGACTCGGCCGGGGTCGAAGCGCGCGTCGCCCTGGCCGGGCCGGCGGTGACGGCGCTGATCTTCGTCGTCCTGATGGTCGGCGGCATCGCCGCCGGCGGCTGGCACGAGTTCAGCCACGCGGCGCTGATCGAAACCACCTCCGGCGCCTCCGGCGTGCTGGCGGTGATGGCCTGGCTCGCCTCGATCAACCTGCTGCTGCTCGTCTTCAACCTGCTGCCGGCGTTCCCGATGGACGGCGGCCGCGTCGCCCGCGCGATCGCCTGGAAGGTGACGGGGGATCGCAACTCGGCGACCAAGTTTGCCGCCGACCTCGGCCGCATCTTCGGCTACGTCTTCATCGTCGGCGGCATCTACATGGCGCTGACCGGGGAGTTCCTCGGCACCGTCGGCGGCATCTGGCTCGCCTTCGTCGGCCTGATGATCAACGGCGCCGCCAAAAGCGCCTCGATGCAGACCCGGATGAACCGCAAGATCGGCACCATCTCGGTCGCCGACGTGATGGACCGCGAACCGGTCACGATCCCCGGCGAGATCTCGATCGAGCAGGCCCTCGACGAGTACTTCCTCCGCTACCGCTGGCCCTGGTTCCCCGTGGTCGACGCCGCCCACCGCTTCCTCGGCCTCCTCAACCGCGACGCCGCCGACGAGGTCCCTGAGATCTCCCGCGCCGGCTCCACCGTCTCCGAGATCGTCGACGCCGACCGCGGCCTCTTCATCCGCGACGACACCCCGATCACCTCCCTGCTCTCCAACCAGAACCTCCGGAGGCTCGGCGCGTTGATGGCAGTCGACTCCGACGGACGGCTCTCAGGCGTGATCACGGTGGAGCAGGTCGGGCGGGCGCTTCAGAACGCGCAGGGTCGGGCTGTCTGAGGCTGGGCCGAGGGACGGGGCAAGGGACGCAAGGCGGGTCGGCGAGCACGGCCGTCTCGGCCACGGCCCTGGCTGGCTGTGGCCGTGGCCGAGACGGCCGGGGGATGTGGGGAGTGCCGGGGGAAGTCCCGGCGTGCGCAGCGGGCGCGTCACGTGACGGAGAGCGTGGGAAGTCCACGCTTCCGTGCGTGTTGGACAACACGCACGACGCCGCTGCGTGAGTTGACCGTGCTATGGCACGGTCAACTCACCCATCGCGCTTTCGGGCCCCTTCTCAAGGCCCGAAGACAGACCGAAGATGCGCGGGAGGGTGACGTTCCCGGCATCTCCGTCGCGGAACTCAGGCAGGTGTGCCATCTCCCGCACCGACCTCCGACGTAAGTCCGATCTCCTCCGGAACCTGTGGCGAAACCCTCAACTCCCTCACGTCCTGGGCGTCTCATGGCGGTCACAGCCAGCCAGGACCGCCATGAGACGTCCAGGCCGCCACAAGGACTGCGGGAGTGGCCGGGACAACGGCCGCTCAATACCCCAACCCCTCAGACCTCCGCGCGGTGCCGATCGATGATTCGCCCGTAATCCAGCCCCGCCGGCAGCGTGCCGAACGCTCGTCCCCAGTCCCCGTCCAATCGGCTCGCGCAAAACGCGTCGGCCACCGCTTCGTCGCCGTAGCGGACCAACAGCGACGCCTGGAGGGCCAAGGCCATGCGTTCGACGATGCGGCGGGCGCGGGTCTCGATCGTCGTGATGTCGCCGGGGAGTTCGTCGCGGAGGGTGGAGGCGAAGGCGGCGAGGCGGGGCTCGGCGGCGGCGCCGTCGGCGATCTCGGCGAAGAAGGAGTCGACCGAGGCCGGGGACTTGACCATCGCGCGGAGGACGTCGAGGCACTGGACGTTGCCGCTGCCCTCCCAGATCGAGTTGAGGGGGCTCTCGCGGAAAAGGCGGGGCATGCCGGACTCCTCGACGTAGCCGTTGCCCCCGAGGCACTCGAGGCACTCGCCGGCGTGGGCGGGAGCGCGCTTGGTGATCCAGTACTTGAGCACCGCGTTGGCGACGCGCTTGAGGCTCTGCGCCTCCGCGTCGCCGGCGATCGCCTCGTCGTAGGCGCGGGCCAGGCGCATCGCGGCGATCGTCGCCGCCTCCGACTCGACCGCGAGGTCGGCGAGGACGCATCGCATCAAGGGCTGCTCGACCAGGACGGTGCCGAAGACGGAGCGGTTGGAGGCATGGTGAATCGCCTGGGCGACACCATGGCGCATGCCGACGGTCGAGCCGAGGACACAATCCAGGCGGGTGTGGTTGACCATCTCGATGATCGTCGGCACGCCCGCGCCCTCCTCGCCGACCAGCCAGGCCGAGGCGGCGTCGAACTCAACCTCCGAGGAGGCATTCGACTTGTTGCCGAGCTTCTCCTTGAGGCGCTGCAGGCGGAAGCGGTTGCGCTCGCCGTCCGGCGTCCAGCGGGGAAAGAGGAAGCAGGAGAGGCCGCCCTCGGCCTGGGCGAGGACGAGGAAGGCGTCGCACATCGGCGCCGACATGAACCACTTGTGGCCGGTCAGCTCGTACTCGGCGCCGGGGCCGCCGCCGTTCACCGGGCGGGCGAGGGTCGTGTTGGCGCGCACGTCGGTCCCGCCCTGCTTCTCGGTCATCCCCATCCCGGTGAGGGCGCCGCGCTTGTCGGGCGCCGGGGCGTTCCGCCGGTCATAGGTGTCGCTGAGGATGTGCGGCTCCCACCGCTCGGCGAGCTCCGGCTGGGCGCGCAGCGCCGGGATCACCGAGTAGGTCATCGAGATCGGGCAGCCGACCCCGGCCTCGGCCTGGGAGAAGCACATGAAGGCGGCGCCGCGGGCAACGTGGGCGCCGGGCCGTGGGTCCTTCCACGGCGCACTGTGCAGTTCGTGTTCGACCGCCGTGCCCAGCAGGTCGTGCCAGGCCGGATGGAACTCGACCTCGTCGACGCGGTTGCCGTAACGATCATGGGTCTTCAGCTTCGGGCCGTTGTCGTTGGCGAGGCGCCCCAGCTCCTGCGCCTCGGCCGAGCCCGCGAACTCGCCGACCGCGGCGATCCGCTCCTTCGCCCAGTCGGCCCCCTCGCGGTCGACCGCCTCGACCAACACGGTGTCGGCTTCGAACAGGTTGTAGTCCGCCAGTGGGGGCGGCTGGTTGGCGACGGTGTGGTTCCCGAACGTGTGGCGCTCCCTGGTTGCCATAGGGAACGATTGTGCCGGCTCGCCGGCCGGCCCGTCCGCGCTGCCTGGCGTAGAGCGGCGAGGCTCCGCGCTAGATAGCATCGCCGGCCGATGCCGAAGATCAAGGTTGTGAACCCTGTCGTCGAGCTCGACGGCGATGAGATGACCCGCATCATCTGGTCGTTCATCAAAGAGCAGCTCATCCTTCCCTACCTCGATGTCGACCTGAAGTACTTTGACCTCGGGATCGAGAGCCGCGACGCCACCAATGACCAGATCACGGTCGATTCGGCGAACGCGATCAAGGAGTACGGGGTCGGCGTCAAGTGCGCGACGATCACGCCCGACGAGGCGAGGGTCGAGGAGTTCGGCCTGAATGAGATGTACCGCTCGCCGAACGGGACGATCCGCAACATCCTCGGCGGCGTCATCTTCCGCGAGCCGATCGTGATCTCCAACGTGCCGCGCCTGGTGCCGGGATGGACGAAGCCGATCGTGATCGGCCGCCACGCCTTCGGCGACCAGTACCGCGCCACCGACCTGGTGGTCCCCGGCGAGGGCACGCTGACCATGACCTACACGCCCGAGGACGGCTCCGACCCGGTCGAGCTCGACGTCTACGACTTCCCCGGCGGCGGCATCGCGATGTCGATGTACAACCTCGACGATTCGATCCGTGACTTCGCCCGCGCCTCGATGCGCTACGGACTGAACCGCGGCTACCCGGTGTACATGTCGACCAAGAACACGATCCTCAAGCGCTATGACGGTCGCTTCAAAGACCTCTTCGCCGAGGTCTACGACGCCGAGTTCAAGGCTGACTTCGAGGCCGCCGGGATCACCTACGAACACCGCTTGATCGACGACATGGTCGCCGCCGCGATGAAGTGGGAAGGCGGTTACGTGTGGGCCTGCAAAAACTACGACGGCGACGTGCAGTCCGACACCGTCGCGCAGGGGTTCGGGTCACTCGGCCTGATGACCAGCGTGTTGATGACCGCCGACGGCAAGACGGTCGAGGCGGAGGCCGCGCACGGCACTGTCACCCGTCACTACCGCGAGCACCAGAAGGGCAACCCGACTTCGACCAACCCGATCGCCTCGATCTTCGCCTGGACGCGCGGCCTCGAGGCCCGCGGCCGGATGGACGGCACGCCGGAGGTATCGGACTTCGCCAAGACCCTCGAGCGCGTCTGCATCGAGACCGTCGAAGAAGGCAAGATGACCAAAGACCTGGCGCTGCTCGTCGGCGGCGACCAGGGGTACCAGACCACGCAGGAGTTCCTGGCGTCGATCGACGACAACCTGCAGCGGGCGATGGGTGGAGCGAACTAGCTCCCGCGTCGCCATCAATCCCGACCCTGAGGAGAAATACGTGAGCACCCCCGTGAAGGTCACCGTTACGGGCGCCGCCGGGCAGATCGGCTACGCCCTCCTGTTCCGCATCGCCAGCGGCCAGATGCTCGGCCCCGACACCCCCGTCGAGTTGAGCCTGCTGGAGATCCCGCAGGCAGTAAAAGCCGCCGAGGGCACCGCGATGGAGCTCGACGACTGCGCCTTCCCCCTGCTGAGCCGGATCGACATCCACGACGATCCCAAGCAGGCTTTCGAGGGCACCAACATCGCCCTGCTCGTCGGCGCGCGGCCGCGCGGCCCGGGCATGGAGCGCGCCGATCTGCTGGAGGCCAACGGCGGCATCTTCAAGCCGCAGGGCGAAGCGATCAACGCCGGCGCCGCCGACGACGTCAAGGTCCTGGTGGTCGGCAACCCGGCCAACACCAACGCCCTGATCGCGATGTCGAATGCCCCGGACGTGCCGAAGGAGCGCTTCACCGCGATGATGCGGCTCGACCACAACCGGGCGAAGATCCAGGTTGCCAACAAGCTCGGCAAGCCGGTCAGCTCGGTGACGAACATGACCGCCTGGGGCAACCACTCCCCGAGCCAGTACCCGGACCTGGTGAATGCCAAGGTCGATGGCCAGAGCGCCTGGGACCAGGTCGACGACGAAGCCTGGATCGCCGACGAGTACATCCCGCGGGTCGGCAAACGCGGCGCCGAGATCATCGACGCGCGCGGTGCCTCCAGTGCCGCCTCGGCGGCCAACGCCGCGATCGACCACGTCCACGACTGGGTGCTCGGCACGCCGGACGGCGACTGGGTGTCGATGGCGGTCCCGACCGACGGTTCCTACGGCGTCGGCGAGGGCATCATCTGCGGCATGCCGTGCCAGTGCAGCGGCGGCGAGTGGTCGATCGTCCAGGGCCTCGAGGTCCCGGACTTCTCGCGCGAGCGGATCGAGAAGAGCGTCTTCGAGCTCCAGGAGGAGCGCGACGCGGTCAGCAACCTCGGCCTGCTCTAGGCCGAGGTTGCCGTACCCGGCGGGCGGTCAGCCCGCCGGGTAGTAGTTCCGGCCGTCCTTTTTGACCCGGCCGTCTTTCTCCAGATCGCCGAGCACCCGGTACAGGTAGTTCGGTTTGATTTTCATCGTCTTGGCGACGTCCGAAGCACTGATGCCAGGCTGCGAGGTGATCAGCTCGACGGCCTGATCGGCGCGGGTGCCACCACGGCGACGACGACGTTTTTTCGGCGCGCCGGTCGAGCTGGTGGAGCCGGTGGAGCCAGACGAAGCTTTGGTGCTCGCTTTGGAGGCGCTGCCACGCGGACGGCCAGGGGACCGTTTTGCTTTCCCGCCGAGCTCCGCGAGGGCGCGCTCAAGTTTGCGGGCCTCGTCGTGGACATCGGCAAGGCGCCGCTCGATCAGCTCGCGTGCCTCGTCGAGGGCGTTGGTGGTGCTTGGCATCAGGTCCCTTTCATCCAAACTGGGTTCAGTTACAGAGGTCCGAGTGTGCCACACGCACCCTCACACTGTGCAACCGATTAAGCCAATGCAATAAAGCAATTGACTGCGTGACGGTGTCACGCAGTCAGGTGAACGCCCGTGTGATCAGCGGGTGAGTTCGGCCTGGCGCTCGGGGGAGATGCGGATGACGTTGTGCGCCAGTCCCACCTTCTCCAGCCCGGCGATGATGACCGCCGAGGGATCGAGCTCCCATTTTTTCAGGCCGTGTTCGGCCGAGCGCGGGAAGGCGTGGTGGTTGTGGTGCCAGGACTCGCCGAGGGAGGGGAGGGAGAGCCAGAAGACGTTGGTGGAGTGATCGTCGGTGTCGAAGCGCCGCTTGCCGAGGAAGTGACACACCGAGTTGACGCTCCAGGTGATGTGGTGAACGAAGAACACCCTCACCAGGCCGCCCCATAGGTAGCCGGCGAGCGCGCCCACCCAGGTACCGGTGATCGCGTATCCGAGTGCTGCCGGGAGCAACAGGCTGATCATGATCAGCGCGACGAAGTGCCGTGAGATGAATCGCATGCCGTCGTCCTCGTAGAGATCGCGGGCATATTTCTTCCAGTCGGCGCGACCCTGCGTCTCCATCAGCCAGCCGGTGTGGGCGTGCCAGAAACCGCGCAACCCCTCGCCGTGGCCGACGTGCGGGCTGTGTGGGTCGCCCTCCTTGTCGGTGTGGGCGTGATGCTTACGGTGATCGGCGACCCAGGAGAGGACCGGGCCCTGGACGGCCATCGTGCCGAGCACGGCGAAGGTGTATTCGAGCCACTTTGGGGTCTGGAAGGAGCGATGGGTCAGCAGCCGGTGGTAGCCGACCGTGATCCCGATCGCGGTGATCAGGTACATGAAGGCCGCGATCGCCAGGATGCCGGGACTGACAAGGGCGCTGGGGAGCAGGATGATCGCGACGATCGTGCCGATGAACGGCACCACGACCCCGCCGAGGTTTGCGATCTTCTCGAATTTCGTCATTTCAGCCATCGCAGACCAAGTTACGCCTACCTGGGAGATATGTATTAGCGCCTGAACCAAGTTCGATGCCCTAGAATTTGTAAGGCATATGCCAAATACTCGCCTCGCACTCGACGATGAACCGTGGCGCGACCTGCCGTCGGGGGTCGCCGACCTGATCGAAGGCGAGGTCGAGCCGATCAGCGCCGAGATCCTCGAGTCGATCGCCCGCGAGATCCCGGAGTACTCGCGCCGCCTGGAGGGCCGCTTCGGGCGCGGGATCCGGCGCGGGGTGGGGGAGGCCCTGGCCCAGTTCGTCGCGCTGATCCGCGACCCCGACGCGGGGCGCGACTCCGGCCGCGAGGTCTACCTCGCGCTCGGTCGCGGCGAGCAGCACGCGGGCCGCACCTTGGACTCGCTGCAGGCTGCCTACCGGATCGGCGCGCGGGTGGCCTGGCGTCGCTTCGCCGACGCCTGCCGCCGCGCCGACGTCGGGACCGAGCCGCTCGCCCTGCTCGCCGAGGCCGTCTTCGCCTACATCGACGAGCTCGCCGCCGACTCGGTCGAGGGCTACGCCGCGGCGCAGGCCGAGGTCGAGGACGTGCGCCGACGCCGGCGCCGCGAGCTGGTCGCCCTCCTGCTGACTGACCCGCCTGCCGACGCCGCCGACCTGACCGCGGCCGCCCGCGCCGCGGCGTGGAAAGTGCCGGCCGGCCTGGCCGCGCTCGCCTGCCCCGAGGAGGCGCTTGCCCGCGTCGCCCGCCGGCTGCCGCCGGAGGCGCTGACCACCGTGGTCGAGGGCGAGGGCTGCGTGCTGCTCTCCGACCCCGAGGGTCCCGGCCGGGCCGACGCGTTGGGCCGAGCCGCCACCGAGGCCCGCCTCGCCCTCGGCCCGACCGTCGCACCGGCGGCAGCGGGAGAGTCCTGGGGCCTCGCGTTGTCGCTACTGCGTGCCGAGGCCGCGGGTGCGGTCAGCGCCGAAGAAGTTCGGACCGGGGCCGATCCCGCAGCGCCCCTTCGCGTCGACGACCACCTCGCGGACCTCCTCCTGTTCGAGTCCCGCGACCTCGCCGCCCGTATCGCGGCCCGCCGCCTCGCCCCGTTCGTCGACCTCACCCCAAAGGCCCGCGCACGCATGCGCGAAACGGCCCTCGCGCACCTGCGTCACGACGGCAACGCGGTGGCGATGTCCGCCGAGATGCATGTCCACCCCCAGACCGCCCGCTACCGCATCGCCCGCCTGCGCGAGCTACTCGGGGAGCAGCTGGACGAACCCGACGCGCGGTTCGAGCTGCAGCTCGCGCTGCGGGCGGAGGGCTCGGGGCGGGCTGAGGGGGGCGGCGTTGTGTCGGCCGCCCCGGCAGTCCTAGCTGCAGGACGTGAGGGGTCCGTGTGATTGCCGGCACAGGCGCGGGCGTAAGTCGGTGTTGTCCAACGCGCACGGAGGTGTGGACTTCCCACGCTCTCGGTCACGACTTGCGAGTCTCGTCACGTTCTCGTGGGACAGCGGTTAGGGCGCACGCCGGGACTTCCACCGCCGATCCCACGGCCGTGCTCGCCGCAACGCCTTGCGTCCTGTGGGCTCCGGGGCGCCGGCTTCCAAACCCACGAAGCTCGGCGGAACCCCGCCCCTACGTCGCCGCGAGTGAATCGGGCGCCAGGCCGAGGCGGAGGGCACCGCAGGCCTCGAGCACGGCGCCGAGGGCGGCGCGGTTCACGGCGGTCTGGTTGACGAAGGTGTGGATCAGGCCGGAGTGGCGGCGCAGGGCGACGCGGACGCCGCAATCGCGCATCCGCAGGGCGTAGGCCTCGCCCTCGTCGCGCAGGGGGTCGAAGCCGGCGGTGGCGACGTAGGCGGGAGGGAGGCCGTTCAGGTCCGGGCACTGGAGGATCGAGATGCGTTGGTCGGTGATGTCGGCCTCGGGGGGCACGTAGGCCTGCTCGAACTTGTCCATGTCGGCCTTGGTGAGGATGAAGCCGTCGGAGAAGAGCTTGCGCGAGCGGGTGTCCTCGGCGGAGTCGGTGACCGGGTAGAAGAGGAGCTGCATCGCGGGCCGGGCGCCGCCGCCTTCGACCGCGGTCCGGGAGACCACCGCCGCTATGTTGCCGCCGGCGGAATCGCCGCCGACGCCGATGCGCTTCGGGTCGGCACCGAGGGAGTCGGCGTTCGCCGCCGCCCACTCGAACGCGGCGATGCCGTCTTCGAGCGGCTGCGGGAAGGGGTGCTCCGGCGCCAGGCGGTAATCGACCGAGAGCACCATGCACCCTGCCGCTGCCGCGATCAATCGCGAGAGGTCGTCGTACATGTCGAGGTCGCCGATCACCCAGCCGCCTCCGTGGTAGTAGACGAGGAGCGGCGCCGGCGCGTCGGGCGCGGGTGACGGCGGGACGTAGAGACGGGCGGGGATCGGGCCGTTCGGGCCGGGCATCTCGATCCCGCGCACCTCGGCCATGCGGATCGGCCGCTGGCGTTCGCTGACCCGTGCCTCGTAGGCCGAGGCGGCGCGGGCCTCCTCGACGCTGCGCCCGGCGAAGAAGCCGTTGCTGCCGGACCAGCGCGCCAGCGTCAGCAGTGCCTGGGTCTCGTGGGAGAGGGTCTGGCCGTCGATCGTCGGCGGCTTGCCGAAGAGGAGGCGGCTCGAGCGCGGCGAGAGGCCGCAGGCCCATCTGAGGACTCGGTGCTCGAACGGCACCGGTAGTCGCGGCAACTCTCCCATCGGCGGGAGGCTAGTCGACGTGACACCGATTTGTGCGATGTATGTCACACCGCCTCGGAGCGAGCCGGGCGTATGGTCGATGGATGTCCGGCCAAGCGGGGGCCCCGCCCCGTCCGCGTATGCCCCGCCCGATCCAGACCGCGATCTGGACGCGGCAGGCGCAGTGGCTCCTGACCCAGAGCCGCCGTCGGTTCGGACCGATGTTCACGCTCGACATCGCCTACGAAGGGCAGTGGACGGTCGTCGCCGACCCCGACCTGATCAAGCAGGTCTTCACCGGGGACCCGAAGGTCTTCCACGCCGGCGAGGGCAACGACATCCTGCGGCCGCTGCTCGGCGAGCACTCGATGCTGACCCTCGACGAGGCTCCCCACATGAGCCAACGCAAGCTGCTCCTGCCGCCGCTGCACGGCAAGCGAATGGAGGGCTATGAGGCGACGATGCGCGAGATCGCCGCGCGGGAGGTCGAAAGCTGGCCGACCGGCGTCCCCTACCGGCTCCGACCACGGATGCAGGCGATGACGCTCGAGATCATCATCGAGACCGTCTTCGGGGTGCACGGGGGGGCGCGCCTGGACGAACTGCGCACGGCGCTGCGCGACTTCCTTGACATGCTCACCAACCCGCGGATGCTCCTGCCGATCCTGACCCTCGGGCCCGACCGCCTGCGCTCCTACCCGCCGTTTCGCCGCCGGGTCGATCGAGTCCGCGAGCTGATCGTCGGCGAGATCAGGGACCGCCGCGCCGTCGACGACCTCGCCGAGCGCGACGACATCCTCTCGCTGATGGTCGGCGCCCGCCACGAGGACGGCACGCCGATGAGCGACGCCGAGATCCACGACGAGCTCCTCACCCTGCTGGTCGCCGGCCACGAGACGACGGCGACGGCGCTCTCCTGGGCGGTCGAGCGGTTGATCCGCCATCCCGACAAGCTGGCGCGGCTGCGCGAAGAGGTCGAGGCCGGCGAGGAGGCCTATCTGACCGCGACGATCCAGGAGACCCTGCGGCTGCGCCCGGTGATCGTGATCGTCATCCGCCGTCTCACCGAGGCGATCTCGCTCGGCGGCTACGACCTTCCGGCCGGGATGAACGTGGTCCCGTCGATCCACCTCGTGCACCGCGACCCGACGATCTACCCCGAGCCCGACGCCTTCCGCCCGGAGCGGTTTCTGGAGACGCCGCCCGGCACGTACACCTGGATCCCGTTCGGAGGTGGCGTGCGGCGCTGCATCGGCGCGGCCTTCGCCCAGCAGGAGATGGCGATCGTGCTGCGCGAGCTGGTCGCGCGGCGTTCCATCCGCCCCACCGATCCCGCTCCCGAGCGCCCCTTCCGCCGCGCCATCACCGAGACCCCCCGGCACAACGCCGAGGTCGTGCTCACCTAGCCCGGCGGCGGTACTCTGCGCCCATGCCGCAGAAAGATCACCACCGCACCCCGACCGTCTCCGAAGCCGTCCGCGACGCCGCCGCGATCGTCGATCCCGGCGATGCCGACGGCGCGATCACCGCGCTGTATGAGATCTATGAGGACGACGACCGTCCGGTCACCGCGGTCGAGGACCTCGCCGGGACGCTGATCGCGACCGCCGAAGGTATCGACCCCGAAGGCGACGACGGAGCCGTCCGCGCCACCGCCGCGGCCGCCGCCTGGATCGGTATGAACCCACGCGACCGCAACGAGGACCACGAGCTCGAGCACGTCCTCCGCGAGGGCGTCCGCATGGCCTTCGGCAAAGAGGTCCCGTCAGAGGTCCACGAGTACCTCAACGCCCGCGGCGTCAAGCTCTAAAAGACCGCCTCGAGGCACGGCGCGCAGCCGCGGGTGCGGCAGCGCGCCGTGTCCTAGGAACTCAACCGCAACCGGTGTTGTTGCCGCAGCTGGAGCACGTGTAGCAACTGCCGGTCCGCTGCATCATGCCGCCGCACTGGTCGCACGCCGGGCCGAGCTCCGTGCCCTGCATCCGTGCCGGGCGGACCGGGGGAGTGTCGGTGAACGCCGAGGCCGCGGGCTTCGCGCCGCCGTTGCCGTTGCCGCCGGTGTGGCCGTTGGCCGGGCCCGCGGTGTCGGTCGAGATGCCGAGGCCGAGCTGCGAGGTCTCCGCTTCCTTCTTGTTGCGGACGTCCTGGGTCATGATCCCCAGTTCCTCCAGCGTTTCGACGTCGTCGATGAAGCGGCTCGCGAGCCAGCGCATGATGTAGTCGGGCATCGATTTGGCGAACGGGATCTCCGGGTTCTGCGTCATGCCCTCCGGGTCGAAGCGCATGTAGCTGAACTTCCGCACGAAGTCTTCGAGCGGCACGCCGTACTGCAGGCCGAGGGAGATCGCGGTGGCGAAGGCATTGAGCAGCCCGCGCATCGTCGAGCCCTCCTTGCCGATGTCGGTGAGGAAGATCTCTCCGACCGTCCCGTCGGTGTACTTGCCGGCGGTGATGTAGCCCTCGTGCCCGGCGATGTTGAACTTGTGGGTGAGCGATTCCCGCTCCTGCGGCATCCGCTTGCGGACCGGCTCGGCCATCACGACATCGGCGTCGACGTCGGCGGCCTTGTCCTTCTGCGCGTCGGTGCGCAGCGCCTGTGCCGTCTTCGAGCCGTCACGGTAGATCGCGAGCGCCTTGAGGCCGCCCTGCCAACCGCGCGTGTAGGCGTCGGCGATGTCGGCGACGGTCGCCGTCTCCGGCAGGTTGACCGTCTTCGAGATAGCTCCCGAGAGGAACGGCTGGGTCGCGGCCATCATGTCGATGTGGCCGGTGTAGGAGATCGCCCGCTCGCCGACCGCCACGTCGAACACCGGGAGGTGTTCGTCCTTGAGGCCCGGCGCGCCGACGATCGTGTTCTTCTCGGCGATGTACGCGTTGATCTGGTCGATCTCGCTCGGTGAGTAGCCGAGCGTCTTCAGCGCCAGCGGCACCGAGCGGTTGACGATCGTCATCGAGCCGCCGCCGACCAGCTCCTTGAACTTGACCAGGGAGAAGTCGGGCTCGATCCCGGTCGTGTCGCAGTCCATCAGGAAGCTGATCGTCCCGGTCGGCGCGAACACCGTCGCCTGGGCGTTGCGGTAGCCGTGCTCCTCGCCGAGCTCGACCGCTTCGTCCCAGGAGCGCTGCGAGGCGGCGAGCAGGTCGCCCTTGATGCCGGTGCCGTCGACCTCGTAGGACGCGTCGCGGTGCATCCGCATGACGCCGTTGTGGGCATCGCGGTTTTTCTCGTATTCGTCGTAGGGACCGGTGGCCGACTCAGCGATCAGCGCCGACTGGCGGTAGGCGCGACCGGTCATCAGCGAGGTGATCGCGGCGGCGACGTTGCGACCCTCGGTGGAGTCGTAGGGCATGCCGTCGGCCATCAGCAGCGCGCCGAGGTTGGCGAAACCGAGCCCGAGCTGACGGAAGGCGCGAGCGTTGGCGCCGATCTCCTCGGTCGGGTAGCTCGACGGGCCGACGATGATCTCCTGCGCGAGGAAGACGATGTCGACCGCGTGCTCGAACTCGTCGACGTTGAAGCTGCCGTCGGGGAGGCGGAATTTCATCAGGTTCAGCGACGCCAGGTTGCAGGCCGAGTTGTCGACGTGCATGTACTCGCTGCACGGGTTCGAGGCGTTGATCCGACCCGACTCGGGGCTGGTGTGCCAGCGGTTGATCGTGGTGTCGTACTGGACGCCCGGATCGGCGCAGCGCCAGGCCGCCTCGGCGATCTGATTCATCAGGTCGCGGGCGGGAAGGGTTTTGGTCGTGGAGCCGTCGCTGCGGGCGGTCAGGTTCCAGTCGTCGCCGGCGGCGACCGCCTCCATGAAGTCATCGGTGACGCGCACCGAGTTGTTGGCGTTCTGGTACTGGATCGAGGTGAAGCCCTCACCGTCGATCGACATGTCGAAGCCCGCGTCGCGCAGGGCCGCGGCCTTGTCCTCCTCTTTGGCCTTGCACCAGATGAAGTGCTCGATGTCCGGGTGGTCGACGTTGAGGACGACCATCTTCGCCGCGCGCCGGGTCTTGCCGCCGGACTTGATCGTGCCCGCCCAGGCATCGGCGCCGCGCATGAAGCTGACCGGGCCGGAGGCGAGGCCGCCCTTCGAGAGGTGCTCGACCGAGCCGCGGATGTTGGAGAGGTTGATGCCGGAGCCCGAGCCGCCGCGGAAGATCATTCCCTCTTTGGTGTTCCAGTCGAGAATCGACTCCATCGTGTCGTCGACGCTGAGGATGAAGCAGGCGGAGCACTGCGGCTGCTCCTCGAAGCCGACGTTGAACCAGACCGGCGAGTTGAAGGCCGCCTTCTGGTTCAACAGGATCGCGGTGAGCTCCATCTCGAAGGAGTCGGCGTCCTCCTCGGAGGAGAAGTAACCGCCCTCACGTCCCCAGTTGGAGATCGTCCCGGCGACCCGGCCGATCATCTGTTTGACCGAGTTCTCGCGCTCCGGGGTGCCGAGCCGCCCGCGGAAGTACTTCTGGGCGACGATGTTGGTCGCGTTCTGGCTCCAGGATTTAGGAAACTCGACGCCGAGCTGTTCGAAGGCGGGCTTCTCCGGGTTGCCGATCACGGCATCGCGGATCTCCCACTCGATCTGGTCGAAAGGATGGACGTCCGGCGTGGAGAAGCGACGCTCCACGGAGAGTCCGCGCAGACCGTTCTCGGGACTGGTAGTGGCGGTCTTGGACATCTAAAACTGCTCCTCTCGCAGGCATCTTTTCGGGGTTAGCGAGGATGCCTGAGGCTGCGGCGGAAAAAGTGCGCGGTTCCGCAATTAGCAGCTTCTTCGGCGGTTTGCGTTGCGCTTCATATTGTCGCAAAGCCCGCATTGCGGGCGAAACCTAGGATCGACGGGGTACCCTCCAATAATGGTCGATGACTTCCGAAATGGGGCCGAATCGATGGGCGATCGTGCCCGCGACGCCCGCGAGGCGATGAACGACCGTGCTTTCGCCGCCAAAGAGGCGGCCACCGAGCGCGCCTCGGCCGCCAAAGAGGCGATGGGAGAGCGGGTCGACGCCGCCAAAGAGGCCACCGCCGAGGCGATCGCCGCGGTCAAGCCCAAACTCCGCGGCGTGTCGCACGAGTGGGCCTTCTTCGTGTCGCTGGTCTGCGGCGCCGCCCTGATCTTCTTCGCCAAGACGCCGAAGGCGACGCTCGCAGTCGCCATCTATGCGGTCAGCCTCTCGGCCCTGCTCGGGACGAGCGCCCTCTACCACCGCGTCAACTGGGAGCGGCCCAACGTGCGGCAGTGGATGCGGCGCCTCGATCACTCGATGATTTTCTTCCTCATCGCCGGCACCTACACGCCCTTCGCCCTCCTGGTCATGCACGGCACGCTCGCCACCGCGATCCTGGTCGTCGTCTGGGTCGGGGCGATCGGCGGGGCGATCGTCGAGATGGTCTGGATCGGCCACCCGAAGTGGGTTTCGGCGGTCGTCTACCTGGCGATCGGCTGGGTTGCCGTGGCCGCCTTCCCGGAGCTTTGGGATGTGCTCGGCCCGGTCGGCGCCTCACTGCTGGCGGGCGGGGGACTCCTCTACACGGTCGGCGCCGTCGTCTACGCGACCCAGCGCCCCGATCCGAACCCGGCAATCTTCGGCTACCACGAGGTCTTTCACGCCTTCGTGATCGCTGCCGCGGCGATTCAGTTCGCGGTGATCGCCTTCTTCGCCCTCCCGCACGCCTGAGCGCGCCGCCCGTACGCGGGTGTTTGAGACCCCGGATCGGGGTATGGGCGCTCCCATGCTGGGGATAAAGACGCGCTCAAAGCGCACCAAACTGTTCGTGGCCACCTCGATCTGCGCCCTCACCATGGCGCTCGCGGCACCCGCCTTGGCGGCCGCCGACTGGGGCGCGATCGCCGTCAGTCCGCGCACCGGCAAGGTCGGCGTCTCCTATGACTATTCGACCGCCAATCGAGCCAAGAAGCGCGCCCTCCACGAGTGCCATCAGCTCGGCTGCCGGGTCGCCGTCTGGGTCAAGAACCAGTGGGCGGCGCTGGTGCTGAAGCACAACGGCGTCTTCGTCGCCGGTGTGGGACCGACCAAGAACCTGGCCTTCGCCAAGGCTCGCAGCCGCGCCCATGACCCGACGGCTAAGAAGATCGCCTACGTCTTCAGCGGCTTCTGAGGCGATCTGGGGGCGCCTCGCGGCGTCCTCGGTCGCTCGCCTTCGGGTCACGCACTGAAGTGCGCTCCCCTCGGCTCGCTCCCTGCGTCCTTGCGAGGCTGGCCCAGATCGCCTCAGGGCGGGGTTAGGCGTGCCGGCTCAGGCCGCGGTTGCGGCCTGAGCCTGGGTGCGGGCTTCGTTGGCCTCCTCGGCGGAGGCGATCAGCTCGCGCAACAGCTCCTCGAGTGAGCCGGACTGCTCGGGGGTGAGCGTCAACTCCCCATCGGCGTAGGAGTCCTGGGCGCGGGGGAAGGGAAATTCGCGCTCCAGCACGCGCCCGCCGAGGGCACCGAGGACCTTGCGGGTCTCGGCCTGTGCCCAGATCGCGCCGAACATGCCGGTCGAGGCGCCGATGACGGCGGCCGGGGTGCCCATGAGGGCGCTCTCTCCGGCCGGGCGGGACGCCCAGTCGAGGGCGTTCTTCAGGGCGCCCGGGATCGAGCTGTTGTACTCCGGCGTGGCGATCAGGACGGCGTCGGCCTCGCGCATCGCGTCGCGCAGCTCGGCCACCGCGGCGGGCGCCTCGCCTGCCTCGAGGTCGCCGTCGTAGGCCGGGGTCTCCGCCAGCCGCTCGAAGCTGACGAAGTCCACCCCGCCGGGCAGCCGCTCGGCGGCTGCCCGGAGCAGGGCGGAGTTATACGAGTCCCGGCGCAGGCTTCCGGATATGCCCAGGACCCTCATGACTAGGCCTCCTGGGCGACGAGCTCGAGGTCGACGTTGATCGCGACCTCCCACTCGAGGACGGTGCCGCCGCTCGGCAGGTCGGCGTTGAAGTCGATGCCGAAGTCACGCCGGTCGACCGCGGTCGACACGGAGAGCGCGACGCGCGGGTTGCCGCCGAGATCGGAGCCGATCTCGCCGAAGCGGCCGGTCGCCTCGACCTCACGCGTGTTGCCCTTGATCTCGAGCTCGCCGGCGAGGCGGACGCTGCCGTCGTCGGCGACGTCGAAGCGGGTGGAGGTGAACTTCAGCTTCGGGTGCTGCTCGGTGTCGAAGAATTCAGGCGACATCAGGTGGCCCTTGAGCTGCGGCTCGTCGATGTCGATCGACTGGACGTCGACGGTGCCGACCAGCTTGGCCTCGTCGCCGCCGGTCAGGGTCGCCTCGTAGCCGTCGAACTTGCTGCGGTAGGTGGCGACGTTGTTGTGGGTGACGGAGAACGCGACCGAGGAATGGACCGGGTCGACGACCCAGGTGCCGGTCGGGACCTTCTGGTTGACGGTGTCGGTGCTCATGGGTGCTGCCTTTCGTTTCGCGCTGCTTAACGGGTGTTTTCAAGGTCAATGGTTGACGCAGAAACGATCTTAGCAGAAATACTTGAGAGAGCAACTATTGTCCCGACAAGTGTCGTGTGTCATCATGTGGGCATGTCTGAGATGTCCACCATCGCCATCACGGAGAGTCCGCTCGGCACCTGCTCTCCGCACCACCAGGCGTGGCGCTCGCTCGCGCAGACCCACGCCGCGGTCAGCGGCCGCCTGCAGGACGCGCTGGCCCAGGCGGAGCTGCCGCCGCTCGCCTGGTTCGAGATGCTCGCCGCGATCGCCGCCTCCGAAGGGGAGCGGATGAAAATGGGCGAACTGGCCGAAGCCCTGGTCATCACCCGCGGCGGCCTCACCAAGCTGGTCGACCGTCTGGTCAAGGCTGGTCTGATCGAGCGCACCTTCTGTGACACGGACCGCCGTGTCAGCTACGCGACCGTGCTCCCCGCGGGCTCCGAGCTGCTCGCGGAAATGGTCCCCGTCGTCTCCGGTGAGCTCGAGCTTGCCTTCGCCGCCCGCCTCTCCGAGCGCCAGGCCGACGACCTCCGCTCGACGCTCGACGCAGTCCGCGGTACCGCCTGCAACGGCCACTGAGACGGTGCCTACGTTCGCGTTCGCGCCGCGGCACTCTGCGCGCTCTCGGCCCGCGGCAGTTCCGCCGTCGCGCCGACCTTCCCCGGTAAGGCGGCGCCGAAGAGGGCCGCGAGGACCGAGAGGCCGGCGCTGACCGAGATCGCGGCGACGAAGCCGTCGCTGAAGTCGGCCGGGGTGGCATAGCCGCCGGCGCCCGCGAAGGCGGCGACGCCGATCGCGATGCCGAGGACGCCGCCGAGCTCGCGCATGGTGGAGTTGGTTCCCGCGGCCTTGCCGATCGCCTCCTCTGGGACCGAGCCGACCACGGAGTTCTGGGCGGCCGGGAAGGACATCGAGATGCCGACCCCGGCGACCATCAGCGGCGGGACGAGCGTCCAGTAGTCCATGCCCGCCTCGGCGACGAGGGCGATCCAGCCGAAGCCGATCGCCTGCAGCAGCGGGCCGACGACGAGAAAGGGCCGCTCGCCGAAGCGGTCGACCAGCTTGCCCGCCACCGGGGCGACGAAGAAGAGCGTCGCGGTCCAGGGGAGGAGGCGGAGGCCGGCGCCGAGGGGGTCGTAGCCGAGGCCCTCCTGCAGGAACTGGGACATGAAGAAGACCGCGCAGAAGAGGCCGCCGACCGCGCAGAAGATCGCCCCGTTGCCGGCCGAGAACGCGCGGGAGCGGAAGAAGCCCATCGGCAGCATCGGCGCCCGCGTCCGCAGCTCGAAGGCGACGAAGCCGACCAGGAACACCACCGCCGCGGCGAACGCGCCGAGCACCTCGACGCTGTCCCAGCCCGCGTCGTTGCCGCGCACCAGTCCCCAGACCAGCCCCAGCACGCCGCCGCTGACCAGCGCCAGCCCGGCCAGGTCGAGCGATTTGTCGGGGCCGTGGCTCTCCGGGATCCGGCGCAGCACCAGCGGGATCAGCGCCAGGCCGATCGGCACGTTGACCCAGAAGATCCACTCCCAGGCGATGCCCTGGGTGATCGCCCCGCCGACCAGCGGCCCGCCCGCGACGGCCAATCCGTTGACGGCGAAGAAGATGCCGAGCGCGCCGCCACGCTTCTCCGGCGGGAAGGCGGCACCGACAAGCGCCAGGGCGAGCGTCGTGACGGCCGCCGCGCCGGCGCCCTGCACCGCGCGTGCCGCGATCAGCGCGCCGACCGAGGGAGCCACCGCGCAGGCTGCCGACGCCGCGACGAAGAGCCCGATCCCGGCGGCGAAGACGCGGCGCCGGCCGAACCGGTCGCCGAGCGCCGCCGCGGTCATCAGCAGCACCGCGAAGCTGAGGTTGTAGGCGTTCACCGTCCACTCGAGCCCTTCGACCGAGGCGCCGAGGTCGCGCTGGATCGTGCTCAGGGCGGTGGTCACGACGAGGGTGTCGAGCGCGGTCATGAAGGCCGCCATCGCGGCCAGGACGAGGATCCACTTCTGTTTGGAGGTCATGCGCATTACGACGCGGGGCCGTCGGCGAATTGAGCGATTAATTCCGGCGCCCCCCGGTGTCTTCAGAGGGAGATGAACAAGGAGGGACCCGATGGGAGACTCGACCGATGAACACCGACGCGACGACGCTCGCGCGCGCCCGGGCCGGTGACGATGAGGCGTTTCGCGCCCTTACCGATCCTCTCCGGCGGGAGCTGCAGGTGCACTGCTACCGGATCCTCGGCTCGCTGCAGGACGCCGAGGACGCGGTGCAGGAGACGCTGCTGTCCGCCTGGCGCGGGCTCGCGGGCTTCGAGGAGCGCGCCTCGTTGCGCGCCTGGCTCTACCGGATCGCGACGAACCGCTGCCTCAACGCGCTCCGCGACAGCGGCCGGCGGCCGGTGATGTCGACCCCCGGCGGCCCGACGGACCCGCCCGAGCCGACCCGCCGCGCCGAGCCGATCTGGCTCCAGCCCTTCCCCGACGAGCTGCTCGAGGGGCTGCCCGACCGCGCCGCCGGTCCCGACGCCCGCTACGAGACCAAGGAGGCGGTCGGCCTCGCCTTCGTCTCCGGGCTGCAACGGATGCCGCCGCAGCAGCGGGCCGTCCTGGTGCTGCGCGACGTGCTCGGCTACCGCGCCGCCGAGGTGGCGGCGATGCTGGAGGCGAGCGAGGCCTCCGTCAACAGCGCCCTGCAGCGGGCGCGGGCGGCACTCGAGGCGGCGCCGGAGCGCCCGGTCGGCGGCACTGTCCCCGACTCGCCGGCGCAGCGGCGGCTGCTCGACCGCTTCGCAGAGGCCTTCGAGGTCGGCGACGTCGACACCGTGCTGGCGCTGCTCAGCGAGGACGCCTGGATCCGGATGCCGCCGGAGCCGCTCGAATACAACGGCCGCCCGGCGATCGGCGAGTTCCTCCGCACGCGTCCGCTGTGGCGCGAAGGCGAGTCGCTGCGCCTAGTCCCGACCCGCGCCAACTGCCGGCCGGCGTTCGCCTACTACCTGCCCGACTCCCAGGCGGACGTGTGGCGGATCGGCGGCATCTTCGTATTGACCGTGGAGGGCGAGGAGATCGTCGAGATCACCCGCTTCGGCGAGGGCGGCTGGTTGCCCTGGTTCGGGCTGCCGAGGGTGCTGCCGGGTTAGGGGGTTGGCTGCGGGGATCTGACCGGCGTTCTCCCGGCCGCCCAGACAGTCCGAGATCGGTCCTGGGCGTCTCATGGCGGTCCTGGCTGGCTGTGACCGCCATGAGACGCCCAGGACGTGAGGGGTTCGGGTGGGAGTTGGCACAGGTTCGGGCGGAGGTCGGACTTACGTGCAGGGTCCGTGCGAGAGAAGCCACACCTGTCTGGGTTCCGTGACGGAGATGCCGGGAACGTCACCCTCCCGCGCATCTTCGGTCTGCTTTCGGGCCTGGAAAAGGGGCCCGAGAACGCGCTGCGTGTATTCGGGCCCCTATAGGGGGGTCAATGCACGCAGCGACGAATTGACTGTTGTCCAACACGCACGGAAGCGTGGACTTCCCACGCTCTCCGTCACGTGACGCGCCCGCGGAGCACGCCTCGGAGGCTCCCCGACACTCCCCACATCCCCCGGCCGTCTCGGGCACGGTCACAGCCAGCCAGGGCCGTGACCGAGACGGCCGTGCTCGCCGACCCGCCTTGCGTCCCTTTGCTCCGGGCGCCAGCCCCTGAGCTAGGCGGTGACGGTCGCGGCGGCGCGCTCTTTGGCCGCGTCGATGATCGCCAGGATGTCGGCCTCGCGGCCTTCACGGAGGAGGACGATCGGGTCGGGGTCGCCGTTGACGATGCCCTCGAAGAAGTCTTTGCGTTCGTTGTAGGTGGGGAGGGTGCCCTTGGCCCAGCCGCGGACGTCGTTCAGCATCACCGCGAGGCGGGCGTAGTCCACGCCGAAGAGGTCGGAGATCTCACGCTTCATGCGCTTGGCGAGGGCGGGGGAGGCGCCGGCGGTGGAGATCGCGATCGCCAGCGGGCCGGTGCGGACGATGGCCGGGAGGATGAAGTTGCAGAGCGGCGGGACGTCGACGACGTTGGCGAGCATCGCGCGTTTCTCCGCGTCGTAGTAGACGCCGATGTTGACCTCGGAGTCGTTCGTCGCGGCGATCACCATGAAGCAGCCCTCGAGGTCCTCGGGGCCGGCGTACTCCCGGCGGTCCCACTCGATCGAGCCCTCTTCGGCGAGCGCCTGCAGCTCCGGGTGCGCCTCGGGCGCGAGGAGCGCGACGGAACCGCCGCAGGCCAGCAGGCCCTCGACCTTCTCCAGGCCGACATCGCCGCCGCCGACGACCAGGCACTTGCGCCCCGTCAGTTTCAGGCAGGCGATGTAGAACGGCGTCTCCAGCATGTCGCGGACGCAGGACTGGTCGCAGATTCCTTTACGGAACTGGCAGACACACTCCTTACCGGCGTAGGCTTGAGCGGGCATCGACAGACAGATTAGTGATGTGGGTTCAGCGGCACTTAAACCGCGGCGAGCGTCTGGGCAAGGCCTTGCTCCAGCGTCGTCTCCGGCGTCCAGCCGAGTTCCCGTTCGGCCAGCGCGGCGTCGAGGGAGATCCGCTGCACCTCGCCCGCGCGCTCGGGCGCGAACTCGGGCGTGAAGTCCTCGCGACCCTCGATCCCGGAGAGGATCTCGACCAGGTCGAGGACGCTCGCCTCGCGCCCGGTGCCGATGTTGACCGCGCCGCCGAGCCGCGTCGCGCCCGCCGCCAGCGCGGCGGAGACGACATCCCCCACATATATGTAGTCACGGGTCTGGGCGCCGTCGCCGTAGACCGTCGGCCGGCCGCCGTTCTTCAGCAGGCCACAGAAGATCGCCACCACGCCCGCCTCGCCGAGCGGGTCCTGGCGTGGGCCGTAGACGTTGCCGAGCCGCAGGCACATCCCGGAGAGGCCGTAAAGCCGTTCGAAGAGGCCGAGGTAGCCCTCCGCCGCGTACTTCGACTGGCCGTAGCCGGAGAGCGGCGCGATCGGCGTCGACTCGGGCAGGGGCAGCTGCTTGTCGGCACCCTCGCCGTAGAGCGCCCCGCCGGTGGAGATGAAGATGACCCGGCCGACCCCGGTCGCGCGGGCGGCCTCGAGCACGTTGGCGGTGCCGCCGACGTTGACCGCGGCGTCGAAGTAGGGGTCCTCGACCGATTTGCGCACGTCGATCTGGGCGGCGAGGTGGAAGACCAGCTCGGGACGCGCCTCGGCGAAGACGGCACCGACGCCGGTGTCCTCGCGCACGTCGACCTCGGCCAGGCGGGCACCCGCGGCGAGGGCGCCATCGAGGTTGACGCGACGACCGGTCGAGAGGTTGTCGAGCACGGTCACGTCGTCGCCACGGGCGAGCAGGGCGTCCACCAGATTCGAGCCGATGAATCCGGCGCCGCCGGTCACGAGAGTCCTCATCAGGCTGCCGATCCTAAGCGGAATGGCCGGCGGGAGGCGGGGAGATTTCGGGGAGGAGCCCGAGAGGACGGTCGAGCGGCCCTGCTACCCTCGCCGCCCGATGAGGCTAATAGTCACCGAGAAGAACAGCAGCGCGAAAAAAATCGCCGAGGTCCTCGGTGCGCCCTCGGGCGGCCCGAAAGCGGACAAAACCTTCAAAGTCCCCTTCTACACGTGGACGAGTCCCGAGGGCCGGGAGGAAATGGCGATCGGCCTGAAGGGCCACGTGCTCGGCCCCGCCTTCCCCGAGGGCTACTCCAACTGGCAGAAGACGGATCTCCACGATCTGATCGACGCGGACCTGATCAAGGAGGCGACTGACAAAAACGTCGTCAAAGCGATCAAGAAGATGGCCAAAGAGGCCGACGAGCTCGTGATCGCGACCGACTTCGACCGCGAGGGCGAGCTGATCGGGCTCGAGGCGCTCGAGGAGATGCTCGACGCCAACCCGTCGCTCGGCACCCGTGAGGACACCGCCAAAGGGACGCTGAAAATCCTCCGGGCGCGCTACTCGGCGACGACCAAAGAGGAACTCCTCCGTGCCTTCGACAACCTCGACTACCTGAGCTACCCGCTGGCCAACGCCGGTGCCGCGCGCCAGGACATCGACCTTCTGTGGGGCGCGACGCTGACCCGCGCGGTCTCGCTGTCGACCCGTCGCTTCGGCTCCAACTTCCTCTCCGTCGGCCGCGTGCAGAGCCCGACCCTGGGCCTGATCGTCGAGCGTGAGATGGAGCGCCGCGCCCACGTCGCGAAACCGTTCTGGGAACTGTTCGCCAAGTTCGATCACCCCGACGGGACGTTCCAGACGCACCACACCGTCGACAAATTCTGGGAGAAAGCCGAAGCCGACAAGGCGCTGGCCGGGACCGCCGGGCCGGGCGTCGTCAAAGCGGTCACGGCGCGGAAAAACACCCGCAAACCGCCTACTCCCCTCAACACCACCGCTTTCACCACGGACGCTTCCTCGCGCCTCGGGATCACTCCGGCGAGCGCGATGCGGATCGCCGAGGACCTCTACATGGACGGGTTCATCTCCTACCCGCGTACCGACAACACCGTCTACCCGAACTCGCTGCCGGTGCGCGAGCTGATCGGCTCGCTGACGAAAATCAAAGAGTTCTCCGCCGCGTCCGGCCTGGTCGGTCAGTCGCTGACCCCGACCCGCGGCAAAAAAGAGACGACCGACCACCCGCCGATCTATCCGACCCAGGCGATCCAGCCGGGCGCCCTCGAGGGGCCGAAGAAACGGGTCTACGAACTGGTCGTGCGGCGCTTCCTCGCCACCTACAGCTCGCCGATGATCACCGAGTCGACCCGCGCCGACATCGAGGCCGGCTCGGAGACCTACTTCGTCCGCGGCTCGGTCGTCGTCGACCCGGGCTTCGCCGCGATCTACACCTACGCCCGCTCGGCCGACGAGGAGATCCCGGCCCTGCAGGAGGGCCAGTCGCTGGGGCTCGCCGCGGTGCCGGAGTTCCGTCCCGAGGACGATCCCGACGCGAACCCGTGGATCGTCGGCAAGGAGACCCAGCCGCCGTCGCGGATCTCGCAGGGCAAACTGATCGAGCTGATGGAGGAGCGCGGCCTCGGCACCAAAGCCACGCGCGCCGACATCATCCAGAAGCTTTTCGACCGCGGCTACGTCTACGGCAACCCGCCGATCCCGACCGAGACCGGCATCGCCCTCTTCGAGGCGTTCAAGAAATACGTGCCGCGGATGGCGTCGCCGGAGATGACCGCCGATATCGAGGCGGAGATGGACCGGATCGCCCAGGGTGAGATGACGAAGGGCAAAGTCGTCAGCGACTCGCGTGAACTCCTCCACAAAACGTGGACCGAGATGGAGGGCACGAAAGAAGACCTCGCCAAAGTCGTCTGGAAAGGGATGGACGAGGACCGCATCCTCGGCCCCTGCAAGGTCTGCGAGGAAGCGGGGCGGACCAAGGAGGACGGCTCGCCGAACATGCTGCGGATTATCCGGGCGAAAAAATCCGGCAAACGGTTCGTCGGCTGCTCCGGGTGGAAAGCCGAATCCGAGCCCGACGATCCGAAATCGTGCGACCAGACCTTCCCGCTGCCCCAGCGCGGCGACGTCTTCCGGTTGGAGGAGCGCTGCTCGATCTGCGATCGCACCCCGCGGCTGAAAGTCCAGCCGTTCCGCGGGCGTCCCTGGAACCTCTGCCTTAACGACGACTGCGAGTCGATGCAGGAGATGAAGAAACGGCGCGCGGAGCGCGAAGCGGCGAAAAAAGCCAAAGAAGAGATGGACGGCAAGCCGGCGCCGAAAGGCGACGAGGACGCGCCCAAAAAAGCGAAACGCAAAAAAGCGAAAGCCAAAGTCTCGAAAGCCGACACCGCGACCCGCGGCGTCAAACGCGCCAAAGCGGCCACCAAAAGCTGAGGCTTGGGGGTGTTCATCTCCCTGGAGGGAGTGGACGGCTCCGGCAAGAGCACCCAGGCCCGCCTGCTGGTCGAGGCGCTGGGCGAGGAGACCGTCGCGATCCGCGAGCCGGGCGGCACCGATGCCGCCGAGCGGATCCGCACGCTGCTCGCCGACCCGGCGACCGAGCTCGAGCCGCTGGCCGAGCTGCTGCTCTTCCTCGCGGCGCGCGCGGACCTCACCGAGCGGGTGATCCGTCCGGCGCTCGACGCCGGTCGCGACGTCGTTTCCGACCGTTTCTCCGATTCGAGCGTCGCCTACCAGGGCGCCGCCCGCGGGCTCGGGGTGGGGGAGGTCATCGGCCTCTGTGACACCTCCACCGACGGCCTCTGGCCCGACTTGACGCTGCTGCTGCGGGTCGATCCGGAGGTCGGGCTGGGACGGGCGGCGGGCGATGACCGCTTCGAGGCCGAGGGGATCGAGTTGCAGCGGGCGGTGGCCCAGGCCTACGAGGAGATCGCGATCATCGCCTCGGACCGTGTCGTCGTCGTCGACGCGACCGGGACCGTCGAGGAGGTCCACGCCCGTATCCTCGCCGCGGTCGAGGCGCGTCATGGCGAGTAAGGCCCTCGACCAGGCCACCGAGCACCAGGGCCGGGCGCGGGTCGCCCTCACCGCGGCGCTGGAGAAGGGACCGTCCCACGCCTACCTCTTCCGCGGGCCGCGTGGATCCGGGAAGCGCGCCGCCGCGCGCGCTTTCGCCGCCGAGATCGTCGCCTCCGGCGCCCTCGATCCCGAGGACGCCCGGCGCCGCGCCCTGCTCGATCCCTCTCCGCACCCCGATCTGGTCTGGCTGGCCCCGCGCGGCGCCCAGCACATGGTCGACGAGGTGCGCGAGCGGGTGATCCGCGCCTCCGCCTACCGCCCCTTCGAAGGCGAGCACCGCGTCTTCGTCATCGACGCTGCCGAGGCGATGCGCGACGAGTCCCAGAACGCGCTCTTGAAGACGCTGGAGGAGCCGCCGTCCTTCGTCCACCTGATCCTGCTCAGCTCCGAGCCCGAGAGCCTGTTGGAGACGATCGCCTCGCGCTGCCAGCCGGTCGACTTCGCGCCGCTCCCCGCCGAGGTGCTGGAAGCGCAGCTCGCCGCCACCCCCGAGGCGTCCGGGGCCGCCCCGGAGATCGCCGCCGCCGCGCGCCTCGCCGCCGGCGACCTGGTGCGCGCCCGCCTGCTCCTCTCCCCGGTCGGCCGCGAGCTGCGCGCCGAGGTCGAGGCCTGCCTCGCCGCGGTCCTCGCCGACGAGCTCTCCGGCGCCCCCTGGCAGCGCCTCCTGGCCCGCGCGACCGCCGCCGGGGAGGATGCCGAAGGGGCGGCCCGCGAAGCGCTCGAAGAAGAGTCCCAGGCGGGCCTCAAACGGACCGCCAAAGACCTCGCCGACGGCTCCAAACGAGCGGGCCGCCGCCGCCGCACCGAGATCCTCGACCTCGGCCTCGAGCTCACCGCCCTCTGGCTCCGCGACCTCGCCGCCCTCGCGGCGGGCGCCGAGGAGGTCGTCTTCGCCCGCGACCGCCTCGACCTCTTGCGCGCCCAGGCCGGGCAGCTCGATCCGTCGTGGGCTCGAGCCGGCGCGGCGGCCGTGCAGGACACGCGGCGGGGGCTGGATCTGAATGTCTCCGAGGAGCTGGCGCTCGAAGCGTTGTTCTATCGGCTGGCGCGCACGGCGTAGGGACGACGGCGTTGCGCTGGCCGCTCCAGCAGTCCTAGCTGCGGTGTGAGGGTCTCGTGTGAATCTCCGAGGGTCCGTCACGCTTCCGTCCGGAACTCCACACCTCCGTCACGCTTCCACAACGCCCCCAGGTTGACGGGCCGAAAACCGCTGATATAGAGCGGTTTTCGGCCCGTCAACATTCGGGGTCAGACGAAAGGCGCACGAAGCATGGGGGACGTGCGCGGAAGTGTGGAGTTCGTGCCGTCTCCCGCACGTCTCTCCCAACGGCGTCGCAGTTTCTCCTCACCATTCATACCTCGGCCGTCTCACCCACGGCCACGCCAGCCAGGGTCGTGGGCGAGACGGCCGCTCTGGCCGCCACACCTCGCGTCCCTTGTCAGTCCCTAGTCCCCGATCGACTCAGGGACGGAATCCCCGTCCAGCTGCTTCTCCAGCTCTTCGCGAGCCCCCTGCTCGCGGGCGCGCTCGATCGCTCGCTCCTGGGCGAGGCGGGTGATCTGGGCGGCTTGGCGGGACATGATCACGCTGAAGTTGAGCGCCAGGCCGAGGAGCAGGAGGAGGACGATGGAGAAGAGGGCGACGTTGGTGTCGCGGACGCCCATCACGTCGGCGACCAGCTTCAGGAGGCCAGGGAAGGCCGCTCCGGCGAGCATCGCCAGGCCGGCGACGAACCAGACGACGCTGTAGCGCTCCTGCAGACGGTCGCGACGGATCAGGTCGAGGATCCAGACCATGAAGAGGAGAGCCAGGGCAGCGGCGATGATCCGGGTCTGGGCGGTGAGGCTGACGTGGTCGGCCTGCACCGCGAGGGGGGCGAGCGCGGCCCTCATCGCTCGGCCTCTGCCCGACGCGGCTTGAAGAGGCCGACGAGGATCACGATCAAACCCTTGAAGATGAAGAAGGCCGAGCGCAGCGGGGTGAGGAAGGAGGTGCCGCCGGTCCGCTCCAGCATCCGCACCGGTACCTCCTCGACCCGCAGGCCCTGGCGCACGGCGAGCTGCAGGGACTCGATCTCGGCGAAGTCCGGCGAGTAGTTCTCGCTGAATAGCTTCATCACCCGGCGATTGGCGGCGCGCATGCCGCTGGTGGTGTCGGTGAAGCGCTGGCGGGTCGCCAGGGTGAGGATGAAGCGGAAGACGTTGATGCCGATCCGGCGCGACCAGGTCGCCCGGTAGTCCTCGCCGTCCGGCTCGGCGCCGGGGAGCGGCTCGGGTTGGGCGGCGTAGCGGGAGCCGATCACGAGGTCGGCGCGGTCCTCCCGCACCTCGGTCAGCAGGCGCGCGACCTCCGAGGCCGGGTGCTGCCCGTCGGCGTCCAGGTGCGCGCAGAAGTCGTAGCCCCGCCGCAGTCCCCAGAGGTAGCCGGTCTGCAGCGCCGCGCCGAGCCCTTGGTTGAAGGGCAGGGTGGCGACGATGACCCCCGCCGCCTGGGCCCGCGCGGTGGTCGAGTCGGTCGAGCCGTCGTCGACGACGAGGATGTCGGCCTCGGGCAGGTGGGCGCGGACGTCGGCGATCACCGCGTCGACCGACGCCTCCTCGTTCCAGGCAGGGATGAAGACGAGAGTCCGCAAGGGAGGCGATTGTTCCACGGGCGAGCGGGCGGAAGTGGGCCGCACCTGGCATGAGAGGATTGTGTTAGAGACTCCTCATGGCAAGCGGTGATGTCCAGATAGCGCGGCCGCGGCCCGAAACTCCACGATTCGGCATGCGGCTATGGCTGACCGGCGCCTTCGCGGCAGTCAGCTTGATCACCGCTGCCACGATCTACATCTTCGGCGACAACCAGCAGGCGCTGCTGGTCGCGGTGCTGATCGGGGTGCTGGCGGGCTTCCTGATCGCGGTGGCGATCTCCCACCGCGTCTCGGTCCTGGCGCGGGCCGCCGGGGAGATGGCGAAGGGATCCTTCGACGCCTCGCTGAACACGCACGGGGTCGACGAGATCGGCGACCTGGCGCGCTCGCTGGAGACGATGCGCGCCTCGCTGCAGGAGAGCTTCGGCGTGCTGACCGCCGACCGCAACAAGCTGGCGGCGATCTTCGACGGGCTGACCGACGCGGTGATCGTCGTCGACTACGAGGGGCCGGTGCGCTTCTCCAACAGCGCCGCCGGGCGGCTGCTCGGCAAAGGCGGCGAGCCGCCGGCGGTGGTCGAGCCCCAGATGCGGCGCGCGGCCGAGGTCGGCTTCGCCGCGCACCCGGCGCTGCGGATCGGCGACCGCGCCTACGCGATGACCGCCCGCGCCCTGCCCGACGAGCGCGCCGTCCTCGCCGTGCTGCGCGACCGCACCGACGAGCTGCGCCGCGAGCTGGCCGAAGCCGACTTCATCTCCAACGCCGCGCACGAGCTGCGCAACCCGCTGGCCGGGATGTCCGGGGCGATCGAGGTGCTGCAATCGGGCGCCAAGAACAACCCGCTCGACCGCGACCACTTCCTCAACCGCCTCGCCGACGACGCCGAGCGGATGAAAGCGCTGACCGCCTCGCTGCTGACGCTGGCGCGGGTGGAGAGCCGCGGGGCGGCCGAGAACGAGGTCGTCGACGTGGCGATCGCGGTGCGCGACGTGGTCGCCGCGGTGGACCCGCCGCCGCGGATCGACCTGGTCGTCGACGTCGAGCAGGACCTCGCCGCGACGGGCGACCCGACCCTGCTGCGCCAGGTGATGATCGGCCTGCTCACCAACGCCTTCAAGAACACGCCGCCGCCGGGGACGGTGACGCTGCGCGGCCGCCACCAGGGCGTCGGGGAGGTCGTGCTCGAGGTGATCGACACCGGCACCGGCATTCCCGGACCGGAGATCGAACGCGTCTTCGAGCGCTTCTACCGCCGCAGCGAGTCCCGCAAGCAGGAGGGTTTCGGGCTCGGTCTGGCGATCGCCAGGCGCATGGTCGACGTGATGGGCGGGACCATCGGCGCCGAATCCGTGTTGGGTGAGGGGAGCACCTTCTGGGTGAGGCTTCCCCTTGCACAACCGATGCCTACGCCTGTTGCTTAGCCAAGAGGCGTATAAAGGGCGGGGGAGATGTTTGCGAAAGCTGAAGGAAGCATGAGTAGGAGCTACGAGTTGAAGGCAGATCGAATTGGTGGCAGGTAAATGAGCAGCGGTCGGATCCTGATCGCCGACGATGAGCCGTCGGTGCGCGACTCGGTCGGCTACGCGCTGGCCCAGGAGGGCTTCGAGGTGACGCCGGCGGCGGACGGCGACGAGGCGAGCAGCCTGCTCGGCGAGGGCATCCCCTTCGACCTCCTGATCCTCGACATCATGATGCCGGGCCCGAGCGGCCTCGACATCTGTCGCGACGTGCGGGCGCGGAGCGCGGTGCCGATCATCGTCCTCACCGCCAAGGACGCCGAGGTCGACAAGGTCGTGGGACTCGAGGTCGGCGCCGACGACTACGTCACCAAGCCGTTCTCGGTCCGTGAGCTTCTCGGGCGCGTTCGGGCACAGCTGCGCCGCCGCGAGCTCGACCGCTCGCCGATGGCCCAGCAGGTGAAGATCGAGTCGGGTCCGGTCTCGATCGACCTGGTCCGTCATGTCGCCACGGTGCGCGGCGTCCCGGTCAACCTCACCCGCTCGGAGTTCCAGCTCCTCCGCCTCCTGGTCGGCCGCCCCGGCGAGGTCTTCGCCCGCTCCCAGATCATGGAGGAGCTGTGGCAGACCGAGTTCGACGGCGACGAGCGAGCCTGCGACGTCCACATCTCGAACCTTCGCCAGAAGGTCGAGCGCGACCCCCAGAAACCGGAGCTGGTCGTGACGGTTCGAGGCGTCGGCTACAAGTTCTCCGGCGACGAGGATTAGCCCGCCGCTCAGCCTCCGAAGTGACGCTGCAGGTCGGCGAGGCGGGTGTCCCACTCGGCGCCGACCGTCGTCAGCCACTCCGCCGCGTCGGCCAGGGGGCGTGGGTCGAGCTCGAAGAGGGACTCACGGCCGCGGCGGCTCTGGGAGACGAGGCCGGCGCGGCCGAGCGTCGCCAGGTGCTTGGCGACCGCCTGGCGGCTGATCGGCAGTCCGGCGGCGAGGCCGGTCGCGGTCGCGCCACCGCCCCGGCCGAGGACCTCGACCAGGTGGCGGCGCGTCGGGTCGGCGAGCGCGGCGAAGACCGCGCCCGCGGCGTCGTCGCCCGATCCGGTTGGTTGGGAGAGGGGCTGCGGCACGGTGGCTCAGGCGAGGACGAGACGCACCGCGGTGCGGAGGCGAGCCAGCGGCCCGTCCCAGGACCCGGCGAGGAGCAGCGGACCGGAAGTCCCGAACGAGGCACTCTCGGGCACCGGCGCCGTCTCGATGACCGTCAGGCGGGTGCGCTCGGCGACCGCGTCGAGGATCAGTTCGACCCGGCTCGGCTCGGCGCCGCCTTCGCGACGCCAGCTCCAGGCCAGCCGTTCGGCCTCCTCGACCAGCTCGACCTCGCCCCGCCGCTCCTCGCCGTCGGCGTAGCGACAGACGATCTCGCCGCCCGGCTCGGCCTCGATCTCGACCTCGTCGGCGAGCCACTCCGTCAGGAGCGCCTCCTCGGTGAGGGCGTCCCATACCTCGGCCGGCGCCGCGTCCAGCTCGACGCTGCGGGTCACCTCAGCCTCGCTCCTCGTTAGGGTCATAGGGACTGCTCCTCTCGTCTGGAGTACGAATGCGCAACTGAATGGTTGCACACGTGCTAGGCTGGGGAAAGTGCAACCCGATGGTTGCGCAAGAAGAGCACGACAGCTTCACGGAACACCGAGAAAGAGAGACGAAATGCCACTGGTCCCGATGGTCGTCGAGCAGACCGCTCGCGGGGAGCGATCCTTCGACATCTATAGCCGCCTGCTCGCGCAGCGGATCATCTTCCTCGGCGAGCCCGTCACCGAGGAACTGGCCAACCTGATCATCGCCCAGCTCCTGCACCTGGAGGCCGACGATCCCGACAAGGACGTCAGCCTCTACGTCAACTCGCCCGGCGGCTCCGCCTATGCGGGCCTGGCGATCTACGACACGATGCAGTTCATCAAGCCCGACGTGCAGACCATCTGTTACGGGATCGCGATGTCGGCGGGGTCGCTGATCCTCACCGGTGGGGCGAAAGGCAAGCGGATGGCGCTGCCGAACAGCCGCGTCCTGATCCACCAGCCCTCGAGCGGCTTCGAAGGCCAGGCCTCCGATATCGAGATCCACGCCCGCGAGGTGCTGGAGCTGCGCGACCGGCTGAACCACATCTACGTCGACCACACCGGCCAGCCGCTCGAGAAAATCGCGCTCGACATGGAACGCGACAAATTCTTCAAGGCCGAGGAGGCGCGCGAGTACGGGCTGATCGACCGGGTGATCGACTCCCACGACTTCACCCCGAACCCCACCGGGTTCCGCGCGGGCGGCGGCAACGGCGGCGGCGGCAGCGACGAGGGCCCCACCACCGGGGGCGGCACCGCCTGAGCATTTAGGTGCGACTCCGCAGGACGAAGCGGCGGCCGCCCGCGAGCGCGCCGCCGCCTCCCAAACGGCGGACGCCGACGAAGCGGCCGCCGTCCTACTACGCGGTCGCCGGGGTCCAGCTCGACGCGGAGCTGGAGCGGCTGCGTGGGCTGCCGGTCTTCGCCGACGGCCCGCTGACGAAGAAGCGGCCGGAGCTGAAGGTGCGGCGTGCGAGCACCCGGCCCAACCGGGTCGGCTTCGCGGTCCCAACCGAGCACCGCCTGCAGGTCACCGCCTACCCGGGCATCCGGCCCGGCGACGTGCTGGAGACGCTGCTCCACGAGCTCGTCCACCTGCACGTGGGACGCGCCCGCGAGGCCCACGCCTGGCACGGGCAGACCTTCAAGGCGACGCTGGCGCGGGCGATGGACGAGGCCTACGGCGTCCGCGGCGTCCCCACCCGGAGCACGCTGCACGGCGCCTACGCCGAGGCGATCGAGCGCCTGCGCGCGCGTCCGCAGATGGAGATGGACCTGGCCTGAAGGCCACCGGTTGCATTTACCCCCGCGCAGGAGGGGTGAATGCAACCGCTCAGCTGAGGCGGCGGAGGGCCCAGGCGCCGACGACGGTCGCGGCGCCGCCGCTGAGGATGCCCTGGACGGCGGCGCGGCCCGCGGCGGGGTCGCGGCCGGCGATGCCGAAGCAGATCGCGTCGCCGAGGTCGACCGCGGTGGCGACGGCGGCGGCCTCGCGCAGGCGCTCGCGGTCGTCCCGGGCGGCGAGGGTGAGCAGGCCGAGCGCGATGTCGCGGCCGCCGGCGATGCGGGCGAGGGCCCGGGCCGAGGTGTCGGAGGCTTCGAAGCCGAGGGCCTTCAGCGCGGGCCGCGTGGCGAGGAGCGCGCCGACCCCGATCGCGATCCGCCCGCCGGCGATCCCGAGCACGGCGGCGCGGGCGAGTGGGTCGGGCTTGCGACGGCGGCGTGGCATCCAGCAAACCTAGTCGACGCGAGCGGGATCCGGGCGCGCAGCCGGGTAATCATGAGGGGATGGCAGAGGGCGACACGATCCTGCGCGCGAAGAACCGGCTCGCCGACGCCCTGGTCGGCCAGGAGATCGCGGTCAGCGCGCCGAACCCGCGCGGCCGCGCGGCCGGGATCGAACGCCTCGACGGCCTCACCCTGGACGGAATCGACGCCCACGGCAAGCACCTGATGTTCCACTTCGGCGACCTCGTCCTCCACAGCCACCTGGGGATGAGCGGCGGCTGGCACGTCTACCCGCATCGCGCCCGCTGGCGCCGTCCGCGCTCCTCGGCCTGGGCGGTCCTCTCCGGCGAGCGCGCCGACGCGGTCCAGTTCGGCGGCCCGACCCTGCGTGTCCTGCGCGCGAGCCGCGTCGCCATCGACCCCCAGCTCGCCCGCCTCGGCCCGGACATCCTGGCGCCGGACTTCGACCTCGACGCCGTCGTCGCGATCTTCCGCGCCGCCGACCCGTCCCGCACCCTCGGCGACGCCCTCCTCGACCAGCGCCTCACCGCCGGCATCGGCAACATCTTCAAGAGCGAGGCCTGCTTCGCCGCCAAGGTCGACCCCTGGCACAAGCTCTCCGAAGTCAGCGAAGAGGACCTCCGCCTCGTCCTCGAAGCCGCCCGCGATCAGATGCTCTCCGCGGTCAAGCTCGGCGACCGCCACCGCTTCCGCGTCTACAAACACCGCGGCCCCTGCTCCCGCTGCCGCGGCCCCGTCCACCACCGCGGCCAAGGCGACGCCAACCGCACCACCTGGTGGTGCGAGCGCTGCCAGGTCTGACCCCCGTCCCGGGGCGCTAGCTCAGGTTCTTGACGAAGCGGCTGCGGCTGGTCTGCAGCTCGTAGCCGGCGGCGGCCCAGAAGGACATCGCGCCGGGTTTGTGGGATTCGACGATCGCGTTCAGGCGTTTGGCGCCGAGGGCGCGGAAGCGCTCCTCGCCGGCGCGAACCAGGATGGTGGCGAGGCCATGCCGGCGGTGGGCGGGCTCGACGGCGAGGCGGTAGAAGGTCGCGCGCCAGCCGTCCCAGCCGGCGATCAAGGTCCCGACGATCTCGCCCTCGGACTCGGCGACGATCAGCGCCTCCGGATCGCGCTCCATCAGGCCGCGCACGTCCTCGGCCGCTTCAGTGCTCGACGGCGAAGCCTCGGCGCGGCGCCAGAAGTCGAGCAATGCCTCGACGTCCTCGGGGCGGGCGGTGCGGAGAGCTGGGACCGAGTGGTCGTTCATCGAAGCGCGAGGGAGAGCCGACGATCGGATTTGAACCGATGACCCCTTCATTACGAATGAAGTGCTCTACCAACTGAGCTACGCCGGCGCGACTGCTGAAGCCAAACTTGGGCACTTGGCCTGAGAGTGGTCCTCAATTGGTCCTCAATTTAGCCGAGACTGGCTCTCTCGGTTCACCACCCCGCGATGTCGGTCTATTCGGCCGATCGGGTTCCCGATAGGCCACGTCGTTCCGACATATCGTCCTATGCCGTATCTCCATCCCTTAACCGGCGGCCAGAAAGAGCCGATAGGTTTATCTGCCGATGGACCCGTATTTCAAGACTCTCGCCGTAGCTCTCGTGCCACAGCCACGGGAAGTTCCCCTGCCGGGATATTCGGCGGCCAACCTTCAGGCAGTATTCGCCACCGTTGGCGAGAGCTATAACTACGAATCGTTTGAATATGTCGTCGATCGACGCGGAGCAAAATTTGCCAACGATGAGGCTGATTTTGTTGAACTTCGTCCCGCTCAGCACCAGGTTGTAGCCCGCATGGACGGAGCTGACGTGCTGACGGCAGAGGTGGCGACTTCCAAGGCGATCCGGATCTTCGACGCTGCCGCAAGTCAACTTGAAGTGCCGGGATTTCTGCAGGTGAACATCGAGATTCTGGCCGTTTCGCCGATCCCAGAGTCGGACAACGATGCCAAAGAGTATTTGGACAAGCGTTTGACTGGAGATGCGGATGCTGACGCGCTAGGAGACGGCTATTTTGCGTCGACGGTCCGATATCGACGCGCTTCCCAAGATGCTCCTGGCGAAGACGTCTTTGAGGTTGAGCCCTACTTTCAGGACATGAGCCAGGTCTTTCTGCGACATCAGATAGGGCGTGCCGCGGGAGACCGTCCGCTGGAGGGTTTCGAGCAAATCGAGAGCTGGATCACGGAGGCGTTCAGCTTTCTGAGTGGATCAGCTATGTCATTCTTGGATCAGGGAAGGGAGTAGCTATGGAAACGGGCGGCATTCGTGAAGAGGCAGTAATCGCCTACCCCGGTGTTGGTCAGGTCCGCCGTGATCTCCGCCATGAGGAAGAAGTGCATAGGGGGCTTGACGTCGTCGGGGCCACGAGAGAACCCTTTTATGAAACAGGACCGACCTCTGAACCGCTTCCAGACCCGGCCGGTCTGGTTGCCCAGTGGAACCTTCTAAGATATCCGAGGGTAGAGGCCAGCGTCGAAGTCCAGCCTTCTCTATCCGACCGCGTTGATGCGCGCTTCGGTCCCGTTCGTTATACGCGAGAGGAGTTTGCGCAGATCCGTCGAGCGACGGCGCGGCGGACCGACCCAGACGTGCCGCCGGTTCCCTTCACCGACTAGAGACGCTCCGTCGTGCAGCTTTCCGCACGACGGCTGACCGACCGTGATCAAGGACTCTGTCGCGGTTTCGCCTGTGGTCGCGAGCCGTACGAGCTCGAGGTCGCTACCTGGATTCGAGCGGATCTTTGGCGCGTGCTGCCTGAGTATCACGGTAAAGAGATCGTCACCACGGTCCTTCAAGACCTTGATCAAAACGGCAGGCTGGTCGGATTTTGCTCCTGGAGCTTCATCGATGCAGAGGGCGCAACGGACCTTGATTCGCCGGTGCAGATTTCGCTGGCCTACTTCGGAGTCCATGACGACTACCAAGGAAAGCCGGACGGCGATGGAATCCTCTGCGCAGATCGTCTCCTCAAGACCGTGTTGGCGGACGCTTCACGCAGCGATCCCGACTCCGGTCGCTTGCCAGTCGTCCTTCTCTGTGGCGAAGCCAATCGCAACGGATTGAGATTTTGGGAACGGCACGGCTTCGAGATAGTTGAGCCCGAGATCGCAGGGACGCCGATCGAGGGCCATTACAGGATGGTTCTAGGCGGGGCTGGCGAAACTCCTGGCGACGAGACTTAAATCGGGTCGGAGGTCCATAGTTCTGGTCCTCAAATGGTCCTCAAAATCCTAGAAAAGAGACCGTAAGCGTCGGCAAAGGTCGGGGCCATTCGTGCCTGGTCGCGGCATATCGGGGTGGCCATCGCCCATTACGATGAAGTGCTTTACCAACTGAGCTACGCTGGCACGGTGGCCCAATTTAGCGGGCCTGGGGGTGCGGATGCGGGGCGTGTCGATGTTCGGTTCTCTTGTTCGTCGTCGAGGTAAAAGGCAATTTGGAAAGAGAGATCGGGATGAGCGCTACCTACACCTTCGACGTTTTCACCAGCCTTGACGGCTTCGCCTCGCACACGGGTGACTGGGGCGGCTATTGGGGCAAGCAGGGTCCCGAGCTGCTGGAGCATCGACGGGCTTCGTTCGATGCCGAGCAGCGGATGGTCTTCGGGGCCGAGACGTTCCGGGACTTCGTCGGGATGCTGGCCGTGAGCGACGAGGAACCGGAGGTGCTCGACCCGTGGGTGACGCGGATGCGGAGCATGGGGGCGACGGTGGTGTCGAGCACGCTGGAGGAGCCGCTGGAGTGGCTCGGCGGCGCGACGGTCGCGAGCGGGGACGCGGTCGACGTGGTCGCCCGGCTCAAGGAGGAGTCCGACGTGCCGCTGCGCTCGCACGGCAGCCTGTCGCTGAACCGGGCGCTGATGGCCGCCGGCCTGGTCGACCGCGTGCAGCTGACGATCTTCCCCGCCCTCACCGGCACGACCGGCGCTCGGCCGGTCTTCGAGGGCGCGGGCGACTTCGATGTTGAGCTGATCGAGCACCGGACCCTCGACGGCCATACCCAGGAGCTGATCTACCGGCCGACCCTCCACTGACGGGCGGTCCGCAGACGCCGTCGGCGCTCAACGTCCCTCCGGCAACGGCTGCCCGACATCGATCCGATTGCCGTCCGGATCGGCGAAGACGAAGCCGCGGAGGCCGTGGTCGGCGTCGCGGAGGCCCTTGATAATCCGTACTCCGTGGGCGGTCAGATGGTCGTGCAGCCCGACGGCGTCGGCGACCATCAGGTGGGCGACGTTGTGAGCGGACCCGCGGAGGCCTTTGACCTGGGTGAGATGCAATTCTGCTCCGTCGCGTCGCAGGATCGCGAAGCCGATCGGGTCCCCATTGGTGAAGGTCACGGACATTCCGAGTGCCTCGTCGAAAAAGCGGATCGACCGAGGCAGGTCACTGACCGGGACGGTTGCCGCGATGCGTCCGAAGGGGGCGCCTGGTCCTGAGTTCTCGTTGGCCATCTTGCTCCTCACTGTGCGAAGGCCGGGCGAGGCGGTGCTCGATCGGCGGTTCGGCGCGGTGGCCTCGATTACGAACTCAGTCTAGCCGGCGGCGGTTCCGTCGAGCGCGATCTCGATGATGCCGCGGTGGCACGCGAACAAGAAGCCCGGACGCGCGAGGAGCACGAGGTCGAGTTCTCGCGCATCGTCGCCTTCAGCGACGGGGTGTTCTCGATCGCGATCACGCTGCTGGTGCTGGAGCTGAAGCTTCCCGAGCATCTGGCGAGCGGCGAGATCTGGCACGCGCTCGGAGAGCAACGTGAACAGTTCGTCGCCTACGCGATCAGCTTCGCCGTGATCGCCCGCTTCTGGGTCGTCCACCACTCGTTCTTCAGCGAAGTGAAGGCATTCGACTCGCGGCTGATCGGGCTGAACATGCTCTACCTCGGCTTCGTCGTCCTGATCCCCTTCTCCAGCCAGATTCTGGGCGAGTACGGCGGGGAGCTGCCCGCCGTCGTCGTCTACTCGTCCAATCTGACCGCGGTCGTCCTGGTAGGGCAAGGGATGGCCTGGGACGCCCGCCGCGCCGGGTTGGCGACGGCGGAGGGTCAGACGGAAAGGGAAAGTCTGATTCGGTCGGCCTTCATCGCCGGCGTCTTCCTGCTCTCGATCGTCGTCGCGCTATTCAACGCGAGCATCGCTCCGTACATGTGGCTGGCCCTCTTCTTCGAGGGGCGCGGCCATGTGATCGAACGGCTCAGCCGCCGCGTCTGACGAAGGCGATGTCGCCGCCGGGTCGGGCGCAGCTGACGGCGACGCCCTCGCCGGTCTTCACCGTCTGACAGCGGAAGCTGCCGAGGTCGCACGTGCCGCGCGACGTGCCGTCGGGCAAGGCGCAGGAGCGGTGCTTGTCCCAGCGGCGCATGATTCGCGCGGCCGTGCCGCAGTCGACCGCAGTCGCGCGGACCCCTTGTCCGCAGGCGATCACCTTGGAGCCGGCCGGGGCGTTCGGGGCGGTGGCCTTCTTCGCCGCTCCGCCGCCGCCCGCGGGTGGCGAGGTCGAGTTCGAGCCCGCGGAGCTGCCGCCCCCGCCGCACCCGGCGGCGAGCAGTGCTGCGCACAGCGTGGCGATGGCTAGAGCGGTGAACCTCACACCGCTGACGCTACCCCTCGGCGGCCGCTTTCACCACCGGACGGTCGGCGTGGGGAAGATTTCCGCAGATCGGGCAGTCGGGCTCCGGCATCACCTCTTTGCGGTCGACGTCCATCGTCCGCAGGTCGTAGATGTGTTCGACGCCCTGGGTCGAGGGGGTCGCGAGGCCGGTGAGGAGGTGCATGATCTCCATCCCGATCTGGCCGCCGATCAATCC
This sequence comes from Solirubrobacterales bacterium, assembly GCA_965200635.1. Classification (GTDB taxonomy): domain Bacteria; phylum Actinomycetota; class Thermoleophilia; order Solirubrobacterales; family 70-9; genus VAYN01. Next base: position 593,336 of record OZ241364.1, on the reverse strand, counting down.
GCAGGCGGGGCCGATCGTCGCCGCCGGGCTCGGTTTCGCCCGTTGCGCGTCGATCGCCGCGTCGAGCAGTGGGTATTCGCGTCGCCAGCGGATCGTCTGGCAGACGTAGCAGCCGGTGACCCCGGGGACGTAGAGCGGCCCGACCCGCGCGATCGGCGGGAAGTGGCTCATCGTGATGTAGGGGATGCCGAGCTCGAAGCAGGCTTCGTTGCACCAGACCTCGACTTCGAAGGCGGGCCAGTCGATCGCATCGATGACCACGTCGGCACCGTCGATGAAGTCGGCGATCTCGACCGCGCTGCCGAGGCGTCGCGCCGTCGCGGTGATCTTCGCCTCCGGGTTGAAGGCACGCAGCCTGGCGGCGGCGACCTCGACCTTCAACAGCCCGAGATCGGCCACCGAGTAGAGGATCTGCCGGTTGAGGTTCGAGATCTCGACCCGGTCCCCGTCGATCAGCCACATCTCGCCGATCCCGCAAGTCGCCAGCGCCATCGCCGTCCAGCCACCGAGCCCGCCGACGCCGAGCACCGCGACCTTCGCCTCGCGCAGCGCCCGCTGGCACTCCGAGGGCACCACGCCGGGCGGCGCGATGTCGGAGAAGTAGCGCAACTGGCGGTCGAAGCGGGCGTACTCGGTCGGGTCGATCAGGTCGTCGTCGGCGGCGTCCTCGATCACCGCCAGCTCCTCCATCTGGGAGATCGTGTCGTCGACCAGCTCGGCGCCGAACTCCTCGCGCAGAGCCTCCAGCGTGTGCTCCCCGTCGAACGCCTCCAGGAGCCGCTCGTCCAGCTCCCGCGGCTGCTCGATCTTGATGTCGCGTTCCGCGCTCGGGCGGCGCAGGTAGACGTCGCCTTCCGGGGATTTGAACGACTCCGTCGTCCGCTTGATCCGCGGTCGTCGCATCGGCAACTCCCCACCTCCCTGGTAACGCCCGGCGCCCACCGCCGAGCCCTATTGGAGGAGACTCCCATATAGGTGGAGAGCGTTCCCGCGCTCCGAGAGATTTTTCAAAAAATGATGAGACCGAAATGAGAGGGTCAGCCGCCGGCCGCGGCGAGTTCCATCGCGCGGGCGAGGACGGCATCGGTCATCGGCACCGTCAACTTGCCGGTGAACGTGTTCTGCTGGCTCGGGTGAAACATGCCGAGCAGGGTGAGGCGGTCATCCAGGATCGCCTCGGTGCCGTGGCCGAAGCGCGGCTTCGGACGAGGGGTGGGGATGCCGATCGTCGCCGCCGCCTTGAGGAACCCGTCCCAGCCGAATTTGCCCAGCGCGAGGACGACGCGGACCCGGTCGAGGATCTCCAGCTCGCGCTCCAGGTAGGGGAGGCAGTTGTCGCGCTCCTCCGGCGTCGGCTTGTTGGCGGGCGGCGCGCAGCGGACGACGGCGCCGATGTAGGCGCCCGTGAGGCGCAGGCCGTCATCGCGGCTGACCGCGGTCGGCTGGTTGGCGAGCCCGGCGCGGTGGAGGGCGGCGTAGAGCCAGTCGCCGGAGCGGTCCCCGGTGAACATGCGGCCGGTGCGGTTGGCGCCGTGGGCGGCGGGGGCGAGGCCGACGATCAGGATCCGGGCGGCCGGATCTCCGAAGCCGCTTACCGGGCGCGCCCAGTAGTCCTGGCCGCGGAAGCGCTTCGGCGGATCGGCGGCCTCGGCCTCGCGCCAGGCGACCAGGCGCGGGCATTTGAAGCAGTCGTGGACCTCGGCGGCCAGCGCTTCAAGCTCTTTTGAGTTCGAATTCATATGGTGGGACATCGATTGATGGCACGAAACCGAATCACCTGGGGCGGCGCGCTGCTCGCGCTTCTCATCGCGGGCATCCTCGCGGGTTGCGGCGGGGGAGGGTCCTCGACCACCGCGACCTCCGCCGCGGTCACGACCCCTGCGCCGTCGGCGGAAGAGTCGGCCGACGCCGAGATCCTCGGCACGGTCCTGGCCCGCCAGGAAGCGGCGATCGAGGCCTTCGGCCAGGTCGGTCCCGAACTGGCGCCGCGCCTTGCCCGGATGGCGGCCTACCTCCGCGCCCAGGAACAGGAACACGTGGACGCGGTGCTGAAGGCGCTGCGCGGACTGGGGAGCTCGGCGGAATCGTCCCCGGAACCGGTCGACACGAGCGGCCTGACCAGCGACCGCGAACGGCTCGTCTTCCTCTACGAAGTCGAAAGCGCGACGATCGACGAGGAGCTGAGCGCGATCTCCAAACTGGAAGCCCCCTGGCCGCGCTCGCTGCTCGCCTCGACCGTGGCGAACCAGGCCCAGCACCTCACCCTGCTGCGCCAGGAGCTCGGCGAGGGGCCGCTCGCGTCGGTCCCCGAGCCGTTCGAGAACGGCACTGCCGAAGCGCCCGGCGAATAGCGGAAAAGCCAATCTGCCGGCGCGCCTTGATTCTGCGCCGGCGGCCGACCGTCCGGTAAGGAATACTGCTCGGCGATGACCGGGCCCCTCTACGCGATCGGTCGCTGGTGCTCGCGCCATCATTGGCCGGTCATCGGCGCTTGGATCCTCCTCGCGATCGTGCTGCTGGCGATCAGCTCCGCCGCCGGTTCGAAGACCAGCGAAAACCTGACGCTGCCCGGCACCGGTTCGACCCAGGCGACCGAACTGCTGGAAGAAAACCTGCCCGAGCAGGCCTACGGCTCCAACCCCTTGGTGCTGGAAGCGCCCGCGGGGACGAAGCTGAGCGAACCGAAGTACGCGAAGGCGGTCGAAGAAACCGCGAAGAACCTGGAAGCGCTGCCCGACGTCAACTCGGCGATGGGCCCGCTGGCGAAGGGCTCGCAGACGCTGAGCCAGAAGGACCCGAACATCGGCTACATCCCGGTGGTCCTCGGGGTCGGCCCCGGAGAAATCGCCGAAGACCAGTCGCAGGACATCCTCGATGCGGCGAAGCCGTTCGAGGCGACGGGCGGCAACGCCGCGGTCGGCGGCTACGTCGGCAACCAGCTCTCCAAACCGTCGACCGAGAAATCCGAGCTCATCGGCCTGATCGCGGCGGTGATCATCCTGCTCTTCGCCTTCGGCACGGCGACGGCGATGATGCTGCCGATCGTCGGCGCGCTGATCGGCCTGCTCTGCACGCTGTCGATCATCAAATTGCTCGAGCACGTGCTCGAGGTGCCGGGGGTGGCGACGACGCTGGCGACGATGATCGGCCTCGGCGTCGGCATCGACTACGCGCTCTTCATCGTCACGCGGCACAAACTGCAGCTGAAGGACGGCATGGAGATGGGCGAGTCGGTCGCCCGCGCGACCGCGACCGCGGGCGGCGCCGTCGTCTTCGCCGGCTTCACCGTGGTGATCGCGCTCTGCTCGCTCGCCGTCGCCGGCATCCCGCTGGTGACGACCCTCGGCGTCACCGCGGCGGTCGCGGTGGTCGTCGCGGTCTTCGCGGCGGCCACGCTCCTGCCCGCGATGCTCGGCGCGCTCGGTCCGCGCATCAACAGCCTGCGGTTTCACGTCGGCAAGACGCACCCCGACGACAAGGAGCCGCACGGCTGGCGCGACTGGGCCGAACGGATCGTGCGGATCCCGTGGCGCTCGGCGATCGCGGCGCTGGTCGTCCTCGGGATCCTCGCCCTGCCGATCTTCCAGCTGCAGCTCGGCCAGAACGACATCTCGGCGCTGCCGAAGGAAACGACCTCGCGCCAGGCCTACGACGGGCTGAACGCGGGCTTCGGGCCGGGCGTCAACGGCCCGCTGCTGATCGCCTCGCGGTTCACCTCGCCCGCCGAAGCGCAGCAGGTGCTGCCGGGGCTGCAGAAATCGATCGGCGGCACCGAGGACGTTGCCGCGGTCACCGAACCGACCCTCTCCGAAGACAAGAAGGTCGCCGTCTTCACCGTGATCTCGAAATCGGAGCCCTGGGCCGACGAGACCGTGACGCTGGTGGAAAACCTCCGTGACGAAGTCGTCCCCGGCGCGCTGGAAGGGACGAAGGCGCAGTCGTTCGTCGGCGGCCAGACGGCGGGCTACATCGACCTCGCGAACCAGATCTCGGACAAGCTGCCGCTGATGATCGCGGTCGTCGTCGCGCTCAGCTTCCTCGTCCTCTTGATGGCCTTCCGCTCGATCCTCGTGCCGATCAAGGCGGCGGCGATGAACCTGATCTCGGTCGCCGCCTCCTACGGCGTCGTCACCGCGGTGTTCCAACTCGGCTGGGGCTCCTCGCTGATCGGCCTCGATCACTCGATCCCGATCGTCAGCTTCGTGCCGCTCTTGATGTTCGCGATCCTCTTCGGGCTCTCGATGGACTACGAGGTCTTCCTGATGACCCAGATCAAAGAGCACTACGTCGAGTACGGGGACGAGCGGCGCGCGGTAGTCGAAGGGCTGGCCAACACCGGGCGCGTGATCACCTCGGCGGCCGGGATCATGGTCTGCGTCTTCGCCAGTTTCGTCCTGAGCGGGGACCCGGTGGTGAAGGAGTTCGGGGTCGGCCTCGCGGTGGCGATCGCGATCGACTCGACCGTCGTCCGTTGTCTCCTCGTGCCCGCGGTGATGGAGCTGATGGGCAAGTGGGCGTGGTGGATGCCCGCCTGGCTCGACCGCGTCGTGCCCCGCATCTCGATCGAGGGCGAGGAGTACTTCGAGGCCCGCGATGCCGCTCTCGCCGCTGCCGCCGTCCCCACGGCGGACCCCGCTGCGTCAGACTGACGGGCGGTGTTCCCGCTCAACCTGCCCAATGCGCTGACCCTGCTGCGCATCCTCGCGGTGCCCGTGGTCGTCGTCGCACTGCTGGTGGAAATGCCGAACGGGGACGTCATCGCGGCGGCTGTATTCGCCGCCGCGGCCCTCACCGACGGCCTCGACGGCTACATCGCCCGCTCCCGCAACTCGGTCACGACCTTCGGCAAGCTGATGGACCCGCTCGCCGACAAGCTCCTGATCATCGGCGCCCTCCTCTGCCTCGTCTCCCTCGGCCGCGTCGAAGCCTGGGTCGCGATGGTCATCATCGCCCGCGAGGTCGCCGTCACCATCCTCCGCACGATCGCCGCCGAGCGCGGCCTCGTCATCGCCGCCTCCTGGCTCGGCAAGGCCAAGACGGTCCTCCAGATCGCCGCCGTCATCGCCCTGATCGCCACCAACCCCTCACCCGCCTGGGTCGACGTGCTCGTCTACGCCGCGGTAGCCGTGACGCTCGTCAGCGGCGCCGACTACTTCTTCGGCCTCCGCCGCCGGATCGAGCAGGACCAGCGGGAGCGCGCGGCGGGCCGGAGCAGCAGCGCGGCTTAGGGCTCTTCGTTCCGGGCTTTCATCAGGCGTTCGCCACGTTCCTGGATGGTCGCGTCGATCCGCTCGATGATCGGCCGGTCCTGGAAGTCGACGGGAAGACGGGCGCGGGCGCCAACTCGCGATGCGAGCACGACCGACACGGCGAGCTCGACCCGCCGCGACACGAGTGAAGGTTTGACCTCCAGTTCGTCGGCCAGCCGGTCGAGGTGGCGCCTGCGGATGTATCGCGGCCGGTTCTCGCCGCCGAGCCGCATCGCCAGCTTGCGACGCGTCCCTTCGAAGACCGCGGTCGAGAGTAGGTCGTAGAACGGCGCGAGGCCGATCGCGCGGGGACCGTCGAGCAGCAGCGAGTAGTTCTTTCCGTGCGCGTCGTGGTTGCCGATCAGGAAGTTGAAGAGGAGGCCGTCGATGAACTCGAGGATGTCCACAGTCGGCGCCGCGACGTGTCTGCGCAGCAGCGCCGCGCAGGCGGCGACGCCGGGTCCACCCTCACCTTCGTACTTCTCGGCCGGGCCGATGCCCATCGCCTGGCAGAAGTCCTCCTGATGGATGCGGGCGTCGCCGTCGCCGGAGCGGTCGTAGCGGCGGACGAGCAGGAACTCGTGATCGCCGATCCGGCGCGGCTCGACCGCTGCCGTCGCCAACCCCGACTCCGCCGCCAGGGTCATGCAGTACGCCTCGTTGGCGATCGGTTCGTCGACCTTGGCGATCGGCAGCTTCAGGATGTGGGTGCTGGGCGGCCGGCCGGCGGTCAACCCGATCTCCGTTCCGCCCTCCCGGCGGCAGAGGACGCCGGTCTTGTCGTGCGCCCCGGCCAGTGAGATGCGGATCCCGTCCTCCTCCTCGACCCGCTCGAGCAGGACGAGGGGCCGGTCCGGGATCTCGTCCAAGAGGTCGCCCAGCTCATGCTCGGCGAGCCAGTGGGGGGACGGGGAGCTCGAACCCGGTACACCGTTGCCCGGGGGTCCCACGGAGACCGCGCCCGCGCACTCCCCACCGATCTCGGCAAGCACCGAGAACGGGTTGCCGGCGGAGACGTGGAATGCGCGGGCGACGGCGCGGAGGAAATCGCCCTCCGGCAGGAGGCCTTCGAAGAACGGCCCGCATTCGTCCTCGTAGGGCTCGGGCCGGACCGGCAGCGATAGGGACAAGGGCCGGCCCGCCGTCTCGACCCAGGCCGGGTCGTAGGTGAATCGCAGCCGCGCCTGCGGCAGTCGCTCCAGCCGGCCGACGGGGTTGTCGTGGAGGAAGACTTCGAGCTCGGTGGCCGCTTCGGGGCTCATCGGCCCTTCAGTTCCAGGTCGAGTCCGAGGGCGGCGAGGACCCGGAGCACCTCGGCGAGCTGCACGGTCGGCTTGCCCGCCTCGAGCTCGCCGATGAAGCGCGGTCCCGTGCGGGCGACGCCGGCCACCTCCTCCTGGGTCAGGGCGAGTTCCTGGCGACGCCGGCGGATGGCCGCGCCGAGCGCCTCGGAGGTGTCAATTCGCGGTTCCATTTCTTCCCGTACGGGAAGAGTAGCTGTCGATAAGCCTCAATCGACCACATTTCTTCCCGTACGGGAAGAATTCTGCTCTTCGCCCTGTCCGCAGGTCACAATCTTCCCGTACGGGAAGACACCGCCTACCCCGCGGCGCCCTCGAGCCACTCGCGTGTCGACACGTGGCGGGCCGAGCGCTCGCCGGTCGCCAGCTCGGCGCGGAGCTCGCCGAGGGTGCCGTAGCGCTCGGCGACCACGTTGTGGCGGTGGATCGTCTCGAGGTTCTCCTGGCGGGCCATGACGAAGGCGTCGTCGGGAAGGTCGGGGTAGCCGGTGACGACCTGGCGGATCATCTCGCGCACGCAGTCCTCGACGAAGCGGGGGGTTTCGTGGGCTTTGACCACGACCGCCATCTCGTCGGGACGCTTCATCAGCTCGTAGATCTCCGAGGACATCGAGGTCTCGACGATGCGGAGGAGCTCCGGGGCATCGATCCAGGAGGGGCCGCCCTCGGGGCAGCCGACGTGGAGGGTGCCGATGCCGCGCTGGTTGTGGGTGGCGATCGGGACCACCTCGACGACCTTGGCGATCTGCTCCTCGTCGAAGCCGGCGTCCGCGAGCCGTTCGCGGGAGAGCTCGGCGACCATTCCCTGGGCGCACGGGCAGGCGGTCATCCCCTGGGCCTCGACGCCGGTGAGGGTGCGGGTACCCGCCGCGGAGGCGACCGCGGTGCCGAAGAGGACGTAGATCTCCTGGGTGTCGATCCCCGACTCCGGGGTCTGCACGATTTCGGGGTAGCGGGCCGTCAGCCTGACCTCGGCTCGCTGGCCGTTCTGGCGCTCACGGATCTTCTCGGCGACGTGGGCGGCGAGGACCTCGGCCTTGAAGGCCTCGCCCAGGACCACCTCGTCGATCGCCTCGCCGACGACTTCTTCGAAGCGCGACATGTGCACCCCCGCCTGCTGGGGGTTGAGGTCGACGAAGCACTCGATCTCGGCGTAGAAGAGATTCTCCTGGTCGTCCGCGCGCACGCGGATCACCTTCTCCACGCCGGTCACACCGACCCGAGAAAGGCTCACCTGGGTGGCCGGCACACCGGACTGCACGTCGGGGGCGGTGCGGATTGAGGTGCTCGCTTGGTTCGCCATGCGCAAAGCCTAGACGGCGCCGCCCACCGGTCTCCATCCCTCCCCTATGGATAAGAACACTGCCTATAATCCGCGTTCTGCTGGAGCGTCGGGGCCGGCAGTTCCGGGGGAACCGGGGGAGAGAAAGTTTCATAGGAGGCACCGATCATCGAACCGATGGAGACGGTGGAAGTCGTGGTTCGCGAGGACACGGCCGGGGCGCCAGAGATCGAGGAGCTGGCCGGGCTGATCGCCCTGGGACGCGAGCGCGGCTACCTCACCTACGAGCAGATTTCGTCCACGCTCGAGGAGGTCGAGATCACGAAGGAGCAGGTGTCCCAGCTCCACGCGAACCTCGTCGAGCACGGCGTCGACGTGATCGCCGAAGACGGCGTCAGCGCCTACAAACAGCAGCGCAATGGGGACGCCGCCGGGGCGCCGAAGAAAGAGGAACTCGACCTGACGGTCGAACCGAGCCTCGATTCGCTGCGTCTGTACCTGCGGTCGATCGGGCGGGTCGATCTGCTGACCGCCGCCCAGGAGGTCGAACTGGCGAAGCGGATCGAGCGCGGCGACATGCTCGCCAAGCGCCAGATGGTCGAGGCCAACCTGCGCCTCGTCGTCTCGATCGCGAAAGGCTATCTCGGGCGCGGGCTCAGCTTCCTCGACCTGATCCAGGAGGGCAGCCTGGGTCTGATCCGCGCGGTGGAGAAGTTCGACTACCGGCGGGGCTACAAGTTCTCTACCTACGCGACCTGGTGGATCCGCCAGGCGGTCACCCGGGCGATCGCCGACAAGGCTCGCACGATCCGCATCCCCGTCCACATGGTGGAGAAGCTGAACCGGGTCGCGCACGTCGAACGCCAGCTGGTCCAGCGACTCGGGCGCGAGCCCGACGCGGTCGAGATCGGCGAAGAGCTGCGCTGGCCGGTGTCGGACGTGCGGGACATCATGCGCGTCGCGCAGCTGCCCGTCTCGCTGGAGAAACCGGTGGGCGACGAGGACGAATCGGAGCTCGGCGATTTCGTCGCCGACGAGGCGGTGCTGGAGCCTTTCGAGGAAGCCAGCGAGCATCTCCAGAAGGAGGGCGTGCGCCGGGCGCTCGACGCGTTGCCCGAGCGCGAGCGCCAGGTGATCGAACTGCGCTATGGCCTCGGCGGCGCGGAACCGCTGACGCTCGAGGAAGTCGGCCGTACCTTCGGCGTCACCCGCGAGCGCATCCGCCAGATCGAGAACAACACGCTGAAAAAGCTGAAGCGCCTCCCCGAGGCGCAGATGCTCCGCGACGCGAGTTAGCTGTTCTTTTTGGCGCTCACGGCGCCATAAGGAACAGCTAGCGGGTGAGTGCGGCGGCTTCCGTCGCGCAGCGCTCGCCGCTGCGGACGGCGCCCTCGAGGAAGCCCTGGGCGCTGAGGCAGGTGTGCTCGCCGCCGAAGAGGACGCGGCCTTCGGGGCGGCCGACGAAGCCCCAGTAGCGGGTGTATTGCCCTGGTTCGTAGGCGGCGTAGGAGCCGTGGGTCCAGGGGTCGGAGGCCCAGTGGTCGAGCCAGGCGTCGCCGGGTGGGCCTTCGCGCAGCTCGGGGACGGCTCGGGAGATCCGGCCGAGCGCGGCGCGCACCCGGCCGGCGGGCGCTGGACCGTGCGGGGTCGGGCCGCGCTGGCCCGCGCCGTAGGCACCGCCCGAGAAGACGGTGAGGAGTGAGGGGCGGCCGCGCTCGTCGGTCGAGCTGCACCAGGTGTCGATCTGCTCGTCGTAGAATTCGCCGTCCCAGCGGCGCCCGTAGCGGTCGAGATGCCGGGGGAACTGGAGGAGCAGCTTCGCGTTGGTGCCCATGCCGAGCTCCTCGATGCAGCGGCGCTTGCGGGTGCCGAGCCCCGAACGCGTGAGGTCGACGCGGCGCAGCGCGGTGAAGGGGAGGCAGAGGACGACGACGTCGGCGCGCGCCTCGGTCGCGGTCCCGGCGAAGGAGAGTGAGTAGGAGGAGCCGCGGCGCCGCAGTGCGGTGAGGGGGCGGTCGAGCTGGAGGGTGCCGGGCGGCAGGCGTTCGGCCATTCCCCAGGCGAGCTGGTCGTTGCCCCCGTGGACGTGGAAGCGTTCGTCAGATTCGACGCCGAAGGGCCCGAACGCGATCAGCATCGAGATCGCCGAGAGGCGGCCGACGTCGAGGCCGTACTCCTCGGCCATGAACTGTTCGGTCGCCAGACGCAGGAGCCGATGCGAGCGGTGGGGGAGGGCGGCGTCGAGCCACTCGGCGGCGCTGGTCTGGTCGAGCGCGCGGGCGGCGCGGGTGTGTTGGTCCCAGCGGAAGTGGCCGATCCGGCGCCGGTCGTCGGCCGCTCGGGCGCTCAGCAGGTGCGCGTCGGCGTAGACGTCGGCGAAGCGCCGCACCGCGCCGTCGAGAAAGAGGCGGGGGTCGAGGCCGGGCCGCTTGCGCGAGGCGGCATCGAGGTCGTCGAGCGTGAGGTCGAGTTCCGCGGCGAGGGCGCGGAGGCGGCCGTGGACGGAGTCGATGAACTCGCCGCCGTGCTCGGCGGTCTGCCCGGCGACGAACTCGCGCGCCGTCCAGCACCTTCCGCCGACCCGCGCGCCGTGAGCCTCGTAGAGCGTCGCCGCGAACCCGCGCTGGTGGAGCCGGTAGGCGCAGGTGAGCCCGGCGAGGCCGGCGCCGACGATCGCGACCCGCGGCTGCTCGGCGCCGGTCGCCTTCGCGAGGGCGCGGGGTCCGAGCATCGCTGCCGCGCCGACCCCGGCCGCGCCCGCCAGGAAACGCCGCCGCGTCAGCGGCTCGCTCAAATGATGTCCAGCGGGCTCGTGTCGTCCGCGGCGGAGGAGTGTTCGCGCGTCGTGCCGACATCGCCGTCTTCGTCGCCGCGCGCCCCGTCGCCCGCGACCGGTTCGAGCACCCACACCGAAGGCGTGCGCCGGTCGAGCCACTCGACGTACTCGTCGAAGCCGCTGTACTGCTCGTTGCAGGCCCGCCACAGCTCGTCGCGCTCGGTGCCCGCGGCGATCCGCGCGGTGACCGGGAGCTTCTCGCGCCCGATCTCGACCGTCGCCTGCGGCTTGGCCTTCAGGTTGTAGGACCAGCCCGGCAGCTTCTCGTTGCCGCCGTTGGTGTCGATCAGGACCATCGCCTCGCCGTGCTGCAGGTAGAGGACCGGCGCCGTGCGCTGCTCGCCGCTCTTGCGCCCCGTCGTCGTCAGCAGCAGCACCGGCCCGTCGCCGACCTTGCTGCCGATGCGCCCACGGCTCAGCCGGTAGAGCGGCACGTTCAGCTTGCCGGTCAAGCGCAGCCCCCGGGCCCCCATCGAGTTCGACAGCTTCGCGTAGAAGTGGTCGCCGAGCATGCGCCGCGAGTATCCCACGCGACGCCACGTCGCGGCTAGGGTTGTCCCATGCCCGAACCGCACGCGTTCCGCCGCGCCGCCGAGACCAAGGACCTCGACCTCCTGCGCGAGACCCTCGCCGAGGACGTCGTCCTCCACAGCCCGATCCTCTTCAACGGCTTCGAGGGCCGCGACGCCGCGATGTTCGTCCTCGCCAACGTGATCGAGGTCTTCGAAGACTTCCGCTACCTCGACGAGGTCCACGGCGAGAACACCGTCGTCCTGCGCTTCGCCGCCAAGGTCGAAGGCAAGTTCGAGATCGAGGGCGTCGACTACCTCACCCTCGGCGCCGACGGCCAGGTCACCGACCTCACCGTCTTCCTCCGCCCCCTCAAGGCCGTCCACGCCTTCAACGATCTGATGACCGCCCGCCTGGGCGCCGCACCGCCCGCCTGATCGGAGTCTTACTAGAATCTCCGACCCACCCGGGGGAGTGTCCGAGTGGTTAAAGGAGACGGGCTGTAAACCCGTTGGCTCTGCCTACAGAGGTTCGAATCCTCTCTCCCCCATCACTCGCCACGCAACGTTTGCTGTTTGCGCGAATACGGCCGAGTGGGTTACTAGCTTTTCGCCTTTCGTTCACCAATGAAAGGCATCATGTCCAGACTCTGGAAGTCACTGACGTTCTCCAACGTCATCGCGCTGTTGGCGTTGTTCATCGCGCTCGGCGGGTCGGTTTACGCAGCATCGAACAAGATCGACGGCGCACAGGTCAAAGCGAAGTCGCTGCCGGGCAACCGGATCAAGCCGGGGACGGTGACGTCGACCCAGCTGAAGAAGGCGACGATCGGGGAAGCCCAGATCAAGGCCGGCGCGATCGGTGGGAAGCTGATCAAGTCCGGTGCGGTCGGCGCCGAACAGATCCAGGCCGGCGCGATCACGAGTGCGCAGCTCAAAGCCGGCTCGATCACCGGGACCCAGGTCCAGAGCGGCTCGCTCGGGGCGACGCAGATCAACCAGACCACGCTCACCGGGATCAGCGCGGCGAACATCCACACGGTCCAGTACGTCACCGCGACGGTCGCGCTACCTCCCGAAACGGAAGGCGGGACCTCGGGAACGGCGACCTGCCCGAGCGGGATGAAGGTGATTGGCGGCGGCGCCTATGTAAGCAATCCGAAATTCGGCGGTGCGTATGAAGCGGGGCCGAACGGCGAACGCAACGGTTGGTCCGCGCTCGGTTACGCCTTCGAACCGAACGTGACGATGACGGTGACGGCGATCTGCACGCCGGTCGCCACCTCCGCCGGCTGAGCCGGATCTCCGCGGGCCCCACGCACCTCCGGACGGGAGCGTGGGGCCTTCGCGGAGGCGCAGGCCGAACTCGCCACCGGGCGCTGACTCTTTCGACGCGTTCCAACCAAGGTCGCGGGCGACAATCGACTTTGGTCGGTGGCGGGGGAGGGGCGAGGGCGGGAGGATCGGTGGGTGCTCGACCGTCGTCAGTTCCTCCTGCGTGCCGCCGGTGCCGGCCTCGCCCTCGGTGGGCTCGGGGCGGCTCGGCCGGCGATGGCCGAGGTCGGGGCGCCGCCGTCTTCGCTGCTGCGCGGGGTCACTTACGACACCGGCACGCTGACGCTTGGGGAAACGACGCGGCGGGTGTGGAGCGCGGGGCGGATGGAGGGGGAGATCGCGGCGATCGTCGAGCGGATTGGGTGTGGGACTGTCAGCGTGTTCGGGAGCGATCCGGATCGGCTCGAGGGGGCGGCGCGGGCGGTGCTGCGGCGGGGCGCGCGGGTCGCGATCCAGCCGCGGCTCTACGACCACTCGCGGGCGGAGATCTTCGCGCAGCTCGCCGAGGTGGGGGAGCGGGCGGAGGCGCTGCGGGGCGAGTATCCCGACGCGGTGACGCTGATCGCCGGTTGCGAGCACATGCTGTTCACGCCGGGGATCGTCCCGGGGCGGACGTTCGAAGAGCGGATCGCGGCGCTCGGTTCGGGCAAGGTCGACTTCGTCGCCGCCGAGCGTCGGCTCGGTGCCTTCCTGGCCCTGGCAGCGAAGGTGGGGCGGAGGCATTTCGGCGGATCTCTCACCTACGCGGCCGCCGAATTCGAAGCGGTCGACTGGAGCATGTTCGACCTCGTCGGCCTCGACTACTACGCCTTCCACGAAAGCCTCGCCGGCCACCGCCGCACCCTGCGTCCCTACCGACGCTGGAACAAGCCGATCGCGATCCTCGAGTTCGGCTGCTGCACCTACCGCGGCGCGCCCCGTCGCGGCGGCAGCGGCTACGACATCGTCGACTACTCGCGCGAACCGCCGACGCTCAAAGGCCACCACGTTCGCAGCGAGCGGACCCAGGCCAACTACGTCGCCCGCATGTTCGCCACCTTCGAGGCGCTGGAGCTCCAGAGCGCTTCGGTCTACACCTTCATCGCCCCCGACCTCCCGTACACCCCGGACCCACGCGAGGATCTCGACACGGCCTCCTTCGCCCTGGTCGAGACGATCAGGGAGCGGCCGCTCGATCCAGCGTCCCCTTACCGGTGGCGTCCTAAGCAGGCGTTCGGCGCGATTCGAGGGTGAGCGGCGCGAGCCTCTCAGAATCACGAAGACCCGCCGGAGCGGGTCTTGGATCGCGAGAGGGAGTCACCCTCGAACGGCTGATAACCAAGAAACAAGGTAGCGCCGATCCTGGAAGCACGTCAAGTGTAATTTCTTTGGAACGCCACTGGCCATCTCGGGATTCGCTCGCTACTTTGCTCGGCGGAGGTTGAAGCGAGAGGTTCGCGAGCGGCTGATAACCGTGTAGGTCGGCCTAGTCAGTCGGCTGGGGTTCGAGTCCCCCGACCTCCGCAGATCTGTACCGAGGAGCGCAGGGATAGAGGACTGACCGCAAACCATCACGCGGCCGCGACTGACCTCGCAGCGTCCGGCCCGCGCCCCTCGGTCTGATCAATTGCCGCGGGGTGGCGCTCGTCAGCCCGCGTCGCGGAGGCGGGCGGTCTCGGCCTCGTCCACGGTCCAGGACGCGGTGTCGATCGCGACGCCGTAGATGTCGCGGGCGCGCTCGAGGGAGACGTAGCCGTGGCGGGCGTCGGCGAGGACGCGGGCGGGGTCGCGCTCGTGGGGGTCGCCGTAGCCGCCTCCGCCGCCGGCCACCTGGCGGTAGGTGGTGCCGGCGGGGATATCGACGATCAGGTCCTTCAGGCGGGGATGGGTGACGGTGCCGTCGGGGAACTCCAGCTCGACCTCGTTGGCGCTGCCGGAGCGGCCGCCGAGGATGCCGAAGGCCGCCGTCTCCGGGGTGCCGCCGTCGCCGAAGATGCTGGCGATCACGCCCGAGGAGAGGAACTCGAATTCGGTCTCGACGCCGAGGCCGCCGCGCCAGCGACCCTCGCCGGCGGAGTCGGGGCGGTACTCGAAGCGCTTCAGCAGGTGCGGGTTGACGACCTCGAACATCTCCGGGTCCTGGGCCGCGATCGCGCCGCCCGAGGTGATCAGGCCGATGTGGTCGTAGCCGTCGGTGCCGTAGGTCCCGCCGCCGCCGCCCTTGCAGGCGTTGATCAGGATGTCGACGTAGGGGGCGTCGCGGCGCTCGTCCCAACCGGAGACCAGGGTCGCCAGCAGGTGGTTCCAGCTCGCGGTGACGCGCTCGGGCACCGCCTCCGACAGCGCCAGCATGATCACCGCCGCGATCTGGTCGGAGAGGTGGTTGCCGAACCCGGTCGGTGCCGGGAAGGACGGGTGGACGATCGTCCCCTCGCGGGCGACGACCTTGACCACCCGCATGATCCCGTCGTTGTGGGGCAGCTCCTCCTCGGCGATCATGAAGAAGGCGATCATCACCGAGGAGAGCGTCACCGCCAGCGGCGCGTTGACGTAGCCGGTCGCCTGGTCGTCGGACTCGGAGAAGTCGAAGGTGATCTCGTCGCCGGCGACCGTCACCGCGAGGCGGATCGTCCATTCGCCGTCGTGGTCGATGCCGTCGTCGTGGACGTACCACTCGGCCGTGTAGGTGCCGTCGGCGATCCGTGAGACCACCGCCCGCGCGGTCTGCTCGGCGGCGTCGAGGAGGCGCCCGCAGGCGGCGTCGAACGCGGCCCGGCCGTAGCGGGCGAGGACGCCCTTCAGCTCGCGCTCGCCGATCGCGCAGGCGCCGATCATCGCGGTGACGTCGTCGGCGACGATCGGCAGCCGCACGTTGCCGAAGACGAAGTCCCAGACGTCCTGGCGCCGGCGCCCGCCGTCGTAGAGCTTCAGCGGCGTGATCCGCATCCCCTCCTGCCACATGTCGGTCGCGTTCGGGTTGTAGGAGCCGGGCACGGCGCCGCCGACGTCGGCCTGGTGGGCGGCGATGACGACCCAGGCGACGTGCTCGCCGTCGTGGAAGACCGGCTTCGTCACCTTCCAGTCGGAGAGCTGGTTGCCGCCCGTGTAGGGGTCGTTGTGGAGGACGACGTCCCCCTCGGCGACGTCGTCGCCGAAGTAGTCGGCGATGTACTTCATCGCCGGCGTGGTCGCGTAGCCGAGCACCGGGATGTACTCGGTCTGCTCGAGCAGGATGCCCTTCGCGTCGTAGATGCCGAGCGAGAAGTCACGGCCCTCGACCAAGAGCGGCGAGCGCGCGCTGCGCTCGACCACGACCCCCATCCGCTCGCCGATCGTCTTCAGTCGGCTGGCCATGATCGAGGTCAGGATCGTCTCGTTGCTCTGGCTCATGCGGTCGGTCCTCCGGCGCTCTGGTTGGTCAGGACGAGGCTGCCGAGGGTGTCGACGGCGAGGTTGAAGTCCTCCGGGACGAGGACGGTGGTCGTCGCCCGCTCGACCAGCGCCGGGCCGGGGAGGTCCACCCCCGGCGCGAGGCGGTCGCCGTCGTGGACCTCGAGCTCGGCGAAGGCGCGCGAGGTCGGCAGCCAGGCGCGACGGGTCCCTTTCACGGTCGACCCGTCGGCGACGGCCGCGCTCGCCTCGAGCGTCGGCGCGGCGCGCCCGCCGAGGACCGTGGCGTGGAGCCCGATCACCTCCATCGCCCGACCGGGGGAGCTGAACCCGTAGAGGTCCTCGTGGCGGGCGTGGAAGGCGCGCTCGATGCGCTCGGCGCCGTCGGCCGCGTCCAGCTCGGCGAGCGGGAACTCGACCGTGACCTCGTGGTGCTGGCCGACATAACGCATGTCGGCGGCGATCCGGACGCGGCGCATCGCCGGGTCGACCCCCTCCCGCTCGAGCGCCGCGGTCCCCTGCGCGACCATGCCGTCGAGCAGCTCGCGGGCGGCCGCCGGGTCGAACTGCGACCAGAGGACGCGGTGGGCCTGGACGTAGTCGTGGCGGAGGTCGGCGAGGACCATGCCGAGCGCGCAGAGGACCGAGGAGGTCGGCGGGACGATCACCGTCGCCAGCCCGAGCTCGTGGGCGATCATCCCGGCGTGCAGGCCGCCCGCCCCGCCGGCGGCGACCAACGGGAACTCGGTCGGGTCGACGCCGCGGGCCAGCGCCATGTCCTTGGTGCCGGCCGCCATCACCAGGTTGATCACGTCGTACATCGCCGCCGCCGCCTCGGCGACGTCGAGGCCGAGCGGGCCGGCGATCCGCTCGGCGATCGCCGCCTCGGCGCGGTCCACGTGGAGGGCCATGCGGCCGCCGAGGAAATAGGCGGGGTCGAGGTAGCCGAGGACGACGTCGGCGTCGGTGCAGGTCGGCTCGGTGCCACCGCGGTCATAGGCGGCGGGGCCCGGGTCGGCGCCGGCGCTCTGCGGACCCATGTGGAGGAGGCCACCGTCGTCGATCCAGCCGATCGACCCGCCGCCCGCGCCGATCGTGTGCACGTCGATCATCGGCAGCGAGACCGAGTGGCGGTTGACCTCGCCCTGGTGGGTCACCTGGGCGTCGCCGTCGCGGACGATCGAGACGTCGTAGCTGGTCCCGCCCATGTCGAAGATCAGGCAGTCCTCGGCGCCCGCGCCGCGGGCGTAGGCAGCGGCGGCGACCGGGCCGCCCGCCGGTCCCGAGAGCACGGTGCTGGCGGGCACCTTGCTGACGATCTCGGGGATCGCGACGCCGCCGTTCGACTGCATGACCAGCAGCACGCCGTCGAATCCTCCGTCGCCCAGCCGGGTGACCAGCCGCTCGATGTAGCCGCGCAGGACCGGTCCGACGTAGGAGTTCATCGCGGTCGTGCTCACCCGCTCATACAGGCGCACCTGCGGCAGCACCTCGGAGGAGACCGAGAGGAAGACGTCGGGCGCGAGGTCGGCGACGATCGCGGCGACTTCGCGCTCGTGGGTGTCGTTCGCGTAGGAGTGCATGAGGCAGACGGCGATCGCCTCGACCCCCTCGTCCAGCAGCGTGCGGACCGCCTCCCGGGTGCCCTCGACGTCGAGCTCGGTCAGCTCGGCGCCGGTCATGTCGACACGCTCTCCGACCGGCAGGCGCAGGTGGCGCGGGACCAGCGGCGGCGGGGCCACGTAGGAGTTGTCGTAAAGGTGGGTGCGGCTGCGGACCCCACGCCTCATCTCCAGTACGTCACGAAATCCTTCGGTCGTAAGCAGCCCGGTCCGCGCGCCGCGCTCGGTCAGCACCGCGTTGGTGGTGACCGTGGTGCCGTGGACGATCATCGCCGTCTCGGCGAGCAGCGCCGCCGGCTCGAGCCCCTCGAGCTCGGCCAACTCCCGCAGCCCGTTCAGCACCCCGTCGGAGGGGTCGCTCGGGGTGGTCGGCGACTTGTGGATGCGCAGCTCGGCGCGGTCGGAGGCGGTGAGCACGAAGTCGGTGAAGGTGCCGCCCACGTCGATGCCGATCGCGTAGCTCATCTCGGTGCCTCCTCGGGTCGCTGGATGCCCTCCGGGATCGAGGAGAGCCGCTCGGCGCCGGCCTCGGTGACCAGGTAGGTGTCGACGGCGCTGGCGCCGAAGCGCTCGTCCGCCGTGCAGAAGTTGGGGTGGACCGAGATCGTCATCCCCGCGGCCAGCGGCAGCTCTTCGCTCGCGGTGATCACCGGGCCGTCGTGATCGACGCCGACGCCGTGGCCGTGCCAGATGCCGGAGCGGAGGCCCGCCGCGTCGGCGACCGCGTCGATCGCCCGGGCGGCGTCCCCGGCGGCCTGCCCCGGCCGCAGCTCGGCCTCGGCGGCGCGGGCCGCCTCGTGGCAGGCCGCCGCCACCCGCAGGTGCTCGGGCGCCGGCTCGCCGAGGGCCAGGAGGCCGCCGACCTCGACCCAGTAGCCGCTCGGCCCGACCACCTCGACGTAGACCGAGGTCAGGTCGCCCTCGCCGAACGGCCGGCCCTGGGACCAGCTGAGGAAGTACGGCTCGGCACTGACGAAGATCAGCGCGTCGCGGGCGCCGCGGGCGAAGATCTCAGCCCGGATCGCGGCGCCGACCTCGGCATCGGTGACGCCGGGGCGGAGGGCGCGCTGGGCGGCGCGGAAGCCGGCGTCGCCGATCGCGACGGTGCGGCGCACCTCGGCGATCTCCTCCTCGGACTTGACCAGCTTCAGGCGCGCCATCAGGGGACCGGCGTCCTGGAGCGTGGCGTCGGGGAGGGCGCCGCGCAGGGATTCGAACTCGCCGACCGGGAGCAGCGAGCGCATGCCGGTGATGCCGACGCGACCGCCCTCGACGCCCTCCTCGGCGAGCACCGCGGCGACCGCGGAGGGCAGGTCGTCGGCGCCGGAGAGGAGGTCGCCGCCGCCCGCGACGCGGATCTCGGGCGCGCCCCCGGCGCGCGCCGCGTACCAGCGGTCCGCCGGGGTGGGGGCGATCAGGACCGGCCCGCGGCCGGAGCGCGTCATCACCGCGTAGACCATCCGCGCGACCGGGGTGTAGCCGGTGAGGAACTCGACGTCGCCGTACTGGGTCACGTGGCCGCGGCTGAACGCCACCAGCGCGTCCAGGCCCTCGGCGGCCATCAGCTCGCGGGCCGACTCGGCGCGCCGCTCGAGCAGGGCGCTCATCGGGCGCCGCCCGCCGCTTCGATCGCCCCGACCGCCATCCGCCGCCCGAGTTCGACGTGGTCGCGGAGGGCCGCTTGGGCGGCGGCGAGGTCTGCCGCGGCGAAGGCGGCGACGATCGCGCCGTGTTGCTGGCCGATCTCGTCGGAGAGGTCGGCGAACTCGAGGTCGGCCATCACCCGCTCCATCAGCAGGCTGACGGCGAGGCCCCCGTAGATCCTCGAGAGTGCCTCGTTGCCGGCGAGGTCGAGGTGCAGTCGGTGGAAGCGCTGGTTGGCGTGGATGTAGGCCCGCAGGTCCCAGGGCCGCTCCGGCGACATCGTCTCCTGCGCCGCCTCGAACGCGGTCCGCAGCTCCTTGAGGTCGGCGGGGTCGACCGTCCCGACGGTGTGCTCGGCGGCCATCAGCTCCAGCGCCAGCCGGATGTCGTAGCCCTCGGTCACCTCCTTGGCGGTGATCGGGGTGACGAAGTAGCCACGTCGCGAGCGCACGTCGACCAGGCCCTCGGTGGCGAGCCGAGTCAGCGCTTGATGGACGGGGCTGCGCGAGACGCCGAGCTGTTCGGAGAGCGAGTTGAGGCTCAGCTTCTGTCCCGGTGCGAGCTCCCCGGAGAGGAGCGCGGCGCGGACCCGGTCATAGACCTTGTCGTTGAGCCCGGCGTGGTCGAACTGGCTCAGCGACGGCGTGACGGAGGCGGTTGAGGTTACGGGGGTCATCTGCATGTGAAATGTAACATGACAGTGCCAAATGGGTGGTTTTGCGCCGCTCCCGCGGCTTTGCGTCACGGAATGGTGGAGGATGGCCGCATGGAGCGGGAGCGGAAACTCGAGGGACGGGTCATCGCGATCGCCGGGGTCGGCGGCGGGCTCGGGCCGGCGGTGGCGGCGCGGCTGGCGGACGCCGGGGCGATCGTCGCCGGGGCCGAGCGCACGCAGGAGGGCATCGATGCGGTGGGGGACGAACTCGGGCTGCCCGCCGAGCAGTGGGACGGACACGCGGTCGACCTCACCGACGAGGACGCGGTTGGGGCCTGGCGCGACGCGTTGGTCGGGCGGTTCGGCCGCGTGGACGGACTCGCCCACCTGGTCGGCGGATGGCGCGGCGGGCAGCCGCTGCACGAGGAGCCGCTGTCCGACTGGGATCTGCTCGAGAAGCTCCTGATCCGCACGGTCCAGCTGACCACGCGCGCCTTCCACGATCAGCTCGCGGCGTCCGAGCACGGGCGCTTCGTCCTCGTCTCCGCCAAGCAGGCGCAGAAGCCGAGCAACGGCAACGCCGCTTACGCCAGCGCGAAGGCCGCGGCCGAGGCATGGACGCTGGCGTTCGCCGACGGCTTCGAGCCGGGCGGGGCGACCGCCAACATCATCGTCGTCGACGCGATCCTGACGCCGAAGATGCGGGAGGAAGATCCCGGCAAGGAGTTCCCGACCTTCACCCCGACCGAGCACATCGCCGACGCGATCGCCTGGCTCTGCTCCGACGCCGCCGGCGAGATGAACGGCGCCCGGGTGCCGCTTACGATGCCCTGATGGCGACCGAGGCGAAAAGCGCGAAGGCACCGAACGGCAAGATGACGATCGGCGAGCTGGCCCAGCGGACCGGGATGACGATCCGCAACATCCGCGCCCACCAGACGCGCGGGCTGCTGCCGCCGCCGGAGGTCCAGGGCCGCACCGGCTACTACAACGAGGAGCACGTCGCGCGGATCGAACTGACGCGTGAAATGCAGGCCGAGGGGCTGAACCTGGAGGCGATCCGGCGGGTGCTGGAGAGCACCGGCGGCTCCTCCAAGGAGATGGTCGACTTCGCCCGGGCCGTCCGCGCGCCGTTCGAGGACGAGTCGCCGGAAATCTTCGAACCCGCCGACTTCGCCGCCCAGTGGAGCGTCGACTCGGTCGACGAGAAGCTTCTGCGGCGGGCCGAAAAGCTCGGCGTCCTGCGTGTCCTCGCCGACGGCAACATCGAGGTGATCAGCCCCCGCCTCCACGGAGCGGCGACCCGGATGATCGAGTTCGGCGTCAGCCCGAGCGCGGCGACCGCCCTGGCGGCGAAGCTCCACGAGCACGCCGACGCCGTCGCCCGCGCCTACATCGACCTCTTCACCGAGCAGATCTGGGGCCCCTTCGACAAAGCCGGCCGCCCCGAGGATGACTGGCCCAACGTGCTCGGGGCCCTCGAGGCGATGCGTCCCCTGGCTTCCGACGCCCTGCTGGCGATGTTCCAGATCACGATGGGCGAGGAGACCGAGAAGGCGGCCGAGGCGACGCTACGGAACGCCGGCAAACCGGCAGGGCGCGGGCGGGGGCGCAAGCGGCGATAGGGGGTTGTGGGGGACGGGCGTTCTCCCGGCCGCGGCGGCAGTCCTAGTTGGTCCTGGGCGTCTCATGGCGGTCCTGGCTGGCTGTGACCGCCATGAGACGCCCAGGACGTGAGGGTCTCGTGTGATTGCCGGCACAGGTTCCGGCGGAGGTCGGACTTACGTCGGAGGTCCGTGCGAGAGAAGCCTCACCTGCCTGTGTTCCGTGACGGATCTGCCGGGAACGTCACCCCTCCGCGCATCTTCGGTCTGCTTTCGGGCCCGGAAAAGGGGCCCGAGAACGCGCTGCGTGTATTTGGGCCCCTATAGGGGGGTCAATGCACGCAGCGCTGAATTGACTGTTGTCCAACACGCACGGAAGCGTGGACTTCCCACGCTCTTCCTCACGACTTGCGAGTCTCGACACGTCCTCGTGGGAGGGCAGTGAGCGTTCCGTCGCTCCTCCCGTGACGCGCCCGCTGCGCACGCCTCGGAGGCTCCCCGACACTCCTCCCGCACCCCCGGCCGTCTCGGCCACGGCCACAGCCAGCCAGGGCCGTGGCCGAGACGGCCGTGCTCGCCGACCCGCCTTGCGTCCCTTGCGGTTCGGGCGCCAGCTTCCCGCGCCTCATCCCTTCCCGCCCCGGCGCCGCGCGCCCGAATCCCTAAGGCCGCTGCCCGGCCCCGCGCGTCTTCGCCGGCTCCTTGCCAAGGATCTCGAAGCTCTTCGTCAGCGGCTTCGCGGCGTTGTTGGCTTCGTCGGCCGCGCGGAGGACGGCGACGTAGCGGCCCGGCCGCGCTTTGAAGTGCTTCCAGCGTGCCGCCAGGCGGAAGCTGTTGATGCCGATGTAGGTCGGCCATTCGTGGTAGCCGTTGTAGACGCGGTGGCCCTCCGAGTCGAGGCGGTAGTACTCGGCGTCGAGGGAGCCGGCGGAGTCGATCGAGGCTCGCATCGTGGTGCCCTTCGTGCCCTCGAGCTTCGTCTTCGCCAACTTGACGTCGCCGATCGTGGGCGGGGTCAGGTCGATGTTGAGGGGCGGTCGTGGGCCGGGGTTCGAGAGGGGGTTGCCCGGGGTGTCGGAGACGATCACCTCGCCGCGGACCCAGGCGTGGAGCTTGCACTGGAAGAAGTAGTCGCCGGGCTGGGTGAATTCGAGCGTGTATTCGTCGCCCGCGCGGTGCTGGGGGACGTCGCTGCCGGCGTCGGAGTCCCACTGGAGGTCGTTCGCGGACATGCCGGTGACCGAGTGCTCGAGGTCGGGGCCGAGCCAGTCCCAGGTGACTTTCTCACCGCGGTCGATGTGGACTTCTTTGTTCGACCACTGGTAGTCGAAGATCGAGACCCGCGTGTTGTCGGCGCTCGCCGCGGCGGGGAGGGCGAGTGCCGCCGCGCAGAGCACCGCGAGCGCCGCCTGGGAGGCCCTCAGTCGACGATGTACCAACCGTTCATCCCCATGTGGAAGTGGGTGAAGACGTGGCAGTGGTAGAACCAGCGGCCCGGGTTGTCCTCGACGAATTCGAGCCGGAACGAGTCCGCGGGGCCGAACGTCTTGGTGTCGATGATCGTGCCGTCGGGGTCCGTCCAGCGGTGCCCGTGCAGGTGGAAGGTGTGGAAGAAGTTGTCGAGGCCGTAGACGTGGAAGCCGACTCGCTGGCCGACTTTCGCGTGCAGGTCCGGCGTGTTGCCGGCATAGGCCCGCCCGTTGATGCAGGAGAAGTTTTCCTTCAAGCCCGTGATCGGCGGTTCCCAGGAGTGGAAGCCTAGGAAGAACTCCGCTTCGGGAGCCTGCTCGCCCGGCGCGCGCACCACCAGCGGCCCGAACAGGCCTTTGAACACCGGCAGCGGATCCATCGGCCCGTGGTCGTGGTAGAGCCAGGTGCCTTCGGTCCCCGGTTTCGCTTCCCAGACGTAGGTGAAGGTGCGGTTGTGTTGGACGAAGCCGCCCGGGTCGGTGAACTTGCCCTTGTAGCCGCCGTCCATTTCGTTCGAGTAGAAGATGCCGTGCGGGTGCATCGTCACCGGCGACTTCAGCTTGTTGCGGAAGTGGACGATCATCGTTTCGCCGACGTTGACTTCGAGCAGCGGCCCCGGCACCTTGGCCGGCCCCAGCGGCTTCTTGAAGTGCGGCGTCCAGGCGCGATAGGCCCAGGCGGTGAACTTGGTCTTGCCCTTGATCGGCATGTCCATCATCTCGTCGCGACCGGTGGGGACGATGTCCCACTCGACCGGCTCGGCGGTGATCCAGTATTCGCGCGCCGCCCCGTTCACGGTGAAGGCGGCGAGCTCGGTGCGCCCGCCGCCATCCACCGCGCTGGCATCGGCCCGCGCCTCGTCTTCCGCCGCCGCCACCTTCGGCGGCACCGCTATGCCCTTGGCGTGGGCGTCGATGTCGATCTGCCCTTCGTTGGCACTGATCTTCTGCCCGGCGAGCGTGCAGAAGAACATGCCCCCGCCGAGCGCCAGGAAGCCGCGCCGGTCGAACTCGCCGTCACCCAAGTTCATCGCGGCCCGTCCTCCCTCGGGTTACTTCTTGACGACGATCGTCATGTGCATCTGCGTCGGGTGGATCGTGCAGATGAACTTGTAGGTGCCGGGGGTCGTGAACGTCTTTTCGAATTCGGCGCTCGTGACCGCGGTCGTCTTGGTCGAGTAGGAGGATTTGCCCTTCAACCCGCTCGGCCCGCTCTTCAGGTGGACGTCGTGGGGATAGGTGTTGCCTTCCGCCCAGACCCAGTCGACCGACTGCCCTTTCTTCAGGGTCAGCTTTTCCGGCCCGAAGTAGAAGTCGGCGACCGACACTTCCTTCGGCTTGGATTTCGACGCCTGCGGCGCGTTCGCGGCGGTGGCGGCCGCCCCCGAGAGGGCGAGCGCCACCAGCGCGATCACGATCAGCTTCAGCGTCCGCATCAGCACGTCACTTCCCCGGGCTTCGGCTTGATC
Source organism: Solirubrobacterales bacterium (assembly GCA_965200635.1). Lineage (GTDB taxonomy): Bacteria > Actinomycetota > Thermoleophilia > Solirubrobacterales > 70-9 > VAYN01. Next base: position 568,992 of record OZ241364.1, on the reverse strand, counting down.
TCGACCGGCTTGTACTGTTGGAACGCGGGATGCGGGGTCACTTTCCTGACCCAGGTGCATTCCTGGTTCTGCGGCGGGCTCTGGCCCGCGTACCCGAGGATCGTCGACGGGTTGCCGGTTTCCGCGAGGCTGGCGATCTGCAGCCCCGCCGAGATGTTGATGCTCGGCACCGCTTTGCTCGCGTATTCCGTGACTTTCGGCTGCGGGCAGACCGGGTAGATCTGGCTCAGCGGCACTTTGCCGTTGCCCGGCGCGAACGTCGAGTTGGCGCTGTTGGCCCCCCAGCAGTTGCCGCCGCCGGTGTAGTCGTTCCACATGTCGTATTCGCCGTTCGGGTCGGCGCCTTCGCGGCCCATCACGTTTTCGACGATTTCGTTGTTCACGTTTTTCGCTTCGTTGCCTTCGTTGGCGACGAACGTTTCGCCGGGGCCGGAGAAAGAGGCGATGCCCCACTTGTAGTTGCCGAACACCCGGTTGCCGCGGACGACGTTGCCGTCGCCGCCGTAGAGGACGATCCCCACGCCGGTCGGGTAGTTGACGGTCTGGCCGCTCAGTTCGCCGAGCCCCTCGGAGACGGTGTCGAATGCCGACCCGAAGAGGAAGTAGTTGTAGTTGTTCCAGAACACGTCGTTGCGTTCGATCACGTTCCAGGCGTTCGGCTCGTAGCCCTCCGAGTCCAGCGTGTTCGGGACGATCCCGGCGCCGTTGTTGTAGAAGGCGTTTTCGATGATCCGGACGTACTTGGAGTTCGTGCCCGAGTAGCCGAGGACGTTTTCATAGCTTTTGTCGCCCTTCAGCAGCGTGTACACCGGCTTCTTCTGGCAGGGCGTGTCGCTGTTCACGTTCCAGCTCTTCTTGTCGCACGGCGTTTCGCCGACGTAGAAGGCCGAATCGCCCTGGTGGTAGCCGGCGGAGTTCGTCATCCGGCCGCCGAAGCAGTGCTTGGCGAAGAGGCCGTAGGAGCGGTTCCCGGACGCCAGCAGGTTGTCCATCGTGTAGCCGTCGCAGTGCTGGCCGCCTTCGTCGGCGGCGTGGATGAAGAAGCCATTGGACTCGTAGTTACGCGCCCACATGTTCTTCAGCACCAGGCCGTCGACGCTGACCGCCTCGACCCCGTTCTGCGCCGCGCCGAGTTCGCCCTTCGCGTTCTTGCCTTCGAGGATCACCCGTTTCGGGTCTTTCTTGGTCCCCTCGATCGTCATCCCGTCGTAGCGCTTCTTCGGCGCGGTGCCGTCGACGACGACGCCTTCGACGTACTTGCCGGGACGGACCGCGACCGTCACCTTCGCCTTCTTGTTCTTGAACGCGTAGGAGCCGGCGGCTTCGACCGCCTTCTGGATCGTGCGGTACTTACAGCCGTGGCGGCAGGCTTCGAAGGTCATCGACTTCGAGCTCTTGGTGGGCTTGGCGGCGAATCCCGCGGCGGGCGCGAGCGCGAGCCCGGCGAGCGCCAGCAGCACGGGGACAAGGGCGAAAACAGGCAGGCGTTGCTTCATATCTCTCCTTGCAGCGTGGGAAGCTCCCGTCCCCGCCCCTCCAAGGCGAAGACCCGCTGACTGTATCGAAGGCTGAAGCCGATTCGGCTGTTCAGCCGGGAAGGATCTTCTGCATCGCTTGTTCCAGTTCGTCCACACCGTAGGCGCCCGAAAGTCGGTCCTCGATCACGCCGTCGGCGCCGATCAGGTACGTCCACGGCTCGGTCGGCAGGTGGAAGGCCTTCAGCTGGGGACGGAGCCCCTTGCTGATTTCGTTTTCGTCGTAGACCTCCTGGTGGATGAAGTCGACCTGCGGTTCGAATTTGTCGGCGACCTGCTGGGCGACGTCGACGACCGGGCCGCAGACACGGCTCTGGCAGAGCGCGGGCGTGGCGAAGATGAGGACGATCGGCTTCTTCCCGAGGACTTCGGCGAAGTTGACCTTGTGCATCTGGTCGGGCGGCACGCGAGTGTCGATCTTTTCCAGGTCGTTGCCGACGTCGGCGGCGGTCAGAGTGTCGATCTTCGGGGGCCGTTGGCCGACTTTCGGGACCTTCGGATACTGGCCGATGACCGGGGAGGGGAGGCGGCTCGCTTCGAGCTTGCCGTCGGGCCCCTTGACCATCGCGATCGCCAGGTAGGAGCCGTCCTTGGGGAAGTCGACCTTCGGCACGACGTAGACCGACTTCGCCTCGCCCGGGCCGGAGCCGTTCTGGGAGCGGTAGGCTGGCTTCGTCTCCAGCGTTTCCAGCTTCGCCGGGAGCGGGCCGGTCACCTTCGATTTGCCGTCCTTGGCGAAGTAGAGGGCGACTTCGACGTCGTCGACCTGTTCCTGCCCGGCCGTGAAGACACCGAAGGGATAGCGTTCCTGGCCGGTGTCGAAGACCTGCGAGGCGGGCGCGATGACGAGCGTCGAGGGGACGGCGCCGGAGCTGTGCAGGAGCCCGGAGATCGTCTCGCCCTGGGCCTGCGGGAAGTCCTTCGGCGGCGGGGCCGGGCGCGTTTCGCCGCTGCCGCCGCCGCAGCCGGCGACGACCGCCGCGGTGAGGACGGCGAGCGCGAGCAGGAGAGCTAGGCGGCGAGGCATCGTAGGAACGCTACAAGTCGCGCTTAAGCATCCGTAATCTGAGCGCGTGCCGAACATCGAGGATCCCGACTTCCAGCCGCGCGAGGGCGCGCCCGCCGGCTTCCGCGCCTTCCGCGCCCGGGTCGGCTACGAGCTCGGCAGCGAGCGGATCGGCGCCAGCGTCTGGAAGCTGCCGCCGGGCGAGGCCGCCTACCCGTACCACTTCCACTACTCCGACGAGGAGCTCGTCTTCGTCCTCCGCGGCCGCCCGACCCTGCGCACGCCCGAGGGGACTCGGCAGCTCGAGCCCGGCGAGGCGGTCCACTTCCCCCTCGGCGAATCCGGCGCCCACCAGCTCTCCAACCCGACCGACGAGGAGGTCCGCTTCCTCGCCGTCTCCACCAACGGCGCCCCGGACATCGTCGTCTATCCCGACTCGAACAAGCTGAGCGCGAGCGAGCGCCTGCCAGAGGGCGGCGGCCTGCACACGTTCTTCGACCTGGACAGCCAGGTCGGCTACTGGGAGGGCGAGTCGGCGCCGGAGTAGGCGGGGGTGCGGCGGGGGCTCTGGCCGACACCCCTTGCGTCCCTTTTCCCGGATGCCACCCCCGCCGGGACGACTTCCCGCCACCCTCATGACCGCATCGACTCGCGCGCTGCGGGTATCTCAGATACATGGGCCGTCTCCTGCGGGGCATCGCCGTCGTGCTCGCGTTCGCGTTGCTTCTCGTGCCCGCGGCCGGGGCGGCGCCTGACCCGGCGCCCGTGGCCGAACTGCCGACGCCGACCTGCGCCGAAGGGCCGGAGCGGGAAGGGGCGGTCATCGTCGGGACGCCGTGCGCGGACCACATCGTCGTGCCGCCGACCGTCACCTATGTGGACGGTGGGGCCGGGGACGATGTGATCGAAGGCAGCCTCACCACTTCCGCCTCGACCGCGGCGGTGACTGCCGCCGCGGGGTCGTGCGAAGTCGAATGCCACCTCGAAGTCGGCAGCCAGACCTTCGAAGGCGGGCCCGGGGACGACATCGTCTATGGCGACCGCGGCAACGACATCCTGCGCGGCAGCGCGGGTGACGACCGGCTCTTTGGCGGGATCGGAGACGACCGGCTGGAAGGCGGGCCGGGGAACGACTGGCTCTCCGGGGGCTTCGGCTCCGACACGATCGACGGGGGGGAAGGCGACGACTTCGTCCGCGGGGACGGGACGATCGATCACATCTTCGACACCGGAGGCGGCTACGACACGCTCAGCTTCGCGACCGGGGTGACGCCGGGGTTCGGCGCCGGGAGGGCTCCCGCGATCACCGGCTTCCCGGGCGGGGCCGAAGGCGAGCGCGGCGTCCGCGTCGAACTCGCCGCGGGCGGACAGGACGCCGAAAACGGGGTCGCCGCCTCGGGTGGCGGAGTCGACGAAGTCCAGCCGGGGGTCTTCGAGCGCATCGTCGGTTCGCCCTTCTCCGACTACATCGTCGGCAGCGGCGCCAACGAAGAAATCATCGGTGGCGGTGGCGCCGACGTGATCCTCGGCGGGGGCGGGGTGGACGTGATCGGCGGCGGCGCCGACGGCGACTTCCTCGAAGCCGGCCCCGGCTCGATCGTCAACGGCGAGGCCGGGGTCGACGGCTGCGTCGGCGGCGTCCAGTCTGGGTGCGAGGGGACGGCGAGAGCGGTCCACCTCCGCGATCCGACGGCGGTCAGCGTGGGGGAGGTCGCTCCCGGCTCCGGATCGACCGACGCCTACCTGGTCGGCTCGAGCGGCGCCGACGTGGTCACCGCGACCTACACCGGAGCGGCGGTCGAATTCGTCCTCTCCGGCGGCACGAGCTTCGATGACGAACCGACCGACGCCGGCGGCTGCACGCTCGGGCCGGGCCCGAATCCGACCACCGCGACCTGCCCGCTCACCGGGACGGCGGCGCCGAACGTCCCCGCCCTCGACGCGCTGCTGCTCGCCGGGATGGGCGGCAACGACACGATCACCACGGCGGGCTTCCCGCCCGGCGCCTCGGTGGTCGGCCTCGGCGGCGCGGGCGCCGACACGATCAACGGCGGCGCGAGCGAAGACGTCCTCGTCGACGGCCCGCCGAGCGACACCTCCGCCGACACGCTCCACGCCGGCCCCGGCGACGACGCGCTGGTCCATAACGGCGGCGCCGACTACCTCGACGGGGGCGAAGGCTCCGACCTCTTCCTCTCGGTCTCGATCTGCGACGGCGAGACGATCGATGGCGGGACGCCGCTCGCGAACGATCGCGACAACTCCTCCTGGGCGAAGAACGGCGCCGCGGGGGTGGACGCCCGCATCGACCTCGGCCTGGTCGGCGAAGTCGGCCCGAACGAGGGGCCGGTCTGCCCGGGCGAAAACTTCGACCACCTGACCGGGATCGAGGACCTCGAGGGCTCCGAAGGCAGCGACGTCCTCTACGGCGGCGAAGGCGACAACCAGCTGCTCGGCCACCGCGGCGAAGACACCTACCGGGCGCTCGGCGGCAACGACACGATTCTCGCCAACGCCGGCACCGCCGATCGAGTCATCGACTGTGGCGAAGGCGACGACTCCGCGGTGGTGGACCTTCCCCCGATCGTCGACCCGACGCCGATCGGCTGCGAGCACGTCCGAGGGGGAACGCCGAACGAATTCGAAACCGCGGTCGAACTGCCGTTGCCCGCGCCGGTGACCGTGCCGCCGCCGGCGACCCCGGCGCCTCCGCCGCCGGTCACGAAGCCGACGCCGAAGCCCGATCGCGCCGCGCCGCGGACGCGGGTCCTCCGTCGCCCGGCGAAGGTCCTGCGCGTCCGCGCGCGCCGCGCCGCCCCGGTCGTCTTCCGCTTCGCCGCGAACGAGCCGTCACGCTTCGAGTGCAAGCTCGACGCGAAGCCCTATCGTCGCTGCCGGTCCCCGCTGCGCGTGAAGCTGCGACCGGGCCGCCACACCTTCCGGGCCTTCGCGATCGACGCCGCCGGCAACCGCGACAAGACCCCGGCTGTGGTCCGGCTCCGGGTCGAGATCGCGGGGCGCCCGGGCCGGTGAGCGCTCCTCCGTAGGGTCCGTCCCACACCATTTTCCCGACAGGAGGGCCGCAGTGAGCAAAGTCATCTACACCGCCGAGGCACACGTCGCCGGAGGCCGGGCCGAGGGGCACGGCAAGAGCAGCGACGGGGCGCTCGAGGTGGATCTGCGCCTGCCGGCCGAGCTCGGCGGCGAAGGCGGCGGGACGAACCCGGAGCAGCTCTTCGCGGTCGGTTACGCGGCCTGCTTCGAGGGCGCGCTCGGCGCGGTGGCGCGGCGGACCAAAGCCGAGGTCGGCGACGTCGAGATCGACTCCAAGGTGATGCTCCACCCGGGGCCGGAGCGGACCTTCCTCCTCTCGGTCCAGCTCGACGTGACGCTGCCGTCGGTCGAGGGCGACGCCGCCGCGGAGCTGGTCCGCGAGGCCCACAAGGTGTGCCCGTACTCGAACGCGACGCGCGGCAACATCGAGGTGGCGCTGACCGCCAACGGCGCCGCTGTCTGAGCAGGAGTCGGCACACCGGGGGCGAACCCGGCAGTCGTGCATCGACTGCCGCTTCGCTTCCCGCTCAGTGCCCTCGCGATCGTCGCCGTCGTCGCGATGGCGATCATCCTGCCGACCGCCTTCGGGGCCTCGGCCCCCGCGCCGTCGCCCGTCCGCGTCGCGATGGCGCAGACCGAACGCGTCCAGGGCGCGCCCGGCCGCACGATGGTCCTGAGCAAGGTGACGGTCCCGGTAGGCGCGAAGCTCGCCGTCCACCACCACCTCGGCACCCAGATCTCGCGGGTCGTCTCGGGGACGCTCAGCTACACCGTTCGCGAAGGCATGGCGGAACTCCTCGAAGGCGAATCGGATGAAGAACCGCGGCTGGTGAAGACGATCGCCGCCGGACAGACGGCCAAGGTCGGGCCGGGCCAGTGGCTGGTCGAGCAGCCCTCGGACATCCACCAGGCCGCCAACCGCGGCTCCTCACCGGTCGTGATCTACCTGGCGACCCTGCTCAAGGATGGCGCCGCTCCTTCGACTCCTGTCGATCTGCATCAGCGCGCCGCTCGTTAGTCGCCTGGCGGTTCGGGTGGCGCTCCTGGCCCGCGGGCTCGACCGGGTGGTCGCGGTGCGGTTTCTGGCCCGCGGCCTCGTTCGTTCCCGGCTTTTTCACCGCCGCCGCGGCCTCTTTGGCTTTGTCGGAGAGGCTGCCTTTGCCTTTCGCGATGTCGGCCAGTTCCTGCGCGTCCTCTTTCAGCGAATCGACCCCGCCGCGGTCGTCGATCATCTTCTTGCCTTTATCGATGAGTTTCTTGAAGTCCATCTCGATCCTCTCCTAGGGGCAGCCTTCAACAGAAGTTACCCGGGAGCGCACGGCGCGCGCTACACTCGGACGCGATGACGACCCGGGGCGGACACAACGTGGTGCTTTGCGCGTCCCCCGCGAACGTCGTCCTTACCGTCGCTGTTGTCGTTACCGAGGCCGAGCTTGCCATTAAAAGCTCGGTTACGGTCTGACACCGCAAGAACGCCCGCCGACCAAGCAGACACACCAAAGGGACGCGGCGGAGGCGTTGCAATCCGTACCGATCCCTTCGAAGCACTGGCAGGAAGCACTCGGCATCCTGGCGTCCCAGCGCTATCCCCGACCGCCGTTCCCGGCGTCCTTCGATGATCGTCGACCCGCTCCCTGAAGTCGGTTAGGTGACGAGGGGGCGGGGTAGCCGACGGGCCATGAAGCCGAAACGCTACCTTCCCCTCGTCCTGTCCGTCCTCTGCGCCGCCGCCGTCCTCGCCGCACCCGCGATCGCCTCCGCGGCGACCGTTGAAACCGGCCGGGCCTGCTACGTCGCCAAGGGCAGCAGCGGGGTGAACATCGACGTTACCGGCTCCGGCTTCACGCCCGGCGAAGACGTCTTCGCCCAGGTCCCCGCGCCCGGCGGCCTCGCCGCCACCGACGACACCACGGTCGCCCCGGACGGCACCATCAACGTCACCGTCCAGCAGCTCTTCCCCGAATCGATCGAACCCGTAGTCGAGAAGAAAACCATGCAGATCAAGGGCATCCTCTCCGGCCAGATCCTCGCCGAAGTCCCCTTCTCCGTCACCAACCTCGCCGTCAAAACCGTTCCCGCCACCGCCTCCTACACCAAGGTCGTCACCTACATCTTCGCCGGCTTCCGTCCCCACAAGCCGATCTTCGGCCACTTCTTCCGCGGCGGAAAGCTCGTCGTCACCCACAAGTTCGGCAAATCCAAAGGCCCCTGCGGCACCCTGCACGCGAAATCAAAGCTCTTCCCCGGCAGCGGCCCCCGCGACGCCAAGTACAAAGTCCAGTTCGACGACTCCAAGAAGGTCGACCCCAAGGCCCAGCCGAAGATCGTCACCTCCCTCGGCTCGGTCTTCTAGCCGCCCGCCCCGACTCCCCAAAGACCCTCTAAGATCGTCCCCTGCGGTCCTCCGCAGGGGACGCGCTGTCCGCCCGGATAGCTCAGTTGGTAGAGCACTTCCATGGTAAGGAAGGGGTCACGAGTTCGAGTCTCGTTCCGGGCTCTCTAAAACCGCCTGCAAGTGGGCGGTTTTTCTTTGGGCGAGTGGTTGCCGCGGAAGTGAAAACGGCCCAGGGGGCAGCGTGGGGGCAGCGTAAGCCGTCGAAATCGCTCACGGCTCAGGACTTTCCGACCCAAAATCGTCCCCGGATCGGGCCGGGGCGGGGTCCTTGTCGCGAGGCATGACTGCCCGCCTCTGATCGCCGCTCAGTTCGACTCGCGTTCGCGCACTAATCGAGCTACATTCGTCCCGACCTGAAAACGGCCGGGGCGCCGCTGTAACGGCCCCCGACCCGGCACCGAAAGGACTCGCCTTCCGATGCAGGACAACCCTATTCCGGGGAGGACGAACGACGCCCGCGACCGCGACTGCGAGGCGGCGGTCCTCGCGCGGGTCCTCTGGCTCCATCCGACCCATGTCACCGAGCCCGAACTGCTTCTCAGCCTCTACGCCGAGGGGCCGGAGGTCGAGGCCCACGAACGCGCGATCCGCGACCTCGTCTCCTATGGCCTCCTGCGGAGAGACGGTGATTCGATCCTCCCGACCCTCGCGGCGATCGAGGCCGGGGAGATCCCGCGGTGACCGGCCGCGCCGACGCGCCCGGGGCCGCGGACCCCGATGCCGAGGAGGGCTTCAAGGCGCGCTTCGGCGAGAACGTCCGCCTCCTGCGCGCCCACGTCCACGTCAGCCAGGAAGAGCTGGCCTCCCGCGCTGACATCCACCGCACCCAGATCAGCATGTTCGAGTCGGGGCAGAGGATGCCCCTCCTCGCGACCGCCGTGAAGCTCGCGGCCGCTCTGGAGGTCGAGCTGGCGACCCTCCTCGACGGCATCGTCTATCGGCCGCGGTTCTTCTCCGCGGCCCGTGGCGAGTTCGAGATCTCCCCCCGTCCGCTCTTCGAGCTCGCCGGCCGCGCGAAGCGGTCGGAGCGAGTGGCGTCGCGATGACCGTCTCCGAGCGACTCGGCGCCAACCTGAGGAAGGCGAGGCGCGGCGCCTTCTTGAGCCAGGAGGACCTCTCGAGGCGGACCGGCCTCCATCGCACCGAGATCGGGACGCTCGAGCGCGGTCTCAGGATTCCCCGACTCGACACCACGATCAAGGTTCTCGAAGCCACGAACGCGGACCCTGGCGACCTGTTCGTGGGGATCGCCTGGCACGAACCGGCCCGGTTCGACGAAGAAGGATGGTTCACCGTCATCGGAGGCGACGGGCCGGTCGAGGTGCGCCCGCCCCGTCGTGGAAGGCGGGACCGATGACCAGGCGCGAGAGGGAGGTCCGCGTCCGGCTCGACGGATTGATGTCGGAAACCCAGACGAAGATCGTCTACGAGGTCGTCCTGACCCAGTTGATCGGCAGCGCAGGCGACCTCCGACTGCTGAACAAGAATCCTGACCCGAGGAGGGCCGTCAGGGAGGTGGCCGCACTCGGGCGGCTCACGTTCTGGCTCGAGTACCGGGAGATCCTCGTCCCGGACCTGATCGCGCGGGAGGTGATGGTGCGCCTCGCCCGCGAAATCGACGAGATGAACGAGGAGGGCGACAGCACCGGCGGCGACCCGGCCGCCGAGCACGAGGCGATGTGGACCTTCGTGGGGCTCCTCTCCGACTGGCCGTCCGCGGCAGAGGTACAGGACATCGTCTGGAGGAAAGAGTCCTCGGAGAAGGCGGGTGGCGGCAGATGACGGCCGAGCGACGCTCGCGGGTGCGGCTCGAGGGCCTCTCCGACCGGCAACTCGCGTTCCTCTGCGAGGTGGCGGAGGATTGGCTCGTCGCCAAGGCGGAGGATCTCCCGAAAGAGATCCGGGACGCCGACGGCACGGGGCATGAGACCGATGAGGTGGCCGGCCTGGGTCGGCTGGTCGCGGGACTGCGTCGACGGGAGCTCCGCGCACCCGACCCGATCGTCAGGGAACTGGTCGCCCGGACCATCGGTGAAACCCGCCACCTCGACGAGCTGAGGGAGGAATACGAGCAGGAGCTGGGTGAGCACGAGTCATGGGTGGCGCTCCTTGCCTGCCTCGACCCGACTCCCGACGACGAGGTGGCGGACGCCGGAGGCGACGAGGACGACGGGCCCGAGGCCTCCGGCGACGAGTCTCCCGGGATCCCCGCTTCACCGTGGATCGAGCTCGACGGACGACTGTCGGAGGACCAGGTCCGGATCGTCCTCAAGGAGGTGACCGGCGCCCTAGCCGGCCGGACCGGCGACCTCCGGCTTCTGCACAGGCACCCGGAACCCGAGCGGGAGGTCGATGAGATCGCCGCCCTCGCCCGACTTGCGTTCTGGCTCGCCCGCAGCGAGATCCAGGTCCCGGACCCGGTCGCCCGCGAGATGGTCGGGCGGCTGGCGGAGGGGTCGAAGGATCTGAACGAGTGGGAAGAGCTGCGCGAGCGCTACGAGTCGGGCATGGCCGAGCACGAGGCGCTCGCCGCCTTCGCGCGGATCCTCTCCGAGGATGCGGCGCCTACGGAAGGCGTCGGCGATGCTTGACGACAGAGACCAGAGGATCCGGATCCTGGTCCGGTTCGTCCGCAACGAGCGGCGGCTCCGGGAGAGGGCCGGGCTGAGCCAGGTGGACGCCTCCTTCCTCGCCGGCATCCACCGCACCGAGATCAGTCTCCTGGAGCGCTACGAACGCATGCCCAGGGCCGGGACCCTGGTGCGGATCCTCGGCGCCCTGGGCTCGGATCCCTGGGAGCTTCTCGAAGGCCTAGCCTGGGAGCTCGAGGGCCAAGCCGCGGAGCCGGCGGAGGTCGGTCGTCCGAGCCTCCCCGACGTACGTCGCAGGCTGGCGGTCCCCGACCCGATGTGGCGGTTCGGCCTTCTCCTGACCCGTCAGCGGCTGCGGGCCGGACTCCGGCAGGAGGAGGTGGGACGGCTGCTGCGGATGCACCGGACCGAGATCAGCCTGATCGAGAGGGGCGGTCGTCAGCCCCGGCTCGACGTCCTCCTGCAGCTGGCCGCCGCGGTCGAGACCGGACCCGCGGATCTCCTCTCCGGGATCCACTGGATCCCGGGCGACACGATCACGGGCGGGCGCTACCTGGCACCCGCCGGGCAACTCGCTTTGCTGGAAGGCGGTGTCGGATGAGCGCGAGGCCGCGTCGGTCGGCCGGCGAGCCGACGGTCCTGCTCCGGGGTCTCGCGACGAATCTCACCCGCTGTCGGGAGGAGGCTGGGGTCACCCGCGAGGACCTGGCGGAGGCGGCGGAGATCGGGATCGAGCATCTGATCGAGTTGGAGGAAGCCGGCGGCACGATCCCGAGCATCGGGGTCGTCCTGCGACTCGCCGGGGCGCTAGGGGTGCAGCCCTCCGGGCTGGTGGCGGGGGTCGAGTGGGTCCCGTTCGAGTTCAGTGTGGGACAGGGATGGTTCGAGGTGGTGGAGGACGAGGAGCTCCTCGCCGAGATCTTCGCCCTGAAGGAAGGTCTCCCGAGAGGCGGATCCGGACGATCCCCTGCGGCAGGTCACGGGCCGGGGGGTCGGCGTTGAGCCGCGACGACCGGAACTGGGGCCTGCAGGTCGAGGGCCGCATCCGGCTCGGCGCGAACGTGACGGTCCGGCGGCTCCGCGCCGACATCTCCCGGAACGAACTCGGCGCGAGGGCGGCGATCAGCGCCCAGAGGCTGGGGCAGATCGAGAGCGGGAACGCGGTGGCGACGATCGACGTATGGGTCAGGCTTGCCGGGACGCTTGGCGTATCGCTGGACGAGCTGCTCGCAGGCGTCAGGTGGGTCCCTGTCCCACCCGAGGAAAAGCCGGGCGAAGGCGCCTACCTCGTGAAGCGGAAGGTGACCTGACCGCGAATCATCTCGCCTCGATGAGTAATTGACGAGGGTGAGGAACGCGCAGGCTCACCTGCCTGCCTTGGTAGTTCAGGGACGAAGCAGAGCCTTTTAGTTCGGGCTCAGCTCATAACACTCGTCGGCACGAAGACACTCGGCCACGCGGCGCTGCGCCAAGGTAAGGACGTGGGTCCTGACCGGCACGTCGTCAAAGCGGTCGAGCACCGCGTCGGCGCAGGAACGGATCTCCTTAGGACTGCGGAAGTTGCTGAAGTCGCGGTCTAGGTTCGGCAGCAGGTTCGCGAGGCGTTGTTCGTGCGCGGTGCGGTCGGTGCGGATGTCGTCGACGTGATGGACGAGCAGCCGCTCGACCCGCTCGCGGATGTCGTCGCGGATGACGCGCACCTCCTCGAGGGACTTCCCCGCCGGGTCGGCGACCTCCCAGTCTTCGACGACCGAAGGCACATACGGGCAGGTGCCGCCGCAGGCCAGCGTGATCGCCCAGTCGGCATGTAGCTGCATCTCGACCGTCAGCTTCTTCGGGATGCGGTCCGAGAGGTCGATGCCGACCTCGCGCATGGCGGCGACGACGGCGGGATGGACCTCGGTGGCGGGGAGCTGCCCGGCCGACTCGGCGCAGAGATCCTCGGGAGCGGCGCGGGTGAAGAAGGCCTCGGCCATCAGTGACCGGCCCGCGTTCTGGGTGCAGACGAAAAGCACGTAGCGCATGGATACCTCCAGGGTCAGCCGGCGAGCGCGAGCGCGTCGGCGGGTCGAGACTGATCGGGCGTCTTGCTCGGCAGCAGCAACGAGATGAACGCGGCGGCGAGGACGAATCCGGCCGACGTCCAGAGGCAGGCTTCGAGGCCGCCGAGCTGGTAGAGGAGCCCGGAGAGGACCGTCCCGATGAGGCGTCCCCCGGCGTTGGCCATGTAATAGAAGCCGACGTTCATCGTCGCCTTGTCGTTCTCGGCGTAGGCGAGGATCAGGTAGGAGTGGACCGCCGAGTTGGCGGCGAAGACGATGCCGAAGACGATCAGGCCGACGACGATCACGGCCGTCGGGTCGACCCCCGCGGTGAGTCCGATCGCGATCGCCGCCGGGAAGACGGCGAGGACGAAGGCGAGCCAGGTCGCCGTGCGACCCTCCGGCTCGGCCTTTCCTCCCTGTCCTCGGATGAAGCGCGGCGCGATCGCCTGCACGCCGCCGTAGCCGATCACCCAGATCGCGAGGAAGCCGCCGGTGGCGAGGAAGCTCCACCCGAGCACCGTCTCCAGGTAGACCGGCAGCCCGACCACGAACCAGACGTCGCGGGAGGCGAAGAGGAAGATCCGCGCCGCCGCCAACACGTTGACGGCCCGGTTGTTGGAGAACATGTGCTTGAACTTGGCTTTCGCATCGGGCTTGCCGAGGTGGCCGTGCATCAGGGTCGAGACGACGATCAGGGTGGTGAGGACCGAGCTGGCCAGCACGAGCATCGAGGTCTGGAAGCCCATCACCGTCAGCATCGCCGCGCCGAGGAAGAAGCCGACGCCCTTCAGCGCATTCTTGGAGCCGGTGAGCACCGCGACCCAGCGGTAGAGCGAGCCTTCGTCCCCTTCGGGGACCACCAGCTTCACGGCGCTCTTGGAGCTCATCTTGGTCAGGTCCTTGGCGATCCCCGAGAAGGCCTGGGAGGCCATCACGTAGGGGATGACCAGCCAGGCCTCGGGGCAGAGGCCGACCATCGCCGTGGCGAAGACCTGCGTCCCTAGTCCCATGTAGAGGGTCGTCCGCAGGCCGAAGCGCGCCGCCAGCCAACCGCCGACCAGGTTGGTGACGATGCCGAAGACCTCGTAGAAGATGAAGAGCGAGGCGACCGTGAACGCCGAGTAGCCCAGTTCGTAGAAGTAGAAGAGGACGAGCATCCGGGTCGCCCCGTCGGCCAGCGTCTCGACCCAATAGGCGGCGGTGACGAGGATGTAGTTGCGCAGGTCACCCTGTCGCTGCGCGGTCGCGGTCGCCGCGCTCATCGGCCCCCTGCACCTCCTTGGGCCGCGGCCACGGCGGCGAGCTCGACCAGGCGGTTCGCGTAACCCCACTCGTTGTCGTACCAGGCGAGCACCTTCACCTGGGTCCCGTCGACGACCGTGGTCGAGAGGGCATCGACGATCCCCGAGCGCGGGTCGTCGCGGTAGTCGACCGAGACGAGCGGCCGGGTCTCGTAGCCGAGGATGCCGGCCAACGGGCCCTCCGCGGCGGCGCCGGCGAGCAGGCCGTTGACCTCCTCGACCGAGGTCGGGCGGTCGACCTCGAAGACGCAGTCGGTGAGCGAGGCGTTCAGCATCGGCACCCGCACCGCCAGGCCGTCGAGCTTGCCCTGGAGCTCGGGGAAGATCAGGCCGATCGCGGTCGCCGATCCGGTCGAGGTGGGGATCAGCGAGAGGCTGGCCGCGCGCGCCCGGCGCAGGTCCTTGTGGGGGGCGTCGACCACGACCTGGGTGTTGGTCATGTCGTGGAGGGTGGTGATCTGGCCGTGGCGGATGCCGATCCCCTCGTGGATCACCTTGACCACCGGCGCCAGGCAGTTCGTGGTGCAGGAGGCCGCGGTCACGATGTCGTGGGCGGCGATCGCGGTGGGGTCGTCGTTCACGCCGACGACGACGTTCAACGCGCCGACCTCTTTCACCGGCGCCGCCACCACGACCTTCCGAACACCCTGCTCGAGGTAGGGCGCGAGGGAGTCGACGGTGCGGAACCTGCCGGTGCACTCGAGGACCAGGTCGATGCCCGACCAGTCGACCTCGGCGGGGGAGTGTCCGGAGGTGAAGGCGATCTCCTGTCCGTCGACCCGGAGGGTGTCGCCGGACCCCTCGGTCTCGCCCGACCAGCGGCCATGCACCGAATCGAACTTCAGCAGGTGGGCGGCGGTCTCGGCGTCCCCCGCGATCTCGTTCACGTGGACGAAGTCGAGGTCCTCGCGATCCCAGGCGGCCCGTAGGGCGAGGCGCCCCATGCGACCGAATCCGTTGATGGCGACGCGCATGCTCATACCCTTCCTCCTCTCGCCCGTCCGGCGGCCTGCGCCTTCTCGGCGGACTCGCACTTTCCACATCGCACGCGCCGTGCGAGCGGTTCCACCGGCACCTGCCGCGCGATCGGTGCCATCACCGTCAGAGTCTCCCCGCCTTCGTTGAGATGGGTACCGCAGAGCCCGGCACCACAGCGTCCGCAGACGGCGATCGCCGCAGTGGTCTTGGCGGCCTCGGCGCACTCCAGGCAATTCATCCGACGCCCTCCGTTCCGTCCAGTTCGACGAGAAGGGCATCGACCCGGCGAGCGATGTCGTCGCGCAGCCCTCGGACCTCCTCGATCGACATCTCGGCGGGATCTTCGAGGTCCCAGTCGACGTAGCGCTTGCCGGGGATGTAGGGGCATTCGTCGCCGCAGCCCATCGTCACGACGACGTCGGCCCGCTCGGCCATCTCACGGGTCAGTAGTTGCGGGCGACGGCCCGCAAGGTCGATCCCGATCTCGGCCATCGCCTCGACCACGGTGGGGTGGAGCCGCTCCGCCGGCTGGGTCCCTGCCGCCTCGGCTTCGTAACGACCGTCGGCCGCGCGCTCGAAGAGGGCGCGGCTCATCTGCGAGCGGCCCGCGTTGTGGAGGCAGACGAAGAGCGCGTGCGCCATCAGGCTGCTCCCACCGGCTCGGGCGAGGGACCGAACCACCGACCTCGGAGCCAGAGCGACAGGTAGACGAGGCCGACCAGGACCGGGACCTCGATCAGCGGCCCGACGACTCCCGCCAGCGCCTCCCCGGAGGTGGCGCCGAAGACGCCGATCGCCACCGCGATCGCCAGCTCGAAGTTGTTGGAGGCGGCGGTGAGGGCGAGCGTCGCGGTGCGCGGGTAGCCGTAGCCGGAGGCCCGTCCCCAGGCGAAGGCGATGCCGAACATCAGCGCGAAGTAGACGAGGAGGGGGATGGCGATCCGCACCACGTCGAGCGGATGGCCGGTGATCTGGTGGCCCTGGAGGGCGAAGAGCAGGACGATCGTGAAGAGCAGGCCGTAGAGCGTGATCGGGCCGATCCGCGGCAGGAAGGTGCCCTCGTACCAATCGCGCCCTTTGCGGCGCAGGCCGATCACCCGGGTCAGGTATCCGGCGGCCAGGGGGATGCCGAGGAAGATCAGCACGGTCCGCGCGACCTCCCAGATGCCGACCGAGAAGCCTTCGGTGTCGAGGCCGAGCCAGCCCGGCAGGACGGTGAGGTAGAACCAACCGAGCAGCGAGTAGGCGACGATCTGGAAGATCGAGTTGATCGCCACCAGCACCGCCGTCGCCTCGCGGTCGGCGCAGGCGAGCTCACTCCAGATGAGGACCATCGCGATGCAGCGGGCGAGGCCGACGACGATCAGCCCGGTCCGGTATTCGGGGTCGTGGGGAAGGAGCAGCCAGGCGAGGGCGAACATCAGCAGCGGCCCGATCACCCAGTTGAGGACGAGCGAGGAGACGAAGAGGCCACGCTCGGCACGCAGGCGACCGAGCTCCTCGTAGCGGACCCGGGCCAGCACCGGATACATCATCAGCAGCAGGCCGATCGCGATCGGCAGCGAGGTGCCGCCGATCGCGACCGCCGACAGCGCGCTCTCGAGGCCGGGGATCAGGGCGCCGAGCCCGAGCCCGACGCCCATCGCCACCCCGATCCAGAGCGGTAGCCAACGGTCGAGCGTCGAGAGCTGCCGCACGACGGCCGGCGGGACAGTGCCCGCCGGCGCGCCGAGGGCCGCCGACTCCCGCTCGTCGCTGATCGCCGGCCTCGTCATGGTCCTAGAGCGCCCCGATTGCGGTGCGCGCGGCGCTCTTCACGGCCTTCGGCAGCGGCGCGATCTCGGCTGCTGCGCCGAGGTCGCCTCCGGGTCCGACCGCGTAGTTCAGGAACTGCTCGACGAATCCCTTCTGCGGCGCGGCGTGGGGGACGACCGCGTAACCGAAGGTCGCCAGGGGATAGGCCTTGGCGGCGCTCGCCGTGGGACCCGTGATGTCGAGCAGACCGCTCGCGGGGACCGACTTCACGCTCGCGCCGGCGGCGCTGAACGATTCGACGCTCGGCGAAACGGATGCCCCCGCGGCATTTTCGATCGCCGCGACCTTCAGGCCCGCGGCCCCGGCATAGGTGGCGCTGACGTAGCCGATCGAGCCCTCGGCGGAGGTGATCGCGGAACCCACGCCTCTGTCACCGGCGGCCGTCGTGCCCGCCTTGAAGTGGGCGACGGAGACGCCCCCCGACTTCTTGCCGGCGACCTTCGCCAGGTAGCTGGTGAAGGCCCAGCTCTGCCCGCTCGCTTCGCCGGGGTAGACGACGCTGATCGTCGTGCCGGGGAGCTTTGCCTTCGGGTTCAGGGCCGCGATCTTGGGGTCGTTCCACTTGCTGATCTTGCCGTTGAATATGGCGGCGAGGACCGGCCCTGAGAGGTTCAACTTGTTAATGCCCTTGAGCCGGTAGGCGACATCCACACCGGTCAGGTACCAGGGGATCTGCGCACAGTCGTTGCAGGCGGCGGCCTGTTCGGCCGAGAGCGGTGCATCCACGGCGGCGAAGTCGACGGCGCGGGCGTCCAGCTTCTGCAGGCCCACTTCGACGCCCGTCGGGCTGTAGGTGGTCGCGATCCCTTCCCTGATCAGGAAGCCGTTGGTCCAGTTGGGCATCACCCCGGCGGCGACGCTCGAGCCGGCGCCGGTGACGGCGGCGGAGGCGAGGGCGGCCGCCGACATGGACAGAACTGCGAGCGAGACGACCGAGACGATGAAAAGCCTTGCTGATCGCTTGCGGATCACGGACGATTTCCTTTCGATTTGTACCTCTCTATCTAACGTCCGGCATCCTAAGCATTGACAAACGTGATTTCAATAGATATATGTAGATAGATGAGCATCGATATGGAGTTGGCACCCAAGACCAAGAGCCCGAACGGGGAACCCTGCTGCGAGCCGGTGGTCTATCCCGACGTGGAGCGCGAGCAGGCCGAGCGCATGGCGGCGATCGCGAAAGCGCTCGGCGACCCGGTCCGCCTGCAGCTGGTCGACGTGTTGAAGAAGCACGCCGGGAAAGTGTGCGTCTGCGAGCTGGTGCCGCTCTTCGACCTCTCCCAACCGACCGTCTCCCACCACCTGAAAAAGTTGCGCGACGCCGGCATCGTCGGCTCCGAGCGGCAGGGGCTGTGGGCCTACTACTACGTGATCCCCGATGCGCTGGAGGAGTTTTCCGCATGGCTGAGCTGACCCAGTTGAAGACGACCGACGGCGCCGAGGCGTCTTGCTGTTCGACCGAGGCGCAGGCGACCTGCTGCGAGCCGACGGACAAGGCGGCCTGTTGCGGCGAGTCGGCCGCCGGTGGCAGTTGCGGTTGCTCGGCGGGCGACGCGAACACGGCCGATGCGGGCGATGTACGTGAGGCCGTCCGCGCCCGGTACGCCGCGGCGGCGACCTCCGTCGCCGAGGGTGGATCGTGCTGCGACTCAAACGCCGTGCTGACCGACGAGGAAGCGGCCGTCTTCGGCGCGGGTCTCTACGGCACCGACGGCGACGAGCTCCCCGACACCGCGACGATGGTCTCGCTCGGTTGCGGTAACCCGACCGCGGTCGCCGCGCTCGAGGAGGGCGAAACGGTCCTCGACCTGGGGTCGGGCGGGGGCATCGACGTCCTGCTCTCCGCCAAAAGGGTCGGTCCGACGGGGAAGGCCTACGGCCTCGACATGACCGACGAGATGCTGGCGCTCGCCCGCGAGAACCAGGCCAAGGCCGGGGTCGAGAACGTCGAGTGGCTCCGTGGCGAGATCGAGGCGATCCCGCTCCCCGCTGAGACGGTCGACGTGGTGATCTCCAACTGCGTGATCAACCTCTCCGGCGACAAGCCGAAGGTGTTGGCCGAGGCGGCCCGCGTCCTGCGCCCCGGCGGCCGGTTCGCCGTCTCCGACGTGATCGCCGACGAGGACATGGATGACGCGACCAAACGGGACATGCAGCAGTTCACCGGCTGCATCGCGGGCGCGCTGACGCGCCGCGAGTTCGAGGAGGCGCTGTCGGCGGCAGGTCTCGTCGACATCGAGATCAGAGAGACGCACCGCGTTCACGAGAAGGCCGGTTCGGCGATCGTCCGGGCCCGTAAGCCCCAGTAGCGCATCTCGTTCTGGCCTTTGGAGGGGATCGAGCCCTGGGGCGATGAGGGATGCTCGAGCGCCAGCTCCGCGCTCGACGGTGCAGTGCCCCGGCCGAGCGCTGTGACGATGCTGCCGTTGACTCGGACGTCCCGCCCGCCGAGGCCCACAGAGAGTTGAAGCATCGACGACCATTTGCGAACATACGTTCGTGGTTGACGACAGGCAGCTTCTCGCGATCCTCGATGCTGCGATCGCCTGCCGGCCGGCGGCGCTCCGCGTCCGGCCCGGGGACCGCGAGGCCGTGGAGTGGTTGGCGCAGGCCAGGTTGTTGATCGACGCGGGGGACGGCACCGTCACCCCGACACCTGCCGCGATCCACTACGACGAACTGGTCGACCGATGAGCGGCCTGTGCTGCGACGGGTGCGGCCACCTCCGCCAGTACCTTCGCCCGGTGGTGGTCGTCCGCGACGGTCATGCGACTCTGGCTACCGAAGGGACCCCGCCGCGGGGAGAGGTCGGCGTGCGACGTTTCCACGAGCATTGCTATGAGGCCGCGCGGACGGCTGATCCGTCGCTGCCGACCCTGAGGCCCGCGGCTGTCTGAAAGCAGGGCTCGGCTCGGTCGACGGGGTTCCCCGGGGTGTCGGCCCACTGATCCGGCTCGCTCGACCGTCAGAGCCCGAACTCCTGTCTCGTCTGTTCTCCGGTGGCCGGCGGAGGGGCGGCTTCGACTTCCGGAGCTTCGATTTCGGGCGCGGGTTCGCTCGCTTCCGGGGTGACTTCTTCGGGTGCCTCGATGCTTTCGTTCCGCCTGGCCCTGGCCGCCCGCGCCGTCGCTGCTTCCTTGCGTGCGCGACGTTCGGCGGCGATCTTCGCGCGCCGACGCTTCCTTTTCCGCACGCGGTGACGTCGACGTTCCCGGCGCCTTTCGATCCGACGCGCTTCCTCAGATCGCGCGGTGGCCGAGCGCGACGCATCTTCGATCGGCGGTGCCGCGTTCCCGGTGTCGCTCGCCCCGCTGGACGCCGGGCCGCCCGACCGGGCGGCCGAACTGCCCGGTCCGGCTTCGGTCGGGCCAGGATGATGGACAGGGAGCACCACCTGCTCGACCGGAGGCGACGAGACGATGATCGCGCTGCAGATCGCCGCCGTGACGAGAGCTCCGCATTGGGCGATCAGACGCCCGGCGCCGCCGCCGGATGCGGCAGCGGACCCGGCGTCGGTGAACGGCAGGGCCCGACGGGCGGCGTCTCCGGCGCTCCGGGTGGTCGAGCCGAGAGTCCTGGCGACCAGATCCGCGAAGTCCTGGACCGCGGCGGAGACCCGGTTGGTGATTCCGCCGAGGGGACCTCGTTGGTCGCGCAGCGTCGCCGCCTGGGCGACGAGTCCGACGAGCGAGGGGGAGAGGAACTCGCGCGGTCCGACCAGTGCGCGCAGGCGCTTCATCGCCTCCGCGTGTCGGCTGTCTGCGTTCGACTTGCCCCATCCGAGCAGGCGCCCGGCTGCCCTGATCGAGTGCCCCTCGTAGTAGACGAGCGCGAGCAGCCTCCGATCCTTCTCCGGGATCCTCGACAGGGCCTCGGCGATCCGTCGGTGCCGGTCGTGTTCGAGCAGGGTCTCCTCGGGCGTCGGCTCGGGGTCCTCGGCCGAGTGGATCACCGAATCGAGCGCCGGCCCCGCCTGCCGGTTTTCGCGCTCGACCAGATCGAGGGCTCGCCAGCGGGCACGCTGCACGAGCCAGCCGGGAGGGTTCGAGGCGGGACTGTGCTCGCCGAGCCATTCCGCGTACTCGACGTTCGCCTGGTTGAGGAGGTCGCGAAGGTTCTGCGCGATCCACCTCGCCGAGAAGGTCGGGGCCAGCACCAGGCGCAGGCCGCGCTCGGCTTCTCGCAGCTGCGCCGGTGTGGCTCCACGCGGCCTCGCCGCGCGCTCTTTCTCGGTCCGTGCCAAGGGGCCTCCAGGGACGACCGGCCGGGCCCGTGTACGGGCCTCGGCCTGGCCTGTCCTCGTGTGTTCAGGCGGTTATGGACGAACCGGGACGTCGAGCAGTTCCGAGGAGCCGGAGTGGTAGGGCACCCCCTTTTGCGGCGGCATCTCCGTCCGCATCTCATACGTCCTCGGGGTGAACGACTGGGTGAACGGATAGCTGACCCTGTAGCTGCCGTCCTTGCCGGTGGTGGTGCGCCGGAAGACGGTCCAGCCTTGGCCGTCCTTGACCTGCAGGACTATCGCGACGCCTCCTGAGTCCGGGCCGGGAAGGTGGCCGGTGAAGACCGCCGTCGTCTTGTTGTGGACGGGCGTCCTGCTCACCAACCGGATCGTCGGATGCGCCCTGGTGACCAGCGTCGCCCGCGAGCGGATCGTTCTCTGACCCGGTCGGTTCTCGACCGCGATCTCCCGCGATGCCCCGCTCGGGACCGGGAACGCGTAGCTGCCCTGCGCGTTGGTGACCGCTACGCCGAGGAACCGGCGCCTCTGCGAGGTGACGATCCGGCTGTAGACGCAGACCGGCGCCCCCGCCAGTTCCCGTCCGCCCGCGCCGAGCAGTCGGCCCGAGAGGGCGGCACCGCTGCCGTAGGGGATGAGGATCTGATTGCGATGTTCGGGGCCGAACGTCGCAGACAGGGACACCGCGCCCTTCACCTCGGAGCGCACGCAGTCGAAGGCCAGCGGCGCGGAGACCGGAGCCCCGACGTTCCCCTCCGCGTCCGAGAGCCACACCCGGAGCTGGTAGGTCCCTGGTGCCTTCGGCGTGGCGAGGCGCTCGATCGCCTGCGGGTCTTCCGCCGAGACGGTCTGTTCGCCGACCACCACGTTCCCGGCCGCGTCGGTGATCTCATAGTGCGCGGCACCGATCGGGGACCCCTGGTCGACGATGTCGGCCCACTGGACATCGAAGCCACGCGACGACCTGGCCGCGCTCGGCGGCGTCACCGAGATTTCCTGCGGGGCGGCGGGTGGCGTCGTGTCGTGCGGGATCGCCACGGCGGCCGCCGGTCCGACGAAGCCGACTTCGTCCTCGAGCGCGACATGCAGCACGTAGGCGCCCGGGGCGCTCGGCCCCGTGATCGACGCGAGCCCGGTCGGATTGATCGCCGCCACGACCTGTTCGGGCACGGCCACGTTCCCGGTGGCGTCGGTGATCCACCAGTGGATCTTGGTGATCGGCGAGCCGGGATCGGCAGTGAGCCCCCAGCTCGCCGAGAAGGTGGGGAGATAGCGGGCCGGGTTCGCCGAGCCGATCGCGAGTGAGAGCGGCGCCGCCGGGGGCGTGTTGTCGGTGTGGATCGGCCTCGCTTCGCAGGTTTCCCCGCCGCTTCCGTCCAGCCCCGACGCCTGCCCGAAGTCCTGCGCGCAGACGGTCGCGGTGTGGGGGCCGTCCGCCAACGAGGCGGTGTCGATCGCCGCCGTGTGGGGGAAGGGGCCGCCTCGCGGGCAGGGCTCGAAGGAGCGCGCGAATTCACCGCTGGCTTCGGTAGAGCCGAGATCGCAGGAGCTTCGGTAGTCGGCCGACCACTGTTCGGCGCCATCGACCCGCACATGTTCGTAGCGCAGACCCGAGCCTGCCTCGGTGGTCGCCCAGGCGATCGGCTGATCGCCCCTCACCCAGCGCCCGCTCGCGAGTGGCCCTTCGGTCACGGTCACGACAGGCGGCGAAGGATCGTCGACGGTCAGCAGCATCGTGTTCGAATCGGTCGCGTTGAAGTTCGACCGGTCGCAACCGGCCGCACGCACGCACTCCATCTCGAAGCTGAATCGGCGGTAGCTACCCGGCGCCGGGAACGGCCACAGATGGGGGGCGAACGTAGTGGTCTTCGGCTTCGTGATCTCGGTGGGTCCGGTGATCCCCGACCCCTGCAGGAGGACGTTGTTTTCGCTCCCGTCGAAGCCTTCGAGCCAGTAGCGCGCCCGCCAGCCTTCGTTGAACGCGTTCGGCTCCCGGGTGTACCCGCCGGCCGAGGCGATCTGGATCCCTTCGGGAGCGTTCCAGTTGAACCGGCCGTAGGCGCCGGACCCGGCGGCGCCGGATTCCTGGTTCTCCGCGATCCGCAGGTAGGCGGCGTTACCCGCCGGGTCGCCTGCCGGGCCGCAATGGTTTTCGAAGCCGAAGATCCCCGCCGGGCTGGCCGTGGAGGTCGTGTTCGTTTCGGTGGTGTATTGCCCGGCGCCGACGTTCCCGGCGCAGAGAAGCATCTTGTAGTCAGCTGCCCTGGCAGGCGCCGCGGCCACCAGGGCGATCGACGTGAGTGCCATCGCCGCCGAGAGGACTGCGACGCAGAACGGGGTCAGCGACACCCGAGAGTTCCTCCAACTCATGCCCTACTCCTTTTCCCAATGCCGATCGGGCTCAAGGGGGGCGGCTGGGTCGTCCTCCTGCCTCCGCCTGCGCGCGTTCTCCCTAGACGCGCCTTCGGGTCGGAGTGGGCGTTCCGTCGGTCGGCTGCTTTTTAACACACAGCAGTTCGCCGAACGCTAGGGAGAAGTCCCCGCACTTTCCTCATAAATATTAAAAGAGGAAAATTGAAGTTCCGAAAGACTTACCTGCGCGAGTCCGGGAGTCTGTCTGAAGCTTGTGCAAAACGTACTGTCCGTTTATCCATATCAGTACGTACGGTGTCCTGGCGGGCAGAGCGCCGCCTTTTTTGGCGTCCATCCCGGCGATCACCGCGGACGGACCGACTGCCACCGGCCCCTGCGCTTACGTCCCGAGGGCCGTCCTGCCCTGCTCGAGCTGGGTCGCCAGGCGCAGCATCCCGCGCTCGGCTTCTTCCCGCTCCCGGGTCGAAGCTTCCGAGGTGACGTGCAGCACCGCGAGGGCATCCGCAACCTGGGCGACGTTCCGTAGGCTCGCGCCCGGTTCCTCCTCGGCGAACCTGGCGACGAAGCGTCGGGCGGCGAGCGCGTAGGCGGGGTGGTGCCCGCGCGCCATCGCGACCGTCAGGCGCAGCGCGCGGTCGAGCTCGACCGGCGGGTCGATGTTCCGGGCCGTGCGGAGTGCGTGATCGGCGTCCTGGCCTTCGAGCGCGCGATCGAAGATGCCGAGGAGGTGGTCGCGGCTGAAAGGGGTGCCGGGCACCGAGGGAGGATGGCAGGCGTCGGCCGGTGCCTCCGCGGTGTCCCCGGGGAAATTTCCCCGGGCGTTTGCCGTTCTTCGTCGTCATGGAGATATGGGCGCGCAACAGAGACTCGGGACACCCTTCCCGCCTGCGGTGATCGAGGCGGTCGGCGAACTGATGGCGACCCTTGCCGACCCGACGCGTATAGCCCTCCTGGACCTCCTCCGTGAAGGCGAGACCAATGGCCTGTGGATGGCCGACGAGCTCGGGATCCCCCACAAGAACGTCTCCCACCATCTCGCGATCCTGACCCGGTCGGGTGTCCTTCGACGGCGTCGGGAAGGACGCCACGTCCTCTACGCGATCGAGGACTGGACCGCATTGTGGCTGGTCGACCAGGCCGCCCGGGCGCTCTCGGATCCCGATTCCTGAACCCCTGCGAGGACCGGCGTGACGGCCGTGGACCGCCTCGCGGTAGCTGAGGGAGTCACCCGTGTCAAATGACACTCCAAGGGTCCAAGGATCGTAGGAGTGTTGGTTCCTTTGTGTCACTCCCGGACGTAGACATCCACCCGTCAAGCAAAACCAGATCCGCCGGGGAGGTGAAACACACACATCGCCTCCCCGGCGGCCGGAGGAGGCGAATGTCGGGTGAGTAGGAAGTCATACAGTCAGAAGATCGGGCCGGGCGGCCGTTCGCTCGCCCGCACGGTCGGCCGTGGCGCGATCTGGGCGACCCTCGCCCTGCTCCTGGTCCGGGGGGTCGGGTCGGTGTTCTCCTCGACGGACGCCAAGGTCCTTCCGCCCCGTGAGGAGACCGCGTCCGCAGACCAGGCTGCCGACGCCTTCGCGGTCCGCTTCGCCCGCGCCTACCTCGCGGGGCCGAGCGCCGAGGGCCTCGCCCCCTACATGGCCGAAGGTGCCCACGTCGGCGCCGGCCTCGCGCCGAAGGTCGCGACCGCCGCGGTCGCCCAGGCCGAGGTCAGCCACACCGAAGACTTGGGCGGCGGTGAATCGGTCCTCACCGTCGCCTGTGAGCTCCGCGACTCGCGCACCCTCTATCTCGCGGTGCCGATCTCCCGTTCGCAGACGGGAGAGGTCGCCGCGTTGGGTGCGCCATGGATGGTCGCGGGACCGGGGACCACGGCCGGGGCCGGAAGTGATCGGCCCCGGCCGCTGGCCGGGCCCGAAGCCGCGGCGATCGAATCGCTGATCTCCAAGTTCCTCCCGCTCTATCTCGCATCCGGGGCTTCCGAAGAACTGTCCTACCTACTCGTCCCCGGCAGGGTGGTCCAGCCGCTCGGGGGCCAGGTGGCGCTGAAGAGCCTCGGCGTGGTCTCCCAGCTCGGCGACGACGAAGGCCCTCGGCGCACCGTCCTCGCCGCGGTCCGGGTCACCGACCCCACCGGCGGGGGGACCTACCCGCTCGCCTACCGCCTCTCGGTCGAGAAGGCCGGGCAGGGCGGCCGTTGGTACGTCGCAGCGGTCGAGGGGGTGTCCGCATGATCCGGCGGACGCTCGCTTTCTTCCTGGCCCTGGCCTGGCTCCTGTTGGTCGGGCTCCTCGCCGGCTCGGTGGCACTCGCGGCGGGAAACGACGTTGCGCTGAACCTCAGCAACCTGCTCCGGAAGTCGGCGGGGGAGATCTACGGGGGCATCGTCGCCCTGTTCGCCCTGCCGTTCCTCTTCACGCGGCGCTTCACCGAGCTCGGCCTCTACTTCGTCGCGGCGATCGTGGTGGGCTGGCTGGTCTTCAGCCCCGATCAGGTCGCGAACGCGGCACGCGCGATCGCCGGGCAGGTGCTCCCGTGAACGGGCGCGAGCCGATCCGCTCCTATCAGCGGATCTTCCGACCCGACCGGCGCCTCCACCACATCGAGGGACGGGCGCTGCCGATCCCGGGCGGGATACCGCTCCGCGGACTCGGCTACGCCGGATCGGCGCTCCTCGCGATCCTCGCCCTCGGCACCGGCTCCCTGTTCGTCTACGCCCTGGCCGCCTCGATGGCGGCCCTGGCAGGGGCGGCACTCGGCGGGCGCCAGGGGGCCGCGAGCGCGGGCGTCCTCGCGTTCGCCGCATCCTTCGTCGCCGGACACGTCCTCGGCGCGCTCGACTGGCCGATCCGCTTCGTGATGATCCCGGCGGCGGTCGCGATGGTCGGCACGCAGTCCACTCCCGACGGCCGTCCTGCCCACCGCTTCGCGCTCGCCTGGCTCGCCCTGCGGCTCTCGCCGCGGCGCCGCTCCCTCGGCCGCGCCCTGCCTGCCGAGGACAGGCCGCACGTCGAGGCCGGCGAGGTCCACGTCTCACCCGATCAACACTCCCCGACCCTCAGCCGGTCGCGGATCGTCGGCGAGGGCGAGGTCACCTTCGCCGAGGAGGTCGCGGCCCGCCGGTCGCGGCTCCGCCAAGGGCGGATCGTGGTCTCCTCGCCGGGACGACACGAGCGCAGGGGCGAGGTACGCACCCGACGACTCGTCCTCACCGCGGGCGAGAAGGCAGAGGTGCGGCCGTGAACGGGCTCGGCCTGCGCTACGCGCGGCGGAACCTCCTGATCGGGAAGGGCGGCGAGGCCGCGGCGCTCTATCGGGCTCGGACGGTCTCCTATCCCTTCCTGCCGGTCACGGAGAAGTGGTCGGAGCTCGGTCGCCTCGAGCTCTTCGCGGCCCTGGTCGGGGCGGACTTCACGCTCTGGCGGGTGCAGCGCTCCTACCCCGCCGAGCGCTACGCCGCGGAGCTGGCGGCGTCCTGCGACCCGGCCCACGCAGACCCGGAGGGTTGGCGGCGGTTCCTGGCCCGACAGGAGGACCGCCTCCGCGACCTCGACTCCCACCTGCCGGAGGTCTACCTCGCCGTCTCACTCGGCGAGCCCTCGCGAGGGATGCTCGGCTCGCTCGACCGCGCCCGTCGGCGCCTTGAGGAGCTGGCCGGGGTCGGCGCCGCCTCACCGCTGCCCGGATCGGCCCTCGAGGAGTTGGCGGTCGCCGAGGAGCGGGTCTTCAGCCGGCTCGCGGGGACGCTCGGCCTTCGGCGCGCGACGACGCCCGAGCTCCAGTGGCTGCTCCGCCGCGGCGCCACGCGTGGGGTCGCCGAGCCCGAACTCGAGGGGGCGTGGGAACCCGACGCCCTGATCCTGGACGAGAGCGACCGGCTCACCTACGAGCCGCTCGAATCCGACCTCTGGCGCCTGGCGTCCGAGCCGACGGTCGAGGATGCCGGCGAGCCGCCGTCCCTCGAGGTGCAGGCCGAGACCGGACCGACCTTCCAGGCGATGCTCTGCGCCGGGGCGCTCGCCGAGGAAGCCGAGTTCCCGGGCGCCGCGGAGCTCCTCTTCGACGCGCCCGAGCGCGCGGGCTTCCCGGTCGACGCGGTCCTCCACGCCCGATGGATCGGCAACCGCGACGCGCTCGGGCAGATCCGGAAGCGCATCCTCGACGTCGAGCATGCCTACCGTGAGGCCAGCCGTGGGCACGGCGGACCGGGTTGGCAGTCCGAGGAGGACCGGGAGCTGGCCCGCGAATACGAGGCCGTCCTGCAGTCCTCCGCGCATCCTCCGATGCTCCGGGCCTCGCTCGGGCTGGCGCTCGGCGCGCCGTCGCGTCCCGAGCTCGAGCGGCGGGTCGGCCTGATCCGCGAGCGCTTCGGCGACGTCGCGCTCCACCGACCGCGCGGGCTCCAGCACGCCCTCTTCTTCGACCATCTGCCGCGGACCGACGGCGGCGCGGTCTCCGACTACCGCCAGCAGATGACGATCGAGCAGTTCGCGGCGATGGTCCCGACCGCGACGAGCGGCGTCGGCTCGCCGACCGGCTCCTACGTCGGCTACACCCCCTCGGGAACCCGGCGGCCGGTCCGCTTCGACCCGGCCGAGGCGAGCCGCACCGCGCGGCCTACCGGAGTCCTCCTCGCGGGCACCCTCGGATCGGGGAAGACCCTCGCGGCCGAGGCGATCTGCTTCGCCGCCGAGCGTCGCGGCTCGCTGGTCATCGACTTCGACCCGAAGCCCGACCACCGCTTCGAGGCGATCCCGGAGCTGGCCGGCAGGGTCGAGATCCTGGAGCTCTCGGGCGACCCGGTCCACCGGGGGAAACTCGACCCCCTGGCGATCGCACCGGAGGAGCTCCGCGAGGAGATCGCCTCCTCCTACCTGCTCGATCTGCTGCCCGACCCGCCGCCCTCCTGGGAGAACGCGATCGACCGGGCGGTCCGCGACGCGGTCCGGGCGGGGGAGCGGAGCCTCGGCCGGGTCATCGACCGGCTCCGCGCGGCCGAGGGTGAGGCGGCGCGCGACGCCGCCGACGCGCTCGAGGTCCTCTCGGACTTCGGCCTTGCCCGTCTCGGCTTCTCCACCGGCGAGGCCGCCGAGATCGAGCTTCCCTCCTCCGTCCTCACCATCAGGACGCCGGGCCTCTCGCTGCCCGACCCCGGCGCCTCGCGCGAGACGTACTCGCGCGCCGAGCGAATTTCCGTCGCGACCCTCTCCCTGGTCGCGGCCCTGGTCCTGCGCCTCGTCAGCACGAACCGACACAGACAGAAGATCGTGTTGCTGGACGAGGCGTGGTTTCTGCTGGCCTCCACCCAAGGCCGGCTCCTCCTGAACAGGCTGGTCCGCCTGGGACGGAGCATGAACGCGGCGGTGCTGCTGGCCACGCAGCAGCTCGCCGACCTCGGCGACCTCTCCGACCTGATCGGGACGTTCTTCCTGCTCGGTCAGAGCTCAGACGCCGAAGCCGGACGCGCGCTCGCGCTCCTCGGGCTCGACCCCGACGACCGCGGGCTGCGCGCCCGGCTGACCGGATACCGCCGCGGCCTGTGTCTGATGCGCGACCTCGACGGGCGGGTCGACGAAGTGCAGATCGACCTGGTGCCCGAGCACCTGGCCGAGGTGCTCGACTCGACGCCCAGGGCGGCCGACCGATGAGGGCGCGCGTGGCGCGGCGCGTCCTCGCCCTCTCGGGCGTCGGGGTGGTCCTGGCACTCTTCGCCTCGTCGCGGGCCGTCGCCGGGACCGACGTCTTTTCGAACATCGCCCCGGCCTCGCCGCTCGGAAGCGCCGCCGAGTTCCTGCGCTACCCGCTCTCCCACTATGGCCTCGACAAGCACTTCTCGGCGATCTCGACCTCGCTGACCGGTGGTGTCGACGCCTCGGGCCTCCTGCCGACGATCGCCTGGTTTTTCGCCGCGATCATCTGGTTCGCGACGAGCTTCCTGGCGAAGGTCGTGATCGAACTCTTCGCCTTCGCCTTCAGCCTCGATCTCGTCAACGGCTCGGAGGCGACCGGCGGGGCGGGTGCGCTCGGCCCGGTCTCCCAGGCGATCCATTCGATCTACGCGGAAGTCTTCGGCGCGCCCTGGCTCGTCCTCGCCTTCTCTGCGGTGGCGCTCTGGGCGATGTGGAGGGCGCTGGTCCAGCGCCGCTATGTGGAGACCGCCGGAGCGCTCGCCCTGTCTGTGATCTACATCGTCGTCGCCCTCTTCTTCGTGGTCCAGCCAGGGCAGACGATCGGGCAGGCGTCGCGGTGGACGAACGAGATGAGCCAGGCGTTCCTCTCGATCTCCACCCACGGCGATCCCTCGGGTGGGGCCGCGGCGACCGCCGACGACGCCGACCAGCTCTGGGGCCTCCTGGTCGAACGGCCCTGGGCGGTGCTCGAGTTCGGTGGACTCGAACACTGCGCGATCAACGGGACCGGCGACGAGAAGTCCGATCCCGAGTCGGCACCGGTCCGCCCGCTCTCCAAGGACCCGGGGCAGAGCGCGGTGCTCTCGCGCCGGCTCGCCGCGGGGACCGAAGTCGCCGCCGAAGGCAAGACGTGCGTGAACAACGCGAACAAGTACTCATCGCACTTCCTGCGCTTCGGCCCCGAAACCGACGAACGGGGCGACGAGTACGACGCGCTCGACCACGGCGACTCCTCGAAGCTCCCCGAAGCCGACGACGAAGCGGCGGGCTACACCCTCGGCGTCGCCGACAAGCCCGCGACCGACGCGATGGAGGAGGGCGGCCAGTACCAGCGGCTGCTGGTGGCGTCGGTCGTCGCGGTGGGGGAGACCGGCGCTTTCATCCTCCTCGGCGCGCTCTCGATCGGGGTGATCCTCTCCCAGGTCCTCCTGCTGCTCCTGCTCGCGTTCTCGCCGGTCGCTCTGGTCGCCGCCGCGATCCCGGGCCGTGGTCACGACTTCTTCAAGGCGTGGCTCGAGAAGCTGGCGGGTTACCTCCTGAGGAAGGCCGCCTACTCGCTGGTGCTGGCCGTCCTCCTGGCGGTGAACTCGGCGATCGGGGAGGCGACCTCCCAGCTCGGTTGGCTCTTCGCCTTCGGCCTGCAGGCCGTCTTCTTCTGGGCGGTCCTGATCCAGCGCCACACCCTGGCCGGCGGGATCATCGGCCTCGCGACCGGGCCGCGGGCGCCGGGGCGCGACCTCGCCGTCGACGCGATCGCTCTCTACGGCGGTGCCCGGCTCGGGCTCGGCGCGCTCCGGGGTGTCGGTGGGACGGGTGGCGCCGCGCTCTCGCGCCTGCGGCGCCGGAGGGGGGAGGGAGATCCGCGTCGGCCCTCGCCCGGCGGGGTCAGGCACACCCAGGCCGTCGCGGCCGCCGCCTCGGCCGAGGGCGCCTCGGACCGTGAGGCCGGGGACGCCGAGGGAACCTCGCGTGTCGAGACCAGCAAGAGCGAGGCTCGCGGGGAGGAAGCTCGTGGTGGGTCCGCCGGAGGGACGGCCGTCCGCGAGCGCGTGGTCACGTCCTCGCCGGACGCCGAGGACAAGGGGTCGCCGAAGGACCGTGGAGAAGAGGACGTCCCCGTGGCGGAGGACGGGCCCGAGGCGGCCGGGAATCGAGACGGGGAGGACGAGCGTCCGGCGGGTCGCGGAGCCTCCCGAGGTCCCGGCACCCCGACGCACCCCGACGTCGTCGCCGATCGCGAGGGGGATGACCCCGGCCCCGCCGGCGAAGACCGCCCCCGCCGCCGACGCCAGGCGGACCGATCCGCGGATGCGGGGGAGGGCGCGGCGCAGGAGCCCGACGGTCCGCGCGGACACGACCGGCGTCCGCGCCCGACGGATAGACGGTCGAGCGACCCCGCGCGTCGGGACGCCGAGCGACCGGCGCGGCGCCCGTCCGCCGACGAGGGTGGACGCACGAAGGCGGCACCGGAGGGCTCCGACCTGAGCGAGGAGCTCCGCGCCGAGCGTCGGCGCCCGACGGTGCCGCCCGGACCCGCGGACGCGCTGGCGGCCGAACCGACGAAGGCCGGGGCCGAGGATCTCGCGCCGCCTCCGCGGGTCGCGGAGAGTACGCCTGCCGAGCCGACCTCACCGCCGCGACGACGTCGTCTCCGGCTCCCGGGGAGGGATCGCAGATGAACGTGCGGCGCAGGGCCCGGATCGTGATCCTCCCCGTGGTCGTCTGCCTGGTCGCGGCCGTCGCCACGATCACGGCGGCGGCGATGGCCCTGCTCGGTGCCGACCTCTCCTGCGGGGTGGGCGGTGGCACGGCGCTCGCCGCCGGGCCACTCGCGGGTCCGGAACCGACGAGGGACGCCGTCCGGGAAATCCCGCCGCGGTTCCTGACGATCTACCGCGAAGCCGGTACGGCACTCGACATCAGCTGGCCCTTCCTCGCCTCGATCGGTTACCAGGAGTGCGGACACGGGACGGGCGACTGCTACGTCGTCAACCCCTCCGGCTGTGCGGGGCCGATGGAGATGGCATACGTCCGCGGCTCGGCCTGCAGCCCGGACCCCTCGGTGCCGACGGTCTGGGAACGCTTCAGGACCGACGGGGACGGCGACGGGAAGACCTCGATCTTCGACCCCGCCGACGCGGTCTTCACGGCGGCGAAGCTCCTGCGCCGCTCCGACGGTGCGCCCCCGGCCGGAGGCTCGTACTCCGCCTATCACCAGGCCGCCTGCAGCTACTACGGAGCCTGTGGTGACGCGGTCGCCGACTACGCCGACGAAGTGATGGCGCGGGCGGTCGAATACGGGTTCGTCGCCGGTGGGGGCGCAGGGGTCTCGGTCCGGACTGCTCCCGGTGGACCCGGCGAAGCCCGGGAAACTCCTCCGCCGGGTGGAGGCCCTCAGTGCGAAGGAGGCTCGGTGCTCCCCACGGGGCGGGGGCCGATGGGACCGGTCCACAAGGCGACCGCTCCCCGTCATCTCGCGCCGTTGCCGGCCCCGCCCGCCTCGGCGCCGGGGATCGAATGCGACGCGCGGATCGTCCCCGACGTCATCTACCTGGCCCGTCGCTTCGGCCTCCTGGTGACCGCCTGTTACGGCATCCACGCGACCGACGGCGAGCATCCCCTCGGCGCCGCGATCGACGCGGTGCCGAGCGACGGCGACTGGGACCGGACGATGCGGGCGGCGCTCGCGATCGGCTGGCACCCCTCCTGCGCGGCGTCGGGCGTCGCCCCGGAATGCGCCCGGCCCCCGTTCCGGTTCATCGGCTACAACGGCTACCCCGACCACGGCGACCCGGCGCACTGCGTCCCGTGCAGCGGTGGCGCGCATCTCCACATCTCCTGGAACACCTCGGCGTCCCTCGGCGAGCCCGAAAACCGCCCGCGGTTCACCTACGAACCGGCGGACTGGATCGAAGTGTTCGCGACGGGTGGCGCCGGGGCGGACCCGGAAGGGTCACCTGCGCCTTCGGGCTCCGCGGCGAGCAGCCCGAAGGCCGAGAACCGGGCGGTGCCCTCCCGGGACGGGTTCCGTGGAGGGTTCCTCGAAGGGGGCCGTGGAGGGTTCCGCGGCGCTCACGCCCGAAAGAGCGCCAGCTCGCATCGGGGGCCGGATAGCGGCGATGTCGAATCATCGTCATCGCGGCGATAGCCGCGTCGCTGATCCGAGACCTTCATCTCCCGTCTGCGTCCGGGCTGTCGCCGATCGCCATCGCCGGGTTCACGGTCGCCGCGATCACGATCACCTCGGCGCTGGTGAGGCAGCGGCTCATCGCCGTCCGCCGCGGCCTGGCATCGCGGACATATCTGTCCGTGGTCCCGGCGGACGAGTTCGCGACCGACCCCGAGTCGATCCTCCGTCTGGCCTCCCAGCTGGTCCGTACCGAACCCCTCATCGCCGGCTGGCTCGGCCGCCCGGCCTCCGCGATCCGGATCCGTCTCGGTCACGACGAGGAGGGTCGGCTCACCTATTCGCTGGGTGTCCCGACAAGGTCGCTCGAGGTTGCCCGCGAGGCGCTCCGCGGCTACCGGGGGATCGAGGTGCGCGAGCTACCGGGGGATGCGTTCACGCCGGCCCACGGAGGGGCCACCGCGCGGACCGAGCTCGTCCTCGCCCGGCCGAGCATCGAGCCGCTGCGGGCGCTGCCGCTGGAGCCCGATCCACTCCTTCCCTTCGCCGCCGCCTTCGAGGGGTCGGGGCGCAGCGGTGTCACCGGCGGCGTCTGCGTCGACCTGCTGCCCGCGACCGGCGCACGGCAGGGTCGACTCCGGCGGACGCTTCGGCGCCAGGCCCGCCGGGTGCATCGGAGACGCTCCGACCTGTGGGCGCTGCTGGAAGGGTCCGGGACGGGGCGGAGGTCCGGTTCGCGCGAGCCCGTCGAGAACCTGGAGAACCGCGAGGTCTCCTCGGCCCTCGACGCGAAGATGCGCGACGCGGGCCCGCTGTTCGAGGCTCAGTTCCTGGTCCGCGCCGAGGCCCCTAACCCTGGGCAGGCCAAGGCGGAGGTCGAGCGGCTGGTCGCGGCGCTCGCCCCGACCGCCTCCGCGCGGAACTGGCTACGCGCCTCCGGGCTCCGGGTGCCCGGCCTCGCCTTCCTCGGCTCGGATCTACCCCTCCGTCGTGGACGCTTCGACCGCCGCTTCGACTCGGGTCTCTTCCGGCCCGCGCGACGGAGCATCGTCTCGACCCGCGAGGTGCTCGGCCTGCTGAAGCCGCCGACCGCCGAGTGCACCTCCGAGAACGTGGTCCGCTCCGGGGCGCTCCTGCCGGCGCCGCCTGCACTTCCGGACTTCCGACCGGGCGACGGTTCGTTGATCCCCCTCGGTCGGATCCGCGGGGAGGCCGGGGAGCGGATCGTCGGGGTGCGCAAGGCCGACACCTTCTTCTCCTACATCGCCGGGCGCTCTCGCTTCGGCAAGACCGAGTGGGGGATCGCCTCCTTCGTCCCCCAGGTCCTCTCGGGCGACGGCGGTCTCTTCCTCGACCCGGCCGGGGACGCGCTGGAGCGGATCCGTCCCTACCTGACCGAGCCGGAGGTGGCGAGGCGGGTGGTCGAGATCGACCTCGGGCCCGGTCGCGCCGAGGTCGCCCAGCCGGGCTGGAACCTCTTCGAGCTCCGTGGCTCGACCCGGGAGGAGAGCGAGGCGCGGGTGGAAGCCGTGGTCGACGCCTTCTCCTCGGCGCTCGGTTGGGGGGACCGCTCGACCCGGGCGATCAACCTCCTGACCCAGGCGTGCGCGGCGCTCGCCGCGGTCGCGCGACTGGTCGACCCGGCAGTCGCCCCGACGATCTTCCAGATCCCGACCCTCCTCACCGACGAGGACTGGCGCGAGGCGATCGTCCCCTTCCTGCCCCGGAGCGCGCAGGGTTTCTGGCGCGGCCGCTTCGGGCGCTTGTCGGAGGAGGCGATCACCCCGGTCACCAACGTGATCGATCGCCTGCGGGCCTCGAGCGCCGCGGCGACCCTGCTGGGCCAGAGCGAGGGCAGCTACAGCGCCCGGGCGGCGATGGACGAAGGGAAGATCGTCCTCGCCGCACCCGGGTCGGGCGGCGTCCGCGACCGGCTGATGGCGAACCTGATCGTCTTCGACGTCTTCCACTCGGCGATCGCGCGAGGGGCGATGCCGGCCGACCGGCGACGCGTCTTCGCCCTGGTCTGCGACGAGGTGCAGACCTTCGACGGCGGCGACACCAAGCTGCCGGCGCTGATCGAGCAGGGTGCGAAATACGGGGTCCGTGGCACCTTCCTGAACCAGAACCCCGAGCGGTTGAGTTCGGCGACGCTGAACGCGCTGACGACCAACCGCTCGGTGCTCGCGACCTCGA
Source organism: Solirubrobacterales bacterium (assembly GCA_965200635.1). GTDB lineage: Bacteria > Actinomycetota > Thermoleophilia > Solirubrobacterales > 70-9 > VAYN01. The sequence goes on along the minus strand of OZ241364.1, from coordinate 533,914 downwards.
ACCTGAACTCCCCGGGCGCCAGGCTGATGGGCCGCGAGTTCGGCGGGGAGCCCGGTGCCGAGGCGATCACCCGCCTGCCGCGCTACTCCTTCATCGCCCAGGTCACCCACCAAGGGAAGATCAGCGCCCCGTTCGCGCTCGGCGGGATCCGGGTCGAGGACGCGATGGGCTCCGCGGGCGCGCCGGACCGGGTGACGGAGCTCCGCAGGATCAGCGCCGAGGCGACGCCGCGGCGCACCCCCGCCGAGGCCCTCGCACATCTGGAGGGTCTCGACGAGGCGATCCTCTCCGCGCTCCCGGACGCGGAACCTCGCGGCGGCGGGGGACCCGGGGCCGCCGCATACAGGTCCGGCACGAAGCTCGGAGGGACGGGCCGATGACGAGGCGCCGCTCCTCCCGCCCCGCGAAGGCCGTCGCAGGGAATCGCGGGACCGACCACCGTCTGATCGTCGGGGACTGCATCGAGGCGATGCTCTCGATGGAGGCCGGGAGCGTCGATGCCGTCGTCTGCGACCCGCCCTACGCGATCGGGTGGAGGGGCGAGCGCTGGGACTCGGGCGCGATCTATGAAGCGGCGCGGGAGCGGTCGGGTCCCGGGCTGTCGAAGGGTGAGGCGTTCGAGACCTGGTGCGGCCTCTGGGGGGCGGAGTGCCTACGCCTTATGAAGCCTGGTGCCCATCTCCTCGCCTTCGGCTCGCCCCGGACCTACCACCGGCTGACCAGCGGCCTCGAGGACGCCGGTCTCGAGGTCCGCGACACGCTGATGTGGATCTACGGGACGGGGATGAGACCTCGTCGCTACCCGGGCGGTCGCTCGACCCGTCTCAAACCCGCCTTCGAGCCGATCCTCCTCGCCCGCAAGCCCCCCGAAAGGTCGATCACGGAGGCGATCGCGACCCTCGGTACCGGCGGCCTCCAGACCGACGCGTGTCGGGTCGAGGGTCGCCACCCGGCCAACCTGATCGCGTCGCACGAGTCTGGGTGCCAGGGGTCCGCCTGCGCCCCAGGGTGTGCCGCGGCGCTTCTCGACGCCGACGCGGACGCGCATCGTGGGTCGCGTGGACAGACCCCACCGTCGCGGTTTCTCTACTGCCCGAAACCGAGGCGGTCGGAGCGCGAGGCCGGTTGCGAGGAGCTTCCGGTCGTCGATCTCGACTTCTTCCCGAACGCGGGAAGGCGGGCCGCAAACTCGAGCACGCGAAATCCTCACCCGACCCTGAAGCCGATCACGCTGATGCGTTGGTTGGTCCGCCTCGTCGGTCCTGAGGGAGGGCTCGTCCTCGATCCCTTCGCAGGAAGCGGGACCACGGGGATCGCCGCGGTCCTCGAGAACCGTGCCTTCTGCGGGATCGAGGCCGATCCACGCCATGCGGAGGTGGCGCGGGCGCGGATCGCCCACTGGGCCCGAGGCGGCGCGGATGTCGACTAGGGGAGATGCGCAGTGCTCGCGCGCCCTGCATCTGCCCGAGATGGCCGCGGAGGTGATCGCGTCGGTCCTCCAGCACCGTGCGCTCAGCACCGAGCAGCTCAGGCAGATCCACCTCCCGACCAGGAGCTCGCGGTGGGCACGCGACGTCCTCGCGAGGATCGAGACCGCGGGCCATCTCGCCCACGTAGACCTCCGGCGCGCGCCGAGGCGGCTGTGGTTCGCGACGTCCTCGGGCCTAGACCTCGTCCGGGGCACCGGGCTCCTCGCCGAGGAGCCGAGGCTCTTCACCGCGGACGAGGTCGCCGGGCGCTTCTGGAACCACACCTACTCGGTCAACGGCGCGGCGATCGCGTTCGTGCGGGCGGCACGGGAGCGGGGCGACGACTTCGGTCCGCTCTCCTGGCGCCACGAGGTCGCCCACCCGACGGGTCCGGCCGGTGCCCCGTACCGACGAAGGGTGGTCGCCGATGCGCTCCTGACCTACCTCCGCTCCGAGGACGAGGACATGTTCCTCGAGCACCGCTTCCTCGAGCTCGACCGGGCGACCCGCTCGATCGAAGGGACCGCCGGGGCGCTCGGCGGATACGCGCGCCTGGCGGTGGCCCGCGGCGCCGGTGACTGGCGTCGGCGCTACCCGGCCTTCCCGCCGGTCCTCTGCGTGCTCGAGGGCGCGAGCCGGCGCTCACTCGAGCGACGCCGGACCGCCGTGCTCGCCCTCCTGCGGTCGAACCGCGGGCTGATCGGGGCGGAGGAGGTCCGGGTCAGCGTCACCCTCCTGGAGGACCTGCGGTCGGCCGGACCGTTCGCGCCGATCTTCCACGAGATGCGCGAGCCGGGGGTCGAGGTCGACTGGCTCGGGAGGCCCGGATGAGCGTTTGTCAGGAGGCTCTTCGATCGTGACGGCCGATCCGACGATCCGCCTCGGCCTCGACGAGGAGACGATCGACGCCCTCGCCGAGGCCGTCGCCCGGCGACTCGAGGACGCGCTCCCGGCGCCCGCCGAGGACGGCTGGTTGACGGCTCGCGAGGCCGCGGAGCACCTTCGCATCAGCTACTCGTCGGTGAAGGAACGCGCCGCCCGTGGCGATCTCCCCTGCCACCAGGACACGCCCGGCGGCTCGCTCTACTTCAGGCGCTCGGAGCTCGACGGTTGGCGATGCGCGTCCCCGGCGGCGGGAGGCGCCCGGGGGCGTGCTCGTGAGGAGCGATTCGAGCTACGGTCGCATCGTCGAGAAGACGAGGTGGCCCCCCGGGCGTTGGCCCGCCCGGGGGGCCTGCCCACAAGGTGAAAGGACCACCTCAATGAGCGACCGCAAGGCTACCCGCGTCGAGCAGGGCATCTACTACAAGAAGAGCTCTTCCGGAGGGCGCCTGTATGAAATCCGCTGGCGCGACTCGGCCGGCATCTCCAAGCGCCGGGCGGTCGGCCCGCGGATCACCGAGGCCCGGGCTGCGCTGACCGTCGAGCTGGCGAAGCGGGGGAGGGGCGAACCGGCGCCGCGCGATCCTCGCCTCACCTTCGGCGATGCCCTCGACGGGTTCTTCGACAACCGCGTGGCCGACCTGCGCGAGACCTCGCAGGCCGGGCATCGCTGGGCGATCGAGCGACATCTGCGGCCCCGGTTCGGCAACCGGCGCATGGACCGGATCTCGGCCGACGACTGGGCCGGTTTCATCCGGCAGTGTCGTCGGGACGGGCTCTCGGAGGGATCGATCGCGAAGATCCTGCGCTCGGCACGAGGCGCCTACCGCTACGCCGCCCGTCGTCTCGACTGGACCGGCCGGGACACCCTCTCGCTGCTGGAACGCCGCGAGCTGCCGAGTCCCGGCGACAAGCTGCCGCACCGTCTCTACACCGAGGGGGAGCTGGCGGCCACCCTTCGCGCGGCCACCGGCCAGTATCGGGTCATCTTCGCCCTGGCGGGGACGCTCGGCAGCCGGATCAGCGAAACCCTCGGCCTGATCGAGGAGGACCTCGACCTCGCCGATCTCGACCAGGCGTCGATCACCTTCACCCACCAGATCACCCGATGGGGCAAAAGAGTGCCGCTGAAGACCCGGGCCTCGCGGCGGACGATCGAGATCCCGCGCTCGCTGGCGGCGATGCTGGACGCACATCTGCGGAGGACGTCCGGCCGTCGCGGCCGGGGCGGTGAACCGCGCTTCGTCTTCTGCAGTCTCGCCGGGAGGGCGTTGTCGCAACGGAATGTCACGCGCGAGCTTCGGCGGGCGATGAGGAATGCGACCTACGAGGACGGTCGACCGGTGTTCCCGGTCCTCTCCCAGACCGACGACGGAGGCAGGCCGATCAGGATCGACCGGGGCGTCCTGCCGAGCTTCCATTCGTTCCGGCACACCGCCGCGTCGCAGGTGATCGCGGATGGCGACGGGGCGGAGGAGGCGAGTTGGCTGCTTGGCCACGCCGACTCAACGGTCACCCGCCGCGTCTACATCGAGCAGATCGCCTCGGCGGAGCGAAGCTCAAGGCGCCGTAACAAGTTGGAGGCGCGGATGGGCGGGACGTTGAGAGGCCTGGCGAAGGGGCAGGGGGCCACGACTGCTGGCTAGGCGCAAGACGCTAGGCTGGCCGGCCGTCCGGGTGCGTCGACAAGATTGCGATCCGTGCTGGCTCGCCGCTCGTCGGGTACTACGACGGAAACGCAGCAAATTGCTGCAACGACCGTGGCGCCGCCGACTGGACGGATAGCTCATCCCGCTAGCGTCGCCGCCACGATCCGGCGTATCATGGGAACATATGTTCGCTAGTAACACCCTCGAAGGTACTCGTGAGCGGGCTGCCGTGCTGGCGCTGCTCTCGAAACCCAAACGCGAGCTGCCTTGGAATCAACTCGCGGATGCGATCGAGGAACGAGGAAGCGCGATGGCCCTCCTCGACGAACTCACGGTCGACAGCGAGCGACTGTTCGACGTCGAGGACCAGAAGGCGCTGAGCCTCGACGATCTGGAGAACATGGTCGTCGGCTGGGATGCCGAAGGGATCCTGGTCGTGACCGTTCTCGATGCGAGCTATCCGATCAATCTCCGCATGGTCCATGACCGCCCTCCGGCGCTGTTCATCAGAGGAGAACTACGACCTGAGGACGAGAAGTCGATCGCGATCGTGGGAACCAGGAAAGCGACCGAGGAGGGCCGTCGCCAGGCGGCCGAGATTGCGCACTCAGCTGTGGCTGCCAATTTCGTGGTCGTCAGCGGACTGGCCGCGGGCATCGACACGGTCGCCCACACGACGGCTCTCGAGGATCACGCCAGAACCGTTGCTGTCATCGGCACCGGCCATCACCACAGCTTCCCGAAACAGAACGCAGGACTGCAGAGCAGGCTTGGTTCCGAGAGCGCCGTTCTTTCCCAGTTCCTCCCGGATCAAGGCGCTCGCCGGTGGACGTTCCCAATGCGCAACGCGGTGATGTCGGGGTTCGCCCGGGCGACCGTCGTGGTCGAGGCGGGACACACCAGTGGTGCTCGCATGCAGGCGCGACTGGCGATCGAGCACGGTAGGCCTGTGTTCCTGCTCAGGTCGCTCCTTCGTCACGACTGGGCGAAGAACTTCGCCGACAACCGTCCGGGGACCTTTGTCGTCGACGAGGGCGCCGAAGTCATCGCACATGTCGAACGCCTCTACTCAGAGAAACTTTCCCTGAGCGCGTAGTCGAACTCTAGGATTCGCCGATGGCCCTGACGGTCAAAGAGGCGAGCGAGACCTATCAGCCGGCGATGCGGAACGTCGTCGATGGGGGCCCGAACCCGACCTGCTTCGTCTGCCACACGTTCGTCAATCCCGATTTTCCTCGCTGTTACAAGTGCGGCATGGAGAATCCGGATGAATTCGAGATCGTCGTGCCGATCAGCTACAGCGAGCATCGCGGACAGCTCCATCACGCGCTCCGGCTCTATAAGGAACGGCATGGGACCGCGAGCAGCTATGCCGCGGTCCGTCTGAACGCCATCCTCTGGCGGTATCTCGAGGCTCACGAGGGCTCGATCGCGGGACGTGTCGGCGTCGATCGGTTCGACGTCGTCACCACGGTGCCATCGAGCGACCCGACAAGAGACGAGGAATCAACTCTGCGCATGGTGGTGGAGGAGTGCGGACCCATCGGAGACAGGTTCGAGCGCCTTCTGCTTCCGACCGGCACGGTGCCTCCGGGCGAACGCCAGTACCACCCGGACCGTTTCGCAGCGCAACGCCCCATATCCGAGGACGAGTCCGTCCTCGTGATCGACGACACCTGGACCACCGGATCGCGCGCTCAATCCGCTGGTACCGCCCTCCGGGCCTCCGGCGCGTCGAACATCGCGATGGTCGTCATCGGCCGCCACCTTCAGCCGGACTGGAGGCCCACTCCAGACGAGGACCCCACCTGCGGCCAGATCTTCGAAAACCTGCCTCCCTTCGACTGGGCTTATTGCCTCGCGAGCCACAATGGATAGACCGGTCGAGTAGTCGCGCTCAAGGATCTGGGAGGCGGTCTCGCCAGCCGAATTCCCGACCGCTCGTGCGAGCGCGGGGGATGGAGGACCCGCGACTCTGGTCGTGAGACCCGTTACGCCAGACAGAGCCGATCTGGGGGACCCGCGCCGAGGTGCCCTAGCGGCCCAACAGCAACGGTGACCTCCTAGTCCTCACGGCTGGTCCGGCCGATGCCGGACTAGGCACAAATGGTCAAGGTCTGCTCAATGCGATATACGTTCTGCCCATCTCGGACCTCACTCTTAACTCTGACTTCGCCGGCATCGGCAAGCTCCTGCTCGACCGAAGAGTGGCGGTGCCTCGCTACCAACGCTCGTACTCTTGGAGGAAGGACGAGGTTCGGGAGCTTTGGGACGATCTCCTTCGTGCTATCGACGAGGGTGCGTCTCAATATTTCCTGGGGACCGTCGTCTTCAGCGGCGATCCTGCCAGCCAAACCGGCAGCCTTCCGGCGGTCATCGACGGCCAGCAACGACTCGCCACTATCACTCTGCTCCTCGCCGCGATTCGTAATGAGTTGGTCGCCAGGGGAAAGCAGCAGAGGGTCGAAATCATCGAGCGCTTCCTACTCGATCGGGACACTCTCTCACTGGAGCTCGAGCCCCGACTCACTCTGAACGAGGAGAACGCCGGATACTTCGAAGGTACGCAGTTGCCTCAGCCCAAAAGCGCCAAGAAGCTGCTGCCCATCGGACCGTCCAACAAGAAGATCGCTGCCGCGGCAGATCTACTCTCGGAATTGGTGTCCGGCTTTGTACAGCAATCGGGCGAAAACTGGGAGAAGGAACTCGTAGAGCTTCAGCTATACGTTCGCGACAAGGCCAAAGTGGTCGTGCTTGACGTTCCCGACGAGGCCAATGCGTACCTGATTTTCGAGACCCTGAACGATCGCGGGTTAGACCTGACGATCGCTGACCTTCTGAAGAACTACCTCTTCAGTCGTGCCGACAAAAAAATCGACTCGGTCAAGCAAAACTGGGACCGGGCGGTGGGTGCCTTGGACATTGGTGACGATGACAAGCTTCAGACCACCTTCCTTCGCCACTATTGGTCATCCCGCTTCGGCTATACGCGCGAGAAGGGTCTGTACCGTTCGATAAAGCAGCGGGTGACCACGCCGTCGCAGGCACTTGAATTTTCGTCCGAGCTAGTCGAGGCCGCCAAGCAATACTCGGCCCTCCGAAACCCGAGCCACAGCTTCTGGAGCAATTACGGAACCCCGACCCGCGCCAATCTGGACACGCTGCTTCTCCTCGACGTCACCCAGTCGCGTCCCCTCCTCCTTGCCGTGATGCAGCAGTGGACCCCCGGACAGGTGCAGAAGACGCTCCAGAGTCTCGTCTCGTGGTCAGTGCGGTTGATCGTCGTCGGTGGGGCGGGATCAGGGACGACCGAGGCGGCTTTCTCGGCGGCCGCGGTCGGAATCAGGGAGGGGAAGATCAAGGATGCGGCGGCCTTGTCGAAGGAGCTGGCGTCAATCGTTCCGGATGACACCCAGTTCGAAGCCGCCTTCAGCGTGATCAGTAAAAAAGCCCGGCATGCCCGATACTTCCTTCACGCCCTTCAGCGGCATGCTGATCGCAAGAAATCACCTGAGCTCATCACGAATGCAGACGAGACTCAGGTGAACCTCGAGCACATACTGCCACGAGACGCCGATCCAAAAGAGTGGCCGAATTTCGACGCGGAGGAGCATGCAAGCCTCTTCAACCGCCTTGGAAACGAGGTTCTCCTCGACGCCAAAGAAAATGGTGCTCTCAATGCCAAGGGCTTCGAAGAGAAGGCAAAGGTGTATGAAAAATCCGCCCTCAGCCTCACTTCGGACGTGGCTAAGAAATTCACCACCTGGGACCCCGAAGCCGTTGCGCAGCGCCAGAAGGAGCTGGCGGCCTTAGCCATCAAGACCTGGAAGAGCTGAGCTGCTGCGTCTCTAACGCTTACTAGAGTCTCTGGCTCGGCTCTGGCCGGAGGCGTACCCAGAGCGACCATGCCGAAGCGAGAACTGCGATGGACATAGGACAGCTGGTGGCAAAGGTCGCCGACGGATCGTGGGCGGACCGCGTAGCGGCAGTCCGCTCGGTCCCGGCCGAGTTCCCGGGAAGGGAACTCGCTGCCGTCTACGCTGAGCTCGCGCGAGATTGCTACGTGCCGAACCTGGCTCCGCACTTTCACATCATCCCGTGGCCCGAACGATTCCTCGACCGCGAGGCCTTTTTCGACGCCTATCGAGTGGTGGCGGAAGCTACGGACGACTTCTCGGTGGTCGGTGGACCTCAGATCGCCGACGCCATCCGAAGGGATCCACGGAGTCTTCGGATTCTCCGCCTGATCACCGGTTATTCGCCGAAGGAGCTCCGGGAGGTTGTCGGTGCGTTCGCGGATGTATCGCTTCCGGTCGACTCGCTTGAGGACGGCGGCAAACTCAGCGCGAAAGTTGACGAGGCGCTACCCGCGGTCGGCGAATTGATCGCACAGATCGTCAGCGGCGAGGGTGGGTACGACGTCTCGGAGGAGCTTCGGGAGCGAGGTTTTCTCGCCAAGACGGACAAGCCCGATACGCAAGGAGGCTGGACTCAGGTCGCCAGGTTTGCCACCGAGGGCGTTCCCTACGAGGAGCTGCTGTATCAGCGCTGGTATGGCGGATCTTTCCGGCAACTGCAAGATGCGGGCGGGAAACTCAAGGGCGACCTTCTTGAGGATGCGGTAGAGGCTCTGTTCATGGAGCACGGCGTTCCCTTTGTGCGAACCGGTGCAGGACCGTCCGTCGACATAGCCAAGGACCTTGGCGTGACGGTGCAGCCAGCACCTGACTTCATCCTTCACGATGGCCAGGCAGCGCGTGGCTTATTGGAGTGCAAGAGCGCCGGAGACGGAGGAACGGCCCGAGATAAGGCAGGTCGATTCGGTGGACTGCGGAGAGAGGCTGCTCGCCTCGGAGGCATACCGGTCTTGGCGGTCCTTGAGGGCCTAGGCTGGCGCCGAGTGAACGACGCACTGGGACCAGTCGTGCGCGATTGCGATGGACGGGTATTCACGCCCGCGACCCTGCTTGAGTTGCTTGAGGTCGACCCGGTGAGAGACCTGGTCGACCTAAGGCCGGCTAAGACTTGAGCTTGTTCGGAGCCGGAAGGGCAAACGGAAGCGGGACCGTCCTCAGCTCCTCCGGGGCACCGGGACGCGACGGCTCGACGCGGTCCATCCGGTACGCCAGGTCGAGGAGGCGGTCCGGCACTACGTCGCAGTAGCTCCGGTCGAGCTCCGCCATTATCCAGACCCGATCCAGGGCCTCCGCCACGATTCCCGTCGTGCAGGTTCCCGCGAACGGATCAAAGACAGATGCGCCTGGTCTGGTGCATAGCTTGATGAAGAACTCGGGTAGGGCCGGGGGAAAGCGAGCGGGATGTTTACTCGGGTTCGGGGAGAACTCTGGCTCCGTCACGATCGCGTTGGACGGTGCGACCCAGTCCGGTCCCGCCTGGACGCGGTTGCGACCGTGACCGCTGGGCGCATTGACCCTTAGGTGATTGTGCGAGAGCTTTTTGCGTCGCTCGCGGTCCCGGCTGTCCCAGCGTGCGGGGGCGAGGCAGTGCTCGGGAAATAGCTCGTATTGATCCGACTTTGCGAACCGGAAGCAGTACTCGACGGCGTCCTTGAGAGCTTGCCTATAACGCCCCGGTGGAGGGGATGGCTTGATCCAGACGTGATCCTCCGCGAACAGCCAGCCTTGATTCCGGAGCCAGCCGACTAGCTCATATTGCAGGGTCCCTCGCTCCGCTCCGTCGCGCCGCGACCGGTAGTTGAGGACGAACTGCCCCGTCGGCTTGAGGACCCGGCGGATTTCCTCGGCTACTTCCATGAAAAATCCTTCGAACCAGTCCCGCTCGTAGCGCTCGCCGTTCCCGTACTTAGGTTGGCGCTCATAGGGCGGAGACGTCACGCACAGATCCAGACTTTCGTCTGGCATCTGGGACAGAACTTCAAGGCAATCGAGGGCGTAGACGCGTCCGAGATTCGTCTCGGTATGAACTTTGAGGCGCGACTCGTCCAAGTGTTGAAGAAGATCAATGCTGGCCATGGGCCTGAGCACGATATTGATGGACGACGACGGCCTCTGAGACCACCATGGCAATGGCTATCGGATGCCTCCGGAATCTAGGGCTGGTCGGTCAAAAACCGCTTTCGGTTTGGCCCGGATCCTGGTGCGGGATCAATGACGCGGAGGGGCGATGGCGGGGCCGAATCCCGAGCGGATCCGCCCAGCGGTTTTTCCGTGGTAGACCCTGAATTAATTTGCGTACGGCGGGGGCGCGATTCTCTTCCGGACGCCGCGGGGCGATGGCTTCGCGGCCGGGTCCTCGCTGGCTTCCACTCGATCCGACGCGACGGGAGAATCCGGCCTAGCCGGGAGGCGTTCGGGGGCCAAGGAATCAGTGGCTCCTCTCGGGCGAACGAGATACCTCTCTCGAGCGACGACCCGTGTCAACTCAATTCTTGGTTGTCAGGCGTTACCCCACCGAGGGTCGATCACGGTGGTAACCAGGATCCTGATCACGCCGCTTCGGATCTCGAGAACCTCCTCCGCATCGTCGAGCCAGCCGCCGCCGGAGAAAGCTGAGTCGTAGAGGCGCAGGGAGGCGACCTCGTCACCCGCGCTGTCCTCGAGGCGGAACGAGATGAGTGCGGACGGCCCGTCGTCGACCCCGAACTCTTCGCCTCTGCGAAGGATCCCGCGGGCCTCGAGGGCGGCGATCGGCAAGGCGCCGTCGGCGCCGTGGGTGCCGACTTCGATCTCAAGGCCGATCCAACCCAGGAGCACGGTGAGGACCTCGTCCAAGCGCATCGGTCGAGGGTAGCTCCGTCCATCCGCACGGTGGGCTCGCTGAATTTCCTCGGGTATCAGGCGATACCTGGCCGACGTTCCGATGCAGTTGGGCCTCAGGGACGGACTTTTCGGGTTCCTGAACCCGTCGACCTAGATTTGTCATCCGGCAGGCACTGGGGCCGATCTGGCCTTAGACGTGCTGATGGAAGGAACGGCCCGGGGCCCGACGTGACTCTTGAGTTCGCGCTTGGGGGGGCAGCGCTGGGGGCAGCGTCAGATCCCACCAGAGTCACTCAGGAACGACTGCCCTGTCATTGAGATTTCCCATTTACAAGCCAAATGGGACCACCTTCGACCAGACCAGACCGCACCTCGACCTCATGGTAAGGAAGGGGTCACGAGTTCGAGTCTCGTTCCGGGCTCTCAGGGAAACCGCTCTACAGGGCGGTTTTCTCGTATCTAGGGACAGGGGCGAGTAGTCAATTCGGAGCAAATGTCGGCGCTATGTCAGCGCTGACCCTCTGGACCCCCTATTGATTCCTCCTAGGGGGTTACCTGAGGGGCGTGATCGGTTGTACCGCTCTCTACATCGCGGGTCGAGTTGACTACCTGCCAGGGCGGGCCACGGTGGGGCTCAGCGAATAGCGAGAATTTCCTCCAGCAAGACGCCGCGACTGCTGAGAGACTCTCCGGTCCGATGGAGCTCGACGTTCAACTCGATCCGACCCACCTCGACAGACTCACGTCTGCCACGCCGCTGAGCGGAGTGATGGAGCTGATTTGGAATGCCCTCGACGCAGACGCCGAGAACGTTGATGTAAGGCTCATTCGCAACGATTTCGAGGGGATCGAAGAGATCCGCGTCACCGATGACGGCCATGGCATGACCATGGCGGAAGCGAGCGAGACCTTCGGGAAGCTCGGTGGGTCCTGGAAGAGCCGCGTCAAGGTCTCCAAAGAAAAAGGTCGGGGGATGCACGGGCGAGAGGGGCGCGGTCGGTTCCTCGCCGCAGGGATCGGCCATTCCATGCTCTGGAAGACCGTCGCCAAAGATCCGGACGAAGAATCGCGCCACCTGGCTTTCAGGATCACGATGCAGGTGGGGAAACTGGCCCACGTCGAGATCTCTGAGCCCGAGGAGACCGACGACCCGACCGGCACCGCCGTCGTCATCCAAGAAATCTCATCGACGCCACCTGGGTTGGGCGGAGAGGCCCCGATCGACAAGATGACCGCGAAGTTCGGTCTCGTCGTCCAGAACTTCAACGCTCATCTGACCTACGACCACAAGGACGTTGATCCGGAGAAGCTTCAGGCAAGGCGGGCTGATTATCCCGTCGAGGTCGCTGGCGCGGACGACGCCCACATGACGGTGATCGAGTGGAAACGCCCTGTTCATCGGGGCCTCTTTCTCTGCGACGAGAAAGGTACGCCGCTGTTAGAGCAGCCGGCTGGCATTCATGCGGTCGGGTTCAACTTCACGGCATACGTGTCTTGGACCGGATTTGACGACGATCCCGAGCTGGCCGTCGCGGACATGGGCCATGGTGCGACCAAAGCTGTCCTCGACGGTGCCCGTGATCAGCTCAGAGAGCACTTCCGCGAAAGGGCCAACCAAAAAACGCGGGAACAGATCGACAAATGGAAAAACGAGAACACTTATCCGTGGCATGCCGAGCCGGCGACGCCCGCTGAGGAGGCAACGCGTGACGTGTTCGATGTCGTCGCCTTGGCGGCCTCAGACGTAGTCAACGAGTCGAATGAGTCCGGTCGGCGGTTGTCGCTGAGTCTTCTTCGTGAGGCGCTGGAGAGCGACCCCAGTTCTCTCCGACGCATCCTGAAAGAGGTGCTGGATCTTCCTGAGGATCAGCTGGAGGAACTGAGCGCTCTGCTCGATAAAACGCCTCTCACCGATTTGATCGCAACGTCGAATGCGATTGCGGGACGATTGGATTTTCTCCGGGGGCTCGAAGCGCTTGTTATGCCGGGAGACATTGCGAAGGTGTTGAAAGAGCGGTCCCAGCTTCACCGGATCTTGGCTAGCGAGACCTGGGTTTTCGGCGAGGAGTACGCGTTAGCTATCGATGACGAGAGCTTGACGACCGCCCTCAAAAGACACATCCGAATCCTGAAGCGAGACAACCTTGCTGTCGAAGACGAGGTGCGAGACGAGGAAGGCAAACGCCGAATTCTCGATCTGATGCTCGCCCGGTCTTTGGAGCAGCGGCGTAATCGTCGCGAGCACCTTGTTATCGAGCTGAAGGCTCCGAGCGTTTCTGTCGGGAGCGAGGAGGCGAGCCAGATCAAGAATTACGCAGTGACCGTTGCGAAAGACGCTCGCTTCGACAAGGTGGAGGTGCAATGGGACTTCGTCGTGGTCTCGACCAAGCTTAGTGAGACCGTCGAAATGGAAGCGAAGTCCAGTGATCGACCCGACGGCCAGATCTTCAACAGCAACGGAATCCGAGTGTGGGCGCGGACGTGGGCTGAGATCATCGAGGACGCAGATCATCGATTGAAGTTCGTCAAAGATCACCTTGGCTACCAGCCCGACCAGCAGCAGGCGCTTGAGTATCTGCGGGCTACCCACGCGAAATATCTCCCGCCGCAAGCTCTTGGAGAGCCTGCTTTGGAAGAGGCCGACGAGTCAATCGCTGGCTAGAAGCCGCAACTAGTTCCAGAGCCTGAGCCGCCGCGTCGCCTCGTCTGCGTTGTCACCGCCGATCCAGTAGGCCCGACGGGTCGGCTCGCTGGCGGGGTCTACCTCAATCACGCCCGCCTGCTCCAGCACCCGAGTGTGGTACGCGACGACTTGCAGCGTCTCGACTCCCTGTAGATCGTCGCGGAGCCGGGCGGCGGTGGCAGAGTCGCCCAGGTGCCAGAGCAGCTTGACCAGCTCGACGCGGATCGGATGCGAGAGCGCTCGATCCAGCTCTGGGCGTTCCTCTGCCATTGGCTACCTCCCTAGCAGCGCCCAAAGGGCTTTTCGCACTTCACGTTCGTCAGCCGAGCGGTGCCGCCCTTGCTGTAGAGCGTGACGACCGCCCCGCCGGTCGCGTGTTCCTTGAGCCGGTTCCAGGCCGACCACGAGCACTTGAACTTCGAGCCCGAGAGCTGCGAGCAGGAGACCGAGATGTGCGCCTCCGCGACGTTGAGATAAGCCGGGGGTCCGACCTCGAACTGGGAGGTTAAGCCGACGACCAGCGTCAGATCCGCCCACCTTCGGTGACGATCAGCGGTGCGGCCCTGTCCCTGCTACCGAGAGTCAGGACCGCCTACGTCCAGAGCTTCAAGCGTCGGGTTGCATCGTCGGCGTTGTCGCCTCCGATCACGTAGGCCGGCCGCGTCGGCCCGCTCTCCCGTCCGTCCAGCTCGATTACCCCGTCACGCTCCAGCACCAACAGGTGGTAGCCGACCTCCGCAAGCGTCGATTCTGGAACGTCACGCTGTAGCTCCGTCGCCGTTGCCGGCTCGCCCAGGTGCCAGAGCTTGCGGATCAAGTCCTCTCGAATCGGATAACCGAGCGCGTCGTCTACAGGGCCAGCCGGCGCCAGCGGCCCCGGAGCGATCACCTCGATCGAGGACCTCGACCTCGTCGACACCGCCGTCAACCACGATCAGAGTTTCGCGCGTTCATCGGTGAGACGGTGACCGCACCCTTCGATGCGCGGACGACGGCGCAGGTCACCGCCTCGATGGGCTTCGCCTCCTCCGACGGCAGGAGGATCGAAGGGGCCTTCGCGGTCTGCGCGGAGGAGGAGGGCGGCACGGAAATCTTCCCTTTCCGGGCCGTCAACATCGAATTCGAAGCCCCCGCCGGGAGCTACTTCGCCCAGACCGCGACGGCGACGCTGCAAGGGCTCCGTCCGGGGAGGTACGAGATCGGCGCCTGCACCGCCCGCGAGACGGCGAACGTCGGCCACGGCCAAGGCGCCGGGACGGTGATCTTCGCCGAGGCGGACGGCCCTCGACCCACTTGAAGTGCGTAGGCGGGCTCAGGGCCAGGCCGAGTCCGCTGACGGGACGTCGCAGCGGTGGCGGAGGGGTATCATCGCGCTCCTATGCGCACGCTCCCGGGCCAGGCGACCCGAGTCAGGGGAAAGCTCCCCCCGACCCGGGACGAGATCGCCGCGGATCAGCGCCGCCGCATCCTCGACGCCACCGTCGAGCTGGTTGCGAAGCGCGGTTACCGGGACGTCTCGGTCGAAGCGTTGACCCGGCGGGCGCGGGTCAGCCATCCCACCTTCCGCAAGCACTTCTCGGGCCTCGAAGAGTGTCTGTTGGCGGCGTTCGACCGGGCGGTGGAGCGGGCGACGGTGAGGATCCGCGCCGCGCTCGATGCCGACGCCGGCAGGCCGTGGGCCGAGACCGTCGTCGCCGCGATCGCCGGGCTCTTCGGGCTGATCGCCGCCCATCCGGCGGAAGCCCGCCTCTGCCTGGTCGAGACGCTCGGCGCCGGCCCGACGGTGATGGAGCACTACGAGGCCGGCCTCTCCAGCCTCGAGCCGCTGCTCCTCCGCGGCCGCGACCTCAACCCGCGGGGCGTCGAGCTTCCCGACACGCTCGAGAACACCCTCGTCGGTGGCGTGCTGTGGATCGCCTACCGCCGCCTCGTGGTCGGCGCCGCCGCCGAACTCCCGGCGCTCGTGCCGGAGGCCGCCGAGCTCGTCCTCACCCCCTACGTCGGCGAGGCGGAGGCGGTCCGCGTCGCCACCGACGCGGGGGCTCGCGGTGTCGATGACGCCCGATCCTGACGAGGCGCGGATCTCCGCCGCGCTGGTCGCCGTGGTCGGCGAGCGCGGCCTGGCCGACACGTCGGTCGAGGCAGTCTGCGAGCGCGCCGAGGTCGAGCGGGCGACGTTCGAACGTTGCTTCGGCACACTCCAGCGCTGCTACGCCCGCACCCTGTCGGCGCTCGGCCTGGAGTTCGTCCGCGAGGCGGGCGCGGTCTTCTCCCGCGAGCGGCGTTGGCGCGATCAGATCCGCGCCGTCGCCTACTTCGTCGCCGAATATCTGCGCGCCGACCTGGCCCGTGCCCGCTTCGTCATGGTCGAGTGCTTCGGCGCCGGCGAGGAGGTGCGCGCCCGCTGGGAGCAGGCGACCGAGGCCTTGGTCGAGCTGATCGACCGCGGCCGCACCGAACTCGAGCGGCCCGATTCGCTGACCCGGGCGACGGCGGAGGGGGTCGCCGGGGCGATCGCCCTGCAGACGCGGCGCAGCATCGAAGCCGACGGCATCGACGGGGCGGCGGAGCTGGTCCCGAAGATGCTGTTCCAGGCGCTCGTCCCCTACGTCGGGCCGGACGCGGCGATGGAAGAGCTGCGGCGGCCGGTACCGGGATGAGCCCTCGCCGCCTCGGGCCTCTGCCCGCCGGTCGCCACGGCCTCTCGCCGGAGACCGTGCGCGCCAGCCAGCGCGAGCGACTCCTCGGCGCCTGCGCCGAGGCGAGCGCCCGGGACGGTTATGCCAACGTCGCGATCGCCGACATCATCGCCGGCGCCTCCGTCTCCCGCCGCGCCTTCTACGAACACTTCGACGACAAGGACGACTGCTTCGCCGCCCTCCTCGAAGTCATCGTCGGCCACGTGGTCGAGCTGGTGGCGATGGCGATCGCGCCGATCGAGGACTGGCCGGAGCGGGTCGTGGTCGCGGGGGGGACGCTGCTCGACTTCCTCGACGCGGAGCCCGACCTCGCCCGCGTCTGCCTGGTCGAGGCGTGGGCGGCCGGCCCGGCCGTCTCCGGGCGACTGGAAGGAGTGCTCTTCGACCGCGGGGCGAGCGTCCTGCGCCCCGGCCGGGACCTGCGGTCCTCGGAGCGGGCGTTGCCTGAGTCGCTGGAGAACAACCTGCTCGGGGCGGTGGCCTCGAAGCTCGCGCGGTCGATCGCGGCGGGCGGCAGCGGCCCGCTGCGCGACCTGCTGCCCGACCTCACCGAGATCGTCCTCTCGCCGTATCTGGGCGAGGCCGAGGCACTCCGCGTGGCCGCGTCGATAGAACCCCAGAGTGCTCTGAGAAAATAGAACAAACTTTCAGAAACACCCTCTTGACTTAGACACGGAAAGATGGAAACGTGCCCGCCGTCGGGAGTGGGGGCAGGAGAGGTCCCTGCGTTTGAGCATCCGCCGCCGGCGTCTCGCCGCGGACAACAGGGAGGGATCAGCAAGTGGATTTCCAGGGAACCGTGGATCAGCCGCGCCGCTCGGCGAAGTTCGTCATCGGGCTCGTCGTCCTCGCTCTGGGGGTGGCGCTCGCGGTCGGCCCCAGGGCCTCGGCCGCGATCGCAGCCGACTGCCCGAACGAAGCCGTGCGTGCCGAAGAGGGCTCGCTGGCGCTGCCCGAATGCCGCGCCTACGAGCTCGTCTCGCCCGCCGACACCGAAGACCAACCGGTCGTCGTCGGCCCGGTGCCGAACCCCACGCTCGCGACCTTCCCTGGCAGTCGCATCATCTGGGGATCGGGGGATCTCGTCCCGATCGAACCGGACCAGGACGCCGGCTTCCGCAGCGTCTTCGTCGGCACGCATGGGGACGGCAGGTGGACGAACGACTTCATCACCCCGCCGGACCCCACCCACGCGACCACCTTCCCGCCTCTCGACGCCACCGCGGACCTCTCGACCGTGATCTTCGGGGGACTTCGTGGCTCGGGCCAGGCCTTCCCGCCCCCGGGCGGAGGGACCGCCTTCGGGGGAGACGTCAGCCTCCTGCGCCGGGACGCCGACGGCGCCGTCCGCACGATCTTCCAGCTCTCGGATCCCGGCCGTAACCCGGGCGGACTCGGCTACGTAGGGATGACCGGCGACGGCAGCGAAGTGTTCTTCGCCTCGAACGAGGCGCCGCCGGGCAGCGGTGGCACCGAAGGCGTCCCCGAGGTCTACCGGCAGACCGCGGCGGGAGCGACCACGGCGATCGGCGTCGACACCGCCGGCGTGCCGCTGAGCCCCTGTGGCACCGTGCCGACCGGCGTCGTCTTCAGCGCGGGGTTCGTCAACGCGCCTCCGGGGCAGAACTCGGTCTCCGCCGACGGGTCGGTCGTCTACCTGATGACTTCGCCCTACGACGCGAGCTTCAACCCCTGCCCGGCGGCGATCTTCGCGGTCACGCCCGGCGGCCCGATCGAAATCTCCGCCCCCGAAGCCGGTGTCGTCCCGCCGCCGACGCCGGCCACCCCCAGCTACGTCGGCGCGACCCCGGACGGGCGCACCGCCTACTTCATGACGACCGATCCGCTGACCGCCGACGACGGCAACGCCGACAACGACCTCTACCGCGCCGCGATCGATCCCGCCACCGGGACCCGGACCGCGCTCGAGTGCGTCAGCTGCGCCGGCGATCCGACCACCGACGCCCGGGTCGCCGGGCCCTCGGCGGTCCTCTCCGAAGATGGCCGCTCGGTGTTCTTCCTCGCCGCCGGGACGATCGCCGGGGAAGGAGCCTCGGGCGGGTTGGCCCCGAGCAACCTCTTCGTCGCCCGCGAAGGCCGGATCCAGCTGATCAGCGCAACCGCCGAAACCGGTGCCGCCTACGGCGGTGTCGCCCCCTCCACGCTCCAGGCCACCCCGGACGGCGACCACGTCGTCTTCGTCGCGGGCTCCGTGCCGCAGGCCTACCTGGTGACCATCGGTCCCGCCTCGGTCGGCGTCCCGCAATGCCTCTCCTGTGCCAACCCGAAAAGCAGCCTGGTCTACTCACTGCCGATGAACACCGCGGGCTTCGGGGCCGCGTCGAGGGGCAACCAGGTGAGCGGGATACCCCGGGCGATCTCCGACGACGGCTCGACGGTGACCTTCGAAGCCTTCCGACTCGGCTCACCGGAACCGACGAACGGAAAGGTGAACGTCTACCTGTGGAGCGAAGGCTCTGCCCACCTCGTCAATGCCGGGACCGAGAAGGACGACACCCTTGACCTTGGCCTCAGCGCCGACGGCAAAGACCTGTTCTTCATCAGCTCGGCGAGGCTGACCGCGGAGGCGACGCAGGGCGCCGGGATGCTCTATGACGCCCGGGTCGGCGGAGGATCGCCCGCCGTCGTCCCGAAACCGGGGTGCGTCGGGGAATCCTGCCAGGGGCCGCCGGGGCAGCCGCGCGGAGGCGCGTTGCCGGGGAGCACCCGCGCCGGCGCGCAGCCCGGGGTCGATGGCGTGGCACGCCCGGCGGTGTCGATCCGTCGTGTGCTCGTCGGTCGGCAGGGGGTCCAGGTCCGGGTCGCGGTCTCCAGCGCGGGCAACCTGACGCTCGCCGGCCACGGGGTCCGCGGTCGATCGATCGCAACGAAGGGCAAGGCCGTCCGCACCGTCCACCTGCGCCTGCGGGGGTCGGCACGGAAGGCGCTCCGCAGCCGCTCCAAGGTCCACCTCGTGCTGCGGGCCGCGTTCCGGTCCGCACGCGGCAGCGCCGTCACCGTCAAGCAAGTCACCGTCGTCGCGCCGCGCGCGCACTAGGGAGGACGCACGATGAATCCGAAGAGAACCGCTCCGCTGATGCTCGCCCTCCTCGCCACGGTCGCGGCGGCGCTTGTCCTGGCCGGGCCCGCCGCCGCCGAAGTGACGATCGCGACGCCCGACAGCTTCAGCGTCACCAACGCATCGCTGCAGGCCGGGGCCCACGCGGACACCGACGTTGACTTCCACCTGCGCTCCGACGACCGCCTGTACCAGGGCTACCTCGAGCCGTTCCACGAGATTCGCAGCACGACGATCGACCTACCGCCGGGACTGATCGGGAATCCGACGGCCTACGACACCTGCGAAGACGCCGAACTCAACCGCACCGATCCCGTCCAGGGCGTCAGCGGGGTGTGCTACCCAGCCTCGCAGGTGGGGGTCGTCCACCTCCACATCCAGGCCTACGACCCCGGAGAAGGCTCCGGGTCGCACCTCATCGAGAGCGAATCCATCCTCGCCCTCTACAACATGAAGCGCGGGCCCGACCAACCCGGTCGCCTCGCCTTCAGCTTCCAGGGCTTCGTCAGCGGCATCATCCAGCTCGGCGTCCGCTCCGACGGCGACTACGGGGTCCGGGCCACCGTGAGCCGGCTCGAGTCGTCGACCGAGATCCTCGGCGCCGACGTGACGATCTGGGGGAACCCTGCCGACAGCAGCCACGACGGCCTGCGCGGCGAATGCCTTCCGCCTCTCAGCGCGGCGCCGACCGGGAACGAATGCCCGTTCCCCGCCGGGCGCAAGCACGGTCCCTTCATGACCAACCCGACCCGGTGCGGTGTCCCGGTCGCCGGTCGCTTCGGCGCCGACTTCTACGACACCGACGAAGTGCTCGGCCTCAGCTCCACGCCGCAGGAATTCGGCGGCTGCGCGGCGCTGCCGTTCGCGCCGACGCTTGCCGCCACCCCTGGTTCCGCCCGGGCGAGCGAACCGTCGGGCTTCGAAGTCGATCTGCGACTGCCGCAGGGGACCGCGGCCGATGCCCCGGCGACGTCAGCGCTCCGCGACGCGGTGGTGACGCTGCCGCCCGGCGTGGCGATCTCGCCGCCGTCGGCCGACGGCCTCGCCGCCTGCACCGACGCCCAGTTCGGCCTGCATGAGCTCGGAGCGGAGTCCTGCCCCGAAGCCTCGAAGATCGGCACGGCGGAAGTCGTCACGCCGCTGCTGGAAGCGCCGCTGCCGGGCTCGCTCTACCTCGGCTCGCAGCTCTCCGACGATCCTCAGTCGGGACGGATGTACCGCCTCTTCCTGGTCGTCGCCGGGGCCGGCGTGCGGATCAAGCTGGAAGGGTCGGTCAAAGCGGATCCGGCGACGGGACAGCTCACCGCGACCTTCGACGAAAACCCGCAACTGCCCTTCGAAGAGCTGCGGGTCATCCTGAATTCCGGGCCGCGCTCGCCGCTGCAGACGCCGAGCGCCTGTGGGACCTACACGACGACGGCGGCACTCACCCCGTGGTCGGGCACCGCCCCGGTCGAAAGCACCTCGTCCTTCACGATCGGCGAAAACTGCGGGGTCGGCTCGCAGTTCACCCCGTCGCTGACGGCAGGCGTCGCCGATCCGCAGGCCGGGGGAAGCTCGACGTTCAGCCTCGAACTGAATCGTCCCGACGGCCAGCAGAACGTCTCGACCCTCGCCGTGACCCTGCCCGAGGGGCAGTTGGCGAAGCTGGCCGGCGTCCCCCTCTGCGGCGAGGCCGAAGCGTCGAGCGGGAACTGCCCGGGCGGCTCGCAGGTGGGGACGACGACGATCGCGGCGGGGTCCGGCTCCGATCCGCTCTACGTCCCGCAGCCCGGGCGTCCTCCGTCGACCGTCTACCTCGCGGGTCCCTACCGCGGCGCCCCCTACAGCCTCGTGGTCAAGGTGCCGGCGCAGGCCGGGCCGTTCGACCTCGGCACGGTGACGGTGCGGACCGCCCTGCGCGTCGACCCGACCACCACCCAGGTGACCGCGGTCACCGACCCGCTGCCGCAGATCCTCAAGGGGATCCCGGTGAGCTACCGGAAGATCGACGTGACGATCGACCGACCGGGCTTCATCCAGAACCCGACCGACTGCGCGCCGACGGCGATCACCTCGACGATCGCCTCCGCCGCGGGCGCGCTGGCGCATCCCTCCAGTCCGTACCAGGTCGCCGGCTGCGCGGCACTCGCCTTCAAGCCCAGGCTGGCGCTGTCCCTCTCCGGCGGCACCACCCGGGCCAAGAACCCCGCCCTGCGGGCCGTGCTCACGGCGGGGGCAGGGCAGGCGAACATCGGCCGGGTCCAGGTGATCCTGCCGAGGGGTCTCTTCATCGACAACCGCCACATCTCGAACCCCTGCACCCGGGTCCAGTTCGGCGCCGGCGCCGGCAACGGTGCCGAGTGCCCGGCCAAGTCGATCCTCGGCACGGCGACCGCCTATGGCCCGCTGCTCGACCGGCCGCTGACCGGCCCGGTCTACTTCCGCTCCAACGGCGGCGAACGCAAGCTCCCTGATCTCGTCGCCTCGCTCGGCGGTCAGATCCACGTCAACCTGGTCGGCTTCATCGACTCGGTCCACCGCCGGGGGACCCAGGTCTCGCGGACCCGGACCACGTTCGCCGACGTCCCCGACGCCGCGATCTCCCGCTTCGTCTTCGACCTCCACGGCGGCAAGCGCGGCTTGCTGCAGAACTCGATCAACCTCTGCGATTCCGTCAACCGGGCGATCGTGCGGATGGAAGCTCAGAACGGGAAGGTCCGCGACCGCAACCCGGTGGTGAGGCCGCGCTGCGGCACCGGGGCGAAGCGGCAGTAGGGCCCTTCAAGGATTTCGGCGGGCACCCCAAGCCCCGCCGAACGGTGGCCGCGGTATTCCCTGCCGCGGTCTGCCACTCGCACGAGGCGGCCTCCCAGCCGCCTCGTGCCTTTTCCGCGCCCGGGTGGCGCGGCGCCGATCTGTTCTATGCCCCCGAGTAGAGCGTCCCCGCGCAGCCGATCCGATTGATTTCAGGCAGGAAGGTGCAGGCGCCGACCACCGACCGTTTCAGGTTTTCGCTGTAGATCGTGATCGTCGCGGCGTTGCCGGTGAGGCCGAAGCTGCCGAAGCCACCGGGCGGGATTTCGCTGAGCCGCGAGCCGACCGAGGACAACGTCCAGCTTTCGGTGCTGGTGGGGGGATTGCGGAACTGGATGTTGAATTCGTTGGTGCCGGTGCCGGTGGTGCGCAGTTCGGGGCCGCCGGGAACCGCGAACACCAGCTGGGAGCTGGCGACGCTCAGGTCCGCGGAGCCGGAGAGGAAGTTGGTGACCGGCGCGAAGCTGCTGCTCGGAAGCCCGTCGAGGTTTTTCGCTTCCGTGGCGACCGCCGCCGTGGCGGCGTTCGTGGCGGAGTCGGCGCTCGTCGCATGGTCCGCGTCCGTGGCTGAGTCGGCGTGGGTCGCGGCGTCCGCGCTCGCGGCGCGGGTCGCGCTCTCGGCGGTCAGGGCGCGGGTCGCGGTTTCGGCGGTGGCGGCGCGGTTCGCGGTCTCGGCACTGGCGGCCCGCGTGGCCGTTTCGGCGTTGCCGGCCCGGGTGGCGCTGTCGGCCGTCGTGGCGTGGGTCGCGTTGGTGGCGGTCGCCACGGTGCCGATCGAGCCCGGAGCGATCTTCGCCGCGGTCACGGCACCGTTCTTGATCTTGGCGCCGGTGACCGCGTTGGCCTTGATCTGGTTGGCCCCGACCGAGTTCTTGGGCAGGCTCGTGGCGGCGTAGGCACCGCCCCCGAGCGCCACGAAGAGGGCGATCACGGCGGTGACGTTGGCAAAGGTCAGCTGGCTGCGAAGTCTTCTCATGCGCCTTCATCGGCAGCCGATCGCGGTCGGATTAGCCCCCGCCGCGTACCGAGATCAGGCGTGGAATCGCAGCTGGACCCGGGCGGCCTTGACGAAGGCGGCGTGCGAGCCAGGGCTCCTGGTGTAGACGTCGACCACGACCTTGAAGTCGTCGTAGGCCCCGTTCAGGTGGAAGGGGATCGTTTCGTAGGCGGTCGGCTTGTTGCCCTTCAGGCACTGCTTTCCGTGGAAGGAGAGGCCGAGGATCCGCTGGCAGACCTTCAGCGATCGCTTGCCGACGTGGCTGCGGAAGACGATCGTCCCCTGGGCGTGTTCGGGGCGGTCGAAGGCGCAGGTCCCGGCGGGCTTGAACGGCTTGGCGGTGGCGCAGGAGCCGAAGACGTCATAGCTCGGTTTGGCCTGCGCGGACGCTCGCGGCGCGCCGACGGCGAGCAAGAGGGCGGCCGCCGCGAACGCGGCGACGAGGCGGACGGAGATCGGGCTGCGGAGACGGCGCGCGATGGGCATGGATGGGTCGTGCCCGTGCGGCCGGTCCCTAAACCACACAAACTCTTTCCCACCGGCCGCGTTGGTTTCGTCACAAACTGGGTATCACCGCCAGATGGAGGCAGGGAGCTTTCTCAAGAAACCGTTCGCGACCAAGTCGCCGGAGCGGCTGATCGCGGAGACCGGCAGCCGCAACGAGCAGCTGAAAAAAGGCATCGGGTCGCTCGACATCGTCGCCCTCGGGATCGGCGGGACGATCGGCACCGGCGTCTTCGTGATCATCGGCGAGGCGATCGGGGACACCGGCCCGGCGATCATCCTCAGCTTCGTCCTCGCCGGGCTGACCGCGCTCTTCTCCGCCTTCAGCTACGCCGAGCTCGCCTCCGCGGTGCCGGTCTCCGGCAGCGCCTACACCTACATCTACGCGACGTTGGGCGAGCTGGTCGCCTGGATCATCGGCTGGGACCTGATCCTCGAGTACGGGCTCTCGATCGCCGCCATCGCCTCCGGCTGGGGCGAGTATTTGAACGACTTACTCGGCCATCTCACCGGCGGCGGGCTGCCGAACTCGATCTCGGTCGCGCCCGGCGCCGACGGGGGGACGGTGAACCTGCCTTCGCTGGCGTTGGTCGTCGCCGTGACCTTCCTGCTGATCTACGGCGTGCGCGAGAGCGCCCGCATCAACAGCTTCATGGTCGCCTTCAAGGTCGCAGTGCTCGGCGTCTTCATCGTCCTCGCCGCCACCGCCTTCGACGGCGCCAACCTCTCGCCGTTCTCGACCGGCGGCTTCAACGGCATCGTCGACGCCGCGGCGCTGATCTTCTTCGCCTACATCGGCTTCGACGCGGTCTCGACCGCCTCCGAGGAGGTCAAGGATCCCGAACGCGACATGCCGCGCGGGATCATCGGCTCGCTGCTGATCGTGACCGTGATCTACATCCTCGTCGGCCTCTTCGCGACCGCCGCCGTCCCCTCGAAAGAACTGGCCGAAAATCCGGCACCGCTGGCCTTCGCCCTCGACGCCGGCGCGGGCTACTCGTGGGGCGCGGCGCTGATCGACGTCGGCGCGCTGGTCGCGATCGCCAGCGTCGTGCTGACGATCTTCTACGGCCAGACGCGGATCATGTTCGCGATGTGCCGGGACGGGCTCCTGCCCCGCGGCTTCGCCAAGCTGACCGAGCGCAAGACGCCGATCTTCATCACCCTCGCGTTCGGGATCATGTCCGGCGTCCTCACCGCCTTCGTCCCGCTCGAAGACCTCGCCGAGCTGGTCAACATCGGCACCCTCTTCGCCTTCTTCCTCGTCAACGCCGGCGTCATGGTCCTGCGCCGCACCTCGCCCGACCTGAAACGCGGCTTCCGCGTCCCCTTCGTGCCGCTCTTCCCGCTCATCGGCATGGCCCTCTGCGTCTTCCTCATGACCTATCTCGAAGGGCTCACCTGGCTGCGCTTCGGGATCTGGATGGTCATCGGCCTGGTCGTCTACTTCGCCTACGGCCGCTTCCACTCGCGGCTGCAGCGGGACGAAGAGCCGGACACCGCCGAAACGGCGTAGAGGCTGGTCGACCGACAGGTCGTCCGCTTGCTTCAGCGGTGCTTCGACCGCGCCGGCTTGACGAAAATTTCGACCGTGCGCGTTTCTTTCGTCGGCGGCTGGCCTGCAATCCTGGTGGTGACGGTGAGGGACATCTTCAACTTGCCGACCTTCTTGAGGATGGCGATCGCGAGCTTCGTCAGCTTCAGTTTCAAGACCCGCCGTTGATTCGGTGGGACCTGAACCTTTCCGCGAGCGATGACCTTCGGCTTCGGCTTCGGCTTCGCACTCGCCGTGGCGGCCAAGGTGCGCCCGAAGGTGAGGCCGGCGGGGATCGCGCCCTTCGTCTTGCCTTCCCCACTGACCGCGCAGGCGGGGGCCCCGCAGGAGACGCTGAGCGGCTGCACGTAGGGCGCTTCGCTCCATGGGATGCGGTTGGTGAACCAGACCAGCTTCGGTTTGATCGTCGGGCCCCGCAACGGTCCGCTCGATCCACCCGAGGGCGTGATCACCGGCGGCGGGCCGCTCGGGGGCGTACTCCCAGGCGGGCCGGGAACCGGGGTCGGGGTCGGGCTCGGTCGCCAGACCGGATGGGTCGAGTACCCCTGGTTCGGCGTCAACGAGGTCACCGAGCCCGAGCCGTCGGCATTACCGATGTAGACCTCGTTCGTGTCGTCGGCCGTGGTCAGGAGTTCGCCGAAGTAGAAGCCTTGGAAGACGAGGCGTTTGCCGTCGGGCGACCAGGATGCGGCCGGGCCGTTGGCGTTCAGGCCCTGGACGATCGGCAGCCCGTGGTCGCCGGTCCCGTCGGCGTTGACCACCCTGAAATAGCTCTCTTCCCCGGTCTGCTCGTCGTAGGCGAGTTGGGTGCCGTTCGGCGACCACGAGGCGAAGGCGAACTGGGAAGAGGAGGGGATCGTGACCAACGGCGTGCCGCCGCCCTGGCCGATGATGTCGATGTCTTTGAATTCGCGGCCGTAGGCGATTCTGCTCCCGTCGGGCGACCACTCCGGTTCTTCCCCGGTTGCTCCCGGCAGGGGCGTGGCGGGGCTGCTGATGTCTCCGTTGACGGTGTAGATCTGGTGGTTGTGCGAGAACGCGATCTTGCCGCTGTCGGCCGACCAGGTCGGATCACCCGCACCTCCGCTGGTGGGGATTTCGGTCGCGTTGGCGCTGCTGCCATCGGAATTGACGACGTAGAGCGGCTGGTTGCCGTGCGAGGCACTCCCGCGCACGAAGGCGATCTTGGTGCCGTCGGGTGACCAGGCGAGGTCTCCGGTCGGTTCGCCACTGGTGAAGTGGGTGACCTGGACGGCGCCGTTTACGGTCTGCCCCGGCGCATCGGGTTCCATCGTGTAGATGTTCGTTTCCGGCGGGAATTTGCTCGTGAAACGGGCGACGAAGGCGAGTCGCTTGCCGTCCGGGGACCAGGTCGGGTCTTCCTCGTAGCTGGTGGTGCCGTTGGAGGTCAGGTTGACGACGTCGCTCGGGTTGTCGGGGTCGAGCAGGCAGATGTCTTCGCCTTTGCAGACGTAGGCGACTTCCTTGGGCGCGGCGGACGCGACGGAGGCAGCGAGGGCCAAGATCGCGACAGCGACCAGGACCGGGACGAGCCACAGCCGATTGGGCATCGGATGAGCCTAATCGCGGGCTCCCGGGATAGCCAGTGCCAAATTGGAACGCCATCTTCGTCATCCTGAGGTGATGGTCGACCGTCATCTCGACTGGCGGGGGTCCCTCAATGCCCGCGACCTCGGTGGGCTGCCGACCGGCGACGGACTCACCCGGCGCGGCGCGATCATCCGTTCCGACTCGCTGCAGAACCTCGAGGCGCGCGGCTGGGAGGAAGTCGAGGCCTACGGCGTGCGGACCGTCATCGACCTGCGCAACGAGAGCGAAATCGGCCCCGACCTCGCGCCGCGGCCGGCGTCGATCGAGACCGTGTACATCCCGCTCGACGTGACCGAGGCCCGCGACTTCTGGGAAGTCTGGGGGAACGGCCCGCAGTTCGCGACGCCTCTCTACTACGGCCCGCACCTCGAACGCTTCCCCGAGCGCAGTGCCGAGCTCCTTCGCGCGATCGCGACGGCGCCGCCGGGCGGGGTCGTCTTCCACTGCCAGGGCGGCCGCGACCGGGCGGGCCAGATCGCGATGCTGGTGCTGGCCCTCGCCGGGGTCGAACCCGAGGCGATCGCCGCCGACTACGCGCTCAGCGACGAGCGCCTGCGCCCGCTCTACCTCTCGCGCGGCGAAGAAGACGAGGCGCCGAAGATCGCCGCCTATCTCCGCGAGCGCGGGACGACGGCGAGCGACCTGATCGTCGAGCTGCTCGCGAACCTCGACGCCGAAGCGACCCTGCTGGGCGCGGGCCTGGAGCCCGATGACCTCGCCGCGCTGCGTCGCCGACTCGGCACCGCCGGTCGCTGATCTCGAGCCCTTCCGGCTAATGGCCGGTGGGCCAACCGCCGAAACAACTCATGCCTTGAAGCGCGCCGCCTCACCTCACCTCCTCCTCGCCGTGCTGGTCGCGGCCGTCGCGAGCCTCGCGGCGGCCCCGGCCGGCGCTTCTGCGGCGGCGCCCGAATCTCCCTTCCCGCACTGCTCCTGGTGGGTGAAGACGACCCCGGAAACGCTGAACGTCGCCTTCCCCGACTCGGCCGCGACCTACTGGACGACCCCGTTCTACGCCGAAGAAGGGCTGTCGATCGAAGTCGAAGGCAAGTATCCGGACGCGCGCTACATGTCTTTCAACGTCTACAACGAAGAAGGCGGGTCCTTCGAAGCCGACGGCGTGCCCTCCGGTCTCGCGGACTTCGAAATCGACCCCGCGGCCGGCTCGGTCAACCCCTTCCAGACGAAGGGCGAACCCGGCGGCTCCTTCACCGTGACCCTGAGCGGGGAGGCGAAGCCGGGCGAGGCCAACGCCCTGCCGATCGCTCCGACCGGCGCCGCGCCGGGCAAGAGCGGCGCGCGGCTCGGCTTCCTCCTCTACCGCGTCTACCTGCCGACCGGCGGCAGCGGGACGGTGCCGCTGCCGACGCTCCGGCTGGTCAAGGACGGGCAGCTGGTGACGCTCCCGCGCTGCCCGGGGGCGGGCGGCATACCCCGAAAAGAGCAGTTCCTCCACGCCAAGCCGACGAGGAGCCTCCGGCAGGCGGTCAAGAAGCTCCGCCACAAGCTCGAAGGCGGATCGGAAGGGACGAGCCCCTGCCGCGCCTCCGCCTGCCCACCGCCGCTGCAGTTCTTCCGCGCCAGCGCCGCCTCGACCAACGCCTTCTTCCCGAACGTCAACAACGCCTACGTCTCGGCGCTCTTCCGCCCGGTGCCGGGGAAGGTCGTCGTGGTGCGGGGCAAGGCGGCGACGACGCCGGCGGGAGAGACCCCGGTGCCCTGGCCCCAGCCGGACCTGCAGCTCCGCTATTGGTCGCTCTGCAACAACGTCTACCGCAGCCCCTGGCCGGTGGTCGCGAATCCCGAGACCGGCGGTGGCACCGAATACGGCTGCGCGGCCAACTTCGAAACGCACCTGAACGCGGCGGGCGAATACGCCTTCGTCGTTGCCAACCCAGAACAACGCAAGGCGGTCGAAGCCGCGGGCGGCACCTTCATCCCCCTCTCGACGACCCAACCCCAAGCCCGCCAGATCCTCATCTTCCGCAACATGCTGCCGAACGAAACCTTCCATCAAGCGGTCCAGGACGCCCCGCAGACGGCCAGCCCTTCGGCGACCGCCGCCGCGATGGGGGCCTACTACCCCCGCGCCTACCGCTGCACGCTCGCCCAGTTTGTTGCCGGGGCCTCGGCCTGCGGGTGAGGGCGGGCGGGGACGACGTTGTGCCGGCCGTTCTCCCGGCCGCCCAGACAGTCCTAGATCGGTCCTGGGCGTCTCATGGCGGTCCTGGCTGGCTGTGACCGCCATGAGACGCCCAGGACGTGAGGGTCTCGTGTGATTGCCGGCGCAGGTCCGGGCGGAGGTCGGACTTACGTCGGAGGTCCGTGGGAGAGAAGGCCCACCTGTCACGGATCGGTGAGGGAGATGCCGGGAACGTCACCCTTCCGAGCATCTTCGGTCCGTTTTCGGGCCTCGAAGAGGAGCCCGAGAACGCGCTGCCTGTATTTGGCCCCCTATAGGGGGGTCAATACACGCAGCGCTGAATTGACTGTTGTCCAACACGCACGGAAGCGTGGACTTCCCACGCTCTCCGTCACGACTTGCGAGTCTCGTGACCTCCCCGTGGGAGAGCGGTGAGCGTTCCGTGTGCTCCTCCCGTGACGCGCCCGCTGCGCACGCCGGGACTTCCCCCGACACTCCCCACATCCCCCGGCCGTCTCGGGCACGGTCACAGCCAGCCAGGGCCGTGACCGAGACGGCCGTGCTCGCCGACCCGCCTTGCGTCCCTTGTCTCGGGCGCCAGCTCCGACGGCCCGGACCCTTACTCGGGCGCCGGCTTCAGACGCAGCGTCCCCCATCCGCGGACGCCGGAGACTCGACCGGGCTAGCTGCCCTCGGCCTCCACCGCGGCGCGGACCGCTTGGAGGATCTCGTTGCTCAGTGGGTCATCGTCGACGGCGCGGGAGATCAGCATGGCGCCGACCATGGAGGTGACGGCGGCGATCGCGCGGCGGCGGGTCTCTTCGTCGCCCTTGCCGCCGAGGAGGGCTTCCAGGTCGCTGATGTAGTGCTCGACCTGGCCGCGGTAGGCGGCGCGGACGCGGGGGTCAGAGCGGGCGACGTCGGCGCCGAGGGCGACGACGGTGCAGCCGGTGCCGGGGTCGTCGCGGTGCTCGGGGGAGAGGTAGCCCTCGACGAAGGCGGCGAGGGGGTCCTCGGCGCCCTCGACCCGAGCCTCGAGGCGGGCGCGGCCCTGCTCGATCGCCGCGTCGACGGCCTCGGCGACGAGGTCGTCGCGGGAGTCGAAATGCTTGTAGAAGCCGCCGTGAGTGAGGCCGGCCTCGCTCATGATCTCGGCCACGCCGGGGCCGTCGGTGCCCGACTCGCGGATGCGGCGGGCGGCCACATCGACGATCCGCTGGTGGTTCTCCGCTTTGTCCTTCTGAGAGTGGCCCATGGGGGCAGTTTAGATGATGAGCGTCATCTTGTTAGGATGTCGAGCGTCATCTAGATGATGACCATCATCCAGACTTCAACTCACGGAGGTTCGACATGAAGATCGAGGGAGCAACGGCACTGGTGACCGGCGCCAATCGCGGCATCGGCAAGGCGTTCGCCGAGGAGCTGCTGGCGCGCGGGGCGACGAAGGTCTACGCGGGCGTCCGCGACACCGCCACGATCACCGACCCGCGCCTGACCGCGGTGCGGCTCGACGTCACCGACGAGGCCCGCGTGCGGGAGGTGGCCGCCGAGCTGACCGACGTCGACCTGGTCGTCAACAACGCGGGGACCGGTCGTCCGGCCCTGCCGCTCTCGGCCAGCCTGGAGGACGCCCGCTTCGAGCTCGAGGCCAACTACCTGTCGATCGTCTCGATGACCGGGGCCTTCGCACCGGTGATCGCGGGCAACGGCGGCGGTGCCTTCGTCAACATGCTCTCGGTCGTCTCCTGGCTCGGCGCCCCGAACCTCGCCACCTACGCCGCCTCGAAGGCCGCCGCCTGGTCCTACTCGAACGCCTCGCGGATCGAGCTGAAGCCGCGGGGCATCGAGGTCGTCGGCGTCCACGTCGGCTACGTCGACACCGACCTGATCGCCTCCTTCGACGTCGACAAGGTGCAGCCGCAGCTGGTCCCGGCGTCGGCGTTCGACGCGCTCGAGGCCTGTGAGCCGGAGGCGCTGGTGGACGACTGGACCCGCCAGGTCAAAGCGGGCCTCAGCGACGACCAGCGGCTGATCTACCCCGGCATGCAGGAGCAGTTCCTCGCGGCGGCCGCCGCCTGAGGCCCGGTGGCGCGGCGCCTAGCGCCGCGCCATGTCGATCACGAAGCGATAACGGACGTCGTTGCGGGCGAGCCGGTCGAGGGCGTCGTTGATCGCGTCGGGGCCGACCACCTCGACGTCGGCGGTGATGTCGTGCTCGGCGCAGAAGGCGAGCATCTCGCGCACGTCGCGGGTGCCGCCTGCGCCGGAGCTCGCGATGCTCCGCCGCTTCGAGGCTAGTGCGATCGGGCTGACGTCGAATTCGTCGGGGATGCCGACCGAGCAGAGCGTGCCGTCGAGCTTCAGCGTCTCCATCAGCGGCGTCATCGGGTAGACGGCGGAGACCGTGTCGAGGAGGAAGTCGAGCTTCCCCCGCTGCGCCGCCATCTGCTCGGAGTCGGTGGAGACGACCACCTCGTCGGCGCCGAGGGCGAGGATCGTGTCGCGCTTGTCCGGGGAGGTGGTGAAGGCGACGACGCGGGCGCCGAGCGCGTGGGCGAACTTCACGCCGAGGTGGCCGAGCCCGCCGATGCCGACCACGCCGATCTCCGAGTCGGGGCCGATCTTCCAGTGGCGGAGCGGCGACCAGACGGTGACCCCGGCGCAGAGGAGCGGCGCCGCGCCCGCCGGGTCGAGGCCGTCGGGCAACGGGTGGACGAAGTGCCCGTGGGCGACCAGCGACTCGGCGTAGCCGCCACGCGTGCGACTGCCATCGACCCGGTCGATCCCGTCGTAGGTGTTGGTCGGCCCCTTGTCGCAGTAGATCTCCATCTCGTTGCGGCAGTGCTCGCACTCGCCGCAGGAATCCACGATGACGCTGACCGCGACGGTGTCGCCGACCGCGTGCTCGGTGACGTTCGCGCCGACGGCGGTGACCCGGCCGATCATCTCGTGCCCGGGGACGAGCGGGTACTCCTGGCCCCACGGGCCGATCGAATGCAGATCGGTGTGGCAGATGCCGCAGAAGAGGACCTCGAAGGCGACGTCATCGGGGCGCGGCTCGCGCTGCTCGAAGTCGAAGGGGGCGATCGGGCCGTCGCGTTCCATCGCGGCGAAGCCATGGACGGTGTGGGTCGGACCGGCGGGGGCGGGGGTGGCGCTCATGTCATCTCCAAACTAACTCGTTAGTTAGATACGCCGAGGGAGGCTAGCAACTGACCGGTTGGTTCGTACAATCGACCGATGCCACGTGACGCCGAGGCGACCAGAGCACGCATCCTCGAGGCGGCGACCGCCGAGTTCGCCGCGCACGGCATCGCGGGCGCGCGGGTCGACCGCATCGCCGCCGCGGCGGGCGCCAACAAGTCCCTGATCTACGCCTACTTCGGCAGCAAAGACGGCCTCTTCGACGCGGTCTTCGACGCCGCCGTGGTCGCCACCGTCGACGAGATTCCGATCGACCCGGACGATCTCCCCGGCTACGCCGCCCGTCTCTACGACCACCGCCTCCAACAGCCCGACCTGCTCCGCCTCGCCAACTGGGACCGCCTCGAACGCGACGGCCTCGGGGTCGAAAACGAGGCCGTCCAGGCCGCCCTCAAGGCGAAGGTCAAGGCGATCGCCAAGGCTCAGAAATCCGGGAGGATCGCCGCCACGCTGAAGCCCGAGACCCTGCTCGAGTTCATCATCGCCCTCAGCCAGACCGAGCTCTGGCACCCCCAGGGCAGCCGCGCCGCCGCGGCCCACCGCAAACGCGTCTCCGCGGCCGTCGCCCAGCTGGTCGAGCCCTAGCCCCCCGCGGCCGGCTCCTTGGAGCGGGGTCGGTCCCAGCTCCTCGCAATGGTCAATACGCTGGCCCGGTGGACCGTCGACGATTGGCCGTGGCGGCGACGCTGATCTTCGTCGCCCTCAACCTGCGCATGTCGATCGCCGCCATACCGCCGGTCCTCACCCAGATCCAGGACGACACCGGCCTCGGGTCGGTCGGCAGCGGCCTGCTCACCGCGCTGCCGGTCTTCTGCTTCGGCGCGATGGCGTTGAGCACGCCGGCGTTGGTGCGGCGCCTGCGGATGGGGCCACTGCTGGGCCTGACGATGGGCGTCGTCGCGATCGGCTGTGCGGTGCGCCTGGCCCCGAGCGTCGCCGCGCTCTTCCTCGGCACCGCGATTCTCGGCTCCGGGATCGCCGTCGCCAACGTCCTGCTGCCGGGGCTGATCAAACGCGACTTCGCGGACCGCGCCGGCACGATGATCGCCTTCTACGCGCTGGCCCTCTCGCTCGGGGCGACGATCCCGGCCGGCCTGACGATCCCGGTCGAGGACCTGACCGGCGCGGGCTGGCGGCCGGCGGTCGCCGTCTGGGGCGTCTTCGCCGTGCTCGCCCTGGCGCTCTGGCTGCCGCGGGCACGCCGCGACGAGCCCACCGCCCCCGCCGTCGCGCGTCCGTCCCCGGCCCGGGACCTACGCCGCGACCGCATCGCCTGGGCGGTGACCTTCTTCATGGGCCTCCAGTCCCTCTGTTACTACGCGATGCTCAGCTGGCTGCCGACGATCCTCGAGAGCCACGGCATGAGCAGCGGCAAAGCCGGCTGGATGCTCTCCTACATGACGATCCCGAGCATGGGGGCCTCGCTCCTCACCCCGGCGGCGCAGAGGCGGATGCCGCGCAGCGAGGTCGAGGTCGCCCTGGCCGCCTCGCTGCTCGCGATCGGCTACCTCGGCCTGGCCATCTTCGGCGCCCGGCACGTCTACATCTGGGTCACCGCGATCGGCCTCGGCGGCGGGGTCATGCTCGCCCTCGCCCTCGGCTACATCGTCGCCCGCGCCCGCGATCGCCACGTCGCCCACCTCTCGACGATGGCCCAGGGCGTCGGTTATCTGGTCGCCGCCAGCGGCCCCTTCGTCGTCGGCGCGCTCCACGGCCTGACCCACTCCTGGACCGTCCCCCTGCTGGTCCTCCTCGGCGTGTTGGTGCCGATGGTGGCTGCCGGCTTCATCGCGGGCCGTCAGGGGCAGGTGCTGGCCGGTGCCGACCTGGCCGCCGCCGAGGACCTTGAGCTCGAGCCCGCACCGTGAGGCGCCCGGGCTGGTTGAATAGCTGACGTGACAATGGACGCCGGGAGGCGCTGGAAGGGGAAGAGATGTCGAAACGGATGCTGATCGCGATCGCATCGGCGATGGCGCTGGTGTTGGTCGTCTGCGGGGCGGCGTTCGCCGCCGAAGTGAGCCGCGACGAATACAAGGAAGCGGCCGAGCCGATCTGCAAGGCCAGCACCAAGGCGAACGAAGGGATTCTCGCCGGGGTCCGCGCCGAAGTGAAGAAGGGCAAACTGAAGACGGCGGCGACGAAGTTCGCGAACGCCTCGCGGGAGCAGACGCGGACGCTGAAAGAACTCGAAGCACTGCCGCGGCCGAGCGCCGACGAAGCGCGGCTGACCAAGTGGTTCTCCTACCTGAAGATCGAGGCCGAGCTGTTCGCCGCGGCGGGCCGCAAGCTGAAGGCCGGGGACAAGGCCGACGCCACGCGCGTCTTCGGGAAAATCAGCCTGAACGTCAACAAGGCAAACAACGAGGTGCTGCCGTTCGGCTTCACCTACTGCCGCCTGAACGCGGCGAAGCTGAGCTGACGACGGTCGAGGTCCGTACCGCCTGCGACGGCGACGAGCCGGCCCTGCGTCGGCTCGACGTCGTCACCTGGTCGCCGCGCTCGAGCCCCGGGCCGCCGCCCGATCCGGAGCGCCCCGTCCTGGAGCGCTACGGACAGGCGAACGTGCTGGTCGCGGTCGACGGCGAGGAGGTCCTCGGCAACCTGTTGCTCGGTCCCTGGACCGAGCTCGAGTCGAGCCGGCACGTGCTCGAAGTGAAGGGACTCGCGGTCCACCCGGCGCGGCAGGGTGGGGGAGTCGGCGCGGCGCTCCTCGACGCGGGGATCGCCCGCGCCCGGGAGGGAGGGATGCGGCGCCTGGTGCTACGGGTCCTCTCCGGCAATGTCGGGGCGCGCCGTCTCTACGCGGGCCGCGGCTTCGAGGTCGAAGGCGCGCGGCGCGAGGCGTTCCTGCTGGATGGCGTCTACGTCGACGACCTGATGATGGGGCTCGACCTCTCCCCGTGACCGCGGTCGGCATCGACGTCGGTGGGCGCCGCAAGGGCTTCCACGGCTGCGCGCTGCGCGGCGAGGAGATCGTCGCCGGTCCCGAGCGGCTGCCGGACGTGCCGAGCGCGGTCGAGTGGATCGTCGCGCTGGGGCCGACCTTCGTCGCCCTCGACAGCCCGAAGACGTGCGCGCCCGCCGGCGAGTCCTCGCGCGCCGACGAGCGTGAGCTCGCCCGCGCGATCTGCGGGATCCGCTGGACGCCGGAGCGCTGCCGGCTCGCCGGCAATCCCTACTACGAGTGGGTCGAGCACGGCCTCGAGCTCTACGAGGCCCTCGTCACCGCGGGCCTCGCCCGCGACCGTCTGCTCGAGGTCTTCCCGACCGCCGCCTGGACGGTCCTCGCCGGGCCGCGCGAGGGTCGCCCGCGCAGCGATTGGTCGGCGGCGGCACTCGAGGACCTGGGACTCGCGGGCCTCCCGTCCCGGCGCCTCAGCCAGGACGACCGCGATTCCGTCGCCGCCTCCCTCGTCGCCCGCCTGCACACCGAAGGCCGTACTCGGGCCTTCGGCGAGATCATCGTTCCCGCCGGCCCTCGCGGGGGACGACGAAGAGCTCGAACCAGTCCGGCACCGCCCGCTGCAGTCCCGGGTAGACCTTCGCCGGCTCGGCCGGGATGATGATCCAGTAGTCCTCGATCCGCGGAGGATCGGGGATCTCGACCACCTGGTAGAGCCGACGCAGCGCGTCCAGCATCCGTTCACGTCCAAGGGTGGTCGCGACGAGACTGGGTTCCGGCGCGAGCCGCGTCGATTGCATTTGCCCAAGAATGCCTAACCATCGAGCACAATTTTGGGGATGTGGACGAAGGGTCGATGCTCAGGCGAGCGGATTGGTCCAGGCGATCTCATCGAATCGGGCAAAGTCGCTGTCGGCCGAGCAGACCGTGAGGCCGTGCTCCATCGCCAGTGCGGCGAGCATCGCGTCGGGGACCAGATTGCCGGTCACGTCGTGGCGGGCAATCAATCCGGCCAGGATCGCGGAGTACCGACCTTCGGGGCTCGGCACCCAGGCGGCGGGGGAATCAAGCCAGGCCTCGACCACCGACCAGGCGGCACTCGGGCTCAGAGGGCGGGGCCAGGCCCGCGGGTGCGTGGAAATCCGCAAGAACGCGCCGACGCTGAGCCAAGGGAGCCCGACTCGCCTGGTTCCGTTCAGTTGCTCCTCGAGCCAGTCGAGCGCGACCGGGTGGCGCGGGTCCCCCTTGTTCACCGCGTACAGGAGGAGGTTCGCGTCGAGGAGCACCGGACGATCAGCGAGCCGCGGGACCTTCGAGGGTCTCGAGGGCGTCGGCGACGTTCGAGACGTCGATTCCGACCCCCATGTCGTAGGCGTGCTGTCTGAAGCGGCGTCGGGGTGGCCCCTGCGTCAGGCCGGCACGAGCAAGCTCATTAACCGCGGCGCTCAGGCCGATACCTCGCTCACGACGCACTTTCTCCACCGCTGCCGCGACGTCGTCGGCCAGGTCGATCGTCGTTCTCATTCCCTATAGGCTAGCGCATCAAGATGCGTTCAAATCCGCACCAATGTGTAACAAAACTCTGAAATTCCGACCGCTCGTAGTTCTCCTTGCACTGCTCGCCCTGTTCGGGGCGGGGTGCGGCGGCGGTGGGTCGTCATCGACCGGTTCCACGACGAGCGGCGGGACGACCACCTCCGAGGCGCCGGCGACGGTGCCTTTGAAGACCCTCGAACCCGGCTACATCGATTGGCCGTTCTTCGGCCGGGTCCCCCAGCGGACCCACTACCTGCCCGCAAACCAGGGGGACATCGACCGACCGCTCGATCCGCCGCTGAAGCAGGCGTGGTCGATCAACACGCACGCGCTGATCGAGTTCCCGCCGGCGATCGGCGGCCGCGTCGCCTACACGATCAACAAGTACGGCAACGGCAAGGCGATCCAGCTCGGCACCCACAAGGTGATCGGCGAACTCAACCTCGACCCGGACAACAAGGGGCAGCAGTCGATCGTCACCGGCCCGGCGTATTACCGGGGGCTGGTCTACGGCGCCTTTCTCGACGGCACCCTGGCCGCGGCCAACGTGAAGACCGAGAAGCCGGCGTGGAAGCGCCACCTCGGCTCCCACCTCGAATCCTCGCCGCTGCCGGTCGACGGCAACGTCTACATCGGCACCAACAGCGGGGACTTCATGGCCCTGGACGCCGGCGACGGCCACCCGGTCTGGACCTTCAAGGCCCCCGGGGCGATCAAAGCGAGCCCCAGCTACGACGCCGGGAACATCTTCGTCGCCGACTACCAGAGCTCGATGTTCGCCCTGAACGCCAACACCGGCAAGCCGGCTTGGCACACCAACACCAGCAAGGTCGCGCCCTACGGCGAGGGCGGCTTCTTCTCCTCGCCCGCGATCGCCTTCGGCGCCGTCTACGCCGCCCGCGACGACGGCATCGTCTACGCCTTCGACGAGGGCACCGGCAAGGTGAAGTGGAGCTTCGAAACCGGCGGCGCCGTCTACGGCTCGCCCGCCGTCGCCCAGGTGCCGGGCACGCCGCCGACGGTCTACATCGGCTCCGAAGACGGCCGCTTCTATGCCCTGGACGCCCGCACCGGCAAGGTCCGCTGGACCTACGACGTCGGCGGCCCGGTCGAGGGGACGGCGACCGTGATCGGCCACACCGTCTACGTCGCCAGCTTCGTCACCAAGAAGACGATCGGCATCGACGTCCGCACCCACAAGAAGGACTTCGAGATCGACCAGTCCGGCTACACCCCGATGGTCTCCGACGGCCGGCGCCTGATCCTGGTCGGCTACTACACCGTGATCGGACTCGAACCAACCAAACCCTGAGGCGGCGTGGGGGCGCCTCAGCCAGGAGCGCTGGGGGGTGAGGCGTCGCGGATCAGGAGGGCGATCTGGACGCGGTTGTCGGCATCGAGCTTCTCCAGCAGGCGCGAGACGTGGGCCTTCACGGTGGCGACGCTGAGGTGGAGCTCGGCGGAGATGTCGGCGTTGGAGAGGCCGCGGCCGACGCAGCGGGCGACCTCGAGCTCACGCGGGGAGAGGCCGGCCAGGAGCTTGTCGGCGTCGGCTCGCGGCGTGCTCTCGTCGACCTCGCCGGCGACCAGGTCGATGAGGCGCCGGGTGACGGCGGGGGAGAGCATCGAGTCGCCGGCGTGGACCAGCTCGATCGCGCGGACGATCTCCCTCGGCGGCGTGTCCTTCAGCAGGAACCCGGCGGCGCCGGCGCGGAGGGCGCGCAGCACCAGGTCGTCGGCGTCGAAGGTGGTCAGCATCAGGATCGCGGGCGGGGACGGTTGGGCGGCGAGCAGGCCCGCGGCCGAGACGCCGTCGAGGCCGGGCATGCGGATGTCCATCAGGACGACGTCGGGACGGTGGCGGTCGACCGCGCCGAGGACCTTGTCGCCGTCGTCGGCCTCGGCGACCACCTCGATCGACTCGGTGCCGCCGAGCAGCATCCGCAGGCCCGAGCGGACCAGCGGGTCGTCGTCGACCAGCATCACGCGGATCGGGCTCGCGCTCATCGTCCTCGCCGCTCCCATGGCAGCGTCGCCGCGAGGACGAAGTCGCCCGCCTCGCCCGGCCCGGAGCGCAGCTCGCCGCCCGACAGCCCTACCCGCTCGCCGAGCCCGATCAGCCCGCTGCCCGCCCCCGGCAGGGCCGGATCCGGCGCGGGCCGCAGCGGCGCCGGGTTGCGCACCTCGACCGTCACCACGTCCTCCCCCGCCGTGACCCGCACCCGGACCAGCGCGCCCGGCGCGTGCTTGCGCGCGTTCGTCAGCCCCTCCTGGACGACCCGGTAGGCGGTCCGCCCGACGCCGACGGCACCGGGGTCCTCGCCGTCGGCCGGCAGCTCGACCTCGTCCTCGATCCGCATCCCCGCCGCCCGCGACTCCTCGATCAGCATCGGCAGGTCGGCCAGGGTCGGCTGCGGACGCCGCGTCTCCGAATCGGTCCCCTCGCGCAGCACGCCGACCACGTCGCGCAGCTCCTCCAGCGCCGCGGCCGCCGCCTCGCGGACGACCCCCGCCGTCGCCGCGATCTGCTCCGGCGGCGCCCCCGGGCGGAATTCGAGCGCCCCGGCGTGCAGGCTCAGCAGCGAGAGCCGGTGGGCGAGGACGTCGTGCATCTCCCGCGCGATCCGCTCGCGCTCGGCCGAGCGCGCCTGCTCGGCCCGCAGCCTGCCTTCGTTTTCGAGTCGCGCGGCCCGCTCGTGGAGCTGGCCGACCAGATCGCGGCGCACCCGCACGAAGAGACCCCAACCGACCGTGAAGCCGAGCAGCAGGATGGTGATGAGGACGTCGTCGCGGAACTCGTACCCGCTGGTCGCGTAGATGAGGGAGTAGACGATCGAGGCCGCGAGCGAGCCGACCGAGATCCAGATCAGGGCGCGACGGTCGCAGCGGATCGCCGCGTTGAAGAGGACGACGAGCCCGGCACCGCCGGCGAGCGCCGAGATCGCGGTGGCCGGGACGACGAAGGCGGCGACGCCGACCGGGTGGCGGCGGCGGTCCCAGAGTGCGGCCAGCGAGGCGATCCCGAGGACCACGTCGACGAGCTTGCCGATCGTGCCGTGCTGTCCCCAGGTGTCGTGGACGACCAGCAGCCCGATCCCCAGCGCGACCAAGGTGACGAGGGCGTCGACGGCCCAGTCGCGCAGGCTGCGCTCGGCGCCCGGCCCGTCGACCATCGAGCCGGGCAGCATCCTCCGCTGCCAGCGGGCGGGGTCCAGTCCTTGATTCACCCCGAGCGAGGCCACGGCCACAGCGTAGGGCCGCCGTGGAGTCCGGTGCCGCTACCAAAGTAGGGGCCGGCCGTCTACTTACGGCGGGGAGAAGTCGCGACCAGCGGCTGATGTGCGAGCCGCACGGAGGGGGAAACCTGACGGCATGATCGAAGCCGAGAAGTTGACCAAGAGATTTGGCGGGAGGGCCGTCGTCGAGGACGTGACCTTCCGCTGCGAACCGGGCACCGTGACCGGCTTCCTCGGCCCCAACGGGGCGGGGAAGACGACGACGATGCGCATGATCTGCGGGTTCTCGACGCCGGACTCCGGCCGCGCCGGGGTGCTCGGCGGCTCCTACCGGCGCCTGCCCAACCCGGGGCGGCGGGTCGGGGTCCTGCTCGACGCCTCCGCCCAGCACGGCGGTCGCCGCGGCCGCGAGGCGCTGGCGCTCTCCGCCCAGACGATGGGCGTCGAGGAGAAGCGGGTCGACGACCTCCTCGGGCTGGTCGGCCTGGAGAAGTCGGCGGCGCGCAAACGGGTGCGCCAGTACTCGTTGGGGATGCGCCAGCGGCTGGGGATCGCCAACGCCCTGATCGGCGAACCCGAGGTGCTGATCCTCGACGAGCCCGCCAACGGCCTCGATCCGGAGGGGATGCGCTGGATGCGCGGCCTCCTGCGCGACTTCGCCGAGCGTGGCGGAACCGTGCTGCTCTCCTCACATCTTCTGCACGAGGTCGATGCGATCGCCGACCGACTGGTGATCATCGGCAGCGGCAAGATCGTCGCCGAGGGGAGCAAAGAGGAGCTCCTCTCCGACGCCGGGACCCTGGTCCGCGCCGATGACGGGGAGGCCCTCGGTCGCGCCCTCGCCGGCGCCGGGCTGGACGCCCGCGAGGCCGACGGCGGTGGCTTCCTCGTCGACGCCGAGCCGCGTGCGGTCGGCGCCGCGGCCCAGGGGGGAGGGGTCGCCCTCGTCCACCTCGCGCCCGCCGGGGACGCCGGCCTCGAGCAGCTGTTCTTCGACCTGACCAGCGGGGAGGAGAAGTCATGAAAGAAGTTGACAAGCGTCCTTCTCTGGCGCGTCTGACCAGGGTCGAGCTACGGAAGATGGTCGACACCCGCAGTGGGTTCTGGCTGCAGCTGGCGGTGCTCGGACTGACCGTCCTCGCGGTCCTGATCACGGTGCTCG
Organism: Solirubrobacterales bacterium; assembly: GCA_965200635.1. GTDB lineage: Bacteria > Actinomycetota > Thermoleophilia > Solirubrobacterales > 70-9 > VAYN01. The sequence goes on along the minus strand of OZ241364.1, from coordinate 493,067 downwards.
CCGGCAACGATCTCGACAAGACCTTCCACAAGATCCTCTCCAACGCGTTGCAGCCGGCCGGGATCCTGCTGCCGGTCGTCGGCATCCTGCTGGTCAGCTCGGAGTGGTCGCAGCGGACGGCGCTGGTCAGCTTCGCCCTGGTGCCGCAACGGGCGCGGCTGGTCCTCGCCAAGGTCCTCGCCGGGATCGTCCTCGCCCTGGTGGCGACCGCGGTGAGCCTGGTGATCGCCGTGATCGGCACCGCCCTGGCCTCCTCCGACGCGCCGAACCACTGGACGCTGCCGCTCGGCCTCTTCCTCCAGGACATCGTCTACGTCGTCACCGCGATGATCATCGGGATCGGCTTCGGCCTCGCCCTGCAGTCCTCGGCGCCCGCGATCGTCCTCTACTTCGCGCTGCCGGTCGCCTTCGCCGCGCTCGGCTCGATCCACGCGCTGAGCGGGGTCGTCGACTGGATCAACAGCGCCGAAGCGCTGGAACCGCTGACCACCGAAGTGATGAGCGGGCACCAGTGGGCACAGGGCCTGGTGGCGCTGGCGCTGTGGATCGGGGTGCCGATGGCGATCGGCCTCTGGCGGCTTACGCGGAGGGACGTCGGCTGAGCGCGGAGGCGACCTGGGCGGACGTTAGGGTGACGGCGTGGACTTCCTACGCCGTCACCTCACGTACGCCAACCTCGTCGCCTCGCTGGCGCTGTTCCTCGCGCTCGGTGGCGCCGCCTTCGCGGCCACCCAGCTGCCGCGCAACTCGGTCGGCACCGGCCAGCTGAAGCCGGAAGCGGTGACGACGGGCAAGATCGCTAGGCAGACGCGCAACCAGCTGAAAGGCGCCCGCGGCGCCACCGGCCCGGCGGGCGCCCAGGGTAAGACCGGCAAGACCGGCGTCAAGGGCGCGACGGGGGCGAAGGGCGCGACCGGGGCGAAAGGCGAGACCGGCGCCCGGGGCGCGATCGGGGCGACCGGCGCGCAGGGCCCTGACGGCACCGGGCCGGCCTTCGAAGTCTTCACCGACCCGATCACCAGCCCAAAGACGATCGGGACGAGCGCGACCTCGATCCTCTCTGAGAACCTCGTACCGGGCTCCTACGTGGTGACTGCGAACGCCGTCGTCGAAGCCACGGAACCCAGCGCGGTTAACTGCATCCTCGGGAGCGGCGGCGAAGCGGCCGTCGACCTGGGCGTGAACGAAAGGGAGACCCTGTCGCTCTCGGCCACCCGCGCGCCCTCCGCCATCGGGCCCGAAACGCTCGCCTGCTCCACGGACGGAGCGGCGACCGTGAACTACGGGAACCTGATCGCCACGCAGGTTAAGTCGCAGGCCCGCACGGCCCAATAGGGCAGGCGCCCCGCCCGCCGCTCAGGGGCTTCCCACCTAAGGCGTTCGCGCCCGCTATCCTAGACCGAGCCTCGCGCTTCGGCCCGGGGTTTTCCTTTGTAACGAGTGCCTTAGGCACGGAACTTGAGGGGACAGGATGGCTCGCGGAGATGTCCGCATTGCGGTGACGATGGCTTGCGAAGATTGCAAGCGTCGCAATTATCAGACCAACAAGTCGCGGCGTAATTCGCCCGATCGAGTCGAGCTGCGTAAGTTCTGTCGCTGGTGCGGGAAACACACCCCGCACAAAGAGACCCGGTAAAGGTCGATGGCGAAAACCCGCGCACAGCGCAAGGCAGAACGCCGCGCTCGGGAGGCCGAGGAGCAGAAACGCTCAGGCTCCGAGCGCAGCGCTGAGTCGCGGGCGCAGCACGACACCCAAGTCGGCGTCTCCGGTGACGTCGCCGAGATCGAAGCCGTAGAGGCTGGGATCGCGGCAGGCGCCTCGGAGGCCGACCTGGAAACTCCGGACGCGCCGGGGCCCTCCCGGGCCTCGCGGCGCGCCGAGGCGAAAGCCGCCAAACAGACGGACCGCCAGAAACGTGACGAGCAGAAACGGCGCGAGAAAGAACAACTCGCCCGCCAGCAGAAAAAAGCCACCGCGGAACGGCAGACCCGTGCGCGCGGCGGCGTCATCGGCTTCCTGCTTTCCTGCTGGGCCGAGCTGAAGAAAGTCCAGTGGCCAAATCGTGAGACGCTGGTTCAGGCCACCGCCGTCACGGTGATCTTCGTGGCCGTCGCGGCGGCCTACCTCGGCGCCCTGGACGCGCTCTTCAACTGGCTTGTCAAGCAGATCCTCTAACAAGAAGAAGGCTTCTTAATTCGATGTTTCGCTGGTACGTGATCAACACCTATTCCGGGCACGAGAACAAGGTCAAGCACAACCTTGAGCACCGGGTCCAGACGATGAGCCAGAACCGCAACGTGCGGCAGGTCGTCGTCCCCACCGAACAGGTCTCCGAGGTCAAGGACGGCCAGAAAGTGACCCAGGAGAAACGGACCATGCCCGGTTACGTCCTGGTCAACATGGAGATGACCGACGACGCCTGGAGCCTGGTCAAAAACACCCCCGGGGTCACCGGCTTCGTCGGCGCCGAACGGAACAAACCGGTGCCGCTCTCGAAACCGGAGGTCGATCGCCTCCTTCACCGCGAGACCGCGGAGCGCCCGCGCACCCAGGCGCAGTTCGCCATCGGCGAATCGGTCAAAGTCATCTCCGGGCCGCTTTCCGACTTCTCCGGCGAGATCGCCGAGATCAACGAGGACGGCGCGAAACTCAAAGTCCTGGTGTCGATCTTCGGTCGCGAGACCCCGGTCGAGGTCGGCTACGACCAGGTCAAGAAGATCTAGCCGGACACAACCCGCTACCCTCCACCACCCCTCATGGCCAAAAAAGTACTCACCGTCATCAAGCTGCAGATCCAGGCAGGCAACGCCAACCCGGCACCGCCGGTCGGTCCCGCGCTGGGCCAGCATGGCGTCAACATCATGGACTTCTGCAAAGCCTTCAACGCGCAGACCCAGGGTGAAGGCGGCACGATCATCCCGGTCGAAATCACGGTCTACGAGGACCGTTCCTTCACCTTCGTCACCAAGACGCCGCCCGCGGCGGTCCTGATCAAGGAGGCGATCCGCATCCCGAAGGGCTCCGGCGAGCCCCATGTGAACAAAGTCGGGACGATCACCCCCGAGCAGATCCGCGCGATCGCCGAGCGCAAGATGCCCGACCTCAACGCCAACGACCTCGACGCCGCTTCGAAGATCATCGCCGGGACCGCCCGCTCGATGGGCGTCGACGTCAAATAGGAGATTTCAGCGATGGCCCACGGCAAACGCTTCCGCATGCAGCACCAGAAAGTCCAGCGCGACCGGGCCTACCCGCCGGCCGAGGCGATCGCCCTGATCAAAGAGACGGCCAGCGCCAAATTTGACGAGACGGTCGAGCTGCACGTGCTGCTCGGCGTCAACGTCCGTCACGCCGACGAACAGCTGCGCGGCACGCTCGCCCTCCCGCACGGGCTGGGCAAAGACGTCACGATCGCGGTCTTCGCCCAGGGCGAGAAGGCGCGTGACGCCGAGGCCGCGGGCGCGGACTTCGTCGGTGCCCAGGACCTGGCGGAAAAAATCCAGGAGGGCTGGACCGACTTCGACGTAGCCATCGCGACCCCGGACATGATGCCGGTGGTCGGCCAGCTGGGCCGGATCCTCGGCCCGCAGGGCAAGATGCCGAACCCGAAAGTCGGCACCGTCACCGAAGAGATCGAGAAAGCCGTCCAGGACTCGAAGTCGGGCAAAGTCGAATACCGCACCGACCGCCAGGCGATCGTCCACATGGCGATCGGCAAGGCCTCTTTCGACGACGACAAACTGCTCGACAACTACCACGCCGTGATGGACGAGATCCTGCGCGCCAAGCCTGCGGGCGCCAAAGGCAAATACGTCCGTTCGGCGACGCTCGCCACCACGATGGGCCCCGGCATCCGCGTCGACAGCGGCAAAGCCGTCGACCGCGAGTCGGTCCCCGCCGCGGCCGCGGCAGAGCCCGCGACGGCCTAGCTCCAGCTTCCAGGGCGATGCTCTAGACTGCGTCGCCGCCCACCGTAGACCACCGGCGTCGCACTGCTTGTAAGACCGGTGTAGGAGAGACGATGAACCGCGAGGAAAAGTCACAGACCATCCAGGAGATCGCTGCCCAGATCGAGGGCGCCGAAGCGATCTTTGCCGTCGACTACCGCGGGATCAGCGTTCCGCAGGCGGCCGAGCTCCGCGGGAAACTGCGTGAGACCGATTCAACTTTCAAAGTCGTCAAGAACCGCCTGACGAAACGCGCCGCCGACCAGGTGGGCGAGGACCGCCTCGCCGATCTGCTGGTCGGCCCGACCGCGTTGACCTTCGTCCACGGCGACACCGCGGCGGCCGCGAAAGCGATCACGACCTTCAACAAAACGCACGCCGTCCTCACCTACAAGGGTGGGTTGATGGGCGACACCGTGCTTGACGACGAGGCCTTCAACTCGATCGCCCGCCTGCCTTCGCGCGAAGTCCTGATCGGCCAGTTCGCCGGGATGGTCGCCAGTCCGTTGACCGGCATCGTCCGCGGCCTCAACGCGCTGATCCAGGGGATCGCCACCCAGCTCGGTCAGATCGCCGAGCAAGGGCTCGTGACCGGCGAGGCCCCTGCGGCCGCGCCGGCCGAGGAGGCCCCGCCCGCCGAGGCAGAGGCCCCGGTCGACGAGGCCCCCGCAGAGACTTCGACCGAGGAGCCGGCTGCCGAGGCTCCCGCCGATGACGCGGGCGATGACAGCACTTCAGAAGATTCGAAAGAGGAAGAGGGGTAGCACCAATGGCAACTTCAACTGCTGACTGGATCGAGGAGCTGAAAGGCATCTCCGTCCTCGAGCTTTCCGAGCGCATCAAAGCCCTGGAGGAGGAGTTCGGCGTCTCCGCGACCGCTGTCGCGGCAGCCGCTCCGGCCGGCGCCGGTGGCGGTGCCGACGAGGGTGGCGAGGCCGAAGAATCGAGCACCGTCGACGTCGTGATCACCGAAGTCGGTGGCCAGAAAGTCCCGGTCATCAAAGTCGTCCGCAACGCCACGGGCCTCGGCCTGAAAGAGGCGAAGGCTGTCGTCGACGCCTCTCCGGGCCCGGTCAAAGAGGGCGTCGAGCGCGACGAGGGCGAAAAACTCAAAGCTGAACTCGAGGAGGCCGGCGCGACCGTCGAGCTCAAATAGCCGACGCTTCGCGTCTCGCGACTGGAGGTCAGTCGCAGAGCCAAATTTGCGGCCGGGGAATAGCGCCTGCTATTTTCCCCGGTCGCGCGCTTTTCTGAGTACGCCTGCCCGCCGCACGGGCCTTTTTCACCATCCCTCTGACCGCCCGAGGAGTCGCCGACTTGGCACGTTCCAACGCTGCCCCCGTAACCCGTAGGAATTTTTCCCGCCTAGAAAACCCCGTCGAGGTTCCGCATCTCATCGATATCCAGCGTCGTTCCTTCGCGGAACTGACCGATACCGAGCACGGTGGACTTCGCGAGACGATCAACGACATCTCCCCGATCGAGGATTACACGGGGAACCTGCAGATCGTCTTCGGCCAGTTCAAATTCGAGGAGCCGCCGCACTCTATTGAGGAGTGTCGTGAGAAGGACATGACGTACTCGCGGCCGCTGACCGCGACCGTGGCCTTCCAGAACAAGGAGACCGGAGAGATCCGCGAGCAGGCCGTCTTCATGGGTGATTTCCCGTGGATGACCGAGCGCGGCACCTTCATCATCAACGGCACCGAGCGTGTCGTGGTGACCCAGCTGGTCCGCTCCCCGGGCGCCTACGTGATGGCCCCGAAGGATCCGGAAAAGCAGGTCTTCATCGCCAACCTGATGCCGGCCCGGGGCTCCTGGCTGGAGCTCGAAGTCGACAAAAAAGGCAAAGTTTTCGTCCGCATCGACCGCAAGCGGAAACTGCCCGTCACCGTGCTGCTGCGCGCGATGGGCTACGTCGAGGACCAGAAACTCCTCGACATGTTCGACAACTCGCTCTACATCCGCACCACGATCGAGGCGGACAGCGAAGCGACCCGGACCGAAGAGGGTGCCCTGGTCGAGCTGTTCAAAAAACAGCGTCCGGGCGAGCCGCCCAGCGTCGACGCCGCCCGCGGTCTGCTCGACCAGCTGTTCTTCGATCCGAAGCGCTACGACCTGACCCGCGTCGGCCGTTACAAGCTGAACGCCCGTCTCGATCTCGACATCGACCTCGAGACGCGGGTGCTCACCCACGACGACATCATCGCCCTGGTCAAGGAGCTCACCTCGCTGCCGAAACTGCTCGGGATCCCCGAGGAGGTCGACGAGGAGAACCCGATCAAAGATTACGCCGCCGAGGCGATCACGTACCCCCGCGAGGCGGTCTACGACCACCTCGACGAGTACGAGCACTTCGGCAACCGGCGCCTGCGCACGGTCGGCGAGCTGATCCAGGAGGCCTTCCGCATCGGCCTCTACCGGATGGAGCGCGTCGTCCGCGAGCGTCTGACGACGGAAGACTCCGACGCGATCACGCCGCAGACGATCATCAACATCCGCCCGGTCGTGGCGGCGATGAAAGAGTTCTTCGGCTCCTCGCAGCTGTCGCAGTTCATGGACCAGACCAACAGCCTCTCGGGGCTGACGCACCGCCGCCGCCTGTCGGCGCTGGGTGCCGGCGGTCTGACCCGTGAGCGTGCCCCGATCGAGGTCCGCGACGTGCACCCGACCCATTACGGCCGGATGTGCCCGATCGAGACCCCGGAGGGACCGAACATCGGCCTGATCGGATCGCTCGCGTCCTACGCGGAGATCTCCGAGCACGGTTTCGTCACCACCCCCTATCGCCTCGTGAAAGACGGCATCGTCTCCGACGAGATCGTCCGCTACGACGCGACCCAGGAGGAGGACAAGATCATCGCCCAGGCGAACTCCGAGTTCGACAAGGCGACCGGCAAACTCAAGGGCCCGCAGGTGCTGGTCCGCGCCGGCGAGCAGGAGTACGCGACCGCGTCTCCTAAAGAAGTCGACCTGATGGACGTCTCGCCGTCCCAGATCTGGTCGGTGGCCACCTCGCTGATCCCGTTCCTCGAGCACGACGACGCCAACCGCGCCCTGATGGGCTCGAACATGCAGCGCCAGGCAGTGCCGCTGCTCAAACCGGATCCGCCGCTGATCGGCACCGGGATGGAGCGACGTGCCGCGATCGACTCCGGTGACGTGGTCATCGCCGAGCACGACGGCGAGATCTCCTACGTCGACGCCAATCGCATCGAGGTCACGCACGGCGAAGGCAAGGACGACCACAAGCTGAACAAGTTCATGCGGTCGAACCAGGGAACGCTGATCCATCAGCGCCCGATCGTCAAAGCCGGGCAGAAAGTCAAGACGGGCGACGTGCTCGCCGACGGCTCTGCCTCCGGTGGCGGGGAGATCGCGCTGGGCAAGAACTGCCTGGTCGCCTTCATGTCCTGGGAGGGGTACAACTTCGAGGACGCGATCATCCTGTCGGAGCGCCTGGTCAAGGAGGACGAACTCACCTCGATCCACATCGAGGAGTACGAGATCGACGCCCGTACGACCAAGCTGGGCGACGAGGAGATCACCCGCGACATCCCGAACCGCTCTGAGGAGAGCTTGCGCAACCTCGACGAGCGCGGCATCGTCCGCGTCGGCGCCGACGTTGTCTCGGGCGACCTGCTGGTCGGCAAGGTCACGCCGAAGGGCGAGACCGAGCTGACGGCCGAGGAGAAGCTGATCCGCGCGATCTTCAAGGAGAAGGCGCGCGAGGTCCGCGACACCTCGCTGAAAGTGCCGCACGGCGAGGGTGGGGTCGTCATCGACGTCCTCACGTTCAGCCGCGACGAGGGCGATGACCTGCCCCCGGGCGTCAACGACCTGGTCCGCGTCTTCGTCGCCACGAAGCGCAAGATCTCCGAGGGCGACAAGCTCGCGGGCCGTCACGGGAACAAGGGTGTGATCTCCAAGATCGTGCCCGAGGAGGACATGCCGCACCTGGCCGACGGGACCCCCGTCGACGTCATCCTCAACCCGCTCGGCGTGCCGAGCCGGATGAACATCGGTCAGATCCTCGAGACCCACCTCGGGTGGGTCGCGGCGAACGGCTGGTACGACGACGGCTCCGAGGCCTACAAACAGGCCCACTCCGACGAGGGCAACGGTCGTGTCTACGTGGCCACGCAGGTCTTCGACGGCGCGACCGTCGAGGACGTCGACGAGGCCCTCGTGCACTGGCAGAAAGAGAACATGGACCGCGGCATCGACATCGGCGTCGATCCGGACGGCCGAGAGGGCGCGAAGGCTTCTGGCACCGCGCAGCTCTACAACGGCCGTACCGGCGAGCCCTACGAGGGCAAAGTCACGGTCGGTTACATGTACATCCTGAAGCTCCTGCACCTGGTGGACGACAAGATCCACGCCCGCAGCACCGGCCCCTACTCGCTCGTCACCCAGCAGCCGCTGGGCGGCAAGGCGCAGTTCGGCGGTCAGCGCTTCGGCGAGATGGAGGTCTGGGCCCTGGAGGCCTACGGCGCCGCCTACACGCTGCAGGAGATGCTCACGGTCAAGTCCGACGACACGGTCGGGCGCGTCAAGGCATACGAGGCGATCGTCAAGGGGGAGAACATCCCCGAGCCGTCGATCCCGGAGTCCTTCAAAGTTCTTTTGAAGGAGATCCAGAGCCTCTCGCTCGACGCCAACGTCGTGTCGGAGGGCACCGATGTCGAAATCTCGGACGAGGAGGACGACCTCCTCAAAGCAGCCGAGGAGCTGGGCATGGACCTCACCGGGGTCCGCGCCGACAGCGGTCCCGACGGCAATGGCCTGAGCAAACCCGAAGCGGCCGACGAGCAAGAGGAGCAAGTCGTCGCCGAGGGCGAGGCGGGAACTGATGATGGTGCCGGAAAAGCCCAAGAGGCGACTCCGGCCGAGGTGGAGGACTGATGATCGACATCAACAATTTCGACGCGATCGAGATCGGTCTCGCGTCTTCGAAGAAGATCCGCTCCTGGAGTTGGGGCGAGGTCACGAAGCCCGAGACGATCAACTACCGCACGCTGAAGCCGGAGAAAGACGGCCTCTTCTGCGAGCGCATCTTCGGTCCGACCAAGGACTGGGAGTGCTACTGCGGTAAGTACAAGCGAGTCCGCTACAAGGGAATCGTCTGCGAGCGCTGCGGCGTCGAGGTGACGCGCTCCAAGGTCCGTCGTGAGCGGATGGGGCACGTCGACCTGGCTTCGCCGGTTTCGCACATCTGGTTCTTCAAGGGTGTGCCGAGCCGCATCGGCTACCTGATCGACATGGCGCCCAAAGAGCTGGAGAAGGTTCTCTACTTCGCTGCCTCGATGGTCACCTGGGTCGACGAGGAGGCCCGCGACAAGGACGTCGGGAAACTCGAGAAAGAGGTCAAAAAAGTCGTCGACTCCTATGAAGTCGAACGACAGAAACGGACCCAGGAGCTGAGCGAGTCGCTGGAGCGGCGCGTCAAATACCTGGAGGACGGCGACCAGGCCAAATTCGACGACGAAGACCACATCTGGGCTGACGCGTTGAAACTGACCACGGCGCAGCTGCGCAAACTCAAAGACGACGAGCGCACGAAAATGCTCAAAGAACTGCGCAAACAGTTCGACGCGGAGATCTCCGACACCGAGGCCTACCTCGAAGAGGCCGCGGAGCGGATGCAAGAGGTCTGGAAGATCTTCACGGAGATGAAGCCGAAGGACGTCATCAACGACGAGACGGTCTTCCGTGAGCTCAAAGATCGGTTCGGCTCCCCCTTCGGTTGGGGCGAGTACTTCCGCGGCGGCATGGGTGCCGAAGCGGTGCGCGACCTGCTCGAACAGGTTGATCTCGCCGCCGACTGCGAGGAACTCGAGCAGATCATCAACACCTCGAAAGGCCAGAAACAGGCCCGTGCCGTCAAGCGCCTGAAAGTCGCCTCGGCATTCCTGCATTCGGAAAACCAGCCGGGCTGGATGGTCCTCGACGCCGTTCCGGTGATCCCGCCGGAGCTGCGCCCGATGGTGCAGCTGGACGGTGGCCGCTTCGCGACCTCCGACCTGAACGACCTCTACCGCCGGGTGATCAACCGGAACAACCGCCTGAAAAGGCTGCTCGACCTCGGCGCCCCCGAGATCATCGTCAACAACGAGAAGCGGATGCTTCAGGAGGCCGTCGACGCACTGTTCGACAACGGCCGCCGCGGCCGCCCCGTCACGGGTCCCGGCAACCGTCCGCTGAAGTCGCTGTCCGACATGCTCAAGGGCAAGCAGGGTCGTTTCCGTCAGAACCTGCTCGGTAAGCGCGTCGACTACTCCGGGCGTTCGGTGATCGTCTCCGGCCCGAGCCTGCGGCTGCACCAGTGTGGTCTGCCCAAGCTCATGGCGCTGGAGCTCTTCAAGCCGTTCATCATGGCCCAGCTGGTCGAGCGCAAAGCGGTCCAGAACATCAAGGCCGCGAAGAAGATGGTCGAGTCGATGATCCCCGAGGTCTGGGACGTTCTGGAGGAAGTCATCCATGAACACCCGGTGCTGCTGAACCGCGCGCCGACCCTGCACCGTCTGGGCATCCAGGCCTTCGAACCGGTGCTGGTCGAGGGCAAGGCGATCCAGGTCCACCCGCTCGTCTGCTCGGCGTTCAACGCCGACTTCGACGGCGACCAGATGGCGGTCCACGTGCCGCTGTCGGCCGAGGCCCAGGCCGAGGCGCGGATCCTCATGCTCTCCGCCAACAACATCCTGTCCCCGGCCCACGGGGCGCCGCTGGCGACCCCGTCCCAGGACATGGTGCTCGGCATCTACTACCTGACCTACGGTCCCAACGAGACGGATCTGAAAGCCAAAGAAGAGGAGATCTCCGGTGGCGAGCGCCGTAACGGCCTCAGCGACCTGAAGGTGTTCCGCTCCTCGCAGGAGGCCGAACTCGTCTACGAGAACGGCGGTTGCAAACTGCAGGACCTGGCCGAGTACCGGAGCACCGGTCGCGGCCACTTCCTGACCACGGTCGGCCGGATCATCTTCAACGAGAAGATCGAACGGTCCCTGGCGGATGCGCTGGAAGGTGAGTTCGACCCCGGCACGTTCCAGTTCAACAACGCCTCGCTGAAAAAGAAGGACATCAACGCGATGGTCTCCGAGCTCGTCGTCGCATACGGCGCGCCGGTGGTCTCGCAGGTACTCGATGCCTTCAAGGACCTCGGTTTCACCTACGCCTCCAAGGCCGGGATCACCGTCTCCAAGAACAACGTCATCTCGCCGCCCGAGAAGCAGGAAATTCTCGATCGCTACGAGGGCGAGACGGAAGCCATCGTCGGTCAGTACGACGACGGTTACATCACGGCCGAGGAGCGCCACGAGGCGGTCACCGCCAAATGGAACCAGGCCACCGATGAGGTCGCGAAAGCGATGGAAGACAACCTCGACGAGCTGAACCCCATCTTCATGATGGCCGACTCGGGAGCGCGCGGATCCTTCAAACAGATCCGTCAGCTGGCCGGGATGCGCGGTCTGATGGCCAACCCGAAAGGGGAGATCATCGAGCGGCCGATCAAGGCCAACTTCATGGAGGGGCTCTCGGTTCTCGAGTACTTCATCTCCACCCACGGTGCCCGAAAGGGTCTCGCCGACACGGCACTGAGGACGGCCGACTCCGGTTACCTCACCCGTCGTCTCGTCGACGTCGCCCAGGACGTCATCGTGCGGGAAGAGGACTGCAAAACCAAAGAACACATCGAGCTCGATCTGCGCAAGATCGACGGTTCGCTCAACGACAACCTCTACGGCCGCCTGGCAGCGAAAAAGTTCGAAACCGGCCGCGGGCGTGAGCTGTTGAAGCGCAACCAGTGGATCACCCAGGCCGACGTCGAGGCGATCGCCGAGGCATTCGGCGACGAGGAGGACGTCAAAGTCCCGGTGCGTTCGGCACTCAAGTGCGAGGCCGAATCCGGCGTGTGCCGCTCCTGTTACGGAGTGGCGCCGGCGACCGGCAAGCTCGTCGACATCGGCGACGCGGTCGGCATCATCGCCGCCCAGTCGATCGGCGAGCCGGGGACCCAGCTGACCATGCGTACGTTCCACACCGGCGGTGTCGCCGGGCAGGACATCACGCAGGGTCTGCCGCGGATCGTCGAGCTCTTCGAGGCTCGTAAACCGAAGGGCCTTGCCCAGATGGCGGAGGCCGCGGGCAAAGTCGGGATCGAAGAAACCGACAAAGCCCTGAAAGTGGTCGTCACCGAGTCCAGCGGCGAGGAGCAGAGCTACTCGTTCCCGCTGCGGACCCGCCTGCACGTCAACGACGGCGAAAAAGTCGAGGTCGGACAGCAGCTCAACGAGGGCTCGCTCTACCCGGCCGACCTGCTGGCGATCCGCGGACGCACCGCGGTCGAGCAGTATCTGGTCGCGGAGGTGCAGAAGGTGTACGGCGCCCAGGGCGTGGACATCAACGACAAGCACATCGAGCTGATCGCCCGGCAGATGCTGAAGAAGACGCGGATCGACACCAAGGGCTCGACCAGTCTCCTTCCGGGTCAGCTGGAGGATCGCGGCTCGCTCAAACGGCTCAACAAAAAGACCAAAGAAGCAGGCGGCTCTCCGGCCAAAGGCGAGGAAGTCATCCTCGGGATCACCAAGGCCTCGCTGGCGACCGAGTCCTTCCTCTCGGCGGCCTCCTTCCAGGAGACCACCAAGGTCCTCACCGACGCCGCCCTCGAGGGCAAACGCGACCGTCTGGTCGGCCTCAAGGAGAACGTCATCATCGGCAAGCTGATCCCGGCGGCAACCGGGCTCAAGCACTACCGCACGGTGGCGATCGAACCGGCCGTGACGATCGAGCCGCCGACCGACGACGACCTGCTCGAGGACGACGACCTCGCGGCGGAACTCGGCGTCGACGGCGTCGAGGCCCCGGTCGAGGGCTTCGGCCTCTCTTTCGCGGAGGAGCTCGAGGAGCTCGCCCAGGAGATCGAGTCGACCTCCGGGGACGACGCGAAAAAATAAGTCGCGCCGGATGTGAGTTGTGACGAAGGGCCGCCCGAGAGGGCGGCCCTTCGTCGTTGGGGCGGGGACGACGTTGTGCCGGCCGTTCTCCCGGCCGCCCAGACAGTCCTAGATCGGTCCTGGGCGTCTCATGGCGGTCCTGGCTGGCTGTGACCGCCATGAGACGCCCAGGACGTGAGGGGTTCGTGCGAGAGAAACCTCACCTGCCTGAGTTCCGTGAGGGAGATGCCGGGAACGTCACCCTTCCGCGCGTCTTCGGTCCGTTTTCGGGCCTCGAAAAGGAGCCCGAAAACGCGCTGCGTGTATTTGGGCCCCTATAGGGGGGTCAATGCACGCAGCGCCGAATTGACTATTGTCCAACACGCACGGAAGCGTGGACTCCTCACGTTCTCCGTCACGACTTGCGAGTCTCGACACGTCCTCGTGAGACAGCGGTGACCGTTCCGTGTCGCCCTCCCGTGACGCGCCCGCTGCGCACGCCGGGACTTCCCCCGCCACTCCCCACATCCCCCGGCCGTCTCGGCCACGGTCACAGCCAGCCTGGGCCGTGACCGAGACGGCCGTGCTCGCCGAGATGCCTTGCGTCCCTTGTCCCGGGAGCCACCTTCACAAGGCCCCGGCCGTCGGCCGCACCACTGGCCGGCCGGCCAGTCTTCGGATAGGTTCCCGGCCATGAAGACGTGCATCATCGGCGCGGGGGGATCTGGGGTCACGGCGGCGCAGGTGCTGCAGGCTCGGGGGATCGACTTCGACTGCTTTGAGAAGGGGTCCTACGTCGGCGGCAACTGGCGCTACGAAAATGACAACGGGATGTCATCGGCCTATCGGTCGCTTCACATCAACACGTCGCGGCGGGTGATGGCGTTCAAATCGCTGCCGATGCCGGAGGACTATCCCGACTATCCCGACCACTTTCAGATGGCGGCATACTTCGACGAAGTCATCGATCGGTATCGGCTGCGGGAGCGGATCCGGTTCAACACGCAGGTCGTGGAGGTCGAGCCGGCCGCGGATGCGGTGGGGGAGTGGGACGTCACGGTCGAGGGCCCCCAGGGGCGGGAGACGAGCCGCTACGGGGCGGTCCTGGTCGCCAACGGCCACCACTGGGACGCCCGTTGGCCCGAACCGGCGTTCCCGGGCTCCGAGGACTTCGAGGGTGAGCAGATCCACGCGCACGGCTATCGGGAGCCCGACGTGCTGCGAGGCAAGCGGGTGCTGGTGCTCGGGATCGGCAACTCGGCAGTGGACATCGCGGTCGAGTCGTCGCGGATCGGGGAGAAGACCTTCCTCGCCACCCGCCGCGGCGCCTGGGTCCTGCCCAAGTACCTGAACGGCAAGCCGATCGACGAGATCGCCAACCCGGTCACCGGCAGCGTCCCGATCCCGGTGATGCGGGCGGTGATGAAGCGCCAGCTGAAGGTCGCCGTCGGCGATCCGACCGACTACGGGCTGCCGAAGCCCGACCACAAGCTGCTCGAGGCCCATCCGACCGTGAGCTCGGAGCTCCTGCCACGGCTCGGCCACGGCGACATCACGGCGAAGCCGAACATCGACCGCTTCACCGGCGGGCGCGGCGTCCGCTTCGTCGACGGGTCCGAAGAGGAGATCGACCTGGTCGTCTACTGCACGGGCTACAAGATCACCTTCCCGTTCTTCCGCCCCGAGGTCCTCGCCGCCCCCGACAACAAGCTGCCGCTCTACCGGCGCGTGGTCTCGGTCGAGCGCCCCGGCCTCTACTTCATCGGCTTCATCCAACCGCTCGGCCCGATCATGCCGCTGGCCGAGGCGCAGGCCGAATGGGTCGCCGATCTGGTGTCGGGACGGGCGACGCTACCGGCGCCGGTGGAGATGCAGCAGGAGATCGCGGCGGAGGAAGAGAGGCAGCGAAAGCGCTTCGTCGCCTCTAAGCGCCATACCGTCGAGGTCGACTTTTATCCCTATCTTCGCGAGATCCGGCGCGAGCGAAAGCGGGATTCGGCGCGGGCCTGACGATCCGCGTGCGGCCGCCGGGCGGGCAGTCCGGGAGCGGGAGGGAGGCGCCGCCGCCGTGGGGTCCGCGACGAGGGCCGCGGGGCAGTTTCGGCGGCATCTTGCGCCGCTTGTTGCCGCCGTCGTCGCTGGACTCCTCCGGTTCGGGCAGCTCTTGGTGGCTCGCCCACCAGACCAGCCAGATCCCTCCCAGGACCGGGATCTTGAGCACCACCATGAGGAAGAAGATCGGCCACCAACCAGTCACGATGGTCTCAATTCTAGATAAACCCGCACCGACGACCTGTACCCGCCGGCGAGGTTTCGACTCTCAGTCCGAATCCTCGGCGGCGAGGCTTCGGCCCCAGGCGATCAGCGCTTCGGTTTCCGCCTCCTGCAGGCCCTTCGCCGGGTCGGTCGGGACCAGCAGGGTCGGCAGGTCCCGCTCCCGCGCCCAGCGGTAACAGCTCTCGTCGAAGTTGTCGTCGATCCACGCCACCGCCCGCCCGCGGCCGTACTCGTCGAGCGGCCCGAGCTTCCAGTGGGCGGAGCCGAACCGGGCGGCACCGTCGAAGGTCAGGTGCGGCATTTCGGCGAGGCCGAGCATGGTGGGGAGGTAGAAGTTCGCTTTCTCCTCCCAGCCCGTCGCCCAGATCAGGTCGAAGTGCTCGGCGAGCCGCTGCAGTCGCTCACCGGCCCGCAGCGAGATGCAGTGCAGACCGCCGTCGACCAGCTGGTAGCTGGCCTCCGCCGGCGGCGGAGGGGTTTCGAATCCGAACAGCGAGACGACCCCATCGACGTCGACCGCGAGGATCGGACGGCTCATGGGGCGAGGCTACTACCAGCGATAGTGGGCGAACGCTTTGTTCGCCTGCGCCATGCGGTAGATGTCGTCCTTCCGCTTCCAGGCGCTGCCCTGCTGCTGATTCGCGTCGAGGATCTCACCGGCGAGCCGCTCGGCCATCGAGTACTCGCGGCGGGCGCGGGCGTACTGGACGAGCCAGCGGACCGCGAGGGTGCGAGCGCGACGCGCGGGCACCTCGACCGGCACCTGGTAGGTCGCGCCGCCGACCCGGCGGGAGCGGACCTCGAGGACCGGGGTCAAAGTTTTGATCGCGGACTCGAGCACCTCGACCGGATCCTCTCCGGAGCGCTCGCCGACGATCGCCAGGCTGTCGTAGACGATGCGCTCGGCAAGGCTCTTCTTGCCGTCGCTCATCACCTTGTTGATCAGCTGCTGGACGAGCCGGTTGCGGTTGCGCGCATCGGGCTCGATCGGCCGAATCGTGGCTGCGGATCGACGCGGCATCAGGAAGCTTTCACGCCGTAGCGGGAGCGGGCCTGCTTGCGGTCGGAGACGCCGGCGGCGTCGAGGGTGCCCCGGACGACCTTGTAACGGACGCCCGGCAGATCCTTGACTCGACCACCCCTGATCAGCACGACGGAGTGCTCTTGGAGGTTGTGACCCTCACCGGGGATGTAGGTGGTGACCTCCATGCCGTTGGTGAGCCGGACGCGCGCGATCTTGCGCAGCGCCGAGTTCGGCTTCTTCGGCGTCACGGTGGCGACACGGGTGCAGACGCCGCGCCGCTGCGGAGCAGCTACGCGCTTCTTGCGACCCTGCCCGGACTTGAGGCCCGGGGTCGTGGTCTTCTTCTTCGGGCGCTTGCGGCCCTTCCTGACAAGCTGATTCGTATTAGGCACGGCCGGGCATGGTAGAGCACTCCGCCCAAAAGCACACCCCCGGCGGCAGCGAGCTCCGCCGCGAAGCCCTTCCGGAGGACCGCGGAGGCCCCTTCGAAGCGAGTCGCGAAGGCACCTACGTCGTGCCCGGCGGGGAGGTCGATCAGGAGTATGACCGCGAGCGAGGCGGCACCGGCGAGGATCGCCCCGAGCGCCGCGAGCCGGGCGGCCCGGCCCCCCCGCAGGATCACCACCAGACCCAGGACGAGGACGATCGCGCCGACCCCGGCGAGCGCGTATCCGTGCGCCGACCCGGCCGTCTGGAGGTCGACCGTCGGCGGCGGCGCCGACTGCACCCCGTCCAGCAGTTCCACCTGTTCGCCGATCTGCACCCCGTGGTAGTCCATGAACTGGGAGACGATCAGGAGCCCGCCCGCCGCGGCGATCGCCAGGCCGATGCCCCGTCGCGGGGTGAGCACGCGGCCGACGGCCGTCGCCGCCCGCACCGTGCCGCGGCCGAGCGTCCGCAGCGTCGCCTCGACCACCGCCAGCGCGAGGAAGAACCAGCGTAAGACGGGGCGGAGCACGTCCCAGATCAGGGCGGCGGACCTGACGAGGACCGGGTGCGAGCGTTCGAGACCGCGATTTGCAACCCTGTCGATGCGCCGGTTGAAGCGCGTGACGCGAGACCCGAGCGCTGCTATCATCGCGCGTCGCTCAGGCTGTTTTCCCGCCTTTGGCTTCGCCGGGCCCCCTGGGGCCTTTTTTTTGCGCCGATCTTGATCAGCGCCGGATCGTCGCCGTTTCACCCTGAGCGCTCCCGCATCACACGCACGACCAAGACTTCGCAAGAAACCAAGACTTCAACTCCCACCGAACGGAACCATGGCACGCAGCTTTCCCCTAGAGAAGACCCGCAACATCGGGATCATGGCGCACATCGACGCCGGTAAGACGACGACGACCGAGCGCATCCTCTACTACACGGGCCGCACGCACAAAATCGGCGAGGTCCACGAGGGCGCCGCGGTCATGGACTGGATGGAGCAGGAGCAGGAGCGCGGGATCACGATCACCTCCGCCGCCACCGCCTGCGAGTGGAACGGTCACCGGATCAACATCATCGACACGCCCGGTCACGTCGACTTCACGGTCGAGGTCGAGCGCAGCCTCCGCGTCCTCGACGGCGCGGTAGCCGTCTTCGACGCCGTCGCCGGCGTCGAGCCGCAGTCGGAGACCGTCTGGCGCCAGGCCGACAAGTACCACGTGCCGCGCTTCGCCTACATCAACAAGATGGACCGCACCGGCGCCGACTTCTACAACGCGGTCGAGACGATGAAGGACCGCCTCGGCGCCATCCCGGTGCCGATCCAGCTGCCGATCGGCGCGGAGGGCGACTTCCTCGGCGTCGTCGACCTGGTGACGATGAAAGCACTGGTCTGGAAGGACGAACTCGGTACCGAGTTCGAGGTCGAGGAGATCCCGGCCGACCTCGCCGACAAAGCCGAGGAGTACCGCGGCGCACTGATCGAAGCCGCCGCCGACTACGACGAAGAGATCATGGAGGCCTTCCTCGGCGAAGAGGAGATTCCGGTCGAGAAGCTGAAAGAGGCGCTCCGCAAGGCGACCCTGTCGACCAAGATCACCCCGGTCCTGGCCGGCTCGTCGTTCAAGAACAAGGGTGTCCAGCCGCTGCTCGACGCGGTGGTCGAGATGCTGCCCTCGCCGCTCGAGGTCCCCGCCGTCACCGGTGAGCTTCCCGCCAAAAAAGGCGAGGACGAGCCGACCGAGGGAACCCGCCCGGCCGACGACTCGGGTCCGTTCGCGGCGCTCGCCTTCAAGATCATGTCCGACCCCTACGTCGGCAAACTCACCTACTTCCGCGTCTACTCCGGCAAATTGCAGGCCGGCGGTCGCGTGCTGAACGTGAAAACCGGCCGCACCGAGCGGATCGGCCGGCTGCTGATGATGCACGCGAACTCGCGCGAGGAGATCGACGAGGTCTACTCGGGCGACATCTGCGCGGGCGTCGGCCTCAAGGAAACGGCCACCGGTGACACCCTGGCCGCGCCCGACGCGCCGATCGCGCTGGAGTCGATCGAATTCCCGGAGACGGTGATCGCGGTCGCGATCGAGCCGAAGACCAAAGCCGACCAGGAGAAGATGGGCACCGCCCTGCAGCGCCTGGGCGAGGAGGACCCGACCTTCCGGATCGAATCCGACGAGGAAACCGGCCAGACCCTGATCCACGGGATGGGCGAGCTCCACCTCGAGGTCATCGTCGACCGCATGCTGCGCGAGTTCAAAGTCGAGGCGAACGTCGGTAAACCGCAGGTCGCATACCGCGAGACGGTGCGCAAGCGGGTCGAGAAGGTCGTTGCCCGCTTCGTCCGCCAGACCGGTGGTCGCGGCCAGTTCGGCCACGTCGTCATCAACCTTGAGCCGGCTCCCGGCGAGGGCTTCGTCTTCGAGAACAAAATCAAGGGCGGAACCATCCCCGGCGAATACATCGGCCCGGCTGAGCAGGGCATGGAGGAGGCGTTGGAGAACGGCGTCAAGGCCGGCTACCCGATGGTCGACGTCAAAGCCGAACTCGTCGACGGGTCCTACCACGACGTCGACTCCTCGGAGATGGCCTTCAAAATCGCCGGTTCGATGGCGATCCAGGAGGCGGCCCGCAAGGCCAGCCCCGTGCTCCTCGAGCCGGTGATGGCGGTCGAGGTCGTGACCCCTGAGGACTTCCTCGGCGACGTCATCGGCGACCTCTCCCGCCGGCGCGGCAAGGTCCAGGGACAGGACCAGCGCGGCAACGCCCTGGCCGTCCAGGCCTTCGTCCCGCTCGGCGAAATGTTCGGCTACGCGACCGATCTGCGATCCTCGACCCAGGGCCGCGCGACGTACACGATGCAGTTCGAGATGTACGAGGAGGTCCCCTCGAACATCGCCGAAGAGATCGTCGCATCCCGCTCTGGAGAGCCGGCAGGGACCGCCGCGTAGAAGCAAGCAAGAGGCGGAACGCCGCAGTAGGTCGGACCTGGCTATATTTCTCAGGTTCGCCCGCAGGCAGGGAAAAGTTCGCTGCCAGGCACCGCTCAGACAACTCAAGCACTTAAACCAGACAGAAACACGACCTTCGAAAGGGCAACGGAAGAGAATGGCCAAGGAGAAATTCGAGCGCGATAAGCCGCATGTGAACGTCGGCACCATCGGTCACATCGACCATGGCAAGACGACGCTGACGGCCGCGATCACCAAAACCCTCTCGACCGTGGGCGGTGCCGAGGCTCAGTCGTTCGAGGAGATCGACAACGCACCGGAGGAGAAGGAACGCGGCATCACGATCGCGACCTCCCACGTCGAGTACCAGACGGAGAACCGTCACTACGCCCACGTGGACTGCCCGGGGCACGCCGACTACGTCAAGAACATGATCACCGGTGCCGCCCAGATGGACGGCGCGATCCTGGTCGTGTCCGCGGCGGACGGCGTAATGCCCCAGACCCGCGAGCACATTCTGCTCGCCCGTCAGGTGAACGTCCCGCACGTGATCGTCTTCCTCAACAAAATCGACATGGTCGACGACGACGAACTCGTCGAGCTCGTCGAAGAGGAGGTCAAGGACCTGCTCAACGAATACGACTTCCCGGGCGAAGACACCCCGATCATCAAAGGCTCGGCGCTGAAGGCGCTGGAAGGCGACGAAGAGGCCCAGAAAGCCGTCTTCGAGCTGGCCGCGGCGCTCGACTCCTACATCCCGGAGCCGGTCCGCGAGCTCGACAAGCCCTTCCTGATGCCGATCGAGGACATCTTCTCGATCACCGGCCGCGGCACCGTCGCGACGGGTCGTATCGAGCAGGGCGTCGTCAACACCGGCGACGAGGTCGAAATCGTCGGCATCCACCCGGAGACGAGCAAAACCACCGTCACCGGCGTCGAGATGTTCCGCAAGCTCCTCGACGAGGGCCAGGCGGGCGACAACATCGGCGCGCTGCTGCGCGGCACCAAGCGCGAGGACATCGAGCGCGGGCAGGTTCTCTGCAAGCCGGGTTCGATCACGCCGCACACCAAGTTCAAAGCCGAGGTCTACTGCCTCAAGAAGGAGGAGGGTGGTCGCCACACTCCGTTCTTCTCGGGCTACCGTCCTCAGTTCTACTTCCGGACCACCGACGTGACCGGGATCGCCAACCTCCCCGAGGGGACGGAGATGGTGATGCCGGGTGACAACGTCGAGATGACGATCGAGCTGATCCAGCCGATCGCGATGGACCAGGGTCTCCGGTTCGCCATCCGCGAGGGTGGGCGCACCGTCGGCTCCGGCGTCGTCGCCGAGGTCGTCGAGTAAAGAGGCATCGCAGTACATAGGGGCGGGGCCGTGACGCCCGCCCCGACCGCCCTCCGGGGCGGACAACCGCAAAGACATACGACCGGGGCGGCGCCCCAGCAGCACGGGGCACCGCCCTCTTTGCGCCCCCAGACGAGAATTTCGAGAAGAAAGATTTCCCGTGGCAGCCATAGCGGCACAGAAAATTCGAATCAGGCTCAAGGCCTACGACCACGACGCGATCGATCGCGCCGCGCGCGAGATCGTCGAGACGGCGGAGCGCACCGGTGCCACCGTGTCCGGTCCTGTGCCCCTGCCCACCGAGAAAAACGTCTACTGCGTGATCCGGTCCCCGTTCAAGGACAAGGACTCGCGTGAGCATTTCGAGATCCGCACCCACAAGCGGCTGATCGACATCCTCCAGCCATCGCCGAAAACCGTCGACTCGCTCCAGCGCCTCGACTCGCTGCCCGCCGGCGTCGACATCGAGATCCGTCTCTAGGTATCTGATGGCGGCGATCCTCGGCAAGAAGCTCGGCATGACCCAGGTCTTTCAGGAGGACGGCACCGTGGTGCCCGTCACCGTGATCGAAGCTGGCCCCTGCAAGGTGACCGCGGTCCGCGAGACCGAGCGCGACGGCTACGCCGGCGTGCAGCTCGCGTTCGGCGAGACCAAGCAGGGCAAGCTCTCCAAGGGTGAGGAAGGCCACCTGAAAAAGGCCGGCGCCCCGCCGCTCCGCCACCTGGTCGAGTTCCGCGACGAGAACCTCGGCGCCGACGATGGCCCGAAGATCGGTGACGACGTCACGGTCGAGGGGTTCGAGGCCGGCCAGAAGGTGAAAGTCGCCGGCATCACGATCGGCAAGGGCTTCCAGGGCGGCATCAAGCGCCACAACTTCTCCCGCGGTCCCGTCTCCCACGGTTCGCACAACGTGCGTGCCCCCGGCTCGATCGGCGCCAGCGCCTTCCCCGCCCGCGTCTTCAAAGGGATGCGGATGCCGGGCCAGATGGGCAACAAGCGCCGCACCCAGCGCGGCCTGGAAATCGCCCAGATCGACGCCGACCGCAACCTGCTCTTGATCAAAGGCTCCGTCCCCGGCGCCAAGAACTCGATCGTCGAGGTCCGTACCGATGCCTAGTAAAGCCCCTGTGCTCGGCGGCTCCTCGAAAGCCGACCTGCCCGACGCGCTCTTCGCCGAGCCGTTCCACCACTCGCTGGTGTACGAGGCCGCGCGGGCCGACATGGCCTCGCGCCGTCGCGGCACCGCGTCGACCCTGACCCGCGGCGAGGTTGCCTTCACCACCGCCAAGGCCTGGCGCCAGAAGGGAACCGGCCGCGCCCGCGTCGGCGCCCTCGGCGTCTCGAGCCGCTTCGGCGGTGGCGTCACCTTCGGCCCGAAGCCGCGCCACTACACCGTCAAGGTGAACCGCAAAGCGCGCCGCAAGGCGATGCGCTCGGCCCTCTCGGTCCACGCCGAGCGTGACTCGATCGCCGTGCTGGACGCCTCGAAGTTCGACACCCCGTCGACCAAAACGGCCGTCGCGGCGCTCACCAAATGGGACGCCAAGAGCCCGACGATCCTGGTCCTCACGGCCGAGGAGACCGGCGCGATGAAGAGCTTCCGCAATCTCCAGCGCATCACCGTGCTCGAGGTGGGCGCCATCGGCGTCGCCGACGTGATCGGCGCCGCATCGATCGTCATCTCCGAGACCGCGCTGAAGTCGCTCGAAGAGCGTCTCGCGCCGAGCGACAAGAAAGAGGAGGCGGCTGCCTGATGGACGCGCGCACGATCCTCATCCGTCCGGTGATCTCGGAGAAGTCCTACGCGTTGATCGCCGAGGGCAAGTACACCTTCCGCGTCGACGACCGCGCCCACAAGACCCAGATCGCCCAGGCGGTCGAAGAGGTCTTCGGGGTAGGCGTCGCCGGTGTCCGCACCTCCAAGGTGCGGTCGAAGCCGAAGCGTCGCGGTCTGACCAAAGGCCGCACCCGCGCCTGGAAGAAGGCGATCGTCCAGGTCCGCCCGGGCGAGCGGATCGAGTTGTTCGAAGGCGGACAGACCGCCTAGTTATGGAGTCTTAGAGATGCCGAACCGCAAAACCAAACCGACGAGCCCGGGCCGCCGCTTCGCGACCTATCCCCTGCGCGAGCAGGTGACCGCGTCCGAGCCGGAACGGAAGCTGACCGAAGGGCTGAAAAAGTCCGGCGGTCGCAACTCCAACGGCCGGATCACCGCCCGCCACCGCGGCGGCGGTGCCAAGCGTCGCTACCGCAAAATCGACTTCAAGCGGCTCAAGGACGGGATCCCCGCCAAGGTCGCGACGATCGAGTACGACCCCAACCGCTCTTGCTACATCGCCCTGATCAACTACGCCGACGGGCATAAGGACTACATCCTTGCCCCGGCCGCGTTGAAAGTGGGCGACACGGTGAAATCCGGTCCCGAGGCCGACATCAAACCCGGCCACACGATGGCCTTGGGCCAGATGCCGACCGGCACGATCGTCCACAACGTGGAGATGATCCCCGGTCAGGGCGGCAAGATGGGCCGCTCCGCCGGCACCGCGATCCAGCTGGTGGCGAAGGAGGGCGACATGGTCACCCTGCGTCTGCCGAGCACCGAGATGCGGCTGGTCCGCGCCGAATGCCGTGGCTCGATCGGGGTGTTGTCCAACGCCGAGCACCAGAACATGAAGGTCGGCAAGGCCGGTCGTAGCCGCCACAAGGGCAAGCGCCCGCAGAGTCGTGGTGTCGCGATGAACCCGGTCGACCACCCGCACGGCGGCGGCGAGGCTCACCACACGCCCGGTGGCCACCCGGTCACCCCGTGGGGCAAGCCGACCCTCGGCTACCGGACCCGTAAGAAGGGCAAGCAGTCGGATCGTTACATCGTCCGCGGCCGTCGCCGCGGCAAGAAGAAGGGTGGGCGGTAACCCATGGGTCGTTCGACCAAAAAGGGCCCGTGGGTTGAAGAGCGCCTGATGGCACGCATCAACGCCATGAACGAGGCCGGCAAAAAACAGATGACCAAAACCTGGTCGCGGACCTCGACCGTCTTCCCGGAGATGGTCGGTCACACGATCGCCGTCCATGACGGCAAAAAACACGTGCCGGTCTTCATCTCGGAGTCGATGGTCGGGCACAAGCTCGGCGAGTTCGCGCCGACCCGCACCTTCCGTTCGCACGGCGGACGCGACTAACCATGCCCGACGAGAAAGACAAAAAAGAAGAGGCGAAAGCCGAGGGCAAAGCCGAGAAACCGGCGAAAAAAGCCGCTGCGAAAAAAGAGTCGAAAAAACCGGCTGCCAAAAAAGAGGCGCCGAAAAAAGACTCGAAAGAGAAAAAACCGGCGGCGAAAAAAGCCAAAAAAGCCGACAAAGCCGAGGTCAAAAAACCGGCTCCGTCGCGTCGTCGGGTGCGCAACCCGGAAGAGCTGCCGGTCGTCCGCGCCAGCGCCAAGTACGTGCGGGTCGCCCCGCGCAAGGCGCGCCTGATCGCCGATCAGGTCCGCGGCATGCACATCGAGCAGGCTCGCGCGCTGCTGCAGTTCTCGCCGCGCGGTGCCGCCGAGGACATCCACAAGCTGATCAACTCGGCCGCCGCGAACGCCGAGAACAACCACGACCTGGTCGGTGACGAGATGCGCATCACCACGATCACGGTCGACGAAGGGCCGACCCTGCGCCGCTTCCGCCCTCGGGCGCTCGGCCGGGCCACCCCGATCAACAAGCGAACCAGCCACATCTCCGTGGCGCTGACCCCCGTCGAAGACGACTAGGAACTGAGTAGAAGAACTATGGGACAGAAGATTCACCCAGAGGGTTTCCGAGTCGGTTACATCCACGACTGGAAGTCGACGTGGTTCGAGGAGAAGAACTTCGCCGACCGGCTTCAGGAAGACCTTCAGATCCGCGACCACATCGAGAACAAGCTCTCGCACGCCGGTCTCTCGAGCATCACGATCGAGCGTCGGGGCGAGGTGTCGGTGGACATCCACACGGCCCGCCCGGGCATCGTGATCGGCAAATCCGGCTCCGAAGTCGACGCGCTCCGCAAAGAGCTGCACAAGCTCACGGGCAGCCCGGTGAAAGTCAACATCCGCGAGGTCAAACGGCCCGAGCTCGACGCCAAACTGGTCGCCC
The DNA here is from genome assembly GCA_965200635.1 of Solirubrobacterales bacterium. GTDB lineage: Bacteria > Actinomycetota > Thermoleophilia > Solirubrobacterales > 70-9 > VAYN01. The sequence goes on along the minus strand of OZ241364.1, from coordinate 468,047 downwards.
AGTCGATCGCCGAGCAGTTGCAGAACCGCGTCGCCTTCCGCCGCGCGATGAAACGCGCGCTGACCTCGGCGATGCGCTCCGGTGCCAAGGGCGTGAAGGTCCAGGTCTCCGGCCGCCTCGGCGGTGCCGAGATGGCGCGGACCGAAAGCTACTCCGACGGTCGCGTGCCGCTGCACACGCTGCGCGCCGACATCGACTACGGCTTCTTCGAGGCCCGCACGACGACCGGTCGCATCGGCGTCAAATGCTGGATCAACAAGGGCGAAGTCATGCCCGAGGGCTTCCGCTCCGACATCATCAACCCCGACGAGGCTCCGCCCAGCCGTGGACCCGGTGGCGGTCGCGACCGCGATCGTGATCGCGGTGGACGCGGCGGCGACCGAGGCGGTCGTGGCGGCGGCGGTCGTGGGCCCGGTGGTGGCGGTCGTGGCGGCGGTCCCGGCGGCGGTCGAGGCCCCGGAGGCGGCGGCGGTCGTGGCGGCGGCCCGGGCGGCGGCGGTGGCCGTGGTCCCGGTGGCGGCAGCGGCGGTGGCGGTCGTGGACCCGGCGGCGGTGGCGGTCGTGGCCCCGGCGGACCTGGTGGCAATCGCGGACCCGGTGGAGGTGGTCGCTGATGTTGATGCCGAAACGAGTCAAGCACCGCAAACAGTTCCGCGGTCGCATGCGCGGCGACACCAAGGGTGGCAGCACCGTCGCCTTCGGCGAGTACGGACTGAAGGCCGTCGACCGTGGTTGGCTGACCAACCGTCAGATCGAGGCTGCCCGCGTCGCGATGACCCGCAAGATCAAACGTGGCGGCAAGGTCTGGATCAACGTCTTCCCGGACAAGCCCTACACCAAGAAGCCCGCCGAGACGCGGATGGGCTCCGGTAAGGGCAACCCCGAGGGCTGGGTCGCCGTGGTCAAGCCGGGCAAGGTCATGTTCGAGCTGGCGGGCGTCCCCGAGGAGCTGGCGCGCGAAGCGCTGCGCCTCGCCGGGCACAAGCTTCCGGTCAAGACCAAATTCGTGAAACGTGAGGGGGCGGAGCAGTGAAATCCGCCGAGGTGCACAATCTGAAAGACGACGAGCTGGTGGAGCAACTGATCAGCGCCAAGCAGGAGGCATTCAACCTCCGCTTCCGGCACGCCACCGGCGAGCTCGAGAACACCGCCCGCCTCGGACAGGCGAAACGTGACGTGGCAAGGCTGATCACCGTGGCCCGTCAACGCGGTATCGATGTGGAGAAAGAGACGCGACGGATATGAGCGACGAGAGCACCGAGAAAATCGAGACGACCGAGGAGCCGCAGGCTGAGGAGACCCCTCAGGCCGCGGAGGCCCCTGCCGCCCCGGAGCCGGCCGAGCCGGATCCGCTCGACGACCTTCCCTGGAAGGAGCGTCGCCGCGTCCTGAAGTCGCGCAAGCCGCACAAAGCCGGCCCGGCGCAGACCGTCGAGGAGCGCGTCGCGGCCCGCGAGGCGATCCGCAAGTCGAAGGCGAACGAACGGCGCAAGGAACGCGCCGCGACGAAGGCCGAGCACCAGGCCGGCACCGGCACGCCGCCGGCCGAGCGCGACTCGAACGCCGCCAAGGTCCGCCAAGGCATCGTCGTCTCCGACAAAGGCGACAAGTCGATCACCGTCCGCATCGACATCGCCCGCCGGCATCCGACCTACGAGAAGATCGTCCGCCGCTCGCGCACGCTGCACGCGCATGACGAGCGCAACGAGGCGGGGGAGGGCGACGTCGTACGCGTCGTCGAGACCCGTCCGCTGTCGAAGACCAAGCGCTGGCGTCTCGTCGACGTCGTCGAGAAGGCGAGGTAGTCAGATGATCCAGCAAGAGTCCCGACTCAAAGTTGCCGATAACTCCGGTGCCCGCGAGTTGCTGTGCATCCGCGTCAAAGGCGGCTCGCACCGTCGTTACGCCTCGGTCGGCGACGTCATCACCGCGACCGTCAAATCGGCCAGCCCAAATGGCGCCGTCCGTAAGGGCGAGGTCGTCCAGGCGGTCGTCGTGCGGACCAAGAAGTCGCTCGGCCGACCCGACGGCACCTATATCTCCTTCGACGAGAACGCCGCCGTGCTGATCGATCCGGCGAACAACAACCCGCGCGGGACCCGCATCTTCGGTCCCGTCGCCCGCGAACTTCGCGACCGCAACTTCATGAAAATCATCTCGCTCGCACCCGAGGTCCTCTGATGGCGAAGACCATGCGCATCAGGACCGACGACCAGGTCGTCATCATCAGCGGCAAGGACAAGGGCAAGACCGGCAAAGTGCTGCGCACCGAGCCGAAGAAGCGCCGCGTCTACATCGAGGGCTTGAACATCATCAAGCGCCACGAACGTCCCCGCTCGACCGGTGACATGGCCACGGCCAGCCCTGGCGGGATCATCGAGAAGGAGGGGCCGATCAACGTGAGCAACGTGATGCTGCTCGACCCCAAAGGCAACAAAGGCACCCGCATCGGCGTGCGTCGCACCGAGGACGGCAAACGCGTCCGCGTCTCTCGCCGCTCCGGGGCGGAGGTCGACTGATGGAGGCTGGAACCGTGACTCCCGTGTCGCAGGCGGCACCGCCGCCGCGCCTGCGCGAGAAATACGAGAACGACGTGCTGCCGGCGCTGACGAAGAAATTCGGCTACTCGACGCCAATGGACGCGCCGAAGCTGGTGAAGATCACCTTGAACATGGGCCTGGGCAAGGAGAAACAGGACAACCGCTCCTTTGAACTCGCCCACGAACAGCTGGCGATCATCGCCGGCCAGCACCCGAACGTGCGTCGGGCCCGCAAGTCGATCGCGTCCTTCAAAGTCCGCGAGGGCATGCCGGTCGGCGTCTCGGTGACGCTGCGCCGCGCCCGTATGTGGGAGTTCCTCGACCGCCTCACCTCGATCGCGGTGCCGCGTATCCGTGACTTCCGCGGGCTCAACCCGCGCAGCTTCGACGGCCGTGGCAATTACTCGATGGGCGTCAAAGAGCAGCTGATCTTCCCGGAAATCGACTACGACTCGGTCGACATCGTGCGCGGTCTCGACGTGACGATGACGACCACCGCGAAGACCGACCTCGAGGCGTTCGAGCTGCTGCTCGGGCTGGGCATGCCGTTCGCGCAGGAGGGCCGTCCCGGTCAGGCCGAACGCGAAGCGGAGGAAAAAGCCGCCGAGGAAGAACGCGAAAAAGAGGAGGCCCGGCTCAAGGCTGAGACCGAGCAGGCCGCCCTTGAAGAATTGAAAGAGGAGAACCCAGAGGCGTACGCCAAGCCCGAGACCGAGGACGAGGGCTCCGAGGGCGAGAGCGCGGACGAGGGCGGCAAAAGTGCCGCCGAGGAGAGTTAGAAGAGCATGGCCAAGACTTCCCAGAAGGTCCGCCAGGGCCGCAAAGCCAAGTACCAGAGCCGGGAATACAACCGCTGCCGTCGTTGCGGTCGCCCGCGCGCCTATTACCGCAAGTTCGGCCTCTGCCGGATCTGCCTGCGCGAGGCCGCCCACGAGGGCTACGTCCCCGGCATGACGAAGTCGAGCTGGTAGAGATGCATACCGACCCGATCGCCGATTACCTGACCCGGATCCGCAACGCGATCCGCGCCGGCCACGATGACGTGGAGATCCCGGCCTCGACCCAGAAGATGGAGCTCTCCCGCATCCTCAAGGAGCAGGGCTACATCACCGACTTCCACAAAAAGCCCGCCCCTGTCGGCGAGACCATCCAGGTGGACCTGAAGTACACCGAGGACCGCAAGCCTGTCATCCTCGGGATCGAAAGGGTCTCCCGTCCTGGACGCCGCCGCTACGTCGATCACAAAAGCGTGCCGCGGGTCCAGGGTGGAACCGGTACCGCCATCGTCAGCACCTCGCACGGTGTGATGACCGGGCACGAAGCACGCCAGCAGGGCGTCGGCGGCGAGGTAGTCGCCTACGTCTGGTAGCAAGGAATCCTTGGAATGAGCCGAATCGGAAGAAAACCAGTTCCAGTCCCCGACGCCGTCACGGTGTCGATCGCCCCTGGCAACATCGCCGTGAAGGGGCCCAAAGGGGAGCTGACCCAGATCTACTCCCAGGAGATGACCGTCTCCCAGGAGGACGGCACGATCCTCGTCGCCCGGCCGACCGACCGCGGTCCGCACCGCGCCCTGCACGGGCTGACCCGTTCGCTGATCGCGAACATGGTCGAGGGGGTCACCGACGGCTTCGAGAAGCGCCTCGAGATCCAGGGCGTCGGCTACCGCGCCGCGCTCAAAGGCCGAAACCTCGAGCTGGCGCTCGGCTTCTCCCATCCGGTCTCGATCGAGGCCCCGGACGGGATCGATTTCGAGGTGCCGCAGCCGACCGAGATCATCGTCCGCGGCATCGACAAGCAGCTGGTCGGCCAGGTCGCGGCCGACATCCGCAAGCGGCGCCCGCCGGAGCCCTACAAGGGCAAGGGCATCCGTTACCGCGACGAGCAGGTCCTTCGAAAGGTTGGTAAGCGCGCATGACGATCCAGACTCCGCAGCAACGGCGACTGCGCCGGCGGCGTCGCGTCCGCGCCCGTGTCAGCGGCACGGCCGTGCGTCCGCGCCTCTCGGTGTACCGCTCCAACAAGGGCGTCTTCGCCCAGCTGATCGACGACCGCCAGGGCCACACCCTGGCGGCGGTCAACTGGATCGAGCCCGACCTGAAAAGCCTCACCGCCTCAGCCCAGGCCACCAAAGCAGGCGAACTGCTGGCCGAGCGGGCCAAGGCGGCCGGGATCGAGACCTGCGTCTTCGACCGCGGCGGCTACCAGTACCACGGCCGCGTCAAGGCGCTCGCCGAAGGTGCTCGAGAGGGGGGGCTGAAGTTCTGATGACTCGCACCCGTTCAACTTCCGCTACGGTGGCCTGCTCATGAAGGGCATGGACATGAACAGCATCGAGACGGTCAGCCCGCGCGGCCTCGACCTCCAGGAGCGCGTGATCGAGATCAATCGCGTCGCCAAGGTGGTCAAGGGCGGTCGTCGCTTCTCCTTCACCGCGCTGGTCGCCGTCGGCGACGAAGAGGGCGTGGTCGGGATCGGCTACGGCAAGGCGCGCGAGGTTCCGTTGGCGATCCAGAAGGGCGTCGAGGACGCCCGCAAGAACATGATCCGCGTGCCCAAATACGGCCAGACGATCACCCACCGGATCATCGGCCGGTACGGAGCGGGGCACGTCGTCCTGCGCCCGGCCAGCCCCGGTACCGGCGTCATCGCCGGCGGTGGCGTCCGCGCCGTGCTCGAGCTCGGCGGGGTGCGCGACGTGCTCACCAAGTCGATCGGCACGCAGAACCCGATCAACCTCGTGAAGGCGACCATGGACGGGCTCATCCGTCTGCGCCGCCCCGAGGAGGTCGCCGAGCTGCGCGGCCTGACGGTCAGCCAGGTCCTCGGTCTGACGACCGAGAAGGGTACCGGCGACGGCGAGCATCTTTCCGCCGACGGCGAGGCCGCCGCGGCGACGGACGATGCCCCGGTGGCGGTCGCCACCGAGGAGGCTCCCCCGGAGGGTGAGACCTCGTGAGCGTCAAGATCTCGCAGACCCGGTCGCCCAACGGCACCAACCCCAAGCAGAAAGCCACTCTGAAGGCTCTCGGCCTGGGACGCATCGGTAAATCGGTCGAGCGCAAAGATTCCCCGCAGCTCCAAGGGCAGCTTCGCGTCGTCTCCCACCTGGTCGAGGTCGACAATGGCTGACAGCAAATCGAGTAACAGCTCTTCAAGAGCCGAAGAGATCGGCCTTCACAACCTGAGGCCGAAGCCGGGCTCCACGCACCGTCGCAAGCGCGTCGGCCGCGGTGAGGGCTCGGGCAACGGCAAGACTTCCGGCCGCGGCCACGGGGGCGCGGGCTCGCGCGCGGGCGCAAAGGAAAAGGCCGGCTACGAGGGCGGGCAGAACCCGATCCACATGCGGATGCGAAAGCTTCGCGGCCCGCACATGAAGAAGTCGATGCCGTTCGAGAACTTCCGTACCAAGACTCAGCCGGTGAACCTGGTCGACCTCGAGCAGCGCTTCGAGGCAGGCGACGAGGTCACCCCTGTGACGCTGAAGGCCAAGGGCCTCGCGTCGCGCACGGACCCGGTGAAGATCCTCGCCCGCGGTGAGATCTCCACCAAATTGACGGTCCACGCGCACGGTTTCAGCAAGTCGGCCAAAGAAAAGATCGAGGCCGCCGGCGGAACCTGTCATATTCTGGAGCCGTAATGCTCAGGACTATTCTCAACGCCTTCAGCGTTGCGGACATCAGGAAGAAACTCGCCTTCACCGCGGCGATGCTGGCGCTCTACCGTCTGGGCGCCTACATCCCGGCGCCGGGCGTCAACGTCGATGCCGTCAAGGAAGTCTCGAGCAACTTCGGTGGCGGCGGCGTCCTCAACTTCCTGAACCAGTTCTCCGGCGGCAGCCTCTCGAGGCTGTCGATCTTCGCGTTGGGGATCATGCCCTACATCACGGCGTCGATCATCCTGCAGCTGCTGACGGTGGTCGTGCCGTCGCTGGAGCGCCTGCAGAAAGAGGGTGAGGTCGGCCAGCAGAAAATCACCCAGTACACGCGCTACCTCACCGTCGCCTTGGCCTTCTTCGAGTCGATCGGCTACGTCTTCCTCTTCCGGTCTTTCGGCCGCGAAACCGGCACCAGCGTCCTCGGCCACCTGACCTTCCCGAAGGTGATGCTGGTCGTGATCTGCCTGACCGCCGGCTGCACGCTCCTGATGTGGCTGGGCGAGCTCATCACCCAGCGCGGCATCGGCAACGGCATCTCGCTGATGATCTTCGCCTCGATCGCCTCGTCGATCCCCAACGGGATCACCAAGTGGTGGGACAACCCCGACCAGGTCTTCGTCGTGATGATGCCGTTCATCGCCCTCGCGGTGATCGTCGCGATCGTCTTCGTCCAGGAGGGCCAGCGTCGCATCCCGGTCCAGTACGCGAAACGCGTGGTCGGCCGCAAAATGACCTCCGGCGGATCCACCTACCTACCGCTGCGCGTCAACATGGCGGGCGTCATCCCGGTCATCTTCGCTGCCTCGATCATGGCTTTCCCGCCGACGATCGGCCAGCTCCTGAACACCCCCGCCGCGCTCAGCTTCGCCGAATTCTTCAGCCCGAACTCGGTGCCCTACGTGATCGGCGAGATCCTCTTCATCATCGTCTTCACCTATTTCTACACCGCGGTCACCTTCAATCCGGTCGACCAGGCCGACAACCTCAAACGCTACGGCGGGTTCATCCCCGGCGTGCGCCCAGGTCGTCCCACGGCCGAATACCTCGACCGCATCCTGTCCAGGCTGACCTTCCCCGGCGCCCTTTACCTGGGCGCGGTGGCGGCCTTGCCGACGATTCTGATCAGCCAGACCTCCGCCAACTTCTACTTCGGCGGAACCTCGATCCTGATCGTCATCGGCGTTGCTTTGGATACGGTCAAGCAGCTGGAGGCTCAGCTCATGATGCGCAATTACGAGGGCTTCCTCAAATAGCCAGAGGGCGCTGCAAACCGGCGCATCTCGCGGTCTTCAGTCGGTCTCCTCGGGTCACGCACTTGAGTGCGCTCCCCTCGTCGTCCTCCCTGCATCCCACGACCTGCTTGGTTTTCGCACCCTCAGGAATGAGTTGCCTTGCGCGGAACTTCGCGGACGGCCAATGGGAGCCGGTCCTGACCCCCTCCGAACGGCTTGTAACGAGGGCCCGAAAAGATTCTCGCTCGTCCGCTGCCGTTCCTGCCCGAGTTTGAGCGAGGAGGGGGTCAGGACCGGCTCCCCCCGCAAACCCACCCTTCTGACAGTCCCACGTGAAGCCCATTCACATAGGCTTGCCCGATGCCTGAGCTGAACCTGGTCCTGCTCGGCCCTCCCGGCTCCGGTAAGGGGACGCAGGGCGAGCGCCTCAACGAAGATCTGCGCCTGCCGTACTACGCGACCGGCGACATCCTGCGCGGCGCGGTCCGCGACGAAACGGAGCTCGGCAAGAGCGCCAAGGAGTACATGGACAGCGGCGACCTCGTGCCCGACGAGGTAATCGTCGGCGTGATCGCCGAGCGGATCGACTCGAAGGAGGCGATCGACGGATTCATCCTCGACGGCTTTCCGCGGACGACCCCGCAGGCGGAGGCGCTCGACGCGAAACTCGACGAGCTGGGGCGGTCGGTCAGCACGGTGCTCCTGATCGATACCTCTGACGACGAGGTCGTCAAACGGCTCGGCGGGCGCCGCACCTGCGAGGCCAACGGCCACGTCTTCCACGTCGACTTCAATCCGCCCAAGGTGGAGGGCGTCTGCGACGTCGACGGCTCGCCGCTGCTCGTCCGCGACGACGACAAACCCGACGTCATCCGCAAGCGACTCGCCACCTACCACGAGAAGACCGAGCCGCTGGTCACCTACTACGACGATCGCGGCGTCCTGCGCCGGGTCGACGGCGAGCGCGACCCCGACGAGGTGACCGAAGAGCTGCGCCGCACCCTCGCCACGATGCGGCTCGAGAGCGACGGGGCGGTCTGAGCTTCACCGCCGGCTACCCTGTCTAACGTGTACGGAATGATCATCCGCAAGACCCCCGAGCAGTTGGACCAGATGGCCGCCTCCGGCGACATCCTCGTCCGCACCATGAAGGTGCTCAAATCGAAGGCGCGGCCCGGTGTCACCACGCTCGAACTCGACGAAGCGGCGGAGAAATTCATCCGCTCGCAGGGGGCGACCCCCTCGTTCAAGGGCTATCGGGGGTTCCCCGGATCGATCTGCTCCTCGCCCAACTCGATGGTCGTCCACGGGATCCCAGGGCCGTATGTGTGCAAGCGCGGCGACGTGCTCTCGATCGACATCGGGGTCACCTACGAAGGCTGGGTCGCCGACGCCGCGGTGACGGTGCCGATCGGCCCGATTTCGACCGAGGCCAAGAACCTGCTCGAGGTCACCCGCAATTCCCTCTTCGACGGGGTCGAGCAGATGGTCGCAGGCAACCACCTCGGCGACGTCTCCAGCGCAATCCAGCGCTCGGTCGAGTCCAACGGCCTGTCGGTGATCCGCACCCTGGTCGGCCACGGGATCGGCCGCGAGATGCACGAGGAGCCGCAGGTGCCGAACTTCGGCGAGCCCGGCCGCGGGCCCGAACTGGAGATCGGCACGGTCCTGGCGATCGAGCCGATGGTCAACGCCGGCGGCCCGCTGGTCCGCATGGGCGACGACGGCTGGTCGGTCTTCTCCGAGGACGACAGCCTCGCCGCCCACTTCGAGTTCACCGTCGCCGTCACCCCCGACGGCCCGCGAATTCTTACCCCCTGGCACGAGTCCGAGTAGACCTCGCCCCGGCCGATTCGGCGGCGCTCCGATGCACTGGTGAGGGTGTCCCCGCTCGCCCCACGCCGGACCCTTTGCCGTATCCCCGCAAAGCGTTTGCGGGGGTCCGCCCGTAGGCATATGCTGCCGGGGCGGCTCGGGAGGCTGCCGGGAACTTTTGGAGGAGGATTGCTTTGGTCGGTCGCCGTTCGCTGCGCGTTGTCCTGTCGTCACTAGCCTGCCTGCTGCTCGGCGCGCTCGCCTTTGCCGGCAGCGCCTCGGCCAATGCGGTCCAGCCGTACGGGACGAACGACGCGGGGGGCTTCCGCAACGTGCTGCCGCCGGGGGAGAACGGACTGGACTCGCTCGAACAGGTCCTCGACTTCAAAGCGTCGAAATCGATCCCTCCGCACTTCGACGACCAGCAGCCGCTCTATGAAGGGCTGCTCTACGGGGCGCCGACGCTGACCGACGAAACGGTCCCCAACTACTTCAAGGACGCGACCTTCGGCGTCCCGTCGAACGAAGTCGAATCGACGATCGAACCGAAAGCGGGGGTGACGATCCTGCGCGACAAGGCTTTCGGGATCCCACATATCTACGGCGAAACGCGCGCCGACACGATGTTCGGGGCGGGCTACGCCGGGGCGAATGACCGCCTCTTCCTGATGGACGTGCTGCGCCATACCGGCCGCGCCGAACTGGCCTCGTTCCTCGGCGGGTCAAACGCCGAAGCCGACGCGGGCCAGTGGGCCTTCGCGCCCTACACCGAAGCCGATCTGGAAGAGCAGATCAAGGCGATGGAAACCGAACGTGGCGCGGCGGGTAAGCAGGCGGTCGAAGACCTCGACAACTACATCGAAGGCATCAACGCCTACGTCGCGGCTGCCAACCTCAACCCGAAACTGAAGCCGGCCGAGTACGCCTTCGTCAACAAGCCGATGGAACCGTGGAAACCAACCGACGTGATCGCGATCGCCTCGCTGGTCGGCGGCATCTTCGGCAAGGGCGGCGGCAACGAGCTGAACTCGGCGCTGACGATGGAGGCGATGGTCGAACGGATGGGCAAGCAGGCCGGCCGCAAGGCCTGGCTCGGCTTCCGCTCCAAGAACGACCCGGAAGCGCCGACGACCATCAACAAGCCCTTCCCGTACGAGACCGAAAGCGCCTTCGCCACGAAAGGCCTGGCCTTGCCGAAACCGGGCTCGGTCTACGAACCGCCCGTCGCCTACGGCAGCAAAGCGGACGCGGGAACCGGCTCGGGTCTGAACACGGTCGGCGGTCGCCTCACCCGCGGGCTCGAAGAAGCCGGGCACGCCTCGAACTGGGAGCTGGTGTCGAAGAAGAACTCGGCCACCGGGCACCCGATCGCGGTGATGGGCCCACAGGTCGGCTACTACGTCCCGCAGATCCTGATGGAGGAGGACCTCCACGGGCCGGGGATCGATGCGCGCGGCGCCTCCTTCCCCGGGATCAACCTCTACGTCGAGCTCGGGCACGGCACCGACTACGCCTGGAGCGCAACGACGGCTACCTCCGACAACGTCGACACCTTCGCCGAGGTCCTCTGCAAGGACAAGTTCCACTACCTGTACCGCGGCAAGTGCCGGCCGATGGAAAAGCTGGTGAAGAAGGAGAGCTGGACGCCGAACACGATCGACCAGAGCGCGGCCGGCGCGCAGACGATGACCGCCTACCGCACCGTGCACGGGATCGTCTACGCCCGCGGCAAGGCGGCGGGGCAGAAGGTCGCCTTCGTCCACGCCCGCAGCACCTACTTCCACGAGGCCGAATCGGTGATCGGCTTCGGCGAACTGAACGAACCGGCGAAGGTGAGCGGGGTCAAAGGCTTCAAGAAGGCCGTCTCCAACATCAACTTCCTCTTCAACTGGGGCTACGTCGACTCCGATCACATCGCCTACGCGTTGTCGGGGGCATTGCCGCAGCGGGCGAAGGGGACCTCGCCGGACTTCCCGATCCTCGGCACCGGCCAGTACGACTGGAAGGGCTTCGACCCGAAGACCCACGAGGCCGAATGGCTGCCCTTCGCCCAGCACCCGCAGGCCGAAGACCCGGACTTCATGGTGTCCTGGAACAACAAGCAGGCACCGGAATGGGCAGCGGCCGACGACAAGTACGACTACGGCCCGATCCAACGCCAGCAGATGATCGCGGACCACATCCGCAACGACATCAAGGGCAACAAGAAGATGACGATTGCCCAGCTGGTCCAGTCGATGGAGGAACCGGCGAGCGAGGATCTGCGCGCCGACAAGGTCCTGCCGCTGCTCTTTCAGGCGATCGGCACGCCGAAGTCGGCGAAGCTGAAGAGCGCCCTGGCGGAGTTGAAGACGTGGAGGGCGCACGGCGCCCACCGCCGGGACCTGGACCGCAACGGCGAAGACGAGGAAACGCCGGCGATCGAGCTGATGGACGCCTGGTGGCCGATCCTCCTGCAGCGCGAGTTCAAACCGGGCCTCGGCTTCAACGCCTACGAAAAGCTCACCGAAATGCTCCAGACGGGCAGCTACACCGGTGGGTCGCCGACCGAACCGAGCTTCGACGACGGCTGGTGGGGCTACGTCTCCAAGGACCTCCGCGACGTCTTTGGGCCGAAGCCCGAGGCACCGTGGAGCCGCAAGTACTGCGGCGGCGGGGACAAGAAGAAGTGCAAGGCGATCCTCGAATCCAGCCTGAAGGAAGCCCTCCAGATCAAACCGGCGACGCTGTACGCGGGCGGCGACGGCGCGTGCGCCTCGAACCCCCAGCCATCTTGCTTCGACGCCAACCGGCCGACGGAAACGGCGGGCATCGAACTCGGAGCCTTCCCGTTCCAGAATCGGCCGACGTTCCAGCAGGTCGTGACGCTGACCCAGAGGTTGCCGAGATAGGTCGGGCGGGAGGGGCGACGGCTACCCCTCCCGAAAGACCGTTGCGCAGCTGGGTCGGCCGAAAGGGTCCGGGCCGTGGTCCCGAAGCCTTTCGGGAGGGGTAGCCGTCGCCCCTTCACACGATTCCGCCCGGACCCCGACGCGGGCCCAGGTCCGAGAGGTGGCGAAGTGGGCCCGTCCCTTGTCAGCTTTTAAAAGTTGCTTGAGTGCGTGTCCCAGAGTTGGGAGCTCGCTTGAACTGTGGGCGGCGAGCGGGGACACCCTCGAACGAAAGCTTCGGGGCCACGAACTCGAAGCTCGCAGCCGTCCCGGCTGCGCAACGGCTTTCGGGCGAGGGTGTCCCCGCTCGGCCACCGCCAACTTCCCGAACCTACTTATCGACGAACGCCAGGACGAAGCCGTCGTAACCCTTCGCCCCCACCGTCTGGATCGTCGTCGCCGTAACCCTCTCCTCCTCCGCCAGATACTCGTGGAAGACCCGCTGTGCCTCCGCCGCCTCATCCCCCTCGGGATCGACGATCGAGCCGTCGCGGATCACGTTGTCGGCGAAGATCAGGCCGCCGGGGCGGGTGTGGTCGAGAGCCCAGGCGAAGTAGGCGGGGGTGTTGATCTTGTCGGCGTCGATGAAGACGAAGTCGAAGTTGCCGGCACCTTCGGAGGCGAGGAGGGGGAGGGTCTCGAGGGCGGCCCCGATGCGGAGGTCGACCATGTCGGCGAGGCCGGCGGCTTCGATGTTCTCCCAGGCGACCTCGGCGCGGTCGGGGTCGAACTCGAGCGTGGTGAGCAGGCCGTCGGGCGGGAGGGTGCGGGCCATCGCGATGGTCGAGTAGCCGCCGAGGGTGCCGAACTCGAGGATCCGTCGGGCATCGAGGGTGCGGCAGAGGATCTCGAGGAGCCGTCCCTGGGGAGGGGAGACCTGGATCTCCGGCATGCCCGCGGCCGTGGTGGCCGCGAGGGCGCCCTCGAGCCCCTCGTCGACCGCGGCGAAGAGCGTCGCCTCGACGAAAGCATCGACGGCCGTGTAGGTATCCTGTGCAGGTCGCTTTGGCATGGATCAAATCCTGCCACGGCAGCTCTCGCGGGGCGGTCGCGCCTGGTTTTCCGTCCCTGCTATCTTTCTACGTCGGCCCAGTGGGTCGCGTCGTACCCTGCCGTCCGACTCATGGGACGTGGAGGGATCCTGTATTCGAGAGGAAACCGGAGCAATGAAGGTTCGAGCGTCCGTCAAGCCGATGTGCGAGAAGTGCAAGGTCATCCGCCGAAATGGTGCGGTCCTCGTCATCTGCTCAAACCCGCGACACAAGCAACGTCAGGGCTAGGGCAATGGCACGTATCGCTGGTGTAAACATCCCCGACGGCAAGCGGATCGAGATCGGGCTCACCTACATCTTCGGGATCGGTCATTCGACCGCTCTCCGGATCCTCGAGGAGACGGGGATCGACCCCGGTATCCAGGGCAAAGACCTGACCGAGGACGAGACCATCAAACTGCGCGACGCGGTCGAGGGCCGTGACGTCGAGGGTGACCTCCGGCGCGAACGCTCGCAGAACGTCAAACGGTTGATGGAGATCGGCTCCTACCGCGGTCTGCGCCATCGGCGCGGCCTGCCGGTCCGGGGTCAGCGCACGAAGACGAACGCGCGCGGACGCAAGGGCCCACGGCGGTTGAGCATCGCGGGCAAGAAGAAACCCAGGTAGGAGAGAAGAGTGGCGGAGAAAAAAGGCTCCAAAGGGCGCAAAGGTCGTCGCGTCAAAAAGAACATCTCGTACGGCCAGGCGCACATCAAGACTTCCTTCAACAACACGATCGTGACGCTGACCGACCCCGACGGCAACGTCCTCGCGTGGGAGTCGGCCGGTTCCGTCGGCTTCAAAGGGTCGCGTAAGTCGACTCCGTTCGCCGCACAGGTGACCGCTGACGCCGCCGCCAAAAAAGGCATGGAACACGGCCTCGAAAAGGTCGAGGTCTTCGCCAAGGGCGCCGGCTCCGGCCGGGAGACCGCGATCCGCTCGCTGCAGGCCGCCGGCCTCGACGTCACCACCGTGAAGGACGTGAGCCCGCAGGCCCACAATGGCTGCCGACCGAAGAAGCGGAGGCGCGTCTAGTGGCCCGCGACACTTCCCCTCAGTGCAAGCAGTGCCGGCGCGAGGGTCAGAAACTCTTCCTCAAGGGTGAGCGCTGCTTCACCGACAAGTGCGGTGTCGAGCGTCGCTCCTACCCGCCCGGCGACCACGGTCGCGGCCGTCTGCGCCAGAGCGAGTACCGCCTGCAGCTGCGCGAGAAGCAGAAGACCCGCCGCTATTACCAGGTGCTGGAGAAACAGTTCCGCGCCTACTACGAACACGCCTCCCGCCAGGACGGCGTCACCGGCGAGAACCTTCTGCGGCTGCTCGAGTCCCGTTTCGACAACGTGCTGGTGCGCCTCGGCTTCGCCGCCTCGCGCCGCCAGGCCCGGCAGCTGATCAACCACGGCCACTGGCTGATCAACGGCCGCCGTGTCGACATCCCTTCGTACCAGGTGCGTCCCGAAGACATCATCTCGATCAAAGCCGACTCCGGCGCGACGGACACGGTCCGCCGCGCGACGGAACTGGTCTCGACCGTGCCGGCCTGGCTACAGGCCGACCATGACGCCCTGACCGCCAAGGTCCTTCGCTACCCCGAGCGCTCCGAGATCTCGGCGCCGGTCCAGGAGCAGCTGATCGTCGAGCTGTACTCCAAGTAGTAGTCCGGGCCAGAAGCGCAATTCAGAAAAGAAGCAACGTAAGGAACTCATGACCACTGATTTCCAGGTCCCCCGTATCACCGCCGAGAAAGTCGACGACCGACGCGGCAACTTCACCATCGAGCCGCTCGACAAGGGCTTCGGCTACACCTTCGGCAACAGCCTCCGTCGCGTGCTGCTCTCCTCCCTGGGTGGCGCCGCGATCACGAGCGTCCGCATCGAGGGGGTCTCGCACGAGTTCTCGACCGTCCCCGGCGTCAAAGAGGACGTCACCGACATCGTCCTGAACCTGAAGGACCTCGTCGTCCGTATGCACACCGACGCCGATGAGGTCGAGGCGCCGCTGGTGGCGACCGGCCCCGGCGAGATCAAGGCCAAGGACATCGACCTGCCCTCCGGCGTCGAGATCCTCAACCCCGAGGCGCCGATCGCGACGCTTGAGAAAAAAACCAAACTCGAGGTCTACCTGACCATCGGTCGCGGTCGCGGCTACTCGCCCGCCGAAGAGAACAAGTCGGACGAGCAGCCGATCGGCGTGATCCCGATCGACTCGATCTTCTCGCCGATCCGCCGCGCGTCCTACGCCGTCTCCGGCGCCCGCGTCGGGCAGCGGACCGACTTCGACAAACTCGAGCTCGACCTCGAGACTGACGGCTCGATCGAGCCCGGTGCCGCGCTGCGCGAGGCCTCCGAGATCCTGATCAAGAGCCTGGCGATCTTCACCGACGCCGACCGGGTCGAGGAACTGACCGCGCGTGAACCGGTCGCGGCCCTGCCGGTCGACGGCCTCGCCTCCAACGGCGCGGCAGGCGACGGTGCCGCCAACAACGGCCTCGACGAGATCCTGATCGAGGAGCTCGAACTCGGCGTGCGCAGCTACAACTGCCTGAAGCGCGCCGGCGTGCAGACGGTCGGCGATCTCGTGCGCAAGTCGCGCGCGGAACTGAACGCGATTCCGAACTTCGGCTCGAAGTCGATCGAGGAAGTGATCGAGACGCTGCACGCCCGCGGCCTCGATCTCCAGCAGGACTAGTCCGAAGTAATCCAGGTCGGTACGAGAGCAGCAGAGGAGAAACGGTGCGTCACAACAAGAAGCGCAACAAGCTGAGTCGTGACTCCGCGGAACGGAAAGCGCTGCTCTCGAACCTGTCCAAGCAGCTGATCGAGCACGAGCGGATCGAAACCAGCCAGGCCAAGGCTAAGGCGGTCAAGCCCGATGTCGAGAAGCTGATCACGCTCGCCAAACGAGGCGACCTGCACGCTCGTCGTCAGGCCCTGGCGGCGCTGCACAACGACAAGTTCATCGTCCACAAGCTGTTCGACGAGGTGGCGCCCCGATACTCGGAGCGCCCCGGCGGCTACACCCGCATCGTCAAGCTCGGTCCGCGTCGCTCGGACTCGACCGAAATGGTCTTCCTCGAGCTCGTCTAGGGCTCGGCGTCGTAGCTGACGCTCTCCAGGTAGAGGCCGTGGGGCGGGGCCGTATCGCCGCCCTCTGAGCGCGGTGCGCCCTCCAGCAGGGCGGCGAAGCTCTCGGCCGTGCGTCGCGCCGAGGCCACTTCGAGCATCGTCCCGACCAGGGCCCGGACCATGTTCCGCATGAACGCGTCGGCCGTGACGCGGAAGGCGAGGATCTCGCCCTCCTCGCGCCAGCTCGCGACGAAGACGTCGCGCTCGAAGCGGACGTGGTCGGTCTGGGTCGGGGTGAAGGCGGTGAAGTCATGGGTTCCGAGGAGGGCCGCGGCGCAGGCGTCGAGCCCCTCGCGGTCGATCCGGTGGGGCCACCAGAGGGCGCGGCCACGCTCGAAGGGGCTCGGCGCCCCGCGCGGCGACACCCGGTAGAGGTAGGAGCGCGAGCGGGCGTCGAAGCGGGCGTTGAAGCCGTCGGCGACGATCTCGGCGCGGCTGACGGCCACGTCCTCGGGACCGAGGCCGTTCAGGTTGCGGGCCAGGTCGGGCGGCAGGTCCGCCTCGGTCTCGAAGCTCGCCACCTGTCCGAGGGCATGGACGCCGGTGTCGGTGCGGCCCGCGACCGTCAGTGCGACTTTTTCGCGCAGGACCGTCGCCAGGGCCGCCTCCAGCACGCCTTGCACGGTCCGCTGTCCGGGCTGGCGGGCCCAGCCGCGGAAGCCCGCGCCGTTGTATTCGATGTCCAGCCGGACGGTCGTCACCACGCCGGACGTTATCCGGCACGACACTAGAATCGGGGCGATGCGCGTCCTCCTCACCAACGACGACGGGATCGCCGCCTCCGGGCTGCAGCAGTTGCGGCGGGCGCTGGTCGCCATGGACGGCCTCGAGGTCGTCACGATCGCCCCCGACTCCAACCGCAGCGCGACCGCCCGCAGCATCACCACCCGCTCGCCGCTCTCGGTCGAGGAGGTGGCCTTCGAAGACGGCACGGTCGGCTACGCGACCGATGGCACGCCGGTCGACTGCGTCCGCTTCGCCGAGCTCGGCCTGGGGGGCCCGCGACCCGACCTGATCGTCTCCGGGATCAACCACGGCGCCAACCTCGGCGACGACATCACCTACTCGGGCACGGTCGCGGCGGCGCTCGAGGGGATCATCCTCGGCATCCCTGCCCTCGCCTTCTCCCAGCAGACCGCCGGGGGCAGCCTCGACTACGGCGGCGCGCACTTCGACTTCGACTTCTCCGCCGATTTCGCCGCGCGGCTGGTCGAGCGGGTACGTAGCCACGAGATGCCCGAGGCGACCCTGATCAACGTCAACTTCCCCGGAGTCGAGGTGACCGGGGTGGAGGTGACGAAGCTGGGCAAACGGATCTACAACGACGAGCTGAGGCTGCTCGAGGACGCCGACTCCAAGGGCCGCAAGCGTTATGAGATCTACGGCTGGAAACCGGGTTACGAGGAGGCCGAGGGGACCGACCTCTCCGCGGTGGCGGCGGGGCGGGTCGCGGTGACGCCGATCCACTTCGACCTCACCGACCACGGGGGGCTGGAGCGGCTGCGTGGCTGGGGCCTCAAGGAGATGCTCGGAACCTCGGCGCCGACCGCATGAGCGCCGACGCGCCGCAGGGTGGGGAGGTCCCGGCCGACGTCGCGTCGCGGGCCGCCGAGCTGCGCGCCGAGCTCGATCGCCACAACCGCCTCTACTACGTGCTCGACGAACCGGAGGTCGGCGACGACGTCTACGACGAGCTGCTGAACGAGCTGCGCGATCTAGAGCGCGAGTTCCCGTCCCTGCAGACGCCGGACTCGCCGACGCAGCGGGTCGGCGCGCCGCCGCTCGAGCGCTTCGAGCCGGTCACCCATCACGAGCCGATGCTCTCGCTGGCGAACGCCCGCAACGAGGAGGAGCTGCGGGCCTGGGAGACCCGGCTGGCGAACTACCTGAAGCGTCTCGACATCACCGCGTCGCAGTTCAGCTACACGACCGAGCCGAAGATCGACGGACTGGCGATCACGCTGACCTACGAGAACGGCGTGCTGGTGCGCGGCGCGACCCGCGGCGACGGACGGATCGGCGAGGACGTGACGCAGAACATCAAGACGATCGGGTCGGTGCCGCTGCGGATCGAGGGCGGTCCGGAGCTGATCGAAGTGCGCGGCGAGGCCTACCTGCCGATCGCCGCCTTCAAAGCACTGAACGAGCGCCGCGCCGAACGCGAGGAACCGACCTTCGCCAACCCGCGCAACTCGGCGGCGGGCTCGATCCGCCAGCTCGACCCGAAGCTGGCCGCCGAACGGCCGCTCTCGACCTGGATCTACGGCATCGGCGCGGTCAAAGGGCTCGACCTGCCGACCCACATGGACGAGGTCGAATGGCTGCGGGAGCAGGGCTTCAAGGTCAATCCCGACACCGATCACCACCAGGGCGTGGAGGGCGTGGTGAAGCGCTGCCACTGGTGGGAGGATCGGCGGGAGGACCTCGACTACGAGATCGACGGCGTCGTGGTCAAGGTCGACGAGAAGGCGCTCTGGCGCGAGCTCGGCGTGGTCGGGCGTGAGCCACGCTGGGCGATCGCCTGGAAGTTCCCGCCGACGACGGCGACCACGACGATGAAGAAGGTGGTCTGGAACGTGGGGCGGACGGGGCACCTGGTGCCGTTCGCGATGCTCGAGCCGGTCCACGTCGGCGGGGTCACCGTCTCGACCGCGACCCTCCACAACGAGGAGGACCTCGCCCGCAAGGACGTCCGCGACGGCGACGAGGTGGTGGTGATGCGGGCTGGCGACGTGATCCCGCAGGTCGTCTCGCCGAAACTGCCGCGCAAGAACAAGAGCGCCCGCAAGCCGAAGCCGCCGAAGAAGTGCCCGGCCTGCGACACGCCGACCGAAAAGCGGGAGGGGTCGGTCTGGACGATCTGCCCGAACCGCGGGGGCTGTCCAGGTCAGTCCTGGCAGAGCGTCAAACACTTCGTCTCCAAGGGCGCGATGGACATCGAGGGGCTGGGGGAAAAGCAGGCATCGGTCTTCCTCGACCAGGGGCTGATCGTCGACGTCGCCGACATCTACGACATCACCGAGGAGCGGCTGGTCGAGCTGGAGCGCTTCGGCGAGACCTCGGCGCGCAACCTCGTCGCCTCGATCGACGCCTCCCGCGCGCGGCCCTTCAAACGGGTGCTCTACGCGCTCGGGCTGCCGGGCGTCGGCTACGTCACCGCGGAGGCCCTGGCCGACCACTTCGGCTCGATCGACAAGCTGCACGAGGCCGACCCCGAGGCGATCGAGGAGGTCGAGGGCGTCGGGCCGATCATGGCCGAGCAGATAACCGAGTCGATCCAGGACGACGCCACCTGGGCGCTGGTCGAGAAGCTTCGCGAAAAAGGCCTGCGCCTGGAGGCCGACCCCTCCGAACAGCGCACCACCGGCGGCCCGCTGGAAGGCAAGACCGTCGTCCTCACCGGCACCCTGCCGGAGCTGACCCGCGAGGAGGCCGCCGCCCTGGTGAAGAACGCGGGCGGCAAAGTCGTCAACTCGGTATCCAAAAAAACCGACTTCGTGGTGGCAGGGGAGAACCCGGGGTCGAAGCTTGCCAAAGCCGAGAAATACGGCACTACGGTGCTCGACGAAGCGGGGCTGCGGGGGGTTCTTTCGGGGGAGATTGTGGTGGAGTCGGACGACTCCGATTCTGATTCTGCCGAGGGGTCGCGGCAGTCCTAGCTGCGGCCTGGGAGGGGTCCGCGTGATTGCCGGCACGGCTGCGGGCGGAAGAGGGCCCGGAAACGCGTAGTCGACTTTGACCACACCCTGGTGTGGTCAAAGTCGACAGCGCGTAAGTCGGTGTTGTCCAACACGCACGGAAGCGTGGACTTCCCACGCTCTCCGTCACGACTTGCGAGTCTCGTCACGGAGGCGTGTCCCTCCGGTGACGCATCTGTCGTACCTTGGCGAGAGACACCACTCCTCCCGGACCCCCGGCCGTCTCGGCTTGCGTCCCTTGCCTCGGGCCCCCGCCTCAGTACCCGGCCACCGCGCCCGCGATCTTGTCCTGGTAGTAGTGCGCCGTCGAGGTGCTGCCGACGCTGCCCATCAGGGTGGAGAAGGCCATGATCTTGCCGCTGGTGTTGAAGCAGTAGCCGGAGAGGTTGGAGACTCCAGTGAGGGTGCCGGTCTTGAGGCGGCAGCGGCCGTAGGCGGCGGTGCCCTTCATGCGGCCGGCGGTCGTTCCTTCCTTGCCCGAGAGGGCGAGGTCCTGGATGAATTCTTCGCCGATCGCGCTCTTTTGGACGCCGAGGAGGAGGTTCACCACGTCCTCGGCCGAGGCGAGGTTCGAGTGGGTGAGGCCGGAGCCGTCGGCCTGCTGGATGTCGGAGCCCAGGGCCTGGGCGTATTCCTCGACCACGTGGGTCCCGGCGGCGGTGGTCCCGGCGCCGCCGAAGCGGGCGCCGAGGAGCTTCTCCAGCATCTCGGCGAAGAAGTTGTCGGAGTAGACGTCGGTGGTGTTGACGATCTCCGAGACCGTCGGCGAGCGGACCACGGCGACCGATTTGGCGTCGGAAGGGGTCTTGCCGAGGGCGATCGTCGGGCTGACGCGGATCCCCGAGTTGCGCATGCTGGTGGCGAGCGTCTGCGTCGCCAGCTTCGCCGGGTCGGAGGAGAAATGGCTGGAGCTGGTGTTGCCGGCGAAGCCCGAGTTGAAGTCGAGGCCGGAGAGCGGGCCGATGTAGATCGAGGTCGCGTAGCCCGAGTCGGCGACGCCGCGTTTGCGGTCGAAGATCGTGTCGTCGCCGTAGAGGCGGCCGGTGACCTGTTTGATCCCGGCCCGCTTCAGCTGCGGGACGAGGGCGAAGATGTTGGTCCCGAGGCCCGCCAGGTAGCTGTCGTAGAAGGCGGGCGTGCCGAGGGCCGGATCGCCGCCACCTTGGAGATAGAGGCTGCCGTGGAGGACTCCGCTGGAGTCGATCGTGCCGTCGGTGAGCACCTTGGTCGGGATCGTCGAGGAGGGCCCGAGTTTGCTGAGCGCCGTCGCCGTGGTGAAGAGCTTCGTGTTCGAGGCGAGCGGCAGCATCTGTTCGGCGCCCGCCGCGCAGACGACTTCGCCGGTTTCGGTGTCGACGACCTGCAGGCCGCTCTGGGAGCCGCCTCCGGCGGTCAGCCAGGCT
Organism: Solirubrobacterales bacterium; assembly: GCA_965200635.1. Taxonomy (GTDB): domain Bacteria; phylum Actinomycetota; class Thermoleophilia; order Solirubrobacterales; family 70-9; genus VAYN01. The sequence goes on along the minus strand of OZ241364.1, from coordinate 446,614 downwards.
TTCATCTGGTTGCACGGAGTGGCCGCGGCGGCAGGTCCGGCAAGGGCGAGCAGCAGCGCAAAGCAGCCCGCGAGCGCCGCAATCCATGACTTTCTCATCGTCCCTACCAACACCGAGGACACGGAAGGTAGCGGCACGTCCGGGCTGATCGGGGATACTTCTGTCTCAGGCATGGGGAAAGTCGTCGACATCGAATCGAAACCGCGGCGTAAATCGCGCCGTCGCAAAAAGCCCTCGAAGACGGCTTTGGTCCTCGGCGGGGGCGGTTTCACCGGCGGCGTCTACGAGATCGGCGCGCTGCGGGCGCTCGACCTGCTGGCGGTCAACAGCACCGTGAACAACTTCGACGTCTACGTCGGGACCAGCGCCGGATCCTTCGTCGCGTCGATGCTGGCCAACGGCATCACCCCCGACGAGATGATGCAGGTGATCAACACCCAGGTCGACTCCGAGCTCGAGGACCTCGAGCTCGGGAGGATGCTCTCGCCCAACTACATGGGCTTTCTCAAGAAAGGTCTGGAACTGCCCCTTCGCGGGGTCGAGGCGGCGCGGGCGCTGCTGCGGATCAAGGACCTCTCGGCGATCGATCTCGGGATCGCGCTGGCCGAGAACCTGCCGACCGGCCTCTACGACGGCAGCGGCATCGGCGACTACGTGGGCGACGTGCTCAGCGACGGTGGCCGCTCCAATGACTTCCGCGTGATCGATCCGGAGCTCTACCTGACCGCGACCGACCTCGATACCTGCGAGCGGATCGTCTTCGGCTCCGAGGAGTGGCGCGACGTGCCGATCTCCAAGGCGGTCGAGTGCTCCACCGCGCTGCCGATCGTCTACAAGCCGATCGAGATGAAGGGACGCCAGCTGGTCGATGGCGGGATCCGCTCGACCACCAACGTGGATATCGCGGTCGAGGCGGGGGCGAAATTCATCGTCGTCGTCAACCCGCTGGTCCCGTACGTCAACGATTTCGAGAAGACGATCCCGACGATGTTCGGCACCAAGGTCCGGCGCGTCTCCGACATGGGGATGCCGGCGATCGGCAACCAGGTCTTCCGCCTGATCGCCCACGCGCGCCTCCACCAGGCGGTCGAGCAGTGGCAGGAGAAATACCCCGGCGTGGACATCCTCCTGCTGGAGCCGGAGGCGACCGACGAGCTGATGTTCGGCACGCCGATCATGGACTACGGCCACCGCCTGGACATCGCCCGCCACGGCTTCGAATCGGTCACCGCGCTCCTCGCCCAGGACTATGACCGCTACGCCGAGGTCGCCGCCAAACACGGCCTCGAGATCTCCGAGCGCCGCCTCCGCCGCGTCGTCGAGGCGGCCGAGGAGGAGGAGCCAGGCCAGACCTCCGCCTGGCGCCGGGTGCTCGAGCAGACCACCTCGGTCCTGCTCCGCCAGAGCGGCCAGGCGAGCTAGCTGTTCTTTATGGCGCCCACGGCGCCATAAAGAACAGCTCTAGGCCGCGTAGAGCTCCTCGATCTCCTGCTCGTGCTTCTGGGTCACGACGGCCCGTTTGACCTTCAGGGTCGGCGTCAGCTCGCCGTCTTCCTGGGTGAGGTCGCGGGGAAGGATGGCGACCTTCTTCACCTGCTCGACGCGGGCGAATTTCTGGTTGATCTGCTCGACGTGGTCTTCGACGACTTTGCGGATCTCAGGGCTCGCGGCCAGTTGGGCCGGGTCCTCGGGGAGGCCGTGGTCCTTGGCGTAGGCGACGGCTTCTTCGGGATCCAGGGTGACGAGGGCCACCAGGTAGGGGCGGCGATCGCCGACGACGACGCACTGGGAGACGAGCTGGTGCTGGCGGATCTCCGCCTCGAGGTTCGCCGGGGTGATGTTCTTGCCGCCCGCGGTGATGATGATGTCCTTTTTGCGGCCGGTGATCTTGACGAAGCCCTCCGAGTCGATCTCGCCGATGTCCCCGGTGTGGAGCCAGCCGTCGACGATCGTCTCCGCCGTCGCCTCGGGGTTCTTGTGGTAGCCCTGGAAGACGTTCGGGCCCTGGACGAGGATCTCGCCGTCCTCGGCGATCTTCACCTCGCAGCCCGGGAAGGGCTTGCCGATCGTGCCGAACTTGAAGTCGTCGGAGGCGGCGACGGTGGCGCCGGTCGAGGTCTCGGTCATCCCCCAGCCCTCGACCACGAGGACGCCGGCGGCGTCGAAGAAGCGCAGGATGTCCGGGTTGATCGGCGCCGCGCCGGAGATCGCCAGGCGCAGGTTGCCGCCGAACAGGCCGCGGATTTTGGAGAGCACTTTCTTGTCGGCGAAGTCGTACTGGCGCTGCAGCAGCCAACCCGGCTTGCGACCCGCGCGTTCGGTCTCGCGCATCTTCTTGCCGGTCTTGATCGACCAGTCGAAGATCGCCTTTTTCGCGCCGCCCTGTTTCTCCATGCCGCTGTTGGCGGCGGTATAGATCTTCTCGAAGATGCGCGGCACCGAGGGGAAGTAGGTCGGTTTCAGTTCGGCCAGGTTCGGCACGATCTTGTTCGGATCGCCCTCCCAGTAGGCGATCGTCGCGCCGAGGTCGAAGCTGCCGAGCTGGATCAGCAACGCGAAGGAGTGGGCGAGGGGCAGGTAGAGGTAGGTGATGTCGCCGCCCTCGATGACGCTCGTCCCGTTCACCATGTCGAGCATCGCGCGGTAGTTGCCGTGGCTGATGATGCAGCCCTTCGGCGGCCCGGTCGTGCCGGAGGTGTAGATGAAGGTGCAGATGTCGGCCGGGGTGACCGCGTCGATCCGCTGCTGCAGGACCTCCGCGTCGACCGCGGCACCTTTCGCGCCCAGCTCCTCGGCGGAGAGCACGTCATCGGCGTCGCCGATCATCATCACGACCTGCTCGAGCCGCGGCAGGCCGGAGCGGACCGCGCGCACCTTGGCCAGCTGCTCGTCGTTCTCGACGATGACGATCTTGGCGTCGGAGTTCTCGAGGACGTAGGCGCACTCTTCGGGCGAGTTCGTCTGGTAGATCGGGACCACGGTGGCGCCGGTCATCAGCACCGCGTAGTCGAAGTAGGTCCACTCGGGTCGCGTGTTGCCGAGGATCGAGACCCGGTCGCCCTTCTCGACCCCGAGGGCGATCAGTCCCCGGGCCAGCGGCGTGGCGATGTCGAGAACCTCCTGGAAGCTGCGGTCGACCCAGGCGTCACCCTCCTTGTAGCGCACGGCCGGGTGCGAGCCATAGAGCTCGGCAGAGCGCGGCAACAGGTCCGCAAGCGTCCTCGACTGGGTCCCCCTCCCCTCCATCGCGGCGGAGTCTATTGGCGCGGGCCCTCGGCGCGCAAATTCGTCGTCTCGTCGGCCCCGGAGCCCCCCGTCCGCAGAGAGGTTTCGAACAGATTTCGGTCAATCCGGCCGTGGTGGATCGGGACGCCCATCTCGACGCACCTCCCGATCACCTCCTGCTGATCCATCCGCAGCTGGTCGGCGAGCTCGCTCGGCGTCAGGTGATTGGCCATCAAGACCTCCAGGGTCGGGGAAAAGTGGGTAACCCCTTTCCTACTCCTGCGGTCGGTCGCTGTCAACGGGGGGCGGCGCGGGACGCGAGTGCCGGAGGTGCCCGGTCGCGATAATGGGACGGTGAGCCCCGCCACCCAGGATCCCGAGCGCCCCGAAGTCCTCGAGCGACCGTTGCCGAAGCGCGGTCGCGGCTGGGTGATCCTGATCGGCTTCGTCGCCCTGCTGGTGCTCGGCTACGGCATCGTCAACATCGCGACGCAGAAGCCGAACAAGAACGTCGTCCACATCGAAGGGATCGGCGAAGCGCAGCAGCTCTTCGGCGGCGTGCCGCAGGAAGGCGCTCGCCTGGGCTCCGAAAACGCCCCGGTGACGGTCCAGATCTTCGGCGACGAGCAGAGCTCCCTCTGCCGCGAAGGCTTCCTCACGACGATCCCGGAATTGACCGAAAAGTACGCCCGCCCGGGCAAGGCCAAGTTCCTCTACCGCCACTACTCGAACTCCGAAAACGACATCGAGTACGGCTTCTACGGCACCGAAGCCGCCGCCGAACAGGGCTACGGCTGGCAGTACGCCTTCCTCTTCTACGTCAACCAGAAGGAAGCCGACCGCTTCGGCGTCACCGAAGCCGAAAACAAACGCTCCGGCCTGCGCGAAAACTTCCTCGACTCGGTCGCCGGGGGCGTCGAGGAACTCGAAGCCGCCGAATGGCAGGAAGCATTCGACGACGGCCGCGAACTGGGCAGCCCGATGACCACGAGCCTCGAAGCCCAACAGGAACTCGGTTCCAAGCTGGGCATCCGCTACGGCATCGCGATGGTGATCGAGGGCCCGAAGGGCAGCGAAACGCTGCAGGAAAATCCGACGCTGAAAGAAGTCGAAACGGCGATCGAAAAGGTCGAATAGCCGGGCGTCGACGGGTCAGGCGGCCTCGCGGCCGGCGATCGACGCGCCCCAGTTCGAGTCGTCGATCAGGAACGGCTCGGTGGTGTCGAGCCAGACGCGCAGGATCTCCGCCGTCGCCTCGGGCGCTTCCAGGTTGGGGAAGTGGGCGGCGCCGGGGATCGTCTCGAAGCGACAGTTGGGGATCGCCGCGGCGGCGCGCCGGCCGTGCTCGACCGGGATCGTGCGGTCGCGCTCGCCCCAGGCGATCAAGGTCGGCATCTGGCCGAGCAGGTAGAGGCGATCGCGGGCGCTGACCCGCTGGCCGCGAGCGTCGATTACCGCGCGCAGGGTCTCGACGAAAGCCCGTCGCGACCCCTCGTCCTGCAGCGGGCCGAGCGCCCGCGCCACCGACTGGAGGTAGACCCCAGCCGGGTTGCCCTGGCGGCGCAGCCTGGCCCCGGCGCCGGCGAGGCCGCCGACCAGCCGCGGTCGCGTCGCCAGGCGCATCACCGCGCCGCTTCCGGGCAGCGCCGCCGCCCGCAGCAGCGGGCTTACCTCGTCCCCGAGCCCGCCGCTGGAGATCAGGGCCAGCCGCTCCGTCCGCTGCGGGAATTGGTAGAAGAACTGCATCGCGACCCCGCCGCCGAGCGAGTGCCCGACGATCGTCGCCCGTTCGACCCCGATCGTCGCCAGCAGGTCCCGGATGCTCGCCGCGTGGGCGCCGAGCGAATAATCGCCCCGCGGCGTCGCCGAGTCGCCGTGGCCGATCAGGTCCGGCGCGATCACCCGATAGGAGTCGGCCAGCCGCTCGGCCACCTCGCGCCAGTGCCGCGAGGAATTGATCATCCCGTGGATCAGCACCAGGTTCGGCCCGCTGCCCGCCTCCCGGTAGATCGACTGATGCCCGTGCAGGTCGACCTCGTGCGCCTCGAAGGCGATCTCGCTTGCCACGCGCGGCACCCTAGTCAAGGCGCCCCGCGGTCTGCCGCTCGGACTAGGCGGTCGAGCCGAGGAACTCGATCAAGGCGTCGACGAACTCGGGGGAGCGGGGGGCACCGCCGTGGTCGCCCGGGACGATGCGGACCGTCGCCCGTGGGATCGCCGCGGCGAGCTCCTCGACCGACCCACGGGTCTCGTCCTCTTCGTCGCCGAAGAGCAACAGCACCGGCACCTCGATCGTCCCCAGGTCCTCCACCGGCGTGTTGACGAAGGTGTCCAGGATGCGGCCGAGGGCGACCCGGTCCGCGCCGATGCGGTCGAGGTAGGCGTTGGTGCGATCCTCGTGGGAACCGGGCTCCGCCGACTCCGGCGCGGCCAGTAGGTGCCGGTAGAGGCCACCTCGCCCGACCCAGTGGATGATCGGCTCGAGGCCGCTGCCGCCGATCATCGCCCGACCCGGACGGGCGCCGCGGACCAGCATCCGGGTCACGGTGACGCTCCCCAGCGAATACCCGCCGAGGTCGTAGTCGGCGACGCCGAGGTGGTCGAGCAGGGCGAAGCCGTCGTCGGCGAGGACGTCTCGCCGGTAGGCGCCAGGGTCGGTCGGAGCGCTCCCCCCGTGTCCCCGCAGGTCGGGCATGATCACCCGCCGACCGGAGGCGGCGATCCGCGCGGCGATGCCGGTCCGCACCCACGCCCCGTGCGCAGTGGCCAGGAAGGCGTGCATGAGGACGAAGGGCCGGCCCTCGCCGAGCTCGAGGTAGGAGAGCTCGACGCCGTCCGGGGCTCTGAACGTCTGCAGGGGGAGCTCCGGCACGCCTGAAGTGATATCGCCGCGGAGGCGGCCTCAGTGCTGTCGTTTCCGACGGCGGCTCATCGGGGCGCCCGGATTTGAACCGGGGACCTCACCGACCCGAACGGTGCGCGCTACCAGGCTGCGCCACGCCCCGAGAGGAGCGGATTGTGGCAGAGGGCGGGGGCGCGGCGCGGCGTGGCTGCCCGACGCCGGCGCTACTTTGGGGGCAGGCGGGGTTGAAGGCGATACGGATGCGGCGGATAAGGCTCTTGGTGGCGGTCGTGGCGGCGGCATTGTTCGCGGTGCCCGCGAGCGCCGGCGCCTATCTGCCGCCGGGGTTCGTCGGCCTCTCGCCGCAGAACGGGCTCGGCCACAAGGACTTCGAACTGATGCGGGAAGCCGGCGTCGACAGCGTCCGTCTGCCGTTCTTCTGGTACGGGATCGAGTCGAAAAGCCCGCTGGTGGTGAAGCCGGACTGGTCGCTCTACGACAAGGAGATCGAACTGGCGGCCGAAGACGACATCCGGATCATGCCGTTCGTCTGGGGCTCGCCCGAATGGATCGCCTCGGAAACTACGCGGATGCCGACCAAGACCTCGTGGCAGCGGTGGGCGTGGCAGCGATTCCTCCGCGAAGCGGCCGAGCGCTATGGGCCCGACGGCGAATTCTGGGAAGACCACACCAAACTCGATTACCTGCCGATCACCCACTGGGAGATCTGGAACGAGGAGAACATCGTCACCCAGGCCGCCGCGCCCCTCGACCCGGACGAATACGCGACGTTGATCCGCATCTCGGGGCGCACCCTGCACGACGTCGATCCCGAATCGAAGGTGCTGATCGGCGGGCTCTTCGGCCGGCCGCTGCAGATCCCGCCCAACATCGCCTCGGGCGACTACCTCAAGCGCGTCTACGCGGCCGGCGACGTGAAGCCCTATTTCGACGGCGTCGCCCTGCACCCGTACGTCGCCCGCGCCGAGGCGATGGGCCCCGAGCTGAACAACTTCCGCCGCGTCATGCGGAACGCCGGCGACGCGCGGACGCCGATCTACATCACCGAGCTCGGCTGGGGGTCCGAGAGCGGCCCGACCCGGTACCAGCGGGGCCTTCAGGGGCAGGCGAACCAGCTCTACACCGCCCTCGAACTGCTCTCCGACAACCGCGTCCGCTGGAAGGTCGAAGGCGTCTGGTGGTTCACCTGGACCGACGAAGGCGGCACCTGCTCCTTCTGCGGCTCCGCCGGCCTGCTCAACTCCCATTACGAAGCCAAGCCCTCCTGGTACCGCTTCATCGAATGGACGGGCGGCAATCCAGAAGCGGTGCCATCCGCTGGTGGATAGGCTCCTGGGGACTCCATAGAACGGACAAAAGAGGTGAAGCTGATGGCTTTCGAGGTACCTGATCTGCCCTACGCGTATGACGCGCTCGAGCCACACATCGACGAGGCGACGATGCGTGTGCACCACGACAAACACCACCAGGCCTACGTCGACAAAGCGAACGCGGCGCTCGATGGCACCGAGTGGGCCAGTCGCTCGGTCGAGGATGTCCTCACCAACCTGTCGAGCCTGCCCGGCGACAAGCAGGGCCCGGTCCGCAACAACGCCGGCGGCCACTACAACCACTCGCTCTTCTGGAACATGATGAGCCCGAACGGCGGCGGCGAGCCGACCGGTGCGATCGGCGAAGGAATCACCAGCGCCTTCGGTTCCTTCGACGCCTTCAAGGAGGAGTTCAAAAAAGCCGGCATCGCGCGCTTCGGTTCCGGCTGGGTCTGGCTGATCAAAGACTCCAACGGGCTCGCGGTCGTCTCGACCCCGAACCAGGACACGCCGCTCTCCGACGGCTCGGCGCCGCTGCTCGGCGCCGACGTCTGGGAGCACGCCTACTACCTGAAGTACCAGAACAAACGTCCCGAATACCTCGACGCCTTCTGGAACGTCGTCAATTGGGACTACGTGAACCAGCTGTACGCGGCGGCCTAGTCGTCAGGCCGCGGGCCGCGTCGCCTCGACCGGGCGGCGCGGCTCCGTCTCGCCTTTCGGCGGGATCTCAGCCATCGCGTGCTCGGCCAGGGCGGTGATCGTCAGCGACGGGTTGACGCCGACGTTCGCCGGCACCGCGGATCCGTCGCAGACCAAGAGGTTCTCGTAGCCGAAGACCCGCTGGCGGGCATCGACGACCCCGTCGGAGGGTGAGTGCCCGATCACCGCGCCGCCGAGGATGTGGGCGGTGTTCGGCACGTTGAAGAGCGCCTCCGACATGCTCGACTGGGCGATCCCGCCGGTCCGCTCGGCCAGCCACTCGGCCGCCTCGTTGGCGACCGGGATGAAGGTCGGGTTCGGTTTGGCCGGATCCTGTTCGGTCGACAGCCGCACGTCGCCGTTGCGCTTCACCTTCGGCCGCAACGCGATCGCGTTGTCGAGCGTCTGCATCACCAGCACGATGATCGTGCGGCTCGACCAGCCCTTCGGCCACATCACCTTGGCGAACCTGCCGGGGTGGCGGACGATCTGGCCGAGCAGCTTCAGCGGCCGCGTCAGTTTGGTCCCGTCGCCGACCAGCAGCGTGTAGAGCGTGTTCATCGAGTCGCCGGCATGGCCGTAGGTGACCGTCTCGATGTGGGTGTGGGCGTCGGGGTAGATCGACGAGGTGATCGCGACGCGGCGGGTGAGGTCCTCGGGGTAGTCGTCGGGGACGGTGACCGCGAGGATCATCTCGCTGTTGGTGCGGACCAGCTCGCCGAGGCGCGAGGAGATCTTCGGCAGCGCCCCGCCGAGCCGGCAGCGCTGCATCAGCTTGTTGGTGCCGAGCGGGCCGGCGGCGAAGACGACCCCGCGGGCCCTGATCGTGCGCTTGCCGCGGCCGGGGATGATCCCGGAGCGCTCGCTGGTGACCGCGTAGCCGTCCGAGCCGTCGGCGGCGCCGAGCGGGCGCACCTCGGTCACGGTCCGTTCGGCCTCGATCTTCACCCCGCGCCGCTCCGCCAGCCAGAGGTAGTTCTTCACCAGCGTGTTCTTGGCGCCGTGTGGGCAGCCGACCATGCAGCGGCCGCACTGCAGGCAGCCGGTCCGGTCCGGCCCCTCGCCGCCGAAGAAGGGGTCGGGGACGGTCTTCCCCGGGTTCTCCTGGTAGACCCCGACCGGGGTCTTCTGGTAGGTGTCGCCGACGCCGAGGTGCTCGCCCAGCTCGCGCAGCAGCTGGTCGGCTGGGTCGTCGCGCGCGACCTGCGCCACGCCGAGCATCCGCTGGGCTTCGGCGTAGTGCGGCGCCAGGGTCTGCTCCCAGTTCTCGAGGTCCGACCACTGCGGGTCCTCGAAGAACTCGGTGGGGGGGACGTAGAGGGTGTTGGCGTAGCCGAGGCTGCCGCCGCCGACCCCGCACCCGCTGACCACCGCGACGTCGCGGAACTGGGTCAGCCGGAAGATGCCCTTGAGCCCGATCCGCGGCGCCCAGAAGTAGCGCTTGAGGTCCCAGGTCGACTTCGGGAAGTCCTCGTCGCGGAACCGCTTGCCGCACTCGAGCACCCGAACGGAGTAGCCCTTTTCGGCGAGCCGCAGGGCAGAGACCGAGCCTCCGAAACCGCTCCCGACGACCACCCAGTCAACGTCAAACTGGCTCACCGGCCAAACCCTAGTGGGTCGGCCGGTGAGCAGGCGAGTTTTGGATTAAGCCTCGCCGGGCTCCAGCAGGCGGAAATCGCTCGTGCGGGCGCCGCAGACCGGGCAGAACCAGGTGTCGGGGATGTCCTCGAAGGCGGTTCCCGGCGGGATGCCGCCGTCGGGGTCGCCGATCGCGGGGTCGTAGATGAATCCGCAGCTCTCGCAGATCCACATCGTTGCGTCTTTGGTCTCGGTCGTCATGGGGAAGTGACGCTCCTGGTCCTATTTGTCGAAGCTGACGGCGACCGGTTCCCGCTCGGATTTGTCTTCGATCTCGAAGTACTGACGCGCGGTGAAGCCGCCCTGGTTCGCGATGATCGAGCCCGGGAACTGCTGGATATCGGTGTTGTAGGACTGCACGTTGGAGTTGTAGATCCGACGCGCGGCCTGGATTTCGTCCTCGAGCTCCGACAGGTTCCGGCTCAGCTGCTGGAAGTTTTCGGTGGCCTTCAGGTTCGGGTACTGCTCGGCGACGGCACGCAGGTCGGTCAGCGCCCCGGTCAGCTTGGTCTCCGCACTGGCGGTGTCCTGGACGCTCTTCGCCGACATCGACTCGGCGCGCGCCTCGGTGACTTTGGTGAACACGGCCTGCTCGTGCGTGGCGTAGCCCTTGACGGTCTCGACCAGGTTCGGCACGAGATCGTGGCGACGCTTGAGCTGGACGTCGATACCGCTCCAGGACTCGTCGACGCGGTTGCGGGAAGAAATGATGCCGTTGCGCTTGGCGATGTAATAGAAGACCGCGAGCAGCAGCAGAACTACGACGACGATGACGATGACTATTGCCATTGATTCTCCCTCGAGGGTTCGATCAGCATGCGGCGAACCTTAGCGCCGTTCGGCGGCGCGACGGACGGATTTCCCGCCTAGGATCAACGGATGGGTGCAAAGCAGGAAGCGCAGGACTGGGCCGAGCTGGTGCGCCGCTACGGCGAACGCCACGAAGTCACCTACGAGGAGGTCGGCGGGATCAACCCCAAAGACGCGCCGGTGGCGCTCTGCGTCGGGGGGGTGAACCGGCTGACCGGGCAACTGGTCGAAGGCTTCTGGGGCTCCTCCTGCGATGCCGACGAACGGGAAATCGGGAGCCTCTTCAACAAGGCGGTGCTGCCGACGGCGATCCTCGCCAAGGCCCACATGCCCGACCTCGCCCAGGTCGTGCCCGCCTTCAACGTCGAGTCGATCGAGGGTGCCGAGCACGTCACCCAACGCTTCTCGCGCAAAGTCGAGTTCGAGTCGCTCGACTTCAACAAACGCTTCTGGGCGACGGTGCCGAAGGATTACGACCCGATCAACCTGCGCGAGCTCTTCAGCCCCGGCTTCCTCGCCTGGACGACGACGATGACCGGGGAGATCTCCTTTGGCGTCAACGACCGCCAGCTCTGGTTCCTCTGGCACCTGCGCGAGCGCAGCGAGGAAGAATTGAAACTCGCGCTCAAAAACGCCGGGCAGCTGTTCCGGCGGATCCAGGGCGAGATGGACGAGAGCGGCATCCACACCTACCCGCCCGGCCCCTGGCACGCAGGGCTGGCTCCGTTCCCCGACGCGGTCAGTCCGCCCGGCGGAACTCCTGCACCAGGTTCGTGATGTTCTGGGAGTCGACGCCCGGGAGGACGACCCGGGTCTCTTCGCCGTCGGTGACGACTTCCGGGATCAACGGCTCGATCGAGCGCCCGCGGTAGGCCTCCAGCGCGTCGGCGGAGGTGGCGTGTTCGGCGAGCCAGCCGAGCTGGATGCGGGTCGGGAAGGCGAGGCCGACCCCGCCCTCGTCGACGCCGGCGAGCGCCGCGGCGGGCCGGAACCAGCACGCGTCGACGATCTCCGATCCGTCGATCTGCGGCGGCGTGTGGGCGGGTGCGAGGGCGAGGAAGAACCAGGCGTCGAAACGCTTCGGGATCGCCTCCGGGGTGATGAAGCGGCAGAAGGGGACCATCTCCTCGTCGGCCGGCAGCTCGATCCCGGCCTCCTCCCGGAGCTCGCGCCTCGCGCAGGCGCGGTAGGAGTCGGGGCCCTCGCCGTCCTCGGGATCGCAGGCGCCGCCGGGGAAGACCCAGGCGCCGGGGAAGAAGGCGGCGTTCGGGTCGCGCTGTAGCAGCAGCACCTCGAGCTCCCGGTCGCCGTGCTTGCCGCCGCGCCGCATCAGGACCACCGAAGCGGCCGCACGCGGCGTCACCGGCTTGAACTCCTCACCCATCCCGACACCCTATGTGGTCTGTCCGAGCTTTTAGGCCATATATGGCCTAAAAGCTCGGACGGTAGGCGCGGGGCGGGTCAGCCGAGGGTGCGCTCGCGCAGGCGGCGGACGCGGAAGCGGTTCGCCAGCCAGAAGGCGAGGAGAATGAGCGCGATCGGACCGAGGATCGCGAGGCCGATCAGGGCGACGCCGGCGGCGATCGTGAGGATGTGGCCGGCGTCGTGGAGCGCGTCGCCGACGCCCCAGCTCCCATCGTCCTTGCCCGGAGGCGTCACCCCGGCGCCGCGGTCGGTGACGATCCGCACCGTCACTTCCGACATCGAGGCGCGCTTATCGAGGTGGTCGAGGCGGGCGCGGATCCCGGCGTGGCGACGGCGCTCTTCGCGTAGCCGCGCTTCCACCGATTCGCGTTCCTCTTCGGTTTCGGTGGCCCCGAGCTCCTTCAGCAGGCCTTCGATCGAGGCGTTCGAGTCGCGCAGTTCTTCGGCGGCGCCGACGGTCGGCGCGGTGATGTCGTTGGTCGCGTCGTGGCGCTCGCGCACTTCGGCGATCCCCGAGAAGGCGGCCAGCGTGTCGTCGAGCTTGCGGCTCGGGATCAGCAGGTCGAAGTAGGCGCCGGTGGCCCCGTGGCTGCCGCTCTGGACCTTGGAGTGGAGGACGACGCCGTTGGCCGCGTGCACCGCTTCGTAGACCTTTGCCGCCGCGGCCGACACCTCGCCCGGCTTCGTCCCGAGGGTGACGTAGGCGGAGCGTTCGATGTCACGGTGCCCCGCCGCGCTCTTGGCGCTGTCCAGGGGGGCCGCGACTGCGGGCGGCGCGCTTTCGAAGGAGGGTTCGGCTTCAACCGAGCCGGATTCCGATTCGTAGGCGCCTCTGCTCGGCGCCGATTCTTCGGCTTCGGCGGATTCCATTTCGCCACTCGCTTCGGAGCTGCCTTCTTCTTCGCCGCCGGTCGCTTCCTCTCCTTCGCCGCCGCCCGCTTCGCTCGGGGCAGACTCCACACTCTCCAGGCGCCCGTTCATCACGGACGAGCCGCCGGATCCGCCCGAGCCCGCCACCGCGACGACCACGGTTGCCACCGCCAGCACCGCGAACGCCGTGCTGAGCACGGGGATCAGCCGGCGGCGGGGGGTCAGCGCGCGCCAGCGGTCGGCGAGGCGGGCGAAGGGGGTCGCGGACGCGCTCGAGCGGCGGGGGAATCCCGCCGCGGCGCGCTCGTCGAGCTCGGCCGTGAACTCCGGCCGCGGGGTCGGGCGCAGCTCCCGCAGCTCGGCGAGGAAGGTGTCGTCGTCAAATCGATCCATCGAGGGCCTCCCTCAACTTGGTCACGGCGCGGTGGACGCGGGTCCCGGCGTTCGACTCGCTGATCGAGAGCACCGAGGCGATCTCGGCGTTGCCGAGGCCGGCGAAGAATTTGAGCGCGATCAGCTCGCGCTCGCGTGGGTCGAGCTTGGCGAGGGCGGATCGCAGGGCAAGCCGCTGCTCGGAGCGCTCGGCGCCCGCCTCGACCGTGGCGCCGTCGAGGTCGGCGGGCTCGGCGGCCAGCTCGGCCTGGCGGCCGCGGCGGCGCAGCTCATCCAGCGCCGCGTTGCGGGCGATCCCGAAGAGCCAGGCGCGCGGCTCGCCGCGGGAGGCGTCGAACTTCTTGCGCTTGCGGAAGGCGCGCTCGAAGGCGGTCGCGGTCACTTCCTCGGCTGCGGGCCCGTCGCGGAGCAGACTCGCCACGTAGGCGTAGACGTCGTCCCGGCTCGACCGATAAAGCCGGTCGAAAGCCATCTCGGCCTCCGCCGGAGCTTCCCTCGCTTCTGCGATCGCGGTCTGACTCACGCCACTACTACGGCGACGCCACCGATCCATCACAGGACGGATCTTGACTTAGTTTGCTGCCGCTTTGGGAAGCGACGCCAGAGCTGCCGTGATCGACTCCGCGGTGACGTCGAGCAGCTCGTTCAGCTCCGCCTCCTCGATCGCCAGCGGCGGCATCAGGACGACGACGTCGCCGAGCCCACGGATCAGGGCGCCGCGCTTTCGCGCTTCCAGCGTCACCCGGTGGCCGAGGCGCAGTTCGGGATCGTGGGCGCCGAGGTCGATGCCGATCATCACCCCGCGGGAGCGGACCTCGGCGACGCCGGGGTGCTCGGCGATCTCGGCGAGGCGGCGCTCGATCAGCGCAATTTTCGGCTGCAGGCGCTCGATCGTGCGCTCGCGCTCGAAGACATCGAGGTTCGCCAGCGCCACCGCGCAGGCGACCGGGTTACCGGTGTAGGTGTGGCCGTGGAAGAAGGTTTTGGCCTCGGCGGGCGCCCCGAGGAAGGCCTCGTAGACCGCCTCGGTCGTCAGCGTCGCCGCCAGTGGCAGGTAGCCGCCGGTGATGCCCTTGGCGAGGCACATGAAGTCGGGGACGACGTCCTCCTGTTCGACCGCGAACATCGTCCCGGTGCGGCCGAAGCCGGTCGCCACCTCGTCGCAGATCAGCAGGGCGCCGTGGCGGTCGCAGAGCTCGCGGACCGCGCGCAGGTAGCCATCGGGGTGGACCAGCATGCCGCCGGCGCCCTGGATCAGCGGCTCCATCATCACCGCCGCGATCTCGCCCTCGTGGGCGGTGAGCAGCTGTTCCATCTGGGCGACGTCGCCGGGCTCGGCCGCGAGGGTCTCGAAGAGGAGCGGCTTGTAGGTCGCGTGGAAGAGGTCGATGCCGCCGACCGAGACCGAGCCGAGCGTGTCTCCGTGGTAGGCCTCGCGCATCCGGATGAAGCGGGTGCGCGCCGTCTCGCCGCGCTGCTGGTGGTACTGGAAGGCCATCTTCAGGGCGATCTCGGCGGCGGTCGAGCCGGAGTCCGAGTAGAAGACGCGCTGGAGGCCGTCAGGGGCGATCTCCACGAGCCGCGCCGCCAACTCCGTCGCGGCGGGATGGGAGAGGCCCAGCATGGTCGAGTGAGCGACCTTGTCGAACTGCTCCCGCGCCGCCCGGTCGAGGTCGGGGTGGTGATGGCCGTGGACGTTGCACCAGAGCGAGGAGGTCCCGTCGATATAACGGTTGCCCTCGACGTCGAAGAGGAAGACGCCCTCGCCCCGCTCGATCTGCAGCGGGACTTCTTCGCTCCAGCCCTGCTGCTGGGTGAAGGGATGCCAAGCGAACTCCTGGTCGAGGCGGTTGAGGCGGGCGACGTCGCTCATCGGTGGAAACCCTAGTGGGGTGGGGTGGGCTGCCCGTTCTCCCGGCCGCGGCGGCAGTCCTAGGGGAGTCCTGGGCGTCTCATCGCGGTCCTGGCTGGCTGTGACCGCGATGAGACGCCCAGGACGTGAGGCTCTCGTGTGAATCTCCGAGGGTTCGTCACGCTTTCGCCCGGAGTCCCGAGAGACGTGACGCTTCCGCCTGGAACTCCACGGTCTCGTCGCACTTCTGTCGCACCGCGAGCCAGCCCTTCGCTGTTTGCCCCCCATATGGCATACAAGCGACGAACAGCTGGGGCGGGCGAGGTCAGAACGTGGAGGAAGGCGCACGGAAGCGTGGAGTTAGTGGAAGAACCCGCCCGGAACCGTGGAGTTCGTGCCGTCTCCCGCACGTCACCCACAACGGCGTCGGAGTTCCTTCACACCTTCCTACCTCGGCCGTCTCACCCACGGCCACTGCCAGCCAGGGCCGTGGGTGAGACGGCCCTCTCACCGGGACGCCCCGCGTCCCTTGTGCTCCGGGCGCCAGCTTCAAGCGGCCCGTCCCTTCCGAGCTTCCCGCCGAACCCTCCCACCCACGCAACCATTCCCCTTGCGGAATAGTTCCACTCGTGCAACAATTACCGGGATGCAAGCAAGTGATGTCAAAGCGATCGAGGGGGCCGACGGCGCCGACGCGAGTGTGGAGATCGATGCGGGGGCCCGTGACACGGCCGCACGGATCTGCGCGCTGATGCGCCATGTGTTCCTTTACGACCGCGGCAACCAGCTGCGGGTGATCGAGGAGACCGGCCTGACGACGACGCAGTGCAAGGCGCTGCTCGAGCTGGGCGGTCTCGGCAATTGCCCGTCGACCTGGCAGGTCACCGACCTGGCCGAGGTCTTCGGTGCCTCGCTGCCCGCGATGAGCCGGGCCGTCGACGGCCTGGTGAAGAAGGGGCTGGCGACGCGGGTCGAGGACCCGACCGACCGTCGGGTCCGCCTCGTGCGGATCACCGCGGAGGGCAAGGAGCTGGTCGAGGAGCTGACGACGGTGAAGCGGAACGGCCTCGAGGCCTTTGCCGCCACTCTTACCGCCACCCAGCGCCGCAAGCTCGACGCCGCCGTCGAGTCCCTGATGGATCGCGAGGACATCGCGAAGACGTACGAACATCTTTCGAAGGAGGTTTGATGTCCTGCAGCGATGCTGATTCTGCTGCCCCCATCCGAGGGGAAGACCGCGCCGGAGACGGGCGCACCCGTCGAGCTAGACAAGCTGGTCTACGCCGACGCCTTGACGCCGTCGAGGCGGAAGTTGCTTGGGGCGCTCGCCGCGCTCGCGGAGGTGCCGCTCGAGCGAGCGGTCTCGATGCTCGCGGTGTCGAAGGGCCAGGCGGCCGAGGTCGCCGTTGACGCGGCGCTCGGCTCCGCCCCGGCGGGCCCGGCCGCCGAGATCTACACCGGCGTCCTCTACGACCATCTGAGGCTGCCGGAGCTACCGAAACGCGCACAGGGCCGGGTGCTGATCGCCTCGGCCCTGTGGGGCGTCCTGCGGCCCGCCGACCGCATCCCCTACTACCGGTTCTCGGCGAAAGCGCGGCTGGACGGGATCGGCGGCCCCGCCGCCTTCTGGCGCCCGGCCCTGGCCGAGGCGCTCCCCGACAAGAAGGGCACCCTGGTCGTCGACATGCGCTCCGGCGCCTACGCGGCGGCCTGGAAGCCGAAGCGGGCGACGCTGGTCCACGTCCGCGCCTTCACCGAGGTGAAGGGGAAGCGCAAACCGGTGAGCCACATGGCGAAGGCGACCCGCGGCGAAGTCGCGCGGGCGCTGCTGGAGGCGAAGAAAGCTCCGGAGAGCCCCGAGGCCGCGGTGTCGATCGCGGAGGCCGCGGGCTTCACGGTCGAGCCGAGCCCCGGCTACCTGGACGTGATCGTCAGCTGAGGTGTAGGTGGGGCCAGGTGTCGGGACTGCTCAGGTCGAGCTTCGGCAGGGCGAGGACTTCCACGCCGCCCAAGGCCTCGATCGTCGCGCGGTTGTCGGCCTCGATCGGGGTCGGGTCGTCCGGCCACGGGTTGAGGACCACCGCGGCGACTTTAAGGCCGACCGAGCGGGCCGATTCGATCGTCAGCAGAGTGTGGTTGATCGTCCCCAGGCCGGGCGGGGCGACGACGACCAGCGGGTAGCCGAGCTCGACCGCGCAGGAGCGCATCGTCCAGCTCGGCGCCAACGGGACGAGCAGGCCCCCGGCGCCCTCGCAGACGATCGCGTCGACGCCGTCGGCCGCTGCCCGCGCCGCCCTCATCACGCGGTCCGGGTCGATCTCCACGCCCGCCAGCCCCGCCGCCAGGTGCGGTGACATCGGCGGGTCGAAGCGGTAGGGGGCGATCTCGTCGTCGGTCTGCGAGGAGCGCGCCGCGGCCCGCAGGATCGCGTGGTCGGGCAGGTTCTCGATCGAGGCATCGGCACCGTCGGCGCCGACCGCGGCGATCGCCGTCGCCTCGTCGTAATCGGGGAATTCGTCCATCCCGGTCAGCGCGGGCTTGAAGACCGCGACGCTCGCGCCGTGGTCGGCGATGCTGCGCGCCAGCACCGCGGCGACCACGGTCTTGCCGATCTCGGTTCCGGTCCCGGTGACGAAGATGCCGCCCGCCGGCGTCGAGCGCGCTTCCTGGCCGATCTCGTCGCTCAGGGGCGCGAGTTGCCACTGTCCGCGGGTGATCCCCATCAGGCGGCGATCGTCGGGGCCTTGAGCAGGCCGATCGCGCGGGCGGCCTCGCCGACCTCGTGGGCGGCGCGGCGCAGCTCGCCCGGGGAGTGGGTCGCCATCACGGTGAAGCGCAGGCGCGAGGAGCCCTCGGGCACGGTCGGCGGCCGGATGCCCTGGGCGAAGACGCCGCGCTCGAGGAGCCGCTCGCAGAGCTCCATCGTCAGCTCTGCCTCGCCGATCTCGACCGGCACGATCTGGGTGGTCGAGTGGCCGGCGTCGAAGCCCTCGGCGGCGAGCGCGTCGCGCAGCGCCCGCGCGTTCGCCGTCAGCCGGTCGACCCGCTCCGGCTCGGCCTCGAGCACGCCGAGCGCCGCCCGCGCGGCGCCGACGACCGGCGGCGGCGGCGCGGTGGAGAAGACGAAGGAGCGCGCCCGGTTGACCAGGTAGTCGACGATCTCCGGGCTCGCGCAGACGTAGGCGCCGTAGGAGCCGAGCGCCTTGCCCATCGTCCCCATGACGACGTCGACCTCGCCGGAGAGGCCCGCCGCGGCGACGGTCCCGCGTCCGCCCGGGCCGACCGCGCCCGTCGCGTGCGCCTCGTCGACCATCAGCCGGGCGCCGTGGCGACGCGCCAGCTCGAGCAGCTCGGGCAGCGGGGCGATGTCGCCGTCCATCGAGAAGACGCCGTCGGTGACGATCAGCGCCGGGCGGCCGGCGGCACCGCGCAGGAGCGTCTCCAGGTGCTCGACGTCGTTGTGGCGGTAGACGACGGTCTCGGCCCGCGCCAGCCGGCAGCCGTCGATGATCGAGGCGTGGTTCAGCTCGTCGGAGAAGACGACCTCGCCCGGCCCGGCCAGGGCCGCGATCGTCCCCGTGTTCGCCAGGTAGCCGGAGCCGAAGAGGAGCGCGCGGCCGTAGCCCTTGAAGTCGGCCAGCGCCGACTCCAGCTCCCGGTGCGGCGCCATGTTGCCGCTGATCAGCCGCGAGGCGCCCGCCCCGGCGCCGAAGCGGAGCGCCGCCTCGGCCGCCGCCTCCCGCACCCGCGGGTCCGCGGCCAGACCGAGGTAGTCGTTGGAGCAGAGCAGCAGCACCTCGCGCCCATCCAGCGTCACGCGCGGGCCCTGCGGTCCCTCGACCAGTCGCAGCCGCCGATGGAGGCCGCGCTCCCGCAGCTCCTCGAGTCGGGCCGCGACGTCGGTCACCGCCGAACCCCTAGGCCGCGGCCGTCGGGTATTTCGGGATCCGCTTGTCCTTTTTGACAACGCGGAGCTGCGTGGACGGGTCCCACATCGGCGCCTCGGCCTGGTGGTCGATCAGCTCCTCCATCGGCGTCGCCGGGGAGTCGCCCTCGAGCCAGCCGGAGCGGTTGTCCGGGCGGGGGTTCTTGCCGTTGTCGGGCTGGCGCGCGACGTTCAGGCCGAGCTCCTCGAACATCGCCCGGTCCTCGGCCGGCTCGGCGCCGAGCGTGGTGAGGAAGTTGCCCATCATCACGCCGTTCAGGCCGGCCTTGACGGCGAGCCCGTGCAGCTCGCCGAGGTTCTCGACCCGGCCGCCGCAGAGGCGGAAGAGCGCCCCCGGGATGATCAGCCGGAAGATCGCGATCCACTTCACGACCTCCATCGGCTCCATCACCTCGCGGTCGCCGAATTTCGTCCCCTCCTTGGGGATCAGCAGGTTGATCGGCACCGAGGTCGGGTTGATCGCGGTGAGCTCGAAGGCCATCTCGACCCGCTGCTCCTCGGTCTCGCCGAGGTTGAGGATGCCGCCGACACAGGTCTCGAGGCCCGCCTCCTTGACCGCCTGGATCGTCCGCAGCCGGCCCTCGTAACGGACCGTGGTGGAGACCTCGGGGTAGTAGGACTCCGCCGACTCGACGTTGTGGTGGACCCGCTGGATCCCCGCGTCCTTCAGCGATTTGGCGCGCTCCGCCGACATGTGGCCGATCGAGGCGCAGCGCTTCAGGTTCGTCTTCTCGGCGACCAGTTCGGCGCCTTCGAGGATTTTCTGAAAGTCCCGTTTGGAGAGGCCTTGGCCCTGGGTGACCATGCAGAAGCGGTGCGCGCCGGCCGCTTCGGCGGCCCTCGCGTGTTCGAGGATCTGCTCCGGCTCCATCATCGCGTGCATCACGGTGTCGGCGTCGGCGTAGCGCGACTGGGCGCAGAAGCCGCAGTCCTCGGCACAGCCGCCGGACTTGGCGTTGACCAGCGAGCACATGTCGGTGGAGTCGCCGAAGTTCTCCTGTCGCACCTCCCAGGCGCGCTCGACCAGAGCTTCGATGTCGGAGGGCTCGGTGAGGCGGCCGAGCTCGAGGGCTTCTTCGTGGGAGATCAGTGAGGGCATGGCGGTCCTTTCAGAGGTGCGACCGAGAAAGGCTATGACGGAATGAGGATATCTGCGCTCCGGGGCAGTTTCCGCTGTAGGAACCGACAGAACAGAGGCGGCTAGCATCGGGGCCATGGAGAGAGCGAAGGCGCGCCGCAGGCGGGTCGCGCTGGCGACGCTGCTGGCGCTGGCGGCCCTCGGTTTCGCGGCGGGAGCGGTGATGGGGAGCGGCGGCTCGGGCGCGGCCGACGACCCGAGCGGTCGACTTACGGTCCGGGAGGTGGACGAAGGGACGACCGCGGAGGGAGGGTCCGAAGAGGCGGCTCGTCCCACGCTCGCCGAACGCCTGACCCCCGCCCAACTGGCGGGGGAGCGGATCGTGGTCGGGGTCGACGGCACCGGCCTGACGCCGGGGCTGCGCGGCGCGATCCACTCCGGCAAGGTCGCCGGCGTCGTCCTCTTCGAAGCCGACTTCCCGAGCCGCGCGGCCGGCCGCGAACTGATCGAGGCCCTGCAGACGATCCCGCGCCCGCCGAGCCTGAGCCGTTTCCCGTTGCTGGTGATGACCGACCAGGAGGGCGGACAGGTGAAGCGGGTGAGCGGGGCGCCGGAAGCCTCGGCGGCGACGATGGGAGCCGAAGGCGCGGGTTTCGCCAGGCGCGAAGGACGCGCGACCGCGAGGAACCTGCGGAGCGTCGGCGTCAACGTCGATCTCGCCCCGGTCCTCGACGTCGCCCGGCCCGGCGGCGTCATCGCCGACACCGAACGCGGCTTCGGCTCGACCCCAGGTCAGGTCGCCGCCACCGCGGTGCCCTTCGCCACCGGCCTTCAGGACGGCGGCCTCGCGGCGACCGCGAAGCACTTCCCCGGCCTCGGCGCGGCCAGCGAAAACACCGACTTCGAAGCCCAGCGCATCGGCCTCTCGAAAGCCGAGCTCCGCTCCGTCGACGAGGCGCCCTACCGGGCCTTCATCCACGCCGGCGGCCGGCTGGTGATGCTCTCGACCGCGATCTACCCCGCCTTCGGCGAGCGCCCCGCCGCATTCAACCGTCGCATCGCGACGGGGGAGCTCCGCGGCCGCCTCGGCTTCCGCGGCGTGACGATCACCGACAGCCTCGGAGGCACCGCCGTCGCCGAATTCGGCGGCCAGCGAGAAGCCGCGGTCGACGGCGCCGCCGCGGGAGACGACCTGCTCCTCTTCGACGACCTCCCGAGCGCCCAGGCCGGGCACCAGGCGCTGGTCAAGCAGCTCTCGAAGGGCGGGCTGGGGCGCCCCGCTTTCGAGGCCGCCGCCCAGCGCGTGTTGCGACTGCGGGCTTCGCTGCGCTGAGGGTCCTGGCCTGGGGAAGCTGGCGCCCCGACAAGGGACGCGAGGCGGGGTCTGAGAGGTGTGAAGGATCTCCGGCGCCGTTGCGGGAGACGTTCGGGAGACGCCACGAACTCCACGGTTCCGCGCAGGGTCCTCCACGAACTCCACACTTCCATGCGCCTTCCACCCCGATCCGACGTCTCCGGCGACAGCCCTTCGCTGTTTGTCTCCCTGTGGGTTACAAACAGCGAAGGGTCGGCCCAGGGTGCGACGGAACCGTGACGGGAGTGTGGAGTTCGGGGCGAAAGCGTGACGAACCCCCGCACTTCCCCACGAGACCCTCACGGCCCAGGACGCAGCTAGGACTGCCGGAGCGGCCAGGAGCACGCCGTCCCGCGCCGTCCCGCGCCCCCGCGCGCTACCCCCCGGGGGCCGTGACCCGGATCGCGTCGGGGTGGAAGACGCGGAAGCCGTCGCCGCCGGCGTCCTTGGCCGCGTACATCGCGGTGTCGGCCTCGGAGACGAGGGTCGCGTAGCTCATCAGGTGGTCGGTGCCGAAGACGGCGACGCCGACGCTGGCGGTGACCGCATCGACCTCGGGGTCGGCGGGGTCGTGCTCGCGGATCGCGGTGACGATCGCTTCGGCGACGACGTTCGCCTCTTCGGGGCGGCAGCTGGGGAGGGCGATCGCGAACTCGTCGCCGCCCAGGCGGCCGAGGACGTCGCCCTCGCGGGTGCGCCGGCGCAGGACCTCGGCGACTTCCTCGATCAGCCGGTCGCCCGCCGGGTGGCCGTAGGAGTCGTTGACCGACTTGAAGTGGTCGAGGTCGAGCATCAGCAGCGCCCCGGTGGTCCCGTCACGGCGCGAGCGGGCCATCGCGGCACGCACCTCCTGCTCGAAGCGCCGCCGCGTCCGCAGCCCGCTGAGCGAGTCTTCGTCGGCCTCGCGCTGCAGCTTGCGCATGCGCTCCTCGCGGCTCCAGGCCCAGATCAGGGAACCGAGCACCGCGGCGAGCGCCAGCCCCGCCGCGCCGAAGAGGACCGGGATGCTGACGTCGGGACGGTCGGGGTCGTGGACGACGAGCAGCCAGGTGCGGTCGGCGATCTGGATCCGCGCCTGGGCCGGGTCCTCGAGGTCGCCCCGCGGACCGATCACGGTCTTGTTGGCGACGTCGAGCTGCGCGGTGACGTCACCGGGGAGCGTGGCGATCGCCGAGGCCGCGAGGTCCTTGAGGAGGAAGCTGCCCGCGGCGAAGCCGACCAGCGCGCGCCGGCGCTGCGGCACCGTTTCGGTCGGCGCCCCGTCGCGGTAGACGGCTTTGTAGACGTTGATGCCGACCCCGCCGAGGAGCAGCGGGATCACGCCGGTCGCGGTCGGGCGACCGTTGTCGGCGGCTTTGATCAGGTAGGGGGCCCGCGCCGGGTCGGTGCCGACGTCGAACCCGAACCCCGTCGCCGAGGCTTTCTGTTCGTTCGAGGCGGTGTAGGTGAGCGGGTAGTAGATCGGGCGCTGCTTGGCTTTGACGAGCTTTCCTCCCGGCCCGCGTTCGACGATCGGGAAGCCCTGCTCGCGTTCGTAGCGCGCGCGTTCGTTCTCGTGCACCACGTCGACGAAGGCGGCGGCGTGGAGGATGTTTTCGTTGACCAGCGACTGCCCGATCACCGCGAACTCGTGCTTGGAGACATTGCCGTCCGCCTTGATGAAGGCACCGGCCGCGGCGAGCTCGCCGACCGACAGCGCCCCCACCGACTGCGCCTGCCGCGCGGCCCGTCCCGCCTCTTCCTGCTGGCGGGCGTGGAATTCGTGTTCGTCGTGCTTGTAGGCGAGGATCGAGCCGACCACGGCGCCGCCGCCGACCACCAAGGCGGCAAGGATCCCTATCCAAAAACGCAGACGCACTGCCTTATTCTCGGCCATGTGGGCCGAATCATTCGCTCTGGGTGCCGGCTTGCTGGTCCGGGACGGCGTGCAGGGACTCCCAGAGGTAGAGGCAGGCGAGGCTGCGCTCGGGGCGCCAGGGCTCGGCGCGGGCCTCGACCTCCTTCGGCGTCGGCATCGAGCCAAGGCCGTACTCGACCATGATCGCCCGCTGGATTGCGAGGTCCCCGGGGACGACCACGTCGGGGCGGCCGAGGTGCATGATCAGGAAGATCTCCGCCGTCCAGGGGCCGAAGCCGCGGACCGCGACGATCTCGGCGATCGCCTCCTCGTCGCCTCGCTCCGCGAGGCGGTCGAGTGCCAAGGAGCCGTCGAGGGCGTGGCGGGCGAGGTCGTGCGCGTACTCGACCTTGCGCCGCGAGAAGCCGATCCCGCGTAGGTCCTCCTCGGTCAACGCGAGCATCGCCTCCGGGGTCGGCGGGCCGTCGAAGAGCCCGAGCATCCGCAGGTAGATCGCGCGCGCGGCTTTGGTGGAGATCTGCTGGCCGACGAGCGGGCGCAGGAGCGCGCCGAAGGCATCGGCCGGAGCCTCCTCCCGGCGGCGGCGCAGGCGGGTCGCGTAGTCGAGCGGGCCGAGGCGGTCGATCAGATCGGCCATCACCGGGTCGGAGGCGGCGAGCTCCTCGCGCCGCGCCTTGGCGCTCTTGCGGGGCACCCTCAGGCGCTCCGCGGTGGTGGCGTCACTTCCCCCTCCAGGCCGGCGGACGCTTCTCGGTGAAGGCGCGGATGCCCTCGCGGAAGTCGGCCGAGCCGAAGCAGGAGCGGCGCAGCTCGACCAGTTCCTCCTCCTGGTCGGCGCTCAGCAGCGGGTTGGCGGCGAGCACGTCGATCACCCGCTTGTTGCCGCGGACCGACAGCGGCGCGGCGGCGGCGATCTCGGCGGCGAGCGCAACGGACGCCCCCTCGATCTCCTCGTCGGCGACCACCTGGTTGACGAGGCCGATCGCCTCGGCCCGCCTCGCGTCGAGGTTGCGGCCGGTGAAGAACATCTCGCGGGTGCGGGGCAGGCCGATCGTCTCGAGGAAGCGACGCAGCCCGGTGTGCCCGTAGATCAGGCCGATCTTCGCCGGCGGCATGCCGAGCTTGGCGCCCGCCGCGGCGATCCGCAGATCGCAGCTGACCGCCATCTCCAGCCCGCCGCCGAGGCAGAGGCCGTTGACCGCTGCCACCGTCGGCCACGGATGGGCGACGATCGCGGCCATCGCCTCCTGGAACGGATGCGCGACCAGCGCCTCGGTCTCGTCCTCGAAGGACTCCTCGGTGAAGCCGGCGATGTCGTAGCCGGCGGAGAAGAGCGGCGGTGTCCCGGTGATCAGGACGCAGCGGGTCGCGATCCCGTCGTCGAGCCGCGGCAGCGCCTCGGCGATCGCGCCGAGGATCTCGTGGTCGAGGGCGTTTCGCCGCTCGGGGTTGGCGATGCGCAGTCGTGCCACCGCGTCCGCCGGGCGGTCGAGGAGAAGCTTGCCGTTCGCCAGGCTCTCGGTGCCCCCGCCCGAGCCCTCCATCGCCGCGGCCTACTCGAGGACGACGAGGATGTCGCCTTCGCTCACGCTCTGGCCCTCCTCGCAGCGGATCTCTTTCACCGTGCCGTCATCCTCGGCCTCGACCGGGATCTCCATCTTCATCGACTCGAGGATGACGACGGTGTCGCCCTCGCTGATCGAGTCGCCGACCGCGACCTCGATTTTCCAGACGTTGCCGGTGATATGGGCCTCGACGTTCGGCATCGGCGGAGACAATAGCCGGAGGCGGGGCGAGAATGGGGCGGATGAGCTCCGAGGAGTTGGCCGTGATCGTGGCGGCGCACGAAGAGGCGGACCGGATCGCGGCGACCGTGGCGGCGCTGCGCGGCGCGTTCCCGGGGGCGGCGATCTGGGTCGGCGACGACGCCTCGCGCGACGGCACGGCGGAGCGGGCGATGACGGCGGGCGCCCAGGTGGTCAGGCGGGGACGGTCCCACGGCAAGGGCGGGAACGTGACCGCGGCGTGCGAGGCGGCGCTCAGCGCCGAACCGGCGCCCCGGCTGGTGCTGCTCTGCGACGGCGACCTGGGGGAGAGCGCGGCGAACCTGGGGCCGCTGGTCGCGGCGGTCGAGGCGGGGGAGTGCGACCTCGCGGTGGCGATGTTCGCGCGGCGGGTCGGCGGCGGCTTCGGACTGGCGCTCGGCTTCGCCCGCTGGGCGGAGCGGCGGCTCTGCGGCTTCGAGGCGCGCGCCCCGATCTCCGGCCAGCGCGCGATGTCGGCGGAGACGCTCCGCGCCGTCTTGCCCTTCGCCCGTGGCTTCGGCATGGAGATCGGGATGACGGTCGACGCCGTCCGCGCCGGCGCTCGGGTGGGGGAGTACGAGGTCGACCTCTCCCACCGCGCCACCGGCCGCGACGCGGCAGGCTTCGCGCACCGCGCCGTCCAGCTCCGCGACTTCGCCCTCGTCTTCCTCGGCCGCCTGCGCACCCGCCGAACGTCCCCTCCTTCTTAACTCTGCCTCGCCGGTCGAGTAGAAATCGACGCGGGCCCTGGCGCCCGTCCTTTGCCGATGCCCGAGATGAAGCCACAGGTCTACCGCGACGAACGCCCGGCGGAGTACTTCGACCAGTTCTACGAGTCGGCTCGCGAGGGGGCGGGGTGGACCTACACCGTGGCCCGGATCCTGGTCACGATCCCGACGATCCTGCTCTACCGGGTCACCGCCGAGGGCCGCGAGAACGTGCCGCGACGCGGTCCCGCGGTGCTCGCGCCGAACCACTTCAGCCAGGCCGACCACTTCTTCGTCGGCGTCTACCTCCGGCGCAAGGTCCGCTTCATGGCCAAGTCCCAGCTCTTCGGCGCGCCGGTCCTCACCTACGTCCTCAAGGTCGGCGGCGTCTTTCCGGTGCGCCGTGGGCACCGCGACGAGAAAGCCTTCGAGACCGCCTACGACCTGATCGACCAGGGCGAGCTGCTGCTGGTCTACGCCGAGGGAGGCCGTTCGCGCTCCAAGCAGCTCGGCACTCCCAAACCGGGGATCGGCCGGATCGCCCTGGAGAGCGGCGCGCCGGTCGTCCCGACCGCGATCCACGGCTCGGACGGGGCCCGCGGCTGGAAGAAGCTGCGCTTTCCGCGCGTCACGGTCGCCTACGGTGAGCCGTTGAGCTTCCCGGTGGAGCCCGAACCGAGCCGCGAGCGCCAGCAGGAGGCCGCCGACGAGATCTTCGCCCGCGTGCGCGAGCTCTACGAAGGGCTCGCTACTCGAAGCGGGGAGCGAGCCGGGAGTAGAAGTCCGGATCGTGCCCAGGCGTGATCGTCGCGCCCGGGAACTGGGTGCGGAAGAGGCGCAGCTCCTGCAATGAGCGGCGCATCCGGTGGGCGTCGAAGGGGCGTGGGGGCAGCGGTTCGCTGCCGTCGAGCTGTCCCGCCATGTACATCGCGTCGCCGCCGATGATGAAGTCCTCGTTCGCCAGGCGGCAGACCACCGAGCAGTGCCCGGCGGAGTGCCCGGGCGTGTAGGCGAGGCGCACCGAACCGTCGCCGAAGAGGTCGAAGGTGCGCCCGAAGGTCGCATACGAGTTGATCGCGTCGCCTTCGAAGTCGACCGCGCGGTACTCGAAGGCGAGGTCGAAGTGGGCGCGGCGGTAGCCGTTCAGGGAGGGTTTGGAGCCGTGCGCGGCCTCCTGCCACTCGGCGTCGGAGACGACGATGGCCGAGTCGGGGAACTCGGAGATCGCCGAGGAGTGGTCGAGGTGCAGGTGGGTCATGACGACGACCGGGACCTGGCGTGAGTCGATCCCCTTGGCGCGCAGCTGCGAGGGGACGTCTTCGCCGGGTTTCAGGGACGGCCGGCCGAAGCGGTTGGCGAGGCCACCGAAGTTCTCCGAGCCGCCGCTCGCGATCGAAGGGTGCAGGCCGGTGTCGACGAGCACCGGACCGACGGTCGGGTGGCGGATGAGGAAGGCGGGGACGGGGACCGATTCGGCCTGCTTGGAGCTCGTGATCGCGCGCGCCAGGCGCAGCGTCTTGAAGCTGCCGCCCTGGTCGACCATCGCCGCGCGGGGGAAGTCGACGTGGCCGGCGATCAGCGGTTCGACCGCGACGGTGGCGCCGGCGGAGCCGCCGGGGAGCGGCGCGTCGAGGGGGCGGGGTTCTACGTGGACTGCCATCGGGTCCCAACATAACCCCGCACACCGCACTTGTAGGCTGGCCGGCGATGGCTGAAAGCTCACGTTCGCGGGGATCGCAGGTGTTTCGGGACGGCTTGCTCGACGGCCGGGTGGTCGCCGTGTCCGGGGCGGGGAGCGGGCTCGGGCGCGAGACGGCGCTGGAGATGGCGCGCCTCGGCGCGACCGTGGTCGGCTGCGGACGCCGCGAGGAGCCGCTGGCCGAGACCGCGGGGCTCGCCGCGGGCCTCCCCGGAACCTTCGAGCACCGCACCCTCGACATCCGCGAGGAGGAGCGGGTCGACGCCTACTTCGACGACCTCCTGGAGCGGCACGGGCGCCTCGACGTGCTCGTGAACAACGCCGGCGGCCAGTTCCTCTCGCCCGCCGAGGCGATCTCGCCGAAAGGCTTCCGCACGGTGGTCGAGCTGAACGTGACGGGGACGTGGCTGATGTCCCACGCGGCGGCGACGAAGGCGTTCATCCCGGGCGGCGGCGGCAAGATCTTGAGCGTCACCCTCTCGCCCCACAACGGGATGCCGGGGATGGTGCACTCGGGCGCGGCGCGGGCGGCGGTGGAGAACATGATGCGGACGCTCGCGGTCGAGTGGGCGCGCTTCGGCGTCACCACCTGCGCGGTCGCCGCCGGCCAGTTCGCGACCGAGACGCTCCTGACGAAGTATCCGCCCGAGGTGGTGGCGAACGTGGAGCGCTCGATCCCGCTCGGGCGCACCGGGCGACCGGAGGAGATCGCCTGGCTCATGGCCTACCTCGCCTCCCCGGCGGGGGACTTCCTCTCGGGGACGACGATCACGATCGACGGCGCCCGCGACAACTGGGTCGGCCCGTGGCCGCCCGAGGCGGTCGCGACCGAGTCCGGCGACCTCCCCGCCGAGCAGCGCCGCTGACTGTTCCTTTTGGCGCCCCCAGCGCCATAAGGAACAGCTAGGCCGGGTCCGGCTCCAGCACGACCAGCGGGATCTCGCGGTCGGTCCGCGCCCGGTAGTCCGCGTATCCCGGCCAGACCCGGTCGGCCTTCTCCCAGAGGCGCGGGCGCTCCGCCGCGGTCGCCTCGCGGGCCCGCACCCGCCGCCGCTCGGAGCCGACCTGCACGTAGGTGAGCGGGTTCGCGCGCAGGTTGTGGAGCCAGGCGGGGTGCTTGGGAAAGCCGCCTTTGGAGGCGACGAGGACGAGGTCGTCCCCGTCCGGGACGAAGAGCAGGGGGGTGGTGCGCAGCGTCGCGCTCTTGGCGCCGACGTGGTCGAGCAGCAGCATCCGTCCCTTGCCGCCGGGGACACGCGCGCCGAGGCGCCCACCCGTCCCGCGATAGAGGAACGTGTGGGCGCCTGCCAGCCGGTTGGTGACCGGCCAGAGCTGATCGGCGTAGCGCAGGTACAGAGGCTCGGGCTTCTGCCCGGCCGAGGCCTCGCTCAGGTGTACATCCCCCCGAACATGCCGCCGGTGATGTTCAGCACCTGGCCGTGCACGTAGTTGGCCAGCGGCGAGGCGAGGAAGAGGACCGGGCCGGAGGCCTCGGCCGGGGTCGCGCCGCGGCCGAGCGGGATGATCGCCTGCGCCATCGCCCGCATCTGCTCGGGGATGCCGAGCTCGATCTTCTCGCCGGTCGGCGAGGTGATCTCCCCGCCCTCCTCTTTGGCGGCGGTGAGGCGGGTTTCGACGAAGCCGAAGGCGACCGCGTTGACGTTGATCTTGAACTGGCCCCACTCCTTCGCCAGGGTCTTCGTGACCCCGACGACGCCGGCCTTGCCCGCGGCGTAGTTGATCTGTCCCGGGTTGCCGAACATGCCGGTGGTCGAGGAGGTGTTGATCAGCTTGCGGAAAACCTCGACGCCTTCCTCGCGCTCCTTCTTCGCGGCCTCGCGCCAGGCGGGGGCGAGTGCGCGGGCGACGCGGAAGGGGACGATCGTGTGGATGTCCAGCATCGCCTGGAACTGCTCGTCGGTGGTTTTGTGGGCGACACCGTCCCAGGTGTAGCCCGCGTTGTTGACGCAGATGTCGATGCTGCCGAAGGCATCGGTCGCGGCGGCGACGAGCTCGTCGCAGGCGCCGTCCGCGGTCAGGTCGCCCGAGAAGACCGCGGTCTCGCCGCTGATCTCCGACGCGGTCTGCTCGGCGACGTCGCGGTCGAGGTCGTTGATCAGCACCTTCGCGCCCTCGGCCGCGAACAGCTCGGCGGTCGCGCGGCCGATCCCGCGTGCCGACCCGGTCACGATCGCGGCTTTACCGTCCAGAAGTCCCATAATTACCCTCTCCTAGCTCGTGAAGTCGGTCGCGAGGCTACACGGCCTCGAGCAATCCTGGCTCGCCGGCCAGTTTGCGGTCTGCCCCGAGACGTGAGATGAATCCCCGCCGTGGGCGACGTCTTCTCCATTTTCCTGCTCTCGCTGCTGGCGATGTTCAACCCGACGCTGCTCGCCGCGGTGACGATCATGATGCTGCTGCCCGAGCCGCGGCGCCTGCTCACCGGCTACCTCCTCGGCGCCTACCTCACGAGCATCGGCCTGGGGATGGCGATCGTCTTCTCCTTCCACCAGAGCTCCGGGGTGGAATCGAGCAAGAAGACCCTGAGCCCGCTGGAGGACCTGGTCTTCGGCGCGATCCTGATCATCGTCGGCTGGGCCCTCCTCTCGGGCCGGGTGGCGCAGCTCAAAGAAAGCCGCAAACGCCGCCACGAAGCCAAGCACGGCCCGGCGGAGGAAAAGGAATCCCTCCCCGAACGCCTCCTCGGCCGCGGCTCGATGCGCATCACCTTCGCCGTCGGCGCCCTCCTCTCCCTGCCCGGAGCCTCCTACTTCGTCGCCCTCGACAAGATCGGAAAGCTCGGCTGGCCGTCCCTCACCACCGGCCTCGCCGTCGTGATCTTCTGCCTGATCCAACAGCTCCTCCTCGAGCTGCCCCTCGCCGGCTTCTGGCTCGCCCCGGAGCGGACCCAACGAGCCGTTGTCTTCTTCCGCGGCTGGATCGAGCGCAACGCCGCCCGCGCCGCCGGCTACGCCGCCCTGACCCTAGGCGTCCTCCTGATCATCCGAGGCACGGCCTACCTGATCTTCGGCTGAGTCGCCGCGCGGCGACCTCCCTCTCCAGCTGTTCCTTTAGTCCTATGAGGCCCATAAAGAACAGTCAGCCGACCCCGACGCCCGTCCGCTGTTCTTTATGGCGCCGTGGGGTCCATAAAGAACAGCGGAACGAAGTCGGCCCTCGCCAGCTGTTCCTTATGCCGGTATAGCCCACAAAAGGAACAGCGGAACGCTCTCGCCGGTCAGCCCGCGATCTGCCTGAGCTCTTTCGGACGCAGAAGCGCGACGAGCGTCGACCCGTCGACCACTGCGATCCCACCCTTCTTCATCGCCACGTTCGCTCCGGTCAGCCGCCCGACCTCCGCCGAGAAGTCCGGCTCATGCCCGACGAGCAACGCGTCCCCGCGCCCCGCCACCAGATCGAGCGCATCGAAAGCCCCACCCCTGAGCACCTCCGTCACCTCGACCTCGACGCCGAGCGCCTCACAAGCAAGCCGCGCCGTCTCCAGCGCCCGCACCTTCGGACTCGCGAGACAAGCATCGATCCCGATCCCAAGCGCCGCCAACGCGAGCCCCGCGTCCCGCGCCTGGCGTTCCCCCTTCTCGGTCAGCCGCCGCGCCGCGTCGTCCACGACCCCGCCTTCTGCCTCACCGTGTCGCAGCAGGCAGATCACAAGCAGTTAGCGATTTTGCTCATCGTCATTCTTGGATTGATAGCCGTCATCCGGCGTGTCGAGACGCTCATCGAGTAGGCCAACCGATTTCTCCGCGAAGGCCTGTACCTGCTCAAGAGACCCCAGCACCCCATCGAGCGCCACTATTGCCCGCCTCGATCCTCGGGCGATGTCCGAACTGATGGGACTTAATTCCTCAAGGTTGGATCGGAACGACCGAAGACCTTCGATGCCAGATTTCGTTGCGGTTCCGAGTTGGTGCAACTGCTCACGGTTATTTTCGGCCGTCTCGCGGTCAATCTCTGCCTGGGAAGTGATCCAGGAGGTGTAGGCCAAACCTCCATTAATTAACGCTTCCACATTCGCAGCAACGCCAGGCGACTCTTGCTCCAGTTCATCCGCGTATTCATCCAGCGCTTTGCCTACTTCGCTGGCGACT
The DNA here is from genome assembly GCA_965200635.1 of Solirubrobacterales bacterium. Taxonomy (GTDB): domain Bacteria; phylum Actinomycetota; class Thermoleophilia; order Solirubrobacterales; family 70-9; genus VAYN01. The sequence continues at coordinate 414,970 of OZ241364.1, read as the reverse complement.
TTGTGGGCCTGCGCCACAAGACCAGGACCGCCGGCGCGTTGCAAAGCAGTCATTCGCTGGGTCGCCGCCTCAGCTCGGTCACCCACCTTCTCCGTGCTGGCGCTAACTTTGAGCAGCCGCTCTTTTATGTCTGAACTCGAGTCTTCGAAGTTAACGATCGCGTCGAGAAATCCTTCTTGTGGCGGTGGCACTACGGTGTCGGTTTCTGCGACCGTCCTCGGCGCTACGGCGGATCCAGTGGACTCTAGGTCTTTGTCAGTCAGGAAGTCCGAAACCGGACTTCCGAATTCGATCTCGCCAGCAGCATGCCGTTTCCCAATTTCAACAAGTTGCTCTTTAAGGGTGTCGATCTCATCAAACTCAGTGGAATACCTGACAATTCGGTAAGACCGAAGGTCGAATGGAACTTCGTCCATCGACTGGGCCAATAACACCGTGTTACGTCCCAGGGCATGACTCAAGCCTAGCTCGTATAGAACGTTTGCATTTCTGGTAGTTAGGTCCACGATGACGAGGTCGGCCATAGCAATACCGCGAACTACATCTTTGAGCACGTTCTGCTGATCCAGTTCGCTGTCGGCCCTGGTTATGTCGTAGCCAGCGCTCTCTAGCGCCGGACAGATCACTAAGTCGTAGATCTTTCGGAACCCCTCATCGAACGGCATTAGAACGAAGGCACGCATAAAACCTTTCTATTTGAATACGTAGCCGTACCGAATATATCGAGCAGTTATAAGCCCAGCGTCTTGCCGATGATCTCCTTCATCACCTCGTCGGTGCCGCCGCCGATCGGGCCCAGCCGGGCGTCGCGGACGGCTCGCTCGATGCCGTACTCGGTGGTGTAGCCGTAGCCGCCGTGGATCTGGAGGGTCTGGTCGGCGATCTCGAGGACGGTGCGTTGGGTGAGGAGCTTGGCCATCGCTACCTGGGGGATGCAGGGTTGGTCGGTGTGGAAGAGGCGGAGGGCGTCGTAGGTGAGGGCGCGGGAGACCTCGACCTTGGTGGCCATCTCGGCGATCTGGTGGCGGATCGCCTGGAACTTGCCGATCGGGCGGCCGAAGGCTTCGCGTTCGTTGGCGTAGGCGACGGCGGTGTCGAGGAGGCGTTGCATCGCGCCGACCGCGCCCATGGCCATGAGGAGTCGCTCCCAGGCGAAGTTGGCCATGATCAGGCGGAAGCCGCCGTTCTCCTCGCCGAGGAGGTTGGCGGCCGGGACCTCGACGTCGGTGAAGGCGATTTCGCCGGTGTCGGAGGAGCGCCAGCCGAGCTTCTCCAGCTTGCGCGAGACCTCGTACCCGGGCATGTCGCGCTCGAGGACGAGGAAGGAGATGCCGCCGTGGCCGCCCGCCTCGGTCGTCTTGCATGCGCAGACGAGGAAGTCGGCGCGGACGCCATTGGTGATGAACGTCTTCGAGCCGTTGACGAGGTAGCCGCCGTCGATCTTCCGCGCGGTGGTCGCGATGCCGGCGACGTCGGAGCCCGCGCCGGGCTCGGTGATTCCGAGGGCGCCGATCTTCTCGCCCGCGATCCCGGGGACGAGCCAGCGCCGGTGCTGCTCCTCGGTGCCGAAGTTGAAGATGGGAGGGAGGGCGATCGAGGCGTGGGCGTTCAGCCCCGCGGCGACCCCGCCAGATCCGCCGGAGCGCGCCAGCTCCTCGACCCACACCGCGTCATGGAGGTGGTCGCCGCCCTGGCCGCCGAGGCGCTCGGGGAACTTCAGGCCGAGGAAGCCGAGCTCGGCGCAGCGGCGGTAGAGGTCGCGGGGGAACTCTTCGGCCCGCTCCCAGTCGTCGACGTGCGGTGCGATCTCGGCGGTGACGAAGCGCTCGACGGTCTGGCGCAGCTCCTCGTGCTCGGCGCCGAACGGCGGCAGGGTCGCCCGCGCGCCGCTGTCGCGGACGACGGTCACCCGATGCCTCCCGACGAACGCCGCCTGTCAGCATCAAAGGCATGCCCACCACCGCCAAGCCCGAGTCGGTCTGGGACTACCCGCGCCCGCCGCGGGTCGAGCAGTCGCCGAAGCTCGTCCGCGTCGTCTTCGGCGGCGGCGTGATCGCCGAGAGCCGGCGCGCCCACCGGGTCCTCGAGACCAGCCACCCGCCCGTCTACTACGTCCCCCGCGAGGACATCGTCGAGGGCGCCGTCGAGCCCTCCGGCGGCCGCGGGACCTTCTGTGAGTTCAAGGGCGCGGCGAGCTACCTCGACGCCATCGGCGTCGACGGCACCCGCGTCCCCCGCGCGGCCTGGTTCTACCCCGACCCCTCGCCGGGCTTCGAGGCGATCCGCGACGCCGTCGCCTTCTATCCCGCCCTGATGGACGAGTGCACCCTCGACGGCGAGACCGTCGTCGCCCAGCCCGGCGACTTCTACGGCGGCTGGATCAGCAGCGAGGTCGCCGGACCCTTCAAGGGCGGCCCCGGCACCGCCGGTTGGTAGCCGCACCGCGCCGATTCGCCCCGGTCGACCCGTTTGCAAATTCTCTGTAACGAACAGTGAAATGTGGATGGGATGGGAGTACGGTCGAACCATGGAGCGGACGAGGTGGACCGACGAGCGGATCGATGACTCGATGGGTCGCATCGATGGGCGATTCGACGCTGTCGACAAGAGATTCGACCGCGTCGAAGGCGACCTCCGAGAGCTACGACAGCTCGTCTATTACCTCTGGGGGTCGATGCTGATCGGCTTCCTGGTCGTGATCGCCACGGTCCTCCTCGGACACCATTGAGACCTGACGGAGCTCGGGCCTACAGCCCGTAGCTCCGCCCGATCACGTCGAGCATCACCTCGTCGGTGCCGGCGCCGATCCGGTTGAGGCGGACGTCGCGGTAGGCGCGCTCGACCTCGTACTCCTTCATGTAGCCGTAGCCACCGAAGATCTGGATCGTGTCGTCGGCGACTTCGCAGGCGACGCGGGAGGCGTTGAGCTTGGCCATGGTGATCTCGCGCACCGGGTACTCGCCGTTGGCGAAGCGCCAGGCGGTCGCGTAGGTCATCGCCTTGGCGGCCTCGGTCTTCGTCGCCATCTCCGCGATCTTGTGACGAAGGGCCTGGAACTTGCCGATCGGGCGGCCGAAGGCTTCACGCTCCTGCGCGTATTCGATCGCTTTCTCGATCATCCGTTCGGCCCCCGCGTGGCAGCCGGCGGCGGCGACCAGGCGCTCGCCCTGGAGCTCCCAGGCGATGTGGTAGAAGCCCTTGCCCTCCTCGCCGAGGATCGAATCGGCCGGGACGCGGACGTCTTCAAAGGCCAGTTCGCCGGTGTCGGAGGCGTGCATCCCCATCTTCTCCAGCTCCGCCGAGACGCTGTACCCGGGCACCAGGTTCCCCTCGTCGTCCTTGAGGTCGATGACGAAGAGGGTGATGCCGGCGTGCCGCTCCTCCGGATCGGTCTTGCAGACGAGGACGATGAAGTCGGCGCGCGGCCCGTTGGTGATGAACGTCTTCGACCCGTTGATGACGTATTCGTCACCGTCGCGTATGGCGGTCGTGCGGATTCCGGCGACATCTGATCCGGCGCCCGGCTCGGTGATCCCCAGCGCGCCTACCTTTTCGCCCTTCAGCCCCGGCTCGAGGTAGCGCTTGCGCTGCTCCTCGGTGCCGAGCAGGTGGATCGGCGGCAGCACCATGTCGGACTGCACCGCGAAGGCCATGTTCGTCCCGCCCGAGCCGGAGTAGCTCATGCACTCGGCCCGCACCAGCGAGTAGAAGTAGTCGCCGCCTTGGCCGCCGTACTCCTCCGGGAAGCAGAGGCCGAGGAAGCCGAGCTCGCCCGCCCGTTCCATCGCCGAGTTGGGCCAGTAGGTGTCCTCCCACTCGTTGCGGTGGGGGTAGAGCTCGTTCTTCACCCAGGACTGCATCGACTCCCGTAGGTCTTCGTGCTCCTGGCTGAAGATGAAGTGCTTGCGCCCTGCCGCGTGGTCGGGCTTGATGACGCTTGAGGCAGTCGCCACGGTTCTCTCCTCTGGTCGGTTGACAGGGGCGCTCCCGTGCCCGCCCCGAAGGCAAGTAGACAGTAGCACTTCCTACTTCCGACAATCCGCTATCGTCCCGGCCCATGGGTGCAGGGAGCTTCGAGAAAGTGCGTTACGAGGTCGCCGACGGCGTCGCCACGGTGACGCTGAACGACCCGGAGAAGCGCAACATGCTCTCCGGGCAGATGCTGACCGAGCTCGTCTCGGCGATGGAAATGGCGCGCGACTCCGAAGCGGTGCGCGCGGTCGTCCTCACCGGGGCGGGGGACCGAGTCTTCTGCGCCGGCGCCGACCTCGGGGGCTTCGCCGCCGACGCCTCTCTGATCGAGAAACACTTCGCCTCCGACCTCTTCCTCGAGTTCTTCCGGCTGATGCCGGCGCTCGGCAAGCCCTCGCTCTGCGCCGCCAACGGCCATGTGATGGCGGGCGGCCTGGGCCTCGCCCTCTCCTGCGACCTCGTGATCGCCAAGGAGGGCATCGCCTTCGCCACGCCGGAGATCAACGTCGGCGCCTTCCCTTACATGATCATGGCGCTCATCTTCCGCGACGTTCCGCGCAAGAAAGTCAACGAGATGATGCTGCTCGGCGACCGGATGAGCGCCGAGGACGCCGTCGCCTTCGGCCTCGCCAACAAGGTTGTCGCGGCGGAGGAGTTCGATGCCGCCGTCGCCGATTGGGCGACCCGCCTCGCCTCCAAGTCCCCGCTGCTGATGAAGCTCGGCCACGACGCGATGTACCGCCAGGCCGACATGCAGGTCGACGACGCGCTCGAGTTCCTGCGCTCCCAGCTCTCCCTGACCTTCACCACCGAGGACATCCGCGAGGGCGTCCAGGCGTTCTTCGAAAAACGCGAGCCGGAGTGGAAGGGACGTTGAGCCCGGTCGGTCTAACCCTGGCCGCCGCGGGCGGTCGGATGGGCGATCCGGGCGGCGATGATCGCGTCGATCTGGTCGAAGACCGAGCGCAGGCGGGGCGGGACGTCGACCTCTTCGAGTTCGATGTGGTGCCCCTGGTAGCGGAGGTTGTAGGCGTAGCAGTCGGCGCAGCCACCGGGACCGGGAGGCGGGATCGAGTCGAGGTCCGCCCGGGCCAGGCTTCGCTGCAGCGAGAGCACTTTGCCGACGGCGAGGGGGAATTCGGTGCGCATCCGGCCCATCGAGGAACCGCTGGCCGTCGCGGTGGCGCGTCGGCCCGCGCGGACCGCGAGGGTCTGGGTGCTCGCCGCGATGCCGCCGGTCCGCTTGTAGGCGAGGGTGAAGTCGTGGACCGACGAGGGCTCGGTCGCGGCCGCCGCACTCGCGCCGCCGCCCACCAGGGCCAGTACACAGAGGGTCGTCGCCGCGAGGAATCGCATCGAGGCCAGCGTAGACGACCGAGAGGAATCCGATGAGCGACAGCTCGCAGCACAAGCTCCCGGGCACGGCGCCGCTCGCCGAGCTCACCGAGCAGCTCCACGAGCGGCGCGAGGCGGCGCTCCTCGGCGGCGGCGAGGAGAAGATCGCCAAGCAGCACGAGCGCGGCAAGCTCACCGCCCGCGAGCGCGTCGATCTGCTCGTCGACGAGGGCACCTTCGTCGAGCTCGGCCTCCACGGCCGCCCGCACTTCGCCCAGCGCGCGATGGACAACGTCGAGGCGCCCGCCGACGGCGTCGTCACCGGGTGGGGCGATATCGACGGGCGCCCCTGCTGCATCGCCGCCTACGACTTCACCGTGATGGCCGGCTCGATGGGGATGACCGGCGAGCTCAAGGTCGGCCGGCTCCGCGAGATCGCGCTGGGGAAGCACATGCCCTTCGTCTGGCTCCTCGACTCCGCCGGCGCCCGCATCCAGGAGGCGGCGGGGTCGCTCTTCGCCGGCTCCGGCTCCCTCTTCCGCGAAGAGGTCGAAATGTCGGGCGTGGTGCCGATGGTCGCCGCGATGATGGGACCCTGCGCCGCGGGCACCGCCTACATCCCGGCGCTCTCGGACTTCGTGCCGATGGTCGCCGGCCAGGGCGCGATGGCGCTGGCCGGCCCGCACCTGGTCAAAGCCGTGACCGGCGAGGAGATCTCGATGGAGGACCTCGGCGGCGCCCGCGTCCACACCCGCATCAGCGGCGTCGGCGACCTCGAAGTGAAGGACGACGAAGAGTGCATCGCCGCGGTGAAGTCCTATCTCTCCTACTTCCCGCCGAACTGGGAAGAGAAGCCGCCGCTGCGCGAGAGCGCCGACCCCGATCCGATCGACCGGATGTCGGAGAAGCTCCTCGAAATCGTCCCAGACTCCTCACGCAAGCCGTACGACATGTACGACGTGATCGCCGAGATCGTCGACGACGGTGAGTACTTCGACCTCAAACCGAAGTGGGCCAAGAGCGTGATCACCTGCTTCGCCCGATTCGGCGGCCAGCCGGTCGGGATCGTCGCCAACCAGCCGAGGCATCTGGCCGGGATCCTCGACAACGACTCCGCCGACAAGGCCGCCCGCTTCATCAACCTCTGCGACGCCTTCAATATCCCGCTGGTCTTCCTGCAGGACGTGCCCGGCTTCATGGTCGGCTCGAAGGTCGAGCACGCCGGGATCATCCGCCACGGCGCCAAGATGCTCTACGCGGTCAGCCGCGCGACGGTGCCGAAGGTGACCGTGATCGTCCGCAAGGCCTACGGCGCGGGCTACTACGTGATGTGCGGGAAGGCCTACGAGCCGGACCTGATCGTCGCCTGGCCGGGCGCCGAGATCTCGGTGATGGGCGCCGAGGGGGCGGTCAACATCATCGGCCGCTCGGCGATCGAGGCCTCCGAGGATCCCGAGGCGACCCGCGAGGCGATGCTGGACGCGGTGCGGCAGAACATCGACCCCTACATCTCGGCGGGCAACGCGATGATCGACGACGTGATCGATCCGCGCGAGACCCGTCCCACGATCGTGAAAGCACTGCGCATGGCCCGCAACAAGCAAGTGACGAAGCCGCCGAAACGACATGGGGTGATGCCTGTATGAGCCGCTACGAGGACCCGGTGATCATCAGCTGCTCGATCAGCGGTGTGATCGCCAACCGCGACCAGTGCCCGGCGATCCCTTACACGCCGGAGGAGTACGCCGCGGAGGCGCGGCGCGCGGTCGAGGAGGGGGCGTCCCAGATCCACATCCACGCGCGCAAGCCCGACGGCACGCCCTCGTATGAGGCCGAGGACTTCGCGGCGATTACCGCGGCGATCCGCGGCGCGGTCGACGACGTGATCATCAACTACTCGACCGGGGCGATCGGGGTCTCGATCGAGAAGCGGCTCGAATACCTGCGCGAGTGCCGGCCCGAAGTGGCGGCGTTGAACATGAGCTCGATGAACTACGCGAAGTACTCGCGAAGGCGTAAGGACTTCGTCTTCAAGACGGTCTTCGAGAACAGCTTCGACACGATCATCGAGTTTCTCACCGCGATGCGGGACGTCGGGATCAAGCCCGAGCACGAGTGCTTCGACGCCGGCCACGTCGCCAACCTCGACCCGCTGATCGACATGGGCCTGCTCGAGCCGCCGCTGCAGATCTCCTTGGTGATGGGCGTCACCGGCGGCATCCGGCCGACGCCGCGCAACGTCACCTTGATGTCGGATCAGATCCCCGGCGGGGCCGAGGGCCCGAACCAGTGGCAGACCATCGGCATCTCCCGGGACCAATGGAAACTGCTTGGCGCCGCGCTGGTGATCGGCGGCAACGTCCGCGCCGGCGTCGAGGACAACCTCTACCTGCCCGACGGCTCGATGGCGCGATCGAACGGCGACCTGATCGGCAAGGCGCGGCAGATGGCCGAAGACGTCGGGCGGCGCCCGGCGACCGTGGCCGAGGCGCGCGAGCTGCTCGGCATCACCGCGCGTTCAGCCGCCGCCGCGTAGGCGAACCTTCCACCGTGGCGACCCCCGCGACCGAGACGAGCGAGCTCCTCCGCATGGGCGAGCTGGCCGCGGCCAGCGGCGTCCCGGTACCGACGATCAAGCACTACCTGCGCGAGGGCCTCCTTCCCGAAGGCACCAAGACGAGCCGCAACATGGCGTACTACCCGCCGGAGTTCGTCGGCCGGATCCGCCTGATCAAGCGCCTGCAGGAGGAGCGCTTCATGCCGCTGAAGGCGATCAAGGGCGTGCTCGACGAGGGGACCGACCGGGCCGAGGCGATGCTCGCGCTGGAGGACCAGATCCTCGACCGCGCCCTCGCCAGGGAGAAGACCCGCACCAGCACCGCCGACGTCCGCAGGCGCTACGGCGTCCCCAAGGAGGTTCTCGACCGCCTCGCCGAGATCGGCGTCTTGACGCCCAACTCGCGCGGGTACTCTCCTTCCGATGTCACGATCATCGAGGCGATCAGCCGCTTCCGCGCCGGTGGGTACGACGAGCAGATCGGCTTCACCGTCTACGACACCCTGCGCTACAAGAAGGCGCTCGAGGCCCTTGTCCGCGAGGAGGTCGACATGGTGATGAACCGCCTCGCCGGCGAGGTCTCCCCGGAGCGCGTGGTCGAGATGCTCGAAGACGGCGCCCAGCCGCTGAAGGACCTGATCGCCTCGCTCCACACCAAGCTCCTCGTCGCCGAGCTCGAAAGCCGCCGCGGGTGAAGACGGCGCTCGTCACCGGCGCCTCGTCGGGGATCGGCCGCGCGACCGTGCGCCGGCTGGACGCCGCGGGCTGGAAGGTCTTCGCGGGCGTCCGCAAGGAGGAGGACGCCGAAGCGCTGCGGGCCGAGTCCTCGGAGCGGCTCGAGCCGCTGATGCTCGACGTGCTCGACGCCGACGCGATCGCCGCCGCGGGCGAGCGGCTCGGGGCGGAGCCCGACGGCCTCGACGGCCTCGTCGACAACGCGGGAACCGCGGTCGCCGGGCCGCTGGAGGCCCTGCCGATCGAGGACTTCCGCCGCCAGTTGGAGCTGAACCTGACCGCGCAGCTCGCGGTCGCGCAGGCGATGCTCCCCGCGATCCGGACCGCACGCGGCCGGGTCGTCTTGATCAGCTCGATGGGAGGCCGCGTTGCGCTGCCGCTCACCGGCGCCTATCACGCGTCCAAGTTCGGGCTCGAGGGGCTGGGGGACAGCCTCCGCCAAGAGCTGGCGCCGTGGGGCATCAAGGTGGTCCTGGTCGAGCCCGGCTCGATCGACACGCCGATCTGGTCGAGCGGCGAGGAGGACGCCGACCGCATCTTCGACAAGGCCTCGCCGCGACTGCGCGAGCTCTACGGCGGCGCGGTCGAGCGCTACCGCCAGGTGGTCAAGGACACCGCCGAGCGGGGCGTCCCGCCGGAGAAGGTCGCGGCGCGGATCGAGCACGCGCTGACCACGTCCCGGCCGCGCGCCCGCTATCTCGTCGGGATGGACGCCCAGGTGATGGCGCGGCTGAAGCCGTTGCTGCCGACCCCGGTCTTCGACGCGCTGATCGCCCGCGCGATGAAGTTCCCGAAGCCGCCCGGCGCTGATTCTTAGCCCTCGGCGCCTATACTCATGCTCCCGATTGACTGGTCAATCGGTCGGGCTCTACCTCGAAGCACGCCGTCCAACGCACCCATGCGCGTCGCCGCCGTACAACTCAATTCCAACGCCGACAAGGCCCACAACCTGGCGAGCGCCGAGGCGCTGGTCCGCGCCGCCGCGGCCGACGGCGCCGAGCTCGTCGCGCTGCCGGAGAAGTGGAACCTGCTGGCCCCCGGGGAGGACCTCGCGGCGGGCGCCGAGCCGCTCGACGGCCCGAGCCTGACCGCTGCGCGGGGCTGGGCGCGCACCCTCGGCGTCCACCTGCTCGCGGGCTCGATCTCCGAGTACGCCGGCGATGGGGAGAAGCCCTTCAACGCCTCCGTCCTGATCGGCCCCGACGGGGAGGACCTCGCGGTCTACCGCAAGATCCACATGTTCGACGTCGACGCGGGCGGCGTCTCCTACCGCGAGTCCGCCCACGAGCAGCCCGGCGCCGACATCGTCACCGCGCCGGTCGGCGAGCTCACCGTCGGCCTCACGGTCTGTTACGACCTGCGCTTCCCCGAGTTGCACCGGATCCTTGCCGTGCGCGGCGCCCGCCTGCTCACCGTCCCCGCCGCCTTCACCAGCGCCACCGGTCGCGACCACTGGGAAGTGCTGCTGCGCGCCCGCGCGATCGAGAACGCCGTCTTCGTCCTCGCCCCCGGCCAGGTCGGCAAGGCGCCGCCGCACTACGACTCCTACGGCCGTTCGATGATCGTCGACCCGTGGGGCGTCGTGCTGGCGACGGCACCCGACGAGGAGTGCTTCGTCGCCGCCGACCTCGACCTCGCCGCCCAGGATCGGGTCCGCGAGTCCCTGCCCGCCCTCGCCAACCGCCGCCCGGAGGTCTACGCCTGATGGAGCAGCGCGCCGCCCAGCGCTCCGGATCCGTCGACAAACGCCGGCAGATCCTCGACGCCGCCGTCACGGTCTTCGCCCGCCAGGGGTTCCACGCCACCCGCGTCTCCGACATCGCCGACGAGGCGGGAGTCGCCTACGGCCTCGTCTACCACTACTTCAACTCCAAGGACCAGGTGCTGAACGAACTGTTCCTGGAGCGCTGGTCGCTGCTGCTGGCCGCGATCGACGAGGCGGAAAAGACCGATGCCTCCCCCCGGGACAAGCTCGGGGCCTGCGCGGGCTTCATCTTCGACTCCTACCGCCATGACCCGGAGCTGATGAAGGTCATCATCGTCGAGGTGACGCGGGCGGCGAACTCGTTCGGTCGCACGCACCTCGGGGAGATCCGCCGCGCCTATGAAGGGATCGCGAGGATCGTCGCCGACGGACAGGAGGCGGGGGAGTTCCGCTCCGACATCGACCCGCGCTTCGCCTCGCAGGCCTTCTACGGCGCCGTCGAGCAGCTCCTCACCGAGTGGATCTTCGACGACGTCGAGGTCGCCGAGGCCCGCTTCGAGGAAGCAAAGAACCTTCTCGTCACGACGATCTGCGACGGCCTCGAGCCGCGCTGACTAGGGTTTGATCCTCATCCCGAGGGGAAAGGTCGTACGAGTGGACAACGATTTGGCAAAAAGGCTGGTCTGGAGCGGGCTGCTGGCGGCCGCCGGTGCGTTGGCGAGCATCGCCGCGGCGCGCCTGGCAGGCGTCGTCTTCCGCCGCATCTACGGTGAGGACCCGCCGGAGTAATCCGCCGGACCGAAAGAGGGAGACCCCGATTGCCTGACAGCCAGACCCCACCCGTCAAACCGCAGACGCCACCGCCGGTGCCGCCGCCGACCGAGCCCAAAGACGAGCGCAAGCTCGGTGAGCTCGTCTTCGACGTCACCGAAGGGGTCTCCGGCCTCGTCCGCGAGGAGATCCAGCTCGCCAAGGCCGAGGTCTCCGAGAAAGCGGGGAAGATCGCCAAAGGCGCGGCCGTCGGCATCTCCGCCGGGGTCTTCGCCTTCCTCGCCCTGATCCTGGTGATGGAGGGGATCGCCTGGCTGCTGAACGAAGAGGTCTTCGACGGCAAGACGTGGCCCGGCTTCTTCATCGAGGCCGCCGTCTTCCTGCTGATCGCCGCGCTCGCCGCGCTGATCGCCTACAAAGCCGTCAAGGCCGGCTCGCCGCCGGTGCCGACCCAGGCGATCGAAGAGGCGAAGCTCACCAAAGAGATGCTTACGAAGGAGGACAAATGAGCGTCGACCCCAAACCGGCGCGGCCTTCCTCGGCGGGCGCCCCCGATCGCTCCGCGGCGGAGATCCGCCGCGACATCGACATCCAGCGCCTGCAGCTCGGCACGAACGTCGAAGCCCTGCGCGGCAAGGTCACCGAAGTCACCGACTGGCGCGCCCAGGTCGAGGAGCACAAACAGCAACTGATCATCGGCGCCGCCGCGGTCGGGTTCCTGATCGGGATCAAACTGATGCGCGGGCGGAGAAGGCGTAAGCGCGGGTTCTAGGGGCGGGGGTCCCGGCCGCCCCGACAGTCCTTGTGGCGGCCTGGGCGTCTCATGGCGGTCCTGGCTGGCTGTGACCGCCATGAGACGCCCAGGACGTGAGGGGTTCGTGTGAGAGAATCCTCACCTGCCTGTGTTCCGTGAGGGAAATGCCGGGAACGTCACGCTTCCGTGCGCCTTCGGTCTGTTTTCGGGCCTTGAAAAGGGGCCCGAAAACGCGATGGGTGAGTTGACCGTGCTATGGCAAGGTCAACTCACCCAACGCGGTCGTGCGTGTTGTCCAACACGCACGGAAGCGTGGACTTCCCACGCTCTTCGTCACGACTTGCGAGTCTCGTCACCTCCTCGTGAGAAAGCGGTGAGCGTTCCGTCGCTCCTCCCGTGACGCGCCCGCTGCGCACGCCCCGGAGGCTCCCCGCCACTCCCCACATCCCCCGGCCGTCTCGGGCACGGCCACAGCCAGCCAGGGCCGTGGCCGAGACGGCCGTGCTAGCCGCAGACCCTTGCGTCCCTTGCAGTTCGGGCGCCAGATCGACCCGGGCCCCGTCCCGCCGCCGAGCTAACCCTCGACCGCCCCCGCCAGCGCCCTTACCGCCCCCACGATCGCCTCGCGCGCCTCCACCGGCTCGATCAGCCCGTCGCCTCCGATGTCGTCCCTCGCCAACGGCAGCCGCAGCACCGCGTCCTCGACGATCCGCGCGCTGGTGTAGCCGAGGACCTTGCGGAGGCTGTCGTGGGCGTCGGCGCCACCGGTGGGGGCCGCGGCGCCGGAGACGTTGATCCAGGCGACCGGCATCTCGTAGGTCTGGCCGCCGCCGACCGTCCAGTCGAGGAGGTTCTTGAAGGATCCGGGCAGGGCGCCAGCGTACTCGGGGGTGCTGAGGAGCAGGGCGTCGGCCTCCGCGAGCGCCTCGCGCAGGGCGGCGACCTCGGGGTGGAGGCCGACGCCGTCGGTCGGGTCGTCATCGGGGTTGAAGTGGGGGAGGCGGCCCATGTCGTCGTAGATCGTCGCCCCGATGCCGTCGGGGGTGAGGGCCGCCGCGGTCCGCATCGTCGCCGAGTTGGTCGAGCCGCCGCGCAGGCTGCCCGAGATCAACAGGAGCTTTGCCACGAGGCGGTGTTCAGTTCTCTTCGATCAGCGACCAGGAGACCGCGCCCACCCCGAGCAGGCCGGGCCCGACGTGGGCGCCGATCACCGGGCCGATCTCGGAGATGAAGGCGGGTTTGCCGCCGAAGATCTCACGCAGGTCGACGGCCAGCGCCTCCGCCGTCTCAGGGTCCTGGATGTGCTGGATGACCCAGGCGTCGGCGCCCGATTCGTGCAACTGGCGGGCGTAGCCGCGGAGGCGCTCCAGCGAGCGGGCGCGGGTGCGGACCCGTTCGATCGGCTTGATCTCGCGTTCGATGGTGAGGATCGGCTTGATCTTCAGGGCGCTGCCGATCCAGGCGCTGGCGCCGCCGATGCGGCCGCCCTTGCGCAGGTACTCGAGGGTGTCGACGGCAAACCACATCTTCAGCGTCTGGCGGACCTCGTCGGCCCGGGCCAGCGCCTCGGTCGGGCCGCCCCCGGCCGCGATCGCCGCGTGCGCGGCGAGCACGCAGAGCCCGGTCGCCCCGCAGGCCATTTCAGAGTCGTAGAGGTGGATCCGCTCGCCGCCCTTGCCCTCGTCGATCAGGCGCCGGCGGGCCTGGTTGGCGGCCTCGAAGGTCCCCGAGATCGCCGAGGAGATGTGGATCGAGACGATCTCCTTACCCTGGTCGAGCAGCGGCTGCCAGACGTCGATGAAGTCGCCGAGCGAGGGTTGGGAGGTGGTGGCGCCACCGCTCGACTGCCGCAGTCGGCTGTAGAAGTCGTCGTAGTCGGTGACCTCGACCTCAGCTTCCTGGCGCCCGTCGATCGAGACGTAGAGGCTCACCACCCCGATCCCCTTGGCGGCGATCGTCTCGGGGGGTAGGTACTGGCTGCTGTCGCAGACGATGGCGGTATCGGCGCTGGTGGTCACCGCAGGCGATTCTGGCAAACGGCGGACGTGGTCAGCGTCGCCGCGCGACGTGGACGATCTTGTGGTCGCGTCCCTCGTCCCAGGCCTCGCCGATGATCAGCTCCCCGTCGTCTTCGCGCTGGCCCAGCGCCGCGACCGGTTCGAGGCCCGCGTTCAGCATCGTCCGCTGCACCTCCGGCACCGTGTAGTGGCGCTCTTTGTGGATGTGCGTGGCGACGCCCTCGCCGGAGACTTCGGCCTCGTAGACGCCGCCGCTCACCCCGAGGCCCTCCCAGCGCCAGCGCGGATCGCGCACCAGGCCGGCATTCGGTTCGAAGGAGGCCCGGAAGAGCATCAGCGTGTTGCAGTCAAAGACGAGCAGCCCGTCCTCGGCGAGGTTCGCGCCCATCTTTTCCAGCGCGCTCTGCAGGTCGCCGTCCCCCAGCAGGTAGTTGACCGGGTCGTTGAGTGCCCACACCAGTTGGAACTCGCCGTAGGTCGGCAGCTTGGTCATGTCGGCGACGTCGAAGACGATCTCGCGGTCCCCGGATTTCTCCTTCGCCTTGCCGATCATCGCGGGGGAGATGTCGCAGGCGGTGATCTCCCAGCCGCGCCGCAGCATCGGCTCGAAGGCGCGCCCGGTTCCGCAGGCGACGTCGAGGAGCTTGCCCGTGTGGAGCCCGTAGCCCTCGAGTTGGGGCAGGAGGACGCTGAACCAGAACTCGTAGTCGTTCTGGGCGTTGAAGTCGTCGTAGATCGAGGCGAAGGCGTCGTAGGCGATCTGGGCGTGGCCTGTGGTGTCCATGGTGCCGACGCTAGCGCTTTTCCCGCTCATTGCGCGAGGCACCTCTCGCAATCAGAGATGCTCCTGCCGCAGTTTGCGCCGGCCCTTCAGGCCGCCGTCGCTCCGCGCTACACTTTGTGAAGTGACCGACACGCCAAACGCAGCTATCACCCTTTCCGACAAAGCCGTCGTCAAGATCGGCGAGTTGCTGGCCGGGCAGGGGGAGAACGACCAGGCCCTTCGCGTCGCCGTCCGCGGCGGTGGATGCTCCGGCTTCCAGTACGCGCTGGCCTTCGACCAGGCCAAAGCCGATGACAACGTCTTCACCGTCGAAGGTGTCTCCGTCGTCGTCGACAAGGTCTCGATGCAGTTCGTCTTCGGTTCCGAGGTCGACTACGTCGAAGGTCTGCAGGGCGCCGGGTTCCAGGTGAACAACCCGAACGTCGTCGCGGCCTGCGGTTGCGGCTCGTCTTTCCAGGTGAAAGACGACGCCGAGGCAGAACCAGCCGCTGTCTAGAGACCTTCGCCTTCAGCGCCGTGCAGCTTGCCGACGGGCGGATCTTCTCCGCCCGTCAAGCTGATCTCCGCTATTCGATCTGGAGCGGGGGGGACTGCGCGGGGAGATCGTTCGCGGGGGGTGCGGCGGTGGTCGCGGCTACGGCCTCCGGCTGCTCGAGGCCGAGGGCCTCGGCGAGCTCGCCCGAGTCGTGCATCTCCTCGATGATGTCGGCACCGCCCAGCAGCTCGCCGTTGACGTAGAGCTGGGGGAAGGTCTGCCAGTCGGCGATCTCGGTGGTCACCTCGCGCAGCGGCTGCAGCGCGGGGAGCACGTCGATCGCGCCGTACTCGGCGTCCATCGAATCGAGGATCTGCACGACGCGCATCGAGAACCCACAGCGCGGTGCCTCCGGCACCCCTTTCATGAAGAGCAGCACGGGGTTGGCTGCGATCAACTCTTCGACTTTGGACTTCAGCTCTTGGTCGGCCATGTCCACAGGGTAGCCAAGCGGCAGCGTCGGCTCAGGGTTGCGTGACGATGAGGGTGACCATCGTGCCAAGCATCGCGGCGGTCAGGCCGAGGAGGGCAGCGATAAGGGCACCCCCTACGGTCATGATCTTCTGCTGGAGCGCGTCGATCCGGTCGCTCTGACGACTAATTTCGACAGCCATGCCGCTCACCCGGTCGTTCAGGTCGTCGATTCGCTCGTCGGTCCACCGCGATGCCTCCATGGACAGAAGGCTACGGAAAAAGATGTGACGCATGGGAGACGGAAGTGTGACTTTTCCGCTCTGGGAGCCGCTCCGGGCGGCTCAGGCGGTTTCGGTCTTCACCGAGAGCGCGTGGACCGTGCCGTCGTCGAAGCGCGGTTTCACGGCGGCCTTCACCAACCGGTGCTGCTCGATCCGCGAAAGGCCCGCGAACTGCGATGCCTTGACCTCGGCACGCAGGTGCTGACCGCCGCCGTCTTCGTCGAAGACCTCGACCGAGGCGCCCGGCAGGGCCGCCTCGATCATCGCCTTCAGCTCGGTGAGATCGACCGGCATCGTCAGCCGACCCCCTCGCCGACGGTCTCCAGCATCTCGTCGACGCGGACGAACTTGACCCGGGGACGGCCGTGCGGCTCGCCCCGGCCGACCTCGGCCTGGTCGATCGCCTGCCAGTCCTCGAAGGAGATGTAGCGGACGCCCCGCTCCTCCAGCAGCTGCTCGACCGCCTCCGGCGCCGGGTTCGACGGCGCCAGCAGCGTCTCGGCCCCGACGTCGGCAAGCAGGTGCCGGACGGTCTCCAGGGCGTCTTTCTTGTTCGTGCCGATGACGCCGCTCGGACCGCGCTTGATCCAGCCCGCGGTGTAGTGGCCGACCTTGTGGCCCGAGTCGTGGGAGTCCAGCACCCGGCCGCCCTCGTTCAGGATCAGGCCACGTTTGGGGTCGAAGGGCACGCCTTCGATCGGGATCCCGGTGTAGCCGACCGAGCGCAGCACGAGCCCGCACTCGAGCTCCTCCCGCTCGCCGGTGTCCTTGGCCACCAGCCGCCCGTTCTCTTCGACCAGTTCGTTGCGGCCGATCACGATCGATTCGACCTTGCCGTCGCCCTTCAGTTCGACCGGCGAGGCGAGGAAGCGCAGGACGATCCGCTGCTTCTTGCCCTCCGGGGTCCGTTCGGAGAACTCCCGCAGCGTCTCGACGTTGACCCGCGTGGTCTTGTCGACCTCGTCGGAGGAGAGGAAGGCCTCGCTGGCCGGGTCGAGCTCCATGTCGGCGGGATCGACGACCACGTCGGCATCCTCCATCACCCCGAGCTCCTTGATCTCCGGGTTGGTGAAGGCGGCCTGGACCGGGCCGCGGCGGCCCAGCACGACGATCTCCTTGATGTTCTTACGGTCCATCACCTCGATCGCGTGGTCGGCGGTGTCGGTCTGGCGCAGCTCGTGGTCGGTCAGCGCCAGCATCCGGGCGACGTCCATCGCCACGTTGCCGTTGCCGATCACCACCGCGCGCTCGGCGGAGAGGTCGAAGTCGTGGTCGGCGTAGTCGGGGTGCGCGTTGTACCAGCCGACGAACGCGGTGGCCGCGTAGGAGCCGGCCAGGTTCTCGCCGGGGACGCCGAGTGCCCGGTCGGTCTCACAGCCCACCGTGAAGACGATCGCGTGGTAGAGCCCTTCCAGCTCCTCGACCTCGATGTCGTGCCCGATCTTCACGTTGCCGAAGAAACGGAAGCCCTCGCGCGCCGCGGTTTTCTCGTATACGCGGGTCACCGACTTGATCTTCGGATGATCGGGGGCGACGCCGCCGCGCACCAGCCCGTAGGGGGTGGGGAGGCGGTCGAAGAGGTCGACCTGGGCGTGGACGTCGCCGTCCTTGAGGATGTGCTCGGCGGCGTAGAAGCCGGACGGGCCGGCGCCGACGATGGCGACGCGAAGCGGGTTCTCAGGGGTACCGATCTTGCTCATGGCCTCAAGTTTTCGATCGTTGACAGGACGCGCAAGGATAGGGAAGTACGCGAGGATGGTCCGGTGAACGCGGGGGAGAGCCGGGTGGGACGAGGATTCCTGTGCGGAGCCGTGCTGCTCGCCGCGGCGCTCTTCGGACTCGCGACGCAGGCGCCCGGAGCGGCCTCGGGACGAACGACCGCGGGGCTCCGGAAGGTGGGCCCGCGGATTGTCTTCGCGCACCGCTCCGTGCTCCGCTCCATCACCCCCGCGGGCGCCCGCGGGGGTGACGGGACCGACCAGCGGACCGTCCTCCGCGCCCACGGCGGGCTGCTCTACCCGCAGTGGGTCGAAGCGCCCTAAGCGCGGGCGGTGGCGGCGCCGGCGACGCCGTCCAGGGCGTCGAGGGCGCGGCCCAGGGACATCGAGACGCAGGTGAAGATCGGCGTCTCGGACTCCGTGTACTCGCTCGACTCGGTCGGGCGCAGCTCGTTGACGAGTTCGAGGAACTCCCCGGGGTCGTCGCCCTCGAAGCAGACGACGAACTCTTGGTCGTCGAGCCCGTAGGAGTAGGTCGTGTTGACCGTGATTTCGGGATAGCTGCGGCCGATGTCGATGTGGCTTTTCATGATCCGGCCGCGCTCCTGGGGCGACAGGCCGTACCAGCGCCGCTGCTTCACCATCGGGTAGAGGAAGAGGTACTTGCGGTCCGACACCGCGATTTCCGGGCGCGCCTTCTCGTCAGAGTACGGCGACTTTTTCGTCATCGAGAGGTAGGAGTAGGGCGTCGTCGACCATTTCGCCAGCCCAGACTGCCCGAGCACCACGTGGAAGGTGTGGATGTCCTCGAGGTTCGGGCTCTGGCTGAGCAGCACCAGGTCGACATCGCCCCTCGTACCTATGGTTGAGTAGGCGCGCAGCGACCGGTCGATGCCGAAGTCCTCGCAGGCAGCGAGGAATTCTTGCTTGTCGGTGGCGCGGAGCTCGGGGTCGCGACGGCGCCAGGCGGGATCGATTTTGAAGAAACTGAATTTGGCGAAAGTGCGGTCGGCGGGCATCGCCATGACGATAGCGCTGTCCGTATGTCTGGTTCTGGCTCCGGGAGCGGCACAGGCAGCCCCGAAGTCACAGCATGCCTACCTCCTGTTCGTCCCCTCCTCGACCACGGTCGATGAACTGGCCGCCGCCGGTTTCTCGCCGGGGCTGATGAGCGCCGGGCTGGGGACGGTGACGCCAGAACAGACCTACCTCGACATCGGCGCCGGGAACCGGGTCTTCAACTCGCTCTACGACCACGGGCTGGGGGCACCGCCGCCGCACGCGTGCGAAACCTGGTTCGACGAAGTCGAAGAACGGGCGGAATCGGCACCGGACGAAATCGAACCCGCCCTGCTTGGCCGAGCCGTCCGCGAAGTCGGCGTCGGCGTCTTCACCAAAGGCGCGGCCTCCTGCCCGCTCTTCGGCCTGGGATCTGGCAGGGGGATCGCCGGCGTCGGTCCGAACCGGGGGACCCTCGAAGTCGAGGAAACCAGGCTCGGCCAGGCCGCTCAGACCGCGGCGTTCCTGGGGAGGCGCGGCCTCGTCATCGCGATCGCCACGCCGACCGGGAAGACCGACGAGCCGATCCCGATCGGGATCGCCGGGCGCGGCTTCGGTGGCGACCTCACCTCCGACACGACGCGCACGAACGGCTACGTCACCTCGACCGACGTCGCCCCGACGATCATCGAATTCTTCGGCGCGGCCGTCCCCGACCAGATGACCGGGCAGGCGATCCGCTCGGAGGGCTCGGTCGACCCGGGGGCGATCGAAACGCGCGGGGCGCGGATGGCGGTCGTCTCCTCGCGGCGCGGTCCGGTGATCGGCTGGACCCTCCTCGCCTGGGTGCTCGTGCTGGCGCTGGTGGTGCTGGTCGCGCGCCCACTCGCGCCGGCCGCGGTGCGGCTCACCGGCCTGGCCGTCGTCTACCTGCCGGTGCTGCTCCTCCTCGGCGCGGCGCTCGAACCGGCCCAGTGGCCGGAAACGCTCCTGGTGATGCTGGGCGCGCCGCTGCTCGCGGCGATCACCCTGGCGGCGCTCCGCGACTACCGGGCCCTCGCGGTCGCCGCCGGGATCACGGTCGGCGCCTATGCGCTCGACGCGATCCTCGGCTCACCGCTCTCGGCGCTTTCCCTGCTCGGCCCGAACCCGGCCCTCGGCGTCCGCTTCTACGGCATCGGCAACGAGCTCGAGGCGCTCCTCTCGGTGCTCGTCGTCGGCGGCATCGGCGCCGGCCTGGCGGGCTTCGCCCCGCGCCTCTCGCCGGGACGCTGCGCGGCCGCCTTCCTGGTCGGAGGCCTGGTCTGCGCCGGGATCTTCGCCTCCGGCGAGTTCGGCGCCGACGTCGGCGCGGCGATCGACTTCCCGATGGGGGTCGCGGTCGCCGCCCTTGTAGTGACCGGAGGGCGGCGCCGCAGGCTCCTGTTGGTCATCCTCGTGCCGCTCGTCGTGCTCGCCCTGCTGGCCCTCGCCGACCTCCTCACCGGCGCCAACTCCCACTTCACCCGCTCGGTGCTCGACGCCGGCGGCCTGCACTCGCTCGGCGACACCGCCCAGCGCCGGCTCGAGCAGACCGCGCGCAGCTTCGTCCGCCCGGTCCTCCTGGTCGCCCTGCCCGTGGTGGCGATCTTCGTCCTCGTCGCGGTCCTGCGCCGCGCGACGCTGGCGAGCTGGGTGCGGGAGGTCCCAGCGATGCGCGCGGCGCTGATCGGCGCCGTGGTGGCGACGGTGGTGGCGACTCTCGCCAACGATTCCGGCGCGCTGCTGCTGGAGATCGGCGCCGCATATCTGCTGGTTTTCCTCGGTTGGACCTGGGCCGAGGGAGGTAGATCGCGGAGCGCGGAGTAATCCTCTCCGTAAAAGCGGGTAGTCATTTTCATGCAGGCCGCCCCGTCGTCTACCCTTAGGTGCTCGTGCGCATAGGTCTTGTTTCGCCATATTCCTGGTCTTTCCAAGGGGGCGTCAACCGGCACGTCGAAGCGCTGGCAGAGGAGTTTCTCGGTCGGGGCCACGATGTCCGCGTCCTCGCACCGGTCGATCCGCCCGGTGCGATCAGCCGTGCCACGCACAAGGCAGCCGCTCCGAGGCTCGATCTGCCCGACTACCTGACGCCGCTCGGGCGCACCATCGGGTACGGCGCGAACGGCTCGGTCTCCAACTCCTCGATCCTGCCGTACTCCGGCTACGTGATCCCGCGCAAGGCGGTCCGCGCCGGGGAATTCGACGTGATCCACGTCCACGAGCCGCTGGCGCCGCTGGTCGGCTGGAACGCCGTGCTCGCGGCCCAGGCGCCGGTCGTCGGCACCTTCCACGCCTACTCGACCAAGCCGTTCCCCAACTACGCCGCCAGCGCGATGGGCGCGCGCCGCATGTTCAACCGCCTCTCGGCCCGGATCGCCGTCTCTGAGGCGGCCGCCTGGACCGGGATGCGCTGGTACGGCGGCGAGTACACGATCATCCCCAACGGGGTCGATGTCGATGCGCCGCCCACCGGGCTCACCGAACCGGGGGAGGAGCTGAAGATCCTCTTCGTCGGCCGCCCGGAGGAGCGCAAGGGGCTGCCGATCCTGCTGAGCGCCTTCAACGCCCTGGTCGAGCACGTGCCCTCGAAGCTGACCGTGATCGGCGCCGAGAAGGAGGACGTCACCCGCTGGCTGACCGATCCCGAGCTGATGCGCTCGATCGACGTTCGCGGCCGCGTCTCCGAGGAGGAGCTGTGGGCCGAGATGCACGCGGCCGACGTGCTCTGCGCGCCGTCGCTCTCCGGTGAGAGCTTCGGCATGGTTCTGACCGAGGCCTTCGCCGCCGGCACGCCGGTCATCGCCTCCGGGATCGCCGGCTACAGCGACGTCGTCACCGACGGCGTCGACGGCCTGCTGGTGCCCCCTGGAGATCCGCAGCGCCTCGCCGAGGAGCTGCAGCGGGTCGCCCACGAACCGCAGCGGCTCGCCGCGATGGGCTCCGCCGCCCGCCACAGCGCCAAACGCTACGCCTGGCCGCGGATCGCCGATCAGGTGACGACCGTCTACGAGCGCGCGATCGCCACGCCGGCTCCGGTCGGCGCGGCCGCCCGCGCCGCTCACTGGGCGGGCCTGCGCCCCGCCGACGGCAACCGGCCGATTCCGCCGCAGAAGCTTCCTTCGCTCGACCCGGCCCCGGTCGTCCGGGGCAACCGCGGGCGTCGCATCGCCCGCCGCGCGGGCCTCGGCCTCGCCAGCGTGCTCGGCGCCTTCCTGACCTGGGAGGCCCTGAAGCGGATCGGCATCAACGAAGTCGCCGAAAGCATCGTCCGCTCGGACCTCAGCTGGGTCATCGTCGCCTTCGCCCTGATGTCGATCTCGATGTTCTTCCGCGCCGCGTCCTGGTACTGGATCGCGCGCGCCGCACTTCCCGATCGACAGATCCGCCGCCGCGACGTCACCTCGGCGACGATGATCGGCGTCCTCATGTCGGCGACCTTGCCGGCGCGTCTAGGAGAGCCCGCGAGGGCGCTCGCGCTCGCCCGCCGGACGGGACGCATGCGGGAGACCTTCCCGGTGCTGCTCGGGACCCTGGTCTCGCAGACGCTGCTGAACCTGGTGGCCCTCGGGCTGCTCGGGGTCATCATCGTCTCGACCACGTCCCTCTTCCACTCGGGCACCGAACACCTCTTCCTGTTCAGCCTGGTTCCGCTGATCCTGCTCGTCGTGGTCCTGATCGCGCCACTGGTGATGCGCCAGACCGGCAACGGCAGGGTGGCGAGGATCGGCGCGGCCGGGCACCGGGCGATGGTCCAGGTCCGCGCGGGCCTGAAAATCTTCCGCGACCCGCGCGAGGGCGCTGCCGCCGCGGCCGCCCAGCTCGGTGCCTGGGCGATCCAGCTGTCTGCCTGCTGGGCGCTCCTCTATGCGCTCGGCCTCGACGACAAGGCCGGGATCGGCGCCGCTGCCGCGGTCCTCTTCGCCGTCAACGTCACCGCGGTCGTCCCGGCGACCCCGTCCAACATCGGTGTCTTCCAGCTCGCCGTGATCAGCGTTCTCCACACCGGCTTCGGGGTCTCCACCCCTGATGCGCTCGCCTACGGCGTGATCCTGCAGGGCGTCGAGATCGCCACCGCCGTGGCGCTCGGCCTTCCCGCCCTGGTCCGCGAGGGCCTCACCTGGAGCGACCTCCGCGTCCAGGCCCTCTCGACCGCCCCCGTGCACCTCGACCCGCACCCGCGGCCGCGCCGCCGCGCCGCAGACCGCAGCCACAGCAGCGTCGCCTGAGGCGGCGTGGGGGCGCCTCGCGGCGTCCTCGGTCGCTCGGGAACTCAGCGTGCATTACCCGTCACGTCCCTGTGGGACAGCGGTGAGCGTCCGTGTGCTCCTCCACCCGCCCGCCGGGCACTTCACGCAAAAGACGCTGAGTCATCAAATTTATTTCGGCGAAGCGCTAAACTCCCCTACGAGAGGGGAGATCGCCACCGGTCCCAGGCCGGCTCCCCTGTACGCAGGGAGGCGAGCGGCCGGCGCCGGGGCCATCCAACCGGTGCCGGCCCGCCCCCCGCGGAACGGAACAGCTAGCTGACGGCCTCGGCGGCGGACTCGGCTTTGGCCGGGTCCGCGGCTTCGCCGGCGTCATCGTCGGGATCCGTCTCGGGCGGCAGGTCGCCGCCGCGCTCGGTGCCGGCGATCAGTTCGTCGGAGGTTTTCTCCGCCGGGATGAAGCCGGACTTCATGCCGAAGTAGACCGCTTGCGGATGGTGGGCGATGATCGCCACCGTGGATTGCTCAGGCATCACGGCGTAGCCTCCGGAGAGGGTCATGCCGATCTCTTCGAGGCCGAGCAGGCGCCAGATTTTCTCGTGCTCGGACTGGTCCGGGCAGGCCGGGTAGCCCCAGGAGTAACGGCGCCCTTGGTCGAGCGGGATGCCGAGGCCGCGGCGCACCTCAGAGTGAACCCACTCGGCAGATCCCTCGGCCGCCTGCACACCGAGCCCGTGCACGTAGTACTGCTCGGTGACCTCGCCTTCGGCGCCGAGCCGGTCCATCAGCTCGGTCACCTCGGCGCCGACGGTGACGCCCTGGAGCGCGACCACGTCGCGTTCGCCGCTCTCGAGCGGCCGGTAGAAGTCGGCCAGGCAGATCCGGTCGTGCTTCGGCTGCCGCGGGAAGACGAGGCGCTCCAGCTCGACGTCGGGGTTCTCGGGGTCGAAGACGACCAGCTCGTTGCCGTCGGAGTTGCAGGGGAAGTAGCCGAGGCGGGCCTTCGGGTGCAGGTAGTCCTGCTCGGCCCACATGCGTTCGA
Source organism: Solirubrobacterales bacterium (assembly GCA_965200635.1). Classification (GTDB taxonomy): domain Bacteria; phylum Actinomycetota; class Thermoleophilia; order Solirubrobacterales; family 70-9; genus VAYN01. The sequence continues at coordinate 391,124 of OZ241364.1, read as the reverse complement.
GACGCGGGACGAAGCCCTCGCCTTCGCCGTCAGAGCCGTCGAGTCGCCGGCGCCACGCCTCGCCCTTCACGCCTTTGCCGCCCCAATGGAGCTTGAACAGCACGTGGCGGTCGAGGTAGGGGTAGATGTCGTCGAAGCCGACCTCGACCTCGCGCACGCCCAGGTACGGAGCGGTCGGAATCGGATTGTCGGTGGCGGTCTTGGAGCGGACGCTCGAGTCGGTGACCGGCGGCCCGTTGTCGACCACCGCCGGCTTCTCGCGCAACTTCTTCGCCTCGCCCTTCATCCGCTCGACCAGAGCGGCGCGCGCGTCGTCGTCGACCAGCGCGTCCATCGTGTCGAGCCCGGAGAAGGCGTCCTTGCAGTAAAAGACGCCCGGCTCGTAGACCTCGTCGGATTCGCGCCCCTTGGGGTAGAGGACGCGGCGGCCGAAGTCGCGGTTGATCGCGGCGCCGCCGATCAGCACCGGGAAATCCAGTCCGCGCTGGTGCAGCTCGGCGATCGCGGTCGGCATCTGCTTGGAGGTCGAGACGAGCAGTGCCGAGAGGCCGATCGCGTCGGCTTCGTTCTCCACCGCGGCCTCGATGATCGCGTCGACCGGGACCTGCTTGCCGAGGTCGATCACCGTGTAGCCGTTGTTGGTGAGGATCGTGTTGACGAGCGACTTGCCGATGTCGTGGACGTCGCCGAAGACGGTCGCGATCACAACCTTGCCCTTGGTGTGGCCGTCGATCCGGTCGAGGTAGTTCTCCAGCCGTGCCACGGCGCGCTTCATCACTTCGGCCGATTGGAGGACGAAGGGCAGGATCAGTTCGCCCGCGCCGAATTTGTCGCCGACCTCCTTCATCGCCGGCAGCAGCACTTGGTTCAGCGTCGGGACGGCACCGATCTTCTCTACCGATTTGTCGATCCAGTCCTCGACGCCGTCCTTCTTGCGGCGCAGGACGTGCCAGTGGAGGGCTTCCTCGGGCTCCATCCCGGCGGTCGGGTCGGCGGCCTCGGCCTCCTCGTCCTCGCCTTTCGACTCGAAGTGCTCGATGAAGCGGGCGAGAGCGTCGTCGCGGCGGTTGAAGACGAGGTCGTTGGTGAGCTCACGCTCCTCGTCGGGGATCTCCGAGTAGGGCGTGATGTGGTTCGGGTTGACCATCGCCAGGTCGAGCCCGGCCTCGACGCAGTGGTGCAGGAAGACCGAGTTGAGGACGGCGCGCGGCCGCGGGCTGATCCCGAAGGAGACGTTGGAGACTCCCAGCGAGGTCTTCACCTCGGGGATCTCGGCCTTCAGCCGGCGGATTCCCTCGATCGTCTCGACCGCTGACGGTTTCCACTCCTCGTCGCCGGTGGTCAGGGTGAAGGTGAGCAGGTCGAAGATCAGCGATTCGCGCTCTAGCCCGTGTTCGTCGCAGGCGATCTCGACGATCCGCTTGGCGATCTCCACCTTGCGGTCGGCGGTCTTCGCCATCCCGACCTCGTCGATCGTCAGTGCGATCAGCGCGGCGCCGTGTTCCTTGGCCAGCGGCACGACGACGTCGGCCTTGTCGCGGCCCGCCTCGAGGTTGATCGAGTTGACGATCGCCCGGCCGGGGATCGTCTCGAGCGCCGCCTTGATCACCTCGGGCTCGGTCGAGTCGACCTGGATCGGCGAGGGCTGCGACAGGGAGATCCGCTTGACCACGGCGCTCATCTGGTCGTCCTCGTCCTGGCGCTCGGTCAGCGCGACGCAGACGTCCAGCACGTGGGCGCCGCCTTCGACCTGGTCTTCGGCGACCTGGGTGAGGCCGTCGTAGTCATCGGCCAGCAGCAGTTCCTTGGCCTTTTTCGACCCCTGCGAGTTGACGCGCTCCCCGACCAGGGTCGGGCGCGGCTCCTGGACGAGCGGGGCGGAGGTCATCATCGAGGAGACCTCGATCGGGCCCCTGGCTGGGCGCGGGGCGACCGGACGGGCGTCGCCGATGCGCGCGCGGATCGCCCGGATGTGGTCCGGATTGGTGCCGCAGCAGCCGCCGACGATGCCGACGCCGTAGCGCTCGACGAACTCGCCCAGCGTCGCCGCCAGGGGCTCGGGCTCTTCCGGGAAGATCGTCTCGCCGTCGGGGCCCTGCAGCGGCAGGCCCGCGTTGGGGATGCAGTGGACCGGCAGCGGCGAGGTCTCGCCGAGGAACCGGATCGCGTCGCGCATGTCCTCGGGACCGGTCGAGCAGTTGAGGCCGACGACGTCGACCTCGAGCGCGGTCAGCGTGGTGAGCACCGACTGGATGTCGGTTCCGAGCAGCATCTTGCCGCCGTTCGGCAGCAGCGAGACGCTGATCTGCAGCGGCAGTCGCCGGCCGGTTTCCTTGAACGCCTGGCGGGCGCCGAAGATCGCTGCCTTCACCTCGAGGATGTCCTGGGCGGTCTCGACGATGATCAGGTCGGCGCCGCCGTTCACCAGGCCCGTCGCCTGCTCGGCGAAGACCTCGACCAGGCGGCCGAAGGAGATGTTCCCGAGCGTCGGGTCGGTGGACGCCGGCAGGAAGCCGGTCGGGCCGATCGAGCCCGCGACGAAGCGGTCCGGGCCCGCTGCCTTGCGGGCGATCTCCGCGGCCTTGACGTTGATCTCCATCGTGTGCTCGCCGAGGCCCCACTCCTCGAGCTTCAGTCGCGAGCCCTGGAAGCTGTCGGTCTCGACCACGTCGGCGCCGGCGTCCAGCATCGAGCGGTGGACGCCCTCGATCACGTCGGGCCGGTTCAGCACCAACGCCTCGTGGCATTTGCCCTGCAGGCCGCCGTAGTCCTCCTGGGTCAGGTCGAACTGCTCCAGGGTCGCGCCCATGCCGCCGTCGAAGACGACGACGCGCTCGTTCACCGCCGCTATGTAATCGCGCTCCGCCATGGACTTCTAAGGCTACAGAGCGCGCCTAGCTGTTCCTTTTGGTCCTAACAGGACCAAAAGGAACAGCTGGCGAGCGCAGGCCGTGGGCTAGCGCTTGAGGCCGAGGCGGCGCTTCAGGTCGCGGCCGTTGATCAGCTTCGACAACCGGGTGATCAGGCCGCGGCGGCCGCGGGTGTAGGGGTACCAGGTCGGTTCGCGCTTGCCGGCGAAGCGGGTGATGACCAGGGACTCGGTGCGGCAGAACTTGCGGATGCCCTGGGCGCCGTGGCGGTAGCCGATCCCGGACTCCTTCCAACCGCCCATCGGCACGTCGGAGGCGAAGTAGTTGACCAGGACGTCGTTGACGTTGACGGCGCCGCACTCGACCCGGCGGGCGATCCGTTCGGCGTTTTCACGCGAGCCGAAGACCGAGCCCGAGAGGCCGTACCGCGTGTCGTTGGCGAGGTGGAGTGCCTCCTCGGAGTCGCGCACCTTCATCACTCCGACCACCGGGCCGAAGGTCTCGTCGCGCATCACCTTCATCGAGTGGTCGACGTCGACCAGCACGGTCGGCTCGAAGTAGTCGCCCGGCCCCGGGACGCGCTTGCCGCCGGTCAGCGCGCGAGCGCCGTTGGCGAGGGCGTCGTCGACCTGGCCCTCGACGATCGCGGTCTGGTTCGGGGACGTCATCGCGCCGACGTCCTTCGGGTTGCGGGCGTCGTCGGCGCCCTGGCGGATGCGGCCGACCTCGGCGGCGAGCTTGGCGACGAAGTCGTCGTAGATCGGCTCCTCGACGTAGATCCGCTCGACCGAGATGCAGACCTGGCCGGAGTTGAACATCCCGCCCCAGGCGGCGGCATTGGCGGCACGGTCGACGTCGGCGTCGCGGAGGACGATCATCGGGTCCTTGCCGCCGAGCTCGAGGCTGACCGGGGTGAGCGTCTCGGCGGCGCGCGCCATCACCTTGCGGCCGGTGCGATCGGAGCCGGTGAACTGGATGTAGTCGACGTTGTCGACCAGCGCCCCGCCGGTCTCGCCGATCCCCTGGACGACGTCGAAGACGTCGGGGCCGCCGATCTCGTGCTTCCAGGCCTGGGCGATCTCGGCGATGCCGAGCGGGGTGAACTCGGAGGGCTTGATGACGACCGCCGCGCCCGCCATCAGCGCCGGGATCGCGTCCCCGAGCGAGAGGATCAGCGGGAAGTTCCAGGGGCTGATGATCCCGACCACGGGCTGCGGCCGGTACTGGACGACCAGCTTCTTCGTGGCGAGCAGGGGGGAGTGGGGGCGGACGCTCTCCTCGCCGATGAACTTGGCCGCCTGGGTGCCGTAGAAGTTGATCGTGTCGGCGAGGTAGGTGGGCTCGTTGGAGGCGTCGGCGCGGACCTTGCCGGTCTCCCGCTGCATCGTGTCGAGGATCCGGTCCTGGTTGTCGAGGATCCAGTCGCGCAGCTTGCCGAGCCAGTGGTAGCGCCCCTCGATCCCCATCGCCTCCCAGTCGGGCTGGACCGCGCGCACCCGCGCCACGGTCGCCGCGACCGCCTCGGGCGAGTCGACCGGCAGCTTCGCGATGACCTCGCCCGTCGCCGGGTTCAGGACCTCGAGCGTCTCCGCCTCCGCCGCCGCCCCGTCTGAGCCATCGGCCCCGACCTTCGTCCCCACCGTTCCGCTCTCCATGCTCACTCCTCCGTCCCCTTTGGCTGGTCAGCCAACTTTACCTCCCGCTCCTCATACGTGAAGGAGTTCTCGTCGGAATCCCACCTGGCCCCCTGCAGCAGCTCGTTGGGGGTCACCCCCAGGGCGCCGGACAACTTCAGAAGCACCTCGACCCCCGGATTACGATTTCCGGTCTCGATCTTCTGGACCTCGGTGCGATCCAGGCCCGCCCTTTTGGCGAGCTCTTCCTGCGTCCAGGGCTTCTCGCCCCGCAGGCGCCTGACGTTGGCCGCGGGAACCCTGTCGAGATCGAGCTTCGCCTTGCTTGCCGCCACATGTCAAGCATTAGTGTCTGAAACGAAAAGGTCTACGGACGATTTGTCTCAAATTCTAAAATCCCGTCGAGAAGGGGGGAGAGATCTACCTCTCCGGCCCCTTGGCGCCTAGACGATGTCGAATCCCGGATCAGACCCGAACGCGATCGTCGCTTCGACCCTCGTCCGGCTGATGAGGGCTCGGGGTCTGACCATGGCTGCCCTGGCGGACAATGCCAAGATCGAACCGCGCCGGCTCGAGGGCATCCTCGAGGCCAGGGAGGAGGCGACTGCCGAAGACCTGCTTCGCCTGGCCGGCTCATTCGGAGTCGAGCCAGGGGAGTTGCTGGCGGGAGTTGCCTGGGTCCCCGGCGATGACGGCGCGGGCGAGTACCGCGCGCCGGAGCGGGGCGAGTGACCCGCATGGAACAGGCATCACTCCTGTTCGCCGTAGGTAAAGCGCCCTTCGCGGCCGACGTCCGGCGGTGTCCAGGCGACGCCCCGGTGGAGGTCACCAGCTTCGATCCCCAGCGCCCCGATCAGCTTGACCATGATCTCGAACCCGGGATTGCGCTGCCCTCTCTCCATCAGGCTGATGTAGGTCGGATGCAGATCCGCGAGGTGGGCCAGCTGCTCCTGGGTCAGGCCCGCTTCGCGGCGGCAACGTTTGAGGGCCACGGCGATCGTCCGGTCGAGCGCGACCACCGGCTTTCCCGATTCAGACTTTTTCTTCCTTCCCGCCACGCCGGCGATTGACGGTTACCGTTCCCAGGCAAAACTCCCACAGACAATTGATCTAAATGACGCAAAAACCCCAGGACGCACGCATGCGTTTCGTCGCGAACGTGGAACGTCTGCGTCGCCGGCGGGACCTTTCCGTGGCGGGGCTCGCCGAGCGGTCTCAGCTCGCGACGAATGACCTCGAGGCCGTCCTGCGCGGTGAGCCGGAGGCCGACTTCGACTCGATCCAAAGGCTCGCCGGGGCGCTCGAGGTCAGCCCCGGGGCACTGTATGAGGGGGTCGCCTGGATCCCGGACGGCGAGGGCGGCGGCGAGTACCGGGTCGAGGATCCGCCCGAGGACTGATCGGCCGCCGCTACTTCTGGATCAGGCGGTAGACCGGGCCGTCCTGAGAGGCGACGTAGAGGTGGTGGGCGTCGTCTTCTCCGAAGGAGGTGGGGGAGGCGACCGCGACACCGAGCTCGTGGTCACCGCTCGCGCGGTGGAGGTGCGGGGTCAGGGCTCGGAGCTGACCCTCGCAGTAGTCGGCGTAGACGTAGCGCTTGTAGAGGGACGGCAGGGAGCGGTCGGCGACGACGTAGCCGCCGATCACCGAGCAGCTGCCGTCGCGGGAGTGGGGGTAGGCCAGGATCGGCTTCGTCGTGCCGCCCGGGTCCGGCGTCCCGGAGTCTTCTTCCTCGTATGGCTGGAGGCCCTCGATCGCGTCCCAGCCGAAGTTGGCCCCGTTCGCGGCGGCCACCGTCGTGTAGTCGATCTCCTCGTATTTGTTCTGGCCGACGTCCCCGATGACGAGCCGCGGCTCCTTCGGATTCGTCACCGAGTCGAAGCTGAAGCGGAACGGATTGCGCAGGCCGTAGCTGTAGATCTCGGGACGACCGCCGCCGCCGACGAACGGGTTCGACGCCGGGACGGTGTAGGGCTTACCGTCGGCCGGCAGCGGGTCGATCCGCACCAGCTTGCCCAGCAGCACGTCCTTGTTCTGCGCGTTGTTCGGTGGATCTCCTCCCGCCCCGCCGTCGCCGGTGCCGAAGTAGAGGTCCTCGCCGAGGAACTGCATCTGCCCGCCGTTGTGGTTGGCGTTGGTCGGGTGCGGGATCGTGATCACGGTGCGGCGCGATTTCGGGGCGGCCTTGGTCGGGCTCTGGCGGCGGTATTCGTCGATCTCGATCGATCCGCCCTTGTTCACGAAGTAGACGTAGAAGCGACCGCTTTCCTTGTAGTCGGCCGGGAAGGCGATCGAGAGGAGCCCGCGCTCGGCACCGTCGTAGTCGACCAGCGAGCGGATGTCCAGGAACGGCGTGCCGAGCTTCTTGCCCCCGTTCATCACGATCACCTGCCCTTCCTGCTCGACCACGAAGAGGAGCCGCGGGTATCCCGGCGCGCCCGCGATGTAGGTCGGGTGTTCGAAGTCGCCGATCTTCTTCAGCGCCGGTTTGCCGCCGGGGCGGGCGTTCCCGGACCGGGACGCATCGGGCGCGTCTTGAGCGGTGTCCGGAGGAACCGTCCCGGCGGTCTCGGTCGCCTCCGTCGTCCGTTCGGCGCTCCCGCCCGATCCGCCGCATGCCGCGAGGGCGACCGTCGCGGCGAGCGCGAGGACGGTGAGTACCGCCAGGAGGAGGCGCGGGCGCATGTCCCCAGGCTAGCCCCCCGCAGGGTTCGCCAAACCGCCGTTAGCCGAGAAAGCGCGAGACGACCGTGCTCAATTTTCGGGCTCCTCGTCGGGAGCGGCGTAGGCGAAGTGCCCGTGGCCGCTATCGCTGGGGACGAATCGGAGGCCTTCAAACAGGGCGTTCGGCGGGATGTCGAGGGCGCCCGCGAGCTTGGTGATGATGCCGAGCTTGGGCTCGCGCTCGCCCCGCTCCAGGAGGCCGATCTCGGTCCGGTGCAGGTCCGCCAGCTGGGCCAGCTTCTCCTGCGAGTAGCCACGGTTGTGGCGCCAGCGCCTCAGGTTGGGACCGAATGACCGGTCTAGGTCTACCGAGGGCTTGGGAACGGTCTCGCTCTTTTTCCTACGCCCGGCCACCGGCTGAAACCGTCGCGTAATGCCGACATAAAATCTACAGACAGAAAATACCGGGCAATTATCGGGAACAATTCGGACTTTGGACGGACGAGCTGGAGTGGAGGGGGCAAATCTCCCTTGATCCGGCACTAGGAGATCCATGGCCGACACCGACAGAGATGCACGGGAACGCTTCGCCGCGAACATCGAGCGGTTGCGCCGACGCGAGGGGCTGTCGGTCGAGGAGCTCGCCCGGCGGTCCGAGGTCGACGCGGGGGAGCTGGGGGAGATCCTCCGTGCGGACCGGGAGGCGGGCTACGGAACCATCGCCGCGCTCGCGGGAGCGCTCGGTGTGCAGGCCGGGGAGTTGTTCGAGGGGATCAGCTGGACCCCGCCCGGCGAGGGATGAGCCCTACTTGCCGCGTTTGATTTCGACGATTTCCCCGGCGGCGTTGACTTCGGTTTCGGGGAGTTCGGTGCTGATGTTCGTGACGAAGGTGCCACCCGGTTTGACGCCGGAGGAGGTCGCGGCCTTCGCTTCGCCGCTCAGACCAGCGTCGATTTCGTAGCCGAGCGTGTATTTGCCGGCGCGCACGGCGGAGAGCTTCCAGACCGCTTCCACCGACTTGCCCGGCTTGACCGGGCCGAAGGAGTAGGTCTTCGAGTTCGAGGTTTCGCCTCCGGCCGAGGTGGAGGCGCCGACCCGGCGCGGGTAGGTCGCGGCCAGGACCCAGACCGGGCGGTCGGGGCCGGCGAGGCCCGCCTGGGTGTCATGGATGGCGAACGGGATGCGCGCGTCTTCGCCATCTTTGCCCTGGATGTTCACGGTCACGGTGAGGGCCGGCACGGTTTCCTTGCCGACGTTCTTGACATCGAGCTTCATCAGCGAGGTCTGGCCGATCGCCTGTTTCGTCGGGAAGCTCGCGTCGGTCACCGCCACCTTGTAGGTGCCGGCCTTCTCGTTGGAGTCCGAGGGCGAGCCCCCGCCGCAGGCAGCGAGAAGCGCCGCCATGGCCAGGACCGCGGACCCCACCGCGGCGGCTCTTAGGCGGGCACCCCGGTGTGGTGTTCCGGCTCCCCGCAAAGCGTGGCGAATTTAGCACGGGGAATCCCCGCAACCGAGCCATTTTCCGGTCGGAGGCCCCATTAGCGCGATCTCAATATGCGGCTAATGGAGTGGGCCGACCGATCCCATAGACTCCGCGCGTCGAATGGGGCTGCCGCGGCCGTGGAGGCGCGGCCTGCTGGAGGAGCAGATGGTCGCAAGCGCAGTAAACAGGGCTTTCCTGCCCGCCAAGTCGGTTTTCGAACAGGTGGGGGAGCTCGTTCTCCTGACCGGTCGCACGATCGCTTCTGCGGTCCGCCCGCCCTATCCGTATGGCGAGGAGTTCATCGGCCAGTTCCTCTTCGCCCTGCAGCTCTGCTGGTTCCCGCTGTTGATCTCGACCGTGGCGATCAACTTCGGCGCGCCGGGGCTCCAGGCCGCCAACTTCCTCACGCTCTTCGGCGCGCTCGACCGGCTCGGCGGCTTCTTCGTCCTTGCCGCGATCCGAGAAATCGGCCCCTTCGTGACCGGCGTCTGTGTGGCCGGGATCGCCGGCACCGCGATCACCGCCGACCTCGGCGCCCGCAAGATCCGCGAGGAGCTCGACGCCCTCCAGGTGCTGGGCGTCGACCCGATCAAGAACCTGGTCGTGCCGCGCTTCCTCGCCCTGATGCTGGTCACCGGGCTGCTCGACATCTTCGCCATCGTCGCCGGCCTCTCCGGTGGCATCTTCACCGAGATCCTCTACCACCAGTCCCTCGGCGGCTTCTTCGCGACGCTGTTCGAGCAGGCTTCGGTCACGGATCTGTGGGGATCGGTGCTCAAGTGCACGCTCTTCGGCGCGATCATCGCGATCGTCTGTTGTTACAAAGGCATGACGGCCTCCGGCGGCGCCGCGGGCGTCGGCCGCGCGGTGAACGAGGCGGTCGTGATCTCGTTCCTGGCCTTCTTCGCCTTCAACTACGTCTTCACCCAGACCTTGCTGGCGACCAATCCCGAATTGCAGACGATCCGGTGAACGCCTGGCTGGAGGTCCCGCGCGGTTGGCTCGACTCGCTCGGCGAGATCGCCCGCTTCGGCGGCCGGGTCATGGGGATCGTCTACTCGGGCCGCGTCCTGCGGTTCTTCGGCGAGTCGCTTCGCCAGGCCGGGATCCTGATCCTCGGCTCGGCCCTGGTGATCTGGGGCCTCGTCTTCGTCCTCGGCCTCCAGTGCGGGATCGAGGGTGCCTACCTGCTGCGCGCCAACGGCGCGCCCGCCTACGCCGGCGTCTTCTCCGCCTGGTGCGACCTGCGCGAGATCCTTCCGTACGCCTTCGGTTACATGCTCTCGGCGAAGGTCGGGACCGGGATCGTCGCCGAGCTCGGCGCGATGCGGATCTCCGACGAGATCGACGCGCTCGAGGTGATGGGCGTGCCGCCCGTCACCTTCCTCTGCGCGACCCGCCTGCTGGCGGCCTGGATCGCCTTCCCCTTCATGTACCTGGTGGCGATCGGGGTCATGTACCTGGCCTCCTACATCGCCGTCGTCAAACAGATCGGCGACGCCTCCTCGGGCGGCTACCTACTGATCTTCTGGCAGTTCCAGAACCCACCCGACGTGATCTTCAGCCTGATCAAGGGCATGGTGATGGCCACCGCGATCGTCTTGGTCGGGTGCTACTACGGCTATACGGCCTCGGGCGGACCTGTGGGGGTGGGGACCGCGACGGCGAAGTCGATGGTCTTGAACATCGTCTTAGTCCACATCATCGGAATGCTTGGGACCCTGGTCTTCTGGGGAGCGAATCCCCGTGCCCCGATAGGAGGGTGAAACGCGATGCGTAACGACGAGGAAGAGCGCTTCAACGAGCTCGAGGAGGAGCAGCACGAGGCCGAGGCGGAAACGAGCGCCGAGCTGGCCGACGAGGACCCTGCCGTCCTGTCCGGGAGCTTGGCCAACGACGCTCCGCGCGCCGCCGGCGAGGAAGGCCCTTACGTGAGCGAAGACGGCGCCGTGATGGGCCGGGACTTCGTCATCCCCGGCGTCGACCCGCGCGAGCACGACCCCTACCGCTTCCACACCGGCCGCAAGCGCGACCACGGTGGCACCGACGCGATCGAGGTCATCGACCTGGTCAAACAGTTCGGCCGCGCCCGGATCCTGAATGGCCTCAACCTCGGGCTGCCGGAGAACCAGGTCTCGATGGTGCTGGGACCGTCGGGCACCGGCAAGAGCGTGCTGATCAAGCACATCGTCGGGCTGCTCTACCCCGACCACGGGGACGTCCTCGTGCACGGGGAATCGATCCCCAACATGACCGACGACGAACTCTTCGAGGTGCGCAAAAAGTTCGGCCTGCTGTTCCAGGACGGCGCGCTCTTCGGCTCGATGAACATCTACGACAACGTCGCCTTCCCGCTGCGCCAGCACACCGACAAAGGCGAGGAGGAGATCGGCGAGATCGTCAACCGCCGGCTCAAAGAGGTGGGCCTCTCCGAGGCGACCTACAAGATGCCCAACGAGCTCTCCGGCGGGATGCGCAAGCGCGCCGGCTTCGCCCGGGCGCTGGTGCTGGAACCGGCGATCGTGATGTTCGACGAGCCCGACTCGGGCCTCGACCCGGTCCGTACCGCGCTGCTCTGCGAGCTGATCCGTGAGATCCACGCCGAGAACGGCGGCTGTTACCTGGTGATCAGCCACGACCTCAACACCGCGCGCCGCATCGCAGACTTCATCGCCGTGCTCTGGAGCGGCAAGATCGTCGAGTCGGGTCCGAAAGAAGAAGTCTTCGACTCGTCCAACCCGTTCGTCAATCAGTTCCTCCACGCGGACGTCACCGGCCCGCTGTCGATGGACTAAAGCGCCGTGCCAGGCGACGCTCGCCCTCTCTGGCTGGATCTTGCCGCGCCCGGCGGCGTCCTCGACCGCTCGACGTGGCGCTGCAACGCCTTCGGGTCTGCGTCCTTGCCGGCCACGACGATCTCTGCGCCAGAGCCGGGCACTCGCCACCCGGCACGGCGCTAGCCCCCGGTGGGGCGTTAACCAGTGGGGCGCCGCCGCCCGTTCGGGGCGATCGCCGCGTGGTCGGTGCGGCATGCCCGCGCGGTGCTGGTCGTCGCCGGAGTGCTCGCGGTCGTGGCCGCCTTTGCCGCCACCCGCGTCGACACCGACGCCGGTCTGAGCACGCTGGTCGGCAAGGGCGACCCGACCTACGAAGCGACCCAGCGGGTGCGCGCCGAGTTCGGCGAAGAACCGGTCGTCGTCCTGGTCAAGGGGAACCTGCCGAAGCTGCTGCTCGGCAAGGACCTGATCAAGCTGCTGCGGCTCGAGGGCTGTCTCTCCGGCAAGGTGCCGAAAGGGGCGACGCCACTGCCCGGGGCCTGCGCCGAACTGGCGGCGCTGGAACCGGTCTCCTTCCTCGCCGGCCCGGCGACCTTCCTGAACGAGGCGGTCGTGCAGATCGACGAACAGCTCGAACGGCTTTCGAAGAACCTGCCGGCGAACCAGTTCAACGAATACCTGCTCCAGGTCGCCTCGAAATACGGCATCACCTCGGTGCCGAGCATCGAAAACGAAGAATTCATCGCGACCGTCGTCTTCGACCTGGCCAAGGCCCGCGGCACGCCGAAGGCACGGCTCGCCTACCTCTTCCCGAACTCCGAATCGGCGCAGATCGTGATCCGGCTGAAGCCGGGCCTCTCCGAAGCCGATCGGCGCCGGGCGATCGGCCTGATCGAAGGCGCGGTCGCCGAAACGACGCCGCGCAAGGCCTGCGGCAGCGAAGGCAAAGCCGAACCGTGCTTCGTCCTGCAGGGAGGCGAATACGTCGTCACCGGCGCCCCCGTCCTGGTCGACGCGATCGCCCGTGCCCTGAAGGACGCCCTCCTCCTGCTCTTCGGTGTCGCCGTCGCGGTGATGGCGATCGTCCTCATGCTCGCCTTCCGCAGCCGCCTTCGCCTCCTGCCCCTGGCTCTCGCCCTCGCCTCCGCCGCGATCCTCTTCGGCCTCCTCGACGTCTCCGGCGGCTCGTTGACGATGGCATCGGTCGCGGTCTTGCCCATCCTCATCGGCCTGGCCGTCGACTACGCGATCCAGTTCCAAGCAAGGCTGGACGAGGTGGAAACAACCGGCGCCTCAGGTGCCGACGCGGCAAGGACTACCGCCAATCTGTCCGGGCCGACGATCGCGACCGCGTGCCTAGCCACCGCCGCGGGCTTCCTGGTCCTCCTGCTCTCCCCGACCCCGATGGTCCGCGGCTTCGGCGTCCTCCTCTTCGCCGGCGTCCTCCTGGCCTTCATCCTCGTGATGACCGCCGGCTTCGCCGTCCTGAGCCTCCGCCCCTCGGGCGGGTGGCGCCGTGGGGGGAACCATCCCGAGGAAGCTTCAGCTACCGGAGGGATGGTGAGGCCCCACGGTGACAGGCCCCGCCCGCTGGAGAGGCTTGTCTCGTTCGCGATAGCTCGACCGGTCCTCGTCCTTTCTGTCTCGGTGGCGCTCGCCGCGATCGGGTGGGGAGTGGGCACCCAGATCAGCACCGTCTCCGAAGTCCGCCAGCTCGCCCCTCACAACCTCCGCCAGGTCGAAAACCTGAACACCTTCGAGAACGCCACCGGCACCACCGGGGACCTCGAAGTCCTGGTCGAAGCCCCCGACCTCACCGACCCGGCGACGATCGAATGGATGGCCGGCTTCAAGCGGCGGGTGCTGAAGGAGGACGACGTGACCGCCGGCCCGGCGCTGTCGGACTTCCTCACCCGAGGGGGCAAGGTGACGAAGTCGGGGATCGAAGCGACGCTGGCGGCGATGTCGCCGTACTCGCTCCAGCAGGTCGCGCCGCTCGGCCCGAACGACAAGGTCGGGCACCAGGCGTTGATCGGCTTCGGGATCAAATCGCAGACGTTGGCCGAACAGGAAGCGCTGCTGAAGAGCGTGCGGGCGCAGATCGGCGCGCCGCCTCCCGGGGTCGAGGTGAGCCTCACGGGTCTGCCGGTGATCGCGACCGAAGCGGGTTCGGAGCTCTCCTCGAGCCGCTACTGGCTCGCCCTCGCCGGCCTCGGCGCCGTCGCCCTCGTCCTGCTCGGGCTGCTCCGCTCGTTCCGGCGCGCGCTGGTCCCACTGTTGCCGACCGTGCTCGCCACCGGCTGGGCGTCGCTGCTGATCTGGCTCAGCGGCATCCCGCTGAACCCGATGTCGGCGGCGCTGGGGGCGCTCACCATCGCGATCGCGACGGAGTTCGCGGTGATCCTCTCCGGGCGCTTCGAGCAGGAGCGCTCGATCGGGCTCGACGTCGCCGCCGCGCTTCGCCGCGCCTACGCCCGCACCGGCGCCGCGGTCGTCGCCTCGGGCCTCACCGCGATCGCCGGCTTCGCCGTGCTGATCGCCTCCGACATCCGGATGCTGCGGGACTTCGGCGCGGTCACCGTGATCGACCTCGCCGCGGCGCTCCTCGGCGTGATCGTGATCCTCCCGGCGACGCTGGTCCTGCTGGAGCGCCGGCGATGAAAGGCGTCGCCAACCGATACTCGTTCGCGGTCGGGCTCCTCTTCCTCGCGGTGGTGGTCGTCGCCGCGCTCCACACCCTGAACGGCGGCGGTGAAGACACCTTGGGCCTCGACAAGCAGCCGGTCCGCTGGCCGCTCCCCGAGTTCGCCGTCCCCGCCGCCGCGGGGCAGCTGGAAGGCGACGCGAACGTCTACCAAGACGACTGCGAAAGCTCCTCGCTGCCCTGCCCCGACGACGCGAAGCGCGCGCCCGCCTGCCAGATCGCCACCCCGGGGGCGATCCGTGTCTGCGACCTCTTCGACCGCCCGCTGGTGATCTCGTTCTGGTTCGGGACCACGAGCGGCTGCGAGAAGCAACAAAACGTCGTCAGCACCGTCGCCGCGCGGTACCGTGGACGGGTGAACTTCCTGTCGCTGGACGTCCGCGATTCGCGCGGGTCCGTTCGCGAATTGGTTCGTGAACGGGGGTGGGCGATGCCGGTCGGATTCGACCGGGACGGTGCCGTGGCCGCCCTCTATCGGGTGGGCGGCTGCCCGACGATCGCCTACGCCTTCCCCGGCGGCACCTTGCAGAGCGCCTCGATCGGCGAACTTGGCGTCATGGGGCTCGACCAACATGTGGACGAACTACTGAACGCGACGCGGGTGGCCGAAGCAGGGGCCGGGTGATCGATGTGGCGGCCGGCGGTGCACGGGGGGCGATCGGATCGGAGCCGGTCCCGAGGCCGGGTTGGGTGGCGCCGCACCTGGCGGCGGAGTTCCCGGGGCTGTCGCTGGCGATGGTCGAGGTCGACGGGCGGCCGGGACGCAGCCCGGAGCCGGTGCGCCGACGCCTCCGCTCCCTCTCCGACCGGCTCTACGGCGCCGAGGCGATCCGGCTGCGCGGACGGCCGATCCCCTGGGCCTACCGGGTCTTCTTCCGCCAGATCGGCCTCGACCCCGACCGCGACCGCACGCCGGTCGAGCAGCTCGTCCTCGATCGCCTGCAGGACGGGGGCTTTCGCAGCCGTGGGCTGCCCGCCGACGCGCTGACGATCGCCACGATCGAGACCGGGGTGGCGCTGCGCTGCTTCGACGCCGAGCGGCTCGTCGGCGACCTCTGCATCCGCGACGCCGCGCCGGGCGAGCGGCTGCCCGGGAGGACTAGCGAGCTGGCCGCCGGGACGCTGACGATCGCCGACGAGACGGGCCCGGTCGGGCTCCTCTTCGGCGAGACCGCGGCGGGCCGAGAGGTCGACCGGGACAGCCGCCGACTCGCGATCGCCGCCGTCGCCGTGGGGGCGGTCCCCTCGATCAGTGTTGACGAGGCGTTATGGATTGCCGCCGCGACCCTCGGGGCCGCTTAGAATCTGGCTATGCGGGGAGTGCTCGACAGAGTCGCGGTCGACGAGGGGCTGGCCCGCGCCGAGCTGCGCCGGCAGATCGCCAGGCTCGAGCGTGAGCTCGGCGGGCTGGTCGCCGAGGGCCTCGGGCGCGTCGTCGTCCCCCATCGGGTCGCCGCCGTCGGTCCGCCCCGGGTGCTCGACCTTGGCGAGCTCGAGGAGGTCCGCGATTCGCTGGCGCTGAAGATCGCCGAGGCGAACCGCGCGCTCCTCGAGCGCGAGGCGCTCGAGGAGGCGAACCGCGACCTGCTCGAGGAGATGCTCGCCGACCCCGCCGCCTACCGCTGGCTGCGGGTCAGCCGCGCCGATCTCGGCCTGCCCGGTTGCGGGCACTGGCACTCGCGCCCCGTCCTCGGCCCGCTCGGCATGCTGATGGGCTGGTGGCGGGTCAAGGTCTCCTCCGGATGTCCGAGAACCGCGCGGCTCGCGGCCGCTCCTCACATCTCTCCAAACCTGACGAGCGCCCGCCCGCGCCGTGGGGCAACGCGCCGCTCGCCGAGCTGGCGATCCTCGCCGGGATCGTCTGCCTCGGGATCGGGATCTTCGGGTCGCACGAGACGCTGATCGGCGTCGGCGTCGGGCTCGCCGCGGTGGGCGGGATGGAGGTGGCGATCCGCGAGCATCTCGCGGGCTATCGGTCGCATACGACCCTGCTGGCCGGCTTCGTCTTCGTCGTGGTGACCGGCGTCCTCTTCTACGTCGTCGGGTTGGTCCTGGCCTACGCCCTGCCGATCGGAGCCGTCTGCTTCGCGGTCGCTTTCTATCTCGCCCGGCGTGCCTTCCAGCGCGCTTCGGGAGGCCTCAGCTTCCGGATCGGCGGGATGCGCGGCTAGCGTCCTTTCCGGAGGACCCGTCCCGGTCGGCCGTCGGGACAGGTCCTCGCGCTGGGTCGCCTCCGGGGGCTCAGGCAGTCAGGCGGGGGGCGCCGGAAGTGCGGGCGGCGAGCTCGGTGGCGAGCATCGTGCGCTGGCGGGGGGTGAGGGTGCCGAGCTGCTTGTTCTCGCTCATCGAGAGCGGCATCAGGAATTTGCGGGCGCGGGTGCGTCCCCAGCGTCGCTGGCTGGTGAGGAGCTCGGAGATGGTCATGCTCTCCGTCTGCCACGGGCAGTCGCGGACGACCTCGGCGGGGTCGAGGTCACCTCGAGCCACCGCGCGCTTCAACTCGGCGCGGGCCAGTCGCACGGAGTTGGCGCGTTCGAGTGCCCTCATATGTTGGGGCGGTTCTGGAGATGCGGTCGTCGTTGCGGGTGCCATGGTGGCAGCGTCCACTGGACTCCTCCCTTCAAAAGGAATCGTTAACTGGTCACTCGCCGACGGTCCACCGTCCAGTTCCCTGCCTTTTCGTGTCGGACCGGGGTGGCGGTCCGGCGTTCCCCGTGGGGTGGCGTCGGCGAGGAGACGAAGCTACGTCGTCGGGGTGGTCGTCGTCAACCCGCGGTCGCCGCAGTGACGTCCGGTCCGGTCGCTAAGAGCAACAATTTCGGGCGAGTCCCACGAAGGTCCCTATCCGCACGAGTCTGAACTTACCCCCGCTGGGGGATGTGACCTGGCGGTTAACCAGTCGTTACAACCTGGGGAGGTCTGGGAAGTCTTTGATGACCCGCTCGATCGTCCCCAAGGCGGCGTCGAGGTGCTCGCGCGTGTGGGTCGCCATCAGGCTCGTGCGGAGCAGCGCGCCGCTCGGCGGGACGGCCGGGTGGATCGCCACGTTGGTGTAGACGCCGGCGTCGTAGAGGGCCTTCCAGAGCATCACCGCCTGCCAGTCCTCGCCGACCACGACGGGCACCACCGGGGTGGTGGCGACGCTGCCGTCGGGGAGCGTCCCCGGCTCGATCACCTGGAGGCCGAGCGAGCGCAGGCCCTCGCGCAGGTAGTCGGCGTTGTCGAGCAGGCGCTCGAAGAGCTCGGGGCCCTCGGAGCGGATCACCCGCAGCGCCGCCAGCGCCGCGCCGACCGCGGCGGGGACCGCCGAGGCGCTGAAGATGAAGGCGCGCGAGGAGACCCGCAGGTACTCGATCACGTCGGCCGAGCCGACGATGAAGCCGCCGCAGGAGGCGAGGCTCTTGGAGAAGGTGCCCATCCGCAGGTCGACCTCGTCCTCGAGGCCGAAGAGCTCCGAGGCGCCGGCGCCGCGGGCGCCGAGCACCCCGGCCCCGTGGGCCTCGTCGACCATCAGGCGGGCGCCGTAGCCGCGGCAGAGCTCGACGATCCGTGGGAGGTCGGGGACGTCGCCCTCCATCGAGAAGACGCCGTCGACGATGACCAGCACGCCACCGCCGTCCTCCGCGGCGCGTCCCAGCATCTTCTCCAGTTTGTCCATCTTGTTGTGACGGAACGGGCGCAGTTTCGCGCCGGAGATGCGGACGCCGTCGAGGATCGAGGCGTGGTCGCCGGAGTCGCAGATCACCGTGTCGGCCGGCCCGAGGATCGTCCCGATCGCGCCGACGTTGGCCTGGTAGCCGGTGGTGAAGACGATCGCGTCGTCGGTCCCCATCCATTCGGCGAGCTCGCGCTCCAGTTCGAGGTGGAGCGGCGTGGTGCCGTTCAGCAGGCGCGAGCCGGTCACCCCGGTGCCGTAGGTCTCGAGCGCCTCGCGAGCGGCCTCCTTCACCCGCGGGTCCCCGGTCAGCCCGAGGTAGTTGTTGGAGCCGAGCATGATCGTCTCCCGGCCCTCCATCTCGACCACCGGGCCGGCCTGCGAGGTGAGCAGGCGGAAATACGGAAGAAGGTCGTGCTCTTTGGCAGCTTCGAGCTGCTCGAGCCGGTCGTGTTCGCGCGCCTTGGCGAATACATCGACCGGCGCCTTGGCGGTCTCACTCATATCCCAGAGTCTAGGTAGGACGAGGATGGAAAGCCGGGCAAGCCGCAGTTTGCGTGGTTCCAGCGGGGACGGGAGGGAGTCGACCTGACCCCTCGTTATCTTGGGTTCGGTGAGCGAGCACCACCTTGAGGGGGAGATCGTCGCCGAGGAAGACGCGTCCGCCGAGGACACCGTCGCCCCGGTGCGGAGGCTTCCCGACGTCGAGCCCGACTCGGGCTCGCTGGTGCTGCGCGGTGAGGTGAAGAGCGCCGCGCTCGCCGCCGCGGGTGGGGTGCTGGCCGGCGCCGCGACCGTGGCCGCCGTCCGTGCCGTCTCGGCGGTCGGCTCGCGCGGGAGCGTGACCCGCCGGCTGGGCCGACGCCGGCGTCCCGGCAAGGTGATCGCCAGCCGCTCCTTCCTGGTCGACGTCCACCTGCTGGACCGATAAGCGGTGGGGGTACCCGCGCACCTCGTGGTCGAGGTCCGGCCTCCGTCGCCGTTCCGGCTCGGACGCGGCAGCTCCGATCGCACCCTGCGGGTGCAGGGCGGGATCGCGACGCGGTTGCTGACCGTCGACTGCGCGCCGGTCCTGGCGCGCGCCTGGATGCGCGGGCCGGGGCTGGTCGCCTTCCGCGCCGACGCGGTCGATCCGGCGCGGCTGGCGATCCCGGTGCCCTGCGGCGAGCCGCGGTGGGCGGGACGCGAGGAGCTGGCGACGGCGATCGAGCGCATGCGCTTCACGACCGGGGTCGACGAGGACATGTCGGCCTTCCACCAGCGCTTCCGCCGCGACCCGCTGGTCGGTCCGATCATCCGCCGCCGGCCCGACTTCCGCCCGCACCGTCGGCCCTGGCCGTGGGAGGCGCTCGCCCAAGCGGTCTGCGGCCAGCTGATCGAGGCGAGCCGCGCGGCGACCATCGAGCGCCGCATCGTCGGCCGCTGGGGCGCCCGCCTCGGCGAGGGGAGGGGGATGCTCCGCGATACCCCGCCCGCGGCGCTGATCGCCGGCCGCGCCCCGGCCGAACTTCAGTCGATGGACCTCTCGGGTGCCCGTTCGGTGGCGCTGCGCAAGCTCGCCGTCCTGGTCTCGCGCGGCTGCGACATCGCTTCGCCGGAGTCGGACGCCCGCTTCCTCGCGATCCCCGAAATCGGCCCCTGGACGATCCAGTGCCTCGCCCTCTTCGGCCGCGGCGACATGGACTCCCTCCCCGCCGGCGACCTCGGTTACATCAAGCTGGTCGGCCACCTCGCCAACCTCGGCCGCCGCGCGACCGTCCCCGAGGTCGAAGAGTTCTACGCGCCGTACGAGCCTTATCGGGGCCTGGTCGGATCGCTGACCCTGACGGGCCTGCACCGGATGGTCTCCGAAGGCCCGCGACTGCCGTTGGCGCCGGACGCGTTGGCGGCTTAGGTCTGGTTCTCCCGGCCGCTCCGCCCGTCCGAGATCGGTCCTGGACGTCTCATGGCGGTCCTGGCTGGCTGTGACCGCCATGAGACGCCCAGGACGTGAGGGGTCCGTGTGAGGGAAGCCACACCTGCCTGCATTCCGTGACGGAGATGCCGGGAACGTCACCCTCCCGCGCATCTTCGGTCTGCTTTCGGGCCCGGAAAAAGGGCCCGAGAACGCGCTGCGTGTATTAGGGCCCCTATAGGGGGGTCGATGCACGCAGCGCTGAATTGACTGTTGTCCAACACGCACGGAAGCGTGGACTTCCCACGCTCTCCGTCACGACTTGCGAGTCTCGTCACGTCCTCGTGGGAGGTCGGTGACGGATCCGTGCTCCTCCCGTGACGCGCCCTCAGCGCACGCCCGAGGATCCCCGACCACTCCGTCGTCCCTTATCCGCACTCGGCTTTCCCAGAATGCGGTGCCTCCCGTACAACTATTTAGGTGCAGGAACTCGATCTTTAACTAAGGCGAGTCAAGTGCTTGGCTTCGGTGTCGATAGAGACACGGATGCCGGACACCTCCGAACAAAATTGGCCGGAAGGGCGGATCGTCGATCGCCTGCCGGTGATCGTCTACGCCTCGGAGTTGGGGGAGAACGGGCGATGGCGGTACGTGAGCCCGCAGGTGGAGGAGATCCTTGGTTTCACGCCGGATGAGTTCATCGCCGACGCGGGACTTTGGGCTCGGCTGGTGCACCCCGACGATCGGATGCGGGCGTTGGCGGTGGAAAGCCGCGACGCGCTCGGCAACCGCGATACCCGGCCGGTCGAGTACCGGATGTACACGAAGGCGGGGCGCATCATGTGGATGCTCGACGAGGCGGTGCTCGAGGCCGACG
Organism: Solirubrobacterales bacterium; assembly: GCA_965200635.1. Classification (GTDB taxonomy): domain Bacteria; phylum Actinomycetota; class Thermoleophilia; order Solirubrobacterales; family 70-9; genus VAYN01. The sequence goes on along the minus strand of OZ241364.1, from coordinate 370,566 downwards.
CGCACGGCATCCCGGTCTGGCACGGCGTCCTTTATGACATCAGCGAGCGCAAGACCGCCGAGATCGACCTGCAGCGTTCCCTCGCCCAGCAGGCGGTGGTGGCCCGGCTCGGTGAGCGGGCGCTGAAAAACGGCGACCCCGAGGCGCTGATGCGCGACGCGGTGAGCCTGATCGGCGACCTCGAAGGGGTCGCGTTCGCCTGCATCTGGGAGGTCGGGCGGGACGGTCGCCGGCTGAACCTGCGCGCCGGGCTCGACGAGACCGCGATCGCCTCCGGCCGCCGCGTTTCCGCCGGTCGCGAATCGCACGCCGGCGCGGCGCTCGACTCCGGTGTCCCGACGATCGTCGACGACTGGGACGAGGAGTCCCGCTTCACGATGCCGCCCGCGGTCCGCGCGCTCGGCGCCACCAGCTCGCTGGCGGTGATGATCGACGGCAAGGACCATCCTTTCGGCGTCCTCGACGTGCACTCCGCCGAACCGCGGCGCTTCGACCCCAAGGACGTGCCGTTCCTCGAAGCCTCCGCCAACGTCCTCGCCGACGCCTTCGAGCGCCACGCCGCCGACCGGGCCCTCCGCCACCGCGTCCTCCACGACGCCCTCACCGGCCTGCCGAACCGCCTCAGCTTCGTCGACTCGCTCGACGACGCGCTCGGCCGCGCCTCGGTCTCCGGCTCGCCGGTCGGGATCCTCTTCCTCGACCTCGACCACTTCAAGCTGATCAACGACAGCCTCGGCCACCACGCCGGCGACGCCCTCCTGCGCGCGGTCGCGCCGCGGCTGCGCGCCCACCTGCGCCCCGGGGACATCGTCGCCCGCTTCGGCGGCGACGAGTTCGGGATCCTGATCGACCGCCTGGCCGACGACGGCGAGGCGGTCGCGATCGCCGAGCGGGTCGCCTCCGCCTTCACCCAGCCCTTCTCGATGCAGGGGGTCGACCACTTCGTCAACGCCTCGATCGGGATCGCCGTGGCCCGCCTCGGCTCCGGTCAGACGACCAACGCCGAGCTCCTGATCCGCGATGCCGACGCAGCGATGTACCGGGCGAAGGAGAGCGGGCGTAACCGCTCCGTCCTCTTCGACGCCGAGATGCGTGCCAGCGCCGCCCGCCGCCTGGAGACCGAACGCGAGCTGCGCGGCGCGATCGACCGCGACGAGCTGGAGCTCCACTACCAGCCGATCGTCAACCTCCGCAGCGGCGAGGTCACCGGCCTCGAGGCGCTGGTCCGCTGGCGCCACCGCGAGCGCGGCCTGCTCGATCCCGCCGACTTCGTCTCGATCGCCGAGGACAGCGGGCTGATCGAGCCGATCGGCCGCTGGGTCCAGGAACGCGCCGCCCGCCAGATCCTCGAATGGCACGAGCTGCGCCCCGACGACCGCCCGCTCGACGTCGCCGTCAACCTCTCCGCCCGCCAGGTCGCCCACCGCGACCTCGCCTCGAGCGTCGCCGAGGTGCTCGCCCGCACCGGCCTCGACCCCCAGCACCTCCGCCTGGAGATCACCGAGACGGTGCTGGTCGACGAGTCCGCCTCCGCGCTCGCCTCCCTGGAGGCGCTGAACGAGCTCGGCGTCCGCCTCGTCCTCGACGACTTCGGCACCGGCTACTCGTCGCTCGCCTACCTCAACCGCTATCCCTTCCACGCGCTGAAGGTCGACCGCTCCTTCGTCGACACGCTCGGCGTCGAACAGGAGGGGACGGCGATCGTCGAGGCGGTGATCGGGATGGCCCGGGCGCTCTCCCTCGACGTGATCGCCGAGGGGATCGAGAGCGACGTGCAGCTCGCCGAGCTGCGCCGCCTCGATTGCGACTTCGGCCAGGGCCACCTCTTCCGCGAGGCGATGCGACCGGAGGAGATCAGCCGCATGATCGAGGCCGGCAGCCTCGACTATTCCGGGATTTCGTCGACCAGGTAGGCGTTGGTCAGCAGTTCAGCCGCTTTCGGCTGTCCTTCGATCAGGCCTTCGCCGTGCATCCAGCCGGCGAACGCTTCCCACTCTTTCGGGTTCATCCAGCCGTAGGGCTGCCCCGCGGTGCGGGCGCTCAGCAGCGGCAGCGTCGCCTTCATCTCGGCTTCGACCAGTTTCGGTTCGAGCGAGTTGTTGGCGGCGAGGATCGCTTCGCCCGCCGCTTTGGGATTCGCCGCCGCGGCTTCGGTGCCGCGCCGCAGCGAGTTGACGAAGAGGCGGATCCGATCGCCCTCTTCTTCCAGTGAGGAACGGCGGGCGACGATCACGAGCTCGTCGTAGGTGGGGACACCCAGTTGATCGACCGGGGTGATCACCGGTTCTTTGCCGCGCTGCTGGAGGTCGACGCCCTCGACGTTGGAGTAGCCGCCGAGCATCGCCTGGGCCGAGCCGCTGACCAGCGAGGGGATCAGTCCGAAGCCGACGTTGACCAGCTTGACCGAGGAGATCGGCACGCTCGCCCGCTTCAGGATCGTCCGCAGGAACGCCTGCTGGTAGGGGATCCCGGCGTAGGAGACGGTCTTGCCTTTCAGGTCGGCTACGCCTTTGACGGCCGTTTTCGAGCCCGGTTCTTTCAACCACATCAGCGAGGTCAGCGGCTGATTCACCAGCGCCGAGACGGCGACCACGTCGAGGCCCTCTTCCTGGGCGAGCAGCAGCTCCGGCTCGTAGGTGATCGCCAGGTCGGCCCGCCCGGAGGCGACGTCCTTCAGCGGCGCCGAGGGGTCCGCGGGCGAGTTGATCGCCACTTCCAGCCCCGCGTCCTTGAAGAAACCTTCTTCCTCGGCCATGTAGATCCCGGCGTGGTCGGGGTTGGGGTAGAAGTCGAGGTCGAGCGACAGCTTTTCGGCTTCGCCTTTGGTGTCGGACGACTTGGAGCCGCAGGCAGCGAGGCCGGCGGCGAGTATCACGAGGGCGAGGGCGACCACGGTCACCCGGGCGAGGAGGGGCTTCATCCCCACCCTTTTTAGCGCCAAGTGACGACGAGGCGCTGTGCGAGGGAGGTCAGGCCGACCAAAATGACCCCGATGGCGGCCAGGATCACGGCCGAGGCGAAGACCCGCGCCTCCTGGAAGTTGTTGTTGTCTTCGATGATCAGCCGCATCAGCCCGGAGTTGGATCCGGCGAGCTCGGCGAAGAGCGCGACGATCGGGGCGACCGCGACCGCGACCTTGGCCCCGCTGAAGAAGCTCGGCAGCGCCGTCGGCGCTTCGACCCGGCGGAAGATCGCCCAGCGGGAGGCGTCGAGGGTCCGCATCATCTTCACCGCCTCGGGGTCGACCGAGCGCAGCCCGTCGAGCGTGGTGACCGTGATCGGGAAGAAGACGGCTAGGGCGACGACGATCACCTTCGGCCAGATCCCGTAGCCGAACCAGATCACGAGGATCGGCGCGATCACCACGATCGGGACCGCCTGGAGGGCGACCGTGAGCGGATAGACGGCGTCGCGCAGGAGCCGGGAGAAGCGCATCGCGACCGAGAGCGCGATGCCGACGAGGACCCCGGCGGCGAGCCCGACGAGGATCTCGCGCAGGGTCACCCAGGCGTTTTCCAGGAGCAGCGAGCGGCTGCTCCAGAGCGCGTCGCCGACTTCGGCGGGGGAGGGGACGAGGAACGGTTCGAGGTTCAGGGCGTCGGCGATCCAGCCCGCCGAGGCGGCGATCTGCCAGAGGCCGATCAGCGCCGCGATCAGGGCGGCGGGGAGGAGGACCCGGAGCGCCGTCCTCATCCCGCGCCCTCCCGCAGTGCGCCCAGGGCGCGCTCGCGAACGGCGACGAAGGCCGGATCGGTGACCGCGTGGTCGCGGTCCACGGCGCGGGGATCGGGCGCCCGGAGCTCGGCCACGATTCCCCCCGGGCGGGCGGAGAGGACGACGACGCGGTCGGCCAGGTAGAGAGCCTCCTCGATGTCGTGGCTGACCAGCAGCACGGTGCGGGAATCGGCCCGCAGCGCCCCCGCCAGCCACTCCTGCATCTCGGCCCGGCTGATCGCGTCGAGCGCCGCGAAGGGCTCGTCGAGGGTGAGGACCGGCTTCCCCGCGACCAGCGTGCGCAGGAACGCGACCCGCTGGCGCATGCCGCCGGAGAGCTCTTCCGGCCGCGCGCCCTCGAAGCCCGCGAGGCCGAAGCGCTCGAACAGCGCGCCTGCCTCGGCCCGGGCCTCGGCCTTGCCGACGCCGCGGTTGCGCAGCGCCAGCGCCGCGTTGTCGAGCGCCGAGAACCAGGGGAGGAGGAGGTCGCGCTGGGGCATGTAGGCGCAGTGGGCGAGTCGACCCGCCGCGTCGGCCGCACCGTCCACCGAGACCTCGCCCTGGCTCGGCTCGCGCAGCCCGCAGACGATTTCCAGCAAGGTCGACTTGCCACAGCCGGAGGGGCCGACCAGCGCCACGACCTCGCCGTTGCCGATCGTGAGATCGAGGCGTCGCAACGAGAGCAGCTCGCCGTAGGAGTGGGAGAGACCTCGCGCAGCGACGCTCACCCCGCTATCCTGCCGTACTCCGCACTCTCGACCCGGAAGGTCGAGAAAGTCGAGAAGCACCCCGTGCGGAGCGCAGCGCCCAAGGCAACCAACCCAGGCACCCAACAAAGTCCATGGACCCGGCAATCGTCCTATTCGGATTCTTCATCGGCGTGCTCGTCGGGATGACGGGCATGGGCGGTGGATCCTTGATGACGCCGCTGCTGATCCTGATCTTCAACACCTCGCCGACCACCGCGATCGGCACCGACATCGTCTACTCGGCCGTCACCAAGATGGTCGGCAGCTGGCGCCATATCCGGATCGGCAAAGTCAACATGGAGCTGGTCCGGTGGCTCAGCTTCGGCAGCGTCCCGGCCGCGGTGGCGGGGGTGATCTTGGTCTCGGTGCTGGAGCAGCACATCTCCGAGGACCGGCTGAACTCGCTGGTCTACGCGGTCCTGGGCGGCACCCTGCTGATGGTCGGCGTGGTGACGCTGGCCCGGGCGCTGATCCTGAAAGGGCTGATCGACGAGCGCGAGCGCTTCGAGATCGAGAAACGCCACAAGGTCGCCGCCGTGGTCATCGGCGCCACCACCGGCTTCATCATCGGGATCACCTCGGCGGGCTCGGGCACGGTGATCGCGATCCTGCTGATCGCCGTCTACCGGATGACGCCGAAGAGCGTCGTCGGCACCGACATCGTCCACGCCGCGGTGCTGCTGACCGCCGCCGGGCTCGCCCACATCATCGCCGGCAACGTCGATTTCGGCCTCGCCGGGAACATCCTCGTCGGCTCGATCCCCGGCGTGATCCTCGGCGCCGCCCTCTCCGACAAAGCCCCGCAGGGCTTCATCCGCATCGCCCTCGGCGTCGTCCTGATGGCCTCCGGCATCGTCACGATCCAGAAGGGGGACTCGACCGTCTGGCCGATCGCGGCGGGCGTCGCGGCCGTCCTCCTGGGCGCCGTCCTCTACGCCCCGCACTACATGAATCGGCGCTACCGGCGCGAGAAAGAACGGCTGGCGGCGGCGGCGGAAGACTCGGGTCCGACCACCCAGTCGGCAACCTGAACGGGCTCCGCGCCCCTTCGGTTGTTTTAATTCGTACTTATGCGTGTCTCAGCCAAGGCCGATTACGCCGTCCGCGCCGCCATCGAGCTGGCCGCGGCCGGGGAGGGGGAGCCCGTCAAGGGGGAGCGTCTCGCGACCTCTCAGGACATTCCCCTGCAGTTCCTCGAGCACATCCTGTTGGAGCTGAAGCACCAGGGTCTGGTGCGCGCCCGCCGCGGTGCCAAAGGCGGCTATTGGCTCGCCCGACCCGCCGCCGAGGTCACCGTTGCCGATGTCGTCCGCGCGGTCGAGGGCCCAATCGCCAACGTCCAGTCGATGCCCCCGGAGACGATCGAATACGCGGGCAACGCCGAAAGCCTCCGCGAGGTCTGGATCGCCGTCCGCGCCAACATCCGCTCGGTCCTCGAGCAGGTGACGCTCGCCGACCTCGTGTCCGGCGACCTCCCGAGCTCGGTCGAGGCCCTCACGGCCGAGCCCGACGCCTGGGCCGCCCGCTAGCTCAGCTGGAAGAGGATCCCGGCGAAGCCGAGGATCATCGCCATGAACATCGCGAGGAGCACTCCGAGGAGGAGCCGGAAGTCCGCGCGAGATTCGGCCCGCAGCGAGGCGAAGCCGTCGTCCATTTTCTGCTCGATCCGGTCCATCTTCCTCTCGATCCTTTTGATCCGCTTCTCGTCCCACGCCGCCCACATGCGTCGATAGAAGCAGTCCCGAACCACCAAATCAAGCGCTTTCACAGAGGATTTTGAAAGGCGTTACTACTTGTCGACCTTTACCGGGACGAGGTCGAACTCGGTGCCGAGGCGCAGCTCGGAGTAGCGCTTGGTCCAGTCGTCGTTGACGCTGTCGGACTGTTTCTTCATCCGCGGCTCCAGCTTGAAGTCGTCCGGGACGGAGAGGTCGAGGCGCTCCAGCAGGTTCAGGGTGGAGGTCTCGTAGTCGGCGGCGAAGTTCTCGTAGAGGACGAGGATCGGCTTGATCCCGGCGTGCTCGAAGAAGGCGTCCCAGGAGGCCTCCTCGATGATCAGCTGCTCCAGCAGGTGATTGATCGCCCGGTAGTGGAAGCGCAGCGCCGGCCGGTGCTCCTCGATGAAGGCGCGGTAGGGCGGCGCGCCCTCGTCCTCGACCGAGGCGGCGCTGGACGAGGCCTGGTCCTCGCGCCAGGTCGCGGTCTGCACCGCCTTCCACAGCGAGACGGCCTGCCGCACCTTGTTGGCGCGGACGACGCGGACGAAGGTGAGGTTGGGGAAGACGGTGGGGAGGAGCTCGGCCAGCGGCACGTCGCGGTAGGCGGGGACGTTGCGGACGAGGCTGACGAAGTCGCCGAAGTAGCCCCACATGAGCTTGGCGCCGAAGACGCCGTTCGGGGTCGTCCCCGCCTCGAAGGTCCATTCGAGGTAGCGGTCGTAGGCGGCGCGGCTCCAGAGCGGGGAGCGGGGGTTCTGCTCGGCGCCGACGCCGCGCTCGCCGAGGTGATCGCGGATCGACTGGTCCTCGACCCCGAGGAAGTACTCCTCCGGGCGCCGCGGCCGGCCCGAGTGGCGGAGCGCCTCGTAGTACTCCTCCGGCCGCCCGGCCACGCCCGATTCGCCGAGCGCGTGGCAGACCAGGGTGGACCCGCTACGGGGCGTGGCGCAGACGATGTAAGAACGCTCTGGCTTCATTGCCAAGTAAGTTAATCAACAAACGGGGTAAGAGTGGTCATATCATCGACTACTTGGACCGACCGCCCAACATTCTCTATATCCATTCGCACGACACCGGCCGGGTGGTCCAGCCCTACGGCTTCCAGGTACCCACTCCGAACATCCAGATGCTGGCCGACCAGGGCGTCCTCTTCCGCCAGGCCTTCTGCAACGCCCCGACCTGCTCGGGCAGCCGCGCCAGCCTGCTCACCGGGCTCTACTGCCACAACAACGGGATGGAGGGACTTGCCCACCGCGGCTGGGAGCTGCGCGACTACGGGCAGCACTGGGTCCACGCCCTGCGCCCCGCCGGCTACCACTCGATCCTGGTCGGCGAGCAGCACATCTCCAAGGACCCGGCGGTGATCGGCTACGACGAGATCGTCAAGGTCGAGTCGAACAAGGCCGGCGACGTGGCGCCGCTGACGATCGAGGCGCTCCGCGCGGCCAAGGAGACCGGCAAGCCGTGGTTCATGTCGGTCGGCTTCTTCGAGACCCACCGCGACTTCGCCGCGCCGACCTCGGTCCGCGACACGCTCTACTCGCAGCCCCCGGGCAACCTGCCCGACCAGCCGGAGACGCGCCGCGACATGGCCGAGTTCAAGGCCAGCGTGCGCTCTCTCGACCAAGGGATCGGCGCCGTCCTCCACGCCCTCCACGACCTCGGCGTGGTCGACGACACCCTGGTCATCTGCACCACCGACCATGGCATCGCCTTCCCCGGCTGCAAGGCGACGCTGACCGACCGCGGCACCGGCGTGATGCTGATCATGCGTGGCCCCGGCGCCTTCGGCGGTGGCAAGGTGATCGACCAGCAGGTCACCCACCTCGACGTCTACCCGACCCTCTGCGAGGTCGCCGGGGTCGACCCGCCGGACTGGCTGCAGGGCGAGTCGCTGATCCCGTTGCTGCGCCGCGAGGTCAACGTCCTGCACGAGGCGACCTTCGCCGAGATGACCTACCACGTCGCCTACGAGCCGCAGCGCTCGGTCCGCACCGAGCGCTGGAAGTACATCCGCCGCTTCGACGACTTCCCCGGGCCGGTGCTTGCCAACTGCGACGACTCCGCCGCCAAGTCGATCTGGCTGGAGGCCGGGTGGGGCGAGCGGACGGTGCCGCGCGAGCGGCTCTACGACCTGATCCTCGACCCGGCCGAGATGGACAATCTCGCGCCCGACCCCACCTGCGAGGAGGTGCTGGCCGAGATGCGGGGGCGGCTCGACGACTGGATGCGGGAGACCGAAGACCCGCTGCTCGAGGGCCCGGTCGAGCCGCCGATCGGCGCCGAGTACAACGACCAGCGCGACGTCTCGCCGGATCAGCCGCCGCGGGTCTTCACGGGAGATCCCACGGCCGCGCCATCCAGGTGACGCAGCTCCAGTCGAGCGACTCGTCCGGTTCGCCCGGCTCGTCGTGGGTGAAGGTAGACAGCGCGCAGTTGTAGGTCCGCAGGCCCCACATCCGCGGCAGCAGGTCGGCGGTGAAGCGGGCCCCGAGGATCGAGTCGAGCAGGAAGAAGCGCAGGAGGATGCCGTGGCTCACGAGCAGGGGCAGCCCGCCCTCGCTGTCGGCCTCGAAGTGGCGCTTGATCTGGTGGACGCGCCCCATCGCTTCCTCGAAGGTCTCCCCGCTGTGGTGCTCGAAGGCGAACGGGAGCGGCTCCGGCGTGAGACCCGACGCCGCGCCGAGCGCCTCTGCGGTTTCGGTGGCGCGTCGCATCGGGCTGGTCAGGAGGCGGGTAATGCCCTGGTCGCGCAGCGCCGCGCCCGCCGCCGCTGCCTGCGCGCGCCCGTGCTCGGTCAGCACGTCGCCGACCTCCTCGGCCAGCCGCTCCTTGCCGGTGTGGACGTTGTGCGCGGACTCGCCGTGGCGCAGGAAGAGGACCCTCATCGGCGCGGTCCCCTCACTCGGCCCGGGGCGCGGCCCCGGCGACGACATCGACGAAGTTCTCCAGATGCCGGGTGGTCCAGCACTCGAAGGTCCCGTCGCAATAGCGCTCGTAGGAGGACATCACCGAGTCGCCGTAGTTCCAGTAGAGCTTCGGCTCGGGGTTCAGCCAGAAGAGCCGCCCGGCCCGCTCGCTGATCCGGGCAAAGACGTCGGCGTGGGGCTCGCGGCCGTTGGTGCGGGCGTCGCCGAGCACGATCACGGTGGAGCGCGGGTCGAGGTCTTCGGAGATCTCGGTCAGGAACTCGAGCCAGACGCGTCCGTAGTCGGTGTAGCCGGAGATGTCGGCGACGCCGCCCTCGCTGGAGATCTTCTGGGCCACCGCGGCGAAGTCGCGCTCGTGCTCGAAGACGTCGGTCACCTCGGAGATCCGCTCGATGAAGACGAAGCTGCGAAGTTTGCGGAACGAGTCGTGCAGGGCGTGGAGGACGGAGAGGAAGAAGACGCTCGCCGAGGTGACGGAAGTCGAGACGTCGCAGAGGACGTAGATCTCCGGACGGCGCGGGCGCTTCGGCCGGTAGCGCAGGGTCATCGGCACGCCACCGGTCTCCAGTGAGGCGCGCATCGTCCGCCGCACGTCCACCGTGCGTCCCTTTTTCACCCCGCGCTGCTCGTGGCCGAGCGTCGCCAGCCGCCGCTTCATCTGGGACACGGCGCGGTGCACGGCGGCGAGGTCCTGGGTCGGGGAGGTGGGGAGGGCGCGGTCGAGCTCGGCCAGCGGGCGCGAGGCGGGCAGCGTCTCGGTCCGCTCGATCAGGTCGCGTTCCAGTTCCCGCCGCAGGTGGCGCTCGAAGCCGGTCAGCTGGCCGCGGTCGATCGGCGGGCGCTCCTCGCCGCCGGCTTTGGTCGGCTGGGCGCCGGCGGTCAGCCCGAGCGAGCGGCGGATCCGCTGGACGTCGACGCCGACCACCCCGGAGCCCTCCTCGCGGCCGAAGGCGGCGATCGCCAGCCGGGCGAGGTCGCGCAGCGCGTTCTCGTCGCCGCGTTCCATCGCGTCGCGGATCAGCTCCGAGAGCTGCTCGGAGTCGAGCCGCTCGGCCGCCTCGGCGTCCATGCTCGGTTGGGCGCCCTGGTTGATCTCGTCGTCGGAGGGCCGCTCGCCGATCCCCTGCTCGATCGCGCTCGCCTCGGCGGCGCGGAAGAAGTAGCGGTCGAAGACCAGCTCGAAGACGCGGCGGTCGTCCTGGGACTTGGCGATCGTCGTCGCCAGCGCCTCGCGGAAGTCGGGCTGGGACGTCCACGGCACGTGTTCCAGCGCCGCGAAGGCGTCGAGGATCTCCGACGTCCCGACCGCGACGCCCTCGCCGCGCAGCTCCTCGCAGAAGCCGAGCAGCTTCGGGCCGAACCCGGGCGGGCCGGGGTCCGCCTTGGGACCGTAGGGCGAGGCAGGGCTCACCGCACCGATAATAGGCGCGTGAGCACGGCGGACCAATCGGTGGGGGCGGTGCTCGCCGCGGGCGATCCCGTGGCCGCGATGAAGGCGATGCGCTCGGCGCGACGCCGTCGCTACGTCGCCAAGACCGATGTGATGGAGGTGCTCTACCGGGTCTACCTGGGGGCGATCGCCGCCCTTTTCATCCTTGCCTTCCTCGCCGGCGCCCTCCACGAAGTCCCCGCCGACCCGAGCTCGATCGAGGGGATCCGCACCGACGCGCCGCCGGTCATCGGGATCGCCATCGCGGTGCTCCTGCTCGCCGGCCTGCGGGCCGGGGCGCGGGGAGGACCGCTGGCGATCGAGGCGGCGGAGGTCCGCTACACGCTGCTCGCCCCGGTGTCCCGGCGCACGGCGTTGCGGCCCGCGGCGGTCGCGCAGCTACGCACGTCGGTGCTCTCCGGCGCGATCTTCGGCGCCGTCGTCGGCAACTTCGTCTTCCGCCGCTTCCCCGGCAGCGCGCTGGAGTGGATCGGATCGCTGGCGGCCTTCGGCGCGTTGGTGCCGATCGCGGTGCTCGGCGGGGCTCTGGTCGCTTCGGGGCGGCAGCTACGGATCGGCGTCGCGAGCGCGGCGGGCCTGGTCCTGGTCGCCTGGTCGGCGCTCGACCTGGCCCTGGGCTGGAACAGCTCGCCGACGACGATGCTCGGGGACCTGGCGACGCTGCCGCTCCAGCACGGCACCAGCGCCTTGCTCGCCGCCCTCGGCGCCGTCCTCGCCCTGGGGCTCCTCGCCGCGGGTCTGCTCGGTATCGGCGGCCTGGCGCTGGAGGCGGCTCAGCGTCGTGCCCAGCTGGTCGCCGAGATGCGCTTCTCGGCCTCGGTGCAGGACCTCCGCACCGTGATCCTCCTGCGTCGCCAGCTGGCCTCCGAGCGCCCCCGCCGCAAGCCGTGGGTCCGCCTCGGCGGCGGCTCGATCTGGCGGCGCGACTGGCAGAGCTTCCTGCGCTGGCCACTCATTCGAGTCGTCCGCGTGGTCCTGATCGCGGTCGCCGCGGGCGGCCTCGCGGTCGGTGGCTTCGACCTCACGCCGGTGCTCTTCGCCCTGCCCGGCCCGCTGCTCTTCATCGCCGCGCTCGATCTGATCGAGCCGCTCGCCCAGGAGTCCGACCACCCGACCCGCCGCCTGCTGCTGCCGCGCACCAGCAGCGAACTGCTGCGCACCCACCTGAACGCTCCCGTCGTCGCGATGGCGTTCGTGCTGGCGCTCGCCACGATCGCGGCGGCGGCGATCGGTGGCAACCCCGGCCTCGCGATCGGCGTCGGCGCGGTCGTCTTCCTCCCCTTGGCGGTGGTGCTGGTCTGCGCGGCCGCGGTCAGCGCCACCAACGATCCCTACGAGTTCGCGCTGAACCCGCAGATCGCCCAGGTCGCTAGCCTGGCGCCGATCGTGGTCACCCTGATCGCCGGATTCCTGCCCCTCTTCGTCGCCTGGAAGTCAGAAGGCGGCAACGGCACCCGGATCGGCGGGGCGCTCGGCATGGACTTCGTCCTCATCGTCTTCGCCCTGATCGGCCTGGCCGTCCTCAGCTGGCGGTTCAACAAACGCGAAGGGGAGGCGATGTGAGCGGCGGGGCGATCGCGGCAACCAGCGCCGGGCCGAGCGGCGGCGTCCTCAGCGCCCACGCACTGGGGCGCACCTACGACGGCTACGTCGCCCTCGGCGCCTTCGAGCTCGACGTCGCCGCGGGGGAGCTGGTCGCCCTGATCGGCCCCAACGGCGCCGGGAAGACGACCTTCCTGAACCTCGCCGCCGGCCTGCTCGAGCCGACCTCGGGGGCGGTCGAGATCGACGGCCACGTCCCCGGCTCCCTGGAGGCCCGCGCCGAGCTCTCCTACCTGCCCGACTCGCCCGTCTTCTACGAAGACCTGAGCGTCGTCGAGCACCTCGAATACGTCGCCGCCCTCCACGGCGCCCCGGACCCGTCCGCCCGGATCGATGAGCTGATCTCGCGCCTCGGCCTCGACGGCTGGGAAGACGCCCTCGGCTCCGAACTCTCCAAGGGCATGAAGCAGAAGGCCTCGATCGCCCTCGCCCTGGTGCGCCCCTTCAAGGTCCTCCTCGCCGACGAGCCGCTCGACGGCCTCGACCCGCCCAGCCGCGACACCCTCTTCGCGATGCTCGCCGAGACCAAGGCCGCGGGCGCCGCGATCATCGTCTCCACCCACCGCCCCGACGTGATCGCCGCCGCCGACCGCTGTGTGGCGATCCGCGACGGGCGCCTCGCCTACGACGGCCCCCCGGACCCGAAGGTCCTCGGCGAGATCTTCGACCGCAGCGAGCTCGAGGGCGCGTAGTCGACCCGGCCGAGGGACGCAAGGGTCTGCGGCGGGCACGGCCGTCTCGGCCACGGCCCTGGCTGGCTGTGGCCGTGGCCGAGACGGCCGGGGTATGAAAGCTGTGAAGGATCTCCGACGCCGTTGAGGGAGACGTGCGGGAGACGCCAAGAACTCCCCACTTCCGCGCAGGTTCCCCATGCTTCGTGCGCCTTCCGTTCTGACCCCAAATGTTGATGGGCCGAAAAACCCTCTATATCAGCGCTTTTCGGCCCATCAACCTGGGGGTGCTGGAGAAGCGTGACGAGGGTGTGGAGTTTCGGGCGGAAGCGTGACGAACCCTGCGCACATCTTCACGAGACCCTCACGCAGCTAGGACTGCTGGAGCTGCCGGCACAACAGCCGCCGGGGGCTAGGCAGCGCGGTCGGGCAGTTTCATCCCCACACGCTCCGCCACCAGGTCGATGTCGGTGCGGTGCTTGACGATGATCGACATCGAGTCCTGGAAGGTCTTGCGGTCGATGTCGTCGACGCCCATCAGGAGGAGGGTGCGGGCCCAGTCGATCGACTCGGCGATCGAGGGGGGCTTCTTCAGGTCGAGGGCGCGGACCATCTCGACCACCTCGACCATGCGGCGGGCCAGCTCGCGCTGCATCTCCGGGGCGTGGAGGAGGACGATTTCCATCTCGCGCTCGACGCCGGGGTAGTCGAGCCAGAGGTAGAGGCAGCGGCGCTTCAGCGCCTCGGTCAACTCGCGCGAGTCGTTGGAGGTGAGGACGACGATCGGCATCGTGGTGGCGCTGATCTGGCCGAGCTCGGGAATCGTGATCTGGAAGTCGGAGAGAAGCTCGAGCAGCATCGCCTCGAACTCCTGGTCGGTCTTGTCGATCTCGTCGATCAGCAGGACGACCGGATCCTCGCTGGAGATCGCCTGCATCAGCGGCCGGGCGAGCAGGAACTCGGTGCCGAAGATGTCCTCCTGCACGTCGCCCCAGCCGTCCTCGCCGCCGGCCTGGATCCGCAGCAGCTGCTTGCGGTAGTTCCACTCGTACATCGCCTTCGCCTCGTCGAGGCCCTCGTAGCACTGCAGGCGCACCAGCGGGCGGCCGGTCGAGCGCGACAGCGCCTTCGCCAGCTCGGTCTTCCCTACCCCCGCCGGGCCCTCCACCAGGATCGGCTTTCCCAGGCGCTGGGCGAGGAAGGAGACCAGCGCGGCGGGCTCGTCGGCCAGGTAGCCGACCTCGGCAAGTGCGGCCTTAACCGCGTCTACGGACTCATCGTGCATGCGGGCGATGATAATCAGGCGCCCGTGCCCGACCTCTTCCCGCCGCTGGCGGCACTCCCGCACAGCCTCGGCCCCTACATCACCCTGGTGCTGGTCGGCTTCGGCGTCGGCATCCTCGGCAACCTGACGAAGATCCGTTGGCTGGTCGGCGTCGGGATCGCCCTGATCGTCGTCGGCGCGCTGCTCCTGCCCTTCGCCGCGGGGATCCCGAGCGGAGAAAAGTCCCCGCCTTCCAACGAAGGCTTCGGCGGCGGGCTCAGCGAATGATGATGATTCCCTAAATCCTGCCGCTTCGCGCCGCACCCGCCGGGTAGCTGCCCTACAGTTGAGTCTCGTCCGTTTCGACCGAAGGAGCCAGGTCCCTTGAGCCGTAAACGAACTTTCGCCTTGTTGGCGGTCTGCGCCGCGATGGCAGCTCTGCTGAGCGCCTGCGGTGGTGGCGGTAGTGGGAGCGACGATCCGCAGAAGGTGATCGAACAGGCGACCTTCGAAGGCGTCGAAAGCGGCACCGTCGACCTGACGATGAACATCAAGGCCGAAGGCGAAGACGCCGGCAACATGAAGATCGACCTCAGCGGTCCCTTCCAGTCGACCGGCAAAAAAAGCCTTCCCGAAATCGCCATGGAAGTGAAGGCGGACGGTGAAGCCGAAGGTGAAAGCGTCAACTTCGAAGGCGGCTTGACGGTCCTCGGCGACCGCGCCTACGTCGGCTTCGACGGCAAGAACTACGAAGTCGACCCGACCACCTTCGGGTTCATCAAATCGGGCTTCGAAGAAGCCGATCAGGAAGGCGAAAAAGAAAGCTCCGGCGCACAGCGGACGGCCTGCCAGAAGCAGGCCACCTCGATGAACCTCGAAGAATTCGTCGACAACCTCGAAAACGAGGGCGGCGAAGACGTCGACGGGGTGAAGACGACGAAGCTGAGCGGCGACCTCGACCCGAAGGGCGCGGTCGACGCGATCATCCGCCTCGCCGAAACGCCGGCCTGCGCGTCGCAGTTGGAAGAGGCCGGGCCGTTCCCGCTCGAAGAACTGAAGAAGATGAAAGGCGAGATCACCGGCGCGGTGAAGAAGGCGCACGCCGACATCTACGTCGGCGAAGACGACCACATCGTCCGCAAAGTCGTCGCCGACCTGACCGTGGAACCGCCGGGAACCGGCGAAAAAGCCGAGATCTCCTTCGACTTCACCCTCGGTGAAGTGAATGAACCGCAGACGATCAAGGCCCCGGCCAACGCCGAGCCGCTGGAAAAGCTCTTCGGCCAGCTGGGCATCAACCCGCTCGAGCTGCTGGGCATGTTGCAGGGCGGCGGCACCGAAGACATCGGCAGCCTGCTCGAAGGCCTCTCCGGCGACATCGGTGGCGAAGAAGCGAACTCGGCCGAAGTCCCCTCGTCCGCCGACAAACAACTGGAAGAACTCGATTTGCCGACCACCGGCGAATCGAAGGAATTCACCGAATGCCTGAAGGCGGCAAAGAGCGCCTCCGACGTCCAGGAATGCGCGTCGCTGATGGAATAGCGGGCCTCCGCTGACCGCCGACTCGTCCGAGATCACGCCACAGCCAGCCCCCCAGCCTCCCTCGGGACCCGCCGGTCCCGAGGGTCAGCCGCGCTTCAACGCGGCTTTCCTGCGCACTCCGCAGGGCTACCCGTACCTACTCGTGCCGCTGATCCCGATCGCGGTGATCTTCGAGCTCGTGGGCGTCTCGGCGATCATCGTCTTCGCCACCTCGGCCCTCGGCATCATCCCCACCGCGGCGCTGATGGGCCGGGCGACGGAGGAGCTGGCGAGTAAAGCCGGCCCGGGGATCGGCGGCCTCCTCAACGTCACCTTCGGCAACGCGCCGGAGCTGATCATCGCCCTCTTCGCCCTCGGCAAGGGCCTGCAGGAGGTGGTGAAGGCATCGATCGTCGGCTCGATCGTCGGCAACATCCTGCTCGTGATGGGCGCGGCGATGCTGGCGGGTGGCCTCGGGCGCGACAAACAGACCTTCAACCGCACCGGCGCCGCGATCCAGACCTCGATGTTGATGCTCGCCGCCGCGGCGCTGATCATGCCCGCGATCTTCGAGCTGGTCGAGGGCAAGGGTCTGCCGCTCCCCGGCTCCGAGTCGACCCACTACGGCGGCACCGTCGAGCACCTCTCGCTCGCCGTCGCGGTCGTCCTGATCATCACCTACGTCCTCGGCCTGGTCTTCTCGCTGAAGACGCACCGCGACCTCTTCAACCCCGACTACGAGGACGAGGAGGGGTGGGGCTGGTCGGTCCGCACCTCGATCATCGCCCTGGCGATCGCCGGTGTCCTTGTCGGGATCATGTCTGAGGTGCTGGTCGGCTCGATCACCGAGGCCTCAGAGTCGGTCGGGCTGTCGGAGTTCTTCATCGGCGTCGTCGTCGTGGCAATCGTCGGCAACGCGGCCGAGCACTGGGTCGCCGTCCTGGTCGCCCGCAAAGACAAAATGGACCTGGCGGTCAACATCGCGATCGGCTCCAGCGGCCAGGTCGCGCTCTTCGTCGCCCCGGTCCTCGTCATCGCCTCCTACTTCGTCGGCCCCTATCCGCTGGCGCTGGTCTTCAACGGCTTCGAGCTCGGGGCGATCGTGATCGCGATCCTGGTCGCCAACTACGTCATCCAGGACGGCGAGTCGACCTGGTTCGAGGGTGTCCAGCTGCTTGCCGTGTACCTGGTCTTCGGCCTCGCCTTCTACTTCGCCTGATGGACGAGCTTCTCCTCATTCTCGCCTTCGCCATCGTGCTCGCCGGCGCGCTGCTTTTCACCAACGCGGTCGAGTGGCTGGGCCACTCGTTGGGCCTGGGGGAGGGGGCGGTCGGCAGCGTCCTCGCCGCGGTCGGCACCGCGGCGCCGGAGACGCTGATCGCGATCGTCGCCCTGCTCGATACCGATCCCAACTCCGAAGGCGTCGCGATCGGCGCGATCGTCGGCGCGCCCTTCCTCCTCGCCACCCTGGCGATGGGCCTCGTCGGCCTCTTCGCCTACCTCTACCGGGACCGCCGCCCGCAGGGCGTCAAGCTCGACGCCCACGCACCGACCCTGGAGCGGGACCTGATCTTCTTCCTCGTCTTCTTCGGCATCGCCGGTGCGCTCGCCTGGGGGCCGCCCGGGCCGGTCCGGATCGCCGGCGGCGTCGTTTTCCTACTGGCCTACGTCTGGTACGTGCGGCGCACCCTCGCCTCCGGCGGCGAGGTGCAGGGGGAGGAGACGCTGAAGCCCCTGATGTTCGACAAACGCCGCGGCGACCACGGCGACCCGCCGCCTTGGCTCTGCGTGTTCCAGCTCCTCGTCGGCCTCGGCCTGATGATCTTCGGCGCCCACCTCTTCGTCGAACACCTCCTCGGCATCGCCGACGCCCTCGGCGCCGACCCCCTCGTCCTCGCCCTGATCCTCGCCCCCCTGGCGACCGAGCTCCCCGAGAAGGTCAACTCCTTCTTCTGGGTGCGCGAAGGCAAGGACGCCCTCGCCCTCGGCAACATCTCCGGCGCGATGGTCTTCCAGTCGACGATCCCGATCGGCATCGGCCTCCTCTTCACCCATTGGAGCCTCAGCACCAACGCCTTCGTCTCCGTCATCCTCGGACTCGCCGGCGGCATCCTCGCCTACGAGTCCCTGCACCGATCGGGCCGCTTCAAGCTCCCCTCCGTGATCGGCTGGTTCGCGTTGTACATCGCCTTCATCATCGTTGTGGTGGTTTAGGGACGGGAGAGGGACGCAAGGCGTCGCGGCGAGCACGGCCGTCTCGGCCACGGCCCTGGCTGGCTGTGGCCGTGGCCGAGACGGCCGGGAGTGCGGGAGGAGTGGCGGGGGAAGTCCCGGCGTGCGCAGCGGGCGCGTCACGTGACGAAGAGCGCGGGAAGTCCACGCTTCCGTGCGTGTTGGACAACAGTCAATTCAGCGCTGCGTGCATTGACCCCCCTATAGGGGCCCTAATACACGCAGCGCGTTTTCGAGCCCCTTTTCAAGGCCCGAAAACAGACCGAAGATGCGCGGAAGGGTGACGTTCCGGGCATCTCCGTCGCGGAACTCGGGCAGGTGTGGCATCTCCCGCACTCACCCTCGACGTAAGTCCGACCTCCGCCATGAGACGCCCAGGACTCTGCCGGGGCGACCCCGAAGCCCGCCGCCGCGAAGCCCCTACCTAAGCGAGTTCCGCGAGTGCCTTCAACACGAGCGCGTCGTGTTTTTTCGGCTGGACTTTCGGAAACACGCGGGCGACCTTCCCTTTCGGGTCGATGATGAAGGTCGAGCGCAGCATGCCCATGTACTTCTTGCCGTACATCGACTTCTCGCCCCAGGCGCCGTATTTCTCGGCGACCTTGTGATCGACGTCGCCGGCCAGGGTGAAGCCGAGGTCGTACTTGTCGTCGAACTTCTTGATCTTCTCCGGCTCGTCCGGTGAGACGCCGATGACCTTGACGTCGAACTTCGCGTACTCGTCACTCTGGTCGCGGATGCCGCAGGCCTGCGTGGTGCAGCCCGGCGTATCGGCGCGGGGGTAGAAGTAGAGGACGACGGTCTGCCCTTTGAAGTCCGAGAGCTTGACCTTGTTCCCGTCCTGATCCGGCAGCGTGAAAGCGGGCGCTTTGTCCCCTGGCTCGAGCATGGCGGGCACGATATCTCGCCGCCCCGACCACTCGGCGTCAGGTCGTCTTGATCAGGCCGCCGTCGATCAGGTAGTTCGCGCCGGTGACGTTGGCGCTGCGCTCCGAGGCGAGGAAGGCGACGATCGCGGCGACCTCGCGCGGCTCGGTGAACCGGCCGGTCGGGATGCCTGCGGTCACCTGTTCGCGGGCGGTCGCGGCGTCGGTGCCGGTCGCCGCGGCGACGGTCTCGGCGACGCCGTGCTCGCCGAGCCAGAGGTCGGTGGCGACCGGGCCGGGGGAGACCGAGTTGATCCGGATCCCCTGCGGACCGAACTCCTGCGATAGCGATTTCGCCAGGTTGATCAGCGCGGCCTTGGCGGCGCCGTAGTCGATCGTCGCGCTGTCGGGCTGGAAGAAGGCGTTGACCGAGGCGATGTTGACGATCGACCCCGAACCCGCCTCGACCATCGCCTCCAGGGCGGCGCGAGTGGCCCGCAGGGCGATGAAGAAGTTCATCTGCATCGCCCATTCGAACTCCTCGTCGGAGGTCCCGAAGAAGCCGTCGGTGCGGATCTTCACCGCGCCGACGTTGTTGACGAGGACGTCGACGCGGCCGAACTCCTCGACCGCGCGTCCCACCAGCTCGGCCGGGCCGCCCGGCGCCGACAGGTCGACGGCGACGGGCGTCACCCGGTCCAGCCCCTCGAGGGTCCCGACCGAGCGGGACCCGGCGACCACCGAGGCCCCCTCGGCGGCCAGCTCCTTGGTCACGGCCATGCCGATGCCCTTGCCGGCGCCGGTGACGACGGCGACCTTGCCCTCCAGGCCGAGGTCCATCAGACGTAGCGCTGAACGAACTTCAGGGCGACGTCGCACACCGGCCGCCAACCGTTGTCGATCGTCAGCCCGTGGCTCGCGCCCTCGATCTCGAGGAGCTCGGTGACGCCCGGGTTTTTCTCCTGTTTCTTGAAGATCGCCTCGTTGATCGCCTTCGGCGAGACGTGGTCCTCGCTGCCGTAGGCGATCAACATTGGCCCACGGTCGGGGTTTTTGTGGTCGACCTTCGCCTCCGACCAGGGGTTGAAGTTGGCAGCCGCGGCCTGGAACAGCGGCACGCCCGCCCCCGGCACGGAGAATTCGTTGTAGAGCTGCATCGCCTCGTCCTCACTCACGGTGTTGGCGAAGGAGTAGCGGAACTGGTCGTAGGTGAGGGGGATCGCCCGGCCGCGGTTGGCCGGGTTGCCAAGCACCGGTTTGCCCGATTTCAGGGACGAGATCGGCAGTGGCAGGATGCCGCGGAACGGCGCCGAGTCGAAGGCGACCGACGCTGCCGAGAGGCCCCGCCCGGCGAGGATCTGGGTCAGCAGCCCGCCGAAGGAGTGGCCGATGATCGCGGGCTTCTTGTCGAGTCCCTGGATCACCTCGTCGAAGTGGTCGGCGATCTGGCCGATCGACTTCTTCGCGAACACCTCGGGGTGCTCTTTGGCCTCGGCGACCGTCTCCGGGTCGTCCGGCCACCCCGGCGTCAGGGCCACGTAGCCGGCGCGTTTGAAGACCGCGGCCCAGCGGTCCCAACTGCTCGGCAGGAGCCATAGCCCGTGGACGAAGACGACGGGCTGCTTGCCGGTCGCGTTCGCTTTCTCGACCTGCTCGCCCTCGTGCTCGGTGATCGTCGTTGCAGCCACGCGCTTCCCCCTCGGTAGTCCGGTCGAAGATTCCGGTTCAACCTAGCGCCCGATCGGGCGCCCGTGGGTTAGAGGCTGTGACTCATCTGACCCGAAGGGTCAGTCCTCGGGGACCTCGCCCGCGTCCTCGCGCCCGGGGTCCTGGCCTTCCTCGTCCTCGTCGAGCTCCTCGTCGCCCTGTTCGAGCGCGGTCGCCGAGACGGAACCGGTCGAGCCCGGGTGGTAGGCGGTCTGGAAGGCCTCCAGCGCCCGATCGCGGCCGTCTTCGTCGACCGGCACGTCGTCGGAGATGCGGACCCATTCGGCCCCCTCGTAGGCCTCCAAGTTGAAGACCTCCTGGTCGATCGAGGCGGAGTCGTCGACGATGACGACGACCTCGGTCTGGGGGTTGAAGTAGGTCCCGGGCTGGTTCAGCAGCTCCTCGACCTCATAGAGGTTCTCCTCGGGATCGGCGGCCATCGGCGCCGATCTTAGCCACCCAGGTCGGCCAGTTGTCGCTCGGTCTCGGCGTCCACGTCGAGGGGCTCCTGGCCGGCGCGCCGGCGCCGTTCGTTGCGGGCGATCACGAGCTGGCGGACCTCGGCCCGAAGCTCCTCGTCATGGGCCGCCGGGGTGTGCTCCGCCGCTGCCGCCAGGAGGCGCGCCGACTCGGCCTCGACGTCGATCGTCGGCTCGCCGCGCTCCTCCCGCCGCGCCGCCTTCGCTTCCAACATCTGGCGCACCTCGGCAGCCTGGATCGCCGGATCCGTGGGCCGTGGCGCGGCCCCCTTTTCTTCCGGCTGGTCGCGCAGGATCCCGAACGCGCCACCCCCGTAGGCGTCCCAGCCACCGGTCACCCGCTTCAGCCCGAGGCCGACCAGCGGTGCCACCACCGCGGTGAAGATCAGCACCCCAGCCGCCTTCACTCCTACCGAAAGCGCGATCACGAGTCCCACGGACACAGCGTATCCGGTACGCTCCTGTTGGTTGACTGACCAGTCAATCGGGACATCTTCGCAACCAAAAGGAGCTCCAACCGGTGGTTGACTTCACCCTCACCGACGAACAGAAAGACCTGAAAGAACTCGCGCATTCCTTCGCCGAGAAAGAGATGCGCCCGGTCGCCTGGGAGTACGACAAGGACGGCACCTGGCCCGACCAGGTACTGCGCAAGGCCTGGGACGTCGGCCTGATGAACACCCACGTTCCGGAGGCCTACGGCGGCCCAGGGCTCGACTACCTCTCCGGCTGCATCATCGAGGAGGAGATCGGCTGGGGCTGCTCCGGCATCGGCACCTCGCTGATGGCGAACGGCCTGGCGGCGGCGCCGGTCGGCCTCGGCGGCTCCGAGGCGACCAAGAAGAAGTACCTCGGCGGCCTCGTCGAAGACTTCAAACTCGCCTCGTTCTGCCTCACCGAGCCGGATGCCGGCTCCGACGTGGCCGGGATGAAGACCCGCGCCGTCAAGCAGGGTGACAAGTACATCCTCAACGGCTCCAAGTGCTTCATCACCAACGGCACCTACGCCGACTGGTTCACGGTCTACGCCAAGACCGACCCGGACGCCGGCCACCGCGGCATGACCGCCTTCGTCGTCGACGCGAACTCGCCGGGAGTCACCGTCGACAAGAAGGAGGACAAGATGGGCCAGCGGGCGTCCAACACCGCGACCATCTCGTTCAACGACGTCGAGGTCCCGGCCGAGAACCTGCTCGGCGAAGAAAACAAGGGCTTCAAACTCGCGATGATGACCCTCGACCGCACCCGTCCGGGCGTCGCGGCGATGGCCGTCGGGATCGCCCGCGCCGCGTTCGAGTTCGCTTGCGACTACTCGAAGGAACGGGTCCAGTTCGGCGTGCCGATCGCGATGCACCAGGCGATCCAGTTCATGATCGCCGACATGGCGACGAAGGTCGACGCCGGTCGTCTGCTGACCTGGAACTCGGCCGTCCAGCTCGATCAGGGCCAGCGCAACACGCTGCGCTCCTCGGAGGCCAAGCGGTTCGCCTCCGACTCGGCGATGGAGGTCACCACCGACGCCGTGCAGGTCTACGGCGGGTACGGCTTCATCAAGGAGTACCCGGTCGAGAAATTGATGCGCGACGCGAAGATCATGCAGCTCTACGAGGGGACCAGCCAGATCCAGCGTCTGGTCATCGCCAAAGAGGTGCTGCTGCCGCGGAACATCGATGCCGGCATGCCGGAGGCCAAAGCCGCCGAGGCCGCGCAGTCCGAGACGGCGGCCGCCGCCGTCTGAGCAGGACCGCTGTCGACGGGCCGAAAACTTGACATATCGTCAAGTTTTCGGCCCGTCAACCTGCTCAGGCCGTGGTGCGCCTACGGTAGGCGCGGACGGTCAGCGGGACGACCATCGCGAGGATCGCCAGGCACCAGGCGATCGAGGCGATCACCGGATGCTCGAGCGGCCAGGCCGACCCGTCGGGGATCGCGGTCGGGTTTCCGAACAGGGTCCGGACCGCCGCCGCCCAGGCGCTGATCGGGTTGTATTCGGCGACCTGACGGAGGCCGTCGGGCAGCCCGCCGACCGGCACGAACGTGTTGGCGACGAAGGTCAGCGGGAAGACCGCGACGAAAGCGATCCCTTGGACGGCGTCGGGCGAGCGGACCAGCACCCCGACCAGCGTCCCCAGCCAGATCATCGCGATCGCGATCAGGAACAGCAGCCCGAAGCAGGCGAGCGCTTCGAGGGCGGAGGACGAGATCCCCCAGCCGACGATCAGGCCGGTGAGGACCATGATCGTCACCGCCAGGACGGTCGCGCAGAACTCCGCCGTGAGGTGGCCGATCAGGTACGCCGGCCGGGACATCGGCAGCGAGCTGAAGCGGTCGATGATCCCCTCGCCGAGGTCGGTCGCGATCGAGACGCCCGGTCCCATCATCCCGAAGGCGAGGGTCTGGACGAGGATCCCGCCGATCAGATATTCGTGGTAGTCGCCGCCGCCCGGGACGTGGATCACGCCGCCGAAGACGAAGGCGAAGAGCAGCACGAACATCAGCGGCTGCAGGGTCACGTCGAGCAGCTTCTCCGGGATCTGGCGGATGTGGGCGAACTGGCGCTTGGCCAGCACCCAGGCATCCGAGGCCAGCCAGCGGATGCGGCCGGGGCCCGCGGGCGCCTTGGGCAGCGGGGCGGTGATGATTGCGTTGGCGTTCATGCGGCCGCCTCCTCGCGGTCGGACTCGGTGTCGGTTTCGGTGCTGTCGGTGGCCTGGGATCCGGCGCCGCGGGCTCGCGGACCGGTGAGGGAGAAGAAGACGTCGTCGAGGGTGGCCTCGCGGCGGCGCACGTCGTGGGCGTCGACACCGCCGTCCTCGAGCGCCCGCACGACCTCGATCAGCCGCGTCGATTCGCTTGCCGGCGCGGTGACGAAGAGGCCCTCGCGGTCGATCTCGGCGGCGCCGGCCGCGACCTTCGCGAGCGCCTCCGCCGCCGGGCCGAGGTCATCGGCGCCGTCGACGGTGACGACGACGCGTTCGCCGCCGTGCTTTGCCTTCAGCTGGGCCGGCGCGCCGGTGGCGACGATCTCGCCGTGGTCGAGTAGGACGACCTCGTCGGCGAGCGTGTCGGCCTCCTCCAGGTACTGCGTGGTGAGGATCAGCGTGGTGCCGCCGCCGACCAGCTGCCGGAGCATGCCCCAGAGCTCGTTGCGGCTTTCCGGGTCGAGGCCGGTCGTCGGCTCGTCGAGGAAGAGGACCGGGGGCGAGGCGACGAGGCTGGCGGCCAGGTCGAGCCGCCTGCGCATGCCGCCGCTGTAGTCCTTCACCAGGCGGTCGCCGGCGTCCTCGAGCGCGAGTTCGGCGAGCAGCTCGGCTGCTCGGGCCTGGGCGACCTTGCGCGGCAGGTGGTAGAGGCGGCCGATCATCTCGAGGTTGGCCGCGCCGCTCATCAGCCCATCGACGGTCGCTGCCTGGCTGGTCAGCCCGATGTGTTCGCGGACCCCGTCCGGTTCGCGGACGACGTCGTGCCCCGCCACCTTGGCCGTGCCCTCGGTGGGGGAGGCCAGCGTGGTGAGGATGCGGATCGCCGTCGTCTTGCCCGCGCCGTTGTGGCCGAGCAGGCCGAGCACCGAGCCGGTCGGCACCGCGAGATCGAACCCGCGGAGGGCCCACTGCTCGCCGTAGCGCTTGCCGAGGCCTTCGGCCACGACGGCGCGGGACGTCTGATTTTCTGAGTTCATTTCGTACCTCGTACGTTGTCGTGGTACAGCGTACGATCACAGTAGCAGTACGATGTACGAAATGTCTGCCGATTCGAAGCAGAAGGTCGCCGAGGCGGCGAAGCGGGTCGAAGGCGCGACGGGCGAGGCGCCCGGCGATGCCGACGTCGAGCCGCTGATCTGGTTCCGTCAGGAGCCGGCCTCGCGCCGTCCCGCCCACAGCCGTGCCGACATCGCCCGGGCCGCGATCGAGATCGCCGACTCGGAAGGCTTCGACGCGGTCTCGATGCGCCGCGTCGCCCAGCGCCTCGGCTCCGGGACGATGACGCTCTACCACTACGTCCGCAACAAGGATGAGCTGGTCACCCTGATGAGCGACGCGGTGATGGCCGAGATCGTCGTCCCCGAGGGGGAGCTCGCCGACGACTGGCGCACCGCGATCACCCAGATCGCCGGCCGTACCCGCGACGTCTTCGCGACCCACCATTGGATCTTCGAGCGGATGGGCGACGGTCGGCCCGGCCCCAACAGCCTGCGTCACTTCGAGCAGTCGCTCCAGGCGGTCGCGCCACTCGGCCTCGGCCGCAACGAGACCTTCGAGCTGATCGGCCACGTCGACGACTACGTCTTCGGCTACGCCCTCCGCGAGGTGCAGGAGATGGAAGAGCACGAGCGCGGCTGGCCCGCCGAGGTCCTCGACTTCTTCAAGCGAGAAATGGAGAGCGGCCGCTACCCCCTGATCAACGACTTCTTCGGCGACGACCTCGATTCCAGCTTCGACGCCGTCCTCGACTTCTTCAACCAACCTGGCCGCTTCGAGCGAGGCCTGAACCGCCTCCTCGACGGCATCGAAGCCGAGATCAAACCCCCCAAATAGCGCCGAAAGGGACGAAACCGGGGGGTGAATCCACCCCGCGGGCGATCTTGGTAGCCCGTGGACGAAATCCCACCGGGCGCGGTCGACCTATCGTCCGGTCCCACCGACGCGGTCGACGTAGCGTCCGGCTCCCGGACCAAAGGACGACCGGGTGAATCGGGGCGGACCAAAGGTCGACCACGGCGGCGAGAGCGGGACAGGGAACTGGCGCATCTCGCGGGGCTCCAGTACGGCGTCGTGTCGATTCGACAGCTCGAACAGCGGCTCGGGTTCTCGCATCAGGCAGTGATCCGGGCGGTTGACGCGGGGCGGTTGCGTCGGCTCTATCGAGGCGTGTACGCCGTCGGGGGTGCAGAGCTTTCCCGGCGCGGGGAATGTCTGGCGGCGGTGCTGGCCGTGGGATCGGGGGCGTTGCTCAGTTACTACTCGGCCGGATGGTTGTGGGGACTGTGGTCGGGATCTCCGGCGCCGTTCGAGGTAACGGCATTCGTGCCGCGACACCATCAGCCCCCGAAAGGGGTGAGGCGACATCGGGCTCGGAACTTGATCGAGGAGGACCGAACGATGGTCGACGGGATCCCGGTGACCTCCGTCGCTCGTACGCTCCTCGACCTGGCGTGGAAGTTGCGGAGCGACCAGCTCCGACGGGTGCTGGCGCGAGCCGAAGACTTGGGACTCCTAGACCTTGAGGCTGTCCACGCCGTGATCGAACGCAATCGTGGGCACCACGGGGCCAAGCGACTCCGCCTTGCTCTTTCCATTTACGAGCGGCCGATCTGGGCTCGCTCGGAGTTCGAGCGGCGGTTCGTCGCCTACCTCGTCGAGTCAGGTTTGCCGCGTCCCGCGACGGGCTGGAATGAGTTGGGCCATGAGCTCGACGTCTACTGGCCCGAGTTGGGTTTCGGAATCGAACTCGACACCTGGGAGACGCACGGGACCCGCGACGCATTCGAGCGCGACCACGACCGCGACCTGGATTTCGCGCTCGCCGATCTCGAGACGATTCGGGTCAGCGAAGTCCAGTTCCGACGTGAACCGGACCAAATCGCCGCCAAGGTCGCGAACCTTCTCGGTCGCCGCCGGGCGCGGTCGTCCTGATGTCCGCGTCACCGAGTGCGGTCGACTAAGCGTCCGGCTACCGGACCAAAGGACGACCGCGCGATGGGTGGCGGACGTTAGGACGACCGCGGGGCGCGGGGCGGGGCGGGGCGGGGCGGGGCGGGGCTCGTTGGGCCTAGCGCGGCGCTGAGTTGCCGCGCTTGGAGGCCTTGAGGCGGGGGACTTTGTCGAGGATCAGCTTGCGGAGGCGGACGGCGTCGGGGGTCACTTCGACGCACTCGTCGTCGCGCAGGAACTCGAGCGAGGCTTCCAGGGTGAGGCGGGTCGGGGGGGCCAGGCGGACGAGGACGTCGGCGCTGGAGGCGCGCATGTTGGTCTGCTGCTTGGCTTTGGTCGGGTTGACGTCGAGGTCGTCGGCGCGGGCGTTCTCGCCGATGATCATCCCCTCGTAGACGTCCTCGCCGGAGCCGATGAAGAGGGAGCCGCGCTCCTGCAGGCCGAAGAGCGAGTAGGCGGCGGTCTGGCCGCGGCGGTCCGCCACGAGCGAGCCGGTCTGGCGCGTGCGCAGCTCGCCCGCCCAGGGCTCCCAGCGGTCGAAGACGTGGTGAAGGATCCCCGAGCCGCGCGTCTCGGTGAGGAACTCGGTCCGGAAGCCGATCAGCCCGCGGGCCGGCACCAGGTAGTCCATCCGCACCCAACCGGTCGAGTGGTTGACCATCTGCTCCAGCCGCCCTTTGCGCCCCGCCAGCATCTGCGTCACCGCGCCGACGTGTTCCTCGGGCACGTCGATCGCCAGCCGCTCCACCGGCTCGTGGATCTTGCCGTCGACTTCGCGGGTGACCACGCGCGGCTGCCCGGCGGTCATCTCGTACCCCTCGCGGCGCATGATCTCCAGCAGCACGACCAGCTGCAGCTCGCCGCGGCCCTGGACCTCCCAGGCGTCGGGACGCTCGGTGTCGATGACCCGGATCGAGACGTTGCCGACCAGCTCCTGGTCGAGCCGCGCCCGGATCTGCCGCGCGGTCAGTTTGCTGCCGCCGCCCTGCCCCGCCATCGGCGAGGTGTTGATCCCCAGCACCAGCGACAGCGACGGCTCGTCGACCGTGATCACCGGCAGTGCCACCGGGTTCTCGGGGTCGGCCAGCGTCTCGCCGATCGTCACCTCTTCGAGTCCGGCCACGGCGATGATTTCGCCCGGCCCGGCCTCCTCGGCGGTGACGCGTTCAAGTCCTTGGGTGACGAACAGCTCGGAGACCGCCGCTCGTTTGACGGTGCCGTCGGCCCGGCACCAGGCGACCTGCTGTCCGTTCTTGATCGTGCCCTGCCGCACCCGGCAGATCGCCAGTCGGCCCAGGTAAGGGGAGGCGCCGAGGTTGGTCACGTGCGCCTGCAGCGGCGCGCCCTCGTCGTATTCCGGGGCCGGGATCTTCTCCAACATCAGGTCGAGCAGCGGCATCAGGTCGGTCCCCTCGACGCCCTGCTCCATCGCCGCCCAGCCCTCTTTGGCGTTGGTGTAGACGATCGGGAAGTCGATCTGCTCGGAGTCGGCGTCGAGGTCGATGAAGAGCTCGTAGACCTCGTCGACGACCTCGGAGATCCGCGCGTCCGGCCGGTCGACCTTGTTGATCACGAGGATGATCGGCAGGCGCCGTTCGAGCGCCTTGCGCAGGACGAAGCGCGTCTGCGGCAGCGGGCCCTCCGACGCGTCGACCAGGAGCAGCGCCCCGTCGACCATCGTCAGCGCGCGCTCGACCTCGCCGCCGAAGTCGGCGTGGCCGGGCGTGTCGACGATGTTGAACTTGACCTCGCCGTGCTGGACCGCCGTGTTCTTGGCGGTGATCGTGATGCCCTTCTCCTTCTCCAGGTCCATCGAGTCCATCACCCGCTCGGCCACGTCCTGGCCTTTGCGGAAGGTCCCGGTCTGCCAGAGCATGGCGTCGACGAGCGTCGTCTTCCCGTGGTCGACGTGGGCGATGATCGCGCAGTTGCGCAGGTCGTTACGTGTTGCGGTCATAAGAAGGAGGGAACCTCAGGGGTGATGGGGAGCGGGCAGGGCAAGGTAGCGAGGCGATGATGTGGGCAAACCATGTGGGGCGAAAACAGCCCCAAGCAAGACGAAGCCCGCCAGGTGGCGGGCTTCCCAGACTGTCTATGAGCTAGCGCTCTACGAAGTCTGCTGAACGCTGGCCGCGGCGGGACCCTTCGGGCCTTCCTCGGACTCGTAGCTCACCTTGGCGCCCTCGGTCAGGGACTTGAAGCCCTCACCCAGGATGGCGCTGTGATGAACGAAGACGTCCTTAGAGCCGTCATCGGGCGTGATGAACCCGTAGCCCTTGTCGTCGCTAAACCACTTCACGGTTCCAGTAGGCATGCATTGCCTCCACATCGTGTGCTGCAAACGCTGACGGTGCAGATGCAACGACATGCGAGCGCTAGACACAAACTTACGGCCGGTGATCCGGCCCTTTCAGGCGGGACCGTAGCAGGATCTGGGCCGTCCGGACGTGAATTTTTGAGCCAAACGCGCGGCGCGCTCCCCGTCCGCGGTCGCATCTAGCCTCGACCACGTGCGGTTTCTCGACCGGATCGACCGCGGTGCCCTCGCCGACCTGCTGAACCGCGACGAGTATTTCTGGCTGGACCTGGACGCGCCGAGCGATGAGGACGTCGAGACCCTCGACGAGATCTTCCACTTCCATCCGCTGGCGCTGGAGGACCTGCGCAAGAAAGGCCAGCGGCCGAAGCTCGAGGACTTCGGGGAGTACATGTTCCTCGTCTACTACGGGGCGCGGGAACCCCGCGGCGGTAACGAATTGGCATTGGAAGAGGTCCACGCGTTCATCAGCGGTGGCTACCTCGTCACGGTCCACGACGGCGACTGCGGCGCCCTCGACGAAGTCCGCAAACGGCTGGAGACGCTGCCGCCGAGCTCCGAGCAGTTCGTCGTCTACCGCGTCCTCGACGCCCTCACCGACACCTTCTTCCCGCTGCTGGAGGACCTCGAAGACCGCCTCGAAGACCTCGACGAGGAAATCTTCAACCACCCCTCGCCCGACCACCTGCAGCCGTTGACCGAGCTGCGCCGGGACCTCGTGCAGCTCGGCCGGGTGGCGACGCCGCAGCGCGACATGCTCGCCCGCCACATCGACGACATCCTCGAAGTGCCGGGCCTGCAGCCCGATTCCCGCAACTACTTCCGCGACGTCTACGACCACGCGATCCGCATCTCCGACCAGATCGACTCCTACCGCGACCTCCTGCTCGGTAGCCGCGACGCCTACCTCTCGGTCACCTCCAACCGCCTCAACGAGATCACCAAGCAGCTGACCGTGGTGGCGACGATCTTCCTGCCGCTCTCCTTCGTGGTCGGCTTCTTCGGCCAGAACTTCGGCTGGATGGTGCGCCAGATCGGCAGCGGCGCGGACTTCTGGGTGATCGGCGGGGGCAGCATGGTGCTCTCGCTGCTGATCCTGTTCGTCTGGCTGCGCCGCTCCTCGTACGCCTGACCGCGCTGGACGGAGGTCCGAGAAGGCTCACGAGAGCGACCGACAACGCCGATGTCTCACTTGAGATGTCCAGTCGCCGAAAGCCCATCGTTCCTCTGCTCTTGATCGCGCTGTCGCTGGCCGTGGCCACCCCGGCGGCGGCTGCGCCCGGTGACCCCCTTGCGCCCGAGCTCGCGCAGCTGTCGGAACCGGCGCTCAGCACCGCCACGGCGGATGCCCAGGCGCGGGCGATCGGGTTTCCGGAAGAAGGGCCTGGCAGCCTGGTCCGCGAAGGCGATCGCGTCCTCGTCGAAGCGCGCTTTGACGGAGGCGCCGGGTCGGCCGTCGGAGCCCTGGAAGCGGCGGGCGGGGAAGTCCGCCTGGCCAGCGGCAGATACCAGACGGTTTCCGTGGCGGTCGCTCCCGCCAATCTCGACGCCCTGACCGCCGTGCCGGGCCTCACCTCGGTCCTGCCGGTTCGCGCCCCGATCGTCTATGCCGCCGGCGAGCCGAGCACCGCCGTGACCTCGGCGGGCGCGCAGTGCGAAGGGGGTTCGGTGGTCAGCGAGGCACTCGGCCAGCTGAACGTAGCCGGCGCCCGCGCCGCTTTCGGCGCCCGGGGAGCGGGCCAGACGATCGGCGTCCTCTCGGACTCATTCGATACCGCGACCCAGGCGGTCTTCGGCGGTCCGATCGCCACCCACGCCGCGGGTGACGAAGCGACCGGAGACCTCCCTGGCCCGCTCGGAGCCTGCAGCGGCCGCCAGGTCCCCGTCGACGTGCTCGCACCGGGACCGAGCAACGCCACCGACGAGGGGCGGGCGATGCTGCAGGCGGTCCACGACCTGGCGCCGCACGCGCAGCTCGCCTTCGCGACCGCCTACTCGGGCGAAGTCGAATTCGCGCGCAATATCGAACGGCTTGCCGAACCAGTCGCCGCGGGGGGCGCCGGGGCGGGCGTCATCGTCGACGACGTCGGGTATCAGGCCGAGCCGTTCTTCCAGGACGGCATCGTCGCCGCGGCGATCCGGCACGTGACGGAAGCGGGTGTCACCTATCTCGCCGCGGCGGGCAACCAGAACGTCTTCGACTCGGCAGGACGCGAAATCGGCTCCTGGGAAGCGCCTGAATTCCGGGCGATCGGCTGCCCGGCCGCGATCACGACCCTCGGGGCGGAAACCCCCCCGAAATGCATGGACTTCGACCCCGGCGGCGCGGAAGACTCCACTTTCGGGATCGTCGTGCCGGCGGGGGAAACCCTTTCGCTCGACCTGCAGTGGGCCGAACCCTGGTACGGGCTCGAAACCGACCTCGACGCCTACCTGCTGAACGCGGCGGGGACCGAAATCATCGCCGGCGATCCCTACCTCAACTACAAATCGGGCAGCGGCGCGGTGCCGATCCCGGTCGAATTCCCGGAATGGACGAACACCTCGGGTACGGCGCGCGAAGTGCAGCTCGTCGTCGGCCGCTGCTCCGGCGCCTGCGACCCGAAAGCGAGCGCGACGCTGAAACCGCGACTGAAGATCCTGTTCGGCGCCGACGGCAGCGGCTTCTCGGCCATCGAGTATCCGCAGTCAGGAGGCGGCGACGTGGTCGGGCCGACGATCTTCGGCCACTCCGGGGCGGCCGCGGCGATCAGCGTCGGCGCCGTCTACTACGAACGGTCCGCGACCGCGCCGACCGAACCGGAGCGCTATTCGGCGCGGGGCCCCGTCACGCACTACTTCGGCCCGGTCACGAGCACTGTCCCCGCCGCGAAACTGGTGACGCCGGAAGTCGTGCAGAAGCCGAACATCATTGCCACCGACTGCGCCTCGAACACCTTCTTCGGGAATTACTTCTCCGGCGGCTGGCACTTCTGCGGGACCTCTCAGGCGGCGCCCCACGCGGCCGCGGTCGCCGCTCTGATGAAGCAGACCGCACCGCTTGCCTCGCCGGCGGGGATCGTCGGCGCGATGGAAGCCTCGGGCACGCCCTTCACCGTCGTCAACACGCGTGCCGCGGTCGGCGGCGGGCTGCTGAACGCGAGGGCCGCGATCGAGGCGCTGGGCGGAACCCCGGTCGACGACCCGGCAGGCGCCACCGTCACCCTCTCGCCCCCGGTCGTGCCGCCGGTGCCCACCGTCGAGAATCCGGCGGCGGCTCCAGGCGGGTCGCCGGCCGCGACCGTACCGGCCAAGGCCCCCTCGGCGCGGATCGTCTCGCGTCCCCGCAAGGTCGTCAAGACGCGTAAGCGGGCGGTGACACTGGGCTTCCGGCTCACCTCCAGCGACCCCGAAGCGACCTTCCTCTGCAAGATCGACAAAGGAAGCTTCAGCCCCTGCCAGGCGAGCTTCTCGCGGCGGTTCAAGCTCGGCGGGCACGCCGTCTGGGCGGCGGCGATCGACGCGGCGGGGAACCTCGGGAAGCCTGTCGTCGTCCGGTTCCGGGTCGAGAAGGCCGCGCCCAAGCACGAGCGCGGTCGCCGCTGACGCATGCGGGCGCCCAGACGGAGCGCCCGCTAAAGGACCTGCCGAGGAGGCCGATACGGTCAGTGGATGCCCGGTAGTTCCAGGCGCGCACACCCACCCCTTGCCCTCGCACCGCTCGCCGCGGTGCTCGTCGCCCTCGGCCTGCTCGGGCCCGCGATGGCGGCGGCCGACGCGCCTCCCGTGAACCTGACGAGCTCCTCGGCGCTCTCGCCGCAGCTCGAAGCGCTGGCGACCCCGGCAGTGCGCTCGCGGTCGCTCGCCGGCCAGGCGCAGGCGCTCGGGCTGCCGGGCGAAAGCGAAGGCGGCCTGGTCCGCGACGGCGGCCGCGTGGTCGTCGAAGCGCGCTTTTCCTCCGGCGCGGTCGCCGCCACCGAAGCCGTGGAAGCGGCAGGTGCGAAGGTGCTGACGGTCAGCGGCCGCTA
The DNA here is from genome assembly GCA_965200635.1 of Solirubrobacterales bacterium. Lineage (GTDB taxonomy): Bacteria > Actinomycetota > Thermoleophilia > Solirubrobacterales > 70-9 > VAYN01. The sequence goes on along the minus strand of OZ241364.1, from coordinate 337,688 downwards.
CGGGACGCTGGTGCTCTCGGTCCCGCCCGCCGATCTGGCCGCGCTGGCCGCGGTCTCGGGTGTCGTTGCCGTGACCCCGTCGCTGGCACCGGAAGTCGCCGCGCTCAGCGACGCGGGCACCGCCGCGATCTCCTCGAACGGGCTCTGCGAAGGCGGCTCGGCGATCTCCCAGGGCGTCGCCCAGCTGAACGTCGCCGCCGCCCGCGAAGCCTTCGGCGCCCGCGGGGCGGGGCAGACGATCGGTGTCCTCTCCGACTCCTTCGACGAGGCGACGACCAGCGCCGGCCTCCCGATCCCGACCAGGGCTCACGAAGACGAACTGACCAACGACCTGCCCGGCCGCGCGAGCACCTGCAGCGGCCAGTCGCTGCCGGTGAACGTGATCGCCGACCAACCGATCGACCCGGAATCGCCGCCGACCGATGAGGGGCGGGCGATGCTGCAGGCGATCCACGATCTGGCGCCGCACGCGGAGCTCGCCTTCGCCACCGGCGAACCGGCCGAACTCACCTACGCGAAGAACATCGAAAAGCTGGCCGCGCCAGTCAGCCAGGGCGGCGCCGGGGCCGACGTGATCGTCGACGACCTCGCTTTCCCGACCGAACCCGACTTCCAGGACGGCCCGGTCGCCGACGCGATCCGCCGGGTGACGGAAAAGGGCGTCCTCTACTTCTCCGCGGCCGGCAACGACAACCTCTTCAACGCGGCGGGCGACGAAATCGCCTCCTGGGAAGCGCCGAAATTCCGCGGCGCGGCGACCTGTAACGCGGGGCTCGTGGGATTGCTCTCCGGCGCCCTCGCCGAAGAAGGCAAAGGCCCCTACGAACCCGACTGCATGGACTTCGACCCGGGCGGCGGCGTCGACACCGAATTCGGGATCACGGTCGATCCCGCCAGCCCGCTGACGGTGAACCTGCAGTGGGCCGAACCTTGGTACGGCGTGAAAACGGCGCTCTTCGCGGCGCTGATCGTGACCGGGCCCAAAGGCGAAGAACTGATCGCCGACGTCGCCGGCAGCAACGAATTGGCCCAGAAGCCGGTGACGGAAGTGTCATGGAAAAACACCTCCGCGGTCCCGCAGACGGCCCGCCTGGTGATCGCCCGCTGCGCCGGGGCGAAATGCAATCCGAAAGCGAGCGCGACCGCCGACCCGCGGATCAAGGTCTCGATCACCGAGGACGGCGGCGGGGTCTCGGAAATCGAGTATCCGAAATCGGCGGGCGGGGACATCGTCGGCCCGGTCGTCTACGGGCACCGCGGCTCGCCCTACGTGACCACGATCGGCGCGGTCAACTACCAGGAATCGAGCACCGCGCCGAAAGCACCCGAGCCCTACTCCTCGCGCGGCCCGGTCACCCACTACTTCGCCCCGGTCACCAGCACGACGACCGCCGCGCCGCTCGCTGCGCCGCAGGTGATCCAGAAGCCCGACATCGCCGCCACCGACTGCGCCTCGAACACCTTCTTCGGCATCCTCGCCAAAGACGGGTGGCATTTCTGCGGCAGCTCGCAGGCGGCCGAGCACGCCGCCACGATCGCCGCGCTGATGCGCCAGACGGCTCCGCTCGCGACCCCGGCGGCGATCCTCTCGAGCCTCGAGGGTTCGGCGACGAAGTTCACCTCCGTCACCTCGCCGAACGCGGTCGGGGCGGGGATGGTGAACGCGCTCGCGGCGATCGGTGCGGTCGGCGGCTCGTCGGTCGAAGACCCGCCCAGCCACGTCGTCGAATCGGTCGAAGAAGAAGAAAAGGCGGGGGCGCCGAGCGTGCGGATCACGAACGGCCCCGCGGCGCTCTCGAGCGTTAGCCGCCCGACCTTCGAATTCGCCTCAACTCGCCCGGTCACCTTCACCTGCCAGATCGACGGCGGCGCGCCGCAGCCCTGCGCCTCGCCCTACGTGGTCCCGGGGAAGCTCGCCGAAGGCGGCCACGGATTCGTCGTCACCGGCAAGGACGCGCAGGGTCGCACCGGCTCGAGCGGCGTCTACAACTTCGCCGTCGACACCACGATCCCGGTCGCGAAGTTCGCCCACCACCCGAAGAAGGTGGTGAAGACCCGCAAGCGCAGCGTCGTCGTCAGCTTCCGCCTGAAGGCAAACGAGTCACCGGTCACCTACTACTGCCAGTTCGACCGCGAACCCCTGCGGATCTGCCCGGCGCAGTTCAAGCACCGCTTCAAAAAGGGCAAGCACGCGGTTCGGGTCCGGGCCAAAGATCAGGTCGGCAACATCGCCGAGGCACCGACCGTGGTCCACTTCCGGGTCAAGGAACTTCCTCCGAGGCACCCGGCGAAGGCGAAGAAGTCGGGCCCGGGACCTCGCTGACCTCCTCGTCGGTGGCGCCGGAGCGCTTGATGATGAAGTGGGCGCCAATGAGCAGGACGAGGACGCCGACGACCGTGCCGATCACGGCCGGGTCGGTGAAGCGGATCCCTTCCAGCCGGGTGCCGAGGTAGACGGCGAGCGCGGTGATCGGCAGGAAGCCGACCGCGGTCGTCCAGCAGTAGCGGCCGAACGGCACGCGGGCAGCGCCGGCGGCGGCGGAGATCAGGCTGAAGGGCACGATCGGCAGCAGGCGCAGGGCGATCAGCAGGGTGACGCCGCCGCGTTCGACCATCCCCTCGAATTTGGCGAAGCGCTCGGCGCCGAACCAGCGGTCGAGCAGCGGCCGCGCCACACCGGTGCCGAACCAGTAACAGACGATCGCCGAGATCATCCAACCCGGGATGACGATGGCGAGCCCGGCCCAGAAACCGTAGGCGAAGCCCGACGCCGCGTTGACGATCTCGGCCGGGTAGGGAACGACCGAGTGGATGATGGCGAGGCCGGTGATGATCATCGGCCCTCCCGCGCCCAGCGACTTGATCTGGTGGCGGACTTCCGAGGTTTCCCCGTGCACCGCGGCGACCGCGGCGTGCCGCAGGGCGGGGATGACCGCGACGAGTCCCGCCAGCAGCAGGACCCCGACGATCGTCAGCCCGATCTCCAGCCACGGGACCCCGGAGCGCCCCTCTTCGCGATCGCTCATTCGCCGCGGAGTCTGCCGGCGAGGCCGGAGAAGCGGCTGCTGCTTTCGCCGCGGCCGACCGCCTGTGCCAGCGCCGCGGAATCGCCGACCAGGACGCAGTTGCGCCGGGCGCGGGTGATCGCGGTGTAGAGGAGCGGGCGGGTCAGCATTCGCGTGTGGGAGCGATGGCAGACGGCGACGACCACCGGCACCTCGCAGCCCTGCGCCTTGTGGACCGAGATCGCGTAGGCGAGTTTCAGCGTCGCCGTCTCCGAGTAGGGCATCACCAGCGTGCCGCCCTCGTCGGTGTCGACGACGATCTGTTCTTCGTCGGGGTCGTCGCGACGGAGGAAGACGATCGAGCCGTTCATCAGGCCGAGCTCGTGCGAGTTGCGCGTCTGGATCAGGCGGTCGCCGACGCGGAAGCGCTCGCCGAGCGCCTTCTTGCCGTCCGGGTTGAGGCGCGCCTGGAGACGCTCGTTCAGCGCGTCGATGCCGACCGGCCCGCGGTACATCGGCGCCAGCGTCTGCACCTCGCGGATCGGGTCGACGCCGAAGCTCTCCGCCGCCCGCTCGGCGACCACCTCGACCACCGTCTCCAGCGCCCGCTCCGGGGACGGTCGCTCGATGAAGAAGAAGTCGCGGTCCTGCTCGGGACCGGGCTCGAGGTGGGGCGGGCGCCCCTGGTTGATCTCGTGGGCGGCGGTGGTGATCATCGACCGCGCCGCCTGGCGGAAGATCTGGGTGAGGCGGACGACCGGAGCCGTGCCGGAGTCGATCAGGTCCTCGAACGGCTTCCCCGCGCCGATCGGCGGCAGCTGGTCGGCGTCGCCGACGAAGACGATGTGGGTCGTCTCGGCCAGCCCTTCGAGCAGCACCTCGGCGAGGCGCAGGTTCAGCATCGAGGACTCGTCGACGATCACGAGGTCCACCGCGAGCGGTCGGCCGGGGCCGAAGCCGGGGGCGCCGCCGGGGACCCATTCGAGCATCCGGTGGATCGTCTGCGCCTCGTGCCCGGTCGTTTCCTGCAGGCGGCGGGCGGCGCGGCCGGTCGGCGCGCAGAGGGCGATCTTGACGACGGCGTCTTCGGCGGCGGTGACGATCTCCTTGGTGGCGCGCGTCTTGCCGACGCCGGGGCCGCCGGTCAGCACCGAGATCCGCGAACCGAAGGCGCCGCGCACCGCCGCCCACTGCTCTTCGGTGATTTCCTCGTCGGGGGCGCTCTCGGCCGGTTCGTGGTCGAGGAAGGCGGGCGCCGCCAGCCGCCGCGCCAGCGTCGCCGCCACCGCCCGCTCGCTCTCCAGGGTCAGCTCGCGGTAGAAGCGCCCGTCGTCGTTCACCACCCCGCGCGCGCTCTCCAGCACCGCCGGATCGGGGACGAGGCCGATCAGCTTCGCCGTGCGCGCCGCCAGCTCCTCCATCGGCAGGAAGCTGTTGCCGGCGTTTTCGGCCTCGCGCAGGACGTAGACGGCCGCCGCCTGGGCCCGTTTGTCGGACTCCGGCGGCATGTCGGCGGCAAGAGCGATCTTGTCGGCGCGGGCGAAGCCGACCCCCTCGACCTCGGTCAGCCGGTAGGGGTCCTCGTAGAGGATCGTCAGCGATCGCTCCGCGTAACGGGCGTGGATCGGCGCCGCCAGGTGGGCGAGGCCGTGGGGCGCGAGCTGGACGTGGAGCTCGCGCACGGCGCGGCTCTCGTGCCAGGACTGGGTCGCCGCCGCGGCCTGGTCGACGCTGACGCCCTTCAGCGCCTGGAAGGTCCGCTGCGGATCTGCCGCGATCACCTGCATGATCTCCTCGCCGTGCTCGTCGACCAGCCGTTCGGCGCGCTTCTTGCCGATGTGGCGCAGGGTGGAGAGGTAGGCGACCTGGCCCTCGCGGTCGGCCGGGTCGAGCGGCAGGGCGCCCTGGGCGCGCAGCTGGCGGCCGTAGCGCGAGTGGGTCTGCCACTCGCCGCTCACTTCGGCGCGGTCGCCGGGGCCGAGGTGGGCGACCGGGCCGACCAGCGCGAAGCCATCGCCGCCGTCGGCCTCCTGCACCTCCAGCACCGCGTAGCCATCGTCTTCGGCGCGGAAGATCACGCCGAGCACCTCCACCGTGCCGGTGTAGGAGGCAGCGTCGGCATCGAAGAGGGTGGCGGAGCGCATCACCCTCCCAAAGCTAGCCGGCGGCGAGGCGGGACCGGGTCGGTGTACCGTCGGGGCAGTGTCGAGTCCGGAAGAAATCGAGCAAATTGCGCCGGACCTGCCCTGGATCGACGAGCACGCGATCGAGCTGGACGCGACGCCCGCGGTCGTCTGGCCCGCGTTGCTGCGGACGGTCGAGCGGATGACGGCGGGCCGGGCGGGTCCGGCCTACGCGCGGGCGGTCGGCTGTGCCGACACCGAGGCCGGCGGGCCGCGCCCGCTCGAGGTCGGCTCGACCGTCCCCGGCTTCCACGTCGCCGCGCTGACCCCGCAGCGGCTGCTCGTCCTGCGCGGCTCTCATCACTTCTCCGACTACGCGCTGGTCTTCCGCCTCGAACCGCTGGGCGGGGTGCGGACGCGGATGGTCGCCGAGACCCGCGCCGAGTTCCCCGGGGCCAAGGGGCGCGTCTACCGGGCCCTGGTGATCGGCTCGCGGATGCACGTGCTCGCGGTGCGTCGGGTGCAGCGAGGGGTGGCGCGGCGGATCGAGCGGGCGCCGCGATGAACGCCCCGCGCCCGCCGCGCCCGCCCGTCGGCCTCTGCGACTCCTGCCGGCACCAGAAACTGGTGCCGAACACGCGCGGCTCGGTCTTCTCGCTCTGCGAGCGCTCCCGCACCGAACCGCAGTTCCCTCGCTACCCGCGGATCCCGGTGGGGAGCTGCCCCGGCTTCGAGCCGCGCGCGTCCGAGCGCTAGCCGCGGCTCGGTGCTTTCGGGTCCGGACCGCCGATCTCGGTAGTCGCCGGCGGCGTGTAGGGGCGGCCGGGCACCCCGCCGAGGATCAGCATCCGGATCCCGTCGGGTCCCGACACCACCTTGCGCTTCGCGGCCGGGCCGACCCGTGCCACGTGGTCTGCGTCGAGTGGCATCCGCTCGCCGTCCACCTCCAGCTCGCCGCCGCCCCGCAGCGCGACGTAGACCTCCTCCTGGTCGTCGTGCGTGTGGTCGTGGCTCGGGTAGCCGTCGAAGGACGGCGGCAGGTCGATCACCTGCATCCCGAACGATTCCACGCCCAGCTCCGCCCGCGCCCGTTTGAAGCTGCCGAACAGCGCCGCGTCCATCTCGTCGATCTTCTTCACCGCGTAATCAGGCATCGCATCCCCCTACTGATTTGAATACGAACGTTCGTGCTTTTATAATCCCTACGGATGGCCAACGCAAGTGCGACCAAGGAGGGGACGAAAGGGGAGAGGACCCGTGCGGCGATCCTCGACCGCGCCGTCGATCTCGCCTCGGTGGAGGGGCTCGAGGGGCTGACGATCGGCCGCCTGGCGAGCGACCTCGAGATGAGCAAGAGCGGCCTCTTCCGCCACTTCGGCTCCAAGCAGGACCTGCAGCTGGCGACGGTCGGCGCCGCCCGCGACCGCTTCGTCGCGATGGTCGTGGAGCCCGCGAGTGCCGCCTCCGACGGCGCCCCCCGCCTGCGGGCGATGGGCGAGCACTACCTCGACTACCTCCACGGCTTCCCCGGCGGCTGCTTCTGGGGCGCCACCGCGAGCGAGTTCGACGACCGGCCCGGCCCGGTCCGCGACGCGATCGCCGCCTCGCTCGACGCCTGGATGGCGGAGCTGGTCCGCCAGGCGACCGCGGCCGGGATCGCCGATCCCGACCGCTACGCCTTCGAGCTCTACGCCGTGGTCATGGCCGCCAACGCCCGCTGGCGGCTGACCGGGGACCGCGCCGCCTTCAAGCTGGCCCGCGCCGCCCTCGCCCGCCTGGAGACCGAACTGCCGGCCTGAGGACCGCGCGTCCCTACGGGTTGGTGTGGTTCACCTTTTCCGGTTCGATCTTCACGATCACCCGTTCTTCGCCTGGCTGGCGGAAGGGGTAGGAGTCGGCGTCCATGTAGCGCTTGGCGAGCGCGTCGATGTCCTCGTCGGCCCCGTCCTGGGTGATCTCGACGACCTTGCCCTGGACGATCAGGTTCTCGTAGGGGTTCTCCTGGTCGGTGATCGAGATCGCCACCCGCTCGTCGCGATGCACGTTGTTGGTCTTCACCCGGCCCTCGGCGGTGTTGAAGGTGATGAGGTCGCCGTCGCGGGCGACCCAGACCGCCGAGACCTGCGGCGAGCCGTCCTTGTTCACGGTCGCCACGTGGGCGAAGTCCTTGTTTTCGAAGAGGTGCTTGGCCTCGTCGGGAATGGCAGCCATAGGGGTCTCCTGTAGTCGTAGTTTCGGCGTCAACTACCTTCTACTACGTCCCGTGCCCGAAGACTTGGAAATTATGCTTTTTGCCGCTCCCGGTGATCTCGAGGAGTGGCTGGAGGCGAACGCGGCCGATTCGCCGGGGATCTGGTTGAAGATCGCCAAGAAAGGCGCGCCGGAGCCCTCGGTCACCTACGCCGAGGCCCTCGAGCTCGCCCTCTGCTTCGGTTGGATCGACAGCCAGAAGCGCGGCCTCGACGACACCCACTTCCTCCAGCGCTTCACGCCCCGCCGTCCGCGCGGTCGCTGGTCGAAGATCAACCGCGAGAAGTGCGAAGCCCTGGAGGCCGCCGGCACCCTCCGTCCCGCGGGCGCCGCCGAGGTCGCCGCCGCGAAAGCCGACGGCCGCTGGGACGCCGCCTACGAGGGCGCCCGCACGGCCCGGGTCCCCGACGACCTCCAGGCCGAGCTCGACGCCAACCCGAAGGCCGCCGCCTCCTTCGCCGACCTCGACGGCGCCAACCGCTACGCGATCCTCTACCGCCTGCAGGAGGCGAAAAAGCCCGAGACCCGCGCCCGCCGCCTGGCCAAATTCGTCACCATGCTGGAGCGCGGAGAGACGCTTCACGAGTAGTTCGTCCCAGCCGCGCCGGTTTCAGTTCTTCAACTTCGATCGGCGTACCATCTTGATGATGAGTCATCCTGCGGGCACGTTTCTGGAGCCTGGCCACGAGGCCGAGTGGGCTCGCCTCGGTGCCGAGAAGAAAGCGCTCTTGACGCCTCCTCCGGATACTCCGATCGGGGAGCTACTGCGCCGTGGGCAGCGCCTCTCGGCGCAGGCCGCTCGACTCATGCGGGCGGTAGACAGGGGCAATGGCCTCACCCCGCGACCCTGAGCTCGACGTCGCAGCCGCGGCGATGGTCGCCGCCGGTGCCCGCTTCGTCGTGATCGGTGGCTTCGCGGTGATCGCCAATCGTTTCGTCCGTGCCACCGAGGACGTCGATTTCCTGGTCCCGGACGACCCCGCCAACGATCACCGGGTGCTGGCCGCGTCGACGTGATTCGAGGAGGAGTGCCTCCTCTGGACTTCGAGACGGTGGCCTCGAATGCGATGCACGCGGACTACGACGGTCTTGTCTTCCCGGTCGCAAGCTTGCGCAGCATCGTCGGCTTCAAGCGCCTCGCGGGGAGGCCGCAGGATCGCCAAGACCTCGAACGTCTGGCCGAAATCCACGGCCCGCTTCCGGAGGACCCGATCCCCGGTCTCGATTCCTGACCGGACGGGCGAGCTGCCGCGTCAGCCGATCGAGACCTCGTAGGCGTCCTCGGCGTCGACCCGCCGCCGCCACTACTCTCGTCATATGGATACGCAGCGTCTCAACGAGGTTCTGGCCGCGGCCGGAGAGCCGAAGTACCGGGGATCCCAGGTCTGGGAGTGGGTCGCGCGTGGGGTGTCGAGCTACGACGAGATGACGAATCTGCCGGCGGGGCTGCGCGAGCGGCTCGTCGCCGAGGTGCCGTTGTCGACCCTCTCCGTGCGGGCCGAGGCGAGTTCCGATGACGGGACCGTGAAGACGCTCTTCGACACCGGCGACGGGCGGCCGCTCGAGGCGGTGCTGATGCGCTACCGGGACGGGCGACGGTCGGTCTGCGTGTCGTCGCAGTCGGGGTGCCCGCTCACCTGCACCTTCTGCGCGACCGGGAAGATGAAGTTCGGTCGCAACCTGACGACCGACGAGATCCTCGACCAGGCGCTCCACTTCCGCCGGGTCGAAGCGATCGACCACGTCGTCTTCATGGGGATGGGGGAGCCGACGATGAACATCGACAACGTGCTCGCCGCCTGCGAACGCCTTCCCGACCTCGGCGTGACCCACCGCCGCACCGCGATCTCCACGGTGGGCTGGGTGCCGGGGATCGACCGCATCGCCGAATTCGAGAAGCCGATCGGCCTGGCGCTGTCCCTGCACGCGCCGAACGACGGGCTGCGCTCGCAGCTGATGCCGGTGAACGACCGCTATCCGCTGTCCGAGGTGCTCGCGGCATGCGACCGCTACCGGGCCAAGCGCCGGCGCAAAGTCTTCGTCGAGTACGTGATGCTCGACGGCGTCAACGACCACCCCGAGCACGCGCGCGAACTGGCGAAGCTGCTCGACCCGCGGATCTACAAGATCAACCTGATCCCCTACAACCCGACCGGTGCCTACGACGGCTCCTCGCCGGAGCGGATCGAGACCTTCCGCGCGATCCTCGCCGAGCACCGCATGCCCGCCACCGTGCGTCTCACCCGCGGCCGCGACATCGACGCCGCCTGCGGCCAGCTTGCCGCCAACGCCGCCTGACCCTGGGTAAAGGCTGACTGGCTGGCCGGCCAGTTTTGACGCTAAGCTTCCGCGCCATGGCGACGGCCGACTCGACGATCCCGATCGCGGAGCGCCCTCCGCGGCTCACCTCAAACCCGCTTCGCCGGGTCTACGAGGACGTGGCGGTCGAGGTGCGGGGGAGGGGGAAGTACCCGCCGGGCCCGCGTGACTTCAACTGGGCGCGGACCAGGCAGGCCGTCCGGGACCCGCTGCCGCTGCTGCTCGGCGGCTACGAAGAGTTCGGGCCGATCTTCTCGATGCGCTTCCTGCACATCACCTCGATCTGGATGCTGGGCCCCGAGGCCAACCACTACGTCACCGTCGGCCATCCGGAGAACTTCCACTGGCGCGAGTCGAGCTTCGGCGACCTGATCCCGCTGCTCGGCGACGGCCTGCTGACGGTCGACGACGCCTACCACGACCGCGCCCGGGCGATCATGCTCCCCGCCTTCCACCGCGAGCAGGTCGAGGCATCGACCGCGGCGATGGTCGCCGAGGCCGAGGCGGCGCTCGCCACCCTTCGTCCCGACACGGTGGTCGACATCTATGCCTGGATGCGCGGCCTGGCGATGCGGATCGCGATGCGGGCGCTGCTCGGGCTGGACCCCGACGACGACGGTAAGGGGGCCCTGGCGGCGGAGAAGTTCGAGGAGGCGCTCGGCTACTTCGGCATCGACTTCGCGCTGCGGCTCGTGCGCGGGCCCGGCTCGCCGTGGTCGCGGCTGATGGCGGCCCGGGCCGTCCTCGACCGGATCGTCTACGAGGAGATCGAACGCCGCCGGGCCGCTCCCGACAGTGGCCGCCGCGACATCCTCTCGCTGCTCGTGGGCGCCCGCGGGGAGCATGGTGAGCAGTTCACCGATTCCGAGATCCGCGACCAGGTGATGACGCTGATGTTCGCCGGCCATGACACCTCGACCTCGACCGTCACCTTCGCCCTCTGGGAGCTCGCCCATCACCCCGACGTGCTGGCGCGCCTCTGCGAGGAGCAGGACCGGGTGCTCGGCGGCGCGCCCCCGACGATCGACCAGATGGAGAAGGAGCTGCCCTACCTCGACACCGTCGTCGACGAGGTGCTGCGCCTCTATCCGCCCGCCTGGATCGGCCCGCGCCGCGCGGTCCGCGATTTCGAGTGGGGCGGATACCGGGTGCCGAGGGGCGCCTACGTCAACTACTGCTCCTGGGCGAGCCACCGCCTGCCCGAGGTCTTCCCCGAGCCGGAGGCCTTCGTCCCGGAGCGCTTCACCCGCGAGCGCAAAGCCGCCCTGCCGCGCGGCGCCTACGTCCCCTTTGGCGGCGGGCGGCGCGTCTGCATCGGCAAACGCTTCGGCCTGATCGAGGTGAAGCTGGTGACGACGATGCTGCTGCAAGCGCTCCGCGCCGACGCCCTGCCGGGCCGCGCGATGACGGTCCGCCAGATGCCGACGCTCTCCCCGCTCGGCGGCCTGAAGATGCGCCTCGGGCCGCGGGCCTAGAGCCTTAGACTCTCTCGCTTGCGCGCGCTGGTCATCTCCGACACGCACTTCGGCGCCTGGACCGGGCGGGACCTCCTGCGCGAGGACTTCTTCCTCGAGCGACTCGCGCCCGCCTTGGAGGGCGTCGACGAGGTGATCCTGCTCGGCGACCTCTTCGACTTCCTCTTCGGCTCGGTTGCCGACGCGGTCGACTCCTCGGCGGGCCTGCTGAGGCTGGTCGGGGAGAAGCTGCCAGGCAAGCGCTTCGTCTTCCTCTCCGGCAACCACGACCACCACCTCGTCCACCGCGACGAAGAGAACCAGCTGGAGGCGGCGCTGGCCCGCGGCGACGTGCTCCGCCCCGACGGCTCGGCGATCCACGAGCCCCCGGGTCCGTCCTTCTTCCAGAGCTTCCTCGAAGCCCGGATGCCCGGGGTCGAGGTGGAGATCGCCTATCCGACCTACAGCTTCGCCGGCGTCCTCTGCACCCACGGCCACTACCTCGACCCGCACGCGCGGATGAGCGGCTCGCGTGGCTCGCGCCTCCTCACCCGCACCCTCTGGGCGATCGCCTCCGGCGGGCCCGAGGAACCGACCTGCGAGGCCGACTACGAGTCGGTGACGACGCTCCTCACCGAGTGGCTCTACATCGCCGCGCAGATGCCCCACGGCACGCACGCGCAGCAGAACGTCTTCCGCGCCGCCCAGCGGGCCGGACGCCTGGCCACCGCCGCGGGCGCCCCGGTGCGCCACGCCAAGCGCGCCGCCGCGAGCCTCCGGGACCGCGCCGACGGGGACGACGCCAGCCTCCCGAGCGTCGAGCACTTCGATGCCGTCATCCACGACGAGGTCGAACGCCAGGCGCGCGAGCAGCCGATCGCCGGCCCGCCCGCGTCCGTGCCGAGCTACCCCGAGCCGACCGTCCTCTCGCGCTCGGACCCGACCGGGGCGGCGCTCGAGGCGTTCTCCCAGGTCGTCGCCAACCTCGGCTACGAGGACGAGGCGGACAAGATCGTCTTCGCCCACACCCACCAGCCGCTCGACGACGTCCGCGCCTCCCAGGGCGCGACCCGCTACTGGAACAGCGGCTGCTGGATCTACGAGCCCGACCTCTCCTCGCGCCAGGCCTACGCGCGGTATTGCCGCTACGCCTGGCCGGGGACGGCGATCGTCATCGACGACGCCGAGCCACAGCCGCGGCTCGTCCAGCTGCTCGCCGACCTCAATCCCCTTGCCGGTGGACCCGGCCTACCGAAAGCCCCGAGAGCATGATCCAGCCCGAGGTCGTCACCGCCGGGATCCGCCTCGTCCGCGCCGAAGAGGCGTGGGAGCCGGTCCTCTTCGGCGGGCTGATCCCGATCCTCGGCGCCGGCGCGATCCTCGCGCTGATCCGCTACGCGATCAAGGAACCGCCCGAGCACAACAAAGACAAAGGGCCCGAGGATGAGCTTCCACCCCCGGGCCCGACGGACGACGGGCACGAAGGCCCGCTGTCCTGAACACACGCGCTCCCCAGCGCAGCTTCACCTACTTGATGAAGAGCATCTCCTCGTATTTCGGCAGCGGCCAGAAGTCGTCGGCGACGACGTGCTCGAGCTTGTCGCCAACCTCCCGGACCTTGTCCATCGAGGCCAGCTGACTGTCGCGGGCGTACTCGGCCAGCTCCAGTCCCTCCAGGCCCTCTGGCACCGCGTTCGACGCTTTCAGCTCGCCGAGCGTGCCGACCAGGTCCTCGACCAGCCCGCGGATCTCGCCCTCGAGGGACGACACTCCCGCGTCGGAGATCAGCGCCAGCTGCCGTAGCCCGGCGGGGAGGATCATCGTCTGGCCGATCGAGAACGTCTCCTCGGCCTCGATGTTCGCCCGCATCGCGTACTGCTCGATCCACACGTCGTAGCGCGACTCGAGCTCACGCTTGGAGAGCACGCTGTACTCCTCGAACGCCTTGACGGTGGAGTCGGAGACCACCTCGGGGAGGGCGTCCGGCGTGGTCTTCAGGTTCTTCAGCCCGCGCTGCTCGGCCTCGGCGTGCCACTCGTCGGAGTAGCCGTCGCCGCTGAAGCAGATGACCTTGTTCTCCAGGTAGGAGTCTTTGACGATCTCCATCACCGCCTCCGGCATCCCCGAGCCCGCGTCGAGCTTCTCCTTCAGCTTGCCCGCGAGGTCGTCGATCGCCTCCGCCGCGATCGTGTTCAGGACCGTGTTCGGGAAGGCGAGCGACATGCTCGACCCGAGCGCCCGGAACTCGAATTTGTTGCCGGTGAAGGCGAACGGCGAGGTCCGGTTGCGGTCGCCGCCGTCGAGCGGCAGCGGCGGCAGGACCGAGGAGCCGAGGTTGAGGAACGAGGCCGGGGTGTTGGGATCGCCCTCGCCGGTCGCGATCGCCTCGAACACTTTTTCGAGTTCGGCGCCGAGGAAGATCGAGATGATCGCCGGCGGCGCCTCGTTGGCTCCGAGCCGGTGATCCTGCCCGATGTTGGCGACGCTCGCCCGCAGCAGGCCCTGGTGTTTGTTGACCGCCTGGATCACCGCCGTGCAGAAGAACAGGAAGTGGATGTTGTCCTGCGGCGTGTCTCCCGGGTTCAGCAGGTTGCTGCCGCCGTCGGTCCCCATCGACCAGTTGTTGTGCTTGCCGGAGCCGTTGACGCCCGCGAAGGGCTTCTCGTGCAGCAGGCAGACGAGGCCATAACGACGGGCGACGTTCTCCAGCGTCCGCATCAGCAGCTGCTGGTGGTCGGAGCCGACGTTCGAGCTCTCGAAGATCGGCGCGATCTCGTACTGCGCCGGCGCCACCTCGTTGTGGCGGGTCTTCACCGGGATGCCGAGCTTCCGCATCTCCAGTTCGGAATCCATCATGAAGGCGAGCACCCGCTCCGGGATCGAGCCGAAGTAGTGGTCGTCGAGCTCGTGGCCCTTCGGCGGCTTGGCGCCGAACAGCGTCCGCCCGGTGCTGATCAGGTCGGGGCGCTCGAAGAAGTACTGCTCGTCGATCAGGAAGTACTCCTGCTCAGGGCCGACGGTGGTGAAGACGCGGTCGGTCTCCTCGTCGCCGAGCAGCCGCAGCGCTTTCACCGCGGTCTGGGACAGCGCGTCCATCGAGCGCAGCAGCGGGATCTTCCCGTCGAGTGCCTCGCCGGTCCAGCTGGCGAAGGCGGTCGGGATCGCCAGCAGCGTCCCGTTCGGGTTCTCGAGGATGAAGGCCGGGCTGGTCGGGTCCCAGGCGGTGTAGCCGCGGGCCTCGAAGGTGGCGCGCAGGCCGCCGGTCGGGAACGAGGAGGCGTCCGGCTCGCCCTGGATCAGCTCCTTGCCGGAGAACCCGGCGATCAGCTTGCCTTCGCCCGCGGGCTCGAAGAACGAGTCGTGCTTCTCCGCCGTGGAGCCGGTCAGCGGCTGGAACATGTGGGTGTAGTGGGTCGCGCCCTTCTCCAGCGCCCACTCCATCATCGCCTCGGCGACCGCGTCGGCGAGGCTCGAGTCGAGCGACTCGCCACCCGCGAGCGTGGCCTGCAGCTTCTCGTAGACATCCCCGGGGAGGCGTTCCTTCTGCACGGCCTCGTCGAAGACGTTGGCGCCGAAGGCGGCGTTCTCGGGCAGGGTCAGATCGGGCGCGCCCAGCGACTCACCATTGGAGCTCCACTGTGCTGCGGTCACGTTCTGCTGGCGGATTCGGCTCATCGCTTGTGCTGTCCCTCACTTGGCGGCGCGTCCGGTAACCGGCCGCGATCGATTTCCTTTGAAAAGTTCCCTAGACAGAGCCAAACGAGCCTAGCGGCAGCGCGTTAACGCAAGGTTTGTCCACAAGTACAGAGTTTGCGGCGGGGCGGTATCCGCCATGTAGAGGGGGGACGGGGACGGGCGTTGTGCCGGCGGGGGTGGCAGTCCTAGATGGTCCTGGGCGTCTCATGGCGGTCCTGGCTGGCTGTGACCGCCATGAGACGCCCAGGACGTGAGGGGTCCGTGCGGGAGAAGCCACACATGCCTGGGTTCCGTGACGGAGATGCCGGGAACGTCACCCTTCCGCGCATCTTTGGTCTGTTTTCGGGCCCCGAATCAGGACCCGAAAACGCGCTGGGTGAGTTGACCTTGCTATAGCACGGTCAACTCACCCAGCGGCGTCGTGCGTGTTGTCCAACACGCACGGAAGCGTGGACTTCCCACGCTCTCCGTCACGAGTTGCGAGTCTCGTCACGTCCTCGTGGGACAGCGGTGAGAGTTCCGTCGCTCCTCCCGTGACGCGCCTGCTGCGCACGCCGGGACTTCCCCCGACACTCCCCACATCCCCCGGCCGTCTCGGCCACGGCCACAGCCAGCCAGGGCCGTGGCCGAGACGGCCGTGCTCGGCGAAAGCCCTTGCGTCCTGTGCCCCTCCGGGCGCCAGCTTCAAACGCCCCGGACCCCCTACGGCCGGCGCCGCAGCACCGTCAGATCCCCTACCGTCTCGAAGCCCATGCGGGCGTAGAGGAGCTGGGGCCAGTCGGCGGCCTCGGCGGTGAGGAAGATTGCTCGGTCGCCGGCGGCCTGGGACGCGGCGACGGCGGCGGTGACGATCGCCTTTGCGTAGCCACGTTCGCGGGCGGGGGTCAGGGTGCCGACCTCCTCGACCTGGCCGATGCCGTCCCTACGCAGCAGTCGGCAGGCGGACCGGTGCTCGCCGTCGGCGGGGGCGACGAACCAGCGGTCGCCGCCGGCGAGGCCGTAGCGGCGGTCCTGCTCGAAGAGCTGGTCGGCGGCCGCGGGGCCGCCGCCGTCGGGGGGCATCGACTCGGCGATGATCGCCCGGCGCAGGGGCTCGATCTGCTTGAGCCGAGCCTCGCGGGCTGCCGTCGGCCCGACCTCGCCGCCGCGCCAGAGCATGTAGCGGGTGCGCTCGACCTCCCAGCGGGGCCAGCGGGCCGCCGCGGCTTCGATCTCCTCCCCGAGACGCCGGCCGTCGGCTTCGTCGAGCAGGGCGATCGTGCGGTGGCCGAGGCCCTCGCCGCCGAGGGCATCGTCGGCGATCGCCACCACCTGCTCGATGCTGAGGCCGGTCGCTTCGATCCCGACCCAGTTGGCGTCCCAGATCAGCGGCGTCGAGGCGGTGAGGAAGAGCCGGCCCCAGCTCTCCTGATGCACCTCGTCGCAGACCTCCGCGTCGAGGGCCAGCTCGAACTCGAGCAAGGCGTCGCGGTCGACTGTCGAATCGTCTCCCATCCGGATAGCCTCCCACTCGTGCGGCCGCCGGCCGCGCAGCCAAAGCGCAGAACGTCGCAAAAGGGGGAAGCAAGCCGCATGTTCGTCAAGAAGGCCGCCGTCGTCGGTGGGGGGACGATGGGTGGGGAGATCGCGCAGGCGATCGCCGCCGCCGACATCCCGGTTGTCGTCAAGGACATCGACCAGAAATTCGTCGACGCCGCGCTGGAGAAGGCGCGCGCCGTCACCCAGGGCCAGCTCGGCGGGCAGGTGAAGAAGGAGCGGATCACCCAGGAGCAGGCCGACGCGCGCCTCGCCGAGGTGATGGGCAACATCACCGGCACCACCAGCTACGCCGAGTTCGGCGACGTCGACTTCGTGATCGAGGCCGTGCCGGAGAAGATGGAGATCAAGCAGGCCGTCTTCAGGGAGATCGACGCCGCCACGCCCGGTCACGCGATCCTCTCCTCGAACACCTCCTCGCTCTCGATCACCGAGATGGGCGAGGCGACCCTACGCGCCGACAAGGTCTGCGGCTTCCACTTCTTCTACCCGGCGTCGATCATGCCGCTGGTCGAGGTGATCGTCGGCGAGGACACCTCGCAGGAGACCGCCACCGCCGCCTACAACTTCGCCCAGGCGATCAAGAAGCAGCCGATCGTCTGCGGTGAGGTCCCCGGCTTCGTCGTCAACCGCATCCTGATGGCGACGATGGGCGAGGTCTGGCGTGCCCAGGAGGAGAAGGGACTCAGCCTGAAGGCGATCGACAGCGCCATGGCGGAGGCGAAAGTCGCCCCGATGGGCCCGTTCTTCCTCACCGACCTGCTCGGCCTCGACACCGTCTTCCACGTCGCCGAGCACCTCAACCACTCCTACGGCGAGAGCTTCTACGTCCACGAGGGCCTGCGCGGCCTGGTCGGCGAAGGCAAGCTCGGCATGAAGAGCGGCGGGGAGGGCTTCTTCAAGGACGGCGAGCAGAACATCCCCGGGGACGCCGAGCCCGATGCCCAGGAGCTGATCGACATGTTCACCTCCCGCGCGCTGATCGAGGCGTGCCTGCTGGTCGAGGAGGGCATCTCCTCGACCCGCGACATCGACGTCGGCATGATGACCGGCGCCGGCCTCGACCCCCGCAAAGGCCTCCTGCCGCCGTTCTGGAAAGCCGACGTCGAAGGCCTCGACAAGATGCTCGAGAAGATGGAGGGGCTGGAGGAGAAGTACGGCGATCGCTTCGCCCCGCCGATCACGCTCAAGCGCCTCGTCGCCCAGGGGCGCCACGGGATCACCACCGGCCAGGGCTTCTACGCCTACCCGCAGCCCGACGAGGGCGAGCAGGCGGAGAAAGTCCTGCTGGAGACCCGCGGCCCGGTGGCGATCGCCTGGCTCGCCAACGCGCCGATGAACGCCGTCCACCCGCAGGTGATCAAGGACCTGGGGACGGTCTGGGAGAAGGTCAAGGCCGACGAGAACGTGTACGCGATGGTGATCGCCTCCTCGGTGCCGATCGTCTTCTCGGCGGGCGCCGACATCAAGGCGTTCACGCAGATGGACGAGGCAGGCGGCAAAGAGCTGCTCGACGGCGCCCACGCCCTGTTCCGCGAGTTCGAAACCGAGAACGTGGCGACGATCGCCGCGGTCAACGCGATCGCCTTCGGCGGCGGCTGCGAGATGGCGATGGCGTGCGACTTCCGCATCGCCGGCGAGGCCGCCGTCTTCGGCCAGCCGGAGATCAAGCTGGGGATCATCCCCGGCTTCGGCGGCACCCAGCGCCTGCCCCGCCTGGTCGGCGAGAACCGGGCTCTGGAGATGAACCTGGTCGGCGACGCGATCCTCTCCGAGCAGGCGCTGGAAATGGGCCTGGTCAACCGCGTCGTGCCCGACCACGAGCTGTTCGAGACGGCGTTGATGTGGGCCGACAAGCTGGCCGCCCAGGCGCCGATCGCGCTCGGACTGGTCAAGCAGGTCTCCCACAAGGGCGAAATCGACGACGGCATCGAGGCCGAGAAGGGCGGCTTCATCGCCGCCTTCGGGAGCGAGGACGCCAAAGAGGGCATCGGCGCCTTCCTCGGCAAGCGCGCGCCGAAGTGGAGCGGGAAGTAAGGACTGCCGAGCAGGCCGTCAGAATTTGACGGCCTGCTCCTCGCAGTTCCCGATGATCGTCTCGGCCCGCGCGCCGGTGTATTCGGACGCGTGGGTGCAGATGTCGACCGCCTGCTGACCGCAGGCATTCAACGTTTCCGCGCCGACGATGCCGGCCACGGTCGGGTTGATGCAGCCCTGCACCGGGGGCGGGTTGCTGTTGCTGGTCCCGGTGAAGGCGACCATCCCGACGATCGTCACCAGGGTCACCGCGACGATGCCGACCGCGACCCTGATCTCCCTCGAACTGAGTTTGTAGAGCGGCGTGTTCTGCCGCTCGTAATGTCCTTCCAGTGGCATGGCAGCAACCTAAAGGGGCGAATGCCGGCCGCCTATCTCCCGTTGGGAGAATTTCCTCGACGGATCTTTAGACACTCGTACGTAGTGGTGCCGCTTCCTTCGCGTGAGGGTTACGCCCAGTCCAGACACGCAACGGAAGGAAGCACCGAACCAATGGAATGGTTGAACGAAGGCGCCAATTCATGGCAGCTCACCGCCGCGACCCTGGTGGGGCTGATGAGTATCCCCGGCCTGGTCGTGCTCTACGGCGGAGTGATGCAGAAACGCTGGTCCGTGAACTCGATGATGATGGCGTTCGTCGCCTTCGCGGTCGTGCTGATCCTCTGGGTCTTGGTCGGATTCAAGATGGCCTTCGGGGACCCGATCCACATCTTCGGAGCCACCTCCGGCTTCTTCGGGAACATGTGGGGTAAGCCAGGATCGATCCTGAACAGCCACAGCCTGCTCGAACAGGCGCACATCGGGGACCTACCGGAAGAAGAATTCCTCTTCCCGATGTCGACGCTGGCTTACTTCCAGATCGTCTTCGCCGCGATCACGCCGATCCTGATGCTCGGCTCGGTGCTTGGCCGCTTCAACTTCAAGGCCTGGATCCCGTTCGTCGCGCTGTGGACGTTGCTGGTCTACACGATCAACGCCTTCATGATCTGGGGCGGCGGCTTCTTCGCCCAGCAGGGCGCGATCGACTACTCGGGGGGCTACGTCATCCACGTTGCGGCGGGGGTCTCGGGCTTTGTCGCGGCGGCGGTGATCGGACCACGGCTCCAGCGAGACCGAGAGGTCGACGCACCGAACAACCTGGCGATGGTTGCGGTCGGTGCCGGCCTCCTCTGGATGGGCTGGAACGGCTTCAACGGCGGTGACTGGTACAGCGCCGGCAACATCGCCTCGGCCTCGGTGCTGAACACCAACCTCTGCACCGCGGTCGCCTTCCTCTCCTGGGTGGCGCTCGACTACGCGACCGGCCGCAAGCCGAGCCTGATCGGCTCCGTCAACGGCATGATCGTCGGCCTCGTCGCGATCACCCCGGCCGCCGGTTTCGTCAACGGCTGGGCAGCGATCATCATCGGCGTCATCGCCGCGGGGATCGTCTACTTCGCGCTCAACTACCTGAGCCGGGTGCGTCCCTTCCGCAACGTCGACGACACGCTCGGGGTCATCTACACCCACGGGTTCGCCGGCGTCGCGGGCGGCCTGTTGACCGGTATCTTCGCCAACAAGCTGATGGCGGGTGAACACGAAGGACTGATCTCCGGCGGCGGGCTGCACCTCCTCTGGGTGCAGGCATACACCGCGGCCTGGGTCATCGCCTTCTCCGCGATCGGCACCTTCATCCTGTTGAAAATCGTTGGCCTGTTCGTATCGCTGCGGATGAGCGAGGCGGACATGGAGACCGGTGACATCGCCGTCCACGGGCACGAGGTGTACCCGTCGGACGTGCCGTCCCTGGGCTACCCCGACGGGGTCAAAGCAGCGAGGTAGGGAGATCCCATGGCGCTGAAGATCATCGTTTCCTACGACGACACCGACAACGATCGCGACGCGCTCGCGCTCGGCAGGGCTCTCGCCCTGTCGGGCGCGGAGCTCGGGCTCGCCTACGTCCGTCATTCCTTCGGCGAATCGCTCGACCAGCAGGCCGCCGAAGACTTGCTCGCCCGGGGGGCCGAGTCGGTCGGCACCCCGGACCTACCGAAGTACGTGGTGATCAATCCGGCGACCAGTGTCGGCCTCGCCGAACTGGCCGAAAACGACGATGCCGACGTGCTGGTCTTCGGCTCCGAATACCGGACCGCAAAAGGGCTGGTGAAGCCCGGGATCTCCGCCCACAAACTGCTGCTCGGGGGGAGCTCGGCGATCGCCGTCGCGCCCGCCGGGATGTGGTCTGAGGGCGAGCTCTCGGTCGGCACCGTCGGGGTCATCGACGAGGGCGACCCCGCCGCGCGCCAGACCGCGGAGAGCCTCGCGGGCGCGTTGGGGGCGAGCGTGGCGGAGCACGGGTCGGGCAAGCTCGACCTGCTGGTCGTCGGCTCGCGCAAAGAGGCCCCGGAGGGCAAAGTCGTCCTCAGCGCCGCCAGCGACTATGCGGTCGAGGCGGCGAACTACCCGGTGCTGGTCGTCCCGCGCGGCACCGCCGTGGACTTCTCCTAGTCCCGTTCGACGACCAGGATCACGGCCGCGACCTTCGGGTCGCGGCCGTCGATCCGCTCCCGCGCCGCCTCCGGTGACACCGTTTCGGTGTCGTGGCCGGAGACGATGTCGGCCAGCGTCTGCACCGCCGAGTCGGTCTTGATCACGATCGTCGCCGGGCCGCGCTCGGCGCGCCGACCCTCGGTGGCGGCCTCGAGCAACGTCGCGGTCACGTCGCTGGAGGCACGCTGGGCGTTCGACCAACCCTGGCTGAAGGCGAGGTCCTGGACGGAGAGCTCCGGACCCTCCAGGATCCGCAGGATCGACTCTTCGTCGCGGGACCACTTGCGGTCCCCGAGCAGGACCGGGCGCCCGGAGAGCCACGGGTCGAGCACCGTCCGTCCCAGCTCCTCCTCGGTCAGGTTGAACGAACGCGCGTGTTGCCTGCCGTTGGAGACCTCGATGTGGAAGCGCATGGGCGCGACGCTACCGGGTTCCGCCGCGGTCGGGTTGGCATGATGCGCGCCATGTCATCTCCTCAGCGGCCCGACGCGGTCCTCTTCGACAACGACGGCCTCCTCCTCGACACCGAGTCCGTGTGGACGCGGGCGGAGGAGGATCTCTTCGAGGCCCACGGCATCGTCTTCACCGTTGACCACAAGCGCGAACTGGTCGGTACCTCGGCCGAGATGGCCGGGAGCCTGCTCGAAACCTGGCTCGACCGACCGGGGCAGCTTTCGGTCCTGGTCGAGGAGCTGAACGAGCTGGTGGTCGCCGAGCTCGAGCACGGGGTGGAGGCGATGGTCGGCGCCCGCGATCTGCTCGAAGGCCTGAAGGCGCAGGGGACGCCGATCGGCCTGGTCTCCAACTCGCCGCTCGCCTTCGTCGTCCGCTCGCTGGAGATCGTCGGCTTCGCGGACATCTTCGACGCCGTGGTCAGCGGCCACGACGTGGCGGCGCCGAAGCCGGCGCCCGATCCCTACCTGGAGGGATGCCGACGCCTCGGCGTCGAGCCCGGGCCGAGCGTGATCGCCCTGGAGGACTCGCCGACCGGGGTGACCGCGGCCCGCGCCGCCGGCCTCACCGTGATCGGTGTGCCCTCGCTCGACGGGGTCGAGCTGGCCGAGGCCCACCACATCGCCGCGAACCTCGGCGACGCGGTCGTCGCCGGGCTGACCCTCATTCCGTAAGCAGGCGGCGGCGGCGCAGGATGCGCTCGGCGAGCTCGAGCGTCTCGCGCACCGACCGCTCGGCTTCGGGGGCGAGGTCGCCCCGCAGCGCCCGTTCGGCCGCCGCCTCGACGGCCGCCCGCCGCGCTTTGAGGGCCTCGATGTCGCGGCTGTGGTCGGCGTCGTCGAGCGCCTCGGCGAGCTCGAACAGCAGTGCCTCGATGCCGACCCGTAGCTGCAGGGCCGCCTCGCGCCGGCGCCCCGCGTCGAGGTCGGCGCGGGCGCGCAGCAGGAGCGTCTCGCAGGCGTCGGCCCGTTCGCGCCCCCGCAGCAGGCCGGCGACCCGTTCCTGCGGTCGCACCTCTTCCTGGCGGCGGCGACGGAGCGATCCCCCGATCGCGCCGACGTCCACCTCGCGCGCCTCGCTGTACGTGCCCTCGGCGGTTTGCTCGCCGCTGCCGTAGCCGATCCGCACCGCGACCGCCCGCTCGGGTGCGACGGCCGCCTGGAGGGAGTCGGCGGTGGCCACGGCCTGCGCGTGGAGCGCGTCGTTGACGAGGCCGATGCCGGTGTCGACGACGGCGTCGATCGACTCCTCGGACGCGGTGGCGCCTGCCAGCCAGGCAGCGGCGTCCTCGGGCCCCTCGAAGGGCTCGAAGGCGCGGATCGCGGTGGCCCGGGCGACCGGCACCTCGGGAGGGGTCGGCGCCGCTTCGGCGTCGCGCGGCTTGCGTCGCCGCCGGCCCGCGCGGGGTGGGGCGGCGAGGGTCTGGACGACCAGCACGCTCTCGCCCTCCCCGTCCTCGCGCTCGGCCAGGTAGCGGCCGTCGGCCAGCGGCAGGGTGCCGGCAAAGTCGAACTGGGCGAATCCGAAGAACGGGCTCAAGGGGCTCTGCCGCCGGAGCCTGGCCCCGACACCCGCTCAGTCTTCGCCGCGCGCGTGGCCGCCGAGAATCGCTTCGGCGGAGCTCTTGTGCTTCGGGTGGTCGGGCAGCGAGTACTTCGACGGCGCGATCGGCACGGTCGGGTTTTCGATCTTGCCGAGGCGGTTGATCAGGTGCTGCCACTGGTTCGGTTTCAGCAGCGCTTCGTATCCCGCTTCCAGCGGATTGGCCGTGTCCACCGGCCGGTAGCCGATGTGGACGTGGTCGTAGTGGCTCGCTTCGGCGAAGCTGACTTCGCCGGGGAAGTCTTCGAGCGAGATCACCTGGTGGGGCTGCATCGGCCCCTGCAGCTGTAGGACGTCTTCGATCAGTTCGTGGACCAGCGTGCCGGGGCCCTGGTGGCCGGTGACGTTGACGCCGTTGATTTCGGCGATGTCGACCGCGTCGCCGGTCGAGTGCTCGGAGACGTTGCCGCCTTCGGTGAGGATTCCGTGCCCGCACTCCAGCGAGCTGATCCGCAGCGTGAAGCCTTTCGAGCGCAGGTACTCGAGCACCGCGAGGACGCGCCGGTCGATCCGGCCGGTTTCGATGTCTTCGCGACCGCAGGCGTAGATGTCGAGGCCTTCGTCGTTCAGGACCCGCTGCTGCAGCGCTTCCTTGGAGAGGAGCAGGACACCGGCGCCGCTCAGTTTGGCGTTGAACGGGTTCTTGCCCTTGGACCGGTAGATCGCCGTCGCTTCAAGCAGCTTCCAGCCGTCGAGGATCGGCTTCGGGTCGATCCGCGGCGCGCCTTTGCCCGCCGGGCGGATCGAGAAGTTGATGTGCGGGTCGGCGCCGCCTTCGCCGGCCGGGACGTGGGAGAGGACGGTCCCCGCGATGACCTTCGAGCCCTTGCGGATAGAGCCCTTGCCGGCCGCCTTCTCAAGCAGTTCTTCGGCCTTCAGGGCGACCTTCTGTTCCTTGCCCTTCTTCTTGCCGGAGCGGTCCGGGAGGGCCCGCAGGCGCGGCCGCAGGCCTTCTTCTTCGACTTCGGCCGGGAGCTTCTTTTCCTTGCCCTTGGGGGTGACGACCGTGCGGTCGTCCCGCACCAATTTCCCGAGGCCCGCGTAGGTGTAGCGGTTGCCGAAGCTGTCTTCGAGGACGATGAAGTTGCCGAGCTTCGCGGAGCTGCCCATCTTGCGGACCACCCCGTCGTTGACGGCGACGACCGGGGAGCCCTTCTTGGCGTAGATGTTGATCCCGCGAGGAGTGGGGGAGGAGGAGATGACTTCGGCCGCGTTGCTGGAGATCTTCGCATCGGCGGCCGAGCCTTCCAGCGAGGCGCGAGCGGCGATTTCGTCCGAGTAGCGGGAGTCGGCGGCGACCGGGAAGTGGGCGCCCTCGGTGAGGCCGGTCAGCGAGCCGACCAGGGTGGCGGGGATGCGGCCGTAGGCGCGGGCGTAGGTGAGGACCTCCTGGGCGTACCAGTCGGCGTGGTTGTAGGCGAGGATCGCGCCATAGAGGTCCTTCTGGCCGCCCGCGACCTTGAGGTAGTGGGCGGCGGCGCAGATCGCGTCGACCGGGTTGTAGGGGTCCTTGCGACCGTCCCCGTTGGCATCCAGGCCGTAGGCTTCCCAGCTCGACGGGAGGAACTGCATCCAGCCGACCGCTCCGGCGCTGGAGACGTTCAGGTTGGTGCCGAAGCCGGTCTCGATTTTGTTGATCGCGGCGAGGACCTCCCAGGGAATCCCGTATTCGGTTCCGCAAGCCTGGTAGATCGGCAGCAGGAAGGGCGGGATCTCGAAGGAGTTGATGACGAAGTTGGGGACGCCGATCGGGGCCGGGCCGAAGGGCGCGATCGTGGTCGTCGGGTTGCCGAGCGTCGGGGCGCCGCCCGGTTCGAAGGGGGCACCGCCATCGCCGTCTTCGCCGAGCGGCTGGTCGCCGCCGCCGGTCGCGTCGGGTGCCTTGACCCCACCGTCGTTCTTGGAGCCGCCGCTGGTGTCGCCCAAGCTTTCGTTGTGCTTGACGCCGCCACGGTCTTCCGGTTCAGGTTCCGGTTCGGCTTCGAGCGATTCCCCGCGGCCGAATTCCTTGTGAGGCTTCTCGGTCTTCTTCGGCCCGGTTTCCCCACCCTCTGACCCTGAGGTCGAGGTTGAGCCTTGGTTGCCATCCCCGCTCGGTGGTGCGGTCGCAGTGCCTTCCGGCGCCTCATTGGGGTCGGCCGGTTCCGTGCAGTCCGGGTCTTCCATGTCGATCAGGCCGTCGCCGTCGTTGTCGATCCCGTCGGAGCACTGCGTGGCTCCCGCGGGCGGGACGAGGGGCGGGGCGGTCGTGCTCGGCGTCGTCGTGGTGGTGGTCGACGGCGTGGTCGTCGTCGTTGCGGTCGCGCCCGTCGAGCCGGACTCGGAGGGCACCGGGGCGGTCCCTTGGGAGCCGCCGAGACCAGGGAGGAGCGTTTCCGTCACCGTGGTGAGCGGCGATGCGGCAGTCGCGCTGCCGACAGCAGCCAGGCCGAGGAAAACGGCCAGCGCCAGGATCAGTAGGAGCTTGCTCTTCATGCGCCTCATATAACGCTGCCTCGGACGGTCGCGTTCACGACCAGTTCCCCTCCCAGCAGGTTGGTCGTCACGCTACCGACGCCGCCGGTCGTGGGCAACGAATAATCGCGCCCCCAATATGGCCTTAACGATGTCCACTTCATGCCGCACCCTGCAGATTTTCATCTGTCCCGGATGGGGTCGTTAACCTGGCGTCAACGCCCCGAGAGGATTGGATTGAGCGTGAGCCCCGACGAGTACGCAGACGGAGATGGAATGAGCGGCGACGGCGAGAGCCTGCGCGCCCGCTCAGAGCAGGCGATCGGCGAGATCGCCCAGGCCCTGATCGACAGCCCGACCCTCCACAATGCCCTCCAGGCCGCCTTCGGGGCGCGCGAGAAGGCGTTGGAGGGCCAGCAGGCTGCCCTGCGGGCCCTCAACCTCCCCTCCGCGGGTGACGTCGAACGCCTCGAGCGCCGCGTCCGCTCCTTCTCCCAGCGTCTGGAGGACGTCGAGGAGCAGCTCGACGACCTGAGCCGCGAGATCGGCGGCCTTCGACGCAAAATAGCTGCAAAAACGGCTAAAACGGCCGAGAAGAACGACGCTACCTGACCCTCAAGTTGAGGGTCAGACTCCTGAGTCTGGCCCGCTTCCAGAGCCAAATACGCGGGTCACGGCTCGGGCCGCGACAATGGCACGGTCTGCCAGGACCTCGTCGTCCAGCGGGTCCGCGATCTCCGACTCGCTGACGATCAGCACCGCGCCGAGGGCGACGCCGAGCTCACGGGCGGTTGCCAGCAGGGTGGCGGTCTGCATGTCGGCGACCTCGCCATCGGGGATCGGGTGATTCGGGGCGGGGTGGAGAACGTCAAGGCTGGCGACCCGCCCGGGACGGGCCTCGTCCCCGAGCTCCGCCCGTAGCGCTTCGGCCAGGGTCTCGTCGGGCATCGCCGGGGGCCCGGCGCCGGGGGCCCCGGCCGACCAGGCCCGCGCCTCTCTCGCGACGACCAGGTCACCGGGCGCCAGGTCCGGACCCAGCGCCGAGCAGGTCCCGATCCGGACCGCCCGCCGAACGCCCAGCTCGGCCAGGTCGGCGAGCACCAGCGCCGCGCTCGGCCCGCCCATCCCGGTTGCCTGCACATTCAGCCCCCGACCCTCCGGCGTCAGCCCCGAGTACCCCCACAGCCCGCGGGCGTGATTGCTCATCTTCGGGCCCTCGATCACCACCTGCGCCAACGCCATCGCCCGGCCCGGATCCCCGACCAGGATCGCGTCCTCATATATGTCGGCGGTGGGCCGCAGTCGTCGTGGCACGGTTGGCGACCCTAGATGGTCGATCGACCGGGTTCGGGCGTCTGGGAGCTGGCGCCCGAGGTGAGGGACGCAAGGCGGGGTCGGCGAGCACGGCCGTCTCGGCCACGGTCCTGGCCGGCTGTGGCCGTGGCCGAGACGGCCGGGAGTGCGGGGAGTGTCGGGGAGCCTCCGGGCGTGCTCCGCGGGCGCGTCACGGGAGGAGCGACGGAACGCTCACCGCCCTCCCACATGGGAAGTCCACGCTTCCGTGCATGTTGACAACAGTCAATTCGTCGCTGAGTGAGTTGACCGTGCTATGGCACGGTCAACTCACTCAGCGCGTTTTCGGGGCCTGATTCCGGCCCGAAGACGGACCGAGGACTCACGGAAGCGTGACGTTCCCGGCATCTCCCTCACGGAACCCGGACAGGTGTGGCTTCTCTCGCACGGACCCTCCACGTAAGTCCGACCTCCGCCCGGACCTGTGCCCGCAATCACACGAACCCCTCACGTCCTGGGCGTCTCATGGCGGTCACAGCCAGCCAGGACCGCCATGAGACGCCCAGGACGCCTCTAGGACTGCCCCGCACGCCGGCACAACACCGTCCCGCCCCCCTCTCATCGAATGGGAGCAACGTCACGCCAGGATTTTCGCCGGCCGGCTAAACATGCCTCGCCGGGGCGTCCATACCTTGATCGGCAGGCGGAACTCGTCCTCCGTCTCGTCCAAAACAGTGTCTATCCAACCGCGCGGCAGGCGGTTCGCTTGCCCGTGGCACAGAGAGGGAGAACGATGTCGTCCCTGACCCAAACGGTCGCCGAAAAGACCTCCGAGCTGAACATGGTCTGGGTAGCCGTCGCCTGCGTCCTGGTGTTCCTGATGCAGGCCGGCTTCATGTTCCTGGAGATCGGCTTTTCGCGGCAGAAGAACGCCGGCACCGGCGTCGCCAAGATCTTTGTCAACTTCGCCATCGTCACCATCGCCTGGTGGGCGATCGGCTACGGCGTCGCCGAAGGCGGTGGAAACAAGGTCTTCGGCGACAGCGGCTTCTTCTTCCACTTCAACCAGTCCGTGGCGGGTGAACTCGTCAACGGCGAAACCGCGATGTTGATGCTGTACGGCCTCGCCTTCTGCGCGGTCTCGCTGGCGATCGTCTGGGGCACCACCCTGGAGCGGATCAAGTTCGGGGCCTACGTGGTCTACGCGATCGTGTTCGGCGCCGTGATCTACCCGCTGATCGCCCACGCGGTCTGGGGCGGCGGGCTCCTCTCCGACATCGGCGGCAAGCCGGTGATGGACTTCGCCGGCTCCTCGGTCGTCCACCTCACCGGTGCGGTCGGCGCATTCGCGGCGCTGCTGCTGCTTGGCCCGCGTCGCGGCAAGTACGACGCCGACGGGAACCCGCGGGCGATCCCCGGCCACTCGATGCCGCTGGTCGGCCTCGGCGTGGTCATCCTCTGGATCGGCTGGTTCGGCTTCAACGGCGGGTCGACCTTCGAAACGTCGGCCAGCTTCTTCGGCGAGGTGATGCTGAACACCCAGCTCGCCGCCGCGGCCGGAGTGATCGGCGCCTGCCTGGCGATCTACATCAAGGGACGCACCGTCGACGTCGGCATGGCCGGCAACGGCGCGATCGCCGGCCTCGTCGGCATCACCGCCCCGTCGGGCTTCGTCGAGTACTGGGCGGCACCGATCATCGGCCTGGTCGCCGGCGTCGTCGTCGTCTTCGCCGTCCTGGCGATCGACAAGAAGGTCGACGACCCGGTCGGCGCGCTGTCGGCGCACGGCCTGGCCGGCATCTGGGGGACCCTCGCGGTCGGCATCTTCGCCTCGCCGCGGCTGATCTCCGAAGGCGCCGGATCGGGCATCTGGTACGGCATCTTCGGCGACGCGTCGCTGAGCGCGGCCTTCGGCCAGCTCGGCGTCCAGGCGATTGCGGTGCTGTTCACGTTCGCCGTCGTCTTCGTCATCTCGATCGCCACCTTCTTCGGCATCAAGAAGACGATCGGGCTGCGGGTCCCCGCCGAGGAGGAGGACGCGGGCCTCGACATCAGCTCGCACGGCATGTACGGCTACCCGGAGGCGTTCATCCCGCAGCCGGAGTACTCGACCGGCCTGCCCGAACTCACCGCGAGGCCGGTGTCCTCGCCGGCGTCCTCGGCGCGGCTCGCGCCCGAGGCGGGTTAGGAGAGCGAGATGAAGAAGATCGAGGCGTTCATCCGCCACGAGGCATTCGAGCCGATCCGGGCCGAGCTGCTCGACAAGGGATTCCCGTCCCTGTCGATCATCGAGGCCAAGGGGTCGGGGCGCCAGAAAGGGATCGTCGAGCACTACCGCGGCTCGACCCTCACCGTCAACGTGCGACCGAAGCTGAAGCTCGAGGTCGTGGTCGAGGATTCAGACACCCAGGTGGTGATCGACGCGATCCTCCGGCACGCCCGCACGGGCGAGGTCGGGGACGGGAAGATCTTCGTCCTGCCGGTCGAGGAGGCGATCCGCATCCGCACCGGGGAGTCCGGGCACGAGGTGCTCCAGCTCCACGACGGAGCCGAGGCCTCCGCCTGAGCAACTGGGGTACGCGCTCGTCCACGGAGGTGGCTAGCCTCGCTTCCGTGGACGAGCGCATCTCCCTGACCGAGGCCGCGCGGCGCTCGGGCGTCCCGGCGCCGACGCTCCAGCGCTGGGCCGCGGAGGACATCGTCCCCCTGAGCGACGGCTACTGGACCCCGGCCGCCGCCGCCCAGGCCCGGGTCGTCGCCCGGATGCGCGAGCGCGGCTACTCGCTGGAGGATCTGAGGGAGGCGGGTCGCGAGGGGCGCCTCGCCTTCGGCTTCACCGAAGAGCTCTTCGCCGGGGACGAGGAGGCGGGCCTGCCGATCGAGGCGGTCGCCGCCGAGACCGGCCTCGAGGTCGAGCTGATCGAGCGCGTCCTCACCATGATGGGGACGCCGGTCGGCCAGGAGCGCAGCCTCACCGTCGGCGACGCCGCCGCGATCCGCCTCTGTGCCGAGGTGCTGGCCGCGGGCTTCCCGCTGGTCGCGTTCCTCCAGCTGATCCGCGTCTACGTCCAGAGCATCCGGCGGATCGCCGAGGCCGAGGTCCGCCTCTTCCACCTCTACGTGCACGAGCCGCTGATCCGCGACGGGGTGCCGGAGCTGCGGATGGCGGAGGCGATGGGGGACCTCGCCGCGCGGGTGATGCCGCTCGCCGCGCCGCTCACCGAGTACCTCCACAACCGCTATCTCGGCTACTACATCGAGCAGGACGTGGTCGGCCACATGGAGACCGGCGGCGAGCAGTCGACCGCCGAAATGGAACTCGGCCACGTCGCCGTGACGCTCTGCTTCATCGACCTCACCGGCTTCACCCGCTTCACCGAGGAGGAGGGGGACATCGAGGCGCTCGACGTGGTCGAGAACTTCGTCGAGACGGTCGAGGCGACGCTGCCGCGCGAGGCGACGATCGTGAAGACGATCGGCGACGAGGTGATGGTGGTGTCCCCGGACGCGGCGGCGCTGACCGAGTGGGCGGTCGCCTTCCTCGGCGGCTTCGACCGCCGCCCGCAGCCGCGCGTCGGCATCCACTTCGGCGACGCCGTCTACCGCGACGGCGACTACTTCGGCAACAGCGTCAACCTCGCCCACCGGATCGTGAACCGGGCGCTGGCGGGAGAGGTGCTGGTCACCGACCGGGTGGCGGGCACGCTCGAGGATCGGCCGTCGTTGCGGCTCGACCCGATCGGCGAGGTCTCGCTCAAAGGCTTCCCGGTGCCGACCGCGCTCTACGCCGTCCGCCCGGCCGATGCCGACTGACCTGCTCGCCCGGGTCGAGGCGGACGGGCTGATCGCGGCGCCGCGATCGCTCGTCGCGCTCCTCTCCGGCGGGCGCGACTCGGTCTGCATGCTCGACCTCGCGGTGCGCGCCCGCGGCCCGGCTCAGGTCGTCGCCGTCCACGTCGACTACGGGCTGCGCCCGGGGTCCCACAAGGACGCCGAATTCTGTGCCTCCTTATGTGAGCGCCTGGGGGTGGAGCTGGTGACCGAGCGGCCGGTGCGGGTCGAGGGCCCCGGCAACCTGCAGGCCTGGGCGCGCGACGTCCGCTATTTCGCCGCCGCTCGCCTCGCCGAGGCGCGCGACGCGACGATCGTCACCGGCCACACCGCCGACGACCAGGTCGAGACGATCCTCTACCGGCTCGCCTCCTCGCCGAGCCGGCGGGCGCTGCTGGGGATGAAGGAGCGCGACGGCCGGCTCGCCCGGCCCCTGCTCGGCACGACGCGCGCCGAGGTCACCGCTTACGTGGGGGAGCGCGGCCTCGAGTGGCGCGAGGACCCGACCAACGCCGAGGAGTCCTACGCCCGCAACCGGGTGCGCCACGGCCTGCTGCCGGAGCTGGAGGCGATCCATCCCGCCGCCGTCGCCAACGTCCTGCGCACCGCGGCGCTCCTTCGCGACGAGGCCGAGGTGCTGGACGGCCTCGTCGCCGGGGAGCTCGACGGCTCGCTCGGCGCGTCTCGCGGCCGCATCGTCGCGGCGCGCTTCGCCGAACTGTCCCCGGCGCTCCGCCGCCTCGTCCTGCAACGGCTCGCCGACGCCGCCGCGGGCCGTCCGGTCCCCGGCGCCGCCCGCTTCGCCGACCAGGTCGCGGGCCTGACGCGGGGCGGCTCGCGGCTCGATCTCGGCGACGGCGTCCGCGCGGTGCTCGAGGGCGGCGTCCTGCGAGCCGAGCGGGACGCCTAGACTGCGGCGCGTGAACGACCCGGCCATCGGCGCCACCCTCGTGTCGAGCGAGGAACTCCAGCAGCGGATCGGCGAGCTCGGTGCCGCGATCTCACGCGACTACGAGGGGATGGACCTGGTGATGGTGGGCGTGCTGAAGGGCGCCGTCCTCTTCCTCGCCGACCTGATGCGCCACATCGACATCCCCTGCGAGATCGACTTCATGGCCGTCTCCAGCTACGGCTCGCAGACCGACAGCTCCGGCGTCGTCCGCATCCTCAAGGACCTCGACGCCTCGATCCAGGGGCGCGACGTGCTGATCGTCGAGGACATCATCGACTCCGGCCTGACCCTCCAGTACCTGATGCGGAACCTGGGGGCGCGCGACCCCTCCTCGCTCGAGGTGTGCTCGCTGCTGACCAAGCCGGAGCGGCTCCGGGTCGACCTTCCGGCCAAATATGTGGGGTTCGAGATCCCCAACGAGTTCGCGATCGGATACGGCCTCGACCACGCGCAGCGGTACCGCAACCTTGATTACGTCGCGGCGTTGGTTCACTGAGCGACCAAACCGCCCTGGTACGCTCATTTTCTTCCCTTGAGACGGTTCTTTAAAAGCGCGGCATTTCCGATCCTCCTGGTCGTCATCCTGGCGTTCATCGCCCAGCGGGTGATCACCAACGATCCCGGCACGGAAGCGCCCCCGTACACGCGGCTCGTCAACCCGACCAACGGGCTGGTCGCCACGGGCAAGGTCAAAGAGGTCACGGTCAACAACAAGGACCTCTCGCTCGACGTCGAACGGACGAACGGCGAAAAGTTCTCCACCGGCTACCCGGCGAACACCGAGCAGAGCCTGATCAACCTGCTCGACGAAAACAACGTCGACACCAAGGTCCACGGCACCGGCGGCTCGAGCATCCTCTCGCTGCTCACCTACATCCTTCCCTTCGTCCTCTTCTTCGGCTTCTGGATCTTCCTGATGAACCAGATGCAAGGCGGCGGCAGCCGGGTCATGAACTTCGGCAAATCGAAAGCGAAACGGATGTCCGTGGACGCGCCGAAGATCACCTTCCGCGATGTCGCGGGCGTCGATGAGGCCGTCCAGGAGCTCGAGGAGATCAAAGAATTCCTCGAGAACCCGAAGAAGTTCCAGGCGCTCGGAGCGCGGATTCCGAAGGGCGTCCTTCTATACGGGCCTCCCGGAACCGGTAAGACCCTGCTCGCCCGCGCCGTCGCCGGCGAGGCGGGGGTCCCGTTCTTCTCGATCTCCGGCTCGGACTTCGTCGAGATGTTCGTCGGCGTCGGCGCCAGCCGCGTCCGCGATCTCTTCGAGCAGGCCAAACAGAACTCCCCCTGCATCATCTTCATGGACGAGATCGACGCCGTCGGCCGCCACCGCGGCGCCGGCATGGGCGGCGGTCACGACGAGCGCGAGCAGACGCTGAACCAGCTGCTGGTCGAGATGGACGGCTTCGAGGGGAAGGACAACATCATCTTGATCGCCGCCACCAACCGCCCCGACGTCCTCGACCCGGCGCTGCTGCGGCCCGGCCGCTTCGACCGCCAGGTCGTCGTCGACCGACCCGATCGCAAAGGCCGCAAACACATCCTCGAAGTCCACACCCGCGGCAAGCCGCTGGCCCGCTCGATCGATCTCGACACGCTGGCCGGTCAGACCCCGGGCTTCACCGGCGCCGACCTCGCCAACCTGATCAACGAGGCGGCGCTCCTGACCGCTCGTACCGGCAACCGCGAGATCTCGATGACGGAGCTGGAGGAGGGGATCATGCGAGTGATCGCCGGGCCCGAGAAGAAAACTCGTGTGATGAGCGAAAAGGAGCGGCTCATCACCGCCTACCACGAGGTGGGGCACGCGATCGTCGGGCAGCTGCTCGAGCACACCGACCCGGTCCACAAGATCTCGATCATCAGCCGCGGCCAGGCGCTGGGCTACACGATCAGCCTTCCCACCGAGGACAAGTTCTTGACCACCCGTATGGAGCTGACCGACACCCTGGCGATGACCCTCGGCGGTCGCGCCGCCGAGGAGATCGTCTTCGGCGAAATCACCACCGGGGCGTCGAACGACCTCGAAAAGGTGACCGAGTCGGCGAAGCAGATGGTGATGCGCTTCGGCATGAGCGAGCGCCTCGGCCCCCGCGTCTTCGGCCACGATCGCGGTCAGCCGTTCCTCGGTCGCGAATTCTCGGCTGAACCCGACTACTCCGATGAGATCGCGCGAGAGATCGACGACGAGATCCGCCGCATCGTCGAGAGCGCCCACCAGACCGCGAAGACGCTGCTCAGCGACAACAACGAACAGCTCGAGCGGATCTCCAAGCTGCTGCTGGAGCGGGAGACGATCGAGGCCGACGAGTTCGTCGCCCTGCTCGAAGGCAAACCGGACCACGAAGTCTTCAAAGACGACGAGGAGTCGACTCCGCCCGCGGAGCCGACCCCCGAGCCCGAGCGCGCCCCGCGTGAGGCTCGCCCCATGCCCCGCCCCCGCCCCGGCTTCGCCGGCGGCGACGCGTCCTAGCGGGACGTCTGACCGGCGCATGTCGGCGTTCTCGGGCGCTCGCCTTCGGGTCACGCACTGGAGTGCGCTCCCCTCGTCTCGCTTCCTGCGTCCTTGACCTGCTTGGTCAGCCACCCCGCTAGAACTCCAGTGATGGATGTGAAATTGATGGGCGTGGTGAACGTCACGCCCGACTCGTTCTCCGACGGCGGGCGCTACCTCGATCCGGCGATGGCAATCGACCACGGGCTGGCCCTGGCCGCGGCGGGCGCCGCGATCCTCGACATCGGCGGCGAGTCGACCCGTCCCGGGGCCGCGCCGGTCGCCGCCGACGAGGAGACGCGCCGGGTCGAGCCGGTGATCGCGGCGCTGACGGGCGTCGCGGAGGCGATCTCGGTCGACACCTCGAAGTCGACGGTCGCCGAGGCCGCCCTCGACGCGGGCGCCTCGATCGTCAACGACGTCACCGCCCTGCGCGGCGATCCCGAGATGGCGGCGCTGGTCGCCGACCGCGGTTCCGGCCTCGTCCTCATGCACATGGCCGGGGACCCGCGGACGATGCAGGTCGACCCTTCCTACGGCGACGTGGTCGGCGAGGTGCGGGACTTCCTCGCCGCCCGGCTGGAGGCCGCGGTCGCCGCCGGCGTCGACGAGTCGCGCATCTGGCTCGACCCCGGCATCGGCTTCGGCAAGACCGTGCGCCACAACCTCGAACTCCTCCGCGGCATCCCCGAGCTGGCGACCCTCGGCCGCCCGATCCTCCTCGGCACCTCCCGCAAGAGCTTCATCGGCCGCCAAGATGGGTCGACCTCCGACGACCGCCTCGGCGGCACCATCGCCACCTCGATCCTCGCCGCCCTCGCCGGCGCCTCCATCCTCCGCGTCCACGACGTGCGGGAGATGTCACAGGCAATGAGCGTGGTCGACGCCGTCTTATCTCTCTGACGCGCCGGTGTGTCCCCTAGCGTGGGGAGCGCTGAAACGACGGGGGGAAATCCGGTGTTCTCAAGGGTGCGCGCCACGATGCGGCGCTTCGAAGTCCAGTTCTTTTGGGTCGCGATGGTGTTTGGCATCTACCTCGCCGTCGCCACCCTCATGCGCGCCGCGCGCCACCACGGCACCGCCTGGGAACCCTGGCACCCGCTCTTCATCGCGATGGTCGCCGCCGCGGTCTTCGTCCCCGTCTACACGTTCCTCCGCGCTCTCGATGCACGAGAGCTGAGAGCCGACGCGGCCATGAGCAAGCTGCAGAAAGACCTCGAGTTGCTCTGCCAGAGGAGCGTCTCGGCGATCGCCAACCACTGCCAGGACGCCACGGTGAACGATCTCAGCGTGCAGGTCTGGATCTGCCGCACCGATGACACCTTCGATCGTCGGGCCGTATTCATGCTGCCTGAGGCACGGCCTCACAGCGGAATCGTCTGGAAAAAGGGGAAGGGGATCGCGGGCAGCGCCTGGGCGGAACGCAGCGAATTCGGAGCAGACCTCGGCCCGCTCAAGTCCCAGCTCGCCGGCTTGGGAGACAGGGCATTCGACCGGCTACCGGAGGAACAGCGATATGGGATGACCGCGTCAGAGGTCCGCAAGACGTTCCAGTACGCAGGTATCTACGCGATTCCTCTGTTCGCGTTGGATGATCCGGAGGCGACTCTCGGGATCTTTGTCATCGACTACACCGGCGACCACGGTGGCTTTTGCTGCGTCGAAGAGTGCGCGAAGGAAGGCCCCGTGCAGGTCCACGCGGCGCTCGCGGAAGAAGTTCTGACCGAGGCACGGTCCATCCTGGCCCTACAATGGGAAAGGTCTTGAGTACAAAGCCAATGGATAGACGGTTGCCGGTGGGGGCTACGGTTCGCCCCAGAGTCCCACTGCGTGAAAAGTCCTTCGAGCTGGCCGAGCAGTTGGCCCGTCGCGGTGCCTCGGAGAGCCTGATCCGTATGGCCGGGGGCGAGGAGGCAGTCGAAAAACTCGTCGGCCGCAACGGCTCGCTGCGGTCCGTCTGAGCCCACGGCGTCCTTGCAGCGCGCCTTGAGTAGGTTTCGGGTGTGTCTGAACCTGAGCCTTCGATGAATCCCGATGCGGGGAACGGTGGCGTGGAGTCGAGCGCCGAAATCGAGATCCGCGGCCTTTCGATCTACACCCACCATGGGGTGAGCGATGCCGAGCAGGAGGTCGGGCAACGGCTGGAGTTCGATGTCTCCTTCGACGTCCCCGACTGCGACGCGATGTTCACCGACCGCCTCGAGGACACGGTCAACTACGCCGACGTCTGCGACATCGTCACCTTCGTCGCCACCGAGCGCAGCTACCGCACGTTGGAGCGCCTGGCCCACGTGGTCGGCGAGCGGCTGATCGAACGCTACGGCTGCGAGTCGGTCCGCGTCCGCGCCGCCAAGCCGGAGCCGCCGCTGCCGCTGGCGATCCAGGAGATCGCCGTCGAGGTCACCCAGGAACGGGCGGTCGACGACGACGATCCCGCCGAGGACTAGGTCGCCGGGACGCGGGCCGTGCCGGAGCGGGTCGGTTACCTCGGGTTGGGCTCGAACGTCGGCGACTCCGAGGGTCACCTCCGCGCCGCCCTCGACCTCCTGCCGGCCGAGGGCGTCGAGATCCTCGCCGTCTCCTCCACCTACGTGACCGAGCCGGTCGGCGAGATCCTCGACCAGCCCGACTTCCTGAACGCCGCCGTCCGCATTCGCACCGCCCTGGAGCCCGAGGCCCTGCTCGACGCCTGCAAGGCGGTCGAGGCCGAGCGCGGCCGCCACTTCGACCTGCCCCGCCACAGCCCCCGCCCCCTGGACGTCGACCTACTCCTCCTCGGCGACCTCGAGCTCCAGACCGCCCGCCTGACCCTGCCGCACCCCCAGGTCCGCAACCGCCGCTTCGTCCTCGCCCCACTGCTGGAGCTGGACCCGGAGTTGACGCTTCCGGACGGGACGGTTTTGGCCGACGCCTTGGCCGCGCTACCGGATGAGGAGCAGCGGGCGGAGCGCCGGGGGGCTCTGGGGTAGGCGACGACGCGCCGGCGGCTGGTTCCCGGCGTGGAGGAAGCGTGACGAGACCGTGGAGTTCCGGGCGGAAGCGTCACATCTCTCCGGACTTCCACACGAAACCGCAGCTAGGACTGCCGCAACCCCGCGAGCATCGCCCGTCTAGCGCCCCACCGGTTCCGGCAACCAGGCCGGCGGGAAGATCGGCGGGACGTGGCCGGGATAGTCCGGGACGTGGCGGCGGGCCAGCTCGGCGCACGGGCGGGGTTCGATCAGGGGCTTCAGGTCGTCGAGGGTGAGCGCGAGGCCGATCGAGGTGGCGATCTGGAAGTCGGCGGCGTTCGGCTCGGCGCCGCCGATCGTGCCGTCGGCGATGTACGCGTCGACGCGGTCGAGCAGGTCGGGAAGTGTGACCAGGGCCGCGTGGGTGTTGGCGTCGGTGGCTTCGTTGAGGCGCGCCGCCATCGCGACGAGCGGACCGCCGGTCTTGATCGCGAGGCCGACCGGGACCCCCATGCGGGCGCCCTCCGAGTAGCCGCGGAGGTTCTCCTTGTCGCGCTTGAAGGCCCACCAGAGCATCTGGCGCAGCGGGTGCTGGAGCTCCTCGTCGCCGAAGCGCTCGGCATCTTCGACCGCGGCGCGTTTGTCCGGGTCGGCGGGGAAGAGGGGCGGTTCGGGCTGGATGCGGTCGAGGGCGCGGGCGATCGGCCGCGAGCCCTGGATCCTCTCGCCCTCGATATTCAGCGCCGGGACGGTCATTCCGGGGAATCCGGCAACGCGCAGGGCCCCTTTCGCGACCACCGGCATCAGGTCGGTGCGCTTGTAGTCGATGCCCTTGAAGGCAAGCATCAGCACTGCGGTGTTGGCTGCGTGCGAACCCGGGATGACATATAGGCGAGTGGTCATGAAACGATCCTAAGCGCATGTTGCTTGCTGTCGACATCGGAAATACCCAAACGCACCTGGGCGCGTTCGAAGGTGAGGAGCTGATCGAGCACTGGCGCTTCCAGACCCGCTCCGGCGCGACCGGGGACGAGCTCGGCGAGCGCATCGCCGGCTTCTTCAACCTCAGCGAGATGAACTTCGGCGAGATCGACGCCGTCGTCGTCTCCTCGGTGGTGCCGCCGCTGGGCAGCCAGTTCGAGCGGATGACCGAGCGCTACCTGGAGGCCGAGTGCCTGACGATCGGGCCAGGGGTGAGGAGCGGCATGCCGATTCGCATCGACAATCCGCTCGAGGTCGGCGCCGACCGCCTGGTGAACGCGATCGCCGCGTACGAGCGCTTCGGCGAGGCCTGCGTGGTCGTCGACTTCGGCACCGGGATCAACATCGACGCGGTCTCCGCCGACGGCGCCTACCTCGGCGGCGCGATCGGCCCCGGGCTGGAGATCGCTCTGACCGCGCTGATCGACCGCGCCGCCCGGATCACCCGGATCGACCTCGGCGAACCGCAGACGGCGATCGGCCACTCCACCCGGGAGGCGATCAACTCGGGCTTCATCTTTGGCTTCGCCGGGATGATCGACGGGATCGTCCGTCGCTTCGAAACCGAACTGCCGAACCCGAAACTGCTGGCGACCGGCGGCCTCGCCTCGGCGATCGTCCCCTTCTCGGAGACGATCGATCTGGTCGACGACCTCCTCACCCTGAAGGGCCTGCGGCTGATCCATGAACGCAACGCGTCCTGAGCTGACCGACCCCTTCGAGATCGGCGGCGTGCCGATCGCCAACCGCGTCCTGCTGGCCCCCTTGGCCGGGATCGGCAACTGGTTCGTGCGCCTGCAGGCCAAACGCCACGGCGCCGGCCTGGCGGTGTCGGAGATGGTCTCGAGCTTCGCCCTCCACTACCGCAACGAGCGCACCCTGCGGGAGCTGCTCGTCCTCCACCCGGAGGAGCATCCGGTCTCGATCCAGCTCTTCGGCCACGACGCCGAGGTGATGCGCTCCGGCGCCGAGATCGCCGCCGCCGCGGGCGCCGACCTGATCGACATCAACATGGGCTGCCCGGTGCCGAAGGTGCGCAAGACGGGGGCGGGTGCCCAGCTCCTGCGCGACCCCGACCTGGCGGTCGCGCTTGCCGTCGCCGCGCGCGAGGGCAGCGGTCTGCCGGTGACGGTGAAGCTGCGCTCGGGGATCTCGCCCGGGGACCGCTCCGGCTTCGACGTGGCGATCCGGCTCGCCGAGGAGGCGGGGGTGAGCGCGATCGGCTTCCACCCGCGCGCCGCGACCAAAGGTCACAAAGGGCAACCCGACTACGCGCTGACCCGGGAACTGACCGAACGGCTCGAGGTCCCGGTGATTGTCTCCGGCGGACTCTCCAGCGCCGCGGCGGCCCGGCGCGCCTACGAGGAGTCCGGCGCCGACGCGGTGATGATCGCCCGTGGCAGCCTCGGCAATCCCTGGGTCTTCGAGGAACTCACCGGCCGCCGCGCCGCCCCGCCCAGCCAGGAGGAGATCGCCGACGAGCTCCTCTGGGTGATCGACCGCGCCGAGGAGCACCTGGGGACCGAGCGCGCTCAGAGATATCTGCGCAAGTTCTACCCGTGGTACTTCGAAGGTATCGGCGCCTCGAACCAGGTTCGCGACGAACTCCAGCGCACCGCCGACCTGGCCCGCGCGAGGGAGCTGGTCGAGGCCGCGCGGACGCCTGTTCCGGTCGGCTGAGCCGCCCTTTTTGCCGCCATAGTCAGCGCGCTATACTCCCGCGCTCCCTGATCTGGGCTCAGCGTTTGCGGGGGTGCCATTTCCGGGGTTTTTCTTCGGTCTCGGAGTCCCTTCTCAGGGGCTCTTTCCACGCAAAGCGAGGTTTGTACAAGTGAGTCGTCAGGCTGTCATCACCCCCGAGGGGCTCGAGAAGCTGAAAGAGGAAATCGAGTTCCTCTCGACGACGAAACGCCGCGAGGTCGCCGCGCGCATCAAGGAGGCTCGCGAATTCGGCGATATCTCCGAGAACGCCGAATACGACGACGCGAAGAACGAACAGGCCCTGCTGGAGACGCGGATCGCCCAGCTGGAGGAGCGCCTGCGCCGCACCACGGTCATCGACGAGGACTCGATCGCCACCGACGAGGTCGGTTTCGGCTCGATCGTCCACGTCAAAGACCAGAAAACCGGCGACTCGCAGAAATTCCAGATCGTCGGCTCCACCGAGGCCAACCCGACCGAGCACAAACTCTCCAACGAGTCGCCGATCGGCAAAGCCCTGCTGGGCAAGAAGCGGAACGACATCGTCACCGTCGAGCCGCCGCGCGGCGCCAAGAAAAAACTCAAAATCACCAAGATCGAGCACCCCTAACGGGGCGCTAGGGTCGCGCCGATGAGCGACGGGCCCACCGATCAACAAGCCGACCTCTCGGCGGTTCTCCGCGACCGCAGGGAGAAGCTCGGGCGCATCCGCGACGCTGGGATCGAGCCGTTCCCGCACGAGTTCTCGGGGCGTGAGGAGATCGCGGCGGTGCGGGCCGAGCACGAGGGGCTGGCGCCGGGCGCCGAAACCGATTCCCGCCACCGGGTGGCGGGACGGATCGCGGCGCGGCGCGGGCACGGCAAGAACGCCTTCATCGACATCCGCGACGGCAGCGGGCAGATCCAGTTGCACGCCCGCCAGGACGTGCTCGGCGAGGAGGCCTACGCGCTGCTGATTGACCTCGACATCGGCGACATCGTCGGCGTCGAGGGCACCGCGATGGCCACCCGGCGCGGGGGAGAGCTGTCGCTGGCGATCGACCACTGGCGCCTGCTGTCCAAGAGCCTGCGGCCGCCGCCCGACAAGGTCCACGGCCTGCAGGACACCGAGACCCGGTTCCGCCGGCGCGAGCTCGACCTGATCGCCAACGAGGAGACCCGCCAGATCTTCCGCACCCGGGCCAAGATGATCACCGAGGTGCGCCGGTTCCTCGACGACCACGGCTTCGTCGAGGTGGAGACGCCGGTGCTGCAGCCGCTCTACGGTGGCGCCCTCGCGCGTCCCTTCACCACCCACCACAACGCGCTGGACCGCGACCTCTACCTGCGGATCGCCACCGAGCTCTACCTCAAGCGCCTGATCGTCGGCGGCATCGACCGGGTGTACGAGCTCGGCAAGGACTTCCGCAACGAGGGCGTCTCCCACAAGCACAACCCCGAGTTCACGATGCTCGAGTGGTACGAGGCCTACGCCGACTACGAGCAGACCGCGCACGACCTCGAGCGGATGGTCGCCTACGTCGCCGAGCGCACCTTGGGGACGACGGTGGTCGAGCGCGGCGACACGACGATCGACTTCGCCCCGCCGTGGCGGCGGATCACCCTGCGCCAGGCGATCCTCGAGCGCTCCGGCGTCGACATCGCCGAGCACCCGACCCGCGAGGCGCTCGCCAAGGCGATCGGCACCGAGCCGGACCCGAAAGAGGGTTGGGGCAAGCTGGTCGATGGCCTGCTCTCCCGCGACGTCGAGCCGGGGCTGATCCAGCCGACCTTCATCCTCGACTACCCGGTCGAGCTTTCCCCCTTCGCCAAGGCCCACCGCACCGAGCCCGGCCTGGTCGAGCGCTGGGAGGCCTTCGTCGGTGGGGTCGAGATCGCCAACTCCTTCACCGAGCTGAACGACCCCGATGAGCAGCGCCGCCGCTTCGAGCAGCAGGCCGCCGAGATCGACCGCGGCGACGACGAGGCGCAGCCCTACGACGAGGCGTTCGTCGAGGCCCTCGAACAGGGAATGCCGCCGACCGGCGGCGTCGGGCTCGGCATCGACCGCCTGGTGATGATGTTCACCGGGGCCCAGAGCCTGCGCGAAGTGCTGCTGTTCCCGGCGATGCGGACCTGAGGTAGGGGGGCTTGCGGGGGGCGGCGGTTCTCCCGGCTGCCCCCGCCCGTTCGAGATCGGTTCGTCAGGAAGTGGGCACGGGTCCGTGACAGGGATGCGCGTGAGAAGCCACACCTCGCCCCGATCGTTGACGAAAATGCCGGGAACTCCACACTTCCCGCGGCTTTTAGGCACTTCCGGCCGCTTTCCGGGCCCTAAAAGACGGCCGGAAACAGCGCTGCAGTCCTTTTGGTCGCTATAGCGCCTACAAAGACTGCAGCGCGGTCGAGACTGTTGGACAACACGCACGGAAGCGCGGACTTCCCACGGTCTCTGTGATGCCTCCGGACATCGGTGACGGATCCGTGGCACTCCCGTGACGAACCCGTTCTGCCGCGGCAAGCAATCCGCCACTCCTCGTATCCCGGCCAGCGTCCCTTGTCCAGGGTCGCCAGCTTCAAACCGCGCCGTCCCTTCCCGGCCACCGCCCCTAAGCCGGCGCCCGGTCCGTCGGAGTCTCGGGCATCTGCGCGTCGCGGTCCTCTCCCGCCAGTTGTTCGAGGTAGGTGTCGAGGTCCTTGGTGGTCAGGCCCTGGGGTTCGGCTTCGAGCTCGGATTCTGCGACCGGACCGGCGGGGCCGGAGACCACGGCGACTCGGTCGGCACGTTTGGAGCCGTCGCCGAGGATGCAGAAGGATCCTTCGCCGCCGCCGGGCAGCGGCCCGGTCAGGACCCGGTCGGGGCGGAAGGGGAGCTTGGCGTCGGCGTGGGTGGCGGCGAAGTGGAGGGGTTCCTCGAGTCGCATGCCGCGGGACTTCGCGTAGGAGCGGAAGAAGGCCTCGGCGGAGTATCGGCGGCTCGCGTCGCGGAGGTTCTTGCGGAAGATGAAGAAGGCAATGATCGCGACCAGGGCCAGCTCGATCGCCGCGAGGACCGCCCAGGCGCCTTCCAGGCCGAGCACGATCGGAACCGCGGCGCCGGGGATGTTCAGCCCGACGGCGATCGCGACCGAGAGGCGGAGGGTCCGCCACCAGCTGGCCGGCGCGGTCGCAAGGTGGTGGCGGAAGGCGGCTTCGGCGGCGCCGATCGAAGCGGGCGAATCGACCTCGACGGCGCTGAGCGCGGCCTCCATCCAGGGGTCGTCGGCCTTCGGATCCTTGGCCGCGTTGCCGGAAGCGGCGCCGGTCCCGGAGGACTCGTCGGACTCGGCCGCGATCACCCCGGTCAGGTGTGCCGCTTCTTCGCAGAGCGTGGTCAGCGCGGCGGGGTCGGCGAGGTGGTCCGCGCGGCCGGTGGTGAGGACGCCGTCGGCGAGCTCGAAGCCGAAGTCGGGCTCCGAGCGGGCGAGCCAGTCGACGAAGCCAGGGGAGAAGAGCCGGCGCGTCCAGATTTCGCCCGCGCCCTTGTAGCGATAGCAGCGGGCGTGGTGCAGCCGCGAATCGTCGCCGAGGTCGACCTGCACGGCTTCCCCGATGCCGCCGCTGATGCCGGTCATCTCGCTCTTCGCCCCGACGAAGCCGAGTGAAGGCATGAAGCCGATGCTCTGCGGCACGGAGGTGACGACGATCGTGAAGCGCCGCGTGTGGGTCTGCGAGTGCCCGTCGTTGTCGGTGGTCGTATAGGTGTAGGTGTAGTGGGCGAGCGAGCCCTCGACCCCGCCCGGCACCATGCCCTCGACCAGCCCCTCGACCCGGCCGCCGCGCGACAGTAGATTGCCGTGAGGTGGCAGCGGGCCGCTGTGGCGGAAGGCCAGTCCTTCGGCTTTGGCGAAGGCTTCCAACCCCCCGGAGGCGAACACATGGGGATCTTAAACCGACCTCTCAACGGAAATTCACCGATCTTTCAGGCGTTTCCGTAACGAAAGCCCGCTACTACCGTGCGAGATGCACGTGAGGCCGGACTGACGCGCCCGGTAGAGTTAGGGGACGAAACGGCGTCATCCGAAGAAGGACAAGGCGTCGCCGTCTTCAACCCGGGTTCTTCCCGGTGCGACCAAGAAGAGGTTTTGGATTTGTTCGAGCGATTCACCGAGCGGGCTCGTCAGGTAGTCGTCCTAGCGCAGGAGGAGGCGCGGACGCTCAAGCACAACTACATCGGCACCGAGCACATCTTGCTGGGGCTCCTTCGCGAGGAGGAGGGTCTTGCCGCCCGTGTCCTGGAGTCCCTCGACATCACCGTGGAACGGGTGCGCTCGCAGGTCGTCCGCATCGTCGGCTCCGGCGAGGAGGTCACCTCGGGGCAGATTCCGTTCACCCCGCGCGCCAAGAAGGTGCTCGAGCTGGCGCTGCGCGAGGCGCTCAGCCTGGGCCACAACTACATCGGCACCGAGCACATCCTGCTCGGCCTGGTCCGTGAGAACGAGGGCGTCGCCGCCCGCATCCTCCTGGACTTCGACGCCGACTCAGACAAGATCCGCAACGAGGTCATCCGGATGCTCTCCGGTCCCGGCGGTCGTCGTCAGGGCGCAAGCTCCGGCGGAGGCTCGGGCGAGGGCAAAAAATCTTCCAAACTGCTCGACCAGTTCGGCCGCAACCTGACCCGCCTCGCCGAGGAGGGCAAGCTCGACCCGGTCATCGGTCGCGAGACCGAGATCGAGCGGATCATGCAGATCCTCTCCCGCCGCACCAAGAACAACCCGGTGCTGTTGGGTGAGCCGGGCGTCGGCAAGACCGCCGTCGTCGAGGGCCTCGCCGCCAAGATCAACTCGGGCGAGGTTCCGGAGCTGCTGAAGAACAAACAGATCTACACGCTCGACCTGGCCGCCCTGGTGGCCGGCTCGAAGTACCGCGGTGAGTTCGAGGAGCGCCTCAAGAAGGTGATGAAAGAGAT
Source organism: Solirubrobacterales bacterium (assembly GCA_965200635.1). Taxonomy (GTDB): domain Bacteria; phylum Actinomycetota; class Thermoleophilia; order Solirubrobacterales; family 70-9; genus VAYN01. The sequence continues at coordinate 293,097 of OZ241364.1, read as the reverse complement.
CACCCAACGCGGCGACATCATCCTGTTCATCGACGAGCTCCACAACCTGGTCGGCGCCGGCGCCGCCGAGGGCGCGATCGACGCGGCCTCGATCCTGAAGCCGGCCCTCGCCCGTGGGGAGCTGCAGACGATCGGCGCGACGACCCTCGACGAGTACCGCAAGTACCTCGAGCGCGACTCGGCGCTGGAGCGTCGCTTCGCCCAGATCAGGGTCGACCAGCCCTCCCCGGAGGACACGGTCCGCATCCTCGAAGGTCTGCGCGAGCGCTACGAACAGCACCACAAAGTGACGATCAACGACGAAGCGCTGGAAGCAGCCGCGGAGCTCGCCGATCGCTACATCTCCGACCGCTTCCTGCCCGACAAGGCGATCGACCTGATCGACGAGGCGGGCTCGCGGCTGCGTATCAAGTCGATGTCGACGCCGCCCGTGTATCGCGATCTCGAGGAGGAAATCGAGACGACGCGGCGCGAAAAGGAGGCCGCGATCGAGGCGCAGGAGTTCGAAAAAGCAGCGAACCTGCGCGATCAGGAGCGTCAGCTGACCACCCGCAAGCGCCAGCTCGAAGACGAGTGGGCCGAGGGTGAGAACGGCGAGCGGCCGGTCGTCGGCGAGGACGAGATCGCCGACATCGTCTCGATGTGGACCGGCATCCCGGTCTTCAAGCTGACCGAGGCCGAGACCAAAAAACTGATCCGCATGGAGGAGGAACTCCACAAGCGCGTGATCGGCCAAGAGGTCGCGATCACCGCCGTCTCGAAAGCGATCCGTCGCTCCCGCGCCGGGATCAAGGATCCGAAACGGCCTGCCGGCTCGTTCATCTTCCTCGGCCCCTCCGGGGTCGGCAAGACCGAGCTCGCCCGCACGCTCGCCGACTTCCTGTTCGGCGACGAGGAGGCGATGATCCGGATCGACATGTCCGAGTACATGGAGAAGCACGCCGTCTCCCGTCTGGTCGGTTCGCCTCCGGGCTACATCGGCTACGACGAGGGCGGTCAGCTGACCGAGGCCGTGCGCCGCAAGCCGTACTCGGTGCTGCTCCTGGACGAGATCGAGAAGGCCCACCCCGATGTCTTCAACATCCTGTTGCAGATCCTCGAGGACGGGCGTCTGACCGACAGCCAGGGCCGCACGGTCGACTTCCGCAACGCGATCGTGATCATGACCTCGAACATCGGCGCCGCCGAGATCTCGAAGAACACCTCGATCGGCTTCACCGTCTCCGACGACGAGACGGGGATGTCCTACGACGACATGAAGAACCGGATCATGGGCGACCTCAAACGGGTCTTCCGTCCCGAGTTCCTCAACCGGATCGACGAGGTCATCGTGTTCCACAAGCTCGCCAAGACGGAGGTCAAGGAGATCATCGACCTGATGATCAACCGGGTCCGCGTCCAGGTGGCGGAGCACGAACTTCAGCTCGACATGACCGAGGAGGTCAAGGACTACCTGGTCGACAAGGGCTGGGATCCGGCGATGGGCGCACGTCCGCTGCGTCGGGCGATCCAGCGCTACATCGAGGACCCGCTCGCCGACGAGGTCCTGCGCGCCGGCCCGATGACGCCGGGGTCGACGGTGATGTTCACCCGCGACGCCTCCGGCGACGAGGAAGACAAGCCGCTGCGGCTGGAGATCATCCCGCCGAGCAACAAGTCACCTCTCGACGAGGCCGAGCGTCCGAAGGCCGGCGTCGGGGCGAAAACCGAGGGCGACGGCGTCCACGGCCACGAGGCCGACTCGGCCGACGGCGACTCCGAGCACTGAGTTCAGAGCATCAAGTGAAGGAACCCGGCCGCAGCGCGATCGGCACCTGGAGCGGCGGCCGGTTCCTTCATTTCGGCGAGGCGATCGAGGAGGATCGGCTCGCCGCCTTGCTGGCCCCGGGGGAGGGGATCGACACGGTCCTCACCGCCGACGCCTACGGGACGGGTGAGGCCGACACCGTCCTCGGGCGGGCGCTCGAGGGCGTGGCCCGCGAGGACTACTCGCTGGTCGGCGCGGTCGGCCACGACTTCTACGAAGGCGAGCGCAACGGGCCGAAAGGCTTCCCGCGCTTCACCGACCCGGCCCTCCGCGGGCCTGACGATTACGCGTCCTACCTGCGGATGGCGACCGAGAAGAGCCTGGAGCGCATCGGCGCCTCGGAGTTCGACCTGCTGCTGCTCCACAACCCCGACCGCGTCGGCTACTCCTCGGAGGTCGTCTGGGACGGGATGGCGGCGCTGCGCGACGCGGGCCTGACGGCGAAGATCGGCGTCGCGCCGGGTCCCGCCAACGGCTTCACCCTCGACCTGATCGCCTGCCTGGAGCGCTTCGGCGACCGGATCGACTGGGCGATGATCATCCTCAACCCGGTGGAGCCGTGGCCGGGCGAGCTGGTGCTCGAGGCGGCGGCCCGCCACGAGGTCAAGGTCATCACCCGCGTCGCCGATTACGGCGGCCTCTTCTGGGACGACCTGCGCCCCGGAATGGAGCTCTCGAAGACCGACCATCGCGGCTTTCGCCCACCCGGCTGGATCGAGGCCGGGCTGGAGAAGCTCGACCGTCTGCGCCCCTTCGCCGAGCAGGCGGACCTCACCCCGATGGGCCTCTCGTGTCAGTGGAACCTCGCCCACCCGGCGGTCGAGTGCGTCGCCCCGACCCTGATCCAGGAGGTCGGTCCCGAGGCCCGGACGATCGAGTCCGAGCGTGCCGAGCTGGCCGCGATCCCGGCCGACATCCGCCTCTCCGCCGAGGACATCGCCGCGATCCGTGAGATCGGCGACAACACCGGCCGCATGGCGCTGAAGGGCGCCAACCCGGGATTCGAGGGCGAGGAGCAGCCCGATCGCTGGGCGCTCAGTCCCGACCTCGCCGAGGTCGGCACCCGCTGGGGCATCGTCCCCGAGCGCGACCTCGTCGGCAGCGCCCGCTAGATCGCCGCCGCCCCACGGCCATAGGCTGGCCGGCATGAGCGGGAAGTGGTGGACGTTGGTCGGCGCCTGCTTCGGGCTGTTCCTGCTGATGCTCGACTCGACCGTGGTGTCGCTGGCCCTGCCGCGGATCCGTGGCGACGTCGGCGCGACGCCCGAGCAGCTGCAGTGGATGATGAACGGCTACCTGCTGACGGTCGCGGTGCTCGCCGTCACCGCGGGTCGGCTCGGCGACATGTTCGGCCGGCGCCGGATGTTCCTGCTGGGGATGCTCGTCTTCGGCTTCGGCTCAGTCGTCTCCGGCCTTGCCTCGGGCCCTGACCTGCTGATCGGGGGCCGCGTGCTCCAAGGCGCGGGAGCGGCCGCGGTGCTGACCCAGTCGCTCGCCCTGGTCTGCAGCGTCTTCCACGAAGACGAGATCCCGAGGGCGCTCGGGATCTGGGCCGGCGTCTCTGCCTCGGCGCTCGCGATCGGGCCCTTGGTCGGCGGCGCCCTGGTCGAAATCGACTGGCGGGTGATCTTCCTGATGAACCTGCCGCTGATCGCCGTCGGCATGCTGATCGTGGCCCGCGCCGCCCCCGAGTCGACCGACCCGGCCGCCGGGCATCGGCTCGACTGGCCCGGCCTCGCCACGCTCAGCTCGGGCCTCACCCTGGTGGTCCTGGCGCTGGTCCAGTCGGAAGCCTGGTCGACGCCGGCGGTGATCGTCCTCGCCCTGGTCGGGGCCGCCGCCCTGGCCGCCTTCTGGGTCGTCGAGCACCGGGTGCGGGCGCCGATCGTCGAGTTCGGCCTCTTCCGCAACGGGCCCTACTTCGGCGCCACCGCGTCGGCCTTCTGCCTGGTCGGCGCCTGGTGGGCGGTGATCTACTTCCAGCCCCAGTACCTGCAGGACGTGCGCGGCCACTCGCCGCTGGTCTGCGGCCTCGAGGTGCTGCCGATCACGGTGCCGATGATCCTCGTCTCGCCGTTCTCGGGCCGGCTGATCGCCAAGTTCGGTCCGCGGGCCCTGATGAGCGCCGGGATGGCGATCGGCACCGCCGGGATGCTGGTCCTCACCCAGATCGACGCGACCACCTCCTACGCGGTCCTGCTGGTCGGCTACGTGTGCTTCGGGATCGCGCTGGGGTTCGTCTACGCGCCGATGTCGACGGCGGCGATGGCGGCGATGCCCGGCGACAAGGTGGGGATCGCCTCCGGCGTCCTGTCGATGGTCCGACTGCTGGCGGGCGCGATCGCCCTGGCCGGGACGGGGGCCATCTTCCACGCCCTGCTTGGCTCCGGCCACTCCTTCGCCGGCTCGCTGGCCGGCTCGACTTGGCTCCCGGTGGGGCTCATGGCCCTCGGCACGGTTCTCGCGTGGGGGTACGTGCGAGGACCGCAGGAAGAGGGCCCGGACCCCCTGGTGGTGGGAAATCCGGCCCCCGAAGCCCTCCGCCATCACCTCCACCATCGGCGCTTCCACCTCTGAACCGCATTCCAGAGCCATTTTTGCCATACTTAAGTGGATGGCCTCATTGTCAGGGGATGCGCTTCATGAGTTGTCGGAACGTCAGGATCCCCGTCTACTCAGGGCGCTAGATGTTGTCGCACCCGGCGGTGCCCTCCGCGAGGGAATCGACAACATCGTGCACGCCCATACCGGAGCGCTGATCGTCGTCGGTGAGCTCGACGAGATCTCCCACCTGCTCTCCGGTGGAATCCGTCTGGATATCGACTACACCCCCGCCATGCTCTACCAGGTGGCGAAGATGGACGGCGCGATCGTCCTCAACGCCGAGGCCACCAAGATCGCCTGGGCGAACGTCCAGCTGATGCCCGACCCGACGATCCTCTCGTCTGAGACCGGGACCCGCCACCGCACCGCCGAGCGCGTCTGCAAACAGACCGATGCGCTGGTCATCGCGGTCTCCCAGCGGCGCGAGGTCGTCTCGCTCTACGTCGAGGGCGCCAAGTACATCCTGCAGGACATCCCCGCGGTGCTTGCCAAGGCCAACCAGGGCCTGGCGACGCTGGAGAAGTACCGGCAGCGGCTCGACGAGGTGCAGTTCCGCCTCACGGCGCTCGAGTTCGAGGGCCGCGCCGTCCTCCACGACGCACTCACCGTCCTGCAGCGCGCCGAGCTGGTGACGCGGATGGCGGTCGAGGTCGAGCGCTACATCGTCGAGCTCGGCACCGAGGGGCGCCTGATCGAGATGCAGCTGGAGGAGACGATGGTCGGCGTCGCCGCCGATAAGACCGCGCTCCTCCGCGACTACGCGGTCGAGGACTCCGAGGAAGGCCTGTCGTCGATGCTGCAGGCGCTCTCGCGGCTCCCGCACCAGGACGTGCTCGACTTCGGGCGCCTCGCCGAGCTGCTCGGCTACGACCGCAAGATCCACACCGTCGACTTCCCGGTCTCCCCGCGCGGTTACCGGGTACTTGGTCGGGTACCGCGGATCCCCAAACTTGTCGTCCAGAAGATCACCCACGAGCTGGGCGGGCTGGAGGAGGTCCTCGCGGCCCCCGATTCCGAGCTCGCCGCCGTCGACGGAGTCGGCCCTAGCCGGGCCAAGGACATCCGCGAGGGTCTGCGTCGGCTCCAAGAGGTCGATCTGGTGGACAGGTACTTACAGAGTTGATGGCGATAAGCGCCGTCGCGTGACGAAAGGAGCCCCCCTATTTCCGAGCTAGACGAGGCGACCGTGGACGAGGTCTTCGAAGAGGACATCGTGTATGTCTGCGACTTCGAGGAGGGCGACAAGGTCGTCTACCCGCATCACGGAGCCGGCTTGGTCATGACCAAAGAAACGCGGGAGCTGATGGGTAGCGAGCGTGAGTACCTCACGATCAAAATCCTCCACAACGAGCTCACTGTCATGGTCCCCACGGAAAACGCCGGCAAGGCAGGCCTGCGTCGCGTGATCGACGAGGAGGAAATCAAGAAGGTCACCTTCGTCCTCACCGACGAGGTCTCCGAGATGCCGAAAAACTGGAACAGGCGCTTCAAGTACAACCGCGAGAAGATCAAGACCGGCGACGTGTTCGAGCTGGCCGAGGTCGTCCGCAACCTCGCCATCCGCGAGATGGAAAAGGGCCTTTCCACCGGCGAGAAGCAGATGTACACCCGGGCGAAGAAGATTCTCGCCTCCGAGTTCATGTACGCCCTCGACAAAGACGAGGACGGCGCCGAGGAATACCTCGACGGGCTCTTGGAGGAGCGCTACGCCGCCACCGCCTCCGCCTGAGGACACCAAAATCGAGGTGACCGCGGTCATCGCGGCAGCCGGCTCCGGGGAGCGACTCGGGGCCGGCGGCCCGAAGGCGTTCGTGTCGCTTGGAGGGCGACCGATGATCTCGTGGTCCCTCGATGCCTGCCTGGCCTGCGGGTCGGTGACGACAGTCGTCGTCGCCGTCCCCGCCGGTCATCCGCACGGACTCCAGGATGTCGTGATCGTCGACGGCGGGGCCACCCGGGCCGAGTCGGTCGCGAAGGCCCTGAGCGCCGTCGACACCGAGCTCGTCGCGATCCACGACGCGGCCCGCCCGCTGCTGACACCGGAGCTGATCGACGATCTCGTCGCCGCCCTCGTCGCCGACCCCGACGCGGACGCGATCATCGCCGCGGCGCCGGTCACCGACACGGTCAAGAAGGTGGACGAGGAGCGCATCGTCGCGACCCTCGACCGCTCCGAGCTGTGGGGCGCGCAGACGCCTCAGGTCTTCCGCACCGAGGCGCTCCGCAAGGCACTGCGCCGTGCGCACACCGTCACCGACGAGGCGATGCTGATCGAGGCGGCGGGGGGGAAGGTGCTGGTCCACGATCCCGGCATCCTCAACCTCAAGGTCACGACCCCGGTCGATCTCCGCGTCGCCGAGCTTCTCCTCGGTCGCTGAGCAGCACGTAGACGAGCGTCCCCGCGAAGGTGACCTGGCCGACGCCCAGCGCCGTGCCGAGGTTGTGGGCGCCGAGCGCCAGGGCGCCGAGGACGCCGACGAAGAAGCCCACGAGGAGGATGAGCAGCTGACGGACCATCGGTCGAAGTCTAAGTGGCTTGACTAGGCTTGTCCGATGCTCACCGACTACCACCTTCACCTTCGTCCCGACGAGGAGGGCACCACCTTCGACCGCTTTTTCACCACCGAGAACGTCGACCGCTACCGGGCCGCGGCGGCCGAGCGTGGGATCGAGGAGCTGGGCGTCTCCGAGCATGTCTACCGCTTCCGCCAGGCGCTCGATCTCTGGCGCCACCCGCTGTGGCTGGAGAACGCGAACGACGACCTCGACGAGTACTGCGAGTTCGTCCGCGGGACGTCCCTGCGCCTCGGGGTCGAGTGCGACTTCGTGCCCGGGGCCGAAGGGCGCACCGCGGCGATGCTGGAGGCGCGGGACTTCGACTACGTGGTCGGCTCGGTGCACTTCGTCGGCGACGGCGACGCGGCGGTCGACCACGACGGATTCGATGTCTGGGCCGCCCCCGACGCGAGCGCCGAGGAGGTCTGGACCCGGTACTTCGAACACTTCGACCGTTGTGCCCGTTCCGGCCTCTTCGACATCCTCGCCCACCCGGATCTGGTGAAGGTGTGGGGACGGGACCGGCCGCTTCCGGAGGGCGACCTGCGGCGCTTCTACGAGCCCGCCGTGGAAGCGATCGTCGCGGGCGGCTCGGCGGTCGAGCTCTCCACCGCGGGGCTGCGCAAGCCGGTCGGCGAGCTTTACCCGGCGCGCGATTTCGCCGCCCTGGTGGTCGAGGCCGGCGTGCCGTTCGCGCTCTCCTCCGATGCCCACCTGCCCGAGCAGATCGGCTTCCGCTACGACGACGCGCTGGCCTTCCTCGACGACCTCGGGGTCGGGGAGATCGCCGTCTTCGAGGGGCGGCGGCGGCGGCTTGAGCCGCTCGGCAGCCGGGTCGGCTGAGGCGCGCGCGATGATCGGCATCGGCTACGACTCGCACCGCTTCGCCGACGGACGCCGGCTCGTCCTCGGCGGGGTGGAGATCGACCATCCGTGGGGCCTCGAGGGCCACTCCGACGCCGACGCGGTCACCCACGCGGTGATCGACGCGATCCTCGGCGCGGGCGGCAGCGGTGACATCGGCACCCTCTTCCCGCCCTCCGAAGAGCAGTGGCGCGACGCCGACTCGATCGACCTCCTACGGGTCGCGATCGGCACGATCGCCGGCCGCATCGTCAACATCGACGTGACCGTGATCTGCGAGGCCCCGAAGCTCGCCACCTATAAGCCCCAGATGGAATCGATCCTCGGCGAGGCCACCTCGGCCAAGGTCACGATCAAGGCGACGACGAACGAGGGCATGGGCTGGATCGGCCGCGGCGAGGGCATCGCCGCGATGGCGGTAGCGCAGGTCGAGGACGACTGAAGCTGGCGCCCGGACAAGGGACGCAGGGCGTACCGGCGAGAGGGCCGTCTCACCCACGGCCCTGGCTGGCTGTGACCGTGGGTGAGACGGCCGGGGGATGGAAGGTGTGAAGGATCTCCGACGCCGTTGCGGGAGACGTGCGGGAGATGCCACGAACTCCACAGTTCCGCGCAGGTTCCTCATGCTTCGTGCGCATTCCGTCTGACCCGAAATGTTGACGGGCCGAAAACCTGCCCTATAGGAGGGGTTTTCGGCCCGTCAACATTCGGGTGCTGCAGAACCGTGCCGAAGGTGTGGAGTTCCGGGCGGAAGCGTGACGAACCCCCGCACTTCCCGACGAAACCCTCACGCCCAGGCGCAGCTAGGACTGCCGCGACGGCCCCGAACGACAACCCCGGTACGACACCGGGATGGCCTCCTGGCCGCTCGGCCAATAAGCTGCACGGATCGATGGCTAGTACGGGGCAAACGGACGTGCGGGCGGCCGTATCCGACCTCCTCTTCGAGGGTCGGGTGCTGCACCGTGCCGGGATCGTCGGGCCGATGCGGCCGGACAAGGCGCTGCGGGTCGGTTCCACCTTCCTGCGCTGGGGCGCCTCGCCCGCGACCGGCGTCACCGTCGCCTCGATCGAGCACCCGCACGAGATCGCGATCCTCGACGAACGCGGGGCGCTGACCTGGAAGCGCCTGCACGAGCGCTCCAACGCGCTCGCCCACTCCTTCGCGGCGCTCGGCATCGGCCCCGGAGACGGGATCGGGGTGATGGCGCGCAACCACCGCGGCTTCCTCGAGACGACGCTGGCGGCGGCCAAGCTCGGCGCCTCCGCGCTCTACCTCAACACGATGTTCGCCGGCCCGCAGCTGGTCGAGGTGATGAAGCGCGAGGGCCCCAAGGCGCTCGTCTACGACGAAGAGTTCACCGACCTGCTCGCCGACGTGCAGTCGAGCGTCAAGCGGATCGTCGCCTGGCACGACGGCGCGCCGCCTGCGGGGGCGACGACGGTCGAGCAGCTGATCGCCGCCGGCGACCCCGCCGACCTCGCGCCGCCACCTGACAAGGCCCGCTTCGTGATCCTCACCTCGGGCACCACGGGCACGCCGAAGGGCGCCCAGCGGACCAGCCCCGACGGGCTGATGACGCTCGCCTCGCTGCTCGACATGATCCCCTACCGACGCGGCTCGACGATGATGATCGCGGCACCGCTCTTCCACTCCTGGGGCTTCCTGCACTTCGTCATGGCCCTGCCGACCACCTCGACGATGGTGCTGCGGCGGCGCTTCGACCCGGAGGAAACCCTGAGGGCGATCGAACGCACGCGCGCCGACGTGCTCGCGGTGGTGCCGGTGATGGTCCAGCGGATCCTCGGGCTGCCCGACGAGACGCTCTCACGCTATGGGCTGCCGTCGCTGAAGATCGCCGCGCTGTCGGGCTCGGCGCTGCCGGGCGAGCTGGCGATCGAGTGGATGGACCGCTTCGGCGACAACATCTACAACCTCTACGGCTCGACCGAGGTCTCCTTTGCCACGATCGCCACGCCGCCCGACCTGCGGGCCGCGCCGGGCACCGCCGGCAGGCCGCCGCGCGGCACCACCGTCCGCCTCTTCGACGAGAACGGCAAGGATGTCGCCCCGGGCGAGGTCGGGCGGATCTTCGTCGGCAACGACATGAAGATGGAGGGCTACACCGGCGGCGGCAACAAAGAGGCGATCGAGGGGCTGCTCTCGAGCGGCGACGTCGGCCATTTCGACCCCGACGGGCGCCTCTTCGTCGACGGCCGTGACGACGAGATGATCGTCTCCGGCGGCGAGAACGTCTTCCCGCGCGAGGTCGAGGACCTGCTCGCCGACCTCCAGGGCGTCACCGAGGTGGCGATCATCGGCGTCGAAGACGACAAATTCGGCCAACGGCTGAAAGCCTTCGTGGTGCTGGAGGCGGGGGCTGCGTTGACCGACACCGACCTCCTCGCGCACGTGAAGGCCAACCTCGCCTCCTACAAGACCCCGCGGGAGGTCGAGTTTCTCGACGAGCTGCCGCGAAACGCGACCGGCAAGGTCCTGAAGCGGGAGCTGAAGGCTCGCGAGACGAGTAGCCGGGACGCCCAGTAGGCTCCACCGGATGACTGAGCCTGCGAGGCAGCTGAAGGCGGTTCGCGAGGCGAACCGCGACATGCACGCGGTCGCCCGTCAGGCGCTGGATTGGGTGAAGGTGTCCGAGCAGCGGGTCGCCGCCGCCGAGGGGAACGCCGACAAGATCCGCGCCGAGGTCAAGGACCGCGCGATGAAGACCCTGCGCGAGATGAGCGCCGGGGCGCGGAAGCAGATCGAAGCCGCCAAGGCGGCCCAGGCGGCCGCCGAGTCCAAGCTCGACGCCGCCGAGAGTGGGCGCGGGCGGGCCGAGAAATCTTTCAAGGAGTTGCGCAGCAGCGTCGAGAGGGAGCGCGAGCGGACGCTCGCCAAGGCCTCCGAAGCGGATGCCGACGCCGACTCCAAGGTCGAAGCCGCCGAGTCGCACGCGAAGCGCGAAGTCGAGGAGGCCCAGCGCGAAGTCGAGGCGACGAAGGCCACCGTGCGGACGGAGATCGACCGCCGGGTCGAGGACGCGCGCCAGCGAATCCAGGCCGACGCCGACAGACGCGTCGCCGAAGCCGAGCAGCGCGCCGCCGAATCGGAGGCCGCCGCGCAGGCCGCGCACGACACCGCGATCCAGCTGGAGACGGAGATCCAGCAGCGGGTCATGGAGGGGACCGAGGAGGTCCGCCGCGAAGCCGAAGAGAGCGTCCGCAAGCTGGTCGAGAAGGTCGAGCGCGAGGCCGAGGATCGCGCCCGCGCCCGCGCCGAGTCGCAGTTGGAGGCGGAGTCGGAGCGGATCAAGCAGCAGGCTCAGCGCCGCGAGGAGCGCGCTCGCGCGGCGACCGAGGAAGAGGTCCGCGCGAGCGTCTCGAAAGCTCGGCGCGAGGTGCAGGCGGCAGCCCAGGACGACGGCCCGACCTGGCTCCAGGGCAGCGCCCAGAAACCGCAGTCCCAGGCCGGCTACCGCACCTACTAGCCCCCACGGCCTCCGGGCGGTTAACCTCGCCTGTCCATGCGCGAGGTGCGGATCAGGGACACGCTGAGCGGGGCGGTGCAGACGCTCGACCCCGACCATGAGGTCGGCATCTACGCCTGCGGCCCGACCGTCTACAGCCGCATCCACATCGGCAACGCGCGGCCCTTCGTGGTCTTCTCGCTCTTTGCCCGCTTCCTCCGCTCGGAGGGCTACCGGACGCGCCTCGTCGTCAACGTCACCGACATCAACGACAAGATCTACACCGCCGCCGCGAAGGCGGGGGAGGGGTCGGCGGAGTTCGCCGCCCAGATGACCGCCGCCTACGTCGAGGACACCGACCGCCTCGGCCTCGGCCGGCCCGACGTCGAGCCCAAGGCGACCGAGACCGTCGACGGGATCATCGACTTGATCGCGCAGTTGATCGAGAAAGGCAACGCCTACGAGTCGGGCGGCGACGTCTACTTCCGGGTCCGCAGCTTCCCGGGCTACGGCAAGCTCTCCAACCGCCGCCCCGAGGACATGGACCAGGGCGAGGAGGCCGGCTCTTCGACCCTCAAGCAGGAGCGGCTCGACTTCGCCCTCTGGAAATCCACCAAGGAGGGAGAGGACACCTCCTGGGACTCCACCTGGGGCCCGGGGCGCCCCGCCTGGCACATCGAGTGCTCGGTGATGGCCGAGCAGGAGCTCGGCGCCTCCTTCGCCGTCCACGGCGGTGGCTCCGACCTCGTCTTCCCCCACCACGAGAACGAGATCGCCCAGTCGGAGTCGGCCGGGCACCCCTTCGCCCACGTCTGGATGCACAACGGCATGGTCGACACGGCCGGGGAGAAGATGTCGAAATCGGAGGGGAACATCTTCCAGCTAGGGGAGGCCCTCGATCGTTATGGCCGCGAGGCGGTGGTCGCCTATCTGATCAGCGGGCATTACCGGCAGCCGCTTGCCTTCGGGGAGCTGCCGATGGAGGAAGCGGGGGCGCGGGTCGAGCGGCTGCGGAACTTCTTCAGAGAGCACCCGGTGGGGCGGGACCCCGGGGGACCCTCCCCGGAACAACAGCGGGGAGGTTCCGGGGAGGGTCCCCCGGGGTCCCGCATCGAGGCGTTCCGGGAGGCGCTTGCCGACGACTTCAACACGCCCAGAGCGATGGCGGAGGTCTTTGAGCTGGTCGGGGAAGCGAATCGCGACGAGGTGCCTGGGGCGGTCGAGGCGGTCGCGGAGATGCTCGAGCTCGTGGGGCTTGGCTCGATCGCCGAGGGTCAGGACGACACCCATCCGGAGGCAGAGCGGCTGATGGCCGAGCGCCAAGACGCTCGCGCGGCCAAGGACTTCGCCCTTGCCGACAAGATCCGCGATCAGCTCGCGGAGCTGGGCTACGAGGTCCGGGACTCGGCCGCCGGCCCGCGCCTCGTGCCGAAGTCCTGATGGCCTCGCAGATCATCTACGGCGTCCAGCCGGTGCACGAGGCCGAACGGGGCAGGCGGCGAGTCCACAAAGTCTGGCGCGCGCCGGAGACCTCCGGCGCCGAGCTGGAGCGGCTTTGCGGCTCGCCCGACCACCAGGGCGTCGTCGCCGAGGTCGACCCCTATCCCTACGGCGACGCCGAGGGGATGCTGCGCCGGCCCGGCGCCTTGATCGTCGCTCTCGACCAGGTCCAGGACCCGCGGAATCTCGGGGCGGTCTGCCGCTCGGCCGAGTCGGCGGGCGTGGCCGGAGTGGTCATCCCGGAGCGGCGGGCGGCGATGGTGACGCCGGTGACCTGCAAGACCTCGGCGGGCGCGGTCGAGCACCTCGAGATCGCCCACGTGCGGAACCTCGCCGACTGGCTGACCGCGGCGAAGGAGGCTGGCTTCTGGATCTGGGGAGCGGACGCCGACGGCCCGGCGCCACCATGGGGCGTCGACCTGACCGGCCCGACCGTCCTCGTCCTCGGCGGGGAGGGAAAGGGCCTGCGTCCCCGGGTCGCCTCGAACTGCGACGGACTCGTCGCCCTCCCGAGCCTCGGCCAGGTCGAGTCCCTGAACGTCTCGGCGGCGGCAACCGCACTCCTCTTCGAGTCCGTTCGACAACGCTCCTGACCCCGCATATGCAACGGCGGTTGCAAAAACGCGCAAATTGGGTTGACAGAACTCCGCTTATGCGTAAAGCTGGCGCCCTAATAAAGGGTGAACCTCGACTTGAGGGCTTGAGTCGAGGGGAACCTTCCGGATAAGTAGGGCGCCTCGGGGGAGGTAAGCGGCGCCACGACCCTTCAGCAAGGAGAAGGATCTGTGGCACTAATGACGCCTAAGCAGGAATTTCGGCCAACCATAGCGGGCCGCGGCAACGCCATGGCAGCAAGAGCTAACCCTCAAGCTGAGCTTGATGATCACTACCTCGTCGCCCTGGCCAAGGACGGCAGGACCGATGCCTACGACATGCTCATCAAGCGGTACCGCGGTTTCGTCCGCCTGAAGGCCTCCTCGTACTTCCTTCTCGGGGGAGAGTCCGACGATTTGCTCCAGGAGGGCCTCCTCGGCCTCTACAAGGCGATCCGGGACTACCGGACCGACCGCGAGTCGAGCTTCCGCAACTTCGCCGAGCTCTGCATCACCCGCCAGATCATCACCGCGGTGAAGACCGCGACCCGCAACAAGCACACGCCGCTGAACCAGTACGTGTCGTTCAGCCAGACCCCCGCCGCCAGCGGCGAGTCGGAAACCACGCTCGACGAGATCCTGCCGGGGCCGAGCGTCCACGACCCGGTCAACCAGGTGATCGCCACCGAAGAGCTGGAGAGCCTCGTCTCCTGCCTGTCGGGCGTCTCCGGGGTCCTCTCCGATCTGGAGAGCCGGGTGCTGTCGCTCTACCTCGACGGCCACTCCTACGAGCAGATCGCCGAGCGCCTCGAGTGCGACACGAAGACCGTCGACAACGCCCTGCAGCGGGTGAAGCGCAAGGTCGGTACGCACCTCGCCTCGCGGGAGGTCGCGGTCTAGTCGGTCCGCTCCAGGTCCGCCAGCACGTAGTCGAGCAGCTCGCGCCCGTGGTCCGAGGCGACGGCAACGTCGTCGGCCTTGACTCGGACCCGGTGCAGCGACTGCATCCGCAGTACGTCGCCGTCGGCCCTGGGGTTGGGGAAGATTCCCGAGTAGGAGACGCCCAGCTCCTCCAGGTGGTCGGCGACCAGCGCCGTCGCCGGGGTGTCCAGCGGTAGGTCGATGTAGATCGCGTCGAGGTTGACGATGCCGAAGAGCCGGCGCCGCTCCTCGGCGATCACCTGCTCCAGGTCGGCGCCCGGCACGGCCACCGTGATCAACGCCAGGTTGTGGTCGGCGTCGACCGCGGTGTGCATCTCGGTCCGCTCCGGCAGCACCGTGTCCGGCGGCGGCTGGGCGAGCGTCCCCCGCAGCTCGCACAGGGCGAGCGTCTGGCCGACGATCTCGTGGTGGCGCTCGGGCGCGTAGACGCGACGGTCGTGGCCGTCGTTCAGCTTCGTGTAGAAGAGCGCCGCCGAGTTGCGCCGGGCCGCTACGCCCGCGGCCGCGTTGTTCTCAACCGTCGCCGGGATCCAGCCGAGGAGGAAGCCGGTCTCGTGCGCGCCGAGCTCGATGTTCGCCTTCTGGCTGTATGGATGGGCGGCGGTCGCCTCGCTGTACATCCCCGCCAGTCCGCGCTCGGTGCCCCAGCCCATCAGCACCCGCTTCGTCCGCGTGAACAGGTGCTGCCCCCGCGCCGCCTCCAGCGTCACCGCCTGGCCCGAGTGGGCGACCGCGTCGCCCGCCGCCGCCAAACTCATCCCCTCGTGGCAGAGCAATTTGCCCTCCGGCGTCTCCGCCACGCAGCTCACGTACCGCCCATCCGCCAGCCGGGCGCAAACCTCCGCCGGGTCGTAGACCCACCGGACGTCATACGTCGTCCCGTAAGCTGCTTCTATCGCCGCGGTCAGGACGCCACCCTCTTCCGGGGCGAGGAATCGAAACGTGACATTCATCTAGCCATCATCGGCCCCACGCCCGCCTAGCTCAACCTGGGAGAGCACCTGATTTGTAATCAGGAGGTTGCCGGTTCGATCCCGGCGGCGGGCTTTGCAAACCGGCTCACCCAGTCAAAGATCCGCACAGAGGGACCGGCCGCTCGGTCCCGCGGCGAGGGAAATCGCGACATGTCCCCGATTCGCTGCCATCAGCGCCGCTCCCTGCGACGGGTCACACCCCGTCAGGGTAGGAGGCGACGGATCTCCGAGGAGCCGACCACCTGCCCTGCGATACCGGCGGGTAGGTGGCAAACGACGCGGCTCAGGACTCGCGCTCGCGCGCGTCCTCTTCCCACCGTCGCAAGAGGCGCTTGTTGTAACGCCGCGCTTTGAATCTCCACCAAGGAAGGTCAGGAACGGCGTTTACGGGCCCGTAGCGAACCCAAGGAGTGCCTTGATCCCGATCTCGTGGGCGCCTACTGGATCTCATCGCTTCCTTCTTCCGTCACTCGGGAGGCGCTCGGTGTTTGCGCCTCCCGAGTTTAATTAACTCCTAGGGGCACTTCATATTCAGTTGCAGGCCAACCCTTCGTAGTTGACGGCGTCACCTCCGTACAGAACGCCGTTCACCTCAGAGGCCGCGAACGCGAGCGCTTTCCAGCGGAAATTGACGTGAGGCGGGTTGCAGAAAGCGCTGACTGAGAGCGAAAGGGTGCCGCCTCCCGCTGCTCCTTTCGTATGTGATTCGCCGCGGGGTTGTTCACTCCCGCTTTCCTGCAGCTTGTAAAGGGAGAGGAAAAATTCGGAGTATTCGACACCGACGCCAGTCAGGCAGCTGTCTTCGCCCCCGGCTTCGACATCTTCGAAGTTGCGATTCGGGCCATGGGTGAGACGGACGCCGCAGGCATCCACATTAGGGGCGTCGGGCTGAGGAGTGACCGCTGCTGGGGTCGAGAGTGGGGCGTAGTCGAGCGATTCGTTTCCTTCCATGGGCGGAAGGATCACGATTTTCGACACGGACGGGCACTCCAATGCGGTCGGTTCAGCAGCACAGGAACCGGCGGGCGCTCCGGGAACCGATTCGGTCCCGGAATAGACGGATCGCGAATTTGGCGCGCGTTCGGCTTTACGTCGCTCGACTTCTAGTCAGTTCCTGGAGGGCTAGCTTGCCAGCCGCCGATTGAGTGAGACCTCTCGAGGAGGTTGCGGGTTCGATCTCGGCGGCGGATTTCAGCCGGGCTTGCGTGCGCGCCAGACTTCCTCGGCCGGGAAGCGGCGGGCCCATTCGACCGGGATGTGGGGGTCGCTCTTCGCCGGTTCGGCGGGCGGGCGGACTTCGATCAGCTCGGTCAGCTCGAGGCCACTGTCGTTGAGGAGGGCGATCATCTTGCCTGGGGGCAGGTGGAATTCGACCGAGTCCTCGCCCTCCCACTCGACCCGGTGCATGCCGAAGAGGGGGCGTTGGAGGGAGTCGCCTGCCGGGATCGTCTCGTCGTCGTGGCCGCAGAGGATGGTGAAGATCGAGTTGACCATGAAGACGAGCTCGCCGCCGGGGCGCAGGAGGCGGGACGCCTCGGGGATCCAGGCGTAGGGGTCGCACCAGATGCTCGCGCCGTACTCGGAGATCGCGAGGTCGAAGGAGGCGTCGGGGTAGGGGACGCGCTCGGCGTCGCCGTGGAGGAGTGGGAAGTCGAGCCCGAACTCCTCCTGGAAGGCGCGCGCCGTCTCCAATTGCCTGGCGGAGTTGTCGATGCCGACCGGGCGGGCGCCGCGCCGGGCCAGCCAGGCGGAGGCGTAGGCGGTGCCGCAGCCCAGCTCGATCGCGTCGCGACCCTCCAGCGCCGCCGGCAGCATGCCGACTTCCGACTCGGCGACGGAGAAGATCCCCCAGCGGGGTTCCTCGCTTTCCCAGTTGCGTCGGCCGGACTCGACGAAGCTCTCCGCCAGCTCGTCCCAGAAGGTGCGGTTGGTCAGGACGTGCTGGTCGAGATCCGCCATGGGAGGAACTTATCGCGCCCCTCACGGGGGCGGGCCGACCCGGGTAGGGTCGTTCGCCGATGGCCGACCAGACCACCGAGGCGAGCGGTTTCGAGCAGCATCGCTACGCGCCGCCGCCCGATTCGGTGGAGATCGTCGTGGTCCGCCACGGGGCGTCCGAAGCGGCGCTCCCCGGCAAGCGCTTTCCGCTGATCGACGGGCAGGGTGACCCGGCGCTGTCGGAGGTGGGACGCGGTCAGGCCCGCTCGGTCGCGCGAGAGCTGGCCGGCGAGCGGTTCTCCGGAATGTTCGTGTCGAATCTGCGGCGGACTGGGGAAACCGCGGCGCCGCTGGCCGAGGCCGTCGGTATGGAGCCGACGGTGTTGCCGGACCTGCGCGAGATCTTCCTCGGCGAGCTCGAGGGCGGCGGCTACCGGATCAAGGTCGCCGAAGGCGATCCGCTCGTCGCCCAGGTCGCCGCGCGGGAACGCTGGGACGTGATCCCCGGCGCCGAGTCGCTGGCCGAATTCGAGGGGCGCCTGCGTGCGGCGGTCGAGACGATCGCGGGCTCGGTCCCCGCCGGCACCGTCGCTGTGGCCTTCGCCCACGGTGCCGCGATCGGAGCGCTCTGCGCGATGGCGACCGCCAGCCGCCCTTTCGCCTTCATCCACGCCGACAACGGCTCGATCAGCCGCCTGGTCGTCCACGAGGACGGCACCTGGCTCCTGCGCAGCTTCAACGAGACCCGCCACCTGGACCAGCCGACCGGCGCGGTCGGCTGAACGGGAGGCGGGCCTCGGCTCGCTACCTGGGCGGTTCGCTGGTTGTTGAAGTTGGCGCAGTCCATGGCGCGCCGCTGCGCCGAGGCCGCCGTCGGCTGGCCGATAGCGGCTTGATCGCGGGGTACCGGTGGGGCATGAAAGCTCTGGTCGTCAACACCACGCTGAAAGCGAGCCCCGACAGGTCGAACACCGAGGCCTTGGCCAAGGTCGTGATCGACAAGCTGCGCGCCGAAGGAGTCGAGGTCGAGGAAGTGCGTGCCGTCGACCTGGACATCCTGCCGGGGGTCGAATCCGACATGGGCGAGGGGGACGAGTGGCCCCGGGTCCGCGAGGCCATCGTCGCCGCGGAGATCCTCGTCGTCGCCACGCCGACCTGGATGGCCCGACCCTCGAGCGTCGCCCAGCGGGTGCTGGAGCGGATGGACGCGATGATCGGAGAGACCGACGAGGAGGGGCGGCCGATCGCCTACGGCAAGGTCGCGGGCGTGGTCGTGACCGGCAACGAGGACGGCGCCCACCACGTGATCTCCGAGGTCGCGGGCGCGCTGATCGACATCGGCTTCACCGTCCCCGGCCAGGCCTGGACCTACTGGAACCGCGGGCCCGGACCTGGCAAGAGCTACCTCGAAGACGACTCGGGGCACGACTGGTCCCGGACCACCGGGGAAACCGCGGCGCAGAACCTGGTCACGGTGGCGAAGGCGCTCGCCGCGACGCCGCTGCGGGTCCCGATCTCCGGATAGCCCCTCAGTCGCAGGGGGTCTTCAGCTGCGTCGGTTCGCTCGGCACGTAGTCGGCCTGCTTCGGCAGGTGCGCGATGGCCTCGGTGTAGTAGCGGGCGCCTCTGCACGCCTTCGGCGCGGAGGCGGTGACGCTGCCGGAGAAGGTGTCGACGAGGCCGTTGGCGGGGTGCTCGGCGATCGTGCCGAAGGCGGTCGCCTTCGCTTCGCCCCAGCCATGCCACTCGAGCTTCGTCGCGGTCAGGTCGCCGTCGCCGCCGAAGCCGTAGCTCGTCGGCTTGACGAAGTTGCGACCGGTGACGTCGGGGAGGTAGGTCGTTCCCGCGCCCGCCCCCGACTTCTTCATCACCGTCCGGGTCGTGGACGAGCTGCTGTCCCCGCCGCCGCAGGAGGCGAGGACGACGGCGAGCGCCAGCGCCGCGAGCAGGACGGGGAGGAGTCGCTTGCCGATCACAGCTTGAGCAGGCGGGCCTTCTCGACGGCGAACTCCTCGTCGGTGAGGACGCCTTTCCCGTGCAGGGTCGCCAGCCGTTCGAGGCTCGAGAGGCGTGCGTCTTCCTCCTGCATGACCTCGGCGCGCGAGGGGGGCGGAGGGGTAGCCGGCGCCGTCGGCTCGGCGTCACGACCGCCGCGCCCACGGACGCGACCGCTCGGACGGCGCACGTCCGGGATCCCCAGGCCGGCCGGGCGTTTCACCTCCGGCATCTTGACGTCGGGCATCTTGACATCGGGCATTTTCACGTCGGGCAGTTTGAGTTTCGACGCGCGCTCGCCGAGTTTCGCGTCGGTGACGGCTTTGTCAATCGCCTTGCGGGTCGGCGCCAGCACCTCGGCGAAGGACAGGCCGGGGAACTCTTCCGACGTCTGCCTGCTCAGCTCGCGCAGGCCGAAGGCGGCCATGATCCCGAGCACCACCACGGTGAGGAAGGTCCGCAGTCCGACCCCGGAGGCGCTCAGCAGGTAGATGCCGAGCAGCAGCACGAGGCCGCCGTAGCAATAGGGCAGGTAGCGCTCGAGCGCCGGCGCGATGACCCGCCGCGTCCCCCGCGCCGCGCCGGTCGGCGAGGAGAGCCAGCCGGCCGCCGCGAAGAGCACGCCGACGATGATGATCGTGGTCGCGATCGAGACCATCAGCGAGGTGCCGATCGACCAGGCCGCTTCGGCTGCCGGCTTGACGTTCTCCTGCTTGACCAGTTGGTCGACGACGATGCCGCCCGCGACCTGTCTCAGCACCAGCACCAGCAGAGCGGCGACGACCAGCGCGACGCCGCTGAAGAGGACGGTGACCCAGCGGCCTCCTTTGGTCAGGTAGATCGCCAGCCCGAAGACGAGGAAGGTGAGGATCGACAGCAGCAGCGCCAGGCCCTTGATCGCGACGACGATGTCCTGGGCCGTCTTCAACTGTTCGGACTTGAGGATCGTGATCTGGCCGGCGTCCGGCGGCAGCTCTTCGGCGAGGCTCTTGCCGAGGCCGACCTGCCCGGCGAGGTTGGTGAGGAGGCTGCCGAGGTTCAGCTTCACTTCGCCGTTGGCCGTGTCGACCGCTTCTTTCTTGTTTTCCAGTACCGCGATCAGCTGTTCGTGCGCGGTCCGGTTCGCCGTTTCCCAGAGCGACTGGGCGGTGCCGGTTTCCAGCACCTTTTCGACCCCCGGCCCGGCGACCTGGCGCAGCCCGCTGGCCGCCGGCCCCGCCAGTTCCTTGACGTCCTTGGGCAGCGCTTCTTCGACCTTTTTTTCCACGTCGACGTTTTCGTAGAGCTGTTCCACCATGTATTCGCCCAGCGCGGCACGGATCGTCTGGTTGCGGATCAGGTGGCCGGAGGTGTTGACCCACTCACCGGTGTCGAGGGCCTGGCGCTCCACCCAGATCGAGAAGACGCTGAGGAACGCGAGCAACGCGCCGAGCGCGAGGAGGGCTTTGACGGTCCTCCGTCGCCAGGGTTTCATCGGGCGGATGGTATACGTGGGACATGCGGCTAGAGGGGATCCACCACATCACGGCGATCACCGAGAACGCCCAACGCAACGTCGACTTCTACGCGGGCGTGATGGGTCTGCGGATGGTGAAGAAAACGGTCAACCAGGACGACCCGTCCGTCTACCACCTGTTCTTCGCCGACGAGGAGGGCGATCCGGGCGCCGACCTGACCTTCTTCGAGTTCCCGGGCGCGGCGCCCGGCCGGGCCGGGGTGGGGATGGTGCACCGGATCGTCTGGCGGGTCGGCGGGCCCGAGTCGCTCGACTTCTGGGAGGGCCGCCTGGGCGCGCTCGGCGTCGAGGCCCGCCGCGAGGAGGACGGCCTGCACTTCTCCGACCCCGAGGGCCTCGACCACCAGCTCCTCGTCCCCGACGTCCCCGACGCGCCGCTGATCGCCGACCATCCGGAGATCCCGCGCGAGCTGGCGCTGCAGGGCTTCCACGCGGTCCGCGCCTACGCCGCGTCCCCCGAGGCCAGCACCCCGCTGCTGGAGGCGCTCGAGTTCGAATCGACCGAGGCAGGCTGGGAGGCCCGTGGCGCCGAGCGCGGCGGCCTCTACATCTACGACCCGCCTCCCGCCGAGCGGCCCGTCCAGGGCGCGGGCACGATCCACCACGTCGCCTGGGCCTCGAGCGTCGAGGAGCACATGGCCTGGCGCGAGAAGGCGATCTCGGGCGGCGCCCGTCCGACCCCCGAGATCGACCGCTTCTATTTCAAATCGGTCTACTTCCGCGAGCCCAGCGGGGTCCTCTTCGAGATCGCCACGCTCGGCCCCGGCTTCACCGTCGACGAGCCGCTCGAGCACCTCGGCGAGAAGCTCTCCCTGCCGCCCGCCTTCGAGCACCTGCGCGACGAGGTCGAACCGAACCTGCGTCCGGTGGTCAACCCGCGGGCGCCGTTGACGTAACCGGCGGCACCTCGCCGTGTAGCCGAAAGCGTGATCCCCGAAGAGCGCCTCATGGCGCTGCACGCCTATACCCGTAAGCACAGCGTCAACTGGCCGCTCTACCTGGTCATCCGCCTGCTCTTCATCCCGTTCTTCCTCGTCTACTTCCGCCTCTCGCGGACCGGCCGCAAATACGCCCGCCACGTCGACGGCGGCCTGATCGTCGCCGCCAACCACCGCAGCTTCCTCGACCCCTTCGTGGTCGGCGCCTGCCTGCCCTGGCGGCGGCCGATGAACTACGTCGCCAAGGTGGAGCTCTTCCAGAAGCCTCTGCAGGGGTGGTTCCTCTCCCGGCTCGGCGCCTTCCCGATCCGTCGCGGCGAAGCCGACGCGGAGGCGATGGAGACCGCACGGATGGTGGTCGAACGCGGCGGGACGCTCTGCATCTTCCCCGAGGGCACCCGGCATCGGAGCGGCAGCCTCGCCAACCCGAAGCGGGGGGTCGGGCGCCTGGCGCTGCAGACCGGCGCGCCGATCCTGCCGACCGCGGTGATCGGCACCGAAGGGGTTCGCCGCGGCTGGCGCATCCGGCCGCGCAAGGTGAAGGTCCGCTGTGGCCGGGCGATGACCTTCCCGCGCTCCGAGGAGCCCTCGACCGCGCTCGCCGAAACGGTGACGACGCGGATCTGGCCCAACGTCCTGCTGCAGTGGGAAGCCCTCGGCGGCCTGCCGCCGATGCGCCGCGCCGCCGTGATCGGTGCCGGCAGCTGGGGGACCGCGGTGGCCGTGCTGCTCGCCCGTGGGGGCCTCGAGGTGCAGCTCGGGGCGCGCACCGCGGCGTCCGCGTCCGAACTGGTCGAGGCGGGGGAGAACACGCGCTACCTGCCCGGCGTGCCGCTGCCGGAGGCGATCGACGTGCGGGCGGCGTCCGCGATCGAGCTGACCGGCCTCGACCTGATCGTCCTCGCGATCCCCTCCAAGTCACTGCCCGCGGCGGTCGGCTCGATCGCCGATCGGGCGGGCGAACGCTCCTCGATCCTCCTGCTCACCAAGGGCCTGATCGCGCCGCAGGGACAGCTGCCCTCCGAGTACGTCGGCGAACGGGTGCGGGCGCGGGCGCTCGCCTCGCTGGGCGGCCCGGCCCATGCTGCCGAGGCGGTCTCCGGGTCCGCGGCGCTGGTCCTCGGCTCCGGGGACCCGGACCTGCGCGCGCAGCTCGGCGAGGTCTTCAAACGCGCCGGGCTGGTCTGCGAGCGCACCGCCGACGTGGTCGGGGTGGAGATGGCGGGCGCGGCCAAGAACGCCGCCGCGCTGGCCGCCGCCGCGGCCGAGCCGCACGGGTTGAACGCGGCCGGGATCGCCGTGGCCGAGATCTGGCGCGAGTGCATCGCCTGCGGGGTCGCCCACGGGGCCGACCCGGAGACCTTCGCCGGCCTCGCCGGCGTCGGCGATCTGACCGCCTCGATGCTGGCGCCGACCGGGCGCAACCGGCGGGCGGGCGAGCTGCTCGGCGCGGGCACCCCGGCGGAGGAGATCTCGGCGATCATCGGACAGGCGTCCGAGGGCATCGACACGACCCCGCTCCTGGCCGACGCGATCGCCGCGGCGGGGGTCCACGGGGAGGCGCTCGAGGGCCTGGCGAAGCTGATCCGCGGCGAAGTCGCCGCCGAGGACTGGGTGGCCGGGCTGCGCAGCGCCGAGCGGGTGCGGCAGGCGGCATGAGTCGTCGGGCCGACGCTCATCTAATCTGGGCCGGTGAGCGCCCCCGAGGAGAACGTCGAGCCTGCCCAGCTGGCTCCGGCGGCGAAGGCGGAGCTGGACCGCGCCTTCGAGGACTTCTACCGGGCCCACCTGCGCGACGTCTATTCCTACGCCTACTACCGGGTGGGGAACCATCACGACGCCGAGGACCTCACCGAGCAGGCGTTCCTGCAGGCCTACCGGCACTTCGACCGGGCGCGGCGCGAGTCCGACGGGCGGCCGCTGCGGCCGTGGCTCATCCGCATCGCCCACAACCTGGCCTCGAACTACTACCGCGATCGCTCGCGGCGGCCGCAGACGCCGCTGGACAGCGCCGACCCGATCGCGACGCGCCACGACACCGAGGATCTGGTCGCCGGCCGGGAGGAGCTGCGGCAGGTGATGGAGAACCTGCAGCACCTCTCCGACGACCGTCGCGAGGCGCTGATCATGCGCTTCGCGCTGGGCATGGACAATCGCGAGATCGCGCGGGCGCTGGGGCGCTCCGACGGGGCGACCAAGGTCCTGATCCACAGGGCGATCAAACAGCTGCAAGAGGAGATGGGCCGCGATGACACCGACGGGTGAGCAGGGCGAATCGACCTGGGACGTCGAGGCGCTCCTGAGCGACGCGCTGCGGCCGATCGACCCACCGCAGCGGCTCTCGGGGCGGATCGAGGACACCTTCACGGCGCTCTCGGCCGCCGCCGCGACCGAGCTCTCCGACTGGGCCGAGGAGCTCTCGGAGTCCGAGATGCGGGCGCTGCGCGACCCGCGCAACTGGGTGCGGCCGGTGGTAGCCGTCGGCGTCGGCGGGATGGCGACCGGGGCGCTCGTCCTGTTCGAGCTGCGCCGCCGGGGCAAACACGAGGCGAACGGCCTGAAGGGCCTCGCCTCAGGCGTCCGCGACCGCTTCTAGGCGCCGCGGCGTCCCCGCGCCGGCCAGCAGTCCCAGGATCCCGAGCGTCAGGTTCAGCGCTTCGTTGGCGCCCGCGGCGGGGAGGAAGCCGAGGATCGCGTCGCCGGGCGAGATCGCCAGGCCCCAGACGCCGAGCGCGGTGAGCAGCAGTCCGGCGCCGAGCGCGTAGGGGCGCGAGAAGCTCCCCGCGGTAAGGAGGCCGACGGCTCCCAGCGCAGCCCAGAAGAGGTTCAGCCAGCCGTTGGTGCGGAGCGCGCCGAGGGTGTGGTCGAGGGTCCCCGGCGAGCCGAACGCGGAGCCGTAGAAGAAGCCGGCGATGCCGAGGATGACGAGCAGCGCACCGATCGCGGTGGCGTACAGGCGGGCGGGGCTGGCGGGCTCCATCGGCCGCGATTGTAGGCTGCTTTCCCCGTGCCCCAGACGTGTTACCGCCATCCCGACCGCGAGACGGGCGTGTCCTGCTCCTCCTGCGGACGCCCGATCTGCCCCGAGTGCATGACCCCGACCCCGGTCGGCATGCGCTGCCCGGAGTGCGCCAGCCAGCGCACCCGCGTGGTCCGCAACCCGACCGGGACGCCTGCCGCACTGGCGGTCGGCGGCTTCCCGGCGACGGTGGTGCTGATCGCGATCAACGTGATCGTCTACCTGATCGAGGTGCTCCACGGCTCGGGCGGCCTCAGCATCGGCATCCGGACGGCGTATGACCTCGGCGCCCTCTGGGGCCCGGCGGTGCACGAAGGCGGCGACTGGTGGCGGACGATCACCTCCGGCTTCGTCCACTTCAGCATCCTCCACATCGGTTTCAACATGTACCTCCTCTTCATCCTGGGACGGCTGCTGGAGCCCTCGATCGGCACGCTGCGGTTCGTCGTCCTCTACTTCGCCTCGCTGCTGGCGGGCTCGTTCCTGGCCCTCGCGTTCACCCCGGACTCGGTCAGCGCCGGCGCGTCGGGCGCGATCTTCGGCGTCATCGGCGCCACCTTCGTGATCGCCCGCGGACGCCGCCTCGACGCGATTGCCGGCCAGATCGGGATCCTTATCGTGATCAACCTGGTCTTCACCTTCGCCGACACCGGCGTCAGCCTCGGCGCCCACCTCGGCGGCCTCGTCGCCGGCGTCCTCTGCGGCCTCCTGATCGTCGCCGGCGAGCAGGGCCGCTACGGCCGCAACCTCAGCACCAAGAACCGGATGGCGATCGAGGTCGCCGCGATGTCGGCGTTGGGGGTCGTGAGCTTCGTGTTGGCCCTGGCGGCGGCGGGCTAGGGGGGTTAGTAGTTCGGGGAGTGGGTGGGGGACGGCGTTGTCCCGGCCGCCCCGGCAGTCCTTGTGGCGGCCTGGGCGTCTCATGGCGGTCCTGGCTGGCTGTGACCGCCATGAGACGCCCAGGACGTGAGGGGTTCGTGCGAGAGAAGCCACACCTGCCTGAGTTCCGTGACGGAGATGCCGGGAACGTCACGCTTCCGTGCGCCTTCGGTCTGTTTTCGGGCCTCGAAAAGGGGCCCGAATACGCGCTGGGTGAGTTGACCGTGCCATAGCACGGTCAACTCACGCAGCGGCGTCGTGCGTGTTGTCCAACACGCACGGAAGCGTGGACTTCCCACGCTCTCCGTCACGACTTGCGAGTCTCGTGACTCTCTCGTGGGACAGCGGTGAGGGTTCCGTCGCTCCTCCCGTGACGCGCCCGCGGCGCACGCCCCGGAGGCTCCCCGACACCCGTCCCGCACCCCGGCCGTCTCGGCCACGGCCACAGCCAGCCAGGGCCGTGGCCGAGACGGCCGTGCTCGCCGACAACCCTTGCGTCCTGCGTGCTCCGGGCGCCAGCTTCCACCGGCCCGGACCCTCCGCGAATCCCTACGTCCGCGCCGTCCTCGGGGCCGGGCTGCGCAACAGGGTGAAAGGCGTGTTGCCCGGGGGGTCCATCAGGTCGGGGTGGAGGAGGTGGCCGAGGAGCTCGACGCCGTCGACGAGGCGGGGGCCGGGATCGCTGAAGGAAGGTTGGGCGGCGACGGCGTAGACGCGGGCGGCGCCGAGGGATTCGATGTGCTCCCAGACCTCCATCGCCTGGGCCTGGACGTCCTCGAGGTAGCCCTCGACTATGACGATGACGATTTCGGGGCGGAGGCCGGCGAGCTCGCCCCAGGAGACCTCGGCGGGGGAGAGGCCGGGGGAGCCGGCGACGTCCTCGCCGCCGCCGATCGCGATCATCTCCGGCACCCAGAGGCCCGCTACGCGGACCGGCTCGTAGAGGCGCTCGAGGGCGATCACCCGCGGCACGGTGGCCCCGGTGACGGCTGCCCGGACGGTCGCCAGGCGGCCCTCCAGTTCGCCTCGGAACTCGTGTCCCTGCTCGCCGGTACCGGTGGTCTCGCCCATACGGACCACCTCTTCGAGCATCTCTGAGAGCGTCGCGACCTTCATCTTTCCCAGGGCATTATGCGGGCTAGGCGATGATCCGCGGGTCGGCTCTCTATATTGGGAAAGCCGAATGGCCGACGACGTCCCAGCCCGAAGTACCGGGCCACATCGCCGATGAGCATCCTGCTGCTCGTCATCCTCCTGCTGTTGATCGCGGTCAACGGCTTCTTCGTTGCGGCGGAGTTCGCTGTCGTGCGCTCGCGGCGGGCCCGATTGGAGCAGCTGCGCGACGACGGCGTGCGCGGCGCGGGACGGGCGCTCGATCAGCTCGACCGGGTCGATGAGTTCGTCGCCACCAGCCAGGTCGGCATCACCCTCGCCTCACTCGGCATCGGCTTCCTCGGCGAGCCCGCGTTGGCCGAGCTGCTGGAGCCGCTCTTCGGCTTCGCCAGCCACGCGGTCGCGCTCGCCCTGGCGATCGCCTTCGCCTTCATCATCGTCACCTTCCTCCACGTGATCCTCGGCGAGCAGTCGCCGAAGATGGTCGCGATCGGCCGCGCCGAGACGACCCTGATCAAAGTCACCGGGCCGCTGATGTTCCTCGGCCGCGTCCTGCATCCGCTGATCGTCGCCACCAACGCGCCCGCCAACTTCATCGTCCACCGGGTCCTTCGGATCAACGTCGAGAACGTCGAGGAAACCTCACCCGAGGAGCTCCGGCTGATCATCGCCCGCGGCGCCAAACAGGGCGGCCTCGACCCCGACGAGGCGGGCCACCTGGCGGGCGTCTTCCACCTGCACGAACAGGAGGCGCGCGAGGTGATGACGCCGATCCCGGCGGTCGTCACGGTCGACGCCAACGACACGGTCGAGTCGGCCCTGCGGCGCTGCGTCACCTCCGGCCACACCCGCCTGGTCGTGATCGAGGACGACAACCCGGACCGCGTCCGCGGCGTGATCCACAACAACAGCCTGGCCCGCGTCTACATGAACGAGGGCCCCGACGCGACGATCGAGTCGGTCATCCGCGACGCGCTCATCGTCCCCGAGACGCGCCCCATCGACGACCTTCTGCACGACCTGCAGGTCCAGCGGACCTCGCTGTCGGTGGTCGTCGACGAGTACGGCCGCACCGTCGGGATCGTGACCGTCGAGGACATCCTCGAGGAGGTCGTGGGCGAGATCGAGGACGAGACCGACCCGCGCGCGACCGAGGTCCGCCTCCTCACCAACGGCGACTGGTTCGTCCGCGGCCACGTCAGCCTCGGCGACCTCGAGGACGCCGGCATCGACCTTCCCGGAGCCGACTCCGACACCTACAACTCGGTCGGCGGCTACGTCTTCGGCGAGCTCGGACGCCTGCCCAAGCGTGGCGACTCGGTCACCGTGGATGGCTACACGCTGCGGGTCGAGGCGGTGCGGGAGAACCGGATCGAGGCGGTCCGCATCAGCGCCGCCGAAGGCTCCTCTTCCGGCAGTTCTTCCGTCCGCTCCGACGCCTAATTTCTCTGAGCAACCCGCGTCCCGCTAGAAGCTGGAGGTGCCCCCGTGTGGGTTGTTCGCCTGACCGACAAGCAGCTCGAGGTGCTGAGAGCGCTGTTGCGCTCCGAGGAGCATCTCGGCCCCGCCCTCCGAGGTTCGATCGAGGCTCTCGACCTGGCCCGTTGGGACGACCTGCCCGACGCCGCGCTGCCGTGGGACGAGATCGAGACCATCGCCCGCCGCCAGAACATCTCGGCGGCGGACGTGATCTGGGACCTCTCCGGCCGGGGAAGGACGGCGAAAGCCGAGTAGCCGACCCCGCCGTGCGCCCTTTCCCCGATCCGCTCAGTCGTAGCTGTAGAAGCCCGCGCCGCTCTTTCGACCCAGCTTCTCCTCGCCGATCATCTCGACGAGCAGCCCCGGTGGTTTGTGGGCCGGGTCAGCGGAGTCGGCAAACAAGGCATCGCCGATAGCCTCGGCGACGTCGAGGCCGACGAAGTCGAGCAACGCCAGCGGGCCCATGGGATGGCCCGCGCCGAGCTTCATGCAGGTGTCGACCTCGCCGGCTTCCATGCCGGTCCGCTCCATCAGCCGCACCCCGTCGAAGAGGTAGGGGAAGAGCAGCCGGTTGACGACGAAGCCCGCCTGGTCGGGGACCTCGACCGCGGTCTTGCCGAGTGCCGCGCACCAGGCCATCGCCCGCCCCCGCGCCGACTCGGCACCGTCGGGGATGCAGACCTCGATCAGCGCCATCCGCGGCACCGGGTTGAAGACGTGGAGCCCGTAGAGGCGCGGCACCCCGGCCTTCCCGGCGATGTCGCCGATGCCCAGGGAGGAGGTGGTCGTCGCCAGGTCGGCGTTCGGACACGCCCCGTCGAGCGTTTTCATCAGCTCGGCCTTGGCGTCC
Organism: Solirubrobacterales bacterium; assembly: GCA_965200635.1. Taxonomy (GTDB): domain Bacteria; phylum Actinomycetota; class Thermoleophilia; order Solirubrobacterales; family 70-9; genus VAYN01. The sequence continues at coordinate 264,063 of OZ241364.1, read as the reverse complement.
AGCTCCTCCACGATCGCCTCGACCACGACATCGCAGTCGGACAGGTCGCCCGGGTTCGTCGTGACCCGCAGGCGCGATGGATCGGCTCCCTCGATCTTCGCGCAGGCAGCGACGATCTTCTCCTCGGCGCGCCACGCCGAGGCCTCCGACCGAGCCAGCAGGATCGTGTCGGCAGTAGTGGTCGAGACCGCGGCGAGGCCGGTGGCGATGGCGCCGCTCCCCGCGATCCCCGGACTTTCGTACCCCTTCGAGTCGCTCATCGGCCGGTTTCCTATCAGGGTTTTTCGCGCGGCGCGGCGCGGTTGACCGACTCGTCAATCAGGAGGACTATCGTTCTTCGGAAGCCCTCCTATATTTTTGGACCGGGATAACTTCGAGCATGGAGGACGACTGATGGCAGACGGCAAAGGCAAGCTCGGCGGACGCGAGGTAGTGATCGTCGAGGCGGTGCGCACCCCGGTCGGGCGCGGCCATCCGGAGAAGGGCTACTACAAAGACCTTCACCCCTCGAACCTCCTCGCCAGGACCTATTCGGAGCTGATTGACCGCTCCGGGATCGACCCGAACGAGGTCGGCGACGTGATCGCGGGCTGCGTCCAGCAGTGGGGTGAGCAGTCGATCAACATCGGCCGCAACGCCTGGCTCGAGGCGGGCCTCCCGCAGGAGGTCCCGGCGACGACCGTCGACCGCCAGTGCGGCTCCGCCCAGCAGGCGGTGAACTTCGCCGCCACCCTGATCGCCTCCGGCGTCCACGACGTCGCGATCGGCGGCGGTGTGGAGCACATGGGGAAAAACTCGTTCGCCAAAGGCGGCGAGATGATGAGCCAGTACGGCCTCGCGTTCTCGCCCGAGCTGATGGAGCGCTACGACCTGATCCCGCAGGGCCTCTCGGCCGAGATGATCGCCGACAAATGGGAGATCCCGCGCTCGGAGATGGACGAACTCGGCCTGCGCTCCCAGCAGTTCGCCCAGCGGGCGACGGAGGAGGGCCGCTTCGAGCGGGAGATGGTCCCGATGCAGGTCAACGGCGACACCTACGTCACCGACCAGGGCCTGCGGGAGACGACGCTCGAGGCCCTCGCGGCGCTGAAACCGGCCTTCAAGGAGGACGGCAAGGTAACCGCGGGCAACTCCTCCCAGGTCTCCGACGGCGCCGCCGCGGTGCTGCTGATGAGCCGCGAGAAGGCCGACGAGCTGGGACTCAAGCCGCGCGCCCGGATCTTCGACATCACCACCGTCGGGGTCGACCCGGTGATCATGCTGACCGGCCCGATCCCGGCGACCCGCAAGCTCCTCGAGCGCAACGGGATGACGATGGACGACATCGACCTGGTCGAGATCAACGAGGCCTTCGCCTCGGTCATGGCGGCCTGGCAGCGGGAGCTGGAACCGGACATGGACCGGGTCAACGTCAACGGCGGCGCGATCGCCCTCGGCCACCCGCTCGGCTCGACCGGCGCCCGGCTGATCACCACCCTGCTCCACGAGATGGAGCGCTCCGACAAGGAGATGGGCCTGGTGACGATGTGCTGCGGCGGCGGACTCGGCACCGGCACGCTGATCCAGCGGGTCTGATCGCTAGCTTGGCTCCCTCGTCCGGACTCCCTAATCGAGAGGATTTCCTTTGTATACGCGCAAAATCGCCGCGCTCATCTTCGCCATGCTGGCGCTCGGCCTCGTAGCCGCCGGCTGCGGCGGGGGCGGCGACAGCACCGGCAGCACCACCGCTGACACGACGAGCAGCAGCTCCGAAAGCTCCGAAGGATCCGAAGGCGCGGAAGACGCCGAAGGCGAATCCAGCTCCGGCGCCGCGCCGAGCAAAGCCGCCTTCATCAAAGAAGCCGACAAAGTCTGCAGCAAAGCCGAACTTGAATTGAGCGAAGAAGTGCTCGACTTCGCCAAAAAGAACGGCATCGACATCGAAAAAGAAGAAGAACCGAGCGACGATCAGAAAACGGAAATCTACGAACAGATCGTGCTTCCGAACATCTCCCGGCAGGCCGACGAACTCTCCCAGCTGACGCCGCCGAAGGGCGACGAAGCGACGATCGAAGAACTGACCTCGACGCTCTCCGACGAGGCCGATAACGCCGATCCGTCGAACCTCGACGAAAGCACCTTCGAGGACGCCTCGAAGATGGCGAAGGAATACGGCCTGACCAGCTGCGGCGGGTAATCGCCTCGGGGTCGTCCGCCGGCCGCCCAGCCAGGATCTATATGCTGGGCGGCCGATGGATCTGACGCTTTCGCCATCGGAGGAGGGGTTCCGCGACGAGGTCGCGACCTGGCTGCGTGCCAATAACCCCGGCCCCGAGCCTGAGGGCTCCCTCGACGAGGTCATGTCGTTCCGGCGGGAGTGGCAGCTGAAGCTGCACGCGGCGGGTTGGGCCGGGATCTCCTGGCCGAAGGAGTACGGCGGCCGCGGGGCGACGATGATCGAGCAGGCCATCTTCGTCGGCGAGGCCGCCGCGCAGGAAGCGCCGAGCCCGGCCAACGTGCTCGGGCTGGCGATGGGCGGCCCGGTCGTCATCGCCCACGGCACCGATGAGCAGAAGGCGCGCTACCTCGAGCCGATCCTGACCGGCGATGAGATCTGGTGCCAGGGCTTCTCGGAGCCCGAGTCCGGCTCCGACCTCGCCTCGCTGAAGACGCGCGCGGTGAAGGACGGCGACGAATGGGTCGTCACCGGGCAGAAGGTCTGGACCACGTTCGCGCAGTACGCGAAATGGTGCATGCTGGTCGCCCGCACCGATCCCGACGCGCCGAAACACAAGGGGCTCACCTACTTCCTGATGGACATGGAGCAGGAGGGTGTGGAAACCAAACCGCTGGTGCAGATCACCGGCGAGGGTGAGTTCAACGAGGTCTTCTTCAACGAGGCGCGGGTCCCGGAGGCGAACATCGTCGGCGAGGTCGGGGACGGCTGGGGGGTCGCGATCACGACGCTGATGAACGAGCGCGCCGGACTGGCCTTCGGAGCCATCGCCGGGATCCACAACTCGCTCGGCAAGCTCGCCGCCCTCGCCAAAGAGGTGCGCGAGGAGGGCGGCAGCTCGGCCGCCGAGGACGCCTACTTCCGCCAGCGCATCGCCCAGCTCTTCATCGAGGCGGAGACGATGCGGCTGAACGCCTACCGCGGGCTGACCAAGACGATGGAGTCCGGCATCCCCGGCCCGGAGGGGTCGCTCGGCAAGTGGCAGTGGGCCGACATCAACCAGGACCTGACCGAGCTGGCGCTGGAGATCGAGGGGACCTGGGCGGCGCTCGGGCGCGGCTCCGACGGGGCGATCGCGAACGGCGCCTGGCAGTACAACTTCCTCCGCTCGCGGGCGAACTCGATCGAGGGTGGCACCACCGACATCCTCAAGAACATCATCGCCGAGCGCGTCCTCGGCCTGCCGCGGATGCGTTAGGGAGGAACCGGCCATGTACTTCGACCTCACCGACGAGCAAGAAGCGATCCGCTCGACCGCGCACGACTTCCTCGCCTCGCGCTTCAAATCGGAGCGGCTGCGGGAGCTCGCCGGGTCCGAGGACGGCACCGACGAGTCCGGTTGGGGGGAGATGGCCGAGCTCGGCTGGGCCGGGCTGGCGCTGCCCGAGGAGTGGGGTGGACAGGGCCTCGGCATCGTCGACCTCGCCGTGCTCTTCGAGGAGATGGGCTACGCCCTCGCGCCCTCGCCGCTCTTCTCCAACACCGTGGTCGGCCTGGCGCTGGCCGGCAGCGCGTCCGACGAGCAGAAGGAGCGCTGGCTGCGCCCGCTCGCCGAGGGGACCGCGCGCGGGACCCAGGCGATGGTCGACGCCGGCTCCACCGGCACGCCGGGCGCCTATCCGATGAAGGACGAGGCCGACGGGGACGGCGTCGTTCTGACCGGCAAGAAGCAGCTCGTCGCCGACGCGGCGGGCGCCTCGTTCTTCCTCGTCGCCACCTCCGACGGTCGCCGCCACATCGTCCCCGCCGACGCCGCGGGCCTGAGCGTCACCCCGGAGATCTCGATCGACACCACCCGCCGCCTCTCCACGGTCACCTTCGAGGGCGTCCGCGTCCCGGCCGAGAACACGCTGCCCGGCCACGGCGCCGAGTTCCAGCGCGTCTACCTGCTCGGCGCGGTGGCACTTGCCGCCGAGTCGACCGGGGTCGCCCAGCGCACCCTCGAGATGGCCGTCTCCTACGCCAAAGACCGCGAACAGTTCGGTCGGCCGATCGGCGCCTACCAGGCGGTCTCCCACCGCTGCGCGCAGATGCTGCTGGAGACCGAGAACTCGCGTTCCGCCGTCTACGGCGCCGCTTGGGCCGCCGACGCGGATCCGGACGCTCTGCCCCTCTCGGCCTCGATGGCGAAGGCCTATGCCTCCGACGCCGGCTGGCGCGTCCCGGATGCCTCGATCCAGGTGCACGGCGGCATCGGCTTCACCTGGGAGCACGACCTCCACTTCTTCCTCAAGCGCGGCCGCGCCAACGCGTCGATGTACGGCGACGCCCGCTGGCACCGCGAGCAGGTCGCCAAGCGCGTCCTCGCCCCCGCGACCTGAGCGCCCGGCGGTGAGCGCGCTCGAGCGGATCTCGGTCGCGGCGATCGGCAACTCGGTCGCCGACCTCGAGGCCGAGACGCTGCGCGCCGAGGCAGCGGGGATCGAGTGCGTCTGGGCGCCGGAACTGTTCCGCGCCGCCGACACCCAGGCCGCCTACCTGGCGGCGAAGACCTCACGGATCGGCGTCGGCACCGGGATCACCTGGGCCTTCACCCGCAGCCCCTTCGTCCACGCGATCACCGCGCTGGACATCGACGAGATGTCGGGCGGGCGCTTCCGCCTCGGCCTCGGCTCCGGCGTCAAGCGGCTGAACGAGACCTGGCACAACGCCGACTACGGCCGCCCGGCCCCGCACCTGCGCGAGGCGATCGAGGCGACCCGCCTGATCATGCGCCAGGCGGGCAAGGGCGAACCGATCCGTTATGAGGGCGACTACTACGACATCGACATCAAGGGCTGGGTGCGTCCTCACCCGCCCGCGCGTGAGACGCCCCCGCCGATCTACGTCGCCGCCCTCCAGGCCGGCATGTCGAGGATGGCGGGCGATGTCGGCGACGGCCTGATCGGCCACCCGATCCAGAGCCTGATGTGGATCGACGAGGTGGTCCGGCCGGGCTTTGAAGGGGGCCTCCGGCGATCGGGGCGAAAGCGCGAGGACTTCGACTACATCCCGACCGTCTGCTGCGCGATCGACGACGACGAGGGTCGCGCCCTCGACATGGCCCGCCGCACGATCGCCTTCTACGCCACCGTCAAGACCTACGCGCCCCTCTGGGAGATGCACGGCTTCGAGTCCGCCGCCGCCGAGGCCGGCGAGGCTTTCCGTCGCGGCGACCTCGCCGCGGTCCCGGCGGCGATCCCGGACGCGATGGTCGAGACCTACTGCGCCGCGGGCCCGCTCGACAAGGTCCGCGAGCGGGTCGAAGCAACCGCCGAGCGCGCCGACGCCCTCTTCCTCACCCCGCCGACCTACTTCATCTCCCCCGAGGAGCTGAGCGAGTTCCAGGAGCGGATCATCGATTCGTTCGGGCCGGGGGCGGGGTAGGGCTCGGTTCTTCTGGGACCGTTGAGGGAGACGTGCGGGAGATGCCACGAACTCCACGGTTCCGGGTGTGTTCCTCCACGAACTCCACGCTTCCGTAGGCCTTCCACCCCGATCCGAGGTCCCCGGCGACAGCCCTTCGCTGTTTGTATGCCATACGGGGGGCAAACAGCGAAGGGCTGGCCCCCGGTGCGACAGAAGCGTGACGAGGGTGTGGAGTTCCGGGCGCAAGCGTGACGAACCCTCGGACTTCCCGACGAAACCCTCACGTCCTGGGCGTCTCATCGCGGTCACAGCCAGCCAGGACCGCGATGAGACGCCCAGGACGCAGCTAGGACTGCCGGGCGCCCGGAAGGACAGCGTCCCGCCGCCCAACGCCGAGTTAGGCGCCCCGGCCCATCTCCCGCTGCACGTCGGCCTCGGTGATGCGGTTGCTCGGGCCGTAGGCCTTCCAGCCCTGGGCCACGATGCCGATCGCGACGCCGAACATCACCCAGACCGGCCAGAAGTAGCCTCCTCCGCCGATCGCCCAGATGACGACGGTGACGACGACGGCGAAGAGGCCTCCGCCGAGCATGCCCTTGAAATCCTGCTTCATCTTCAGCCGCTGGATGGCGAGTTCGCGCGCGTTGTCCGGGACGTCGACGCCTTGCTCTGGTGCGAGAGGAGTGTCCATGCCGCGATCGTAGCGGCGGTGCCGCGCTCAGTCCACGGGCAGGGCAGCGACGAAACGGGTGAATTCGGCCGTGTCGGTGATCGCGGGGCCGTGGCCCGGAAGGATGAGGGAGGGCTCGAGGGCGGCGAGCTTGCGGATCGAGCGGCGGTTCTCGGCCGGGTCGTAGGTCATCTCGTCGGGCGGCTGGCGGACGCCGGGCATCAGCGTCAGGTAGCTCATGTTGCGGACCACGTCGCCGCAGATCGCCACCCGGTCGGAGTCGCGGAAGAAGATCACCTCGCCGGGGGCGTGGCCGGGAGCGTGGATCACGCGGAAGCCCGCGACCTCGTCGCCCTCGTCCAGGACGCGGTCGACCTTGTGGGGCGGGCCGGTCCAGATCTTGTCGTAGATCTTCGGGATCAGGTGGTCACCGGAGCCGACCGGGGCGCGGCCCTCCATCGCGTCGACGTCGCCGGCGTGGCAGGCGAGCGGCACCCCGCGCGCCTCGCAGACCCACTTGGCGCAGCCCTGATGGTCGGGGTGGACGTGGGTGAGGGCGACTTCGCCGATCTCGATGCCCTCGAGCTCGCTGAAGATCCGCCGCTTGTCCCATTTGCGTCCGGCGTCGATCAGGACGTTCTCCGCCAGGTAGACGTTGATCGACGGATACGGGACCTCCTTGACGCGCCAGACACCCGGGGCCAGGCGCTTCACGGGATCAGTGCTCGATTCCGAGGCCGCGACGAGGCTCGCCGCTGTTGTCGGAGAGCCGCTGCAGGCGGGCGATCTGCCGTTCGCCTTCCAGGCGCACGGGGTTGCCGGCCGGGAAGGGCTCGATCAGCCGCGCGATCCGGTTGCGGATCTGCAGCGAGAAGTGGGGGGTGGCCGGGCCGGCGAGGGCGCGGATGTCCTCCACCGTGATGCCCTTGGGGCCGCCGAGCAGCTCTGGGTTCTCCGCCTCGCTCATTCTTCGCTTCCGATCTTCGCCAATTCGGCGACTTCGTTGACTTCCGCCTGTTGTCCGACGCTGATCTGCCCTGCATCGCCGACGATCCAGACGTGGTTGTAGAAGGCCCGCGTCGGGTCGCTGGTGTAGCCGGGCTTCACGTCGAGGAAGTAACCGCGCAGTTCGGAGGGCAGCGTATCGGCGGAATCCGTCAGCAGCAACGGGCCCCAGGTGCCCGACGCCGAGAGGGGCGCCGCCGCGGCGGCTTCCTGGGGCGAGTCGGAGCGGACGAGGACGAACCCGTGGCCGGGGTCGGTGACGTGCCAGCCGAACTTGCCTTCGTCGAAGCGGGCGAACGCGATCGCGGTGGAGACCGGGTTGTCGCCGCTGATCCGCTGGACCTTCCCGCCGGTCACACCTTCGACTTCCTTGAGGACCTTGCCGCTGATCGCCGAGCCCGGGCCGAGCGCGTAGACGGGGACACCTTCGGTGCGGCGCAAGGCGGCGATCGTTTCCTGCGGCAGTTCCTTGGCGTCGGTGAAGAGGACCGGGTCCCCGGACCGGGCCGCATAGGCCGCGGCGGGAGCGGCGAAGGCCGGTTCGGAGCTCGACGCGAGGAGGACCGCCTCCGGTTTGCCGCCCGCGATCCGGTCGCGCAGACGGGCGATCGCGGCGGCCTCGGTGGCGGCGTCCCCGGCGGCGACCTCCGCCGCGCTCATCCCGTTCGGCACCTGGACGTCGCCGATGGCCAGGACCGCGTCGCCGCCGGTGGTCGCGCCGCCGTGCGGCTGCAGCACCCCCAGCGCTTCGGCGGTCGCGTCGGGGACGCCTTCGGCTTCGCCGTAGAGGAGCGGCGCGCGGATCGGTTCCGCCATCAGGACCGCGGCGGCGACGGCGCCCGCCCAATCTTCGGAGTCGACGAGCGTGACGGCGACGGGTCGCTGCTTCTCCGACGTGCCGGGGAAGACGGCGAGCGCGGCGGCGGCGGCGTTCGAGGCCGGGTCGGGGCCGCCGATCCGAGTCGTGTTGGAGGTCGCGAAGGACGGATAGCCGAGCGCTTCCGCGCCTGCGCTGGTCGATTCCTCGGCTTCGGATTCATCGCCGTCGCCCGATGCCTCCCCCGATTCCCCCGAATCGCCGATGACTACCTTGGTCGTCGCGGTCACCGTCGGCGCCGCGCCCCCATCCGACTTCTTCGATCCGTTCCCGAGCGTGATCGCCAGGATGATGAACCCGATCGCGAGCAGGACCAGCGCGGTGACCAGCTTGATCGGCCCGGGGATGCCCCCTCGCCGTGGCGGCTTTGAGGGCTTCGGGTCGACCGGCTTCGGCTCGGCGGGTTTCGCCTCGGCCGGCTGCGGGTCGGGAGGGTCCTGCTTGCCCTCCACATCGGCGTTGATCGGTCGGTCGGCGCTCACCCGTCCCAACGCTACAGGCGTCGCGGTCAGGCGACGGTTGAGCTAGTCTTATCCCTACTGGCTGACTGACCAGTCAATCAACCGCGGGGAGGAACAAATGGACTTCGGACTCAACGACGAGCAGCTGGCCTACCAGGCCGAGTGCCGCCGGTTCGCCCGCGAGGTGATCCGCCCCGCCGCGGCCAAGCACGACCGCGAGGAGTCGACTCCCTGGGAGGTCATCAAAGAGGCGCGCCGGCAGGGCTTCGGCGGCCTGGAGGGGATGCAGCGCGCAGCCGAAGACGACCAGGGCCAGATGCAGCCGATCATGGCCGAGGAGTTCCACTGGGGCTGCGCCGGGATCGCGCTGGCGATCTCGGGCTCCGGCCTCGCCGCCGCAGGCATCGCCGCCTCCGGCACCCCCGAGCAGACGATGCGCTGGGTCCCCGAGTGCTTCGGCGACGCCGAGACGGTGAAGCTCGGCGCCTACGCGGTGACCGAGCCGCAGGCCGGCTCCGACGTCAAGAGCCTGAAGACGACCGCCGTCCGCGACGGCGACGAATGGGTCCTCAACGGCACCAAGGTCTTCATCACCAACGGCGGGATCGCCGACGTCCACGTGGTCGTCGCCACCGTCGACCCGACCCTCGGCACCCGCGGCCAGGCCTCGTTCGTGATCGACAAGGAGACGCCGGGCCTGTCCCAGGGCAAGAAGGAGTCGAAGCTCGGGATCCGCGCCTCGCACACGGCCGAGATCGTGCTCGAGGACTGCCGCATCCCGGGCGACCAGCTCCTCGGCGGCGACGAGAAGCTCGAACGCAAGCTGGAGCGGGGGCGCAGTGGGCAGAAGTCCCGCGCCGGCGCCGACGCCCTGGCGACCTTCGAGATCACCCGGCCGATCGTCGGCGCCTCGGCACTCGGGATCGCCCAGGCCGCCTACGAGTGGACCCTCGAATACCTCTACGGCCGCGAAGAAGGCGGCGTGCAGCTCTTGAGCGCGCAGCGGGTCCAGCAGACGCTGGCCGATGTCGCGACCGAGATCGAGTCGGCGCGCCTGCTCGTCCAGCGAGCCTCGTGGATGGGCCGCAACGGGCGGCCGATGACCGGTGGGCAGGGCTCGATGTCGAAGCTGAAGGCGGGCGACGTGACGATGTGGGCGACGACGACGCTGATGGACCTCGTCGGCCCGGCCGCCTGGGACACCGAGCATCCGCTGGAGAAGTTCTTCCGCGACGCGAAGATCTACCAGCTGTTCGAGGGGACCGCCGAGATCCAGCGGATGGTCATCTCGCGGATGCAGGCACGCGATTACGCCGAGCGCCTCGGCTTCGCCGCCGAGGTCGTCGCGGGCACCGAGGTGAAGGCGCCCAAGGAGCCCGTCGCGGCGTAGCGCCTAAGCTCCGCCCGTGGGGCACGATCACGATCACGGCGGGGGCCACGGGCACAGCCACGGCTTCGGCGCGCACGCGCTGGAGGCGCGGCGGGAGGACTCGCGCAAACGGCTGATCGTCGCGCTGGCGATCAACGTGGTGATGCTGCTCGCCGAGGCGATCGGCGGCGTCATCACCGGTTCGCTGGCGGTCCTCGCCGACGCCGGCCACCTGCTCTCCGATGTCGGCTCGATCGTCCTGGCGCTGATCGCGGCGCGCCTCGCCGCCCGCCCGGCGACCGGCCGGCGCACCTTCGGCTACCAGCGCTCGGAGGTATTGGCGGCGCTCGCCAACGGCCTGACCCTGGTCGCGGTCAGCGTCTTCATCGGGGTCGAGGCGATCGGCCGCTTCTCCGACCCGCCGACGATCGAGGGCGGGGGAGTCCTCGGGCTCGGCCTCTTCGGTCTGCTCGGCAACGCGCTCGCGACGGTCTACCTCGCCCGTGGCCAGCGCGACGACATGAACCTCGAGGGCGTCATCCGCCACTCCTTCGCCGACGCGCTCGGCTCGCTCGGCGTCGTGGTCGCCGGCGCCTTCGTCCTCGCCGGCGGCTCCGACATCGTCGACCCGATCGTCGGCCTGCTGATCTCGCTGCTCGTCCTCGCCTCCTCCTGGCGCTTGCTGAAGGAACCCTTCGACGTGCTGATGGAGGCGGCGCCCGAGGGCCTCGACGTCGACACCATGGGCGCCCACATCTGCACGATCCCCGGCGTCCGCTCCGTCCACGACCTCCACGTCTGGACCGTGACCGCCGGCTTCCCGGCCCTCGCCGCCCACGTGGTCGTCGCCCGCGGCGCCGATCGCGACCGCATCCGCCAACAGCTCGAGATGGAACTCGGCGAGAGCTTCGGCATCGAGCACACCACGCTGCAGATGGAGGAAGAGGCCGAGGGTGGGCTGCTGAGCGTGGGGAACATGCCCACGGGCTGACGGTCGGCTGCAACGCGGATTGCGTCGGGCAAGGCCGATTGCACCGCTCATTCCCCGGCCGGGAGCGGAATCCCCGGTAGCTAGCCTCGTGGCCGGTGAGCCGTTCCTTCGCAATCTTCCTCGCCGCCTTGGCGGCGGCACTCTGCCTCGTCGTCGTCTCCGCTCCGCTCGCGGCGGCGGAAGACCTGACGAACCAGCTGGAAAGCAAGGAATCCCAGCTGGAAGAAACGCAGGAACGCAAGGGCGTCCTGACCTCGACGATCACGACCTACCAGGCACGGATCCAGCAGCTGACCGGGACGGTGGAAGCGATCCGCAACCGCGAAGCGGTGGCCCGGCAGCGGCTCGACGACGAACAGGGTCGACTGGAAACGGCGAACGAGCTGCTCGAACAGAGCCGCGACCACCTCGGGCGGCTGCGGGACCACCTACGGGTGGCGCTGGCGTCGCTGCGCGAACGGCTGGTCGCGATGTATGAGACGGGGCGGCCCGAACTGCTCGACGTGATCGTCGGCGAAGGGGACCTGGAAGACGTCGAAGCGCAGGCCGAATACCTCGACGCGATCCACAGCGCCGACGAGGCGGCCGCGGGGCGGGTGCGCCAGCTGCGCGACGGGGTGGCGATGACGGTCGAGCGGCGGGCCGCGGCGAAAGGCGAAATCGAACACGCCCGCAACGTGATCGCCGAAGAAGCCGAAGAACTGGTCGCGACGCGGGGCGCGCTGCAGGGTCGCCAGGCCGAGCTGGTGTCGGCGCGTGGCGATCGCGAAGCGGCGCTCGGCCAGGTGCGCGAACACGAAACCGAGCTCGACGGGGACGTCGAAGCGATCCAGGGCAAGATCGCCGAAGAGCTGGCGGCGACCGGCTCGATGCCGCTGCCGCTGGGCGCGATCAAACCCGGCAGCGGCTCGATGATCTGGCCGGTCGACGGGCCGATCGCCTCGGGCTTCGGGCCGCGCACGATCGAAGGGTCCTACGAGTACCACCCGGGGATCGACATCGCGGTGCCGGAAGGCACGCCGATCCGCGCCGCCCTCAGCGGGACCGTCGCCTTCACCGAGCCGGAGGCGTCCAGCGGCGGCTACGGGAACTACACCTGCATCGACCACGGCGGCGGTCTGTCGACCTGTTACGCGCACCAATCCGCGTTCGCGGTGGAAGCCGGGGACCCCGTGCAACAGGGCGAGGTGATCGGATATTCCGGCTGTACCGGGTACTGCCTTGGACCTCACGTCCACTTCGAGGTTCGTATAAACGGCGAAGTCGTGGACCCATTGGGTTATCTTTAGTTACCTAGCTGTCGATGGAGGGGTGAGCGCAAACCCAGCTCACAAGCCAAATCAGCACTAGTTGGTAAGGCACCAAACTACTTTTAGGTAACCATTTGATCCGCCAGGCACACACCTACCTCGTCGGCGCCCTTTCCGGGGTGGTCGTCATCGGCATCGCGATCGCGGCTTTCGTCGTGCTCGTGTCCGCCCAGGTGTTCCACGAGCTGCCGATCCCGGCACTTTCGTCCAGTGACCAGAAGGCCGCCGCGCTGTCGCAGGGCAAGGCCCTGAACCCGTCGCCCGTCGCGGGCGCTCTCGCCGGCACGACCGGCGCCGCGGGCCCGCCGCGGACGGGCCAGCGGAACGGCGGCGCGAACCGGACCGGCGGCCAGAACGGCCAGAACGGCGCCGCACCCAGCGCCGGCGGCCGTCCCGACCAGGGGAGCACCGCGACGCCGACGCGCGAGGCGACCGGCCCGGCCGAAGTCGTCGAAACCGCGCCGAGCACCACGAGCCCCAGCACCGGCGGCAAGGAAGGCCCCGCGAACGACGGCGGCAAGAACGGCGGCTCGAACGGCTCGCAGCCCTCGGCCCCGAGCAAGTCCCAGCCGAGCTCGAACGCGGGCTCCGAAGGCGGCGGCAACACCACCTCCAGCTCCGGTACCACCACCAGCACCCCGCCCGCGTCCTCGGGCTCCACCGGGGCGCCCGCGACCGGCACGGGTGGCGGCACGACCACCTCACCGCCGCCCACTCCGACCACCACCGCGAAGCCCTCCGAAGCGATCACCGAAAGCGTCAACGGCGCGGTCGGCGCGGTCGACGAAACCGTCGGCGGGACGCTCTCGGAAACCGGTGCCTCCAAAGTCACCGAAGAAGTCGTCGAAGGCGTTGCCGGGCCCGAATCCGTGGTCGGCAAAACCGTCGACGGGGTGGGCGAAGTCGTCGGCGGCCTGGTCGGCGGCAACGGCCAGTAGACCTGCGCGTCGGTCAACCGTCACAATGCCGCCGATGGCGGAGCAGGTTCAGTCTGGGGCAGTCGTCGGTGATCCGGTCGCGGATTCCCTCGTGCTGCCGATCGGCAGTCGCGTGAACGAGCAGGGTCGGCTCGAGGTCGGCGGCTGCGACGTGGTCGAGCTGGCCGCAGAGCACGGCACCCCCGCCTACATCTACGCCGAGGACGACCTGCGCGCCCGCGCCCGGGCCTACCGCGAGGCCTTCGAGCGCCGCGGGGTCGAGGGCGAGGTCCTCTTCGCCTCCAAGGCCTTCCCCGCCTCCGCCGCCTACAAGCTCTTCGCCGAAGAGGGCCTCTCGGTCGATGTCGCGTCCGGCGGCGAGCTCCACATCGCCCTCGCCGCGGGCTTCGAGCCGGCCCGCATCCATATGCACGGCAACAACAAGTCCGACGAGGAGATCCTGATGGCGGCGCGGGCCGGCATCGGCCACCTGATCCTCGACTCCTTCGATGAGATCGAGCGCGCCGAGCGGCTGCTCGACGAACCGATGAAGGTGCTGATCCGGGTGACGCCCGGGGTCAAGCCCTCGACCCACGACTTCATCACCACCGGGCAGCTCGACTCGAAGTTCGGCTTCGGTATGGGCGACGCGACCGGTGCCGCCCGGGCGATCGAGCGGGTGCTCGCCTCCGAAAAGTTGGAGCTGGTCGGCCTGCACGCCCACATCGGGTCCCAGATCTTCGAGCTCGAGCCCTACCGACTGGCGATCGCCGCGCTGGGTGAGCTGGCGGGGGACTGGTGCAAGGTCGTCGACGTCGGCGGCGGGCTCGGGGTGGCCTACACCGGGGACGACCGCCCGCCCGCGATCGACGACTACGTCGGCACCAAGGTGGCGGGCGTGCGCGAGGTCTTCGGCGACGAGGTGCGGATCATGATCGAGCCGGGGCGCTCGCTGGTCGCCAACGCGGGCGTCACCGCCTACCGGGTCGGCACGGTCAAGGAGATCCCGGGCGTACGGACCTACGTCGCCGTCGACGGCGGCATGTCCGACAACCTGCGGCCGATGCTCTACGGCTCCCGCTACGAGGCGTTGATCGCCGACCGCGCCGCGGCCGTGCCCGACACGACCGTCACCGTCGCCGGGATGCACTGCGAGTCCGGCGACGTGCTGGTGCGCGACGCCCCGCTGGCGAGTCCCGCCGTCGGCGACGTCCTCGTCACCCCGGCGACCGGCGCCTACGGCCACGCGATGGCCAACAACTACAACGGCGTGACCCGGCCGCCGGTGATCTTCTGCCGCGACGGCGCCGCCCGCGTGGTCGTCCGCCGCGAGACCTTCGACGACCTGACGGCCCGCGATGTCTGAGACCGTGGCGGCGGGCGAGACAGTGGAGGCGGGCGAGGCGTCGAAACCCGTGCGTATCGGCCTGCTCGGTCGCGGCACCGTCGGTGCCGCCTTCGCCGGGCTCCTGGCCGACCGCGCCGAGGCGGTCGAGGCGGCCACGGGCAGGCGTCCCGAGCTGTCCGGGACCCTGACCCGCAGCGACGGCGATTTCGAGGAGATCCTCGCGGCGTCCGACCTGATCGTCGAGCTGATGGGCGGCACCGAGCCCGCCCGCGAGTACGCGATCGCCGCGATGCGCGCCGGGCGCCCCTTCGTCACGGCCAACAAGCAACTGCTCGCCCAGCACGGCGACGAGCTCTTCGCGATCGCCCGGGAGAGCGGCGTCCAGCTTCGTTTCGAGGCGGCGGTCGCGGCGGTGATCCCGATCGTCCGCACGATCCAGGAGGGCTTCGCGGCGACCGAGATCGAGAAGGTCTACGGGATCGTCAACGGGACCACGAACTTCATCCTCAGCGAGATGGCGGCGAGCGGGGCGGGCTACGAGGAGACGCTGGCGCGCGCCCAGGAGCTGGGCTATGCGGAGGCCGACCCGACCGATGATGTCTCCGGCGCCGACGCGGCGGCGAAGATGGCGATCCTCGCCCGGCTCGCCTTCCACACCCCGGTGACGCTCTCGGAGGTCGCCTACGAGGGCATCGAGGGGATCACGCCCGACGACCTCGCCTTCGCCAAGGAGCTCGGCCTCTCGCTGAAGCTGCTCGGCGTGGCCGAGCGGCGCGGCGAGACGATCAGCGTCCGCGTCTTCCCCTGCTTCCTCTACTCGGGCCATCCGCTGGCGCCGATCGAAGGCGCGTTCAACGCGGTGATGATCCAGGCCGACGCGATCAACGAGGTGACGCTCTCGGGACCTGGGGCGGGGGGGCTGCAGACGGCCAGCGCGGTGCTCGGCGACCTCGTCTCGATCCTCGCCGGGGACACGCCGGTGCACGAGACCCGGACCGAGCTGCCGATCGTCGCCGACGTGCCGTCGAGCTTCTACCTGCACCTCGAGGTCGCCGACCAGCCCGGCGTCCTGGCGCGGATCGCGACCGTCCTCGGCGACCACGAGGTCTCGGTGAAGAGCGTCGTCCAGCGCGGCTTCGGCGAGGACGCGCGCCTGGTGATGGTCGTCCACGAGTGCGTCGAGTCGCGCTTCGCGCGGGCCGTCGAGGCGCTGAACGCTCTCGGCGAGCTGCGCGCGCCCGCCCGGTCGATCCACGTCATCGAGGAAGGGGTCTGATGCCCGAACGGGGCTTGATCGAACGCTACCGGGACCGTCTCAACCTGGAGCCCGACGATCCGATCGTCAGCCTCCAGGAGGGGACGACGCCGCTGATCCCGTCGCCGCACCTCTCCGACCGGGTCGGGGCCGAGGTCTTCCTCAAGTTCGAGGGCGCGAACCCGACCGGCTCCTTCAAGGACCGCGGCATGACCGTCGCCGTCTCGCACGCCAAGGGGCGTGGGGTGGAGGCCGTGATCTGCGCCTCGACCGGCAACACCGCGGCGAGCTGCGCCGCCTACGCGGCGCGGGCCGGGCTGCGTGGCGCGGTGATCGTGCCGGAGGGCAAAATCGCGATCGGCAAGCTCGCCCAGGCGCTGATCCACGGCGCCCGCGTGGTGGCGCTGAAAGGCAACTTCGACGACGCCCTGACGATCGTCCGCGAGCTGACCCAGAAGCACCCGATCGAACTCGTCAACTCGGTCAACCCCTACCGGATCGAAGGGCAGAAGACCGGCGCCTTCGAGCTGATCGAAGAGCTCGGCACGGCGCCCGACGCCCTGGCGATCCCGGTGGGCAACGCGGGCAACATCACCGCCTACTGGCGCGGGTTCCAGGAGATGGGCGCGGCGCCGATCCTCTACGGCTTCCAGGCCGCCGGCGCGGCGCCCCTGGTCACCGGCAAACGGGTGGAGAAACCGGAAACGATCGCCTCCGCGATCCGCATCGGCAACCCGGCCCGTTGGGAGGAGGCGATGGGCGCCGTCACCAACTCGCACGGCCGCATCGCCGCCGTCACCGACGAGCAGATCATCGACGCCTACCACTACCTGGCGAGCTGCGTCGGCGTCTTCTGCGAGCCCGCCTCGGCCGCCTCGGTCGCCGGCCTCCTCGCCCACGGCCTGCCGACCGTCGAGGGCGAGCCGAAGCCCGAGACCGTCGTCGCCGTCCTCACCGGCCACGGCCTGAAGGACCCCGACACCGCCCTCGGCAAAGCCCCCGCCGTGATCACCTGCGAGAACGACCTCCTCGCGGTCGAGCGCGCCGTCCTCGCCGACTAGCCGGCGCCCGAACCGCCAAGAGACGCAAGGCGTCCCGGCGAGAGGGCCGTCTCACCCACGGCCCTGGCTGGCTGTGGCCGTGGGTGAGACGGCCGAGGTATGAAGGCGTGGAGAAACTCCGACGCCGTTGGGAGAGAGGTGCGAGAGACGCGACGAACTCCACACTTCCGTGAGGGAGACGCCACGAACTTCACTCTTCTGCGCAGGTTCCTCTGCGATCCGAGGCTCGCGGCGAGAGCCGTTCGCTGTTTACCCGCCGTATGGGGGTGAAGCGACGAACGGCTGATTCCAAGTGCGGCAGAAGGGTGACGAGACCATGGAGTTTCGGGCGGAAGCGTGACGAACCCCCGGAGTTAGTCACGAAACCCTCACGTCCTGGGCGTCTCATCGCGGTCACAGCCAGCCAGGACCGCGATGAGACGCTCAGGACGCTCCTCGGACGGCCGGGCGCGGTTCGGTATCGCGGCGCCAGCCGGTACTGGATTACCGTACGGCCGATGACGGCCCGCCACCGACTCGTCCGTGTCCCCGCCTCCTCGGCCAATCTCGGCCCGGGGTACGACGCGATGGCGGCGGCGATGGCGTTGCACCTGGAGCTGGAGGTCGAAGAGACGGGGGAGTTCTCGCTCGACCCGGGCGGGCTCGAGGTGTCGACGGGGCGCGACAACCTGATCGTGCGGGCGTTCGAGACGCTGCACCCGGCCGACGGGATCGCGTTCAAGCTGCGCTCGGAGATCCCGCTCGCGCGCGGGCTGGGGTCGAGCTCGGCGGCGATCGTCGCCGGGCTGGCGGCCGCCGACCACCTCTTCGAGCTGGCGCTGACCCGCGAGGAGCTGCTGGAGCGGGCGACCGCGATCGAGGGCCATCCCGACAACGTCGCGGCGGCGATCTACGGCGGCTTCGTGGTGTGCGCGGCGGGGGGAGAGGCGTTCGCGGCGCGCTTCGATCCGCCGGAGGGCCTCGAGGGCATCGTCGTGATCCCCGGCGAGGAAGTCTCGACCGAGCTGGCGCGGACGGCGATTCCGCCGGAGCTGCCGCTCGCCGACGCGGTCGCCAACGTCTCCGCCGCGGCGTTGCTGGTCCTGGGACTGCGGAGCGCCGACCTCGACCTCGTCTCCCGCGGCCTCCACGACCGCATCCACCAGGACCGCCGGCGCGATCTCTACCCGCGCTCGATGGAGATCGTCGACACGGCCCGCGAGCTGGGCGCGCTGGGGGCGACGATCTCCGGCGCCGGCCCGACCGTCCTCGTCTGGACGACCTGGGACGAAGCGGGCGGCGTCGCCGCGGCGCTGAAGGAGCGTTGCGAGAGCTGGGCCGAGGTCAAGCGCCTCCCCTTCGAACCGCTTGGAGTCGACGTCCCGGAGCTTTAGGGTCGTCGGATGCCGATCTCGTCGAAGTTGAAGCTCGTCCCTGTCCTCCTCGCCGCCGTGGCGCTCCTGGCCGTGCCCGCCGCGGCGCAGGCGACGCTCGCCTACTCGACCAACGTCTTCCATCCGCACGTCACGGTCGCCCAGGACAACGGCAAGGGCGCGAAGCGGATCGGGGCGGGGATCAACCCGAAGGTGTCGCCCGACGGGAAGCTGGTCGCCTACGAACGGCAACCGAGCAGCGGCAAGGCACCGGAAATGAAGCTCTACGACCTCGCGACGGGGAAGACGAAGACGATCTTCTCGCCCTGGCGCGAAACCTTCTCGTTCGCCTGGTCCCCGGACTCGACCATGGTGGCGGCGCTGCGGGGCGGCGAACTGGGGACGCGGACGCTCTACGTCGTCAACGTGGAAACCGGCAAGGCGACCCGGATCGCGACCGGCTACTTCAACGCGGTCAGCTTCTCCCCGGACAACACGGAAGTCGTCTTCGGCCTCGCGGCCAAGGAAGCCGGCGGGAAGACGAACATCGTCCGCGACCCGGTGACCGGCGGGCCGACCTCGACCCTGACCCATGACGGGATCTCCGGGTGGCCGCTGTGGGGGCCGCAAGGGCAGATCGTCTTCGTCAAGCAGCTGAACGCGAAGACGCGGAAGTATCACCAGGCCAAGAACGACCTCTACCTGATGGACGCCGACGGCAAGGGCGTGAAGCGACTCACCCACACGACCGTCAGCCCGCTCACCTTCGGCCTCTTCCCGACCGCCTGGTCGGCCTCCGGCAACGAGCTGCTGGCCGAGTTCGGTGGCCAGGACACGAGCTACGCGGTCACGGTGAATCCGAAGACCGGCGCGGAACGGAACCTGAGCCCGGGCAACTCCGAGACCGGCTTCTCGGGCGTCGCCCTGAGCCCGGACGGCAAGACCGTCCTCGGCTACCTCGGCGGCTTCGAGGGAAGCGGCGAATCGCTGAAGATCGCCTCAGTCCCGTACACGGGGGGCAAGCCGAAGGTGATCGTGAACGGCGGCTTCTCGCCGTCCTGGGGAGGTTGATCCGATGATCGGGCGCAAGGCACTCGTGACCCTTCTCGCGCTCGCCGCGCTGCCGGCCCTGCCCGCCGCCGCGAACGCGACGCTCTCCTACACCAAGGGGATCCAGAAACCGCGCGTCTACGTCGCCGAAGACAGCGGCAAGGGTGCGCGGCAGGTCGGGGTCGGCACGGACTCGCACGTCTCGCCGGACGGCGAATGGGTCGCCTACGAACGGGAATCGAGCGGTGGGACCAGCGAACTGCGGCTCTACCAGGTGAACATCCACAAGGGCGAGCGGCTGTTGAATCCCTGGGCCGAAAGCTTCGTCTTCGCCTGGTCGCCCGACTCGACCAAGGTCGCGGTGGTCACCGGCGGCGTCCGCGGCAAGCGGACCCTGCTGGTGATCGACGTCAAATCTCAGCGGCGCGAAAAGGTCGCGACGGGCTACTTCAACGGCGTCAGCTTCTCGCCGGGGAGCGACGAAGTCGTCTACGGCGTCTCGCAGACCGAAAACACGCTGAAGAGCGACATCTTCCGCTACGAACTCGGCGGCCCGGCCCCGAAGGCATTGACCACGGGCAGGAAATCGGCCTACCCGCTGTGGGGGCCGAAGGACCAGATCGTCTTTGCCGGTCAGGTCCGCGCCGGCGGGGGCAGCGAATCGCCCGCGAGCCAGCTCTTCGTGATGAACCCGGAAGGACAACGAATCAGCCAGGTGTCCCACACGAAGATCTTCCCGCTGTCCTTCGGCCTGCTTCCGGTCGCCTGGTCGGAAAACGGCGCCCGCCTCCTGGCCGAGTTCGCCGGCGAGGACGAGAGCTATGCGGTCGCGGTCAGCACCGTCACCGGGTCGGAAAAGAAGCTGACGAAGGACCCGGAGACGGGCCTCCAGGGTGCCGCGCTGTCGCCGGACGGCGCGACCGTCCTCGGCACCGTCGGCCTCGGCTTCGGCGGCAGCCAGAAGCCGCGGGTCGTCACCGTCCCCTGGGGCGGCGGACCCGAAAAAGTCCTGGTCCCGGGCGGTTATCTGCCCTCCTGGGGAGGCTGATTTTCCGGGGCCACATAGGCCCCCTATACTCGGGTGGCCCTGCAAACCCGTCGCGCGCCCGCTCGAAGAAGGCACGGAACCCGGGAGGTAGATATGCCCAGTCGAGAGTCCGACGCCAACAGCGTCGTGCGTTCCCAGCCCGAGCATTACGCGTGGGATCGTGCCTGGAAGCCGGTGGTGTCGCCCCAGAGCGTCGAAGAGAACGATGCCTGCGCGATCTACGCGTCGGTGCGCAAGGACGCGACTCCCAGCCACGAGCCGATCGAGCTGGCGGTCCCGGCGCTGCAGAAGATGCTCCACCGCGCCGGCAACGTCGACGGCGAGGGTGACGGCTGCGGCCTGCTGCTCGACCTGCCGCGGAAGATCTGGGCCGAGGAGGTCCGCGTTGGCGGCCACGACCCGGCGCTGACGCTCGACGACGCCTTCGCCGTCGCCCACATCTTCATCGAGCGCTCCCAGAACGTCGACAAGATCCGGCACGATGCCCGCGAGCTGCTCGCCGAGGGCGGCTTCCGCATCCTCGCCGAGCGCGAGGGCAAGGTCGACTCGACCGCGCTCGGCCCGACCGCGCGCGAGGAGGAGCCGATCTTCTGGCAGATCGCCGGGCTCGTCTCCGACGCCGCCCACCGCGACGCCGTCGTCTTCGAGCTGCTGCTGGAGCTGGAGCGCCGCCTCGGCGTCCACGTCCCGTCCTTCTCGGGGACCACCTGCGTCTACAAGGTGATGGGCGCGCCGAACGTGCTCGGCGCCTACTACCCGGACCTCACCGACCCGCGCTTCGAGACGATCGGCGCCTTCGGCCACAACCGCTATTCGACCAACACCTGGCCGTCGTTCAAGCGGGTGCAGCCGTTCTCGGTGCTCGGCCACAACGGTGAGATCAACACGATCGAACAGCTCCGCCAGGAGGCGAAGATGCTGGCGGTCCCGGTCGTCCCGGGCGGCTCGGACTCCCAGGACCTGAACCTGACGATCGACACGATGGTCAGCCGCGAGGGGCTCTCGCTCGCCGAGGCGATGGAGATGGTGCTGCCGCCGATCGTCGAGGAGATCCGCGGGCTGCCGGAGGAGCTGCGGAGCTTCTACATGTACCTGCACCAGACGATGGGGCCGTTCGCCCAGGGCCCGGTCGCGCTGATCGCCCGCCACGACGACGAATGTGTCTTCTCCGCCGACGCGATGGGGCTGCGCCCGCTGTGGAAGGTGGAGACCGAGACCGACTACGTCTTCAGCTCCGAGCCCGGCGTCGTCTCGGTCCACAGGATGGTGTCCGAGCCGCAACCGATGGCCCCCGGTGAGAAGGCGATGGTGATGATCGACCGCGCTTCCCGCGAGTCGACCCTGCACCCGCACGCGGAGATGCTGCGGACCGTCAAGGACCGCTGGCTGAAGCGCAACGGGGAGGACGCCGTGGCGCCCTACCACCGCGCGCTGGATTGCGGCGGCCCGCTCGAGGGCGCCGACGTCCCGGGCTACTCGGAAGCGGGCCCGGCCGAGCCGGTGAAGGTCGAAGATCGCATCCTGGCGGGCTTCGGCTGGCAGCGCGACGACGTGAAACTGGTCCAGCAGATGGCCTCCAACGGGGCCGAGCCGGTCGGCTCGCTGGGTTACGACGGCCCGCTGGCGGCGCTCTCGCCGGAGCGACAGAACCTCGCCGACTACTTCAAGGAGACGGTCGCCGTGGTCACCAACCCGGCGCTCGACCGCGAACGAGAGCTGGAGCACTTCTCCACCCGCACCCTGTTCGGGCGGCGGCCGTCCTTCGACTCCGCGGCCGAGGACACGGCGACGGTCGAAACCGCGTTCCCGGTGATCCTCGGCGGGCACCACGGCCTCGCGCCGCTGTCCGATCAGACCTACCGGAAGATCGCCCGTGCCCACGACACCTACCTGCTCGAGGACCTCTGGGAGGAGTTCCGCGGCCGCGCCGGCGCGGTCGACATCTCCTTGCTCGAGTCCGAGACGACCTCCGGCGCGATCGAGCGGATCAAGCACGAAGCGGTGAAAAAGGTCCGCAACGGGGCGGAGCTCCTGATCCTCACCGACCGCACCGTCTACGACGGCGAGCGGCGCTACCTCGACCCGCACCTGGCGACCTCGGCGGTCGACCAGGCGCTGAAGCAGTTCAAGGTCGAGCGCGGCGAAGTCAACCTGCGGCGGCGCTGCGGGATCGTCCTGCGCTCGGCGGCGCTGCGCAACGTCCACGACGTGATGCTCGCCCTCGGCCTCGGCGCCAACGGCGTCTGCCCCTACGTGATGATCGAAGTGATCTGCGTCGAGGACTACGAGAAGGACGTCTCCAACCTCTGCGCGGCGCTCACCAAAGGCAT
The DNA here is from genome assembly GCA_965200635.1 of Solirubrobacterales bacterium. Classification (GTDB taxonomy): domain Bacteria; phylum Actinomycetota; class Thermoleophilia; order Solirubrobacterales; family 70-9; genus VAYN01. The sequence continues at coordinate 241,456 of OZ241364.1, read as the reverse complement.
CGAGAAAGTCATCTCGACGATCGGCATCCACGAGGTGCGCGGCTACGCGCGGCAGTTCTCCTCGATCGGGATCAAGCCGGAGCTCGCCGAGATCTTCCAGACCAAAGCGTTCGCGGCGACCGAGAAGGGCGGCACCGGCTTCGCCGAGCTCGACGCCGACACCAACGAGCGCGCCAAGGCGCTCTCCGGCGACGACGCGACGGCCAAACCGGCGAAGACGTTCCGCTTCTACCCGAAGGTCTACAAGTTCGCGATCGCGACCGCTAACGGCTCGGGCACCTACGAGGAATACTCGGAGAAGGTCCGCGACCTGGAGAAGCAGAGCCCGATCTCGATGCGCCACATCATGGCGCTGAAGGGCGACCGCCCGGCCGTCGACCCGAGTGAAGTGGACGCCGGGGTCGGCCACCACGACTATCCGATCGTGATCTCCTCGATGAGCTTCGGCTCGCAGTCGGAACCGGCGTTCCGCGCCTACGCCGACGCGGCCAAGGCGACCAACATCCTCTGCATGAACGGCGAGGGTGGCGAGATCAAAGACATGTACGGCAAGTACCGCAACTGGCGCGGGCAGCAGATCGCCTCGGGGCGCTTCGGCGTCTCGGCCGAGATGGTGAACAGCTCCTACGTCGCCGAGATCAAGATCGGCCAGGGCGCGAAGCCCGGCGAGGGCGGCCACCTGCCCGGCAAGAAGGTCTCGGAGAAGGTCGCCGCCGCCCGTAACGCGGCGCCCGGCACCGACCTGATCTCGCCGTCGAACAACCACGATCTCTACTCGATCGAGGACCTCGCCGAGCTGATCGACGAGCTGAAGACCGTGAACCCGGACGTGCGCGTCTCGGTCAAGGTCCCGGTGGTGCCGAACATCGGCACGATCGGCCTCGGCATCGCCAAGGCGGGCGCGGACATCATCACGCTCTCGGGCTTCGAGGGCGGCACCGGCGCGGCGCGCCAGCACGCGCTCCGGCACGTCGGCCTGCCCTCGGACATCGGCACCCGTGCCGTGCACCAGGCGCTGATGGAGGCGGGGCTCCGCAACCGGGTGGAGATCTGGGCCGACGGCGGTTATCGCACCGGCCACGACATCGTGAAGCTCCACTGCCTCGGCGCCAATCGGGTCGGCTTCGGCACCCTGGCGATGGTCAGCCTCGGCTGCACGATCTGCCGCGGCTGCCAGCTCGACACCTGCCACGTCGGCATCGCGACGCAGATCGAGACGACCGAGCAGGCCCAGGAGCACGGCCTGAAGAAGTTCACCCCGCAGGAGGTCGAACGGTCGGCGGAATCTGCCGCCCGCTTCTTCTCCGCGATGGGGGAGGAGGTCAAAGAGGTGGTCGCGTCGCTCGGCTACACCCGCGCCCAGGACCTGGTCGGCCGTTATGACCTGCTGGAGCAGGTGGCGATGAAGGACAAGATCGACCTGACGCCGCTGATCTCGCCGCTGGAGGAGTACTTGGACCTCGAGCCGCTCGACCTTCCGGTGGCCGAAGGGGAAGAGGACACCCGCGCCGAGGCCGGCCTCGTCGTCGCCCGGCCGATCCGGATGGAGGCGAAGACGGCCTCCGCGGAAATCGCCAAGCTGGCGCCGGAAATCTGCGGCGGCACGACCTTGCGGAGCGAGTTCCCCCGGGCCACCGACGCCAACGACCGCGTGCTCGGCACCGAGCTCTCGGGGGCGATCGCCCGCTCGCGGATCTTCGAAGACGGCCCGGAGTCCAACGACGAAATCCTCGCCAGCCTCGAGTTCAACGGCGGCTCGGTCGCCGGCCAGGGCCTCGGCGCGTTCAACTCCTATGGGGTCTCGATCCGGGTCGAGGGCGGTGCCCAGGACGGCGTCGGCAAGGCGATGCTGGGCGGCTCGATCTCGATCCTCAAGGGCAAGGGAGTCGGCGGCAAGCGCCTCAACGGCTCGGTCGGCAAGTCCTTTGCCTACGGCGCCCAGCGCGGCAAGCTCTACGTCCAGGGCTCGGCCGACTCGCGCTTCTGCATCCGCCTCTCCGGCGCCGACGTGGTGCTGGCGGGCGAGCCGCAAGGGAACATCGACGACGCGCGTGGCTGCATCGTCGACCGCGCCAACGTCAAGGGGTTCGCGTTCGAGTACATGACCTCCGGGCGCGCGATCGTCCTTGGCGACATCGGGCCCTGGGCCTGCGCCGGGATGACCGGCGGCCGCGTCTACGTCCGCTTCAACGCTTTCGGGATCGACCCCGACGCGATCGAGCGGCGGCTCGGCCGCGGCGCCAAAGTCGAGTTGAAAGACCTCGACCCCGAGGCCCTGTTCGACATCGAGGAGCTGCTCTCCGGGTACGCCGAGGAGCTGCGGGCCACGGGCCAGGACGACGAGGCCCGGCGCATGCTCGGCCTCGCCGAGGACGCGACGTCGAACTTCCTCATGGTCATCCCGCGCAAGGTCCAGGCGGACCCGAGCATCTCCACCGAGTAGGTCAGCGGGGCCGGCTGCCGATGATCACCATCGTCAAGGGATTCAGGGACTTCCTGCTCAAAGGGAACCTGATCACGACCGCGGTCGGCCTCGCCATGGGGCTGGTCACGGTCGCCCTGACCGAGTCCCTGGTGGAAAACCTGATCACGCCGATCGTCGGGGCGATCCTCGGCCAGCCGGACTTCGCCAAGCTCAGCTTCACGATCAACGAAAGCGTCTTCAAGTACGGCGCCTTCATCAACTCGCTCGTCGTCTTCATCGGGACCGCGGTGGCGATCTACTTCTTCGTAATCGTCCCGTACAAGAAGTACCAGGAACTGCGGGGCGCCTCGCCGAAGACGCGGCCGTGCCCGGAATGCACGACGCAGATCTCGGTGGCGGCACGGCGCTGCCCGTCCTGCACGGCAGTTGTGATCCCGGACCCGGCCTGACGAATGGCTGCCCGCGTCCGCCGCTTGCTGGTGGCCGGGGCCGTCCTCGCCGCGCTCCTCCTCGCCGTAGCCGGGTGTGGCGGCGGCTCCGGATCCTCGTCGGGCTCCGCTGGATCGACGACCGCGGAGGCGCCCGCGAAGAAGCCCGAAGCGATGGCGACCGGCGAGGTCGTGACCCACTGGCAGCGGCCGGTGGGCCAGGCGAACGTGGTCGGCTACGAACTGCTGAAGGCGAGCGAAACCGAGTACCTCGCGAAGTCCCTGGCCAAAGCCTTCGAACTGCCGAAGGCGCTGAAGATCAAGGGCGTCAACGGCTTCGGCGGTGGGCCCTTCTATGACCCCGAAGACAACTCGATCACGTTGCCCTACCAGTTCGCGACGGCCGTGATCGGGGTGATCTCCCAGACGAATCCGCAAGGCAGCGAAACCGAATGGGGCGAAGCGGTCGGCGCCGTCAACAGCTTCATCTTCGCCCACGAGTTCGGGCACGCCCTGATCCACAACTTCAACCTCCCGGTCCTCGGACGGGAAGAGGACGCCGCCGATGGCATCGCCACGGTCCTTCTCCTCAAGGCCGAAGACGGCGCCACCTACGCTGCCGAGGCGGCCGAATTCTGGGACGCCTTCTCCGGCCGCCAGAACCCGCCGGCGCTGGCCGAATACGCCGACAACCACTCCTTCGACCGCCAGCGCGCCTACAACATCCTCTGCTGGGTCGGCGGCTCCGACGAAGCCATCCTCCAGGCCCTCGCCGAAAACGAAATCGTCCCCGAAGAACGCCTCGCGAGCTGCCCCGCCGAATGGCAGCTCCTCCGCGAAAGCGCCGAACAGGTCTTGAGCCCGGACCTGAAAAACGGCGCGAATCTGGCGCCGGCGGGGTGAGCGCGTTGTCCCGGCCGGGGCGGCAGTCCTAGTTGGTCCTGGGCGTCTCATCGCGGTCCTGGCTGGCTGTGACCGCGATGAGACGCCCAGGACGTGAAGGTCTCGTGGGGAAGTGCGAGGGTTCGTCACGCCAGCACCCTCAGGTTGATGGGCCGAAAACTAGCCCTATCGACATAGTTTTCGGCCCATCAACATTTCCGGTCAGACAGAAGGCGCACGAAGCATGAGGATCCCGCGCGGAACCGTGGAGTTCGTGTCATCTCCCTCACATCACCCCGCAACGGCGTCGGAGATCCTTCACACCTTTCATACCCCGGCCGTCTCGGGCACGGTCACAGCCAGCCAAGGCCGTGACCGAGACGGCCGTGCTCGCCGACCCGCCTCGCGTCCCTTGTCCTCCGGGCGCCAGCTTCGCGACGCCACGAACCTCGCGGTGGCGCCCCTAGCGCCCCGGGCGGCGCGCGAAGAGGTCGGCGATCGCGCGGAGCTCGGTGAGGAGCTCGTCGAGCATGCGCTCGGTCTGGGCGTAGATGCGGACCTCGGCGGCGGCGCGGTCGGCCTCGACCTCGTCGATGCGGGCCTCGAGGCGCCCGGTGCGTTGCTCGACGCCGTCGATGCGGCCGTCCAGCTTGCGTTCGACCCTTTTGGTGCGCTTCTTGACGTAGAGGCGGGTGTCCTCGCGGAGGGCGTCGAGCTCACGGCGGAGGGACTCGTCCTCGGCACCGGCGGCGGCCTGCTCGGAGAGCATCTCTTCGACCCCGGTGCGGACGCGCTCGATCTCCTCGTGGAGTTGCGCGCGGGCGCGCTCGGCGGCGAGCGAGATCGGCTGGGGCTGGCCCTCGGGCGTGGGATCGAAAGGATTTGGCACGGCGTTCACCCGAAAGGATCCTACGCGCGGGAGGGGCGGAACCGGGGGAAATGGCTCGTTTGCGCCCTGACCAATAGGATTCCCCTCCGATGGGTCCGATCAGCGCCGAAGTCGAAGTCGACGCGCCGCGTGAGGCGGCTTTCGAGCTGATCTCCGACCTCGCCCGGCGGCCGAACTACACCGACCACTTCCTCACCGGGCTCCATCTGACCCGGATCGACGCGCGCGGGATCGGGGCCGGAGCACGCTTCCGGGTCGAGGCGCCGCTGCGCTCGCCCTGGGAGGACACGACGATCGTCGAGATGGAGGCGCCGTTCAAGATCGTCGAGCGCGGCGCCGGCGGCCGCTCGAACCGCATCCCGACCCACACGGTCTGGGAGTTCGAGCCCGGCCGGTCGGGCATGACGATCCTGCGCGTCACCCACTGGACGACGCCGAAGGAACCGCTCGACAAACTGGTCGAGTCCCTCAGCTTCGGTGCCCGCTTCCAGCGAAAGGGCTGGAAAAAGGCCCTAAATCGACTTCGAGACATCCTCGAGCAAGGCGGACCCGGGGGCGAGCGGATCGCCGTCGCCGGGGGGAACCGCTATCTGACCGGCATCCCCTAATAGACTGCGCGCCGCCTATGTTCTCCACGCACCGACGCCTCGCCCTGCCCCTGCTCGTAGCCCTCATGCTGGGCCTTCTCGCGATCGGCGTCTCCGCCTGCGGCTCGGGCGACCCGCGCAACGTGGAAGAGGGCGAAGTCGTCAAGGTCGGTGGGCTCAAGTACACGGTGATCTTCTCCCGTTACCTGAACGAAAACGACAACGAGGACGCCGCCTACCTGGTCGGCCAGCAACCGCTGAAGCAGGAAAACAACTACTTCGGCGTCTTCCTCCAGGTGCAGAACTCCTCGAACGAAACCAAGGGTCTGACCAACCGGCTGACGATCACCGACGCCGACGGCAACGCCTACAACGCGCTGCCCAGCGAAAGCGAATTCGCCTTCCCCTTCGGCGGCAAGGTCGAAGAAGAGGAACAGATCCCGGTCGACGACTCGGCCGCGCAGATGGGCGCGATCCAGGGCTCCGTCGCGATCTTCGAACTGCCTGAAGAAGTCTCCGGCAACCGGCCGCTGATCCTTCACATCCCCGGTCCTCCCGGGGAATCCGGCTCGGTCGAGATCGACCTCTAACCTGAGGCGGCGTGGGGACGCCTCGCGGTGTCCTCGGTCGCTCCCCTTCGGGTCACGCACTTGAGTGCGCTCCCCTCGGCTCTCTCCCTGCGTCCTTGCGAGGCTGGCCCACGCCACCTCAGGGCGCCGGCAAGGCTCCTCTATTCGTAGCCCGCCGAGAGGACCTGCGAGGCGATCGGCGCGGCGACTTCGCCACCCGCTGCTTCGGCTTCGATCAGCAGCACCCCGATCGCCAGCTTCGGCTTTTCGACCGTGGCGAAGGCCGAGAACCAGGCGTCCTTTTTGTGTTGGGGTTCGACTTCTTCTTCCCCTTCGACCGGTTCGACGCCTTCTTCGCTTTCCACCACCGCACCGAGTTCGGCGGTGCCCGTCTTGCCCGCCACCTGGCCTGCCGCGATCGCACCCGCGGCGCCGGTCCCTTCGGTGACGACCCCGGTCATCAGTTCGGTCATCTGGTCGGCGACCTTCTTCGACATCACCCGCACCGGTTTCATCGTCGGGCCGAGTTTCCGCGAGTAGACGATCGAGTTCGGCATCCGCACGCCTTCGTTGGCGATCGTCTGGGCGACGCTCGCCATCTGCAGCGGCGTCGCCAGCACCTCGCCCTGGCCGATCGCCGACACCGCGAGGTCGACTTCTTCGCCGATGTCTTTCGGGATCGTCGACTCGGCCGGTTCGACTTCCTTCGCGATCGCCGGCGAGTAGAGCGTCGGCGGCGCGTTGAAGCCGAAGGCTTCGGCGGTCTCGACCATCTTCTGGTTGCCGATCTGCGGTCCCAGCGGCAGGAAGTCGGCGTTGCAGGACTCGGCGAAGGCTTCGAGGAAGGTGCCGCCGCAGTACTCGCCGTTGGCGTTCTCGATGAAACGGCCGCCGACGTTGATCCCGTTGGTGATTTCGAATTCGTCGTCGAGCTTCACCAACTTCTTCTGCAGCGCCGCGACCGTGGTGATGATCTTGAAGGTGGAGCCCGGGGGCTGGGGGGCGGAGAAGGCCTGGCCGGCGAGCGCGCGGACCTGGCCGGTCTTCGTGTCGAGGACGGCGACGCCGCCGAAGCGCCCGGCCAGCGCGGCGACCGCGGATTCCTGCAGCGACGGATCGATCGTCGTCTTCACCGGCGCGCCCGGTTCCGGTTTCGATTCGGCCAGCACCCGTCCCTTGGCTTCTTTGCCCGCGCCGGCGGACACCGCCAGGAGCTTGCCGCCCGGCTTACCCGCGAGGCGGCGGTTGAAGGCTTTCTCCAGGCCGCTGATGCCGACCGGCGTTTCCGGCGGGAAGCCCTGGGCGGCGAGCTTCGGCTCCTGCTCTTCGGAGGCTTCGCCGATTTCCCCGGTGACGTCGATCGCCGAGGTGCCCATCGGGTGTTCGCGTTCGAGCGCCGGGCCTTCGGCGAGCGGCGTGCCGTCGGAACCGAGGATCGCGGCTCGCGGCGCCAGTTCGGTCTCCGCCTCGAGCTTCTCGCCGCGGCGCAGGCCGGGGAAGACGAGGTTGGCGGCCCATTCGATGCCACCTTCGGACCAGGGCAGGTCGAGCTCCTTGACCACGTTGCCGAAGGCCGCGGTCTTGACCCGGACCGGGACCGGGACGACCGTCTGGCCCCCCAGCGACTCGGCGTCGCCGGCCGATTCGACGAGGACGCCGCGCATCGTCGCGATGTCGCGTGCTTCGCCGTAGGCGGCGGCGAACTGTTTCGAGCTGATCTTCGCTTTCGAGGCGTCGTTCAGCTCCGCGTACATGGCGGGGAAGTTGCGCGCCTGCCAAGCTTCGGCGAAGCGGTCGGCGGCGGCCTTTTCCGGTGATCCGGGGGCGCCCATCGCGGCTCCGACGACGAACGCCACCAGCGCCAGGGCGCCGAGCGGAAGGGCTCGGGTAAGCAGTCGTCTACGACGCTCGGACTCGGGAGACTGCCTGCTCACTGAAGGAAAGGTAATCGAGCGGTCCCCTGCATGCTTGTATTTGGGCGATGACCGTACTCGATTGGGCAATCCTCGCCTTCACGATCGCGCTCGGTCTGTGGGGGTATCGGCAGGGCCTGATCGTCGGCGCGCTGACCCTCGGCGGGTTCGCGGTCGGGGCGTTCCTGGGGAGCCGGCTGGGGCCGTTCGTCCTCTCGCAGGGCTCCGATTCGCCGTACGCGCCGCTCTGCGGGGCGATCGGCGCGCTCCTGGTCGGGGCGCTCTCGGCGGTGGCCCTGGAGGGACTGGCCCTGGCGTTGCGGCGACGGCTGATCCGCCGCCGCTTCATGCACCACGCCGACGGGGCGGGAGGGGCGGCGCTGATCGGCGCGGTGGCGCTCGGGCTCGCCTGGATCTTCGGCGCCGTGGCGCTGCACGCGCCGGGGACGATGCAGCTCCGCGCCGACGTGCAGAACTCGGTGATCCTGCGGGAGCTCGACCACGTGCTGCCGCCGACCGGCGGGGTGCTGAACGTGCTCGACCGGGTCGACCCGGCGCCGTCGATCACCGGCCCCGCGACGCCCATGCGGCGTCCCGACCCGCAGATCGCCGCCGACCCGCAGGTCGAGCACGCGGGCGGCTCGGTGGTGCGGGTGTTGAGCACCGCCTGCGGGCTCGGCATCGAGGGCTCGGGCTGGGCCGTGCGGCCGAACCTGATCGTCACCAACGCCCACGTCGTCGCCGGCGCCGACGACACCACGATCACGACCCAGAGCGGGGTGGAGCTCGACGCGACCGCGGTCCTCTACGACCCCGAAGACGACCTGGCGCTGCTGCGGGTGGACGCCAGGCTGCCGGTCCTGCCGATGGCCTGGAAGAACCGCGAGGGTTCCGCGGCGGCGGTCCTCGGCTACCCCGAGAACGGCCCCTACTCGGTGACCCCGGCACGGGTCGGCGAGACGCGCGAGACGATCAGCGAGGACTCCTACGGCCGCGGGCCGATCGACCGGACGATCACCGCGCTCGGCGGCGACGTGCGCAGCGGCAACTCCGGCGGGCCGTTGCTGAGCCGGGACGGCAAGGTCGTCGGGGTGGTCTTCGCGGCGACCACGAGCGGCCCACACGGCGGGTTCGCGGTCCCGGTGGGTGAAGTCCGGGAAGCCCTGCACCGCGCCTCGAACGGCGCCGTCGACACCGGTCCCTGCACGCGCTAGGCCGCGCGCGCGGGTCAGTCGACGTAGTCGGGCCAGGGGAGGGGGAAGAACCGGCGGAACGGCCGGGCCTCGTCGATCGCCCGCGCCACCGAAGGCCGGGCGGTGAGTGCGGCGTAATACCTGGTGAGGTCGGCGAGCCTGTCCTCGTCCCAGCGGCGGACGGCGCGCGCGTAGAGGAGCCCCGGCGCGGCGGAGCAGTCGGCGAGGGTGAAGTCGGCGCCCGCGAGCCAGACGTTGCCGCGCAACTGCTCGTCGAGCACCGGGTAGATGCGGTCGAGCGCGGCGCGGGCCTCCTCGACCCCGTGGGCGTCGCCGGTCCCCTCGGGCCGCAGGTTGTCGAGGACGATCTTCTGCATCGGCGTCTGCAGCCGCCCGTCGATCACCCGGTCCCAGAGCCGCGCCTGGAGGGCGGCGGACGGGTCGGCGGGGATCAGCGGCGGGGCGTCGCCGATGCGGTCGAGGTACTCGACCACGATCGTCGATTCCGGCAGTGCCAGCCCGGCGTCGTGGTCCGCGAGCAGAGGGATCGACGCCGGCGGCCAGAGCTTCGCCAGCCGCGCGCGGTCGGCCTCGTCGTCGATCTGGTTGCGGGTGAAGGGGACGTCGCGCTCGTAGAGGGCGATCAGCGCCTTCCAGCAGTAGGAGGCGAAGGGGTGCTCGTGCAGGTTGAGCGAGGTCATCGCGTCGGGCTCGCGGCGAGTTGGGCGCCGAGGGCGTCGAGGAGCTTGCCCGTGCCGTGCTCGCGCTCGGCCGGGTCGTCGAGGCCGTCGAAGAACGCGCCTTGCTCGGTGAAGAGCATGCGGGTCCCGCCTTCGGCGGGGAAGAGCTGGATCGTGGTCAGCGAGGTCGACATCAGGCGGTCGTCGCGCAGCAGGTCGTAGGCGAAGACGATCCGCTCCGCGGCGACGATGTCGTGGTAGCGGCTGCGGAAGCTGTAGACGGGGCCGCCGGCGGGGCCGCCCTGGTTGACCTCGCCGCCGCCGACGCGGAAGTCGAGCTCCCAGACCCGATCCTCGAAGCTCTCCGGGACCGCGAACCAGCGGCCCTTCAGCTTCGGGTCCGAGAACGCGCTGAAGGTCTGCGCGGGGGTGCAGTCGTACTGGCGCTCGATCGTGAAGTCGGCGTGGGTGACGCTCATGATTCCTTTCCGTAGATGTCTGCGAGGACGTCGCCGAGCCGGTCGAAGCGGCCCTCCCAGGCCTGGCGGTGCCGGGCGATCCACTGCTCGACCGCGCGCATCGGCGCCGGTTCGAGCTGGCAGGTGCGCACCCGGCCGACCTTCTCCGAGCGCACGATGCCGCTCCGCTGCAGCACTTCGATGTGCTGGACGACCGCCGACAGCGACATTTCCAGCGGCTCCGCCAGCTCGCTGACGGAGGCCGGTCCTTCGCTCAGGCGCACGACGATCGAACGTCGGCTGGAGTCGGCGAGAGCGTGGAAGGTCCGGTCGAGGAGCTCGGCGTCGCTGGGCACGGCCGAAGGTATAGCCGACACTTAAGTGATCACTGAAGTGTTGAGGGTGAGGAGATGCGGGTGAGCCCGAATTCCGCCGGCCGACGGACTACGTTCAGTAAGGTCGATGGACGTGAATTTGGCCTCCCAGACCCAGATCGAGCCCTCGCGGCAGGCTGTCCCGACGCAGGCTCCCTGCGGGGAAGTGTGCCCGAACTTCCACGCCGCGATCGAGCTGATCGGCAAGCGCTGGACGGGGGCGATCCTCTGTGCCCTGATCGAGCGGCCGATGCGCTACGGCGAGCTCGGCAAGGCCGTCCCGGGGCTGTCTGACCGGCTGCTCTCCCAGCGCCTGCGTGAGCTCGAGGACGAGGGTCTGGTCGAGCGCGAGGTCGAAGCGGGGACGCCGGTGCGCGTCACCTACTCGCTGACCGCGACCGGGGAAGCCCTCGGCCCGGCGATCGGCGAGCTGAAGGCTTGGGCCAAGCGTTGGAAAGAGACGGCCTGACGCGGTCTGGGCCGCGTCCCGTCACGGCTCTAGGCTGATCTCGTGGATCAGCCAGAAATCTTCTCACCCGCTACGCGTCCCGGTCCCGACCTTCCCGGTCCGTTCGCGGTCGGGCGCTACGCCAAGGTGCTCCAGGAGGAGATGCGCAAACGCGCCCGGGTGCTCCTGATCGGCGAGGTCACCGGGATCAGCCGCAGCAAGGTCCAGGCCTACTTCGAGCTTCGCGACGGCGACGGCGCGGTCCCGTGCCAGATCTGGCTGAACGATCTCGAACGGCTCGGCCTGCCCGAGGGCGCCCTGCGCGACGGCGCCGAGGTGGTGATCGCCGGCGGGCCCGATTACTACCCCGGCGGCGGGACCGCGTCGCCGAGCTTCTGCTTCCGCGCCACCCACGTGCGGCTGGCCGGCGAAGGGGACTTGATGGCGCGCCTCGAGGCGCTCCGCGTCCAGCTGCGGGCCGAGGGTCTCTTCGAGCTGCAGAAGCAGCTCGCGCGACCGGCGCTGCCGAAGACGATCGGCGTCGTCACCGCCGAAGGCGGCGCGGCGCGGCGCGACCTGTTGGCGGGGCTCGGGCGGCGCGGCTGGGGTGGGACCGTGGTCTGGGCCTTCGCCCCGGTGCAGGACCGTCACGCGGCGCCGAAGATCGCCCGGGCGCTGCAGGACCTGGCGGCGCGGCCGGAGATCGAGGCGATCGTCGTCACCCGCGGCGGCGGCAGCCTCGCCGACCTCTGGGCCTTCTGCGACGAGACGCTCTGCCGGACGGTGGCGATGCTGCGGGTGCCGGTGATCAGCGCGGTCGGGCACGAGCGCGACTCGACTCTGATCGACGACGTCGCCGCGATCTCCTGCTCGACTCCGACCCACGCGGCCGAGGCGGCGGTGCCGCTCGACTGCGGCGCGGCGCGGGCTGAGGTGCGGCGGATGGCGGGCGCGCTGCGGCGCGGGGCGGACGGGGCGATCGCGGCACGGGCCCGCCACCTCGGTGCCCTCGCGCGGGGCCCGGCACGAGCGTTGCAGCGCCAGCGCACGATCCTGAACCAGAAAACGCGTGAGATCCGGGCCGCCTCCGAACGCGGGATCGCCGACCGCACGGCGTCCCAGCGACGGATCGCGGGCCTCGTGCTCGAGCGCGCGCGCCGCCGGGCCCTCGGCCAGGTCGAACGGGCAGGCGAGGAGGGACGCCGCGCGCAGGTCGCCCTCGACACGGCCGCCGACCGTGCCGTCGCCGGGCGCCGCGAGGCGCTCCGCAATGCCGCCGTCGCCCTCCGCGCCCACGATCCCGAGCGCACCCTGGAGCGCGGCTACGCCCTCGCCGAGACCCCCGACGGCGAGCCGCTGACCGGGGCCGCCGCCGTAGCCGCCGCGGAGCGGTTTAGCCTCCGCTTCGCCGATGGCAGAGTCGACGCGAGAACCGATGGAGATCACCGTGACTGACGGATCTCCCGCTTCCTATGAGGCGGCCGTCGAGCGCCTCGAGGAGATCATCGACCGCCTCGACTCCGGCCAGGCGGGCCTCCGCGAGACCCTCGACCTCTGCAAAGAGGGCAAGGGCCTGGTCGATTACTGCGCCGGTGAGCTCGACGCCGTAGGCGAGGGTCTCAAGGAACTCAACTTGGACGACCTCGCCGCGAAATTGGACTCCTCCGCCGGTTCCTGATCGCTCCTGGGTGACTTCACCGTGCTCTGGCACGGTCAACTCACCCAGCGCGCTCGGGTGGTCCTGAACACAGGCGCCCGAGGGCGGGGCAGCCGCGGCAGAGGTCCCAGGTGCGGTCGGGTTCGGGGGCCGGAGCGAAGTCGCCGGCGCTGATCGCGGCGACGGTCGAGGCGATGCGGGTTCGGGCCGACTCCATGTCGGCGGCGGTGAGGAGGGTGCGGACCGGGGTGTCGGCGCGCTCGAGGAAGACGTAGGCGACCTCGACCTCGCTCGCGCCGAGGCTCTCCGCCGCGGCCATCGCGTAGATCGAGCGCTGGATTTCGTAGTGGGAGGCGCGCTCGCTCGGGTCCTCGCCGCGCAGGCGGTCGGTCTTGTAGTCGACGACCAGGGGCGGGGCGCCGTCGCGCTCGACCAGGAGGTCGATCGAGCCGCGCAGGACGGTGCCGCCCGCGCCGAGCAGGATCGGCACCTCCGCCCGGATCCGCGAGGCCGCCGCGATCTCCTCGCGCAGCGGCGAGCCGAGCCAGTCGCGGACCGGACCCAGCAGTTCCGCGGCGCCCGTCGCGTCGAGTTCGAGCCCGGCGGCGAGGGCGTGGCGGCGGGCGAGGTCGGTGTCGGGCTCGCGCCAGTAGTTCGCCTGAGACCACTCCAGGAGGGCATGGACGGCGGCGCCGCGCGCGCTGCGTTCCTCGCGCGCGGACGGCCCCTCGTCTCCCTCGCCGCCGACCACCTTGACGCTGTCGGCACTGGAGGGCAGTCCCAGCACCCGCTCCATGTAGAAGCGGTACGCGCATTCCTCGAAGGCCGAGATCGCGGTGTAGGAAAGCGGGCGGCTGGGGACGACGGGCGGCTTGCGCTCGACCAGGGGCGGCGTGCCGGTTCCGAGCTCCCGATCGGCGATCGCGTCGAGGTGGAGGTCGCGCAGCGCGGCGGCGCGCTCGGGCGAAGGCAGGTTGAGGTGGACCGCGATCTCGCTGGACGGAAAGGTCTCGTCGAGGCCGGGGCGCGGCTCGGGCGCGGGCACCGGGATCAGCTCAAGCTCCGCGGGCGGATCCGTGGTCTCGTCATCGCCTTCGTCCTTCGCCGGACGCGGCGCGCTCAGCGCATAGACCAGTCGCTCGACCACCGAGGTGCCGGGTTTCGTCTCTCTTGCGGGCTCGGGTTTGACCACCCCGCTGAGGATCAGGCGCTCGCGGGCGCGGGTCGCAGCGACGTGGAAGAGGCGCAGGCCCTCCTCGGAGTCGCGCGACTCGCCGGCCTCGATCAGCTCGCCGTAGTCGTAGAGGTTCACCGCCGCGCGGCCGAGGCGCCGCCATTGGAGGCCCACTCGCGGCGGCTGCTCCCGGCCCAGGGCGAGGACCGGGCGACGCCCGCCGGAGAGGAGGCCGCGGGAGAGGTCGGGGACGGCGACCACCTCGAACTCGAGGCCCTTGGCGTTGTGGACGGTCATGATGCGGACGCCGTCGTGGCCCTCGGCGGCGGTGGCGGCCTGGGCCTCGGTGTCGATCTCGGCGCGCGCGGCGAGGAAGTCGAGCAGGCCGCGGAGGTCGCGGCCCTCGCGCTCCTCGTAGGCGGCCGCGAGGCGCGACAGCTTGCGCACGTTGGCGAGGCGCGCCTCGCCCGCGGGCCGGAGCAGCGTCGCCAGGTCGTAACCGGTCTCGGTGACCGCCGCCTCGATCAGACCCGCGAGGCCGAGCCGCGGCGCCCGCGCCCGCAGTCCCACGAGCCGGGTCGCGAACTCGGCGAGCAGCTCGCGCTCGCCCGCGGGGATGTCGGCGAGGCGCTCGGGTGCGTCGAGCACGATGTCGTCCCGCAACGCCAGCCGCTCCAGCGCCGGCCAGATGTGCCGCCGGCGCCCCGCCGCGGCGCGCAGCAGCCAGAGCGTGTCCGGGGCGACCGCGCAGGCCGGCGAGGCGAGGGCGCCGAAGAGAGCTTCGTCGTCGAGCGGGTTCGCGATCGTCGCCAGCAGAGCGCAGATATCGGCCACCTGCTGCTGGGACCAGTAGCCGCGGCCGCCGACCACGTAGGGGCGCAGGCCCGCCCGCGTCAGCGAGTCCTCGTAGGCGTCGAGGTGGGTGAAGGCGCGCAGGAGGACGACCATCGCGCCGCGCTCGACCCCGGCGTCGTGGAGGTCGCGTAGGCGGGACGCGAGCGCGCGCGCCTCGGCGAGGCAGTTCAGCGGCGTGCGGCCGTCGATCGCCGGGTCGAGGTCGATGCCGTCGCCGTCCCAGCCGTCGCGCGCGGTGAGGTGGAGCTCGACCGCCGGGCCGGTGCCGCGCGGGGCCGGGGAGGAGGGCGGCGCGCCTACCCGCAGCGGGCTGTAGGTGCGGCCGAGGAGCGCCTCGCCGAAGAGGTTGACCGCACCGATCACCTCGGGGCGCGAGCGGAAGTTGCCGCTCAGACGCATCAGCTCGGCGCCCGGGTCGGCGTCGATCTGCTCGCGGCGGCGGCGGAACACTTCGAGGTCGGCGTGGCGGAAGGAGTAGATCGACTGCAGCTCGTCGCCGACGACGACGAGTTGGGACTTCGGGCCCTGGAGCGCCTCGATCAAGCGGAGCTGGAGGCGGTTGGTGTCCTGGAACTCGTCGACCAGCAGGTGGGAGAAGCGACCGCGGTAGGCCTGGCCGATCTCGGCGCGCTCCAGCAGGCGGGCGGCGAGGATCTGGAGGTCCTCGAAGTCGATCCCGGCGCGGCGTTCCTTGGCCGCCTCGAAGGCGACCGTGTAGAGGCGCAGGAGCTCGGCCAGGTGCCGGTAGGCGACACCGCCCTCGCCCGCCTCGGCGGTGCTGGAGATCGCGTCGCCCAGGGCTTCGCGGAAGAGCGCCAGCGCTTTGGCGGTGCCGCCGGGCCGGAGCGCTTCCAGCTCCTCCAGTGATGGCGGCGGGCCGGGCTGGGTCAGGCGGGCGAGGGCCTCCTCGAGGACGGCGCGTTTGGCGTCGCCCTCCTTCAGCTCCTCGAGGCATTCGCCGGCCGCCTCGATCGCGCGGGCGATCAACTCGGTGGGGTCGGAGACGGGCGGGTCGGGGAGCGCCGGGTTGGCGACGCCGCGACTGCGCAGCTCGTCGTGGATCGCGACGACGACCCCTCGCAGGCCTTCGAGGTCGTAGGCGGCGACGGTCTCCTCGCGCTCGGGCTCGCCGCCGGCAAGGAACTCGGCGAGCGCGGTGTCGAAGGCGTCGCGGGCGGCGCGCTCGGCCTCGGGCTGGTCGAGGACGCGGAAGCCCGGGTCGACCCCCGCGGCGACCGGGTGGGCGGCGAGGACGCGGTTGCAGAAGCCGTGGATGGTGGTGATCCAGGCGCCGCCGATCGTCGAGAGCAGGGTCGTGGCGCGGCCCGCGGCGGCGCCCGTTCCGGTGGCGCGGCGGGCGAGCTCGGCGCGCACCCGGGCGCGCAGCTCGGCGGCGGCCTTGTCGGTGAAGGTGAAGGCGAGGACGGCGTCGGGGAGGACGCCCTCGTCGACGACGAGGCTGACGTAGCGCTCGACCATGACGCCGGTCTTGCCCGATCCGGCGCCGGCTTCGAGCAGGACGTTGTGGGCGCGGGCCTCGATCGCCGCCGCCTGCTCGGGCGTCGGCGTGCGCTCGGGCGCCGCCGCCTCCGCGTTCGGGGTGAGGTCGCTCACCGTTCCCAGCTCGCTTCGTTCTCTTCCTGCTCGACGTAGGAGGGAGCGCGGTCGCGGCGGCAGATCGGCGCGAACGAGCACCAGGTCGGGCAGACGTCGTGGCCCCGCAGGCCCTCGCGCGGCCCGGGGTCGCGGCGAATCTCCCCGGCGCGGATGCGGGCGACGATCGCGCCGCCGCGCTCGCGCGTCGTCTCCAGGATCTCGTCGAGCGCCTCGTCGTCGACCACGTCCGGCCGGTAGAGGTCGTAGCCCGCGAGGTCCCCCGCCGAGCTTTTCGCGACCAGTCCCCGTGGCCGCCGGTTCGAGGTCCCGCGCAGCGGGTGGTAGATGCCGCCGACCGGCTCGGCACCCCAGTGGGTCTGCGCCGCCAGGAGGTAAAGCGGCAGCTGCAGCTTCGCCCGCTCCTCGAACTTGTCGCGTGGCGTGACGCTCGCGGCCAGCTTGTAGTCGTGGACGATCGCGCGGCCGTCCGGCGCCCGGTCGACCCGGTCGATCGCCCCGTGGAGCCCCCAGCCGCCGAGGTCGAGGGTCGGCCGCTCGGCTTCCTCGTGCGCGCCGAAGCGCGCCTCCAGCAGCCACGGCTCGAAGCCGCCAGTGTCGCGGGCCGCCTCTTCTCCGAGATAACGCTCCAGCAGCCGCTCGACCCGCCGCGCCATCGCCCGCTCAGACGGATGGCCGCCGACTTCGCGCTCGGCCAGCTCCTCGGCGAGCAGCGTCCGGCCGCGGTCGATCCAGAGCGGCAGGGACGCGGGGCGGGGGAGGGGGTCGCCGCCGGGGCGCTCGCGGTAGAGGCGCTCCAGCACGGCGTGGATCAGGCCGCCCTGGACGAGCGGGTCCGGCACCGGGTCGAGCGGCTCCGGCGCCAGCTCGTGGCTCGCGAACCAGCGGTAGGAGCATTCGTCGAAGCCCTCCAGGGTGGTGCCGCCGTAGGCCTCGACCGCGGCCAGCGAAGCAAGCACCGCCGGGTTGGTGAGCGGCCCGGGAGCACGCGAGGCGGACTCCGCGCGCCGCGCGCGCCGCAGGCGATCCTCGAGCGAGGCGACCAGGCCGGAGGAGCCCTCCCCGATCCCGACCGCGGCGAGCAGCGCGCGCGGCTCGGCCCTCGGGCCGTGGGCGGCGAGCGCGCGCGCGAGCTCGTCGACCGACGCCGCTTCGGCGAGCGGGGCGACTACGTCGGCGAGCCCACGCTCCCGCGTGATCGCCGCCTCGACCGGGTCGGCCTCGCCGTCCTCGGCCGGTGGCGGGGCGATCAGCGCGCGAACGTCCTCCAGGAGCGGGGAGCGCGACTCCGCGGCCCCGTTCTCGTCGCTGTCGCGGTAGGAGAGAAAGAGGCGACGGCGTGGCAGCGCCAGGCAGACGCCGAACAGATAACGCTCCTCGGCTTCGGTGTCCTGGCGGGCATCGAGGCCTAGTCGCTCGCGCTGGGCCTCGGAGAGGAACGGATCGCCGCCGCGGTCGCGGCGCGGGAACTCGCCGTCCTGCAGCGAGCCGACCAGGACGTGGTCAAAGCGGGCGGCGCGCAGGCGGTAGGGGCTGGCGATCCGCACGCGCCCCTCGACCGGCCCGCGCCAGACGCGGAAGTCGAGCGCGGCGACGGTCTCGGCGAGTTTCTCCGGCGCCGGCGCGAGCGGGCCGAGCGCGGCGAGGTCCCCGAGCGCCGCGGCGATCGCCCCGGCGGCGCGCAGCTCCAGGCCGTCGCCGGGGCCGAGCCGCGGCCCGTCCTCGCCGGTCCGGAAGGGGCGCGAGGCCATCGTCGCGGCCAGCGCGCCGACCGCGGCACAGAGCGCGGCGGGGGATTCGGCGGCCGCCCCGTGCAGGCGCTGGAGGTCGCGTGGATCCTCGCCCTCCTCTCCCCGCCAGCGGGCCAGGGCCGTCTCGGCATCGGCGATGCGGTCGCGGCGGATCGCCCGCTCCAGCCAGTCGACCCGGCCGGGGGAGAAGCCCGACGGCCCCCGCAGGTAGCGCAGCAGGTCGGCGGCGCGGCCGGTGCCGAAGGCGGTCTCGAGCAGGGCGACGACGGCGCCGCCGACCGAGGTCGAGGCGACCGGTACCTCGGCCTCCAGCGCGGCGGCGATCCCGTTCGCCTCCAGCGCCGCTTCGACCTCGGGGCCGCGGCGACCGGGGTCGCGGAGGGCGACCGCGATCTCGTCGGGGACGGCTCCCGCGTGGATCAGACGCGACGCCTCGGCGGCGATCGCTTCGGCCTCCGCCCGGGTCCCGGCGGAGCGCAGCAGGGTCAGGTCCGAGGACTCGGGGAGGGGCTCCGGCCGCGTGCCCGGGAGGCCGAAGCCGCGGGCGAGCTCATACAGCTGGGCGCTCTCGGTGTTGGCCGGGTCGGCGGGGAGGATCTCTTCGTCGACCGGCCCCAGCGCGCTCAGCTGGTCGAGCAGATCGGCGCGGGCGGCGAGCGCCTCGTTGCCGGGCTCGAACGGCACCGCGATCGTGACCTCGGTGTGGGCGGTGAGCGCGCCGACGAGGTCGAACTGCGCCGGGGTGAGATCGTCGAGCCCGTATAAGAAGACCGGGCGGCCGGCCCACGGGCCGGGGTCGGAGCGCAGGAGGGCGGTCGCCTCGCGGGCGATCCCGGCGGGGTCGAGGCGGCCGCTGCGCTCCCGCGCCGCCTCGTAGCCGGCGAAGAGCGTGGCGACGTCGGCGAGGTAGGCGGAGCCCTCCAGGGTCCCGGCGCTCGCCTCGACATCGAGCGGTACGACCCCGGCCGCCTGCAGCTCGTCGAGCAGGCGCGCGAAGGCGGCGGCGAAGCCGGGGCGCCCGGCGGAGCGGCGCAGCGGCCCGAGGCGCGGGGACAGCTCCTCGACCGCCACCTCGACGCAGCGGCGGCGCTGGGCGGGGGAGAGGACGGCGCCGGGCGGGCGGCCCGCGACGGTGGCGATCTGGCCAAAGAGGGCGCCGAAGGTGAGCACGGTGCCGCCCAGTGCGGCGCCCCGCCCGGGTTGGGGAGCGCAGAGCTCGCGCTCGAAGGCGAAGACGTCGTCGATCGTCGGCACCACCAGCACCGGGTCGCGCTCCAGCGCCTCGAGGTAGCGACGCCGGACGGCGCCCGCGCGGCCCGAGTTGGGGGGTCCGAGGATCAGTTTCAGTGGCACCCGTCCAGACTATGTAGAGCAGCGGCGCACCCTCTCGCGGATGCCCACGGGACCCACCGCGCCTCACGGCGTCCCTCACTCCGCCCTCCACTCCGCAAACACCGCATTCCCAGTGACGTTTTACCGTCCCCCGACCCCCCTAAATTTGCCTCATCGCATGTCCCTCTGCTTCGTAGATCCAGCCGACGCCATCCGCGCCATCTCCGACTCGATCGGCCGTGAGGCCCGTCGTCAGCTCCTCGGTGAGGCGGTGCGCGCCTGGGTCGACGAGATCCCCGACTCCGAGCTCGAGCTCCACTACGCCAAGGCGATCGCCGAGCTCGACGAGCACGACCTCTCGATGCTCGCCGCCTGGCACGGCTCCCTCGAGGTCGGCCAGCCGGTCCCCAACCGCGACTTCCTGATGGGCGCCTTCGGCTCCCTCGGCGAGAACCGCCGCGAGGCCCTCAAGCTCGCCGCCGGCTTTCGCGGCGAGGAGGCCGTCGACGCCGGCGTCACCGAGGACGACGCCCTCGAGCTGGTCCTCGGCCTGCTCTCCCCGCCCCGCCTGATGGCACTCGCGGTCGAGGCCGTCGAGCTCTACATCTGGGACCGGGCGGGAAGCGACAACTAAGAAGGGCCTCGAGCCCGGGGGCCTGCTGCCTCGGGAAGCTGGCGCCCGGAGCAAAGGGACGCAAGGGTTGTCGGCGAGCCCGGCCGTCTCGGCCACGGCCCTGGCTGGCTGTGGCCGTGGCCGAGACGGCCGGGGGATGGGGGGAGTGTCGGGAAGCCCCGGCGTGCGCAGCGGGCGCGTCACGTGACGGAGAGCGTGGGAAGTCCACGCTTCCGTGCGTGTTGGACAAACCGACTTACGCGCTGTCGACTTTGACCACACCAGGGTGTGGTCAAAGTCGACTACGCGTTTCCGGGCCCTCTTCCGCCCGCGCCCCTGCCGGCAATCACACGAACCCCTCACGTCCTGGGCGTCTCATGGCGGTCACAGCCAGCCAGGACCGCCATGAGACGCCCAGGACTCCCCTAGGACTGCCACTACCGCGTATCAACCGCCCGTTCGCGCCCCAGCACCCGCAGTAGCTCCTCATACGGCCCGAGGAGGTAAGCCCGGTCGCCGGCCCCGAGGCGGGTGTCTCGGCGCGGCGGGTACTCGAGCTCGGCCCCGTCGTCACGGGCGATCGCGACGACGCGGATGCGGGCGCCGATGTCCCGCATCGCGAGGCCCGCCAGGCCGCCGCCCTCTTCGACCTCCAGGCGGGCGACGAGGAAGGGCTGGTTGCGGACGTAGAAGGTGGCGAGGATCTCGAGGCCGAGGACGGCGCCGACGAACCAGGGCGAGGCGAGCGCCCCGGTCGACCAGACGTGGTTGAAGTGGAAGGTCTGCTGGAGCCGGCTGCCGAGGGCGCGGTCAAAGACGCGGAGGACGACCGGGACCTCGGCGAACCGGGCCGCGAGCTCGTCGCGGACCGCGAGCCCCGTCTCCAGGTTGACGAGGTCGTCGCTGGTGAGAATCGCCACGGCGCCCGCCTGCGCCAGGTTGACCGAGCGCAGCGTCCCTCCCAGGGTGGCGTCTCCGTGGACGACCGGTGCACCGAGGCCGCGGGCCTGCTGGACGTAGCGGTTCGACTCGTCGCGCTCGACCACGACCACGTCGCGGCCCTGTGCCCTCAGCCCCTCCAGCACCCGCAGGCCGACCGCACCGAGGCCGACGAGGACGACGTGCCCGTCCATCCCCCGGATGCTCCCCTGGCCGAGCGACTGCTCGATCCGCCGGCTGACCAGGGCGTTGGTGATCAGGGCCAGGATCACGGTGCTGAGGGTCACCCCGGCGACGATCAGGAGGATGCCGAAGACCTGCAGCGCGGTCGACTGATGGGCGAAGGAGAAGTCGCCGAAGCCGACCGTGGCGAAGGTCTCGGTCGTGAAGTAGATCGCCTGGCTCAGGGAAAGGTGGCTGCCGTCCTCCTGGTGGTAGGTGAGGCTCAGGACGATCGTCGAGATCACCAGCATCGCCAACGCCAGGACCAGCGTGATCCACACCGCGCGGTCGGTCCCCTTGGCGAGCGTCCTGCTGGTCCGACGGAGGAATCGACGCAGCGACCCGCCCCGATCGGGCGCCCGCTCGGGCTCGGCGGCATGGGAGAGCTCGGCCGCCTCGAGTTCCTCGGGCTTGCCGAGCAGCGTCACCCGGTCGCCGGGGGCGACGCCGAGATCCCGGCCCGGGCAGACGACGAGATCGCCGTCCGGCCGCACCACGCCGACCGGGACGAGGTCGCCGAACAGCTCGCGCAGCGTCCCGGCGCCGCCGACGCCGACCTCCGCGGCGACGAAGTGCTCGTCGCCCAACACCACGTCATGGGTACTGCGGTACATGCAGGCATCGATCACCGCGGGCGCGAAGAGCCCCGCCACGTCGAGCGCCGACCCCGCGCCCGTCGCCTCTTCCACCGCGCGCCCGACGGTCGGGTTGTCGAGGTGGGCGACGACGTCGATGTCGGCGCGCAGGTCCCGCGCCAGGAGCGCCGTCTCGACGTTGCGCAGGTCGCTGTCGCTGGTGCAGACGACGGCCCGCGCGCCGGCGAGGCCGGCGAGCCGCAGCTGGGCTTCGAGGCCTCCGGCGGCGGCGATGCGGGTACATCCCCAGCCCTCGACGGTGGCCGCGTGGGGCGCCGCCGGATCGTCGTCGACGACGACCACCGCGACCCCGGCGGAGCGCAGCTGCTCGACGGTGCGCAGGCCGACCCCCTCCAGACCGCAGACGATCACGTGGCCGCTCCAGTCCGTGGGGGCGTTCGCTGCGTTGACGGCGCGGTCGTTGTCCAAGAAGCGGCGCAATCTATCTGAGCTCGCGCGACACGCCAACAACACGGTCACGACTCCGGTATCCGGATAGCTAGTCTGGGCGCATGGCAGGCGGCGATCACACGGGTGTGCCCACGACCCATCGGGAGAGTCAGCAGCACATCACCGAAGAAATGGACGCGCGTGTCGTCCAGCCGCTGCCGCCTTACCTGATCGTCATCTTCGGGGCCACCGGGGACCTGGCCAAGCGGAAGCTGCTGCCGGGGATGCTGCGGCTGTTCCAGTCGGAGCTGATGCCTGAATTCCGGGTGCTCGGGACCTCGATCGAGGAGATCGGCAACGAGGAGTTCCGGGAGCTCGTACACGAGGCCTGTGAGGAGTTCGGGCGCCACAAGTTCTCCGAGGAGGAGTGGAGAGAATTCGCCCGACGGATCGTCTACATCCCGGTCGGGGACGGCCCCGAGAAGCTGAAGGCCGCGGTCGATCATGAGGTCGAGCTGCTCGGCTCCGGCACCCACCTCCTGCACTACCTCAGCGTGCCGCCCGGGGCCGCCACCGAAGTGATCCACACGCTCGCCGACGCGGGGCTCACCGAGGACGCGAAGGTGATCATGGAGAAGCCTTTCGGGACCGATCTGAAGAGCGCGCAGGAACTGAACGACACGCTCCATCGGGTGCTGCGCGAGGAGCAGATCTTCCGCATCGACCACTTCCTCGGCAAGGAGGCGGCGCAGAACATCCTCGCGCTGCGCTTCGCCAACGGCCTCTTCGAGCCGATCTGGAACCGCGACCACATCGACCACATCCAGATCGACGTGCCGGAGACCCTCGGGGTCGGCTCGCGGGCCAAGTTCTACGAGACCACGGGCGCGTTCCGTGACATGGTCGTCACGCACCTGATGCAGATCCTCGCGTTCGTCGCGATGGAGCCGCCGACCGCGCTCGCCTCGCTGCCGATCACCGAGGAGAAGAACAAGGTCTTCCGCAGCCTGATGCCGCTCGATCCCGCCCAGGTTGTCCGCGGTCAGTACGAGGGCTACAAGGACGAACCGGGAGTGGCTCGCGACTCCAGCACCGAGACCTTCGTCGCGCTCAAATGCGAACTCGACAACTGGCGCTGGAGCGGCGTGCCGTTCTACCTGCGGACCGGCAAGCGGATGGGGGAAGGGGCGCGGATCATCTCGGTCGCCTTCCGCGAGCCGCCGCAGTCGATGTTCCCGGCCCACTCCCGCGTCGGCCGCTACGGGCCCGACCACCTCACCTTCGACCTCGATGAATCCTCGCGGGTCTCGCTCTCCTTCTACGGCAAGCGGCCGGGGATGGGGATGGTCCTCGACAAGGCGAGCATGCAGTTCTCACTCGAGGAAACCGACTATCGCGACGACACCCTGGAGGCCTACGAGCGGCTGATCCGCGATGCGATGGCGGGCGACCGCACCCTCTTCACCAGCGCCCGCGACATGGAGCGCCTCTGGGAAGTCGCCGAACCGCTGTTGCAGGATCCGCCGGCGGTCAAGCCGTACCCACCGGGATCATGGGGCCCGTCGGAGATCGGCGGCCTGATCGCCCCGCACAGCTGGCGGTTGCCGTTCGCCCGCCGCTGGCGCGAGCGCCCCAAGCTGCCGGTCCCGGAGCCCGCCGAGCAGGGTTAGGCGGCGAGCGCGGCGCGGACCTCGGCGATCGCCTGGTCCGCCTCCCGGTACTGCACCGCGGTGAAGCCGAGCTCCCGCGCGGCCTCGCAGTTGACCTCCATGTCGTCGACGAAGAGGCACGCCGACGCGGGCAGCCCGAGTCGCTCCAACGTGATCTCATAGATCTGGCGTTCGGGCTTGCGGTAGCCGACGAAGCCGGAGTCGATCACCGCCTCGAAGATCTCGTCGACCGGCAGCATCGTGCGCCAGAGCGGCTCCCACTCCTGCACGTTGTTGGTGAGCATCGCCATCCGCCGGCCGCTCGCCTTGCACTCGCGCATCAGGTCGATCATCGGCTCATTGGGGTCGAGCGCCTCGAAGAAGATCTCGCTGAAGCGGTGCAGCTCCGGACGGTGGCCGAGCAGCGGCTCGAGGCCGTCGCGCAGCATCTCGAGGAACTGCGCTTCGGTGACGTCGCCGCGCTCGAGCTTGAACAACGGGTTCTCGCCGTCGCCCGCCTCGGCCGCCGCGCGCATCGCCTTGCCGAAGTCCTCGGCGGCGACCCCGTGGGCGTCCTGCAGGGCCAGGAAGGAGTTCATCAGCGGCGTGGTCAGCACCCCGCCGAAGTCCGAGACGACCGCCTCGATCGCGCCGCCGCCCTCAGCCACGGGCCCGCGCGATCTCGTAGTGGCCGAGCCCCTCGCGGCCCTCGATCGACCAGCGGAAGAAGGCGATCCGCGTATGCAGCCCGTCCATCTCGACCTCGACCGCGCTGATCAGGGTGCCGCCACCGCGGATCGGCCGCCCTTCCTCGGGGTCGAGCCACAGCTCCAGCGTCGCCCGCCGCTGCACGCCCATCTCGTCGTATTCGGTCGAGAGCAGCGCCTCTTCGAAGGCGATCGGCGCCGCGTCGGGGTCGCAGAGGACCGCCAGCAGTGGCTCGTCGCCGTGACCGCCCTGGGTCGGCGCCGTCCCGCTCAGGGTGAGCAGGCCGCCGTCGGTGAAGACGATGCCGATCGAGCGGCGAATTACCCGGTCTGCGTCCCTGCTCATCGCCGGGCAGCCTATTGTGGGCGGCCTCTCGATGACGATCCGACCCGCCGATCCCGCCCGCGACGCCGCCGCCTGCGCGGCGATCTACGCGCCGAGCGTCGAATCGACCTCGATCTCCTTCGAGCTGGTGCCGCCCGACGCCGCCGAGTTCGCCCGCCGGATCGAGAAGTACTCCGCCACGCACCAGTTCCTCGTCGCCGAGGAGGGCGAGGAGGTCGTCGGTTATGCCTACGCCTGTCGCTGGGCCGAGCGCGCCGCCTACGACTGGTCGGTCGAGGTCTCCGTCTACATCGACGGCGCCAACCACGGCAAGGGCATCGGCCGCGCGCTCTACGTCGAGCTCTTCGAGCGCCTGTGCGCCCAGGGCTTCCGCATCGCGGTCGCCGGGGTGACGCTGCCGAACCCGGCCAGCATCGGCCTGCACGAGAGCATGGGCTTCGAGCCGATCGGCACCCTCCGGGACATCGGCTGGAAGGAAGGCGCCTGGCGCGACGTCGGCTACTGGCAGCTCTCCCTGCGGCCGGACGCCGAGGACCCACCGTCCGCGCCGCTCGCGCCGGGGCCGAAAGCCTGACCCGGGTACCATCTGGGCATGGCCGATCAAGAGCAGCCCATCGCGACCGAGCAGCCCGCCGCCGAGGCACCGACCTCCACCGAGGCGCCCGCCCCGAGCGCCGACGCGCCCGTCGCTCATTCCGAAACGCCCACCGAGGAAGACGTCTACGAGGCGCTCGAGGAGGTCATCGACCCCGAGCTCGGCCTCGACTTCGTCTCGCTAGGCCTGGTCTACGACGTCGCGATCGAGAAAGAAGACGTCTACGTCACCTTCACCCTGACCACCCCCGCCTGCCCGATCGGCCCCCAGGTCTCCGAGCAGATGAGGGAGTTCGTCGGCGATCTCCCCGGCGTCTCGGCGGTCCACCCGAAGATGGTCTTCGACCCCGCCTGGTCCCCGGAAATGATGACCGAGGACGCCAAGTTCGCCCTCGGCTTCTGAGCGCTCCGCCTTCCCCTTGATCACGCCGATCGCCGATATGCCTGCCGGGACGATCGGGTTCCGGGTTTCCGACGAGCTGACCGATGCCGACTACAAGGACGTGCTGTCGCCGGCGCTGCGCCAGGCGGCCGGGGCGGGTGACGTGCGGCTGCTGCTGGCGGCCGACAAGGGCTTTGACCTGGGGACGCTGAAAGCGCGCTTCGAAGACCTTCGGAACGACCCCGAGCTCGACCTCGGCCACAGCAATGACTGGCGCCGGGTGGCGGTCGCCGCCGACGCCAACTTCGTCTACCGGGCCGCTTTTCCGGCTCTCGCGAAGCTAGTCCCGGTGGACGTCAAGCTGTTCGGCATCGACGATGTCGACGAGGCGAAAGCCTGGGTGGTCGGCTAGCTCCGCTCCGCGACCCGGGCGATGTTGCGCTCGATCAGGCCGGTGGGGAGGCGGTAGAGGAGGGCGGTGGGGCCCCAGAGCGGGCCCGATCCCGCCGGCGTCATCGAGAGGCGCGTGCCGCGGGAGGTCGACTCGACCTCGTGGCGCACGTGCAGGCCGCCGAGCCGCCAGGTCCACGAGCGGCCAGGGACGACCTCGAGGATCTCGGCGTCGAGTCGCACGCCTCCGAGGAGGAGGACCTTCCCGGTCGCGCCCGCCTGGACCTCGGGCTCACCGAGGCCTTCGGCGCCACGGACGTAGGGGGACCACTCGTGCCACCGCGTCGGCTCGGCGAGCAGCGACCAGACCTCGGCGGCGGGCGCCTCCGTCTCCACTACTTGTCCGACGAAGGCGGCAGTCGGTGGTCGACCTCGGCGTCCTCGGAGACCTCTTCGGCGTCGACGTCGTAGTCGTAGGAGCGGTTCGCGGAGCGGCGACCCGCGGCGCTGCCGAAGCCGCCCATCGCCGCGCCCGCGGGGAAGCCGGCCACGGTCACCCGGCCGATCGCGAAGCGGCGAAGGACCCGCCGGGCGACGGCGCGGGTCGGCGGCAGCAGGAAGAGGATGCCGAAGATGTCGGTGATGAACCCCGGCGCGATCAGCAGGGCGCCGCCGAGGATGATCAGGAAGCCGTCGGCGACCTCCTTGCCCGGGATGCGTTTCTCCGCCAGCGCCTGGTTGAAGCGCCCCCACGCCGCCCGCCCCTCGCGCTTCAGCAGCCAGGACCCGATGACCGCATCGAGCAGGAGCAGCAACAAGGTCGGCCCGACACCGATCAACCCACCCACCTGGATGATCACGTAGAGCTCGGCGATCGGGACGATGATGAACAGCAGGACGAGAAGGAGAGCCATCCGGAAAGGGTACCCGGGGCGCCGGCTCGGCTGGGCGTCCGGGCTTCTGGGCGGGCCCGGCAGTCCTAGCCGCGTCCTGGGCGTCTCATGGCGGTCCTGGCTGGCTGTGACCGCCATGAGACGCCCAGGACGTGAGGGGTCCGTGCGAGAGAAGCCACACCTGCCCGAGTTCCGTGACGGAGATGCCGGGAACGTCACCCTTCCGAGCATCTTCTGTCTGTTTCCGGGCCTCGAAAAGGGGCCCGAGAACGCGCTGCGTGTATTAGGGCCCCTATAGGGGGGTCAATGCACGCAGCGACGAATTGACTGTTGTCCAACACGCACGGAAGCGTGGACTTCCCACGCTCTCCGTCACGACTTGCGAGTCCCGTGACGCTCTCGTGGGACACCGGTGACCGTTCCGTCGATCCTCCCGTGACGCGCCCCCGGCGCACGCCCCGGAGGCTCCCCGACACTCCTCACATCCCCCGGCCGTCTCGGCCACGGCCACAGCCAGCCAGGGCCGTGGCCGAGACGGCCGTGCTCGCCGAAAGCCCTTGCGTCCCTTGCCTAGGTCCTACGCCGCGGCGGCGGACTCGCCGGCGGCGGCGAGGAGCTCCTCGAGCGCCTCGTTGATCCCCTCGCCGAGGAGGTTGATGTCCTCCATCGAGTCGTAGTCGGCGAGCAGGCCGAAGCCGATCTTGCCGTTGTAGCTCATGATCGCGATCGCCAGGGCGTGGTTCTGGGGGAGGAAGGCGACCGGGAAGACCTCTTCGAGTTCGCGTCCCAGGACGTAGAGGGGGATCTGCGGGCCCGGCACGTTGGTGACCAGGAGGTTGAAGAGGCGGGTGGAGAAGTTGAGGCGCGAGGCCTGGGCGAGGAGGGTCGGCGGCGCGAAGTCGTTGAAGCGGGAGATCATTTCCGCGCCCAGGGCCTGTTTGGATTCCTTCAGCCCCGCCATCTCCTCGCTGATCACGTGGAGGCGCCGCACCGGATCCTCGATGTAGACCGGGAGGGGGCCGCGCATCAGCGTGATCCGGTTGCCGAGATTGCCGTGCTCGTCCTCGGCGCGGATCGACACCGGCACCAGGGCCCGCAGCTCCAGCCCCTCGGTCCGCACGCCGCGGCTGTGGAGCCAGTTGCGGACCGCGCCGGTCACGGCCGCCAGCACCACGTCGTTGACGGAGCCGCCGAGGCCGTCCTTGATCCGCTTGAAGGTCGCCAGCTCCGAGCGCGCCCAGACGTAGCGGCGGTGCGGCCCGATCTCGACGTTCAGCGGCACGTCCGGGGCCGGGTCGGCGAACTGGCTGACCACCGCGCTCAGGGCCTCCAGGGCTTCGACCGCCTTGCGCGCCGCGCCCTCTGGGTGGCGGATCGCCTCGACCGCCTTCTCCGCCGCCCTGACCGGCAGCGCGATCGCGTCGCCGAGCCCGCGCCCGACCAGCTCGGCCGTCGAGGGGGGCTTCTGCGGCACCCAGTCGTCCTCCACCGCGGCGGGGGCGGGCACCGGCTCGAGGTCGAAGAGCACGGTCCCGATGTCGACGCCGCTGATGCCGTCGACCATCGCGTGATGGGTCTTGGTCAGGATCGCGAAGCGGTCGCGCTCCAGGCCCTGCACCAGCCACAGCTCCCAGAGCGGCTTGGAGCGGTCCAGCTGCTGGGAGAAGACCCGCCCGGTCAGCCGTTTCAGCTGGTCCTCGCCGCCCGGCTCGGGCAGCGCGGTGTGGCGGATGTGGTAGCTGAGGTTGAAGTTGACGTCGTCGGCCCAGAGCGGCCGGCCGGTCTCCATCGGCGGCACGACGAGCTTCTGGCGGAAGCGCGGCACCAGGCTGAGGCGCCCGCGGACGTGCTCGACCAGGTCCACGTAGCGCGGCGGCGGCCCCTCGAAGATCAGGATCGCGCCGACGTGCATATGGCTCGTCGTGCTCTCGTTCGCCAAGAACGAGGCGTCGACAGCCGTCAGTCGGTCGAGGTGGCGTCCCTGCGTGCTCATCCCAGGGCAGGCTATCGGTACCCTGGATACATGCCAAGCACCGCAATCTCCGGCCCGCGCAAGGTCCTGCTCGCCGCCCCCCGCGGCTACTGCGCCGGGGTCGACCGCGCCGTCCAGACCGTCGAGCGCGCGCTCGAGGTCCACGGCGCCCCCGTCTACGTCCGCAAAGAGATCGTCCACAACAAACACGTGGTCGAGCAGCTCTCCCAGCGGGGCGCGATCTTCGTCGACCGCGAGAGCGAAGTGCCGGAGGGCGCGATCGTCGTCTTCTCCGCCCACGGCGTCTCCCCGGCGGTCCACGAGAACGCCGCCGCCCACAGCCTGCGGACGATCGACGCCACCTGCCCGCTGGTGACCAAGGTCCACGTCTCCGCCCGTCGCTTCGCCGCCCAGGGCTACACGATGGTGATGATCGGTCACGCCGGCCACGAGGAGGTCGAAGGCACGATGGGGGAGGCCCCCGGCTCGATCGCGCTGATCGAAACCGCCGAGGAAGTCGCCTCGCTCGACGTCCCGGATCCCGACAAGGTCGCTTTCATCACCCAGACGACGCTGTCGGTCGACGAGACCGCCGAGACGATCGCCGCCCTGCGCTCGCGGTTCCCGGCGATCGTCTCCAGCAAGTCCGACGACATCTGTTACGCCACCACCAACCGCCAGATCGCGGTCAAGCAGCTGGCGACCGAGTGCGACCTGGTGCTGGTGATCGGCTCGACCAACAGCTCGAACTCCAACCGCCTGGTCGAGGTCGCCCGCGAACACGGCGCCGACTCCTGGCTGATCGACAACCACACCCAGGTGCGCGATGAGTGGTTGGAGGGCGTCGAGACGGTCGGCATCACCTCCGGCGCCAGCGCCCCCGAGGAGCTGGTCGAGAGCCTCGTCGCCTTCTTCCGCGACCGCGGCGCCGAGGACGTGGGCGAGCTGCGGACCGTCCACGAGGACGTCCGCTTCATGCTGCCGAAGGAGATCCGCCCGGTCGCGAACGCGACCCAGGGCTAGCGTTCTTCGGAGGGGCCGCGGCAGTCCTAGGACGGGAGGGTTTCGTCGGGGAGTCCGAGGGTTCGTCACGCTTCTGCCAGGAACTTCACCCGCCGACACCCCTTGCGTCCATTGTCCAGGCCGCCGACCGACTTCTACGGCGTCGCGTTCTCGTTGCCCGTCTCTCCAATCGGGGCGTAGCGGTGGTGGAGCATCAGGTCGTTGCCGTCGGGATCGGTGAAGAGCGCCATGTGGCAGACGCCGGTGTCGAGGGTCTCGCCGAGGAACTCGACGCCTTTGGCCTCCAGCTCCGCGCGGGCGGCGGCGACGTCGTCGACGTGCAGGGCCGGATGGGCGTTTTTCTGGGGCGCGAACTCGAAGCCCATCCTGCCTGGCTCCCAGATGCCGAAGCAGGTGTCCCCCACCCAGAACTCGTACTGGCCCTTGGGGTCGGGACGTAGGCCGAGCGTGTCGACGTAGAACGCCCGCGAGCGATCGGCGTCGGTGGACGGGATGCCGACGAAATCGAGCTTGGTGATCATTCCGCTTCTCCTTCGGAAAGTGGCGACTGTGCCCAGACCATAGGGTTAGGGGCGGTGTCAAGTCGCATAGACACGCTCCTGTCGCCGCGCCTGCGGGCCGCGGCACTGATGCCGGCCGCGGTCCTGACGGTCCACCAGCTGCGCTACCTGCTCGCCTTCGGCGGCGGGACCGGGCAGGAGCTGGAGAAGGAGGGCCATAAGTACCTGAGCGCGCTGGCCGCGCCGATCGCGATGTCGGTCGCGATCCTCGTCGGCCTCTTCGTCGCCCGGCTGGCGAGCGCCTGGCGTGAGGGCGTGGAGGGCGCCCCGGCCGCCACGAGGCGCGCGTCGCCTTGGCGCGGCTTCCTCGGCCTGGCGCTCACCATCGGCGCCTCGCTGCTGGCGCTCTACTCGTGCCAGGAGCTGCTCGAGGGCATGCTCTCCAGCGGCCACCCCGGCGGCTTCGCGGGCGTCTTCGGCGACGGCGGCTGGTGGGCGGTGCCCCTGTCGCTCGCCTGCGGGCTCGTGGTCGCCGCCGCCCTGCGCGGAGCGCGCGCCGCGATCCGCTGGGCCGCCGCGCGCCACTGTCGTCCCAAGATCTCCTACGGGCGCCCGGCGCCCGTCCTGCGCCCCCGTCGCCTCGCGCTCCCGCGGCTCCTGCCGTTGGCGGGCGCCGCCGCAGGCCGCGCGCCACCGCTCGCGCTCCACACCCCTTAGCGCCCGAGCACGCACCTACGCGGTTCGGCGCGCGCCAGATCGCAATGCAAGGAGAAAACGATGAGGAGTGCCATCCGGGCGCTGCTGGTCGCCGCGCTCGCCCTCGTGTCGGCGCTGTCACTGGCACCCGCCCAGGCCCTCGCGCACGGGGGCAACCCGAACTTCCGGTCGGAAATCAATTCGATCCAGCCGCCGCTGCCGAGCGGGGTCTCGATCGAAGTGCTCGACTACGACAGCTACCTGCAGTTGAAGGACATGAAGGGCCACGAAGTCGTCATCGACGGCTACGGCGACGAGCCCTACGCGCGGATCGAGAAAGACGGGACCGTGCAGGTCAACGAACTCTCGCCCGCCTACTACCTGAACGACAGCCGCTTCGAGACCGACGTGACCGTGCCACCGCGCGCTGACTCCAAGGCGGCGCCGGTCTGGAAGACGGTCGACGACTCCGGGACCTTCATCTGGCACGACCATCGGATGCACTGGATGATCGCCAACCAGCTGCCGCCGCAGGTCAAGGACAAGTCCCAGAAAACGAAGATCTTCACCTACGAAATTCCGCTGGAAGTGGAAGGGAAGAAAGCCACCCTCCACGGGACGCTCTGGTGGGTCGGCAGCACCGGCACCTCGAAGCTGCCGTTCATCGTCGCCGCGATCGTGATCGTCCTCGGTGGCGCCGCGCTCGTCCTGTGGCTTCGACGACGGCGAGGAAGCGGGGACGACGACGGCGCCGACGAGCGTCCCGGGCCGAAGGAGCGCGAGGCGGAGGCCTGGTAGATGCGCCGGTCCCTTCCAGCGATCCTCGCGTGCCTCGTCGCGCTGCTGCTTCCGGCAGCGGCGTCGGCCCACGCGCGCCTGGAAGGGACCAGCCCGCCGCAGGGCGCGGTGGTGAAGGCGGAGCCGACCGCCGTCGTCTTCGAATTCGACGAGGCGGTCGAGGGCAACTTCGGCGCCGTGCGTGTCTACGACGCGGCGGGCGAACGGGTAGACGAGGGTGACGCCTTCCACCCCGACGGCGACGGGCCGAAGCTCGGCGTCCACCTGAAGCCGGGCCTCCCCGACGGCTCCTACACCGCCACCTACCGCGTCGTCTCCGCCGACGGCCACATCGTCTCCAGCGGCTATGTCTTCTCGATCGGCAAAGCGGGGAAGGCACCGACCGAGACCGTCGGCGAACTGATCGGCGGTGCCGGCAACGGCAAGGTGACCGAGGTCGCCTACGGCGTCGCCCGCGGCCTCGAGTACCTGGCGATCGCGCTCGCCGTCGGCGGCGTCGCCTTCCTCCTGCTCTGCTGGCTACCCGCGCTCGGCGCCGCGGCGGTGGGGGAGGAGTCGCGGCGCGCGGCGGCCCGCGCCTTTGCCAAGCGCTTGCGCGTCGTCCTCTGGATAGCTGCGGGGATCGGCCTCCTCGCGACCGCTGCCCAGATCGTCCTCGAGGGCGCCGAGGCAGCGGGAATCTCCGGCTTCTCCGCGATCACGAAGACGATCGTCGAAGAGACCCTCGGGACGAGATTCGGCACGGTCTGGGGCTTCGCGTTCCTTGCCTGGCTCGTGATCGCTGTGGGGACCGGGCTGATGGGCTCCTTCCCTCACGAACAGCGGGGAGGTTCGTCCAGGAGCCCATCACTCCGGTCTCTCGCCACGCTGCTGGTGCTCGTGCCTCTGGTCTACCTCGTGCTGTGTCCCGCGCTGGGTGGTCATGGCTCGAGCCAGTCCCCGGTGGCGCTGAACTTCACGGTCAACGCGATCCACGTCGCCTCGATGGCGGTCTGGCTGGGAGGACTGGGGACGCTGCTGCTCGTCCTGCCGTCCGCGACGCGCTCGGCCGCGACTCCCGCCGACCGCGGCCGCCTCCTCGCCGGTCCGCTGGCGCGCTTTTCCACGGTCGCCCTGGCGATGGTCGCGTTGATCATGGCCACGGGGCTGATCCAGGCCTACGTCTACGTCCGGCACCTCGGCGATCTGCTCTCGACCGGCTACGGACGCGCGGTCCTCGCCAAGTTCTTGCTGCTAGTCGTCGTGATGGCGGTGGCGGCCTACAACCGGCGGGACTCCGTTCCGCAGCTGAACGCGATCGCCGAACGCGGTGAGTCGCCCGGCCGTCCCGGCATCCTCCTGCGCCGCGCTCTGCGCGCCGAGGTGGCACTGCTCGCGGTGGTGATCGGCGTCACCGCCGCGCTCGCCAGCTACGCGCCTCCGGTCTCCGCCCAGGCGGGCCCGTTCGCGATCACCACCGAAGTCGGCCCGACCACGCTGGAGATGGACGTCGACCCGGCGCGCGTCGGCGCCAACACGATGCACGTCTACTTCTTCGACGCCAAGACCGGTGCCCCGTACAAGCAGGGCAAGGAACTGACCGTCACCGCGACGCTCCCCGACAAGGAAATCGGGCCGCTGCCGCTAGAAGCCCAGGACGCCGGGCCCGGGCACTACGTCATCCCCGGCGCCCTCCTCAACGCCCCCGGCAACTGGGAGATCGACCTCACCCTCCGCGTCTCCGAATTCGAACAGCTCGAAGAAACGGTGGAGGTGCCGGTCGGGTGACCGTGCTCTTCTACCTCCTCCCGGCGCTGCTCCTGCTCGGTGCCCTGCTGCTCGGTCACTATCCGGGGGAGCGGTTGCGGCTGCGTCTGGCAGGCGTCCGCGCCCGGATGGCGCGCCTTGCCGTCGCCGTCCCGCCCCCGTGCCACCACCTCCTCTTCGCCCGCACTCGACTGCCGCGCGGCGGTGCGCTCCTCGGCACCGCGCTCGCCGGCCGCGCGCCGCCGCCGTCGGCGATCACCGACGACAACGCGAAGCCGACCGCGCCGAGAGCCTCGGTGCGGTTCGACGAAAGGATTCACATGAGAGCCAGACAACTGGTCGCGGCCGCGCTGCTCGCGCTGGCCCTGCTCGTCCCGGCGACGGCGGGAGCCCACGTGACGCTGCAGCCGAACGAAGCCCCCGAAGGCGCCTACACGGTGCTCGACGTGCGGGTGCCGAACGAGACCGACTCGGAAAACACGACGAAGGTGGCGGTCCAGTTCCCGGAAGGGTTCGGCGACGTCTCCTACCAGCCGGTCCCCGGGTGGAAGGTGGAAGTCGTCCACGACAAGCTGAAGAAGCCGATCCAGACCGACGACGGGCCGATCACCGAAGGCGTCAAAGAGGTCATCTTCAGCGGCGGCAAGCTGGCGCCGGGGGAGTTCCAGGACTTCCCGTTGTCGGTCCAGATCCCCGGTAAGGCCGGCGAAGAGCTGACCTTCAAGGCGGTTCAGACCTACGAAGGGGAAGTTGTCCGCTGGATCGGCGCGCCGGAAACCGAACACCCGGCGCCGCAGGTGCTGGTGACGCCACCGAAGGAGGAGGGGACGACGACCACGAACGCCTCCCCTCCGGCCGATGAAGCGACGTCGAGCTCGAGCGAATCGAGCGACGGCGGGTCGAGTGACAAGGGCCTCGCGATCGCGGCGCTCGTAGTGGCCATCATCGCGCTGCTCGGTGCGGGCGCGGCGGCGTTCGGCAGCCGCCGGAGGACCGCGTGACCCTAGGGCAGTCCCGGGTCGAAGGCCACCGACCAGACGCTCATCCCCGCCTCGGGGATGAGCGTCACGGTGTGCCTTCCGTGGCGCTCGTGCGCGGCCAGCTCGTAGATCCCCGGCCCGGGGATCTCGAGCGCGCCGTGGGGCTCGCCGTCGATCGCGACGGTCAGCGAGCCGTAGCCCTCGATCGTCGCCCAGGCGCCGCCCGCCTCGTACTCGACGGCAAGCTCGTCGGAGTCCTCGCCCGCGATCCAGGGACGCTCCCAGCCGCCGCCAGGGAAGACCTCGGCGCTCGGCGCGATCACCTGTGCGTTAGGCGCCTCCTCTGGGCGCAACGGCGCCATCGTCTCGGGCAGCGGACGCAGCGCGTCGATCTCGCGCAGCTCCTCCTGGATCGCCATCTCGGTCCCCAGGTATTCGCCCTCGCCGAATTGCACCCAGGTGAGGGCCCCGCCCATCGCCCAGAGGAAGAGGCTCGGCCAGCCTTCGCAGCCGTAGACGTGCCAGAAGTCACGGCCGGCGTCGATCGCCACCGGGAACTCGACCCCGAGCCGCGCCAGCCCTGCCGCGACCGCCTCGCGGTCGGCGCCGAACGGGAAGCGTGGCGTCTGCACGCCGATCACCGAGAGGCCCTGCTCGCGGTAGCGCCGCGCCCACTCGCCGAGGTAGGGGAGGGTCCGCACGCTGTTCAGCTGGGAGAAGTCGATGAAGTGGACGATCGCCGGGCCGCCCGCGGTCAGCGCCGGCATCGAGTCCGGTTCGGCACCGATCCACTCGAGGCCGGTCGGCAGGTCGGGGGCGGCGATGTTGTCGCGTCCGGGGCGCACGGGCGCCGGACGTTACCCTGGCGAACCTCGCGTCGGAGCGACGCCCACGCTCCCCGCCGCCCACGCCGCGGAGGCTCCGCTCGATGAACCCCTTCCTCCACCTGCCCGAAGCACACGCCCTCGTCGCCAAGCAGGACCTGCCGCTGCCCGCCTGGCTCTTCGCCTGGGCGGCCTCGATCGTCCTCGTCGTCTCCTTCTTCGCGCTCTCGGCGGCCTGGCGCAAGCCTCAGTTCGAGGAAGAACGCTGGCGCCCGTCGGCGGCCTGGCTCACCACCGTCCTTCGCTCCTGGCCGATCCAGGTCCTCTGCGGCGGCCTCGGCGCCCTTCTGCTCGGGGTCGGGATCTACTCCGGGATCCACGGCACCGAAGCCCCGGACCGCAACTACGCGATCACCTTCTTCTTCGTCACCGCCTGGATCGGCTTCCCGTTCTTCTCGGCGCTACTCGGCAACGTCTTCCCGGCCTTCAACCCGTGGCGCGCGATCGCCCGCGTCGCCGGCGGCGCCTACGGTCTCCTCGCGCGGCGCCGCATGCGCCACCTCGCCTACCCGGAGCGCCTCGGACGCTGGCCCGCCGCGGTCGGGCTGCTCGGCTTCGTCTGGCTCGAGGTCGTCTACGGCTCCAGCGGCGGCGTGGCCGTGGGGCTCGAACCGCACGCCGCCGGGGTCGCCGCCTGCGTCTACACCGTGTACACGCTGGCGATGATGGCCCTCTTCGGTTGCGAAACCTGGTGCGCGCGCGGGGAGATCTTCTCCGTCTACTTCGGGATGTTCTCCCAGCTCGCCCCGTTCGGGGTGAAGGACGGCCGCATCGGTCGCCGTCGTCCGCTCGCCGCGGCGACCCGCTGGGCGACCAGCGTCAGCGGCTCGACCGCGGTGGTGATCGCCTCGATCGCCACCACCAGCTTCGACGGGGCCGAGGATGGTGCCTACAAACCGGCGCTCGAACACGTAGAGAAGTGGATCGGCGACGCCGGCGTGGGACCGCTGGCGACGATCCGCATCGCCGACACGATCTTCATGGCCGGGACCGTCGCCGCCGTCGCGATCGTCTATCTGCTCGGCGTCAAGGGCATGCAGTCCGTGCCCGGCGCACCGCGCTTCAAGGTGCTCGTCCGCGGCTTCGCCCACAGCCTCATCCCGATCGCCCTCGCCTACCTCGTCGCCCACTACTTCAGCCTCTTCGTCTACCAGGAGCAGGCCCAGTTCACCTACCTCCTCTCCGACCCCCTGGGGACCTCGACCACGGACCTCTTCGGCACCGCCGAATACGGCATCGACTTCAGCGCCCTGAGCCCGAACGTCATCTGGTACGTCCAGGTCGCCGCGCTCCTCGCCGGCCACGTCGCGGGCCTCACCCTCGCCCACGACAAAGCCCTCGTCTACTGGCGCGACTACCGCCGCGCCTCCCGCTCCCAGTACTGGATGCTCGCCGTCATGGTCGCCTTCACCTGCTTCGGCCTCTACCTGCTCTCGGTGAACGCCGCATGACCCTCGCCGCCATCGTCATCCCCTCCGCCCACCTCGGCCACTGGCTCTGGGTCTTCTACGTGATCCCGGTCCTGATCGTGATCGGCGGCATCATCCGCTCGACCCGTGCCGAGAAGAAGCGAGAAAGCGATGAAAGAGGCAAATCAAACAGTGACCCTTGATTGATCAGCGTAGACCGCTAACATCTTCGCCAACGCCCGAGTTCGCTGGGCGGCACAGGGATTCAGGAGTTGGACGGGGATGGAACGCTTGCGCGATTTCAAGGATCTGCTCGGGGACGGCGATGCTCGCACGCACTGCGTCGCGATCGAGCGACGGAGCGGCGAAAGCCAGACGGCGGATCTGCGCCTGCGCTTTGACGACCGCGTTTGGCTGAGGGGTCCGGACGGCGAGGCGCTGCTCGCCTCCCTGCGGACGCGGGCCGAGGTGAGGACCGCCGAGGCGCGGCGCTCCGACGTCTTCGTCGGACTCGATGCCGGCACGTTGGAATCCCTGGAAGCCGACCTGGTGACGGGCGAAGAGGGGACGAATGAGCCCGGCTCGGATCTCTTCCGAGGGGAGCGCTGGGACGTAAGCCTCGTCGGCCCGAACGCGAACAAGGCACTGCACCTCGGCCACCTTCGAAACGTCGCGCTCGGGCAGGCGCTCGCGTGCTCCTTGGAAGCGGCCGGGGCAGATGTGCGCCGCCGTAGCCTGGTCGCCGACATCGGGCGAAGGATGTGCGAAGCGATGGCCGGCTACATGGAAAGCCGTCGAGGGGAGACGCCGGAGTCGACCGGAGTCGGGGGCGACCAGTTCGTCGAGCTCTGCTCGCGCGACTTCCGCCGTGGCCCTGGCGCGACCCAGGTCGAGCCATCCGCCGGTCCCAACGCCCAGGAGGACGGCTCCCACCGCGATACAGCCGTGAACCTGATGGACGGGTGGCTCGCGGGCGCCGGGCCGGAGCGTGACCTCGCCGCCCGGATGCGTCGCTGGGTCCTCGCCGGGCACGAGCGGACCCTTGCCCGCCTCGGGGTCGTGATCGACCATTACGACTTCGAGTCCGAGGAGATCCCGCGTGCCCGCGAGCTGATCGAGCGGGGGCTGCGGCTCGGCCTCTTCGAGCGCGAGGCGGCCGGCGGCGTCGTCTATCGCAGCGGTCGTCCCGAGTTCGCGACGATGGTTCTCCTCAACGAGTCCGGCGCGCCGACCGAGTGCGCCCGCGTCCTCGCCGTCTGCCACCGGATGATCGAGGAGCTCGACGGCGAGACCGCATTCGTCGAAGTCCTCGGCGACGAGTGGCGCCCCGCCCAGACCGTGGTCGCCGACCTCTTGGTCCGGTTGCTCCTCGACACCGACGAGAAGTCCTACGACTGGGTCTACTACGGCCTGGTCACAGCGGAGGGACGAAAGATCGGCTCCAGTCTGGGCGAGCCCGTATGGATCGACGACTTCCTCGACTCGGTGGCTGCCGGCCCCGCTGTCAGGGCGCTGGAGAGGATCGGCGAGGGCAGGGTGCCTCGCGCCGATCTGGTCGACATCCTCGTCCGCACGCCGTTCCTCTGTGCGCCGATGGCGCAGCCTCTGAGCTTCGTCGCCGAGCGGACTACGGTCGCGGAATCGGGACCCGCCTGGGTCATCGCCGAAGCCTGGAGCCGTGCGGTCGCGGTCGACCCGCCGGCCCGACCGGCGGAGGTCGCCCGGGCCGGGGTCCTGCAGGCGTGGCGGTTCCCGACGATGCTGAGCTGTGCGATCGAGCGTCGCGATCCAAGCGTGCTCGCCAACTACCTGGTGCACCTCTCCGAAGCCTTCTTGTCCGCGCCGGAACCGGGGCCCGCGGCCCGGCCCGCCTTGGAGCGGGTCCTCCGCGCGCTCGGTTTCGCGATCGGATCTGGCGCTCCGGATGCCGCCGGCAGCGTTTCGCGATCACCCGCCCAGCGTCTCGTGGTCGGAGTGTGATCCGTGGACTCAATCTTCCAAAATCGTGCGTCCGTAGCTCAATTGGCACAAGAATCCATACAAGGCGTAGTGAAGGTCTCGCCGTCTTTCTTCCGTAAGGGGATCGACCGTCAGCCTCTGGCCGACGGAACCGAGGTGCACTCAAGTGGGTCAAAAGCTCATTGCACCAAGCGGTCGCGCGAGGGAGAGCTGCGCCAGCGGAGGGGTTTGAAGAGCACCGGCCTTCTAAGCCGGAGGTTGCGGGTTCGAATCCCGTCGGGCGTGCCTATGGAGGTAAAGAATGTTGCAGCTTGACCTGAAGGCCGATGAGGCGATCGAGATCCGCCGGCTCTGTCGTTCGTTGGGACGCGAGTACGGGTCGACGAACGCGGTCGACCTGTTGCGGGAGCTCGAGCGACTACCGGGTGAGATGCCGCAGCGGGTGGTCGACGGGATCACCGAGTACATGGACGGGCCGGAGGCCGACGTCGCCGTCGTGAGCCATCACATGATCAGGGACCATGACCTCGGCTCCACTCCCGAGGTCCAGAAGGATCCGGCGACTACCAGGACATCGCTCGAGTACGAGATGGTGGCGCTGCTCTACGGAAGCATCCTCGGCACGGTCTTCGGTTGGGCGACGCAGCAACAAGGCAACCTCGTCAACGACATCATCCCGATGGCCGGCCTCGCCGATCAGCAGGTCGGCGCCAGCAGCAAAGTCGAGCTGGCATGGCACACCGAGGACGCCTTCCACCCGGGCCGGGCGGACTACATCCTGCTCTTCTGCCTGCGCAATCCGACCGCGGCGCCGACCACCGTGGCGTCGCTGGTCGACATCAAGGCTGACCATCCGTTGCCGCCCGTCCTGTTCGAGCCGTGCGTCCGTATCGCCGCCGACGATGCGCAGGCGGCCGGTGCTCGGTCGGCGGGGGCCGAGCGCTGGACCGAGGAGTCGGTCGAGCCGGTTCCGATCCTTACCGAGAACGGCCACGGCCTCGAGATGCGCGTCGACCCTGCCTACATGACGGTGGCCGGGAACGGGGAGGTCTACGACGAGGTCACAGGCTTCTGCCAGGCGATCGACGAACACCTGACGGATGTCGCGCTGCAACCCGGCGACCTACTGATAGTGAACAACCGCCGGGCGGTGCATGGTCGACGCCCCTTCAGGCCGACCTACAGCGGCCACGACCGTTGGCTCAAGCGGGTCAACGTTGCTCGTGACTTCGAGTCACGCCGCCCTTACTGCATCGATTCAGATCTTCGCCTGCTCGCCTAGCTGCGGCTAGAGGATCTCGCCGAGGCGGCGCTCGAGGGCGGCGGAGATCTCGTCGCGGACCGGCCCCTCGGCGAGGCGTTCGACCAGGGACTCGAGAAAGCCTTCGATCACCAGGGTTTTCGCGCCGGCCTCGTCGAGGCCGCGGGAGGTGAGGTAGAAGAGCTGCTCTTTGTCGACCTGGGCGATCGCCGCGGCGTGGGTGCAGCGGACGTCGTCGGCGAG
This sequence comes from Solirubrobacterales bacterium, assembly GCA_965200635.1. GTDB lineage: Bacteria > Actinomycetota > Thermoleophilia > Solirubrobacterales > 70-9 > VAYN01. The sequence goes on along the minus strand of OZ241364.1, from coordinate 200,996 downwards.
GATCTCAAGGCCGGGGATGGCGTCGGCGTGGGCCTCCGGCGAGAGCAGCAGGTTGCGGCTCTCCTGGAAGGCGTCGGTTTGCTGGGCGCCCGGATCGACCTTGATCATTCCCCGCCAGACGGCCGTCGAGCCGGCGGCGAGGACGCCGCGGAAGGCGAGGTCGGAGATCGTGTTCGGCGCCGCGTGCTCCTGGGTCGTGTCGTAGTCCAGGTGCTGGCCGGGCCCGCCGGCATAACCGCCGGTCACCCGCGCCTCGGAGCCGGGGCCCGCGAGCTTGGTGTCCATCCTCACCTTGCCGCGCCCCGAGCCGAAGCCGAGCGCCGCCCAGTCGAGCCGACCGTCGCGCTCAACCTGGGCGCGCTGGGTGGCGAAGATCCACGACTTCTCGGAGAGGTCCTGGGTGTTGATGTAGCGCAGCGTCGCGGCCTGTCCGACCGAGAGCTCGACCACCGAGTTCAGCAGCGCGTCGACCTCGTCGTCGGGCGAGGACCAGTGCTCCCAGACCTCCGCTTCGGCGCCCTCCTCGAGGACGATCAGCGTGCGCCAGCTGACCGCGTTGCCGCTCGCGTCGAGGGGGACCTCGATCCGCACCGGCTCGGTCAGCCGGACACCGCGCGGGACGTGCACGAGCACGCCGTCGCGCCAGTCGGCCTCGTTGCGGGCGACGAAGGGATCCTCGACCGGGACCAGGGACCCGAGCCCCTGCTGCAGCAGCTCGGGGTGGGACTCGACCGCCTCGGCCAGCGAGACGACCGTCGCGCCCTCGCCGCCGCTCACCTCCACCGACGCGGTCGCGCCGGTGTAGGAGTCGAGGTCGAGGCTCGCCAGGTCGGTGAATTCCCAGCCCTTCGACTTCGCGGTCGGGAGGGGGAGGGACTCGACCAGAGCGGCGCCGTTGCGGCGCCGCTCCTCCAGCCAGGCCGGCTCGGTGGCGAGCTCAGCCAATTGAACCCTCCATCTGCAGCTCGATCAGCCGGTTGAGCTCGACCGCGTACTCCATCGGCAGCTCTTTGGTGACCGGCTCGATGAAGCCGTTGACGATCATCTTCGAGGCCTCCTCCTCGTCGAGGCCGCGGCTCTGCAGGTAGAACATCTGCTCGTCGCCGATCTTCGACACCGTGGCCTCGTGGCCGACGTCGGCGTCACTCTCGTCGATGCGGATCGTCGGGTAGGTGTCCGAGCGCGAGTCCTCGTCGAGGAGCAGCGCGTCGCAGACCACCTTCGAGCGACTTTCCTTCGCCCCGTCGGCGATTTCCATCAGGCCGCGGTAGGTCGCCCGGCCGCCGTCCTTGGAGATCGACTTGGAGAAGATCGACGACGACGTGCGCGGGGCAGCGTGGATGATCTTGCCGCCCGCGTCCTGGTGCTGGCCCGCGCCGGCGAAGGCGATCGAGAGGATCTCCCCGTGGGCTTCCTCGCCCATCAGGTAGATCGCCGGGTACTTCATCGTCAGTTTCGAGCCGAGGTTGCAGTCGACCCACTCCATCGTCGCCTTCTCATGCGCGACCGCGCGCTTGGTGACGAGGTTGAAGACGTTCTGCGACCAGTTCTGGACCGTCGTGTAACGGACCCGTGCGCTCGGCTTGGCGATGATCTCGACCACCGCGGAGTGCAGCGAGTCGCTCGAGTACACCGGGGCGGTGCAGCCCTCGATGTAGTGGACGTCGGCGCCCTCCTCGGCGATGATCAACGTCCGCTCGAACTGGCCCATGTTCTCGGTGTTGATCCGGAAGTAGGCCTGCAGCGGCATCTCCACTTTGACGCCCGCCGGGACGTAGACGAACGAGCCGCCCGACCAGACAGCCGAGTTCAGCGCCGCCAGTTTGTTGTCGTTCGGCGGGATGATCGTCGCGAAGTACTCGCGCAGCAGGTCCTCGTGCTCGCGCAGCGCGGTGTCCATGTCGGTGAAGATCACGCCCTGTGCCTCGAGCTTCTCGTTCACCTGGTGGTAGACGACCTCGGACTCGTACTGCGCCCCGACGCCGGAGAGGAATTTGCGCTCCGCCTCCGGGATCCCGAGCCGGTCGAAGGTGTATTTGATGTCCTCCGGCACCTCACTCCAGTCGCGCGAGTTCTTCTCCGAGGCGCGGACGAAGTAGTGGATGTCGTTGAAGTCGATCTGGTCGAGGTCGCCGCCCCATTTCGGGGTCGGGCGATTTTCGAAGTTTTCGAGCGCTTTCAGGCGGAAGTCGCGCATCCACTGCGGCTCTTCCTTGAAGTCGGAGATCGTTTCGACGATCTCGCGGCTCAGCCCCTTCGGCGCTTTGTACGCGTAGCCGGCCTCCGAGTCGTTGAAGCCGAATTTCTCCTTGTAGTCGGAGTTGATGCCGGCGAGCGACTCTTTCTCGGCGATTACCTCGGGCGACGTAGCCATGATCTATGCGACCTCCAGGGTGACGGTGTCGTCCGCGACGGAAGTCGCGAACGTCTTCACCGGCTTGAATGCTGGGAGCGTCTTCGGCCTGCCGGTGGAGAGGTCGAAGAGAGAGCCGTGCCTCGGGCACTCGACGGTGCAGGCGGCCTGGTCGAACTCGCCCTCGGCGAGCGGGCCGTCGTCGTGCGAGCAGCGGTCCTCGATGGCGAGGATGGTGCCGTCGCAGTTGAAGACGCCGATCTTCGTGCCCTCGTGCTCGACGAGACGCATCGCACCGGGCGGCAGCTCGGCGAGAGGGCATACGGAGATCGTTATTCCTGCGGTGTCGGTCAAGAGGGTGATTTCTTCCCGGGGCGGCTCATGGCCCCAGCTGAGACGAAGTACTGGGTTAAACCTACTGACGTAGTCGGATTTTAGCGGCCGATGACTTTCGGCTCCCCTGACGGTCCTACAGACCAGGAACCCCAACCGTAGGAGGACGAGAGATGAGCGAGAGGACCAGCTACGAACCAGGTACCCCGTGCTGGGTGGAACTGGGCGGAATCCCCGATTTCGACGCCGCCGAGGCCTTCTACCGGGACTTCCTGGGCTGGGAGATCCCCGAGCGGGAGAACTCTGCCCAACTGGGGGGCTACCGCCGCGCCCAGCTCGGCGGCCGTGACGTCGCCGGCGCCAGCCCGGTGATGCAGGACGGCCAGCCGTGCGAGTGGAACACCTACATCTCGGTCGAGGACGCCGACGGGACCATGGCCAAGGTCCGGGACGCCGGCGGCACCGTCGTCGTCGAGCCGCTCGACGTGATGGGGATGGGCAAGATGGCGCTCTTCATCGACCCGACCGGGGCGGCGTGCGGCGTCTGGGAGCCAGGGGACTTCGTCGGTGCCGCCGTGGTCAACGAGGACGGCTCCTTCGGCTGGAACGAGCTCGGCACCCGCGACGCCGCCGCGGCGATCGACTTCTACGGCAAGGTCTTCGGCTGGACGGCCGAGAAGGACGAGAACTCGGCGATGGGCGACTACTACATGTGGAAGGACGGCGAGAAGACCCGCGCCGGCCTCTTCGACATGACCGGTCACGACATCCCGAAGGACGCCCCGTCCAGCTGGCTCGTCTACTTCACCGTGCCCGATGCCGACGCGGCGGCGGAGACGACGAAGGCGGCGGGCGGCCAGGTGTTCAACGGCCCCTTCGACATCTCGGTGGGACGCCTGGCGGTCCTCGCCGACCCTCAGGGCGCGATGTTCGCCGTGCTGGCGCCGACCGAGGAGGCCCGGGAAGCGACGTCGTAGCGGGTTCGGCCGGGCGGCAGCTAGAGCGCTGCCGCTTCGGCCGGGCTGCCGGTCTCGCCCTCGTCCTCCCATTCGGCCGGTTGGCCGAGCGCGGCGGACTTGACGATCTTCAGCCCGAGCATCGCGCACTTCATCCGCGTCGCCGAGATGTCGATCCCGAGCAGCTCCAAGACGTAGTCCTTCGGCAGCCGCAACAGCTCTTCACGGCTCATCCCGACCAGCTCATCGGTCAGCAGCGAGGTGGCCGCAGTGGAGATCGCGCAGCCTTTCCCCTCGAAGGCGACCTCGGTGACCTTGTCGTCGGCCCCCAACTTGATCGTCACGTGCTGCTCGTCCCCGCAGAACGGATTGGTGTCCTCGTACTCGAGGTCGGCACTCTCGACGACCCCGAAGTTATGGGGCCGCTTGTAGTGCTCGAGGATCTGGTCGCGGTAAAGCTCGTCCATACCCACCGAGGCTAGCGAAGCCGGCCGGCGGGACTTCCGCCGATCGGCGGTGTTGGCTTTGAGCATGCGAGGAAGTCGCCGACTGATCGCGATCGCCGGCCTGGCGTTGCTCCTGCCCGCGTCGGCCGCCGCCGCGACGCCGGAGATCTACGTCGGCAGCAACGCCGGCTACACGATCGTCTTCAAGGTCGAAGGTTCCCGCGTTTCCGCCCTGGGACTCGACGCACCGCTCTACTGCAGCGAAACGGGGCCGTCGCATCATTTCGGCCCTGGGACGATCAGCGTCTTCAAGACGCAGACGTTGATGCGGCAAGGCCCGAACGGCCTCGAAGCATTGCTGGGCGGTGGTGGAGGCCCGTCCTCGAAGGTCGAAGCCACGTTCGACGGCACGAAGCTGACCGGCACGTTCGCGTTCGACTTCAGCGAAGAATCGTTCCACTGCCAGACCGCCGGCTTCTACTTCACGCGGCCGGACGTCCCATTCGAAGCGGTCCGCTACGAGGCGGTGGGCAGCGGCTCGACGTTGCCGCCTGGGAAGGACGAAATCCCGGTCTACTACGGCAGCGAAGGTGGGAGCGAGGTCCTGCTCGAGCCCAACCAGAAGTCGGTCGTCTTCCGCGGCGCCGCCCCGTCCAAGTGTCCGCTCGCCGGGAAGAGGGCTCCGGCGGGGTCGGTGCCGATGTTCGGTGACGTCATCGACACCGAACACGAAGGTGACTCGTTTCATCGCCTTGTCCACCGCGAAGGCAAAGCCGGCAGAGAGGCCTGGCGCGAAGCGAGGGCTGTGTCCGGGGTCCTCGGGGAAGACGAAATCGCGGGCTTCTACACGCGCTCGACCGTCATTCGGCCCGCCAAAGGCGCCGCGCGACGATGCACGACCGGCGCGCTGCCCTTCCACGCGGTTCGCTACCTCCCGTCAGCTGTTCCTTATGGCGCTCAGAGCGCCATAAGGAACAGCTGGGCGGGCTAGAGGCCGAAGACGCGGCGGGCGTCTTCGAGGCCGTCGACCAGGCGGTCGATCTCCTCGGTCGTCGTGTAGACGCCGAAGCTGGCACGGGCGGTGGCGGTGATGCCGAGGCGGTCCATCAGCGGCTGGGCGCAGTGGTGGCCGGCGCGGACGGCGATGCCGTGGCGGTCGAGGATCTCGGAGACGTCGTGGGCGTGGATGCCGTCGATCTCGAAGGAGACGGGGCCGAGGCGCTCGGGGCCGCGGGGGGGACCGAAGACCTGCAGGCCGGAAACCTCGGCGAGCTTCTCCAGCGCGTAGTCGGCGATCGCGCGCTCGTGTTCGCGGACGACCTCCATGCCGAGTTCGGCGTCGAGCCACTCGATCGCGGCGCCCATCCCGATCGCCTGGGCGATCGCCGGGGTGCCCGCCTCGAAACGAGCGGGGACATCCGCATAGGTGGTGCCCTCGCGGGTCACCTTGCGGATCATCGAGCCGCCGCCGAGGAACGGCGGCATCGCGCGCAGCAGGTCGAGCTTGCCCCAGAGGGCACCGATGCCGGTGGGCGCGTAGAGCTTGTGGCCGGTGAGCGCGTAGAAGTCGACGCCGAGGGCGGCCACGTCGACCGGCAGCTTCGGCGCGGCCTGGGCGCCGTCGGCGACGACGATCGCACCCGCCTCGTGGGCCATCGCCGAGATCTCGGCGAGCGGGTTCTCGGTGCCGAGGACGTTGGAGACGTGGGCGATCGCGAGGACCTTCGGGCCGCGTTCGAGCAGCCCTCGCAGGGCGTCGAGGTCGAGGATCCCGCCGTCGTCGATCGGCGCCCAGTCGATCTCGGCCCCGACCCGCTCGGCCAGCTGCTGCCACGGCACGATGTTCGAGTGGTGCTCCATCTCGGTGAGCACGATGCGGTCGCCCGGGCCGACGTTGGCGTCGCCCCAGGCCCGCGCGACCAGGTTCAGGGCCTCGGTCGCGTTGCGGACGAAGAGGACCTCGCGCCGGTCGACCGCGCCGATGTGGCGGGCGACGATGTCCCGCGCTCCCTCGTAGGCCTCGGTCGCCTCGGCGGAGAGGGTGTGGGACCCGCGGTGGACGTTCGAGTGGTGGCGCCGCTCGTAGTCGGCGACCGCCTCGATCGAGGCGAGCACGCGCTCCGAGCTCGCCCCGCTGTCGAGGTAGGCGACCGGGACCCCGTTGATCTCGCGGGTGAGCAGCGGAAACTGCTCGCGCACCCGCTCGATCGGGAAGGTCTCGGCCGTGACGGTCATGCTGCCGCCGCGACCTCCTCGCGGATCCAGCCGTAGCCTTTCTCCTCCAGCACGCCGACCAGCTCCGGGCCGCCTTCTTTGACGATCCGGCCCTCGAACATGATCGAGACCTGGTCCGGCTTCACCATGCTGAGGATCCGCTGGTAGTGGGTGATGATGAGGACGCCCATGTCGGGGCCCGCGAACTTGTTGACGCCCTCGGCCACCGTGCGCAGCGCGTCGATGTCGAGGCCCGAGTCGGTCTCGTCGAGCACCGCGATCTCCGGCTTCAGCAGCGCCAGCTGCAGCAGCTCCATCCGCTTCTTCTCGCCGCCGGAGAACCCGTCGTTGAGATAGCGGCTGGAGAAGTCTTTCGGGATGTTCGCCAGCTCCATCGCCTCCTGGGCGGTGCGGGCGAAGTCTTTGATCTTGATCTGGTCCTCGCCGCGCGCCTCGCGCTGGGCGTTCATGATCATCCGCAGGTACTTGGAGACGGAGACGCCGGGAATCGCGACCGGGTACTGGAAGGCCATGAAGAGGCCCGCCTGCGAGCGGTCCTCGGGTGCGGCCTCGGTGATGTTCTCGCCCTTGAAGGTGATCGTCCCCTCGGTGACCTCGTAGGCGGGGTGGCCCATGATCACGTTGGCGAGCGTCGACTTGCCGGAGCCGTTCGGCCCCATCAGGGCATGGACGCGGCCTTTGTCGACATCGAGGTCAAGACCTTTGAGGATCTTCTTGTCCTCGATCTGCACGTGCAGGTTGCGTATCTCCAGCTCAGGCATTTCGCTCCGTTTCTAGGGTCATTCGGGAAGTTTTCGTGACGATCCGCGCCGACTACAGGGCGTGGACGACCGGCGGCCTGTCGCGCGCCTCGGCGGCAACCACCGGATGCGGGGTCGAGAATTCGACCAGCTCCGCCAACGTCGTGCCCGCCAGGGCCTTGGTGACGCCGTTCTGCACCCGCGTCCAAAGGAGCTTCGTCGCACAGCCGCCGGCGGAGTTGTCCTCGTGCGAACAGAGCACGCGGCCCTCCGGCGCCTCGTGGAAGCACTCCATCGGCGCGATCTGCCCTTCCAGCGCCTGGACGACATCGTCCATCCTGATCTCGGCCGCCGGCTTGGCGAGCCGGTAGCCGCCGTGGGCGCCGCGGGTCGAGGTGACCAGCTCCGCCTTGCGCAGTTTGGCGACCAGGTGCTCCAGATAAGAGAGCGGCAGGTTCTCCGCCTCGGCCACCGAGTTCAGCGAGATCGGGGTCGACCCAGGCTGACGACCGAGCTCGATCATCAGGCGCACGCCGTACTCGGCTTTGGTCGAGAACAACATCGAGACCAAATCCTACCGAAGCACTAGGTTTTGCGGCCCCGCTGGGTGCTAGGGCTCGATCAGCCCCCGCCGGATGGCGTAGCGAACCAGCTCCACCCGGTCGCGCATCCCGAGCTTGCGCATCGCGTTGGCGCGGTGGTTCTCGACCGTCTTCTCGGAGAGGTGGAGGAGCTCGGCGATCTGTTTCGTCGTGTTCGCCTCGGCGACCAGCTTCACCACTTCCTCCTCGCGCGGGGTCAGCTCCTCTTCGCCGGAGGAGCCGCGTTCGAGCACGTCCTTGATCAGCGTGCGCTGGGCCTCGGGGGTGAGGAACGGCTCGCCGCGCTCGACCGCCCGGATCGCCGCCAGCAGGTCGGTGTCGGCCTGCGCCTTCAGCACGTAGCCGGACGCGCCCGCTTTCAGCGCCTCGAAGAGGTAGCGCTCGTCGTCGTGCATCGAGAGGATCAGCACCGACACCTCGGGCGCCTGCCGCTTGATCTCCCGCGTCGCCTGCAGCCCGGTGAGCTTCGGCATTTTCACGTCGAGGATCGCCAGGTCGGGCCGCTCCCGGATCGCCAGGTCCCGCGCCTCGGCCCCGTCGGCCGCCTCGCCTACGACTTCGATGTCCGGCTGGCGCTCCAGGAGCAGCCGCAGCCCGGACCGCACGATCCCGTGGTCGTCGGCGATCAGAATTCTCAGCACGCGGGCCTCACCCGGTCGATTCTGCCGGGATCGTGAGGCGGACGGTGGTGCCGGCGTCGGGACGGGACTCGATCGTCAGCTCGCCTTCGACCAGGAGCGCACGCTCCCGCATGCCGTCGATGCCGAGGCCGCGATCGGCGTCGTCGAAGGCGAAGCCGCGGCCGTCGTCGGCGATCGTCAGCTCGACGCCCCTGGTGTCGCGGCGGAGCGTCACCGCGACGTGGGCGGCGTCGGCGTGGCGCGCGGCGTTGGAGAGCGCCTCCTGGGCGACGCGGTAGACGACCAGCTGGGCGTCGTCGCCGAGGTCGAAGAAGTCGCCGTCGACCTCGACCGTTCCCTCGATCTCACCCTCCTCGAGCCGCTCGACCAGTCCGGCGATCGCCGCCGCCAGCCCGAGGTCGTCGAGCGCGGTGGGGCGGAGCTGGCGGGCGAGGGAGAGGAGCTCCCGCATCGCCTGGTTGGCGAGCGCCTTGGTTTCGGCGATCTCATGCTCCAGCTCCGGCGGCGCCGCCTCGCGTGCCGCCTCGAGGCGGAGCAGCAGGCCCGTCAGCGACTGGTTAACCTCGTCATGGAGGTCGCGTGCCACCCGCGCCCGCTCCTCCTCCTGGGCGTGCAGGGCGGCCGACCCCGCGCGCCGCCGCTCGGCTTCCAGGCGCCGCATCATCCGCAGGAAGGCGAGCTCGAGCCGCTCGACCTCCTCCGTCTCCCCGACCCCGTCGATGGAGCGGGGGAGGAGGGACCCGGGTCGCGAGAGATCGACCTTCTCCATCTCGTCGATCAGGTCCTCCAGCGGCGCGAAGCGCTGCCGCAGCAGGATCGCGTTGGCAGCGGCCCCGGCGACCACGGCGAGCGCGGCGATGCCGACGACCTCGATCGTCGAGAGCCCGGCGATCGCCCCGGCGACGATCGCCACCGCCCCGAGCAGCACCGCGTTGACGACCAGGACCTGGGTGAAGAGAGCGCGCCTTCGCACGCGCCAAGCCTAGGCGGGCCGCCGGGACCCCACCGTCACTAGGGGGTTCCCGGGGCTCCTTCAGGGGCTGGCCCCTATGGTGCATACGCTCGTCCAGGGGAATACTTCGCCAACAACATTTCTCCATGAGGAGACTCGCAAGATGAAAACCACCAAACAATCGACTTTCAGCGCGACGCTGCGCACCACGATCCTGATGGCCTCCCTCGGCGGCCTGCTGGTCGTCATCGGCGCGCTCATCGGAGGCCCGCAGGGCGCCGGGCTCTTCCTCGCGATCGCCCTGGTGATCAACCTCGGCTCCTACTTCTTCAGCGACAAACTGGCCCTCGCCTCGAGCCGCGCGAAGCCGATCGACGAAGCCGAAGCGCCGCGCCTCTACCAGATGATGCGCGAACTGACGACGCGCGCCGACCTGCCGATGCCGCGCCTCTACATGATCCCGAGCGATCAGCCGAACGCCTTCGCGACCGGCCGCAACCCGAAACACTCGGCCGTCGCGGTCACCCGCGGGATCACCAAACTCCTCTCCGAGGATGAGCTGCGCGGCGTCCTCGCGCACGAGCTCACCCACGTCCGCAACCGCGACATCCTGATCCAGTCGGTCGCCTCGGCGATCGGTACCGCGATCACCTACGTCGCCTACATGCTGTTGTGGGTCGGCGACGACGACAACGGGCCACTCGGCCTGGTCTCGGCACTGGCGATGGTGATCCTGGCGCCGATCGCGGCGAGCATCATCCAGCTGGCGATCTCGCGGCAGCGCGAGTACGCGGCCGACGCCGGCGGCGCGGAACTGTGCGGCAACCCGGAGTCCCTGGCGAGCGCGCTCCTGCGCCTCGAGCAGGGCGCGGCGGCGATGCCGATGCAGGTCAACCAGGCCGCCGAGCCGCTTTACATCGTCCGTCCCTTCAAGGGGAAGGGCCTGCAGGGCCTCTTCTCCACCCATCCTCCGATCGAGGAGCGGGTTCGCAGACTTCGTCAGATGCGCCCCTCTATGTAGGAGCGCTCCCGAAGGGCTAGGTCTCGTCCGGTGACCTAAGTCAGCGCCTCGGCCGTCTCGTCTGGACGACGGCCGGGGCGCTTTTTCTTTGCCCTTCACGCCCCGCAAGAGGGTCGCTATACTTTTTGAAGTAAAAGCTGATCCGATTTAGGGGATTTAAGAAATGGCGACTGGCGCAGGAACCGAGCGGACGCAGGTGATCGAGGAGATCCAACCCTTCGAGGCAGCGCAGGAGATCGAGGGCGGCAACGTCGTCCTGGTCGACACGCGCGAGCCCCACGAGTACCAGGAGGCCCATCTCGAGGGCGGCAAGCTGGTGCCCCCGGCGATGGTCGCCGACGAGATCGAGGCCGCCGCGCCCGACAAGGCCGCGCGCACGCTCGTCTACTGCCGCTCCGGCAAGCGCTCGGCGCTGGCCACCGCCCAGATGCAGGCGATGGGCTACACCGATGTCGCCTCGGTCGAGGGCGGGATCATCGCCTGGCAGGAGCAGGGGCTGCCGGTCGTCTCGGCCTCCGGCATGACCGCCGAGCAGCGCGAGCGCTACTCGCGCCACACCCTCCTTCCCGAGGTCGGGGTCGACGGCCAGCTGAAGCTGCTGAACGCGAGAGTGCTGCTGCTCGGGGCCGGTGGCCTCGGCGCGCCGACCGCGCTCTACCTCGCCGCGGCCGGCGTCGGGACGATCGGCCTCGTCGACGACGACGTGGTCGACGCCTCCAACCTGCAGCGCCAGGTGATCCACAACACCGAGCGGATCGGCATGGCGAAGACCGCCTCGGCGCGGATCTTCATCGAAGGGCTGAACCCCGACGTCAACGTGATCGAGCACAACGGCCGCCTCGACGCGAGCAACATCCTCGAGGTGATGGAGGGCTACGACATCGTCGTCGACGGTGCCGATAACTTCCCGACCCGCTACCTGCTGAACGACGCCTCGGTGCGGCTGAAGATGCCGGTCGTCTCCGCCTCGATCCTCGGCTTCGACGGGCAGATCTCGACCTTCATGCCCTACGAGGGCCCCTGCTACCGCTGCCTCTACCCGACCCCGCCGCCGGCGGACCTGGCACCGAGCTGCTCGGAGAACGGCGTGCTCGGTGTGATGGCCGGGACGATGGGCACCCTGCAGGCCAACGAGGTCATCAAGCTGGTGCTCGGCAAGGGCTCGCCGCTGATCGGCCGCCTGCTCCTCTACGAGGCCCTCAGCACCAGCTTCACCGAGCTGAAGGTCCGCCGCGATCCGCATTGCCCGATCTGTGGCGAGGACGCGGCGGAGACCCCAGAGTCGGAGATGGGCCAGTTCCCCGACTACGATCTCTTCTGCGCCGGGGCGGGCGGGGACCGCTAGGCGGTCCCGGCTCGACTAGGATCACCGCTCTATGGCGACCGTACGCATCCCACCAGTCCTGCGGCCGAAAACCGGCGGCACCCCCGAGGTCGAGGCCGCCGGGAGCAACGTCGGCGAGGTCCTCCGCGCACTCACCGAGGCGCACCCGGACACCTCGGCCCAGCTCTTCGACGGCGAGGGCGAGCTCAACCGCTACGTCAACGTGTACCTGAACGACGAGGACGTCCGCGTCCTCGACGGCCTCGAGACGTCGGTCAAGGATTCGGACACCGTCGTGATCCTCCCGGCCATGGCCGGCGGCGCCGCCGCCTAGCTCTCCAAGCCCTTCCCGGTGTCGAGGGGGATGCTCGGATCGTCATAACGAAAGGTGTCTCCCCACGGGGTGAGCCAGTCGACCTCGGCGAGCGCCGGCCGCAAGGAAACCTTGTTGGTCGCGAGCAGTTCCACCAGCTCTTCCAGATCGTGGGTGTGAGGAATCTCGATTTCGCGCGCGGCGAGGACGGACTTCAACGCCTTCTCGACCGTCTGCTGCAGAAGGAAGCCGACGACATGCGCGGCAGAATTCTCCGTTGCGATGAGCGTTTGGGCGGCGCCCAGCTCGTCCCGGGGCCTTCTGGAGCAGGAGCTCTGCGTACTCCCGATGTTCAGGCGACAAGATCGCGTCCCTCACGGAGCGCTCGCTCGACCACGGTTCCCTTGACCTTCGACCATCGCCGCGCCCTTTCCTCGGTAACGACAAGCACGTCGACCGCGATCCTCAGGTCTTTCAGGGTGCGGTGAAGGCGGACCGACTCCTCGGCCGTGTTCTCGACCTCGGGCTCGATCACCATGATGTCCACATCGCTGTGGTCGTGGGCCTCTCCGCGGGCGTGGGAGCCGAAGAGGATCACTCGGGATCCTTCTGGTGCCGCGGCACCGATCCGGCGGCCCGCCTCCTCGATCGTCGCCTCATCGATCATCGGAGGGACGGTAGCGCGGCGCCCGCCGCTCGGGGTGGATTTACCGCTCGAGGACGAGGCCGAGGAACTTCTGGGTGCGCTCCTCTTGGGGGTTGTCGAGGACCGCTTTGGGGTCGCCCTGCTCGACCACGACGCCGCCATCCATGAAGACGACCTGGTCGCCGACCTCGCGGGCGAAGCCGATCTCGTGGGTGACGACGAGCATCGTCATGCCTTCCTGAGCCAGCTCTCGCATGGTGTCGAGGACCTCTTTGACGAGCTCGGGGTCGAGGGCGGAGGTGACCTCGTCGAAGAGCATGACGTGGGGTTCCATGGCAAGGGCGCGGGCGATCGCGACGCGCTGCTGCTGGCCACCGGAGAGGGTTTCCGGGTATTGGCCGAGCCGGTCGCCGAGGCCGACGCGCTCGAGCAGGGCACGGCCTTTCTCCTCGGCCTCCTTCTTCGACTTGCCGAGGACCTGCTGCGGGGCCAGGGTGACGTTGGCCAGCACGCTTTTGTGGGGGAAGAGGTTGAACTGCTGGAAGACCATCCCGACCCGCTGGCGGACGAAGTTCAGGTCCCAGCTCTGCTCGCCGGTGCCCGACCCCGGGCCCTTGCAGATGTCCTGGCCCTCGAGGAAGATCTCGCCCTCCTCGGGCGGGGAGAGCAGGTTGACGCAGCGCAGGAGCGTGCTCTTCCCCGAGCCGCTCGGCCCGAGGATGCAGATCACTTCGCCTTTGGCGACATCGAGGTCGACGCCTTTGAGGACTTCGAGGTTGCCGAAGCGCTTGCGGACGCCTTTCAACTGCACCATCGGCTCGGCCATCAGGCCACCTCGATGTGGGCGCCGCGGCTCATTTTGCCCTGGTTGCGTTTGATCAGGTAATCGACCAGGCGGGCGCCCGGCAGGCAGATGACGAGGAAGAAGGCGGCGGTGAGGACCAGGGCCGAGCTGTTCAGCTGTTCGGCGAGGATTTCGCGGCTGACCAGCACCGACTCGCCGAAGGCGATGACGCTGACCAGGGTCGTGTCCTTCAACAGTGAGATCAATTCGTTCAGCATCGGGGCCGGGACCTTGGTCACCGCCTGGGGGACGATGATGTGGCGCATCGACTGGAGGTGGCTCATGCCGAGCGAGCGCGCCGCCTCCATCTGGCCGCGTGGGACGGCTTCGATCCCGGCCCGGTAGACCTCGGCCATGTAGGCGCCGTAGACGAAGACGAGGGCAGAGACGCCGTACCAGAACGGATCGGGCTTCCCCAGCCACTCGGGGATGCGGAGGCCTTTCGGCAAGAAGGTGAGGAAGGGGACTCCGCCGGAGATCATCAGGATGATGATCAGCAACGGGACCGCTCGCAAGATGTCGATGTAGGCGATCGTGAGGAAGCGGAGCGGGGCGAATTTTTTGCCCGGCAACTGACGCACGAGGGCGAGGACCAGGCCCCAGATGAGGGCGATGATCGCCGCCACGAGGAAGATCAGCAGGTTCTGCAGGAAGGCTTCGAAGACTTCCCAGAAGTGTTCTCCCATGATGTGGAAGTCGAAGTACTGTTCGAAAAAGACCTTCAAGTTCTCGCTCCTGCTCCTGCTCTGCTTTCCCAATCAAAGAGGGGGCACCGTCCCCGGCGCCCCCTCCGTTATACGACTTTTCGCCTGGCGGCGAAGGTCACTTCGCTTCGGCTTCTTCGATCGCTTTTTCGAGGCCCGCCAGCGGCGGCGCTTCTTTGAACCATTTTTCGTAGACCTTGGCGTAGCTGCCGTCTTCGATGGTTTTCTTCAGGCCTTCGTTCAGCTGTTCGACGAGTTCGGTGTTGTCTTTGGAGACCGCGATCCCGTACGTTTCGTCGGTCGGGACTTTTTCGACGATTTCGATGCCGCCGAGTTCTTCGGCCTGCTGTTTCGCCACCGGCGCGTCGATGATCACCGCTTCGACCGTCCCGGCCTTCAGCGCGTTGTCCGCGTCAGGGCCTTCCGGGAAGGGCCTGAGTTCGGAGGCTTCGGCTTTTTCCTTGCCGAGTTCGAGGCCGGTCGTGCCCTGCTGGGCGGCGACGACCTTGCCCTTCAGGTCGGCCAGGCCTTTGATGTCGCTGCCTTCTTTGACCAGGATCGCCTGTTCGGAGAGGTAGTACGGGTTGGAGAAGGCGACGACCTTTTCGCGTTCTTCGGTGATCGTTGCCGCCGACATCACCGCTTCGAACTTTTCCTGGGCGACGTCGCGGAAGATGGTTTCGAAGGACGAGTCGATGAATTCCGGTTCGCGCCCGATCTCTTTGCCGACCGCTTCCATCAGTTCGACGTCGAAGCCGGTGTAGCTGCCCTTTTTCCCCTGCTCGAACGGGGGGTAGGGGATGTCGGAGCCGACCGTCAGCTTTTCGCCACCGCCCGCCGGTTCTTCTTCGCTTTCTTCGCCTTCTTCTTCGGCCGCGCCACCACCGCCGGTTTCGGCAGGTTCTTCGGTCGCCGTCGTTTCGGAGCTCGAACTGCTGCCGCCCCCACCGCATCCCGCGACGACCAGCGCCACGACCCCCACAAGCAGTACCGCCATCAAGGCGGTCAGCCGAGTCTTACTGAACAAACCTTCCTCCGATCAGATATTGCTGGACCCGGGCGAGCGTACACCCGTTGCCGGCAGCTCTGTTTGTCCACCCGTCCAAACTCCCTCGCTACACTTTCTGAAGTAAGGGGTACCTGGCACGACCATGGCAACTGATCCAGTTCTCAACAGACCCTGCGGGGGCCGCTTCGGCGATGTGGTCGAATCGATCGGCAATACGCCGCTCGTGGAGCTCAAACGGCTCTCGCCGAAGCCCGACGTCCACATCTACGCCAAGCTTGAGGGCCACAACCCGACCGGCTCGGTGAAGGACCGCGTCGCCCGCTCGATGATCGAGAAGGCGGAGGCCGAAGGGGCGATCGAACCGGGCCAGACGATCCTCGAACCGACCTCCGGCAACACCGGCATCGCGCTGGCCATGATCTGCCGCCGCAAGGGCTACCCGCTGCAGGTGGTGATGCCCGACAACGTCACCGCGGAGCGCACCCAGCTGCTCCGCATGTACGGCGCCGAGATCGTCTACTCCGAGGGGGCCAAGGGCTCCAACGGGGCGGTCGAGGTGGCGCTGGAGCTGGCCGAGCAGCCCGGTTTCTTCATGCCCTACCAGTACGGCAACGAGGCCAACCCGCTGGCCCACTACAACGGCACCGCGGTGGAGATCCTCGAGGAGCTCGACTCGGTCGCCGCCTTCGTCGGCGGGCTCGGCACGGGCGGCACGCTGATGGGCAACGGCCGTCGCTTCAAAGAGAACGACCCCGAGACGCTGATCGTCGCCGCCGAGCCGATGCAGGGCGAGCTGGTCCAAGGCTTGCGCTCCCTCGACGACGGCTTCATCCCGCCGATCATCGACCTCTCCCTGCTCGACCGCAAAATCATGGTCTCCAACACCGACGCGATCGTCTGGACGAAGAAGCTGCTCGAGGAGGAGGGCGTCTTCTCCGGCGTCTCCGGCGGCGCCGTCGCCCGTGTCGCCGCCCGCATCGCCGGCGAGCTCGACTCCGGCAACGTCGTCTTCCTGATCCCCGACGACGGCTGGAAGTACCTCTCCTCCGGCATCTACACGAAGCCACTCGAGGAGATCGAGAACCTGGATTCGACCGTCTGGTGGTAGTCGTCGGAGCGCCGAGCGCGCTCCGTCCCGCATATTGGCGCCACCGCAACTTCCGCCCGTTCGGCGGTCTTTGAGCGGCGGATGAAGCGTCTCACCGGACAGAGACAGTGGAAGACCCGGGCACGCGTGGCGGGAGCCTTCGGGCTGGCGCTGCTGGTCGTCGCGGTGGCGGGGGCCGCCGCGACGACCACGCGTCCGGGTCTCGATCCGACGTACGGCACGGATGGGATCGTCCGGGTGACCGCGCCTGGGGTGCCGCCGACCTCCTCGTCCGAAGGCTTTCCGTCCGCCACCCTCTACGTCATGAGCTTCGGCGTGGCGGGGGACGGAAGCGCCTACGTGCTGGGGAGGACCTCCGGTTGCGAGACCGGGCCCTGTACGAGTGGAGAATTCCTCGAGCGCTACGAGGCCGACGGCGGTCGCGACGAGACCTTCGGCGGCGGCGGCGAGGTGGCGTTGACGAACGAACTGACGCATCATTCGGTCACCGCGGATTCCGCGGGCAGGGCCGTGGTGGCGGGCCTCAACGGGCGGACGCTCGAAATCAGCCGTCTGAAGACCGACGGCTCGCTGGACGCCCGCTTCGGCGAAGGCGGTGTCTTCAGGATCCACTGCGGGTGCTTTGACAGCCAGATCCGATTGCTGCCCGGGCCCGCCGGGCAGACGCTGGTCGACATCAACACGCCGATCCGCTTCTACGAACTCGGGACGCACGTGCGCCTGATCCAGCTCGGCCCGGAGGGGACGGTGAAGCCGGCCTTCGACGCGAACGGCATCGCGCGGTTCACGATCGGCGGCCCGGGCGAACCGCACGCGGTGGTGCCGACGGTCGGCGGCGGGACGCTTATCGGCGGCTCGGGCCACCGGGACTGCTGCGGGGTCGACCGGACCTTTTTGCGGAGGGTCTCCGCGGTGGGACGCTCCGACGGCCGGTTCGACCGCAACGCCGCCCGTTCCTTGAGGCGGTTGGAGGCGTTGGGCGAGCACGTGGAACTGGCGACGCTGGTGGCCCGACCGGACGGTTCGATCGCGGTGCTAGGTACGGCCAAGGGAGGCCGGGAAGGTTTCTACCTGCGCCTCCGGGCCGACGGAAAGCTTCAGTCGGGTTTCGGCGCCGACGGTCTGCTGCGCCCGCCGTTCGTCCCCGAATCTGCTGTCGGCGGCGCTGAGGGGTCTCTTTTTGTCGCGGGAGGAGCGAGCTCGAAGCCTTATGGCCCTCTTCGGATCTTTCGCGTCCTCGCCGAAGGCAAGCTCGATCCGCGGTGGGGCGGCCCCCGAGGCCGTCGCCTACCGCTCAGCGGGATCAAAGTCCATCTCACCTCCTTGGGAGACGGGCGGCTCGTGGCGACGGACAACGGCAACTCCTTCTGCCGCTCGGCCTGCGTGGCGCGCCCGGCCATCGCCCGGTTCCGCGAATGAGGATCGGCCGGGCCCTCGCCGTCGCTCTGGCGGCGACGGTCTTCTTTGCCGGCCCGGCAAGTGCGGCGAAGGCGCCGCCGGGGTTTTTCGGGGTGGTGCCGCAGGCGACGCCGTCGAAGTCGGACCTCGCGCGGATGGCGGGGACCGTGGAAACGGTGCGGATACCGATCTACTGGTTCGAATGCGAGCCGGGGCGTGGCGAATATGACTTCGCCCCGATCGACCAGGAGATCGGGGCGGCAGCCGAACGCGGGATCAGCGTGCTGCCTTTCGTCTATGGCACGCCGAGCTGGCTCGGCCGACAGGAAGAGGCGCCGCTCAGTGAGGAGGCGCTCGCTCGTTGGAAGGGCTTCCTGCGGGTGCTGGTCGCCCGGTACGGGCCGCGGGGCAGCTTCTGGAAGGGGAGGGCCCACCGTGAGCCGATCCGTCGCTGGCAGATCTGGAACGAGCCGAACTTCAGGCTCTACTGGGCGCCGAAGATCGACCCGGCGGGCTACGCGAAGCTCCTCTACGCCTCGGCGACGACGATCCGCGGCGCCGACCGCGGGGCGCAGATCGTCCTTGCCGGGATCGCCCCGGTCGGCAGCGGAATGAAGACCTGGGTGTTCATGCGGCGGCTGCTGGCGGTTCCCGGCGTCCGCCACGACTTCGACTTCGCCGCCGACCATCCCTACTCGGCCAACATCGCCGAGCTCGACTACCAGGTGGGGAAAGTGCGGGCGGCGATGGTCGCCGGCGGCGCCGGGGACAAGCCGCTGATCGTCACCGAGTTCGGCGTCGCCTCCCGCGGCGACCTTCCTTCCGCCTTCGTCGAGGGCGAGGAAGGGCAGGCGCGCTTCCTCCGCGACGCCTACGGGCGGCTGCTGGCGATGCGCCATCGGTGGCACCTCGCGGGCGCCTACTGGTACACGTGGCAGGACGAGGCGAAGGCCGATCGCAGCTGCAGCTTCTGTCAGGGCGCGGGCCTGCTGCGGCTGAACGGGACGGCTAAGCCCGCCTGGTTCGCCTACCAGCGCCTCGCGATCGGGCAAGGCTCGGGCGGTTGAGCTATAGGCGTGGTCGGCGCGGGGGCGGCGCAGGCGAAACCGGACCTCTCCTTCGGCAACGAAGGGGTGGCGACGAGTCAACGAACAGATCGAGACGACCGCCACCGAAGGTGACTTCCTCTTCCGTTATCTCGCCGACGGCACTCGAACCGGCCTTCGCCGGTGGGCGGCGGGTCGGCGTCTCCGACCTCGGCCTGCGCGAA
This sequence comes from Solirubrobacterales bacterium, assembly GCA_965200635.1. Lineage (GTDB taxonomy): Bacteria > Actinomycetota > Thermoleophilia > Solirubrobacterales > 70-9 > VAYN01. The sequence goes on along the minus strand of OZ241364.1, from coordinate 182,101 downwards.
TGCCGTCAGGTCTGCGAAGCGGCGGCGAAGCTCTACCGCTTCCAGGAAGGGAAATAGACTCGCGGGCGTGAAAATTTCTCAGGAGCTGGTCGATGAGATGGTGGCGCACGCGCGCGAGGATCTGCCGAACGAGTGCTGCGGCATGATCGGCGGGACGGGCGGCGTGGCGACCAAGGCGGTGCGGGTCGTCAACGCCGCGGCCACCCCGCTGCGCTACGAGATGGACCCGCAGGGCCAGTTCGACGCGTTGAAGGAGATCGAAGGCGACGGTGAGCTGCTGGCGATCTACCACTCGCACACCAAGAGCGCCGCCTATCCGTCCCAGACCGACGTGAACCAGGCGCAGAACTGGCCGGAACCGATCTACATCATCATTTCGCTCGCCGATGCCGATAACCCCGACGTGCAGGCCTTTCACCTCGCCGACCTGAAGATTGCCGACGCCGACCTCGAGATCGGGTAGAAGTAGACATGGCGGAGGCGACCAAACGGCGCGGTGCCCACTCGCGCGGATCCCACCACGGCGGTGGCGGGAGCGGCGAGGACGAGGGCGGCGGTGGAGGCGGCGGGGGCGGCGGCAAGCTGATCAAGGTCGGCTTCGCCCGCAACCAGGCCGAAGCCGAGATGCTGCAGGCGCTGCTGCTCGAGTCCGACATCCCGAGCATCCTCAAACGCTCCGGCGGCTTCGACGCCCCGGAGTTCCTTGCCGCCGGCCCGCGTGACATCTGGGTCAACCATGGGCACGCCGAGGAGGCGCGCCGGATCCTCTCCGAGACGCTCACCGAGTCCGAGTCCGAGGAGCGCGAAGAGCTGGAAGGCGAAGCGCGGCTGCGGGCGACGGGCGGCGAACCGACTCCGCCGGGGCGGCTGGCCCTCTACGTCGCCGGCGGTCTCGTCGTGATGATCCTGATCGTCTGGATCGTCTACGAAATCAGCCAGTGACCGGGCCGGGGCCCGGCGAGCACTTCAGCTGACGCCCGCCGGCCCTTTCACCATCTCCCGCAGGTAGTCGCGCCAGGCGGCTTCGATGTCGCGGAAGCGGGCGTCGAAGGCGTCTTCGAGCGTGACCGCGGGACCGCCGGGGAGGAGGCCGTCGACGAGGCGCTCGCAGGCCTCCGGGCCGCGCTCGTTCTCCAGCAGGTCGAAGATCGTGCCCCCGAGGATCACCGCGTCGCGCCGCGAGGGCGGGAAGGAGACGCGGCCGCCGCCGCGCAGTCGCAGCAGCACCGCGGCCCGGTAGAGGCCGACCTGGCGGGCGAAGTATTGGGCGCCGCCTTCGACCAGCCAGGCCCAGCGCAGGTAACGGGCGAAGCGGCCCGGCGTCCAGGACGGCGGCAGCGCGGTGTTGTTGGTGGCGAGGACGAGCTGCGCGTAGAGGCGCTCGGAGGTTCCGCGCAGTGCCTCGAGCGAGTCCTCGCCGGCGGCGCGCCGTTCCATGTGGTTGTCGTTGAGGACGTGGACCTCGTTTTCCATCGGCCAGCCCGCGAGGTAGCGGCGCCCGGCCGGGGCCGCGGCCCAGCGGGCGGCGGGGAGGAAGGGGTGCGCCATCGTCAGCGACACCGGGTTGGTGTGGATGACGACCGTGACGTCGTCCGGCATCTTCTCGAAGCGGTCTTCGAGGCGCAGCCGCAGCGTCTCGAGTCGATCGAGCGTGCGATCGGCGAAGGCGGCGTCGTTGGAATCGTGCCGCGCGGTGAAGGAGAGGGACTCCGTCTCGACCCAAGGCATGGGCCGAGACTAGTCCCTCGAAAGGTGCTTCAACTCAGACGAGCGCGGGTTCGGCGGCGCCGCAGACTTCCTTGATCTCCTGGCGAGCGCGGTCGAACTCTTCGTCCGCCATGACCGGAGTGCCCTCGAAGGGCAGTTCGCGGTCGATCTCGACCCAGGAGCGGCAGCCGTGGTACTCGTCGCGGACCCGCACCGTGACCGGGCGGGGGATGCGATGGACCCGCAGCAACATGATGTGCAGCGGGTGACGCCGCTTCCAGGCCAGCCGCTTTTCGGCGTAGTCCGGAGTCCAGATGTAGTACGGCGAGAGGCAGTCCAGGGTGCGGCGGTCTTCGATCGTCACGTGGTCGGTGACTTCCGCCCAGGCTCGCAACCGCACGCGGTCGGGCTGGGGGATGCCCCCATCCTGGATCAGGGCCTTCGGCGGCGGTTCCTCGTCGGGCCAGACGCCCTCCTCGAGTGCGCGACGTAGCTCGGGATGGTGGGATTCCCGGACCAGGTCGTTCCGCTGATGGTCAAAGGTCGGATAGAGGAAGAACCGCTCGTGCTCGAGCTCGAAGTGCTTGTTCTCCTCGCGAATTCCGCCCTTGCGAAGCGTGAGCAACTGCTCACCCTCGGCGAGAGCGCGGACCGTTACGGCCCATTCCTTAAGAGCGATTGGCATTTGAAATCAGTACCTGGGGAGGTCGTGTTCGATTTATAGGGGGCTGGGCGCGAAAACCGGCCGTGTTAAGGCCATGTGCCCACCCGAGAGTGCGCATTCTAGGGAACGCGACGCGAAACACCAAATGGTCCCCACCAGGTTTTAGCCGGAGCGGTACCCACCGCCACCCGGCGTTTCAACCCTCAAACGGCTCCCCGGAGCCAAATCTCCCTCAGTCTTGGACGGCAGACCATTGCCGTCGAGAAGGTTTCTACCAGGCTCGCCACTGTGACCGCCGTCACGTCCCTGGGGGGCATGGCGGCGACGCTCGGTGAGGAGGGTGAAGCGCATCGGGGCGAGGGCTTCGATTTCGCGGACCAGGCCGTCGCCGCCGCGGTGGGCGCCGGCGCCGCCGGAGCCCTTTCGGAGGGCCAGCTCGCGGACGCGGAGCGGGAACTCGGTCTCGAGCGCCTCTACCGGCGTGTTCAGCGTGTTCGACATCGCCACGTGGATCGCGCTCGGGCCGTCGGCGTCGGGGCAGGCGCCCTGGCCGCCGCCGAGCGTCTCGTAGTAGGTGAAGCCCTCCCCGGCCAGGGTCAGGTTGTTCATCGTGCCCTGGCCCTGGGCGGGGACCGGGCGGGCGCCGGCGAGCGCCGCGATCACCAGGTCGGCGACGCGGCTCGAGGTCTCGACGTTGCCGGCGACTACCGCCGCGGGCGGCTCGGCGTTCAGCAGGCAGCCGCGCGGGGCGAGGACCTCGACCGGCCGGTGGGCGCCGGCGCAGGGCGGCGCGTCGGGGTCGGTGAGGACTCGGACGGCGAAGAACGCGGCGGATTTCGTCACCGAGAGCGGGCAGTTGAGGTTGCCGTCGACCTGGGGGTCGGTGCCGGAGAAGTCGAGGCGCAGGGTCTCGCCGTCGAGGGTCGCGGTGACGCGGAGGGCGACGTCGCGCTCGGAGCCGTCGGCCGAGTCGTTCTCGAGGACGTCCTCGGCGGAGTAGGTGCCGTCGGGGAGCGCGGCGAGCGCGGCGCGGGTGCGACGCTCGGAGTAGGCGAGGATCTCGGTCATCCCCTCCCGCAGGCCGTCGGCGCCGTGGCGCTCGGCCAGCTCGACGAGGCGAAGCCGACCTACCCGGTTGGCCGATTGCTGCGCCCGCAGGTCGGCTAGGCGCTGGCGCGGGTTGCGCATCTGGGCGACGAGGCCATCGAGCGCCGCCAGCGTGACGCGGGTCGGCGCGATCACGACGCCCTCCTGGTCGAGCCGCTTCGAGAAGGCCGGCATCGAGCCGGGGGTGGGGCCGCCGACGTCGGCGTGGTGGGCGCGCGAGGCGGCGAAGCCGAATAGCCCCCCGTTGACGAAGACGGGGGAGACGAGCGTGATGTCGGGCAGGTGGGTGCCGCCGCGGTAGGGGTCGTTGAGGATCCATTCGACCTCCGGCTCGTGCTCCTCGGCGAGGACCGCGGCGACCGCGTCGGGCATCGAGCCGAGATGGACGGGGATGTGCTCGGCCTGCATAACCAGCTCGCCGGCGGCGTCGAAGAGCGCGGTCGAGCAGTCGTGGCGCTCCTTGATGTTGGCCGAGTAGGCCGAGCGGATCAGGGTCGCGCCCATCTCGTCGCAGGCGGCGCGCAGGCCGCCGATCATCACCTGGAGGGTGATCGGATCGATGCTCATCGCTCCGCCTTGATCGTGCCGTGCTCGTCGACTTCCGCGGTCCAGCCGGGGGGCAGGACCAGGGTTGCCTCGGGAAGCTCGAAGACGACGGGGCTGGTCGCGGTCCGGCCGGCTTCCGGCTCGCCGCGGAGGACCGGGGTGTCGATCCACTCCGAGCCGAAGCGGACCTTGCGGGTGCTTTCCTCGACGCTGCCCTTCCCGGCCGCCGCGGGGCGGGGCTCGGGGCCGTCGATCACCAGGGCGAGCCGGATGTCGACGAGGACCACCTCGCCGTCGGGGTCGCGATGGCCGTAGCGCTCCTCGTGGGCGTCCTCGAAGCGGGCGATGAGGTCGGAGGGCTCGGGTTCGGGCTCGCCGGACACCGGCAGCTCGAAGGCCTGGCCGGAGTAACGCATGCCGTAGACGACCTCGGCGCGAGCGCCCTCGAGGCCCGCTCCCGCCGCCTCGCGCATCTCGGCGACCGTGACGGCGATCCGCTCGGCGGTGAGGTCGGCGCCGCTCAACATCACGGTGCGGGCGGTGTCGCGGCGACGGTCCGACGCGCATAGTCCGAAGGCGGACAGGACGCCGCCCGCGCGGGGGCAGATCAGGCGCCGGGTGCCGAGCTCCTCGGCGATCGCCGCAGCGTGCATCGGCCCGGCGCCGCCGAAGGGCAGGAGGGCGAAGCGGCGCGGGTCGATCCCGCGCTCGACGGTGACGACGCGGAGCGCCCTCGCCATCTCCCCGTTGGCGACGCGGACGATCCCGGCGGCGGTCTCGAGCGGGTCGAGGCCCAGTTCCTCGGCGAGGATCCCGACCGCCCGCTCCGCCGCTTCGGCGTCGAGCGCGACGCCGCCGGCGAGGGTCGAGTCGGCGGCAAGGTTGCCGAGTAGGAGGTTCGCGTCGGTCACCGTCGGCTCGACCCCGCCGCGCCCATAACAGGCCGGTCCCGGCTCGGCGCCGGCCGAGCGGGGGCCGACCCGCAGCGCGTCGCCCGGGTCGCGCCAGCCGACCGAGCCGCCTCCGGCGCCGACGGTGTGGACGTCGACCGTCGGTAGCTGGATCGGGCGGCCGTCGATCGTCCGCGAGTCGGAGCGCCGGACGGCGCCGTCCTCGACCACGCAGACGTCGCAGGAGGTGCCGCCCATGTCGAAGCCGAGGGCGTTGCCGTCGCCGGAGAGGCGAGCGAGGAGGCCGGCGCCGACCGCGCCGCCGGCGGGACCGGAGAGGACGCTCCAGGCGCCGGCGCGCGCCGCCTCCTCGGCCGGCGCGACGCCGCCGGAGGAGAGCATCACCTGCGGTGCCGGGATCCCGGCCGCGACCGTGGCCTCCTCAAGTCGTCCCAGGTAGCGGGCGAGGAGCGGCGAGAGGTAGGCGTCGATCGCGGTGGTCGAGGCGCGCTCGTACTCGCGGAAGCGCGGCAGCACCTCGTGGGAGGCGGAGACGTGGAGGTCGGGGAGGCGCTCGCGCAGGTGCTCGGCGAGCCGGCGCTCGTGGGTCGGGTCGAGGTAGCTGAAGAGCAGGCAGATCGCCACCGACTCCGCGCCCGCCTTCTCCAGCGCCGCGGCCAGGCGCTCCGCCTCGCCGTCGGCCAGCGGCTCGACGATCCCGTCCGGCCCGGTCCGCTCGGCCGCCTCGAGCTTCAGCTCCGGATCGATCAGCGACGCCGGCTTCGGCGCGCAGAGGTGGTAGAGGCTGGGCCGATCCTGGCGGGCGATCTCGAGCAGGTCGGCGAACCCCTCCGTCGCGATCAGCGCCGTCCGCGCCCCCCGTTCCTCGAGGAGCGCGTTGGTCCCGACGGTCATCCCGTGGTTGAACTCCTCGACGTCCCCGGCCTCCGCCCCCGCCCCCGCCAGCACCGCGTCGATCGCCGCCATCACGCCCCGCGACTCCTCGCCGGGAGTGGTCGGAACCTTGGCGGTGTGCACGGTCCCGTCGTCGAGCAGGACGGCGTCGGTGAAAGTCCCGCCGACATCGACCCCGAGGAGCATCGCGCGAAGCTACCGCGCCGCGGGGGTTAGCGGCGGCTCGGGGCCGGGGTTTCGGGGGCTCGCCCGTTGTGCCGGCCGCTCTGGCAGTCCTAGTGGCGGCCTGGGCGTCTCATGGCGGTCCTGGCTGGCTGTGACCGCCATGAGACGCCCAGGACGTGAGGGGTCCGCGCGAGAGAAGGCACACCTGTCCGAGTTCCGTGACGGAGATGCCGGGAACGTCACCCTTCCGCGCATCTTCGGTCTGCTTTCGGGCCCGGAAAAGGAGCCCGAGAACGCGCTGCGTGTATTTGGCCCCCTATAGGGGGGTCAATACACGCAGCGCTGAATTGACTGTTGTCCAACACGCACGGAAGCGTGGACTTCCCACGCTCTACTCCCAGATCTCGCGTCGCACCGAGCCGTCGGGGGCGAAGACGACGTGGACGCTGTCGAGGCTCGGGTCGGTGTCGGGGAAGTCGGTGCGCAGGTGGGGGCCGCGGGACTCCTTGCGCTCCAGGGCGGCGAGGGCGATGGCCTTCGCCAGGGGGTAGGGGTCCGGGATCAGCGCGGCGAGGTCGGTGGGGTTGCGGAGCGGGCCGGCGCGGCGCCAGACGGCGTCGCGGGTGTCCCGGGTCGGCGGGGTGAAGCGCCACTCGGGCTCCGGTGGGCGGCTCGGCTCGGCGGGTTCGGCAAGGGCGGCGCGGGCGGCGCGGCCGCCGAAGACGAAGCACTCGCTGAGCGAGTTGGAGGCGAGGCGGTTGGCGCCGTGGAGGCCGGTGCAGGAGCACTCGCCGACGGCGTAGAGGCCGGGCAGCGAGGAGCGGCCGTCGAGGTCGGTCGCGATCCCGCCCATCGTGTAGTGGGCGGCGGGGGAGACCGGGACCGGTTCGGCCTGTGGGTCGAGGCCCGCCTCGGCGAGCGAGGCGAAGACGTTGGGGAAGCGGGCCGGGTCGATCGCCCGCAGGTCGAGCCGGACGGAGGAGCTGCCCTCCTCGCGCATCTTGGCGAGGACCGCGGCGCTGACCGCGTCGCGGGGGGCGAGCTCGTCGGTGAAGCGCTCGCTGTCGGCGCCGAGGAGCTTGGCGCCCTCGCCGCGGATCGCCTCGGTGATCAGCTGGCCGTCGAAGGGGGTGTCGGGGAGCGCGAGCGCGGTCGGGTGGAACTGGCAGAACTCGAGGTCGGCGAGATCGGCGCCCGCCGCGGCGCCGAAGACGGGCCCGGCGCCGATCGCGCCGCGCGGGTTGGTCGTCCGGCGCCAGAGCGCCGCCGCGCCGCCGGTCGCCATCACCGTCGCGTTCGAGCCGAGCGCCCCCGCGTCGGTGATCACGCCGAAGCAGCGCTCGCCGTCGGACCAGAGCGCCGTCGCCGAGGTGTTCTCGCGGACCTCGATCCGCTCGTCCTTCGCCACCATCGCGGCCAGCTTCGAGGTGATCTCGCGGCCGGTCTGGCTGCCGCCGGAGTGGACGATGCGGCGGGCCGAGTGGCCGCCCTCGAGGCCGAGCGCCAGGCGTCCTTCGTGGTCGAGGTCGAAGACGACGCCGCGCGCCTGCAGCTCGCGGACCGCGGCGGGCGCCTCCTCGACCAGCGCCTGTACCGCGGCGGGGCGACAGAGGCCGCGGCCGGCGGCGATCGTGTCCGCGGCGTGGCGCTCGGGCGAGTCGCCCGGTTCGAGCGCGGCGGCAAGCCCGCCCTGCGCCCAGAAGCTGGCGCTCTGAGACAGCGGCGTGCGAGACACGACACAGATGCGGCCGCCCTGCTCGGCGGCGCGCAGTGCGGTCCAGAGGCCGGCGGCGCCGCCGCCGATGACGACGACGTCGTACTCGGCGACCGCGGCTATTGCTCGCCGCCCTCGCGGCGGATCTGGTCGATCCGCTCGCGCAGCCAGGTGGCGGCGCCTTCGCGGGCGCGGGCGCTCTCGGCGGCGACCGCCCGCTCGGCCTCCTCGGCGCGGCGCTCGGCGGCGGCGATCCGCTCCTCGGCGGCGTCGGTCTGCTCCTCGATCTCGCTCAGCCGCTCCTCGGCGGTGGCGATCGCCCGCTCCTTCGCCTCGCGCTCGCGCTGCAGCTCTTCCTCGTGGCGCAGTTCCAGCGCCTTCAGGTCGCGGTCCTCGGCGGCGCGGTATTTCTCCAGGTCGGCCTCGAGCGCGCGGATCTCCGCCTCGGCCCGTTTTTCGGCCGTCGCGGCCGCTTCGGCGGCCGCCGCGAGCGTGCGCTCGGCCTCGCCGATCCGCGCGCTGACGTCGTCCGCCGCTGCCGAGTGCTTGTCGCTCATCTAAACGTCCGCATCGCCGCCAAGCGCCAAATCTAACCCGCGTTGGCGGTCAGGTGCCGATAGACCTCGATCACGCGCTCCGCCATCGGGCCCGCGGCGAGCGTCGCGGCGCGCGCCGATCCGGCCACGCGGGGGTCCTTCGCGGCGAGGTGCGGACGGGCCGCGGCGGCCCACTTCTCGGCGTCGAAAGGAGCGCAGAGGCAGCCCTCGATCCCCGCCAGGAGGTACGGCGCGACGCCGACCGGGGTGGAGAGGACGGGCACGTCGCAGGCGAGCGCCTCGATCGCCGCCATCCCGAATCCCTCGTAGTCGGAGGTGACGACGACGGCGTCGGCGGCGTTCATCCAGGTGCTCATCGCCTCGGGCTCGATCGAGCCGCCGGTGAGGAGCCGCGCCTCGGCGGCGGCGGCCAGCTCGGCGGCGCGGTCGGCGCGCTTCTCCGGGCGCGCGGGGTCGGCGGGGAAGAGGAGATAGCGGCCCGCGGGGTCGAGCCCGAGGGCCTCGCGAGCGGCGGCGCGAGGCGTCGGGGTGAAGCGGTCGAGCGCCGGGCCGCAGGGGAGGACGGCGGACCCGGGGGCGGGCGGCAGGCCGGGGCGTCCATCCTCCTCGGCGAAGAGCGCCCGGGAGACCGCCGAGGCCATGTCGGCACCCCAGGCGAGCCGCCGGGACATCGGGCCGACGACCGGGTGGCGGACGTCGGTGCCGTGGAAGGTGACGAGGAGAGGGCGGGCGCCCGCGGCGCGCGCGACCCAACCGGCGAGGCCGTAGTGGGCATGGACGAGGTCGAAGCGCTCGCGCCGCAGCAGGGACCGGAGCGCGCGGGTCGCGGGCAGGTAGTTGGAGCGGCCCCGGGGGAAGCCGAATTCTGAGATCTCGATCCCGCGCTCGCGGATCGCGGCGACCTGGTCGCGGACCCAGCGGCCACGCTGGGGGGTCGTCGCGTCGGGGACGAGGTTGGTGACGACGAGGACGCGCATCGCGGCAGGTTATCCGGGCGTTACGCGGCGATCCGAGTCCTACGGTTCCGGGCGGATTCTGCTTGAGTGCTGCGGGTGCGCCGACCGAAGGCAACGACCTTGGCCGTCGTGGCAGCCTTTTTCTTGATGGGAGTTGGTTCCTCGCAGGCCGCGGTCCCGTCGATCTCCTTCGCCGAGCACCCGGTCCAGGCGCGGGGTTTCTGGACGCCCGAGCGGATGGGCGCGGCGCGACCGGTCGAAGGCACGCCGCCCGCCCACGGCTCGGCGCTCGACCCGGCGCTCACCTCGACCTCGGAAACGGTCGACGACCCGACCGAGCCGCCGTACCGCGTCCACGGGGCGATCTTCATCTCCGAAGGAGCCGGGATCGGCTTCGGCCGCTGCTCGGGGACCTCGGTCGTCTCGCCGCACGAGAGCGTCGTCATCACCGCCGGCCACTGCGTCTACGACGAGGGCATCTGGTCAGACCGCAAGTGGGTCTTCGTCCCCGGGTATCACCACGGCGAACGCCCCTTCGGCACCTTCACCGCGCACTGGCTGGGGACGACGCCCGCCTGGCACGCGCACGAAAACGAGAACTTCGACGTCGGCGCGGCGGTGGTCGGGCGCAACGAAAAAGGCCAGACGCTGGCGGCGGCGGTCGGGGCGGATCGGCTGAAGACCGGGCTCGCGCCGAACCAGGCCTTCGACGTCTACGGGTATCCGGTCGAAATGCCCTTCAACGGGGGCACCCTGCAGGTGTGTCGCGAAACGAGCTTCCTCGGACACGACTTCGGGTCGCTCTTCGAACCGGGGCCGCTCGACCTGGCGACCAGCTGCGACGACAGCGCCGGGGGATCCGGCGGCGGCTGGGTGATCGACGGGAACGTCGTCAACAGCGTCACCACCTACGGCTACTCGAGTGACCCGTTCACGAACTTCGGCCCGTACTTCGGCGGCGCCGTGGCGAAGCTCTACGCGAGGGCGAAGCAGATCCGATGAGGCGTGCCGCGATCCGAGCCTGCCTTGCCTTCGCCCTGGCGGTCACCGGTGCCTCGGGGGCGCTCGCCGACGTCGGCGGGGCCTCGGCGGAATCGGGCGAGGCCCCCCGTCACGCGGTCGAAGTCGAACCGCGTTTCGGGTTCATGGGCAGCCACGGCTACCGGCTGTTGATCTCGGCGCGGGCGGCGACGGTGACGATCGGGGTCACCAACCAGAGCAGCACGCCGCACGCTGGCTCCTCGACCACCTACGTGGCCCGCGGCACCGTCGGCCCGAACGGCATCCACGCGAACTTCCACCAGTTCGGCAAGGTCGACGTCGAGTTCCACCCGACCGCGGGTGCCGTGCGCGGCCTGCCGCCCGACTGCTTCGGCGGGACGACCGGCGCGGCCACCGTCCCGGGCTATTTCTCCGGCACCGTCGATTTCGAGGGGCAGGACGGCTACACCGTCGGCCGCACCCACCGGGTCCGCGGCGAGGTGGTCCTGCCGCCGACCGAACAGTGCCCCCTCGTGGCGGGCGGCGCCAACCCGCTGGTCGAAGACCCGGCCGCCGAGCTACCGCCCGCGAAGACGCGCATGACCCTCTCGGCGCTGGACAAAGCCGGGACCGGCGGCCTGCTCTTCGTCGCCCGGCGGGCGGGGAAGACCGGCTTCTACGCGGAACGGTTCGGGACGGTCGGCCGGATCGGCCTGCTCAGCTTCGACTACGCCGTCGGCCCGCGCTCGAGCTTCACCTCCGACGCCCAGGTCAGCTTCGGCAAGGTCCAGCCGCCGAAGCCCTTCGTCGGCTCCGCCACGCTGAAGCGCGGCCCTGGCGGCAAGCGCGCCTGGACCGGCGATCTCGAAGCCACCTTCCCTGGCGGCGAAACGGTGCCCCTCACCGGCACCGAATTCCACACCACCCTTTCCAGAAGCTTTCCCTAGCTGTCACACAATCGGCACCCGCGCGTCTTGTTCGGCGCGCCTTTGAGTCGCAGGGTCTTGGGATGGCGAACAGCGAGGCGATCGCGTGGTACGTCGAAGAGGGTCGGCGCCTGCTCGAGGAGCAGCAGCGTCGGGCCGAGTCGTCGCAGGCGCGAGCCGGACAGATCGCGGGCTTCGGAGCCGTACTCCTCGCGCTGATCGGCGGCAACGCCGGGACGATCCTGCACGAATCCCACGGCGGCGGCAGAATCGCCGTCGTGACGATGTTGATCGGCGCGGCACTTTGTCTGGTCCTGTCGGTCGGAGTGGCGGTCGTCGCCGCGAGTAGGTCACATTCCTACGCCGAGATTTCGTCGGACGAGATCGCGAACTACCTGACCGATCCGTTTCTGGATGTGCCCGACCTTTGGCGTGTCCATGTCCGAGCGCTCCAAAGCCTGGAGCGGGCGGTCGAGGACGCTCAAAAAAGAGGGGATGATGCACTGAAATCGATCACCGTTTCGCTCTACTCTTTCTTGGTCGGCCTCGCCTTGGCCGTGAGTGCCATAGCCACCCTGACCGTGGAGTTGATCTGAATGGCAAAAGCCAAAAAATCTCCCCCTTCGGCTCCTCCGCCGGGTGTGCCGCTGGATCAGACCATGGCTCCACTCCATTACGGAGGAGGTCGTCCGCCGAAATGGCGCCGAGAGCGCAGCGAATGGACCCGGATGGAGCGCCTCTGGGACCGGCTGACGCCGGCCTCGCGGCGCATCGAGCCGGCTCGATGCGCTGAGGGTTCAAAGAAGTTACGAATCGGCGCGGGAACTGGTCCACACGGGTCTTGAGCCGCGCGCATTTCCTCCATTGCATCGCTCTCGTAAACGAGGAACGGAGAGCGAATGTTCTACGCAGTGCTGGGCCACGTCCACGCCGCCCTTTGGCGGGTCAACCTCGCGGTCACCCGGCGGGTGAAAGCGATCCACGCCCTCGCCGACCAGCGCGGCCAAGGGACGGTCGAGTACGTCGGCCTGATCCTCCTGGTCTCGCTGCTGATGGTCGGGATGGTCGCGGCGATGAAAGGGTTCAACGGCAAACAGGGGACCGAGCTGGCCGACGTGATCGTCGACAAGATCAAGCAGGCCGTGGACAAAGTCGCCTTCAAATGAGCGAACGGCGCCTTCCTCTCCGACGGCGAGGGGAGGGCGCCGACTTCGCCGCCACGCCCGGTTCGCATGAAAGGATCGATCCCGATGACCGCCTCACGCAGCTACGACCGCGCCCCTGCCGACATCCGACCGGTGACGATCGACCCAGGGTTCGTCGAAAGCGCCGACGGCTCGGCGCTGATCTCGGTGGGACGGACGCGGGTGATCTGCACCGCCTCGGTGAACGAGCAGGTGCCTCGCTGGATGATGGGGCGCGGTAAAGGGTGGGTCACCGCCGAGTACGCGATGCTGCCCGCCTCGACCGGCGACCGCAAGCAGCGCGACATCTCGAAGGGCAAGCAGGACGGCCGTGGGGTGGAGATCCAGCGGCTGATCGGCCGGAGCCTGCGGGTGGTCTGTGACTTCAAGGCGCTCGGCGAACGCAGTGTCTACGTGGACTGCGACGTGCTCGAAGCCGACGGCGGCACGCGGTGCGCGTCGATCACCGGCGGCTACGTGGCGCTGAAGCTGGCCTTCCAGAAACTTATCGACCGCAAGTTGATCGACACGATGCCGCTGACCGGCTCGATCGCCGCGGTCAGCGTCGGCATGGTCGACGGCCGGGCGCTCTGCGACCTCGACTACAACGAGGACTCGCGGGCCGAGGTCGACGCCAACGTGGTGATGACCGGCGACGGTGGCCTGGTCGAGGTGCAGGCGACCGCCGAGCGCACGCCGCTCTCGCGCGCCTCGCTGGACGAGCTGCTCGGCTTCGCCGAGGCGGGTATCGACCGCCTCCGCGAGGTGCAGGACCGGGTCGCGCCCGACCGGCCCTAGCGACGGGAGCGCCGCGGTGATCCTCGCCACCTCGAACCTCCACAAGGTGGGGGAGATGCGGGAGCTGCTGCCCGGCATCGACCTACAGCCGCTGCCGGAGGGCTACGAGTCCCCGGTCGAGGACGGCGACAGCTTCGAGGCCAACGCGCTGATCAAGGCGCGCGCTGCCCACGCGGCGCTCGGCGGCGCGGTGCTCGCCGACGACTCGGGCATCGAAGCCTTCGACCTCGCCGGCGCGCCGGGGATCTACTCGGCGCGTTACGCCGGCGAGGGGGCCGGCGACGGGGAAAATCTCGACAAGCTGCTGCGCGAGGTCGACGCCGCGGGCGGCGGGCGCCGCGCCGCCTACGTCTGCGCCATCGCCTTGGTCACCGACGACGGCACCGAGACCGTCTTCGAAGCCAACTGCGAAGGCGTCCTGCTGCGCGAACGCCGCGGCGAGGGCGGCTTCGGCTACGACCCGATCTTCGTCCCGGACGACACCGGCCCCGACGACGGGCGGACGATGGCGGAGATCTCCGCCGCGGAGAAGAACGCGATCAGCCACCGCGGCCGGGCCGCGCGCCTCGCCGCCGCACACCTCGCGAGCTAGGCCGGCGGCAGCAGGTTCACCGCGGCGGCGAGGCCGACGGCGCAGAGGGTGATCGTGTACCCGGTGTAGCCGCTGATCGCGAAGAGGATCGCGGCGACCGCGCAGACGACGACGGTGATCAGCCAGGAAGCTCGGGCGAGTGGCACGGTCGGTATCTTCGCCTAAGTGCCCGACGCCGCCGCCACAACCGCCGCCCCGGCCGACGCCGAGGCGACGCTCGCCTTCCTCACCGAGATGTCGCCGGACCTGCGCGGCGGAGCGATCCTGGCCGCTGACGGAACGGTGCTCGCCGCCTCCGACGAGGCGGCCGACTGGGCCGAGGAGGCGGCGAACCTGCTGCGGGTAGCCGACGCCGCCGGCTCCGAGCCGGTCGAGCAGGTCCACGTCGCCACCCAGGCCGGCGAGGTCTTCGCGCTGCGCGCCCACGGCTACGCCGCCGTCGTCGTGACCGAGCGCTTCACGCTCTCCTCGTTGACCTTCTTCGACATGCGCAGCGCGTTGCGCGAGCTGGCGGGGGGCTGATGCCGCCGAAGCCGCACCGCATCCTGCTCGACCGCGTCTCCGGCTACGCCGACGAGGCCGCGGCCTACATGCGCCGCCGCCGCATCTCACGCAAGCCGTTCGCCCGCCTCTACTACGCGGGCGGCCGCGCCACCGAGCTGCCGGCCGACTCGACCGCCGGAGCCGAGCTGTTCGTTGCCGCCGGCGCGGTCATCGACCTCACCCCGACGCCGAAGAGAAAGGGACGTTCTTGACCGAGCTGCTGGATCAGGAGGTCGCCGAGCGCGTCCTCTCGCGCGCCCTCGCCAACGGCGGGCGCTTCGCCGAGATCTTCGCCGAACGGCGCGGCGGGATGTCGCTGGCGATCGACGAGTCCCGCATCGAGTCGGTCCAGTCGGGCGCCGAGGAGGGCGCCGGGGTCCGCGTCGTCGACGGCGCCACGACCTACTTCGCCCACGTCGACGGCCTCGAGCCGGCGGAGCTCGAGCGGGCCGCCGACGAGGCCGCCTCGGCGCTCCGCTCGGGCCGCACCGAGCCGCGCCCGCTGACCGCCCGCCCGGTCGCTCCGGTGCCGATCGCGGTCGCCCCCGAGGACGTCCCCGCCGCCCGCAAGGCGGAGCTGCTGAGGGAGCTCGACAGCCGCGGCCGCGGCATGGGGGAGGAGATCGCCCAGCTCACCGCCTCCTACGCCGAGGCGCGCCGCGTCGTCACGATCGCCAACTCCGCCGGCCTCTTCACCGGCGACGACCGCACCCGCACGCGGATCGGCGTCCAGACCGTCGCCCGCCGCGGCGACAAGGTCGAGACCGGCGCCGAGACGCTCGGCGCGCACCGCGGCTTCGAGCTGCTCGAAGAAGACCCTGGCCTGATCGCCGAGCAGGCGGCGAAGAAGGCGCTGACGCTGCTCGACTCGCGCCCGGCTCCCTCCGGCTCGATGCCGGTGGTGGTCGGCGGTGGCTTCGGCGGCGTTCTCTTCCACGAGATGACCGGCCACGGCCTCGAGATCGACCACATCCACAAGGGCGCCTCGGTCTACATCGGCAAGCTCGGCGAGCAGGTCGCCCAACCGCTCCTGAACGCCTACGACGACGGCCGCCTCCCGAGCGAGTGGGGCTCGGACTCGATCGACGACGAGGGCCAACCGACCCAGCAGACCAAGGTGATCGAGGACGGCCGCCTGATCTCTTATCTCTACGACCACCTCGGGGCCGAGAAGGACGGCGTCGCCTCGACCGGCAACGGCCGCCGCGAGAGCTTCCGCCACCTGCCGCTCCCGCGCATGACCAACACCTACATCGCGCCGGGCGAGTCGACCCCGGCGCAGATGATCGAAGAGGTCAAGAACGGCTTCTACGCGGTGAGCTTCGGCGGCGGGCAGGTCGACCCGGCGACCGGCGACTTCGTCTTCGGCGTCTCCGAGGGCTACCTGATCGAGGACGGCAAGGTGACCGCGCCATGCACCGGCGCGACGTTGATCGGTAACTGTCTCGACGCCCTGGCGGCGATCGACGCGGTCGGCGACGACTTCTTCATGAAGACCGGGATCTGCGGCAAGGGCGGCCAGAAAGTCCCGGTCGGGACCGGCCAGGGCCACGTTCGCGTGGGCAAGATGACGGTGGGAGGGACCCAGCTGTGAGCGAGCACCTGCCGAGCGTCGAGCTGTCCCCGGCCGCGAGCCGCGCCGTCGAGGCCGCGCTCGGCGCCGGAGCATCGGCCGCCGAGGCCTACGCCTCCCGCGACACCGGCCGCGAGGTCCGCGTCCACGGCGGCGAGGTCGAGAGCCTCACCGCCGCCACGCAGACCGGGATCGGCATCCGCGCCTGGGACGGCCGGCGCGTCGGCTACGCCTACGGGACCGATCTCTCCGAGGCGGGTGTGAGCGCACTCGCCGCTCGCGCCGCCGAGATGGCGGCGGCCGCCGACGAGGACGAGTTCGCCGCGCCGCCCGCCCCGGCCGAGATCGAGGCGGTTCCGGGCCTCGACAGCCCGAGTGTCGCCGAGTGGAGCGCCGGCCAGGTCGCCGACATCGCCCTGACCGTGGAGCGCACCGCGCTCGCCGCCGACCCCCGCGTCGCCGGGGTCGAGACCGCCGTCTACGCCGACTCCACCGAGCAGGTCGCGATCGCCTCCTCGACCGGCATCGCCGCGTCTTATGAGAGCGCCAACTGCTTCGCCTACCTCCAGGCCCTCGCCGAGGGCGACGGCACCCGGGAGACCGGCCTCGGCTTCGGCCTCGCGCGCGGTCCCGAGGACCTTGACCCGGAGGCGATCGGGGCCGAGGGGGCCGAGCGCGCGGTCTCGATGATCGGCGCCGGCAAGCCCGCCTCGCGCTCGTGCCCGGTCGTCCTCGACCCGACCGTCGCCGCCAGCTTCGCCGGCCTGATCGGCGGCGCGCTCGGCGCCCGCGCCGTGCAGCGCGGCCGCTCACCTTTCACGGGTCGGCTCGGCGACGAGGTCGCCTCGGGCGACTTCGCCCTCCTCGACGACGGCCTCGATCCGGCGGGAGCCGCCTCGGCTCCCTTCGACGGAGAGGGCGTCCCTCACCGTCGCACCGCGCTGATCGAGGGTGGCGCCCTGCGCACCTTCCTCTACGACACCTACACCGCCAACCGCGAGGGCACCAGCTCCACCGGCTCCGCCTCGCGGGCGGGCTACCGCTCCCTGCCTTCGGTCTCGGCCTCGAACCTGGTCGTCGCCGCGGGCGACTTCTCCACCGTCGAGCTGCTCGCCCAGGCCGGCGAGGGCATCTTCGTCACCGACGTCGCCGGCCTCCACTCGGGAGTCAACCCGGTCACCGGCGTCTTCTCCGTCGGCGCCTCCGGCCGCATCATCCGCGACGGCGCCCTCGCCGAGCCGGTCCGCGAGTTCACGATCGCCGGCGAGCTGGTGGCAATGCTCCGAGCCGTCGTCGCGGCGGGCTCCGAGGCCCGCTGGGTGCCATTCGGGGGGTCAGTGTCGACGCCGCCGCTGCTGGTGTCTGAGCTCGCGATCAGCGGAACGTAGCCCGACGCCAGCCTGAGGCGGCGTGGGCCAGCCTCGCAAGGACGAGCGACCGAGGACGCCGCGAGGCGCTCCCACGCCGCCTCAGGGAACTGACTGCTCAGGGTCTCTTTTGGCTCCCCGCGCGGTTTCCCGCCGACCGGCATTGTTAGATTGCGCGTCGACTTCAACCCGAGGAGGAATCTCGACGTGACCAAGGCAGAGTTTCTGGACCAGCTCGCATCTGACGACCGGCTGGGGAGCAAAAAAGCGGCTAGCGATGCCGTCGACGCCGTTCTCGAGACGATCACCGGTGCTCTCGCGGCGGGCGACGAGGTCAGCTTCACCGGCTTCGGCAAATTCCACGTCGCCGAGCGCGGTCCGCGCCAGGGCGTGAATCCCCGCACCGGCGAGCGGATCACGATCCCGGGCGGCAAAGTTCCGCGCTTCTCCGCCGGTTCGGCGCTGAAGACCAAAGTCAAGGGCTAAGTCGCAGGCCGAGAGGCCTCATGGCCTCTCAGTTCGCTGACCGGCTGACGGCGCTCGTCGAAGAGCGCCGCAGTCAGGTTTGCCTCGGCCTCGATCCCGATCCCGCGAAGTTATCGCCGGGGGTCGCGGTCGAGGCCGACGGTGACGCCTCTCCCGCCGAGCTCGCGGGCCGTGCGGTCGCCGCCCACTGCCGCGAGTTGATCGCGACCGTGGGACCCCACTGCGTCGCGGTCAAGCCGCAGCTCGCCTGCTTCGAACGCCTCGGCCCACCGGGCTGGGAGGCGCTCGCCGCGGCCCGCGAGGCCGCCCGCGAGGCCGGGCTGATGTTCCTCGCCGACGGCAAGCGCGGCGATGTGCCGGTCACCGCCGCCGCCTACGCGCAGGCGCTGGTCGGCTCGACCCCGACGCCGTGGGGCGAGGTGCCGGGCCTCGGCGCCGATGCCTTCACCGCCAACCCGCTGCTCGGCCGCGACGCGCTCGAGCCGCTGGTCGCCGCCTGCGAGGCCACCGGGGCGGGGATGTTCGTCCTCGTCCGCACCAGCAACCCCGGGGCCGCGGACTTCATGGACGTGCCGAGCCCGGACACGCCGCTGCACGAGCGTCTCGCCTCGCTTGTCGACGCACTCTCCGGGCGCCTCCTCGGCGAGGGCGGCCTCAGCGGCCTCGGTGCCGTCGTCGGCGCGACCGAGCCGGAGCACATCGCCCACCTGCGCGAGCTGATGCCCCGTTCGGTCTTCCTGCTGCCCGGAGTCGGCGCCCAGGGCGGCGATCCGAAGCTGCTCGGAGCGGCCTTCGCGCCCGGCCCGGCGGGGGCGATCGTCTCCTCCTCGCGCGGCATCGCCGGGGCCCCCGATCCGGCCGCGGCGGCCGCCGAATTGCGCTCGACTCTGTGGGAGATATCCAACGCTTGAGCAAACCGGCTGGTAATCGCCCCTTTCGTCGCTAGGATGCCGCTCCCCGACGAAAGCCTGTCCTCAGGCGCGCCGGCACCCGGACCATGAAGAGAAAGCGAAGCTGGATAGCCCGAATCCTCGCGTTCGTCGCCCTTGCGGCGGCGATCGTCGCCGTGGTCGTAATCGCCAAGAACACCAACCTGCACTCGGATTCGGCCAACAAAGCTGGGACCCCGAAGTCCCAGACCCAGAAACAGAAACAGCACAAGAAGCCGCGCACGAAGGCGAAAACCTACGAAGTGCAGAGCGGCGACACGCTGACCTCGATCGCCCACAAGACGGGCGTGCCGGTCGCCGAACTCCAGGCGCTGAACCCTGAAGTCGACCCGCAGATCCTGGTCGCCGGCGAAGTCCTCAAACTGCAGAAGTGACCCGGCGCCGGATCGGCGCGTCGCTTTGGGTCCTGCTCGCACTGCTCTTCTGCGTGCCCGCCCAGGCCGCTGAGCATGAGACGGCGGGCCCGCACGTCCTGGCCAAGTCCTGGGCCCTGATCGACGCGCGCACCGGCGACGTCCTCACCTCCCACGCCGGCGAAGAACGGCGGCTGGTCGCCTCGACGACCAAGCTGATGACCGCCTACGTGGCGATGAAGGATCTCCCTTTATCGAAGGTCGTCGTGGCCCAGCCCTACGAATACGAATACGGCGAGTCGGTGATGGGCTTGCAGGCGGGGCAGAAGATCAGCGTCGAAGACCTGCTCTACGGGCTGATCCTCCTCAGTGCCGGGGACGCCGCCCACACCCTGGCGATCGAGTCCGCGGGCTCGGTGAAGAAGTTCGTCGCCGAGATGAACAGGTACGCCGCGGCGCTCGGGCTGACCAACACCAACTTCCAGAATCCGGTCGGCCTCGACTCGAAGAAGAACTTCTCGAGCGCGCTGGACCTGGCGACGCTGACGATGGAACTGGAGAAGATCCCCGCCTTCGCGAAGATCGCCGACGCGCGCGAACACACGCTGGGGAGCCTGCACCCGCCGCGCAAGATCAAGACGATCAACGAGCTCCTCGAAATGGCGCCGTGGGTGACCGGGGTGAAGACCGGCCACACCTGGAAGGCGGGCTACGTGCTGGTCGGCTCGGGGGAGAGACGCGGGATCAAGCTGATCTCGGTGGCGATCGACGCGCCGACCGACGAAACGCGCTTCTCCGACAACCTGGAACTGCTCGAATGGGGCTTTCGCCAGTACCACCGGCGCAAGGCGATCCGGAAGGGGAAGGAACTCGCCGCCCCCTCGATCCGCTACTCGGGCGGCGAGCTGCCGCTCCTCGTCGGCCACTCGCTGAAGGTCGCGATGCGCGCGGGCCAGAAGGTGGAAGTCGACGTCGACGCGCCGCGCGAGGTGACCGGGCCGATCCGCCGCGGGGCGAAGCTCGGCACCGCCACGGTCTCGATCGACGGCCTGCGGGCGGGCAGGGTCCCGCTCGTGGCCAGTCGTCGGGTCCCAGCCGCGAGCGCCTTCGACCAGGCCCGCGGCTTCGTCGACGAACATTCGATCCTCCTCGCGATCGCGGTGTGCGCGATACTGGCTCTTGCGATACTTCTCTGGCGGGGAATCCGCCGAATCCGAAGGGGAAAGCGGGTAGAGCAGAAGTGATCCTCACGGTGACGCTGAACGCGGCCATCGATCGCACTGTCGCGGTACCGAACTTCAGGCTTGGACGCCGCCACCGCGCGGTGGAGTCGCGCACGGTCGCGGGCGGCAAGGGCATCAACGTGGCGCGGGCGCTGGCGCTGCTCGGCCGGCCGGTGATCGCCACCGGCTTCGTCGGCGGCCCCTCGGGGACCCGCGTCCTCGAACAGCTGCACGAAGAGTCGGTGCTCACCGACTTCATCGAGATCGCCGCCGAGACCCGGATCAACCTCGCCGTGATCGACCCGACCTCGGGCGAGCAGACCGAGATCAACGAGCGCGGCCCGGCGGTCTCCGCCGAGGAGACCAAGCGCCTCTTCGACCGGATCGGCTACCTGGCGGGCGGGGCGAAACTGTGCGTGCTGGCCGGGTCGCTGCCTCCCGGGGCCGGGGACGACCTCTACGCGCGGCTGATCGACGCCCTGCGCCGGCGCGGCGTCCCCTGTGTCCTCGACGCGGAGGGCGAGGCGATGCTGGCCGGGACGCGGGCGGGCGCGGCGATGGTGACCCCGAACGAGACCGAGGCCGAGGAGCTGGTCGGCCAGGAGTTCGCCGACGGGTCAGACCTCGCCACGGGCCTCCTGGAGATCGTCAGGCTCGGCGCCGAGCAGGCGGCGATCACCCGTCCGGAGGGGTGCGTCGCGACGGTCGGCGAGGGCTCCGAGCGGCGGCTGCTCGAGGTCCACACCGAGCCCTTGGAGGCGGTCTCCACGGTCGGCTCGGGCGACGCCTTCGTCGCCGGATACGTGGCCGCGCGCTACGAAGGGCGCAGCGAGGAGGAGTGCCTGGCATACGGAGTCGCCTGCGGGGCGGAGTCGACCCAGCACTTCGGCGCCGGCTTCGTCGACCGCAACCAGGTGGAGCGGCTGCTCGGCGGCGTCTCCGTGCACGATCTGGAGGTCCCGGCCGAAGTGTAGGCTGGTTCGTTCAACGCCAGCCCTGGAGGTCACACTTTGGAAATCGAAATCGGCCGCGGAAAGAAAGGGCGACGCGCATATGGATTCGACGACGTAGCGATCGTTCCTTCGCGCCGCACGCGGGACCCTGACGACATCGACATCACCTGGACGCTCGGTCCCTACCGATTCGAGTTGCCGCTGCTCGCCTCCGCGATGGATGGCGTGGTCAGCCCCCAGACCGCGGCGCTCACCAACAAGCTTGGCGGCCTCGGAGTGCTCAACCTGGAGGGCATCTGGAGCCGCTTCGAGAACGCCGAAGAGCGCCTCGAGGCGATCTCCGCCGCGCCCAAGCACGAGGCGACCCGGCTGATGCAGGAAATCTACGCCGAGCCGGTCAAGCCGGAGCTGATCGGCAAGCGGGTCGAGGAAATCAAGGCGACGGGTGCCGTCGTCAGTGGCTCGCTCACGCCGCAGAAAGTCCGCACGTACTACGAGGCCGCGATCGAGGCGGGTCTCGACATCCTCGTCGTCCAGGGCACGGTGATCTCCGCCGAGCACGTCTCGACCACGGTCGAGCCGCTGAACCTCAAGGAGTTCATCGCCGAAGTCTCGGTGCCGACGATCGTCGGCGGCTGCGCGTCCTATTCGACCGGCCTGCACCTGATGCGGACCGGCGCGGTCGGGGTCCTGGTCGGGGTCGGCCCGGGTGCCGCCTGCACCACCCGCGGCGTGCTCGGCATCGGCGTCCCGCAGGCGACGGCGATCGCCGACGTGGCGGCCGCCCGCGCCCAGCACATGCTGGAGACCGGCGAGTACGTGAACGTGATCGCCGACGGCGGCATGCGCACCGGTGGCGACGTCTCCAAGGCGATCGCGATGGGCGCCGACGCGGTGATGATCGGCTCGCCGCTCGCCCGCGCGAAGGAGGCCCCTGGCCGCGGCTTCCACTGGGGGATGGCGACCTTCCATCCGTCACTGCCGCGCGGCACCCGTGTCTCCACCAAGCAGGACGGGACGATGGAGCAGATCCTGCTCGGCCCGGCGAAGGAGAACGACGGCACCTTCAACCTGATGGGGGCGCTGAAAACCTCGATGGCCACCTGTGGCTACGAGGACATCCGCTCCTTCCAGCGGGCCGAGGTGATGGTCGCGCCGGCGCTGATGAGCGAGGGCAAGAAGCTCCAAAACGAGCAGCACGTCGGGATGGGATCGAACGGGCGGGCCGCCGTGGCCGCCGGCGTCGCCGTCTCGGACGACTAGGAGCGAGGCATGGACGACCCGTTGGTCACCGCAGCCGCTGACGACCAGCGGGTCGTCGTCCCCGCCGAGCAGGTCGAGTCGGGCGGCACCCTGCCGGTCGCTGACGTCAAGGCCACCGAGGAGGTCCTCGTCCTCGACTTCGGCGGCCAGTACTCGCAGCTGATCGCCCGGCGCATCCGCGAATGCGGGGTGTTCGCCGAGCTCCTGCCGGCGAACGCCGACATCGAGCGGATCAAGGCGCGCAAGCCGAAAGCCCTGGTGCTCTCCGGCGGGCCCGCGTCGGTCTACGAAGACGGCGCGCCGGCATTCCCGAGCAACCTGCTCGACGTCGACGTCCCGATGCTGGGGATTTGTTACGGAATGCAGGTCATGGCCTTGGCCCTGGGCGGCAAGGTGGAGGCGGCCGAGGCGGGGGAGTTCGGGCGCACCGAGCTGACCCTCACCGAGGGTGGCGGCAGGCTGCTCGGTGGCCTGCCCGAGGACCAGAGCTGCTGGATGAGCCACCGCGACGTCGTCCGCGAAGCGCCTGACGGGTTCACCGCCCTGGCGTCCTCGCCGAGCTCGCCGGTGGCCGCCTACGAGATGCCCGACCGCGGCCTCTATGGCATCCAGTTCCACCCCGAGGTCGTCCACACGCCCTACGGAACCGAGATCCTCACCCGCTTTCTCCGCGACGTCGCCGGCTGCACCGAGCAGTGGAGCGCGTCCTCGGTGATCACCGAACAGGTGGAGAAGATCCAGTCCCAGGTCGGCGATGGGAGGGTCATCTGCGGCCTCTCCGGCGGCGTCGACTCCTCGGTCGCCGCGCTCCTCGTCCACAAGGCGGTGGGGGAGCGGCTGACCTGCATCTACGTCGACCACGGGATGATGCGGATGAACGAGACCGAGCAGGTCGTCGACACCTTCTCCCAGTTCGGCATCCCGCTGATCGCGGTCGACGCCGAAGAGCGCTTCCTGGCCAAGCTCGCAGGTATCGACGAGCCGGAGCGCAAGCGCAAGATCATCGGCGAGGAGTTCATCCGCGTCTTCGAGGAGGAGGCGAGCAAGCTCGACGACGTCGGCTACCTGGTCCAGGGCACGCTCTACTCCGACGTGATCGAGTCCGGAGGCACCGACCACGCGGCGACGATCAAGTCGCACCACAACGTTGGCGGCCTCCCGGACGACTTCGACTTCGACCTGGTGGAGCCGCTCCGCATGCTCTTCAAGGACGAGGTCCGCGCGGTCGGGGCCGAGCTCGGCCTGCCCGAGCGGATGGTCTGGCGCCAGCCCTTCCCGGGCCCCGGATTGGCGATCCGCATCGTCGGCGGGGAGGTCAACCGCGAGCGTCTCGACATCCTGCGCGCCGCCGACGCGATCCTCCAAGAGGAGATCCGCGCGGTCGACATGTACCGCGAACTCTGGCAGTCCTTCTGCGTCCTGCCGGTGGTCCGCTCGGTCGGTGTCCAGGGGGACGGCCGCACCTACGCCTATCCGATCGTGATCCGGGCGGTCACCTCCGACGACGCGATGACCGCCGACTGGGCCCGCCTGCCCTACGACCTGCTCGAGCGCGTCTCCAACCGCATCATCAACGAGATCCGCGGCGTCAACCGCTGCGCCCTCGATATCTCCTCGAAGCCCCCCGCGACTATCGAGTGGGAGTAGCGGTCGCGCCTGACTGAGTTGGCGACTCGACCACCGGGGCGTCGTCGGCTCCCGGGCGGTCGCGTTGGGTCCAGAGGAACCAGGCGAGGCCGACCAGGGTGAGGGCGATTGCGACCCAGAAGTTGAGGCGCTGGCCGAGGATGTAGTGGGCAGGATCGACGCGGAGGCTCTCCTCGAAGATGCGGAAGGCGGAGTAGCCCATCACGTAGAGGGCGAAGAGGCCGGGCGGGCGGATCTTGCGGTGGTGGCCGAGCCAGACGAGGAAGGCGGCCAGCGCGAGGTTCCAGATGATCTCGTAGAGAAAGGTCGGCTGGAAGGTGGCGTACTGGAGGTAGCCCTCGGGGCGGTTTGCGGGTGAGATCTGGAGGCCCCAGGGGAGCGAGGTCGGGCCGCCGAAGAGCTCCTGGTTGAAGTAGTTGCCGACCCGGCCGATCGCCTGTGCGACGAGCAGCGCGGGGGCGGCGCAGTCCATGAACGCGGGGACCGAGACGCCCGCCTTGTGCACCCGCCAGATGCCGACCGCGGCGCCCCCGGCGATGCCCCCCCAGATGCCGAGCCCGCCGTCCCAGACCGCGAACGGACCCCACCAGGTGTGGGGCATTTCGTTGAACGAGGTGATGTCGAAGTAGAGGCGGCCACCGATCAGGCCGGCGGGGAAAGCCCAGATCGCGACCTGCAGCGGCAGTTCGGGATCGCCGCCGAGTTTGCTCCACCGCCGCCGCACGATCAGAACCGCCGCGGTCACCGCGATCGCGTACATCACCCCGTACATATGAATCTCGAACGGCCCGATGCCGAAGCCGGGCTGCGAGGGGCTGGGGATCGAGGCGGTCACGCGGAGGGAAACCTAGTGATCGAGGGGCGCGCACCTCCCGTTGTGCCGGCCGCGGCGGCAGTCCTAGTTGGTCCTGGGCGTCTCATCGCGGTCCTGGCTGGCTGTGACCGCGATGAGACGCCCAGGACGTGAGGGGTTCGTGTGATTGCCGGCACAGGTCCCGGCGGAGGTCGGACTTACGTGGAGAGTGCGTGCGAGAGACGCCACACCTGCCTGCATTCGGTGACGGAGATGCCGGGAACGTCACCCTTCCGCGCGCCTTCTGTCTGACTTCCGGCCTGGAACAGAGGCCAGAAAACGCGATGCGTGAGTTGACCTTGCTATAGCACGGTCAACTCACGCAGCGGCGTCGTGCGTGTTGTCCAACACGCACGGAAGCGTGGACTTCCCACGCTCTCCGTCACGACTTGCGAGTCTCGTGACGTCTTCGTGGGAGGCCGGCGAGCGTTCCTTCTCTCCTCCGTGACGCGCCCGCGGCGCACGCCCCGGAGGCTCCCCGGCACTCCCCACATCCCCCGGCCGTCTCGGCCACGGCCACAGCCAGCCAGGGCCGTGGCCGAGACGGCCGTGCTCGCCGACAACCCTCGCGTCCCTTTCCCGTCCTGTCACACCTCCCATCCCGCCCCCGAACAACCCCTAACGAGAACGATTCTCAAACTCATGCTAGGCTGCTGCGCCGATGAGAACGCGTCTCAAAAATGCTCGCCTGGCGGCGCTCCTGCTCCTCGTCGCCGCACTCGTCGCGCTGGCAGGCTGTGGTGGAGGCGGGGCGGCCGCGGGGGCGGACGGGAAGGTCAACGTGGTCGCCGCCGAGGACTTCTGGGGCTCGATCGCCGAAGGGGTGGGTGGGGACCGGGTGGCGGTGACGGACATCATCACCAACCCCGCCGCCGACCCGCACGACTACGAAGCGACCGGGAATGACGCTCGGGCCTTTGCCGGCGCGCAGGTGTCGATCGTCAACGGGATCGGCTATGACGAATGGGCCTCGAAGCTGCTCGCCGCGAGTCCCGAAGACTCCCGCGTCGAAGTCGAGGTCGGCGACGTCCTCGGCCTTGAAGCCGGCGATAACCCGCACCAGTGGTACTCGCCGGAATCGGTCCGTAAGGTGATCGCCGCGCTGGTCGGCGCCTTCGAGGAAGCCGACCCCGGCCACGACTCCTATTACGAAGAACGGGCGGCGGAGTTCGAAATGCAGGGCCTCGCGCGGTACAACGCCTTGATCGCGCAGATCAAAGAAGAATTCGCCGGGACCAAGGTCGGTGCCTCGGAGAGCATCTTCGAACCGCTGGCGCCCGCCCTCGGCCTCGACCTGGTGACGCCGGACGGGTTCATGGATGGGATCGCCGAGGGGACCGAACCGAGCCCCTCCGACAAGACGACCGCCGACCGCCAGATCGAAGACGGCGAGGTCGACCTCTGGGTCTACAACTCCCAGAACGCGACGCCGGACGTGAAGCGGCTGAACGAAGCCGCCGAAGCGGCCGGGATCCCGATCGCCACCGTGACCGAGACGCTGACCCCGGAAGGCGCGAGCTTCGAGCAATGGATGGCGCGCGAGCTCGAAGGGATCCAGACCGCCCTGCGCGAAGGCGCGGGCTCCGGGTGAGCGCGCCGGTGACCGAGGCGATCTCCCTGGCCGGCGCCGCCGCCTCGCGTGACGGCGCTCCCGTGTGGTCGGGCGTCGACCTCGCGATCCCCCGCGGCGAGTTCGTCGCCGTCCTCGGCCCCAACGGCGCCGGCAAGTCCACCTTCCTCGACGTCGTCCTCGGCCTCCTCGCGCCGAGCGCCGGCACGGTCAGCGTGCTCGGCCAGGCACCGCGCGCCGCCCGCTCGAAGATCGGCTACCTGCCGCAGCGCCGCAGCTTCGATGCCTCGACGCGGGTGCGGGGCCTCGATGTCGTCCGGCTCGGGCTCGATGGCGGGCGCTGGGGACTGCCGCTGCCCGCCGCGCTCAGCGCCTCGGCCCGGGCGGCGCGGGCGAAGGTCGACGAGGTGGTCGAGCTGGTCGGCGCGGGCGCCTACGCCGAGCGGCCGATCGGCACCCTCTCCGGCGGCGAGCAGCAGCGCCTGCTGATCGCCCAGGCGCTGGTCCGAGACCCCGAGCTGCTGCTCCTCGACGAGCCACTCGACAGCCTCGACCTGCCGAACCAGAGCGCCGTCGCGGCGCTGGTCCAGCGGATCTGCCGCGAGCGCGGCGTCACCGTCGTCCTCGTCGCGCACGACGTCAACCCGATCCTCGCCTACCTCGACCGAGTCGTCTACTTCGCCCGCGGCCGCGGGGTGGAGGGGCCGCCGCGGGAGGTGATCCGCGCCGATGTGCTGACCCGGCTCTACGGCTCGGCGGTCGAGGTGGTGGAGACGCCGAGCGGCCGGCTGCTGGTGGTCGGGACGCCCGACGCGGGCCGCTGCACCGAGGACCACGAGGAGGCGATGGCGTGAGCCCGCACCTCTCCTGGGACCTGGCCGCCGACTGGGAAGCGCTGACGACCTACCCGTTCATGGTGCAGGCGCTCGAGGCGGGCGCGATCGTCGCCGTGATGGCGGGCGCGATCGGCTGGTTCATGGTGCTGCGCCAACAGACCTTCGCCGGCCACACGCTCGCGGTCATCTCCTTTCCCGGCGCGGCGGCGGCGACGCTGGCGGCGATCCCGGTCGCCTTCGGCTACTTCGGCGCCTGCGGCCTCGGGGCGCTGGCGCTGGCCGCGCTCGGCCGCGAGGGGCGCAGCGGGCGCTCCGGGGAGTCGGCGGCGATCGGCACCCTGCAGGCCTTCGCGCTCGGCCTCGGCTTCCTCTTCGTCGGCCTCTACGGCGGCCAGCTGGCGGGCCTGGAGGCGCTTCTCTTCGGCACCTTCCTCGGCATCACCGAGACCCAGGTCACGACCCTCCTCTGCATCGCCGTCGCCGTGCTCGTGGCGCTCGCGGTCCTGGGACGCCCGCTCCTCTTTGCCTCCGTGGACGGCTCGGTGGCGCGGGCGGGCGGCGTGCCGACCCGCCTCCTCGGGGTCGCCTTCCTGCTCCTGCTCGGGCTGGCGGTCGCGGCGACCGCGCAGATCACCGGCGCGCTCCTCGTCTTCGCCCTCCTGGTGACCCCCGCGGCGACCGCGCAGCTGATCACCGCCCGTCCCGGCCGCGGCCTCGTCCTCTCGGTCGTCCTCGCGTTCGGGGTTACCTGGCTCGGCCTCGCGATCGCCTACTTCTCCCCGTATCCGGTCGGCTTCTGGGTCACGAGCCTCAGCTTCGGCCTCTACGTCCTCGTCCGCCTCGCCGCCGCCGGGCCGTTGATCGGAGCGAGGACCGCCTGATGTTCGCCCACGAGTTCATCCGCAACGCCTACCTGGCGGGGACGTTCATCGCCCTGGCCTGCGGGGCGATCGGCTACTTCGTCGTCCTCCGCGCCCAGGTCTTCGCCGGGGACGCCCTCAGCCACGTCGCCTTCGCCGGGGCGCTCGGCGCCGCCGCGCTCGGGGTCGACATCCGCCTCGGCCTCTTCGCCGCGACCGTCGTCGTCGGCGCCGGCATCGGCGGCCTCGGCGAGCGCGCCCGCGCCGACGACGTCGTCATCGGCACCGTCTTCGCCTGGATCCTCGGCCTCGGCGCGCTCTTCCTCTCGATCTTCGTCAGCGGCTCGAGCGGGGATGACGGGACCGCCGCCGTTCGCGTCCTCTTCGGCTCGATCCTGGGACTGTCGGCCGGCGACGCCTGGGTCGCGGCCCTCGTCGCCGTGGGGGCGCTGCTGGCGCTCGCCGCGATCGCCCGCCCGCTCCTACTCGCCTCGCTCGACCCGGAGGTCGCCCGCGGCCTCGGCGTCCCGGTGCGGGCGCTCGGCATCGTCTTCTTCGTCATCCTCGGCGCGATCGCCGCCGAGGCGACCCAGGTCGTCGGCGCCCTCCTGCTGTTGGGACTGCTGGCCGCCCCCGGCGGTGCCGCGCGCCTGCTCACCGATCGTCCCTGGCTCGGCGTCGGCCTCGCCGCCGCGATCGCCGTCGGCTCGACCTGGCTGGGTCTGTTTCTCGCCTACGAGATCGATTCGCTCCCCGCCGGCACGGCCGTGATCGGCGTCGCCACCGCGGTCTTCGGGCTCGCAGCCTTGAGAGATCGGGCTCCCCTCAGGGCTAGGCTAGGCACGTGAGCACGCAGACCCAGAGCGAGTGGGCCGAGCACGCCCTGGCGGCGCTGGCCGATGCCGGCTACCGCCGCGGCGGGGCCCGCACGGCGGTGGTCGAGGCGCTCGCCGAGCACGACTGCGCGGTGACCGCGCTCGACCTCGACGACGAGCTGCGTCGCCGCAAGCCCGCGGTCGGACGGGCCAGCGTCTACCGGGCGCTGGAGCAACTGGAGGGGCTGGGGCTGGTCCAGCGGATCGAGGTCTCCCGCGGCACGGCGGGCTTCGAGCGCATCGATCCGACCGGCCACCACCATCACCACGCGATCTGCCGCGACTGCGGGCGCATGGTCCCGTTCGAGGATCAGAGCCTCGAGAAAGCCCTCGCGCAGGTGGCGGGTACGATGAGCTTCGACGTCACCGAGCACGATGTCGTCCTCCGTGGATGGTGCGAGCGTTGCGCCGATCGAGGCGCGCGACGCGCCCGCTGAGCGATTTCTCTATCATCGACCGGCCGCGTGGGCGAAGCCCGCGCTTTTTTATGACTGAGACCGCCGTCAAAACTTTCGTTGCAAACGCCGAGACCCGCCAGCGCGACTGGTTGATCGTCGACGCCGAGGGGCAGACCCTGGGTCGTATGGCGACGCAGATCGCCGACGCACTGCGCGGCAAGCGCAAGCCGACCTACACGCCGCACGTCGACACGGGTGACTTCGTCGTCGTCATCAACGCGGAGAAAATCCGCGTCACCGGGAACAAGCTGTCGC
Source organism: Solirubrobacterales bacterium (assembly GCA_965200635.1). Classification (GTDB taxonomy): domain Bacteria; phylum Actinomycetota; class Thermoleophilia; order Solirubrobacterales; family 70-9; genus VAYN01. The sequence continues at coordinate 152,334 of OZ241364.1, read as the reverse complement.
AGAAGACCTACTGGCGTCACAGTGGTTACCCGGGTGGGATCAAGTCCCGCAGCCTTCAGGAGATGCTGGACCGGCGTCCCGAGGAGGTCATCCGCAAGGCCGTCAAGGGGATGTTGCCGCGTAACCGGCTCGCCCGCCAGCAGCTGACCAAGCTGAAGGTGTACGCCGGCCCCGAGCATCCGCACGAGGCCCAGCAGCCGAAACCGATGGAGATCCAGCGATAGATGTCTGACGAGACGAACGAGACTTCAGAGCAGCGCCCCGAGGAGACCGCCGAGAGCGCCGAGCCCGCTCCCGTCGCCGAGGAGAACGGCGCCGACGCCCAGCCGGTCGACGAGGCCGCCGCCGCGGGCAGCGAGGGCGACAACCCCGCCGACGAGCCGCAGCGCGACGAGGACGCAGCCATTGCGCTCGCCGAGGACGCCGCCACCGAGAACGACGAGCCTGCCGAGGCCGCTGCCGAGAGCGACGAGGAGTCCGCTCCGGCCGCCGAGGAGGCACCCGCCACCGAGGAGGCACCGGCCACCGAGGGCGAGGCGCCCGCCGAGGAGCAGCCCGCCGCCGAGGAGGCCCCCACCGCCCCACGGCGCGAGGAGCCGAAAAAAGAGGACAAAAAAGACGTCATCCCCGGTGCCAACCTGGAGCCGATCGCGATCGAGCCTCAGGGCCGGGAGCTGTCGGCCGAGGAGCGCGCCGCCCTCGAAGCCGAAGAAGAGGAGAAAGCCCGCCGCGAGGCCGAGCTGGCCGCCGCCGAGAGCGACACCGCGCTCGCCGACCGCGCTCCCGCGAAAATGGAGTCGGGTGCCCGCTTCCTCGCCACCGGCAAGCGCAAGAGCTCGATCGCCCGCATCATCCTCAAACCGGGCGACGGCAAATTCGTGATCAACGGTCGCGAGCTCGAGGAGTTCTTCCCCCGTCCCCTTCACCAGACGATGGCCAAGCAGCCGCTGGTCGTCTCCGGCTACGAAGGCAACGTCGATGTCCGCGTCCGCGTGCACGGCGGCGGTGTCTCCGGCCAGGCCGGGGCGATCCGCCACGGCATCGCCCGCGCCCTCACCGAGATCGACGCCGAGCTGCGCGGCGACCTCAAGCGCCGTGGCTTCCTCACCCGTGACGCCCGCGTCAAGGAGCGTCGTAAGGCCGGGTTCAAGAAGGCTCGTAAGAAGCCGCAGTTCAGCAAGCGCTGATCCGGTTCACTTGTTCCTCTCGCGGGTAATTCGCGTCGATGGCCGACGCTAGCCGGAAGCTGTTCGGGACCGACGGTGTCCGTGGCGAGGCGGGTACCTTCCTCACCGCCGAGCTGGCGACGTCGATCGGCCGCGCGGCGGCCGCCTCGCTGGGCAAGGACCGCCCGCAGGTCCTGATCGTCCGCGACACCCGCGAGTCGGGCCCGATGCTGGAGTCGGCCCTGGCCGCCGGCATCTCCGCGGCCGGCGGCGACGCGCTGCTGGCCGGAGTCCTGCCGACCCCGGCGGCGGCGATCCTCGTGCGGCGGCTCGGCCTCGACCTCGCGGCGGTCGTCTCCGCGTCCCACAACCCTTATAAGGACAACGGGATCAAGTTCTTCTCCGCCCAGGGCACCAAGCTCCCCGACCAGGTCGAGGCGCGCCTGGAGGCGTTGATGGAGGGCGACGGACCCCCGCCCGCCGCCGAGCCGGGCCGGATCGAGGAGCTGAACGGCGGCGAGGACGATTACGTGCGGGAGCTCCGGTCCGCCTTCCAGATCGACCTCACCGGGCGCAAGGTGATGCTCGACTGCGCCAACGGGGCCACCTACCGGGTCGCGCCGCGGATCTTCGCCGAGCTCGGGGCGACGGTCGAGACGGTCGGCGTCGAGCCCGACGGCCGCAACATCAACGAGGGTGTCGGCTCCACCCACGTCGAGTCGCTCGCCGAGCGGGTCGCCGCCTCCGACGCGGAGATCGGTTTCGCCTTCGACGGCGACGGCGACCGGGTGCTGGCGGTCGACGCCGACGGGCGCGTCCACGACGGCGACGAGCTGATCGCCCTCGCCGCCCGCGGCCTCGCCTCGCGCGGCGAGCTCGGTGGCGGGGTCGTCGTCACCGTGATGACCAACTTCGGCTTCCACCAGGCGATGAAGGAGGACGGCATCGAGGTCGCCGTCACCCAGGTCGGCGACCGTTATGTGATCGACGAGATGCTCCGCCGCGAGTGGAAGCTCGGCGGCGAGCAGTCGGGTCACATCATCGCCTCCGACATCGTCTCCACCGGCGACGGCATCGCCGCTGCCCTCCTGACCATGCGCGAGCTGGCCGGCGCCCCCCTCGCCGACGCCCCGGCGATGGACAAGCTCCCCCAGCGCCTCGTGAACGTCGAGGTCGCCGACCGGGAGAGCCTCGCCGGCGCCACCGCCGTCTGGGAGGCAGTGGAGGCCGAGAACGCCGCCCTCGAGGGCCGCGGCCGCGTCCTCCTGCGCCCCTCCGGCACCGAGCCGTTGGTGCGCGTGATGGTCGAGGCCCCGGATGCCGCGGAGGCCGACGCGGTGTGCGATCGGCTTGTGACGCTGGTGCGGCAAGAGCTCGGGTAGTAGGCGGCAGTCCCAGCTGCGGCCTGGGCGTCTCATCGCGGTCCTGGCAGGCTGTGACCGCGATGAGACGCCCAGGACGGGAGGGAGTGCGTCTCTCGCCAAGGGTCCGTGCGGGAGATGCCACACCTGTTGCGGTTCCGCGAGAGAGATGCCGGAACTCCACCCTTCTCGCCGCCTTCGGGCACATTCAGGCGCTCTCCGGTCCCGATTCACGCTCCCGAAAAGCGTTGCAAGACTCTCCGTCGCTATAGCGACGGAAATCACTGCAGCGCCGAGTTGACCATTGTCCAACACGCACGGAAGCGTGGACTTCCCACGCCCTCGGTCACGACTTGCGAGTCTCGTGACGTTCTCGTGGGACGGCGGTGACGGATCCGTGCTCCTCCCGTGACGCGCCCCCGGCGCACGCCCCGGAGGCCCGCCGCCACTCCCCACATCCCCCGGCCGTCTCGGCCACGGCCACAGCCAGCCAGGGCCGTGGCCGAGACGGCCGCTCCCGCCGACTCCGCCTCGCGTCCCTTGCGCCCAAGCTCGCCAACTACCGCCCGCCCTTCACCTGCACGCCCGTCGAGACGGGCCAGCCTCTAACCTCTCCATCCTTCTTATGTGCGGCATCGTCGGATACGTGGGCGGCCGGTCCTGCGAGGAGATCCTCCTGCAGGGGCTGGAAAAGCTCGAATACCGTGGCTATGACTCCGCGGGCATCAGCCTGCTCGAGAACGGCGAGGTGGAGTCGGTCCATGCGGTCGGCAACCTGGCCAACCTGCGGGCGGCGATCGATGCCCGAGCCCACGGCAACGGCGCGCTCGTCCCGGCCGACACCGGCATCGCCCACACCCGCTGGGCCACCCACGGCCGGGTCACCGAGGAGAACGCGCATCCGCACGACGACAGCTCCGGCAAGGTCCACATCGTCCTCAACGGGATCGTCGAGAACCACGCCGAGCTGCGCAAGCGGCTGATCGCCGAAGGGGAGGACTTCACCTCGGAGACCGACGCCGAGGTGGTCGCCCACCTGATCGCCCACCACTACGACGGCGACCTCGCCACCGCCACCCGCGCCGCCTATGCCGAGCTGCGCGGCCACTACGCCTTCGTCGCCATGCACGCCGACGAGCCCGACCGCCTGCTCGGCGCGCGCAAGGAGTGCCCGCTGGTCGCCGGCGTCGGCGAGGGGGAGACCTTCCTCGCCTCGGCGATCCCCGCCTTCCTCGCCCACACCCGGACGGCGGTGCCGATCGAAAACGGCGAGCTGGTCGAAATCGAAGCCGACGGTGTGCGGATCACCGACACCGACGGCAACCCGATCGAGCGCGAGCCGGAAGAGATCACCTGGGACGCCGAAGCCGCCGAGAAGGGCGGCTACGAGACCTACATGCTGAAGGAGATCCACGAACAGGCCGACGCGGTCGCCGAGACGATCACCGACCGCCTGCCGGAGTCCGACGGCGTCGACCTCTCCGATGTCGAGCTCTCCGACGACTACCTGCGAAACATCGGGCGGATCGTGATCATCGCCTGCGGCACCAGCTACCACGCCGGGTTGATCGGGCGCTACGCGATCGAGGAATGGGCGCGGGTGCCGGTGGAAATGGACGTCGCCTCCGAGTACCGCTACCGCAACCCGGTGGTCGGGGAGGGGGATCTCGTCATCGGGATCACCCAGTCCGGCGAGACCGCCGACACGCTGGCGGCGATGCGCCTGGCGCGCGACGCGGGGGCGAAGGTCCTCGCCGTCACCAACATCATGGGCAGCCAGGCGACCCGCGACGCCGACGCGGTCCTCTACACCCGCGCCGGCCTCGAGATCGGCGTCGCCGCGACCAAGACCTTCCTCGCCCAGGTGGCCGCGATGTACCTGCTCGGCCTGCGGATCGCCGAGCTGCGGGAGACCCTGCCGCCGGCGCGGATCGAAGAGCTGGTCGCCGAGCTGAAGGCTCTGCCGGTCAAGATCGACGAGACCCTCGCCTCGACCGAGGAGGCCGTCCGCGGGATCGCCGACACACACTTCGAAAAGGAGTTCTTCCTCTACCTCGGCCGCCACATCGGTCTGCCGGTGTGCCTCGAGGGCGCCCTGAAGCTGAAGGAGGTCTCGTATATCCCGACCGACGCCTACGCGGCGGGGGAGATGAAGCACGGTCCGATCGCGCTGCTCGACGAGTCGACGCCGGTCGTCTGCGTCGCCACCGACAGCCCGGTGCTGGACAAGGTCCTCTCCAACGTCGAGGAGGTGCGCGCCCGCGGCGCCGACACGATCGCGATCGCGACCGCCGGGGACGAGCGGGTGGCCGAAGTGGCCGACGCGACGATCGAGGTCGCGCGCAGCGACTGGATCCTGCAGCCGATCCTGGCCGTCCTGCCGCTGCAGCTACTCGCCTACGACATCGCCCGCGCGCGTGGTCTGAACGTCGATCAACCCCGAAATCTGGCCAAGACCGTCACCGTCGAGTAGTCCACGCTTAACGGTCGAGGGATCCATTCCGGGTCCGGCACTGGTATCAAGGGCATCATGTTCGTCCTCAGGAAGTCCCCCAAGGCCCTGTTCGTCCCGCTCGCGGCGGTCCTCGCCGTGGCGCTCATCGTCGCCGGCTGCGGTGGCGGGGGCGGAGGCGGCGGTGAACCGGCGGGCGTGGTGCCGAAGACGGCGCCGGTCTACCTGCAGGCGAACCTGGCACCCGACGGCAAGACCAGCGAGGCGCTGAACGAAGTCGCGCAGACCACCCTCGGCATCGACAACGTCGGCGAATTCGTCGCCGAAGAACTCGAAAACGCGGCGATCGGCGACGACGAAAAGCTGAACTTCGAAGAAGAAGTCGAACCGTGGCTGGGCGAAAAGGCGGGCCTCTACCTCGCCGGGTACGACGGCGACGACTTCCACGGCGTCGGCATGGCGCTTGAAACGACCGACTCCGGCGAAGCCGAAGAATTCATCGAAAAGCGGGTCACGAGCGGCGACTCGGGTGCCGAAGAAGCCGAATTCGAAGGCAACAAGTACTTCGAAGACGCGGCCGAAGAAACCGTGATCGGGATGATCGGCGATTACATCGGCTTCAGCGAGACCAAAGGCGGCTTCGAGGAAATGGTGAAGGCCTTCGAAGGCGAAGGACTGAACGAATCGGCGAAGTTCAAGGAAGCGATGGACAACGCCCCCGAAGAAGGGATCGGCAGCGTCTACGTCGACATCGGCGGCCTGATCGAAGAAACCAGCAGCGTCCTCCCCGAGGAAACCGAAGCGTTCTTCGACGTGGTCGGGATCGAACCGAAGCAGGCGACCGCCGTCGCCACGGTGATCCCGCACTCCGAGCAGCTCGAGATCGACATGTCGACGAACCTCGGCGCCTCGACGCCGGAAGCCGGCGACGCCACCGACGCCCTGGAAGCGCTGCCCGCCACCGCGACCCTCGGGTTCGCCTCGGCCGATTTCGGCAAAAGCTTCAGCGAAGGGCTCGAAGAACTCAGCCAGAAGGGCGTCCCAGGCCAGATCGCCCCCGGCGAACTCGGCGAAGCCTTCGGCGCGATGGGGATCGACCCCGAAACGCTCGGCAAATCGCTCGGCGACCTCTCCGGGTTCGTCGAAGGGACGAGCGAAGCCGACCTTGGCGGCGCGATCGTGATCGGGACCGAAGGCGCGACCGAAGCGAAGAACATGGTCGCCAACATCGGCCTGCTGCTGCGGGCGACCAGAACCCCGGGCGTCACCGCGATCAACGGCGAGGTCAGCGGCTTCTCGGTCCGCGTGCCGGACCTCGGGACGACGCCGCTGGTCGTCGGCTCCGCGGGCGCGAAGATCGTCATCGCCTACGGGCCGAAGGCGGCTGCCGCGGCGCTGAAGAGCCAGGCGCAGACGCTCGGCCAGACGCCGGGCTTCGAAGCGGCGAAGAGCTCGCTCGGGTCGACCCCGATGAGCGCCTACGTCGCCGGCGGGCCGATGCTCTCGCTGGTCGAATCGCTGCTCTCACCCGAGGAACTGGCGGAAGCGGAAGAAGCGAAGCCCTACCTGGAAAAGATCGACTACCTCGGCGTCGGCTCCGAAGCCGAAGGTGGCACGCAGACCGCGAAGCTGATCGTCGGGCTGGCCAAGTAGCGCCCTGGGTAGGTTGGCAGCCATGGAGACGTGGCTGCGAGGGCTCTACGACACCGACGGGATGCGCTCGGCCGATGCCTGGGCGATCTCAGACCAGGGCGCCGATTCGCTGGAGCTGATGGAGAACGCGGGGCGGGCGGTGGCCGAGGCCGTCGCCCGCCTGGCGCCGCAGGGCCCCGTGAGGGTCGTCTGCGGCAAGGGCAACAACGGCGGCGACGGGCTGGTCGCCGCCCGACTGCTGCGCGAGATGGGCTTCGTGGTGGAGGTCCTGCTGCTCTGGCCCGCCGACGAGCTGAGCAAGGACGCGGCGGCGAACCTGCGGCGCCTGGGGGAGGGGGCGCTCGAGGTCGGCAACGACGTCGGGGATCGGCTGGCCGGCTCCGGGGCGATCGTCGACGCGATCTTCGGCACCGGCTTCTCCGGCGCGCCCCGCGAGCCCGCCGCGGCGGCGATCGCGGCGATCAACGACCGCGGCGCCCCGGTGGTCGCCTGCGACATCGCCTCGGGGGTCGACGCCTCCACCGGCGAGGTCGCGGGCGCGGTCGTCGAATGCGCCGTCACCGTCACCTTCCACGGCGCCAAGGTCGGCCACTACGTCGCCCCCGGCAAGTGGGCGACCGGCGAGCTCGTCGTCGCGCCGATCGGCATCCCGCCGGGCGCACCGGAGCCCGTCGCCGCCGGAGTCATCGAGCCCGCGGTCCTCGATCTTCTGCCCCGCCGCAGCGCCCGATCGACCAAGTTCAGCTCCGGGCAGGTGACGATCGCGGGCGGCTCGCGCGGCCTCACCGGCGCGGTGCGGATGTCATCGACCGCGGCGATCCGCGCCGGTGCCGGGTACGCGACGGTCGCCGTCCCCGCCGACCTCGAGCCGGTATTCGAAGCCGCCGAGGTCGAGGTGATGTCGCGCGGCATCCCCGGCCCGGAGGGACGGCTCGGGACCCCCGGGATCGAAGCCGTTCTCGCCGCCTATGAGAAAGCGGCCGCCGGCGTCTTCGGGCCCGGCCTCGGCCGCGACGAAGACTCGCTGGCGCTCGCCCGCGCGGTCGTGCCCCGGATCGAGGCGCCGCTGGTCGTCGATGCCGACGGCCTGAACGCCTTCGCCGGCAGCCTCGCCTACCTCGCCGCCCGCGAGGCGCCGACCGTCCTCACCCCGCACGCGGGGGAGCTCGGCCGGCTGCTGAAGCGCGAGTCCGCGGAGATCGGCGACCACCGCCTCGCCGCCGCCAAGGAAGCGGCCTTGCGCAGCGGCGCGATCGTCGTGCTGAAGGGCGACGACACGATCGTCACCGATGGCGAGCGGGTGGCGGTCAACGCCGTCGCGGCGCCCGCGCTGGCGACCGCCGGGAGCGGCGACGTCCTCTCCGGGATGACCGCGGCGCTCCTCGCCCGCGGCCTCGAGCCGTTCGCGGCCGCCTGCGCGGCGGCGCTCGCCCACGCCCGCGCGGGTCAGGAGGCGGCGCGCCGCATCGGCTTGGTCGAGTCGGTGATCGCCTCCGACGTCATCGCCGCGATCCCGGCGGGCCTACGCTCCGCCGGGCCGGTCCAATAACCTCGCCCGCACGATGAAGACCGCCGCCGAGATCATGAACGCGGACGTGCCGAGCGTGACGCCGGAGGACGAAGCCCGCACCGCGATCGACCTGTTGGCGAAGACCGACATGGGCGCGATCCCGGTGGTCGACGAGGACCGCAAGGTGGTCGGGATCGTCAGCGAGTCGGACCTCATCCTCGCCGACGAGGAGTCCGATCTGCACCTGCCGCATTACCTCCAGATCATGGGCGGGATCGTCTTCATCGGTTCGATGAAGGGCTTCGAGAAGCGGCTCGAAAAGGCCTTCGCGACGAAAGTCTCGGAGTTGATGAGCGCCGACCCGATCACCGTCCACACCTACGAGGCGGCCGACCGCGTGGCGAAGAAAATCGCCGATCACCACCACAACCATCTGCCGGTGGTCGACGAGGACGAGCGGCTGGCGGGCATGGTCACGCGCGCCGACGCGCTCGCCGCCGTCGTCGACGGCTGACCATGGAGCGGGCGCACGCCCGGATCGACCTCGGCGCGCTGCGCGCCAACTGCGAACGGCTGCGGTCCGAGCTCGGAGAGGCGCGGCTCTGCGCGGTGGTGAAGGCCGACGGCTATGGCCACGGAGCGGCCGCCTGCGCGGAGGCGGCGGTCGCGGGCGGCGCGACCACTCTCGCCGTCGCCGCGGCGACCGAGGCCGCGGAGCTGGCGGAGGCGGGCGTCACGACCGTTCCCGACGGCGGCACGGACGGTACGCCCCGCGATGGCGCGCCCGACCTGCTCACGCTCGGCGCGCTCACCGACGCGGAGGTCGACGTCGTCCTCGGCGCCGGCTCCGCGATCAGCATCTGGACCCCCGGCTTCCTCGAGCTCGTCGCCGCCCGCGCCCGCGCGCTCGGCCGACCCGCCCGCGTCCACGTCAAGCACGACAGCGGCATGGGCAGGCTCGGCACCTTCGACGGCGAGGAGGTCGTGCGCCTCGCGCGCGCGGCGGCCGCCGAACCCGATCTTGAGCTCGCCGGGGTCTGGACCCACTTCGCCACCGCCGACGAACCCGACGATGACGAGGGCTACTTTTTCGAGCAGCTCGCCCGTTTCGAGCCGGTCGCCGAGGCGGTCCACGCCGAGCACCCCGAGGTCACCGTCCATGCCGCCAACAGCGCCGCCGTCTTCCGCTCGGAGCGCTCCCACTTCGACATGGCCCGGTGCGGGGTGGCGATCTACGGCCTCGACCCCTTCCAGCTCGACCCGGCCGCGCGCGGACTCGCCCCGGTGCTCTCGCTGCGCTCCCACGTCGCCGCGGTGAAGCGGTTCCCGGCCGGGCAGAGCGCCGGCTACGGGCGCCGGTGGCAGGCGACCGAGGACACCTCGGTCGGGGTCGTGCCGCTCGGGTACGGCGACGGCGTGCGCCGCGCCCTCACCAACGACTGCGACGTCCTTGTCGAGGGCCGCCGCCATCCGCTCGTCGGGACCGTCTCGATGGACAACCTGACGATCGACCTCGGCCCCGACACGACGGTCGAGCCCGGCGCCGAGGCGGTGCTGATCGGCCGCCAGGGCGACGAGGAGATCCGCGCCGAGGAGCTTGCCGGCCGGCTCGACACGATCAACTACGAGATCACCTGCGGGATCTCCCCGCGCGTCCCGCGGAGGCCCGCGTGAGCCTCGCCGACGACCTTCGCGCGGCGCCGCTCCCGGCGGCCACGGCCCGCGCGCTGGGCGGGGCGGAGGACGTCTGGATCGCCGGCGGGGCCGTCCGCGACGCGGCGCTCGGCCGCGACGTATCCGACCTCGACCTCGCGGTGGCGGGGGATCCTGGCCCGATCGCCAAGGCGATCGCCCGCGGGCTCGGCGAGCACGCCTTCGAGCTCTCGGCCGAGTTCCGCACCTGGCGGGTGGTCGCCCCGCGGCGCGGCTGGCAGGTCGACGTCACCGCTCTGCGCGGCGACTCGATCGAGGCGGACCTTGCCGAGCGCGACTTCACCGTCGGCGCCGTTGCCGTGCCGTTGGCGGCCGGCGAGGCGATCGACCCGACCGGTGGCCTCGCCGACCTCGAGCGTGGCGTCCTGCGCGCGGTCGGCCCGCGGAGCTTCGAGGAGGATCCGCTGCGCCTACTGCGCGCCGCCCGCCTCGCCGCCGGCCTCGAGCTCCAGGTCGACCCCGACACCCTCGCGCTCGCCCAGGCGAGCGCCGCCCGCGCCGCCGAGCCCGCGGGGGAGCGCCAGCTCGCCGAGCTGCGCCAGCTCCTCGGCGGCCCTGCGCCGCTGCGTGGGCTGGAGCTCCTCGACGACCTCGGGATCACCGGCGTCGTCCTGCCCGAGCTGGAGGGGACGAAGGGCGTCGGTCAGGGTCCCAACCACCACAAGGACGTACACGGGCACACGCTCGAGGTGCTCGCCCACACCCTGGCGATCGAGGCCGACCTCGCCCGCTGCGTCGGCGAGGAGCGCGCCGACGAAGCCGCCGCCTTCCTCGCCGAGCCGCTCGCCGACGAGATGGACCGGGCCACGGCGCTGCGCTTCGGCGCCCTCCTCCACGACATCGCCAAGCCCCAGACGCGGCGGGAAAAAGACGGTTTCGTCGGCTTCAAAGGCCACGACATCGAGGGCGCCGAGGTGATCGGCTCGATCATGGGCCGCCTGCGCGCCTCCCGCAAGCTGACCCGCCACCTACAGGCGCTGGCCCTCCACCACCTGGTGCTCGGCTTCATGATCCGCGAGACCCCGCTGCCGCCGCGCCGCGTCCACGACTACCTGCGGGGGACCGAACCGGTCACGATCGACGTCACGCTGCTGACCGTCGCCGATCGGCTCTCGGCCCGCGGCGCGGGGCCGATCGCCGCGCCGGAGATGGTCCAGGCCCACCTCGACCTGGCGCGGGAGATGGTCGCCGCCGGTCTCGACTGGCACCGCGACGGACCGCCGAAGCCGCTCCTGCGAGGCGACGAGGTCGCTGCCGAGCTCGGCGTCGAGGGGCCGGAGATCGGTGCGAAACTGGCCGAGCTCGAGGCTGCCCAATACGCCGGCGAGGTGACCGACCGCGAGGGCGCGCTCGGCTTGCTGCGCGCTTAAGATACGCTCTTCGGCCGCATGGCTAAAGAGGAAAAGATCGAAATGGAGGGCGAGATCACCGAAGCCCTCCCGAATACGATGTTCCGGGTCAAACTGGACAACGGGCACGATGTGCTCGGCCATATCTCCGGCAAGATGCGCCGCCACTACATCCGCATCCTGCCCGGCGATCGCGTGAAGATCGAGCTGTCGCCCTACGACCTCGACCGCGGCCGCATCACCTATCGCTACAAATAGGCGCCTGAGGGCGTCCTCGGTCGCTCACCTCGGGTCACGCACTTGAGTGCGCTCCCCTCGCCTCGCTTCCCTGCGTCCTTCTCAGCCACCGATTTGAAGCGATAGGTCGGGCTCGTCGGGGTCTGCCAGCTCGGCGATCAACGCCGACCAGGCGAAGTCCTTGGCGCCCTCGCCGGTGCCGTCGCGGGGGTCGTAGTACTCGCGGAGGCCTGATCTGACGACGGCGCCGATCGCGCCCGCGGCGAGGCGCTCGGCCTCCTCGAGGTAGCCGAGGCGGCGCATGCCGAGCCAGACCAGCCAGCTCGAGTTGATCCAGGTCGGCCCGCGCCAGTAGCGACGGATCGGCCCGCGGCCACCGGTCGGGTCGTAGGAGCGCTCGGAGACGGAGACCGACGGCGGCGCCACCGGGGTGAGGAACTCGCGGTCGTTGAGCAAATGCTCCTCGACCAGGCGGCGGCCGATCTCCTCCGGCAGGTCGGGCAGTGCCAGCGGCGCCAGGCTCGCCCAGGTGACCGGGGCGGGGCGGAGGCCGCCGGGCTGGGCCTCGTCGACGAAGAGGCCGCGCCGCTCGTCCCAGAGCCGGTCGACCAGCGCCGGAGTCGCCGAGGGGCGCCCAAGGCTCTGCAGCGACAGGGACCAGAGCGTGTTGACGAGCGTCTCGCAGAGGACCGGGCCGCCGCGGTCGCGGATCCGCCGCGCGTCCCAGCCCAGCCGCCGATTGCGCTCGACCAGGAGCGGGAAGCCGGCGCGGCCGTTGGAGCGGCGGCCCCAGACCGGTTCGAACTTGGGCGAGGCGTCGAGGCCCGACTCGTCCGGCTGGACGATCCAGAGCAGGCCGTCGCCCTCGAGGTCGCGGTTCGCCAGGAGCCAGTCCGCCTGCGCCCCGATGCGGGGCTCGGCCACCGGGTCCCCGACCGCGATCCGCCACGCCCAGGCCAGGAGCGGCGGCTGGATCGACTCCGTCTGGCGCGCGGTCCGCGTGGCGACGTTGTAGAAGGCGCGCCGCACGCCGTAGACCGGCCGGTGCCAGAAGATCGTGTGGCCGATGAAGCCGTCCGGGCGCTGGGCGGCGAGGAGGCTCTCCAGCTCGGCCCGCGAGCGGTCGGGCTCGAAGTGTCGGTTGGCGATCGCCGCGAAGCAGGAGTCCCAGTACCACTGCCAGGGATAGCGGCCCGGGCTGGGCTCGGTGTAGGCGTAGGGGACGCCGTCGGCATCGCCTTCCCGCCAGTTCTGCCGCAGGACCCGCTCGGCCTCGGCGAGCGCCCTTTGCGCGTCGTCCATGGGCGGGACGCTAGCGGTGGGGGCGGCCCGGCCCGCCGGCCCAGATCGTGCAAGACACCGCGCGAGCGGACATCCTCGGTCCAGGCTCGTAAAGATGTGGCGCCGCAACTGGCCTACACGGGTCGTGTTTGCGAATACTCATGCTCGAATCGTCCACCCATAGCCGCCGCCGCGCCGCCATCGCGCTCGGGCTCGCCGCCTGCCTGGCGGCGCTGATCGTCGCCTTCAACCCCGGTTCGGCCGACTCGGCGCCGCTCACCGTGACCGTCCTCGGCCAGACCGCGGAAACCCCGCCGGCCTCATGCCCGGGCAAAATCGTCAACAACGTCGAGGTCAAACCGTGCCGGGTCGAGGGGCACGTCACCGGCTTCCAGTCGATCGCCGATGGGATCGCGCGCCCCTACGAGGCGCCCTACGACGGCAAGATCGTCGCCTGGTCGATCACCCTCGCCAAGCCTTCGACCACGGAAACCGAAACGACGACCGACGAGGTGAAGTTCTTCGACGAATTCCTCGGCGAACCGTCTGAGGCGCGGATCGGGATCCTCAAACCGATCGAAGGCACGAACCCGCCGAAATACACCCTTGTCCGGCAGAGCCCGCTCGAGGTCCTCAACCCTTTCTTCGGCACGACGCCGATCTTCGCCCTGAAGCGCCCCCTGTCGATCCTCCAGGGCCAGGTCGTCGCCCTGACGATCCCGACCTGGGCGCCGATGTTCGCCTTCAACGTCTCGAGCGAAAACACCTGGCGGGGCAGCCGCCTGCCGGAACACTGCTCGTCCAAAGAAGACATCCAGAACGAACACCCGCAGCAGGGCGTCGGCAAGACCAAGACCTACGGCTGCTACTACTCGAACGCGCGCCTGCTCTACACCGCGACGCTGGTCAAAAGCCCGACCGCCGAAGAAACCGAAACCACGGCGGAATAGGCCGGCCTTCCGGCTGACGCTCTCCGAGGGGCGGGCGTCGGGTACACCTCCTCACTCGACTATCGCTCGACCGGCTCGTTCGTAAGCTGGCGCCTCTTTCCCTTGCGCTCGCTCGTCGCAAAACGTTCGGAGGTGCACCCGACGCCCGCCCGTTGCGATCGAGGCGGCTCGGTATTCGTCCTCGGTTCCAGACCGCGCTGTAAGCAAGCAGGTCAAGGACGCAGGGAGCGAGACAAGGGGAGCGCACGCAAGTGCGTGACCCGAAGACGAGCGACCGAGGACGCAGAGATGCGCCGCTTAGAGCGCGGTCTGGCGCTTGCCGCAGTAGGGGCAGTCGGAGACGTCAATGCCGATCAGCTGATCGCAGCGGTTGCAGGCCCGGAGGTTCTCAGGGCTGCGCGGCAGGGACGACGCGGAAGGCGCCAGGGGGAGGACCATCGCGACGGGGAACATCTCCTCGCCGGTCTCCCGATCACGGTAGATCTGGCCCGGTTCGGCGGGCGCGATCGCCTCGCGGCCGGAGGCCGGGGCGCGCATGCGGTAGAGCTGCTTGCGGTTCATCGCCGCACAGACTAATAGCTTGCACGGAACGACATGCGCGTCCTCGTCTTCCACGGCTACATGCTGCGCGGCACCGGCAGCAACATCTACAACGTCAACCTGGCGCCTGCTCTGGCACGCCTCGGCCACGAGGTCCACCTGCTCTGCCAGGACCGCGAGGTCGAGATCCCCGGGGTCCAGATCCACAACCCCGACATCGGCGGCCTCCTGCCGGTCTACGTGAAGGACCCCTACCCAGGGTTCGAGGTGAAGGCCTTCGAGGAGCTGACCGAGGCCGAGCTCGACCGCTACCTCGACTCCAACGTCGCCGCGGTACGCGAGGTGGCCGAGCAGTCGGGGGGCATCGACTTTGCCCTCGCCAACCACCTGGTGATGGGCCCGACGATCCTGGCCCGCGCCGACATCGCCCCCTTCGCCGCCAAGATCCACGGCTCGGCGCTCGAGTACACGGTCAAACCGCACCCTCGCTTCCTTCCCTATGCCTACGAGGGGATGGAGGCGGCCCAGGGCGTCCTGGTCGGCTCCGCGCATACCGGGGAATCGCTCTGGGCGGCGCTGCCCGACCTCCCGGACCTGAGGGACAAGACGCGCCTCGGGCCGCCCGGGGTCGACGTCGAGGAGTTCGCCCCCGGTGAGGCCGGGCGGGACCCCCTCGTGGTCTTCGTCGGCAAGCTGATCGTCTCCAAGGGGGTCGACCTGCTGCTCGCCGCCTGGCCGCTGGTGCGCGCGCGCCACCCCGAGGTGCGCCTGCAGGTGGCTGGTTTCGGCGCCTACGAGGACGGCCTGAAGCGCCTCGCGGCCGCCCTCGACCGCGGCGATCTGGACGATGCGCGCGCGGTCGCCGCGGCGGGCTGGGACCTGGAGGGGGGAGAGGAGCGCCCGCTGCCGATCCTCTCGGCCTTCCTCGCCGATCTGCCCGCGGCCTACGTCGATGCCGCCCGCGCCGCCGCCGGGTCGGTCGAGTGGATCGGCCGCCTCGAGCACGACCAGGTCGCCGAGCTCTTCCCGCGCGCCGACGCGATGGTGATGCCGAGCACCTTCCCGGAGGCGTTCGGGATGGTCGCGGTGGAGGGGGCCTCCTGCGGGACGCTGCCGGTCTCCGCCGGCCACTCGGGGATGCGCGAGGTCTCCGATCGCCTCGCCGGCGCCCTCCCGGAGGAGGTCGCGCCGCTGCTCAGCTTCCCGGTCGAGGCCGGTGCCGTCGAGGCGATCGCCGAGCGTCTGAACCGTTGGCTCGACCTTCCCGAGACGACCCGCGCCGAGGCCCGCGCGACCCTGGTCGAGGAGGTCGCGCGACTCTGGAGCTGGGAGGGAGTCGCCCGCGGAGTGCTCGACGCGGCGGCCGGAAACCTAGGCGCATTGCCGGTCCCCGCCACCTAGTGCGGAGCGTCATTTGGGCGGCAAAGCGCGCCGCCGCCGCGCGTCAATAGAATGCCGCGCGGTGTTCACGAACCGCCTCCCGATAGCCAAGATGGCCGGTGCCTCAGTTGCCCTCGCGGCGATCATCTCGGCCGTGATGCTGTCGATCAACTGGAACGGCGCCGAGGACTCGACCGCGGCCCCCAAGATCGACGATCTGATGAACATCATGATCGTGCTGTCCTCGATCGTCTTCGCGGGCGTGGTGGTCGCCCTGGCATACGCGCTGATCGCCTTCCGCGCGAAACCGGGCGACGAGTCCGACGGCGAGCCGATCCACGGCAACACCCGTCTGGAGATCGCCTGGACCGTGATCCCGACGATCATCGTCCTCTTCGCCGGCGGCTGGAGCTGGAAAGTCCTGGACGAAATCGAAGAAACGAACCCGAACCACATGACGGTCGATGTCTTCTCGCAGCAATACGCCTGGTCTTTCGGGTACCCGGGCAAAGAATATGCCTACTCGCAGGGTGTCCTCCACGTTCCGGTGAACAAACAGATCGTCTTCAAAATGCATTCTCAGGACGTCATCCACTCTTTCTGGGTGCCCCAGTGGCGGATCAAGAAAGACAACGTCCCCGGGATCACGACGACGGCGATCGTCACCCCGACCAAGACCGGTCAGTACCAGCTGATCTGTACCGAGCTTTGCGGCTTCGGCCACTCCTCGATGAGGGCCAAGGTGATCGTCCAATCCCAGTCTGCTTTCGACAAATGGGTCGAAGGCATCGAAGAAAAAGTCCCGTCGGCGCTGATGGTGTCGGTCAAACAGGACACGGAGACGAATCCGGAAGCGCTCGAAAGGGTGGCCGCGGAATAATGGAGGCGAAGTAAATGGCTGCAAAGCTCACTCGACCCGGCTGGTATCGCGCGGCACTCTGTACGGTGCTCGCCGCCGCGTTCGGCGTGGGCATCGTGGTCGTATTACGCTCGATCTCCGGCCTGCCCGCGTTCCAGAGCGAACAGACGGGCTACCCGCAGGTTGTCGTCCCGCTGATCACCGCCCCGCTCGGCTTCCTGCTCGGCATCGGCTGCTTCGACTACTGGCTACGTTGGGGCTTCGGCCTGCCGACGATCCCGGACGATCACTCGTCCCACGGCGCCTACAGCTGGAAGGACTACTTCAAGGTCAACACCGACCACAAGGTCATCGGTGTCCAGTACGTCGTCACCTCGTTCATCTTCTTCCTGATCGGCGGCCTGATGGCGATGCTGATCCGGGCCGAGCTCGCCCAGCCGGGCACCCAGATCGTCGGGGCGGCGGCATACAACAGCCTCTTCTCCACGCACGCGGTGCTGATGATCTTCGTCTTCATCATCCCGATGTTCGCCGGCATGGCGAACTACGTCCTGCCGCTGATGATCGGCGCGCCGGACATGGCGTTCCCGCGCCTGAACGCGCTCTCCTACTGGATGCTGCCGCTGGCCGGGATCCTGTTCCTGGCCTCGTTCCTCGCGCCGGGTGGCGCCTTCGACGCCGGTTGGACGGGCTACGCGCCGCTTTCCACCGGTGCCCCGTTAGGCCAGTCGTTCTTCAACATCGGCGTGCAGTTCGCCGGGTTCTCATCGATCTTCACGGCGCTCAACTTCCTGGTCACGATCATCACGATGCGTGCGCCCGGGATGACCTTCTGGCGCATGCCACTGCTGGTCTGGGCCAACCTCTCGACCTCGCTGCTCGTCGTCGCCGCGACGCCGTTCATCTCCGGCGTCCAGTTCATGGTCCTTCTCGACCGCGTCATGCACACGAACTTCTTCCAGTTCGGGCAGGGCGGCGACGTGATCAGCTATCAGCACATCTTCTGGTTCTACTCGCACCCGGCGGTGTACATCATGATCTTGCCGGGCTTCGGGATCATCTCCGAGGTCATATCCGTGCACGCCCGTAAACCGATCTTCGGTTACCGCCTGATGGCGCTGGCACTGATCGGAATCGTCGTGCTCAGCTACTCCGTGTGGGCGCACCACATGTTCGTGGCGGGCATGTTCAGCTGGCTGCGCGTCCCGATGATGCTGACCACGCTGCTGATCGCCGTGCCGACCGGGATCAAGATCTTCTCCTGGCTAGGGACGCTCTACTTCGGCAAAATCCACACGAAATCCACGGCGATGCTGTTCGCGTTAGCGATGATCGTGACGTTCACCATCGGCGGTATCTCCGGCGTCATGTTGGGCATGGTGCCGTTCGACATCCACGTCTCGGACACCTACTTCATCGTCGCCCATATCCACTTCGTGCTCTTCGGCGGCTCGGTCTTCACGATCTTCGCCGGCCTCTACCACTGGTTCCCGAAGATGACCGGGCGGATGTACGACGAGAAACTCGGCCGCGTCCACTTCTGGGGCACCCTGATCGGAACCTGGGGCACCTTCATCCCGATGCACTGGGTCGGGATGGACGGCATGCCTCGGCGAGTCGCCGACTACGCCGCGCAGTTCGGCAACTGGAACCTGCTGATCAGCTGCTTCGCCTTCCTGCTCGGCGCCGTCCAGCTGATCTTCGTCTACAACATGATCGTCTCCTGGCGGTTCGGGCCGAAAGCTCCGGCCAACCCCTGGGGTGGCAAGTCGATCGAGTGGCTGGTGTCCTCGCCGCCGCCGGTCTTCAACTTCGACGAGATCCCGCGCGTCGTCGGTGGCCCGTACGAGTACGGCATCCCCGGCGCCCGTCACGCGATCATGCCCGGTGAAGGCGCCGAGGTTCCGGCGACCCAGCAGACCATGGTGGGCTCGTGAGCGACGTCGTCCCGGGGTCGGTCCAGAAGCGCCCGCTGCTCGTCTTCCTCAACGAGGTCGCGGGCGGTCGCAAGCTGCTGCAGGCGGTGCGCGAGCGCACAGAGGCCGGGACCGTGTCCCAGGTCATCGTCGCCGCGCCCCAGAACCAGCCGACGATCGGCACGAAGGTCGGTCGCGATGAGCTCTACGCCTCGGCCCGCGCCCGGGTCGAGGTGACGATGTCGCTGTTCGCGGCCTTCGGGATCTACTCGGTCGGCGAGGTCCTCGACCCGGCGCCGCAGCTCGCGCTCGACGACGCGATCCGCGCCGACCAGCCTTCCGAGGTCCTCTTCTCCGCCCTCTACGACACCCGTTTCGGCGTCGTCCGCAAAGACCTGGTCGAGATCGCGCGTGAGATCGCCGAACCGGCCGTGAAATTCACCCACGTCCCGGTACGGGTCGAAGAGGACGCGATCCGCCTCGACCTCAGCCACGTGCTGGTGGTGGCGACCAAGACCGTCAACGCCCCCGACCTCGTCGCGAGGCTCAAGGAGCGCGCGGCGACCCGCCCGCACCGGTACACGATCATCAGCCCGCGCGCCGAGGACGTCGCCGAGGAGCAGGTCGTCGGCGATCTGGCGGCGACGCTCGCCGAGCTCTACCGCTCCAGCATCGACGCGACGGGCCTGCCGATCTCCAGCGACGACCCCTTCGAGGCGGTCCGCAACGCGATCGAGCACTACCGCATCGACGAGATCTTGATCTCCACCTTCGCCGGCCAGGAGTCGCGCTGGCTGCAGAGCGACCTGATCGGCCGGGTCCGTGAGATCACCGACAAGCCGGTCAGCCACGTCGAGGTCGGTTGCGCGCCCGCGGCCTTCGCCTCGGTCGTGGCAGAGGGAGGTGAGCACTGATGGAGAGCGCGTCCGTACCGCTTCCGCACGGCGCCGGCAGCCACGCCGCCGAGAGTCATCATCACGGTCCGCCGGAGGCCAACAAAAGCTCCCGGATCGACAAACAGACCCTCGGGATCCTGCTTTTCATCGTCTCCGAGGTCATGCTCTTCGGTTCGTTCTTCGCCTCGTACTTCTTCCTGAGGGTGGTCGTCAACCCGGAGGCCTGGCCGCCTCACCCGTTCGAACTGCCGGTCGCGGTCGCGGGGATGAACACGGCCATCCTGGTCTCCTCGAGCTTCACCATCCACTACGCCCTCGAGGGCATCCGCAAGGGCAACAAAGCGGCGATGAAGCTGGGCTTGGTCCTCACCTGGATCCTCGGCCTGACTTTCCTCTTCGTCCAGATCAACGAGTACGTCCACCTCGGTTTCAGTGCCCGCACGGAGTCCTTCGGCACGATCTTCTACTCGTTGACCGGCCTGCACGGCGCCCACGTCTTCATCGGTCTCTGCCTACTGACGGCGGCGACCCTCCGCGCCTTCCGCGGCCACTTCGACAAAGAGCAGGAGAAGCACCTCGGGGTCGAGATCCCGGGCATCTACTGGCACTTCGTCGACATCATGTGGATCGTGGTCTTCTTCACCGTCTACATCCTCTAGCTCGCCCTCGGATGGGCTCCATTCGCCGCCTCCGGCTGGGCATCGCCGCGCCTGGCGGCGTCCTCGACCGCTCGACGTGGCTCTGCCACGCCTTCGGGTCTGCGTCCTGGCCAGCCGCACCGATGCCTGCGCCGGAGTCTGGCGCCTGTCGCCCATCCGAGGGCTGGGTTGGGGGGTAGGGATGATTTACAACGAGGCGGCGGTTTTTAAATGGGTGTTGATCTTTGCGGTGGCGGGGGGGTCGGCGATCGCGGTGGCTCTGCTCGCGGGTGGGCTGGTGGGGGCGCTCTACGGGCTGGTGCTGGCGATCATCGGGTGCGTCTACGCGTATCGGTGGACTCGGGCGTGGTGGCGTGGCGCGCGGACCAGGCGCGGTGGCCCTGACTACAAACCGTGAATCACGCGGGGGAACGGCGTTGGCTCCATCGTCCCCAGAGCTCGAGCGTCAGCAGGGTGAGGGCGACGGGGACGGTGGCGGGGGTGGTGTCGATGGCGAAGAAGAGGAGGTCCCAGGCGCAGCAGAGCAGGATCGCGAGGATGGCGCCACGGGCCTGGAGGCGGGAGTCGCGGGCGAGGAGGGCGCCGAGGACGGCGGCGATGAAGATGTCACCGAAGCCCATCAGGGCCGAGCCCCAGGAGACCAGCTGCAGCTTGGGGAGGTCGGCCGCCGGGGCGGCGGCGTTCAGGACCGTGTTCGGTTCCTGGAGGAGTTCGGTGAAGACGAGGTAGGCGTCGACGACCGCCATCGCGTAGATGCCGATCTTCACCCACCGGGCGGGCACGACGCAGACGAGGAGCCAGCCGAGGGTGACGCAGGCGAGAGCCGAGAGGGCGAGGGCGCAGCTCTGACCCCCGAGTTCGCCCTTCGCCGCCCAGGCCACCGCGAAGAGGGGGATCGCCGCGAGGGCGAACCAGGGGCGGCCGCCGTGGACGATCCAGCCGAGTGCGATGGCGGCGAGCGGGGGGACCGCGATCAACGCCAGCCAGGTGAGGAAGTCGGCGGAAGCCGAGTCGAGGGCGATCGCGCCGATGACCACGACGATCGAGAGCGGCAGCACCAGAGCCCACCAGCGGCCTCCTATGCGGCCGAGGAGGGGAATCGCGAGGGTAGGGCGGGGTAGGGCGACGCAGACGCCCTGGACGGCGCTGAGGAAGCCGATCGACAGCCAAAAGGGGAGCATTGGAGGCTCCCCGCGCGCTCAGGCGGCTCCGGCGCGCGCGCCGGTCGGCGCCGAGGTCGCCTGTCCGGACGGTGCCTCGCCCTGCTCGCGTGCCGCCGGGGTGCCGGTGCGGGGCTCGAGCCGTCCCGCCGCCGCGATCGTCCACAGCATCGCCAGCCAGTTGCAGGTCGCCAGGGCGACGTGGACCCAGACGATCTCGCTCGGCAGTTCGAGCTCCCACTGGATGTAGCCGACGACTCCCTGAGCCAGCAGCAGCAGGAGCACCAGGGTCAGCGGTTTGAGGGCCCGACGGTCGCCCCCCGGGCGCCGCAGGTAGAACCAGACCCCGATCGCCGCGAAGCCGTAGATCGCCGCCAGCACGGCGTGCCGCTGGACGACCCATTCCAGCGTGTCGAGGCCCTCGAAGGTGAAGCGCTTCACCAGCTGGCCTTCGAACTCGCCCGCGTGGGGGCCGGAGCCGGTGGCGATCGTCCCGGCAAGGATCGTCAGCTGCCCCAGCGGCACCAGCGCCCGCACCGCCCAGACGCCCTTGCGGTCCCGGGAGCGCCGTCGGTCCCAGGGCTCGTACCGCGCGCACCAGAAGAGGGCGAACCCGGCGTCCAGCAGCATCATCGAGAGGATGAAGTGGCCCATCACGAGTTCCGGGCGCAGGTCGTACTTGACGACGAGGGCGCCGAGGATCGCCTGGGCGATGACGCCGAGGGGGAGGAGGGCCCCGATCCAGGCCAGGTGCTTGCGGTAGGGGCGGCGGAAGAAGGAGAGCAGGCAGGCGGCGATCACCGCGACGCCAAGGAGCCCGGTGATGATCCGGTTGCTCATCTCGATCACCGCGTGGGATTCGAGCTCGGGGTGCTGGCCCGCCCCGTAGCACTGGGGCCAGTCCGGGCAACCGAGCCCCGACTCGGTCAGGCGCACCGCGGCACCGCTGAAGACGATCAATGCCAGGCCGATCAGCGCGACCGTGGCGACCTGCGCATAGCGGTGCG
The DNA here is from genome assembly GCA_965200635.1 of Solirubrobacterales bacterium. Taxonomy (GTDB): domain Bacteria; phylum Actinomycetota; class Thermoleophilia; order Solirubrobacterales; family 70-9; genus VAYN01. The sequence continues at coordinate 130,245 of OZ241364.1, read as the reverse complement.
GGGAGATCTCGAAGCGGTTTCGAAGGCTCGCGAACATATTCAGATGATCACCGGCGCGGCTCCTCGGCCGCTTGGACTATTCGCCGGATTTTTTGCCGGCGGATTCACTCAAGTATTTGACGAGTTCTTTGAGTTCTTCCGGCTGAATCGTCTGGCCGAAGTTCTCCGGCATCACGTTGGCCGGGTAGCCCTGCGCGATTTTGGCGTTCGGGTTGACGATCGATTCTTCGATTTCGGATTCCGGCTGACCGGGCAGGACTTCGTCCAGGTCGGGGCCGGTGGTGCCTCCGGAGTTGGCGGCGGCAAGGGTGTGGCAGCCACCGCAGCCGTTGTTGGCGAAGACCTGGGCTCCGACGCCGCCTTCGACTTCCGGCGGCTTGACGCCGGGGACGCCGGCGTACTTACCGACGTAGGCAACGACGTCGTCGAGGTCGGTGCCTTCGACCAGGTCGCCGGGCATCGACGCCATCGGGTTGCCGTTGGCGGGGCGGGGGTGCTCGATCTGGGCCTCGACGATCCCTTCGACCGTGGCTGCGTCGAAACCACCGGTTTCGCGCGCGGCGGCGAAGGCGTCATCAAGATTCGGCCCGGTGACGCCCGCCGTACCGGCCTGCGCCATCACGTGGCAGGTCCCGCAGTTCTTCGTGAACAGGACACGGCCGCGGGCGATGTCGGCGTTCGTGGTCCCGCAACCGGAGATCACGAGGACTGCCGCGAGCAGGGCGACGAGCGGGGCGAGCAGGCGGATGGGTTTAGGAAGGTTCTGCATACTTCTGAGGCGCCGGGGAGTCTATATGTCGGGGCACTCGGGAGGACGTTTGCCGCTCGGCGACGGGCGGGGTAGATTTGCATCGATTCGCACTTAGGCGAGTCTCGTCCGCGAGGAGGTCGCGATGCAGGTGAGGGATGGGATGTCCGAGGTATCGGTGACGGTGGGGCCGTCGCACACGTTGAGGCAGGCGGCGAAGGCGATGGTCGACCGCAACGTCGGCGCCGCCCTGGTGATCGACGACGAGGCGCCGACGCCGGGAATCGTCACCGAGCGGGACCTGCTGCTCTCGGTCGGCGCGGGCGAGGACCCGGACGTTGAGACCGTCGGCAGGCGGATGACCGAGTCGGTGCTCACTGCCGCTCCTGACTGGAGCCTCGAGCACGCCGCCGCCGAGATGTCCCGCCGCAGCGTCCGCCACCTGGTGGTCTTCGACGAGGGCGAGGTGGTCGGCATTCTCTCGATGCGAGACATCGTCCGCGTCTGGACCTCCGACGGCGCGACCTCCGAAATGCCACTCCCTACCTAGGACGCCGAGCGCGCCCTCTCGGCGCGCCTCAGCCCTGGGGGCGGTTGCTGCGGGGGCGCGACTCGAGGTAGATCTGCTCGACCGGCAGGGTGGCGGGAGGTGCCTCCTGGCGGCGGGGCAGGCTGTAGTAGCTGCGAGTCGAGCTCCGCACGATCGCGCGGAAGGCGAAGAGCAAGATGACGATGCCGATGTAGGACCAGATGAAGGCCGAGAGAACGAAACCGTTGGCGTAGATGCCCGCCACGGCGCCGGTCGCGCCGAGCGCGAAGAAGGCCGGGCCCCACGAGGGCCGCGGGGTCTGGATCGTCTCCCTCGACCTCGGGATGTGCGTCTGCTCGCTCATCCGTGGGCGATGTAGAGGAGGGCGACGATGAAGCAGAGGCCGAAGACCGTCGCGGCGAAGCCGCCGGCGATCAGGCCGGCGGTCATGTTTCTGCGTGCGGTCTCGCGATCCACAGGCGGATTTCTATCATTCCCGGGGGTTGCGAGGAGGGGATCCCGGTAGGGGTCTCGCTCAACCCCTTCGCCCGGATCGTCCACAAGCTGTCGCCCCCGGCTTTTGAAGCTCCGGGGTACAAGCCGCTCGACCCCTACCGGGATCCCCTCAGTGGAACCTCGGCGAAGGCTCGGGGCGAGGCTCTCGGGCAGGGGTGGAGCGTCTTGTACCCCGGAGCTTGCGGGTAAAGAGGCGCCAGCTTGCAGGCGATCCGGGCGTAGGGGTTAAGCGGAACCCCTGCCCGAGAGCCTCGCGTCTCGGGCGCTACACGTGGGCGGCGATCGCCATCGAGACGAAGAGCAACGCCAGGTACAGCAAGCTGAAGAGATAGGTGCGCAGTGCCCAACTCCGCGATTTGGTGCGCAGGAGCATGTAGGAGAAGCCGATGAAGACGGCGCCGAGGGCCATCGAGGGGACGAGGTAGGCGACCCCGAGGCCGCCGGCGCAGAAGGGCAACTGGGTGACGGCGTAGAGGAGGACGGTGTAGAGCATGATCTGGCGCCGGGTCTCGTCCTCGCCGGCGACGACCGGGAGCATCGGGATGCGGGCCGCCGCGTAGTCGTCCTTCATCAGGATCGAGAGGGCCCAGAAGTGGGGCGGGGTCCAGAAGAAGACGATCGCGAAGAGGTAGAAGGCCATGCCGCTGAGCGAGCCGGTGGTGGCCGCCCAGGCGACCAGCGGCGGAACGGCGCCCGCGGCGCCACCGATGACGATGTTCTGCGGAGTCGTGCGCTTCAGCCAGAGCGTGTAGACGAAGACATAGCCGAGCAGCCCGGAGAGGGAGAGGGAGGCGGCCAGGACGTTGACCTGGGTCGCCAGCAGCAGGAAGGAGAGGGCTCCGAGGACGCAGCCGAAGAGGATCGCCGCGGTGGGGGAGACGCGGCCGGCGGCCACCGGGCGGTCGGCCGTACGCTTCATCATGACGTCGATGTCGCGGTCGACCGCGTGGTTGATCGCCCCCGCCCCACCGGTGGAGAGGCTGCCGCCGAGGCAGGTCAGCAGGATCAGGCGCAACGACGGGTTACCCGCCACGAACATCGTCGTCACCGTGGTCAGGAGCAGCAGCGACTGCACCTTCAGCTTGGTCAGCGTCAGGTAATCGCGAAAGACGGTGAGCGCACGGGAGTTTGCGCCTGCCGCCTGGGAAGGCGCGGTCTGCGCGCCGGCACCGGAAGGCATGGTGCCGGTCAGGCTACCGGCTGCGACTCACGGACCGCGCGCTGCTCGGCCTCGTGGGTGCGAGCGGCGATCGCGGCGCGGATGTCGCGAAGCGGCCGGGCACTGCGGACGTCCGGCTGGACGTCGAAGTTGTGGACCGGGGGCGGCGAGACCGTGAACCACTCGAGCGTGTCCCCGCCCCAGGGGTCGTGTCCGGCGCGGGCGCCGCCTTTGACGCTGGCAACCGCGTTGACCAGGATCAGCGTGATCCCGATGAGCAGGATCAGCACCCCGATCGAGGCGAGCAGGTTGTAGAAGTTGACGCCGGTGTGGTTGAAGAACTTGTAGGCGTCGACCACCTGATCCTGTTCCCAGCCGGCCAGTGCCATCGGCACGAAGGTGATCAGGGTGCCCGCGGCGGTGACGAAGAAGGAGAGGCGTCCGAGCTGCTCGCCCATCGTGCGGCCGGTGATCTTCGGATACCAGTAGTGGAGGGCCGCGAAGCCACCGAAGACGGCACCGCCGATCAGCGCGAAGCCGGTCGCCGCGGTCGAGTCGGTGGTGTTTTTGAGGTAGAAGGAGGCTCCGACCAGCGATTGCTGCATCTCCGCCGCGAGACCGAGGGAGAGCATCACCAGCGCGCCGATCGCCCAGAGCACCGGTGCCCGCATCCGCAGCGCGCCGCCGCCGAGCGTGGCGATCAGGTTGTAGAAGACGAGGCCGACCGGGACGATCAGGGCGAGCGCCATCAGCATGCCGAAGTACTTCCAGCCGATCCCGATCGGGGCGGTGTACATGTTCTGCATCCAGGCCATGGTCCCGAGCACGGCGATCGCGACGATCGAGGCCATCACCGCGTTGCGGTTGAAGAGCTCGTTGCCGGAGAAGACCGCGAAGATTTCGGCGATCGCGGCGAAGGCGAAGATCACGACCAACATGTAGGCGCCCGAGTAGAAGATCCAGGTGAGGTGCTGCCACAGCAGCGGCGCGCCACCGGAGCCGTCGGCGAAGAAGGTGCCGTCGTAGTTCCGGTCGATCATCAGCATCGTGAAGGCGGCGAGCAGGATCGGGCCGATGAAGAGCATCAGCCAGGAGCCGACGTTGGCGGCCCAGGCGAAGATCGGGGCGCGGCGCCAGGCCATCCCGGGCGCGCGGTCGACCTGCAGCGTGGTTGCGAGGTCGACGGCGATGAGGACGAAGCCGAGGGTGGCGAAGCCGCAGGCGGTGAGCCAGGCGTCGACCCCGTTGTTGCTGAGGAAGGCGAGCTCGGAGAGCGGGGGCAGCGGGTTGACGCCGGCCTCCGACGGGGTCCAGAGGAAGCCTGAGTAGAGGACGACCGCGCCGGCGGCCCAGAGCAGGCCCCCCATCTGGCTCAGGCGGGGTAGCGCGGTGCCCCGCGCGCCCACCTGGAGCGGCGCGATGTAGAGGAAGATCCCCATGATCAGCGGCAGCACGAAAAAGAAGATCGAGGTGGCACCGAAGAGCGAGAGCACCCGGTTGAAGGTGTAGGGCTCCATAAAGGTGTTCTCCGGGATCGCCAGCTGCAGGCGCATCAGGAAGAGCTCGAGCGCGGCGAGGAAGAGGAAGCCGCCGGAGCCGACCAGCAGGATTTTGGCGACCGTCTTGTGATCGGCGCTGGTGACGAAGTCCATCCAGGCCCAGCGATTGCGGCGCGGGAAGCCGTCTACGGCGATCTCGGGACGGGGCTCTTGTGGGTTGCTCATTCCAGGTACCGCCTTATTTGCCGCCGACGATGTCTTCGACCACGTAGGCCGCGACATTTTTGATTTCTTCTTCGCTGAGGATGCTGCTGAAGGCGGGCATCCCGCCGCCGCCGTTGGTGACCTGTTCTTCGGCGCCGGCCTGTTCTTTGGCTTTCGGCATCGTGGTCAGGTCAGGGCCGCCGTTGCCGCCGAGGCCGTCGGCGCCGTGGCAGACCGAGCAGTTTTCGGCGAAGACTTCTTTGCCGGCTTCGGCGTTCGGGGCGCCGCCCGCTTCAGCGGTTTCGCCACTTTCAGCGGCTTCTTCGCCTTCGGATTCCTGGCCGTCGCCGCCTTCTTCTTCGCCACCTTCGCCGGGCTGTTCGTTCTCTTCGGCGGGGCCTTCTTCAGCGGCCTCGCCGCCTTCGAACTTTTCCTCTTCTTTGGCCTTTTCGGTGGCGATCTTCTCCGCCGCTACGTCGCCTTCGCGAATCTCTTTCCCACGTTCGGCGATGAATTCTTCGAAGCGTTCCGGGGAGACGACTTCCACCGCGATCCGCATCGGCGCGTAGGCCTGGCCCGAAAAGGTGGAGGACTGGCCCCAGAATTCACCTTCGGCGTCGGCGCGGAAGTAGACCGAAGTCTCCTTACCCGGCACCGCTTCGACCTTCGGCGTCAGGTCGGGGACGTTCCAGGTATGGATCACGTCGGTCGAGGTCAGTTTCAGCTTGATCTCGGTGTGCGCCGGGACCACCAGCTTGTAGTAGCTGAAGGAACCGTTCGGGTAGTTGTAGCGCCAGATCCACTGCTGGCCGGTGGTCTTGATCACCAGCGGGCCTTCCAGCGGTTTCCCGTGGTAGGAGGTCAGCCCGGCCGAGGTCGTCTTCGGCTCCGAGGTCGCGTTGGAGGTGAAGATGATGGCGAGCACGAAGAGAACGACGGCGAACCCTGAGAGCGCACCGGTGACGCGCCACTGCAGGCCGGCGGCGCCGCGCCGCTGGGTGGCCACGCGGCCCCGGCCGGCGCGGTTGCGGCGGATCGCTCCGAACAGGCCGAAGTTGATCGCGACGACGACGATCAGGGCGGCGAAGAAGCCGATCCAAATGAGCGTGTTTATCTGGCCGGTGCCAGGCGAGTGCGGCGTCAAGGCGGGGCCATTCTAATCACGGCGAGCGGCGCGGATGCGGTGCGGTCGATGGTGCCGCGCGGGCTCGACCTATACTCGCCGACGCGATGAGGAGCCGCTCACGGCCACCGAAAGCGGTACGGCTGGCCGTCAAGGCGGGCGCGACCGCCGTCGTCGGCGGCGCGATCGCCCTCCCGTTGGTGCGCAAGCGCCTCAAGATCCCGGGCCCGGTGACCCTTGCCGTCGCGGCCTCGGGCCCGCTGGCCGTCGCCGTCCTCGCGCCCCGCTCGCGCAAACGCGACATCGCCCTCTTCGCGATGCAGATGTGGGCCTTCACCGTCGTCCACGAGATGCCCTACGACGACCCGGAGGCCCTCCGCCGACGCCTCTACACCCGCTACCCGATCAAGATCGACTCCGCGATCGGTGCCGGTCGCCTGCCCGGCGGGCGCCTCCAGACCTTCCTCGCGGGTCGCCGCTACACCGCGGCGCTCGACCGCGTCCTCACGATCACCCACTGGCTCTGGTTCTTCGAGCCTTACGCGATCCTCTTCTGGATCCACTTCCGCCACCCGGAGCGCTTCCCTCGCGCCGCCCGCCAGATGGCCGCCGTCTTCGACGCCGGCGCCTTCGGCTACTGGGCGGCCCCGACCGCCCCGCCCTGGTGGTCCTCCGAACAGGGCTACACCAAGGAACCGATGCGCCGGATCATGTTCGAGGTCGGCGAGCCCCTCTGGGGCCGGTACTGGGGCTCGCTCTATAAGGCCCTCGGCGGCAACCCCTGGGCGGCGATGCCCTCCCTCCACTTCGCCACCTCGATGCAGGGAGCGGTGTCGCTCTCCGAAGCGGGGCGGCGCGAGGGCGCGGTCGGCTGGACGTACGCCCTGGTCCTCGGCTTCGGCCTCGTCTACCTCGGCGAGCACTACGTCACCGACCTGCTCGCGGGGGCCGGCCTGGTCGGCGCCGTCCGCGTCGCCGACCCCGTCTTCGCCCCCGCCGTGCACGGGGTGAGTGCGGTGATCCAGCGGCTCGAGGAGCTGGCGGAGGGTTGACCGCCTAGCCGCGGCACGCCTCGATAGCGTCCCGGGGTAGGTGCCCGACGACGAGAGGCCAGACGAAGAGGGGAACGGCGGCGGCGGGATCGTCGAACTGCCGGAATTCACCACCAAGCGCCTGCTGCAGACCGGCGTGGTGGTGCTCGTCCTGCTGGTCGGGATCTACTTCCTGTTCCCCAAGCTGGTCGGCCTGGGGGACGCGATGGGGAAACTCGGCGACGCCGATCCGCTCTGGATCGGCATCGCGGTCGTCTTCTCGATCGCCTCCTACGCGACCTACATCGCGCTCTTCAAAGCGGTGGTCGGCGGCGACGTGCTGCGGCTGACCTGGGGCGAGACCTACCAGATCAACATGGCCGGGGTGGCGGCGACGCTGCTGTTCTCGGCCGGGGGCGCGGGCGGTGTGGCCCTGACCTACTGGGCGCTCCGCAAAGCCGGGATGAAGCGCCGCGACGTCGCCCGCCGGATGATCGCCTTCGTCACCCTCCACTACGCCTTCTATCCGCTGGCGCTGATCGTCTTCGGCCTGCTGCTGCGGACGGGGGTGCTGCACGGGGAGAACTCGGTCGAGCTGACGATCATCCCGGCGGCGGTCGCGGGCATCCTGCTGGTCTGCGGCGCGCTGATCACGCTGATCCCCGCCGACGTCGAAGGCAAGCTGATGCCGCACGCGCACGGCGCCCACACCCGCAGCTTCGTCGAATGGGCCTCGCGGGTGCCGGAGACGCTCGGGGACGGCTTCCGCTTCGCCTTCAGCCTCTTCACCCACCCCCGCAAAGGCGGGCTCGCGGTGCTCGGCGCGGCGGGCTTCTGGGCGTTCAACATCGGCGTGCTGTGGGCCTCGTTCCACTCGCTCGGCATCCACGTGCCGCTGGCGGTGGTCGTCCAGGGCTTCTTCCTCGGCATGGTCGCCAACCTCTTCCCGCTGGCGCCGGCCGGGGTGGGGGCGGTCGACGCGGGGATGATCGGCGCCTTCGTCCTCTTCGGGCTGCCGGAGGAGACCGTCTTCCCGGCGATCCTGATCTTCCGCCTCGTCTCCTTCTGGATGCCGATCCCGCCCGGCGTCGTCGCCTTCTTCCAACTGCGTAACACTGTCCACCGCTGGGAAGCCGACGGGCTGCCCGTCGACCGTGGCCGGGATTTGCGCCCGGCCCCCGGCGGGAGTACACTTCAGAAAGTAAAGTAATGGCCGGAACGACGACTGAGATCAGGTGCGTGAGATGAGCGAGAGCAAGAAGAAGGTCGAGAACGTGATCATCGTCGGTGGCGGTCCGGCCGGCTACACGGCGGCGCTCTACACCGCCCGCGCGAACCTCGAGCCGCTCGTCTTCGAGGGCTTCCAGTGGGGCGGCCAGCTGCAGAACACGACCGATGTCGAGAACTACCCCGGCTACCCCGACGGGATCATGGGCCCCGAGATGATGGGCCAGTTCCGCGCCCAGGCCGAGCGCTTCGGGACCCGCTTCGTCACCGATGACGTCGACCGCGTCGAGCTCTCCACCGACGGCGGCGCCCACAGCGTCTTCCTCGGCGACGAGGAGCATCGCGCCAAGGCCGTGATCCTGGCGATGGGAGCGGAGCCGAAACGGCTCGGCGTCCCCGGCGAGATGGAGCTGGCGGGCCGCGGCGTCTCCACCTGCGGCGTCTGCGACGGCGCCTTCTTCAAGGGCCACCGCGTGCTGGTGATCGGCGGCGGCGACTCGGCGATGGAGGACTCGGTCTTCATCTCGAAGTTCGCCGACGAGCTGACGATGGTCAACCGCCGCGACGAGTTCCGCGCCTCGAAGATCATGTACGACCGCGCGCTCGCGGTCGAGAACATCGACACGCTCACCCCGTACGTGCCGCTCGAGTTCGTCGCCGGCGAGGACGGCAAACTGGCCAAGGTCCACATGCGCCACGCCGACACCGGTGAGGAGATCGACGTCGAGGCGACCGGCGCCTTTGTCGCGATCGGCCACGTCCCGCGCTCGGAGGTCGTCAAGGACCAGGTCGCGGTCGACGAGGACGGCTACATCAAGGTCGAGCCCGGTTCGACCCGCACCAACCTCGACGGAGTCTTCGCGGTCGGCGACGTCGTCGACCACACCTACCGCCAAGCGGTCACCGCGGCCGGCACCGGGTGCATGGGCGCGCTCGACGCCGAGCGCTACCTGCGCGACGCCCCGCCCGCGGTCGAGGCCCACTGGTTCCCCGGCGGCGAGCCGGCGGAGATCGCGCCGACGGCTTAGGCAGTTGGTTGGTGGCGAGGGGGCGGACGGGCGTTGTCCCGGCCGCCCAGGCAGTCCTAATGGCGGCCTGGGCGTCTCATGGCGGTCCTGGCTGGCTGTGACCGCCATGAGACGCCCAGGACGTGAGGGGTTCGTGTGATTGCCGGCACAGGCCCGGGCGGAAGAGGGCCCGGAAACGCGTAGTCGACTTTGACCACACCAGGGTGTGGTCAAAGTCGACAGCGCGTAAGTCGGTGTTGCCCAACACGCACGGAAGCCTGGACTTCCCACACTCTCCGTCACGTGACGCGCCCGCGGCGCTCGCCGGGACTTCCCCCGCCACTCCCCACATCACCCGGCCGTCTCGGCCACGGCCACAGCCAGGCAGGGCCGTGGCCGAGACGGCCGTGCTCGCCGACCCGCCTTGCGTCCCTTTCCCCGGGCCTCAAACATTCGTCCAGTCGGGCGGGGCCGCTATGTTGCCCCCATGCCCGCCGAGTGTTCGCATCTCGATTCCGTCCAGTTCCTCGATGTCCCGGGGGACGTGGAGGGGTGTGAAGAGTGCCTGGCGCTCGACATGCGGTGGGTCCACCTGCGGATGTGCCAGACCTGCGGCCACGTCGGCTGCTGCGACAACTCCGAGGGTAAGCACGCGACCGCGCACTTCAAGGGGACGGGGCATCCGATCATCCGTTCCGCCCAGCCGGGCGAGGACTGGAGCTGGTGCTACGTCGACGAACTGATGCTGCGGCTCGAGGCCGACTGAGCCCGAAGCTTCACCGCCGTCTGCTCTCGCGCCGGCTCAGACGAGATAGCCGCACTTCTGGGCCTCGGTGGTCAACTCCTCCCTGAACTGGGGATGGGCGATGGCGATCAGGCGCCGGGTCCGCTCGGCGATCGAGGACCCGCGCAGCTCGGCGACGCCGTACTCGGTGACGACGTTGTCGACGATGTTCTTGAAGGTGGTGACGGCGGCGCCGGGGTGGAGGCGCGGGACGATCCGCGAGGCGGAGCCGTCGCCGGTGGTCGAGTGCAGGACGATGAACGCCTGGCCGCCCTCCGAGAGGACCGCGCCGCGGGCGAAGTCGGGCTGGCCGCCGGAGGAGGACCAGTAGTCGGAGCCGAGGCTCTCGGAGGCGCACTGGCCGAGGAAGTCGACCTCGATCGTCGCGTTGATCGCGTTGAAGTTCGGCTCCGCCGAGACCAGCTTCGGGTCGTTGGTCTGGTCGACCGGCCAGAACTCGACTCCCGGGTTCTCGGTGACGAAGTCATAAAGGGCCAGGGTGCCCCCGCAGGAAGTGGTGATCGCCTTGTTGCGGTGGGTGCGCTTGCGCGAGCCGGTGACGACGCCCGCTTCGATCAGGTCGGCGAAGCCGGGGCCGAAGAGCTCGGTGTGGATGCCGAGCTCCCGGTGGTCGCCGAGGAGGCCGAGGACGAGGTCGGGGATCGCGCCGATCCCGGCCTGGATCGTCGCCCCGTCGGGGATCCGCTCGGCGACCAGCTCGGCGATCCTTTTGTCCTGGGGGCGCCCCTCGCGCGGCGGCATCTCGACCAGCGGATAGTCGGCCTCGCACCAGCCGAGGATCTGGCTGATGTGGACCGCGTTCTCGCCGTAGGTGCGAGGCATCTGGGCGTTCACCTCGACGAAGAACGGCAGCTCGCCGATCATCGCCGCCGAGTACTCGGAGTTCAGCCCGAGGCTGAACCAGCCGTGCGCGTCCGGTGGCGAGACGGCGACGATCACCAGCGGTTCGGTGAGCGTACGCCGCATCAGCGCCGGGACCTCGCTGAAGTTGTTCGGCACCAGGTCGCACTCGCCGCGGTGGAAGGCGTCTTTGTCGTGCGGGGAGAGGAACCAGGAGACGTGGCGCAGGCCCGCTACCTCGCCGCGGAAGTGGGCGCGGTCGCGGACCGGCAGCATCTGGTGGAGGCGGAGCTGCTCGGCGAAGCCGCCGCCCGCCTCGATCGCGTCGACGACCGTCTTCGGTTCGCCGTTCCCGGCCCCGACGATGACGTCGCCGCCGACCGGGAGGTGGCGCCGGACGTCCCCTGCCTCCCGGTGTTTCTCGCGCAGCTGGTCGGAGATCGACGCCGCCACGGCCGCGGCCCTAGGCCTCGACCATCGGCGTCATCGCGTTGATCCCGGTCGCGGCGCGGCCGATGATCAGCTTCTGGATTTGGGACGTGCCCTCGTACAGCGTCGTCACCCGGGCGTCGCGCAGGTAGCGCTCGACCGGATAATCGTCGACGTAGCCGGAGCCGCCGTGCACCTGGATCGCGAGGTTCGCGCACTCGACCGCCGACTCGGTGGCGAAGACCTTGGCGACCGAGGTCTCGGTCGCGTTGGGCTTGCCTTCGTCCTTCAGCATCCCGGCGCGGAGGACCAGCATCCGGCTCGCGTCGCGCTTCAGGATCATGTCGGCGATCATCTCCTGGACCAGTTGGAAGCGGGCCAGCGGGACGCCGAACTGCCGGCGCTCCTGGGCATAGGTCACAGAGGCGTCGATGCAGCCGTCCATGATCCCGACGCAGCCCGAGGCGACGCTGTAGCGGCCCGATTCGAGCGCGCTCATCGCCACCTTGAAGCCGTCGCCGATCTGCCCGAGCAGGGCGTCGTCGCCGACCTCGACCGAGTCGAGGGAGAGCTCCGCGGTGTCGGAGGAGCGCAGCCCGAGCTTGCCGTGGATCTCCTGGCTGGTGAACCCCTCCGCGGCGGTCGGGACGATGAACGCGGCGAGCCCCTTGTGCTTCAGCGCCGGGTCGGTCTGGGCGAAGATCAGCGCGAACTCGGCGGCGTTGCCGAGGCTGATCCACATCTTCTGGCCGCTGATCGACCAGCCGGCGTCGGTCTTCGTCGCCCGGGTGCGCAGGTTGGCGGCGTCGGAGCCGGTGTCGGGCTCGGTCAGCCCGAAGCAGCCGAGGCCCTCGCCGCTACAGAGGCCCGGAAGCCAGCGTTCCTTCTGCTCGGCGGTCGCCCACTTTTCGATCGCCGAGCCGACCAGCGAGGTCTGCACGGAGACGACGGTGCGGGCGGAGGAGTCGGCCCGCCCGATTTCCTGCACGATCAGGCCGTAGCCGATGTAGTCGAGGTTTCGCCCGCCGTAGGCTTCGTCGAGGATCGGGCCGAGGAAGCCGATCTGGCCGAGCTTGCGCGCCAGCTCGCGGTCGAAGCGTTCGGCGCGGTCGTTCTCGCGCACGTTCGGCAGGATCTCCCGGTCGGCGAACTCGCGCGCGGTTTCGGCGATCAGCTTGTGCTCGTCGCTCAGGTTGAAGTCCATCCGGTGCCTCCCTGCCGTGGTGTGCTGACGCTTGCGAAGATCAGTTGACGGCCGCTTCGAACTCCGCGTCGCGGGCGGCGGCGAACGCCGTCTGCGCCTCGCGGGTGCGCGGGCCGGGGGCCTCGGGGAGCGCGACGCCATCGATCTGCGCGACGGCCTGGATCTCCCGCGTGGTCGAGGCGAGGAAGGCCTCCGAGGCGCCCTTGACCTGGTCGAGGGTCCAGGCGCCCTCTTCGATGCCGGGGACGGCTTTCAGCAGCCGGTCGCGGGTGATCGAGGCGAGCACGCCCTCCGCCAGCGACGTCGTCCCCAGGACGCCGTCGAGGACCCAGAACATCGTCGAGGTCGGCGGCTCCAGCACGATGCCGTCGGGGCGGACGAGGAGGGCCTCGTCGGCGCCCGCTTCCTTCGCCAGCCGCGTCGCCAGCATGTTCGCCCCGTAGGAGAGCGACTTGACGCCGTTCAGGAGGATCGTCGTCTGGTAGGTGACCGTGCCGACCTTGACGGTGTCGGCGTGCGCCGGGACCTGCTCGGTGGCGGCGATGCGGCGACCGCCGCGGGTGACGATCAGGCGCAGCTGGCCTTCGACCGGCCCGGCGGCCTCGAGCAGCGCGTCGATCTCCGCGCGCAGCGCCGTCGTGTCGAACTCGAGGCGGAGCGCCGCGGCGCTGCTCTGCAATCGCGCGACGTGATCGTCGAGCGCGTAGGGGCGTCCCGCGTAGAGGCGGATCACCTCGAAGGCGCCGTCGCCGCGGTAGAGCCCGTCGTCTTTCAGCGCGATCGTCGCCTCGGCGGTCGGCCCGATCCTCCCGTCGACGCTGGCCATCTCGGTGAAGCCATTCGCCATAGGGCGCGAGGCTACCTGAGTCGCTCCCCGGCGTATGCTGGACAGGTGCTGCTTCTGCTGGGGACGGTCGCGGTCTTGGTCTTCATCGTCGGCGTGATCGTCGTCGTCGGCCACGCCTACCCGGGTACCGACGCCCAGCTGCTCGACTGGTCCCCGACCCGCTCGCCCGCGGTCGAGGTCCAGAACGAGCTCGATGACGTTCGCCAGATGCTCGAGGCGCAGAACGAGATGCGGCGCCGCCGCGGCGCCGAGGAGCTGACCGAAGCCGACATCGCCGCCCGCGTCCGCGACGACGAGACCTGGAAGTCGCGCATGCGGGGGGGCCTGAGCTAGGCCGCGGCCGCCGCGGGCTCGCTCTCGCCGGCCTTCGACCCCGCCCGCGCGGGGAGGGAGAACGCGAGGGCGGCCGCGCCGAGGCCCGAGCCGAGGGCGAACCACCAGCCGCTCCGCAGGCCGCCGAGGAGGTCGCCGCCTGCGGAATCGATCAGGGCGACGAGGACCGCGACGCCGATCGCCGAGCCGAGCTGGCGGGCCATGCCGAAGACGGCCGAGCCGGTGGCGAAGCGTCCCGGCGGCAGCGAGGCGGTCGCCGCGGCGGGGAGCGTCCCCAGGGTCAGGCCGACCCCGATGCCGCCGAGCATGAAGGCGGGGAGGAACGTCGTCGCGTATTCGGGTTTCGGGCCGATCGAGGCGAGCATGAAGGCGAAGCTGCCGGCGAAGACGAGGCCGCCGAGCGTCGCGATCGGGCGCTGGCCGATGCGGGCGCCGAGTTTGCCCGACGGCGCGGCGAAGAGCGCCGCCATCAGCGGTCCGGGGGAGAGGGCGAACCCGGCGCGGAGCTCCGACCAGCCCCAGACCTCGGTCAGCAGCAGGACGCCGGAGAGGAGCATCGCGCCGAAGCCCATGAAGAACACCAGCGTCGCCAGGTTGGCGAGGGCGAAGGAGCGGACCCGCAGGAGCGGCAGCTCGATCACCGGCGCGTGGTGGTGGGCCGAGCGGAAGAGGAAGGCGGCGACCAGGAGCACGGCGGCGACGAAAGAGCCGAGGACGCGGCCGTGGGTCCAGCCCCATTCCGGGCCCTGGACGATGCCGAGGGTGAGGAGGCCGATGCCGAGCGCGAGCATCGCCGCGCCGAGGAGGTCGGGACGGCCGTCCTCCGGTTCCTTGACCTCGTCGAGGATGCGGATCGCGGCGATTGCGGTGAGCAGGCCGATCGGCAGGTTGACGAGGAAGATCCAGTGCCAGCTGATCTGCACGAGGAGGCCGCCGATCGGCGGGCCGAGGGCGGCGGCGACCCCGGAGACAGCCGACCAGATGCCGATCGCGACCGGGCGCTGCTCGGCCGGGAAGGCGGGGAGGAGCAGGCCGAGCGTGGTCGGGATCATCATCGCCGCGCCGACCGCCTGGAGCACGCGGGCGCCGACCAGGAAGGGGATCGAGGGCGAGACGGCGCAGAGCGCCGAGGCGGCGACGAAGACCAGCAGGCCGCTGACGAAGACGCGCTTGCGGCCGACCCGGTCGGCGATCCGGCCCGCCGGCACGAGCAGCGCGGCGAAGACGATCGCGTAGCCGTTCAGGATCCAGGAGAGGCTCGACAGCGAGGCATCGTCGAAGGAGCGCGAGAGGTCCGGGAAGGCGATGTTGACGATGAACAGGTCGAGGCTGGCCATGAAGAGGCCGATCGAGGTGACTGCGAGCACCTTCCAGCGGTGTGCCATTACGTCGCTCCGGTCCGCCGCGCGTCCGGGCGCGGCAGGTCGCTTGCATTTCGCAAGGCACCGTAGCAGGTAGCTTGCGAAAAGAAAGTAACTGCTAGACTCCAGCTATGCCGATCGAGGCCTACGCCGAGAAGAACTGCTCGATCGCAAAGCCGCTCGCCTTCCTCGGGGAGCGCTGGACGGTGCTGGTCCTGCGCGACCTCTTCCTCGGGCGCCGCCGCTTCGACGAGTTCCAGAGCTCGCTCGGCGTCGCCACCAACGTGCTCAGCGCGCGGCTGGCGACGCTGACCGACGAAGGCGTCGTCGAGCGCCGCCGCTACTCCGAGCACCCGGAGCGCTTCGAGTACGTCCTCACCGAGAAAGGGCGCGACCTGCAGCCGGTGATGCTCGCCCTGCTCGCCTGGGGCGACAAGTACACGGCCGAGAACGGGCCGCCGCTCGAGGTCGTCCACGGCGACCACGCCTTCCGTATGGTCGCGACCTGCTCGGAGTGCGGCGAGCCGGTCGACTCCCATAACACCCACCGTCGCCCGGGCCCGGGCGCCGACGAGGACCAGCGCCGCGCCAACGGGCGCCGCGCTCCCGAGTGGCTCGCGCGCTGATCGTCGGCTGCGGCTGCTCCGGCCGGGCGCTCGGCTCCGAGCTGCTCGAGGAGGGCTGGGCGGTGCGCGGCACGAGCCGCGACGCCGCCGGCCTCGACGCGATCGAGGCCGCGGGGATCGAGCCCGCCCGCGCCGACCCCGAGCAGCCGGGCACGATCCTCGAGCTCGTCGACGATGTCGCGATCCTGATCTGGCTCCTCGGCTCGGCGACCGGCGACACCGTCGCCGACATCCACGGCCCCCGCCTCGAATCCCTCCTCGAACGTCTGGTCGAAACCCCGGTGCGCGGCTTCATCTACGAGGGGGCCGGGACGGTCGACGCGAAGCTGCTGGGTGGCGGAGCGGAGCTGGTCCGAAACGCCGAAGCGACCTGGCGCATCCCGGTGACGGTGACGGAGACACCGCGCGACCAGGGCCCGGCGTGGGTCGAGGAGATCGAGAACGCGGTCGTCGAGCTGATCGCCCGGCGCTAGCCGAGGCGCTTCAGGAAGTCGCCGAGGATCCGGGCGGTCGCGCCCCAGATCAGGTGGCCTTCGACCTCGTAGGTCGGGGTGTGGATCGGGACGCCGCGGCGGATCAGGCGGCGCATCTCGTAGGCGTCGCGGAGCTTTTGCAGGGAGAAGGCGAGGACGGTCTCGACCTCGGTCGGGCTCGGGTCGAGGGCGAGGGCGGCGGGGTCGTCGACCAGGCCGACGTAGGGCTGGATCCGGTAGCCGGTGACGAAGGTGTTGACGGGCGGCAGGGCGCCGACGATCTCGACGCCGGTCGGGTCGAGGGCGATCTCCTCGTGTGCCTCGCGGAGCGCGGTCGCCTCGAGGTCGGGGTCGCCCGGGTCTTGACGGCCGCCGGGGAAGGAGATCTCGCCCGCGTGCCGGCGGAGGTCCGCTCGCCGCTCGGTGAAGATCAGGCCGGGCTCCTCGGGCCAGCCGTAGAGCGGCAGCAGCACCGCCGACTCGGTCCCGCCCCGTACCTCCATCGCCGCCGCCTCCTCCGCACTGAGCAGCAGCGCCCCGATGTCCCCGTTCGAGCTCAAGCCGACATCATCCCCAACCCCCGCGGTCGTCCTATCGTCCGCCCCCGCAAGCGCGGTCGACTCAAGGTCCGGTAGCCGGACGAAATCACGACCGCCCCGGGCAGACGGACCAAAGGACGACCGCGCCGGGCCGGGCCGGGGCGTTCTCAGCGCGGGCGATCCTCGTTACGGCGGGCCGAGCGCGGGCGACCCTCGTTATCAATGGGTTCACGAAGGTCGCCCGCGGTTCGTTCGGTGTTACTCAGGTCGCCCGCGGCCGGGGGGTTTAGCGGGGCGCGGAGCATGGTGGGGGCGATCGCGAGGGTGACGAGGAGGGCGCCGGCGCCGGCGATCAGGAAGGTGGTGCGGGGGGAGGTGGCGTCGACGAGAACGCCGCCGCCGGCCTGCGCGATGCCGACGCCGAGCGAGGTCGCCGAGGAGGTGAAGCCGTAGACGCGGCCGACCATTCCGCGCGGCACCTCGCGCTGGATGATCGTTTCGCTGGCGATGATCTCGATCCCGTTGCCGGCGCCGGCGATCGCCTCGACCGGGGCGAGGACGCCGACGCTCGGCGACAGGCCGCTGCCCAGCGCGGCTCCCGAGCTGAGCGAGCACGCCAGCAGGTAGAGCCGCGAGGTCGCCCACCGGCCGCCGCGCCCGCGCAGGATCCAGACCGAGCCGGCCAGCATGCCGATGCCGAAGGCCGCCTCGATGAGGCCGTAGGCGATGGCCGAGCCGCCGAGCGTGTCGCGGACGAGGAAGACGAGCGCCACGTTGTCGACGGCGAGGAAGGAGACCAGCAGGAAGAGGGAGAGGGTGACCGTCCGCAGCATCGGATTCCCCCAGACGAAGCGGGCGCCGATGCGGGCGGAGGAGAGGAGCGGCTCGTGCACGGTGTCGGCGGGCGGCCGGGTCGGCGGGAGGCGGGCGCTGAGTGCCGCCGAACCGAGGAAGGTCGCGGTGTTGACGAGGATGCCCGCCGAGGGCCCGACCGCGGCGAAGAGCAGGCCACCGACGAGCGGGCCGATCGCGACGTAGAGGTTGGTCGCGGTGCCGAGCAGGGCGTTGGCCTCGATCAGCTCGTCGCGCTCGACCAGGTTCGGGACCATCGCCGTGCGGGCCGGCGCGTAGGAGGTCTGCAGGACCGTGGTGAGGGCGGTCAGCGCGACGATCACGCCGAAGGACGGCAGCGTGGCGACCGCGGCGAAGATCGCCGCTTGGCCGAGGTCGCAGCCGATCAAGAGCGTGCGCAGGTCGGTGCGATCGGCGATCCCGCCGGCGAACGGGCCGAGCAGCCGCGGCAGCTGGGACGCGATCAGGAAGGCGGCGACCGCGGTGCCGGTGCCGTGCGTCCCCTGGATGTAGAGGGTGAGCGCCGTCGCCGCCGCCCCGGAGCCCGCGTAGGACAGGCCGATGGCCGCCCAGAGGGCGCGGAACTGGGGTCGGCGACGGAGCAGCGCGAGCGCGCCGCTCAATCCATCCCTCCGGGCGTCGCCGGCGCCCGCGTTGTCATCAGGTCGTGCGGGCGCGTTCGACGACGGCGATCTCGGCGCCGTTCTCCAGCAGCTTGTGCACCGGGCACTTCCCGGCGATCACCATCAGCTTGCGCCGCTGCTCCTCGTCGAGCCCCTCGGGGAGGGCGACCTCGACGGTGAAGTGGGTGGGGACGGCGTGCGACGGCAGGCCGTCGCCCTCCGAGCTCATGTCGACGGCGACCTCGAGCCCGTCGAGGTCCCAGCCTTTGCGCTCGGCGTAGAGCTCGATCGTGATCGCGGTGCAGCCCGCGAGGCTCGACGCCAGGAGCTGGCTCGGGCGCGGACCGGTGTCGGTGCCGCCGTCGGTGGCCGGCTCGTCGATGACGATCGCGCGGTCGTCGCCGAGGTCGATCTCGTGGGAGAGGCCCGCGATCCGGCGGGCGGTGACCTGGGCGTGCATCAGCGGCCCCGCCCCTCGAAGAGCGCCGGGTCGTCGACGTCAGCCCAGCGGGCCATCGCGTAGGCGAGGTCGGAGGCGCGGTTGACAAAGTGGATCACGGTCGGGCTCGCCAGCTCGCCCGCCTCGGCGAGGGTCGCGATGCGGCGCTCGGCGCGGCGGATCGAGGTGCGCGCGACATCGAGGTGCGCGGACAGCAGGTTGCCGCCGGGGATGACGAACTTCGGCGGCAATTCGACCTCGTCCATGTAGCGGTCGATCAACCCCTCGGCCCACCCGACCATCTCGTCGGTGACGCGGCTGATCCCGTCTTCGAGCCGATCCGCCGCTTCGGGCGCGGTCGCCAGCTCCGCCCCCGCGACGAAGAGGTCGTCCTGGAGGCGCAGGATGTCGGCGGCGAGCTCCGCGGAGCCGTCGCCGCCCGCGCAGAGGGCCCGCGCCACGCCGAGCTCCGAGCACGCCTCGTCGAGCGACCCGTAGGCCTCGGTCCGCGCGCTGTCCTTCGGGACCCGGCCGCCGTACCACAGCGAGGTCGTCCCGTCGTCGCCCTTCTTGGTGTAGATCTTGACCATCCGACGATCCTACGCCCGTAGGTGGACCGTCGGGGCCGGCGCCTCAGCCGACCGGGCTGAAGACGAAGCCGGTCATCACCTTGGGGAAGAAGTAGGTCGACTTCGGCGGCATGTTCTCGTCGGTCTCCGCCACCGCCTTTACCTGCTCGATCGGCACCGGGCGCTGGATGAAGGCGAGGTCGTAGATGCCGTTCTCGACCATCTCGATCGCCGCCGGCACGCTCTTCGCGTATTCGAGGCCGCGGCGCTCGGTGATGTCCTCCTCGCTCATCCCGGCGAGGCCGGTCAGCACCAGCGTCTCGAGGATCGCCGAGTCGAGCCGGCGGTAGGCCTCGGGTTTGCCGGCCAGGCGGCGGTCGAGCTCGGCGGTGTCGCGGAGGCGCAGCCGCCGCGCCGTTCCGTCGGCGTCGAAGAGGCCGAAGACGCCGACGCCCTCGGCGTCCGCCGGGTCGAGCTCGGCCCGGTCGATCTCGGTCACCTCGAAGAGCTCGGCGAGGCCCCCGAGCAGGCGCTCGCGGCGCTCCGGGTCGTGGGAGAAGCCGGAGAGCAGACGGTGGGTGGGGAAGACGGTCAGGCCCGGGTCGTCGAGCCCGGTGAGCGCCATCAGCGTGTAGTTCTGTGGGCCCTCGCCGCCGACCTCGTCGCGGTAGGCGCGGGCGGTCTCGTAGCGATGGTGGCCGTCGGCGATCAGTAGCTGAGCGCCCGCGAGCCTCTCGACCACGGCCGCGACGACGGCCGGATCGGCGATCCGCCACACCTTGTTGACGGTGCCGTCCTCGTCGGCGACCTCGCCCCAGGGCTCGGCGGAGAGGGCGGGCTCGACCAGCGGCCACGGGTCCACGGTGGAGAGCGAGAAGATCGGCGAGAGGTTCAGGTGGGTCGCCCGGGTCAGCTCGAGGCGGTCCAGCAGCGGGCCGGGGTGGGTGCGCTCGTGGGGTCGGACGGTGCCGGTCTCGTAGTCCTCTACCCGCACCCGGGCCAGCACGCCGTGGCGCGTGTGGGTCGCGCCGTCGGGGGCCGTGTAGTCCTGGGACAGCGCCCAGACCGCGTCCTCGGTGTCGGCGACGAGCACGCCCTCGGCCCGCCAGGCGTCGATCCGCCGCGCCGCGTCCTCATAGGGATCGCCGACCGGACGGCTCGCCGGGTCCGCCGGGTCGAACGGCACCGGCAGATCGACCGCCACCGCGTTGTAGGGCGAGAGGCCGAGCAGCCGCGCCCGCTCGGCGGCGTCGATCACGTCATAAGGCGGAGAGGCGACCGCCCCGAGCCCTCCGACCTTCGCGAGGTCGTAGTGGAGTGCCTTCAGCGGCTGCACGTCGGCCATGGCCACAGACGCTAGATGATCGGCTTAGACTGGCGCTGTCGGGGCGTGGCGCAGCCTGGTAGCGCGCCGCCTTTGGGTGGCGGAGGTCCTCGGTTCGAATCCGGGCGCCCCGACTGATCTTCGGTGGAAACCATTTTCGGTCCGCCGGCGATTCCTGACCGCGGCAGTCGGGTCGCGATCGCCCCAGCCCTTCCGCGTGGGAATCCATCTATGTTCCGCTTATGTTGCGGACGCCGTGGGGTGACGCCGACAAGCTCCGTGACCGTCGCCTTCCCCCGGGCAGGAGCGGTGACCGCGGCGCGGCGCGGCGCGAGCAGCAGGAGCGCCTGATGGCGGCGATGGTCGCCTGTTGCGAGCGGCGCGGATTGGACGAGACCTCGGTGGAGGACCTGCTGCGCCTCTCCGGCGTATCCCGCAGCACCTTCTACGACCTGTTCGACGACAAGGTCGATTGCTTCCGCGCCGCCGAGGAGGAGGTCGTCGGGATGGCGATCGCGGCGATCGCGGAGAGGCTCGGCAGTGACGGCGACGCGCTCGAGCGGGCGCGCTCCGCTCTCGACGGCTTCGTCGAGCTCGTGGTCGCCCAACCGGCCGCGGCGCGGATGTGCCTGGTCGACGGCTACGCGGCCGGCCCCGAGGCGACCGTGGCGGTCGACGCGGCCGTCGAGCGGGTGGTCGCGCTCGGGGTCGCCGTGCTCGAGCAGACGCCGGGACACTGGGCGCTCCCCGAAGGCCTGGTTCGAGGCATCGTCGGCGGCTTCTACAAAGTCATCTACGACCTCCTGCAGGCCCACCGCGAGAACGAGCTGGCGGCGCTCCTGCCCCAGCTCTGGGACTGGGCGCTGAGCTTTCCACCGCCGCCGCGGGAGCTGCGTCGGCCCGGTCGCTCGAGCGCCGCGCCGGCCCCCGGCGCCGCTCCCTTCGCGGCGTACAGCACCGAGCAGAGGATCATCCGCGGCTTCGCCGCCACGGTCGCCGCCAAAGGCTTCTCGGCGACGACGATCTCCGACGTCTGCGCCGCCGCCTCGATCTCGCCGACGACGTTCTACGAATACTTCGACAGCAAGGGGGACGCGCTCTGGGCGGCCCTCGACTCGAGCGGCGCCCAGCTGATGTCCGCGGTGCTGCCCGCGATCCGCCGGGTGGCCGACTGGCGCGTCGCCGTCCGGGTCGGTTTCGAGGAGATGTGCGCCTACTTCGCCGCCGAGCCGGACTTCGCGACCCTGAGGCTGATCGGCGTGTTCGCCGCCGGGCCGGAGGCGATCGCGCAGCGCGACCGGATCGGGCACGAGGTCGTCGAGGCCTTGATCCACGGCGACGAGATCTCCGACCTCGTCGCCGAAGCGACGACCGGCGCGATCCTGGCGATCCTCTCCGAGGGCGTCCGGGCGGGCGACGACAAGGCTCTGCTTCGCCTCGCCCCGACCCTCGCCTACCTCACCCTCTCGCCGTTCGTCGGCGCCGATGAGGCCTGTGACGTGGCGACGGGCCGCGGTCGCTCGATCGCCAGCCGCAGCCGCTCCGGCCTCGGTTGAAGGGCCCGGTCGCTGGGCTCGCCCTCAGCCGAGTTCGGCAGAGGCGGCGTCGGGCTCGGAAGGCTTGTCCTTCGGCGGCTCGGGACTGGGCTGGCCATCCGGCACCGAGACGAGGTGGGAGGCGAAGTCATCGCGCAGTAGACACCGCGGGCATAGCTCGATGTGTGCGAAGCGGGCGGAGTTGAACCGGCTTCCACAACGTTCGCAAACGTAAATCGCTCTCTCCGTTCCGGGCCTCCCTAGCCCTGCGCCGGAAGCCTACCGCGTTCACCGTCTTGTTAGACCTGGGGCGTAACGTTTCTCCTATCGAAAGAGAGGAAGACGAATGAGCTCGATTGGAAAGCTGATGATGATGCTGAATAGCGACAAGACCCAGATGCCGAGCGCCGAGGACGCGCTGCCGGGGAGCAGCGAGCCGCGCTTCTCCGTGCCGGAGACGCACGAGGTGCTCGGGACGCCGCTGAAGCCCCCGTTCCCCGAGGGCATCGAGGTCGCCTACTTCGCGCTGGGCTGCTTCTGGGGCGCCGAGCGCCTGTTTTGGGGGCTGGACGGCGTCTACACGACCGCGGTCGGCTACCAGAACGGGATCACGCCGAACCCGACCTACGAGGAGACGGTCACCGGCAAGACCGGCCACGCCGAGACGGTGATGGTCGCCTTCGACCCGACCAAGGTCTCCTACGAGGACCTGCTGAAGGTGTTCTTCGAGGAGCACGACCCGACCCAGGGCATGCGCCAGGGCAACGACGTCGGCACGACGTACCGCTCCGGGATCTTCTTCGTCAACGATTCCCAGAAGGAGACGGCGGAACGGGTTCGTGACGCCTACGACGCCGATCTGCGCTCCGCCGGCAAGGAGCGGGTCACCACGGAGATCGCCCCGGCGGGCCCCTTCTACTACGCCGAGGACTACCACCAGCAGTACCTGCAGAAGGTGCCGAACGGCTACTGCGGGCTCAAAGGAACGGGCGTCGCCTGCACCATTCCGGCCGCCGCGTAGGCGGTCGGCGCCGCCCCTCCGGGCGGTCGGGAGGGCTAGCGACGGGCGCGGTGAATAGCATCACGCGCCCGTGGCACCCTCCTTCGGCTCCTACATAGCCGGCAGCCTCGCCGTGATCGGGATCGTCGCCGCGCTCGGGCTCGGCGGCTACTGGTTGCGGCGCTGGATCGTGCCGGAATTCTCCGGCGCGCTCGCGCGGCTCGCCGAGGCGACCCTGGCGGTCGCGCTGCTGGTGATCTCGCTGGAGATCCTCGGCACCCTGAGCATCCTCGAGTTCGGCTGGGTCATCATCTTCACGATCGCCGTCGGGCTCGCCGCCGCGGGGCTCGGCTACTGGCGCGCGCCGGAGCGGGGCGAGGAAGTCAAGGCACCGCCGGTCACCAAATGGGCGCTGATCCTCGCCGTCGCGGTCGCCTCGTTCACGATGGCGGAGTGGACGTTCCCGTCCCAGCTGGCGCTCGACCAGGGGATGTTCGGCGGCGATACCACCTGGTACCACATGCCCTTCGCGGCGACGATGGCCCAGCAGCACTCGACGGTCCATCTGCACTTCACCGATCCGCTGCGCCTCGCCGCCTGGTTCTACCCGCAGAGCTCGGAACTGATCAACGGCGCCGCGATCGTCATCTTCAAAACCGACTGGCTCTCGCCGCTGCTGAACCTCTTCTGGCTGCCGATCGGGCTGCTCGCCTGCTGGTGCGTCGGCCGCCCCTACAAGGTCGGCCCGGCGACCCTGATCGCCGGCGCGATCATCCTCGACTCGGGGGTGATGATCGAAACGCAGCCGGGCGAGGCGCGCAACGACATCATGGGCCTGGCCTTCCTGATCGCCTTCGCCGCCTTCCTGATCAACGGACACCAGCGCCGCGCGCCGCAGGAAGGGACCGCGGTCGAGGACGCGCCGGAGCGCGACGCGCCGCTGCTCGACAAGGGGCCGCTGGTGATGGCCGGGATCGCCGCCGGGCTCGCCGCCTCGGTGAAGACGACGTTCCTGGTGCCGGTGGCGGCGATCGCGATCGGCGTCTTCCTCTTCAGCGGCAAGGGGCGGCGCTGGACGACCGCCTGGATCCTCGGCCTGTCGATCTTCGTCACCGGTGGCTACTGGTACGTGCGGGCGGCGATCAAGACCGGGGGCAATCCGATCCCGATCACCAAGTTCGGGCCCCTGAACCTCCCGGTCCCCGACCAGATGCCGCTCGATCCGCGACCGCGCTTCGCTGTCGCGCACTACCTCACCGACCCGACCGTCTACCGGTACTGGTTCTTCCCGCAGCTGGAGAACGCGCTCGGGCCGCTCTGGCCGTTGGTACTGATCATGGCCGTGGCGGCCGCGGTCTTCATCGTCTGGCGCTCGGGCAACAAGATCCTGCGGGTGCTCGCCGCCGCGGCGCTCCTCACCGCGGTCGTCTACGTCTTCACGCCGCTGACCGCCGCCGGTCAGCCGGGTTCGCCTACCGGTTTCTTCACCAACACCCGGTACCTGATCCCGGGATTGATCCTGGCGATGGTGATGCTGCCGATCGCGCGTCCGCTACGCGCGCCGGACCGGCGGGCGTGGATCACGATGTGCTTCCTCGGCGCGGTGTACTGGATCACCGTCCTGGCGACGCCGAGGTGGTACTCGGAGTACATCGTCGGGACGATCTTCATCACCCTGGCGCTGGTCTGGGTGCCGGCGGCGCTCGGAGTGGGTCGCTCGCGCGGGTTCCTGTCGCGGCGGATCGTGACCGCGGCGGGCGTCGTGGTGCTCGTCTTCGCCGTCGTCCTCGGACGCGCGCAGGAGACCCAGTTCTCCCACCAGCACTACACCGACACCGGTCTCTTCCTCCAGGACGGGGGCCCCGAAAAAGCCTACGAATACGCGCAGAAGTTGCAGCACCAGAGGATCGGGATCATCGGCTCGAGCGAGATCATCTTCGGCCAATACGGCTTCTTCGGCAATCCGCCGACCAACGAAGTCGAATTCATCGGCGTCCCCGGACCGCACGGCGCCTACCGCCTACCGCTCTCCTGCAAAGCCCTGATGGAACGCATCAACGCCGGCAACTACGACTACCTGATCATGTCCGAATTCACCGAGGATTCGAAAGAAAGCGAAATGGGCGAAGAATTCTGGAAACCGATCTACGCCTGGGTGAACAAAGACCCGGCGCTGGAAACGGTGGTCGCCGAGCCCACGATCGAGCCCCAGCCCGACTACGTCTTCAAGGTGAACGGCGAAGTCTCCCCGCAGTACTGCCCCTCGCCGACCGAACTGAAGAAGTACTACAAAGAAGTCGAAGAAGCGGAAGCCGCCGAGGAGCAGGAAGAAGAAGAAGCGAAGGAATCCGAACGGGAAGAAGCGGCGGCCGAAGCAGAAGAAGGCGAAGAAACGGTCGAATAGGGGGGTGGCGGGCGGGCGCCCGTTGTCCCGGCCGCCCCGGCAGTCCTAGCTGCAGGACGTGAGGGGTTCGTGTGATTGCCGGCACAGGCGCGGGCGGAAGAGGGCCCGGCAACGCGTAGTCGACTTTGACCACACCCTGGTGTGGTCAAAGTCGACAGCGCCAAAGTCGGTGTTGTCCAACACGCACGGAAGAGCGTGGACTTCCCACGCTCTCCGTCACGTGACGCGCCCGGGACTTCCCCCGACACTCCCCACATCCCCCGGACGTCTCGGCCACGGCCACAGCCAGCCAGGGCCGTGGCCGGGACGGCCGTGCTCGCCGCAGACCCTTGCGTCCCTTATCCGGGCGGCCCTGCCTACCCCGCGAGCGCGTGCGCCCGGATCAGCTCCGCCGACCGCTCGGGCTGCTCCCACCAGAACATGTGGCCGACGCCGTCGAGGATCTCGAGGTGGGCGCCGGGGATCAGGGAGGCGATCAGCTTGCCGTTGGCGACCGGGATCATCTTGTCCTCGGTGCCGTGGACGACGAGGGTCGGGGTGGCGATGTCGGCGAGGCGGGACTGCGTGTCGTGGCCGCCGATCGCGCCGAGCTGGAGCTGGACGGTCTGCTGGCGCGCGGGCAGTGCCTTCGCCATCGCGACGAAGTCGGAGAAGTGCGACTGGTCGGCGCGGAAGGTGGGGGAGAGGTTGACCGCGTACATCGCGTTCAGCGCGAGGTCGAGGTTGCCCGAGCTCATCGCCTCCAGCAGTGGCCCGGCGTCCTCCGGCGCGATCAGGGGAGAGCCGGGGCCGCCGGGGTAGGTACAGCCGAGCGTCAGGCTGCGCAGGCGATCGGGGTGGGCGAGCGCGAGCTCCTGGGCGACCATGCCGCCCATCGAGATGCCGAGCACGTGGGCGGTCTCCAGCCCCGCCGCGTCCATCACCGCGACCGCGTCGGCGGCGAGCTCGGCGATCGTGAAAGGACCGTCGACCTCGGCGGAGTTGCCGATGCCGCGGTTGTCGAAGACGACGCAGTCGAAGTCCGGGCGCAGGCGGGAGAGGAACGGCTCGCCCCAGGCGACGTGGGTGCCGCTCATGCCTTGGATCAGGAGCAGCGGCTCACCCGCGCCCGAGCGCTCCCAGAAGATCTCCGTCCCCGCCCCATCCGTCGTCGGCACGCCGGCATCGTACCCGGAAGGCCGGCTGTCTGGCCGGCCGCTCGCCGCTGCGGGGCCGGCCTGCGCCGACCGGCGGATTTTCGAACCATCCCTAAATTTCCGGTAAATCGCGGCGGTAGGGTGACGCGCAGTGTCCAGACCCGCCTCGGAACTTGCCCCCGGCGGCCCAGTTCAGAAAAGGAGCCCTACGTGAAAGTGAAACGCATGTTCTGTGCGCTTCTCGCCGCATTCGTCCTGCTCGCCACCGTCGCGATGCCCGCCGTCGCCGCCGTCAAGCTGCCCGTCAGCACTGCCGCCCACAAGGCGTTCGACTACGCCAAGCACACCTGCGCCCACGACGTGCACTGCGTCAAATACGGCACGACCAACTGCCGCCGTGGCAGCCTCCACGTTGTCTTCTGCCGCATGTACGTGGAACGTTCCACCCCCGCACAAGGCCGCTACGCCTGCCAAAAATACGTACGCGTGGTCCTCAACCCGATCGACTACAACATCGTCGTCACCGGCACTTCCGACTGGGCCTGTCACTGACGCCCGCCTAGGCGCGACAATGGCGCCCCGCCCCCGTAGCTCAGCTGGATAGAGCATCGGACTTCTAATCCGACGGTCGCTGGTTCGAATCCAGCCGGGGGCGCTGGCCGGTACGCGGTGCTTGAAGCACGGCTCGTGTACTTCTGTGCAATCCTTGGCTCGTGGCCGTCAACCCGAAGCGCATCAACGTCACCCTGGACGAAACTCACGCGCGGAAGCTCGCCAGGCTCGCGGAGCGCACCCATGTCCAAGAGGGAACGCTCGCGCGGTCGCTGCTTGCGACTGCGCTCGACGACGCCGACCCCGACGCCAAACGCATCACGGAGATCCTCGATGCGATTCCCGGCGCCTGGGAGCGCACCCAGGAGGGACTCGCCCAGGCGAGGCGCGGGGAAGGTATCCCGCTCGACGAGCTCGCCTGAGTGGCGCAGGTAATCGTCAGCCCGCGAGCGAAGCGGGATGTGGATGAGGCCATCTCCAGCCTCAACCTTCCCGCTGACACCTGGAGCCGGATCGTCCGCTCGCTGCGGGTGCTCGAAACGTTCCCGCTCGCGGGTCCGGAACTGGCTGGAAGGTGGGCGCCGACTCGATTTGTATTGGGGCCTTGGTCGTGGATGCTGATGCTGTATCGCTATGACCAGGCTTTGGATCGCGTCTTCGTCATTTCGGTGCACGACGCTCGTTCAGCGGCATCACCAAGGTCCTCGGGTGGCTAAAGGAGTTGGTCCCGAAATTGGTCCCCGACTCCACTGAACTCAGCTGAACTCCTTGGACTCAAGAGATCTCTATGGGCAAGATCCGCCCTGCCGGACAGGTTCCGGCTGAACTTCTAATCCGACGGTCGCTGGTTCGAATCCAGCCGGGGGCGCTGCTGGTACGCTTTACTTATGACGGAGAAGGTAAAGGATCAGACGCGAGTCTCCAGCAAGCATCAAGTGACGATTCCGACTGGTGCGTTCCGCACCGCTGGGCTCGAGCCCGGCGATACGTTGAAGGTGGAGGCTGACGGCGCCGGTCGTGTAGTGCTGACGCGCATCGACGAGCTGATCGATCGCTACTCCGGTCGTCTTGAGACCGGCGGCGACCTGCGGGAGCGTGTCGAGGGGCTTCGCGGAGAGTGGCCGTAGTCCTCGACTCCGACGCGGTCGTTGGTTTTCTCGACCGCGACGACGCTCTGCATGCGGCGGCTGACGCGGCGATCCGCGATCTCGTACGCGAACAGCGGCTCTTGGTCTCGGTGATCACCTACGCCGAGGTCTTGACCGGCGCAAAGCTCGGCCATCATGACGAGGAGCATGTCCGGGGCTTCTTCAGCCAGCTGATCTCTGCAGTCCTTCCCGTGGATAAGGCCGTGGCGGACCTCGCGGCCGGTTTGCGCTCTCGCTCAAAGTCCCTGCGAATGCCAGACGCGCTGATCGTCGCGACCGCTGAGACGGATCCCGACACCCGCCTGGTCGTCACCGGCGATCGGCAGATAGGACGACTTTCGGGGCTCAGATGCGAAGTCCGCCTCCTGGGCTGAGCACCGTCGGGAGTGAGCAACGTGTCGAGAAATCCCCGCTCCAGCCGCTGGCGACTTGCCTGCTTTGACTTGGACGGGACGCTCGTCCGGGGCACCTCCGTCAGCCGGCACCTGGCCGATTGCTTCGGTCGGGGCGAGGAGATGGCGGAGCTGGAGCGCCGTTACGCGGCCGGGGAGATCTCCAATTCGGTCGTCGCCGAGGTGCAGGCCGGCGGCTACCGCGGTGTCCCGTTGGCGCAGATCGTCGAGAAGCTTCGTGACATCCCCTGCATCGAGGGGATCGACGCGACGCTCGAGGCCCTGCGGGGGCGAGGGGTCGAGTCGTTGTTGGGCACGGTGACCTGGTCCTTCGCCGCCGGAGAGTTCCGGCGCCGACACGGATTCCTCGCCGTCTCCGGCACCGAGATCGAGCTGGACCGTGACGGCGTTCCGACCGGAGGGGTGAAACGCCATTTCGACGAGTGGGACAAGCTCGCGTTCGTCGCCTCCCATTGCGAGGCTGAGGGCATCGATCTCGCCGATTGCATCGCCGTCGGCGACTCGCGCTCGGACGTCCCGCTCTTCGGCGCCGTGGGATTCTCGATCGCGCTCAACGCGACGCCGCAGGCTCGGGAGGCGGCCTCCGTCGCCATCGACACCGAGGACCTGACCGACATCCTCGACCTCATTCCGTGGGAGTGAGTCCGCGCCGGTAGCCTGCGGATCGTGTCGATCGAGGAACAGGCGGATCTGGACGGGCTGCGCGCCGCCGGGCGGGTCGTCGCGGAGGCGATCCGGGCGATGCGGGAACGCGTGCTGGCGGGGGTGAGCACCGGGGAGCTGGATCGGGTCGGGGCGGCGGTTTTCGCCGAGGCCGGGGCGCGTTCGGCTCCGCAGCTCGCCTACGGCTTTCCGGGCGTCAACTGCATCAGCGTCAACGACGAGGCCGTCCACGGGATCCCCGGGCCGCGGCAGTTGCGGGACGGGGACCTGGTGAAGCTCGACGTCACCGCCGAGCTGGGCGGCTACTACGCCGACGCGTGCGTGACGGTGCCGGTCGGCGAGGTCGAGCCGGCGCGACTCGATCTGCTCGCGGCGAGCGAGGAGGCATTGCGACAGGCCCTCGCGGTCGCCCGCGCCGGGACGCCGATCAACGCGATCGGCCGCACCGTGGAAAGCGTCGTCGCCGGACGCGGCTACTCGGTCTGTCGCGAACTTTCCGGCCACGGCATCGGCCGGGAGATCCACGAATGGCCCGACGTGCCGAACTTCGAGGCGCCGGGGCTCACCGAGCCCCTGACCGCCGGGCTCGTGATCACGATCGAGCCGATCATCGCGGCAGGCATCGGCGAGGTCGTCGAGGCCGAGGACGGCTGGACCTACAAGACCGCCGACGGATCCTGCTCGGCGCATTTCGAGCACACGCTCGTCATCACCGACGACGAGCCGATCCTGCTCACCGCCTAAGGCTCGCGACCCCGGCCGGAGACGCGGCGCCGGCGACCTCGCGGGCGACCTGCTTGGCGAAGGCGATGATGGTCATCATCGGGTTGACGCCGAGCGCGGTGGGGAAGAGGGACGCGTCGGCGACGTGGAGGCCGGCGGTGCCGTGGAGGGAGCCGTCGGGGGCGCAGGCGCCCTCGCGGGGATCGGCGGCGATGCGGGCGGTGCCCATCGGGTGGAAGCCCTCGAGGCGAAGCTCGGAGGGCTTGACGGCGGTCGCCTCGAAGGCGGGGAGGTCGCCGGGCCGGAGGGCGGGGACGCGGGCGAGGTTGGGGTAGACCTCGGTGGCGCCGGCGGCGAAGTGGACTTCGGCGGCGCGGGCGATGCCATAGGCGGCGCGGGCGGCGTCCTCGCGGGTGAGGCCGTAGGACATGCGGATCCCACCGGCGCCGAGGCGGACCCGGCCCTCGGAGCGGTCGGTGAGCTGGACGCCGATCGAGGCGATGTGGCGGAGGTCGAGGAGGGCGCGCTGGTGGTCGGCGCCGGAGCCGGCCAGCCAGGCACCGCCGAACGCCGGCGGCGTGAAGGTGGCCTCGAGCAGGATCCCCCGCGACTCCCACTCGTCGACGTAGAAGCTCTGCATCACCCCGTCCCAGCCGCGGACCTCCTCCGCGTAGCGGGCGCCGACCCAGCAGGCGGGGTGCACGTGGAGGTTGCGGCCGACCGCGGCGTTGCCGAGGCCTGAGCGCAGCAGGAGCTCCGGCGTGCCGAGCGCGCCGCCGGCGGCGATCACGGCACGGCGGGCGCGGACGGTGAAGGGGCGACCGGTGCCGTCGTCGCCGATCCGGCATTCTACCCCGACCGCGCGGCCGTCCTCGACCAGGATCCGCCGCGCTTCGACCCCGGCACGGACCCGCGCCCCGGCCGCGACCGCCCGCGGGAGGTAGCTCACGTGCATGCCGCGCTTCGCGTCGATCGGGCAGCCGAAGGGGCAGGAGCTGCACTGGTCGCAGTTCCCCGCGTTGCGGGCGATCGGGCCGCCGCTGACGCCGAGCGCCGCGGCCCCCTCCATCGCCAGCTGTCCGTTGCGGCCCATCGTCGCGGGGTCGAGCGGCGTCACGCGGAGCGTCTCCTCGGCCTCGGCGAAGTCGACGTCGAGGTCCCCCGCCCAGTCGATGCCGAAGCGCTTCGCCCAGTCGCCCAGGACCGCCTCGGGGGCGCGGAAGCAGGTGCCGGAGTTGACCACGGTCGTGCCGCCGACGACCCGCGCGACCGGGACGACGATCGGCGGCCTCCCGGCGGCGACCGTGAGGCCGGCGCCGCGGTAGAGGGACCGGATCGCGTCGAGGCGGTCGGTGGGGTAGGTGTCGCGGTTGTAGTGGGCGCCCGCCTCGAGGACGATCACGTCGAGGCCCGCTTCGGCCAGCGTCGCCGCCGCGACCGCGCCGCCCGCACCCGAGCCGACGATCACCACGTCGGCTTCCTCGCCCTCGCCGCACGGGGTCGTGTCGCCGAGGGCGCCGGCGGGTTCGGGGCGCTCCCCGCCGGGGAGTGCGCAGCGGATCTCGTTGCCGATCAGGGCCTCGACCTCGGGCGCGACCGAGTAGCCGAGCGTCGAGAAGAGCTTCGCCATCAGCAGCAGGTCGTGTTTGAGGGCGAGCGGTGAGCCTTCGAGGCGCTTCAGGACACGTTCGCGGCCCGCCTGGTCGAGGTGGCTGAAGCGGTGCGGAAACGGCATCCACTCGAAAGCGCGCAGGCCGAGGCGCAGTTGCGTGAGGAATCCCGGCGGGGCGGAAGCGAGGAAATCGGCGACGGGCGCGGCGACGGCGACGTCGCGCTCCGCCGCCGGGGCGCCGTCGACCCCCGGGGCCATCGCCTCGCAGATCGCGCCGAGCGTGCGCCGTTCGGCTCGTCCCAGGCCGCCCCCCGCGCGGCCCGCGTCAAAAGGGCGGCGGTCTATTCGTCCTACCAGGAGCCAGAGCCAGAGCGACAGCGCGATCAGCGAGCCGTCGACGAGGAAGCCGAGCAGGTAGGCGAACACCTGGTCCTGGACCAGGAAGAAGGAGAGCGAGGTGAGCGATGAGGCGGCCTTGCCCGCGGCGAGGAGGAGCAGCAGCGGGCGATAACGGACGACATCGGCCTGGGCGATCAGGCAGATGCCGGTGATCACCGCCATGTAGGCGAAGCCGAGCGAGAGCCACATGAACTCCTGCGTGTGCGGCGCCCGCGTCTGATTGCCGAAGATTTCGCCGACGTCGGAGAGGACGTCGAGGGTCAGGGTCGGCACGAAGAGGTAGAGCAGGCCGACCACCGCGAAGCAGATCGCGAGCACGCGCAGCGCGAAGACGACGAATCTCTCGGCGGCCTCTCCCCCCACGGGGCGCCAGCCTAACTGGCTAGCCGGCCAAACGCCACCGATCCGGGTTAAGGTGGGGCGGTGGAGGAACGGGCGCGCTTCACCGAGGTCGCCGCCAAGGCGGGCCATTACGAGAGCTTCTACCTGAAGGCGTGCGCGCCCGGCGGCGGTCGTGGGATCTGGATCCGCCACACCGTCCACAAGCGGCCGGGGGCGGAGGCGACCGGCTCGATCTGGTTCACGCTCTTCGACCGCGCCGCGGGGACGCCGCGGGCGACGAAGTTGACCGTGCCCGCAAGCGAGCTCTCGGTTCCCGACGGCGGCTGGATCCGCGTCGCGGACGCGGAGATCGGACCGGGGCGCGCGGAGGGCTCGCTCACCGTCGAGGCGGCAAGCGCCTCCTGGGCGCTCCGCTTCAACGGCGACAACCGCCCCGCCCGCTACCTCCCCGCCGACTGGCTCTACGAGGCGCCGCTGCCGCGGACGAAGTTCGTCGCTCCGTTCCCGGACGCGGTCTTCGACGGCACGGTGGAGATCGACGGAGAGACGATCGAGATCGCCGGCTGGCCGGGGGTGATCGGCCACAACTGGGGGACCGAGCACGCCGAGCGCTGGATCTGGCTCGAGGGCACCGGCTTCGCCGACTCCTCCGACACCTGGTTCGACGCCGGCGCCGCCCGCGTCAAGCTCGGCCGCCGCGTCAGTCCCTGGGTCCCGTCCGGCTTCCTCTCACTCGACGGCGTGCGCCACCGCCTCGGCGGCCTCGGGGCGGTTCGCTCCTCCCGGATCGAGGAGACGCCGACCGGCTGCACCTTCCTCCTGCCCGGCAAGGACATCGTCGTCCACGGCCGGGTCGAGGCCCCCCGCGAGGCGTTCGTCGGCTGGGTCTACGCCGACCCCGCCCCAAAGGGCGGCGAGCACCACACCGTCAACTGCTCGGTCGCCGACCTCGAGCTGACCGTGGAACAACCGGGTCGGCCGTCGCGCCGGCTGACCCTCCCCGCCGGCGCCGCCTACGAGTTGGGGATGCGGGAGACCGACCACGGCACCCCGATCCAGCCGTTTCCTGACGGGTAGCGGCTACAGCCCAGGCGGGTGGCGGACGACGAAGCCGGAAGTGTCGGTCGGGGCGAGGTGCCAGCGGGGGCCGGTGCCGCGGGCGTCGCCGACGGTGTCCCAGCGCAGGCCGGCGATCTCCATGAAGGTGTGGCCGGCGTTGGCGTAGACGGTGATCCACTTGCCGGGACCGGGGTCGCCCCAGCCCTCGAGCGAGCCGGAGGTGAGCGGTTCGGGGATCAGGCCTGCGCCGAAGAGGGCGAAGCTGACCGAGCCCGAGCAGTCGTAGCCGTAGGAGTAGAAGGAGGCGTGGCCGCCGCCCCAGATGTAGGGCCGGCCGACGATGGTGTTGGCGGAGTTGATGACTTTCTGCACCGCTTCCGGGGCGTCGGGCGGGGCGAGGGCGATGCCGGAGAGGAGGATCGCGGTCGAGCCGTCGGCGTCGGCGCGGGTGTGGGCGAAGAGGCGCCCGCCGCCGGAGTGGGGGACCGCGGTCCCGTTGCTGCCGGCCGAGGCGGGCATCATTTCGGAGGGGTCCTTGACTTCTTCGACGACCGCGGCTTCTTCGGCTTCTTCCGCTTCCGCGGACGACGCCGTGGCTTCGGCCGCCTTCGCCTGCCTGGCGAGCTTGCGCTCCGTCGCGGCGATCCGCTTCTGAGCTTCCATCATCGCCAGGCCATGGCCGATCGCGCTGACGGCCCGTTCGGCGCGCCCGGCCCCGAGCGCGGAGATCAGCGCTTCGACGGCGTTGGGGTGGTCAGGGTTCTGGATGCTTGCCGCCTGCGCCCCGACGGGGGCGAGCAGGGCGACGATCGCGAGCACGCAGGCCACGGCCCCGGCTCCACGTCGGGTCGTCATCCCAGAAACCTTAGCCCGCCCCGCAGTCGCGGATGTGAAGCGCCCGTTAGCTTCTGTGGCCTTGAAAGTCCTGCTCATACCGGTCGCGATCCTCGCGTTCATCGTCTTCATCATCGTCCTCGGCGCGATCGGCCTCGGAATCGCCTTCCTCGTGATCGCGACGGTCGGCAAATTCTTCCGTCTGCTCGGGGCCGGGGGACGGCGGGTCAGCAGGGTCGGACGGCGCCAGCAGACCTGACGACTTCGAAGGCGCTCCCAGGGATCGCCTTCAAGGCGTCCAGGTCTTCGTCGTCCCAGCGCCGGTCGCTGGTGCCGGAGATGTACCAGTTCGATCCGTTGTCGGCGACGATCAGCCCGTATTCCTTCATCGCCACCGCGATCGCGCGCGCCTCGGTACCCATGCCGCCGAGCGGGTAGCCGGCCTTCAGCCGCAGGCGTAGGCCCATCGGCGGCGCGGCGCCGTCGCCGGTGCTGCCGGCGCAGTGGGAGGCGGGGTGGATGTAGGCGTCCCTGGTGGTGTCCATGGTCACGCGGATCGCGTGGTCGACCTGGCCCGCGGCGGCTTCGTCATAGCGGAGGAGGCCGGGGAAGATCGGCAGCCCGGCGGCGTCGGCAGAGGTCCAGCCGTCTGGACGTAGCGCGGCGGAGCGCAGGTCCCATTCGACGCCCGCGTCGGCGTCCCAGTGGGGCTTCGGCTTCGACCTCGGAAAGGCGCGGTAGAGCTCGAAGAGCTTGCAGGTCGAC
Organism: Solirubrobacterales bacterium; assembly: GCA_965200635.1. GTDB lineage: Bacteria > Actinomycetota > Thermoleophilia > Solirubrobacterales > 70-9 > VAYN01. The sequence goes on along the minus strand of OZ241364.1, from coordinate 95,353 downwards.
TTGTCGACGACGATCACGTGGCGGTCGCCGTCGGCGCCGGCGCCACCCTCGACCGGCGCGGAGGTCGGGATCGGGAACGGTCCCGGCGAGCTTTCCGAGCCGTAGGCGGTGTAGTGGATCGGCAGCTCCTTGGCGCCGGTCCCAACCACGGCGTAGGGAAAGCCGTAAGCACGCGGCGAGCCGAAGTCGGGGTGGATCGCGGCGCCGCCGTGGGAGTCGATGTAGGCGATGACCTTGGCCGAGTCGGCCGCCCGCGGGGCCTTCGCGATGTTCTGGTTCCAGGCCGCCTCGGTGGCGAGCGACGGCGCGCGCGGGGAGAGCGAGGCGGGCGGGTCCGGGAAGACGGGGCACGAGCCGAGATCCGGGTAGGGACCGACGGCCCGCGCCGGGCCGGGAGCGAGGAGCGTGGCGGCCGTCGTCAGCGCGGCGAGGATCGCAAGGGCGCCGAGGAGGACGCCGGCGCTGGTGAGCCATCCGACCGCTCGCGACCGTCTGCGTTTACCCCCGCTCAGCGGGGGTGATTGCAGACGCTGGCCGCTCACGGGCGGTCGGGCCTCGGCAGGCCTTCGCGGACGGTCAGCTTGCCGATCGTCAGGTCGTCGACGACCAGCTCTTCGATCTCGAGTTTTTCGAAGGTCGCCTCGCCGACCTTGAGGCGGCGGACGGAGAGGCGGCCGATGGCGAAGCCGCCGACCGCCGCGGCGCCGACGGCGAGGGCACCGATCGCCAACGCGCCGACGGCTTCGGCACCGCGCGCCTCGATCGCGGTCGCGGACGCCCCACGGGCGATCGCTCCCCGGGCGAGAGCCCCCAGCGCCTCCGCGCCCCGCGCATTCGGTCCCGACGTCCCGAACCAGTCACGTCCCATGCGCCAACCGTACCTCGCACCCCGGCCACGGTCGAGGTCAACGCGGGGGATCAACGGGCGGTACCCTCGTCGCTTCAGCGGATTCGAGCGAGAGGAGCCGGAGATGGAGAGCAGCGCAAACGAGCAGGGTGGGCGGATCGCCTTCGTCCAGTCCTTGTGGCATCGCGACATCGTCGACGAGTGCCGTGACTCCTTCCTCGCCGAGGCGGCCGAGCGCGGCTTCTCCGCCGACCAGATCGACCTCTATGAGGTGACCGGCGCCTTCGAGATCCCGCTGCATGCCAAGCGCCTCGCCGAGAGCGGCCGCTACCGCGCGGTGGTCGCCGCCGGGCTCGTAGTCGACGGCGGCATCTACCGGCACGAGTTCGTCGCCGAGGCGGTCATCGACGGCCTCATGCGCGTCCAGCTCGACACCGGCGTGCCGGTCTTCTCCGCCGTCCTCACCCCGCACCACTTCCACGAGCACACCGAGCACCGCGAGTTCTTCCACGACCACTTCGAGGTCAAGGGACGCGAGGTCGCGAAGGCCTGCACCGAGACGGTCGCCGCGCTCGACCGTCTGCCGGTCGCCGCTTGATGTCGGCCCTCGGCGCCGCCGTCAACGGCATCGGGCTCTCCGAGGAGGAGATCCGGACGATGGAGCTCTCGGAGCCGACCCCGCACGGGCTGGCGACCGAGGGATCCCCGCACGAGTCCTACTTCTCCGCCTACATCGACGGCGGCACCGAGGTCGGCGTCTGGGAATGCACCCCGGGCCGCTTCCCCGGCACCAAAGAGGGCATCAACGAGATGATGCACCTGCTCTCCGGGCGGGCGACGATCCTCGACGAGGACGGGACCGAGCACGAGCTGGGACCCGGCACGATGTTCGTCCTGCTCGACGGCTGGCGCGGTGAGTGGCAGGTCCACGAGACGGTCCGCAAGGTCTATGCGATCTGGCCCACCGCCAAAGCACAACCGGTCGGGTAAGGGAGGCTCTGATGGAAGTCACGCTGATGATCGAGGGGCAGGAGGACGTCACCTGGGACGACTGGGTGGCGATCGCCGAGGCCTGCGAACGCAGCGGCGTCGGCACCCTCTTTCGCTCCGATCACTACTACTCGGTCGTCGACCGGGCCGAGCGCGGGTCGCTCGACGCGCTGACGACGCTCGGGGCGCTCGCCGCGATCACCGAGAAGCTGCGGCTGGGGACGATGGTCTCGCCGGCGACCTTCCGCCATCCCTCCGTCTTCGCCAAGTCCTTCGTGACGATCGACCAGGTCAGCGGCGGGCGGGCCGAACCGGGGCTCGGCGCGGGCTGGTGGGACCGCGAGCACGAGGCCTACGGCTTCGATCTGCCGGAGCTCGGGCCGCGCATGGACGCTTTCGAAGAGCAGCTGGAGATCATCGAGAAGCAGTGGGGCGAGGAGCCGTTCAGCTTCGACGGCGAGCACTTCAAGGTCGTCGATCTCGACGCGCAGCCGAAGCCGGTGCAGCGGCCGATGCCGTTCATCATCGGTGGCTCCGGTGGGCCGCGCAGCCTGCGGATCGCGACCCGCTGGGCCTCCGAGTACAACACCGTCTTCGCCGGGCCGGACAAACTGCGGGAGATCCGCGGCAAGCTCGACGCCGCCTGCGAGAAGCAGGGCCGCGACCCGGCGACGCTGCCGCTGTCGGTGATGACCGGCTGGATGGTGGGGGAGACCCGTGAGCAGGTCGTCGACCGCGCCTCGCGCCTGTCGGAGTGGCAGGGCAAGGGCGGCGACGGCGAGGCCTTCCTGGCCGACCCGGGCGACCATAAGGACGCCTGGATCGTCGGCACGGTCGAGGAGGCGGTCGAGCAGCTCCGCGCCCTGCATGAGGCCGGCTGCACGCGGGTCATGGCCCAGCATCTTCTGCACCGCGACACCGAGGCGATCGAGCTGATCGGCCGCGAGGTCGCACCCCTCGTGGAAAGGTTCTAGATGCGCTACACCAAGTTCGGGCCGACCGGGATGGACGTGTCGGTCATCTGCCTCGGCTGCATGTCCTTCGGCGATCCGGCGCGCGGCAACCACGAATGGTCGCTGCCGGAGGCCGACAGCCGGGAGATCATCAAGGCGGCGCTCGACGCCGGGATCAACTTCTTCGACACCGCCAACGTCTACTCCGACGGCTCCAGCGAGGAGATCGTCGGGCGCGCCCTCGCCGAGCTGGCCGACCGCGACGAGATCGTCCTCGCGACCAAGGTCAACGGCAAGATGCGCCCCGGGCCGAACGGCGGCGGCCTCTCCCGCAAGGCGATCCTCAGCGAGATCGACCACTCGCTGGAGCGCCTCGGGACCGACTACGTCGACCTCTACCAGATCCATCGCTGGGACTACGAGACCCCGATCGAGGAGACCCTCGAGGCGCTGAACGACGTCGTCGCGGCCGGCAAGGCCCGTTATATCGGCGCCTCCTCGATGTTCGCCTGGCAGTTCGCCAAGGCCCTCGCCACCAGCGATCTGAACGGCTGGGCCCGCTTCGTCTCGATGCAGGACCACTACAACCTGCTCTACCGCGAGGAGGAGCGCGAGATGCTGCCGCTCTGCGCCGACCAGGAGATCGGCGTGATCCCCTGGAGCCCGCTAGCCCGCGGCCGCCTCACCCGCTCCTGGGACGCCGAGACCGCCCGCACCGAGACCGACGAATTCGGCGCCACCCTCTACCGCGACGAGGATGAGCAGATCGTCACCCGCACCCTCGAGGTCGCCGAGCGCCTCGGCCGCTCGCCGGCCCAGGTCGGCCTCGCCTGGCTCCTCTCCAACCCGGTCGTGACCGCCCCGATCGTCGGCGTCACCAAACCGAAGCATCTAGAGGACGCGATCGCCGCCGTCGACCTCGACCTCCCCGACGACGCCATCGCCGCCCTCGAAGAGCCCTATCGCCCCCACCCGATCGCCGGCCACGTCTAGGAGGGCCTGCCGCACCTCGTCCGCAGGATCGGGTTGGTGTCGTGCCTCTTGCCGTTCTGACCGGTCATCTTCACCGTCGCCCGGTTGGTCGACTTGCAGAGGTTCGTCGAGTTCTGCAGGAGGCCCTTCTTGCCGCCGGCCAGTTCGAGGACGAAGCGGGAGACGGGGGCGTCGGGGACGTTGGCGAAGGTGGTGCGGGTCCTCGAGACTTCCGAGCCCTTCTTGTGGACCGAGTCGATGAAGCCGACCAGGTTGACGTGGATCTGGCCGCCGAGGGAGGCGACCAGGTCGGGCAGCTGGCGTTCCCCGCCGTTCGAGCGGAAGTAGACGTAGCCGGTCAGGGGTCGTTCGAGCAGCGGGCTGTAGGCGGTCGCTTTGCCGAGGATCGACTTGGCCGGGCACTGGGCGCCGTTGCCGGCACCGGCGTTGAACTGGACTCTGGTGCAGGGGTTGCTGATGTGGCGGTTGTCGATGAAGAGGCTTCGCGGCAGCACCGCCTGGACCTTGGCGACGTCGGCCTCGCCCGCCGGGGCGGTGAGGACCGCCTTCAGCGCCGGGTTCTGGGCGCGCTCGGTCCGCCCCGAGAGGCGCAGGGAGAGCTTCGGCGCAAAGCCGAGGTTCGCGCAGTCGGCGACCTGGAAGCGGTTGGCGGGATGGGCCACCGCGCCGCCGGTGGAGACGATCGTCGAGCCGATCTGCGCTTCCCGGCAGTTGGTCGGGTTGAGGGTGAATTCGGCCCGGTCGAAGCTGACCCGCACGTCGCGGAGATCCAGCGGGATGCCGTGGAGGATCGTCGGCAGGGGGTCGGAGACCGCGGTGATCTGGGTCGTCGTCGGATCGACTCGCAGCGCGGTCCGCACCACGACGTTGCCGAGGTCGAAGGGCCCGGCGAGCGCCGGGGTGACGATCGCCAGCGAGAGCGGGGCGCCCTTATATGGACCGGCCAGGTAGGCCTTGCCGGTGTTGACGAAGAACGGGTTCGGGCCCGCTCCGGTGCCGACCGAGACCGTGCCCACCTGGCTCGCCGCCGGGCACGATGGTGAGGCCAGCTGAGCGGCACCGGTGCCTTCGGCGCCGGAGATCCCGGCAAGCGCGGAATCCGGGCAGTAAGGGATGCCGGCGAGCCTGCCGAGCAGCCCCTCGGGCAGGACGGCTTCGATCGTCGAGAGCTGTTGGGTGCCGTCTTCGCGGGAGAGATCGAGGACGAAGGGGCTGAAGGCTCCGGCGATCGGGTTGGTGGTGCCGGCGGCGAGCTTCGGGTCGAAGCCACCGTTGGGGCACGGGCCGCCGCCGGGTCCGGAGACGATCTGGAACGAGTCAGAAGCGGAGATCGGTGCCGTCCCCGACCACGGGCTGAAGGTGCCCTTCGAGGTGTAGGTGCCGCAGGTCGGCGGCGTCACCAGCGCTGCCCGCGACCCACCGAAGAGGTCGACCGTCAGCGTTTCGAACGGCACCTGGGGATTTTCGGTGAAGGAAGCGGTGACTTCGCCGCCGGGACCGGTTTCGATCCTCCCCGGCAGCTTCAGCACGATGCCGGTCTGCGGGTCGTCGATGGCGATGTAGATCGCCAGCAGCGAGCCGAACTTGTTTTCCCCCTGCCGGGCGAGGTAGACGGAGCCTTCGAGCTCCTTTTCCAGCAGCGGGGTATCGATCTGGACCGTCCCGATCTTCGAGCCCGACGGACAGCTCGCCGGAGCTTCGCCGAGCAGGTCGATCTGGGACGCCGAGCAGGATTCGAGGCCGGCGGCGGACGCCGGGTCGACCGACATCCCGGCCGGCAGGCTGATCACCGCGTCCCGCAGCTGGGAGGTGGAGATCCCGTTCGGGGTCCGGGACTGGGGGACGGTGACGGTCGCCTTCAGCCCGGTCGGCGAGTCCGCCGAGCGGACCGTCGGCTGGGCGGTGAAGGACGCTTCGAAGGGGACGTTCTGGCAGCCCTGGATGACCAGCGGCCGGCCTTCTTCGTCGGTGGTGAAGGGCGCCGAGGAGGCGGAGGCACCCTGCCACGAGCGGCCGCTCGCCGAGAATTCGAGCGGTGCCCCCGAGCAGGCGGTCGGGTTGCTGAGGAACGGCAGCTTCGGCGCCGCGCTTTTGACCCCTTCGGCAGTGGCGTTGTCGATGCGCACGGAGTCGTGGGCATCACTCGCCGGCACGCCCCAGAGGGTCAGCTTCACGCCACCGATCGGCAGTCCCTCGGAGACGTTCCGGGACACCAGGGCGATCGAGTAGACGCCGCCGCGATTGACCAGGTTGGCGTTGATGAAGACGAGGACGCCGGCGATGTTGACGCCGAACTGCGCCGGGGTCCCCGGCGGCGGCTGCATGCTGTAGACGGGGAAGGTCTGTTCGAAGCGGCTGCCGCCGGTGTAGAGGACGGCGCCGAGCCGACCGACCTGGGTCTCCGGCAGGCATGCCGGGGTGGGGCCGCTGCCCTGCAGTTCGGGGAAGCTGCACTGGGGGACGACGGTCGCGTTGCCGATCAGTCCGGGAGGCCCGTAGCCGACGAGTTCCCGGACGTTGCCGTCAGGCCCTTCGCGGGTGCCGCCGAACGTCCCTTCGTTCTGCCTGACGTTCAGTTCGAGCGTCGTCGTGAAGTCGGGGTGGGCGCCCGCGGTGAGCTGCGGGACGCCGGGCGCGAGGGCTTCTTCGCCGGGGACGAGCGGCAGCCGCTCGTGTTCGAGCAGCGAGCCGCTGAAGGATTGGAACCCGAAGTCGGCCTGGGCGACGCCGGCGAAGCAGCCGACGAAGGCCGCCGTGAGGGCGAGGATCAGGGTCGCTCGCGTGCGCTTGTGCTTGTGCTTTCGGTCGATCATCGGCCCGCTCCCTTTTCGCAGCTGTGAGCTCGTCTGGCGAGGCGATCCCCGCGCTTTCTCTCCTGCTTGGTCTGGCGACGCAGCGCGACCGCCCGCCGTCCCGAGGCGTGCTTGGCGCGTCGCCCGAGTGCCGCCGCCTTGCGCTTGGCCGTCCGGGCCTGGTTGCGCGTACCGGTGCAGGTGGCGCCCGCCGCGGTCAGCTTCGAGGAGGACGGCGTCGTCGCGGCCGGGGTCGATCCGATCCCGGTGCGGCAGCTTTCTTCGGTGGCGCAGGCGACCGGAGGGGTGCTTCCGGCCTGGGCGGCCAGTCCACCTTCGACCCGCACGTCGTAGACGTCGAGGCTGCGATCGTTGTCCTGGCCGACCAGCGGTTCGCTGCTGCGGATGAAGACGTTGCGACCGTCGGGGGTCGAGTCGCCGAAGGTCGCGGGCGTGTCGGCGGTCCCGGTGGAGAGCAGGTTGTATCGACCCGCCCGCCACTCGTAGGCGTCGCCGACGCCGTTGGTGTCACGCGGGACCAGCGACTGCGGGGTGTCGAAGAAGACGGTCCCGTCGTTCAGCACCGACCGCGGCACGTAGGTGAACACTTCTTCCAGCGATTTCTGGCCGCCGAGCAAGGAGTCGCCCCCCGCCACGGCCCCGTTGCAGGTGACGCAGACCAGGTTGTCGCCGGCGTAGGAGTAGACGAACACGTTCATGCAGCGTTCGGCCGGGATGCCTTCGTTGATATTGCCGGCGCAGTTCGGGCTCGGCGTCGCTTCCGCGGTCAGCGGCGAGCGCGACCCGAGCGCCAGGAACTGGCCATTGGCGCTGGCCCGATACTCGTTCGGAGAGCCGACTTCGCTGCTGTTCTGGGGTTCGGTCTGGGCGATGTAGCGGATCGTTCCCGGTTCGCCCGGGGCGCCGTGCCAGACGTAGGTGTTGATCGCGAATTCTTCGGCTTCCGGTGCCGTCGGGGTGAGGCTCGCGCTGCTGGTGAAGTAGACGTATTCGCCGTCTTCGCTCGCCCCCAGCAGGGTTGAGAACGCCGTTCTCCCGACCGTTTCGTTGATCGATTCCGGCGTCAGGTCGGTGAGCTTCTGACCGGCCGGGGCGGTTGCTTCGTAGCGGTAGAGGGCATTGTTTTCGGACTGGCCGGTGAGGTTGCCGAAGCTGGAGAAGAAGACCGTCGAGCCGTCGGCGGTCGCGCCGTAGAAGTTTCCTTCCGCCAACGTGCCTTCTTCGCCGCTTTTCTCGGAGGCCGAGATCGGGACCGTCGTCGTCCCGTCTTCGCGCACGTAGAGCACGCCCCCTTCGTTGAAGAAGAACCGCCGGCCGTCCGCCGACATCACGTTGGGCCGGAACGCCGTGGACGTCTGCGCGGCGGGTACGGCGCCGGGAGGGGCGGCCAGCTTCAGTTCGCCGCCGGAATATTCGTAGAGGTTCGCTTCGCCTTCAACCGCACCGGGCGCCAGCACCGAGCGGGAGAACAGGAGCAGGTGGCTCCAGTCGCTGCTGGCGCCGACGAACGGCGCCCCGTTCAGCGTCGTCTCTTCGAAGAACGCTTTGTTGCCCGGCGTGGCGCTGATCAGGGAGAGCGCGCCGGTCCTGGTGTTGCGCAGGTAGAGGTTGGAGCCGAAGGGAATCGCGCCGGGGGTGAACGCTTCCTTACTCGCGTTGAGCGTGTATTTGAGGTTTTCCGAGAACGCGAAGGTCGCCCGGACCAGGATCAGTTCCTGGATCGCCTGCGCGCCGTCGACGCTCCTGGTCAGCCAGTCGCTGCCGCCGCGGGTGGAGAGATAGCGATTGCCGAGCGGGCTTCCCTGGGCACCGGCGTAGGCCGATGCCGAGATGAACGCGGCGGCTTCCCCGGAGGGAGCGGCCTGGACGACACCGTTGGTGAAGATCCCCGCGCCGCCTTCCTTGTCCACCGGCGTCACCTGCTCATAGGCGCGGCATTCCGGCAGCAGGGCCGAGGGCCCGATTCGCAGGGCTTCGTTGGGACAACCCGCGGCGGCGGCGATGCCCCCTCCGGTGGTCAACGCCAACACCAACCCGCCGAGCATCACGGCCACGACAGCTCTTCTCACCGATCCCATCCCTTTCCTTTGAACTTCTCCCTGGAGCGGCACGCAACATATACATCCGGGTATTTCAACGCAAGAAAGTTACAAAAATTTATGTAGGGGTCGGAGGAGGAATGTGCCGCCGCCATCCGCGCGTCTCAGCCCTGGTCGGCGGTGGCCGCGTCTTGGCTAGACTGCGCAGCGCCGTTCCTCGTGGTGGCAGTAGCTCAGTTGGTAGAGCTCCGGCTTGTGGTGCCGGCGGTCGCGGGTTCGAGTCCCGTCTGCCACCCCTGACTTGCTCCGCGCCCGAAGTTCCTTGGGCGCGAGAGCCCGCGATATCGAAGCGATCACCTTTGGGAACGGTGGCGTACTGTACGGGGACCCTCGTTGGCGCGATCCGCGATCTGCCTATACACTGCATAGGCATGGCAGAGACGGTCGGGATCGGAGAGGCGGCGAAGATGCTGGGGGTCAGCGCCGACACCCTGCGTCGGTGGGACCGGGCCGGGAAGGTGCGGACGACGCGGGACCCGCGCAACCGGCGGCGGGTTCCGGTGGCGGAGATCGAACGGTTGCGGGAGGCTCCGGCGCGCCACACCACCGGCGACACGTTCTCGGCCCGCAACCGCTTTCCGGGCGTGGTCCGTTCGATCGAGGCGGACGGGGTGATGGCGCTGGTCGAGATCGAGGCGGGGCCTCATCTCGTGACCGCCGCGATCACCCGCGACTCGGTCGAGGAGCTCGGGCTCGCGCCGGGCGTGAAGGCGGTCGCGATGGTGAAGGCGACCTCGGTGATGGTGCAGGCGGGCGAATGAGGCGCGGCGCGGCTCTTCTCCTCGGCCTGTCCTTGCTCGCCGCACTCGTGGTCGGGTGTGGCGGGGGGTCCGGCTCCAGCTCCGGATCGACCGACGGTTCGGGTGGCTCCGGCGGCGGCTCGCTGATCGTCCTCGGCGCCTCGTCCCTGACCGAAGCGGTGACGAAATACGGCGAGGGCTTCGAAAGCGCGACGGTGAAGCCGTCCTTCGCCGGCTCCGACGAACTCGCGGCGCAGATCCAGCAGGGCGCGCCCGCCGACGTCTTCGCCTCCGCCAACACCAGCTATCCGGAAGAACTCTTCGAAGAAGGGCTGGTCGATAAACCGCAGGTCTTCTGCCGCAACGAACTGGTGATCGCGGTGCCGGAAGGCAGCGACATCAAGAGCATCGCGGACCTGACGAAGCCGGGGACGAAGATCGTGATCGGCGACGAAAGCGTGCCCGTCGGCGGCTACACCCGTGAAGTGCTCGGCCGTTTGCCGAAGGGCGAAGAAGAAGCGATCCTGGGCAACGTCGTGTCGGAAGAGACCGAGGTCGCCTCGATCGTCGCCAAGCTCGAACAGGGGGCCGCCGACGCCGGCTTCGTCTACGTCACCGACGAGACGGGCGCGGAAGGACTCGAACCCGTGGAAATCGACTCGAAACTGCAACCACGGGTCGAATACGGGGTCGCGGTCGTCAAGTCCTCGAAGGAGAAGCCTGCCGCCGAAGAATTTGTCGCAGGCCTGATCGAAGGCGAAGGCCAGGACGACCTGCGCGAAGCCGGGTTCCTGCCGCCGCCGTGAGGCGGTCCTGGTTCGCGGGAGTGGCCTTGGTCGCCGCCCTCGCGACCGTCGTCTTCCTGCTCGTCCCGATCGTCGCCGTCTTCGCCAACGTCAGCCCGGCGCGGCTGGTCGACGCGCTCGGCGAGGAAGCCTCGCGCGAAGCGCTGCTGCTGAGCCTGAAGACGACGCTGATCGCGCTCGCGTTCGTGATCGTCGTCGGCACGCCGACCGCCTACCTGCTGGCGGCGCGGGATTTCCCGGGGCGCTCGGTGGTGCTGACGATCATCGAGCTACCGCTGGTGATGCCGCCCGCGGTGGCGGGGATCGCGCTGTTGGCGGCCTTCGGGCCGAAAGGCATCCTCGGCGGCTGGGTCTCCGACGCGGGAATCGAACTCGTCTTCCAGACGGCGGGCGTCGTCGTCGCGCTGGTCTTCGTCAGCGCACCGTTCTTCCTGCGCCAGGCGGTGGCCGCGTTCGCGGCGGTGGACGGGCGGCTCCTGGAGGCGGCGCGGACCCTCGGCGCGGGCCCGTTCCGCGCCTTCCTCACCGTCGCGGTGCCGAGCGCGCGCGGCGGGTTGGCCTCCGGGGTCGCCCTGTCCTGGGGGAGGGCGCTCGGCGAGTTCGGCGCGACCCTGCTCTTCGCCGGCTCCCTGCAGGGCGTGACCCGCACCGCGCCGCTCGCGATCTTCTCCGACTTCGCCGAACCCGGTGGGTTCGTCGCGGCCCTGGCGCTGTCGGCGGTGCTGATCCTGGTGAGCGCCGCGTTGCTGCTCGGGGTGAAGTTGTTGGGTGGGGATCGGGTGGACGTCGATGAGGGGATGGCGCGGCTGTGACCGCGACGCTCACCGCCAAGGTCCGTACGCCCCTCCGGAGGTTTGAGCTGGGACTGGAGCTCGAGGCGGTGGCGGGGGCTCCGCTGGCGCTGGTCGGGCGCTCCGGGTCGGGCAAGACCAGCATGCTGCGGGCGATCGCGGGGCTGCTTTCGCCGGCGGAGGGGCGGGTGGGGCTCGGGGACTCGGTGTGGCTCGACACCGCGGGCGGGGTCGACCTGGCGCCGGAGCGGCGCGGGTGCGGGTTCCTCTTTCAGGACTACGCGCTGTTCCCGCGGATGAGCGCCTGGCGCAACGTCGCCTACGGGATCGACGGGCGGCGGCGGGAGCGGCGGCCGGCGGCGCTGGCGATGCTCGAGCGCTTCGGGGTCGCGGGGCTCGCCGAGGCGCTGCCTTCGACGATGTCGGGAGGGGAGCGCCAGCGGGTCGCGCTGGCCCGGGCGCTGGCGGCGCGGCCGCCGGTCCTGCTGCTCGACGAGCCGCTCTCGGCCCTCGACTCGACCACCCGCCGCGAGGCGATCGGCGAGCTCCGCGCCGTCTTCGCCGAGGCCGCCACGCCGGTCGTCCTCGTCACCCACTCCTTCGAGGAGGCGGCGGTGCTGGCGGGCGAGCTGGTGGTGATCGACGCCGGCCGCAAGGTCCAGCGGGGCAGCGCCGCCGCGATCTCCGCCGCGCCCGCCTCGGCCTTCGTCGCCGACTTCGCCGGGGCCGTGGTGCTGCGCGGCGAGGCGAGCCGCGAGGGCGACCTGACCCGGGTGCGCCTGTCGGGCGGCGGCGAGGTCTGGAGCGCCGACGAGGCTCGCGGCCCGGTGTCCCTCAGCGTCTTCCCGTGGGAGATCTCGATCGGCGCGGGCGCAACCCCGCAGGCCGACGGTTCGGCCGATTCGCGTCTCAACCGCCTCCCCTGCGAGGTCGCCTCCCTGACGACGATCGGCTCGCGCGCCCGTGTCGGCCTCGCTGCCCCCGAGCCCCTCGTCGCCGAGATCACCGCCGCCTCCGCGTCCCGGCTCGACCTCCGTCCCGGCGCCCGCGTCGTCGCCGTCTGGAAGGCGACCGCGACCCGATTGATCGCCGACGCCTAGCCGGTCGGGCCGAAGCGCTCGGTGCGGATGCGGTCGGGGGAGTAGCCGACGGCGAGGAGCATCTGGGCCATCGACTCGACGAAGGAATTTGAGCCGCAGACGAAGGCGAGGCCGGAGTCGAACGCCTCGGCGGCGACCAGGCCGGGGAAGATGCGGCCGAGCTGGACGCGGGGGAGGCCCTCGATCGGGACGCCCTCGAGTTCGCGGGTGAGGGCGACGATCGCGTCGTCGCCGAGCTCGTCGGCGTAGATGACTTCGGCGCGGGTGCGGGCCGAGTAGAGGAGGCGCATCGGGAGGTCCGGCGCGGTCTGGCGACGGTGGCGCAACATGCACATCAGCGGCACGACCCCGGAGCCGCCGCCGATCAGGAGGACCGGCTCCTCGCCGCGCCAGACGAAGTAGGAGGCGAAGGGGCCGCGCACCTCGACCTGGTCGCCCTCGACGAGGACGTCATGGAAGTAGGAGGAGACCTCGCCGCCCTCGAGCCGGTCGATGGTCAGCTCGACGGCGCCCTCGTCGAGCGGCGAGGAGGCAATCGAGTAGGAGCGCTCGGCCCGGTAGCCGTCCGGCGCGGTGAGGCGGACGTCGTAGTGCTGACCCGGCACGTGCGGCATCCAGTTCGGCACGCGCAGGCGGAAGGTCTTGGTGCGCGGGGTCTCGACCCGGACCTGCTCGATGTCGGCGATCTGCCAGCGGCCCGGGGCGCGCTGCGGGGCGGCGGTCAGTCCGTCCAATATCGCTGCTCTTTCCAGGGGTCGCCGTGGTTGTTGTAGCCGTTGGCCTCCCAGAAGCCGGGCTCGTCGTGGTCCATGATGCGCAGCCCGCGCACCCACTTGGCGCTCTTCCAGAAGTAGAGGTGGGGGACGAGGAGCCTGGCCGGGCCGCCGTGCTCGCGCGGGAGCGCGCCGCCCTCGTGCTCGGTCACGACCCAGGCTTTGCCGCCGGTCAGATCCTCCAGCGTGAGGTTCGTCGTGTAGCCGCCGAAGGAGTACGCCATCGAGAAGGCGCCCTCGGGGCGGGCCGATTCCAGCAGCACGTCGACCGAGACGCCGCGGAAGCTGGTGTCGAGCTTCGACCACTTGGTGACGCAGTGGATGTCGCACGGCACGTCTTCGGCCGGAAGCCGGCCGAATTCGTCCCAGGTCCACTCGAGCTCGTTGCCGACCATTCCGTCGATGCGGAAGCTCCACTCGCTCGGCTCGATCCGCGGGGTCGGGCCGGCGGTGAGGACCGGGAAGCCGCGCTCGAGGTACTGGCCGGGCGGCAGTCGCTCGGCGCCGACGCCGTGCGGTTTGCCGACGAAGCCGCGCGAGACGAAACCGGGGTCTTCATTCGCCATCGGGCGAGCGTACCGCCTGTTCGGCCGCCCGCAAGTCCTCTGGGGTGTTGACGTTGAAGAAGGCGCGCGCCGGGTCGCCGAACCGTGCCAGCTCCGCGTCCCCGAGGAGGCGCGGGGAAAGGCCGGCGACGGTGCGCCGCAGCGGCTCCTCGCGGGCGAGGGCGGCTTCGACCCGCGGGAGGAGCTCCGGCGCCCAGCGGGCCATCAGCGGCTGCGGTCCGCCGCCCGGCGCGGGGACGACGAGCGGCTCCGGTGCGTCGGCGAGCGCCCGGAGCAGCGCCGGCGGCGCGAAGGGGAAGTCGCAGCCGACGACGACGAGCGGCTCGCCCGCATGGCGGAGCGCCGCGACGATCCCCGCGAGCGGATGCCGCGGCTCCTCCGGCTCGGTGACGACCTCGACCCCCCGAAGCGCCGCGTCGGCCCCGACCGCGGTCGACCCTCCGTCCGGTCCCTCGACCGCGGTCGATCGACGGTCCGGATTCCGGACCTCGGGTCGACCGCGCTCCGGGTCGCGGACGCTAGGACGACCGCGCAGGGGGGTGGAGGGCTTGGCGACGATGAAGGAGTCGATGCCGGCGGCGGCCAGGGCCTGCAGGGGGTAGGCGATCAGGGGGCGGCCCGCCAGGTCGGCGGTCGGCTTGGCGCCGCCGAGGCGGCTGCCGCGCCCGCCCGCGAGGACCGCCCCGAGCCCGCCGCTCCCATTCGGGCTGTTCCTTTTGCCGGACTGGTCGGCAAAAGGAACAGCCAACCGGGGGCCGCGGGGGTCCATCGGACGAGTGTCGCAGGGGCCAGTGCGGCAAGGTGTGGGCATGGCCAGGGCGATCGAGATCGAGGCGGCTCGGCGCGAGGTGCTCGCGCGGGTGCGGCCGACCGCGGTCGAGGGGGTCGGGCTGGCCGATGCGCTGGGGCGCCGGCTCGCGGTCGACGCGGTCTCCGAGGGGCCGTTCGGGCCCTTCGACAACTCGGCGATGGATGGCTTCGCGGTGCGGGCCGAGGACGTGGCCGGGGCGAGCGCCGACTCTCCGGCGGCGCTGGGCGTCGTCGACGAGTCGCGCGCCGGGAGCCCGGCCGAGCGCCCGGTCGGCCCGGGCGAGGCGATCGCGATCTCGACCGGCGCCGTGCTGCCGACGGGAGCCGATGCCGTCGTGAGGGTCGAGGACACCGAACGGGAGGCCGACCGTGCCGACACCGTCGCGAGCGCCGGGTCCGAGGCCGCCTCGCGACCGCCCGGTCCCGACACCGTTCCGACGCCAGGGTCCGAGGACGCTTCGCGCGCGGGCGGCGGTCGCGTCCTGATTCGCGCCGCGGTCGCCTCGGGCGTCAACGTCCGGCGCGCCGGGGAGGACATCGCGGCGGGGGAGACGCTGCTGCGGGCCGGGGCGGAGCTGGGGCCGGCCGAGCTCGGGGCGCTGGCGACGATCGGGCTCGACCCGGCGCCGGTGCGCCGTCGCCCGCGGGTCGCGGTCCTCACCAGCGGGGACGAGCTGACGGCGCCGGGCGAGCCGCTCGGGCCGGGATCGATCCGGGACTCGAACTCGCGCACGGTGCCGGCTCTGGCGCGCCTCGCCGGGGCCGAGGTCGTCGCGGTCGACTGGACGCCGGACGAGCGGGAGGCGACGCGGGCCGCGCTCGGGCGGGCGCTCGAGGCCGACCTGGCGATCGTCTGCGGCGGCGTCTCGGTCGGCGAGCACGACCACGTCAAGGCGGCGCTGGCGGAACTCGGCGCCGAGGAGATCTTCTGGCGGGTCGCGCTGAAACCGGGCGGGCCTACCTGGTTCGGGACGCGGGGCGGGACCCTCGTGTTCGGCCTGCCGGGGAACCCGGTGTCGGCGATGGTCACGTTCCTCACCTTCGTGCGCCCGGCGCTGATCCTGATGGCGGGCGGGGACCCGGCGACCCGGCGGGTGACCGCGCGCCTCGGCGCCGATTACGAGAAGCCGACCGACCGCGCCCACGCGGTCCGCTGCCGCCTCGAGTTGGACGAGCGCGGCTGGGTCGCCTGGCCGCTGCCACGCCAGGGCTCCCATGTGCTCACCTCGATGCTGGCCGCCGACGCGCTGGCCTTGGTCCCGACCGAGAGCGCCGGGCTCGCCGCCGGGGCCGCGGTCGAGGTCGAGCTGCTCGACCGGGCTACCATGGGCCGATGACCGTGACCGTGCGCCTGTTCGCGATCCTGCGCGAGCGCGCGGGGAGCGACTCGGTCGAGATCGAGCTGCCGGAGGGTGCCACGGTGGCCGACGCCTTCGAGCGCCTCGCCGCCGCGCCCGGCCTCGGCGACCTGGTCGGACGCCTGCCGCTGCGCATGGCCGTGAACCGCGAGTACGCCGGGGACGGCACGACGATCGCGCCCGGCGACGAGCTGGCGCTGATCCCGCCGATCTCGGGCGGCGCGACGCGGATCCGCGCGGCCGTCACCGAGGAGTCGCTGGACGCCGGTGAGCTGTCGGGCTGGGTCGGGGACCCGGGCGCGGGCGGGATCGTCACCTTCCAAGGGGTGACGCGCGAGGTCGCGAGCCTCGACTACGAGGCCTACCGGGAGATGGCCGAGGAGCGGATCGCGGCGATCCTCGAGGACTGCGCCGGGCGCCACGGGCTGCTCGCCGCGGCCGCCGAGCACCGGATCGGCCGGGTCCCGCTGGGCGAGCCCGGTGTGGTCGTCGCCGTCTCCGCCGGGCACCGCGAGGAAGCGTTCGCCGGCGCCCGCGAGGCGATCGACCGGATCAAGGCCGAGGCCCCGATCTGGAAGCGCGAGCTGGACGCCGCCGGCGCGGGCGAGTGGGTCGAGGGCGCGGCCGCGCCGGAGCCCGAGGCGAGCGCGTGAGCGAGCTCACGCATCTCGGCGACGACGGGCGGGCGCGGATGGTCGATGTCGGGGCGAAGCCGACCACCGAGCGGCGGGCGGTCGCGCGGGCGCGGCTGCGGATGGCGCCCGACACCGCCCGGGCGGTGGAGCGCGGGGACGGTCCCAAGGGCGAGGTGCTCGGAGTTGCGCGGATCGCCGGGGTCCAGGCCGCGAAGCAGACCTCGACCCTGATCCCGCTCTGCCACCCGCTGCCGCTGTCGTTCATCGACGTCGCCGCGACGGTGGACGTCGAGGCGGGGCTGGTGGAGCTGCTCGCCGAGACCCGCACGGTCGGCCAGACGGGGGTCGAGATGGAGGCGATGACCGCGGCCTCGGTCGCCGCGTTGACCGTCTATGACATGGTCAAGGGCGTGGAGCGCGGCGTAGCCATCGAGTCGGTAGTCCTTCTTTCCAAGAGCGGCGGTCGCTCCGGCGAGTGGCGGCTCGAGGACGCGACTCCCGACTTCCCGGCCGACTGATGCGCGCGGCCCTCCTGACCATCTCCACCTCGAAGGCGCGTGGCGAGGGCGAGGACGAGAGCGGTGCGCGGCTCGCCGAGTTCGCCGACGGGCTGGGCCTGGAGATCGTCGCCCGCGAGGTCACGCCGGACGAACAGTGGGCGATCGTGCCGCGACTGCGTCACTTCTGCGACGACCTGCGCGTCGACCTGGTGCTGACCAGCGGCGGGACCGGGTTCTCGCCCGACGACGTGACGCCGGAGGCGACCCGCGAGGTGATCGAGCGCGAGGCCCCGGGGATCGGCGAGGCGATGCGCGCCGCTTCGCGCCCGCACACCGACAACTGGATGCTCTCGCGCGGGCTCGCCGGCACCCGCGGTCGGACGCTGATCGTCAACTTCCCCGGCAACCCGCGCAGCATCGACCAGTGCGGGGAGGCGCTCGCAGGCGCGCTGCCCCACGCCCTGGCGCTGCTGAACGGCGAGCGCCCCGAGCACGCCGCCTAGCCTGGCGACGGACGCCACCGGGTACCTTCTCCCCATGCCCCTCGAGGACGCGCACGGCCGCCTCGTCTCCGACCTGCGGGTCTCGGTCACCGACCGCTGCAACTTCCGCTGCCAATACTGCATGCCCGCCGAGGGGATGCCGTGGATCCCGCGCGAGGAGATCCTCTCCTTCGAGGAGATCGAGCGGTTGGTGCGGATGCTGGTCGACATCGGGGTCCGGAGCGTGCGACTGACCGGCGGCGAGCCGCTGGTGCGGCGTGAGTTCCCGGCCCTGGTCGGGCGGCTGCGGGCGATCGAGGGGATCGAGGACCTCTCGCTCACCACCAACGGCTACCTCCTGGATGCCCAGGCCGCCGACCTCGTCGCCGCCGGGATCGACCGCGTGAACGTCTCGATCGACAGCCTCGCCCGTGGGCGCTTCTTCGAGATCACCCGCCGCGACGCGCTCGACCGGGTGATGGGCGGTCTCGACGCGATCGCCGCCTTCCCGCAGGTGAGCCCGGTGAAGGTGAACGCGGTGCCGATGCCCGGCTTCGGTCGCGACGACGTGTTGCGCTTCTGCGACCTCGCCCGCGAGCGCGGCTTCCAGGTCCGCTTCATCGAGTTCATGCCGCTCGACGGCGACCGCTCCTGGCGCGCCGACAACGTGCTGACCGGGGCGGCGGTGCAGGCGATGATCGAAGAGGTCCATCCGCTGGCCGTCCGCCCGCGCGAGGCCCACTCGACCGCCCGCGTCTTCGACTTCGCCGACGGGCGCGGCGAGATCGGCTTCGTCAACCCGGTGAGCGAACCGTTCTGCGCCGACTGCAACCGCCTGCGCCTGACCGCCGACGGCAAACTGCGCACCTGCCTCTTCTCCCTGCACGAGACCGACCTGCGCGCCCCGCTCCGCGCGGGCGCCGACGACGCCGAGCTGGCCCAGGTCGTCCGCGACGCGGTCTGGCGCAAGGAGCTGAAGCACCGGATCGACGAGCCCGGCTTCCGGCCGCCGGCGCGAACGATGAGCGCGATCGGCGGCTGAGCGTGGCCGAGGATGGGATGACGCGCGAACAGTGGGTGCGGGCGTTCTGTACCGAGCTCGGCGTCGATGCCCCCACGCCCGAGGAGGAAGCTCAGCTCTTGGAGCTC
Organism: Solirubrobacterales bacterium; assembly: GCA_965200635.1. Taxonomy (GTDB): domain Bacteria; phylum Actinomycetota; class Thermoleophilia; order Solirubrobacterales; family 70-9; genus VAYN01. Next base: position 76,948 of record OZ241364.1, on the reverse strand, counting down.
GCCTCGATCGCCGCCCACTCCTCCGAGCGCCCCGCTGCTCCGCTCGCCTGTTGGGCGGCGGGCAAGACGGGACGGTCCCCCGGCGAGCTCCGGGACATCGCCCGGCGGATCAACTCCTGACTGAGAGCCCGGGCCTGGTCGAGCTGGCGCCAAATGTTGATGGGCCGAAAACCCACCTATATGACGGGTTTTCGGCCCGTCACCATTGGGGTGCTGGAGAAGCGTGACGGGGGTGTGGAGTTCCGGGCGGAAGCGTGACGAACCCCCGCACTTCCCTACGAAACCCTCAAGCTAGGACTGCCGGCCACCCCCGGACAACACCCGCTCCGCGCCGGTGTAGACGTTGGTCCGCCCGCGCCGGGTGAAGCCGCAGAGGGTCATGTTGCGGTCGGCGGCCAGCTCGATCGCGAGGCTCGAGGGGGCGCCGACTCCGATCAGGATCGGGGCGCCGGCGACGGCGGCCTTCTGGACCAGCTCGAAGGAGAGGCGGCCGCTGACGCAGAGGATGCGGTCGGCGAGGGGGAACAGGCCGTCGAGGAGGGCTCGTCCCACGACCTTGTCCATCGCGTTGTGGCGGCCGACGTCCTCGCGGACGATCAGGAGCGTGCCGGCGGGGTCGAAGAGGCCGGTGGCGTGGACGCCGCCGGTGCGCTCGAAGGTCGGCTGCTCGAGCCGGTCGGGTAGGGAGGCGAGCAGGGCGCGGTCGACGGTCGGGCCGGGGCCGAGGGGCTCGCTCGCCACCGCGACCTCCTCCAGCGCCCCCTTGCCGCAGACCCCGCAGGAGGAGGTGGTGTAGAAGCGGCGCTCGCCGGGATCGTGGAGGAGCGGGCCGGTGACCTCGATCGTGTTGGCGGCGAAGTCCTCGGTGAGGCCCGCGGGGTGGGGGCCGTCGATCAGCCCCTCGCCGAGGAGGAAGCCGAGCGCCAGCTCCTCGTCGTGGCCGGGCGTGCGCATGGTGACGCTGAGCGGCCGGCCGTCGACCCGGATCTCCAGCGGCTCCTCGACCGCGACCGCGTCGAGCGCCCCGTCGCGCTCGACCTCGGTCCAGCCGGCGTGGGCGCCGGGCCTCCGATCGTCACGCTCCGGGAGCCGCATCGGGCGAGGGTACCTCTCGCCGGAGTTACCCGGGCCAACCTGGGTACCACTCGCTCATGGCTTCCCAGGAAATTTCCGCCTCGCAGGAGGCGACCGACAATCGGAGTTCCATCCTGCCGGAGATCTCGCGCGAAATGGTGCGGCTCTACAAGGAGCAGTTCGGCCGCGGCCCGACCCGGGCGCGGACCGACTTCGCCGGGCCGGACGTCGTGATCGCGACGCTCGAGAACACCTTCACGCCGGCCGAGCAGCGGCTCGCCGACATGGGCGAGCACCAGCGCCTGCGCGACACCCGGCTCTACTTCCAGTACGCGACCGATGAGGAATTCCGTGGCGTGATCGAACGGATCCTCGGCCGCAAGGTCCGCGCCTTCAACAGCTCGATCGACACCAAGGTCGATGTCTGCGTCGAGGTGTTCCACCTCGAGCCGCGGACGGTTCCAGGGGCGGTCGAGCAGGGCGACGGAATCTAGTCGCCGCCCTGCTCGGTCGGGCTGCTACTCGCGGTCCGGTGCCTCGTCGCCGGGCCAGGCACCGGTGGCCCCGGCGAAGGCGCGACGGGCGCCGTGGTCGGTCAGGCCTTTGACGAGGCGGAAGATCGCTCCCTCGACCAGGAGCGCGGCGATCAGCTTCGGCCAGGAGAACTCGCGGTGTTCGGGGCTCGGCGGCTCTTCTTCGTCGACCAGGGCCCAGACTTTCTCGAAGATCTTCTGGCCGACGATGCCGGCCAGAAGACCCAGGAGCAGGCTGAACGGGGTGAAGACGAACTTCACGAAGGGCTGCCGTTCCCGGTGTCGCCGCCGGCCGGGCCGGTCTCCTGCGAGCCGCCGCTCTCCCCGCTGCCGGTGATCTCGTCGCCGAGGGCCTTGGCCGAGCCGAAGACCTTGGCGCGGATCTCCTCGTTGGTCGCGACGACGACGCCCGCGCCCGCGACAGCCGCGCCGAGCAGGAGGAGGACGGCTTTGCGACCGGTCCGCCTGGGCTTCTTGCGGCCGGAGGCAAGCGCCGCGGTGCCCTCGTCGATCGCCGCGACGGCGGCCTCCACCTGGCGGCGGATCTTGCGGTCCTTGGAGGGCTTGACGCGACGCTTCTGCGCGCGCTCGTAGGCTTCGCGGAGCTTCTCGGCGCCTTCCTGCAGGTTTTCGCGGGCGTAGGTGTTTTCGAGCAGCTCTTCGGCGATCGGCTTCAGCGTGTTCGGGATCTTGGTCGGGTTCGGTGCCATGGTGTTCCTCCGTCGGTGTGGGGGGTCAGGTGGTCTGCTGGTCCTTCGGCTCGTCGCGCGGTTCGAGCTGGATCTCCTCGTCGGCGCGCGGCCGGCCTTCTTCGAGCTCGAGGCTGCGCTCGCGCTCGGCGTTCAGCTCGTGGCCGAAGAGGATCGCCAGGTTCGAGATCCAGAACCAGACGAGCAGGGCGATCAGCCCGCCGAGGGTGCCGTAGGTCTTGTTGTAGGAGCTGAAGTTGGAGACGTAGAAGGCGAAGAGGGCGGAGGCGACGATCCAGACGACGATCGCCACCAGGCTTCCCGCCGTCACCCATTTGAAGCCGCGCAGCTTCACGTTCGGCGAGGCGTAGTAGAGAAGCGCGATCATCAGCAGGAAGACGAGCACCATCACCGGCCACTTGGCGATGTTCCAGACGTCGACCGCGGTGGAGCCGATCCCGAGCGGCCCGGCGACGGCTTCGACCACCGGTCCGGTGAGGACCAGCGAGACGGCCAGCAGCGCCATCAGGACGATCATCACCAAGGTGACGAGGAGCTGCAGCGGGCGCAGCTTCCAGAACGGGCGTCCCTCCGGCGTCTCGTAGATGACATTGGAGGCCCGCATGAAGGCGCCGATGTAGCCGGAGGCCGACCAGAGCGCCGCGGCGAGCCCGAGAATCAGCGCCAGTCCCGCGGTGCCGCTCGATTCGGTGATCGATTTGATCGGCCCTTCGAAGGTTTCCGCCGCCGACGCGGGGCCGATTTCGGAGATGATTTCGGTCAGGCTTTCGGTCGTCGACCTGGGATCGCCGAAGATGCCGATCAGCGAGACCATCGCGATCAGCGCGGGGAAGAGGGACAGCAGGCCGTAGTAGGTCAGCGAGGCCGCCCAGTCGGTCATGTTGTCCTCTTGGAACTCTTTCGCCGTGCGCTTGATCGTCGGCCACCACCCGGTGCCCGGGTCGGTGCCGGTCGGCGCGTAGTCGGCCCGCGGCGCCTCGCGGTCGCGGAACTCGACGTTCGAGTCGCTCGGGTCCGGCCGATCGACCATTACCGGCGCCGCCTCCAGAGCAGGAAGAGGACCACGACGACGGCGCCGCCGATCGCGAACGGTTTCGGGTTCTGCTTGACCAGCGCCTTCGCCTCTTCGGGCGATTCCGGCGCGGCCGCCTTCACCTGCTCCTTGACGTCGTCGACTTTCGCTTTCGCCTGTGCTTTGACGTCGGTCTTCTCGGCCAGGGCTTCGACCGTGTCGCCGAGCTCTTCGCGGGTCTTGTCGATATCGGCGCGGATCTGCTCCGGCGTGCGTTCCTCGGGGCTCATGCTCTTCCCTCCTGGGCGCGGGTCTTGGCTTCCTGGACGTCCTTTTTGACCGTATCGATCGTCTGCCGCGGGATCGGCGGCGTCGCTTCTTCGACTTTCGACTTCCCGACCAGCGCCATGGCGCCGGCGATCGCGGCGAGGACGACGGTGACGATCAGGGCCGCCAGCCAGGCCGTCATCGCCGTGGCCAGCAACAGCACCACGGTAGCGACCAGGGCGGCGAGGGCGAGTAGCCCGACGACGGCCGCGCCGCCGAACGCGCCGGCACCGATGCCGATCTTCTTGCCTTTGATCGACAGCTCGGCTTTCGCCAGCTCGATCTCCTGCTGGGCGAGGCGGGTGGCCTGGTCGCTGAGCTGTCTGGTCAGCTCGGCGATCGACCGGGATTGGGGGTCGGTGCTCATCGCGGGCGCTCAGCGAACCCGCGGCGGGCCGGCGGGGCGTCGAGGGGCGGTGCTTGGGGCGGGGGCCGGGGACGGCGGGGCGTCCTCGCGGTTCAGCCGGCGCTGCAGCTCGCCGAGGTCCAGCTCGCCGTCAAGGATGGCGACCGCCGTCCAGGCGACCGCCGCCCCGAGCAGGCACAGCAGGGCATCGCCGAAGCCGAAGCCGATCCAGGCGGCGACGAAGGCGAAGCCTCCGGCGGCCGCCGCGAGGCGTTTGTCGATCATTTCAATTCCCTTCCGTTGGGGCTGTCGAAGCCCGCCAGCGTCACGTCGACGCGGGCGGGCGGAAGCTCGTGGGTAGCCAGGCTGTCGAAGGCCCGGTCCTCGACCTCGCGGAGCGTGTCGACCAGGCGGCTCGCGCCTCGGGCGGTGACGGCGAGGTCGATCCGGTCGTCGTCGTAGCGCGCTCGCGCGCCGATCACATCGGGGTGCCCGAGCGCGGCGCTCTCGACCGCGCGCTCGACCGCCCGCGGCCCGATCTCGGTCCGGCCGCGCTCGGTCTCCTCGACCTCGATCGCGTGGCGGGCGAGGTGCGGCCGCGGCAGCGCCCGCCAGAGGAGGAAGGCCGCGATCAGGGCCAGGGCGACGGCGACGATCGCGACGATCAGGCGGTCCGAGGAAGAGATGTCGTCGGGCCCGAGCCCGCTGAGGTAGTCGAAGGCGGTGCGGTATCCGCTGATGTCGTTCACCGTCGACGGGCTGACCTTGAAGGCGAGCAGGATCGTCATCAGGCCGTACCAGGCGATCGCCGCGCCGACCAGGGCGACGAGGCCGCGGCCGACGGCGTTGGCGAGCGCGGAGCTCTCGAGGTGGAGGCGCTGGCGCGGCATCAGAGAGCCCTGCCGCCGCGCCGCGGCTCCGAGGTCCGGCTGGCCAGGCGGAGCGACATCGAGTCGGCGAGACGCTCGAGATCGGCCCGCGCCCGCTGCGCTTCGGGATGCTCGTCGGCGTGCGTGGCGGACACCAGCTTGAGGCGGGCGCGGCCACCGGCGCGACTGCGGTTGGGCTTGATCCGGGCGCGTGCCTTCAGCACGTCGCGCGGTCGTTCGGCCAGCGAGGCCAGGGCCCCGGCAGCGGCACGACGGCGGGCGGCGACGGTCCCTCGCTCCTCGCGGCTGATGATCAGCAGGCGCTCGCGTCGCGGGACCAGCGCCCCGACGATCAGGCCGATGCCGAGGAGGACCGCGCCGGCTCCGCAGAGCGCCGCGAGCGCGGCGACGGGACCGTCGGCTTCCAGGGTCGCGAGCCAACCGCCGACCGTGTCGCGGAGGTCGTCGAGCGCGAGCAGGTGGGCGAGGTGGTCGAGGCTGAGGGTGGCACTGTCCCCGCGCAGGCAGAAGATCGCGACGACGATGCCGCCGACCGCGATCGCGGCGAGGAGGACGGCGGCGAGCAGGGCGGCGAGGAAGCGCAGGACGGCGACGATCACGGCGTCCCCTCGCTCTCGCCCGCGGCGGCGACGTCGTGGAAGGTGACGTCGATGCCGCCGAGGCGATCGACGACGTCGGCCTCGATCGTCTGGGCGACGATCGCCTGGCGGAGCATGGAGGCCCGCTGCTCGAGCGGCTCGGTCGGGGAGGCCACGACCAGGTGCAGGTCGAGGTCGATCACCCCGGTGACGGCCTCCGCGGCCACCACTCCGGCGATCGTCCGGTCCCCGTCACGGGTGAGCCAGCGCCCGGCTCCCGCCGTGGCGCTGACTCGACGGTCCGCGTCGATGACCCGCTCGGCGATCCGCGCGAGCCGCACCCGCGCGGTCGCCGGTCGGTCCGTCTCCATCGTCATCGCTTCCTCGCGGGTCATCGTGGCTAGGCGACGCGGTTGTCTTCGGGTTCGTCGTCGCCGGGGAAGTAGAGGTCGTTGACGCTGATGTTGACCTCCACGACCCGCAGCCCGGTGATGCCTTCGACCCGTTTGATGACCTGCTGGCGGACGTCTTCGGTCACCTGCGGGATGCTCTCGCCGTAGTCGACGATCACGGTCAGGTCGACCGCCGCCTCCTTTTCGCCGACCTCGACCGAGACGCCCTGGGAGCGGGCGTCGGTGAGGCCGACTTTCTGGGTCACGGCACCGACCGCGCGGGCAGCCCCACCGCCGAGCTCGTGCACGCCGGGCACTTCAGCCGCCGCCAGGCCGGCGACCTTGGTGACGACGCCGTCGGCGATCGTGGTCTGCCCCTGGCCGCTCTCCAGTGGCTCGGAGCCCCTGGTCGCGACCGAGGTCGCGGACGATCCGCTGGTCTCCTCGTGGTTCTCGGTGGTGTCTTTGGTGCTCATCTCTCCCTCACTTCGGTGTCGTCGGTGACTGAGCACGGAGGCTCCTTTCCTGCGCCCTACCCTCGATTCGAGGGGCGTCCTGGAGGGGTCGGCTAACTGACACAAGTCGGCGGAGGTCGGTCGTCTTAACTGACACACGCCGAGGTGGCGAGGCAGGGTTGCCGTTTGCCGATACGGGCACTTGTGGCCTATGACCGAACGGGGAGATGGGGAGGTCAAGCCGGTCGTCGAGGATGACGGGACGCTCGCGACCCGGCGCAGGCGGGCCGACTCGATGCGCAACGAAGAGCGGATCCTGGCCGCCGCGCGGCGCCTGCTCGACCACTCCCCGGGCGCGACGCTCTCCGACATCGCCGCCGCCGCCGGCGTCTCCCGGTCGACCGTCTACCGGCACTTCCCGGACCGCGAGGAGCTGGTGGCGACGCTCGACCGGCGCCCGGAGGACGGCTCGCTGCGCCACCTCGAGGAGCCGCTGCCCACCGGGCGGCTCGGCCGGCGGCGACCGCTGGCGCTCGACGCGATCCACGTCTTCGACGCGGTGCCGCCCGCGCTGCTGCCGGGCCAGCTGGTCGCCGAGGCCGAAGGGATCGCCGGCGTCCCGGTCGGCCTCTACCTGCTCGACATCGACGGCAGCCGGCTCCTCCACATCGCGGGCGACGAACGGCTCGGGCCCTCGCTCGACGCGCCGTTCGCGGTCGGGCCCGAGCTCGACGCCGACGGCATCGCGCTGGTGCGCGAGCGGATCGAGCGGTCTGGCGAGGTCGAGCTCTTCGCGCTCTGGCTACGCGGACGGGCGGTCGGCGCGTTCCTCGCCTTCGGCCACCCGCACGAGACGCTGACCGAGCTGGCGCGCCAGGCCGCGGCCGCGGTCACCCTCGCCGATCGCTACACCGACGTCTTCGCCCGCGTCCAGCGGCGCAAGCAGCCGCGCGCCGCCGCCGAGATCCAGCAGAGCCTGCTGCCGCCGCGGATCATCCGTCTGAGCGGCGCCGAAGTGGCGGGCAACGTGCTGCCCAGCTACGAGGTCGCAGGCGACTGGTTCGACGTCGCCGAAAACACCGATGGGGTGTGGTGCTCGCTCGCCGACGGGCTCGGCGGCACCACCCGCGCCGCCGCCTCCAGCGCGATCGCCCTCGGCGCCCTGCGGGCGGCGCGGCGCTCCGGCGCCTCGGTCGGCGAGGCGCTCCTGGTCATGCACCAGGCCTTGCGCGAGATGCCCGGGCCGCGCGCCGAGATGACCGCGCTCGTCGCCCACTGGGACCCGGTGCGCAGCACGCTGCGCACCTTCAGCTGCGGCCACGTGGCACCCCTGCTGATCCGGGCCGACGGCGAGACGGAGCGCCTCGGCTGCACCGCCTCGGCGGGGCTCGGAGGACGCTCGACGCCGACCCCGGGGACCCGGGAGGCGGTCCTCGACTCCGGCGATCGCGTCGTCCTCGTGTCCGACGGCGTCGTCCACCACGGCGAGGGGCAGGCGGGACTGGGGGAGGAGGGGCTGGTCCGCGCGGCCCTCACCGCCGGTCGCGACTCGGCCTCGGAAACCGTCCGCGCCGTGCACGGCGCGGTGCTCGAGGCCGCCGAGGGCGACCTCGCCGACGACGCGACCGCGGTCTGCCTCCTGATCGGCTGAGCCGGGCGACGCGACCGCGCCGCCCGGTCTCGCGCCGGCCCTACTCCTCGTCCGGGTCCTCCTCGGCGGCGAGGCCGAGGGAGATCTCCCGCACTTCTGACTCGTGCCGTTCCTGGATCGGCAGCGCGAAGTCGACGAGCTCCTGGATCGAGGCCTCGCCGGCTTTCTCGTTCACTTTCCCGAGGATTCTCCAGTGGCCGACCTCGCCCGCCTCGGTCATCGTCAGGAACTCGAAGCCGTCGAGCTCGTCGGACTCCTCGTCGAGGTAGATCTCGAGGAACGCCTTGCCCTCTTTCTTCGTTTCCGCGGCCTTGTCGAGGATCGCCGTCTTCTTGCCCTCGCGCTCACCCGCCACCTCTTCGCAGCGCCGTTCGGTCTCTTCGGCCTCCTCGCGCATCGTCCGCAGCGCCTCCGCGATCTCGCCCTGATCGTCGTCGAGCAGCCCCTCGACTTTCTTCGTCGCATCCGCGGCAGCCGCGGCAAGCCCGGTCACCTCCGCGAGCTTCTCCTCCAGCGTGGTCAGGTCAGCCATCCTTCAATTCCTCCTTGGTCGGGGACGTTCGGCCGGTTCGGTACCCGGGGCGGGAGCGCGAAAACTAGGAGGGTGCGCCGGTCATCTGCCGAGGGCGCGTTCGAGGGCGTCGCGCGCCTGGATGCCACGGATCGCGAGGCCGCGGCGCCCGCCGTGACCCCCTTCGGTCGTGCCGGCACCGCGCCCGGTGCGAAGCGCGCCCGCCTCGGCGGCCTTGTCCTCGGCTGCCTGGGCGAGCCGGGCGAGCGCGGTCAGCCCGGCGCTCGTCGGCCCGCGCAGCAGGGACCAGAGGTGGACCTGCAGCGCGGCGGAGGCGCCGATCGTGATCTCCTCGCGCGGCCGGCGAATCACCGAGACGACCGCGGCAGCGATCGCGTCGGCCGAATAGCGGTCGGGCGGGACCGGCGGCAGGAGGCCGTTCTGGCTCTCGAGGCGGTCCCAGAGCGGCGTGTCGACCGGGCCGGGATTGACCATCGAGATCGTCGTCGGCGAGCCCGCCTCGCGCAACTCGATCCGCAGCGAGTCGATCAGCCCGACCAGCCCGTGCTTGGCGGCGCAGTAGGCGGACATGCTCGGCACCGGCAGGTGCCCGGCGGTCGAGCCGATCGCGACGACGGCGCCGCGCGAGTCCTCGAGGTGGGGGAGGGCGGCGCGCACGGCGTTGGCGGTGCCGGAGAGGATGGTGGTGACGGTCGCGTCGAAGTCGTCGGGGTCGGTGTCGACGAACGGGCCCCAGGCGGCGCTCGCGGCGGCGGTGACGAGGACGTCGAGCCCGCCCAGCGCGGCGACGGCCTCGGCCACCGCGGCCTCGACCGACGCCGGGTCGCGGACGTCGGCGGCGACGATGCCGACCGCGCCGACCCGCTCCTTCGCCAGCGCCAGGCCTTCCTCGTCGCGGGCGAGCAGGACGATCCGCGCGCCCTCACCCGCCAGCTGCTCGGCGGTGGCAAGGCCGATGCCGCTGCTGCCGCCGGTGATCAGGACGCGCTGGCCGTCGAGCTCGCGTCGGCGTCGGGGGGCTCCCATCGGCCGGTCCTCGACCATCCGCTTCAGCCGCGCCAGCGCCTCGGCGTTGCGGATCCGCAGGGCGGCGTCGGCGACGGGGTTGCCGATGACCAGGCCCGTCAGCGCGTCGCCGGGCTCCTCGGTCATCGTCACCTCGGTGCCATCGGCGAGCGGGCGCAGCACGATCTCGATATCGGCGGTGCCGAGCGGCCGCGCTTTCGCCTTCAGCGCGATCCGCCGCGGCCGGTCGAGCTCGGTCACCGCGGTGTAGTCGGTGACGGTCAGCGGCCGCAACCCGACCCGGTGGCGGAAGCGGGTGCCAGGGGCGGGGAAATCGTCGTCGGCTTCGACCGTGTGCGACGCGCCGACCACCCATTCCGGATAGCGGTGCGCGTCTGAGAGGGTGGCGAAGACCTGCTCGGGCGTGGCGTCTATATGTACTCGGTTGGTAGCGATGGAAGGAGATACCCGCTCAGGCGGGAGCGAAAAGAGCGGGGCCGGTCTGTTTCGGACCGCGTCCCTCGGGGACCTCCTCGCCGTGCCCAAGCTCGGCTACAGCCTGTCCTCGGAGGAGTTCGACGCGCCGACCCTGGTCGCCCAGGCCGAGCGGGCCGAGCGGGCCGGTTTCGCCTTCGCCGGCATCTCCGACCACTTCCACCCCTGGATCGACGCGCAGGGACAGTCGCCGTTCGTCTGGGGGACGCTCGGGGCGATCTCGCAGAGGACCGAGCGGCTCGAGCTGATCACCGGCGTCACCTGCCCGACCCAGCGCATCCACCCGGCGATCATCGCCCAGGCGGCGGCGACCGCGGCGCAGCTGCTGCCGGGCCGGTTCGCGCTCGGCGTCGGCACCGGGGAGAACCTGAACGAGCACATCACCGGTGAGCGCTGGCCGTCCACGGTCGAGCGCCAGGAACGCCTCGAGGAGGCGATCGAAGTGATCCGTGAGCTCTGGAAGGGCGAGTTGACCAGCCACCGCGGCGAGTACTACCGGGTGGAGAACGCGCGCATCTACTCGATGCCCGACCAACCGCCGCCGCTCCACGTCGCCGTCGCCGGCGCCCGCTCGGTCGAACTCGCCGCCGACCTCGGCGACGGGCTGATCGGGGTCGCGCCGGTGAAGCAGTCGGTCGAGCAGTTCCGCGAAGAAGGCGGCGAGGGCAAGCCGACCTACGGCCAGCTGACCGTCTGCTGGGCGGCCGAGGAGTCCGAGGCGCGCAAGACCGCCCACCGGATCTGGCCCAACGCGGCGATCACGGGCGGCTACATGCTGGAGATGACGATCCCGGCCCGCTTCGAAGAGGCGGCCGAAAACGTGCGCGAGGAGGACGTCGCCGAAGCGGTCGTCTGCGGCCCCGACCCGGAGCGCCACCGTGCCGCGATCCAGGAGTTCGTCGACGCCGGCTACGACCACGTCTACATCCACCAGGTCGGCGACGACCAAGAGGGCTTCTTCGACTTCTACGAGCGCGAGATCCTGCCGCACTTCAGCTGAGGCCCGGCCCAGCTCGGCACTGATACTGGACATGAGCCACGGGTACCTCTGCACAGGTCGTCCAAAGACGACGAACCCCAAGCAGGAGGACTCATGATCGAAAGCATCGCCAGGATCTGGCTGCCCGTCGACGACATGGACAAGGCGGTGGCGTTCTACCGCGACAGCCTCGGACTCGAGGTGGTCGAACACGACGACGATTGGAGCGAGGTCACCGCCGGGGACCAGATCATCGGCCTGAACGCCAACGAGTCGCCGAGCGGCGACGGCGGCGCCGTGGTCGCGTTCAAGGTCGACGACATCGACTCGTCGGTCGGTCAGCTGAAGGACAAAGGGGTCGAGTTCGCCGACCAGGTGTCCGAGCACCCGTGGGGCAAGATCGCGCCGTTCAAGGACCCCGCCGGCAACGACCTCCAGCTCTACGCGCCGCCCGCCGACTGAGGAGGGCCCGCGAGGGCCGGGCCGAGGACGAAGACCTCGGCGGCGCAGCCGTCAGCGGCGACCTGGCTGAGGAACGACCTCACCTGCCGGTCGGTGATCGTCTCGACCGTCGAGCAGAAGAGCGGCTGGACCTCGTCCTGGAAGGCGATCCGGTAGGCGCGCACCTCGGCGAAGCGTCCGTGGTCGGCCAGAAGCTGCTCGGCCTTGGTGAAGATCTCCTCGAGCAGGCAGACGATGATTTCGTCGCGCCAGATCGTCTTCGCCTTGGTCGGCCCGCGCCCGTAGAACTCGGCATGGATCTGGACGATGCCGCGGGAGATCGCGGCGACTTGCGAGCCTTGTTCGGAGTCGTGGCGCTCCGGGGCCCGCGTCGCCAGGTTGTCGCCCATGGGTCCCCGCTACCCGGTCCTTTCCTTAACGACACCTTTCCAACCGGGCGAGGTGATTTGGACCTCGGAAAGCGGGTACTCCGCCGTCAGGGCTTCCGGTGGTGCGACGCGATCCGTCGTCACACCGTAGGCCACATCTGCACACCGTTCGCATCCGCACGCTCGAGGGCCAAGGGCGGCTGAGTCGGGAAATCACCTCTAACAGGAGGACTTCCGATGGATGCTTCGCCTACCGTCGAGAGCACGGTCAACAAGAGCCGCGAGGCCGAGCTTTGGCGACGCCTGAGCGAGCAGCGCGACCAGCGCGCCCGCGAGGAGCTCGTCCGGATCTACCTGCCGATGGCTCGCCGCATGGCCGGTCGTTATGCCGGTGTGGTCGAGCCCTACGACGACCTCGTCCAAGTCGCGAGCGTCGGCCTGCTGAACGCGATCGACCGCTTCGACGTCAGCCGCGGCACGCCGTTCATCGGCTTCGCCAAGCCGACGATCATGGGCGAGCTGAAACGCTATTTCCGCGACAAGGTGTGGACGATCCGCGTACCGCGGGTGCTGCACGACCGGATGGCCGCGATCGAGTCGGCGACCGAGGACCTGACCGAGAAGCTCTCGCGGCCGCCGTCGCCGAAAGAGATCGCGGCGCACCTCTCGATGGAGCTGAACGACGTGCTGGAGACGCTGGCCGCGGAGGAAAACCGCCGACCCCTTGGCCTCGAAGCCCAGATCCAGAACGAGGACGGCGACGGCCCCTCGACGCCGGAGTGGGTCGGCAAGGTCGACGACGGATACGAGCTGGTCGAGGACCGGCTGACCGTGGAAACGGTGCTGCCGAGCCTCGACGAGCGCGAGCGCGAGGTCCTACGCCTGCGCTTCATCGAGGACCTGCCGCAGTCGAAGATCGCGTCCCGGATCGGGTGCTCGCAGATGCACGTCTCCCGCCTGCTGCGCGCGACGCTCACCCGTCTGCGCGACCAGGCCGAACCTACGACGAGCGCGGCGACTCGAACGACAGCATCCCCCAGGTGAACGGGGTCGTCTGAACGGGCTCGCCGGACTGGCCGATGCGTTTCTCGGCCGTCTCGCGGACCCGTTCGACGTCCTCCATCATCCGACGGCAGAGCTCACCGAGCTCGTCCCACCCCTGCTCGTCGAGGGCCATCTGGACCCAGGCGAGCCAGCGATCGTCGCGCGCGTCGAAGGTCCCTTCCAGCACCGCGCTTTCGGCGCGCGCCATCAGTGCCTGCAAGGTGACGCTGGTGATTTCGCGGCGTCGATCCGGATCGACCGTCTTCCATTCGGCGGTATCGAGGATGACGCGGGCAACACCGCGGTAGACGTTTTCGACCGCCCCGCGACGGACATGGTGTTCGACCACCTCGACGCAGCCGGCTTTCAACAGCTTGCGGAAGTGGTAAGCCACCTGGGACACCGCGGTGCCCTCGTCGAGATGGTCGAGCAATGTCCTGGCGTAGCCGCCGCGGACGAAGTTGACCGCGCTGACGTCGAATTCATTGGCGATCTCGAGCATCCGGACCCGCAGCGGATGGCTGAGGATTTCCGCCCGCGTCTTCTGGAATTCGCGGCGAGGTTGACGGCCGTCTACTCGAAGATCGGTCATCAATCGTTCTGAACGTTTGATTTATCCACTTCACTCGATGTGTACCACGTAAACGCTCGGTGGTTGGGACCTAATTCGATCTTTTGTCAGAAAACGGCTGGAAAAGGGGCCGACTTTCGAATGTCTTTGCGCCGGAAATCGCAACAAAGACGGGAGGGAGGGGGTGAAACCTAAAAATGCAGATCTCGATAGTCGAGGCGTTGGTTCCGGCGGCAGGTCCCAACAAGTCCAACTAAGGGTGGCTTCTGGTCCCGGCCGGGGACGATCGCCCCGGCTCGGGCCACCCCTCGGCCCCTGGGTATCTCGGCCGCCGGCCGGGTACCGCTCGGCATGGCCCCAGCTTCCAAGAGCGTTCTCGTGACCGGCACCTCCAGCGGCATCGGCAAGGCCACGGTCGAGCGCCTGGCGCGGGACGGCTGGCGGGTCTTCGCCGGCTCGCGCGACGGGTCCACGGCCGGCGACGCCATCCCGCTGACGCTCGACGTCACCGACGCCGACCAGGTCCGCGCCGCGGTCGAGGCGATCGAGTCCCAGGCCGGCGGCGTGCTCCACGGCGTCGTCCATAACGCCGGCATCCCGATCGGTGGGGCGCTCGAGGAGGTCGAGCCCGAGCAGCTGCGGCGGATCTTCGAGGTCAACGTCATCGCCCCGGTCCTCCTCACCCAGGCCCTGCTGCCGATGCTGCGTCGCGACCGCGGTCGGATCGTGATCGTCGGCTCGCTCGGCGGCCGCGTCGCCTTCCCCTTCGCCGGTCCCTACCACGCGACCAAGTACGCGCTCGAGGCCCTCGCCGACAGCCTCCGCCTGGAGCTCCGCCCGCAGGGCGTCGGCGTCGCCCTGGTCGAGCCGGGGACGATCCAGACCCCGATCTGGTCCAAGGCCGAGGAGCAGGTCGAGGCCCAGCGCCGCGGCCTCTCCGGCGAATCGCGCGAACTCTACGACGAGCGCCTCGCCGCGTTCCAGGAGAGGCTCCGCTCTGCCGATTCGAACGGCGAGGACCCGAGCAAGGTGGCCGACAAGATCGCCGACGCCCTCGAGGGCGACGGCACCCGCTACCCGGTCGGTCGCGGGGCCGGCACCCTGAGCAAGCTCCGCCCGCTGCTCCCCGACGGCCTCTTCGATCGCGCCGTCGGCACCCGCCTCGGCTAGCCGAGGACGGTGGTGGCGCCGCCGTCAACCGCCAGGTTGGCGCCGGTGACGTAGCTCGCGCGGGGGGAGGCGAGGAAGACGATCGCCGCGGCGATCTCGCTAGGGACGGCGCTGCGGCCGAGCTTCGTCAGGCTCTGGACGAAGGCGACTTCCTCCTCGCCCATCGACGAGACGCCGCCGGTTTCGGTCGGGCCGACCGTGACCGTGTTGACGCGGACCCCGGCGTCGGCGAACTCGCTCGCCCAGGTGCGGTTCAGCGAGGCCAGCGCGGCCTTGCTCGCGGCGTAGGCGCTGCTCCCCGCCATGCCGAGCTCGGCGACCATCGTGGAGACGTTGACGATCGCCCCGTTGCGGCCCGCTATCCCCGGCGCCAGGGCGGCGGTGAGGAAGTACGGCGCGCGGACGTTGACGTCGAACATGGCCTGGAAGGCGTCGAGACTCTCGTCGGTGGTCGGGGTGAAGCTGAAGATGCCCGCGTTGTTGATCAGGATGTCGACCGCGCCGACCTCGGCGGCCAGCTTGCCGATCGCGTCGAAGTCGGCGAGGTCGGCGGCGACGAACCGGGCGGTGCCACCGGCTCCCGTGATCTCGGCCACGGTCTCGGCGCCGCGTGCCGTGTCGCGCCCGCTGACGTAGACCTCGGCGCCCAGCGCCCCCAGCTGCTTTGCCACCTCTCGGCCGATCCCGGAGGTGCCGCCGGTGACCAATGCCTTCTTGCCGTCGAGTTCCATCGTGCTTCCTTTCGTTAAAGACTGGATTGCACGATCCAAACTGTCATGTATCTTATGGATTGTCAAATCCATAATGCGCGCTATCCTCGATCGATGGCGACGAAGAGCGGCACGGTGACGGAGGGCGAGACGGGGGCGGGTACCGCGACGGCGCCCCGGCTCACCAGGAAGGGCGCGGAGACGCGCGAGCGGATCGTCACCGCGGCGGCGGAGCTGATCTTCGAACGCGGCGTCGCCGGCACCGGGATGGAGGACATCAAGGAGGCCGCCGACGTCTCGAGCTCCCAGCTCTACCACTACTTCGCCGACAAGCAGGCGCTGGTCCACGCGGTGATCGTCCACCAGTCCGATGCCATCGTGGCCGCCCAGGAACCGCTGCTCGGCAAGCTCGACAGCCTCGACGCGCTGCGCGCCTGGCGCGACCAGGCGGTTGCGATCCAGCGCCGGCTCCACTGCAAGGGCGGCTGCCCGATCGGCACCCTCGCCGGTGAGCTCGCCGAGACCGACCCCGACGCCCGCGCCGACATCGCCGCCGGCTTCGCCCGCTGGGAGGGAGCGATCGCCCAGGGCATCGAGGCGATGCACGCCCGCGGCGAGCTACCGGCCGCGGTCGACCCCGACCGCCTCGCCCTGGCGCTACTTGCCGCCCATCAGGGTGGTCTGGTTCTTACTCAGGTTCGGCGCGAGCCGAGCCCGTTGGAAGCGGCGCTCGACGCGATGATCGAGCATGTGGCGGAGTTGCGGGGGGCGGCGTAGTTCGCGCCGCTCCGGCAGTCCTAGTTGGTCCTGGGCGTCTCATGGCGGTCCTGGCTGGCTGTGACCGCCATGAGACGCCCAGGACGTGAGGGAGTTGAGGGTCTCGCCACAGGTTCGGCGGAGGTCGGACTTACGTTCAGGGTGCGTGCGGGAGAGGGCACACCTGGCACGGATCGGACACAGAGATGCCGGGAACGTCACCCTTCGGCGCACCTTCTCCCTTGTTCCGGGCCCAGAATCAGGGCCCGAAGACGCCCTGAATGAGTTGACCGTGCCATAGCACGGTCAACTCATTCAGCGCGGAAGTCGGTGTTGTCCAACAAGCACGGAAGCGTGGACTCCTCACGTTCTCCGTCACGACTTGCGAGTCTCGTGACGTCCTCGTGACCCAGCCGGTGAGCGTTCCGTCGCTCCTCACGTGACGCGCCCCCGGCGCACGCCCCGGGGGCTCCCCGCCACTCCTCACATCTCCGGCCGTCTCGGGCACGGTCACAGCCAGCCAGGGCCGTGACCGAGACGGCCGTGCTCGCCGCAGACCCTTGCGTCCCTTGGCCGTCCCTCCGCAACCGCCTCGTCACAGGGTGATGAAGCGCTCGCCCTCGGCGACGCGGGCGATCGGGCCGGTGGCGGTCTCCCCGAGTAGGACGAAGGCGGCGAAGTCGGCGGCGAGGCCGTCGAAGAGGTCGCGGCGGCGGAGCATCGCGTGGCTGCCGCCCTCGACCAGGACGTAGGTGACCTCGGCGTGGTGGCCGAGGGTGTCGGCGACGGCGGCGGCGCGGCCGGGGTCGGCGATCCGGTCGCGGGAGCCGTGGACGATCAGGAAGCGGCGGCCGGCGGGCTCGGCAGGGAGGTCGCCGGGGAGGATCCAGGGGGCGAGGGCGACGACGCCGCGGACCTCGGGGGCGCCGGCGCTGAGGATCGCCGCGCGGCCGCCGAGCGAGTGGCCGATCAGGCAGGTGGGGAGGCGGCGGCCGTGGCGCTCGGCGATCTGGTCGAGGGCCCAGGCGGCGTCGCGCAGAGGGGTGTGGCGGGTGTCCCAGCCGCGGACCGAGTTCAGCAGGCGGTAGACGGCGAGGCGGCCGCCGCCGGCCCGGGCGGCGCGGTGCGCGATCGGCACCATCCGCAGCACCGAGAGCTGGGCCGGGCTGACCATCCGGTGGCGCCGGCTCCCGCCGCCGTGGAGGACGAGGACGGCGCCCTCGGGATCCTTCGGGACGCTGGTCGCGATCAGCCTGGCTTCCACGCGTGGAAGTACCCGGCCCGCGCTCCTTCTACGTCCGGCGGCGGGCGAGCAGGACCGAGTCGTCGATCTCGATCGACTCGCCGCCGCGGCTGTGGGGGTGGGGGCGCTGCTCGACCGTGAGCGGCTCGAGGTCGTCGGGCAGCGCGGGGACGAGCTCGGCGGCGAGGAACATCGCGCGGTGGCGGGCGTTCGGCTCGTGCGGGCCGAGGTCGGACGACCCGGGCGGCGGCGCGTGGCCGACGACCAGCAGGTGTCCGCCCGGCGCGACCGCCGCGGCGAGGCGGCCGACCACGTCGACCATGCCGCCGTCGGGCGGGTGCAGGTAGTGGCTGGTGACGAGATCGAAGGTGCGCCCGCCCGGGTCGAACTCGCGCGCGTCGATCTGCCACCAATCGGTCCGCTCGCCGACGGCCGCCTCCTCGGCGAGCCGCGCCGCGCGCTCCAGGCCGGCGGCGGAGAAGTCGGCGCCGGTGACCGTCCAGCCGCGGAGCGCGAGCCAGATGACATCGCCGCCCTCGCCGCAGCCGACGTCGAGTGCCTTGCCGGGCCGGAGGTCGGCGGCCTCGGCGACCAGCTGGGTGTTTGGCTCGCCGCTCCAGATCGTCCCCTCGCCGGAGTAGTTCTGGTCCCAGGCCGCGGGCTCGAAGATGCTCTTGTCGTCGCTCTCGTCGTTCATCCGCCAAGTGTGCGGCCGGGCGCCCCGATCGACAAGCCGGTTTGTCGATCTGGCAACGGGACGGCATCTGTCAGCATCGCGGCCGTGCCCGCCGGCCCCTTCGATCCGCCGCCCTTCCTGCTCGAGGAGTACCTCGGGATCTGGGAGTTCGAGGGCGAGCACTACCTGACCGCGTCGGACGCCGAGACCCTGACGATCGCGGAGCTCCTCGCCTTCGCCGATCCCGACGAGCGCGCCCGCTTCGAGCGCCTGCCGCTCTCCTACGCGCCGACCTGGGGCGGGGAGGAGCTGCGCGCGGCGATCGCCGACCTCTACGAGGGGCTCGGGCCCGAGCACGTGCTCACCTTCGCCGGCGCCGAGGAGGCGATCTTCTGGGCACTGCAGGAGCTGGCCGGGCCGGGCGACCACGCCCTGGTGACGGTGCCGAACTACCAGTCCTTCGAGACGATCCCGCTCACCGCCGGGGCGCAGGTCGAGGGCATCGTGCTCGACCCGGCCGCGGGCTGGGAGCCCGACGTCGAGGCGATCGCCCGCGCCCTGCGTCCGAACACGAAGCTGGTCGCGGTCAACTTCCCCAACAACCCGACCGGGGCGATCCCCTCGGGGGAGAACTGGCGCGCCCTGGTCGAGCTCTGCGACGAGCACGGGGCGACGCTCTTCTCCGACGAGGTCTATCGCGGCCTGGAGATCGACGAGGCGCGCCGCATCCCGCAGGCCGCCGAGCTCTCCGGCTCGGCCGTCTCCCTCAACGTGATGTCGAAGTCCTACGGGCTGGCGGGACTGCGGATCGGCTGGCTGGCGACCCGCGACCGCGACCTGCTGGAGCGCCTGGAGAAACGCAAGCACTACACCTCGATCTGCAACGCGACGCCGAGCGAGGCGCTGGCGACGATCGCGCTCTGCAACGGGCCCGCGATCCAGCGCCGTAACCGCGACCTGATCGTCGCCAACCTGCCGCTCTTCGAGGCGGCGTTCGCCGCCCACCCGGACCGCCTCGAGTGGGAGCCGCCCGCGGGCGGCTGCGTCTCCTTCCCGCGCTACCTCGGCGAGGACGGGGTCGAGAGCTTCTGCCGCGAGCTGGTCGAGACCGCGGGGGTCGTCTTCCTCCCGGCCTCGATCTATGCCTCCGGGCTCGGCCCGGTGCCCGCCGAGCGCTTCCGCGTCGGCGTCGGCCGGCGCCACCCGGAGGCCGCGCTGGCCGCGCTCGGCCGCTTCCTCGAAGGCTGAGCCGCCGGGCGGGTCAGCCGACCCGGCGGGCGCCGATCAGGTGTTCGCCCCAGTAGCCGGTGGCGATCGGGTGTTCCATCACGCCGTGGGTGGTCGCCGAGATCGCGGTTTCGGCGCTCAGCGCGATGCCGACGTGCGAGGCGCCGGGCCCGGCGGTGTCGAAGAAGACGAGGTCGCCGGGCTGGATTTCGGTCAGGCCGACTTCGGTGCCGGTCTCGAACTGGGCGAAGCTCGTCCGCGGCAGCGCGATCCCGGCCTTGGCGAAGGAGTAGACGGTGAGCCCCGAGCAGTCGAAGGACGAAGGCCCGGTGGCACCGGACGCATACGGCGCGCCGATCGCCGACTGTGCCGCTTCGATCGCGGGCTGGACGTTGGCCGGCGCGGTCGTGGTCGCGACGGTCGTCGTCGTCGGCGCGGGGGCGGTCGGCGCGGTCGTCGCGGTCACCGGGATCCGCAGCAGGGTGAGGACCTTGAGATGGGGGCGCCCGTCGGCGGTCAGGTTGTGGCGGGCCTGGAAGCGGCGGACGGCGGCGCGGGTGCGGGTGCCGAAGACGCCGTCGGCGGGACGGACGCGGAGCTTGATCTGCAGGCGACGGGTCTGGGAGGGAGTGAGCTTCGCGACCGGTTCGGTGGCTTCCGTCGTCGGCACTTCCGCGGTGGTCGGCGCCGGTTCGGGGCTCGTCGGCGCGGCGCCGCCCGTGGCGGGCGCGGCGGCGGCTGATCCGGCGCCGAGGAGTGACAGGAGCAGCAGCGCCGCCCCGATCAGGGTCGCCGCCGCGCGGCGACCGCCCCGGCGAGCTTGCCGGGCATCCATCTGGGGGTTCAAATCTGGCCTCGTTCCATTCGTTGACGTGCCTGCGAGGTGAGCTGACGGGCTCGCGCTCAACGTGCGCTACGTCTCAGAAGACGATTCGCCCCGGGCCGGTAGGCCGGTGGTTCCCCCGCTCCTCGATCTCCGTGGACCGAGGACTAGGCAGGGGCGGAACTGTGGCACATCGGGACGACGGCGTCCAATCCTGCCTCTGCAAGGCAAATTTCGCCCGGGTCAGTGGGCGACGATGGTGATCGCCGAGCCGACGCCGGTGATCTCGAGCACGCGATTGACGCCCTCGTGGACGCTCGGGAGGAGGCGCAGAGTGTCTTTGTCGGCACGGGCGGCGGCGAGGCCGTAGAGGAGGCCGACGCCTTTGACGCCGAGGAACTCGAGTTCGGTCAGGTCGATCACGAGCATCGCCTTCGGCTCGTCCAGCGCCGACTCGATCGCCCGCCAGGCGTCGGCGGTGGTCGCGAGGTCGAGCTCGCCTCCGAGCTGGAAGACGATGACGTCGGCGCCATACCTCGCGCGCCGGATGCGGAGCGGTCCATCGAGTCGCTCTTCGGTCTGGAAAAGCAAGGGGTCTCCTGTCAGGCGGTGACGCGAGGAGATCCCGTCGGCCGGCTTTGGCGGCGCGTGCTCCTCCGCACCGCGAAGCAACCGTTTACGAGGGTAACCCAGTCCGGTTCGGATTGATAGGCGCGAGGACGAGGGGAGCCGCGCTTTCCGCGCCGCTCGTTACCGCCATCGGAGCGTGGGTACCCCCGCCAACTCGCTCGCACCGAAATCGGTGACCAACAGGAGGCCCCATCCATGATCATGCGACTTGACCGCCTACAGGCGGAAATCCCACCGCCGACGGACCCGGATCCGAACGGCGCCTCGATCGTCCAGGAGCTGCTGGGCGGGAAGTTCGGCGAGATGTCGACCTTCATGAACTACACGTACCAGTCGTTCAACTTCCGCAACCGCCAGGGCGCGCGGCCGTTCTACGACCTCGTCGCCTCGATCGCCGCCGAGGAGTTCGGGCACATCGAGCTCGTCGCGACCGCGATCAACACGATGCTCACCGGAGCCGGCGACGGCAAACCGGGCAAACGAGGCGAGCTGCGAGGGCTGAAAGACGCCCGCAACGCGCAGCAGTTCCTCGCCGGCGGCGCTTCGGCGCTGGTCCAGGACTCGATGGGCAAGCCATGGAACGGCGACTACGTCAACGCCACCGGTGACCTGATCGGCGACCTCACCTGGAACTTCTTCCTCGAGACCGGGGCGCGCAACAACAAGCTCAAGGTCTACGAGGCGGTCGACCATCCCGCGGCGCGGGCGCTGACCGGCTACCTGCTCGTCCGCGGCGGCGTCCACCAGGTCGCCTACGCCCGGGCGCTGGAGAACCTGACCGGGTCGAAAATGGAAAAACTGTTCCCGTCACCGCGCATCCCGACGGACAAGATCCCGGAGTGCCAGCCGCACATCAAACGCGGTGAACACCTGAAACTTTACCGCTGGTCCCCCGATGACTTCAAAGAGCTGTCGGCGGTCTTCAACGGTCCGCATCCGGAAACCGGCGAGGAGCTGGAAGTCGCCGAGGAGCTCCATCCGGAGGGGGCGCTCGCCCACGACCTGCCGCCCCAGGAGGCGCTGTTCGCGCCAGGCCCGGACGCCGGTGAGATCGAGGAAATCGCGCAGCAGCTGCGCCTGGCCGCGGGGCTGCCGAAAGACCCGACCGGCGAGGTCGCCTTGACCGCCGCGGGAACCGCGAGCAAATCGAAAAAAGCGCCGAAAGCCAAAGCCAAACCGAAAGCGAAACCGAAAGCGAAAAAACGCTGAGCTGAGGCCTCGGGAGTCCCAGTAGGCTGTGCCGGTGTCGTGGTGCGTGGGTGACAGAGGAGTGAGACGGGGTGCTTGACCTCCCGCTCCTCCGTCAGCTGCGCGGCCCCGACAAGCTCGGCCGCGGACCGGCGGTCAAGTCCCGCCGCTCGGAGGAGCTCCGCGCCCGCACCGCGACGGCCGACCGCGTCGTCGGCTCGGTCTGTCCCTACTGCGCCGTCGGCTGCGCGCAGAAGGTCTACGTCACCGACGAGGAGATCGTGCAGATCGAGGGCGATCCCGACGCCCCGCACAGCCGCGGCCGGCTCTGCCCGAAGGGCGCGGCGACCAAGCAGCTCGTCACCGGCGACTCGCGCGAGCGGCACGTCCTCTACCGCCGCCCGAGGGGCACCGACTGGGAGGAGCTCGACCTCGAGACGGCGATGGACATGATCGCCGACCGGGTCGTCCGCGACCGGGTGGAGGGCTGGGAGGACGAGGAGGACGGCGACCTCCTGCGCCGCTGCATGAGCATCGCCGCGCTCGGTGGCGCCACCCTCGACAACGAGGAGAACTACCTGATCAAGAAGCTCCTGACCGGGCTCGGGATCATCCAGATCGAGAACCAGGCGCGGGTCTGCCACAGCTCGACCGTGGTCGGGCTCGGCACCAGCTTCGGCCGCGGCGCGTCCTCGACCCTCCCGGGGGACCTGCAGAACGCCGACCTGATCGTGCTCGAGGGCTCGAACATGGCCGAGGCCCACCCGGTCGCCTACCAGTGGGTGGTGGAGGCGAAGGCGCGCGGCGCGACGATCGTCCACGTCGATCCCCACTTCAGCCGCACCAGCGCGATGGCCGACCACTTCGTGCCGCTCCGCGCCGGCACCGACATCGCCTTCCTCGGCGGCATCATCAACCACGTCCTCACCACCGGATCGGACTTCCGCGAGTACGTCCTCGCCTACACCAACGCTTCGACGATCGTCGGCGAGGCCTTCGAGGACGCGGGCGCCGAGGGGCTCTTCTCCGGCTACGACGAGGAGACGATGAGCTACGACCCGGAAAGCTGGCAGTACGACGGGGCGTTCGTCGCCGCCGCGGCCGGGCAGCGCGACCAGGAGGGCAACGTCGAGCGCCTGCAGGAGTCCGACCTCGGCGGACCGGGTGGGCGCGGCGAGATCCACCGCGACGAGACGCTCCAGCATCCGCGCTGCGTCTGGCAGATCCTCAAACGCCACTACGCCGCCTACTCGCCGGAGATGGTGGAGAAGGTGTGCGGCGTGCCGCCCGACGTCTTCGCCACGGTCTGCCGCCTCTTCGTCGAGAACTCCGGGCGGGAGCGCACCACCGCCTTCGTCCACGGCGTCGGCTGGACCCAGCACACGATCGGCTCGCAGTACATCCGCGCCGCCTCGGTCCTGCAGCTGCTGCTCGGCAACATGGGACGGCCCGGAGGCGGGGTGATGGCGATGCGCGGCCACGCCTCGATCCAGGGGTCCTCCGACATCCCGACGCTCTTCGACACCCTCCCCGGCTACATCCCGATGCCGCATGCCCACGGGCACGGGGGGCTCGACGACTTCGTCGCGGCGGACTCGCCGTCGGGTGGCTACTGGGGCAACATGCGCGACTACCTGGTCAGCCTGCTGAAGGCGTGGTGGGGCGATGCCGCCACCGAGGACAACGAATACTGCTTCAACCACCTGCCGCGCCTCACCGGCAGCCACTCGACCTACGACACGACGATGGCGATGGTCGAAGGCAAGGTGAAGGGCTTCTTCCTCTTCGGCCAGAACCCGGCGGTCGGCTCGGCCAACGTGCGGATGCAGCGCCTCGGGATGTCGAAGCTCGACTGGCTGGTGGTGCGCGACTTCTCGCTGATCGAGTCGGCGACCTGGTGGAAGGACGGGCCGGAGATCGAGTCGGGGGAGATGCACACGGAGGAGATCGACACCGAGGTCTTCTTCCTGCCCGCCGCCGCGCACACCGAGAAGGAGGGCACCTTCACCAACACCCAGCGGATGCTGCAGTGGCACCACAAGGCGGTCGAGCCGCACGACGATCAGCGCTCCGACCTCTGGTTCACCTACCACCTGGGACGGAAGATCCGCGAACGGCTGGCGGGGTCCGTGGAGGAGCGCGACCGGCCGATCCTCGAGCTGACCTGGGACTACCCGACCGCGGGGCCACTCGAGGAGCCCTCCGCCGACGCGGTGCTGCGGGAGATCAACGGCAGCGGCCCCGACGGGAAGATGCTCTCCGCCTATACGGAGCTGAAGGCCGACGGCTCGACCTCCTGCGGCTGCTGGATCTACTGCGGCTGTTATGCCGACGGCGTCAACCAGACGGCGCGCCGCAAGCCGAAAGAGGAGCAGAACTGGACCGGTGGCGAATGGGCCTGGGCCTGGCCCGCCAACCGTCGAATCCTCTACAACCGCGCCTCCGCCGACCCCTCGGGGAAGCCCTGGTCGGAGCGCAAGAAACTGGTCTGGTGGGACGAGGCGAAGGGCGAGTGGACCGGCCTCGACACCCCCGACTTCGACCTGACGAAGCGGCCCGATTATGTCCCCGGCGAGGGCGACGTCGGCCCCGACGGGTTGCGCGGCGACGAGCCGTTCATCATGCAATCCGACGGGCGCGGCTGGCTCTTCGCCCCGGCCGGCGTCGCCGACGGCCCGCTGCCGACCCACTACGAGCCGCAAGACTCGCCGGTCCGCAACCTGCTCCACGAGCACCAGCGCGACCCGGCGCGGGAACTCTACGAGCACGAGTGGAACCGCTATCACCCCGATCCCGACGAGCCGGGTGCGGGCGTCTTCCCCTTCGTCGCCACCACCTACCGGTTGACCGAGCACTTCACCGCGGGTGGGATGTCCCGCTGGACGCCCTACCTGGCCGAGCTGCAGCCGGAGTTCTTCGTCGAGCTCTCACCGGAGCTGGCCGCCGAGCGGGGGCTCGAGCACTCCGGTTGGGCGACGATCGTCAGCGCCCGCGGCGTCGTCGAGGCACGGGTGATGGTGACCGACCGGATGACGCCGCTCCAGATCGACGGGCGGACCGTCCATCAGATCGGCATGCCCTACCACTGGGGGCCGAACGGGATCGCGAAGGGTGACTCGATGAACGAGCTGTCGGCGATGGCGCTCGACCCGAGCTCCCACATCCAGGAGGTGAAGGCGCTCTCAGTCGATGTCGTGCCGGGGCGTCGCCCGCGCGGGGCGGCGCGGACCGAGCTGGTCGAGGAGTACCGAAGGCGCGCCGGGATCACCGCGGCGTCGGGGGTGAGCTGATGGGCGAGCCCGACGCGACCCCACGCATGGGGTTCTTCACCGACACCTCGATCTGCATCGGCTGCAAGGCGTGCGAGGTCGCCTGCAAGGAGTGGAACGAAGTCCCCGACGACCTGGTCGGGTGGGCGGGCAGCTCGCACGACAACTCGGTCGGCCTCGGGGCGGACCGTTGGCGCCACGTCGCCTTCGTCGAGCAGCGGGTGCCGCTCGGGGACCAGCAGGCCAACTTCCAGCGCGACGGCGGCGACTTCCGCTGGCTGATGGAGTCCGACGTCTGCAAGCACTGCACCGAGGCGGGGTGCCTCGACGCCTGCCCGACCGGGGCGATCTTCCGCACCGAGTTCGACACCGTGGTCGTCCAGGAGGACATCTGCAACGGCTGCGGCTACTGCGTCCCGGCCTGCCCCTACGGGGTGCTGGACAAGCGCGAGGAGGACGGGCGGATCTTCAAGTGCACGCTCTGTTACGACCGGTTGGGGGAGGGCGAGGAACCGGCCTGCGCGAAGGCCTGCCCGACCGACTCGATCCAGTTCGGCGAGCTGGATGAGCTGCGCGAGCGGGCCGGCGAGCGCGTCCAGGAGCTGCACGAGCGCGGGGTCGGCGACGCCCGCCTCTACGGCGAGGACCCGGAGGACGGGGTCGGCGGCGCGGGCGCGTTCTTCCTCCTGCTCGACGAGCCGGAGGTGTACGGGATGCCGCCCGACCCGAAGGTGACGACGCGCGACCTGCCGGAAACGTGGAAGCACGTCGGCATCGCCGCGGGCGCGCTGCTGGCGGGCGCCGCCGCCTGCTTCGCGGGGGCGCGTCGGTGAGCCCGAAGCGCGGTGGCCGCGACCGGAACTTCCCCCGGCAGGAGCACCCCGGCGACTCCTACTACGGCCGTCCGATCATCAACCCGCCGGTCTGGGAGGAGCGCGAGATCGCCGGCTACCTCTTCACCGGGGGCCTGGCGGGCGCGTCCTCGATCCTCGCCGCCGGCGCCGACCTGACCGGCCGCCCGGCGCTCGCCCGCGGCTCCCGCGCGATGGCCGCCGGGGCGATCGGCGTCTCCCTGCTCGCCCTGGTCAAGGACCTCGGCCGCCCGGAGCGCTTCCTCAACATGCTGCGCGTCTTCAAGCCGACCTCGCCGATGAGCGTCGGCGTCTGGATCCTCGTCGGCTACGCCCCGCTGGCCGCGGGCGCGTCGGCGAGCGATCTTCCGCAGGCTTCCGACCGACGCCTGCGGAGCGCCGGTCGCGTCGCGGGCCTCGGTGCCGCCGCGCTCGGGTCCGCCGTGGCGACCTACACCGCCGCGCTGATCGCCAACACCGCCGTCCCCGCCTGGCACGAGGGCCGCCGCGACCTCCCGTACCTCTTCGCCGGCTCCGCCGCGAGCGCCGCCGCCGGCTGGGGCCTGATCGTCGCCCCGACCGCCGAGATCGACCCCGCGGTGCGGATGGCCGTCGTCGGCGCCCTGGTCGAGCTCGGCGCCGAGGAGCTGATGGAGCGCCGCCTCGGCATGATCGCCGAGACCCTGCATCAAGGATCCGCAGGCAGGCGCCTGCGGATCGCGAAAGGCCTGACCGTCGCGGGCGCCGTGGGAGCGGGATTGCTGGCTCGCCGCAACCGCGTCGCCGCGATCGCCGCCGGCACCGCCCTCCTAGCCGGCTCCGCCTTCACCCGCTTCGGCATCTTCGAGGCGGGCATGGCCTCGGCAAAGGACCCGAAGTACACGGTCGAGCCCCAGCGCGAGCGGTTGCGGAAGCGCGAAGCGGCGTAGCTCCGGCGGACGTAAGGGTTTCGCCAGGAAGTCCGAGGGTTCGTCACGCTTCCGCCCGGAACTCCACACCCCCGTCGCCCTTCTCCAGCACCCCAGGTTGATGGGCCGAATACTTGACAGATAGGCAAGTTTTCGGCCCATCAACATTTGGGGTCAGACGGAAGGCGCACGAAGCATGAGGAAGTCCTGCGGAAGTGTGGAGTTCGTGGCGACTCCCGCATGTCTCTCCGAACGGCGTCGCACTTTCTCCATGGTTTTCATACCTCGGCCGTGCTCGCCGCAATCGGGCTCGCAGGCGCGGAGGGGTACCGCGCCGGCGGCTCGTTAAACAGGGTTTGCCACGGGTACCGATGCTCCGATGAAAGTCGTGGTCACCGGAGCTACCGGCAACGTCGGGACGAGTGTGTTGGCGGCGCTGGGGCGCGACCTGGGGGTCACCGAGATCGTCGGGTTGGCGCGGCGGGTGCCCGAGGCGCTGTCGATGCCCAAAGTGAGCTGGCTGGGGGCCGACGTGACCGAGACGCCGCTGACGCCGATCTTCGAAGGCGCCGACGCGGTCGTCCACCTGGCCTGGGCGATCCAGCCCTCCCACGACGAGGCGGCGATGGAGCGGGTGAACGTGCTCGGCAGCCAGCGGGTCTTCGGCGCCGCCGCGCAGGCGGGCGTCGGCGCGTTGGTCTACGCCTCATCGGTCGGCACCTACTCGCCCGGGCCCAAGGACGAGACCGTCGACGAGTCCTGGGCTACCGACGGAATCCCGACCTCCGCCTACTCGCGCCACAAGGTCCGGGTCGAGCGGCTCCTCGACGACCTCTCGGCGGGCAGCCGCATGCGCGTCGTGCGCCTGCGACCCGGGCTCATCTTCAAGGCCGAGGCGGCGAGCGAGATCCGCCGCTTCTTCCTCGGCCCGCTGCTGCCCAACTTCCTCGTGCGGCCGCGCCTCATCCCCTTCGTTCCTGACGTAGCCGGGCTCCGCTTCCAAGCGGTCCATGCCGACGACGTCGGCGAGGCATACCGACGGGCGGTAGTCGATCAGGTGGAGGGTGCGTTCAACATCGCCGCCGAACCGACGATCGGCCCGCCGGAGCTCGCCTCGCTGTTGCACGCGCGGCGCCTGCCGCTGCCGGCGGTGGCGCTCCGCACCGCGGCTTCGCTGACCTGGCGCGCGCACCTGCAGCCGGCCGACGCGGGCTGGATCGACCTGGCGCTGAACGTGCCGCTGATGGATACCGGGCGGGCGCGGCGCGAGCTCGGCTGGGAGCCACGAAAGACCTCGCTCGAGGCGCTCGGCGAGCTGCTCGCCGGCCTCCGTGACGGCAGTGGCGGCGACACCCCGCCGCTCGACCCGAAGGCGGGCGGACCGGCCCGGGCGGGCGAGTTCGCGACCGGCGTCGGATCCCGCAACCGCGCCGACTGATGCTGCGCATCGGCCTCATCGCATCCTCGACCCAGACCGTCGAGCAGCCCTTCGCGGGCGGCATGGAGGCGCACACGGTGGCGTTGGCGACGAGCCTGCGCGACCGTGGCCACGAGGTGACGATCCACGACGGTCGCGGCGGCGGCTTCGCACTGCGCACAGGCTACGGGCACCTGCGCCTCTCGGAGGCCGCGCAGGCCGACGTCAGCATGCCTGCCCGCGGCTTCATGGAGGAACACCACGCCTACCTGTCGCTGATGACCTCGCTCGACGAGCAGGGCTACGACGTGATCCACAACAACTGCCTGCACTACCTGCCGGTGGCGATGGCGCCGGCCCTGCGGACGCCGATGGTGACGACGCTGCACTCGCCGCCGACGCCGTGGCTGGAGAGCGCGATCCAGGTCGCCGGGGGCGGGGGCGGCTGGGTCTCGGTGTCGCGGGTGAACGCCCGCGCCTGGGGCCACGCGCTGCACGGGTGCCGGGTGATCCCCAACGGCGTCTCGCTCGATGCCTGGCGCTTCCGCCGCCGCCCGCGCCGCGGCGGCGCGGTCTGGAGCGGGCGGATCGTGCCGGAGAAGGGGACCCACCTGGCGGTCGAGGCGGCACGGCGCGCCAGGGTGCCGCTGACCCTCGCCGGCCCGATCTCTGACCAGGCCTACTTCGAGCGCTGCATGGAAGCCGCCGGACCTGGGACCACCTACGCCGGCCATCTCGACAGCGCCGCGCTGGCCGCGCTGGTGCGCGAGTCCGAGGTCGCGCTGGTGACGCCCTGCTGGGAGGAGCCGTTCGGCCTGGTCGCGATCGAGGCGCTCGCCTGCGGCACCCCCGTCGCCGCGTTCGCGCGCGGGGCCCTGCCGGAGATCCTCGACGAGCGCAGCGGCACCCTCGCCCGCCCCGACGACGTCGCCGACCTGGCCCGCCAGATCAACCGCGCGCGGCGACTCTCCCGGGTCGCCTGCCGGCGCCGCGCCGAGCGCCGCTTCTCGCTGCGGGCGATGACCGACCGCTATCTCGACGCCTACCGGACCCTGGTCGCCCGCCGACGGTCGTGAGCCCGGCCCCACCAACGCGGGTGCCGCGGATCGGCATCTACGTGCACCACCACGGCGGCGGCCACGCCGCCCGCGACGGCGCGATCGGCCGGGCGCTGCGCGAGCGCGGGGCGGAAGTGACCTTCCTCAGCTCGCTCGACCGGATCCCCGAGGTCGGGCACGTGAAGCTCCCGCTCGACACCGACCTCGGCACCGGTCCCGGCGAGACGCCGCCCGAGCTCCACTTCGCGCCGCTCGGCTCGCGCGGGCTGTCGGCGCGGATGGCGGCGATCGCCGACTGGATCGCCGCCTGGCGACCGGACCTGCTGCTGGTCGACGTCTCGGTCGAGGTGGCGATGCTGGCCCGCCTCTGCGGGGTGCGGGTCGCCTACCTGCGCCAGACCGGCGAGCGCGACGACCCGCCGCACCGGCTCGCCTACCGCTGGGCGGCGGGGCTCCTCACCCCTTATGAGGAGCGCCTGGAGCCGGCCTCGACCCCTGGGGAGCTACGCCAGAAGACCGGCCACGTCGGCGCGATCACGCGCTTCGACGGGGCCGAGCGCCCGCCGGGGAAGGGGCGACCGCGCCGCGCGCTCGTCCTCGGCGAGCTCGGCGAGGAGCTGTGCGCGACGATCGCCGATGCCGCTCGTGGCTGGCAGGTGCTCGGCCCACGGCCGGTCGATCTGGAGCTGCTCTCGCGTTGTGCGGTGGTCGTCGCCCCGGGCGGTGCCAACACCGTCGCCGAGGCCGCGTTCGCCCGTTGCGGGCTCGTCTGCCTGCCGCGGCCGCGTCCCTTCGACGAGCAGGAGGCGCGGGGGCGAGACCTGGAGCGCGACGGCGCCGCGGTGGTCCTACCCGAGCCGCCGGAGCCGGAGCGTTGGCCGTTGATCCTCGAGGAGGCGCGCTCACGTCGCGATGAGCTCGCCGGCTGGGCCGACGGCGGCGGCGCCGAGCGGGCCGCCGACTACCTGCTCGGGCTCGCGGGCTCGAGGCGGTCGGCCGCCTCGTCCCAGTCGACCAGCCCCGCCGCCGCCAGCTCGTCGAACCACCCCTTGGCCGGCCACTCGCCCCAGAGCTCGCGGTAGCGACGGGCGTTCGCGACGAGGGTCGGGATGCCCTCCGGCCGCAGCCGGGTCGGCTCGTGGTGCTGGTGGAAGGCGAGCGCGCCGCCGATCCAGGCGAGCGGCACCTCCGCCCGCGCGGCCCGCATCGCGAAGTCGGTGTCCTCGATCCCGTAGCCGCGGTAGCCCTCGTCGAAGCCACCGATCCGCTCGCGGAAGGTCTCCCGCCGCATGCCGAAGTTGAGCGACCAGAAGAGCTCGTGGCGGGTGTCGATCCGGGCGACGCCGGGGACGGGGAAGAGGCCGCCGCGCGCCCCGTGGGGTCGCGCCGCGCGCCGCAGCACCGCCTCGTCGGCGCCGTCGGGGACGAAGCCCTTCGGCAGGTAGCGCGTCTCCCCGACCCCCAACGCGTCCCGCTCCTCCAGCGCGTCGGCATAGGCGGCAAGCAGCCCCCGCGAAGGCACGCAGTCGACGTCAAGGAAGACGAGCGCGTCGCCCCGCGCGGCCTCCGCCAACGCGTTCCGCGCCCCGGCCAACGGCAGCTCCTCACCGGGCACCTCGATCGCCTCCGCCCCGAACCCCCGCGCCCGCCCGAGCGCCGGCCCCGGATCCGCACCACCCATCCATCCCACGATCAGCTCGAACTCCGGCCCCCGCCCGGCCCGGCCCAACCCCGCGACCAGGTTGCCGAGATGCTCCACCCGATCCCTTACCGGCACGAGCACGCTCAACATCAAGCCACCGCCGCCTTCGCCCCCGCTTCCGCCAGCACCCGCCGGTAGAGGTCCCGATGAGCCTCCGCGATCCCGGCTCGCTGGCCCCGGCGCCAACCGACCGTAGCGGCGTCCGCCGCCCCGCAAGCCAATCGAACGGCGCGCCGAAGGCTCCCCGCATCCAACCCGTCCTCGTCGCAGTGGAACTCGACCCCGTCCCCTTGTTCGGTGTAGCAGCCACAAGAGGGCGCGACGACCGCCGTCCCCAGGTCCCGACAGGCCTCCAACCATCCGGAGTGGGTCCCGAACCGATAGGGGAGGATCGCTACATCGAGGCCCGCCAGGTAGTCGTAGAGCTCGAGGTCGGAGAAGTAGTCGTGGACCCGCAGGTCCACCGCCCCGCGCTTGTCGAGGTATTCGAGCGTCATCCGGAGGTCGCCGCGGAACGCCGGCGCCTGCGGATCCCAGATCTCGTTGTGGATGTCGACCCGCAGCAGCGCGTCGCCGATGCCCTCGCCCTCGGTCAGCGCCCGCAGCAGCGGTACGCCGACCATGTTCGGCCGCATGCTCTTCAGGTGGACGCCGACGACCGGCGGGCGCCCCGGCGGGCGCCGCTCCGCGTAGCGCCCCTCCAGCAGGTCGAAGGGCACGATGTGGGGGTGCGGGATGACCTCGGCGGTGCGGCCGAAGCGCTTCTCGATCCGCGCCGCGGCGCAATCGGTCAGCGTCACCAAGGCGTCAGCCGTCCCCATCAGCACCGCCATCTGCTCCTCGTGCAGGCCGGGTTCGGGGTGGTTGGGGTTGCGCAGGTCGTGGACGGTGTAGACGAGCGGCTTGCCCCGCTCCGCCAGCAGCGCGACCAGCTCGCGCAGCTCTTCCGGATGGCGTCCGTCGAAGCCGAACTGGACGTGGAAGACATCGAAGTCCTCGGCGTGGCTCTCGACCCACTCCGGTTCCAGCATCCGCGGTGGCCACCAGCCCCGCTGGCCGGGGGCGCGCTCGTCCGCCAGCCGCTCGACGCCGTCCCCGGGCAGCCCGAGGTGCCGCACGTAAGGGTGGTCGGCGGGGGTCGAGGCAACGCGGATCGGCGTGGGCATCGCGCGCGCCGGTACCCGCGGTGGCGCGGCTCTACCGGCGGGCCGGGGATTTTGGCCGGCCCGGCGATGGGTACCGAGGGGATGTGCCCGGAACCATCTGCCTCACCTATGACGACGGCCCCGATCCGACCTGGACCCCGCGGGTGCTCACAGCACTGGGGCGGCGCTCGGCGCGGGCGACGTTCTTCGTCCAGGCGCGCCGCGCCGAAGAGCACGGGGAGCTGGTCGACGCGATGCTGGAGGGCGGGCACGAGGTCGCCTTCCACTGCCTCGACCACATCCGCCACTCCCAGCGCACCGCGGACGGGCTCGAGTCGGAGCTGGCGATCGGCCTCGAGATGCTGGGCGCGCTGGGGGTCAAGCCCAGCGCCTGGCGGGCGCCGTGGGGGGTGGAGACGGACGCGACCCGGCAGCTCGCCGGTGAGCGCGACCTGCGCCTCTGGGGCTGGAACGTCGACACCCACGACTGGCGCGGCGACGACGTGCGCCGCATGTTCGGGGCGCTGGAGGCCCAAGGCGGGTTGCGCGGCGGCGACGTGATCCTGATGCACGACGCCCTCGGCCCCGGCGCCCGTCGCGACGGCTGTCCGGAGACGATCGCGCTCACCGAGCTGCTGCTGGCGACCGCCGAGCGGGCCGAGCTGCGGACCGAGACGGTCTCGGAGAGCGAAGGGGTGCTGGCGTGAGCGCCACCCGCGAGGTGTCCCAGGCGCCGAAGCTCGACGAGGCTCTCGGCACGCTCGCCGCCGCCGCCCCGGCGCTCGACCGCGAGCCGCGCTTCCCGCGCGAGGCCTTCGATGCACTCGCCGCGGCGGGGGCGCTGACGGCGACGATCGGCGCCGCGCGCGACGGCGCCCCGGTCGCGGGCGAGTGGGCGCTGCTGCGCCGCGTCGCCGCCGCCGACGCCTCGGTGGCGCGCATCCTCGACGGCCACCTGAACGCGGTCGAGCGGCTCGAAGTCGCGGCGCCGCCGGAGTTGCGCGACCGCGAGCTCGCCGCGGTCGAGGACGACGACCGCCTGCTCGGCGTCTGGGGCGCCGACCCGCGCGGCGCGGAGGGCGACCCGGCCCGCCTGCACCGCTCGGGCGACGGCTTCGTCCTGCGCGGCGTCAAGACCTTCTGCTCCGGCGCGGGCGGCGTCGACGCGGCGATGGTGATGGTCGGCACCGATGACGGGACCGCGCCCGCGCTGGTCCTGCTCGACTGCGGGCCGGAGCTCGCGATCGACCGCGACTGGTACCGCGCCGCCGGCCTGCGCGCCTCGGAGTCCCATCGCGTCGTCTTCCATGACGCCCCGGTAACCGCTGTCCTCGGCGAGCCGGGCGAGCTGGTCCGCGACCCGTGGTTCTCGCGCGACGCGATGCGCACCGCCGCCTCCTGGGCCGGGATGGTCGATGCCGCCGCCGACTCCGCCCTCGACGCGCTGGTCGACGCGGGGCGCGCGGAGGACCCGCTCGCGCGGCTCGCCGCGGGGCGGATCGAGGCCGCTCGCGGCACCGTCGACGCCTGGATCGAGCGCGCCGCCGGCGTCGCCGACGCGGCGACGGGACCGTCCGGGGCAAGCCCGCGCGCGACGAGCATCGCGATGCGGGCGGAGATCGACCGGGCGGCGAAAGCGATCCTGGAGACCGCCGCCGCGGCCTGCGGGTCCCACCAGTTCGTCACCGCCGGCCGGCTCGACCGCGCCCGGCGCGACCTCGAGACCTTCCTCCTCCAGCACCGCCTCGAGCCGCTGCTCGGACGGCTCGGCGGCGAGAGGCTCGCCCGATGACCGCCGCGGCCCCGAGCGGGCGCGACCGCGCTCCGGTCGAGCACTTCGAGCGCCTCGCGCGTGAATCGGAGGATCCCTGGGACTACGAGACGAGCGACTACGAGCAGCGCAAGTACCGCCACACGCTGGAGTACCTGCCCGAGCGTACCGGCCACACGCTGGAGCTCGGCTGCTCGATCGGCGTCTTCACCGAGATGCTGGCGCCGCGCGCGTCCAGCCTGTTGGCGGTCGACTTCAGCCCGACCGCGCTGGAGCGCGCCCGCAAGCGCCTGCGGGGCTCGCGCCACCAGGTGCAGTTCCTGCGCCGCAACCTGCCCGAGGAGATGCCCGCCGGCCCCTTCGACACGATCGTCTGCGCCGAGATCCTCTACTACTGGACCGAGCCGCTGGTGCGGCTCGGGCTGCAGCTGATGGAAGCGGCGCTGGCGCCGGGCGGCACGCTCCTGGTCGTCAGCTGGCGGCACCCCGACCAGCGCCGCGAGCTGAACGGCGATGACGTCCACGCGATCATCGACGCCGAGGCGCGCCTGGAGCCCTTGGCCCGCTTCGCGACGCCGGACTACCTGCTCGACCGCCGGGTGGCGCGCTGGTGAGCGAGGAGCGGATCGTGATCGTCGGCGGTGGGCCGGCGGGGCAGGCCGCGGCGGGCGCGTACCGCGAGGCGGGCGGCAAGGGCTCGGTGACGATCCTTGCCCGCGAGCCCGACCCGCCCTACGAACGCCCACCGCTGACCAAGGACTTCCTGCGTGGCGAGTCGGGGCGCGAGGAGCTGGCGCTGGAGGACTCGCGCTGGTACGAGGAGCGGGTGATCGACCTGCGGACCGACGCCGAGGTGGCCGCGATCGATCTCGGTGCTCGCGAGGCGCGGACCGCCGATGACGAGGCATTCCCCTTCGACCGCCTGCTGCTGGCGACCGGCGCCGACCCGATCCTCCCCGACCTCCCCGGCGCCGACGGCCCGGCCGTGCAGACGATGCGGCGGATCGGCGACGCCGAACGCCTCGGGGAGCTCGCCTCCGGCGACGCCGTCCTGGTCGTCGGCTCCGGTTTCATCGGCTGCGAGGCCGCCGCGTCGCTGGCGATGCGCGGAGCCGAAGTGACGATGGCGACGATGGAGGAGGCGCCGCAGAAGGTGCGGCTCGGGGCCGAGGTCGCGGCCGAGATCAGCGGTTGGCTGGAAGGTCTCGGCGTCGAGATCCTGCCCGAAGCCGAGCTCGCGTCGATCCGCTCCGCCGGCGACCGCTCTGCCCGGGCGAAGTTCGCCGACGGCGAAGAGCGGGTCGCCGACCGGGTGCTGCTGGCACTCGGGGTCGGGCGCAACGACGGACTCGCCGCGTCGATCGGCCTGCCGGTCGAGAACGGGGTCCAGGTCGGCCCGACGATGGAGTCCGCCGACCCGCGCCTGCTCGCCGCCGGCGACGTCGCGTTCGCCTTCAACAAGACCGCGGGCCGTCGTCTGCGGGTCGAACACTGGGGCGAGGCGTTGAATATGGGCGAGGTCGCCGGGAAGACGATGGCCGGGGTCGAGGCGGTGTGGGACGTCGCGCCGGGCTTCTGGTCGGGGATCGGCGCGCACACGCTCAAATACGTCGGCTGGGGTGACGGCTACGAGGAGTCGCGCTTCGAGGCCGGTGAGGAAGGCGCATTCGCCTGCTGGTACGGGCGCGGCGGCGAGCTGGTCGGGGTCGTCTCCCACCTCGACGACGCCGCCTACGAACGCGGCCGCGAGCTGATCGAGGAACGCGCCCCATGGAGGTGAGCACCGCCGCCGCCGCGACGCTGCCCGCGCCGCGCGACACCGTGCGCGCCGTGGTCGTCGTCCCCGCCCACGACGAGGAGCTGCGGATCGGGCGCTGCCTGGAGGCACTCGCGTCCCAGGTCGAGGTCGGCCCCGAGGAATTCGAGGTGATCGTCGTCCTCGACGCCTGCGAGGACGCCACCGCCGAGCGTGTGTCGGAAGGACCCGGTGCTGGCGACGGTGGCCCGGATATCCACACGGTCGAGGGTCCCGGGCAGGGGGCGGGGCCGGCGCGGGCGACCGGTATGGACATCGGCTGCGCGCGGCTCGAATCGCTGGGACGGCACGGGGGGCTTCTGGCCTCGACCGACGCCGACTCGGTCGTCGCGCCGGACTGGATCGCCCGGCAGCTCGAGGCGATCGCAGCGGGCGCCGAGGCGATCGGCGGCGAGGTCGTCCTCGACCCGACCGAAGCGGCGGCGCTGCCGCCCGCCGTCCTCGCCGACCGTGAGGCCCAGCTCGCCGCCCGCACCCGCGAGGCCGCCGCCCGCGGGCCCGCCGAGCACGCCCACTTCTCCGGCGCCAGCCTCGGCGTCACGCCCGACGCCTACCGACGCGCCGGAGGCATGGCCTGGATGGCGGCGCTCGAGGACCAGGAGCTGGAGGACCGCCTGGTCGCCGCGGGGGTGCGGATCCACCGCCTGCGGCCGGTCAGCGTCGTCACCGCCGCGCGCACCGAGGGACGTGCGGCGCGCGGACTCGCCCGCGATCTCGAGCTGGCCCGCTGGCTCACCGAGCGCCGCTACTCGGGTGCCGACTTCTCGCCGACGAGCCTGCTGGAGGCGAAGGCGACGACGGTCGCCGCGATCCTGCCGACCCGCGAATGCGCGGGGACGATCGGGCCGATCCTCGACGCGGTCGCGCCGTTCCGCGAGGCGGG
Organism: Solirubrobacterales bacterium; assembly: GCA_965200635.1. Taxonomy (GTDB): domain Bacteria; phylum Actinomycetota; class Thermoleophilia; order Solirubrobacterales; family 70-9; genus VAYN01. The sequence goes on along the minus strand of OZ241364.1, from coordinate 40,281 downwards.
GTTGATCGACGAGCTGGTGGTCGTCGACGCCGACTCGCCCGACGGCACCGCCGCCGTCGCCCGCGAGCACGGCGCCCGCGTCCTGCTCGAGTCCGAGCTGCGCCCCGACCTCGGTCCCGGCCGCGGCAAGGGCGACGCGATGTGGCGGGCGGCCGGCGCGACCGGCTCGGAGCTCCTCGTCTTCCTCGACGCCGACAGCACCGACTTCCAGCCCGGCTTCCTCACCGGCCTACTCGGCCCGGCGCTGCTCGACCCCACCGTCGGACTCGTCAAGGGCACCTTCCGCCGCCCGCTCGCGCTCGGCGGCGAGGTCCGCGAAGGCGAAGGGGGGAGGGTGACCGAGCTCGTCGCCCGGCCGCTGCTGAACCTCCACTTCCCGGCCCTCTCGGGCTTCGCCCAGCCGCTGGCGGGAGAGATGGCGATCCGCCGCGACCTCTTCGAGCGCCTCTCGGTCCCGGTCGGCTACGGGGTCGAGATCGCGATGCTGGTCGACGCCCTCGCCATCGTCGGCCTCGACGGCCTCGCCGAGGTCGACCTCGGCGCCCGGCAGAACCGCCACCAGTCCCTTCGCGATCTCTCGCTGATGGCCGGCGAGATCATGGTCGCCGCCGAGCGTCGCACCGGCGCCCCGCCGCGCCCGGCCTACCCGAGCTTCCGGCCTCGTCCAGAAGGCGGGGGCCCGTTGGAGCTGTGGCGGTTGCGGTGCGAGGAACGCCCGCCGCTGGGCGGGGGGTAGGGGACGGGGCGCCGCTCGTCGTCGTCCCGGCCCCCGGCAGTCCTAGCTGCGCCTGAGGGTCTCGTGAAGAAGTGCGCGGGGTCGGTGACGCTTCCGCCCGGAACTCCACACCCCCGTCACGCTTCTCCGGCACCGCCAGGTTGATGGGCCGAAAACCCGTCATATAGGCGGGTTTTCGGCCCATCAACATTTCGGGTCAGACGGAAGGCGCACGAAGCATGGGGAACCTGCGCGGAAGTGTGGAGTTCGTGGCGTCTCCCTCACGTTTCTCCCGACGGCGTCGCACTATCTCCACCGCTTTCATACCCCGGCCGTCTCGGGCACGGTCACAGCCAGCCAGGGCCGTGGCCGAGACGGCCGCTCTCGCCGACCCGGCCTTGCGTCCCTTGGGGTCGTCCCTCGCCATCCCTACGGAGTCAGGACGACCTTGATCGCGCCGTCTTCCTTCTTCTGGAACATCTCATAGGCGCGCGGGGCCTCCTCGAGCGGCACCCGGTGGGTGACGAAGTCGTCGACGCCGAGGGGGTCGTCGCTGCCTTCGAGCAGCGGCAGGATCTCGGGGACCCAGCGCTTCACGTTCGCCTGGCCCATCCGCAGCTGGATCTGCTTGTCGAAGATGTTCAGCAGCGGCAGCGGGTCGGCGGTGCCGCCGTAGACGCCTGAAAGGGAGACGGTGCCGCCTCGCCGGACCAGCTCGAAGGCCAGGTTCAGCGCGCTGAGGCGGTCGACGCCCGCGTTTTCCATCAGCTTCTGGGCGACCGAGTCGGGCAGCAGGCCGGCGACGTTCTGCGCCAGCTTGCCGAACGGCGCGCCGTGGGCCTCCATGCCGACCGCGTCGATCACCGCGTCGGGGCCGCGCCCGTCGGTCTTCTCCCGCACCTCGGCGACAACATCGTCGGAGCCCTCGAGGTCGATCGTGTCGACGCCGTGCGCACGCGCCCGCTCCAGGCGCTCCGGTACGAGGTCGATCCCGATCACGTTCGGGACCCCGCGCTGCTGGGCGATCCGCGTCGCCATATCGCCGATCGGCCCGAGCCCGAGGACCACCAGCGAGTCGAGGTTCGGCACGCTCGGCGCTCCGGCGTATTCGACCGCCTGCCAGGCCGTCGGCAGCACGTCGGAGAGGAAGAGGAAGCGGTCGTCCGCCGGGCCCTCCGGCACCTTGATCGGGCCGTACTGAGCCTGCGGCACGCGCAGGAACTCGGCCTGTCCGCCCGGCACCTGGCCGTAGAGTTTGGTGTAGCCGAAGAGCGACGCGCCCATTTCCTGGTCGCGGTTCTGGGTCGTCTCGCACTGCGACTGCAGGCCCTGGTCGCACATCCAGCAGTGGCCGCAGCTGATGTTGAAGGGGATCACGACGCGGTCGCCGGGGGAGATGTTGCTCACCTCGGCGCCGACCTCCTCGACGATCCCCATCGGCTCGTGGCCGAGGATGTCGCCCTCATCGAGGAACGGCCCGAGAACCTCGTAGAGGTGTAGGTCCGAGCCGCAGATCGCGGTCGAGGTGACGCGGATGATCGCGTCGGTCGGATGCTCGATCTTCGGGTCGGGCACCTCGTCGACGCGGACATCGCGTCGGCCGTGCCAGGTAACTGCCTTCATCGTTTGCTCCTTCGATAGCTGTCCCGCGTGGGTACCCCCTGGGACGGCCCGGTATCGGCCGCGCGGCTAGGCGGCGGCGCTCGCCGACTCGACGATCGAGAAGCCGCGGCCGCGGAGGCGGCGGCGCTCGTCGGCGAGGGTGGCGAGGAGGCGGTCGCGGGTGCCGCGGTTGTGGGCGACGACTCGCGCCACGGCTTCGTCGGGGTCGCGGGCCTCGAGGGCCTTGACGATCGCGACGTGCTCGTCGCGCGCCCCCGCGCGGGCCTCGGCGGAGCGGACCTCGAGCCAGCGGGTGCGCGAGAGGCGGGTCAGCGCCCCGGTCATCCCGTCGACCAGGAAGCGGTTGCGGGAGAGGCGCGCGAGGGCGACGTGGAAGCTGCTGCCGTCGCGCAGGCCGGTCTCCTCGTCGTCGCGGTCGCGGTGGGCCTCGGCGATCTCCAGCAGGGCGTCGAGCTCCTCGTCTTCGGCGCGCTCGACCGCCAGGGCGACGGCCGCCGACTCGATCGCCTCGCGGTACTCCATGACCGCGCGGACCTCGGTCAGGTCGATCGGCGTCACCTGCCAGCCGCGGCCGGCGCGGCGGGTGAGGCCCTCGTTCTCCAGGCGCATCAGCGCCGCGCGGATCGGGGTCCGGGACGCGCCCAGCACCGCCTCGAGACCCCGCTCGCTGAGCCCCTCCCCGGGCACCAGCTCCAGCGAGAGGATGTCCGCCCGCAGGCGGGAATAAGCGCTGTCCTCGTTCGTCTGGGCCACCGTTCCTCCTCGCCGCGTCCGCCTTCGCGGCATGGTATACCACTTCGGTATGGCACCGACTGAGAGCCGACCGACGGAGTGCGAGCCGATTGCCGCGGGCGCCTGGCGAATGCTTGCGCTCGGTGTCGCGGCCCAAGCGGCGGGGACGCTCCTGATCGTGACGCCCGCCTACCTGATCCCGCTGCTGCACCTGGAGCGGGGACTGCCGCTGGCCGAGGCCGGCCTGCTGACGGCGGCGTCGTCCCTCGGCGTGGTCCTGACCCTGGTCCCCTGGGGCGCCGTCGCCGATCGCCACGGGGAGCGCTGGGTGATCGCGGGCGGCCTCGCGCTCTCCTCGCTCTTCGCCTTCGCCGCGGCCGCCGTCTCCGGTTACGTCGCCCTCGGCGGCATGCTGCTGCTGGGCGGCGCCGCGGCGGCGAGCACCAACGCCGCCTCCGGTCGGGTCGTCGTCGGCTGGTTCCCGCGCTCGCGCCGTGGCCTGGCGATGGGCATCCGCCAGATGGCCCAGCCGCTCGGCGTCGCCGTCGCCGCGCTCTTGGTCCCGCATCTCGCCGAAGGCGTCGGGATCTGGGCGCCGCTGGTCGTCGCCGGCGTCGCGACCGCCGCCGTCGCCGCCGCCTGCGCGGTCTGGATCCGCAACCCGCCGCGCCCCGCCGTGGACCCGACGGCCGCCGCCGGCGCCCCGCCCGCCAACCCCTACCGCGGCGGCCACTTCCTGCAGCGCCTGCACCTGCTCTCGATGCTGCTGGTGGTGCCGCAGTTCACGCTCTCGATCTTCGGCCTGGTCTTCCTCATCGTCAACCTCGGCTGGAGCGCCACCGCGGCGGGAGCGGTGATCGCCGTCTCCCAGTTCGTCGGCGCCTTCGGCCGGATCTGGGTCGGGCACCTGAGTGACCGCGTCGGCAGTCGCGTCCGCGTCCTGCGCTGGGTCGCGCTCTCCGGCGTCGCGGTGATGCTGGCGCTCGCCGCCGTCGGCGCCCTGCACTGGTCGGTCGCCGCCGCCCTGATGCTGGTCGTCGCCTCGACCGTCTCGGTCGCCGACAACGGCCTCTCCTTCACCTCGGTCGCCGAGGCCGCCGGCCCCTTCTGGTCGGGCAAAGCCCTGGGGATCCAGAACACCGGCCAGTTCCTCGTCTCCGCCGCGGTCGGCCCCGGCATCGGCATCCTGGTCACCGCGGTCGGCTACCCGGTGGCGTTCGCCCTCGTCGCCCTGTTCCCGCTCACCTCGATCCCGCTCGTCCCGGCGCGCGACGAGCACTGGGGCGACGCTCCCGTGGAGGCGGCGGCTCAGTCGGAGCCGAAGCCCTCGGTGACGGCGCGGACGTAGCGCTCGGCGGAGCGGCGGACGGCGTCGTGGGCGCCCGCCTCGATGACCTTGCCGAACCAGGCGCCGTAGACGCGGTCGAACTCGAAGGGCTCGAGGGCGGACGTAATCGCTTCCACCTTCGCCGCGGGGAGCGGGATCAGGTTCGGGTAGGAGCGCATGAAGCCCACCCAGCGGCGATCGGAGACAACTTGGAGGATGTCCCCGGAGAGAAGGGCGCCGCGCCCCTCGGCGCCGGCCGGCCAGTGGAGGACCGCGCCGCCCGCGAAGTGCCCGCCGAGGCGCAGCAGGGTGAGGCCGCCGGGCAGCTCGAGTCGCTCGCCGTCCCAGAAGCGGATCGCGTCGTCGGGGCGCGTCACCCACTCGCGGTCGGCGGCGGGGAGGTGGACCGGGGCGTCGAAGGCGCGTGCCCACTCGGCCACCGTCGTGTAGTAGTGCGGGTGGGAGATCGCGATCGCCTCGATCCCGCCACGCGCCTCGACCGCCGTCGCCACCTCGTCGTCGAAGGGCGCCAGGCAGTCCCAGAGCACGTTGCCCTCCGGCGTCTCGACCAGCAGCGCCCGTTGGCCGATCGCGAAGCCCGGCTCCGAGCCGATCCCGGTCAGCCCCGGCTCCTCGGCGCGGATGTCGGCGCGGTGCGTCTCGCGCAGCTCGGCGAGCGTGGTCCACTCCTGCCCGTCCCAGCCGACGTACTGGCGCTCGTCGAGGCAGATCGCGCACTCTGCCGGGGGCTCCGCCGACGGCGGGTATTGCGCCCCGCAGGTGACGCAGATGAACGCGCTCGTCATCGGCGAATCCTCGCAGGGGCGGAGGGCTGAACGCGCGCTGTCCCCTCGAACCGCAAACATGCCGGCGGTGTCCCGTCCCGTCCGTCTCCTCTTGGTCGCGCTCGCCCTGCTGGCGAGTGCCGCGACCCTCACCGCCTGCGGCAGCTCCGGGACCGCGACGATCGGCGCCTAGTTCGAAAAGGTGATCACGCCGAAGGTCGAATACGAACTCGAAGGCGCCTCGGAGAAGAAGATCGGGGAATTTCTCCTGCCGCACCTGGAAGGGATCAACGGGGCGTGCGAACGGCCCGGTCGCCACATCTTCAACCCGAACGCGACCGAAGAGGAACTGGCGCTGGTGCGCTCGTCCCAGGTGAACGGGCTGCGTCTGGTCCTCAAAGCCGCCGGGGTGCCGGCGGCCGAGCGGAAGTGCATCGAAGGGGAAGTCGCGGCGTTGCCCGGTCCCCAGGTCATCGCGCTGATCGAAGCCTCCGAAGCCGAACGCGAAGTGCTGTTCGAAGAACTCGCGGCGCCCTGCCTGGTCGAAGAAGGCGGCGGCACCGAAACCGGCTGACGTGAGGCGGCGCGGCGGCTGGGTACCCGGCCGCCATGTCCGAGAAGCCCAACATCGTGCTCGACGTCGACGGCACCCTGGTCGACACCAACTACCAGCACGCGATCGCCTGGCATCGCGCCTTCCGCGCCCACGACTTCCCCGTCGCGCTCTGGGAGATCCACCGCCACATCGGCATGGGTGGGGACCAGCTGGTCGAGTCCCTGGTCGGCGAGGAGGGCGAGGAGAAGGCCGGCGAGGAGCTCCGCGACGCCCACGACGAGGAGTACGCGAAGCTGATCGACGAAGTCGAGGCGATGGAGGGGGCGAGCGAGCTGATCGCCGAGCTCGACGACGCGGGGGCCACGGTGATCCTTGCGTCCTCGGCGAACGAGGAGGAGCTGGAGCGCTACGTCGAGCTGCTCGGGGCGGGTGAGCGGATCGCCGGCGCGACCAGCGCCGCCGACGCCGAGGAGACCAAGCCGAACCCGGAGATCGTGCAGACGGCGCTCGCGAAGTACGGCTCCGGCGGGCCGGCGCTGATGATCGGCGACTCGACCTGGGACGTGAAGGCGGCGAAGGAGGCCGGCGTCCCGACGCTGGCGCTCCTCACCGGTGGCTTCCCGGAGGCCGAGCTGCGCGAGGCCGGCGCCGCCGAGGTCGCCGAGTCGATCGCGAAGCTGCGCGAGGGCGGGATCGGTGCGGTCCTCGCCCTGGTGGGTACCGAAGTCTGATGACCGAATTCGGCTACACGATGATGTGCGAGCAGTCGCGCCCCGACGCGCTCGTCGCCGACATCCGCCGCGCCGAGGAGGCGGGCTTTGACTTCTCGGTGATCTCAGACCACTACCAGCCGTGGCTCGACGAGCAGGGCCACTCGCCCTACGCCTGGTCGGTCCTCGGCGCCGCCGCCGCGGTGACCGAGCGGATCGGCCTGATGACCTACGTCACCTGCCCGACGGTCCGTTACCACCCGGCGATCGTCGCCCAGAAAGCGGCCACGGTCGGGATCCTCTCCGGCGGCCGCTTCCGCCTCGGGCTCGGCGCGGGGGAGAACCTGAACGAGCACGTGGTCGGGGAGGGCTGGCCCGCGGTCGGCTCGCGCCACACCATGCTCTCGGAGGCGGTCGATTTGATCGGCGCCCTCTTCGACGCCCCCGACGGCGAGGCGATCAGCTTCCACGGCGATTACTTCGACCTCGAGACCGCGCGCCTCTGGGACCGACCCGACGAGCGCGTGCCGATCGGCCTCGCCGTGTCCGGTCCCGCGTCCTGCAAACTCGCGGGCCGCAAGGCGGACCTGATGATCGCGGTCGAGCCCAAACCCGAGCTGGGCGAGATGTTCGACGCCGCGGGCGGCGCCGGCAAGGGACGCGTCGGCCAGATCGCCGTCTCCTACGACGAGGACCGCGAGGCCGCCCTGAAGCGCGCCCACGAACAGTTCCGCTGGTTCGGCCTCGGCTGGAAGGTGATGGCCGACCTCCCGAACCCCGACTCCTTCGAGGCCGCCACCCAGTTCGTCACCCCCGACGACGTCGCCGAATCGATCCCCTGCGGCCCCGACGTGCAAGAGCACGTCGAGAAGATCAAGCCCTTCGTCGACGCCGGCTTCACCGAGATCGCCCTGGTCCAGATCGGCGGCGAGGAGCAGGAGAAGTTCACGGCATGGGCGGAGCGGGAGCTGTTGCCGGCGTTGCGGGAGTTGTAGGGGAGGGGTTCCGGCGGGGGAGGACGTGAGGGGTTCGTGTGATTGCCGGCACAGGCCCGGGCGGAAGAGGGCCCGGGAACGCGTAGTCGACTTTGACCACACCCTGGTGTGGTCAAAGTCGACAGCGCGAAAGTCGGTGTTGTCCAACACGCACCGAAGCGTGGACTTCCCACGTTCTCCGTCACGTGACGCGCCCGCTGCGCACGCCGGGACTTCCCCCGACACTCCTACATACCCGGCCGTCTCGGGCACGGCCACAGCCAGCCAGGGCCGTGGCCGAGACGGCCGTGCTCGCCGCAACGCCTTGCGTCCCTTCCCCGTCCCTAGCCACCCCTTGCCGTCCCCTTCCCGCTCGACATACGCTTCCCCCATGCGAGTCACGCAGCTCGACGGCGGTCATTTCACCTCGCCGGCCGGTTTCTGGCGGCGGGGTGAGGACATGGAGCGGCAGGTGCGCTTTCCGGTCCCGGCCTACCTGGTCGAGGTGGGGGAGGAGCGGATCCTTGTCGACACCGGTCTGCACCCGGACGCCGCCGCCGATGCCGCGCGGCACTACGAGGGGGCCGACTCGATCGGCTTCTTCGCGCTCGAGCAGGAGACGGCGGTCGCCGAGCAGGTTGACCTCGGCTCGCTGACGATGGTCGTGCTGACGCACCTGCACTTCGACCACGCCGGGGGCTCGGCGCTTCTGCCGGCGACGCTGCCGGTCTACGTCCAGCGGCGCGAGTGGGAGGGCGGCGCCGATCCGGAGGTGGTGGCGCGGAACTTCTTCCTGCCTCGCGACTACGAGGGGCTCGCCGATCAGGTCGTCCTCGTCGACGGCGACCACGACCTTCTCGGCGACGGCTCGGTCGAGCTCCTCTTCACCCCGGGCCACACGCCCGGCCACCAATCGGTCCGCGTCGGCGACCTGGTCATCGGCGGCGACGTCACCCACTTCGCGTCGGGACTGGACGACGGCCGCCTGCCGATCTTCGGCGACGACCTCGATGCCCAGCTCGCCTCGGCCGAACGCCTGAAGGCCCTCCGCGACGCCGGCGCCACCGTGCGCCCCGGTCACGACCCCGACGTGCTGGCGCCGGGCCCGGTCCTCGGGTAGGCGTGCCGGGTGCCTGGTCCTAGGACTTCTTCGGGACCCAGGGGCCGACGCCGCTGATCCGCTCGACCTCGTAGCGGATGATGTAGCCGGGTCCTTTCGGCGCCGGGAACTCGTCCTCGGGCGACATGTAGAGCTTGGTGAACCCGTTCAGCAGGTCCCAGGCGTCGTCGCTCGGCTCGACCGTCGCCCGCGCCCGCAGCACCGCGTAGGGACTGAGCACCTCACTGTGTTCCCGCGGTCCCAGGAACGAGAGCACCACGCGCGGGTCGCGTTCGATGTTGCGCAGCTTGCGCTGGTGGCTCATGTGTCCGCTGACGATCTCCTCGCCGTCGAGGCCGATCCAGATCACCGTCACCTGCGGCGACCCGTCCTCGTTGATCGTGCTCAGGTGGGCCAGCGGCGCGCCCTCGATCAGCTCCCGCAGCTCATTCGGCAGATTGCTCATCGGCGGAACCCTAATGAGTCCGATCCGGTAGACCTGAGGCGATGAGGCTCGGGGTAGCGGCGGCGCTTGTCGGAGGGGAGTTGGTCGACGGCGACGTCGAGATCGTCGACGGGCGCGTCGCGGCCGTCGCGGTCGGCGCGCCGAGCGGGTCGCGCATCGCGGCGCCGGGCTTCGTCGACCTCCAGGTGAACGGCTTCGCGGGAGTCGACTTCTCCGCGCGTGGGGAGGACGACTACGCCGTCGCGGGCGCGGCACTGCTGGCGAGCGGTGTCACTGCCTTCCAGCCGACGATCGTCACGGGGGGCCTCGACGCGATGCGCGCGGCCCTGGCGCAGGTGCCAACGACCCCGCGCGTCATCGGCGCGCATCTCGAGGGGCCCTTCATCTCGCCCTCCCGTCCGGGCGCGCACGACGCCCGCTCGATCCTCTTCCCGGACTCCGCGACGCTGGATACGCTGCTTGCCGCGGGCCCGGTGTCCCAGGTGACCTTGGCGCCGGAGCTGCCGGGGGCCGCCGCGCTCATCGACGCCCTGGTCGCGCGCGGCATCACCGTCGCCTGCGGCCACACCGAAGCCGATGCCGCGACCGCCCACCGCGCCTTCGACCGCGGCGCGAGCGCCGTCACCCACCTTTTCAACGCGATGCGCCCGCCGTCGCCGCGCGACCCCGGCATCGCCTTCGCCGCCCTCGGCCGCGAGGGCGTCTTCATCACCCTCATCGTCGATGGCCCCCACCTCGCCGACGACACCGTCCGCACCGCCTGGCGCGCCGCCGGCGACCGCCTCGTCCTGATCAGCGACGCCGTCGCCGCGGCCGCCGCCCCCGACGGCGACTACACCCTCGGCGGCACCGTCCCGATCCACTCCGAGGGCGGTACCGTCCGCACCCCTGACGGCGCCCTCGCCGGCTCGACCCTCACGATGCTCGACGCCGTCCGCAACCTCCACGCCCTCGGCGTCCCCCTCGCCGCCGCCCTCAGCGCCGCCACCGAAGCCCCGGCCCGCATGGCCCGCCGCCCCGACCTCGGCCACCTCACCCCCGGCGCCCCCGCCGACCTGGTCGTCCTCGACGACTCCTTGGAGCTGCAGAGGGTGCTTCTTGCGGGGGATTCGGTGGCTTGAGCCGGCAAAGGGGGGGAGAAACTGCAACGCCCAAGCCTTGGTGACCTACCATGAAACTAGGAATCCGAATGCCCGACGAACTGGAAATCGAGCTCATCTTCGAGCCCCAAGAGGAGGGTGGCTACAGCGTGTACGCGCCCGAGCTGCCCGGCCTTCACACCCAGGGCGAGGACATGGACGACGCGCTCGCGAACGCCCACGAGGCGGTTGCGCTCTATGTCGACGGACTCCGCGACGACGGCGAATCGCTCGACCGGGGCATCGTCCGTCGCAAGATCAAACTCGCTTCGTGAGTCCACATCAGCCGGTGGTGTCAGGGCGACGCCTGATCAAGGTGCTCGAATCCGAGGGCTGGGAAGTCGTCCGACAGCGGGGCAGTCACGTGCGACTGCGCAAGGCGGTGGCGAGGTCGGCCTTGGTGATTCCCCTCCATCGCGAACTGAAGAAGGGGACGCTCGCGAGGATTCTGCGGGAGGCGGAGTTACACCCGGACGACCTGCGGCGGGCGCTCGGGCAGTGACCGGCCGGGCGGCCGGCGCCTACTTCCCGAAGAGGTCGCAGACCGCTTCGGTCTGCACCTTGCGCAGCTGGGCGAGCAGCTTGCCGGTCGGCGCCGGGATGTTCAGGGAAGTCGTCACCGCGGCGGAGCCGTCGGCGGTCGCGGCCGCGAACTGGGTGTAGCCGGGGAAGTTGCCGGTGTGGCCGTAGACCGTGCCGCACTTCGTCTGGTAGCGGAAGAGCGCCAGGCCGGCGGAGTTCTTCCCCGGTCCGGGCGGGCTCGATTCGCCGCCGGGCCACCACTTCATCTGCTGTTCCTGCTCGGCCTTGTCGAAGAACTCGAGGCCGAGATCGGAGCGGATGAAGGCGTTCAGGTTCTGCGGGGTCGAGACGATCGCCCCCGAGGCCCACGCGCCCGACGGGTTGAGGAATTCGGACACGTCGATCTCTTCTTTTTCCGGTTCGACGATGTAGCCGTGGATGAACGGCGTCGGCATCTTGATCGTCGTCGGGAACGTCGTCTGCGTCAGCTTCGCCGGCCCGAAGACGATCTTCTGCAGCGCGTTCGCGTAGCTCGATTTGGTCACCGCTTCGACCATCAGCCCGACCACGATGTTGTCGGTGTTCGAGTACTCGTACTTGGTGTCGGGTTTGAAGACGAGCGGTTCCTTTTCCACCCAACCGATGATTTCCTCGGGGGACACGTAGGCGCGCGGCTTCGTTTCCGCGTGTTCGGCGAACGCCTTCGATTTCGTGTAATCCGGCACGCCGCTGGTGTGGTTCAGCAGCTGGCGCAGCGTCACCTTGCCCCAGGCTTTCGGCAGCGTCGGGACCACGCCTTCGATCGTGTCGTCGAGGCTCAGCTGCCCCGAACGCACGAGGTTCAGCGCGACGGCGCCACTGAACGCCTTGGCGACGCTGGCGATCCGCATGTGTTCGGTGGCGCGCGGCTTCGCGGCCTTCTTGATGTCGGCCCGGCCGGTGCTGAGCGTGGTCAGCTCCCCGTCGCGGTAGAGCGTCGCGATCGCCCCGGGAGGCCCGCCCGGCGAGGTGACCAGCCCTTCGAGGCCCTTCAGGACCTGGGCGTCGGTCGTCTTCGCCGCCGCGGATCCGACGCTGAGCGCGAGGCCGAGGCAGGTGACGAGGGCAAGGACAGTGAGGGAGCGGACGGGGCGCATCGGACCATCCTAAGCGGGCCGCGGTCGCCTGCCCAGGGGACCGAGGTCCCCTCGGAGCTAGCTGTCGAACCCGAGGCCGAGGCGGTCGAGAAGGCCGAGCCAGAGTCCGCGTTTCCCGTCGCGGCGGTCGGCCGCCGCGAGGCGGTTCCGGGTCAGCTCGATCACGGCCGTGCGCAGGGGCTCGGGCGGGAACGGCACCGGCTTGCGGCGCACGTAACGGCTCCGGGTCGCCTCCGTGTCCTGACCGTCGACGAGGTCGAGCGCGACGCGCGCGCCGAAGCGGGTCGAGACGACGCCGAGCCCCGTGTAGCCGGCGGCGTAGCCCACCCGCCCGCCGAGCGCGGTGCCGAAGAAGACCGAGAAGCGGCTGCAGGTGTCGATCGCGCCGCCCCAGCGGTGGGTGAAGCGGACCCCCTCGAGCTGCGGGAAGGTGACGCGGAAGTTCTGCACGAGGCGACCGAAGCTCGCGTCGTGGTCATCCTGCTCGGGGCCGACCGGGCCGCCGCGGCGATAGACGGCGTCGAAGCCGCCCCAGAGGATCCGGTCGTCGGCGGAGAGGCGGTAGTAGTGGAAGCGGTTGCCGGCGTCGCCGATCCCCTGCCGCCGCTCCCAGCCGATCGAGCGCCGCTGCTCGGGCGTCAGCGGCTCGGTCATCAGCGCGTAGTCGTAGACCGGCGCGACGTAGCGGCGGACCTGACGGAGCGGGGAGGGGTAGGCGCTGGTGCCGAGGACGACGCGCCGGGCGAGGACCGCCCCGGCAGGGGTGCGGACCGCGACCGGGCCGTCGGCGGCGCGCCCGCCCGCGTCGCCGAGCGAGAGCGCCGCCGTGCCCTCATATATGTGGACGCCGGCCCGCCGCGCCGCGTCCGCCAGGCCGAGCGCGAGCTTCGCCGGGTCGAGCACGCCGCCGCCGTCCTTCACCCAGGCGCCGCCCCGGTAGATCTGCGAGTCGACCTCGGCCCGCATCGCGGCGGCGTCGCCGAAGACCTCGACGTCGTAGCCGAAGCGTTCGTAGAGCTCCGCGGTCTCCGCCGCCCACCCATCCTGGTAGGCGGCGACGCTCGGCGTCAGCTCGCCGGTCAGCTCCAGGTCGCAGTCGATCCCGAGCCGCTCGATGTCGGCGACGTACCCGGCGAGGTTCTCGCGCCCGAGGCGCTCCAGCAGCTCGATCTCCCGCCCGAAGCGCGCGATCCCGTTCTCCAGCCCGTGGGTGAGCGAGCCGATCGCGAAGCCCCCGTTGCGGCCGCTGGCGCCGAAGCCGATCGTCTCCGCCTCGAGCAGGACGACCTCGCGGCCGGGGTCGTCGGCCTTCGCCTGGAGCGCCGCCCAGAGCCCGGTGAACCCGCCGCCGACGATGCAGAGGTCCGCCTCGACCTCGCCGCGCAGGGGCGGGGACGGCTCGGGCGCAGGCAGCGCCGCCGTCCAGAAGGGTCGCGGCTCGGCGTCGGCATAGGCGGCGCGCTCGGCGGCGGTGATCGGCGTCAGCGGCCAGGGCGCGGGCATGACTCCTTATAGCCGTTGGTGGACGCCGCGCCGGTTTCGTAGCCTCACCCGATCTTCTTGATAGGCTAACTCAACAATGAATGGGCAGAGCGGAAAGCAGCGGGTGGACGGTGGGGCGGGAGCGCGCGGCTTCACCACCATCGACGTGCACCAGCACCTGCTCGGCGAGGCGCTGATCGAGACCCTCGCGCGGCGCACCGAGGCGCCGATGCTGGTCCGCCGCCGCGGCGGCTGGACCTTCAAGGTCGCCGCCGAGCCCGACAGCGTCCTCGCCTTCGACGCCACCGACGCCGAGCTGCGGCGCGCCGACCTCGAGGAGGACGGGTTCGACCGGGCGCTGGTCGCGCTCTCGACCGCGCTCGGGATCGAGACGCTCCCGGCGGAGGAGTCGACCGCGCTGATCGAGGCCCACCACCAGGGCATCGAGGCGGTGCCGCCGGAGTTCGGCGGCTGGGGCGCGGTCCCGCTTGCCGCGCCGGACCCCGATCCCGCCGGCGTCGACGCCGCCCTCGACCGCGGCTGCGTCGGCATCACCCTCCCCGCCGCGGCGCTGATCGACCCCTTCGCGGTCGAGCGCGTCGGGCCGCTGCTCGCCCGCCTCGAAGCGCGCGACGCGCCTCTCTTCATCCATCCGGGACCGGTGGGCGGCCTCCCGACACCCGAGGCCGCCGGCCTCCCGCACTGGTGGCCCGCGCTCACCGACTACGTCGCCCAGATGCAGGCCGCCTGGTTCGCCTTCCTCCACGCCGGACGCCGCGCCCACCCGCGGCTGCGCGTCCTCTTCGCGATGCTCGCCGGCGGCGCCCCGCTCCACTCCGAGCGTTATGCCGCCCGCCGCGGCGTCCCCGCTCCGGACCCCGACCCGCTCGTCTTCTACGACACCTCCTCCTACGGCCCGCGGATGATCGGCGCCGTGGCGGAGGCGGTCGGCACCGCGCAGCTGGTCTACGGCTCCGACCGCCCGGTCGTCGACCCGCGCCGCCCGCACCTCGATCCCGACCTTCGCCTGGCGCTCGTCGCCACCAACCCCGGACGACTCTTGAACCCCGACCCGAAAGGAGCCCTCGCGTGACTCTCACCCACGAGGACATCGTGCGGCCGTACGGCCGTGACCTCACCGATACCGAGCTGAAGGCCGTCGCCTGTCAGTTCGCTACGCGTCCGGAGCTCTGGTCGGAACACGTGTCCCACGATCCGGACCACCGGACCTACCGGCAGCTGCTGCGCGATGAGCACCTCGACGTGTGGCTGCTCTGCTGGTCGCGTGACCACGACACCGGCTTCCACGACCACGACCTCTCGGCGGGCGCGGTGGCGGTCGCCAAGGGCAGCGTGCGCGAGGACCGGCTGGTGCTGGGACGCTCGGTCGACGAGCCGATCAGCCGCGTCGCCCCGGCGGGCAGCTCGTTCAGCTTCACCGCGTCGGACATCCATCGCGTGTTGCACGCGGGGGAAGGGCCGGCGGTGACGGTCCACGCCTACTCGCCGCCGCTGACGCGGATGGGCAGCTACATGGTCGAGCCGAGCGGCCGCCTGCTGCGGCACCCGGTCACCTATGAAGACGAGCTCCGCGAGCTCGATCCGGCCGACGTGACCCGCGCCGCGGCGATCTGAGCGCCCGTGCTTCCGAGCTTTCAGGCCACATATGGCCCCTAAGCTCGGAAGCACGTTCGGGTAGGTTTCGCGGATGGCTGACCTGCGCCCGATCCTCATCGCCTACGACGGCTCCGACTGCGCGGCCGCCGCGATCGACAAGGTCGCGGCGGAGTTCGGGCCGCGGCAGGTGGTCGTCCTGGTCGTCTCCGAGGATCTCGACCGCGTGCCGTTCCTCGGCACCTCCGGCGTTCCGGTCGAGGCCGAGACGATGGAACTGCTCACCGACGCGGCCCAGAAGGGCGCGCGGGCGACCGCCGAGAAGGGCGCCGAGCGGGCCCGTGGCCTCGGGCTCGAGGCGACGACGGCCGTCTACGAAGGCGGGCCGGTGTGGAGCGCGATCGTCGAGGCGGCCGAGGAGCACGACGCGGCGCTGATCGCGATCGGCTCGCGTGGCCTGTCCGGCGTCAAGCACGTGGTGCTCGGCAGCGTCTCCGGCGCGGTCGCCCACCACAGTCGCCGCAGCGTGCTGATCGTCCACGGCTCCTGAGCCGACGATCCCACCCTGCGACGATTTGCGGGTGAACGACTCACCGCACCCCAAGCGCATCGGCTTCCTCAGCTTCGGCCACTGGTCCCAGGCCCCCGGGTCCCAGACCCCCACCGGCGGCGACTCGCTGCGCCAGACCGTGGAGCTGGCCGCGGCGGCCGAGGAGCTCGGCATCGACGGCGCCTTCGTCCGCGTCCACCACTTCCAGCGCCAGCTCGCCGCTCCGTTCCCGCTGCTCGCCGCGATCGGGACCGCCACCCGCCGCATCGAGATCGGCACCGGGGTGATCGACATGCGCTACGAGAACCCGCTGTACATGGCCGAGGACGCGGCTGCCGCCGACCTCCTCTCCGGCGGGCGCCTGCAGCTCGGCATCAGCCGCGGGTCGCCGGAGCCAGCCCTGCACGGCTCGCGCGCCTTCGGCCACGTCCCCGCCGAGGGGGAGACCGACGCCGACCTCGCCCGTCGCCACACCGATCTCTTCCGCGCCGCGATCGCCGGCGAGCCCGTCGTCAACGCCGACGCGCGGATGGCCGGGGGCATCGGCAGGCTCGCGATCCAGCCGCAGTCCCCGGGCCTCTCCGAGCGCATCTGGTGGGGTGCCGGGACGCGTGAGACCGGCGTCTGGACGGCCCGCCAAGGCATGAACCTGATGAGTTCGACCCTGCTCACCGAGGACACTGGCGTGCCCTTCGATCAGCTGCAGGCCGAACAGATCCAGATGTACCTCGATGCCTGGGACGAGGCCGGCTGGGAGCGACGCCCGCGGATCTCGGTCAGCCGCAGCGTGATCCCGATCGTCACCGACACCGACGACGCCTACTTCGGCGGCGACGCCCGCGGGGGCGGGGACCAGGTCGG
This sequence comes from Solirubrobacterales bacterium, assembly GCA_965200635.1. Taxonomy (GTDB): domain Bacteria; phylum Actinomycetota; class Thermoleophilia; order Solirubrobacterales; family 70-9; genus VAYN01. Next base: position 23,990 of record OZ241364.1, on the reverse strand, counting down.
TTATCTCGACGGCGGCATCGCCCGCTTCGGCAAGTCCTACGTTGGCGAGCCCGACCGGATCGCCGCCGAACTCGCCGACGACGCCGCCGTGGCGATGGCCGACACGATCCTGATGACGGTCCCGAACCAGCTCGGCGTCGATTACAACGCGGAGCTTCTGCGCAACATCGCCGAGCACGTCGCCCCGGCGATCGGCTGGACGCCCGCGGGCGCCGCCGACCCGGCCCCCGCGGGTCGTGGGTAGTTCGTAGGATCGCCTGGATCCAGCGCCTGACCGACAAGTGGCCGACGCTCGCGCCACTGGTGGCGCTGCTCGCGCTGGCCGCGACCTGGGGCTCCCATCCCGCCGTCGCGATCGTCGTCGTCATCGACGTCATCCTGATCGGGGCGGTGCTCGCCGCGGTCCACCACGCCGAGGCGATCGCGGCGCGTGTCGGCGAGCCCTACGGCTCGATCGTCCTCGCCGTCGCGGTCACGGTGATCGAGGTCGCCCTGATCGTCACGCTGATGATCTCCGGCGGCTCGGAGTCGGAGAAGCTCGCCCGCGACACGGTCTTCGCCGCAGTGATGATCACCTGCAACGGCATCGTCGGCCTCTCGATCCTGACCGCGGCGCTGCGCAGCCGGGCGGCCTCGTTCAACGCCGAGGGGTCGGCTACCGCGTTCGCCACCGTGATCACGCTGACCACCCTCTGCCTGGTCCTGCCGAACTTCACCACCAGCACCAACGGCCCTGAATTCTCCGGCTCCCAGCTGGTCTTCGCGGCGCTCGCCTCGCTCAGCCTCTACGTCCTCTTCCTCTTCGTCCAGTCGGTGCGCCACCGCGGCCTCTTCCTCCACGTCGAGGAGGGCGAGGAGGTCACCAACGCCAGCGATGAGGAAACCGACCTCGAGGTCGACGACCTCCGCGGCGAGCCGCCGACCGAGTCGGAGGCACTCAGGAGCCTGGGACTCCTCTTCGTCTCCCTGGTCGCGGTCGTCGGCCTCGCCAAGACCAGCTCCTACGCGATCGAGGAAGGGGTGGAATCGATCGGCGCCCCCGCCTCGGCGGTCGGCGTCGTGATCGCCCTACTCGTCCTCATGCCGGAGACCCTGACCGCCTGGCGCAACGCCCGCCGCGGCCGCGTCCAGATCAGCTTCAACCTCGCCTACGGCTCGGCGATGGCCAGCATCGGCCTCACCATCCCGGCGATCGCCATCGCCTCGATCTGGCTCGACGGCCCCCTCGTCCTCGGCCTCGGCTCGATCCAGATCGGCCTGCTCGCCCTCTCGTCCATCGTCGGCGCGTTGACCCTGCTGCCGGGCCGCTCGACCCTCCAAGAGGGCGGCGTCCACCTGATCATCTTCGCCGCGTTCGTGTTCCTGGCGTTCAATCCGTAGGGGGGAAGGGACGGCCGTTGTCCCGGCCGCCCCGGCAGTCCTAGCTGCAGGACGTGAGGGGTTCGTGTGATTGCCGGCACAGGCGCGGGCGGAAGAGGGCCCGGAAACGCGTAGTCGACTTTGACCACACCCTGGTGTGGTCAAAGTCGACAGCGCGTAAGCCGGTGTTGTCCAACGCGCACGGAGGTGTGGACTTCCCACGCTCTCCTCCCGTGACGCGCCCGCTGCGCACGCCGGGGCTTCCCGACACTCCCCACATCCCCCGGCCGTCTCGGCCACGGCCACAGCCAGCCAGGGCCGTGGCCGAGACGGCCGTGCTCGCCGCAGACCCTTGCGTCCCTTGTCTCGGGCGCCGCCACCGCAGAGGACGCCCCGATAGCCTCCGCTGCCGATGCCCGCCGAGCGCAACCTGCCCAGTCCCGAGGCCGAGGAGATCGTCGGTCTCGCTCGCTCTGTGGCGCAGGAGCGGCTCGCGCCGCAGGTCGCCGCGGCGGAGGAGGACGCGGAGTTCCCACGGGACGTCTTCCGGGCGTTGGGGGAGCTGGGCTTCCTTGGCATGCCCTACCCGGAGGAGGTCGGCGGGGCCGGGCAGCCCTACGAGGTCTACCTGCAGGCGTTGGAGGAGATCTCGGCGGCCTGGGCGAGCGTCGGGGTCGGCGTCTCGGTGCACGTGATGTCGTGCTATCCGCTGGCGACCTGGGGGACCGACGAGCAGCGGGAGCGGTGGCTGCCCGAGATGCTCGCCGGGGGCCTGCTGGGTGGCTACTGCCTCTCCGAGGCCGATGCGGGGTCCGATCCGGGCGCGATGCGGACCAAGGCCGTCGCGGCCGACGACACCGCCGACGCGCACGGCTGGCGGGTCACCGGCTCCAAGGCCTGGGTCACCCACGGCGGCGAGGCCGACTTCTACACGCTCTTCGCCCGCACCTCCGAGGACCGCTCGCGTGGGATCTCCTGCTTCCTGGTCCCCGGCGACGCGCCCGGCCTCTCGACCCAGACGCCGGAGCGCAAGATGGGACTCACCGGCTCGACCACCGCGACGCTCGACTACGACGCCGTGCCGCTGGAGGCCGACCGGCTGATCGGCGGCGAGGGCCAGGGGTTGCCGATCGCCCTGCAGGCGCTCGACTCGGGCCGCCTCGGGATCGCCGCGGTGGCCACCGGCCTCGCCCAGGGCTCGCTCGACGCCGCCGTCGCCTACGCCAAGGAACGCGAAACCTTCGGCCGGCCGATCATCGACCACCAGGGCCTCGGCTTCCTGCTCGCCGACATGGCCGCCGCGGTCGAGTCGGCGCGCGCGGTCACGCTCGAAGCGGCGCGCCGCCGCGACCGCGGGATCCCGTTCGCGCGCCAGGCCTCGATCGCCAAGCTCGTCGCCACCGACGCCGCGATGAAGGTGACCACCGACGCGGTCCAGGTCCTCGGCGGCTTCGGCTACACCAAGGAGTTCCCGGTCGAGCGCCACATGCGCGAGGCCAAGGTGATGCAGATCTTCGAGGGGACCAACCAGATCCAGCGCCTGGTGATCGCCAGGCATCTGGCCCGCATGGGCTGAGGGAGGAGTTTGCGATGCAGGTAGAGGGTGCGGTTGCGGCGGTGTTCGGCGGGGCCTCGGGGCTCGGCGAGGCGACCGCGCGGCGGCTCGCCGCGGGCGGCGCCAAGGTGCTGGTCGCCGACCTGAACGCGGAGCGCGCGGCGGCCGTGGCGGCGGAGATCGACGGCGCCCATGTCGTCTGCGACGTCGCCGACGGCGACTCGGTGGAGGACGCGGTCGCCGCCGCGGCCGAGTTCGGCGACCTCCGCATCGCGGTCGACTGCGCCGGCATCGGCACCCCGACCAAGCTGGTGCGCAAGGGCAAGCCGACCCCGCTCGAGGACTTCGCCAAGGTGATCGCGGTCAACCTCCTCGGCACGATCAACGTGCTGCGCTGCGCCGCCGCCGAGATGGCCCGCACCGAGCCGGTCGCCGACGGCGACCGCGGCGTCTGCGTCACCACCGCCTCGATCGCCGCCTACGAGGGCCAGATCGGCCAGGTCGCCTACGCCGCCTCCAAGGCCGGGGTCGTCGGCCTGACCCTGCCGGTCGCCCGCGAGCTCGCCGCCTCGGCGATCCGCGTCGTCGCGATCGCCCCCGGCCTCTTCGAGACGCCGATGCTGGCCGGCCTCCCGACCCCGGCCCGCGAATCGCTGACCGCCACCACCCTCCATCCGCCGCGCCTCGGCAACCCGGCCGAGTACGCCGCCCTGGTCGAGCACATCGTCGCCAACACGATGCTGAACGGGGAGACGATCCGCCTCGACGGGGCGCTGCGGATGGGCCCGAGCTAGCCGCGCGTGCCCAACGCTCTCGTCATCTTCGACTGCGACGGGGTGTTGGTCGACAGCGACCGCATCTCACTGCGGATCCAGGCCGAGCACATCACCGCGCTCGGCCTGCCGACCACCTACGAGGAGGGCGTCCGCGACTTCCTCGGCCTGGGACGACCGGGGACGCGGCGGATCCTCGAAGAGCGCCGCGGCGGCCCGCTCCCCGAGGGCTGGGAGGCCGACCTCGACGCCGCCGTGGATGAGGCGTTCCGCCGCGAGCTCGGGCCGGTCGCCGGGATCGAGGCCGCCCTCGACGCGATCGACGTCCCGACCTGCGTCGCCTCCAGCGGCTCGCAGGAGAAAATGCGCCTGACCCTGGGGCTGACCGGCCTGCGCGAGCGCTTCGAGGGCCGCATCTTCTCCGCCGACGAAGTCGAGCGCAGCAAGCCCTTCCCCGACCTGTTCCTCTTCGCCGCCGAGCGCATGGGCGCCGCGCCGGAGGACTGCGTCGTGGTCGAGGACAGCCCCCGCGGTGCCGCCGCCGCGCGAGCCGCCGGCATGCGGGCCCTCGGCTACGCCGCCGAGGACGACGGCGCGGCGCTCGCCCGCGAGGGCGCCGAGGTCTTCACCTCGATGGCGGATCTCCCGGCGCTTCTTCTACCTCGCGTGGAGTAGAAAAAGCGCAGGGTAGGGACGGCCTACTTCGGTTGGAAGGTCGCCAGGTCCTGGCCGTAGACCGGGCTGACCACGAGCTTTTCGGAGTCGATGCCCGCGGCGACGAAGGTGATCATCTCGGCCGTCCCGAAGGGCGCCCACGGCGCCTGTTCCATCACTTCGCGATCGAGCTGGGCGTAGGCGGCTTCTTGTTCTGGGCCCAGCGGTTCGGTGCCGAGCTTGGCGATCTTGCGGTTGATCGCCGGGTCGTCGAACTGCGAGTAGTTGCTGTTCGCGCTCGAGAGGATGTTTTCGCCGGAGAGCTGGGGGGAGAAGTAGTCGTTCGGGTGCGGGTAGTCCATGTACCAGGCGGCCCAACCGGTATCGAGATTCGGCGTCGACGGGTTGCCGATGATCGTCTGGTAGTTGTCGGTCGAGAGCACTTTCAGCGTCGGCTGGAGGCCGATCTTGCGCAGCACGTCTTCGTAGTATTCGCCCGCCTGCCGGTTGGCCGGATAGGTGTTGGTCCAGACCGTCACCTTGCGTTCGGCGGGGTCGGCCGCGGCGATCATCTGGCGGGCTTTCCGCAGGTCGTGGGGATACAGCTCGAACGTCTTGTGTCCCGGCATCGCCTCCGGCAGGACCTGCTGGACGCCTTTCAACATGCCGCCGTAGATGCGTTCGAGCGCGGCCGGGTCGACCGCGTAGTTGACCGCCTGGCGCACCTTGACGTCGTCGAACGGCGCCACTTTGGTGTTCATCCAGAAGTAGTAGACGTCGATCTGCGGCGTCACCAGCAGCTGGCTCCCTTTGAACCGTTCGCTCAGTTCCTGGTAGCGGTCGGCCGGCGGCGGCTCCTCCATCCAGTCGATCTTGCCCTTGATCACTTCGTTGACCGCGGTCTCGGCGTTGCGGATCACCTTGACGTCGATGTCGTCGTAGTGGCCGGAGGGGATCCTGGTCAGCTTCGGGCCGTCCACCTTCGCCCACTCCGGATTGCGTTCGTAGGTCCAGCCGCTGCCCGGCTTGGAGGAGGCGATCATGTAGGGGCCGGTGCCGGGAGGCGGGTCGCCCGACAGGTCCTTGCGCGGCGTGTCGGCGGGGAGCGGCGCGGAGAAGAGGGTCGCGAGCTCGTTGCTGAAGGTGCTCCGGGGCTTCACCAGGTGGATGACGATGCGGCCGGTCGCGTCGTCGGTCTCGATCCCAGGGATCCCGCCTTTCTTCGTTTCCGAGAACTTTTCGGCGCCGACGATGTCGGTGAAGAAGGGCGTTCCGGCCGAGTTGAGCACGATCAGCCGTTCGATCGTCGCGGGGAAGTCGGAGGCGCGCACCGGGGTCCCGTCGGAGTACTTCAGGCCCTTGTGCAGGTAGAGCGTGTAGGTGCGGCCGCCGTCGCCGATCTTTGGCAGCGCCCGGGCCAGCCCCGGCATCAGGTTGGTGCCCGCGGAGCCGTTCTTGTGTTCGTAGGTCAGCAGCGGCACGTAGGTCTCCCACATCGCCGACAGGCCTTCGATCGTGTAGCTGAGGGAGGGGTCGAGGTAGTCCGGGGAGGAGGCGTAGGTGACGTGGAGGGTGGAGGATTCCTCCGCGGAGTCCTCGGAGGAACCGCCGCAGCCCGCGACCGTCAGCGCCGTTGCCGCGATCAGCAGCGCGACGAGGCAGGCCCGCCCGCGCGACCCCGCCAGAAACCGTCCTCCGATGGTCATCCCTGCCACGGCTGCATCATGCCGAGATTCCGCTGGAGATTCAAAGAAGTTTGTCCATAAGAACCCCCGAGACCGCTCGGAGCGCGCCGCACGACGACGGATACACAAGAACGTTGCAAGCTGGAAACAGGTCGGTAACGAACTGAGACCCAGTCTTGCGCCAGAGTCGGCGGCGCCCGTAATCCCCCCAGATTCCAGAGGTCCAGATGAGCTTTGAAATGCCGGTCGTCGACCGTCGACGGCCCCTGCACGCACTCGTGTGCGCCCTGATGCTCGCCGCGCTCGCGGTGCTCTTGGTCGTCCCCGCCCTGGCGCGGGCCGAAGAACGGCTGCCCCTGATCGACAAGACCGAAGCGCTCGGTCCCGGCATCTCCCTGCACCACCTCAAATCCCTCGGCCAGGGCGGTTGGCAGGACGAGCAGGTCCTCACCGTCCACCTGGACCAGGCCGGGGTCGGCACCGACCTGTTGACCGCGGGCGCCGTCGCCAAAGGCGGCCCGCTCAGCACCGCCGCGAACAAAGCCGGCGCGGTCGCCGGCGTCAACGGCGACTTCTTCGACATCGGCAACTCGACCGCGGCCGAAGGCGGGGAGGTCGAAAACGGCCAGCTGGTCAAGTCGGCCAGCCTCAGCCGCTCGGCCGCCAACCACATCGGCGTCAGCAAAAGCGGTATCGCGCAGCTGGCGAACCTGGCGATCGAAGCGAGCGCCGGATTCGGCGGCGAAGCGCACCCGGTCCTCTCGATCAACGCGGCCGAAGGCGCCGGCGTCCCGGCCAACGGAATGGTCGCCTACACGCCCGCCTGGGGCACCTACAGCCGCGCCCGCGGTTTCGTCGGCGTGACCGACCTCGCCGAAGCCCTGGTCGTGAACGGCAAAGTGGTCTCGATCGATCCCAGCGGCGCCGAAGCGAACCAGATCCCGGCGGGCGGCTTCGCCCTCGTCGGCCGTGAAGCAGCGGCGGCGAAGCTCCGCGAACTCGCGGTCGGCGACGAAGTCACCCTCACCTACGGCCTCTCCGACGCCGCCGCGAAAGAACTCCGGTTCGCGATCGGCGACGGCGGCACGATCGTCGAAAACGGCGCGGCGAAGGCCGCGCTCGACAGCTCGATCGCGCCGCGCACCGCGGCGGGCTTCAAGGACGGCGGCCACACCCTCGTTCTCGCCACCTGGGACGGTCCCGGCGGCACCGGCCACGGCGGCATCGGCATCGACGTCGAGGCGGCCGAGCTGGCCGAAGAAGGCGTCGAAACCGCGGTCAACCTCGACGGCGGCGGCTCGACCACGATGGTCGCCCGCGCCCTCGGCGCCGGTGAAGCCACCGTCCGCAACACCCCCTCCGACGGCGGGGAGCGCTCCGACCCGAACGGGATCGGCGTCTTCGTCGAACCGGGCGACGGCCAGGTCCACCACCTCTACCTGCGCCCCGGCGCGGGTGACGCGGCGGCGGGCGAAAGCCTTCGCGTCTTCCCCGGCATGCACCGCACGGTCGACGCCTACGCGACCGACAGCAACGACACCCCGGTCGCGTTGACCCCGGGCGAGGTGCACTGGAGCACGAACCAGGGCTCGGTCGAAGCCGGCCGCTTCCTGGCGCCGCAGGGCGCGCACGGGAACGTCGCGGTCCGCGCGAACGCCGACTCCTCCCAGGCCGACACCGACGTGCGCGTGCTCGACCCGGTGCAGACGATCGAGCTCTCGACCGAACGCCTCGCGATCGCCGAAGCGAAACCGGCAGAAGCGGTGACGATCAAGGTCGACGGCCGCGACGACGAAGGGTTCACCGCGCCGATCGAGCCGGAGGACCTCGGGCTCGAATACGAGCACGACGTGATCGAAGTGATCCCCGATGGCGGCGAACTGAAGATCGTGCCGCTGAGCAGCGGCGCCACCGACCTGACGGTCACCGCGGGCGGCAAGTCCACGGTCCTGCCGGTCACGGTCGGGGTCGAATCGGTGGTCGTCTACAAATTCGACGACGAAGTCACCACCCACTGGAAAACGAACAGCACCAACAACGCCGAAGTGACTCTGTCGAAGACCGCCGAAGGGCTGAAAGTCGACTTCGGGGCGATGCGCAACTTCGGCATCACCGCGACCGCCGCGACCGGCCGGATCGCCTTCCCGGGCCAGCCCCTCCGTGTCCGCCTGAAAATGAAATCGAGCGTCCCGGTGCCGAAGGCCAACGGTGGCCTCCTCTACCTCGGCTACTACGACGGCAACGGCGTCGCCAAAGGGCCGTTCGCGTCCGGCGGCCTGGAAGCGTCGGGCGAATGGCAGTACGCCACCTGGGAACTGCCGGCCAACACGGTGTTCCCGATCACGGTCTCGAGCTTCCAGGGGATCAACACCAGCGTCGCCGAACAGCGCGCCGGCTCGTTCGTCCTCGGCCAGTTCGAAGCCGACGTCCCGACCTCGATCGACCTGCCCGAAGAAGCGCCGCCGACCGCGGACCCGCTGATCTCCGACACCGGCAAGCTGCCGAGCGGGGGGAGCGACTTCCAGTTCGCGACGCTGTCGGACATCCAGTTCACGGCCGACAACCAGGGCCTGACCGAAGTCGCGCGGACGGCGATCCGCCGCATCCGCCAGACCGACCCCGACCTGCTGATCCTGAACGGTGACGTCACCGACCGGGGCCTGCCGCAGGACCTGTCGCTGGCGCGGACGGTGCTCGAAGAATCGGGCTGCGAAATCGTCGCGCCGACGGAAACGAAACCGGCCGACTACGCGCCCGCCCCGGGCGCGGAAAAGATCCCCTGCTACTACGTGCCGGGGAACCACGAGTCCTACGGGCTGAACAACGTCCAGGAAACCCTGGCGAACTTCGAAGCCCATTTCGGGACCCCGTATCGGTACTTCGACCACAAGGGGACGCGGTTCATCCTCCTGGCGAGCTCCCTGGGGACCCTGCGCGGGACGGCGTGGCAGCAGTTGCCGATGTTCCGCGAAGCGCTGGATACGGCGGTGAGCGACCCGTCGGTCCACAACGTGATGGTGTTCGCGCACCATCCGGTCGACGACCCGCTCAGCACCAAGTCGAGCCAGCTCGGCGACCGTGAAGAAGTGGCGCTGATCGAGAAGATGCTCACCGACTTCCGCGAAGCGAGCGGGAAGGGTGCGGCGATGGTCGGCTCCCACGCGCAGATCGCGCACGTCGAGCGTCGCGAAGGCGTCCCCTACACGGTGCTGCCGTCCTCGGGCAAGGACCCGTACGGCACGCCGGACGCCGGCGGCTTCACCGGCTGGGTGGACTGGGCCATCGATCCCGAGGACGGGGCGACGCAGCAGTGGCTCACCGGGGACGTCCGCGCGTTCGCTCAATCGATCGACCTGAACGCGCCGGCGACGGTGGAAGTCGCCACCTCCGGCGCCCTCAGCGGCTCGATCGTCCAGCCCGAGGGCGTGAACAGCGGGACCCGCGTGGTGCCGCTGCGCTACCCGATGTCGGTGGAATGGGGAGGGTCGTCGAACCTGGCGATCGGCTCCGGCACGGCGGCGATCGCCGCGGCTCGCGCGGCGGGCAAGGACGCGATCCTCGACCCGGCGACGGGCGCGCTCACCGGCCTCCACGCGGGTAGCGTCGAAGTGTCGGTCACCAACGACACGATGCGTCCCTACACCGACGCCGCCTCGCTGGCGCCGATCACCGAAACGAAGACGGTCCAGATCGTCCCCAACACGGGTCCCGGTCCGGTCCTGAGCGCGAACACCCCGGTGTTCCCGCTGACCCCGATCGGCTTCACCAGCCCCGGTGAGGTCGTCACGGTCACCAACAGCGGCGACCAGCCGCTGGTGGTCTCGGGCGTCTCGATCAAGGCGACCGACCCGGCGTCACGCGGGGAATTCACCCTCGCCGACGACGCCTGCACCGGCCTCACGGTGCAGCCGGGCGGCACCTGCTCGGTGCTGGTGCGTTATGCGCCGGGCCGCGCCGGGGTCACCTCCCAGGAGGCCCTGGTGTTCACCACGAACACCGCGGCGGGCAGCGAGGAAGTGCCGCTCTCGGCGACCAGCACGGTGCTGCCGGAAGGCGGGCCGGAAGGTCCGGAAGGCCCCGCGGGTCCGAGCGGCCCGGCGGGTCCGGTCGGTCCGGCGGGTCCCAAGGGCGACAACGGTGCCGCCGGCCCGAAGGGCGGCAACGGCGCTCCCGGCCCGGCCGGTCCCCGTGGCCCGCAGGGTTCCCAGGGCCCGAAGGGCGCTCCCGGTCGCGACGCGACCGTCCGCTGCGAAGTCGGCGGCGGCCACGGCGCCAAGGGAGTCAAGGTGACCTGCAAGGTCACCCTCGACGCCAAGGGCTCCCGCGCCGACGCGCGGAAGCTCTCCCACCGCGCGGCGAAGCTCCTGCGCGGCGGGAAGGTGGTGGCCACCGGCACGGTCGCCCACCTGCTCGCGTCGCGCTCACTCGAGCCCGGCGTCTACACGATGCAGGTCCGCACCGGGTCCCACGAAGTGACGCGACTCAAGGTCCGGATCGGCTAGCCGGATTCCCACCCTGCGTGGCCCAGAGTGCCACGCAGGGTGGGATCAGCAGCGAGGCGAGCGCGGCGATCTGGAGGGCGCCGTCGACCGCGCCGAAGCCCTCCAGGTGCGTGACGTGGAAGAGCAGGTGCGGGACCGACACGGTGAGGAAGCCCGCGCACGCCGCGACCACCAGCAGCCGCTCCTCCGGCCGCCACGCCGCGATCCCGACGATCACGGCAAAGCCGACGTAGAGCCCCCCGACGTCGGTCACCAGGTGCTCGTTGTAGGGCGGCAGGCGCTCGACCCAGTGGGCGAGGAACGGGAAGTCCGCGTAGAAGGTGTGCGGGACGACCAGCGCGGTGAAGCCGATGAACAGGCAGTAGCCGCAGATGACCAGCAGCGCGGCGCGCGCCAGGGTGGGGGAGCGCATCAGGCCTCCTCGGTCAGGCCCCGGAGCTTGTCCGGGTTGCGGACGATGTCGACGGCAGCGATGCGGCCCGCGTCGATGGTCAGGGAGACGACGCTGGTCGAGTGGCGGTCGTGGATCACCAGGCCGGCGGCGCCGTTGACCCGGGCGAAGCGGCCGCGCGGCTCTTCTTCACGGCGCGCCGAGGCGCGGGTGAGGGCGACCAGCGCCCGGCCGATCCGGTCGGCGCCGAGCAGCGCCTTGCCCGCGGTCGGCACCTGGCCGCCGCCGTCGGCGCGCATGATCGCGTCGGGGTCGAGCAAGTCGAGCAGCGCCTCGTGGTCGCCCTCCTGCCAGGCGACCGCGAAGGCGGCGACGATCCGCGCCTCTTCTTCGGAGTCGGCGGGGAAGCGCGGCTTGCCGGCCTCGACGTGGGAGCGCGCCCGCGAGGCGAGCTGCCGCACCGCGGCGGGCGAGCGGCCGACGACCGCGGCGACCTTCTCGAACGGGAGGTCGAAGACGTCGTGGAGGAGGAACGCGGTGCGCTCGGCGGGGGAGAGGCGCTCGAGCACGACGAGGAGCGCGGTCGACACCGACTCGTCGAGCGTCGGGTTCTCCTCGGCGTCGTACTCCTCGACCACGGGCTCGGGGAGCCACTCGCCGACGTAGCTCTCGCGCCGCCGGCGGGCGCTCCCGAGCGCGTCGAGGGCGAGCCGGCCGACCACCGTGGTCAGCCAGGCGCGCAGGTCCTCGATCTCGTCGGGGTCGGCGCGGCCGAGCCGCAGCCACGCCTCCTGGACGACGTCTTCGGCTTCGGCGACGGTGCCGAGGATCCCGTAGGCGACCCGGGTCAGCTGCGGGCGGAGCGCCTCGAATTCGACCGCGAGGTCAGGCATGGGCGAGCCATTCCGCGAAGCCCTCGCCGGGCACCGCCGCCCGCTCGTCGCAGAGCCCGCCCGCGGCGAGTGCCCTGCCCGTCTTCCCCAGGGCCGGGACCCGGAGCGGGAGCCTGCGTTTGTCCCTGGCCACGGCCCAGGTCGCGCTCAGCTCGGTGAGCGTCTGCACCTTCGGGCCGCCGATGTCGGAGAGGCGGCCGGCGGCCGGCGAGAGCGCCGCTTCGGCGAGGCGCGCGGCGACCACCGTCGGGTCGACCGGCTGCACCTGCGCCGTCCCGGTCGGCCGTACCCCGAATCGCGCCGCCGCCGCGAAGGCCGCGTCGAGGAACTGGTGGAACTGCGTCGCGCGCAGGAGCGTCCAGGGCACGTCGCTCGCGGCGAGCGCCGCCTCCTGGGCGAGCTTCACCTTGTAATAGGACAGCGGCACCCGGTCGATGCCGACGATCGAGACCGTCACGTGGTTGGCGACCCCGGCGCGGGCGCCCGCCTCCGCCAGCCGCCGCGTGCCCTCGACCAGCGTCTCCTCGGCGCCCTTCTGCGAGTTGGCGGCGTCGACCACCGCGCGCACGCCGTCGAGCGCGAGGTCGAGGCCCTCGCCGCTGGTCAGGTCGACACGGTGGTGCTCGGCCCCCGCCGGGACGTTCGCCGGATTGCGGCTGAGCACCGCGACCCGCTCGCCGCGCCCGAGCAGCTCGGCGACGACGAGCGAGCCCACGGTCCCGGTCCCCCCGACGACCGCGACGGTCATCCCGTCGCCACCGTCCCCGCCGCCTCGCGATCGGCCGGCGAGTAGTCCCCCGGCAGCGCGCGGGTCGCGATCGACAGCCGGTTCCAGGCGTTGATCGCGGCGATCGCGCAGAGGAGCCCGGCGAGCTCGCCCTGGTCGAAGTGCCGTTGCGCCTCCGCCCAGACGTCGTCGGGGACGCCCGCGCGGTCGATGCGCGTCACCGTCTCGCACAGCGCCAGGGCGGCGCGCTCGCGCTCGCCGTACAGCGGCGACTCGTGCCAGGCGTCGAGGCCGTAGAGGCGCGCGTCCTCCTCGCCGCGGGCCTTCGCGTCGCGGTCGGGGTGGTGGCCGAAGCGGATCAGCGCCGCTGCCTGCTTCGGTGCGACGGCGGCGATCGAGAAACGCTCCGCCGGATATCCCTCTGCCATGTTCGTCTCCTTTCGTCGGTCTCTGAAAGGAGGACGAAACGCGCCCTATTTGTGTGACATCGCCTCGCGGGGAGCGATCAGGAGCTGCTCGCTGTGGGCGAGCACCGCGCCGTCGGGGTCGAGGATCGCGGTCGCGGCGAAGCCCTTGCGGCCGTCACGGCCGAGCGGCCGGCCGACCGCGACGTACTCGACGCCGAGGTGGATCGGCCGCAGCAGCTCGGACTGTTGGCGGGCGAGGTAGGCGAGCGTCCCCTCGATGCCGAAGGCGGCGAAGTAACCGGGGCAGTCGAGCGCCGCCCAGACGAACTCCGCCAGCACCTTGCCGTCGGCGTCGGCGGACCAGTCGGGCGGGGTCCAAGGCGCGGCGACGAGGTCGGTGCCCTCGACCGGGCCGAGGAAGATGCCGAAGCCGTCGTCGTGGCGGGCGCGGCCGCAGACGAAGCAGTGGTCGAAGGTGCCTTCGGCGGGTGAGGTGAACCGAGTTGCCGCCGCCCGCGCTTCGGCGAGGCTCACCGGCGGGGCGTCCCAACGCGCCAGCGGCGGCGCGGCGATGGCCTCGATCACGAGCTCCCCGGCGGCATCGTAGGCGCGTGCCGCGATGTGGTCGACGCCGCCGGCCCGCTCGGCGTCCCCGCGCAGGTCGGCCTGTCCGCGCTCGATCCGCACCTCCAACTCCTCGTCCAGCGGGACCGGTCGGCGCAGCGACACCGCCGCCGGGCCGTCGAGGTAGGCGGCGACCGCGCCCGCCGCGTAGCCGCCCTGCCCGCTCGCGGGCGGTCCGTTGAAGCGCGTGGGGATGAGGACGGAGGGCACGGTGCGATCTTAGGCGGCGACCGCGGACCGCGGCGGACCGGCGGTTCGCCGACATCGCCGATCTGGCTCCAGCACTGGCTTTGCGCCCTTCGTTCTCCAGGGGGCGATATCACGGATAAACGGAGTTACAACTTCGATAAAGAGAAGCGCTTACTCCGGTTACGAAAAGAGACGCGCGGAACCCGCGGGCGGATCACGTCAACTTGGCTCCGCAAGCCACATTCCGCCGACCGAACGGTTACGGTGCGACCGCCCCCGGAGACTCAAGGAGCTAGGTATGCCAAAACAGACGAAATCGACTCGGAAACCTGCCGCGAAAAAAGCGGCGGCGACGAGCTCGAAAAAAAGCAAAAAAGCGCCGGCTAAAGGCGCGAAAAAAACGGCGAAAGTCGCCGCCAAAAAAGCAACGAAAGCCGTGAAAAAAACGGCGACGAAAGCAAAAGCAAAAGCGAAAAAAGTCGCCAAAAAACCGGCGGCCACCCGGACCAAAAAAAGCACGTCAGGGAAAGCCAAACCGAAAGCCGCGGCTAAATCGAAAGCCAAAGCGAAACCGAAAGCAAAAGCCAAAACGGCGAAAGCTAAATCGGTGAAAAAACCCGCCGCCAAATCGAAAGCGAAAACGAAATCGAAAGCGGCGAAAAAAAGCGGGAAAAAAAGCACGAAAAAATAGCTCGGCCGCGGTAAGCGGTCACGCCGACAGGGACGTCGGCGTCGCGGAGGGAGGGCCTCGGGCTCTCCTCCGGCCTCGCTCCTCGCGAGCGGCCGACTCACCGGGCGCGGGCGGGACGCCCGCCCACCTTCAGTCCCTGCCGAGCCACGGCCGGGTCGTCGACGATGGTTCGACGACCCGGCCGTTTCGCGTTCAGGACGCGAGCGAGGGGACCGGCGCTTCCTCGGCGCGCTTCGCGCTCGCCCGCATGCGCTCGGCGTTCGCCTTCGCCCGCCGTCGTCCCCAGGCGCCGGTGGTGAGGCCACCGACGCTCAGCGCGACCAGGCCGCAGACGGCGATGATCGCCCAGCTCACCCGCTGGGCCGAGGTGAAGGCGGGGCCCGCGGCGACCGTGGTCACGTGGTCGGCGATGACCGAGCCGATGATCGCGACACCGAGCGCCGAGCCGAGCTGGCGTGAGGTTGAGGCGACCGCGGCGGCGACGCCGGCCTGCTCGCGCGGCATGCCGGCAACGGCGGTGTTGGTGATCGCCGCGTTCACCCAGCCGAGGCCGGTGCCGAGCAGCGCGAAGCCGAGGAAGAGGCGCAGGTCGCTCGGCTCGCCGGCGGGGATCGCCGAGACCAGTCCCGCGAGCAGGGTCGCGGTGCCGCCGATGACCAGCGACGGTCGCGGGCCGCGGTGGGCGACCAGCCGTCCCGAGAGCGGCGAGAAGATCATCATCAGGACGGCCGCCGGCAGGATCGCGACGCCGGCGTGCAGGGCCGAGTAGCCGCGGACGTCCTGTAGGTAGAGGGTGTTCAGGAAGAGGAACCCGCCCAAGGAGATGAAGGAGCAGATCGAGACGATCGCCGCGCCGCTGAACGGCGGCGAGCGGAAGAAGCGCAGGTCGATCAGCGGCTCGGGGTGGCGGCTCTCCCAGAAGATCAGCCCGATGAGGGCGGCCGCGGCTCCGGCGAAGCAGGCGAGGATCAGGCCCGAGCCCCAGCCGTGGTTCGGCGCCTCGATGATCCCGAAGACGAGGAGGCCGAGGGTGGCGACCATCAGCAGCTGCCCGCCGGGGTCGACCCGTCGTGGGTGCGGCGCCTTCGATTCGGGGACGAATTTCTGCGTCAGGACGATCGCCGCGATGCCGACCGGGATGTTGATCCAGAAGACCGACCGCCAGTCGATCGTCTGCACCAGGAGGCCGCCGATCAACGGGCCCGCGGCGATGCTGATGCCGGCGACGCCGCCCCACCAGCCGATCGCCCGCGCCCGGTCCTTCGGCTCGGTGAAGACGTTGGTGACGATCGACATCGCGACCGGGTTCAGCATGCTGCCGCCGACCGCCTGCACGGCGCGGAAGGCGATCAGCCAGCCGAGGCCGGGGGCGATGCTGCAGAGGCCCGAGCCGACGGTGAAGATCGTCAGCCCGACCTGAAAGGTGCGCCGCCGCCCGAGCCGGTCGCCCATCGAGCCCGACAGCATCAGGAGGCAGGCGATCACCAGCGTGTAGGCGTCGATCGTCCACTGCGCGCCGGAGACGGAGGCGCCGAAGTCGCGTTGGATCGCGGGCAGCGCGACGTTCAGGATCGTCACGTCGAGGCCGACGATCAGGATGCTCAAGCAGCAGATCGCGAGCACTACCTCGCGGCGCACGTGTCCAGGATCCGGCATCGCGTCCCATCCTTTCAATCCGGACGCGCCGACCCGAGATCTCTAGGCTGACCTCATGGCCACCGCCGACCTCACCGTGATCGGGCTGGGACGACCGGACCCGAGCGCGGGCGCCTACATCGCCGCGATCCAGCGCAAGCTGGCCGAGCAGGACCGGGTCGGGTATCGGATGCACGCGATGGGCACCTCCCTCGAAGGATCGACCGAGAACATCCTCGCCGTCGTCGGCGAGCTGCACGCGGTGCCGTTCGAGCTCGGGTTGCCGCGCGTCTACACGGTGCTGAAGCTCGACGAGCGCCGCGACCGCCCCGAGCAGACGCTCGACGACAAGGTCAGCTCGGTCGAGCGCCGGCTGGCCGAGGGCGGCGAGGCGGGATGAGCCTCGAGGCCGCCCGGCTCCGTCGCGCCGCCGCGCTCGGTGCGGCAAGCGGCCCGCGCACCTTCCTCGCCCCGGCGGCGCTGGCGCTGCGTGGGCGGCTCGGCAAGGTCGCGAAGTTCGCGCTGCCGGTGCTCGCCGCGGGCGAGCTGGTCGGCGACAAGCTGCCGATGGCGCCGCCGCGGGTCGAAGGCCCCGGCCTCGTCGGCCGCGTCGTCTCCGGAGCGGTGAGCGGCCGGGTCAGCGGCGGCGCCCGCGGGGCCCGCGTCGGCGCGACCTTCGCGCTCGCCGCGACCTACCCGTCCCAACTCCTGCGGTCCCAGATCGTCAGCCGCACCGGCATCCCCGACGTCGCCTGCGCGATCCCCGAGGACCTCGCCACCGCCGGTCTCGCCGCCGCCGCCTCCACCGAGCCGCGCCCCGATGTTGACGGGCCGAAAACCGCTGATATAGGTGGGTTTTCGGCCCATCAACGTGGGGTGCTCGCCGCGGCCGGCTTTGGACTCGCGGCCGGGGCCGTGGGGACGGCGGCGATGACCTCGGCGCAGAAGTGGGTCTACGGACTGGGCGGCGGCGAAGAATCGGATGCGCCGCGGGAAGTGGGGGAGCGGATCCTCGGGCACTTCGGCGTGACGGTGGGGAAGGAGCAGCGGCCGGCGCTGAACGCCGCGATGCATGCTCTCTACGGCACCGGTTGGGGACTGCCCTTCGGCCTCGCCCTCGGACGCGGCGGACCGCCCGGACCGGCGAAGGGCGCGGCCTTCGGCGCGGGCGTCTGGCTCGCGAGCCTGGCCGAGCTCCCCGCGCTCGGCATCGCCCCACCCCCGTGGAAGCAGTCCCCGGCGGCGCTCGCCCGGGACCTCGGCTTCCACCTCGTCTACGGCGCCGCCACCGCGGCCGCCTACGACGCCTTCTCCGCCTGAGCGGCGATCGCGGCGACGAGCCCGTCGACCAGGAGCTCGAAGGAGCGGTCGAGGTCCAGCGGCAGGCCGAAGCCGCCGCTCGTCTCGATGTCGACGAAGCCATGCAGTCCGGAGCGGAGCACGCGGACCATGTGGATGGCGTCGTCGCCCTCGATGCCCCAACCGGCGATGATCGCCGCCAGGGGAGTGACCGCGGCGGCCGCGGCGCTCAGCCCCTCCCCGTCGCCGGGGTCCGGCGCGTGGACCGTCGCCGCGTAGCGCCCGGGGTGCTCGAGCGCGTAGGCGCGCACGGCGGCCGCGACCGAGCGGACCGCGTCGTCGCGGGAGCGACCCACCGCGGCGCCGGCGATCACCGCGGCGAGCTCCTCGACCGACTCGATCGCGAGCAGTCGCATCAGCGCCGCGTGGTTCGCCACGTGGTTGTAGAGGGAGGGGGGACGAACGTCGAGCTCGGCGGCGACGCGCGAGATCGTCGCCGCCTCGGGGCCCTCGGCGTCCGCGATCCGCCCGGCCGCCGCGACGACCGCGCTCGCGTCGAGGCCCTTCGACCCCCGGTCGCGCGGCTTCGCGGCGCTCAAGCGGCGCGCTTGATCGCGGCGTCCATCGCGGCGCCGGGGGACTCGACGACCTTGCCGTGCCCGGGGGCGATCCGCGCCGGCTCCAGCGCCCGCAGCGCCTTGGCGCTCCCGAGCGCGGTCGGCTTGTGCCAGGTCGCGGCCCCGACGAGTGGGAACCAGGGGTGGCCCTTCGCCGCGGTCGCGACGCCGCCGAGAGTCGAGTACGCGTCGCCGGTGTAGAGCGTGCGGTCCCGGGGGTCGAACAAGGAGACGTGGCCGGGCGTGTGGCCGGGGGAGGCGAGCACCTCGAGCGACCCGACCCGATCGCCGGGCGCGACGGTCCGGGTCGGCTTCGTCTCCGTGCCGGGCCAGCTGCCGCGCAGCTTCGCCTGCGGCTCGCCGGGCTCGAGCGTCATCACCTTGTCGAGATAACGGGCGTCGCGCGCGGAGATCACCAGTGCCGCCTCGGGCAGCGCCTTGTGCAGCTGGTCGACCGAGCCGACGTGGTCGCCGTGCGCGTGGGTGAGGAGGATCGTCGTGATCGGCTTCCCCATCCTCTCCGCCGCCGCGAGGATCGTCTTCGCGCTGCGCGGAATCATCGTGTCGATCAGCGTCAGGCCGTCCTCCTCCTCGACCAGGTAGCAGTTGACGAAGCCGAAGCGAGAGACGCGGTTGACGGGCATGAGACCTCCTGGAAGTTGGGCTAACACAATTAGTCTATCGACTATGGGCCTTAGCCATGGGCGCCGCGGGCCCCGCGTTCGTCCTACTTCAGGGTCCAGCCACCGTCGGCGGTCTGACCATTGTCGTCCGGGTCCCGAGCAGTGGACCCACCGTCGCCTCCGGTAGCTAAAGCTTCCTCAGCGACGGTCCCCCCTTCGGCTGATGGCAAGGGTTCGGGCCGGGGTCGAGCTGGGCGTCGACTTGGCGGGCCCCTCCGGCTCCGGACCGGCGGGACGGATCGTCAAGCGCGATGTGGAGGCCGCTGAACCCGCGCCCAGCCGTTCCTTTTCGGCCCCGCAGGCGCAAAAGGAACAGCCGACGGAGACCGAGACCGCCAAGGGCACCGTCCAGACCATCGAGCCGACCAGGCTCCAGCAGGTCGTTGCCCGCCGCATGGCGGAGTCAAAGGCGACCGCGCCGCACTCACCTCGGAGGTCGACATGTCGGCCGCCGTCGCCGCCCGCGCCCGGATCAAGGAGACCTCCGCCGAGGGCTCGACGGCGCCGAAGGAGCCGAGTTCCTCGCCGAGGTCAGACGGCTGCTGGAGGAGCCGGTGGGCCTGGTGCTCTGAAGCTGCCGGGCGGGCGTCCGAGTTCTTCCAGCGTCCACCGTTCCCCCGGCCCGTAGATGACCACCAGTCCATCTGGAGCGATGAGGTCCCAGGTCTCGAGGTCCTCCCCCGAATCTCCTGATGGCAAAGGAATGGGACGCACCTCCAGGCAGGAGCCGTCGGAGAAGCTCACCGTCAGACCTCCGCTCGGATGGATTTCCGCCGCGGCGACCGTTTTCCCGAGGAGGAGGTCCGGGTCGGAAGGCGAGTACTCGGCGTAGTTGGTTGAGAACCACCACTGGCCGCCGTTGCCATCCCGAACTTTGAAGAGGAGGACTTCCGGATAGCCAGGGTCCGCGGCGAAGATTTCTCCGCGGAAGCGACCGATCAGTTCGGCTGGGGTGAATGTTCTGAACTACCGTTGCCATCGTTCCTCTCTCCAGTTTCGAAGCCAAATAATCAGTTTTCTATACGGCCAATGACCACGTTCGCCAAAGGCCCGCCCCCGTGCCTGACTTTCGTCACCCGCAAAACGCCGGGTAGGCTGCGCGCGTGTTGCTCTACGACAACCCGATCTCGGGGAACTGCTTCAAGGTGCGGTTGCTGTTCTCGCTGCTCGGCGTCGAGTACGAGCGGCGGGAGGTCGACGTGGTCGATCGGTCGGATCGGCAGGAGGTGCTGGGCGACCTGAACCCCGGGCTGCGGGTGCCGACGTTGGTGTTGGACGACGGGCGGCCGTTGGCGGAGTCCGACGCAATCCTCGTGTACTTCGCGGAGGGGACCGAGTACCTGCCGGGGGATCGGTACGCGCGGGCGCAGGTGCTGCAGTGGATGTTCTTCGAGCAGTACAGCCACGAGCCGAATATCGCGGTGCTGCGCTTCTGGGCCGAGGTCGGGATCGCGGGCGACCCGCGGCAGGTGGCGGCGAAGTTGGAGGGCGGCTACCGGGCGCTCGAGGCGATGGAGCGCCACCTGGAGGGGCGCAGGTTCTTCGTCGGCGAGGGAGCGACGGTGGCCGACCTGGCGCTTTACGCCTACACGCACGTCGCCCACGAGGGCGGCTTCGAGATGGACCGCTTCGGCGCGATCTCGGCGTGGCTGGAGCGCGTCCGCGAGCTCCCGGGCTACGTCCCGATCACGGACTGATCGCAACTTCGCGGGTTTTGCGGATTCGGTTCCACGAGCCCCCTTGCGCTCCCGGCGACGGGAGGTAAATTGCCTCTTGCGACCGGGAGAGACAGGCGCCCCGCCGGAAGCCGCGTGGGGCAGCCGTCTCAAAGGCGACGCAACCGAGCTTCTGAGCGCGAAGGCTACGCGCGCGGCAGGCGACGAGCGTCCCCCCGGTCGTTTTTTCGTGCTCCAAAAAGCTGAACCCAACTTTCTGAAAAGCTGGATTACGGATTCAGGTAGGTGGGTAGGCCAGTCGGGACGGCAGAGCCTGTCTATATCGGCCGATTCCCGCACGCTTCTCCACAGAGCCTATGGGCGGGATCGGTAGCACCGTAGGTTTCCCGAGGCATCTGGATAGGAGAAGTGATGAGCGCAATGGGCGACGAGTCTCGCAGTCGAATTTCGGAGCGGGAGCTCTGGCGACAGTTCAGCGGGAACCGCGACCAGTCGGCGCGGGCCGAACTGATCGAGCTGTACATGCCGATGGCGCGCCGGATGGCGAGTCGCTACGCGGGCGTCTCGGAGCCCTATGACGATCTGCTCCAGGTCGCCAGCCTCGGGCTGCTGAACGCGGTCGACCGCTTCGACGCGAGCCGCGGTACGCCATTCGCCGGCTTCGCCAAGCCGACCATCCTCGGTGAGCTGAAGCGCTACTTCCGCGACAAGGTCTGGACCGTGCGCGTCCCGCGCTCGGTCCACGACCGCATGGGCGAAGTCGAGAAGGCGTCCGAGAAGCTGACCCTCGAGAAGGGCCGCCCGCCGTCGGTCGAGGAACTTGCCGAGGCGGTCGGGCTCCAGGCCGCGGAGGTGCTCGAGGTGCTCGAGGCCAAGCACAACCGCAAGCCGCTCTCGCTCGATGCGCCGCCGGTCGGCGAGGACCCCGAGGACGCCTCTGGCGCCGAGTGGGTCGGCCGTCCCGACGGCAACTTCGACCTGGTCGAGGACCGGATCGCGATGGAGGCGGTGCTGCCGGTCCTCGGCGAGCGCGAACGCGAAGTGCTCCACCTGCGCTTCGACGAGGAACTGCCGCAGACCGAGATCGCCCTGCGGATCGGCTGCTCGCAGATGCACATCTCCCGGCTCCTGCGCCGCTCGCTCGACAAGCTGCGCGAGGCGGCCGAGGAAGGCGCCACGGCCTCGACCTCGACGGGTGAGACCGCCGCCGCCTGAGTGCGGCGGGGCCGGGGGAGCGCACTCAGGTGCGTGACCCGAGGTAAGCGACCGAGGACGCCGCGAGGCGCCCCCACGTCGCCTCAGCCGGCGGAGATCTCGGTGACGGGGAGGCCGAAGCGCTCGCGGGCGGCGGCGGCCAGCTCCTCGTCATCGGGATCGACGAGCACGATGTGCTCGGCTTCGAACTCGGCCAGCGCGTCGCCGATCGCCAGCAGCTGATCGGCGTCGCCGACGTCGGCGTCGGCACTGGTGACGGCCTCGGACTTCTCGCTCGCGTCGGCGGTCTGCTGGGCGCGCTCTTCGGCGCCTTCCTTGGCCTCGTCGATCTCGCCGGTGACGAGGTCGAGCGTCGACGCCGGACGGAGCGGCGCGACCACTTTCACCTCGAGATCCTCGCCGCCGGCGATCTCCTCGAGCGGCTCGTGGAGCTTGGTGTCGGCGGCCGGGTCATCGGTGAGGATCAGCACTCTCATACTTACTTTTGACCCTACAAGGACGGCGCGCGGATTGGCCCGACGTTCGACTCGACCGCCGCGGCGATCCGCAGCAGGAGCGCCTCGGAGCCGGGCCGGCCGATCAGCTGCAGGCCGACCGGCAGCCCCTCGCGGACGCCGGCCGGGACCACCACCATCGGGCAGTCGAGCTGGCTGAGCGGGGCGGCGCAGGAGAGGAGCGCGGCACGGACCGGGCGGCGCCCGTCGCCGACCGCGACCTCCTCGGCCTCGAGCGGCGGCGCGAGCACCGGGGAGGCGGGCGCGAGGATCGCGTCGAGGCCGTCCATCGCGGCGGCGAACGCGCGGGTGAAGAGCCGGCGGTGGCGCTGGGCGCGCAGGTAGGTCTCGGCGGGGACTCCGTAGCCGGCCTCGATCCGTGCCCGGACCTCGGGCGCGTAGCGGTCCCGCTGGCGCTCGAACCAGGGCGCGTGCACGGCGGCCACCTCGCAGGCCTGGACGATCCGGTGGATCGCCGTCGCCCGCCCGAGGTCGGGGATCTCGCGCTCGCCGACCGCGGCGCCGGCCTCGCGGAGGCCCTCGATGGCGTCGCCGAGCGCGTCGGCGACCGGGCCGTCGGCAAGGCCCATCAGCGAGGTCGCCACCCCGAGGCGCAGCCCGGCGACCTCGGGCCGCGGCGCCGGCGCCGGGGGGCGGCCGGCGAGCACGTCGAGCAGCAGCGCCGCGCCCGCGACATCGCGGGCGAGCGGGCCGACCGCGTCGAGGCTCCAGGCGAGCGGCACCACCCCCTCGGCGGGGACGAGCCCGCGCGTGGGGCGGATCCCGACGACGCCGCAGAGGGCGGCCGGGACGCGGATCGAGCCGCTGGTGTCCGACCCGACGGCGCCTTCGGCCATGCCCGCGGCGACCGCCGCCGCCGGGCCGGAGCTCGACCCGCCGGTGAGCCGCGCCGGGTCCCAGGGATTGCGGCAGTCACCCTTGTGCGGGTTGCGGCCGTCGATGCCGCAGGCGAACTCGTTGGTGTTGCCCTTGCCGACGACGACCGCGCCGGCCGCGCGCAGCCGCGCCACCACCGTCGCGTCCTCCTCGGGGTGGCGGACCCAGTCGGCGCCGCCGGCCGTGGTCGGCATCCCGGCGACGTCGACGATGTCCTTGACGCACACCGGCATCCCGGCGAGGGCCCCCGGCCGCGCGCCTGCCGCCTCGAGCGCCTCGACCTCCGCGGCTTCGGCGCGCGCGCCTTCGAGGTCGACGTGGAGGTAGGCGCGCAGGGTCGGGTTCAGCCGCTTCGTCGCGGCGATCGCCGCCTCGACCCGCGCCTCCGCGGAGCCCGCCGTCACTCCCATTCCTGCGGTCCCCCGACCGGCGGCACGCCGTCGACCTCGTCCGCCGGCAGGCCCGCGGCAAGTTCCTCCAGCTCCGCCAGTTCGGCCGCCACCAGGGCGTCGGGGTCGTCGGGTCGCGCGCTCACCGGAGCAAGGCTAGCCCGCATCGGGTAGAAGCTCCGCCGTGTCCGCGGCGCTCGAACAGTCCTGGCCCCCTTTCGTCTTGATCGCGGGGCTGCTCCTGATCGGCCTGCTCGCCAACCGCGACGGCCTTTTCGCCTGGGGCGGCGCACGGCTGCAGAGCCTGCCCGGCGGCGGCGTCGCCCTGCTCGGCGCGGCGCTCCTCCTCGTCGCCGTCGTCACCGCCGTCCTCAACCTCGACACCGCGGTCGTCTTCCTCACCCCGGTGCTGGTCTTCGCCGCCCGCCGGCGCCGCGTGTCGATCGAGCCGTTCCTCTACGGCTGCGTCTTCATGGCCAACGCCTCCTCGCTCTTCCTGCCCGGCTCGAACTTGACCAACCTCCTCGTCCTCGACGCCGGCCACGGCGGCAGCGGCGCGAGCTTCGCCGCGGCGATGTTCCCGATCGCGATCACCGCCGCGGTGGTGACGGCGGTCGGGGTGGGGGTGAGCTACC